>NZ_JACHWS010000001.1 GCF_014191505.1 Hoyosella altamirensis
AACACGCGTGTAACTGCGAAATTGCGCGATGTGTGCGTTAGTGGACTTCGCAGATTTCGCGGTACATGCTGAACCCCATGAGCGATTCAGATGCGCCAGCAGAGGCACGGCTGATCCGGCGCACCAGAGCCGCGCAGATTCCCAAGCTGTCAATCCGGAGGGCGGCAGAGCTCGCAGGGATCAGCGAGGGACGATGGCGGCAGATTGAATCAGGCTTCCAATGGGTTAGGGCGGGTGACAAAGCCCGAGTCGATGCACCACCGGAGACGCTCGCGCGAATGGCTTCCGTGCTGGGGATAAGCGCTCGCGAGTTGAAGGAGGCCGGAAGGTCAGATGCCGCCAGCTTCCTAATGGCCTTGCAGGAGAACGAGCGCCGGATCAAGGAGCATGAGCGACATTTCGCGGGTGCACTTTCACAAGTATCTGATGAGGAGCTTCTTGATGAGCTGGGCCGCCGCCTACGAGCTAAACAACGCCGCAGCGCACTCACCGACGACGAACAAGTTCAACGCCAAATGGAGATCGATCGGGGTGTGCGCCCGAACTTAGACCTCACGTCAGAAGGCAGGCGAAGACTCGGCGTCGTCCCACCAGAGGACCCAACCCCCGACTTCGACGACGAACAACTCGCAGCACACGAGCGCAAACCAGGGGACCGGCACACCAGCGACGACCAGGAGGACTAGCCAATGACCGCATACCTGATGTTCAAGCACCTCGACGTGTGCTACCGCTTCGCAAACGAAACCGTCGAATCCCTCGAAGCCCACGTCGCTGACTGGATGAGCCGCGGCCTCGTCATTCGCATGCCGACCGTTATTAATGGGCAGGCCCGCTCAGCGCTCATCATCAACCTGGCCGCCACGCAATTCGCGGTCATTGTCGAAGAAGCCCCAGAAGATCGTGAGACAGAAGCTGGGCGGCGCGATCAGGGTCGTCGGCTGCAAGATGCCGAGGTGCTAGAACAAGGCGGCTGGCGTCCCCTGGAAGCGCTGTAGCGTCCGGACCGTCATTGCTACCCGGCGATTCTGGAAATCTCGTACCGCCAGTGTCCCTGGCTCCACGGAAAAGAACCCTGAGCATTTCGGAAAGCAACGAGGCCATGTGAGCGACGATAAACCTGACGAGTGCAGCAGCACTCAAATCCCCGATGTCGTGCCCTTCAACACGCTGCACACCCATCCCATCCCCGCGGAACTGAAACTGGCGCGACTGCTGCGTGACTACCTCGCCGACAGCCTGCCAAAACTGCCTGAGGACCAACGAGGCATGTTCCCCATGCTGGCTGGCGCCACGGTGTACCCAACTCAGAAGCTTGAACAGGGTATCCGCAGGCTTGAGGCGCGAGTGAAGAAGCTTGAAGTGACCGTGGCCGCGCAGGCGGTGCGCATTAGTGAGCTTGAGCGTCGGCTGAACGAATGATGCTCGTGTTGTCTACGCGGAAAACGCGGTTACGCGGTAATTCGGTGGGTGTCGTTCGAACGGTCTAATCTCCAGTTGATGTCGTGAAATCTGTCAGCATCTCACGCTAAATTCGAACGCATGTACGACCCATTCGCTGACCTAATGACCCGCTACCCCCAAATCCCGCTGCACGACCACATCCCGCTCCCGGACTGGATGAACGGATGCACCGACGGCCGCAGCATCTGGCTGCACCCCCGCCTGGTGCCCACCTGCAAACGCTGCACCCTCACCCACGAAATCGTTCACCTCGAACGCGGCACCCACACAACAGGCCCCTACCAAAGCAGAGAAGAACGCATCGTCGACCGCGTCGCAGCAAGACGGCTCATCAAAATCGAACACCTCGCCAATGCACTGAAATGGACCAGAAACCACTACGAGCTCGCAGAAGAACTCAGCGTGTCCCCACACATGCTCCGAGTGCGGATGGAAACACTCAGCAACACCGAACACCTGCACCTCACGGAGGCTCTTGCTGGCTAGAAGCCCGTAGGTGCGACCTCCACTGACAAGTCGCGCGCGCAGTATTTCCGCGGTCCGCGCTGAGACGACCGAAGAATCCTCACACGACACGTCGCGCGAATCACCTCCCTGCGCTGCATCAACGCTAACCCCTCCCACGTGTCAAACGCGTTCTCCCCAGCCAGCTGCGCAACCAGTGGCGAAAGCACAACGTGTTTCGCGCGCCGTTCCAACTGGGCGATCTCACCCAACAGCCTGCCCTCGATCCGCGCGAAAGCCGCAGGGGTGATCTCCCCACCTGCTGCTGCATCCGTGAAAGCGTCAAGCCGCTGCCGGAGTGCGCGGATGTCATCCTGAGCCTGGCGTCCCTCACCACGTTCTTCTGGCGTGAGCTGCTGAATGTCCCAACGCCGCAACGCCGTCAACAATGTGTCCGTGACCTGCAAATCCACCATGTCCACACGTCGGCCCACACAAGACGACTTCGAGCATTGATAGCGGGGTGTCTTCAGTCCCTTCGGCCCGAAATACCGCACAGGCGAATCGCACACGTCGCACAATGCGATCCCCGTCAGAAGGTGCTTCACATCGCAGCCCCTGTACGTCGCGCGCGCTGGATCAGTGAGGATCGCGATCAGCCGGTGGTGCTCGTCGACCGTGATGAGCGGCTCCCACGCGCCCTCCCCAACGACGGTGCCGCGGTGAGTGAGCAGTCCCGCGTAGGTCGGTGTGACGATCATTGTGCGTAACCGCTGTCTGATCCACTCCGGGGCTGGTGCACGGTCGCCGCCGACAGACGGGGGAGTGACGCCCCGCTGGTTGAGGTTGGTGCTGATGCTGTTGATCGGCTCGCCAGCTAGCAGGCGAGCCACAATCTCTCTGACGATCGGCGCGGTCACGGGGCACGGTTGCCATCCCTCGGTGCGGCCTGTCCCGGGGTTTATTATCCTCCGGTAACCGTAGGGCATGCGCCCGTTCGGTTTTCCCTGATTCAGCCGGGAGCGTTTCCCGCGGAGTACGCGTTCCCGGAGTTGTTCGACTTCTTTCTCCGATAGCAGAGCATCGAGCCCCGTAGTGAAGCGATCATCGCCTTTGGTGAGGTCGTAGAGGCGGCCGGAGTAGGACCAGTACACGCCTTTCGCCGCGCAGAGGTCACGCAACTGGGTATAGGCGGCGAGGTCACGTTGCGCCCTTGATGCTTCCCAGGTCACGAGCACATCGCCAGGGGAGAGGGTCTCTTTCAGCCGCTCGTAGGCGGGACGCTGGCGCCCGGAGTGGCGGGATGCGCCCATGTCGTTGTCGGTCAGGACTTCCGCAACATGCCAGTTGTTGCGCGCGCAGATCGCGCGGCACTCGTGTTCCTGGTCAGCGACTGATTTGCCGTGCCCGGTGGTGTCGCTGGAGACACGGCAGTACAGGATAGCGCGGGAGATCGGGGTGTGAGGCACGTGACCAGCATAAACAACAGGCACCCTTTTTCACGGTTGGTTTCCACCATCTGACCGTTGCCAATCACCATGGCGACGTGACCATCCCACACGGCCAGGTCACCCGCCATCAATTGATCAGGCCTGACGGGCGTACCGACATTCTGCTCCTGAGCGAGCCGGGGAATTTCTATCCCAGCCTGTGCATACGACCATTGAGTCAGCCCGCTGCAGTCGAATCCCGCACCCGGTGTTGTGCCACCCCAAACATAGGGCACGCCCCGCTGGCTGAGTGCGTTGCGCACCGCGTCGGCAGCCTGTGGAGTAGGGGCAGACGCGATGCTGCCGTCCGGTAGTTGGACTATCGCGCCGCCCCCGGAAGCGGTCTCGAATGATCCGTTCGCCGGCAAAACATCGGACTGGCCACCGAACGCGGCGGCAGCGGCAGAACCGTATCCCTGATCGGCGATACCCGGCCCGGGGGCCGCCGGGATGCGAATATCTGCCCCTAGCGTGTTGAGTCCGCCGGCGTTCGATGACAACTCGCTGCTCAAGCGGATGACGACGTCAAGGGCACGGGACAGGTGATCGAGTGCTTCTTTCAGCAGGGTGAGCTGGCCAAGCGGGTGAGCGAGGAGGGTTTCCGCGTGCTGCAGAATACGCATGAATGACGCGCCAATCGCCGCGAGCTCACCGACGCCGCGCAGCACCGACTCCGCTGCGGACAACCAGCTGAATCCCAGGCTTTGTCCGTGCGTGGCCAGCTGGCCGGCAGCGTTTCCGAAGTCAAGTCCCTTAGCCGCGGCAGCATCCGCGGCGTGACCACGCCATGCCCCTTCGAGTTGTCTCACGGAGCTGAGTCCAAGATCGCTGACTTGGTTGAGCGTCCCCGCGACGTGCGTAAGTTCCCTCATCGGATCAGTCGCTGGCATCTGCCCGGTGCCTAGGGTTGCAGCGAGGTCGTCGAGGGGCTTCTTCAGCAGTGCGACGTCGATCATTGGCTCATCTCCTGCACCGGGCCCCCGAGCGCGGCAGAGAACGCTGCGTCGCGGGTCGTATAAGCCTGTGCGGTCACCGTAGCGGCGGACGACATCGCGTCGGCCACGTGCGCGAGGGAATTGAGAGCTGAGGCGTATCGCTGCCGCGCGGTGTTGAAGGCCGTCAGATAGTCACTGCCGATCAGTCCGAGTGCTGGCGCTAACTGCGCAGGCTCGAGCGCAGCCACCGAGGCCGAGGCCATGGTGAGACGTGTCCTCTGTTCCTCCACGCACACCCCGAACCGGCGAATCTCCTCTGGCGCCGCAACCAGTTCGCTCAAGGCCGTCTCCCCTCTTCTGTCGGTCCATCTCGTCAGTCGCACATTTCTGCCGCTGAGAAGGTGGGACGCATCGCGACGGCCGAACGGTTCCATTCGGTGGCGAAAATCTTTTACCGATATGCTCGCGACTATGGACACGCTGGTTGTCGATCACCCTTTAGCCGCCGTACGCCTGACATTGATGCGCGATGCGCGCAGCGACAGTGCAGTGTTCCGGAATTCGCTGCGCGAACTGACGCAGATGCTCGTATATGAGGCGATGCGAACGGCGAAAGTCGCGGCATTCGACGTCGCAACTCCGGTAGCGACCGCGACCGGCTTCCGGTTGCAGGACCCGCCGCTGCTTGTGCCTGTGCTGCGTGCTGGGCTGGGCATGGCTGATCAGGCGAGCGTCATGATCCCCGAAGCGCAGACCGGGTTCGTGGGTATGGCACGCGACGAGACAACACACAAGCCGGTGCCCTATCTCGAGGCGCTGCCGCAGCGCCTCGAGGGCAGGCCTGTGTTCGTTCTCGACCCCATGCTCGCCACGGGAGGTTCGATGCTCTACACGCTCGAACTGCTCGCGGAGCGCGGCGCGTCAGACATTACGGCTATCTGTGTCGTCGCGGCGCCAGAAGGGATCAAGGCCCTCGAGCGATTGGGATACCCGGTACGTCTCGTGACAGCCGCTGTCGATGCGGAGCTCAACGATGACGCCTTCATCGTGCCTGGGCTTGGAGACGCGGGAGATCGTCAGTTCGGTCCCCGCTATAGCTGAGCAGTCAGAGCGAAGCAGCGAACGTCCGGCCCGCATCGATCAGTTTGCTCGCCGCAGCACGTGACCCTGGACTGTTGTCGTCCATAGCCGCTTCGAGATAGCACTTTAGCTTCGGCTCGGTGCCTGAGGGACGCACGACGATGCGAAGGTGCCTGCCGCGCAACACGACCGCATCGGTCCGGCGCTGCCCGCGCAGCGTCAGCATGTCAGTCACCTCGATCTGCTCACCGCCGATTTCGGCTGGCATGGCACCGCGCAGCCGGGCCATCGCGTCAGCAATACCGTGAAGCGATGCGAAACGGCGGGAGACCTGGGCGGTGATATGAACTCCGTGCTCGTCCATCAATGTGCTGAGCGCGTCGAGGAGGGTGCTGTTTGCGGACTTCAGGGACGCTGCGAGGTCACACGCGACGACGGCAGCGGAAATGCCGTCTTTGTCGAGAACTGTGTGGGGGTCGGCGCAGATGCCGATCGCTTCCTCATAGGCGTACACCAGGCCTGAACCGGCTCGCACGAGCCACTTGAAACCCGTCAGGGTCTCTGCATACCGCGCGCCGTACGCGGCGGCGATCTTGCCCAGCATCGAGGAGGACACAATGGTCGTTGCGACTAGCCGGTCCCCGGTCGTGTGGCGCAGCACGTGATCGCCCAGGAGCACGCCGGTCTCGTCGCCAGACAGCATCCGCCAGCCCCCGGGCGCAGGTACGCCAATGGCGCATCTGTCCGCATCTGGGTCCAGTGCCACCGCGATGTCGGCCTCTACCTCGGCTGCGAGCGACAACAGGAGATCGGATGCGCCGGGCTCCTCAGGGTTCGGAAAGCGGACTGTGGGGAAAGCGGGATCGGGCTCGAACTGTTCACGCACCAGATGAATATCGGTGAATCCGGCACCCCGGAGCGCTGCGACGGCAGTTTCGCCACCGACGCCGTGCATCGCGGTAAGCGCCACCCTGATGTTGCGTTGCGGTGTGCGAGGGAGCGTGGCAACGCGGTGAAGGTAACTCGTCACGATCTCATCACCTGACGCCTCAACCGGCTGCCGGGGCACTGATGTGGCACCGGGGGCAGCGGCGATCAACTTTTCGATCTCACGGTCCGCAGGAGCCACGAGTTGCGCGCCCCCATCGAGGTACAGCTTGTACCCGTTGTCCTCGGGAGGATTGTGCGACGCGGTGATTTGTATCCCTGCTGCCGCACCTAGTTTGCGCGTTGCATAGGCAACCAGTGGCGTCGGCAGCGGTCGTGGCAGAAGCACGACGCGAAAGCACGCTCCGGCCATGACTTCGGCTGCGGCACGGGCAAAAGATTCAGAACCTCGGCGGGTATCGCGGCCCACGACCACTGTCGAACCGCCGAGGCAGCGCCCCTGCAACCACGCTGCGATACCCGCAGTGGTGCGTGTGACCACCGCGATGTTCATTCCGTTGGGTCCTGCCCGGACGGGTCCGCGGATGCCTGCGGTACCGAATGTCAGGGGCGCAGCGAAACGTTCAGCGAGTAGCTCGGGGTCAAGTGCGCGTAGTTCGTCTCGGGTTGCCGGGTCAGGATCAGCGTCGATCCATGCGGCAATGATGCCGGGATCGACTTGAGTCACAGTCGCGTCACCAGATTGTGCAGGAGCGTGCCCATCCGCTGCGCGGCGGTCCGTCCGGCTTCGATGACATCTTCGTGACTTAGTGGCTCCCCGGTCATCCCGGCGGCCAGATTGGTGACTAGCGAGATACCGAGGACGCTCGCCCCTTCGGCGCGCGCGGTGATTGTCTCGTGAATCGTCGACATCCCGACTAAGTCGGCGCCGAGTGTCCGCAGCATTCTGATCTCGGCGGGTGTCTCGTAGTGCGGACCGGGAAGCCCGGCGTACACGCCTTCGGCCAGGGACGGTTCGATTTGCTGAGCGAGTTCACGCAGCTTCGGTGAGTACGCATCGACGAGATCGACGAATTGAGCGCCCATTAGTGGTGAACGCCCGGTCAGGTTGATGTGGTCGCTGATCAGCACCGGCTGTCCCACGTTCATGTCGCCACGGAGCCCACCTGCGGCGTTTGTCAGGATGATGGTGTGCGCTCCGGCCGCGCAGGCGGTGCGGATGGGGTGCACCACCGTCGATAGCGGATGCCCCTCGTACGCGTGTGCTCGGCCGAGCAGAACAAGGACATGAGTGCCGTCCACGGCCACCGACCGGATCTCACCTCCGTGCCCAACCGCGGTGGGGACCGCGAAGCCAGGCAGCTCTGGCATCGGGATCGTGGCAGTCGGTGCACCGAGGACTGACGCCGCTGGCGCCCAGCCCGAACCGAGTACCACTGCGACTGTGTGCTCCGCGACGCCAGTTCGCGTCGCGATCGAATTCGCGGCGGCGCGGGCGAGGACGTGAGGATTGTCGATGTTTCTCACCCACACCACCCTAGCGGCACTGCAGCGTTTATGACTGCGGTGGCACGGTCATCAGTGGGGACTGGCAGGTGTGGAGCAGAGCACGGCTCGTGGAACCGAGGAGCATGCCGGTGAAACCCCCACGCCCGCGATTGCCGACGACAACCAGACTAGCGGCGGCAGAAAGTTCGCTGAGGTATCTGACCGGCCGGTCCTGGATTACCACACGGCGAACCTCAACCTCTGGGTATTTCTCGCCCCAGCCTGCAAGCGACTCAGCGAGCCGGGCCTCTTCAGCTGTCACCATGTTTTCCCACGGCAGTCCTTGGTCGGAACGGAGGGCCTTCGGGAGTACGACGTCGCTCCATGCGTGCACGGCAATGAGCTGCGCCCCACGAACTGATGCCTCGGCGAACGCTATGTCGATGGCGGCCAAATTGTGCTCTGAACCGTCTACGCCCACGACCACCGGCGCTGAGGGTGCGGTGTCCCATCCGGGCTGGAGCTCCTGAATCACCACCAGTGGTGCCGTGACGTGTGAGGCGACCGCGTGAGTAACCGACCCGACCATGCTCGCCTTAAAAGGGGAGAGGCCTCGCGAGCCGAGAACGAGCATGCGCGCATTGCGTGATTCCGCGATGAGATCCTCATGAGCGAACCCTGACAACACCGCGGTTTCGGCGTTTTCGATGCCAGCCTCCGCAGCGATACGGGCGGATTCCTTCAGCCGAGAAGCGGCGAACTGGCGGGCCTCCTCGAGGTAGGTAGTGGGGATCGCGAAGTCCCCCCAGACCTGTGGCGGTCCATCGAGGGCGGAGACGATCCGTAGTGGCGCATCGTGGAGCACCGCTTCACGTGCGGCCCACCGGACAGCGCTTTCCGCCGCAGGTGAACCGTCTGTTCCGACAATGATCGGCTGAGTAAGTGACATGGTGGCTGCTTTCCGTTGCTCGACTGCATGGACTGTTCCAAGTCTCGCCCTTGCAGACCGTCGTGTGGAGTGCCGAACGGCACTTCGCCTAGATGACAGAGGTCCCTAACGAGTCAGCGCCTATCGCGGCCGCGCTTGTCGAGCCGCGGCGCGAGAATAGCCGCTTGCGTTCGGCGCTCTACACCGAGTTTCGCGAGAAGACGCGAGACATAGTTCTTGACGGTTTTCTCCGCCAGGAACATCCGCTCGGCGATCTGCCTGTTCGTCAGACCTTCACCGATCAGGGCGAGGAGCGTGTGCTCCTGTTCCGTGAGAGTGGGGAAGGGGTCCTTCTCATCGGGGCCCGATCGGAGCTTCGTCATCAGTGCCGCCGCGGCGCGGTTGTCAAGGAGCGACTTGCCTGACGCGACGTCGATGATGGCTCTGGTCAGATCCATCCCACGGATATCTTTGATCACGTAACCAGCGGCACCCGCGAGTATGGCGTCGACCATCGCCTGCTCGTCAGTGAAGGATGTCAAGATGAGGCAGGCTTGCGCTGGGTTTGCGGAACGCAGCTCTCGGCACAGTTCGATGCCGTTCCCGTCCGGCAGCCGGACATCGAGCACCACGACGTCAGGTGCTGCCGCGGGCACACGCGCGAGCGCCTGCTCCCGGCTGCCAGCCTCACCGACCACAGAAAGTTGTGGGTCGGCAGAGATCAAGTCAGCTAGCCCACGCCGGACGACTTCATGGTCATCCACCAAGAACACTGTGTACATTCGGCCTCTCCTAGCTGTTCCTGCCTTGATCGTAGCGCTGATAGTCCTTACTGGCCGCAGCACAACGGCCGTACCCGTTGGGACTTTGGTCCCGGAACCTGCGACCCAGCGACTCTCGTGTCAGGAGCGTGCCGCACGGTTGGCTAGAGGTCACAACACCTGCATAGAAAGGCACGGACCTATGGCACTCACCGACGGATCTGTCCTCGTTACCGGCGGCGCGCGCGGAATCGGGGCGGCGATAGCGAGAAGTTTCTGCGCCGAAGGCAGAACGGTCGTGATTTCGGACGTCCTGCACGAGGAGGGCACGCTGCTCGCCGAGGAACTCGGCGAGCGCGTCACCTACGTTCCTCTCGATGTCCGCGACGAATCACAATGGGCCGCGGCGATTGCGGAAGCCACCAAGAATGAGCCGCTGGCAGTCCTTGTGAACAATGCGGGGGTCGTGAAGTTCGGTGGAATCGAGGAACAATCCACCGAGGACTTCAGGTTCGTTCTCGATGTTAATCTCATCGGCGCGTGGCTTGGCATGCGCGCGGCTGCCCCGTCGCTGCGAGCGAGCCGCGGTGTCATCATCAACATCTCGTCCACTGCCGGGATGGCTGGCTATAGCCAGGTCGGCTCCTATGTGGCAAGTAAATGGGCAATGCGCGGACTCACGAAGACTGCAGCACTCGAATTCGCCCCGGCTGGTATACGAGTGTTTTCCGTCCACCCCGGCCCGATCCGCACGCCCATGACGGCCGGATTCGGCGAGGAAATGGTCGAGAACCAGCCAATCCCGCGCTTCGGAGAGCCAGAGGAAGTTGCGGACCTCGTCACATTCCTGGCACACAAGGCGACCTTCTCCACAGGATCAGAGTTCCTTGTCGACGGAGGTGCACTCACAGGAGTTGTCCTGACGCCGCCGGAATGACTTCGTCGAACCTGTGTGACCACGCCAAATGGCCCTCTACTGCGGGAAGTAGAGGGCCACACCTTCGGACTTCAGTTGTCGGGTGAGACCCGTATCCGCAGGATCTCCTCAACAGGACGCCGACCAGTTTCGGGCGGGAGCCCAGACGAAAGACGTTCCCCCGCGCGAATGACGACCTGCGGGTACCTGCGAACCTCCCCAGCGCGCTGCGCAGCGTCACGAACGAGAGCGCGGCTGTCCTCGATTTCGGTGACATGGGTGACCGGGCACGCACCCAGCCGTGACGCCGCCGCTCGAAGCAGCACAGCCGACATCGCCTCACCACAGCGCAGCCAGTCTTCGGCTGAATCCCCCGACGTGCTCATGACGAGAAGGCTTGCCCTATCGGGCACATCGCGCTGCGGCTTCAGCGTGCCCGCAGGGAACTCACGGCCGCTCGGCACCGCCCCGCGTTTCTCGAGTGAGGGGAGCGACGAGCGCGGTACCCCGTCGAAAAGTCGATAATGGCCGCTCCACCAGTTCAGTTCGCGATGGTACTGCTCGTCGGTGGCGCGTTCACGTACCGCCAATTCGGAGGCTTCTTTCACGATCTGTGCCCCGTCGCGGTCGAGGACGGCGATCGACACCAGATCATCGTGAAATGCCGTTTTGAGGTTGTATATCTCGTTGTCGGACAACGGGCCGAGCGGACGCCGATCGCTTCGACGCATCTGCACAGCCTCACCGAGGATACGATCACGCTCGTCGGGGAAAGTGACCGGTTTGATGGTGATCGTCGCGAGGTGGAATGCATCTGACGGGTCGGGCATCCGAACGATGGCTGCCTCGTAACCCATGCTCGTCAGCGCGACCTTCGCGTGATGCAGTACGGCCCCGCAGCTGATCACCATTTGCCTGCCACTGGGGTCCGCCACATTGACCATCCGTTCAGGATCGGCGAACAATTCCAGCGACCCGTCCCGGAGTTCCCACAGCCAGGGCTGCGTGTTGTGGACTGATGGTGCCCGATGAGCTCGCGCGACAGCGCGCCGCAGGGCCTGCTCTGGGGTGTGGCGGTCGTTGGACATCGGTGATCCTAAGGTTGAACTGGTGTGATGTCTCAAGCATCCGTCGAGCCGGGATCGGGCCATAGGGTCCACGGTCAGCGATCGGAGGGACGGAAGTCCCTGAGCCCAGCCGTCGTACTCAAAGAAGCAGAAACCAGGACTGCTGCGCAGGTCTGAGTCACAGTTGTAGATGTGGGATACCTGATCGGCTTCGCACCCTGGATTGTGTACTGGATCCTGGTCGGCAACACGGGTTTCGTCCATGCGGTGGCGATCGCGCTGGCAATCGCGATTGCAGGACCGATCGTGCAGAGAATTCGTGGCGAGCGCCTGCATTCCCTGGACGTGGGGACTGTGGTCGTGTTCGTCGCGCTCCTCGTGCTCGCACTGCTTCTCAGCGACGCAGTGCTTGAACGCTGGCTGCAGCCGGTGAGCAACGCGGGACTGTTCCTCATATCGCTGGCTGGCCTCGCAGTGGGGCGCCCGTTCGTCCGCGAATACGCGGAGTCGGAAGTCGATGCACAGACCGCCGCCAGTGACGGTTTCCGGGTGATCACCACCGCGATGACTTGGATGTGGGTGGGCACGTTCGGCGTGATGACCGTTTCGTCACTGATTCCTCCCATTGTTGACGGAGACGCCACGATCCGGGATCAGGGCCACCTGCTATCCGTCATCTGCTACTGGGTGGTGCCATTTACCTTGGTTGGCATCGCTGGCCTCATCTCAGGGGTGTTTCCGCAGTGGTTCGACTCCCGATCGCGGTCGGTGTCGGCGCGAGACGCAACGCTGCCGATACGCGAGCAGCCGGTCCCGCCGAAAGATGTTGTTGACACACGGATTTCACTGTCCGTGCCGGACATCTCACGTCACGATTCGCCGTTTCCCGTGCGCGTCGAGGGATGCGCCAGCGGCACTGAGGTGCGAATTCAGACGAACGGCACCGATCTGTTCGGGCGGAAGTGGCGGTCTGCCGCAGTTTTTACCGCGCCTGTGGCTGGACCGCTGGATCTCGCATCCGCAGCACCCGTGTCGGGCGACTGGGCGGTAGCTGATGGTGACGCACCCATCTGGGCGATGCGACCCGCTCCAGCTGAGGGGCCGTCAGGAATGTTCGTCGCGCCGGCCGGAGACTGGCTCGTCACCGTCGAGGCAACATCGGGCAACGCGGTGGTTCGGCGGACGGTCGTGCGCCACGCGGCGCCATCCTCGGTGACTGTGACCGGGGAGGACATCGATGGCAGGGCTGGCCTGCTCGCGTTGCCGTCCGGTCCTGCTCCGTCCGGCGGCTGGCCTGCGGTGGTCTGCTTCGGGGGGTCGGAGGGTGGATGCGATTCTCAACGCCAGACGATCGCTATGTTTGCCTCGCGAGGGTTCGCCGCCCTCGCGTACAACTGGCTCGACGAGGGTGCGCCGGTGGCGCGGATTCCGCTCGAACGGTTCGTATCCGCAGTGAACTGGATGTCAAGCCGAGCCGATGTCGACTCGGACCGAGTGTCTGGGATCGCCATTTCTCGCGGAGCGGAAGGATTGCTCGCTGCGGCTGTCAGCAGCCCCCTCATCGTTCGAGCGCTCGTTCTGGTCAGTCCCAGCGCGGTGTCCTGGCAAGCCGTTGGGCCCGACGGTGAAATCGCGGACACGCCGTCATGGACGCTATATGGCGAGGGTTTTCCCTATGCTCAGTTGCCAACAGGTGCACTCATGCCGCAGCTTGTGCGTAACGCCTGGCGCGTGCATCGCGACATCGCCGCGGGCAGGCCCAGCCTGCTGAAACTCTGCCCCGCCTATCAGGCCGGGCTAACCGAACCGAACGGGGAAGCGGTGCTGCACGCCGAGAACGTACGCTGCCCCTTACTGTGCATTTCGGGCGCGGCAGACGCGGTCTGGCCGTCCGCGAGCATGGCGGAAATGCTGATCAAGCGCCGAAGCGGCGTCCCTCATGACCGACACATTGACTTCGCCGGCGCTGGACACGTATTCCGGTTCGGCCGCTTCCCCACAGACGCCTTGTGGGCGGAGGGAATTGCGTTCGGTGGCGAACGGCCCGCTCACGCAGCTGCGGAGCGTGAAGCCGCCGAACATGTCGTCCGGTTCATCGCCGAGGTTGCAGGTGACGTGAGGGCCTTCGGGCACGGCCAATGATCGGTCAAATTATTGGCCGTCAGTCGTGCCGGGCGTGCCGCCGACGGCGCCCTCTTCGCTGACGTGTTCTTTGGGTTGTTCAGGGTCGGTGCTGCCCTTAGCGGCATCGAATATCTTCTGCTGTTCGTCCCGGTCGTCAGGTACTTCTCGGTCCACGGTGTCCTCCGTTTCCGGCGCGGTCACTTTCGCCCCACCGTACGCGGATTTCGTTATGCGATGCGACCAGGTGAGCAGAGTTGCTCGAGGCGTAGTTTTGACTACCGTTCTGAATTGTCGCAACGCTTGCCGCAGCGCCCAGGAGCCGGCGCGGTGGTACGCAATGCCGATCACGATGCTCGCGACGAGCGCGGTCCACTTCCCGAACTCGTCGCGCACGAAGGGGAAGACCTGCCAGTGCGTCAGATAGATGTACAGGGAACTGTGCGCGACAAGCGCCGCGCCCCAGACGACCGGTGCGGGCAGCCGTACTGACCGCACCCACAGCAGCAGGAGCACGCCAGCGAGGACGAGAATTCCGCGCCGAGTGCCATCGAAATAGGTGGGCAAGAAGACTGCCGCGAGTGTGGTGACGAATGCGCGCTCTTGCCAGGTCCGAGCGGCCCAGGCTGCCCAGCCCAAAGTGAACACCCAGAAGGTAAGCGGCAGATACACCGCGTCTTTCGGTGCGATCGGATCCCACGGCAGCCCGTAGCGAAAAGCGATTCCCACGCCTGTGAGCGCCACTGGAAAGCCGAAAGGGTAGCACCGCTGGAGCCGCGCGACCGCGGGAAAGCTAAATAGGACCGCTGCACTCACCAGAATCAGTGCAAGGATCTCGATGAACCACAGCACCCCAGATGTGCGCGTGTGCGGGCCGACGAGTTTGTTGACGAGGAAGAGGTTGCTGACCTCGTACCAGTCAGTCGCCACATAGACCGCAGCTATCCAAGCGACTGACGGGATGGCGACGCCGCCAAGCGCCTTCAGTATGGCGCCGCGCCGGCTCTGGATTGACGATCCGCTGAGCGTGAAGCGCGCGAACATGTAACCCGCGACCGCGAGGAGAATGTGCGCACCGCCTAAGAATTTCCACAGCGGGACGTGCACCCCCACGATCGCGATGATTGCGACTGCGCGCAGCAGAATGGGTGTTTCGACGGTGCGAAGCCACGATGATCGTGGTCGCATCGCTGTTTCCAGCTGCGCGATCGACAGCGCGTGCCAATTTCGCGGGAGATTGCCGAGGAGTTTTTCGAGCCGAACAGACATGGTGACGTAGGAGAGCGAATTGCCGCCGAGTGTCGTGAAGCTGTCGTTCGGTGTGATCGTGCTGAGAGGGACGTTCAGCACATTGCTGAGAAGGTCGGCCACGTTCGACGCCTGCGGGCTGTCCGAACGGAGAGCGAGCACGGCCGGGTAGTTAGGTTTGCCGTTTTCAAGCCGGGGCAGTTCGGTGACGTCCGCGACGGTTATCGTCCAGCCGGGGAGCTTTGTGAAGCTGGCGACGCGCTGACGAACGCGCTCCGCGGCGCCGTTCGTGACGGCTACGACGAGGTGTTCGTCGGTTGCCGCGGCGAGAGCGGCCACGCCTTCCTCGCGGAGTGTTGCCTCGATGTGATGAAGGTCGATTCGCAACCCGAAGATCTTCGCGAATCTGCTGCGCCGTCCAACGATTTCATACAGCCCCTCCATCGTCCTTGTCGCGATGTCGCCGGTGCGTAGTTCTTCGAGGTCACGTCCGCGGCTGAGGTCGGATGGGTGCTGGGCATAGCCGAGCATCACGTTGGGTCCGGTGTAGACGAGTTCGCCTGTCTCGTGGCCATCAAACCCTTCGCACGCTGCGAGAGTGAAGGCTCCACCGGGAATTGGCACTCCGATTGCCTGCGGATGCTCGGCGGCACAAGAAGGCGGCAGATAAGCCATGCGCGCGGTTGCTTCCGTCTGCCCATACATCACGACCAGTTCCCACCCTCGCTGGCGCCCGAGTTGGGAGTATTTTCGCACCAGGCCGGGATCCATACGGCCCCCGGCCTGCGTGATGTAACGCAGAGTGGGCAACTCCATTTCGGTGAACCCTGCGCGTTCGAGCAGTTCGAACGTGTATGGGACCCCTGCCAGTGACGTCCCTCCGTGGCGACGGAACGTCTCCCAGAACCGTGGTTCGGCGACTGAATCATCTGTGAGCAGCAGACCCGCGCCGCGCAGCAGATAGCTGTGCAGGACCGAGAGCCCGTAGCAGTAATTCAGCGGCAGAGTTGTGACTGCTCGGTCCGATGACCGGATCGCGAGATATTCGGCGATGGAGTCCGCGTTGGCGTCGAGATTGTCATACGTCAGCCGCACAAGTTTGGGAGACCCCGTTGATCCTGACGTGCTCAAGAGAAGTGCGAGATCAGGGTGGAGTTCGTGAATGGATGCCGCGCGCCGGTCGACCCAGCCGGATTGCGCCGTATAGACGCTGTCCGGGTCGTAGGTCCGCAAAATGCGTTCGAGTGAGTCTGGGGAGTCGGGGGAGATGAGAATCACAGGCTGCGCGGCCCATAATGCGGCCAGGTACGCGATGATCGAGCCTGGCTCATTGGTGATTGACACGACGACGAGGCGGCGACCGTCGGCGAATCGCGCGGCCTCCTGGACGACCGCAGCAGCGAGTTCAGCATAGGAAAGAGTTCCTGAACTGTGTGCTAGAGCTAGGTTTTCGCCGTAACCCGCCAGTCCGTTGACGATTCGCGACGGCGTTACTTCGGTGAGGTTGCGCACCTGTGTCTCCTGAGTTCGCGTTGCCGGGGAATTATGACGCCCTTACTTGGGGCCTCCACAAGTCCACGCGGGGTGTCGACGGCTCGCAGATCGCGGCGGACTACGCTCCTTCTATGCCATATGTCTCACGCGAGGGCGACGTTTTTGTTCTGAACCTGGGCGCCGAGGGCGAACAGGCCGGCGAAAACCGGTTCCATCCGGATTGGATGGACGCGATTCATGCGAGCCTCGACGAAATCGAGGGATCCGAGGGGCCAGCTGCACTTGTCGTCACGTCGACCGGCAAGTTCTTCAGCAATGGACTCGACGTGGAGTGGATTTTCGGTCACCTCGACCAGTTGCCTGAATATCTCGATCGCACGCACTCCATCTTTTCTCGTTTGCTGACCTTTCCCATGCCGACGATCTCGGCAGTCAGCGGCCACGCGTTTGGTGCGGGCGCGATGCTCGCTATCTCTACTGACTTCCAGCTGATGCGCGAGGATCAGGGGTTCTTTTGCCTGCCTGAAGTGGACCTGAATATGCCGTTCACCGTCGGTATGAGCGCGCTGCTCAACTCCCGTTTGCCCAAGCAAACTGCGATTGAAGCGATGACCACAGGACGCAGGTACGGCGGTCCGGACGCGCTCGCAGCGGGGATCGTCCAGGCGACGAGTGACGCGACTGCGCTGCTGAGTTCGGCTGTAAGCCGGGCTGAGCAGTTGACGAGCAAGCGCGGCGCGAACCTAGGCGGCATCAAACGGAGTATCCACGGCGATCTGATTGGCGCACTGGAAACGAAAACCCGCGACACGAACTTCGCTTTCGGACAACAATAATTGGCGAGACACCAGAGGAGCATGCGTAGCTGTGAGGGAGATGATCGGCAAGTGGCTAGTCGCACACCGGGACGATCTCGTCCGGTGGCGACGCGAGCTGCACCGGCACCCCGAACTCGCGCGGGCCGAATTCCGGACGACCGCTTTTGTGGAGGACCACTTCAAAAAGGCGGGGCTGAATCCCGTGCGCTTTCCTGGCGGCACGGGGCTGTATTGCGATCTGGGACCGCCTGACGCACGTGGCAAGCGTCTGACGCTGCGCGCGGACATGGATGCTCTCCCTATGCAGGAACTTAACGACGCCGACTACACCTCCGACGTGCCCGGTGTCGCCCACATGTGCGGGCATGACGCGCACACCGCGATTCTTCTGGGCACAGGGCTGGCTCTCGCAAGTCTGCCGTCTCTGCCGCGCGGCGTGCGGCTCTTGTTCCAGCCCGCGGAGGAAGTCATGCCAGGCGGCGCGCTCGATGTGATCGCATCTGGTGTGATGAGTGGTGTCTCACGGATCTTCGCGCTGCACTGCGACCCCCGGCTCGAGGTAGGCAAGGTCGGGGTGCGCACTGGGGCGATCACGTCTGCCGCCGACCTCATCGAAATCGTGTTCTCGTCCTCTGGAGGGCACACGTCCCGGCCGCACCTCACCTCCGATCTCATCTACGCGATGGGTACGGTGATCACGTCGCTGCCGGGCCTGCTCGGGCGCCGGGTCGATCCGCGTTCCTCGACGGTGATGGCCTGGGGTGCGGCTAAGTCTGGGGACGCCGCGAATGCGATCCCTCGGGTAGGCGTGCTTCGCGGAACCGTCCGCACCGGTGACCATGCAACGTGGGCGCTGCTGGAACCACTCGTGCGCGAAATCGTCGCGTCAACTATGGCGCCGACCGGTGTGGATTACGAGATCAAGTACCGGCGCGGTGTGCCACCGGTAATCAACGATCCTGAATCGACCGCGATATTTCGCGCGGCGGTTACGGACGGCGACCCGACCGCGATCACGGAGACCGAGCAGTCTGGTGGTGGGGAGGACTTCTCCTGGTACCTCGAGCACGTGCCGGGTGCTATGGGGAGACTCGGCGTCTGGTCAGGCGAAGGTCCGCAGCGTGACCTGCATCAGCCGACGTTCGACATTGACGAGCGTGCTCTTGAAGTGGGGGTGCGCGTTTTCACGAGTTTGGTGCTACAGGAAGATTTGGATAACCAAGCCTTATATAGGTTAGGGTAGCCTCGTCGTAATTGTCTGGTTGTAGATGAGGAGCCCAGCGTGATCACACGCAAGCGTTTTACGACAGTCCTCGCGGCTGTCGCCCTAGCGGTTCCCCTCGCGGCATGCGGTTCGGACGAGCCGACGACCGCCGCGCCTGAGGGTGAAACCAACGGAGCAGCTGAGGAAACCACTCTCGTGCTGTATTCGGGGCGCAACGAGGATCTCGTCGCGCCGCTTATCGAGGATCTCGAAGCGGCCACTGGTGTGAGCATCGACGTGCGATACGGAAACACCGCAGAACTCGCCGCCCAGATCCTCGAAGAAGGCGCCAACTCTCCCGCTGACGTCTACTTTTCCCAGGATGCTGGTGCGCTGGGCGCGCTATCGCAGGCAGATCTGCTCGCGACGCTCGACGATGAGACTCTCGAACTCGTGCCGGAGCAGTACCGCGCGGGTGACGATACCTGGGTGGCCACATCCGGGCGCGCACGCGTAATCGCCTACGACAGCGAAGCACTTGACGAAGCAGCGGTGCCGGACACCATCGACGCTCTGGTCGAGCCTGAATGGCGCGGGAAAGTCGGCTTCGCACCGACCAACGCTTCGTGGCAGTCATTCGTGACCGCGCTGCGCGTTTCGCGCGGGGACGACGGCGCACGCGAGTGGCTCGAAGCTTTCCGCGATAACGAGCCGGTCAGCTACGAAAACAATAATGCGATTCTGACGGCGGTCAATGAAGGCCAGGTGGAGATCGGGCTCATCAACCACTACTACTGGTACAAGCTTGCGAAGGAAGAGGGTGCCGAGAGTCTCCGCGCGAACGTGAAGTACCTCGCCCCGGGTGACGAGGGTGCGCTAATCAACATTGCGGGCGTAGGTGTCCTTGCCAGTTCGCAGAACCAGGAAGCCGCCCAGGCGCTCGTGGCCGCGATGCTCGCCGAAGACGCCCAGCAGTACTTCCTCGACGAGACCTCCGAGTATCCCGTCATTGACGGGCTTTCCTTCACCGACGAAGGCCGCCCCCAGCTCGACGAGCTGCAGGGGCCAGATATCGACCTGTCCGACCTTGCTTCTCTCGAGGAGACGCAGGAGCTTCTGACTGAGGTCGGTCTCCTCTGATTTCGCTCGCCCGCAGGACCCAGCGCGGCCGCCCGGTAACCGGGCTGGCCGCGCTAGGTGTTGCGGCGCTCGCCGCAACACCGCTGATCTACCTCTTCATTCGCGCGTTCGAACGAGGCCCCGACGTTTTCTGGTCGGTCCTGACCCGTCAGCGGACCGCGGAGCTCTTCTGGCGCAGCTTCTGGCTTGCGCTCGTCGTCACGGTTGCGTGCATCATCCTCGGTTCGGTGCTCGCGTGGATCACTGTTCGATCTGACCTGCCAGGCCGCCGTTGGCTGGGCATCGCGTTCACCGTCCCGCTCGCTATTCCGTCTTACGTCCTGGGTTTCATCTGGATCGCGGAGTTCCCGCAGTTCGCCGGGTTCACTGGCGCGGTTCTGGTCCTGACGATCGCAAGCTATCCCTACGTGTTTCTCCCAGTCGCCGCCGCTCTTGCGGCAGCCGATCCAGCTGGTGAAGAAGTCGCGCAGACTCTCGGCAAAACGCGGTTAGGCGCGGTTCTTTCCGTCACGGTCCGGCAAGTGTGGCCAGCGGCGACCGCTGGGGGACTACTCGTCGCGCTCTACACGCTCAGCGATTTTGGTGCCGTCGCGCTGATGCGATACGAGGCGTTCACCGTCGCGATCTACACAAGCTACCGCGGATCTTTTGACCGCACGCCCGCCGCCATTCTTGGACTGATCCTCGCGCTTGCCGCCATATTGCTGACCATCGCCGAGCGTCGCGCACGCCGCGGGTATGCGGCGCGTATCGGGTCGGGAACACCGCGACGTGCCCAGCCCTTCACGCTCGGGAAGGCGCGCGGCGCCGTTTTCGCGCTCTCCGCGGCCGTGATCACTATCGGTGTCCTTCTGCCGTTCGCGGCTCTCGGGCGCTGGATCTACCGCGCCCAGCAGGTCAGTCCGCAATGGGACATGGTGATCTCGGCGGCCTGGTCGACAACCCGAATAGCCGGAGTCGCCGCGCTGATCACCACACTGGTGGCTTTGCCCGTCGGCGCCTATGCAGCCCGCTCAAGGTCAGTTGCGGCGCGGACTGCCGAGTCAGTCTCATATGTCGGTTTCGCGCTGCCAGGTATCACCGTGGGCCTAGCGATCGTGTTTCTGGGCATCCGAGTCTTGCCGCAGTGGTACCAGCAGGTGCCAATGCTGGTACTTGCCTACATTGTCTTGTTCCTACCGCTCGCTGTCGGGGCGATCCGATCCGCCGTCGCCGCAGTCCCGGAGTCACTTGAAGACGTCTCAGCAACGCTCGGCGAGCGGCGGTGGCGCACCAACCTCCGCGTTGTACTTCCGCTAGCGCTGCCCGGTGCAGCAGCGGGCGGGGCACTAGTTTTCCTCGCTGTGGCCAAAGAACTGCCCGCGACGCTTATGCTTAGGCCTACCTCAGTAGATACACTCGCTACCCGGCTATGGAGCCACACAGACGCACTTGCGTATGGAGCAGCCGCGCCGTACGCCGCTGCCCTGATCCTTGTAGCGGCGCTGCCCGCGCTGTTGCTCGGAAACGTAATGGGCTGGAAGTCTGCAGCACCACAGCTGCAGACAGAAATCGAGGCGCAAGCTAGCAACCGTCCGCCAGCACAGCGGGGGACGGCAGTGACAGAGGACGTGCACCAGTGAACGAGCGGCCAAGCGATCTGCAGGTGAAAGGGGTGACCGCCTCGTACGGCCGGTCACGCGTCCTTCATGATGTCTCGTTCGACGTCAATGAGGGAGAGCTCCTCGCGGTGCTGGGTCCTTCCGGCTGTGGCAAGACGACACTGCTGCGCGTGATAGCGGGTCTGCACCGCGCTGAAGCCGGCCTCGTAAGTCTGGGATCACGTGTCGTCGCGGACGGTAACGGGCGGCACATCGCGCCGGAGCGGCGCCACGTCGGCCTCGTGCCGCAAGAAGGCGCGCTGTTCCCACACCTGTCCGTCGCCGGGAACATTGCGTACGGCCTCGGGAACAGCCGAATGCGCAGAATGGATCTCAAAGCGCGCGCGTCGCGTCGAGAACAGGTCACCGCTTTGCTCGATCTAGTTGGCCTTCCGGGGACTGGGAAAGCGCGGCCTGCGCAGCTCTCTGGCGGTCAGCAGCAGCGTGTGGCACTGGCACGCGCCCTTGCGCCCTCGCCCGCTCTGGTCTTACTCGATGAACCGTTCAGCGCGCTCGACGCGGGACTACGGGCATCTTTGCGCGCCGACGTCCGAACTTTGCTGTACGAACGGAAAATGACCTCGATCTTGGTCACGCACGATCAGGACGAGGCGCTCGGCATGGCTGACCGGGTTGCGGTGCTGCTTGACGGCAGGATTGCGCAAATCGGAACGCCGGAAGACGTCTACCACAATCCGGTGTCACTCGAGGTCGGGCGCTTCGTTGGTGACTCAGTCGTCCTCGACGCGGATCCCTCGGCAGCGCCGAGCGGATGGGTGCGCACCCCGATCGGGTTCATCCCCGTTCTTGGTACGCCGAGTGGCCGCGGCAAAGTGCTGATCCGGCCTGAGCAAGTCGTATTCAGTTCCGCCGCCGAACCCACCGGACTGACCGTCACCAACGTGCGCTTCACCGGTCCGTCCACGCTGGTGACAGCCGCCACCGAAGACCGCAAGATCTGGGTGCGCGCACACTGCGCTGGAGACCGCCAGTTCACTCACGGCGAGGAAGTCAGCGTGGACGTGACGTCGTCAGTACCGTTCTTCGCGGACTAGCCGAACGAGGTCCCTGGGCCGACGTTGCGCGCTTCACGAGTTCTTATCCAGCGGACGTACTCGGCGGGTGCGCCTGCCTTCTCCGCCGCATCAGCCATGACACCGAGATACCGCGCCGATGGAAGACCACCCTCATAGGCGTCGAGGACATATAGCCACGCGAGTGCAGGTTCGCTGCCATTGATATCCACACGCACGCGAAGTTTCCGGTGAATGCCCATTTCGGCGCCTTCCCACCGGTCCATGCTTGATTCATCTTCAGGCGTCACGTCGTAGAGGACGACAAAGACGCGCGACGAGGGGTCTTCGACGACCGTGGCGAGGGCACCTTCCCAGCCAATATCGTCGCCGCCAAAGGTCAATCGCCAGCCGTACAACCAGCCGGTTCCCGCCATCGGCGAGTGCGGAGCACGGGACAACATCTGTTCAGGGTCCATGTTCGACCCGTACGCGGCATACAAGGGCACGGCGGCAAGCCTAGATCTTCTCGGTCAACATTTCAGCTGTCACGTCCCATCATCCCCGATATTGGTACCCGATTCGAGGCCGGGGTGCACGAGAGGTGTGACGACGCTATAGCGTAGGTGCCGATGACGAGGAACCCCGGGGCGACCTTGGGGCTTCCGCCCTTGGGAATGGAGGACAAACATGACCCGGATCGTGATCATCGGTGGCGGGCCAGCGGGCTACGAGGCCGCGCTTGTCGCAGCTCAGCACGGGGCCGATGTCACGGTTATCGATGCTGACGGCATCGGTGGGGCGTGCGTGTTGTTCGACTGCGTGCCATCAAAGACGTACATAGCCTCGACAGGTGTGCGCACAGATATGCGCCGGGCGGCTGCTCTGGGCATTGAACTCGATCCCGCGAACGTCGGAATTTCGGTGCCGCGGATCCATTCCCGCGTGAAAAGTCTCGCCCAGGCCCAGTCGTCCGACATCCGGGCACGTTTGCAGCGCGAAGGCGTTCGGCTGCTCAACGGCACCGGTCAGCTCATGGACACGGGTAAAGGGCTCGCTGCCCATAAAGTGCAAGCGACGCTGGCGTCCGGCGAGGAACTCGTACTCGATGCTGACTTCGTCCTGATCGCGACGGGCGCGTCACCGCGGATCCTGCCAAGCGCCCGCCCGGACGGCGAGCGGATCCTCACATGGAGGCAAATATACGACCTCGACGAACTGCCGGAGCACCTCATTGTTGTCGGGTCCGGCGTCACCGGTGTCGAGTTCGTGAACGCGTACACGGAGATGGGGGTGGAGGTTTCCCTCCTCACTAGCCGCGACCGCGTGCTGCCCAGCGAGGACGCCGACGCCGCGATGGTTCTCGAGGAATCACTCGCTGAACGTGGAGTGAACTTCATCAAGCACGCACGCGCCGATTCAGTGAAGCGCACCGATGACGGCGTACTTGTCCACCTGAGTGACGGCCGTACCGTCACTGGCAGCCACGCTCTGATGACGGTGGGTTCAATCCCGAACACAGAGTCTCTCGGTCTCGACGGTGTCGGCATCGAAGTGGATCCGGGGAGTTACATTCGCGTTGACCGTGTCTCGCGGACCAGCATCCCAGGTATCTACGCGGCGGGTGACTGCACGGGCCTGCTCCCGCTCGCGTCGGTGGCAGCCATGCAGGGCCGCATCGCCATGTATCACGCGCTCGGCGAGGGTGTGAACCCAATCAAGCTGAAGACCGTAGCCTCCGCGATCTTTACACGCCCCGAGATCGCCACCGTGGGTGTCGCACAGACCGCGATTGACGAAGGTCAGGTGCCTGCGCGGACTGTGATGCTGCCGCTGAATACCAACCCGCGGGCGAAGATGATGGGGTTGCGCCGGGGCTTCGTCAAGATCTTCTGCCGCCCAGCGACAGGTGTGGTCATTGGTGGCGTGGTGGTAGCACCCGTTGCCTCAGAGTTGATCCTGCCCATCGCGATGGCCGTGCAGAACCATTTGACTGTTACCGACCTCGCGTCGACGTTCTCTGTGTACCCATCTCTCTCGGGGTCAATCAACGAGGCTGCCCGCCAGTTGATGCGTCACGACGATCTGGACTAGTCGCGCTCCTTCACGATGGATGCGCCGCACTAGTTATGTGCAGTCGCGGTAGAAGCAACTAACGTCGCTGCACATTTCCAGTGCGGCCAGTCCTATGCGGCGGGGACCCAAAGCCTGGTTGGCCGCTGCTGGCGATATGCCTCATCAAGAGCCCTCCGTATGCGCTGGATAAGCCGCTCAGGGTGTGCCAGGTCCGCCCAGGTCCATCGGATCACGATCCAGCCCGCCTCGCGTAATGCATCTTCGCGCAGCTTCTCACGGACAACGGCGTCGGCGCTCGTCTCGCCAGGCCTCAGGTGTGAGCTGTATTTGACCCGGCCGTCGAACTCCCCGATTACACCCTCGTCGAACAGAAAGTCGACGCGGGCGAGCACTGCACCACGTTCATCGACGACACGAGCCTGCACGTGCATGCCCGGGAACTCGGTATGTAACAGGACTCGGCTTCGCGATTCACCGACGCTTTCGCTGCGGCCATCGAGGAACTCCACAACTCGGCGCGCGGCTTCGATCCCGTTCCTGTTCACGGCGCGCTCGAGGCACTTCATCAGGTCGGTCTTTGACACCAAGCTGCGATTCAGGGCTGCGTCGCCGACAACTACCGCGTGTTCGAACGGAACGGTGCGGGCGATATCCACGATGGTGCGTTGAGGGGTCGTGAGCGCAACGCCCTCTTTTCTGGTGACATCGGAGGGGGAGAGAGGAGCGACATGAATGGTGCGCGACCGTTCGGTTCGGCCTCCTCCGTTGCCCGGCCGCGAGAGGTGTACGCGGTCCAGGGGCAAATCCCATATCGGCAACCCCCACATTGCAGCTGCGGAGACATGACTAACCACGGTCGACCGATTCTGCACGCTGTCTATCGCGTCAAATGTACGCAAAACGTGTTGGTGCTCAGGAGTGAGCGCTTCCCACACGTCGCTGCGCACGTAACAGTTGCGCCGCAACTGCACGAACTCACGTTTCCGCCGGTTTGCCCGCCGCTGCGACGACGTGAGATTCCTGACGAGGAGTCCCCTGTGCGGGGAGAAGTTCGATGTCACGCAGGCAATCTTGTATCAAATCTGGCTGTGACCGCGGAAGTTATCCACAGTTCTAGGGCCTCACTGCACGCCGGACCCGTTATCCACATGCCCCCGCGTGAGATACGTGCAGCCGCGTTAGATATGACTCCCGCGCGTGCCCATTTCTCACGCGGCTGGAGGCGGCTAGACCCAGCCGTAGGTCCGCTCAACCGCCTTATTCCAGTCGGCGTAGAGCCGGGCGCGTTCACTGGCCTCCATCGATGGCTGCCAGGCTTTGTCTTGCGCCCAGTTGGAGCGAACATCCTCGACGTCATCCCAGAACCCGACGGCGAGCCCTGCCGCATAGGCGGCTCCTAACGCGGTCGTCTCCGACACCACCGGTCTGATCACGGGAACATCAAGCATGTCAGCCTGGAATTGCATCAGAAGCTCGTTCGACACCATCCCGCCGTCGACCTTCAGTGTGGTGAGGGCAACGCCGGAGTCGGCTCGGGCGGCTTCGAGAACTTCACGTGTTTGATAGGCGGTCGCCTCCAGAGCCGCGCGCGCGATGTGTCCTTTGTTGTGGAACCGTGTGAGACCGGCGATGACTCCCCGGGCGTCTGGTCGCCACCGTGGAGCGAACAGCCCAGAGAAGGCGGGAACGAAATACACGCCCCCGTTGTCGTCGACGGACCGGGCCAGGGATTCGACCTCCGCTGCGGACGAGATGAGCCCGAGGTTGTCTCGCAGCCACTGCACCAGGGATCCCGTAACGGCGATCGATCCTTCGAGCGCATAAACAGGATCAGCGGCCCCCAGGCGGTAGCACACCGTTGTCAGCAGGCCGTTTTCACTGTGCACGGGAGAGGTGCCTGTGTTCAGCAGAAGGAAGTTGCCAGTGCCGTAAGTGTTCTTTGCTTCTCCAGGGGAGAGACACGCCTGGCCGAAGGTGGCGGCCTGCTGGTCGCCGAGGATCCCCGCAATCGGGACCCCGTCTAGACCGCGTTTCGGCCGGGCGCTGCCGTACACCTCAGACGAGCTGCGGATCTCCGGGAGCATCGCGACAGGGACTCCGATATCTTCACAGATCGCCTCGTCCCACTCGAGAGTCGTGAGGTCCATCAGAAGCGTTCGCGAGGCGTTGGTGACATCGGTGACGTGAACGCCTCCATCCGGTCCGCCTGTGGCATTCCACAACACCCAAGTGTCCATGGTTCCAAAGCACAACTCGCCCCGCTCGGCGCGTTCCCGGGCCCCGTCGACCTCGTCGAGAATCCATCTGATCTTTGGGCCCGAGAAGTACGTTGACAGTGGCAGTCCCGTTCGTTCGCGGTAGAGGTCGGGACCTTGCGATCCAGCAATTTCGCGGCACAGCTCTTCAGTTCGAGTGTCCTGCCAGACGATCGCGTTGTAGATCGGCTTTCCCGTCGCACGCTCCCACACGACAGTGGTTTCACGCTGATTTGTGATTCCAACAGCCGCGATTGAGTCCTTCGGTATATCAGCTTTCCCGATGGCCGCACCGACGACCTCACGAACGTTTGACCAGATCTCGGCCGGATCATGTTCGACCCAGCCTGCTCGGGGAAAGATCTGTTGGTGTTCCTTCTGAGACACCGAAACGATTCGTCCGGAGTGGTCGAAAACAATACAGCGGCTCGAGGTCGTGCCCTGGTCGATAGCGGCAACGTAGCGGGTCACAGTCACATGTCGCTCCAGTGTGTTCGTCCTGTGCTTCCTGGCCCAAGCTACTAGCCTGGGAATCACTCCGGCGCCGTTTAGGGGGTTCTCGTTGCGTCATCAGTCTGACACCCATGTTCTCGGTCCTGCCCGGCGAAAGCAGGCCTGGGAAGATCTGACGACCCAGCAGTTCGATGTCCTTGTGATCGGCGGCGGTATCGTCGGCGCCGGCGCGGCACTCGACGCGGCGACCAGGGGTTTGAAAGTGGGCCTAGTTGAGGCTCGGGACCTGGCTTCTGGCACGTCGAGCCGCTCGTCGAAGATGTTTCACGGGGGACTGCGGTATCTCGAACAGCTCGAATTTGGGCTCGTCCGCGAGGCGCTGAAGGAACGGGAACTCGCACTGAGCCGCCTTGCACCGCATCTGGTGAAGCCACTGGAGTTCTTGTTTCCCCTGACGAAGCGCTATTGGGAGCGTCCCTACATTGGTGCCGGGATTTTCTTGTACGACAGGATGGGTGGCGCGAAATCGGTGCCCGCGCAAAAGCAACTGACACGCGCGGGCGCCCTCCGGATGGCGCCGGGACTGCGACGGCAGTCGCTCATTGGCGGTATCCGCTACTTCGATACGGTGGTGGATGATGCTCGCCACACGATGACCGTCGCGCGGACCGCCGCGCACTATGGCGCTGTGGTTCGTTCATCGACGCAGGTCATCGACTTCCTCAAGGAAGCTGACCGTGTATCGGGTGTGACTATCCGGGATTGTGAAACCGGAGACACCGGTGAGATCAAAGCTCACGTGGTGATCAACTGTACTGGCGTCTGGACGGACGAAATTCAGGCTCTTTCCGGCCAGCGCGGCAGGTTCCGTGTGCGCGCCTCGAAAGGGGTGCACATTGTGGTTCCGCGCGACAGGATTATCAGCGAAGCCGCGATCATCTTGCGGACCGAGAAATCAGTACTCTTTGTGATTCCTTGGGGCCGGCACTGGATTATCGGCACTACCGACACCGACTGGCACCTCGACCTGGCCCACCCAGCAGCAACCCGAGCTGACATCGAATACATCCTCGCGCATGTGAACAAGGTTCTGGTGACACCGTTGACGCCCGGCGATATTTCGGGTGTGTACGCCGGTCTGAGGCCGCTGCTCGCCGGTGAGAGTGATACGACGTCAAAGTTGTCGCGCGAGCACGCTGTCGCGGAGGTCGCGCCGGGGCTCATAGCGATCGCTGGTGGGAAGTACACGACGTACCGTGTGATGGCCGCGGACGCACTGGATGCTGCTTCCGAGTTCATTCCTAATCGCGTAGCACCTTCCATCACGGAGAGAGTGCCGCTGATCGGCGCGGATGGCTACCACGCGCTGATCAATCAGGCCGATCACCTCGGCGCGCAATACGGCGTCCATCCCTACCGTGTGCGCCACCTACTCGACCGGTACGGCTCGATGGTGTACGAGGTGCTGGCGTGCGCAGAGAAGGCACCGCATCTCCTTGATCCCCTGGAGGCGGCGCCGGACTACCTGAAGGTCGAGATTGTGTACGCCGCCTCCGCTGAGGCGGCGCTGCACCTCGAGGACATCCTTGTCCGGCGTACCCGGATCGCTATCGAATACCCGCACCGGGGTGCAGATTGTGCCCATCAGGTCGCCGAACTGGTCGCCCCGGTCCTTGGGTGGGACGACGTGGACGTCGATCGCGAAGTAAACCTTTTCCTCGCGCGCGTGAAGGCTGAGAAGGAATCCCAAGCGCGCCCGGACGACGCGTCAGCGGATGCTTTGCGGGCGGCGGCTCCAGAAGCGCGGCCGTTCATCAAAGAACCAGTCAGCGCGAATATCCCGCACTAGCAATCAGCAGGTCGACCGGACCGGGCGGTCAGCGAATCTGGCGTTGATGAACTCGATTGATTCACCTATCCCCGCCAGGTAGGGCACTGCGTGGTTAACCGCAAGCCCGGGAATGATCGGCGGGAGTTCGTTCGGAGACAGCTCGACAGTAGCGTCTTGGCTGCACCACTCACGGGCCAACTGACGGACCTGATGCGCCGGCACGATGTCATCTGCGGTTCCGCTCTGAATCAGCACGGGTACGGTCGGCGCGATGCTACCGAGGCGCTGGTCCGCCAATATCGCACGCACTTCCTCGTATCGATCGAGGATGACCGACAGTGGTTCGCCTGAGCGCGTGTAGTCGCGGGTTTGCTGGAAACCGAACCGTAAAGCGGTTTCCGCGACGCATTGGCCCGCCACCTCATTGAGTACTGAACGGCCGACCTCATTCACCTCGTTGTCGACGATCGGGCGGATTTCCGGATAGGCCTGAGAAAAACCATTGATGGCGTAGCCGATGACACCTGTCAAGATCGTGCCGTCGACGACCTGCAGCACTTCGGCAAGGTCGGCGGGCGGCGCCCCCACATATGCGCCCTTAATGTCGAGTTCCGGGGCGTAACTGGCATGAAGCTCCGCTGCACTCGCGGACGCGCCACCGCCCTGTGAATATCCCCACAGGGCGACAGGGCCCCCACTGCTGATCTTCGTGCCGGGAAGCCGCTGTGCTGCTCGGACAGCATCGAGAACAGCGTGACCCTGTGCCTTGCGATTGACGTAAGTGTGATGCCCTGGCGTGCCGAGGCCTTGATAGTCGGTCATCACGACAGCAATGCCCTGCGCGAGCATGGCGGTCATGAATGGCAGCTCATACTCGCCGCGCAGGTCGAGCGGATAGTCAAAGTGAATCAGCTGACTGAGAAGTTTGGAAGGGGCGCATTGATCGCCCTGGCCCTGAGTACCGGGCGCCATACTGATGAGCGGCCGTGGCCCAGGACCGGGCCACGGCGCCGCCGGATCGAGATACGTTCCAGTGACGGCGACAGGAGCCCCGTGCGTGTCCGTGGACTGGTACATGAACCGAGTTGCTTCAGCCGGGATCAGGCCGTCGGGCGAGGGGATCTCCAGCAACAGCGGCGACGGCTCGGTGCGGATGATTTCCCCGGGCGAGCTGGCCGCAAGGGGAGAGGGCGGCTCGTAGAAGCCGGGCGACGGAGCATTCTGCGCGACAGCCGGTGAGCCGCTCACGAGAACCATGAGCGCAGCCGAGCAGGCAAGCAGCACTCGATTGGCCCGGATTCTTGACATCACAAGAGGATTCTAAGTGATCGCTGTCACGATCCTGTGGAGGGGCTTAAATTCGGCTGAGTGCCGTTCTCAGATAGCCGGGGTATCGAAGTGGGTTGAGCAGGCTGCGCGTCGAGGATGCCGCAGCCTGCTGTGCATCGTGCAGGCGTGTCAGCGGCATGTCACGTGGTCGGCTGCGGCGGGGGACCAATCCCCCCGGCTTGTTGTCGCGCCCGATCTCGCCGAGGCACTCGCGAGCGAGATTCAGCCGCCGACGGATCCTGCGGTCACGCACGGCTCGAGCAAGGATCCGAAGCTCTTCCTGGACTGCGTGCAGCTTCTCGATATCACTCTGAGTGAGGACGGGTAGTTCCGGCTCGGTGGTCGTTTTCGGGCCGAGGCTGCTCGAGGCGTGAGCGATGACCTTGCGAGCCGGGGACAAGGCACCTTTTGCGGTCTTTCCGATATGTGCGGGCACCGCCGCGAGCGACCTCAGAGCATCCCCGGGGGATGACTCGTCAAGGAGGGGCAGTGGGGCAGTTGGGTGCTCAGGACGAGGCGGCTGTGAGCGGCGAAAGTGCCCGCCCCCCAGCACAGATGGCAACGGAACACGGAGCCGAGCGCGAATGTCGGATGCTGCTGCCCGCGGCGGCATCTGATCGTTCTTAGGCCCGTTTCTCACACGTCTGAGCCTACCGGTTCGACGGGTGTGAGTGCTCGGCCGAGGCGCGACCAGAAGAGTGGAGGAAAGTCGCGCGTGCGGCCATCAGGCCAGCGATCGCTCCCGCAATGTCAGCCGCCACATCCAGTGCGTCAGCAGTCCTGTTGCCAGGAAGAGCCCCTTGCAGCAATTCGGACAGTACTGCGAAGGCACAGACCCAGAGGAGCGTTGGAAAAGCTCTTATCTGCGCAAAACGCGAGGTGAGAGCGAGCGCAGCGAAAAGTACGAAGTGGACAGCTTTATCGAGATGGGGGATAGGACTCGGAGCATCCGGAGCGGGGCCAAAGAGCATCACGCACGCGACCACGAACGTGATTGCCAGTGGAATGCGCCGCCACATGGAGCGTGTGAGACACCCCACAGTCTTAGTTAGTGTCGCTAATGGAAAGCCCGAGGCCCGCTTCACAGAAGCGGATGACCGCCTCGCGTGAGGTGGCTACCGCTGCCTCTTGGCCTGCACGATGCCAGGTCTCGACCACAGCAGATCTTTCGCCTGGGTGAAGCGAGACCTCACCGAGCATTTCGCCAGTGGACGGTTCGCACACCGCCCAGGTATATCGCGTGTCAGCGCTCCACTCGGCAGTGCAGGTCCGCACGTACCGCGCGGGATCGGTGACCCCGTGCGCGCGCAATGCGGGACTGTCATCGACGCGTTCGTCACAGCGCAGCGCACGCAGGTACCACTCGCCAGCGTTGATCTCGACAGGTTCCACTTAGCACTTTCCTGAGTTGTCATCCGAGCTGCCAAAACCGAAAAGCAGGATCGCTGTCACCGGGACTAGGAGAAAGAAAAGCCAGTTGTTATGGAAGTCCGTGACGATGAAGAGAGTGAGCGCGACGAATGGCATCAGGGCCATGATGGGACCGCGGGGGAGCTCCCGGCCGCTAGGTTTTGCAACCTGGGGATGCTGTTGGGCAGGAGGTGGGGCGGGCTGCCCCACGCGTGCTGGAAGTAGCGGAAGATCTGTGAAGAGGGTATCCAGATCTCTGCGCGTGGTGGCAGCAACAGCCCTTGCGGACCGATCATCGTATTCGGTGAGAGTGAGGCGTCCAGCGGAGAAATGCTCGTTCAGCGCCGCTATGGCCCGCTCCCGCTCCTCATGACCAACGCGAATGTCAGGTACGTCCCCATAGCGGCCATTCTAGTTGCTCACGACAGCGCGGCTACTTGAGCTCGAGAAGAACAGTGCCCTGTGTAATCGCCGAACCGGGGCTTACTGCGAGGCCCGTGACAACACCTGACTTGTGGGCGCTCACCGGGTTCTCCATCTTCATCGCTTCGAGTACGACGACGAGTTCGCCTTCTTGGACTTCCTGTCCCTCTTCGACGGCTACCTTGACGACGGTTCCCTGCATCGGCGCGACGACCGCGTCACCAGAAGCGACGGCGCCTCCTGCGGCGCCACGCGTACGTGGCTTTGGCTTTTTGCGTACACCGCCAGTAGCTGCACCGTTGCTGGCGACTGTGAAGTCGCCGGGCAGTGAAACTTCGAGGCGTTTTCCGCCGACCTCAACGACGACACTCTGGCGCGGCAGTGGTTCTTCTTCAGGCGCAACAGAACCGACGTACGGTTCGACGCTGTTGTCCCATTCGGTCTCGATCCAGCGTGTGTGGACGCTGAAGCCTGTTTCGTCCCCGATGAAGGCAGGGTCCGCGACGACCGCGCTGTGGAAGGGAATAACGGTCGCCATACCCTCTACGTGGAACTCGGCAAGCGCTCGCCGAGACCGTTCAAGTGCCTCTTTCCGCGTCTGCCCGGTGACGATGAGCTTCGCGAGCATGGAGTCGAACTGGCCACCGATGACGCTTCCATTTTCCACGCCGGAATCGACACGAACGCCAGGCCCTGACGGTACTTCGTATCGCGTGATTGAGCCGGGAGCGGGGAGGAAGTTTCGGCCGGCGTCTTCTCCGTTTATCCGGAACTCGAAGGAGTGGCCGCGAGGTGTGGGGTCCTCTTTGAGATCGAGAACCTGACCTTCGGCGATGCGGAACTGCTCACGGACGAGATCGATGCCGGAGGTCTCCTCAGTCACCGGATGCTCGACCTGGAGACGCGTGTTGACTTCGAGGAACGAAATGAGGCCATCCTGGCCGACGAGGTACTCGACGGTCCCCGCGCCGTGGTAGTTCGCCTCGCGGCAGATCGCCTTGGCGGAGGTGTGGATCTCGTCGCGCTGGCTGTCAGACAGGAACGGAGCAGGAGCTTCCTCAACGAGCTTCTGGAACCGCCGCTGAAGCGAACAGTCGCGCGTGCCGACGACTACGACGTTGCCGTGCACGTCAGCAAGCACCTGAGCTTCGACATGCCGGGGCCGATCTAGATAGCGCTCGACGAAACACTCGCCGCGGCCGAAAGCCGCAACTGCCTCTCGTGTTGCGGACTCGAACAGTTCAGGCACCTCTTCGAGGGTGCGTGCCACCTTCATGCCTCGCCCACCGCCACCGAACGCAGCTTTGATCGCGATCGGGAGGCCGTGCTCCTCCGCGAACGTCACCACTTCGTCGGCGTCCTTTACCGGATCTTTCGTTCCCGGGACCAGCGGCGCACCTGCACGTGTGGCGATGTGCCGCGCGGTTACCTTGTCGCCCAGGTCGCGGATGGACTGTGGGTCGGGACCGATCCAGATCAGGCCAGCGTCAATGACGGCCTGGGCAAAATCGGCGTTCTCCGACAGGAAGCCGTAGCCGGGGTGAATCGCGTCCGCGCCGGAACGGCGCGCTGCGTCGAGAAGCTTGTCAAAAACCAGGTAAGACTCTGCAGAGGTCTGACCGCCGAGTGCGAAGGCTTCATCGGCCAGTCTCACGAAGGGAGCATTTGCGTCCGGTTCGGCGTACACGGCGACGCTCGCGATACCTGCATCCCGTGCCCCGCGTATCACCCGGACAGCAATCTCGCCACGATTGGCGACGAGAACCTTTGTGATGCGTGCAGTCGTCTCGCTGGGCACGGGGCCTCCTGTTTTCGCCCTAAGTCGTTGCCTCCGGTTCTAGTCGTGTTGAGCCGGGGAACGATGAACTTCCACGTTGTGTCGAAGGTGAGTCTATGCAGAAGGGCTACCACAGCGTAATCCGAGGGTGCCCGTCTGCTGACTTCCTGTCTCTCCACTGTCACAGATTACCGATGGGTAACCCAGCAGCGACGCGAGCGGAGCACCAGCGGAAAGCCGCGATTTGATCACATTTTCTCACGCAGCTTCCGTTTGATGCGCGCGAGCATCGCCGACATACCGCGCAGGCGAAGCGGACTCACCACGGAACTGAGACCAAGGTCCGAGTAGAAGTCGTCTGGAACCTCGAGGATGGCGTCCGCGCTCAGCCCGTCGAGACCCTGATGCAGTATCGAGGCGAAACCACGAGTCGTGGGCGCCTCCGGCGGAGCACTGAAGTGGAGACGCACACGCCCACGATCTGCGGCATCAACGGCGAGGAACAGTGGGGACTGGCATTCCGGAACGGGTTCCATGGCCGCTTCCTCCAACTCGGGGGGAAGCGCCGGCAGTTCCCGGCTGAACTCCAGTAGGAGCTGGAGTTTGTCCTGTCCGTCAACTGATCTGAAGTCCTCGACGATATCCCCGAGTGACTCAGGAATTGAGCCCATCAGCTATCGGTCCTCACGACGCTCGAGAAGGGGCTTCACCTGGCTCCTCGCCCTTAGCGATCGGCACACGCACGGTATTTCCCCACTCTGTCCACGATCCATCGTAGTTGCGCACGTCCGTGAACCCCAGCAGGTACGTAAGGACGAACCACGTGTGGCTTGAACGCTCCCCGATGCGGCAGTAAACGATTGTGTGGCCGTTCGGGTCGAGATCCCCGTAGATCGCATCGAGTTCGGTGCGTGACTTGAATCGGCTGTCATTAGCGGCGGCCTTCGCCCAGGGGATACTCGCTGCCGTCGGGATGTGGCCGCCGCGCAGTGCGCCCTCTTCGGGATAGTCCGGCATGTGGGTGCGTTCGCCCGTGTACTCAGCGGGTGAGCGCACGTCGATGAGGGGCCCCGAGCCGAGGTGGAACAAAACCTGATCGCGGAATGCGCGAATCTTCGAGTCGTCCCGGGCCACGACCGGATAATCAGCTGCAGGCAATTGTGGGACGGAGAAGCTCATGTCGCGTTCTTCCGCGATCCACGCATCCCTGCCGCCGTCGAGAAGGCGAACGTCGGGGTGACCGAACAATGTGAAAACCCACATTGCGTAGGCCGCCCACCAATTCGATTTGTCGCCGTAAATGACGACTGTGTCGTCACGGTTGATGCCTTTGCGGCGCATCAGGTCGGCGAACTGCTGGCCGTCGATGTAGTCACGCGTGACGGGGTCGTTGAGGTCTAGATGCCAATCAATTTTGATCGCGCCGGGAATGTGGCCGATGTCATAGACGAGCACATCCTCGTCTGACTCCACGACCTTGAGCCCGGGAGCACCGAGGTTGGCGGAAAGCCATTCGGTCGAGACCAGGCGCTCTGGATGTGCATATGCGGCGAAGGCTGCGTTCTTCTCCGGAGGGACTGGCACGGCGTCAGCTCCTTTGTGGTGCCTATGGAAATGTTGTCACGTCAACGTTAGCGGTTCTTTGTACGTTGCGGCATGCAGCAACAATGCGCAGCGCCGCTTGGATGCACTATCAACGGCGTTGACGTCACCTGCGCAGCAGTTCATCAAACTGCGCCACTGTCTCGAGGGCGGTGTGGACAGAGCCGTAGCTGACGTCAGCGGTCACGATGACCCGGCCCGTCCGCACTGCGGGCAACTGCCCCAGGAAAGGGTGATCTACCAGGTAATCCGGCTCGAGTTCGGGATCATCGCTGGAGACGAGGATGCGGTCGGCTTCCGCAAGTGCTGCTGCTGCCGCGTCGGGATCTGCTGGCGCCTCGGGATCCGTTGTGAAGCGGACAACGGTGGCCCCGAGGTCCTCCACAGTGACTCCCGGAATGGTGGGCGTGTGACTCAAGTCCGTAATTGTGCCGTCTGTGGCGATCCCCACAACTGCGACACTTTCGCGCAGGTTTTCGCCGTGGCGGCTGCGCACGCGCTCGATACGATCCTGGTAATTCTTGATTTCGGCGTCTGCGACGTCCTCCCGGCCGAGCCACCCGCCGATCGTCGCGAGATTTGTCTGCCATGGGGCGCGGGGGTCGACCGGCAGCACCGGAGCCACCGATCTGAGTTCCGGCGTGAGCCAGAACGGGCTTTCGATGTTCGTGCAGATGATGAGGTCGGGATCGATCCGGACCAGTTCGACGATGTTGACCGGCGAGCGCAACGATTCAGGGTCGCCGCGCAGCGGAACCCACGGCCGAATGAGCGGGGAGGTATACCCTGCGACGGGCAGACCCAGCGCGAGAGCGATCTCGAGATCTTGACGGCTGTCAACGGCGACGACGCGTTGCGGGTCGAGCGGAACGGTCACCGTGCCGAGGGGTGTGGTTACGGTAGCTGTACTCGCGGCGCCTGAATCACCGTCCCCTTCGCCGCCGCAGCCAACCAGTGCCGCCCCGCTCGCGCCCATGAATGCGCCGAGGAATGCTCGACGAGAGAGCCGAGGTGTCATTGAGTGTGGCTCCAGAGGTCGGAGATACTAATTCCAAGTCTGGTGAGCAGGGACCGTACAAGAGGCAGCCCGATCCCGATGACAGACGAGGGGTCGCCTTCGATACGGTCGATAAACCAGCCTCCGAGACCGTCCAGAGTAAACGCCCCAGCGACATTGAGCGGTTCGCCGGACGCGAGGTACGCGTCAAGGTCTTCTTCGCTCGGATCGCCGAAATGAACGGTGGTCGTGCTACAGCCCGATGCTTCGCCCACGACAACGCCATCACGAACGTGAATGGCGCAGTGCCCGGTGAGCAGATCACCGGTGCGCCCCATCATGTGCTTCCACCGCTGTCTGGTCACATCGGTGGTGAGCGGTTTTCCCTGCAGCTCACCACCGATGAACAACATCGAGTCGCATCCCACCACCACGCAGTCGGTGAGCCCAGCAGCGTTGCCTTCACCCGCCCATTCGGTACCTCCCCGAGCGATCTCCTCAGCCACCCACCGGGCTTTCGCCTGAGCGAGCACAGTCACGACTTCGTCGGGGTACGCACCGGGGCCCAGATCTTCCGCGATCGCCTCTTCGTCGACTCCGGAGACTCGAACCAGCGGTTCGACACCGGCCGCGCGCAGGACAGCACGTCGCGCCGGTGATGCCGAAGCGAGGACAAACCGGGCCATACTTTTACTGCCAGTACCGCTGGTTGACGAACGCACCCGGCGGGAGGGGCGGCTGGTGGCGCAAGTTGTCGACAACGTTTCCCCACATCTCCCGCGGTCGCGGATCTGGGGCTGGATTCGCAGAAGCCGCCGCGGCAGCACCGGCGAAGACGGCGACGAGCGCGGCAAGTTCCTCATCCGTGACGTTTCCGCGCTCCACCTGGAGAAAGGTGGGGGCTGGTGTTGGGTCTGACTCGCTCACAGTGGAATATTCCCATGCTTCTTCGGTGGAACGTTGACGACCTTCCGCTCCAGCAGTCGCAGCGCAGTGGCAACCTGCCAGCGTGTGTGCGACGGCGGAATCACTGCGTCGAGGTACCCGCGCTCCGCAGCCATGTAGGGGTTGACGAGAGTGTCTTCGTACTCCTGCTGCAGCTGCAGCCGTAGCGCGTCGACGTCTTCCCCGTTCTTGGCTGCCTCGAGCAGACGGCGCCGGTACACAAACCCGACCGCGCCGGACGCGCCCATCACGGCGATCTGTGCCGTCGGCCAGGCAAGGTTCACGTCGGCGCCCATGTGCTTGGAGCCCATCACGTCGTAGGCCCCACCGTATGCCTTGCGGGTGATGATGGTGATCTTGCCGACTGTGGCCTCACCGTAGGCATAGAGGAGCTTCGCTCCTCGCCGAATGATGCCGTTGAACTCTTGGTCCGTTCCGGGGAGGAAGCCCGGCACATCAACGAGAGTGAGGATTGGCACGTTGAACGCATCACAGGTGCGGACGAACCGCGCTGCCTTCTCTGACGCAGCAATGTCGAGCGTGCCCGCGAACTGGGTGGGCTGATTTGCGACGATCCCCACGCTGCGGCCCTCGACGCGCGCGAACCCGCAGAGAATGTTCATCGCGCGCTGGGCTTGTACCTCGAGGAACTCGCTGTCGTCGACGATTCGCCTGATGACTTCATGCATGTCATACGGCTGGTTAGGTGAATCGGGGATGATTGTGTCGAGTTCGAGGTCATCAGCCGTAAGGGAGTCCTCCGCGCTGCCGTGCAGAGGGGCTGGCGACGGGAAGCGCGGCGCCTCGCCCCGATTGTTGCTGGGCAGGAAGCTGAGTAGTTCTTTGACGTAGTCAAGCGCGTCGTCTTCGCTGTTTGCGACGTAATGCGCGACACCGGACTTGACCATGTGCGTGTGTGCGCCACCCAGTTCTTCCATCGTGACCTCTTCGCCGGTGACCGTCTTGATGACGTCCGGCCCGGTCACGAACATCTGGGACTTCTGGTCCACCATGACGACAAAGTCGGTTAGGGCGGGGGAGTACACGTGTCCGCCCGCGGCGGGCCCCATGATGAGGGAGATCTGGGGAATGACGCCCGAGGCGCGAACGTTCCGGTGGAAGATCTCGCCGTACAGGCCGAGCGATACAACGCCTTCCTGGATGCGCGCTCCCGCGCCCTCGTTGATTCCGATCAGTGGACGTCCCGTCTTGAGGGCGAGGTCCATGACCTTGACGATCTTCTCGCCGTAGACTTCGCCGAGACTGCCGCCGAAGACGGTGACGTCCTGGCTGAAGACGCACACCTCACGCCCGTCGATAGTGCCGTAACCGGTGACGACCCCGTCGCCGAGCGGACGATTGTCGGCCAGCCCAAAGTTCGTGGAGCGGTGCCGGGCGAGGGCGTCGAGTTCGACGAAGGACCCGTCGTCGAGAAGCTGCTCGATCCGCTCGCGGGCGGTGAGTTTCCCCTTGTCGTGGACCTTCGCGACCGCAGCTTCACCTACCGGATGCTGCGACTCCTCGAGCCGCCGCCGAAGGTCAGCAAGCTTTCCCGCTGTGGTGTGGATGTCGATTGTCTCTGCGGCTTCGCTGTTCCCGCCCGGCGTTGCTTCTGGCGCTTCCGGCGAGGTCTGCTCTGGCTCGGTCACACTGGTCATGGGCGCGAGTGTATCGAGAAACTCCCAGAAAGATGTGACCGAGTACCCATTACACGCCATGCCCCGTCGTAGTGTGAGGCCATGGCACACGCGCAATCCGGCCCTCTCAGCGCACAAGAAATCCGCTCCCAACTCGAATCTGAGTGCAGTAAAGCGTCGGACTTCTGGGACACAATCGACGTTGTTTCCGAGACTGGCTCGACGAACGCGGACCTCCTTGTGCAGGCGGCGAACGGCACGGACCGTGCGGTTCTCCTTGCTGAACAGCAGACTGCCGGGCGGGGCCGGCACGACCGTACCTGGGTTACCAGGCCGGGCTCGGGCCTCATCATGTCGGTGCTTTTCCGGCCGGTCGGCGTGGAACCCGCGCGGCTCGGATGGATTCCGCTACTTACCGGCGTTGCGGTTGCGCGCGCACTGCGTGAGGCAGCAGGTGTCGATGCGAGGCTGAAGTGGCCGAACGACATCTTGGTAGGCGAGCGCAAGATTGCCGGGATTCTCGCAGAAGTTGCCGCTCAGCCAGGCACTCCAGGGGTAGTGGTGGGATTCGGTATCAACGTCCGCCTGGCCGAGAACGAACTTCCCGTACCCACCGCGACGTCACTGATGATCGAGGGCGCGCCCAGCGTTGACCGCAATTTGCTCGCAGCCGCCGCTCTGAAGGAACTCGCGACTCGGCTCGATAACTGGATGGCTGCGGGCGGCGGCGACTCGGAAGTCGCCGCGGAGTACGTGGCGTGGTGCGTCACGCTGGGTCAACAGGTACGAGTGTCATTGCCAGGTGACGAGTCGCTGTACGGCCGTGCCGAGCGCATCGACGCATCTGGCCGCCTGGTGGTGCGCCCCGATTCTGGCGGTGAGGTGGTTTCGGTATCAGCTGGTGACGTGACTCATGTGCGTCCAGCTGAATAGGGACGCAAAATAAGAGCATGGCTTTTCTGGGTGGCCCCTTCCGCGGGGGACGATCATCAGCACGCGAAGAACTCGTGCTGATGCAGCGGCACCCGCATTGGAAAATGCTGCTTGGACCCGCTGCGTGGATGATCGCTGCTACTGCTATCGCGGGTGCCTTGATCGGTCTGATCGAAGTGAGTGCTCCGGCAGGCATCCGGGGCATCGCGATTCTGTTCGTGATTTTTGTGTGGCTGATCACTGCGATCGCCAAGTTTTTCCGCCCATACGTCAGTTGGTGGCGGACTGTGCTGATCATCACTGACCAGCGGATTGCGGTGCGCGAAGGCCTGCTGTCGAGACGTGGATTCGATATTCCGCTGCAGCGTGTAGCTGGCGTGCGATTTCACTGCGGGTTCACCGACCGTCTGGCAAAAACAGGAACACTGATCATCTCACCAGTTGGTGAGCCACCCTTTGAGTTCGCACACCTGCCTGCCGTTCGCGACGCCCACGCAGTGCTGTACGAACATGTTTTTGGTGCCGGAACGGCGCCCAAGGGGCGACGTTTCTTCGGACTCCTCAAAGCCAAGTAGGCCACGTAACGCGCTGAATCCGCGCAGAAACTCTAACCTGGTGTTCGTGAGATCCGTGCTGCTCGCCGAAGATGACGAAGCAATCGCCGCGCCGCTGTCCAGGGCGCTTGAACGCGAAGGCTACGAGGTGCGTATCGCCCCCAACGGCGACGACGCGCTGGAACAGGTGTTAACAGGCACCTGGGACCTGCTGTTGCTGGATCTTGGCCTCCCCGGAATGGACGGCCTTGAGGTATGTCGGCAGATCCGGTCGAACAAGCTCGATGTGCCGGTGCTGATGCTTACCGCGCGCACAGACGAGGTTGACTTTGTGGTTGGCCTCGATGCGGGTGCCGACGATTACGTGGGGAAGCCGTTCCGGCTTGCCGAGCTCCTCGCGCGAGTCCGCGCGTTGCTGCGCAGGCATGGCGGGGCCAGCGATGAAGCGTCCATCGAGATCGGTGGACTCCTCCTCGACAAGCCGGCACGCCGTGTTCTGCTGGAGGGAAAAGAGCTTTCCCTGGCAAACAAAGAATACGAGCTGCTGAAGCTCCTGATGGAACACGCGGGCGAGGTCGTATCCCGGGATCAGATTCAGCGGGAGGTCTGGGGAGACGTTGACCTCCGAGGTTCCAAGACGCTCGACATGCACATGTCGTGGCTGCGCCGGAAGATCGGTGATGAAGGCCGGGAACTGGGCCGCCGGATTTCGACCGTCCGTGGCGTCGGATTCCGGTTCAATGCTGACTAGCCGCCAGGCGGAAGACCAGTGAATCGCCGCATCTTGCTCTCCACTGTCGCGGTTGTCGTTGTGGTGGCGATGCTTCTCGGAGTGCCTTTGCTGCTCAGCGCCTGGCGCATCGTCGAGGAGTTCACTCGAGAGGATATGAAGGTCCGTCTCGACCAGATGGCGACCGAGGTGCTCAGCCAGCAGGGACAAGAGGGCCTGATCCAGGGGCGACTCGACACGGAACCGCTACGGCTGGTGGTGCCCCCTGGCGGCAGGCTCGAGGTTATTTATCCGACGCCACTCGACAGCGCCTCACGAGCTTCCGTAGGTGAGCAATTTGTGGAGCAGGCGATCGTCGAGTCGTTGTCTCTTGGTGTATCGGGGTCGCTTCGCCTGGAAATCCCTCCAGACGAGATGCGGGCCGCGCAATGGCAGGCTATCGCGGTCGTCGGGGGTCTCCTTATCCTGTCGATCGGCGCCGGTTCTGTAGTTGCCCAGCTGACCGCCCGCAGGCTGTCTGACCCGCTCAGTGACGTCGCGGCCCGCGCCGCACGGCTTGGAGCAGGTGACTTCCGTCCAGATCCCCGCCGCCACGGCATCCCCGAACTCGACAGGGTCTCGGAGGTGCTGGATGCGGCGAGCGTCGAAATAGCGGAACGCCTCCAGCGCGAGCGCACGCTCGTTGGCGATGTGTCCCACCAGCTCCGCAGCCGTCTGACCGCAATCCGGCTGCGCCTAGATGAACTCGCTGAGCACCACGACTCGTACGTGGTCGCGGAAGCAACTGAGGCGCTGGGGCAGGTCGACCGGTTGTCGCAAGCGGTTGACGATCTTGTCCGGGCGTCGCGTGACCACAGTCTCGACGACTCAGCGCCCCTTGAGGTCGTAGACGAACTCGGCAAGCTCGTCTCGGATTGGTCCGCACCGTTTCAGAAGGAGCGCCGCCGCGTCACCCTCGAAGGCAGCCCAGGTGTCACTGCCAGAGCTACCGCATCACGGCTTCGCGAGGCAGTGTCGGTGCTGATCGACAACTCCCTCAGATACGGGGCGGGAACATGCACGATCCGCGTACGCAATGTGCGGTCGTCCGGAGACCGTCGCGAGATGGTAGTTGTCGAGGTTGCCGATGAAGGGCAGGGAATTCCCGATGACATTGCCCCCCGGATTTTCGAAAGAGGATTCTCCGGGGGTGGTTCATCCGGAGTTGGGCTCGCCCTCGCCCGTGCCCTGGTTGAAGCCGACGGTGGTCGTATGGAGCTACAACAGCGCAAACCAGCCGTATTTGCCCTTTTTGTCGAATCTGGCGCTGAGCAACGTCGCGGGAGAGTGGTTCACAGCACAGGCGGCGAGCCTCGCTAAGCGTGGCCCAGCTCCTCTTCGAACAAATCTTCCGGCGTGGGCAGAATAACTGCGGATCCAGCGGTGGCGACGAATTCGTCGGGAAAAACGTACCTGCGCATCGCCCAGAAACGGAACAGCATCTGGAGGATATTTCCGATCAAGTAGGCGCTGATGAAATCCGCGATGTTTTCGGTTGTCAGAGAGACATTGGGAACCCTGAGTTCGAGGACGTAGGACGAGACCCATAGTGGGATGAACGCGATCACGACCCCAATGCCGCTGACCACGAAGAAGAGGAACGCTTCGTGGTGCCGCTCGCGCCCGCCGCGGTTCTTGAAAGACCATTCTCTATTGAGTACGTACGACAAGATGACGGCCATCACGCCAGCGATGATCTTCGCGGTTACTGGATTATCGGCGAGAATCGTTAACTTGAGGGTGTAGAAGATCGCCATGTCGAAGATAAATGTCGTCCCGCCGACGATCGCGAACTTGATGAATTCGCGGTGCTGGATTGCGAAACCCCGGAAAGGGTGCGGAATTCGCGAGATGACGACGTCTGCCAGGGACACAAGATCGCAGTCTACTGAATGACCTCGCGGGCTAACCCGGTTCGGTGGGTGACATCACGGAATTACGCTCACCGCGGCTCTTCTGTCACCATGGACAATCGTGGTAACAGACCAGTTCAGCCAGCCGCGTGCTGATATCGCCTACCAGCGTCAGAGTTCCCAGCTCCCGACCGTACTAATGGTCGGTGGCGGACAGCTTGCACGAATGACCCACCAGGCCGCGATCGCCCTCGGTCAGTCGTTGCGCGTCCTCGCCGCGTCACCCGAAGAGTCGGCGGCGCTCATATGCCGGGACGTCGTCCTTGGCCGCCACGACGACCTCGAAGCCCTGCGTAAAGCAGCAGATGGGGCGACCGTTCTGACGTTTGACCATGAACATGTTCCGCCCGGCCACCTCGAGACCCTCATTAGTGAAGGGGTGAATGTCCAGCCCCCACCAACCGCGCTGATCCATGCCCAAGACAAGCTGGTGATGCGGGAAAAACTCGCGAGTATCGGTGCTCCTGTGCCTCCGTTTGCGGCAGTCGACTCGGCTGCGGACGTGACCGCCTTCGGTGCGGAACACGGTTTCCCCGTCGTCGTCAAAGCTACGCGCGGAGGTTACGACGGCAAGGGCGTCTGGGTCGCCGAGACAGCGGATGAAGCGGCGAAGATCGTCTCAGATCAGCTCGCTGCCGGCGTGTCTCTGCTCGTCGAGGAGAAAGTGGACATGCGCCGCGAGCTCTCCGCGATGGTCGCGCATTCGCCCTTCGGGCAGGGCGCTACGTGGCCGGTTGTCGAAACGGTTCAGCGTAACGGCGTGTGCGCGGTGGTGATCGCCCCCGCACCTGAGCTGCCTACAGCCCGCGCGTCAGAAGCGCAGCAACTCGCCCTCAGAATCGCGGAGGAATTGGGTGTCACCGGCTGCCTCGCGGTCGAGCTCTTCGAGACGAGTGATGGCAGGATCCTCGTGAATGAACTTGCGATGCGGCCACACAACTCGGGGCACTGGACTATGGATGGCGCCCGAACCTCGCAGTTCGAGCAGCATGTCCGCGCTGTGCTCGACTATCCACTCGGGGACACAAGCCCCACCGCGCCTGTGACGGTGATGGCGAATGTGCTCGGTGCTGCGGAGCCTCCAGCGATGAGCATGGATGAGCGCGTCCACCACCTGTGCGCACGAATGCCAGACGCGAAGGTGCACCTCTATGGAAAAGGGGAGAGGGCGGGCCGGAAACTTGGTCATGTGAACGTTCTCGGTGCCCCGGGAGGGTCACCCGACGATACTGAGTACGTCGAATCGGTCCGTAACCGCGCAGAACTCGCCGCGCACTGGCTTTCCCACGGTGTGTGGGCCGATGGGTGGAATTCGCATACAGCAACTTTTGAGGAGCAGTAACGGTGGCGGCACAGCACACAACCCCAGGTCCGCAGGTGGGTCTGATCATGGGCAGCGATTCGGACTGGCCGGTGATGGAGGCCGCCGCGGAAGCTCTCGCGGAGTTCGGCGTTCCGTTCGAAGTGGGGGTCGTTTCGGCGCACCGCACGCCGCAGCGGATGCTGGATTACGCGAAGAGCGCGGCTGCACGTGGCATCAAGGTGATCATCGCGGGCGCGGGCGGTGCGGCGCACCTTCCAGGCATGGTGGCATCGGCCACGCCGCTGCCGGTAATCGGCGTTCCAGTACCCCTGAAGTATCTCGACGGCATGGACTCGCTGCTCTCCATCGTGCAAATGCCTGCAGGCGTACCGGTCGCGACGGTCTCGATCGGTGGCGCGAAGAACGCGGGGCTGCTTGCCGTGCGGATTCTCGCTGCGGCAGATGTGCAATTGCAGGAAAAAATGACCAGTTTCCAGGATGGACTTGAAAAGATGGTTCTGGATAAGGATGACGCATTGCGGCGGAAGCTCCTGGGCTAGGATTCAGGCCAGACGGCCGTGATGTATCCAACCGCAAGGAGCTGCAGGAATGGCTGGTAACCCGGACTTCGATCTCTTTCAGCTCGCCGACGAGCATAACGAGTTGCGTTCGGCGATCAGAGCGCTGTGCGAAAAGGAGATAGCTCCTCACGCGGCAGATGTCGACGAGAATGAACGCTTCCCTGAAGAAGCACTAGCAGCACTCACAGCATCCGGTTTCAACGCAGTTCATGTGCCGGAGGAATATGACGGTCAGGGTGCTGACTCTGTCGCGACTTGCATCGTCATCGAGGAGGTCGCGCGTGTGTGCGCCTCATCCTCGCTGATTCCGGCAGTCAACAAACTCGGCACGATGGGTTTGATCCTCAGCGGATCCGACGAACTGAAGCAGCAGGTACTCCCCTCGCTCGCGTCCGGAGAAGCGATGGCCTCGTACGCGCTCTCCGAGCGCGAAGCAGGCTCTGATGCCGCTGCGATGCGTACTCGCGCGAAAGAAGACGGCGACGACTGGATCATCAACGGCAGCAAGTGCTGGATAACTAACGGGGGCAAGTCCACCTGGTACACCGTGATGGCGGTAACCGATGCAGATCTCGGTTCGAGTGGCATCTCCGCGTTCATGGTGCATAAGGATGATGAAGGCTTTGTTGTCGGTCCCAAGGAAAAGAAGCTGGGGATCAAGGGCAGCCCGACCGCGGAGCTCTACTTCGAGAACTGCCGCGTCCCTGGCGACCGCATCATTGGTGAGCCCGGAACTGGATTCAAAACCGCGTTGCAGACGCTCGACCACACCCGTCCGACGATCGGTGCGCAAGCGGTGGGCATTGCCCAGGGCGCGCTAGACGCGGCAATCGCGTACGTAAAGGACCGCAAGCAATTCGGTTCAGCGGTCTCGTCGTTCCAGGGTGTGCAATTCATGCTCGCTGATATGGCGATGAAGCTCGAGGCGGCTCGGCTGATGGTTTACCACGCCGCAGCACGCGCTGAGCGTGGTGAGCACAACCTCGGATTCATCTCGAGCGCATCGAAATGCTTCGCCTCGGATGTGGCGATGGAGGTCACCACAGATGCGGTGCAATTGTTCGGTGGTGCCGGATACACGCGTGATTTCCCAGTCGAGCGCATGATGCGCGACGCCAAGATCACTCAGATCTACGAGGGCACCAACCAGATTCAGCGCCTCGTCATGTCGCGCTCGCTTCTCCGCTGAGAGGACCACGCATGGCTGGGCCGTCGGTTCCGGCCGCTGGAAAAGCCGCCGACGGGTCCTTCGTGTCGCGCTGGTTCGCATGGTCGCGGCGGAACGCGATGCGGATCGACGTCGGCATCGCTATCTTCGTGTCGCTTTTCGGGCTGCTGGGCGTGCTCGCCACCGCCGATCGGCTGCTTGAGCTGGTGCTCGCGCTCGGTATGACCGTGCCTCTCGCATGGCGCCGCCGGAATCCCGAAATTTCCGGCTTCACGGTCGCGGTATTCGCGTACGCTAGCCTCGCGCTGATTGGCGAACCGCGGCCCGCAGCAGTTGGCGTTCTTTTCGCAGCGTATGGACTTGCAGCGTACGGCTCAACGCTGGCCGCCAGAGCCGGAATCGTGGCCGGTGCGTTGGGCATGGGCATCATGGGCGTGCTCAATACCTACGAGGGCGCGCCGATGCAGGCGAGAATCGCGAACGTCGTGTTCGCCGTCATCCTCATCACTGTTGTGTGGACGTTCGGCATGATCCGTCGGTTCCGTATCAATGAAGTAGCTGGACTCACCGAACGAGCGCGACTCCTCGAGCTCGAGCGGGAACAGGAAATGAAACTCGCCGCGGTTGAGGAGCGCACGCGGATTGCCCGCGAAATGCACGACATCGTGGCTCACTCACTGACTGTCGTGATCGCGCAAGCAGACGGTGGGCGGTATGCGGGGGCGACGAATCCGGACGCAGCGGTTGACGCTCTCAGCCAAATCTCGTCCACGGGACGACAAGCGCTGACCGATATGCGCGCCTTGCTTGCTGTGCTGCGGGAGGGGGATTCGCGAGATCTGGCAAGTGCGCCAGGGATTGACGATATACCGCCGCTTCTAGAGGATTACCGTCGCAGCGGCGTATCGACGACGCTGCGGGTCACCGGTTCGCCTCGGGAAATCTCGACGGGCGCGGCTCTTACCGCTTACCGCATCGTGCAGGAATCGCTCACGAATGTGCTCAAGCACGTGGGCCCCATGGCGACAGCTGAGGTGCGGTTGTCTTGGGGGGAGAGCGAACTGACAGTCACGATCACAGACGACGGTCGTGGTCTCGCTGGAATACTCCCGAAGCCCGAGGCGCCAGGGCAGGGTGTGCTCGGGATGAAGGAACGCGCCCAGCTGTACGGTGGCTCGGTTTCGGCGGGTCCCGGTGAGGGTGGTGGTTACGAAGTGCGGGCCTCACTGCCGTACCGCTTGGCTAGCTGAATTCTGTTACGTTATGGCCGTGCCCGGGGACCAGATTCGCGTTGCTCTCATTGATGACCAGCAGTTGGTTCGTGCGGGCTTCCGGATGGTCATTGATTCGCAGCCTGACATGAGCGTGGTCATCGAAGCCTCCGATGGTGAACAGGGTGTGCGGGAAATTGCCAGGGTTGGCTGTGACATCGTTCTGATGGATGTCCAGATGCCGCGGCTCAATGGGATCGACGCAACTCGGCGCCTGACGGATATGGGGGACACGCCCAAGGTCGTCGTGCTGACGACGTTCGACAACGACGACTATGTCATGAACGCGATCAGCGCCGGTGCGAGTGGTTTTCTCCTGAAAGACGCAGATCCTGAGCAGCTCCTCGCCGCGATCCGGACCGTGCACCGTGGCGACGCTGTGATGGCGCCGAAGGCCACGCAGAGGCTGCTGCGTCACGTTGGGCCGCTGCTTCGTGACGGAACAGATCAGGGTGAAACGCGGCCCTCCCTCCCTGCGGAGCTCACGCCTCGCGAGGTCGAAATTCTGACGGCAATGGGCCGGGGCCTATCCAACAGCGAGATCGCCGAGACGTTCTTCGTGTCTGAAGCCACAGTGAAAACGCACGTGGGTCGCGTGCTCGCGAAGACGCAGTCCCGTGATCGCGTGCAGGCGGTGATCCTCGCTTTCCAGACTGGCCTTGTGCGGCCGGAAGACCTGTTGCGTGGAGTTTGAGCTCACGTGTGGATGTCACGATTTTCAGCCTCAGGCCTGAACCCGGCACAATAGGCGTGCGTTCGTGTCACCCTGCTGCCCTCAAGGAATGTTGCCGTGTCGATCCCAAAAATCGTGCTGTTCTATGTGTTCGCGCCGCTGCCCGATCCGGAAGCGATCCGGCTGTGGCAGCACACGCTGTGCGAGGCGAACGACCTCAAGGGACGCATCATCATTTCCCAGCACGGAATCAACGTCACGGTTGGCGGTGAATTAGCGCAGGTCAAGCGCTACGTTAGGGCGACGCGCGGCTACGCGCCGTTTCGCGATGCGGACGTCAAATGGTCGGATGGCTCCGGTAACGACTTCCCCCGGCTCACTGTGAAAGTCCGGCAGGAAATCGTGACATTTGGTGTCCCCGGCGAGATCAAAGTCGATACCAGCGGCGTTGTCGGGGGTGGCACTCGTTTGAGTCCTCAAGGTGTGCACGACCTTGTCGCACAACGCGGGGACGAGGTGGTCTTCTTCGATGGCAGGAACGCGATGGAAGCGGAAGTTGGCCGGTTTCGCGATGCGGTGGTGACCCGGGCGGAAACTACGCGCGACTTCGTGGCAGAGATCGATAGTGGGCGCTATGACCATCTGAAGGACAAGCCAGTCGTGACGTACTGCACGGGCGGTGTCCGCTGTGAGGTGCTTTCGGCGCTCATGCGAAATCGTGGTTTCAGCGAGGTCTACCAGCTTGACGGCGGAATCGTTCGGTATGGCGAGCAGTACCGTGATGGTGGCCTGTGGGAGGGCGCGCTCTACGTGTTCGACGGACGGATGACGACGACGTTCTCGCCACAGGCGAAAACACTTGGCCAATGCACGCTGTGCTCGTCACCTACCTCCCGTTTCGAGAACTTCCCCGACCCGGAGGGGCGCGATCTCAAGCTCGTGTGCGAACGCTGCTCATCAGCCGAGATACCTGCTGGTCATGCCTAAGCTTCCGCTGCCAGTCCGGGACGGTTTGGGTCCCGCACGGGTTCGTGTCGAGCCTGGGTCACCGGCAGTGACGATGTTCGGCTACCTGATCGAACGTTTCCCAGGGTCCGATGATTTCTGGACTGAACAATCACATCGCGATCTGGTGGTAGACCAGAACGGCCGCAAGATCACACCGGACACCGCCTATCAGCCGGGACGACTGATCTATTACTACCGAGAACCAGTTCCGGAACCTCCCGTCCCCTTCAGCCTGACAGTGCTTCACCAGGACGAGCGGATCGTCGTAGTCGACAAGCCCCACTTTCTGGCGACAATTCCCCGTGGACAGCATGTGACCGAGACAGTGCTGGTTCGGGCGCGCCGACAAACCGGAATCATGGAGCTCACGCCGGCGCACCGGCTCGACCGGATGACCGCAGGGGTGCTGATACTTGTGGCAGACCCGCGCTTCCGGCAGCCCTACCAAGACCTTTTCGCACGCCGGGAAGTCACCAAAACCTATGAGGCAGTGGCCCGGTATGACGAGACGGTCCGCCTCCCCGTGACGGTGCAGAGCCGGATCGTGAAGCAGTCAGGTGTGATGGTGGCCGAGGAAGTGCCGGGCGAACCGAACAGTAAAACCGTTGTGGAACTCGCCGAGATCGTAGGAGAGTACGCACGGTACCGGCTTCATCCGATCACGGGTAAGACACACCAGTTGCGGTTGCATATGGCGTCGCTCGGCATCCCGATTTCGGGTGACAACTATTACCCGGATTACCGGCCAGTCACACGAGAGGACTTCTCTCAGCCGTTGCGGCTGCTCGCGCGTGAGATCGAGTTCACCGACCCGCTAACCAACGAAGCCAGACACTTCGCTAGTCAGCAACAACTATCTATCCCTGCCAGTTAGGCTCACTTTCGTGAGTGACGAGAGGCCGCGGTTCTCCGCGCTGCGCGCAGCGGCGCGAAGCAGCTGGCAGTCAACCGTGGTGACGGCGCTGGCGCTGCTCTACGCGCGGATGCTCGGCTCGAAGCCGCGGTTTGAGGGCCGCAGCCGACTGTTCATCGCCTCTGGCATGCGCGGGGGTTTCGCCCGGGCAGGTACGACGGTTGGTGGAGTGTTCCTCACAGGTAAAGCCCCCTCAGAGCGCCTGATCCGCCATGAATCGGTGCACGCGGATCAGTGGGCGCGGTATGGATTTACTTTTCCCGTCCGGTACTGGATCGAGGAGCTGCGCAACCCGCGAGGGAGAAACCGTTTCGAGATCGAGGCGGGCCTCGAAGACGGTGGTTATGTGGGATAGACGCTAGGCTTGCTTATCCAGCGTGTGGGTCACCTTCTCGGTCGCGATCCTGCGCTCGAGGGCGCGCGGATCCAGGTTTGCCACCTGGACGAGTGAAGCGGACACCGCCAGGATCGAGATGAAGCCGGTGATCATGTCTTCTGCGTCGGTCCAGTCGAGCGTCGACAGGATGCGGTCCGTCGCTACCCAGCCCCGGCCCGCCGCACCTGCCTGGGCGCGCGATAGGACCTCCTGAGCGGTGAGGCCAGCGAGTACGGGGCCACTGGGGGTTTCGTAGGACCGGTACTGGTCGCCATGCACGCGGACTGATGAGGCGTAGTCGGTGGCCCCTGGAGGCAGGTCCGGAACAGGGCGACCGAAAGGGTCTAGGGAAAGGACGACAAGTTCCCCGTCAGTGCCGGCGGCGGCGACCGTGTCGCTCGTTGCGAAAGTGAGATCGGCATCCTCTTCCGCGGCAAGCACAACTTCACAGCCAGCCCACCAGGAACCCAGGAGTACTGCTGCTGTTTGCCAGTGTGCCGGAAGAAGGACTGCGACTTTGTCGTCCGTAGAAAGCATGAACTCGTCGCGAAGAAAGTTCGCGGTTTTCGCGGCCCAGTTCGCGAGAGTCACGCCCGACAACTCGATGCGTTCACCGGTCGCATCGTCATAGAAGGTGATTCGGGGAGCAGCTGGATCTGCGGTGAGGATCGGGCCGAGTAAATCGTCGGTGAGAGTCATTCCTCATTCCTACACCTAGTCGATGCACGGAGGTCCGGGGTTGTCGGCAGTCATTGGCGGGGGTGGAGCGTCCTCTTCCCCTGCGACGAACTGCTCGGCTGCCTCCACCGAATCCGGGGGAGCTTCGGCGCCGGGGCCGTCGTAGCGTGTGGTCAGAACCACTTGGATCTGGTTCTTTTCGAGGCTCGGATCCTGCTCGATAGCGAGACCTCCGAGGTGCTCGGCGATCGCCTGCGCGGACTTGCTCGACGCGTCCGCCGTAATCACTTTGCTCTGCGGGGTCGGGCGCCCGAGCCAATTGCCCACTTCACCCTGGCTGAACCCGACTCTATTGAGCTCGTCGGACACACGCGTTGCGAGACCTTCGATGAAGCTCGCGTTCGCGACACTGACGGTGACTTCAGACGCGTCGAATCCGAAGTCGGGGACCTCTTCTTCCTCTGGTTCGGGGTCGGTTGCGAGCACTTCAGCGATGCGTTCGCGGACCTGGTCAGGATCGATTTCGACCACACTCTGCATGCCATCTGTGCTCCAGGAATTCATGCTCACGACCGGGATGGTCTCGAATTGAACATCGCCGACCGCGAGACCCTGGAACTGTTTCGCAAAGCCAAGGATGTCCCACTCGGAATCGAGAACGACGGATCGCTGGATTGCCTGAGATAGGCGGTTGAGTGCGGTGGGGTTCGTGAGTACCTGCGTGCTGAGCACACGCTGTGCGAGTGACGCCATGAACACCTGCTGGCGGTGAATACGGCCAATATCCATACCCGGAAGACCCTCACGCTGGCGGACGAAACTCAGCGCGTCCGCCCCATCAAGGGTCTGCCGCCCTGCCGGGAAGTTTGCGCCGGACTTCGGCTCGTTGACAGCATTGTTGAGGCACACCTCGACACCACCCACAGCATCAGTGAGGAGGATGAAGCCCAGCAGCCCGATCTCGGCGTAATGGTCGACTGTGATGTCAGTAAGACCTGAGACGGTGCTGACCAGAGCCTCGCGGCCCGCCGCGGTCGCACGAGGCTCCGCTTCTTCGTGGCTCATGCCTTCCCGCTCAACCAGGCGCACAAGTTCCTGGTGGCGGGTTGATCCGAACACGCTATTGATCTTGACTTTTCGGTTAGATGGCCAGTCCTTGCCGGGCACGTCCTCGGGGATTTCGACATACGAGTCGCGGGGGATTGAGAAGGCCGCTGCTGAACCGCCGTCTTCCGGGATTCGGATCAGGATGATTGTGTCGGTGTTTGTCCCGTCCACGTCTCCAGCCCGGAGCTGCTCGAGTTCCTCGTCTGACAGCTCATCGCCGTGCGCATCAGTACGGCTATCAATACCCACCAGCAGAATGTCAATCGCCCCGTCCTCGCCATTCCCCAAGTTGAGGCCGGCGGCTGTCGCGAGACGGGAGGAGAATGAGTCGAACTGCTTCCATGCGAAGCCCGTAATGAGAAGAACCGATACCGACAGCAGCGCCACCGCGATCTGAAGATGGCGCACAAACGGGGGCTTCGGCGGCGGGCCCTGACGAGTGGCCGGCCTGGCGCGTCCGTAACCGCCATCGCGAGGAGGGTTTCCCCGGTTTGGTGACGGATCCCGTTCCGGCACAGCGAGAGTCCTTTCAGCTAGTGCAGGGCAAGTCAGAGCGGTGGTGGCGCTGGTTAAACGATGTGGAACTTGGGTTCACACACTATCGAGGACACCCCTTGTTTGGGTGGCGGCGCTCCGTGGCGGTGCGTGACGTGTAACACTGACAAAGATCTGTGGAGGGAGCCACTCGCGTGCGAATCCTTGTGACAGGAGCCCGCGGCCAGGTCGGTCGGCAAATCGTGCAACGCGGCGCAACGACCGGCCTGGACGTCGTCGGGATGTCGTCGAACGAACTCGATATCACCGCTGAAGCGTCGGTGCACAGCGTGCTCGGCGATGTGCGGCCGGACGTAGTGATCAACTGCGCCGCGTACACGGCCGTCGACAAAGCCGAGCTGGAACACCGGCGCGCAGCCGACATCAATGAGCGCGGAGCGGGGAATATCGCGGCGGCGTGCCACGCGACGGGTGCGCACCTCATCCACGTGTCGACCGATTACGTCTTTGGCGGCGACGCTATGGAGCCGTACGAGATCGATGCGCCGAAGAACCCCAGAACTGTGTACGGCCGCACCAAGCTGGCTGGCGAAGTTGCAGTGCATGCGCTGGCGCCGACATCCCAGATCGTTCGTACTTCCTGGGTTTTCACGGGCATAGGAAGTGACTTTGTCGCGACGATGCAACGGCTTGAGTCGGAACGAGAATTCCTCAATGTCGTCGACGATCAGGTTGGATCACCGACCTACGCTGCTGACCTTGCGGAAGGTTTGCTCCGGCTCGCCGCGACGGCTCAGAGCAGAACAGTGACGACGCTGCATGCGGCGAACTCCGGCCTAGCCACCTGGTATCAGCTCGCCAGAGCTGTGTTCGAGGAGATCGGAGCGGATCCGGACCGGATTCGCCCATGCACCACCGACGAGTTCCCGCGGCCCGCGCCGCGCCCACGGTATTCGGTCCTCTCGGACCGGGCTTGGCGGGAGGCAGGGCTCGAACCGTTGCGGCCGTGGCGTGACGCGCTGCACGCCGCACTCGCTGTTCACAGTGCTCAGTGACGACAGAGTTGCCTGGATTACGGCGATTATGGCCGACGCCCGCTACAGTGACCGCGTGACTTCCCGACTCGCCGTAGTGACCGTGACCTACTCGCCCGGTCCGCACCTCGACGCCTTTCTCTCGACGCTCGCAGTAGCGACGCGGGAACGGCCCGAGGTCATTCTGGCCGACAATGGCTCCACTGATGGCGCGCCGGAAGCCGCTGCCGAGAAGTACCCGACGACGGTGCGGCTGCTGCGAACTGGGGCGAACATTGGTTATGGAGCTGCAGTCAACCGGGCGGTGGCGGAGGTCGATCCTGCCGTGGAGTTCATCGTTGTCGCCAATCCGGATATCAGATGGAGTATGGGCGCGATCGACGTGCTACTTGCGGCAGCTGGGCGATGGCCGCGTGCTGGTTCGCTCGGACCTCTGATCCGCAACACGGACGGGTCGGTGTACCCCTCTGCTCGCCAGGTGCCCACCCTGTTCGCCGGCGGTGCGCATGCTGTTCTCGGATCGGTGTGGCCCGGCAATCCGTGGACGCGCAAGTACCGGCAGGAGAATGAGCGGATCACCGAACGTGCGGTGGGCTGGCTGTCTGGATCGTGTCTGCTCCTGCGTCGGGCCGCTTTCGACTCGGTGGGGGGATTCGATTCCCGCTACTTCATGTACATGGAGGATGTGGACCTAGGTGACCGGTTGGGCAAGGAGGGCTGGCTGAACGTCTACGTGCCCGGTGCTGAGATAACCCACGCAAAAGGGCACGCGGCTGGCCGGCATCCCGAGATAATGCTGCCAGCCCATCATGAAAGCGCGTACCGATTCCAGGCTGATCGGCATCCCCACTGGTGGCAGGCGCCGCTGCGGGCGGCACTGCGTGGCGGGCTGAGGGCGCGGTCAAAGGTTGTGGTCGCTGCCGCGCTGCGAAGCGAACGAGACAGTCGGAAGGAAGTGAGCTGAGAGTGGTCGGCCAGATTTTTCGGTTTGGTGCTGCTTCGACCGCTGCGAGCGAGAATCGGGAAACGGACCTGTCCCTGGCGGACGGTACCGATGCTGTGATCCTCGTTGGCGGCAAAGGCACGCGGCTGCGTCCCCTCACACTTTCGGCGCCTAAGCCGATGCTCCCGACTGCAGGCCTTCCGTTTCTTCAGCATCTGCTGTCTCGTATCAAGGCCGCCGGAATCAAACACGTCGTGCTTGGGACATCCTTCAAAGCTGAGGTGTTCGAGGAATATTTCGGCGATGGGTCCGGACTCGGTCTTGAGATCGATTACGTGATGGAGGATGAACCACTCGGTACCGGTGGAGGCATTCGGAATGTGTTGCCGAAGCTCCGGGGCGATACGGTCCTCGTGTTCAACGGCGATGTGCTCGGTGGCACTGATCCCCTCGCGGTGTTGCGGACACACCGCGAGAAAAATGCCGATGTCACGATGCATCTCGTGCGGGTAGGTGATCCGCGTGCCTTCGGTTGTGTCCCCACCGATGAGGAGGGGCGTGTCACCGCGTTCCTCGAGAAGACGCAGGACCCACCTACAGACCAGATCAATGCGGGCTGCTACGTGTTCAGCCGCGAGATGGTCGAACAGATCCCGGCTGACCGGCCCGTCTCCGTGGAGCGAGAAGTCTTTCCGAAATTGCTGACCGATGGGGCGAAGGTCTACGGCCATGTCGACGCGGCGTACTGGCGTGACATGGGTACCCCAGAGGACTTCGTCCGCGGCTCGGCTGACCTGGTTCGGGGAATCGCGCCCTCGCCTGCGCTCAACGGGCAAAGCGGGGAATTCCTGGTTCACGAGGGCGCAGGTGTTGCGCCGGGTGCCCTGCTGATGGGCGGAACAGTGGTCGGCCGCGGTGCGGAGATAGGCGCTGGTGCCCGCGTAGACGGTGCGGTGGTGTTCGACGGAGCCAAAGTTGACGCGGGTGCGGTCGTCGAACGGTCGATCATCGGATTCGGTGTCCACGTCGGCCCGCGCGCACTTGTCCGGGACGCCGTCATCGGTGACGGAGCCCAGATTGGTGCTCGCTGCGAACTGGTGGGTGGCGCGCGCGTCTGGCCCGGGGTGATCATTCCCGACGGCGGGCTGCGGTTCTCCACCGACGTGTAGCAGCCGCTAAATGAGGCTCTCGTGGCTTTCTGCGAAGGTGATGAGCTGGCTGATCGTGTCGTGCTCGGCATTCGGTGGGAGGTCTGCGACCGGCCACCAAGCTAGGTCCACGGACTCTTCGCTGCGTGCGATTTCCGCAGTGGCAGGCGCCCACACCAGAAAACGAACATCAAGGTGACGGGTGGGTACGCCGAGCGAACACGTTATTGGATGTGTGTGTAGTCCAAGCACGCGCGGATCAAGACGGAGCCCGACTATCCCCGATTCTTCCTCCGCCTCGCGCAGCGCAGCCGCATGTATGGTCGCGTCGGTCTCCTCGCAATGTCCGCCGAGCTGAATCCACCGGCCGACCTTAGGATGCAGTGTCAGCAGTACGCGCGTCCGATCCTCCGTCATCACAAGGCTCGATGCAGTGATGTGTCCGGGCGCGTGTTTGCGGAGGCAGCCGTCCGGCGCTGAGTCCAGGAACGCAAGCATTGTGTGCCGCACCGAGTCCTGTTCCGTGGTCGGGGCGCGGAAGTCACGCAGAGCGGAGCTGGCTGAGGCATGGAGAGAGGACATTACAGTTCCCAAACGAGCTCATCAGTTTCGCGCGGTGGCCGAACAGACAGCGGCGAACTGGGGTGTCCGAGTGCGATCGCGCCGAGCGGCATCCAGTCGCTGTTGAGGCCGAGTTCTGACCGGACGACGGTAGGCGCGAATATGGTCGATCCTACCCAGCAACTCCCGATTCCCCGAACCGCGAGAGCAACCAGCAGACCCTGGACCGCGGCACCGACAGCGACGGTGAACATCGTCGTCTCGGCGTTTCGGCGCGCAGCGTCAGAATAGTCGTGGGCACCTTCGGGGACGAGGAAGGGGATGACGACTTCTGGTGCGCGATAAAGGATTTCCCCGCGCGCTAACCGCCGCTCGATCGCCTTCTCCGAGAGACCGTCATTCGTGAGATCCTGACGCCACGCTACGCGCATCGCATCGAGAAGCCGGATGCGCGTCTCTGGTGTCCGCAGCCAGATGAAGCGAACTGGGCGCGTGTGATGAGGGGCTGGCGCGGTGAGCGCATCGCCAAAGGCTTCGCGGAGGACGTTGGCGTCGACCGGTTCGTCGGTGAACTCACGCACGGAGCGGCGCACCAGCAATGCTTCCTGCCGGCCCTGTTCGAGCGCTTCACTGGTTCCGAGCCAGAAGAGATCTTCCTCGCCGCCACGGATCAGATCGCGGGCAGATGAACCGTCGTCGACCGTTGAGAATCCGCGAATAACAGCTGCCGGAGTCGCGGTGAGCTTTCCTTTGACGAGATCAGCGGCGGCTGCGAGTTCATCCGCAACCGCGACGCTGGTAACGAGAAGATCGTTACCGTAGTCGTCGTGTGCTCCAGCATAGGCGTGGAGGACTCGCAGACCGCACGCCCCGATCGCGGCGTCGGTTTGGCCGAGGCGCCACGCTCGGCCCATCGTATCTGTGACGATGACAGCAACGTCGGCACCGAGTATCTGTTTGATGCGCGCGCGAATCTCTGCGGCGCTTGCATCTGGATCCTCGGGCAGAAGTGCTAGTTCGTTGGTCGCGACATTCGAACCGTCCACACCGGATGCAGCCTGGACGATTCCGAGCCGATTCTCGGTAATGAGAGTTCTCCCGAAACGGGCGAGAACACGCACAGCTTCCCGCTCGACGAGACTGCGGCGCAGCACATCTCGATCATCCGGGTCGGATGGAGCCTGGACGATACGCCCCTCGGCCTTGGACACCGCTTTGCTCGTGACGACGATTATGTCGCCATCTTCGAGCCACGGCGCCGCGTCTGCGAGGGCTCGCCCGAGGTCGGTGCCGGACGTTATCTCGGGAATGCCCCGTACGGGGATGATCCGCAAGTCGTCAGCCGACGCATGGTCGAAATGTGTCACGGGCGCACCCCTGCCACTTCCAGTGCCTCGCTCACGATTGCTGCTGTCGCAGCAGTGCTGCTCATGAGGATAGGAGTAGTGCGGGATGTGACTCCTGGTACTTCTGCCGAATCACCGGGATGCACTAGCCACCCGTCGAGGATCCCTGTTTCCCTGCGTGCGCCGTAGTACTCCGCGACTGCTTGCGCGGTAGGTTGACTACCGATCACTCGCAGGCAGGTATCTGCCATGCCGCGCAGAGGTGCCCCGCCGATGATGGGGGAGACGCCGATGACTGGAGCAGAAGCAGTTCGGAGCGCTCCGCGCACACCAGGGATGGCAAGAATCGGGGCGATGCTCACTACCGGGTTGGAGGGTGCGATCAAGATCACATCTGCTTCCGAAATGGCATCGAGGACACCGGGAGCTGGGGAGGCGTCCTCGGCGCCGATATAGACGAAGCTGTGTGTTTCGACCTGTGCGCGGTGACGCACCCACCATTCCTGGAAATGTATCGCCCGCTGGCTGGCGTCTTCAGGGTCGGTGATGACCGCGTAAGTCTCGCAGCGGTCGTCGCTGACGGGCATCAGATGCACGCCGGGGTTCCACCGTTTGCACAATGCCTCGGTGATGGCAGACAGCCGGTAGCCGGCGCGGAGCATCTGGCTGCGAATGAGGTGCGTGGCTGCATCGCGGTCGCCGAGGCCGAACCAGTCCGGCTTCGCTCCATAGGCTGCGAGTTCAGCTTTGAGATTCCACGTTTCGTTCGCGCGGCCCCACCCGCGTTCCGCATCGATACCACCACCGAGGGTGTACATGCAGCTGTCTAGGTCGGGGCAGAGGCGCAGGTCATGCATCCACGCGTCATCGCCGACGTTCACGATCGCAGTGATCTTGTGATCGCCTATTTCTGGTACGCTCGTATCATTCCTGGGGTCGAAACCGGGTCGCAGCACCTCTCGGGCGCCGACGAGGAATCGTGCACCGCCAACTCCACCGGCGAGGACTGTCAGCTTCACGGAGTGACAGCCTACGTGGTTTTCGGGGGCGCCGCCCGCTCGGGCGGCGGTGTACCGGCGGCTGCGGAACGGTATGAATTCGGCATACCTTCATTTGCTGTCCGTGTCGTCATTCATGATAGGGGTGAGAAGTGGTAGGGAATCTTTTCCGTTTACTTGCGGAGTCCGCCGAAAAAGTGTCTAATCACACATGTGTCATTCACTCCATGACATGGGGCGAACACCGCACAGGGGCCGTGCGGAACTTGGATGGGGCTGTCCATCTGTGCGGCGCCACGCGTTAAGACGTCCGGCACCGTGAACTTCATTGCCATCAGTGCGCGACAACAGGTTGGGGATACAGACTATGCCGCACTTTCAGGGATTCAGCGAACCATCCACATCAATGTTGACTAATTCATCCAGTGACGGAATGCCGGAAGCCGGGGTGGCTGCCGGGATTGCCGTTGATGCAACGCGTGGGCGTGGTGAAGAGGGCCGGCCGCGCCTGAGTTTGGTCGAGGCGGAGTTCGACGATCTCTTTGAGGTCGTTCATGAGGAGTGGCAGGACCGTGCCCTCTGCGCGCAGACAGACCCTGAGGCATTCTTCCCAGAAAAAGGTGGCTCTACCAGGGAAGCGAAGCGGATCTGCCTCGGCTGCGAAGTACGTGATGAGTGCCTGGAGTACGCATTGGCGAACGACGAGCGGTTCGGCATCTGGGGCGGACTGTCTGAGCGTGAGCGTCGCCGCCTCAAGCGCGGGATCGTCTGAACGTCCGGCTCGATTGCTTGATGCACCCGCACGGTATCTGTGAGATTGCTGAGAGAATCGCAATTTCCCGGAATTCATTGCGATCGTGCTGTAACGCTTTCCGGTTCCTATTTCGCAATTGAGTCCTTGGGTGCAGTGCATCGCCGCGTATCTCAACGTGACTCGATAGGCGAATTCCCGAAATATTTATGTAGGTAAGCTAATTACAACCCCTGCGCCCTTCTTTGTGAAAGGGTCGGCAAATCGACGCGATCGTTCTGCCCGTAATGCCGGATTTACGAATCCACCTCGTCAGGAGATAGTCCGAGGTAAGTCGCCACCTGTTCGACGAGGATGTCGTGAACAAGCTGCGTGAGTTCTTCCGCAGTTTCCGCCCTTAGTTCGAGTGCGCGGCGAAATAGCACAATGCGGGCACGCGTTGCCTGTCCTCGCTTGTCGATCCCTGCAGGAACAAGGCGAGACAGGGGCACCGGACCATCAGCAACGATCTCAGGCGGCCACGTCACAGATTCAGGATTGAGCGCACGGATCATCGGCACCTCATCGACGGCGATATCGAGCTCCCCGAGGCGTTTGTGCCATCGGACTTCGATCGGCTCGAACGCTGCGAGTGCAACAGCATCAAACTTCTGTGCGCGTGACTTCCACGTGGGTACGGATTGCTGAACGAGCCTGCCGCGTAATCCGCGGCCACGTCTTTCAATCGCTCGGGTAGACCGTCTGCGTGCCGCCGCGACCGGGGACGCGTCGCCGTGCGGGGTTCGTGCAGAGCTTCGCGGAGGGACGGCGCGCTTTCGGTTCATGGCGGCACTTTACCGCCCGGCCACGGGGCGCAAAGGGGCGACACCTCGACACGAGGTTGAGACTCGCCGCGTCAATCGCGCGATTGTTGGCTCCGGCGCGTTAGCCTCCAGTCTTGTGAGTATCGTGCGGCGCTGTTGTAAACCAGGGTGCAAAGGCCCCGCAGTGGCAACGCTGACTTATGTATACGCAGAGTCTGTCGCCGTTGTTGAGCCACTTACGGACAGCGATGGTCCGCACTCGTGGGATTTATGTGAAGCTCATGCGCTGCGGATCACCGCGCCGCGCAACTGGGAGCTGATCCGGCATTGGTCACCTGTCGACGCGATACCGGCGGAGTCCATTCCGGAGGCGGGGGACCGTGCAGTCCCGGGCGACATGGACCTGGACCCACGGGGCGACGAGCCGCTGTATCGTGAAACGCAGTCGCGTCGGTCGCATCTGCGGTCGCTTCCAGCGCCGGGTGTCGAATCCCCCGTTTTCTGACGGCTCCTTATCGCACGCCTGTAGTTAACTGCAGCTAGGCTGACTCAAAACCCGGGCTGTTCAGTGCTGACAGGAGTGTTCTAGATGAGTCGTTCGGCCGACGCCGTGAACTCGGTGATCAAGGCATACGACGTTCGTGGTGTAGTCGGAGAACAGATCGACGCAGCCTTCGTCCGCGACGTCGGCGGCGCCTTTTCCCGGCTGGTTCGTGACGAAGGCGCTCAGCGCGTCGTCGTCGGGCATGACATGCGCGAGTCCTCCCCGGGGCTGGTGGAAGCGTTCTCCGAGGGTGTGATGGCGCAGGGACTCGACGTGGTGCACATCGGCCTCGCTTCTACGGATGCGCTCTACTTTGCCTCCGGTCGTCTCGAATGCCCGGGTGCGATGTTCACCGCGAGCCACAACCCTGCCCAGTACAACGGGATCAAACTATGTCGTGCAGGGGCAAAGCCCGTAGGACAGGACACCGGTCTCGCGCAGATTTCCGGCGAGGTAGTCGAAGGTGTCCCGCACTACGACGGTGCCCCTGGGCGCCTCACCAAGCGGGAAGTGCTCGACGACTATGCGGCATTCGTTTGCAGTCTCGTTGACTTGGAGCGGCTTCGGCCGCTCACCGTCGCTGTCGATGCTGGCAATGGGATGGGCGGCTATACGGTCCCGGCGGTCTTCAGATCGCTCAACGTTGATTTGAAGCCGCTCTACTTTGAACTCGACGGCTCTTTCCCCAACCATGAAGCCAACCCGCTTGACCCCGCCAATCTGGTCGATCTGCAGAAGTTCGTCAGGGAGACCGGTGCGGACATCGGGCTGGCGTTCGATGGCGACGCTGATCGGTGTTTCGTCGTCGATGAACGGGGCGAAGCCGTCTCGCCATCGGCAGTGACCGCGCTTGTCGCGGGTCGTGAACTCCTGAAGGAGCCGGGCGGCACAATCATTCACAACTTGATCACGTCGCGTGCCGTCCCAGAACTCGTCACAGAACGCGGCGGGCGAGCGGTGCGAACCCGGGTCGGTCACTCTTTTATAAAGCAGACGATGGCAGAGACCCAAGCGATCTTCGGCGGTGAGCACTCTGCGCACTACTATTTCCGGGACTTCTGGGGCGCAGATTCAGGCATGCTCGCGGCGCTGCACGTGTTGTCAGCGCTAGGCGAACAGGAGCGTCCCCTGTCCGGACTCATGGCAGAGTATGAACGGTACGTAGCCTCGGGGGAGATCAACTCGACTGTGCCAGATGCGCGAGAGCGGATGGAAGCTGTCGCCAGTGAATTCAAGCACCGGGCGACGCAGGTCGACTGGCTTGATGGACTCACCATCGACCTCGAGAGCGGCGAGTGGTTCAACCTCCGCGCCTCGAACACGGAGCCATTGTTGAGGCTCAATGTCGAGGCGCAAAACAGCGAGCGCGTCCGAGAGATCACAAATGAGGTTTTAGCGATCGTACGCCGGTAATACACCAAGGGAAGAGACGATAATAAGAAGTGAAGCAGCTCGAGCCCCTAGTTGACGCTTTGTCCAACTAGGCCGAACGCACTGGAGAGGGGTGGCTTCGATGGACACACTACTGCCAGGCGTTGGGCTAGATGATGCGGACGGGCTGTTGGCAGCTGACCGGGAGGGACTGCTCCGCAGTGCTGCCCTGTCGGGCGCCCAGGTTCGGGCCGCGGCGGTCGCAGCCGAGGAGGGCGCGCTGGCGGCGCTGTCTACCTCCCGGCCCCGGAGTCTCGTCCTCGTAGCAAGGCGCGGATCGGCGCTCAGCGCGGTCGAAACCGTAAGCGCGGCGTTTGCGCGGCAATTCGCTGTGCCCGTGGTAGCGGCCGATCATGCGCCATCCTGGGTTGGGCCGCTCGACGTAGTCATTCTTGCAGGTGACGACGCCGGGGATCCGGTTCTCGTCGAATCGGTCGACCGGGCCGTACGCCACGGATGCGAGGTTGTGGTGGTGGCACCCGAAGGCGGGCCCCTGCAGGCGGCCGGCTCGGGCAGGGCGATCACGCTCCCCCCGCGCGTGGTCGTGCCAGATCCGTTTGCGATGGCTGGTTACATCGCAGCTATCGCGACAGTTCTCGCAGCCCTGGAAGGATCCCTGCACGACGGGGTGCAGATCGACCTGATGGCGTGCGCAGATGCCCTCGACCATGAGGCGCTTCTGAATCATCCTCAGCGTGAGACTTACGAGAACCCAGCGAAGTCTCTAGTCGAGAAGGTAACGAATCACCGTGTCGTGATTGCGGCGGATTCGGCTGCCAGTCGCGCGATCGCCTCCCACGCGTCGCAGATATTCGTGCGGATTGGGGGTCAGCTCGCACCTGATGCAGATCTCGCGGATGTGCTCAGCGGTCTGCCGGTGTTAGCGTCAGTTAGTGTTCCGCCGGGGTTCGATCCGATCTTTCACGATCCGCAGCTCGATGGGCCACCGCCCGTCGCTCCGCTTCGTGTCCTCCTCCTTGCGACTAATCGCGGTCGTGCAGAGGCTGAGCGCCGAAGTGCCCTGCTTCGCGGTAACGCGGTGCTAGTCGTGCCCGAACATGCAGCGGACGGGAAGCTGCCGGGTGTGGAGCTACAACACGGTCTTCCTCGGGAAGGAAGTCGATCATCCGGCGCGGAAGAGCAGTCCGATAGAGGGAAGATGAAGGAACTGTGTGAACTGATGGTTCTTGCGTCGCGGCTCGAAATGGCCGCAGTGTATGTGCAGATGGTGGGGTCTCACTAGTGCGATTGCTCGAATGCCCTATCCGGAATTACGCATGGGGATCGAGGACATCACTTGCCGAGTTGCGGGGGGTGCCGACGCCTGCTCCCCACCCTGAGGCGGAACTCTGGATGGGGGCACACCCGGCTGACCCGGCCTGGGTGGTCAGCGACGGCGACCGCGTCAGCCTCATCGAAGCGATCGGTGCGGATCCCGGGGCCACGCTCGGAAAGCGGGTGGCCTCTGAGCACGGAGAAAAACTTCCCTTCCTCCTGAAAGTCCTTGCGGCGGAAGAGCCGTTGTCTTTGCAGGCGCATCCGAGCCTCCAGCAGGCGAAGGAGGGCTTCGCCCGCGAGAACCGTGCCGGCATCGCCCTTGGCGCCGCGCATCGCAATTACAAAGATGACAATCACAAACCGGAACTGGTCGTTGCCCTGACGCCTTTCAAAGCGCTGGCGGGATTCCGCGATCCCGTGCGAACTGCCAAACTGCTGACCGAGCTGGCGGGGCCTGCAATGAAGCCGTACTGCGACATGCTCGCTGAACAGCCAGACTCGGCGGGACTGCGGGCGCTCTTCACGACCTGGATCACCCTGCCTCAACAGCCCCTGCGAACGTTGCTGGACGACCTGACCGACGGTTGTGTGCGTCACCTCAAGGGGGCGAAGAACGGCCCTTTCAGGCGAGAAGCACAGATGCTACTTGAGCTGGCAGAACACTACCCGGGCGATGCAGGCGTGCTGACCGCGTCTCTGCTCAACTATGCCGAGTTAGCTCCAGGCGAAGGGCTGTACGTTACAGCTGGAAGCTTGCACGCCTATCTGCATGGCATGGGTGTGGAAGTGATGGCCACCTCCGACAATGTTCTGCGCGGCGGAATGACACCGAAGCATGTTGATGTAGCCGAACTTCTCCGCGTGCTCGACTTCTCACCGTCAGATGCGCTTCCTGTGTCAGTGCACAACGCGAGCCCAGGAGGTACCGCTGAGTACATCTATGACACACCGGCGCCTGAATTCCGCCTGTCACGGATTGAACTCGATGCAACTGGACTACATCACAGCGTGTCACTCGGGCTGATAGATCCGGGCCCGCAGATCCTGGTGTGCACCCGGGGCGGCGTCACAGCCCGCTGTGGATCTGAGGAGATCGATGTGCCGCAGGGGGGCGCGCTCTGGGTTCCAGCGCAAGATCCGGAAGTCATTCTGCACGCCCACACGGCCCGAACCCAGGTGTTCAGGGCTCTCGTGCCTGCAGTTGGGTAGCAAGCGCTGCAATGGTCTAGTGCTCGATTTCACTGGGTTTTGCTGCAGTTTCCCCGCGGAACTGCTAGCTGCAGCTAGCAGCTGTACCGATTCAGTTTAGACAAATAGGCCCTTCGTGTCTAGCTAGCGAACGTTTATGCCGCTATAGTCAAGTGAACGAGTTGCTACGACATCGGGGTCTAGCACGTAGACATAGTTAGGCATGATGTAAATGTCTGCACCGACCGAAGGCATTGTTGCCGAGTCCGGGGAGCGCGATTCTGCTGCGCTCGAGCGCTGGCGAGACCGGAAGCGCTACCTCTGGCTGCTTTCTCTTATCCCCTCAGCCGCTACGTTCATCGCGTGGGGACTTGTTTCCGCGACCGGGTGGGGCGGATTCTGGTGGGCCGGAATAGTCATCGTCTTCGTCTTGATCCCGCTGATCGACGTTCTCCTCGGCGACGACGGACAGAATCCGCCGGATGAGTTCATCGAGGAACTCGAGAACGACAAATTCTACCGGTGGTGCACCTACCTCTATATTCCTCTCCAGTACGCGGGGCTTCTGGCCGCGGTTTACCTCTGGGCCTCAGGCACGCTGAGCGTCGTTGAAAGCCTGGGTCTAGCGACAACCGTGGGTGTTACGGCTGGTATCGGCATCAACACGGCACACGAACTTGGCCACAAGAAGGAAGAGAACGAGCGCTGGCTGTCCAGGATCGTTCTTGCGCAGACCTTCTATGGGCATTTCTTCATCGAGCACAACCGCGGGCACCACGTCCGAGTTGCAACTCCCGAAGACCCAGCGTCATCGCGCTTTGGTGAGTCCTTCTATCGTTTCTGGCCACGGACGGTCCGGGGCAGTCTGACGTCAGCATGGGAGATCGAGAAGGCCCGCTTCGGCCGCCTCGGTACCTCACATTGGACGCTCAAGAACGACGTCCTTAACGCCTGGCTGATGTCGGTCGCGCTGTTCGGTTCGATTTTGATCGGCCTCCAGGCGCTCAGCTTTGCGGGATTGCTTGACGGCTACAGCATCTGGAACGTGCTCCCTTACCTGGTTGTCCAGGCCGTCTTCGGTTTCACCTTGCTCGAGGCCGTGAACTATCTTGAGCACTATGGTCTCCGCCGGAAGACGCTGCCAAGCGGCCGGTACGAGCGCTGCACGCCCGAGCACAGCTGGAACAGTGACCGCATCTGCACAAACGTGCTCCTCTATCACTTGCAGCGGCACAGTGACCACCATGCGAACCCAACGCGCCGCTACCAGACGCTGCGCAGCATGGAGGGCGCCCCGCAGTTGCCGGCTGGTTACGCCACCATGATCGTCGTCGCGCTGGTTCCCCCGCTGTGGCGCAAGATTATGGACAAGCGAGTCCTTGCCCACTACAACGGGGATATTACGCAAGCTAACATCGACCCGAGCAAGCGAGAAAAGGTTCTCGCGAAGTTTGCGGAATCAGCGCCAGCTACAAAGGTGTAGGAGGTTATGGCGATGAGCACGTATAAGTGCGAGGTATGTGACTACGAGTACGACGAGGCCAAGGGTGATTCGCGTGAGGGTTTCCCGCCAGGCACCCCCTGGGGTGACGTGCCTGACGACTGGCCTTGCCCCGACTGCGGCGTCCGGGAGAAGGTTGACTTCATTCCCCTCAACAACGCCTGATTGACACAGACAATGTCGTCGAAGATTGCGAGAAAATCATGAGCGTCGAATACAAAGTCTATCGCTGTCTGCAGTGCGGCTTCGAATATGACGAAGCTGAAGGCTGGCCAGATGAAGGCATCGCCCCGGGGACTCTCTGGGACGATATTCCCGACGACTGGAGCTGCCCCGACTGCGGAGCGGCAAAGGCTGATTTCGAGATGGTCGAGGTTTCGCGCTCGTGACTGATCAGATCGCCCCAGACGGCACCGTCGTCATTATCGGCAGTGGCGTCGCGGCGGCCACAGCTGCCGAGTCTCTCCGGAAGGAGGGCTTCGGCGGCCGGGTAATGATGATCAGCAACGACGCTGAGTACCCCTACCGCCGTCCACAGCTGTCGAAAGAGCTCCTGCAAGGGACGATCGCCTTCGAGCGGTCGCGTCTTCGCCCCCCGGATTTCTGGGAAGAGCAGAACGTGGAGATCGTTCGAGGCGCCACGGTCACCGATATCGACACCGCTGAGCGTGTGGTCCTCCTCGAAAATGGTGAACAGCAGCGGTACGACGCGCTATTGATCGCGACGGGAGGCCGACCGCGCGCTGTGCCAGGCTTCGCGCCCGAGGAGCAGTCGAACGTTCACTATCTTCGCAGCGTCGCTGATGTCGAACCGCTGCGTAAGGCGATCGAGGAGCCTGGCGCACTGCTCATCATCGGCGCCGGTCTTATCGGTTGTGAGGTCGCCGCAACTGCGCGCGGCCTCGGCAGCGAGGTAATCCTGCTCGAAGCCGGCGATCGCCCACTGGGCCGCGTCCTTCCGGAACCGGTCGCTGAAATCTATTCGAAGATGCACCGGGACAACGGTGTTGATCTGTGGACCAACGTTGAACTCGACCAGCTAGATGTCAGGCCTGACGGCGTGACAGCGATCTCCCCTCGGGGCCAGGTCTGGTCTGGTTCATCCGCGCTGATTTCAGTGGGCATGGCACCGAACACGGATCTTGCCGATCGTGCGGGTATCTCGATCGACACGTCTGGGCGCGGCGGGATAATCGTTGACAAGTACTGCCGGACTTCAGATCCCCACGTCTACGCTGCCGGTGACGTAGCAATCTTCCCGAACCTGCTGCTTGGCGGTGTTCAGCGTGTCGAGCACTGGAACAATGCCCAGGAACAGGGGGCCCATGCGGCCCGCGCGATCCTCGGCATGCCAACGCCGTTCGCTGATGTGCCGTGGTGCTGGACTAAGCAATACGGCAAGAACCTGCAGATCGCTGGCTGGCCATCACCTGACGACGAACTCATTGTTCACGGTTCGCTTGAGGACCTGGACTTCACAGTGTTGTGCCTTCGGAATGAGCGCCTCATTGGTGTCATCTCCATGGGACGCCCGAAGGAGTTCCGCAGTGCCCGCGCGCTGATTAACGATGCGCCGTATATCCGTCGCAAGGTCCTGGAGGAAGGGATTCCCACGACCGCGCCGCTTGCGATCCCGGACCTCTCCTCAGCCTCCGCTCGCACGTAGCAAACGACCCCCGTGTCAAGTTCGTTGACACGGGGGTCGCGTTTCCATACTGTCGACGTCATGCCCGGTGTACGAACTCGTGGGTCCTATCAAGAAGCTGCGCGGCAACTGCTCCGCACGTCTGTCCTCGACGCTGTCCGTTCCCTCCTTGATGAGAAGGAGTGGTCCGACATCACGATGGCGGAAGTCGCGCGCGCTGCGGGTGTCAGTCGTCAGACTCTGTACAACGAATTCGACTCGCGGCAGGGCGTTGCGCAGCAGTACATCCTGCGCCTTGTCGATCAATTCCTCGACGAGGTAAAGGACGCAGTCGCGGCGCATCCGGACGACGCGCGCGGGACAATAACGAGCGCGTTCGAGCGTTTCATCAGCATCGCCACGAGTGATCCAGCCGTTCGGTGGGCGCTGCTCGGCCGTGCGAAATCCGAACTGCTCAGCCTGATCACCACTGACGGGTGGCCGGTCCTGGAAAAAGCTGTGAACTCCCTGGCCGAGGTGTTCGAGGGAAGCTGGGTCCAACTCTCGCCGCGCGACGCCCGGATAGCGGCAAATCATGTCGGCCGGATCGCATTGAGTTTCATCGCCATCCCGGCGCGCTCTCCGGACACGATAATCGACGACTTCACGGACTTTGTCGTGCCATTCTTCGAGCGCGCGTACGAGGATTCACTCGCGCGCCGGCAAGTGTCCTAGTTGTCGGCAGCGGGACCTCCCCGTTCCTGCCACAAATCTGCGAAGCGTATAGCCTGACGTATCGGGGCGGGAACTTACCCGTGTCCCGCGAAAAGGAGTTGATGAGGAGCATGGCGGCACAGCCATCTGTGGAACGGCGGAACGGTCTCGACTACAAGGTCGCGGATCTCTCCCTCGCTGAGTTCGGACGAAAAGAAATTCGCCTGGCCGAGCATGAGATGCCCGGATTGATGACCCTGCGTCGCGAATACGCTGAAGTGCAGCCCCTCAAAGGGGCAAGGATCACGGGCTCGCTGCATATGACTGTCCAGACCGCGGTCCTGATTGAAACACTGACAGCGCTTGGCGCGTCCGTCCGGTGGGCGTCTTGCAACATCTTCTCGACCCAGGATCACGCGGCCGCCGCCATTGTCGTCGGCCGATACGGTACTCCTGAGGATCCCCAGGGGGTCCCCGTCTACGCCTGGAAAGGCGAAACGCTCGAGGAGTACTGGTGGTGCACTGAGAAGGCACTGACCTGGCCGGAAGAGGCTGGGCCCGCCAACATGATTCTCGACGATGGCGGCGATGCGACGATGCTGGTTCTTCGCGGCGCTCAGTTCGAGGCCGCAGGGACCGTTCCCCCCATCGATCCGGACCAGCATTCGGCTGAATACCAGGTATTTCTTGGCCTGCTCAAGCGTTCACTGGAGGCAGACGGAAAGAAATGGACCCGGATCGCCGATTCGGTGCAGGGCGTCACCGAAGAGACAACGACCGGCGTGCATCGCTTGTACCAGTTCGCGGCGGCCGGTGAACTCGTCTTTCCCGCGATCAATGTCAACGATTCCGTCACCAAGAGCAAGTTCGACAACAAGTACGGCACCCGGCACTCGCTGCTAGACGGGATCAACCGTGGCACCGATGTCCTGATCGGCGGCAAGCACGCTGTCGTGTGTGGTTACGGCGACGTCGGTAAGGGATGTGCGGAAGCTCTGCGCGGCCAGGGTGCACGTGTGACGGTGACCGAGGTTGACCCGATCAACGCACTCCAGGCGATGATGGACGGATTCCATGTTTCGACTGTGGATCAGGTGATTTCGGCGGCGGACATCGTGATCACATCAACCGGCAATATGAACGTGATCACTTTTGAGCACATGGAGCGTATGAAGCACCAGGCCATTCTGGGCAACATCGGACACTTCGACAACGAGATCGATATGGCTGGGCTCGAGAAGGCGCCGAATGTTCGGCGGGACACGATCAAGCCGCAGGTGGATGAATGGATGTTCGATGACGGGCACTCGATCATCGTCCTGTCAGAAGGGCGCCTGCTGAACCTGGGTAATGCGACCGGTCATCCTTCTTTCGTCATGAGCAACAGCTTCTCGAACCAGGTCATCGCGCAACTGGAACTCTGGACGAAGAACGATGAGTACGACAACGAGGTTTATCGACTGCCCAAGCACCTTGATGAGAAGGTCGCGCGCATCCATGTCGAAGCTCTTGGGGGAACACTCACAAAGCTGACAAAGGAGCAGGCTGAATACATCGGGGTCGATGTGGAAGGGCCATATAAGCCGGATCACTACCGCTACTAATGGGAGAGCTCATCGCGCTGGAGGGTCTCGACGGAGCGGGAAAGAGAACTCTGACAGCGAAGCTTGTCGTTGAACTCGAGGCGGCAGGTGCGAGGGTCGCGACGTTGGCGTTCCCTCGATACGGCGAGTCGATTCACGCCGACATAGCGGCTGAGGCGCTGCGCGGCCAGCACGGCGACCTCGCCGCTTCGGTGCATGGAATGGCGATGCTCTTCGCCCTCGACAGGGAGGAGGCGAAGTCGCATCTGTGCAGGCTGTGCAGTGACAACGACGTCGTCATACTCGACCGGTATGTCGCATCGAATGCGGCGTACGGAGCGGCACGCTTGCGTGAGAATTCCGATGGTCCATTTGTGCAGTGGATCGAGAACCTCGAATTCGGAAGGTTCCGGCTTCCGCTTCCTGCCAGACAAATGTTTCTCGGCGTGCCGGTTGAGCTTGCCCAGCGGAGAGCGGCAGGGCGCGAAGGGAGTGAGCCGGGGCGCGAGCGCGACATCTTTGAGCGCGATGGCGGGCTTCAGCAGCGCACCGCAGACGTGTACTCGGCGCTCGCGGCCGCGGCCTGGGTGTCGCCCTGGCGTGTACTCTCTGCGACTGACCCTGGGGCGGAGCTAGCACAGTGGATTCTCGGCTAGCACCCATTGGCGGTCGTTTCGGTACTCTCGACAGTGAGGGCATCGGCAATGCTGGACAACGTGCGGCGCGCCGGCCAGGTCAAAGCGCCTCTTCACACTATTGGAATGTCACGATATGAATATGAAGCCGAAGATTCTGGTTGTCGATGACGATGCGGCCCTCGCCGAGATGCTCACGATTGTGCTGCGGGGTGAGGGATTCGAGCCGTACGTGATCGGAGACGGCACTCAGGCTTTGAGCGCGGTGCGTGAGATTCGCCCGGACCTGGTGCTGCTCGATCTGATGCTGCCAGGAATGAACGGGATCGATGTGTGCCGAGTTCTTCGAGCGGACTCTGGCGTTCCGATTGTGATGCTCACTGCGAAGACGGACACTGTCGACGTTGTGCTTGGACTGGAGTCGGGCGCCGACGACTATGTCATCAAGCCATTCAAGCCGAAGGAACTCGTGGCTCGTGTGCGCGCTCGGCTGCGCCGCCGCGACGATGAGCCCGCCGAGCTGCTCAGCATTGGCGACATCGAAATCGATGTCCCCGCGCACAAAGTAACGCGGGAAGGCGAGCAGATCAGTCTCACTCCGCTGGAGTTCGACTTGCTGGTGGCGCTTGCCAGGAAGCCTCGGCAGGTCTTCACCCGTGAGGTCCTTCTGGAGCAGGTGTGGGGCTACCGCCACGCGGCAGACACCCGCCTGGTCAATGTGCACGTGCAGCGACTGCGTGCGAAGGTCGAGAACGATCCCGAGAAGCCCGAAGTTGTGCTCACTGTGCGAGGAGTTGGATACAAGGCCGGACCGCCGTGATCGGGCGCGCCCGAACGCGGCGCAAGATCAATGGTCGGACGACCAGATGGGTGCGCCGTATTCGCGCCACCGGTGCACTACTCGCACGATGGTGGCGACGCTCCCTGCAGCTTCGAGTTGTTACGTCAACGCTTGCGCTGTCACTGGTAGTTATTCTTGTGCTCGGGTTCACTCTGACGAACCAGCTCACCGAGAGGATGCTGGAAGCCAAGATTGCTGCGGCGGAGCAACAGATTGAATCCGCGCGACAGACTGTTGAGCGTGAACTTGCCGGGGCGGGGGATACCACGTCCCGGCAAGGGCGTCTCAATAGCGCGCGGTCGGCACTGAGCTGGCAGGAAGAGACTGAGCAGACATCGGGCGGCGCGGGTCAGTTCAGCCCCGTTCTGATCGCTGACGCCGATGCTTCATCGCCTTTGATAACGAGTGGTCAAGCTGAACAAATCCCCACCTCTCTGCGTGATTACGTTCGTCAGGGCCAAGTAGCCCGGCAGTACTCGACAGTTCAGAATGCTGCGGGAGCTCAAGTCCCGGCGCTGATCATGGGCAGTCCGACTGCATCGGACATCCCGGCGCTCGAGCTCTACCTGGTCTTCCCACTCGAGAGTGAAGAGCGCAGTCTCGCGCTGATGCGCGGCACCATCGTCACCGGCGGCGCGGTGCTGCTGGTCCTGCTTGCTGCTATCTCGCTGCTTGTCGCGCGCCAAGTCGTGATGCCCGTCCGCTCGGCTGCTCGGGTGGCCGCCAGATTTGCCGAAGGCCGGCTCAAGGAACGGATGCCGGTACGTGGTGAGGATGACATGGCGCGGCTTGCGATGTCGTTCAACGAGATGGCGGAAAGCTTGTCGCGGCAGATCACGCAGCTAGAGGAGTTCGGGAATCTCCAGAAACGATTCACGTCAGACGTCAGCCATGAGCTGCGTACGCCGCTCACGACGGTGCGCATGGCCGCCGATGTGATTTACGACAGCCGGGATGACTTGGACCCCATGCTTCAGCGGTCAGCGGAACTCATGGTGCGCGAACTGGATCGGTTCGAGGGGTTGCTCGCAGATCTTCTCGAGATCAGTCGTCACGACGCGGGCGTTGCGGAACTGGCGGCGGAGCAAATTGACGTTCGGTCGTGTGTCCAAGCCGCGCTAGCGACCGTAAAGCATCTCGCGGCGGATGCGCGGACCGAACTGATCGTGGACATGCCCGACCAGTCAGTCGTGGCGGAGGTAGATCCGAGGCGAGTCGAGCGTGTGGTGCGGAATCTTCTCGCGAATGCGATCGATCATGGTGAGGGCAATCCCGTACTGCTGCGAATGCGCTCAGACGGTGAGGCGTTTGCCGTCATTGTGCGTGACTGGGGTGTGGGCCTGAAATCTGGGGAAGAAAAACTGGTGTTCAACCGGTTCTGGCGATCGGATCCGTCCCGCGTTCGCCGCTCAGGCGGCACTGGGCTGGGTCTCGCGATCAGCGTCGAAGATGCGAGGCTGCACAACGGCAGGCTCGAAGCCTGGGGTGAACCTGGCCATGGCTCGTGTTTCCGGTTGACCTTGCCCGTCGTGCGCGGGCGACGGATCACTGGCAGTCCACTTCCGCTGCGACCTGAGCCCGGTGATATTGCGCTTCCTGAGGTGCCCTTCATTCAGTCGTCCGAGTCTCCCGCCGACAAGTCACAGGACAGCGAGCCGCATAGTCCCGGTGGCACGATGGACAGCGAAGCGATGATGAGCGGACCGCGGGGAGCGGGACGGGAGAGCAGTCAGTGAGTGACTCCAGCGCTGCACGTCTCAGGCAGCCCAGGGCGTGGAGCCCGGCGGCCCAGCGTGCTGCGCCACGACATTCACGCACCGTCCACGTGATGGCTGTGGTCATCTCGGGCATCTCGGCCGGGGTTTTGCTGTTGAGTGGGTGCACGGCGCTGCCGACACACTCACAACCGCAGGCGATCGGCGCCATCCAGCACAATCCTGCGGAGACTGCAGTCCCTGAACCCACCCCGGGTATTGACGCTTTCCCGCTCGTCAGGGAGTTCATCAAGGCCAGCGCACAACCGGCGGGCCGTCATGCGGCGGCGCGCCAGTTCCTCACAACGGAGGCTGAGAGTCGCTGGAATGATAGTGCGAGCACCACGATCGCCAATCGTGTCGATGTGCTCTCCGAGGGGCTGAGGTCAGAAAACACGGCGACCTTCATCGTGCGTGCAGAGAAAGTGGGTCAGCTGAGCCCAGACGGGGTGTTCACCGCGGAGGAGGGCACGGTAGAGACGAAGATCTCGGTGGTACGTGTCGACGATGAGTGGCGGATCGACGACCTGCCCAGTGGAGTGATGATCGAGCGGCCGCACTTCCTCAGCCATTACGAACGTCAGGCCGTCTATTTCCTCGACCCCACCGGACGTCGCCTCGTCCCCGATCTTCGGTGGGTGGCGGTGAACCCCGAACAGATCGTGCCGCAGTTGATGGCGATGCTGATGGACGGCCCGTCGACGAACCTCGCACCAGGAGTGACGAGTCAGTTCTCGGAAGAGGTGCGGCTTCGGGGGCCGATCACGAAAGCTGATGGGCGCACCACACAGGTAGGCGTGGGGCTCGGTGGAATCAAAATGGATCTTCAGGGGCTTGCCGCGACGGGTGCCGAGGAGCGTCGCCGACTTGCGGCCCAGATAATCTGGACGCTCGATCACGCGGACGTGCCAGGGCCTTACGTGATCGAGGCAGACGGTGCCCCGCTTGACGAATCGCTGCCGACTGGCTGGACGCGCCAGGATGTTGCGTCGATGGACCCGAACGCCGCAGCGTCGGCTGATGTCGGTTTGCACGCGATCTTCAACGGAGCACTCGTATCAGTGACAGATTCTGCGGTCAGTCCTGTGCCTGGGACGGCTGGGGCCCTCGACTCACTGGATTCCGGCTCGATTTCGCACGACGGCAAACAAGTGGCGGTGATCACGCGCAACGAAGATTCCGAGGGGAGCGCGTATCAACTCTTGATCGGCGCTTACGGCGGCGCGCTGACCGTGGCTGCTGAAGGCAGTTCGATAACCAGGCCGAGTTGGTCAGCGAGCGACAACTCGCTGTGGGCGGTCATCGATGGCGACACGGTGATTCGTGTCGTCAGGGAACCGGCCACCGGAGAACATTCAGCGCTCGAGGTCGAATCGGGCGCTATTGCGGGACTGCAGGGCCAGATCACCAGCTTCCGTCTCGCTCCGGACGGCGTGCGTGCGGCACTGATCGTGGGCGGGAAGGTCTATGTGGCGGCTGTAGCGGAGCCACGCCAGGGGCTGCATACGCTCCTCAACCCGAAGCCCGTAGCGCTGAACCTAACGGACACTGCAGTCGCTCTTGACTGGGGAAGTACTGACTCTCTGCTCGTTGTGCGCAACTCGTCCGAAGCGCCGGTGGCCAGGGTGACAGCGGACGGCTCCCGCGTCGAACAACTTCCGCGTGGGAATCTGTCGCCGCCAGTGACGGCGGTCGACGCTTCACCGACAACTGAGTACGTCACCGACAGCAGGGGGGTCTTGCGACTGGGTCAGGATGAGCCCGACGGTGAGCGATTCTGGCGGGAAGTTTCTCGACTCATGGGTGTGGACGCGAAACCCATCCTGCCGGGCTGAGCGTTCTCCACAGGTGCGCCCCCGGACGACGGTTTTCCACAGTTAAAAAATTTCCCGTTGTGACACCCCCTGGCCAGCCACGATCCTGAGAGCATGCGTGCATTACTCGACCTTGTCCTGCCAGCGGAGTGTGGCGGGTGCAGTGCCCCCGGGCTGGTGTGGTGCGGCCAGTGCGCTGAGGTCGCCTTCGGCTCCCCTCGCCTGTGTAACCCCAGATCCGACCCCGGCGTTCCGGTCTGGGCGCTTACGCGCTATCGCGGCGCCGCGCGTGAGCTGATAGTCAATCTCAAAGAGCGTGGTCGCTCGGATCTCGCAGCGGTTGCGGGGGCCGCAGTGGTGAGCGGGATTGAGACTCTGAGACAGGAAGGTGAGCTTGATCCCGCACAACTGGCTCATCTCTTACTGGTGCCGGCCCCTAGCAGGTGGCTCGCCGCGCGCAGACGTGGCGGTGACCCGATTGCGTCAATCGCGGCACACGCCATACGAACATTGCCCGACGAAGCGGCTTCCGTGGTGAAAGCACTCCGCTTCACGCGCGGCGTGAAGGACTCGGTAGGTCTTACTGCTTCACAGCGTCACCTTAACGTGGCGGGGCGCGTACGGATGCGTCAGCGATTCGCGTCCCAGCTTTTGCCCAGTTTGAGCAGACCCGCGTCTGCGGTTCTGCTTCTCGATGATGTGGTCACGACGGGGTCGCTGCTCACGGAATCGGTGCGGATCCTGCATTGCGCGGGCGTCCGGGTTAGCGGGGCGCTTACGTTGGCTAGCGCTTGAGGGGCCGTGAAAAGAGGGTTCCCTGCGTTTGGTGAGGCACTAGATCTAACGGGGCGCAAAGTGAAACTGCTTCTAGGCAAATATCCCGTGACATTTCTGTTGTAATGGTGGCAGAAAAGGAAACGGCGTACTACCGTCGCGAACACAGCCCGTTGCACCGCATGTAGGGGAGGTGAGGAACATCGATCCCTCGTGCCGGGTGCTGATATGGGAGTCTCCCGGCACATTCGCAATGCAGGTCGATGCCGTGTAAGCGCGCATCGGCAGATTCTGGGAGGTACAGTGTCGACCGTTCCACAAGCGGATCTCGTGAGAGCCCGCAATGGCGAAACCGAACGTCTGTCCGAGCAATCTGATTCGCTCCACGCCGATATCGTGGTGAAGGGGCGCAACGTAGAGGTCCCCGACCACTTCCGAATTCACGTGGAGGAGAAGCTTTCTCGACTCGAGCGTTTCCATCCGAGCGTTTACCTCTTCGACGTTGAGCTCCACCACGAGAAGAATCGCCGCCAATCGAAGACATGCCAGCGGCTCGAGATCACAGCGCGAGGGAAGGGCCCGGTTATCCGAGCCGAAGCCTCAGCGGAGAGCTTCTATGCCGCCCTCGAAGTCGCGGTGGACAAGCTTGAGAGCCGCTTCCGGCGCTTCCGCGACCGGCGGAAGGTTCATCATGGCAGCCGCACACCGATCTCGGTTGCTGAGGCCACAGCTGCCCTCACTAACGCGCAGCCGCCGCTGCCGAATCTAACTAGTGAAACCAAAGCTGCTGAATCAGCCAGCGAAGAAGCTGAGGAAGCCGCGACCAAAAACGGAGCCGAGTTCGCTGAGGACGAATACCCGGGCCCCGGGCACATAGTTCGTACCAAAGTGCACCCGTCGCAGCCGATGACTGTTGACGACGCGCTCTCTGAAATGGAACTTGTGGGACACGACTTCTATCTCTTCCACGATGTCGAGACCGACAGTCCGTCGGTGGTCTACCGGCGTCACGCCTTCGACTACGGTTTGATTAGGCTGACGTGACGGGAAGGGACGGATTCGCGTCTGCGTCCTAACATGGAGTCCGGCTGGGTTTCGCCTAGCCGGACTTTCCATGGCGGGGCCAGTCCAGGCCGGGCCCGCCATGCGGGCGCTCCCCGACGCGGGTGGGTGCCCGTCACAACGACGATTGAGGGAATCTGTTCATGCTCTCGAAGCTGCTGCGAGTCGGCGAAGGCCGCCTGGTCAAGCGACTCAAGGTCATTGCCGACCACATCTCTACGCTCTCACCCGAGGTAGAGAAGCTGACCGATGAGGAGCTGCGCGCAAAGACTGACGAGTTCCGGCGCCGCCACGAGTCAGGCGAGTCGCTCGATGACCTGATGCCGGAAGCTTTCGCCGTCGCCCGCGAGGCATCATCGCGGGTGCTTTCGCAGCGGCACTTCGACGTCCAGGTCATGGGCGGCGCCGCACTTCATTTCGGCAACATCGCCGAAATGAAGACCGGCGAAGGCAAAACGCTGACCTGTGTGCTTCCCGCCTACCTCAACGCGATATCCGGTAAGGGTGTCCACGTCGTCACGGTCAACGACTACCTCGCGAAACGTGACTCGGAGTGGATGGGCCGCGTTCATCGATTCCTGGGGCTCGAGGTTGGCGCAATCTTGTCGGGCATGACGCCCCAGCAGCGTCGCGACGCTTACCACGCAGATATCACCTACGGCACGAACAACGAGTTCGGCTTCGACTACCTGCGCGACAATATGGCTCATTCGCTGTCGGACCTCGTCCAGCGCGGACATAATTTCGCAGTCGTCGATGAGGTCGACTCAATCCTCATCGATGAGGCTCGGACCCCGCTCATCATCTCGGGACCTGCGGACGCCTCGTCGAAGTGGTACGCGGAGTTCGCCCGTCTTGCCCCGCTGATGAAGAAGGACGTCCACTACGAGGTGGACATCAAGAAGCGGACGATCGGCGTTCACGAAGCGGGTGTGGAGTTCGTCGAAGATCAGCTGGGTATCGAGAACCTGTATGAGGCAGCGAACTCACCGCTGGTGAGCTACCTCAACAACGCCATCAAGGCGAAGGAACTGTTTCAGCGCGACAAGGATTACATCGTCCGCGACGGTGACGTCATCATCGTTGACGAATTCACTGGACGTATCCTCACCGGACGCCGCTACAACGAGGGCATGCACCAGGCCATCGAGGCTAAAGAGAAAGTAGAGATCAAGGCGGAGAATCAGACTCTCGCCACGATCACTCTGCAGAACTATTTCCGCCTTTACGACAAGCTCTCCGGCATGACGGGTACGGCACAGACCGAGGCTGCCGAGTTGCATCAGATTTACAAGCTCGGAGTGGTGCCGATACCGACGAACAAGCCGATGATCCGTGCAGATCAGCAGGACCTGATTTACAAGTCAGAGCGCGCGAAGTTCGAGGCCGTTGCGGACGATATCGCGGAGCGTCACGCCAAGGGCCAGCCTGTTCTCGTCGGCACGACGAGTGTCGAGCGTTCTGAGTACCTGTCCGAACAGCTCCGCAAGCGCAAGATCAAGCACAACGTACTCAATGCGAAGTTCCATGAGCAGGAAGCCCAGATCATCGCCGAAGCCGGCCGGCTCGGTGCCGTGACTGTGGCAACCAACATGGCCGGCCGCGGTACGGACGTGGTGCTTGGCGGCAACCCCGAGATCATTCTGGACGTCGAACTCCGCAAGTTGGGACTCGACCCAGTCGAGGCCCCCGAGGATTATCAGGCCAAGTGGGATGAGCGAATCGAGGAGTCGCGCGCCGAAACCGCCGCGGAAGGGGACCAGATCCGTGAGGTAGGCGGCCTGTACGTCCTCGGCACGGAACGGCACGAGTCACGACGGATCGACAACCAGTTGCGCGGCCGTTCCGGCCGACAAGGTGACCCCGGCGAATCACGGTTCTATCTGTCTCTTGGCGACGAATTGATGCGCCGCTTCGGGGCGGTGGAAGTGATCATGTCCCGCTTGAATCTGCCGGATGATGTGCCGATCGAGTCGAAGATGGTATCTCGGTCGATCAAGTCGGCCCAGACGCAGGTCGAGCAGCAGAACTTCGAGGTGCGCAAGAACGTCCTCAAGTACGACGAGGTCATGAACCAGCAGCGCACCGTCATCTACGAGGAGCGCAACCGCATTCTGCGCGGCGAGAACCTCGAGGGTCAGATCAGTCACATGATCACCGATGTGATCACCGCGTACGTCAACGGTGCGACCTCGGAGGGGTTTGCGGAGGACTGGGACCTCGAGCAGTTGTGGAGCGCTCTGAAGACCCTGTACCCGATTTCCGTCAGCTGGCAGGAACTCGCAGGCGAGACGGAGATCGGTGACCGCTCCGACCTGACACGCGAGCAGTTGCTTGATGCCGTCCTCAAAGACGCGCACGCGTCGTACCAGAAGCGTGAAACGGACATCGACGCGATCGCCGGCGACGGCGGAATGCGGGAGCTGGAACGGCGAGTTCTCCTCCAGGCGCTGGACCGTAAATGGCGCGAGCACCTGTACGAGATGGACTATCTGAAGGAAGGCATCGGTCTGCGCGCGATGGCGCAGCGTGATCCCCTCGTCGAGTATCAGCGCGAAGGTTATGACATGTTCGCCGGAATGCTCGAAGGTCTCAAGGAAGAGGTTGTGGGCTTCCTGTTCAACGTCGCGATTGAACAGCCCGGCCAGCAACAAGCTGCCACACCGGCGTCAAGCCTGAGCGGCGCTGGTGCGAGTCCTCTCGCCCAGGCTGCTGCCGCTTCGCGCGCTCAAGGCGCGCCCGTGGCTGCCGGGGCGGGTGTGGGAGCGGCGTTGCGGGCTCGTGGGCTCGAGGATCAGCGTTCCCCGCAAGGTCTCACCTTCTCAGGACCGTCAGAACAGGGCGGAACCGAGGTACGGCGCGACGATGGCACAGACGCAGAGAGCGGCAACCGGAAGGACCGGCGCGCATCTCAGAAGGGCCGCAAGAAGGCCGGTCGGCACCGCCGCTAGCGATTGATGTCCGTGCGCAGAGCACGTGCACTCGTGGTGTGCACGTGCTCTGCGCACGTGGATGTGTGTTTCACCGGACTACCCGCAACGAGGTGCAGACCCACCGGGGTGGAACTCCAGGCGCCAATTCAATCTTTGCGGCGATCGCGAACACCCGATCACCCCGTTCGCAGGTGCAGAACGCCTCCGTCGCCATCGAGCTGACCGGCCGTACATGTACACGGAGTAGTCGCGCATTGCCGACAGTGCCGCGTAAGTCGTTTCTGCGCGAAATCGCGCCCACCTGATCGACTATTAGCCGTGTCGCGCACTGGGACAAGTGTGTGACTGGCCTGCGCCGGTCGAGGATCTCAAGTGTCATGCGAAACAATGCGCTGGCGGCGGCATGAGCGCCGCCGGGCGGCGATACACGGCGTGCGGGCGGCAAGCCAGCGCGTCGCTGCCGCGGCTGTGAGGACCCTGCGCATCGCTGGGCATCCTGAGTGGGTGCTGCAGGGCTTGAGGCTGGGTTCTGCTCGGCTGATGGTGGTTCAGCGGGGACGACCCGGCGGACGCTGAGACCTGTCGGGCATGGCCGACTCGATGGCTCCCGGCCTCGTGCGATGCTCGACTCCGCGACACTGGGGGAGTCGGTGTCGAGCGAAACGTGGCGGCTCAAGATAGATTCCTCTCCGTAGAAAAGCATGCGTCTGCCTGCGGTATCTCCGGGAGAGGACGGAGCGCGCCGCCAGTCTAGCGTGACCAGGTCGGTAGTGCCGCTTTTGTACGTATTGAGCTCAGTACGAGTAATATTTCCGCAGGGAAAACAGTTTGCGCGAAACGCGGTAATCTGTGGTGCATCATCTTGACGAGAGCTCATGTGAAGGGGACAACAGCTTGGTGACGGTGTGGGTGCACCGCCACGTCGGGGGCGTCACGATCGAAGTGAGTGTGCTGAAGGCGGGGAGTGCCGCGGCGGACGGGCCGTATGAGTCGAGTATGCGCAGCCAACGTGGGGAGGTGGCGCGGCAGTGATGAAGCTGTCCAATCTCGATTCCGCTTTCTACTATCTAGAAGACAGCACCACGCCGATGCATGTCGGTACGCTAGCGATCTTCCGCACTCCACAGGAGGGGCTTGATTACGACAGCCTGCTCAATCTGGTGGAGGAGCGCATCGGATTAGTGCCCCGGTACCGGCGGCGTGTCAAAGAGGTAGCGCGGGGGCTGGGCCGCCCCGTCTGGGTAGATGATTCTGATTTTGACATCACTTATCATGTGCGCCGCTCGGCGCTTCCGAGGCCGGGTGGCGACGATCAGCTCCACGACTTGATCGCACGGCTCATTTCGCGGCCGCTCGACCGGACTCGTCCGCTATGGGAGATGTATCTCGTAGAAGGACTTTCAGAGGGGCGTGCAGCACTCTTCATCAAGTCGCATGAGGCCCTCGTTGACGGCATCGAGAACATGGAGATCGGGCAGGTCATTTTTGATCGCAAGCCGCGCCCGCCGGAACTCGCGGATGACCTGTGGATGCCAGAGCGCGAGCCTAGTGATGCCCGATTGCTCGCGGGCGCGGTGATGGACTTGGTGTCCCGCCCTCGTGAAGCTGCTGACACACTGCGGCTGGCTACGAAGGACGTATCCACGACGGTCACGAAGGTTGCACAGGGCGCCGGCAAGCTCGCGTCCATGGTGTGGTCTGCGGCAAGCAACGCTCCTACGAGTCCACTGAACGTGACGATCTCAAGGAACCGCCGCTACGCGGTCGCGGCGGTGATGCTTTCCGACTTCCGGCGGATCCGGGCGCGCTATGGGTGCACTGTCAACGACGTGGTTCTGTCTGTGCTTACCGGTGCCCTTCGGAACTGGCTGGTTTCGCGGGGCGAGCCCGTTTCTGCGTCGACGACGGTCCGCGCGCTGGTGCCGATGGCGGTGTACCTGGAAGGCGCACCTGAAGGGCCTGACTCGCGGAAGAAACTATCTTCTTTCATGATCGACCTGCCGGTCGGCGAGGCGAATCCGATCGTCCGGCTGTCACAGGTGGCACACGCGACGGAAGTGCATTCCACCTCAGGCCGTTCGGTCGACGCGGGGACACTCGTGCAACTGAGTGGGTTCGCGCCGGCCACCCTCCATGCGTTGAGCGCGCGCGTCGCCAGTTCCTTCTCACAGCGTGGGTTCAACTTGATCATCACTAATGCGCCTGGTCCGCAATCACCGCTTTTCTCGGCCGGCGTCCAGATGACGGAAATGTATCCGGTGCCGCCGCTCGTCAAGAACCAGGCGCTGTCTATCGGCGTAACGTCTTACGATGGTCGCATCTACTTCGGCTTCAATGCGGATCGTGCCGCTATGCCCGATGTCGATGTGTTCGCTGCGATGCTTGGAGAGTCTCTCGACGAGTTGCGCGAGGCATGTAGCTAGATGGCGAAGAGCCAGGCAGTGACACTGTGGTTGCCAACTGGTGCACTGCGAGGCTGACACCGAAAAGGCGGGTTATGCGCATTTATGTTCCAGTCACTCTGCGTGGGGTGCAGCAACTGGTCGAGCAACGCGAGCTGTTCCCGCTCGCGGGGCGGGCATTTGCGGTCACACCTGCGCTGCGTGAAGCGTATCGCTCCGGCGACGATGACGAACTTGCGGAGGTCGCGATGCGCGATGCCGCACGGGCGTCTCTCCGGCTACTCGCGGCGGAGGCGGAAAGCGGCGCCCAAGCTGATGTGCGGTACCGGCGCGCGGTGATTGCGGCCGACGTCGACGACGGCGAGGTGACACTCCGGTCAGATCTTGACGACGCGGTCGTGTCGGTCAGTTCGGCCATCACGCTGGAGCAGGTCGCGTCAGCGCACATCGATCTCGCCGACGCAGAAGAGTCTGTGTCACGTGCCGCGGCAATCATCGATGAGGCAGACCTGGGGGACAGTGAGGCGGAGTTCGTTCTAGGCGATGCCGAGGACCATGATCTGGCCTGGTACGCCACGCAAGAACTGGGGTTCCTCGTCGAGCTGCTGTGACAGAGTGAGTTAGGTCTCATCGCTTCGGTAATGTCGCGGCCCGGAACGTAACCTACGTAACCGTAACCTACGAGCGCTGGGGTCCGTAGGGTAGCGGATGGTGAAAGGGTGGCTATGAAGTTCAAGGATCTCGCGCGATGGCTTGAGGAGCCGATCGAGGGGGTTCCCGCTCTCGAAAACCGCAGGCTGAACGCGGTGCGGGGCTTCTTTGCGCGCCTTACGACACCACTGATCCCGGATGACTATCTGCACCTTGTGAACCCACTTTGGTCGGCGAGGGAACTGCGCGGCCGAGTTGTCGAGGTACGGCCGGAGACCGCTGATTCGGCAACGCTTGTCATCAAACCTGGCTGGGGCTTCCAGTTCGACTATCAGCCTGGTCAGTTTGTCGGAATCGGCCTGCATATCAACGGGCGGTGGCACTGGCGCTCGTACTCGCTCGTTTCGCCGCCAGCACGTGATGAGGGCGTGATTTCGATCGCGGTGAAAGCGATGCCGGAAGGCTTTCTGTCTACGCACTTGGTTGGCGGAGTGAAGCCGGGGACGATCGTCCGGCTTGCTGCTCCGCAGGGTGACTTCACGCTGCCCGAGCCGCCGCCGGAGAAGATTCTCTTCGTCACCGCAGGCAGTGGCATCACCCCTGTAGTGGGGATGCTGCGGACACTGGCGAGACGCGATGAGATTGCGGACATTGCGCATATTCACTCAGCTCGCAAGTCGGATGACATCATGTTCCGAGCCGAGTTGAGCGAGTATGAGGAACGCGCGGGTTATCAGCTTCACCTTCAGCTCACGACCGAGGATGGCAAGTTCATGCCGGAAATGCTGGACGAGCATTTCCCCGACTGGCGCGAGCGTGAGGTGTGGGCGTGCGGGCCTGAAGCGCTGCTCGACAATCTCGAGGTTTATATGGAGGAGCAGGGACGGGCGGGCCACCTTCATGTCGAGCGCTTTACCATCGACCGCACCGCGAACGCGGGTGAAGGCGGAACAGTGAAGTTCCGGCGTTCCGGCAAAGCTGTCGAGGTCGACGGCGCCACAACCGTCCTTGAAGCTGGCGAGAAGGTCGGCGTGCGAATGCCGTTCGGTTGCCGAATGGGCATCTGCCATACCTGTGTTGCGGAACTGAGCGAAGGATTTGTTCGGGATCTGCGCAGCGGCAGGGAATCGAACCCGGGGGAGCGCGTCAAGACGTGTGTGAATACGCCGGCCGGCAACTGTACCTTCGAGCTATGAACTGCGCCACACATACGATACCGTAACTTACGGTTTGGTAACCTACGTACGCGTAGGTAAGATTACTGCCTCCGATTACGTTAGGACGGACTCAGATGGCGATCACCGACATCAAAGAATACGCGCATCTCACTACAGAAGACGTCGAGGCGCTGGGGCGCGAGCTCGACCAGATTCGCGCGGAATTCGAGGAGTCGCTCGGTGAGGGTGATGCCCGATACATTCGCAACACCATTCGTTTTCAGCGTTCGCTGGAGTTCGGCAGCCGCGCGGTTCTTTTCGCCAGCTGGTTCCCTCCAGCCTGGGTCCTCGGGACCGTGGGACTTGGGGTTGCCAAGATTATCGAGAATATGGAAATCGGGCACAATGTCATCCACGGCCAGTGGGACTGGATGAATGACCCTGAAATTCACAGCTCCACCTGGGAGTGGGACATCAGCGACCCTGCGGCCCACTGGAAGCAGACCCACAACCACATGCACCACAAGTACACGAACGTGGTGGGTCTCGATCCTGATGTGGGGTACGGTCTGCTGCGCGTTACGCGTGATAACAGGTGGACGCCGTTCAACCTCGGCAACCCGATCTACAACTTCATCCTCGCGGCGCTCTTTGAGTACGGGGTTGCGATTCAGCACCTCGAATTGGGCAAGGTAGCAGCTGGAAAGAAGGATCGCGAGGAGTTCGAAGAGCTTCGCGCAGAGGTTCTCAAGAAGATCGCCAAGCAGATCGGCAAGGACTACCTGCTGTTTCCGGCGCTCACCGGCCCCGCGTTTCTGACGACACTGGCAGCGAATTTCACTGCGAATGTTATAAGAAACTTCTGGTCGAACGCGATCATCTTCTGCGGGCACTTCCCAGACGGTGCTGAGAAGTTCACGAAAGAGCAGTACCGCAACGAAACTCCAGCCGAATGGTACTTGCGGCAGATGCTCGGTTCGGCGAACTTCAAGGCGGGCCCGATCATGCGTTTCATGAGTGGCAACCTCTGCTACCAAATCGAGCACCACCTCTTCCCTGATATGCCTAGTAACCGGCTCAAGGACATAGCTGTACGGGTGGAGGCCCTGGCCGATAAGTACGACCTGCCCTACACCACGGGCTCATTCCCGAAGATGTACCTGCAGACGTGGCGGACCATCGCGAAGCTTGCGCTTCCAGATCGCTACCTGACAGCCACGCGAGACGACGCGCCGGAAACCAACTCGGAGCTGAAGTTCCGTATTCGCGGCGGGCTCAAAGACACATTCGCAGGTATAGACCCGGTGACAGGAGCGCGCCGCGGTCTCCGCTCCGCGATGAATGCCACAAAGAAGCAGCGCGGGGTTGTTCCCGCGATCCGCAAGCTGATCGGCCGTCCCGCCACACCGGCGGAGTCCGCTCGCGCATTGCAGGCGGCCTGACAGTCACCACATATCGTTCGAACGGAGCGCCTCAAGCATCCGCCGAACGGCCATAGCTCGCGCATGGGATGCGCCTTCGAGAGAATCGAGGGCGCATTCTGGATCTTCAGGCGGCCCGAGGTGGTTGCAGCCGCGTGAGCAGTCCTCCGCTGCCTCGGCCAAATCAGCGAAAGCGCCAAGAACATCGTTCACGTCGATGTGTGCGAGGCCGAACGAGCGGACACCCGGGGTATCTACCACCCAGCTAGGCCCAGGCAACTGGTCCAGTCTCAGGGCGACCGATTGCGACGATGTGTGTCGGCCTTTGCCGACACCGGTGACTTCACCAGTTGCGCGGTAAGCCCCCGGGACCAGCCTGTTCACCAGCGTCGACTTCCCGACACCAGAATGCCCCAGCAGTGCGGTGACCGAGCCTGCAAGAAGAGTGGTCAAGGGTTCGAGCCCGTCATCGATACCGCAGCGCACAATCGGCAAGTCGAGCTTTTCGAAATGCACAGTGAACTCTGCAGGATCAGAGAGATCACCTTTCGTGATGCCCAGAATCGGTGCGATGCCGCCCGCGTATGCCGCGATGAGCGCCCGTTCCACGAAACCAGTTCGTGGTGGGGGATCAGCGGCCGCGACGACGATGAGGAGCTGCTCGGCGTTAGCGACGACGATCCGTTCGAACGGGTCCGTATCATCCGCAGTGCGCCGTAATACGCTGGTTCGTGCTTCGAGCCGGACTATCCGCGCGAGCGAGCCAGGCTTCCCTGAAAGGTCTCCGACCAGCGAGACGCGGTCGCCTACAACAATCGGGGTCCGGCCCAGTTCGCGGGCACGCATCGCGGTGACGGTGCTGCTGTGGTCTCGTTCCAGTACGCAGCCCCAGCGGCCACGATCGACCGATATCACCATCGCCATCTCGGCGTCTAGGTGCTCAGGCCGAGTCTTGGTGCGCGGACGAGTCCGTTTCCCCGGTCTGATGCGGACATCAGACTCATCAAATTCACGTTGTCTCAGAGCGAATCCCTTCGTCGAGACCCTGATCAAGCATCGCTCCCCAAAGTTGGGCAAACCCGGGAAGTGTCTTAGCGGTCGTGTCGATGTCGTCGACCCTGACCCCCTCGACACGCAGCCCAATGATCGCGCCAGCAGTTGCCATCCTGTGGTCGGCGTAGGCGCGCCAGTCGCCGCCGTGAAGCGGCGCAGGTACGATCCGCAGTCCGTCTGCGGTTTCCTCGCACTTCCCGCCAATCCCGTTGATTTCGTGGCTCAGCGCGGCCAGCCTGTCAGTTTCGTGGCCGCGCAGGTGCGCGACTCCCCGTATCTGTGTTGGCGTATCAGCGAAGACAGCGAGCGCAGCGACAGTCGGCGTGAGTTCACCGACGTCCCCAAGGTCAACGTCGATCCCGGTGAGGTTGCCAGAACCCGTGACGGTCAGTGCGCCGCCGTCATGAGTGACCCGCGCACCCATTTCCGTGAGGATGCCACGAATGTGGTCGCCAGCCTGCGCGGTGCGGCCCGGCCACCGCGGCACCGTCACTGAACCACCAGTCACGGCAGCGGCGGCTAGGAACGGGGTCGCGTTCGACAGGTCCGGCTCCACATTCCAGTCGGTTGCGCGGATTGGCCCAGGTTCGACCTTCCACTGTGACGCTGTCGGTCGCGTGGCCGGAACTCCTGCTGCTGCGAGCATTTCCACCGTCATATCGATGTGGGGGGTTGACGGCACGCGAGCGCCGGTGTGCCGGATCTCGACCCCACGCTCGAATCGCGCGCCCGAAAGGAGGAGACCCGAAACAAATTGGGATGAGCCGGACGCATCGATGTCCACAGTGCCCCCGCGCAGAGCGCCCGTCCCGTGCACAGTGAAGGGCAGTCCATCGCCGGTGACCGAGGCGCCGAGCGCGCGCAGAGCATCGAGGGTGACACGCTGCGGGCGCTTGCGGGCCTGCGGGTCACCGTCGAAGTGAACGTCTCCGGCTGCGAGCGCTGCGGCAGGCGGGAGGAACCGCATTACCGTTCCCGCGAGACCGCAATCGATCGCCGTGCCGTGCATCGAAGCTGGGGAGACGTGAAGCGTCGTCTCATCCCGAGGGTCCTCGGTGATGCTGATTCCCAGCATTCGCAGCCCATCGATCATCAGGTTCGTGTCGCGACTGCGGAGTGCACCGCGAATGACTGAGGAGCCGTCCGCGAGAGCAGCCAGAATGAGGGCACGGTTGGTAACCGACTTCGAACCTGGGATTTCCACCTTCGCGTGGATGGGCGACGGGTGGGTAGGTGCGGTCCACATGCTCATGTTCCTATCTTCGCGCATAGCGGCGACACCGGGGCAGTTGGCCCGTCCCCTTTTTGCGGTTCGTGCTTAGCATGGAACTTATGTGTGGCAGATACGCAACCACCGCCGATCCCGCAACGCTAGCGGCGGAACTCGATGCTCTCGACGAGACGCCCAAAGCTGAGGGCGGCGGCTCACCGCGGGTGGGTTACAACATCGCGCCCACGACGACCGTCGCTGCCGTGGTCGACCGTCGTGACGACTCTAATGATGCGGACTCCCCGCTGCGCCGGCGAATCCGGGCGATGCGCTGGGGACTCGTCCCGCACTGGTCGAAGGAAATCAAGAAGGGGCCTCCGCTGTTCAACGCGCGGGCCGAATCGGCGGCCGACAAACCCGCGTTCAGAACGTCGATGAAGAGTAAGCGCTGCCTCATCCCGATGGATGGCTGGTTCGAGTGGGTACAGGCCGATGATCCCGCCACTGGAAAGCTCGTGAAGGTGCCGTACTTCATGACCCCGCACGATGGATCTCGGCTCTACGTCGCTGGTGTGTGGTCCGCATGGCGGGACCCTTCCGCGCACGATGCGCCCCCGCTTCTCAGCTGTGCAGTTCTCACGACCGACGCGGTGGGGAGCCTGACCGAGATTCACGACCGCATGCCGCTCGTAGTGAGCCCTGACTGTTGGCAAGCGTGGCTCGCGCCAGATCGTCCAGCGGCTGAGGACCTACTGCACCCGCCCGCTGATTTCGACAGCACAATCGAGATCCGCCGCGTGAGTACCAAGGTCAACCAAGTGCGCAACGAAGGATCTGACCTCATCGTGCCGGTAGGTGATGCCGATGAGCGCGAGCCGCAACTGTTCTGAGAACGTGCAGAGCGACACAGTTAGCGGGGAACAACTGCGCCTTTTCAGCTGTTGAATCGATGCGTACGGAATGTCCGTGTGCCAAACTCGATGAGGAGCGTGTACGTAACGATGGCGGTGCTGTGCCTAGACGATCCTCCTACTTCGCAGACGCAATATTTCCGGCGGGCACGCAGGTATCAGGACTTACCTTCCCGGGCGGTAGGCTTGGAACCTGCTATCAGCGAAGGGAAGCCTGTGCCGGAAAGTAATCAATCGGATGCACCGCGTGGCGAACCATCGCAGGGTGAAACGCCCGAGCAGATGATTGCGCGGTTCGAGCGTGACGCGATGCCGCTCATCGACCAGCTCTACGGCGCTGCGCTGCGGATGACGCGCAACCCTGCCGATGCGGAGGATCTCGTCCAGGAGACCTATTTGAAGGCGTACTCCGCTTTCAATTCCTTCAAGGAAGGGACGAACCTGAAGGCGTGGCTGTACCGCATTCTCACGAACACCTACATCAACGGGTACCGCAAGCGGCAGCGGCAGCCAGCCCAGTATCCGACGGAGGAGATCACCGACTGGCAGATCGCGGCCGCGGCGGAGCACAGCTCCACCGGCTTGCGCTCAGCTGAGGTGGAGGCGCTCGAAGCACTCCCCGACGACGACATCAAAAACGCACTCCAGTCGCTGCCTGACGAATTCCGCATGGCGGTCTATTACGCGGATGTCGAAGGGTTTCCGTACAAAGACATCGCGGAGATCATGGGAACGCCCATTGGCACTGTGATGTCACGCTTGCACCGCGGACGTAAGCAATTGCGCGGCATGCTTGCCGACGTCGCCCGGGATCGTGGATTTAACCGTTCGAACAGCGAGGCTTCCGCTGAAACTCAGGAGAGGGCGCAATGATGACCCCACCGGACAATTACGGCGAGGAGGGGTTCCTCGAAGCGGATAGCCATGTCGACTGCGCCGCGGTCATGGCTGACGTGTATTTATTGCTCGATCATGAGTGTGACGAGATCATCCGTGAGCGACTGCAGGCCCACCTCGACGAATGTGGGCCCTGTCTCGAGGCATATGGCGTGGAGGAGAAGATCAAACGACTGCTGTCGCGAAAGTGCGGCGGTGAGCGGGCGCCCGAGTACCTCCGTGAGCGGCTGACCATCGAAATCCGCAGGCAAGTCACGATTCACCGGATCGTCACCGATGAGTGAGGCCGCCTAAAACGACGAAAGTCCGGGTTTAACCCGGACTTTCGCGGTATCAGGCGTTTGGACGCTTTCCGTGATTCGCCTTGTTCTTACGGCGGGCGCTACGCTTGCGGCCACGCTTGCTCATGGTCACTCCTTATGCGGACGGGCAACCCCGGCCTTCTGCTCTCTTTATTGCCGGTCCAGTGTACGCGCCCCGCGGAGCATGTCTGTGCACACATGGTGGGCGAATCGCGGTAGCCGCCCTGATGTCGCTGCACGTATTCGCGCTCGATTAGCCTAGAGGAGCTAGCGAAACAGCGGAGGTCCCCATGGCGGAAGATGTGCGCGCGGAAATGGTCGCGCAGGTACTCGATGTTGTCGTCAACGTCGGTGATGCGGTCCGTGAAGGTGACACACTTGTGCTGCTCGAATCGATGAAGATGGAAATCCCTGTCCTCGCGGAACTCGACGGCACCGTCAGCGCCGTCAACGTCACCAAAGGTGATGTGATCCAGCAGGGCGACCTCATCGCTGTGATTTCATGAGGGTGCTCGCGTATGTCAACTCTTAGTGCCCTCCTCGCGGAGCACACTGACCTCCCAGGCGATGCCGTCAACCATTTGCAGCGGCTTGTGGGGGAGTGGCAGTTAGTCGCGGACCTCTCGTTCTCTGACGTCCTCATGTGGGTGGCTACTGGCGATCTGGACGAAGCAGAGGGGCAAGATGACCTGGCTGGCGCGAAAGCGGTCTGTGTGGCCCAATGCCGCCCCACTACCTCTCCGACGGTGTACTCCCACGACCGGGTAGGAAGCTCCGTCGATTGGGCGGATCACCCCGAGCTTGTCGCAGCGATGCTGCGGGGCGAGATTCTGCGCGAAGACACACCTCGCTGGTATGAAGGCACGCCCCTTGCGCGCGAGGCAATACCTGTCCGCAGCGGCGGGCAGATCATCGCGGTTCTCACCCGCGATACGTCGCTTGCCCAGCTTCGAGTTCCGAGTGCGCTCGAGATGGCCTACATCGCGTGTTCGGCTGACTTGTGTCAGATGATCTGCGACGGGAGTTTTCCTTTGCGGGAGGATCTCGTTGGCATCCAGTCGAGCCCGAGAGCCGGTGACGGGCTGATCCGGATCGACGTCGAGGGCACCGTCGCGTACGCGAGCCCGAATGCGCTGTCGGCATTCCACCGGATGGGACTCAGCACCGAGATCGCGGGCCAGAACCTCTCAGCGGTGACACGGCCGCTGATTTCCGACCCGTTCGACGCGCAGGAGTTTGGTGTCCGCCTGCAAGCCGTCACAGCCCGTGAATCGAGTATGCGAATGGAGATCGACGCCCGGGGTGCGACTGTGCTCTTCCGGGCTCTGCCGCTGTATCCGCAGTCGGAACCCGCAGGGGCGCTCGTGCTCGTGCGGGACATCACGGAAGTGAAGCGCCGCGACCGGGCACTGCTCTCCAAGGACGCGACGATTCGCGAAATCCACCACCGCGTGAAGAACAACTTGCAAACCGTGGCCGCACTGCTGCGCCTACAGGTGCGACGGACAACGAACGAAGAAGCACGCCAGGCTCTCGCGGAATCGGTGCGCCGGGTCAGTTCAATCGCCCTTGTGCACGACACCCTGTCGATGTCCGTCGACGAGCAGGTCAACCTTGATGACGTGATTGATCGTCTGGTGCCGATGATGGTCGACGTCGCCACTGTGGGCATGCCGATCGCTGTCCGTCGAGAGGGCAGCCTCGGTGTTATGCCCGCGGACAAGGCGACGCCTCTTGTCATGGTGCTGACTGAACTTGTCCAGAATGCGATCGAGCACGCGTTCAACCTTGGAGTTCCAGAGGACCTCGAGTCGGCTGAGTCGAGTGATCGGGAGGTGCCTGGAGAGATAGTCCTCAGGGCCGAACGTTCGGCGCGATGGCTCGATGTCGTCATCCACGACAATGGCAATGGCCTGCCCGAAGGGTTCAGCCTGGAACGTTCCGACCGTTTGGGTCTGCAGATCGTCCGCACACTCGTCGCCGCGGAACTGGGAGGCTCGCTCGGGCTGCACGAGAGCGAAGCGGGCGGCACGGACGCCGTTCTGCGGGTGCCGCTCGGTCGCCGAAGGGCGTGAATTCAACACATTAATTGTGTGCTGTCGGAAAAGACAGAAAAATGGCCTGGATCCCGAAGAATCCAAGCCAATTACTGTTTGCGAATAACTAACGTCAGACAGTGCTGCGCGCGCGCGTCCGTGCTTTCCGTCGCTTCAGTGCACGACGTTCATCTTCACTCATGCCACCCCACACGCCGGCGTCCTGGCCGGATTCGAGTGCCCACGTTAGGCATTCGGGGGTGACGGGGCATCTGCTGCAGACAAGTTTTGCCTGCGCGATCTGCGCAAGCGCCGGGCCACTGTTTCCAACGGGGAAGAACAGTTCCGGATCCTCATCGCGACAGACCGCCCTGTGGCGCCAGTCCATGATCGGTACTCCTCACTGGGTGTGCTGCGCACGAGGAACCGAAGTGCGTCACACCATTGTTGTCAACAATTAATTCACGCGTAGCCGTTGTGTTTCCACGCCGTTAACTAGAAATGCTGTCACGAACTCACTGGAAGCTCAATACTCCCGAGTAGGTCGTAACGAACATCACTAAGCCGCCGTCCGCTGCGGTCCGCACCAGACGTAGGGGTCTAGATCAGGTGTGTGGATACCCATCTATTTGTACGCTCGGATGTTCCAGTCTGTGTCAAATCGGGCAGAATCTCTAGATGAAATTTGACATTGACGCGTAGATGTGCCTGAACTCACATGGTTTGCGGGCCGTTTTAGGCGGGATTCTTTGGTGCAACAACGTCGAGCATGTTAGGCGTTGCGCGGAACGTGACGTTCTCACGTAACCCGACAAAATCTCCGTCGAGCTGCAGTCCGATAGGCCGACTGCTGGTGATCCGGATTTCTTTCACGTCATCGATACGCAGTAGATCTCGATGCCGGGGCCCGCCGCGCCGCGGAAACACCAGCTGCCTCGCTATGCGCAGTGTGGACATCCAGCGAGCAGTTTTCAGGGCGAACACACCAAGACCGGAGTCGTAATCGGCACCAGGGTTCGTATAGACAGGGCGGTCATCGAGGTATGTCCACGGACTCGCGTTCGACACGAATGCGTAGTACACGCCCTCTTCTTTCGCTCCATCTGGAGTCTCGACGGTCAGTGCGGGGGTGAGTTTGCGTTCGCGGATGAACGTGCGAACTGTCGCGCGTACATATCGCCCCGAGGTTGCGGTCTTGCCGCCTGCGCGGCTCGCTTCAACGGACTCGACGACGTGCGCATCAAGTCCCATTCCTGCGTTGAACAAGAACCAGCGCCCATCGCAGTGTCCAAGGCCAATCCGGCGATGGTGGCGCAACTGAACGAGGCTGATGAGCTGATTTGCGGCGTCGAGAGGGTCATTCTTGATGCCAAGCGACCGTGCGAAGACATTCGCCGACCCGCCGGGCACTACCGCAATCGTCGGTAGCGCGGTCGCGGCGATCGAGGCCATCGAGCCCCCCTCGCCCCCGAGAACCTCACCCCCGAGCACCCCATTGACGACTTCGTTGACGGTGCCATCGCCGCCATGGACGATGATCAGCGGGTAGCCATCAGACGCGGCCTCCGCAGCGAGTTCCGCAGCATGGCCGCGATACGCGGTGTGGGCCACCCGGAGCTTGAGAGCGCTCGATAGCGCGAGCGCGATCAGGTCGCGACCCGCTGGTGTAGTCGAGGTCGCGTGAGGATTCACGATCAGCAGCGCACGCACGATGAGTGAGCCTAGCGTGTTGATGCGTTGCGACCGGGACCGGCGCCGTGGAATACCCTATCGGGGTGGCCACCCACTCATCGTTTCCGGAAGACTCGCGCAAGCCCGTAGAACCGCCGGTGCCTCCTGGTATCAGGGCGGCGGGCGTGATCGTCTCGCTGCAGGGTCTCGTCTTGCTCGGACTTGGGGCCTGGCTGCTCGTGCGCGCGGTCACCGGCACCGGGGGTACCGAAGTCAGCGGTTACGCGACAGCTGGGTGGTTCGTATTCCTGGGTGCGCCGGTGCTCGGCGGAGGCATCGCCCTCGCGCTGGGGAAACGCTGGGGACGGGCTATAGCAGTGGTAATCCAGTTGCTGCTGCTTCCTGTGGTGTTTTCGCTCATTTCAGGGTCGCAGCAGTACCTCTGGGGATTCATCCTCGGCGGGGTGGTTGTTCTGACACTTGTGCTCCTGATGAGCGGGCGCTCGAGCGAATGGATGTCCGCTGACTGACGACCGCCTATTTGTCAAATCCACAGCCAAAACACCCGGCAAAACGCCGCGCATGTCCTCGCATCTGCAGAAATAATCGGGGAGTATGGCGGTGTGACCAGAGTTCTCGCAATAGCGAACCAGAAAGGCGGGGTCGCCAAGACCACGACGGTGGCGTCGCTCGGTGCCGCACTGTCGGCGCTTAGCCAACGAGTGCTCGTGGTTGACCTCGATCCACAAGCGTGCCTTACATTCTCGCTCGGGCATGACCCGGACAAACTTGAAATGTCGGTGCATGACGTTCTGATCGGCGAGCAGAAGATCGGCAATGTTCTTCTCGATACAGCTGATGGGGTGACGCTGCTCCCAGCGAACATCGACCTCGCTGGGGCGGAGGCGCTCCTGCTGATGCGACCCGGTCGCGAGTTCACCTTGCGCCGCGCGCTCGACCCGGCATCGTCTGATTTCGATGTCATTCTCATCGATTGCCCACCGTCGCTCGGCGTCCTAACACTCAACGGCCTGACGGCAGCGGACTCGGTGATCGTGCCGCTCCAATGCGAGACACTCGCCCATCGAGGTGTTGGTCAGCTGCTGCGCACGGTGACCGAAGTGCAACAGATCACGAACCCAGATCTGGCGCTGCTCGGGGCATTGCCGACGCTTTACGATGCGAGAACCACCCATAGCCGGGATGTGCTCGCAGATGTGTCCGACCGCTACGGGCTGCCCGTGCTGGCGCCACCAATTCCGCGGACGGTGCGTTTCGCGGAGGCATCCGCATCAGGTGCGTCGATTTTGGCAGGACGGAAGAACAAGGGCGCCGTCGCTTATCGAGAGCTCGCTGCGAACCTGCTGAAGACCTGGACAGAGGGCGGCGAGCTCAACACTTTCGCGTCCTACGAGTAGGGCGCGGGACCTGTTAGCTGGTGCCCCTCGGCCGTGCCGAAGTGCGTTGGCCCAGAACGACGACAGTCCCCGCGTCACCGTTGCGTTGTTCGAGAATGAAATCTCCAAGGACTGCAAGGCCAGTCACGTTGTCGCCGTTCCGATCGAGGGCGATGGTGCGCTCCAAAGCCCCGGTGCGCGCGTTGTGGACGCTGATTCCGGCAGGGGTGGGAATAAGCAACTGCCCAGCCATTGTCGCCGGGAGACCCGAGGCGGGAACTCGCCATAGCGGCCGGAAGTCCCGTCCCGACAGGCTGACCACATCGGTGCCAGTGAACCAGTACGCCATATCCATGGGAGCACTGACGGTCCCGGTGGACATTCGCTCCGGACTGAACCCGATTGGGGCGTCATCGGAGATGCCAGGAGCGGTGGGCACATCCGTGAGCGCCCACCGATGGATCGCTGTGCCTTCCTGCCCGTATACGGCGATCTCGTCTGCATCTCCCGGGACGAAGATCGCAGTTAACTGGGCAGATACCGCGGCAAGGGACGTGCCGTGAGCTCCCGGAATTTCACCCAGGGCGGAATCTTGAGTCGTGAGGAGCGTGCTTCCGTGCTCTTCGGGCTCGTTGTTCCGCTCGGGTGTGCTGTCGAGCAGGACGAGCCGTTCACCCGATTCGTCCGGGCACTGCAGAATCGCCGCTACACGGGACCGGGTGAGGTGTGCGTCGAGAATGTCGCAGCCAGCGCGCTGCTGGCGGTCCGGATTCACTGGCGCGGCAACCCTGCCGAATTCGAGCGTCCGAACCAAGTCGGAGCGCCATACCTCGAGCCGCTGCGGCCCCTGCGACATGACGTGGGGTCCGTCGGAGGACAGCATCACCGAGGCATCCGCGTCGCTCGTTCGCTGCTCCCCGCGCACACCGGTAGCGCTCTCAAGGGCGGTCACCTGCGTGCAGCCGCGCGGAGTCCGGTACACCGCGACCACCTGGTGTTCTTGTCCTGTCACCGCGCACAGTTCGCGCTGGCGTTCATAACGCCAGCGCGGGTCGCCGGTGGCTACGTCATGACCAGTAACCTCGCCCGCGTGTGTGCTCACGACGGTGCCGCCGGACGTTATGGGAACGGTCGACGCTTCATTTGGTGCGCGCCACAACTCGCGCACGGATGTGGGTGTTGCTAGAGCCCCGGCGACTGCTTCGATCGGACGCTCGGCGGGGGAGGATTGTGCTTGTCGGTAGTCGCTGCGCCACCAGATCGCAAATGTCGCAACGATGACAAGCACAGTGATTGCAACGGCGGCGACCACATCTGCCCGGGTACGGCGCTCAGGTGCGATCACGACCGCTCCCCGCACCCTGTGCGCGGTTGATCATTCTGCGGAAGCGTTTTCCGGTGCTCCCTTTTTGGCAGCTGACGGTGCACCGTCAGATCCGCCTTCCATGGCGGGTTTGCGGCCACGCGTGCGTGTGCGGCGCCGCTTCGGGCCGTCAGGAGAGGAGGGGGTACTTGGAGTTTCAGGAGAGGTCGAGGCCGTATCGCTCGTCGCGTTCGTCCCGCCCGGCGTATCGTCGTCCCGTCGTGCTCCCCGTGTGCGTCGCCGCCGGGACGTCGTGCGCTTCTTCTCGTCGCTCGTCTTGACGTCTTCGGTTTGTGGCGGTGCGTCACTGCGTGGCGGCACCGAGACACGTCCGCTCGCGTCGTCCGGGATATCGAGGTCCTTGAAGAGGTGATCGGACGTGGAGTATGTCTCGACCGGAGCATCGATCTTCAGGTCCAGCGTCTGGCTAATGTGCTTCCAGCGCTCGAGGTCTTCCCAATCCACCAGGGTCACTGCTATTCCGGTGCGCCCGGCGCGGCCGGTGCGGCCCACCCGGTGAACGTAAGTGTTCTCGTCGTCGGGGCAGTGGAAGTTGACCACGTGCGTGACGTCATCGATGTCGATGCCGCGGGCTGCAACGTCAGTTGCAACCAGCACATTTGCTCGGCCTGACCGGAACGAGCGCAATGCCTTCTCCCGAGCACCCTGCCCGAGGTCGCCGTGGATGGCACAGACCGCGAAACCCCGCTGCTCGAGGTCGCGGGAAAGCTGGTCGGCCTGCCGCTTGGTCCGGGTGAAGACCATGGCAGCGCCGCGTTCGCGGGCCTGGAGGACCTTGCTGACGAGTTCCAGTTTGTCTAGCGCGTGCGCGCGGTAGACAAACTGGCGAGTGCGGTCATGAACCGCTGATGAGTCGGTCTCCTCCGCGCGGACGTGCGTCGGCTGAGTCAAGAATGTTCGCGCGAGTGTGATGATCGGCCCAGGCATCGTGGCTGAGAACAGCATCGTCTGCCGCGCGTCAGGCACGCGGCTGAGAATCTTCTCGATATCGGGAAGGAAGCCCAGATCGAGCATCTCGTCGGCCTCGTCGAGTACGACGATTGAAATCCCGTCGAGCTTCAAATACTTCTGATTAGCCAGGTCCAGCAACCGGCCAGGGGTGCCGACAACAACGTCGACCCCAGCGCTCAGCGCCGACGTCTGCTCCTCGTATGGCCGACCACCATAAATCGCGGACACACTCAGCTTGCGGGTACTCCCGTTCGCCCCGGCGCTGAGATACCGTCCAGCCGCTGTCAGATCTTTCGTCACCTGAATGCACAATTCGCGCGTTGGGACCACAACGAGCGCACGCGGAGTGCCGTCGAGCGGTGCGCTGCCAGTCACGACGCGGTGCAGAAGTGGGACACCGAAACCGAAGGTCTTACCCATGCCGGTGCGAGCTTGCCCGATCAGATCTTCGCCTGCGAGTGCCAGCGGAAGTGTTAGCTCCTGGATCGCGAACGTACGCTCGATGCCCTGCTCGTTCAGGGCGCGAACGATGTCGTCGATGACGCCCAATTCAGCGAAGCTCGGTGATTCATGGGGTGCGGTGAGGGCGCGGGCGTCCGCAAGTACGGTCTTCTCCGTAGCGGACGCAGTTCCTGGCGGCCCTGCCATACCCGTGTCTTTCGTGAACTTGCTCAGGATGTGCCTTTCTGTTGTTCGCCGCGGCTTCATAAGCGCGGCGCGAGGTTCAAGAAGCCGGCGCGGTGTCATCAAAATCCGCTGCGGACTGACCACCCAAATGAAAGGTGAGCAACCGCTCGTTGCCAAGGGCTTGCAGCCATGGTACCGGCCACCGCGGGCCCTGGAGGAAAATCGCATGTCAGGGGCAGGCATATTGGCTCGCCTCCGATCTGGACGCCAGAAAACCTGCGTCCGGAACAGCAGCTGATTGACGGTAGGCGCGCGGGTGATCCGATCAGTGGAATAGGCTCTCCGTTATGGGATCTGTGACTAGCGATCACCCAGGAATAATCGAACTATATGGCGCATTGGCATGCGGCGAGATCACGGCGTTCTATCGACTGGCAGACGAGGCGAAATTCGCTCCGCACCTCTACGGTCGCGTGGCGATCGCACGTATGGCCGGTTCCGAGATGCGTCATTACGAACTATTGCATTCGGCCATCACGGAGCGGGGCCGGGATCCGTTCGAAGTGATGGCACCTTTCATCGACGTCCTGGATGCCTATCACCGCTCGACCACGCCGAGTACGTGGCCGGAAACCTTGGTCAAGGCCTACATCGGCGACGGCATCGCGGCGGACTTCTATCTGGAGATCTCGAGCGCCTTCCCCTCTGACGTCGCCGCGGTGGTCCAGGGCGTGCTCGCTGAAACACACCATTCCGAGTTCGTGAAGGATGAGGTGCGCTCGATCGTCGACGGTGACACCATCGCTGCGGACCGGCTGCGCCTGTGGGCGCGGCGCCTGTTCGGTGAGGCGCTCACGCAAGCACAATTTGTACTGGGGCAGCGTGACGACCTTGCGGAACTTGTCCTCTCAGCCAGCGGCGACCTCAACCACATCGCCACGCTGTTCGACAGCATGCAGGCTAAACACGACGAGCGGATGAAGCTTCTCGGCCTGTAAGTGCCTGGCCGTTCGCTTACAGCGCAGGGTAACGGCGGCCCTCTGGCCCGCCGTTTCGATAGCCTGACATCAGGATGACTGGATCGTGTTCAGCAGCACGCCATTTTATGTGATCGGAGGACAGCGTGGAGGTCAAGATCGGGATCGCCGACAGCAGTCGGGAGCTGATCGTAAACAGCACCCAGTCCGTTGATGAGGTAGAGGAACAGGCACGCTCTGCCTTCGAGAAGGGCAATAGTGCGACGTTCATATTGACGGACGAGAAGGGCCGCAAGTATCTGATTCAGTCCAGCAAGATCACCTATGTGGAGATCGGTCCGGCCGATTCACGCAAGGTCGGGTTTGCACCAAGCTGATTGACAGCTAATTCGGGCGCGGCAGCGAAAGCTGCCGCGCCCGACGTGTCAGATCAGACTGTGCGGGGGCTCGTATCCGTGGACGTGGGTGTGCGCGTGGACGGCGCCACGGCCTTTCCCTCATCAGAGGACCGCTGGTAAGGAACGTGCGACAGTCCACCCCAAGCAAGCGTGACGGTTGTTTCGACCGCGTCACTCTTACTGATCGGGCGGTTCGCTTCGAGCCAGTAACGAGCGTTGACCTGGCTGACACCGACGAGCCCCACAGCGAGCATGCGGGCCCGGTACGGATCAAGGCCGGAATCGTGGCTGACCAGATCGAACACGGCGTCTATACAGTCCTCGCTGGCTTGCTCGACGCGCTCCTGAACGGAGGGGTCGCTCAGTGCATCGGATTGAAAGATCAGCCGGTAGCCCTGAGTGTCATTGTCGACAAAGTCGAAGAAAGCCATAACAGCGGCGTAGAGACGCTGCTTGTTGTGAGTAGTTGAGCGCAGCGCTTGACGAACGCCCGAGATCAGCTTTTCGACGTGGGCTTGCAGCACAGCGAGGTATAGGTCGAGTTTGCTCGGGAAGTGCTGGTACAACACAGGTTTGCTGACGCCGGCCCGCTCCGCGATCTCATCCATCCCTGCGGCGTGATACCCCTGGCTGGCGAAGACATCGCTCGCAGCATTGAGAAGCTGAGCACGTCGCGCGCCGCGCGGGAGCCGGGTGTTCTTCCGTGCTGGTGTGCGGGGCTGCTCAGTGCCTCGCACTCCACTGTTGTGTTCCTCAGTGGATGAGGGTGGAGTGCTGATCCGTTCCGTCAATGCCATCACCGTTCGTATACCGCTGGTGTCGTTGCTGGTTACCAGTGCATTGACACTACCCTGTAGCGGCCTAAATTCCGATCTCGCGTCCGCCCTCTCGGTGGGTGTGACGGTGGCTGGTTCGGGTAGGCTCGCGGTGGAATTGTCCGTCTGCGTGGCAGCTGCGCCGCGCGGCGCGGCGGGGTTTGTGCCCGGTCGAATTGTGAGAGTGTGGGAGGGTGACGATTCGCGGAGCACGTCACCAAGAAGACGGTCGGCGGCGGCCTCGTGACGAGGTTCGTAGTGTCCGTGGACGGCGGACACGGGCGCCGTCACGCTCGCGCTCGGCTGTGCGGCAGAGCCCGTGGAACCAGCCGCTCGAGGCGCAATGGGATCCCACAGAGCACTCGCCCGGCACGGCAGACTTTCATGGCGAGCCTGAACCGCCGCCCTATGTGCGCCGGCGGCCGCCGAGGGGCGCCCGACGGCTCCGGAAACGCGCGAAGCGCTCACCCAGAACAAACCGGGCGCTCGCTTTCTTGCGCGCGAATGGGTGGCGCGCGTACGCGGTCCCGATGGTGGCGCTTCTGATTGTGGCGGTCACGGTGTTTTCCGCCAACGGTTCTGAGGATCGGTTTTCGTCGGATCAGACGGTGGCAGGCATCCAGAACCTGCCGATGCTCGATGGCGGCACCAGCCAGAATGAGGAACTCGCGCCGCCTCCTGCTGACGGTTCTTTTCCTGATCTGCCCACCGGTGAACTTCCCGCGGGTGGCCCCTACACCGAGCACGGCACGGGCGAATGGCGCATTGTTCCGGGCCATACAGGCGAGGTAGGGGCAGGGGAGAACCGCGTGTTCACGTACACGGTCGAAATCGAGGAGGGTGTCGACACGACCAGCTACGGCGGAGACGAAGCGGTGACTCGGATGGTGGATGAGACGCTAGCCAACCCGAAGAGCTGGATCGCGGACCCGCAATTCGGTTTCCGGAGGATCTCGGGGCCGGAAGACGGACCGCCCGACTTCCGGGTTTCGCTGACTTCAGTGATGACGGTGCGGCAGTTCTGCGGTTACACGATCCAGCTCGAGGTCTCTTGCTTCTCGCCGCGCAGTGGCCGAGTGATCATCAATGACGCGCGGTGGGTCCGGGGCGCGCTGGCATTCCAGGGTGACATTGGGTCGTATCGCCAGTACCTCGTCAATCATGAGGTGGGCCATGCGATTGGCTACCCGGAACATGTCCCGTGCGAATCTGACGGGGGGCTTGCGAACGTCATGATGCAGCAGACGCTGAGTACGGCGAACAACGAAATCGCCCAGCTTGACCCGGGCGGTGTGGTCCCGCCGGATGGTTTCGTGTGCCAATACAACGCGTGGCCGTACCCGCGAGCCGGGCAGTAGGCTGGTGACGGAATGAATGCGTTACCCCCGCTGGTAGCCCCGGCTGCTGAACTGACGCGCGATGACATCGCGCGGTACTCGCGGCACCTTCTGATCCCCGGGATCGGTGTCGGAGGTCAGCGCAGGCTGAAGAACGCGCGCGTACTCGTGATCGGCGCAGGTGGGCTCGGCTCGCCGGTTTTGATGTACCTCGCGGCTGCGGGCGCTGGCACGATCGGCATCGTCGAGTTCGACAGCGTCGAAATGTCGAACCTGCAGCGGCAGGTTATTCATGGCGAATCCGATCTGGGGCGGCCGAAGGGTGAGAGTGCCCGCGAGTCAATCCGGAATATCAATCCGCATGTCGAGGTGCGCTGGCACAACCTGCGTCTCGAGAATCGCAACGCGGTGAACATCTTCAGGCAGTACGACCTGATTGTCGATGGAACAGACAACTTCGCGACCCGGTATCTGGTGAACGATGCGGCTGCGCTAGCTGGAAAGCCCTACGTATGGGGGTCGATCTTCCGGTTCGAAGGTCAGGTCTCAGTCTTCTGGGAGGACGCTCCGCACGGTCGCGGTGTCACCTACCGGGATCTGTTTCCCGATCCACCTGCACCGGGAACGGTGCCGTCTTGCGCCGAAGGGGGAGTGTTCGGTGCGCTGTGCGCGACGATCGGTTCCTTGATGGCGACGGAGGCGATCAAGCTCATTACCGGGACCGGTGACCCGCTGCTGGGGCGCGTCCTCGTGTATGACGCGCTCGCAATGTCCTTCCGCTCACTTGGACTGCGGCGTGCGGCAGGCGCGCCGCGCATAACAGAACTGACGGATTACGAGGAGTTCTGCGGAACGGCGATCGCGCCCTCAGCGGGGGACAGCTCGATCGCGCCCACTGAGCTCGCGGACTTGCTCTCATCTGCTGCTCCGCCGGTGCTGATCGATGTCCGGGAGCGCACCGAATGGGAGATTGTCCGCATTGAGGGAGCTACATTGGTGCCGCACTCTGAGTTCGATTCGGGCGCGGCGCTCAGCCAGCTGCCGCAAGACCGGGAAGTTGTGCTCTATTGCAAGACCGGTGTCAGGTCCGCAGAGGCACTCGAAGCGCTGCATAAGGCTGGGCTGAAGAATGCGCGCCACCTTCGCGGGGGTCTGGCTGCGTGGGTGAAGCAAGTGGATCGCTCGTTGCCGATGTACTGATCTACGGCAGCCGGGACCCGACACGGCCGCGGTCCTACCGGGTATCCACTGTTCAGAGGAGTAGGTTACGGTCGTGAGTTCCGCCCCGCCTCCAGACCATGTGCGCTCGACTTTCGGCTTGCGAGAAAAAGAACCCGTGTCATTGGGTGCGGATTGGGACGGTGGCTGGCGTTTCGGCGACGTTGTGTTGTCCCCGGTCGGAGATCATGCGCGCGCAGCGTGGTCCGCAAAAGTTCGCGAGACCTTGATGGTCGATGGCGCGCGCGTAGCCAAGCCGGTGCGTGCAACGGATGGGCGCTATGTGGTCTCGGGATGGCGTGCGGATACCTTCATTGAAGGTTCTCCTGAACCTCGGCATGATGAGGTGGTGTCGCTCTCGGTCCGGTTGCATGCGGCGACGTCGCGGCTTGAAAAACCTCGATTCCTGACGCAGCCTCCGGTAGCGCCTTTCTCAGATATCGACGTGTTTGTTGCCGCGGACCGTGCTGCGTGGGAGCCGGTGCCGTTGCGTGACCCGCGGCGTACGGGTCTGCTCGACATGTCGAAGGAAGGTGTGGAGGGAAGCCTCGCACTGCTCAAGCATCTAGCTGAGCAGCGCAAACCGGTGGAGTTGCCGACTCAGCTGGTCCACGGTGACCTGTTCGGAACGGTGCTGTTCGCTGAGACCGAGGCCCCGGGAATCACGGATATTACGCCGTACTGGCGACCGATTTCCTGGGCAGCTGCGGTTGTCGTGGTGGACGCCTTGTCCTGGGGTGGTGCGGACGAAGGTCTCGTCGAACGGTGGGATGCGATGCAGGAGTGGCCCCAGATGCTGCTTCGCGCACTGATGTTCCGAGTTGCGGTCCATGCACTGCACCCGCGTTCAACGCCGCCGGCTCTCGTCGCGATAGAGCGGACCGCCGAGCAGATTCTAGCTACTCTCTAGATCCCTACCCGATGTTTTTCAGCACGCTGGCGAGGAACTGCTGAGCCTCCCGGCTCGCCTCCCCCGGATCGCCCGCGATGATTGCCCGGACCAGCCTGGCATGCTCGGGGTCATAATGGGTCTCGGCCAGCCCGTGGTATTCGAGGTGATAGTGAATCGACGACTTGATAATCGGTACGAGCGAGTCGTAAAACTCCAGGTAGAGGGCGTTGTGGCTGGCGGCGACGATCGCGCGGTGCAGATCGACGTCGACCTCGATCGCGCGATCGAAGTCGCCCGCGGCGTTAAGTCGTGTGCGTTCGTCTAGAAGCCGCTGCAAGGTAGCGATGTCGTGGTCATCCCGGCGTATCGCGGCGAGGGCCGCGGCGGTCACGTCCAGGGCCTGCCGCAGCTCGACGACGTCACGTTCCGCCGCATCCGCTAGGTGTTTCGACAGCGCTCCAGTGACATCAGAGGCGGAGAGGACGTACGTACCCGAGCCCTGACGTCGCTGCAGCATCCCGGCATGGACAAGCGCCTGTACGGCTTCACGAACCGTGTTCCGCCCAGTTCCGGTCAGTTCAGATAGTTCGGGTTCAGTAGGGATGCGCCTGCCGACTGGCCACGCCCCGGAGGTGATCTGCTCGCGGAGCATGTCAGTCACTTGCGAAATCAGGCTTTGTCGCTGCACGTGTCGCACCGGTGCCTCCTGACGGTGTGCTGTGTGGCTCAGAATACGTTGCCGATGTTCATAGGGTCATCCTATGATTTGATGAACCCATCCTTTTTGCCTAGGGAGAGACCTGTGCCTCCATTCGTTCCGGCCGAAGCAGTTGCGAGCGACGCTTCCCGCATCGAGGTTGCCGACGCGGCAATCGTGCGTGGAGTGCGCGAGCATCTGTGGCGCGGACGTCTGCTGGTATTCGCTGGGCTCCTTCTCGCCGCTTTTACACTCCGCCTAGCAGTGACGTCGCTGACGCCGTTGCTCGCCGACATCGGTTCGGCAGTGGGCTTCGGTGCCGTAATGGCCGGAGTATTCGGCATGATGCCGCCGACGATGTTTGCGGTAGCAGGTCTTCTGACCCCAGCGGTGATGGTGCGTATCGGCCTTGAGCGGACGGCGCTGCTGTCAGTGGTGCTCTCAACGCTAGGCCTCGCTGTCCGGCCCCTCGCCGGGCACGTCACCCCGATGCTTCTGCTCACCGCGATAGCACTGATGGGGATGGGTATCGGTAATGTCGTCCTGCCTCCGCTGGTCAAGCGTTACTTTTCCGACCGCATCGCGCTCATGTCCACGCTGTACATCAGCTTTGTGCAACTCGGCACGGTCATTCCCGCGGTCATGGCGATCCCAGTCGCCGACGCGGTCGGCTGGAGGTTCTCGCTGGGCATGTGGGCTGCGGTCGCGGCGGCCGCAGTTTTGCCCTGGATAAGCCTGACTCGACGCACGCGGGTTCAGCGCACGGCTGCTGCGGGGGCTGTGAGCGTGGCCGGTGACGGCCAGGTCTGGCGGTCGCCACTCGGATGGGGCCTCGCGGTCATGTTCGGAATGACAGCGCTCATGACGTACACCTTTTTGACCTGGCTCCCGACGATGCTTATGGACTTCGGCATCAGCCGGGGTGATGCCGGAACGCTGTTTGGTGTTTTCATTTTGGCCGGCCTGGTGGGTGTGCTTGTCATGCCGACTCTGACGACACGGATGGCTAACCCATATCCGTTGGTGGCTGGATGCATGAGCGTCATTGTTGCGGGAATGGCCGGGCTGCACTTCGCGCCACTGCACGGCACTATTATCTGGATCGTGCTGCTCGGCCTCGGGCCGTCGACGTTCCCCATGTCGCTGACGCTGATCAACCTGCGGTCCCGAACGGACGTTGGCGCAGCCAGGCTGTCGGGATTTGCGCAAGGGTTTGGCTACGCGCTCGCGTGCATCGGACCGTTCGGCGTCGGAGTTCTGCACGAACTGACCGGAGGATGGACTGTGCCCTTCGCAGCGCTCGCGGGAGTTGTTGTGATCACCCTCATAGCCGCACGTCACGTATGCGCCCCACGTGTGATTGAAGACACGTGGAGGCGTCCGATCTTCACCCACTGACACAGCGGCGAAACACGGAAGAAACCCTCACGGGGCAGGATTTGTCCAGGTGAGGAGATTTTGACGGTGCAGTCATCTAGGGCAGCACCGTCGCAACACCCAATTCCTACATTGAGGTCTCCACACTAGAAAGGGGACCGCGATGACGCTCGTGAGCGAACGACCCGCACCAGAGCCAGGGGCGGAAGAGACCGCCGCAGCGGCTCACCGCAAAGGACGCTGGATTGACCACTGGGAGCCAGAGAACCCCGACTTCTGGGAGAAGAAGGGCAAGAAGGTTGCCAAGCGCAACCTGATGTTCTCGGTTTTTGCCGAGCATCTCGGCTTCAACGTGTGGGTGCTCTACAGCATCCTTGTCACGCAGATGGGCAATGCAGGGTTCGCGTTCATGCAGGGCGATGCGGCTGTCAACAATGCCCTAATCCTGATCTCGGTCCCGGTCATCGTCGGCGCAATTCTCCGAATCCCGTACACCTTCGCTGTATCGAAATTTGGTGGGCGTGGCTTCACCACTTTCAGCGCGGGGATGCTGCTGATTCCGACAATTGGTCTGGCGGTCGCGTTCAGTCAGCCGTCCACGCCGATGTGGGTGTTCGTGGTCCTAGCCGCTCTCACGGGTTTCGGTGGCGGCAACTTCTCGTCGTCGATGACCAACATCTCCTTTTTCTTCCCGGAGAGCAAGAAGGGTGCCGCCCTGGGCATCAACGCAGCTGGCGGAAACCTCGGTGTAGCGGTCACGCAGCTCGCGATGCCGCTGGTGATCACGGGAGCCTTGCTGTTCACCGCGCAGGATGAGGGCGGCTACCGATTCGCCCTCACCGTGGCAGCTCTCTTCTGGGTGCCGTTCGTCCTCGTCGCTGCAATCGGTGCGTGGACCCGCATGGACAGCATCAGCGGCGCAAAGCCGGATGGTGACTCGTACCCACGCGCAATGAAGAACAAGCACACCTGGATCATGGCCTTTCTGTACATCGGAACCTTCGGTTCGTTCGTTGGGTTCTCATTCGCGTTCCCGACGCTGCTCCGTGCCTACTTCCCTGAACTGCAGAACGTCGGATGGATGGTCGCGCTCGGCAATCTCGCCTTCATCGGTGCGCTCGTCGGCTCGTTCGCGCGCCCAGCGGGCGGCTGGTTCGCTGACAAAGTGGGTGGCGCGAAGCTCACCTTCTTCGTCTTCGTAGGTCTGTCTGTGAGCATCGCGGCAGTGATGGGATCGCTCGCGCTCGAAAGCTTCCCGCTGTACCTCATTTCCTTCATCGCACTCTTCATCATTACCGGCGTGGGCAACGGATCGACCTACCGCATGATTCCGATGATCTTCAGCGCGAGCGTGCGGCATCGTGCTGAGTCAGAAGGCATCAGCATGGAGAAGTCGCTCGCATCAGCGAAACGCCAGGCTGGTGCAGCAATTGGCGTCATTGGAGCAGTCGGCGCTTTCGGTGGCTTCCTGCTGCAGCAGGCGCTTCGCTTGTCCAACGTGCACCTCGGCACAATGGCTCCAGCTTTCTGGACTTACGCGGTGATCTTCCTGGTCATGGCCAGCGTGACGTGGTGGTACTACCTGCGCTCTTCATTCGCAATCTCGCGCGCACCGAGCCTGGCCCACGCCAACGTCTAGCTTGGCGCCGTACAACCCCCAACTCGGTATGACGATCCGGTATCTGGGCGCAGCGTGGGATTTGCTTCTTGCGTTCCCATGCACCCAGATGCCGGATTTGGAGGCACAGCCGGTGACGATTCCTGCAGTGAGATCAGTAGCTGTGCGGCGCCGGCTCCCTGTGGTGGCGCACAGCCCGTGCGGATGGCTTAAAAAGGGCGACCCGGACGCGAAACAGGGAGGTAACGAAGCGTCCATACCGTTAGAACATCAGCACCAAGAAGGAGCGGCATGATGCAGAAGAAGGTCGTTGTTGTCGGCCATGGAATGGTCGGACACCGATTCGTCGAGGCGCTCCGGGCACGTGATGATCGGGGCGAGTGGACAGTCACGGTTCTTTGCGAAGAGCCGGAAGCGGCGTATGACCGCGTTGCTCTGTCGTCCTATGTGAACACCTGGGATCCGAAGGAACTCGCTCTCGCCGGTAATGACTATCCGGACGATGTGAACGTCGACGTCCGTCTCGGCTCAACTGGTGTCAAGATCGACCGCACCGCGCATACGGTGACCACGAGCACGGGTGACACCCTCAGCTACGACAAGCTCGTCCTCGCAACCGGTTCGTACGCCTTCGTTCCGCCGGTTCCGGGCAAGGACTCGCGAAACTGCTTCGTGTACCGCACGCTCGACGACTTGGACAAGATCAAGGCAGCGGCGGAGACAGCCTCTGCGGGCGGCGGTGTTGGTGTCGTGGTGGGTGGTGGCCTGCTCGGTCTCGAAGCGGCGAACGCGCTCAAATTGCTGGGACTCACTCCACATGTCGTCGAGCTTGCGCCCAGGCTGATGCCGCTGCAGGTCGATGAGGGTGGCGGCGCGCTGCTGAAGAACCTGGTAACGGATCTGGGTCTCACGATTCACACTGGGGTTTCAACCGCCGCCATCAACGAGAAAGAAGACGGCTCCCTCACGGTCGAGCTGTCCGACGGCGCAACAATCGACGCATCACTGCTGGTCTTCTCGGCTGGTGTGCGCCCCCGCGACGAACTGGCGCGGACCGCAGGGCTTGACGTCGGCGAACGCGGCGGGGTCATCACCGGTCTCGAATGCCAAACCTCAGACCCGGACATCTACGCGATTGGTGAGGTCGCGGCGATCGAGGGCCGTTGCTACGGGCTCGTCGGCCCCGGCTACGCCACCGCAGAGGTTGTCGCCGACCGACTGCTCGGCGGCGACGCCGAATTCCCCGGCGCGGACCTCTCGACCAAACTCAAACTGCTGGGCGTCGATGTGGCGAGTTTCGGCGATGCCTTCGCTCAGACGCCGGGAGCTCTTGAGGTTGTTTTCAGCAACCCCGCTGCCGGAACCTACGCGAAGATCGTCGTCTCAGATGACGCGAAAACGCTCCTTGGCGGCATCCTTGTCGGTGACGCGAGCTCCTACGCGACCCTTCGGCCGATGGTCGGCCGCGAACTGCCTGGCGACCCCGCTGCGATGATCGCGCCAGCCGGTGGCAGCGCCGAAATCGGCGCAGGCGCGCTTCCCGATGATGCCCAGATCTGCTCGTGCAACGCCGTCACCAAAGGCGACATTTGCCGAGCCATCGCGGACGGCGCGTGCGACATCGCGGCCGTGAAAGGCTGCACCAACGCAGGCACCTCTTGCGGAGGCTGCCTCCCGCTCGTGAAGAAACTGCTCGCAGATTCTGGAGTGGAGCTGTCGAAGGCGCTGTGTGAGTGCTTTGCACATTCACGTGCTGAGCTGTTCCAGATCGTGCAGAGCACTGGAATCCGCACATTCTCGAAGCTCATCGACAAGCATGGCGACGGCAGCAGAGGCTGTGACATCTGCAAGCCAACGGTGGCATCGATTCTGGCCTCCACCAGCAGCGATCATATCCTTGACGGTGAACAAGCCTCCCTTCAGGACACCAACGATCACTTCCTCGCGAACCTGCAGAAGAACGGCACGTATTCAGTTGTCCCGCGCATGCCAGGCGGTGAGGTAACTGCAGACCAGCTAATCGTTATCGGTGAGGTGGCGAAGGAATTTGACCTCTATGTCAAAGTCACCGGTGGTCAGCGGATCGATATGTTCGGTGCTCGCGTTGAGCAGTTGCCCGCGATCTGGAAGCGACTCGTAGAAGCGGGGATGGAATCCGGCCACGCCTACGGGAAGTCGCTGCGAACGGTAAAGAGCTGCGTGGGTTCCTCGTGGTGCCGATACGGGCAGCAGGATTCCGTGAAAATGGCCGTTGACCTCGAGAAGCGCTACCGCGGCCTCCGCTCTCCGCACAAACTGAAGCTGGCGGTTTCCGGTTGCGCCCGTGAATGCGCTGAGGCCCGCGGCAAGGACGTGGGAGTCATCGCGACGGAAAAGGGATGGAATCTCTACGTCGGCGGAAACGGCGGTCAAACGCCGAAGCACGCTGAACTGCTGGCGGGCGATCTCGACGACCACACGCTGATCAAATACATCGATCGGTATCTGATGTTCTACATCCGCACCGCCGACCGGTTGCAGCGCACCGCGCCGTGGCAGGAGAGCCTCGAGGGTGGACTGGACTACCTCAAGCGGGTCATTTGCGAGGACAGCCTCGGCATCGCCGCCGAACTCGAAGCGGCAATGGAAAGGCACGTGGCTGGCTACAAGGACGAGTGGGCCGGTGTGCTCGAAGACCCGCAGAAGCTTTCGCGCTTCGTATCGTTCGTCAACGCGCCGTCTGAGCCAGATCCCCTGGTTCAGTTCGCCGAGTCTGATGGGCGCAAGATCCCCGTGACCTTGGGGATGCCAGCAATGCCCGAAACTGCGACAACAGGGGTGAAATGATGACCGCACTCGATGTCCGAGAGGCCGGTGAGGCTCTCGACCTGAATGGTTCGGAAGGCTGGACGACTGCGTGCGCCTACGATTTTCTGATGCCGAATCGAGGTGTTGCGGTCCTGCTGCCGGGCAATGAGCAGGCCGCGCTATTCCGACTCGATGATGGATCGTTGCGGGCAGTGGGCAACATCGACCCGTTTGCTCACGCGGCTGTCATGTCACGCGGCATCGTCGGCGATCGCAAAGGGGAGCCCACTGTTGCGTCGCCGCTGCTCAAGCAAGTGTTCTCGTTGGAGAGCGGCGTATGCCTCGACGACGCAGGCCATTCGCTGCCCGTGTATCAGATTCGGGTTGTCGACGGTCTTGTCCAGGTGCGCGCCGCAGCCACGGAGTGACCGACACGACAGGTGCCAGGAACCAGTTATCAAGCGAACTAGGACCGCGCACCGTGCGCGACACATCAGTACAGGGGAAGCCAGTAGCGTGAACATTATGGGAGCGAAGGAGAGGACTGTGCCGCTAAGGTCCGACGAGGACAGTCCAGCGGCGCTCGCCGGCTTCACGATTGGTATCACCGCTGCGCGCCGGGCTGAGGAGTTCGCCACCCTCCTGAGCAGGCGGGGCGCAACTCTTGTGCACGCGCCAGCCATCCGGATCATCTCTCTCGTCGATGACACCGAGTTGCGTAAGGCGACTGAGTCGGTGATCGCGTCCCCTCCGGATATCGCCGTGGCGACGACGGGAATCGGTTTCCGGGGCTGGGTTGAAGCTGCCGACAACTGGGGTCTCGCGGAGCCACTTCTCAGCGCGCTGACTTCGTCGAGGCTGTTGGCGCGCGGCCCAAAAGCCAAGGGTGCGATGCGCGCTGCGGGCCTGCGGGAGGAATGGTCTCCCGACTCGGAATCCTCTGCCGAGGTGCTGGACCACCTTCTTGAAGAAGGGGTCGAAGGCAAGCGGATCGCCGTGCAGCTTCACGGCGCAACCACAGAGTGGGAGCCGATTCCCGACTTTTGTGAGGTCATGCGCAGCGCTGGAGCGGAGGTAGTACCGGTTCCCGTATACCGCTGGGTCCCGCCGGACGATCGTTCTCAGCTCGACCGAATGATCGAAATGTCGATCAACGGCGAACTCGACGCCATCACATTCACCAGTGCGCCGGCCGTCGCGTCGCTGCTCGGCCGGGCGAAGGAGACACGTGTGCTCGAGTCTCTGCTCAACGCGCTGCGAGGCCGTGTCGTCCCGTTCAGCGTGGGGCCGGTGACGGCCGCTCCGCTAGAGGCGCTCGGTGTCGCGACTACGCAACCGCATCGCGCTCGGCTGGGTGCCCTTGCTCGCCACATCGCGGAAGAGTTGCCTCGCAGGGCGAACCACCTGCAAGCTGGTGGGAGCCATTTGAGTATCAGGGGCAGCTGCATCGTCGTTGATAGGGAAGTGAAGCAGGTGCCGCCCGCATCGCTTTCGATCATGCGCGCGCTTGCGAGGCGTCCTGGTGCCGTCGTGTCGAGGGAGGATTTGCTGTCGGTCCTGCCTGGCGCGGGAGGTGACACGCATGCGGTGGAAACTGCGGTGGCCCGCTTGCGGGCGGCCCTTGGCACGCCAAAGGTTGTGCAAACAGTGGTGAAGCGCGGCTACCGGCTGGCGCTCGACCCCGTCGAGTCGGATCCGAAGGGAGACCGGTGATGGAGACACACGGGCAAGTGCTCGTAGCGCACGGCACGCGGAACCCTCGGGGCGTGTCCATGATCGCTGCTGTCGCGGATGCGGTGTCCGAGCAGGCCGGCCCAACCCGCGTTGCTTTCGTTGACGTCTTGGGCCCCTCTCCGGCCGAAGTGTTAGCGCAGATGCGTGGACCGGCAACGCTGGTGCCGGCGTTCCTCGCGTCGGGCTACCACGTACGGACCGACATCCCCCGGGAGGTCGAGGCCTCCGGCCACAGCCGAGTCCGCGTAACGCAAGCGATAGGTCCTGACCCAGCGCTCGCCGCTATCCTCGCCGATCGGCTGGCTGAGGCGGGATGGGCCCCCGGAGATGCTGTTGTTCTCGCGGCGGCGGGATCATCAGACGCACGGGCTTTGCGAGATGTGCGTCGCGCAGCGGTGCTGCTCGCCGATCGTTTGCAGACGCGGGTTGACGTGGGTTACATCGCGACCGCCGCGCCTCGGATCGGTGACGTGGTCACCGCTGTGCGGCAGAAGACGGGGAAACGCGTGTTCATCGCGTCCTACTTGCTTGCTCATGGTCTCTTCCACAACCGGCTCCACGAACTCGAAGCTGATGGCGTTGCCGAGCCGATCGGTGTGCATCCCGACCTCGTGAGCCTGATCCATTCGAGGTTCGCGGCTGCTCAGTGCTTGCCAGCGCCGACGTTGCACTACTGAGCGGAGTTCGCGTCAGGCGCTGAAATCGTGCCTGTACTCAGCGACGCGAACCCGTCCATCAACGATGTGGACTCCCTCCCTGGCGAGCAATCCCGCCTGTTTGTCAGCGAGGTGTGCAGGGAGAATGCCGTCAGCTCGCACTACACGATGCCACGGGATATCGGCTCCGTCTGTCTTGAGAATCCAGCCGACGATACGTGCGGATGGAAGCCCAGCTGCAGTCGCAATGTCTCCGTATGTGGCGACACATCCGGGAGCGATTCCGGACACGAGTTCACGCACGTGCTCCACAGTCTCGTCTGAGATCGCCGGAGTCACTGCTCTGCACTCCTCGTGCCGCGGACATTGTCCCTTGCGTTGATGAGGGCATCTCTGACAATGCTGCCCACGAGGCCGGGGTCTTCTTGCGCCACCATATGGTCAGTTTCGGATTCGACTACCGTGAGCGCGGGGCCAAGATGATTTTCCAGCATGGCCCGAAACTCCGCAGTGACGAACGGTGGGGCCGATCTTTTCGCTACAACGAGGACAGTCGGAATATCTTTGGGCGGCAGAGCCGCGGGGCGAGCGAGTTCGCTGAACGTGGTGATCACTCCGGGCACTGAGATGCGCCAATTGACACGGCCATTGGGCAGTACAACGAGGTGCTCGGCGAGTTCCCGTTCGAGTACATCAGGGTCGACGTCACGCCAGGCCCCGTTGACTTTGTCGCTGCGCGCTTCTTCTCTGTCGGTGTAATCCGGTGATGCCGTGGTGGCCTCCGCGAGACGTAACATCCAGGCCGGGTCGAGTTCGGCTGCGGGGTCAAGAAGTACCAGCCCGGCGACGCGCTCAGGCATCGCGCGCGCCAAGTGGATCGCCAGGTTTCCGCCGAACGAGTGGCCAGCAAGGACCACACGATCGAGTTGGCCAAGAATCTGCTTAAGATCGTCCACGTGTTTTTCGATCGTCCATGGTGGTTCCCACGTCGATCTGCCGTGGCCCCGCAGATCCGGGGCAATCACCTGGAACTCGGGAAAGTGCCTGCGTGCGAGGTCCTCCCAGCGCTGCCCGTGGCCGGTGAGCCCATGTAGCGCGAGAAGGGCGGGATCGCGCCGGCGCATATCGGTGGACGGTTCGGTGCATCCGAACCTGTGAACGTGCAGTTCTCTACTTAAATTCACCATAGTGATCTCGGCCTGTTAGCAGGTACAGTTAGCCCCACTGAGGGATGCAGCGACGGGGGTGCAGCGACTCTTTTCCTTCGGGCATGGGGAATTAACCCGGTTGAAATAGCAGGGACTGTACGCTGATCACACGTGGGTCACGCAATGCTAACCTTCGAGATTACGAAGGTTCGAGTGGAGTAGTTAAGCAATGGGTCACAACGCCGGAAACAACGTGCGCCCGGTCTGCGGCGCGACGCAGGGGCGCGGGCTCTGGCTGCTCGATGGGACTGCAGCGTACGCGGCGCCCGCATCACTCTTCTCGGCCACGTCGGCCTTTTATCCTGCCACGGTGACGTCATCGGTGCGTGGCACCGTGTCGTTACACGATCACTGGCTCACTGTGATCGAGAACCCAGCTAGCTGCATCACTGGCAGCAGCGGACACAATGCAAGGAGCGCCTGAATATGAGCGACGCACCAGACACCGTTGCCTCCGTGCCCGTAAGCAGCCAGGACAACGCGCATCCGAGGGCTCCCTGGAATGCCGGCCAGCGTCCCGCGCTATCGGGCCGTGAGCGACCGGAGCGCATTCCGCTATCACTCGGTGAGCAGCGGCTATGGCTCATCAACAGGTTCGATCCCTACTCACCGGTTCACAACGTCCCCATTTCGGTTGAACTGATCGGTGAGCTGGATGGCGCCTCGCTAACGGCAGCAGTACAGGATCTCATTGAGCGCCACGAGGTCTTGCGGACGATCTTCCCGGCATCCGCGGATGGGCCCTACCAGACGATCGTGCCCGCGTGTGAAATTACCGTTGACATGACGCCTGCGGACCTGGATTTTGCCGATGCTGAGGATCCGGCAGGGGCCATTCTCGCGTTCGCGAGAGAAGGCTTTGACCTGACTAGTGAGGTCCCTTTCCGTGCGCGCCTGTTCCGGATGGCAGACAGCGAATACATTCTGACGCTCGTCGTGCATCACATAGCCGCGGATCGGGCATCCCTGCGTCACCTCTTGAGGGATCTCTTTCAGGCGTACGAGTCTCGCTGTTCAGGCGCCGCCCCAGACTGGTCGGCGCTTCCTCTGCAGTACGCGGATTATGCGCTGTGGCAGCGCGAGCTACTCGGCGAGGAATCCGACCCAGAGAGTGTGATCGCGCGTGAGATCGAGTTCTGGCGGGCAGAACTCGACGGATTACCGGATGTGCTGAATCTGCCGCTGGACCGGCCCCGCCCAGCCTTCCAGTCGCTGTGCGGGAAGGCTGTGGACTTCTACCTCGGTCCACAAGTTCACGCAAGCCTGAAGAGCATTGCTGAGCGGTACAACGTGCCAGCGTTCACGGTCCTTCAATCAGCGTTCGCCGTTCTGCTCTTCAAGTTGTGCGGCTCCGACGATATTGTGCTCGGCACGCCAGTGGACAAGCGGGCTGATGACTCGCTCGATCCAATCGTCGGAATGTTTGGCAACACGCTGGCGCTGCGACACCGCGTCATCGAGTCTGAGCGCTTCTGTGACCTGCTCACGCGGTCACGTGAGCGCAGTGTCGAAGCCTTCAGCCACGCCGAGACTCCGTTCGAGCGACTCGTGGAGGTTCTCGGCATCCCGCGCTCTCCGTCCTTCCATCCGGTGTTCCAGGTAATGATCTCGCTCCACGACGAGGAGCAGCAGATGACCTCCATCGCTGGCCTCGATGTGGCAATCGGTGGGCTGGAGGCCAAAGCCGCCGACTGCGACCTTGAGCTCGTCCTGACCGAGAGTTTCGGCCATGAGGGTGAGCCAGCCGGAATCACCGGGTCGATGGTGTATGCGGTGGAATTGTTCGACGAGGCGACGATTGTCGGAATCGTGCAACGGTTCCAGCGTCTGCTGACAGCGATCGGGGCGCACGCGGAGTTGCCGGTCAGCGACATCGATGTGCTGACTGATCGGGAGCGGGGGCTCTTGCTGCCGCATCGCAAATCGCGCAGCTCGCTCGACCGCTTGGTTGGCTACGCGGCGAGCCACGGGACGGCGCTCTTGCCAGGGACAGAGGGTGGTTACGCGGAGCTCGCGGGACGCGTCGGTCAAGTCGCGTCCCGAGCGACTGGTTCGACGCTCGGGGCCGGCAGCGACCTCGCCCTCGCCCTGCTCACCTATGCGGCCGGAAAGATGGACGTCACGGCGGCGCAGCGGCTCGCAGACACAGTGCTGCCAACGCTCGACAAAGCCGCGCAGAATCGGCCTCCGCGCGACACCCGCGAGCTGAGCGCGTAAATCTGTCAGACCTTCGTGATGTCATGTAGCGCATGACGGCACGGCGGGGGCTGACGGATGACGTCAGAGTCAGGTTAGTTGGCGCAGAAGCGCCAAAGCAGCGTGTCCGGACGTGGTCGGGCGCGGCGGCGTCGCTCCTTGACCGTGTTGCGAGTGGGGACGTTCCACGTGCCACGTCGTCGAATCCGGTTCCGTCCGGGTGGGCTCCTGTGCAGCTTCTCGGTGGCCCCGGCACTGGGAAGACCGCCTACATCGCTGACCTGGCTGTGGCGATGATGGCGGCGGGGGTGGATCCCGAATCGATTCTTGTGCTGACGCACTCACGTGCAGCCTCTACGTCTATGCGGGAAGTCATCACCTCTGCGCTGCTGGCAGAGGGAGGTAACGCACCGCAAGCCACGCGCGAACCACTGGTGCGAACGGTGCACTCGTACGCGTTTGCCGTCCTGCGGCTGCAGGCCGCGCAGTACGGAAATCCGCCGCCTCGCCTCATCACCAGTTCTGAACAGGACGCTGTGTTCAGGGAGATGCTCCGCGGTGACATCGAAGATGGTGCCGACTACTGGCCGGCAGAGTTACGTCCCGCACTGGGCCTGGCTGGGTTCGCGTCCGAACTTCGGGGTCTCCTCCGGCGCTCCGCAGAGCGGGGGCTAGGGCCGGAGGATCTTGTGAAGCTAGGCCGGAAACACCGCAAGGCGGAGTGGGTCGCGGCGGGCCGGTTCGCCGCAGTTTACGAACAAAGCACGCTTCTCCGGGGGTCCGTCGGTATGGAGGTCCCGCAGGCCACGGCACCCGCACTCGATGCGGCTGAGCTCGTGAGTTCGGCGGTGACCGCGCTGTCAATCGATCCAGATCTGCTTCAGCGTGAACGCCAGCGCGTACGTTTTCTTCTGGTTGACGATGCTCAGCATCTCGACCCTCAGGCTGCCTGGCTCATCGAACTGCTGGGAACAGGGACTGACCTCACTGTGATAGCTGGGGATAGCGACCAGTCGGTCTTCCGTTTCCGGGGTGCTGAGCCGGCGTTCCTCGAGCAGTTGGCGGACAATGAAACGGCTGCACGGATCGTTTTCGAAGAGAATCACCGGAGTGCCCCCGAAATCGTCGGTGCAGTGGCGCGGGTGGCAGCGAAGCTCCCAGGCATGCAGCCGCAGCGCAAGGCGTTCACTGTCAGCCCAGCAACGGGGACTGGCCGTGCGCTGGTGCGCGTACTCAGCACGCCGGCACGGGAAGCGGCGGCCGTCGCCGACACACTTCGCCGCGCACACCTCCACGACGGAGTCCCCTGGTCGAGGATGGCGGTGATTGTCCGCTCGGTTCCGCAGCTTTCAGCTCCGCTGCGGCGAGCCCTGCTGGCTGCGGGAGTGCCGGTCAACACCCCGGTCCCGGAACTGCCGCTCGGGAGGCAGCGGGCGTCGAGGTCTCTGCTGCTCGTCCTGAAAGCGGTAGCGGGGCCACCTGACCAGAATTCGAGTCTGACAGCGGAGGAAGTACTGGAGCTTTTGGCCGGCCCGATCGGTGGTGCAGACCCACTGACACTGCGGCGTATGCGCCGCGGAATCCGGCGCGCTGAGGTTGCCCGCGGCGGTGACCGGGAGTCGGCAGAAGTTCTGACGCGGCTGATCTGTTCGCCCGAGACGTCCGCTGACTCCGGAATCCTGGGTGCGCTGACGCCAGTGGAAGCCGCACCAATCGAGCGGCTGAGGAAGGTGCTCCGCCGTGCACGAAAGGTCCGGGAACGGCATCGCGGCCTCGAAGAGGTGCTCTGGGAGGTGTGGCGCGCTGCGGGACGCGAACGGCAGTGGGTGCGGCAAGCCCTGCGTGGTGGTCCCGCAGGCGTGCAAGCGGACCGTGATCTCGACGCCGTGGTGGCGTTGTTTGACGCCGCGGCCAACTATGTAGACCGGCTGCCCGCCGCGTCGATCGCGGGGTTCGCCGATTACATCTCTCATCAGGAGCTCCCAGCTGAGCCGGTGGTCGGCAAGGTTACACACGCCGATTCAGTCACTCTGCTGAGTGCGCACGCGGCGGCGGGTAACGAGTGGGATGTCGTCGCGGTCGCTGGTGTCCAGGAAGGCGTGTGGCCGTCTCTGCGTGGCCGGGGAAGTGTGCTCAACGCTGGGGATATCGACGATGTGCTGCGGCGAGACATGACGGGGGAGTCGGCGACGCCCGTTTCCCGGCTCGCGCCGCTGCTCGCGGATGAGCGCAAGCTATTTCTCGTCGCTTGTTCGCGCGCACGCCGACAGCTCCTCGTGACCGCCGCGCAGTCGGTATCTGGCCAGTCAGAGCTCGTACCCTCGCGATTTATCGGCGAACTTGGTCTGGATGCCACCGCGGGACAGGAAGACGACCCGCGGTCCGAGCGCGGTGAGGAGCCAGAAACAGTGCTCGCGCTGCCAGCGCTCGTCGCGAAGCTCCGCGCTGTGGTGTGTTCGCCGTGCGAGCCCGAAGGGCGGAAGGCTGACGCTGCCGTCCAGCTCGGCCGTCTGGCGGAAGCGGGTGTCCCGGGCGCGCATCCGCAAGAGTGGTACGGGCTGCGCCCCATCACAACTGATCGCGCGATGTGGGCCGCCGAAGACGGCCCGGTCCGCATGTCGCCTTCGACAGTGGATCAGCTTTCAAAATGTCCACTTAGGTGGCTTCTGGAACGTCACGGCGGCTCAGATGGCAACGACACAAGTGCGGTCAAGGGAGTGCTCGTTCACACGCTCACGCAGGCGATTGCGGGAAACATCTCCGATGCGCAGGTGCGCGAGGCGCTCGTTCAGGCCTGGGACAAAGTGGATCTAGGGTCCCCGTGGTACGCGCGGCATGAGCGTGCACGGATCGAGAACATGCTCTCGCACTTCGAAGAGTGGTTGCGAAGTTCGCGCACCGAGCTGACTGAGGCGGGCGTCGAGGTCGCGGTCGACGGTGTGCTGGCCGACCCGTCCGGGGAAGGCCCCGACGTTCGGTTGCGCGGGCGGATTGACCGGCTCGAACATGACAACGAGGGGCGGCCCGTGATTGTGGACGTGAAGACGGCACGTACCCCAGTGAGTGCAACTGCCGCTCTTGACCACGCTCAATTAGCTACGTATCAAGTTGCGGCGGCATCCGGCTTGATCGACGGGGAGCCTGCGACCGAGCCCGGCGGCGCGCGGCTCGTGTTCGTCGCGAAGCCGCACAAAAACACCGGTGCCGCCGAGCGGAGTCAGCCAGCACTGACCCCGGAACAGGTTCAGCACTGGATTACGCTGATTCGCGACGCTGCGAAGGCAACCCGGGGACCGTCATTCGAGGCTCGTATCAATGACGGCTGTAGCCACTGTCCCGTTCGCTCCAGCTGCCCCGCCCAGGATGTGGGAAGGCAGGTGACCCAATAATGAGTACGAATTCGGTGCGCAGCGGACGCCGCAGGAAGTCCTCTGGCGCCGACTTCTCCCGGCCCCGATTCACACCCTCCCAACTGGCTCAGTCGCTCGGGCAGCCGCTGCCGACTCCTGAACAGCAGGCGGTCATCACAGCTCCCGCTGGGCCGTTGCTCGTTGTGGCGGGCGCTGGCGCGGGAAAAACTGAAACGATGGCCACCCGCGTCGTGTGGCTGGTTGCCAATGACTTCGTCCACCCAGAAAAGGTTCTTGGGCTTACTTTTACGCGCAAGGCCGCGCACCAGCTCACGACGCGTATACGCAGCAGGCTGGCGCGGCTCGCTGGAACGCAGCTTCTACACAGTGCTGATCCTTCGGGAGAGCTTCGTGCCCGCCTGAGTATGAGTGAGCCAGAGGTCAGCACTTATCACGCCTACGCTGGAAAGTTGCTGGCCGAACATGCATTGCGGCTGCCGATAGAGCCCTCCGCGACGCTCCTCAGCGAAACCCAGCTATGGCAGATCGCCCACCGTGTGGTCAGTACTTGGGATGGTGAGCTCGACCTCGAACGAACACCCGCATCGGTTACGAGCGCGGTGCTGGCGCTCTCCGCAGCGCTCGATGAGCACATGATCGATATCGACGACCTTTCCTCCGCACACCTCGAACTAGAGAAGCTGGTGTACTACCTGCCTCCCGGACCGCGGCAGCGGCAGGAGCCTAACCAGCGCCTATTGTCACTGCTCGCGACCCAGCATCAGCGGTTGCAGTTGCTCCCGCTTGTGCAGCAGTTACGGTCAGTGCTGCGAGAAGAAGGTGCACTCGATTACGGCAGCCAGATGTCGCTCGCTGCCCGGCTGGCAGCTAATCACCCTGAAGCGGGGCAGGGCGAGCGGGAGCGCTACCGTGCGGTGCTGCTCGACGAATACCAGGACACTGGGCACGCGCAGCGAATCCTCCTCGCCGGACTTTTCGGCAACGGCAGTGATCCAGCGCTCGCGGTCACCGCGGTGGGCGATCCAATCCAGTCGATCTACGGGTGGCGCGGCGCGTCCGCGGCCAACCTTCCACGATTCGCGATGGACTTCCCATGCGGTGACGGTAGTCCTGCGCCGCGCCTCGAACTGCTAACGAGCTGGCGCAATCCAGTGACGGCACTTTCGATCGCGAACAAGGTTTCGGAGCCGTTGCGGAGTCGTGGCGTGCCTGTCAGCACCCTCAAACCGCGGCCCGATGCAGCCGAAGGCGAGGTTCAGCTCGCGTTGTGCGGAGATGTCGCTGCCGAACGCAGATGGGTGGCACAGCAGATGTTGCTGGAGTACGACGCGGCGCGTGAGCGAGGGGAGCCGCCACCTACTGCGGCCGTTCTGGTGCGGCGCAACCGTGACGCCGCACCGCTCGCAGAGGCTATGCACGAATTAGGCATACCGGTGGAAGTGGTGGGGCTCGGCGGGCTGCTCGAGACACCCGAGGTGCAGGACCTGGTGGCAATGCTCCGCCTGATAGCCGACCCAATGGCGGGCACGGCGGCCGTGCGCGTGCTCACAGGAGCCCGCTGGAGGCTCGGGGCGGCAGACCTTGCTTCGCTGTGGCGGCGAGCGCGGGAACTCGCAATTGCCAGTGGTCAGAACCAGTCAGCGGTATCCACTCGTGAGGAACTCGATAATGCGCTCGATGACGCGATACCGGGCGAAGTCGCCGAGCAGCCGGGCATCTCTGATGCACTTGCAGATCCGGGCGCGGCGGACCGATACTCATCAGCGGGTTTCGCGCGGATCACTGAACTAGGTCGCGAACTAGCGGCACTTCGTGAGCGTTTGGGTCAGCCGCTCACGGAACTCGTCGCGGACGTGGAACGTACCGTCGCGCTGGGCATCGAAACTGAGGCGCGCGGTTTCTTCCTCGCCGAGAATGCACTTGGCGCCGGACGCGAGCACCTTGACGCATTCGCCGACGTTGTCGCTGGTTACGCGCGCCACCCCGCAGCATCGCTGACGGGGCTGCTTGCCTTCCTCGACGCTGCCGCAGTGATCGAGAACGGCCTCGCACCGGGTGAAACACAGGTTGCACCGGACCGAGTGCAGATACTCACCGTGCACTCAGCCAAAGGCCTCGAATGGGAGGTCGTCGCAATCCCGCACCTGGTCGAGGGAGTTTTCCCCTCGTCCACTTCAGCGGAGACCTGGCTGACGTCCATTGGGCAGATTCCGTCAGCGCTCCGGGGCGATCGCCAAGAGGGGCCCGATGGGGAAGGCTCAGACGGTGTGCCGGTGCTGAAGCTCGAGAATCTGAACGACCGCAAGCAGCTCGAGGAAACGATAACTCGGCACCAGGATGCCTTCAAAGCTCGCGGGCTGGATGAAGAACGCCGTTTGCTCTACGTTGCGCTGACTAGGACGGAACGCGTGCTCTGCATCTCGGGCCACCAGTGGGGAGAGACGGGTGACAAGCCAAAAGGCCCGTCGTTGTTCCTTGAGGAGCTTCGTGACCTCGGCGAATCCGGGGGCATCTCGATCTGTGAATGGGCACAAACGCCAGGCCCGGGCGACGAAAACCCACTTACCACCACCACGCGGATCGCCCAATGGCCCATCGATCCGCTGGGGCAACGGCGCGCAGACATCGAAGCTGGAGCGTCACTGGTGTTCACCGCGCTCAAGCGTCTTAACAGTAGCTCCGCGCACGAAGATGACGATCAGGCAGAAACCAGCGACGGAGCTGCATGGGCAGCCGATGTCGATGTCCTGCTCGCGGAGCGAGAGCGCCGGCGTACCAGCGAAGTGCTCGTAGAGATGCCCCAGCACCTTTCGGTGAGCAACCTTGTCGCCCTCGCTAGCGACCCTGCGGAACTTGCGTTGCGTTTACGCCGCCCGCTGCCGTTCCCGCCGAATCCGCTCGCGAGGCGCGGAACGGCTTTTCACGCCTGGCTAGAGCGCAGATATGGCGCAACACGTTTGCTTGACCTAGATGAGCTCCCCGGAGCCGCTGACACGGGTGCCAGCCCCGACGCTGACCTCGAGCAGCTGCAAGAAGCGTTTCTCGCTTCCGAATGGGCTCTCCGAAGTCCAGCAGAAGTCGAGGTGCCATTCGAGACGACAATCGGCGGCACAGTTTTGCGCGGGCGGATAGATGCTGTCTTCCGGGACGATGACGGCGGCTACAGCGTCGTTGACTGGAAAACGGGCGCTGAACCGGGGCCCTGTGATCGCACGGCTGTGAGTATGCAGCTGGCCGCGTACAGGATCGCGTGGGCTGACCTCATGACAGCGCGAGGGACTCCAGTCTCACTGGAGAAGGTGCGCGCGGCATTCCACTACGTCCGGTCCGGGAGAACCATTGCGCCGCAAGACCTTCCAGACAAGGATGGTCTTCGCACGCTGCTGGCGAACCCGGGTGACACGCACCATACCGACGGTGCCGGATCGAGCGAGCAGACGCGAGGCGATTAGGCTCGGACAATATGACGAGAAGAATCCTGCTCTTTGGCGCAACCGGATACACCGGGGGACTGGTCGCGCGAGCGCTTCTTGAACGCGGCGAAGTCCCTGTCCTCGTGGGACGTGACCGCGCGGCGCTCGACAGGCGTGCCGCGGAGATTCGCCCCTCGGACCCGCCGTACACGATGGTTCTCGACGTGCACGACGTCGGGACACTGCGCCGCACCATCTCGGCGGATGATGTCATCGTCACCACCGTCGGTCCATTCCACAGCCACGGCCGTACAGTGGCGGAAGCTGCCGCTGAAGCAGGTGCTTCTTACATCGACGCAGCCGGTGAACCTCCGTTCATCCGGTGGACGTTCGAGAAGCTCGGCACACGCGCGGCGAACCGTGGTGCGCGCATCCTGCCAGGCTTCGGCCACGAGTATGTGACGGGACAGCTCGCCGGAGCGTGGGCGCTGGAGCGTGCAGCCGAGATGGGGGTGCCACACCGTTTGGAGATCGGGTACTTCAGCACTGGCGGGTCGTTGTGTTCGCTGAGCCGTGGAACTATCGCATCCCTCGCTGGATCGAGCCTCGAACGCTCCTACACATACCGGAACGGAATCCGTGCGGAACGGCCCGGTGCGCGAAGCGGTTCATTCCGGATTGGTGGCCGCAAGTACTCGGGGTTCAGTCTTGGGACAACGGAACACCTGACGCTTCCGGAAGTGTCGCCGAGCCTGCAGGAACTCGATGTGTACCTCGGCTGGTTCGGTAAAGCATCTCCGCTGCTTGCGAGCGCGAGTCTTGCGGGCCCACTGATCCGTCGACTGCCCGGAGCGAAACGCGTCGTTTCGACCGTCGGGGCGCGGCTGGGCGGATTTGGCAAGGATGGACCGGAATCGCATGAGCGTGACCGCTCAGGCGTGCTTGTCTCTGCACGCGTCTTTTCGAAGACGAAACACAAGTTGAGCGAAATTACGCTGGCAGGGCCAAACGGATACGAACTCACGGCATCGTTGATGGCATGGGCTGCAACTGTGGAGTCGCACGCCAGTACGCGTTCGGTGCACCGCAGGACCGGCGTGCTTGGCGCAATTCAGGCCTACGGCCTTGGTGTTGTGCGCGATACCTGTCTGCATCTCGGCGTACGGGAAGTAGAGCCGGCCGTCGTGTCGACATAGCCGCTAAGGCCACTGCCCGACCTGTTGTTACGGCTCGGGCTCGGTACCCCGGACTTGTCAGCACAATCCGGGTGCTGGCGATATGCTTCCGCGAGTGCGAAGTCTTGTGCGGAAGAGCAGGGCGCCCGCGGAATCGCTGACGGAGCGACCTCTGTACGCGCTGGTCGGCGTCGTCACGATGCCGAAGCTCAAGCGGAGTCCCGTTCAAGCGATAACGAGGCGCATCGCCGGGGCGATCGTGGCGCTAGTTCTGACGTCTACGCTCGTATATTTCGACCGGGACGGTTACAGCAATTCGACCGTCGAACCGCTGACCTACCTTGACTGCTTGTATTACGCCACGGTGAGCCTGTCCACGACGGGCTATGGCGATATCGCTCCGCTGACGCCTTTCGCGCGAGCTACCAACATTTTTGTCATCACGCCGCTCCGGGTGATGTTCTTTATCTTGCTCATCGGCACGACGCTGGAAGTCCTCACGGAGACTTCGCGGCAAGCCTGGAGAATTCAGCGCTGGAGGCAGCAGGTGCGCAATCACACCATCGTTGTGGGTTACGGAACCAAAGGCCGCACCGCGGTTGACGCAATGATTGGAGACGGCGTGCGGCCGTCCGAAATCGTGGTGGTCGACACGGAACAATCTGTGCTCGACCACGCACAATCACGTGGGCTCGTCACGGTTCACGGATCTGCGACACGTTCGGATGTTCTGAAACTGGCTGGGGCCCCGCACGCGGCAGCGATTGTCGTCGCGACCAATCGAGACGACTCAGCTGTGCTGGCAACGCTGACGGCCCGCGAACTCGCACCTCGCGCGAAGATCGTCGCATCGATCAGAGAGGCGGAAAATACACACCTGCTCAAGCAGTCTGGAGCTGACTCAGTCGTCGTGTCCTCGGAAACTGCGGGACGCCTCCTCGGGATTGCGACAACAACCCCGAACGTCGTTGAAATGATTGAGGATCTGCTGACGCCCGAAGTGGGTTTCGCGATTGCGGAACGACCTGTCTCCCGGGAAGAGGTCGGCGGCTCGCCTCGTCAGCTCCGCGATATCGTGCTGGGCGTGGTGCGGGCGGGCCGCTTGACCCGTGTGGATGACCCGTCCGTGGGTACTGTCGAAAAGAACGACCGGCTTCTCTATATCCGCCGCGCACACGATGACAGGCGACAGTGATTAATGCATTCGAGCTGGCGAACACCCCGGCGCTTTCCAGGTCCGCGTTAGAACGCGCAGCGGAGCTCCGGAGCGCTCCAGATGTCCTCGGAGCAGGCTGGAAGCACGCAAAGGTGCTGTTGCTGAACGAGCAGAATCACGCGTTCGGTACTGCAACCCGGCTGCACCTTCTCGCAGGGCCTGCCGTAGCGGAGGCGCCACCATCGAACGCAATTCTTATTGCCATCGAGGGGGAAGAAGGATCCGGACGTCACGTCTGGGCGCTGCGCGGATCGCTGCCACCAGGCCAGGTTACGACGCTACGTGAGTCGGGCTCACTTCTCAGCCCCCGTGATGCTGGCCTTTTCACTACGGCTCAGGCAGTCCTGAACTGGCATGACGCGGCACGTTTCTGTGCTGTTTGTGGCGGCCCCACGGACGCTATCTCGGCGGGATGGGCGCGCCGATGCCGGTCGTGTGGCCGGGAAGACTATCCGCGAACCGACCCTGCGGTCATTTGCCTAGTGCATGACGGGGGAGACCGAGTACTGCTCGCGCGCCAGCCATCTTGGCCGTCGGGTCGATATTCGCTGCTAGCGGGCTTCGTCGAGGCAGGGGAATCCGCTGAGGCTTGCGTGCACCGCGAAATCGCCGAAGAAGTGGGCGTCGCGGTGCGCGACGTCCGTTACCTGGGCAGCCAGCCGTGGCCTTTTCCGCGGTCGCTGATGCTCGGCTACCACGCGCTTGCAGATCCGGCCGAGCCCATCACTCCCGAACCGGGGGAAATCGAGGAAGCGCGATGGTTCGGTCTCACCGAGGTCGAGTCCGCGGTGGCCGCCATGGCTGCTACCGCAACCCGCGGCGAATCCAGGACTGCGGCTACTGCGTTTACCCCTCCGGGGGCTGTCTCTATTGCGCACGGCATTCTGACAGCGTGGGTACGGGCTCGGCGCGCGTGAGTTCAGTTCGCCAGAATCTGCTTGACCTGCGCGAGTGACGGGTTGGTGGCGGTAGCCCCGTTGGGGAACTTCACAGTGGGTACCACGTGGTTGCCGTTGTTGACCCTGCCAACGAAATCAGCCGCATGCTGGTCGAACTCAATGTCGACCTCTTCGTAAGCGATCCCCGCTGCACTGAGCTGTTTCTTGAGGCGGATGCAATATCCGCACCATGTCGTGGAATACACCGTGATCGGGCTGTTCTGAGAAACTGCTACATCTGTCACGCTGAGAGTGAACCACTTGTTGAGCCCGGACATTCCGGATGCCGCCCGGTGTGTGGGATTCTTCACTGTCGTACCCACCTGCCATGATGGGTGCCATGTCCCGACCTTCCGCGACCAAAGCCCGTATCTCCGCTACTGACTTGCTGGACGGTCTCGACCCGGAGCAGCGCGCTGCTGTCATCGCGCCTCGCGGTCCTGTGTGCGTACTTGCGGGAGCGGGCACCGGAAAGACCCGAACCGTCACTCGCCGAATCGCACATCTGGTCTCATCCGGCCACGTGGCTGCGGGGCAGGTCCTTGCCGTCACCTTCACGACGAGGGCTGCGGGGGAAATGCGCACGCGTTTGCGCGAGCTAGCCGCCACGGGGGTCGCGGATCCATCGTGCGGAACTGTGCAGGCCAGGACCTTTCACGCTGCAGCAATGCGCCAGCTGAGGTACTTCTGGCCACGCGTCATTGGCGAAACATCGTGGCAGCTGATGGATCGGAAGTTCCCCGCTGTTCGGCAGGCGGCCCAGGCTGCCCGCGCATCGACAGATCCGGACAGCGTACGTGACCTCACCGCAGAGATTGAATGGGCGAAGTCGCGTCTGATCGCACCGGACGATTACGCCTCCGCGGTCGTGGAAGAGGGCCGTGACTCACCTGCTCCGCCTGAAATTTTCACCCGTGTCTACCAGAATTACGAGCAGCTCAAAGTCTCCGGTGACACGATGATGCTCGACTTTGACGACCTTCTGATATTCACCGCCGCCGCACTGGAGGAGAATGCGGTCGTCGCTGATGAGTTCCGCGATCGCTACCGCTCGTTCCTGGTCGACGAATACCAGGATGTGACACCGCTACAGCAGCGCGTACTCGATGCGTGGCTCGGTGAACGGGACGATCTTACGGTCGTCGGTGATGCGAACCAGACCATTTACTCGTTCACGGGCGCCACGCCCGCGTACCTACTGAACTTCTCCCGCCGATTCCCCGAAGCTACCGTGGTCCGTCTCGTCCGCGACTATCGTTCGACCCCGCAGGTGGTGGGACTGGCGAACGATGTGATCGGTGCCGCGCGTGGCCGGATCGCGGGTATGCGGCTCGAACTAGTTGGACAGCGGGCGAACGGGCCCGAACCGGAGTTCACTCAGTTCGATGATGAAGCGACCGAAGCCGCGGGGATTGCTGCACGCATCAAGAAGCTTCAGGCACGCGGGGTTCCGGCATCTGAAATGGCTATCTTGTTTCGGATCAATGCCCAGTCCGAGGTGTATGAGCAGGCACTGACTGAAGCGAAGATCCCATTCCAGGTGCGCGGTGGTGAAGGGTTTTTCTCGCGGACAGAGGTAAAACAGGCAATGGGCGCGCTGCGCGCAGCGGCGGACCGGAGTGATTTGCCTGACGACGTGCCGTTGGACCGATTGGTGCGAGCCGTGCTCGTGCCGCACGGGCTTACTGAGGCTGCGCCCCCGGGACAGCAGGCACGGGAACGGTGGGAGTCGCTCGTCGCGCTGGAGCGACTAGCAGCCGACCTGGCCGCGATGCAGCCAAATCTGACGATCAGGGAACTCGTCAGCGAATTGCAGGAAAGAGCCGCGTCGCGCCAGCCACCAGTGGTGGATGGCGTCACCCTCGCTTCGCTTCATGCCGCCAAGGGCCTCGAGTGGGATGCGGTTTTCCTCGCTGGACTGACCGACGGAACGCTGCCCATTTCGCATGCTCTCGGCGACCGTGATGGGACGGGCGCGGAGAACGCGATCGAAGAGGAACGCCGTCTCTTCTATGTCGGCGTGACACGTGCGCGTGAACACCTGACGCTTACCTGGGCGCTTGCGCGGGGAGAAGGTGGCCGCAAAACGCGCAAGCCCTCGCGTTTCCTTGCTCCGTTTCTGCCAGCGGGATCTTCCACCCAGCGCGCCGCCAGTGGTAAGCGGTCTAAAACCACACGGGACCATCTCGATCCGGCGGGGGAGGAACTCTTCGAACGTCTGAAGACGTGGCGCCTTGCAACCGCACGTGACCTTGACGTTCCCGCGTTCGTGGTGTTCACCGACGCAACGCTCACTGCAATCGCTGAGAAACAGCCAGCCGACGGGGCAGCACTCGTGAAGATCCCCGGTATCGGTGCCGCGAAGCTCGAGCGGTTCGGCGCGGATGTTCTCGCGGTCGTCAACGGTGGGGGCGTGGGCTGAGGATGGGCACTCGGGAATGTGTTTGTGCAGCTAGAAAATAGGTTGTGCCTTCTGTAGGTCACGGATTACTCTGAAAACACCCGACACGCGAGGGGCCGGCTACTGCTGGCGTCGAGCGTGTCACAACTCGGGCAGGGCTCACTCTTAGGTGCCTCCCGATCTGACTGAGGAGGAGCGAGGTGGACAACGCAATCGTAGGTGCGATCCATGGCATTGGTGTCAATGCATGGGGCGCGACGGCTGCTGCTCCCGCTTTCCTCGCTACTGCAGGCGACGTAGCGACTGCGCGCCGCCGCGTGACGGCCACCGCCGCAGAACTAGCGGCCATGCAGCCCATCAGCCAGATCGCACCAGGGTCCGTTCAAGGTCTCACAGCGAATCCCCGAACGGCGTAGCCGAGGGATTACCGCCGCACGAGGCCACGGACCGCCAGTCGGATCCGTGGCTTCGGCCATGTCGTCGCATGACAGCCCAAAACATCTGTCACGACGCTCAATTAGCTGAGGCCCCGGTCCGCTGGTCAAGGAATGCACTAAGTCAAACCTTCACCTGAGCCCGAGGAGCACTACCGTGACCATCGACATTGGACACAGAACCGGTGTCGGACTATCCGCATCCGTCGTCCGCGTTCTGCCGGACCGTCTTCGCGCACTCCCGTGCCGACGCGAGGATCCTGACCTGTGGTTCGCTGATAGTCCCGCTGACCTTGAATACGCGAAAACACTGTGCGCAGAGTGCCCGGTGCGTGCGAGGTGCCTCGAACTTGCGCTCGACCGGCAAGAACCCTGGGGCGTGTGGGGTGGCGAGATATTTGATCGCGGCGCGATCGTCGCGCGAAAAAGACCGCGTGGTCGCCCGCCGAAAGCATCACCGGCCGCATGAGGCGCTGGTCCGCCGTGCCGGGGGCTTGTTGAGTCAGTCTGCAACAGCCTCCGGCACCCACTGGCGAACTATCTGGCCGAACGGTACGTGCGCGTCAAGCTGGCAAAGCACGGCCACGGTGCTGATCAGCACCCGGTGCAGCATCATGTACTGCGCGGGCATCGTGAAGGTTCGCGCAGTCCGGAACTCGTTGCCCCGCCAGTTCGAGTATTGAGCGGCGACGCGCTGCATCCATTCCCTGGAGAAAGTGAACGATTCGGCCCGAAGAGGTTCAAGCAGCGGATGCAAGAACTCCGCTAGGTCCTCTGTCTCCGGGGAGCGTTCTGCGGCTAAATAGCCCGCTTCGACCATGTGATCAAGCAGTTCTCCGTAATGCTCACCGACAGCCAGCGCAATCATTTTCGTCAGCTCCGGCGGGAAGCCACCGCTCAAGGACACAATCGCACCGAAGTCGATCACGCCGAGCCGTCCGTCATCGAGGATCATGAAGTTCCCCGGATGTGCGTCCGTGTGAATCATCGACGTGAGCGCCGGTGAGGACAACGCGAACTCTGTGAGCATTTGCGCTGCGTGACTGCGCTGCACCGCGCTGCCGCCAGCGATCACTCGGGATAGCGGCAGACCTTCGATCCACTCCGTCACGATCACCTTGGGCGCACTCGCCACCACCTTCGGGATCCGAATGTACGGACTGTCGGCAAACGCCTCCGCGAAAGTGCGCTGGTTGTCAGCCTCGAGCCGATAGTCGAGTTCCTCGACAGACCTCGCGGTGAGTTCGTCAACGAGCGCGCGGATATCGGTCCCTGGTGCCAGCGGCTTGAACAGAGGAGCGAGGCGGCCGATCTGGCGCAGGTCGGAGCGCAGCGCCTCATCCGCCCCTGGATACTGAATTTTGACAGCGACCTCTCGGCCGTCTGCCCATCGTGCCTTGTGTACCTGACCGATGCTCGCCGCGGCCGCCGGTATTTCGTCGAACTCGGAGACGTGATCGCGCCACGAGGTACCGAGTTGTTGATCGAGGACCCTATGGACCTGCTGCGGGCGCATCGGCGGAGCGTCCCGCTGCAGCTTTGTCAGCGCCTCCCTGTACGGCGCGGAGAGGTGCTCCGGTACGGCAGCTTCGAAGACGCTCATCGCCTGGCCGAGCTTCATCGCGCCGCCCTTGAGTTCACCAAGGACGTTGAAGAGCTGCTCCGCGGCTCTTGCAGCCATTTCGGCGCTCACTTCTTCGCTGCTTTGCCCCGCGATCCGGCGGCCCAGGCCCGCCGCTGCCCGGCCAGCGTAGCCAAGCGGCAGTCTGGCGAGTTTTGCGGTGCGGGCAGCGCGGCCTCGTGGAATAGCAGTCACCCCAACATCATTACTGAAATTGCTGGCCGTGCCCAACTTCCCTGCCAGTCGTGTCCGAAAACATTCGTCAGGCAGCTGAATCCCCGGCGCCGCCCGGCTCGCCTGTCCAGCACGAGCAGAGCGGATGACGCGGCCAGTCCCGTGTCGTCATGGTGACCGTCAGCGGGTCGATCTCCACAGTCGCACCGAGAGTCGCGGGCGGTCCGAGTGGGCCCGGATCGTTCGGCCTCCTAGCAGCGGCGAGAACAAGTTCGACCTGGCTGAGCGCATAGCCTGCTGCCGCGTGGATCGTCGCCGGTGACGCATGGGTGACACTGCCGGTAAGCTGCGCGGCGATATGCGGCCACTCCGGGTCGCGATCGGTTCGGTACAAGTCTGCACACCTGAGGCAGCTGGTAGCGCCGGGGAGGACTAGCGGACCGATTAGTCCGCGCCCGTCACGCACACGCACGGCGAGATGGGGCAGCTGCTCGCGGATGAGGAAGTCATTGAGGACCGGGCTGACAAGCGCAGAATCTGTGAGTACGACGAGGAGCGGGCGTGTTCGCGCGATACATTCTTGGGATCGTTGCTGGTTCGGTGTTGTGAACTTGGTCACCTGAACTCCAAGTTCAGGGAGCGCGCCTGCGAGCACATCGGCCAGGGGGCCCCTTCCCGCCAAAGCAACGGCAGCCGCCTCCGGAGCAGTCGTATGCCCGGCGCCGGCAAGCACTCCAACGTCCCGCAGGTGACTTAGGAGCGTCAGAAAGGACGTGCGGGAAGCGCCCGCGCGCTCACCGGCGCGCACCGCCGCATCGATAGCCATCGTGCCATCCAGGGAACGGAGTATTCGGGCCAGGGCGTCCGCGCTGCACCCCGGTGGCGGTGAGATGAGCAGAGCGGTCTCGGGGTCCCAGCCGATCTGCACATCTCCGCACGGACGGACCAGTACCGGCCTGTTCCGGTCGACGACGGGATTCTGTCGGCCATTCGTGTCAGCCGTCCATGGGGACTGGTTGTCGTGCGTCACATTCCAAGCTTTGCATGAAGCACCGGTGGCTCACCGAAGTTATCCACAGCGCTGGAGCAGGGGGCGGTAAATCACGATTTATCCACAGGCGGACGCGCGGAAGCGACTCTGGGGCGGACGGCTAGCCGCTACATCGCTATCCTTCACATCATGAGCGACGGATCGCGGCGGGGCCGCAAGGCCGCCCCTTCTCCCGTCAGTGCGGGGATTCTTGATCAGCCATCAGTGATTCGGACCGCGCGTCCGGAAACAGTCACAGAGCATGCACTCGGCAAGGTTGAAATTCGCCGAAGTCCGCGAAGGCGAAAAACGATCAGTGCCCGGCGCGAGGGCGATCGCATCGTTGTCCTTGTTCCGAGTGGCCTTTCTGAATCCACCGAGGCTGAATTGGTGGAGCGTATGGTCACGAAGATCCGGAAGGCAGATCAGCGGCGCGATGTACAGCGCGGCGGGGACAACGAGCGGCTCGAAGAACGAGCGCGCCAGCTTTCGTGGCGGTGGCTCGACGGTGCGGCAGAACCGAAATCCGTCCGCTGGGTGCCAGCTATGCGTACTCGGTGGGCGTCGTGCACCCCTGAAGACGGGACGATCCGCGTCAGTACGCTACTTCGCGCAGTTCCGGACTACGTCCTCGACTACGTGCTCGTCCACGAACTCGTACACCTCATCGTTCCGGGCGGGCATCCACCGGAATTCTGGGAACACGTCTACCGGTTCCCACGGACCGAGCGCGCGGTCGGCTTCCTTGAGGCGTACTCACGGATGAGCACCGTCAATCCCGATGGCAACAACGAGATTGGCGAGTGCCGAGACGGCGATCGCGCGGTGGCGGCGGAGCGCTAGAGACTGGCCGGGTCAGGAACCCGCGGTGCCCTCAGGACGTTCGTCATCGTCGCCTTTCTCGCTTTCCTCTGCTCCCCGCTCCGCAGCAGAACGTTCCTGCTCTTCAGTCCGGCGCAACTGTGCGATTGGGTCGTCCTCAAAGGCTGAGGTATCACCGCCGACTACACGGTCAACAAACGCGGCGGGGTTGTCGAGGTCTGACGAGTCAGGCAGCAGGTCAGGGTGCGCCCACACTTTGTCGCGCTGTTCGACTCCGCCGAACGCAACGATCTGGGACCACATTTGAGTCGCCTCACGGATACGACGTGGCCGAAGTTCGAGACCAATCAGGTTTGCGAACGTCTGCTCGGCCGGTCCACCAGACGCTCGGCGGCGACGCAGGTTCTCCGTAAGTGCGGAGGCCGAGGGGATACGGTCCGCGAGCGCCTGCGACACCACGCACTCGACCCAGCCTTCAATAAGGGCCAGCATCGTTTCGAGGCGCTCGAGAGCGGCCTTCTGTTCAGGGGTGTTCTGCGGTTCGAAAGCGCCCTGCTGGAGCAGCTTCTCTAGCTCGGCGGGATTTGCCAGCGCCATAGGGTCCATCCCCCGTGCCGCTTCTTCGATCGAACTGAAGTCAATATGGATGCCCCGCGCGTATTCTTCGACGGCGGCTAGGATCCTGCTACGCAGCCAGGGCACGTGACTGAAAAGTCGCTGATGTGCGGCCTCACGCGCAGCGAGGAAGACGAGAACCTCGCGGTGGGGGAGATCAAGGCCCTCCGCAAACTTGCTGATTGCCTCCGGTAGTAACGCCGCGGTGCCCGCCGGTCCGAGCGGCAGTCCAATATCAGTAGACGTCAGCAATTCCTTCGCGAGGTGGCCAAGGCCCTGGCCTAGTTGCGAGCCGAACGCCGCGCCACCCATTTGTCTGACTATCCCCATCATCGGACCCGCGATTTCGCGAGCTTCCTCCGGAAGGCCTTTGATCCACATGCCCGACATCTGCTCGGCAACGGGATCACAGAGTTGGGGCCACGTGCCGATCGTGTTTTCGAGCCAGTCGTTTGGAGTCCAGGCAGCCGTGCGGGTCGCGCCCGACGGGAGGGTCGTCACGCCGTCAATCCACACATCGACGAGGTGGATTGCGTCGTTGACAGCAGTGCGCTGGCTTTCGCTCACGGGGCTGAACGAGCCAATGTGCTGCCGCGCGATATTCTTGGCCAGCTGGTAATTGACGGGGCTCTGGCCTTGCTGCCCCTGCTGACCCATTGACGAACCCATGCCGGACAGCATCTGGCCGAACTGGCTCAGCATCTTGCCAAGAGCCGCGGGATCGAAGCCACCGGAGCTGAAGCCGAACTGGCCGCCCTCGTTAGGCGGCTGTCCACCCGGCCCGGAACCCTGTCCACCCGAACTGCCGCCCTGGCCACCGCCCTCGCCCCCCTCGTTCTTCTTGCGGCGATCGGGGTCGTCGTCGGAATGGGAAAAACCAAAGGGCGAATCGCTCATGCCTCAACGGTACAAGGCCGCCGTTGTGAGATGGCGGGCAGTCGTGACGCCCTGGGCGAACAAACCCTCCGGGAACTCGGCCAGAGAACCATCTACTCTGGGCGGGGTGAATCGCCGGATCGTGACGCTAATAGCGGCTCTTGTGCCGATCGTGATCTTTGGATCACTGGGCGCGAACATGAAAGTTCCGTATGCGGCGGTCGGTCCCGGGCCGACCTACAACACCCTCGGAACACTGTCTGGCCGCGACATCATCGAGATTTCCGGCATCGAGCCTGAGGACTTCGGCGGGAATCTCAACATGACGACTGTGGCTGTCCGCAGTGAACTTTCACTTTTCGACGCCCTGGGATTCTGGATCGGTGGGCGCAACGGACTCGTCCCACTGGATGAGGTGATACCACCGGGCAGAACCAACGAAGAGGTGCGGGAACTGAACCGGCTGGACTTCGAGCAGTCAGAGCGGCAGGCCGAGCGCGCCGCGCTGCGGCACCTTGATTTTCCATTGGTGGTGGAGGTCGCGGAGGTCAGCGAAACGAGTCCGTCCGCCCGCTTCCTCGAGCCCGGCGATGTGATCACCCGCGTCGACGATGTGGAAGTCTTCTCCGCTGCCGACGTCCCCGCGCAGCTTGACGGTCTTCGACCGGGGGACAGTGTCGAGGTGACCTTCACCCGTGACGGTGAAGCAGGCATGGTCACAATCGCGCTCGGCTCCCATCCAGACGACGAAGACCGCGGCATATTGGGCATCGCTGTGGTCGACGAGCCTCAGAAGGACTTCCAGGTCGATTTCAATGTTGAGCAGGTTGGAGGGCCCTCGGCTGGCCTCATGCTCGCCCTGGCGCTCATCGACAAACTCACCCCCGGGGAACTGACCGGCGGACAGTTCATTGCGGGAACCGGGACTATTGATGCTGAGGGTGCGGTCGGACCCATTGGCGGCATTCGCTACAAACTCGTTGCCGCCCAGGAAGAAGGCGCGAGTGCGTTCCTCGTCCCCGGCGGAAATTGCCGCGAAGCTCTGACCTTTGCTCCTGATGGTTTGACGCTGGTGCGTGTCGATACGCTAGACGATGCGGTGAGCGCCCTAACCAGCATTACGACGGGTGAAGAGGCGCCGACGTGCTGAGACCGTTCACTCTCAGCCGAAGCGGTGGCGGTAGTGGTTTCGTGCAAAGCGTCCGGATTTCCGTAGAGTTGAGAGTGAACACTGAATTGATCGCAGCGGCGCGAGAGTGCCGCCAGGAACGTATGGAGAGGCCCTCGTGGGCATAAGGCCCCCCGCTGGAGTACCAACCCTGTCCCGTCGCAGCCGGATTCTTATCGTGCTCGCCGCTGTCGGCGGCATTTTGCTTGCCGTGGGTCCACGGCTGATCGATACGTATATCGACTGGCTGTGGTTCGGTGAAGTCGGCTTCCGGAACGTATTCACCACCGTCATTTTCACGCGGCTCGCCCTGTTTGTTGCGGTTGGCGTGATCGTCGGACTGATCATCTTCGGCGCTCTCGTCCTGGCGTACCGAAGCCGTCCAATCTTCGCGCCGACCTCGCCGAACGATCCTGTTGCGCGATATCGCATAGCGGTGACGAGCCGGCTCAAAGTCTTCGCGATCGGTGTCCCGGTCGCCATCGGCGTCCTGGCCGGTCTCGTTGGCCAAGGCAACTGGCAGACAGTGCAGCTGTTCCTCAACCGCCAGGAATTCGGAGTCAACGATCCGCAGTTCGGTCTCGACGTGGGCTTCTACGCATTCGCGCTGCCGTTCTACGAACTCGTATTGAACTGGCTGTTCGTCGCCGTTGTGCTCGCTTTCATCCTGAACTTGATCACGCACTACATATTCGGCGGCATCCGGCTCGACAACCGCGACCGTGCGCTGACGAATTCCGCTCGGATCCAGCTCGCTGTTTTAGCGGGAACGTTCATCTTGCTGAAGGCAGTCGCTTACTGGTTCGACCGCTATGGCCTCCTGACGAGCAGCCGCAAGGAACCAACGTTCACCGGTGCGGGATTCACAGATATCAACGCAGTGCTTCCGGCAAAGCTCATACTGCTCGCGATCGCGGTTATCTGTGCCGTGGCCTTCTTCGCCGCGATTGTCCTACGTGACATGCGTATTCCTGCATTGTCAGCAGGGTTGCTCTTGCTGTCGTCGATTCTTGTCGGCGCCGTATGGCCCATGCTGATGGAGCAGTTCTCGGTACGTCCTAACCCTGTTGACCGCGAGGGCCAGTACATCGAACGGAACATTGCCGCGACGCGCGCGGCATACGGCATCGAGCCGGAGCGGATCGATTACGAAAGCTGGGCGGGCGTGGGCAGCCGCTCACCGAGCGACGATCCTGCCGATATCACGACGATTCAGAATATCCGCTTGCTGGACCCCGCGATCCTCTCGCGGACCTTTACCCAGCAACAGCAGCTGAAGAACTTCTATGGCTTCCCCGAAGAGCTCAACATTGACCGGTACGCGATCAATGGAACCTTGCAGGACTACATCGTGTCGGTCCGCGAGCTCAATCCGCGCGGACTTGCTGCCAATCAGCAGGACTGGCTGAACAAGCACACGGTGTACACCCACGGCAACGGCTTCGTTGCGGCACCGGCGAACCGCGTCAACGCGGCGGTCGGCGACGTTGACGGTGCTGACGCGTCAGACAGCGGGTACCCGATCTACGCCGTCAGTGACCTGTTCAACGAGAGTGACATCATTCCCGTTGACCAGCCGCGGATCTATTTCGGCGAACTCATCGCGCAGATGAATCCGGACTACGCGATCGTTGGAGAGACGGAGCAGGCCGGCGCTCGCGAGTACGACACGGACCTCGAGCAGTACACCTACACCGGCGCTGGTGGTGTAGCCATCGGCAATTGGGCGAACCGGCTGGCGTTCTTCGCGAAATACTCCGAGCGGAACATTCTGTTCTCCGATGCTGTCGGGCCTGACTCGAAGATCCTCTTCAAGCGTGATCCGCGGGACCGTGTCGAGGCCGTTGCCCCGTGGCTGATCCCCGACAGCAACACGTATCCCGCAGTGGTCAATGGTCGCGTCGTCTGGATCGTGGATGCGTACACGACGCTGGACAACTACCCGTACGCGCAGCGCTCGACCCTCGACAGTCTCGTCGCCGACAGCACGGAGTCACTCCGTCCGCTGCCGCCCGAAGAGGTTTCCTACATCCGTAACTCCGTGAAGGCGACAGTGGATGCCTACGACGGCACTGTCAATCTCTATGAGTGGGACGAGGAAGACCCTGTCCTCAAGGCGTGGATGGGCGTGTTCCCGAACACCGTTGAACCGAAGGATTCGATCGACGACGAACTCCGGGCGCACTTCCGGTACCCCGAGGATCTGTTCAAGGTCCAGCGCGAAATGCTGTCGCGCTACCACGTCAACGATCCACGTGAGTTCTTCACCACGAACGCGTTCTGGTCAGTGCCAAAGGATCCGACGGTCGAGAACAATCCGCCGGACCAGCCGCCGTACTACATGCTGATGGGCGACCCCGAAACAGGTGACCCAACCTTCCAGCTGACCAGCCCGATGGTGGTGTTCAACCGTGAGTTCCTCGCCTCGCATATCTCGGTGAATTCTGACCCAGAGAACTACGGCCAGTTCACGATCCGGAGACTGCCAACTGACACTCAGACACCGGGTCCGCAGCTCGCTCAGAACTCGATGGTTACCGACACTCGTGTGGCGACCGATATCACTCTGCTCGAACGGGCAAACCGGCTGCACTTCGGTAACGTGCTGACGCTCCCTGTCGGCGAGGGCGGAATTCTCTACGTCGAACCCATCTATACCGAGCGTCGCGGTGCGGCAGACAGTGCCTTCCCACAGCTCGCCCGCGTGGTCGTGAGCTATCGAGGTGAAGATGGCCGAGTGCGAATCGGCTACCACGCGACGCTGGCCGGTGCACTTCGCCAGGTCTTCGATACACGGACAGCTGGCCTGGCAACCGCCCCTGGCGGGGATGCGGTCGAGGCTGAAACCGCTGAAGAAGCCGGCGTAGACATCGAAACGGAACTGCCGATCGACGAACAGGCAGCGGGCGTCACTGATGGTGTCGAGGAGGAGACGGTCACTCCGCCTCCTGCTCCGTCCCCACCAGCGGATGGTGCTTCCGACGACGTCGTTGCTGAACTTGATGCGGCACTCGCCGCGCTTCGAGATGCCCAGCGCAACGGTAACTTCGCTGAATACGGCGCAGCACTAGATCGCCTTGAGCGAGCAGTGCAGTCGTACGAGCAGACCGGGGGGAACTAGCACCCAGGTGTAACTCAGGCGCACGCGCTTGAGGGTTCGAGTCAGCATCAGCCGAGAGGCGCCGCAGTCCTGCTGCGGCGCCTCTCGTTTTTATCCGCGAAATTGCCTGTGGCCTGGCCATATTCGGCCGATTTGCAATCGCAGAACGCGTGCCTGTAACCTTGGGTTCACCAACGCGGGGTGGAGCAGCTCGGTAGCTCGCTGGGCTCATAACCCAGAGGTCGCAGGTTCGAATCCTGTCCCCGCTACTACCAAAACCCCCTTCCAGTCTCAGGACTTGAAGGGGGTTTTTCTTTGTGTCTCTCCGCTGATCGTCAGGATGCTGGCGACATTTTCCGGACCAGCATTGCGCGAATGGTGTCGGTCAAGATCTGCGCGGAGACACTGGGATCGATAGCGCGCTGTAAGCCGAGTCCAATCCCGAGGCTCAGTAGTGCGGTCGCAACATCGCCAGCGGGCATGTCGAGTTCGAGGTCGTAGGACTCTGTGGCTGCGGAGACGAGTTGAGTGATCACTCTGCGGATCTCGGCAGCGTCGCTGCTGAGTTGCTGTCGCAAGAGTTCGTCCGCGCTGGCCCGAACGGCGAACTCTGCTTCCAGGGTTGACCACTTCTGGTCGCCAATGGTGCGTTCCGACCAGGCAGCGAATGAGTCCAGAAGCTCCTGAAACGAGGTGGCCGAAGAAACTTCCGTGACCAGCGCAGCGGCATGATCTGCCCGAATGTGGCGGAGGACCTCACGACACAACGCATCCTTGTTTTTGAAGTTCGAGTAGACAGCGCCTTTTGAGAAACCGGCTTCGTCGGCGATAGCCTCGAGTGACGTTGCGGCATAGCCCTGTGCCAGTAGCATGCGTTGAGCGGTTTCGATCAGATGTTTTCGTGTTTGCGCCTGGCTTTCTGCGCGGCTCATACGAACCATATTCGACTCCTCGACCAGCATCCCCCGCCAACCAACCTACCGGGGGAATTCAGATACTGCTAGTATTTGTCCTAGTTGGGCGTCGCTCGTGGTGCCGCTTCGTTAGACGCTGCCCGAAGGCGACGGTAGCGTCGAGACTGCGGGCAGACGCACAAGGGACACAGAAGCGCCGGACACGGTGAGACCGGATGATGCATCCTGCCGCCCGGTCCCATTGCTGATGCGGCACGTAAGGAGTTGGACCCATGAGGAGGCGTTACCCGCAGATTCCGCTCGATAGCTCGGTAGTGGTCATCACAGGCGGAGCGAGGGGGATTGGACGTGCTACGGCTGAACTTCTCCACGACATCGGAGCGATCGTCTGGATCGGCGATATCGACTTCGAGCAGGCCCAGGCGACGGCGGACTGTCTTGGGCCCGGAGCGTTCGCTTTCCCGCTTGACGTGACATCCAGACAGTCGTGGGCGGAGTTCAGGGAAACCATCATCGAGCGGCACGACTACATCGACGTGCTGATCAACAACGCGGGAATCATGCCGGCGGGGGGCTTTCTTGACGAGCCGGATGACGATAGCTTCGCGACGCTCGATATCAACACAATGGGGCTCGTCCTCGGAATGCGGGCAGTCCTGCCGACGATGATCGAACATGGCCGTGGCCATGTGATCAATGTTGCGTCTATGGCGGGGAAGGTGCCGATCCCTGGTCTTGCCGTGTATAACGCGAGCAAATACGCAGCTGTGGGGCTTTCAGCCGCCGTGCGCGCGGAGTTTGCGGGCACCGGCGTGAGCATCAGTACAGTGTTGCCGTGCGCGGTCAGGACTGCGCTGAGTTCGGGTATCCCACTCGGACAGGGGCTGCCCACAGTCAATCCTGAGGATGTCGCCGCCGCCATTGTGCGCAACTGCGCAACTCGTAAGGCAGAAGTGGCGGTCCCGGGCTATGCAATCGTGTGGGACGCCCTCCGTGCGGTCGTTCCGGAGCCGCTGTTGCGCACCGCGATGCGGCTCCTCCGTGCAGATCGCGTCCTCACAGCTGTCGATGATGGGCAGCGTGCCGAGTACCGGTCTCGCATGCGGCAGCACGTAGGAGCAGTCACGCGCGGTGGCAGGATTACCAGCTAGCCGTCGCGACGGCGACCGCAGCTTCGCTGTCCGCCGAAGTTCCGCTCGCGCGGCATAGCTAAATCCGGGCATATCACCACCCGACTCGGACCGGGATTCTCCGATGCCGTATCGTGACTAGGCACACAGTAGCGGCGGCGCGATACGCATCTGGCTGAGCTACTTCGGGGGTCCCAAAAACCGTGCATGTGGCTCATTGTCACCACGGGTTTTTGGGAATTGGGTGCGTAACACGGCCAGGTTCGTTATCGTGCCGTTATAGATAGCTTAAGGGGGCGGTTCTTGGCCGGGAAGTCCACCGACGGATCGAAAGTGGTTGCGGCAGCTGAAAGTGGCAGCACAAGTCAGCGACCAGCGAAGTCGGGTAAGTCCGCCGCAATAGCGCGCACGTTCGGCAAGGCGCGAGCGCGCATCCCTGATAGTGCGTTGACGGTTTTGGTGGCCGTCGCGTCGACTATTGTTGCGGGGACCCTTGCTGCCCAGGTGAGCGCGGGTAGTTCGACTGACGCCGCAGAAGCGCGTGCCGCCGTAGCTGAAGTGCCCCGGCATGACGTCAGCACTGCGGGTGCTCAGTCGCCGCTTCAGCAGGCCGCTGTGACGCCGGAATTGCCTGAACAGCAACAAACCACCAACCCCACTGACGAACCGGCCGCAGAAGCGGCTGCAACGCCAAATGAACCTGCTGGTGCTCCCGCGGCGGACCCGCTGGGGAGTATCGCGCTGCCAGAGAGTGTCGCGCGTCCTTTCGCTATCGGGCCCACTTATGGCGGGATAGTGACGTCTGACTTCGGTCCTCGATGGGGGCAGTTCCACTACGGACTGGACATTGCTGCGCCGCTCGGCGCTGCTGTCCTGGCCGTAACCGACGGCGTCGTGCTCGAATCGGGTCCCGCGCAGGGATTCGGCCTGTGGGTGCGGGTGACTCAGGATGACGGCACGATCGGTGTGTACGGTCACGTCGACCGGTCACTGGTGACGGCCGGGCAGCACGTCAAGGCAGGCGAGATGATCGCCACTGTGGGCAGCCGAGGCCACTCAACCGGCCCGCATCTGCACTACGAGGTGCGAAAGACCGACGGGACCCCCATGAGTCCGCGTCACTGGCTCGCGCTGCGCGGCGTGTGGCTGAACTGACGTCAGCTCTGCTCCGTCTGCGTGTTCAGTCCAGTCCGCTGAGCAGAGCGTCCTCCTTCTGACTCCCAGCTTTGCTGTGCAGCGAGTCCTTCTTGGTGTCTCAAAAGGGTTGATGACTGGGGGTCCAGTAGGTCAGCCACCGTGGATACATCGTGCGGCTGTGCGGCGACCCGCAGGATGGCATGCGCGGTATCTGATGAGGCCTCAGGGGATATCAGAAGGATCGCTACGGTCCTGCCGTTGACGCCTTGTACATTCAGAGTCTGGCGCGCCTGGAAGCGATATCCGTCGAGTTTCACGGGGTGTCCGTTGATGGACACACTCGATGGCGCGAGAGGCCATTCCTGCCGCGAGTACGCGACTCGGCCGATGCGTCCAAGGATCGGATCAAGCGCGTCCTGAAGGGCAGGCATCTCGCTGGCGAGGTCGTTGCTCTGAGGCCACCACGCGCCGTCGACTATCCCTGTCTGGGAACCACCGGGCTTCATGAGCAATCGTGGGCTTTGTGTGGGGAGGGTTCGTTGTAGCGTCATTGCGACGCTCCGATCCGAGCCTGTTCGATCAGGCTGATTCGTGACGAGGGACGAGGGCGAGCTGCCCTTGATGCGCTAGCTCGTCACACCACGACTGTACGCCGTTCACCTGTGCTTTCTCTGGCAGAACGACTGCGGCCCTGGCGGAATTTGATGTTCGCCAGGGCCGCAGGAGTCGCGGTGCTGTTACTTCAGTTCTGCTGAGGACTTGTTCAGCAGGCGGCGAGCCACGATGAGCTGCTGGATCTGCTGGGTGCCTTCGAAGATGTCGAGGATCTTCGAGTCCCGCGCCCACTTCTCGAGCAGCGGCCGCTCTGAGTAGCCAAGGGAGCCAGCGAGTTCGACAGCGCGAAGTGTGATTGCCGTGCCAACCCGGCCGGCCTTCGCCTTCGACATGGAAGCCTCGAGCGAGTTGGGCTTCTTGTTGTCAGCCATCCAGGTGGCACGCATAGCCAGCTGGTATGCCGATTCCCAGTCTGCCTCTAGTTCGAGGTAAGCGGCAGCCGCAGCGTGCTGTGTCAACGCGGGCGCGTTGTAGTCGATCTCGACACCAGCTTCGCTGAGGATCTTGCGCAACTCCTCGAGGGCTGCACGTGCGACACCGATGGCCATGCCGGCGACGAGCGGACGAGTGTTGTCGAAGGTGGCCATAACACCGCCGAAGCCCTTTTTGACGTCCACCTCAGGCGAGCCAAGGATGTGGTCCTTCGGGATGCGGCAATTGTCGAGAATGATCGTTGCGGTGTCGGATGCGCGGATACCTAGCTTGTGCTCGAGACGCGCAACGGTGATGCCGGGCGCATCCTTAGGCACAACGAAGGACTTGATTGCGGCACGCCCGGCGGACTTGTCCACCGACGCCCACACCACGACGTGCGTGGAGCGGTCACCCGCCGTCACGAAGATCTTTTCACCGTTGAGCACCCACTCTTCACCGTCGAGGACAGCGGTGGCTGTCACGGCAGCGGAGTCGGATCCGAAGCTGGGCTCGGTGATCGCCATGGACGCCCACACCTTGCCGAACCGCTCGAGCTGTTCATCGGTGGCGACGGCGGCGATAGCCGAGTTGCCCAGACCCTGGAAAGGGATCGCCAACGTCAGTCCCACGTCACCCCAGCACGTCTCGATGACGTTGAGCAGGGCGGACATGTTGCCACCGTTGATGTTGCCTTCGCGTGCTTTGTCACCGCGGCCCAGCGTTGCGCCGGACGCGGCCTGTCCAGCGTCGGCCATGCCTTCGACGAGGCTTGCCATGGTGTCGAGCTCAACTGGACGCTCGTGCTCGAGCAGGTCGTATTTGCGTGAGATGGGGCGGAAAATCTCCGCGGCGGCTTGGTGTGCCTGATTCGACGCGGCCACCAGCCTCTTGGGGAGTTCGAGATTGATCATGAAAATCTCCAGGCTTGAGGAGGGGAGGACTAGATGACGACGACGCCTTCAGCGACACCAACGGCCCGAAGGTCGCGGTACCAGCGTTCGACGGGGTGTTCCTTGGTGAAGCCGTGGCCACCGAGGAGCTGGACACCGTCGAGACCGATCTGCATGCCTTTTTCGGACGTGAGCCGACGGGCAAGGGCAGCTTCGCGGGCGAACGAGACGCCCTGCTCAGCGCGGGACGCGCCGCGCCAGGTCACCAGCCGCATGCCATCAAGTTCGATGCCGATATTCGCAACCATGAACGCAACGCCCTGCCGGTGACTGATTGGCTCACCGAACGCCTCACGCTCGTTGACGTAAGGAATGACGTAGTCAAGCACGGCCTTGCTGGTGCCGCACGCGAGCGATGCCCAGCCGAGGCGTGACAGTTGAATGATGTCCTCGTAGTCCTTGGCGCGACTCGCGGGGTCACCATCGCCCAGCAGTGCGGATTCCGGAACGACGACGTTATCGAGGTTCAGGCGCCCGATGCCAGCGGCACGCAGTCCCATGCTCGGGTCAGCTTCGACAACCAGCCCAGTCGCATCGGATTCCACGATGAAGAATGCGGGCTTGCCACCGAGTTCAGCAGCGACGAGGAAGAGTTCGGCGGACGATGCGATAGGCACCAGGCTCTTCACACCCTGCAGGGTGTAGCCGCCCGCAGCGCGGTTCGCCTTCGTCTCGAGTGCGAATGGGTTGAACAGCGCTCGTGGCTCGTTCACGGCGACGACGGCGCCGGGGACGTTCTCACCAGCGAACGCCGGAAGGTAGGTCTGCTGCTGCGAATCGTTGCCGTACTGAGTCAGCGCCACGGCGAAACCGCTCGGCGCGAGAATCGGCAGGGCAAGTCCCATGTCGCCATGCGCAAGTGCCTCGGCGACCAGGGCGTTCGTGATCGCACCACGTTCAGAAGCAGCACCTTCGAAGTCCTCAGGGACATTGATCAGCGTGATTCCGAGTTCGGCCGAACGCTTGATGAGATCGGCTGGTGCTTCCGAAGCGCTATCCGCGTCGGACGCGGCAGGGCGGAGGATTTCCTCCGCGAAGTCGGAAACAGTCTCGACGATCATCTGTTGTTCGTCGCTGAAGGTCAGGTCGTAGAGACCCTTCTTCTTCGCCTCGGAATCGGGGAGTCGCTTCGGCTTGCCGCCGCCCGAGACCTTCTTGAAGGTGCGGGTTGCGGTGCCGAGGGTGCGGAAGCCCGTCTTGGTGGCTTCGTATGCGACCCGATCGATTGGCTTGCGGAGGTTGTACTTTTCTGCCAGCTCTGAACCGGTGAGCGAGGTCAGGACACGCATTGCGGTGCCGATCGCGTCGCGCTTCACCGGGTTCAGGCCCACAGCGGAGGTGGAGCGCCTTGACGCGCCGCCTGAGGAGTTCTTCTTACTCATGATCTCCAGCTATTCCTGAGAGAAGGGTCATTGTGTGGTCGCTATCTTACCCGCCGGTAAGGTCGAAGTGCGCGGGGCCGGCGATTTTGTTGCGCGTGTGTTGCGAGGGTCACCCCAGGGCACTCAGTGTGATGTCCTGGAGCAGGCCATTTGTTGCGACGGCGCTGCCTCCATGCGGCCCCGGGACGCCTTCGAGAGAGGTGAAGTGGCCGCCCGCTTCGCGAACGATGATGTCGAGCGGCGCCAGATCCCACAGCGACACCTCGGGCTCGGCGGCGATGTCGACCGCTCCTTCGGCGACCAGGCAATAAGAGAAGAAGTCTCCGTAGCCGCGCAGGCGCCACACCTGATCGGTGAAAGTGATGAGCTTGTCGCGAATGCCCCGCTCCTGCCAGCCAGAGAGGCTGGAGATGCTGAGGCTCGCGGCGGAGGGGTCACCGACCTTCGATACTGAGATACGTTCCGGCTGCGCGCTGTGCAGTTGCCGGAAGCTTCCCTGGCGGGCGGCCGCCCACCAGCGCCGGCTGAGTGCGGGCGCGCTCACCACGCCGACAACGGGGATGCCGTCCTCGAGAAGCGAAATCAGCGTGGCCCAGATCGGCACTCCGCGCACGAAGTTCTTTGTACCGTCGATCGGGTCGATGACCCATTGACGCCCTTCGAAGGTCGCGTCACCACCGAACTCTTCCCCGAGCACAAGGTCGCCGGGCCGCTGGCGGGCGAGGTATTCGCGCGCCATCTTCTCGACGGCGATGTCAGCGTCGGAGACGGGCGTCAGGTCGGGTTTGTCGTCGACTGCCAGGTCAAGCGCACCAAAGCGAGCGAGTGTGATGGCGTCAGCGCGATCAGCGATATCGCGGGCGACAGCGAGGTCCGCGGTGAAGTCGGTCATGAGGGAAACGCTACTCGTGCGCTTCACGGGGGCGCGTGAATGTCCTTATTGAAAATGATTACTATTAAGAAATGACTTCAGTTGCTGAAAGTGACCTGATCCCCGTCACCGTTCTGTCGGGTTTCCTCGGCGCCGGCAAGACGACGCTGCTCAACCATGTCCTCGCGAATCGCGAGGGTCGGCGCGTCGCTGTCATCGTCAATGACATGAGCGAGGTGAACATCGACGCCCGCCTCGTCAGCGGCGCGTTCGGGAATGAGCCGCACCTCGATAGGACGGAAGAAAAGCTGGTTGAGCTCACCAATGGCTGCATCTGCTGCACTCTTCGGGAAGACCTCGTCGAGTCGGTCGGTGCGCTCGCACGAGAAGGCAGATTCGACCAGATCCTCATCGAATCCACCGGCATCTCCGAACCCATGCCTGTCGCTGCGACATTCGAGTGGGAATTCCAAGGGGGATTCCGGCTCGGCACGCTGGCGCGGCTCGACACTATGGTCACAGTTGTCGACTCGTCGACGTTTCTGGCAGAACTCGCGCGCGGCGAACACCTCGCGCAGCGAGATCTCGAAGCCGGTGACGGAGATTCCCGCACTATCTCTGATCTGCTCGTTGACCAAGTCGAGTTCGCGGATGTCATCCTACTGAACAAGACCGATCTGGTTACGGACGCGGTGGCGGGAGTAGTCGAGGCCACAGTCCGGCGACTCAATCCGCACGCCCGGATCCTCCGGACCTCGCATGGGGTGGTGGCGCTTGACGATGTTCTCGCCACCGGACTCTTCGACCGCGAACAAGCGTGGGAGGCCCCTGGATGGGCTGAAGAACTCGCAGCGGGTCACACTCCAGAGACTGAAGAATACGGAATCAGTAGCGTGACCTTCCGCAGCGATCGGCCATTCCACCCAGAACGCTTAGCGGAGGCGATCCAGGGCTTCACAGGCCTGTTGCGCAGTAAAGGTTTTTGCTGGCTCGCAAGTCGTCACCCCTACGCTGCGGTGTGGTCGCAGGCGGGTCCGCATCTCACGATCGATCCAGCCCAGCGCTGGAAGGACGTCGATGTGGAGCCTGGCCAGGAGATCGTCCTCATCGGTCTTAAGCTTGACCAATCAAAACCGCAGCTCGCGCTCGCACGGGCGCTGCTGACCGACCGTGAACTCAAGGCCGGACCCGCACAGTGGCGGAGTTATGCCGACCCGTTCCCCCAATGGGAGGTTGCGCAGCTTGTCCACCAGCATTGAGCTGCCGCCAAGCGTCCCGGGGCTGGCGTCGTCGTGGTGGGGAAGCGGGTAGGCTAGAGGATTGTGCATCCTGATGTTTCCGCAGATATCGCCGACCTCGACAACACTCTGAAGTCTGTCGAGGCGGTAGTTGACATCGACGAGTTGCGCCGGCGGATCCGCGAACTCGAAGACCAGGCGGCATCACCCGATCTCTGGGACGACCAGGAGCATGCGCAGCAGGTCACCAGCCAGCTCTCGTATGCGCAGGGTGAACTGCGGCGCTTGGAGGAACTGCGTCAGCGCATCGACGACCTCCCCGTGATGTACGAACTCGCGGAGGCTGAGGAAGGCACGGCCGCGCAGGAAGCTACGACTGAAGCTGACGATGAGCGTACGGCGCTCCGAGGAGAAATCGAGCTCCTCGAGGTCCGCACCCTCCTGTCCGGTGAATACGACCAGCGCGAAGCGCTCGTCACGATTCGGTCCGGCGCGGGCGGCATCGATGCTGCCGACTGGGCGGAAATGCTGATGCGCATGTACATCCGCTGGGCCGAGAAACACAAGTATTCGGTCGAGGTTTACGACACGTCATACGCTGAAGAAGCGGGCATCAAGAGCGCCACCTTCGCCGTCAAAGCGCCCTACATGTACGGCACGCTGTCCGTCGAGCAGGGGACCCACCGGCTCGTGCGGATCAGTCCGTTCGACAATCAGGCGCGCCGCCAGACGTCCTTCGCTGAGGTGGAGGTCCTTCCTGTGGTCGAGACGACCGACAGCATTGACATCCCCGAAACTGAGCTGCGAGTGGACGTCTTCCGTTCCTCAGGCCCTGGCGGACAGTCCGTTAACACGACCGACTCCGCGGTACGCATCACGCACCTCCCGACCGGCATCGTGGTCTCCTGCCAGAACGAGAAGTCGCAGCTGCAGAACAAGGCCGCCGCGATGCGAGTCCTTCAGGCCAAGCTTCTCGAGCGCAAGCGCCACGAAGAGCGCGCGGAGATGGACGCGCTGAAGAGCGAAAGCGGCAGTTCATGGGGCAACCAGATGCGCTCCTACGTTCTGCATCCTTACCAAATGGTCAAGGACCTTCGGACTGAAGTCGAGGTGAACAACCCCTCCACAGTGCTCGACGGAGAGATCGATCGTTTCATCGAAGCAGGCATTCGCTGGCGCAAGAGCGAAACGGTCTAGGACGCGAAAATGCTAGCTGTCGGTGTCGCGCTATACACTCGGCGGCGTGATCAGCCTCGAGAACGTGACGAAGTCGTACAAGACCTCGACACGCCCCGCGCTGGACAACGTGTCCGTCTCGATCAAATCCGGTGAGTTCGCTTTTCTCATTGGGCCGTCGGGATCGGGAAAGTCCACGCTCCTGCGCCTTCTGCTCCGCGACGATGTGCCCACTTCAGGCGACATCCACGTAGCGGACTTTCATGTAAACAAGCTTCCGCCGCGCAAAGTGCCGAAGCTGCGCCAAAGCGTCGGCTGCGTCTTTCAGGATTTCCGGCTGCTGCCTAAGAAGACGGTTCAGGAGAACGTGGCTTTCGCGCTCCAGGTGATAGGGAAGTCGCGCAGTGAGATTCGCGAGACGCTGCCCGAGGTGCTGCAGCTAGTCGGCCTCGAGGGTAAAGCCAATCGATTGCCGGACGAGCTTTCGGGCGGTGAACAGCAGCGTGTAGCGATGGCACGCGCCTTCGTTAACAAACCCAAGGTGCTGCTCGCGGACGAGCCGACAGGCAACCTGGATCCGGATACGAGCAACGACATCATGCTCCTGCTTGAACGCATCAATAGGACGGGTACGACGGTTCTGATGGCGACGCACGACAACCACATCGTCGATGCGATGCGTAAGCGCGTCGTCGAACTCAGTCATGGTGCGGTCGTCCGTGATGAGAAGAGCGGTATCTACGGAGTAGGGCGGTAATGCGACTCACCCTTATCATCCGCGAGGTCTTCGCGGGGCTGACCCGCAACATCACGATGACTCTCGCCATGATCATCACGACCGCGATATCGCTTGGCCTCTTCGGAGGAGGGCTGCTCGTCGTCGACATGACGAACAAGACGGAGCAGCTCTATCTCGACAACGTTGAAGTCGAGATTTTCCTGACCGACGACATCAGTACCGCCGACCCGGGATGTGAGACGGACATCTGTTCGACGCTCCGGGAAGATCTCGGCGAGTTCCCTGGTGTCACAGATGTGCGCTACGTCAGTCGTGAGGAAGCGCTCGAGATTTATCGGGAGACGTTCGAGAACAACCCGGAGATCCTCGATCTGGTTCGCCCTGAGGCTCTGCCCGCGTCGTTCCGGGTCCGGCTCGACGACCCCGAGCAGTTCGTCGCTATCTATGAGCACTTCAACCTGTATCCGGGTGTCGAATCCGTCCGGAACCAGGAAGAACTAGTGCAGCGATTGTTCTCCGTTCTGGACGGCCTTCGCAACGGCGCGTTCGCGATTGCGATCTTCCAGGCTTTCGCGGCGCTCATGCTCATCGCGAATATGGTTCAGATCGCTGCCTTCACTCGCCGTACGGAAGTCAGCATCATGCGGCTCGTCGGTGCCACACGCTGGTACACACAGCTGCCTTTCCTGCTCGAGGCGGTGGTCGCCGCACTTGCCGGTGCGCTTGTTGCGGTGGGTGGTCTCTTCGTTACGAAGAATGTATTCCTCGACGACGTTCTCAGTGAGGTGTACCAATCGAACATCGTCGCGCCGATAACGAACGCTGCGATCGCCTCGGTCTCACCCTGGCTCGTGGGAGCGGCGGCCGTGCTGTCCGCATTTACGGGATACTTGACGTTGCGGTGGTACGTGCGCGAGTGAAAACCAGTTGCGTATGCCCGTATCGTTGGAAGGTCATGATCAGAAGGAATCCAGGAAGGGCCCTGACGTGAAGGAGAAGGGCCGCAAGGTCATCGCGAGCAACAAGAAGGCGCGCCACAACTACGCGATCCTCGACGTCTACGAAGCGGGCGTCGTGCTGCTCGGCACCGAAGTGAAGACCCTGCGTGAAGGTAAGGCATCGCTGGTAGACGCGTATGCCACCGTCGACGACGGCGAAATCTGGCTGCGCGGCCTCCACATTCCCGAATATGGGCAAGGCAGTTGGACGAATCACGAACCGCGACGGACACGGAAGTTGCTGCTCCATAAGCGCGAAATTGAGCACCTCGTCGGCAAGACCCGTGAAGGACAACTGACGCTCGTCCCGCTCTCCATGTACTTCTCCGATGGCAAAGTGAAAGTGGAACTCGCGCTCGCGCGAGGCAAACAGTTGCATGACAAACGCCAGGACCTCGCGCGCCGCACCGCGGAGCGTGAAGCTACCAGCGAACTCGGACGGCGCATCAAGGGAATGAGCGGATAGGGAGTTATCCACAGGGTTGTGGATAGATTTCTCGTGGCTTGCCGGATCCGCGGCAAACTCTGTACGTGACGATCGAGAGATATGCGGCCTGCCGAAAATCGCTGTTGACGAATCTGCCGCCCAGGGAACGTCGGCAGGGTGGGGCCGAACTTCTGAAGTTGCGCCGCAATTGCTATGTCCGCAGCCGCGAGTGGGCAGCAATGTCCACTGAACAGCGCCACCTCCTCCGCGTCGCGGCGGTTTCGGCCGCGCGACGGCAGGGCGATGCTGTGTTGAGCCACTCGTCAGCCGCGGTCATGTATGGCCTTCCCACATGGGGTGTCGACCTGCAGCGGGTTCACGTCACTCGTGGTCAGCGCTCCGCGGGGCGGGTAACTGGTGACATGCACGTGCACTCCGGTTCGGTTTCTGGTTCGGGACTGGTCGCGGGTCTGCCCGTCACGACGCCCGCGCGAACGGTCGTCGATATCGCCCGGACGGTGCCATTCGAGCAGGCCGTCGTGATCGGCGACGCTGCGCTCCAACGAGGCTTGGCTACCAGAGACCAGTTGAGCAGCGAGCTTGGTGCAGCGCGCCACTGCACGGGTATCCGGGAGGCACAAAAGGCAATCGCTTTCCTCGACGAGCGAAGCGAGAGCCCAGGCGAATCACGCAGCAGGGTGTTCATGCATCGATATGGACTTCAGTTGCCGTGTCTCCAGGCGTCTATCCGGGACAAGCGCGGAAAGGTGATTGCGCGCGTGGACTTCCTCTTTCCGTGCGGCGTGGTCGGAGAGTTCGATGGGCGCATGAAGTACGGGCGAGGTGATGACGTCTTTCGCGAGAAACAGCGCGAAGACGCGCTGCGAAGGCTGGGCTGGCTGGTGGTGCGCTGGGTGTGGGCCGACCTTGAGCGACCTGATGAACTTTTCCACCGCATCTCGGAAGCACTTGCTGAGGCGAAGCACCGGCCAGCGCCTGTGGGGGAATGGTCTGAGCGGCCACGGTGTTAATCTCCTCAGGAACCGCAGATTGCCTAAAGATACTGTGGATTTCCTCGGGACGTTTCCGAGTAGATCTGCAGTATGTTGCGCGAATGTGCGGTGCACGAGGAAATTGACAACTGGAAACGGGAATGACAGGGCCGCCGGGAGGCGTTAGAGTAGGTAGTCCTGTAGAACCCAGGCGCGAGGGGCTGATCGGTTTCGACTCTGTTCGTCGCGATGGGGGAAGCGTGCCGGTGCAGGCAAGAGACCACCGTTAAGCGTCGTTGCAAACCAATAAGCGCCGACAATGCTCAGCGCAGCCAGTCTGACTTCGCTCTCGCAGCTTAGTTAGGCAGATGGCTCGTCAGACCGGGAAGGCCCTCGGCCCGGACCCTGGCGTCGACTAGAGGGACAAACCGTTTACCCCGGTCACGGGGGTAGATGGGACATCAAACAGTGACTGGGATCGTCATCACAGCTCGTCCGTGAGACTGTGAGATCCGAGTAGAGACACAACGGACTGCGCACGGAGAAGCCCCATCAACACTGCGGAGGACCCGGGTTCAATTCCCGGCAGCTCCACGAGAAGCGGCCCGGACCGACAAGGTCCGGGCCGCTTTGTTATCTCCATTCACTCTCTTTCGAGTTGCGGGCTGCCCCACCATTGGCGAAAGTGATCTTTTCGCGGTGTCACCACCGCGAGACAGCACAAACCTCAAGGGGTCGTATGCACTACGCCGTAGGGATAGCTGGTCTCGCCGTTTTCATGACGCTGGCCTGGGCTGCCAGTTATGACCGGAAGCTGGCGCTCAAACGGCTCAAATACGTGGCCATCATGCTTGCGATCCAGGTGGTCCTCGGTTTCTTCCTAATCCGCACCGCCGTTGGTCAGACCGTCGTCGACGGAATAGCTAGCGGTTTTGGCCGGCTCCTCGAGTTTGCGTTCGAGGGAACGTCATTTGTGTTCGGTGGCCTCGCTGGTGATCCAGACGCGACGAACGGCCTCACCCCAGCGTTCTTTATGGCAGTGCTCATGCCGATCGTGTTCATCTCGGCGATTATCGGCATCCTCGAATGGTCGAGGCTCTTGCATGTCGTGATCCGGAATTTAGGCCTGGCAGTCGGCAAGATCAACGGCCTTGGCAAGCTCGAATCATTCGGCGCATCGGCATCCTTGCTTCTGGGCCAGTCTGAGGTGTTCATTGCGCTGAAGAACCAGCTGCACCACCTGAATGAACGACGGCTTTACACGCTGGCGGCCGCGGCAATGTCGACGGTCTCCGCCTCGATCATGGGCTCCTACATGGTGCTCCTCGACCCGCAATATGTGGTCACAGCGATAGCGCTGAACTTCTTCGGCATCTTCATCGTGGTGACGCTGATCAATCCGTATGACCTCGAACCTTCCGAGGACGTGGCCGTTTTCTCCGACGCGCGACACCGGTCATTCTTCGAGATGCTCACCGAATACATCTGGGACGGTTTCCGCGTGGCGATCACCGTTGCTGCGATGCTGATCGGCTTCGTCGCGCTGATCGCGATGGTGAACGGCATCTTCAACGGAATCTTCGGCGTGACATTCCAGCAGGTGATGGGCTACGTGTTCGCGCCGCTGGCGTTCCTGACGGGGGTTCCGCCATCGGAGATAGTGGACGCAGGCAGCTTGATGGCAACGAAACTCGTGACGAACGAATTCGTCGCGATGACACAAATCGCGGCGGGGGAGTACGAGTTGTCGGACCGCGCCTACGCGATCGTGGCAGTGTTCCTGGTTTCGTTCGCGAACTTCGCGTCAATCGGAATCATCGCGGGAGCGGTGAAGGGCCTCGCGCTGGCGCAGGGCGACACGATCGCAAGATTCGGTCTCCGGCTGCTGTACGGTGCAACACTCGTGAGCTTCATCAGCGCAACGATGGTCGGGCTCCTCATCTGATTGTCAGTGCGCTATGGCACGCTAGTACCGCCCCTCAACGAACAGCGGAAGGACGACAGTGAGCGCGAGGAAGACGCCAAGCAAGAGCGCCTACACTCCCGAGAAACCTTCCAACTCAGCGACGTACATCCTCGGCGCGATCGCTGTCGTCATCGCCGCAATCGCTGTAGTCGGGATGGTGCTGTGGCAGCAGCGCACAAGTGAACCCGTAGACGAGGGGTACGGAACAGTCCGCGAAGCGCCCGTGGCGATCGCCGACGACGGTGTCATCGTGCTCGGCTTCCCGGACGCGCCCCGCTCGATCGCCATATTCGAAGACCATATGTGTGAAGGATGCCAGTCCTTCGAGCGGCTGTTCGGCCAGCACATCGCACGGGTGATCGACGAGGGCGAAATCTCCGTCGAGTACAACACGATGAACTTCCTCGACCCCGCATCGGGCAGCGGCACGTATTCCACTCGCGCCGCGGCGGCAGCTGAATGTGTGGCCGAAACGGGCAATGGTGCAGCATTCAGCGGGTTCCACGCTGCGCTCTATGAGGCGAAGCCGCGAAGCGGAGAGGACCGCACGAATGAGGAACTCGCGGACGTCGCGCGCGAGGCGGGCGCCGACGATGCCGCAGTTGACTGCATTGCGACGGGGGCGCGGGAAGACGCCGCGCGCGAGCATGCCGACCTAGCTCGCGCGGCCATGGAGGCCGCGGGCGGCCAGGGAACCCCGACCGTGGTGGCGGACGGCGAAATCGTCGACTGGAACAACCGGCACTGGCTGAACAACCTGATAGGCGAGTGACCCCAGCAGATTTGCCGGAACTGCTCGACGTGGTGTAATTTCGGTCGAGCACCGGCCCGATAGGCTGATGTGAACGGGGCTATGGCGCAGCTGGTAGCGCACCACACTGGCAGTGTGGGGGTCAGGGGTTCGAGTCCCCTTAGCTCCACCCAAAGTGTCTTATGGGAACACGCGACATGGCTCGACGAGTCGTGTTCGTGTTCCGCTTCATTGCCTTCGTCGTCTGTCTCGCTTTCGCGGATGATGGTGGCGATGGCTCGGCGAGCCGCGGGCGTAGTTCCTCGTTGTCGGTGATGTCCAGCCGCGTGTAGAAGGCTTGGTTCGCCAACCGCCGGTCGGTGCCGCGCGGGTTGGTGGCGAAGTCGAGCAGCATCCGCGACCCCGCAGGTGCCGCAGTGCAGCAGCCCTTTGAGGTGGTGGGCGTGCTGGACGTGCCGGGTCATCTTCGCTGTGCGCGCCAGCAACAGTGACTGCATCTTGTCGAACATCGCCGGTTTCACGGTGGTTTCGTGCGCGCCAGGGTGGAGCGCGACGTGTAGCGGATCACTCCCGCGTAGTAGGGGTTCGTGAGCAGCTTGTAGAGCGTGTTCTTCCCGAGCGGCTTGGACGGGCGTTTCGGGGTCGGCACCGTCGTCAACGCTCGTGCGGTGAGGTCGCGCAGCCCGGTCACGGAGGTCTCGCCCTCGGCGTAGCGCTCGAACGCGTCAGTCAGTCAGCACGGATGCCGCGAGGAGGCCCGCGATGAGAGCTCGATATCGGTCCACCGTGCCACCGCCCTGACCAACGAACCGGTCGTAGAGTTCGACGGCGCCAATCAGCGTCGTCCGATCGGTGAGTTCTTCGAGGGGGGTGTCATCTCGCAACCAGCCCTTTGCGTGCCACATCCTGATCACGAGGGCGTTCTGCTCCCGGATCGAGGCGGTGAGCGCGCGCAGCTCTGCAGCGAGAGCCGCATCATGACGGGCCGCCTCGGCGAAGGCCTGCCACAAACCGTGTCCGGCCTGGTTGACGGCAGTCAGCACCTCGGCGGCCACCTGCGCCGCCTCGTGAGGAGTGCGTGCAGCCAGAAGCTGGAGTCCAAGTTCTGTCTCCAGCACCGGCTGATCCCGGCCTCCCGCGAAGGACACCAGGTCGATGGCGGCCCGGAGAAGTTCGGGCTTCGGTCCGTAGTTCTGCACGGTCTCAGTTGACACGCCCGCGCGCTCTGCGATCTTCGGCAGTGTTGTGGCGGCGTATCCGCTGCGGCCAAAGAGCTCGGCAGCTGCCTGCACGACACGGACCCGAGTCTGCTCCGCCTGCTCACGGCGCAGGCGTGACGTGTAAGGGCGTGTCGGTTTCGCAGACATATTGACTCCAGTGCAGACAAGATGGATACTAGAGCACAGTATCGAAATATCCTCACCCTGACCGGAGGATCGATCATGGCGCACGCAGGTGGCACTCTGACTCATCCTGTCACCGGGGAGCGTCTGAAATGGCGGCAGGTCGCCACCGACACGGACGGAGAGCTGCTGCAGGCCGACATGTGGGTGCGTCCGGGCGGATTCGTCGCTGCGGCGCACATCCACCCGCAGCAGGAAGAGCGATTCGAGGTCCTCACTGGCACCGCCGCGTTCATGCTCGACGGCGTGAAGAGCACCGCGACAGCGGGGCAGTCCGTCACGGTGCCCGCCGGACACCCGCACGTATGGTGGAACGGCGGCGACGATGAGGTGCATGTACTCGTCGAGCTACGCCCCGCACTTCGCACCGAGGTGTTCTTCGAGACGTTCTTCGGCCTCGCACAGGATGGGAAGATCACGCAGAAGGGTCTGCCTCACCTGCTTCAGATGGCAGTGATCCTGCGGGCGTTCGCACCCGAAATCCGGCTCGCGCAGCCTCCCAGCAGGGTCCAGGCGATGCTGTTCGCGCCGCTCGCAGCTCTCGGCCGAGCACTCGGCCGTCGGGCCTCGTACTCGAAGTACAGCTCGAAGCCGCTCCCGATGTGGGAAACCGCATAGCCTTCTCACCGTTGACCGAATTTTGTGTTCACCCGCCGTTTGCCATGGTCGACCCCGCTCGGCGACGCACTGAACCTGCTTCTTGATCGCCTCGACCTGTACCGCGACGTCATCCAGCATGGTCTGGCCGGACATGGCTATGTGCTCGATTGCCTTCTCGACGCTCGCGAGCGCCGGTGACGCATTGCCGACAATGCTCGTGAAGTCGCCGTAGTCCTCGGCAATTCCCTTGTGTCGAGCCCGAGTTGTGGGACGCTGACCGAAGGTGACGAAGTGGAGCTCGTCAGCAGAACTCTCGGCTGGGTTCGCAGCGCGAGGATCATCAGGCCGTCGCGTTTTAGAGCCGGGCAGTAATTGTCCGTTCGGGGTCAGGGTGCACATGGATCGATCGCAGACAGTGCGGCACGCGGGGGAGCGAACCACGCACCGTCGTGTCCCTGAATGGCTCCTCACCACCCTCGCCGCCCTACTGGTCTTCCTCGCACTCATCGCACCTCCCGACACCCAGCACCTAATCCCCCTGGCGATACTGCGGATCCCCGTGGAGGGACTGCTCGCTGCCGCGCTCCTGCTCGTTCTGCCAGCACGCCCACGCCGGATTGTGGCTCTCGCCCTAGGCTCCCTGCTCGGCTTGCTGACCCTGCTGCGCATCATCCAGATGGCCTTTTCCGGTATCCGGGGTAGGCAGTTCGATCCGGTCTTCGACTGGCCTCAGCTCGGCAACGGAGTGTCCCTGCTCGAAAGGGAGATCGGCTCGCTCGGTGCGTTCGCCGTCGCAGGCGGGGCCGTCGTCCTCGCAATTGCCCTGGTCCTACTTATTGCGCTGTCTGTCGGGCGGCTTGCGCGCGTCGCCACCAATCACCGGCGCACGACGGGACGCACGGTCGCCGGACTGACCGTCATCTGGCTGGTGTGTTTAACGTTCTCCGTGCAGCTCGCGCCATCGTTGCCGGTGGCGTCGCGGAGCGTCGTGGAGCTCGCCTACCAGGCCGGCCACCAGGTGCGGACGAGCGTGGAGAATCAGCGACAATTCGACTCTGAGTTGAGCGCCGCTGACGACACTTCGGTCGTGGGTCCGCTCGCCGCGCTACGCGGGAAGGACGTCGTCTTCGCCTTTGTGGAGAGCTACGGGCGGATCGCGCTCGAGGACCCGGAGTTCGCGCCAACGGTCACGGCGGTGCTCGACGATGGAACCCGCCAGCTCGATGCGGCCGGATTCGCTTCGCGCAGTGGATACCTCACCTCGCCGGTATCCGGCGGCGACAGTTGGCTGGCGCACGCAACGTTGCAATCCGGGCTGCGGGTGGCAAACCAGTACAGCTACGACAAGCTCGTCGAAAGCGACCGGCTCACGCTCACGAGCGCATTCAACACTGATTGGCGGACCGTCGCGGTCATGCCGGCCAACCGAGGCCCGTGGCCGGCGGGAGACTACTACGGCTTCGACCAGATCTACGACGAGCAGAGCCTCGACATCCGATCCCGAACCTATTTCGGCTTTCAAGCCCCAGACCAGTACACGCTGTCCTTCTTCCAACGCACCGAACGCGAGCGCGCGGGCCGGGAGCCGGTGATGGCGGAGATCGCGCTCGTGACCAGTCACTGGCCGTGGCATATGATTCCCTACCTGCGCGACTGGAACGACGTCGGCGACGGCGCCGTCTTCGACGAGCCCGACGCCGGGCAGAGCGCTTCCGCGCAGGTGGTCATGCTCGACAACGCCCGTATGCGCGACGGCTACCGCCGAACCATCGAATACTCGCTGTCCACCCTGGTCTCCTATCTGCAGACCTACGGCGACGACGACCTGGTGCTCGTCCTCCTCGGCGACCACCAGCCGCCCACCTACCTCATTGGCGAGGACAAGGGCTTGGACGTCCCGATCACAATCGTCACCCGCGACCGGGCCGTGCTGGATCAGATCGCGGACTGGGGTTGGGAGGCCGGGCTGCGGCCGAGCCCACACGCTCCGGTCTGGCCGATGGAGTCCTTCCGCGACCGGTTCCTGACCGCCTTCAGCAAGTAGGGCCGCTCGCTCAGAGCAATGCCACGTTTCGGCCCTACCGACGTGGTATACACGGTGCACGGGCCATGGAACGAAAGCTATTCGGAGGGCCGATGTCTGAGGGCGACGCACGTGCTTACTGGGTGCGTGCCCCCGGGCTGGGCGAGCTCCGCGACGTTCGGCTGCCACCCGCGAATCCCGACGAGGTGCTGGTCCGAACCCTGTTCAGTGGGATCAGCCGCGGTACCGAGATGCTGGTGTTTCGCGGCGGCGTCCCGGCCGACCAGCATCAGGCGATGCGGGCGCCATTTCAGGACGGGGACTTCCCAGGGCCGGTGAAGTACGGCTACCTCAATGTCGGGGAAGTCGAGGAGGGGCCGGCGCACCTGGTAGGTCGCACGGTGTTCTGCCTCTACCCACACCAGACCCGTTACGTTGTCCCCGCCGATGCCGTGGTCGTCGTGCCGGACGACGTCCCGCCCGCGCGGGCGGCACTCACCGGCGCAGTGGAGACGGCGGTGAACGTGCTCTGGGACGCGCCGCCGCTCATCGGTGATCGGGTCACGGTCGTGGGTGCCGGGATGATCGGCTGCTGCGTGGCCCGGCTGCTCGCCAAGTTTCCCGAAGTTTCGGTCACGCTCGTCGATGTGGACACCTCACGTGCCGAGGTCGCGGCAGCGCTGGGTGTCGAGTTCGCGCAGGCCGGCGACGCACCTCGGGATCAGGATCGCGTCATCCACGCCACTGCGACGGCCGAAGGGTTGTGGTTGGCTTTGCAGTTGCTGGCCACCGAGGGGGAAGTGATCGAAGTGAGCTGGTACGGCGATACCGACGTCCAGGTCCCGCTTGGCGGAGCGTTCCATTCGCGGCGGCTGGCAATCCGTTCCAGCCAAGTCGGCCTGGTCGCTCCGGTTCGTAGGACGAGCCGAACGAACACGGAGCGGCGCAAACTTGCCCTGGAACTTCTCCGAGACCCGGCCTTTGACGCACTGCTGAGCAGCAGGTCGCCGTTTGATCAGTTGCCCGAAACGATGGCAAAGCTCGGTTCGCTGCCAGGCCTGTGCCACGTGATCACCTACGAAGGGAGTGAAAGCAGTGTTCAGTGTGACGGTGCGTGAGCACATGATGATCGCGCACAGCCTGCGTGGCGAGGTGTTCGGGCCCGCGCAGAAGTTGCATGGCGCCACGTACGTCGTCGATGCGACGTTCCGCCGGACCGAACTCGACCCGAACGGCATCGTCGTCGATATCGGCGCTGCGACTACTGCATTGCACTCGGTGCTCTCGGACCTGAACTATCGGAACCTCGACGACGATCCGTCCCTGGCGGGCACGAACACCACCACCGAGGTGCTCGCGAAGCTCGTAGCTGACCGGCTGGTGGACCGCATTCATGCTGGCGAGCTCGGCGAAAGTGCTTCCGGGCTTGCCGGGATCATGGTGACGCTTCGTGAGTCGCATGTGGCGTGGGCGTCGTACGAACGAACACCATGACCGTTCATCTCCTGGTGCCCGAGGGCTTCGACGATCCAGCCCGTCCGAGCGGCGGCAATTACTACGACCGTCGGATCGCGGAGGGGCTCACCCGGCTGGGGTGGCAGGTATGCGTCCAGCCGGTCGCGGGCTGCTGGCCGCGGCTCGGGGGCGTTGAAGTCACCGAGGTGACGGCCGAGATTCCGGACGACTCGGTGGTGCTCGTCGACGGCATCATCGTCTCTGCCATGCCGCAGGTTCTTGTGTCGGCGGCCAGACGCCTTCGGCTGGTTGTGTTGGTGCACATGCTCCCCGAGAACCAACTTGAGCGCGAAGTGCTTTGGGTAGCCGACTCAATCGTCACTACCAGCCGCTGGACGCGGGAGAAGCTGCTGGCCGAGTACGGTCTGGAGGCCGGTTGCGTGCACGTGGCCCATCCCGGCGTGGACTCCGCTGAACTCGCACGTGGAAGTCCGGAGGGGCGACAGCTGTTGTGCGTGGCGACAGTCGCCGAACACAAGGGTCACGACCTTCTGCTCGACGCGCTGGACCGCATCGCCGAACTGTCATGGCATTGCACCCTCGCTGGTCCGCTGGATCGTGAACCCGTCTTCGTCGATCGTCTGCGGCAGCAGTTGCACACCTCGCGGATCGCCGGTCGCGTCACCTTCACCGGGGCGCTCGACACCGACGCCGTTTCGAAGAAGTACGCCACTGCCGATCTACTCGTGCTGGCATCGCGGGGCGAGACGTACGGAATGGTGATCTGCGAGGCGCTTGCCCGGGGCGTTCCCGTGTTGGCGTCCGAGGTGGGCGGCATCCCCGAGGCCGTCGGTACCGCCGCTGACGGTACTTCGCCTGGCCTGTTTGTACCGCCGGGTGACGCCGGCGCACTGGCCGCAGAATTGGCTCGCTGGTTGCAGGATTCTCAGCTCCGTCACCGGCTCCGCAGCGCGGCGCGGGACCGCCGGAGTTCGCTGCCCACATGGCAGGCAACCACCGAGCGAGTTGCCGAGGTACTCGCCGGATGAAAGTGCGCGTTTTCCTACAGGTCGCGGTCGCTGTCGCGATCCTCGTCCTACTGGTGGTTCAGTTCGGTACCGGACCATTTGTGGCGGGCTTTCAGGCCGTCAGCATTCCGTCGATCGCCATCGCGGCGACAATCGCCCTCGCCACCACGGTGTGTTCAGCGTGGCGGTGGCGGCTCGTGGCAGACGGCCTCGCCCTCAAACTTCCCATGCGGGATGCCGTTGCCGCCTACTACAAGTCGCAGTTCCTCAATATCGCGCTTCCCGGTGGTGTACTCGGCGACGTTCACCGCGCCGTGCGGCATGGTTTGGATGTCGGCACTGTGCCGCGTGCGGGACGAGCGGTCGTGGAGGAACGCGTCGCCGGGCAACTCGCGTTGATTTCGCTGACCGTCGTGGCGCTTGCCGTTCTGCCGTCCCCGGTGCCTGTGGCGGTGCTTGCCATAGTCTCTGTTGTCCTCGTCGGGCTGATTGCGGTGGTAGGGCGGTTGGGCCTCGTCCCGCGCGCGTGGCCGGGAATCGTGCTCGCATCAATAGCCGTCGTGGTGGGCCACGCCGCGATCTTCGTCCTCGCCGCCCACACCGTTGGAGTCGACGTCTCGATGGCGCACCTTCTGCCCCTGACCTTGCTGGTGTTGGTGGTGGCGGCACTTCCGTTCAATGTCGGCGGCTGGGGACCGCGCGAGGGCGCGGCCGTTTGGGCGTTCGGAGCGGCCGGGCTCGGCGGCGCACAAGGGCTTGCCGTCTCCACCGCATTTGGCGTATTCACCATCGCCGCAGCACTTCCCGGTGCGATCATGCTGTTGGTCCCACATCGAAGGCCGCAGAGATCTGTTGAACTCATCGAAGGATCGTCCGCGCATGGCTGAACGTCCCTACACACTGCTCAGTTGCAGCATGTCGCTCGACGGCTACCTCGACACCGCAACAGCCCCACGCCTTCTGCTGTCCAATGACGCCGACTTTGACCGGGTCGACGACGTTCGGGCGTCCTGCGATGCGCTCCTCGTCGGCGCGAACACCATCCGCAAAGACAACCCCAGGCTGCTGGTTCGATCAGCCGAACGTCGGGAACAGCGAGTCGCAAGCGGGTTGTCGCCATCGCCGATCAAGGTCACGGTAACTCGCCGGGGTCTCCTGGACGCCGCTGCGAGCTTCTTCACTTTCGGTCCAGCCGACAAGATCGTTTACTGCGCGACTGCCAGCGCAACAGAGGCGGCCCGACGGCTCGAATCGGTGGCCTCGGTTGTCGATGCAGGTGAAGGCGTTGACATGCAGTGGTTGATCAGCGATTTGGGCGACCGAGGGGTTCGCCGGCTGATGGTCGAAGGTGGACGAACGATCCTCACCCAATTCCTCACGGCTGGTCTGGCTGATGAGCTGCAACTAGTCGTGGCGCCGTTCTTCGTCGGTGATTCACGAGGCTGCCGATTTGTCGGCGACGGACAGTTCCCGTGGAATCCGGGCCACCGCGCCACGCTTGCCGAAACTCGTCAGATCGGCGACGTCGTCCTGTTGCGCTATGCGCTCTCACCGCGATTCGCCACGTGAGCGCGCTGGAACGGGCGCGGGCGAGCGCGTTCCCCGCGGACGAGTATGTCGGCCAGGAGAGTTTTGTGTCGGGCGGCGAGGTCCGGCAGCTGGCTCGCCAGGCCCGGGTCGGTCTCGGCGTCTCAGTGCTCGATCTGTGCTGCGGGGTCGCTGGTCCCGGCCGGATGATCAGCGCGGAGTTCGGGTGCAACTACTTGGGCATCGATCGCTCCGCAAGCTCACTGTCCACCGCACGGGAGCGGGCCGAAGACCTACGGTGCCGTTTCGAGCAGCTCGAAATCCCGCCGCTGCCCGATGGCCCCTTCGAGGTGGTTTTTCTGCTGGAGACGATGCTCGCGTTCCGCGACAAAGACGCCCTCGTTCGTGAGGTGGCGCGCGTGCTGGAGCCGGATGGGCGTTTCGCCTTCACCGTCGAGGAAGGCCGCCCGCTCACCCACCGGGAGCAGGAGCTGATGCCCGCCGCCGATACTGTCTGGCCCATCGAGCTTGCGGAACTGACGGCCGTACTGGGCAACGTTGGGCTGACTGTGACCTGGCAGCAGGACTGCAGCTCCTCGCATCACGCGATAGCGACTGCGCTGCTTCTCAGCTATGGAGCGCATCGCAGTGAGATCGCCGCTGAGATCGGGACGCAGGCTACCGCCGATCTGATCACGTCCCATGAGCTGTGGAGTGACTGGCTGGGCAGCGGGCGGGTGCGCAAGTTCGCGATGGTGGCCCAGAAATGACGGCCGAGAAATGACCTTTGACTATGCGGGTTATCTGGTGGCGAAGACGACCGTGGACGACCGGGCGCTCAACCGACATGTCCTGGACGAGTTGCGCCGGCTGATGCCCGCAGATGCGCCGCGAGTGCTGGAGGTCGGCGCTGGGCTCGGAACGATGGTGGCCCGCCTGATGGACTGGGGAGTGGTCAGCGTTGGCGAGTACATCCTCCTGGACGCCGACCGGGAGTTGCTGGATTCTTCTCGCCAATGGCTGTCCGATTGGGCGGCCGCTCGCGGTCTGCGTATCGAATTACTGCCTGATGGGCTTCAGGTGGGCGATCTTCGGGTGCGCCTCGTGCAGGCCGAGCTCGGGAGTTACGTGGAGGCCGCTCACGAGGTGCGGGCGGATGTGCTGATCGCCAACGCCGTCCTCGACTTGGTGGACGTGCCGACGGTCCTGCCCGGCTTGCTGCAGCTTCTCGTCCCCGGCGGCGTCTACTGGTTCACGATCAACTACGACGGCGAAAGCATCTTCGAGCCCTCTCACTCCGCGGACGACCAGGTCCTGCGGGCCTATCACCGCGACATGGACGAGCGAGTCCGCTACGGACGTCCGGCGGGGGAAAGCCGCACGGGTCGACGACTGTTTCACCACCTGCGGGACGCGGGGGCGCCCGCGCTGGCAGCAGGGTCGTCGGACTGGGCCGTGTACCCGGGACCGGACGGGAGCTATCCGGCCGAAGAGGCTTACTTCGTGCGCATCATCCTCGACACGATCCGGGACGCTTTGCGGGTTCGCCAGGATTGGGTGGGAGCCGCGGAGCTTGCCGATTGGCTGGCCGAGCGCCGCCGACAACTGGCCGCGGGGGAGTTGGTCTACATCGCACATCAGCTCGATTTCGTGGGTCGCTCGCCCCACAGCCAGAGTATGTAGCGACCGAACGACTCACACAACAGCACCAGCGCAACGCCGACGATGATGATGTTGGCGACCGGCGGCAGCACGTCCGCGGCCGCGATGATCAGCGCGATGCCTTGCACCGCCGCCACCACCTTGCCCCAGTAGCGTGGAGGTACGGGCTTACGCAGCCATGGCCACAGCCGCTCGGCAGCCCAGAGCGCATAGCGGGCCAGCCCGATCACCAACACCCAGGCGCCGAGCGCTCTGCTGACGTGGATGCTCAGGACGAGGATCAGGAACGCGTCGACCTCCTGGTCGAACAGAGCGCCCGTCGCCGACACCGACCGGGTGCGCCGTGCGACCCAGCCGTCGACTCCGTCGAGGATCAGGGCGGGCACGGTGAGGCCTACGAGCAGGGCGGGCGGGATGTCGGTGCTGAATCCGCTGACCACGAGCGCGGCGACGCTGCCGACCAGGATGGCCCTCGCGAGCGTGACCTGGTTCGCCGGCCCGAGCGAGGTAAGACCTTCACGGTCGAGCAACTTCGCGACCAATACGTTGACCACAGCACCGAATGCGAGTCCGACCAGCCATCCCAGCGCGCTCACGCGGACGAAGCCGGCAAGGACAGCCAGCAACACCAGCTGCGCGGCGAAGCCGATCAGCACCCACGCTCGAAGCAATGCCACGTTTCCTCTCTACAGGGGCGTATCGCCGACGAGGTCGATTTCGGGGCATCAAAGATGGTCACGCGCCTGCGAGCTTGCCACTTTTCGACAATTCCGGGTCGGTGCATGACGAGAGATCGAAACAGCACGGGCGTCGTTTGCCAGAGCGCAGTTTCGAGATGCTGACCGCGACGCGACGCGCGCGCGTCTGTGGGTTCTTCGTGGCGTTGATCCAGCGCACCCATTCCCAGCGCGCCATCGACGTGATGGTGCGCCATTCCTCTGCGATATCTGGAGCCTCGAGCAGAGCGGCACGGAAGTCGTCGGGCAGTTCGGGCTCTGGCCAGTCTTTGGTCGGTTCGACTTCGAGCGTCACCGGATCGTTGGCATCGAGGGCGAGAAGGTCGACCAGCGAATTCTCGATCGGAAGCCAATGGCCCCGCATGCCATCAGGTTCGACAACCGTTTCAAAGGAGTGCCCATTCAACACGGCCTTTACCGCGACCTGTCCACGCGACGGCAGTTGTGCGCTCGTCTTGTCGGGGAACCGCAGAATTGCCCGGTCACCGACTTTCTGCACGCGCCCGTCGAAGACGATCGCCGACGAAGCGGATGTGTTTTCGACAGTCGGTTCCTTGGTCATTGCACTGCTCCTGGAGGTTCCGTTTATGTCAGCGTAAGCGCTTTTCGCAGGCCGGACGCACGCGGAATACCCCGGTTTCCAAGCCGGGAATTAGCGGACGCTGGCCGACTGTCCGGCAATGCCAGGATGAGACTGCTAAGCAGTCCCTGGCTCTGCCTCGAACAGTTTGTTGAGAAACCTATACGCCAGCAGCTCATGAGGCATAAATTTGTCTTTGTGAAACGTTGTAGCGAAGCTACTTCGTCGCCAGCCGTGCATGGCGGCCATGGGCCTGCCCAGGGTGATACGACAAGCACCCGGGTGTCTTCTAAGACCCTCATCAGATCTTCAGTAGTCCCCTTTCCCCGCATCGATGGGAGCTTTCATGAGCACAGCGGCGGAACGTGCAGCCCGTCTTGATTTGGTGGCCCGGCTTAAATCCTCCTATCCGGAGATTCCGGAGGCACCAACTCCGGATCTCCTCGACCACGAGCGGTTCAACGCGTACATGAAGACGGTTCACGACGTGGGCGGCGAACCGGATGCGCCGATGAAGTACGAGAACAAGCAGTACGAGGTGTGGGAGCACAACACCTATGTGATCTGCGAGGTTCTCGCCTGGCGCGGGATCTGGTTGTCGGAAGAGCGGCGCCGGATGGGCAATGTCGATGTGGGGCGCGCGGTCTACCTGGGGATTCCGTACTACGGTCGCTGGCTGTTGGCGGTCGCCCGCGTGCTTGTCGAGAAACACTACGTTGGCCTCGGCGAGCTGAGTGAACGGATGGCCGAGGTAGCGGCCCGGTATGAGGGCGGTCTCGACGGCAAGGCGATCGCGGCGCACCCCAAGTTCGAGGGTGACGGTTCTCAGGTCAAACGCAACAAGCACCACCTGCATGCGGTCGGCAAGGGTGATCCGCAGGTGTATGCCGGCCAGGCCGGTGAACCGAAGTTCCAGGTCGGCGATCCAGTGGTGGTGCGCGAACTGCCCGCCCTGCTGTATACCCGCACCCCTGAATACGTGCGCGGCGCCAAAGGGGAGATCGCTTCCGTTGCGTACGAGAGCCCAGCCGCAGAGGACGAGACCTGGGACCGGCCCGATGCGAAGGCGGAATGGTTCTACGTCGTCCGGTTCAACATGGCGGAGTTGTGGCACGGCTACACAGGCACGACGGACGACAGCCTGCAAACGGAGTTGCCCGAACGCTGGCTGAAAGCAGCAACCTAGGCGACGGTCCCTTCCGTTTCCACTGATCCGGCACCTTGTCAGAAAGGGATCCCATGAGCGGCCACGATCACGATCACGATCACGAGCGCACTGTTGCGCCAATGGTGGACGAAATAACCGACTTCGAAGTCCTGGAGATCGCCCTGCGCGAACTGTGCATTGAGAAGGGCATTTTCACCGCCGAGGAGCATCGTCGGTTCACCGAGTTCGCCGAGCAGATCGGCCCCACGCCGGCCGCGAACCTGGTTGCCCGGGCGTGGCTGGACCCCGATTTCAAAACGCTCGCGCTCGCCGACCCGATGGCCGCCAGTAAAGAAGTCGGTGTGGACTGGATGGAACCTACCGGCTTCGGCACGCCGAGCGACTTCACCGCGTTTGAGATCCTCGAGGACACACCAACACTGCACAATGTAATCGTCTGCGCACTGTGCTCGTGCTACCCGCGACCCATTCTTGGCAATTCACCCGAGTGGTATCGCACACCTAACTATCGTCGGCGTCTGGTTCGCTGGCCGCGCCAGGTGCTCGCCGAGTTCGGACTGTATCTGCCCGATGATATTGCAATCCGCGTGCAGGACTCCAACCAGAAGCACCGATTTATGGTGATGCCGCTCCGTCCGGAGGGGACCGATGGGTGGGACGAAGACCAGCTCGCGGAAATTGTCACGCGCGACTGCCTGATCGGGGTTGCGCTGCCCAAGCCTGGCGTAACGACCAACGTCATCACCGACACCCGTCCAGCTATCCACCCAGCCACCTGACGGAGCAGTCACAAGTGAGTACGCCGAACGATCCGCGCTCAATCAGCGATATCGATATCGCGCCACTGAAAAGCATCATGGAACGGAATCAGATCTGGCCGCGCATGGCCGCCAAGTATGGCGTCACTAATCCTGTGCCGCCGTGGAAGACCAGCCTCGACGGCATGTGCGACGCTCTCGACCACTCCGCGTGCGATACGAGCGTCCCCAATTTCAAAGAGCGACGTGATGAGGAAGATGCCCTATCTGAATCGTCGTATGCAAGCCTGCCGTATCCCGAGAATCAGCTCGTCGCGTTAGCGCATTCCCTCGTGGTTCGCGGCCTCATCAGTGAGACGGAACTAAAGGAAAGACTCGCGAGCATCCGGGCCAGACTGGAGGCGTAACAACGCGGCACGTCACTCAAGCGCGGCCCGTGGGACGGCGGGAGCATCCACGGCAGCGCACTCGAAGCTGTCCTTGTTCGTGCCTTGGAACGTCTGCCGCACCCAGTTCCGATGCTGTGGAGCTCAGGTTCACGATCAGTCTTGAACGTGAACCCGTCGGCAGTTGGGTTGCGCTGGAAGCCACCACCACACTTGGCGGTCAGGGAACGGGGTTGCACAGGCGCGAATCCACGACATAGCCAGCCCGGTCGCTCGAGGGAGCCAATCGCTGTTCGTGGAGGAGCGTGCGCACTCACTAGCGTAGGTATCAGTGCGAATCCGGCATGTTTCACAAGATGCTTGCGGTGCGTGCGATTGGGTAGCAACGTAGGGGGAGACCGCGAAACGATCAAGGGAAGTCGGTGCCGCGATGGCAATCCCAACGCACGAACGACGCCCCGATGCGGCCCTGGGACTCGAGGGTGTTCCGCATACCGGCGAGGAAATGACTGACGACGGCCATCTGGTTGAGCCGCAGGCCAACGAGTTCGCACATGCGAGAGAGGCGAAACGCGAACCGGAGTGGTACAAAACCGCGGTCTTTTACGAGGTGCTGGTCCGCGCCTTCCATGATTCCAACAACGATGGCACCGGCGACATGCGGGGCCTCGTCGACAAGCTTGATTACTTGCAATGGCTAGGCGTCGACTGCTTGTGGCTGCCGCCCTTTTACGCGTCGCCACTGCGTGATGGCGGGTACGATATTTCCGATTTCCGTGCCGTGCTGCCCGAGTTCGGCACCGTCGATGACTTTGTTTACCTCCTTGAGCACGCGCATCGGCGCAATATCCGCGTCATCACTGACCTTGTTCTCAACCACACTTCGGACGCTCACCCCTGGTTTCAGGAATCACGCAATCATCCGGACGGTCCGTATGGCGACTTTTATGTGTGGTCCGACACTGACACGGGGTATCCCGACGCGCGGATAATCTTCGTCGACACGGAGTCGTCGAACTGGACATACGATCCCGTTCGCGGTCAGTTCTACTGGCACCGGTTCTTCTCGCATCAGCCCGACCTCAACTATGAGAACCCCGAGGTCGGTGAGGCGATGATCGATGTCCTGAGGTTCTGGCTTGACCTCGGCATCGACGGTTTCCGGCTGGATGCGGTCCCGTACCTGTTCGAAGAGGAGGGGACGAATTGCGAAAATCTGCCGCGCACGCATGAGTTCCTCAAGCACTGCCGGAAGGTGGTCGACGACGAATTCCCGGGCAGGGTGCTGCTTGCGGAGGCCAACCAGTGGCCGTCCGACGTCGTCGCGTACTTCGGCGACCCCGCCGTGGGCGGGGACGAGTGCCACATGGCCTTCCACTTCCCGCTCATGCCGCGCATCTTCATGGCCGTCCGGCGGGAATCGCGCTATCCGATCTCAGAAATCCTGGCACAGACGCCGCCCATACCTGCTGGGGCGCAGTGGGGGATCTTTCTGCGTAACCACGACGAGCTGACGCTGGAGATGGTCACCGACGACGAGCGTGACTATATGTACTCCGAGTACGCCACAGACCCGCGCATGAAGGCGAACATCGGCATCCGCAGACGGCTTGCGCCGTTGCTCGACAACGACATCAATCAGATGGAGTTGTTCACCGCGATGTTGTTGTCACTGCCAGGATCTCCGGTTCTGTACTACGGCGACGAGATCGGTATGGGTGACAACATCTGGCTCGGGGACCGGGATGCGGTCCGCACACCGATGCAGTGGACTCCGGATCGCAATGCCGGTTTCTCGACTTGCAACCCTGGACGCATGTATCTCCCGCCTATCGCGGACCCTGTCTACGGCTACCAGAGCGTCAACGTCGAGGCGCACCTGAATAATGCGTCGTCCCTGCTGTACTGGACGCGCCGCATGCTTGAGATTCGGCGCCAGCACCACGCTTTCGGACTGGGTGAGTTCATTGAGCTTGGCTCCTCGAACCCGAGCGTCCTCGCGTACTTGCGTCACTACAACGATCCGGCCGACGGGGACGATCTGGTGTTGTGCGTGAACAACCTGTCCCGCTTCCCTCAGCCCGTAGAACTGGACCTTTCCAGGTACGCGGGTCGGCAGCCCACCGAACTGACCGGTGGCGTGAGATTCCCCGTGATAGGGGAGCTTCCTTACCTGTTGACGCTTCCGGGTCATGGCTTCTACTGGTTCCAGGTCACCGACGCGGTCGAGGGTGGCGACGCGCAGTGAAAGCCGATGAGATCGTGACCTCACTGGCGGAGCCATTGCGCGAATGGCTGCCACGGCAGCGCTGGTTCGCCAGCAAAAACCGCTCGATCGATGCCGTCGAACCCCAGGCCTCTGTGTGGCTGGAAGACGGCGATCCCGGAGTGGTGCACGCTTTGGTGACGGTACGGCAGCAGGATATCGCCGATACTTATCAACTCCTGATCGGCCTGGCGAGCGAGCCTGCGGAGTATATCGAGGTGATCGGCAACGTAGGCGAACTCGCTGCATTCGATGCCTCAGTGGACCCAGCGCTCTTGGCCCCGCTGCTGGACTTCTTCGCTGCCCGGGCTGACCGTCACGGCGTGGTGTTCGCGCCTGAGCCTGGTACCGGGCCGAACACGGGGCTGAAGACTGGGTTGCGCCCCAGGAGTGTCGGCGCGGAGCAGAGCAACACGTCGCTGATATTCGGCGACGCGTACATTCTCAAGCTTTACCGTCGGCCGCTTCCTGGCAAGCAGCGCGATCTTGAGCTGCACCGCCTGCTGCATGCCGCGGGCAGCCCCCATATAGCAACGCCGTTGGGCAGCATTCAGGCGCGAGACACGGTTCTGGGTTTCCTGCAGCAGTACTTACCGGACGCAACGGAGGGCTGGGCTGCGGCGAGCGCGAGCGTACGGGACTTGATGGCTGAGGGAGACTTACATGCTTCGGAAGTCGGCGGTGATTTCGCTGGTGAAGCGCGCCGCCTGGGCGCTGCAGTAGCGGCGGTGCACGCCGATCTGGCACGTGTCGGGGGGAGTAGCGCCGCGAGCCCCGAACAGGTCGCGAATATGGTGGCGTCGATGCACGCTCGTCTCGATAAGGTGCTCAAGCAGGTGCCTGAGATTGCCGAGCACGAAACTACGGTGCGTGCGGCGTTCGATGAACTAAACGCAACCCCGTTGGTTCTGCAGCAAATCCATGGCGATCTGCACTTAGGGCAGGTTCTGCGCACCACGTCGGGCTGGGTGCTCATTGACTTCGAAGGAGAGCCCGCGGCGACCCTTGCGGACCGGTCGGCGCTGGGGAGCCCGCTTCGTGATGTTGCGGGGATGCTGCGTTCGTTCGACTACGCGGCACACCACCTTCATGTTGGTGAGGGCGATGCGCGCGGTGAACATCAGCGCGAAGTCCGGGCCGAAGAGTGGGTGGAACGTAACTGTGCGGCGTTCTGTGAGGGATACACCGCGGCGGGTGGCGAAACACGCGACCTGCGCGAGCACCACGCCGAATTGCGTGCATTTGAACTGGACAAGGTCGTCTACGAGGTGGGGTATGAGCAGCAAAACCGGCCAAGCTGGCTGCCGATCCCGTTGGGCGCACTCGCCAGACTGACTGCGAACTGATCGATTCCTTCCGCTGCTGAGGCGGAGTATTTACGTCCTAAAGCGTGGCGTAAGCGGGCGCCCAATTGCGAGGATATCGAACCGTTATAGGTGATCCTCGTCGCATAGCAGGACGCTCCAATCGGGCTTGTCATTGGCGGGAAAAAGCTGGTCAGCACCTAATTATGTCGAGGTCCGCCCGAAATTCACCAACAAAGATCAACTTTGCATTTCCCTCAAGCAGTACGTATGTTCTGGAAGCGATTTGGCCTCGAAAGGACATGACGTGGAAATGCACCGGCTCCCTTTAGCAAGGATGCGCGGACAAGTAGCGGTAGCCCTTGGAATTGTTTTGGCATCCACCAATGTGGCGGTCGCTGAAGCGCCCTCGCCCATGTCCAGCGAACGCGCCACTGTTGGCGTTCTTGCCCTTGAGGCTGCGCAGAGTTTCTCGCCGAGGACGATAGCGCCACCACCCCCGCCAGTCGTCGAAGCCCCTCCCCGGCCGCCGAGTGTGGTCGACATCGCGCAGCGGGAGTGCCCGTTTGGCTCCGCGGAGAGTCTGGGCCTGACCGCCAACGCCGCCATGGCCTACCGCGCGGTGTGCGCGCTGTTCCCTCAGGTGGGCGCCTTCGGTGGCCTACGGCCTGGCGACGGCGGCGATCACGGACACGGGCGCGCTGTCGATTTCATGATCAGTAGCGATATCGGTGACGCGATAGCGGAGTTCGCGCTTGCTCATGCCGCGGAGTTCGGGGTCACATACGTAATCTGGCGCCAGCGCATCCGCTATCCAGGTGGCGAGTGGAAGCAGATGGAAGACCGCGGTTCAGTGACTGAGAACCATTACGACCATGTGCACGTCAGCTTCCACTGAACCACACCTGCCTTAATCTTGACGACCCCTATTTCTTGACGACCTGTGTGCCGCCGGCGATGCGGTCGTGGAAGCCCTGTTTCGCGGAGCTCGTGCTGATTGTGAAGCCAATCGCCACCACGGCGATGAGCCACAGCAGCGAGCCGACGAACGAAATGAGATTCAGCAGCATGTACGCGTTGCGGACTGCGGATTCTTTCAGGCTTGGTTTCGAGCGACCGCCGGAACCCATGACGTGCAGTCCAAGGACTTTCTTGCCGGGTGTCGAGCCTGTCGTCACTTCGAACACCAAGAAATAGAGAAACCCGAATCCAGCACCGGGGAGAAGTGCCGCCCAGGCTGGGACTTCGCCGCCTTGGCGGAGGAGCCAGAAGACTATGGCGCCGAGGATCCCCGCGATCACCCAGTCGATGAGGCGCGCAATACCGCGAGGTGCGACTCCCGCCGGCTTGGTTCCGAATCCGGTGCCGGCGAACTGCGGGTTAGTCTCCGGATCGTATCCGCCACTGCTCATGGTGATTCACCTTGCCTCTGTTGCGTGTCTATCCGTCTCGGTCACTTGAAAGCATTTCTGAGTGCCTTCTGGTGAGAGTAGTACCAGACTTGGGTATCCCGGGACAAGAATAGAGCGATTGCCTGCAAGTAAAGTTTGTTACAGATTATCGCAATTAATATAGCTGCCGGAATGTGTAAATCGCCCTATTCTGTGAAATGCAATTCCGAGACGTCATTCTGGAAGGGAAATGCGTCGTGGCGGCACTTATGCCAGTCCGCCCCGGCGGACACGGCGCCACTCCGAGACAGCGAAATCGAATACCCGCCGGCCCTCCTCGCGTGCGCAATTAACGTGTTCGACGTCAACTGGGTGGCTGCCGATGCGCTGCAGGCGAAGGACGTCACCACTGCGGGCGAAGTCAGGAAGCCACGCTGCGAAGCAGAAACCCAGACGCTCGAGTTCTGTCGCTAGCGCGCCAGCGGCGACATCGGTCAACGGGAGGTCAAGGTAGGTGACCGCGAGATCAAAGGCGTTGAGCCCGTCCAGTTCCTCCGCGATTCGAGTGCCGGCGTCCGCGCCGATCTGCGCGACCCGAATATAGGCGGTGGCAGTGCTGGGGACGGCCATTACGCGAACTTTCGTGCGCCCAGCACGTCCAGTCGGAAGTGACGAGCTGCTATCGACGTTGCGGTCGAGTTGTGCTGCGGTGGCGAGATCAGAGAGCAGCGCAACAAGCTGACGGGGAGGATACAAAATACGTCCGCGTGACTGGAGTGGCGTGTACATCGCGACGAGAGTCCGGCGTCCCTGATTGATGTTTTCTAGTTCAGCCATGGTCACCGTGGCGGGGGACGCGCCGATGAGCAGTCCCACCTCAAGGCCTCCGAGATGGACAACTTCCTTTTGGCTGCCAGGGTGATTCGTTACTGCTTGGGCCCACACCCCGGGTATGGCTTCTTCGCGGGCGATGTTGAGACGCAGCGCTGCCATTCGTTCGGCTAAGTGCCGGCCGCGGTAGCGCGGGTCAACAACGAGCTTTCCGGACTCGGGTACCGGGTCACCTTCGCGCTGGACGAACAGCGCCGCGTGGCCGACGATTCCCCGGTCGGGGCTCACGGCGGCGACAGAGTGCATCAGACCGCGTTTCAGTAAGTGCGTGATATGCCTGGGCTCATAGAGGGTGGTGTCCTTGTACGTGTAGCCGTAGCAGCGGTAGATGCATTGGACGAGCCCCTCTGCATCTGCCGGTGTCATGCGGCGGATGACGATCGATTCCGCTTCCTCATCCGATACTCGTTGCGCCGTATCGTCGAGGACTGGTCCGCTGTAACGCGTGTTCGCGGTCGCGACACGGATCGAGCAGGAGGCAACATTTCCTTCGTGCCCGTGGCTTGCGATGTGGAGTTCGTCAACGAACCCCAGGGCGGCTAGCCGGCGCGATGGTGCCGCGCGCGCCTGTGCACCGGTCATGGGCAGGCCCTGGTCGGTGACGGTCACAGTCACGGTCCCAGAGTCCGCAAGCACCGCGACCTGGACATCCGGCTGAGCGGTTTCGAATTCACGTGTCAGGGCTTCGCGCACCAGTTCTTCAACGACCACGCGAAAACGCGTTGCGTAGTCCTCGCGCAGACCCGCAGTGGTCACCATCGCGCGAACGGCCGCACCAACAGCGGTGAGTGAGCCGTCAGACCCATCGATGTGAATCTTCATCGACGGTCATGACCCGTTTGTCGCCATAGACAGAGAAGCTACTCGGTTGATCAGCGCGACACTTGACGTTCTGCGGATTCAGCTGAGTGCGGGGGAGGCAGCAGTCGCGTTCCCCGCACTCCCGTATCACTTACTCGCGCGCTGCATCCTCAGATACGGCATCATCGCCGCAAACCCGAGGAGAACGACTACTGCGCCAGCGATGACGTTCGTCATTACCGTGGCAGTTGCGGCTACGGTGCCGCTGACCAGCCATACCGCAACGATCGTCCAGAGACCGAGAAGCGGGCATACCCACCCTAGGCGGTGCGTTCGGTCGTATGCGGCCGCGTAGCCGACGCCGAGGGCAGCGATCACCAGCCCTACGACCAGGTTGTTCATCGCGAGTGCTACTGATACGTCGTGGAACCCTACGATCCACGGGGACAGCGCGACAAACAAGCCGGCCAGAACAGTCAGTGAATCGGTCATTTGCGCGGACCGAGCCTCAGCCATCTGTTCGTAGCGCGCGCTCATAGCGGTGATATCTGGATGCGACTCGATGTTCGGTGCGCCGTGCGTTGTCATCACATCACCTCCAATGGTGACGAAACCCAACCGGAAAGCATCGCTGCGGCTCCTCCGAAAAACGGACAAAAGCCCCATGATGCTGCCCTCAGGATACGCCCAAAGTTGTGGCGTTTGCCGAATCGTGGAGGGGCCGGGCAGGCCCTGGAACTAGGGGATTGTGCGCTACGTCACCCGCCAGGTCTAATGGAGGTGTCAGGCCGTTACTGAATGGTCCGCGACGTGGAGGTCATCCGGCTTGGCTCGTACGTGTGCGAGGAGGAGCGATGAAACGCAGGGCAACGGTGCTGGCCGCGTCCGTGTTGATGGCAGCCGGGATCTCGTTGGCGGCTGCACCGACCGCTTCGGCGCACCCAGGTGTGGGATTTCATGTGTACCCGACTCAAGCTGAATGCCTGATGGGCATGCACGAGCACCTCATGGCGGGGCAGTGGCGGCTGAATTGCATAGGCTTCCTGAATACGCCTTATATCCTCTTCCACTACTGAGGTCTGTTGGGCGAAGTTGTCGGCGCGGGGTGCGGCGCGGTGCGCGTATGCACCCCGATGCCCGTTTGCCCGGGCAGGATCTCAGGCTTTAGTTTGCGCGCGGCGTCATAGTCGCCGCTGCGCATGGCGCGGTACGGAATCGGTTCTTCGTCCGGGAGCCCGGCAAGTCGCGTCAGCAGTTCACTCTCCACACCGGAGGCACCTTCCCACCCGGGTGCGTCGACAGCGGGTATCAGGTGCGGCCGCAACGGCGCCATCCCGGTGTACCAAAATGTGCCATGCAGGATCGGGAAAAGCAGGGACTCGATATCGCCGTTGATCCCGCGCGCCTCGAAGGAGGACGCTCTGTCACCTGCGGTGGTGATGATGAGCGCGCGCTTTCCTGCGAGCCCGCCTTCGCCGTACTTCAGGGTCCGCCCGGTCGCTGGGTCTTTCACGCCGAATGCGAAGCCTTTGACGAAGACTCGGTCGAACCAGCCTTTGAGGATCGCGGGCATTCCGTACCACCAGAGCGGAAATTGGATTATCAGCAAGTCGGCTGCCGCGAGTTTTTCCTGCTCGACCCGAATATCGGCGGCGATTTCGCCGGTGAGGAACGCGTGGTGTGACTGTTCGGTGACTGTGCCGCCCTGCGCTCGGGCACGGCCAAAGTCGTCCTGCCTGAAGATCGGGTTCCAGTTCATGTCGTAGAGGTCGGACGTGATGACGTGGTGCCCAAGGCCGCAGAGGTGCTGGGTGCCCGCTTTGAAGAGCCGTGCGTTGAGTGAATCAGCAGCTGGGTGAGCATGAATCCAATGGGTTTGCATGGCGTCTGACCTTCCTTGATGAAGCTTCTCACTTCATACTGGAGGTATATAAACAAATGACACAAGTACGGTCATTTTTGTGTAGTACTCACATTTATGTAACTGATGAGGTGAGAGCAATGCGGGATTCTGTGGCGAAGGCAATGGAGGTCTGCCCAGTCGAGGTGGCGATCGCTGTCCTTGGAGGTTCGTGGAAGATGACGATCGTCAAACACCTGGTCTCGGCGACGCTGCGATTCGGTGAGTTGTCTCGAGTGGTGGGCGGGGTGAGTGCGCGCATGCTCACCCGGCAGTTGCGGGAACTCGAAGCGGATGGCGTCGTTCATCGCGAGGTGTACGCGGAGGTACCCCCGCGTGTGGAGTACTCACTGACGGAGCTAGGCCGCACTCTCGTTCCGCTCGTCCAGATGCTCGACGAGTGGGGAGCGAACTACCAGGAGCGAGCTGCCCAGAGTCCGAGCCGGAGCCGGATACGCTGAGCATATGACCGAGCACAGTGGAATCTTCAAGTTGGTTATGCGCGTGGGAGCCAAGGTTGAAACGTGGCGTTTCCGCAGGTCGGGCGGAACATCGAAGTTCATGGGGAATGAGCAGCTCCTGCTCACCACGGTTGGGCGCAAGTCGGGTAAAGAGCGGACAACGCCCCTCTTTTACGGGCGAGACGGTGACCGGCTGATCGTCATCGCATCGTTCGGCGGGAGTGACACCCATCCGGCGTGGTACCTGAATCTCCGGGATAGAGGTGAGGGCTGGGTCGAGCTGGGTAAGGACAAGTTCCGAGTCACACCGGAATTACTGGAAGGTGAAGAACGTGAGCGCAATTGGCGTGCGATGTCAGAGTTCTGGCCCGACTACGATAAATACACGACCAAGACGTCGCGCACGATCCCGGTTGTCGCGTTAGTTCGAAACTGACGTCCGAAACATTCAAGACGCAACCCGTACGCGGTCATACGGTGGGTTCATGAAACCGCGTTTGAATGTGATTGCCCTTGTCGTATCGGACATGAGCCGGTCCCTGGCGTTCTATCGGCAACTGGGCCTGGACATCCCTGCAGATGCAGACTCTCAGCCACATGTGGAGTATGAACTCGCGGGCGGCGTTCGTCTCGCGTGGGATGACATCGCCACCATTCGTACTTTCGACCCAGGCTGGGAGCCGCCCGGGCATGGTCAGGTAGGTCTCGCGTTCGAATGTGCAAGCCCCAGCGACGTCGATTCCGCCTATCAGGATCTCGTTGACGCTGGCTACAAGAGCCATATGGCGCCCTGGGACGCATTCTGGGGGCAGCGCTATGCCGTCATCAACGACCCTGACGGCAACAGCGTAGATCTCTACGCGCCGCTTCCCGCTATTTCAACAGAGACGTGACGGTGTGGCCGGTCAGCGAGCGGGTGTCGCGCGCAAAGTGTGCTTGGTCCGCGTAGCCGGATTCTGCAGCGGCCACGCTGGGCGGCATCCCGCCGCGGGCGAGGTCCAGCGCGCGATTCAGCCGAAGGATTCGGCCAAGGGTCTTCGGTCCATAACCAAAACAATCGATACTTCGCCGGTGCAGTTGGCGCGAACTGAGACCGGTGTGATGGGCTACGTCCGCGACCGGCCAACCCCGATGCAGCATGGTGTACATGCGCTCCGCTAGCCCGTCCGAGGGTGGCGCGACAGAGAGTCGCTCCGCAGTGATCTTTTCCAGCGCAACTCCAGGGTCGGTGGCTTCGGCGACCCGTTCACTGAGTCGCCTGGCCTCGGCCGCGGGCAGTAGTGCGTCGATCGCGATGCGTGTATCGCGGAGCTCAGCAGCCGGTATTCCGGCGACCAGCCGTCCCCGGCCGCAGGCAAAACGGATGCCAACCCACTCCGAGGCAGTCCAGGTGGTGGCGTAGGCGTGGGTATCTGGTCCGGCAAGGAGCAATTGATCGTCGTGCCAGAGCAGGTCCATACAGCCGTCTGGCAGCACCAGCTGGTCTTCACTTTCGGGTGATGACGCCGACCACACCACCGCATGGCGAATGGTCGACCGGCGCTCTGTATACACGCCTACAGGATCTCACGTGCGGCGAGATGCCTGGGGCGTGATCTGTGACGTCACCATCGCGGCGAGTGCGATTACGAAACCGAGCGTTTGCCATGACGTGAGCGTCTGTCCCAGAAGAAAGAGCCCCGCGAGTGTGGCGGTCATCGGGTTGGCCAATCCGAGGAACACAACCGACGTTGACGGAAGCCGTTCGATACCCCTGAACCAGAACACGTAGGCGAGAGCCCCGCCGACAAGGGTAAGATAGGTGTACCCGAGCATGTTCGCCCCGCTGAGTGACGGTGGGAGGCCTTCGAAGACCAGCGCCACGGGAATGAGCATCACCCCACCGATCGTCATCTGCCAGCCAGCTATCGAGAGCATGGACGTACCCTCGGGCCGGCCCCACCTCTTCGCAAGCACGATGGCGGTGCCCATCATGGTGATTCCGGTGACCTGCGCGATGATGCCCAGGGGATCGAGCGTCGCAGAAGCGGTGAGTACCAGCAGTCCGACGCCAACGACTCCCGCTAGTGCAGCACCCAGCGCCCATCCTGATGGCCGGGCCCTGAGTACGAAGTAAGCGACCGCGAGGACCACGAGCGGCTGCACGGCGGCAATCGTCGCCGCAACGCCGCCGGGAAGCCGGTACGCGGCGAAGAACAACAAAGGGAAGAACGCGCCAAAGTTGAGAGTCCCCAGTACGGCGGCTTTCCACCACCAGTCCCCGCGCGGCAGCTGTCGGGTGATCGCCAGGAGCAGCACGCCCGCCGGCAGTGCGCGGAGCAGCGACGCGAGCAGGGGGCGATCTGGTGGCAGCAGCTCAGTCGTGACGACGTAGGTCGTACCCCAGGTGACCGGGGCGATGAGTGTCAGCAGAATATCCGTCGGTCGTGCACGACTGTGCTTTGGTGGTGCGACCGGTCTTGCGCGCGCAGTGGCCATCTCAGTGGAACACTTTCTCATTTATCTCAACATTGAGACAAACTGTCCGCTGATAATCTCTTAATGTCAACTAGATCAATATTGAGATACCTTCACAAATTTCTTGAGGGGCCATGTCAGACACCGATGCAACGGATGCCACGGATGCGATTGACGAACTGGTGGGGCAGTGGCGCGCGCGCCTCGACCGCGATGGCCGTGAACAAACCCACTTCGGCGACCTTAGCGTCGTGGGCACTGGCGCACGCCTGACTCGCGCCGCCCAGCATTTCGGTAAACATGTGCGTGCTTTGCACGCGAAATACGATCTGGAGTGGTGGGAGTTCGACGTTCTCGCGACGCTCTACAGAGCGGCAGACCCTGGAGGCTTATCAGGAAAGGCGCTGATCCGTGCGATGCTTCTTACGTCTGGTGCAATCACCAATCGAGTCGATCGCCTAGTCACGCGCGGCTTCGTCGAGCGCCGTACCGATCCCGCGGATCGCAGGTCAATGCTCGTCGGTTTGACAGACACGGGACGCCGGAAAGTGGAAGCGGTCATGCCAGCACACGTCGCAAATGAGGAAGCACTGTTCAGCGCGCTTACCGCCGTGGAACGCGTGCAACTGGACGCAATCCTGCGAAAGTTTCTGATCGCACGGGATGACACGACGCTTTCGCCCTAAGACAGAATTCGGGTGCATGACGCGACTGCGTCATGCACCCGATTCCTGGCTAGTCGGGAAAAGCCAGGTTCTCAGCCCGCCATGCTCGACGCCTGGGCTGCGAGTTCGGTGATCCTCGCCCAGTCACCATTCGCGACGGCGTTCTTCGGAGCCAGCCACGTACCGCCGACACAACCCACATTCGGCAAAGCCAGGTAGTCACGGGCGGTGAGCGGCGTGATTCCGCCGGTCGGGCAGAAGCGAACCTGAGGCAGTGGCCCGGCCACGGAACTCAGATAAGCGTGCCCGCCTGCGGCTTTAGCGGGGAAGAACTTCATCTCCGTGATGCCACGGTCGAGCAGCGTCATCATCTCGGACAGCGTCGAGACACCCGGCAGGTGCGGCACACCACTGTCACTCATCGCGGCGAGCAGCCGAGATGTGCTACCGGGGCTGACAAGGAACTGGGACCCTGCATTGACGGCGTTGCGGACGTCTGCCGGGTTGAGAATGGTGCCCGCACCGACGAGCATCTCAGGCACCTCCGCTGCGATGCGCTCAATTCCTGGTAGCGCAGCCTCCGAGCGGAGTGTCACCTCAATCGTTCCGATACCGCCGTCGATAAGGGCGCGCGAGAGCGGCACCGCCTCGTCCGGATGGTTGAGGACAACCACCGGGATGACGGGGGAGATGTCGAGCAAGCTCACGGAGGGGGGTGTTCCCAGGGAGGGCATCGTGGGTGTCGATGGCACGGTCATACCAGGGCTCCTTCAGAGGTGGTGGGGGTCAGTTCCTGAGCCAGCCACTGGGTTATCCACTGGGCTGCGCCAAGTAGTGCAGGTGAGTCCGCAATGATCAGTTCGGTGGAGATCGCGGACACGTATCCCGTCATGGGGGCTTTGTTTTCAAATCGCGCACGGAACTCGCTGTTCTGGAGAACGTCACGCATTCTCGGGAGAATCCCGCCGCCGATCAGTACCCCGCCGCGCGCACCCATGGTGAGCGCGACGTTGCCAGCAAAGTTTCCCAGCATTGCGCAGAATACCTGGAGTGTCTCCACACAGATAGGGTCTGCTCCCGATCTGCCGCGTGTACACACGTCCGCAGGCGAGATGATGACCGACTCAGCACCCCTGATTGCCGCGATGCAGTGATACAGCCGGGTCAGGCCAACACCGCACAGCACGGTTTCAGCGCTGACGCGGCCGAACCGGCGTCGGAGCAGTGCGGCGATCTGTGCCTCGAGGTCCGTCTCGACCGGGAGGGTGACGTGGCCGCCTTCGGTGGCGAGGGGAATCCACATGCCCTGATGCGGCACGATGCCTGATACACCAAGACCTGTCCCGGGTCCGATTACAGCGACGGGGAGGTTCGTGTTGCGTTCGCCGCCGCCGAGCGGGACGACCGCGTTGTGGTCGAGATACGGCACCGCGAGAGCGAGCGCGCTGAAGTCATTGACTAGCCCGAGGTGCCCAAAACTCAGCGCTTGTTTCGTCGCGTTGACAGAGAAATCCCAGGATGCGTTCGTCAGCCGGAAGCGGTCACCGCTGACGGGACCCGCGACTGCCACGCCTCCCACCGTGGGGCGGCCTACGCCGCTGGTTGTCGCCATGTACGCCTCGATTGCGGAGGCGAGGTCCGGGTAGTCCGCCCCAACAAGGCTTTTGACCTGATGGGGACGTCCGCCGGGCTCAGTGACGACACCGAACCGCGCGTTGGTACCGCCGATATCGGCTACGAGCCAGGGGGATTCGATGGAAGGGATCGAGGTCATAGGGCTGCTCCAAAAACACTAGCTCCACGATCAGCTGTCCCCACTGCACCTCGAAGGGCGGCGAAGAGTTCTCGCCCGGTTCCGAAGGTCGTGCTGTCGGCCAATTCGGCGGGCAAGCGCTGATCAAAATCTTCTGCGAGAACGGTGATCGTGCCGGCTTCCGCATCGAGTTCGACAACATCTCCGTCGCGCACTCGTGCAATTGGGCCACCCGCTGCAGCTTCAGGTGTGACGTGAATTGCTGCGGGGATCTTTCCCGAAGCTCCGGACATCCGGCCGTCGGTGACGAGCGCGACCGCGAATCCACGGTCCTGCAGAACGCCGAGCGTTGGCGTGAGCTTGTGGAGTTCCGGCATGCCGTTTGCCTGCGGCCCCTGGAACCGGATCACTGCTATGAAGTCTTTCTCAAGTTCGCCCGCCTTGAACGCCGTGAGGAAATCGTCTTGATCGTCGAACACCACAGCGGGCGCCTTGACTACCCGGTGCTCTGCTTTGACGGCCGAGACCTTGATGACGCTCTTGCCGAGGTTGCCGGTGAGCATTCGCAAACCGCCGTCAGGCGAGAAGGGGTCACCTGCACTTCGAAGGACCTGCTTGTCGAGACTGTCCCGCGGTCCCTCCCGCCATGTCAGCGTTCCCTCTTCCAGCGTGGGCTCACTGCGGTAACGCGCTTCAAGCCCCCCTCCGGCGACAGTCTTGACGTCCGCGTGGAGCAGGCCTGCATCAAGCAACTCACCAATCAGGTACGGCATGCCGCCCGCGGCGTGGAAATGATTCACGTCCGCGCTGCCGTTGGGGTAAATCCGGGAGAGCAGCGGAACCACATCGGATAATGCGCTGAAATCGTCCCAGCGCAGATCGATCCCAGCAGCTGCGGCCATCGCGACAAGATGCATCGTGTGATTGGTCGAGCCGCCCGTAGCGAGGAGGGCGACCACACCATTGACAACGGCGCGCTCGTCGACGACCTCGCCGATCGGTGTGAACTCGTCACCCCCCGCGGTGAGTTTGACAACCCGTTTCGCGGCCGCCTCGGTCAGCGCGTCGCGCAGCGGGGTGCCCGGGTTCACGAAACTTGCGCCAGGCAGGTGCAGGCCCATGACCTCCATCAGCAGCTGGTTCGAGTTGGCGGTGCCGAAGAACGTGCAGGTGCCTTCACCGTGGTACGACTGAGCCTCGGCTTCGAGCAGCGCCTCGCGGCCGACCTTGCCTTCCGCGTAAAGCTGCCGCACACGTGCTTTCTCTGTGTTCGGAAGGCCAGACGTCATTGGTCCGGCGGGCACGAAGATCGTCGGCAGATGACCGAAGGAGAGCGCTCCGATCACGAGGCCGGGCACGATCTTGTCGCAGACGCCGAGCATGAGCGCCCCATCGAACATGTCATGTGACAACGCGATCGCAGCGGACATTGCGATGACGTCGCGGCTGAAGAGTGACAACTCCATGCCCGCGCGTCCTTGAGTGACGCCGTCGCACATGGCAGGCACGCCACCGGCGAACTGGGCGATGCCGCCACCATCGATCACTGCTTCTTTGATCCGCCGCGGGTACGACTCGAAAGGCTTATGTGCCGACAGCATGTCGTTGTACGAGGACACGATGGCGATGTTCGGCTTGAAGCTGCGCCGAAGCAGGTCCTTGCCAACTGGCTCAACCGCGGCGAAACCATGGGCGAGGTTGGTGCACCCGAGCTTCCCGCGCGCAGGCCCTTGTGAGGCGGCGGCGCGGATACGCTCAAGGTATGCGGTCCGGGTGTCCCGGCTGCGCTCAGCGATGCGTTCGGTGACAGCGGTAACTGTCGGATTGATGGGTGTGTTGTTGATCGGGGTGGTGTCAACAGTCAAGGTCATTCCTCGTCGTTCCAGGTACGGCCGTCCCGCTCGATCAGAGCGGTTGCGGCAGCCGGGCCGTGGCTGCCGGAGGCGTAGCGCTTGGGCAGGTGCTGTGATTCTTGCCAGGCGGTGAGGATGGGCTCCGCCCACTCCCATGCCGCTTCCACCTCGTCACGACGCATGAAGAGCATGGGATTGCCACGCACGACGTCCATCAGCAGGCGTTCGTACGCGTCGGGCAGCCGCTCGTCGAAGGTTTCGGCGAAGCTCAGATTCAGAGGTACTTCGCGCAGCCGCAATCCACCTGGACCAGGAGCTTTGGTGACAAGGTGCAGGCGGACGGCTTCATCGGGCTGCAGGCGGATGACTAGGCGGTTCGGCGGGATCATCTCGTCATCAATGGCGGGGAAGATCGAATGCGGTACCGACTTGAACTGCACGACGATTTCGGAGGCGCGACGGTCAAGGCGTTTCCCGGTGCGCAGATAGAACGGCACGCCCGCCCAGCGCCAGCTGTTTACCTCAGCTTTCAGGGCGACATAGGTCTCCGTGTTGCTGGGCTGCCCTTCGAGTTCCTCGGAGTAGCCGGGGACGGACTGGCCGTCGATGCTGCCGGGGGCGTACTGCCCGCGCACTGTATTGCGGTGAACATTGTGCCCAGTCAGGGGCTTGAGCGCCTGCAGGACCTTCAGCTTTTCGTCGCGCACAGAGTCACGGTCGTAGTGGTTCGGCGGCTCCATCGCGACCAGGCAGAGGAGCTGCAGCATGTGGTTCTGCACCATGTCGCGAAGCGCGCCGGAACCGTCGTAGTAGCCGATGCGGTTGCCCACGCCGACTGTCTCGCTCACGGTGATCTGAACGTGGTCGATTGCGGCCGAGCGCCACAGTGGTTCGAGCAGGGTGTTCGCGAACCTCAGAACCAGCAGGTTCTGGACGGTTTCCTTACCCAGGTAGTGGTCGATGCGGAAGATCTGCTCTTCCGAGAAAACGGCACCCACCTCGTCGTTGATCTGCTGAGCCGAGGCGAGGTCTGTGCCGATGGGCTTTTCGAGAACGACGCGGGACTGGGGGCTGACCAGACCGTTGTCTTGCAGCCGGTGGCAAATGCCACCGAAGAGTTTTGGGGCGCTCGCGAGGTAGTACACGCGGACGCGGTCCTCTGCTGCGGTAAGGAGATCGGCGAGCTCTACCCATGGCTCCGCGGACGTGACGTCGAGGGTGACGTGATGAAGCCGCGTCAGGAAGGCGTTGACGGTCTCGGGGTCGTAGGTGTCTTTCGGCAGGAAGTGCGGCAGCTCAGCGGCAACCTTGTCCCGGTATCCCGGTCCGTCAAGACCCGCGCGGGACACGGCGATGATTCGTGAGTCGCTGGTGAGCTGGCCATCGCGATCGCGCTGGTAGAGCGACGGGATGAGCTTGCGCATGGCCAGGTCACCGGTGCCGCCGAATACGACGATGTCGCACGTGTCGACCTGTTGCGTGGTGAGCATTTTAGGGCTCCTCAATTGCCACTGATTGTGAGGGGGCGCACATCACGTTACAGGACTTAGGTATGATGTGGCTAGTACTTATGTATTTCTTGTACATTACTAGGAAAGCTTACGCCTCTACCGCCCGTAGTGACGCGAAGCAGGCCGGAAACTCAGTTCCGCCCATCGGCGACCGCAATACGGGTACTGAGCGGGAAACGGTTAACGTAGTGACGACGAAGGGAGCAGGAGGTGAAGGAGCTGCTGTCCGTAGTGCCGGGCGCGACCGCGGGGGAGATTCTGGCGCTTCTGCGTAGACGCGGCCCCCTGACGCGCAGCGATATCGGCCGCCTCACCGGGCACTCCCGGACCGCTGTGACTGCGAGGGTTGATCAGCTGCTCGCCAGCGGCCTTGTTGTTGAGCGCGCGGACGGGGGCTCAACTGGCGGGCGCCCTCCGGTGCGCCTAGAACTCAACGCGGACGGCGGCGTCGTCCTCGCAGGTGCGCTCGGTGCCAGCCGCACGATCGTCGCGGTATGCGACCTCGGAGGGAAGCCCCTCGCGGAAGCTGAGCTCATGGTGGACCTCACCGACGGTCCCGATGCGGTTCTTGGTGCAGCGGTCGCCCGATTCGAACGGCTGCTGGCTGACAACGGGTTCAGTCGAGACAACGTACGGGGAATTGGCCTGAGCGTGCCTGGTGCGATCGACGTTGTCACCGGCCGAAGCGTGAGCCCGCCCGTCCAGCAAGGGTGGGGTGACGTGCCCTTCCCGGATTACTTCACGGCCAAGTTCCCGGTGCCGATCACTGTCGACAACGACGTCAACGCTTTGGCGCTCGAGCAGCGGCGCCGCCACCCTGATGTCGACGACCTCATCATCATCAAAGCCTCCACGGGCATCGGTGCCGGCCTGATCTGCCGTGGTTCACTCATTCGCGGTGCGGTGGGCGCGGCGGGCGAAATCGGCCACGTCAAGGTCAGCAATGGTGGCGGGGCACTCTGCAGATGTGGAGGCATCGATTGTCTCGAAGCAGTCGCGGCCGGGTGGGCGCTCGCACCGAGAATGGCAGCTGCGGGGCTTCCGGTGACTCGCACCCTGGACATCGCGGACCTCGCGCGTGCGGGGGATCCGACGGCGGTGCGAATGATCCGCGAGGCAGGCCGTCATATCGGTGAGGTCGCTGCAGGTCTGATCAATCTTCTCAATCCAGAATTGCTCTTCGTTGATGGTGACCTTGCGTATGCGGCTGAGCCGCTGATCGCGGGAATGCGCGAAGTCATCTATCAGCGCGCGACCGCGATGGCCACGCGGAAACTGCGCATTGAGGCAAGCGATCTGCACGGTCAGGGTTCCGTGGCGGCATGCGCGACGATGATCCTCGACGACATTTTCTCACCGCGCGCGGTCGATTCGCTGCTAGCCGCCGCGTAGGTTCGGTGCAATCGGGGGCGGGCAAACTCACGAGTAACAGGACAGCCTCAGTGAAAATGACGCATGCGTCTGTCCCGTTACTCCTGAATCTGGCCGACTGGAGTCACCGGCGCTATTGAATCTCCCTCATGCAGCGGCATGGGGACAAGAACGTCTTTGCTCTCGCCGCCCTTCCTGACGGGCGCATCGAGCAGCGTGGTGACGGCTATTTTTCCGAGTTCGTAGTGGGGCAGGGCAACACTTGTCAGGCTGGGCCGAAGCCACGAAGCGAGGTCTGACGCATCGAACGACACGACAGAAACATCCTCAGGCACACGCATACCGCGCTCTCCGAGCGCCTGGTAGGCGCCGAAAGCGAGGCGGTCATTGAGGCAAATGAGTGCCCGCGGCCGATGGCCGTCGCTAAGAAGTTCAGTTGTGGCCTTGTAGCCAAACGCGGGTTCGTACTCGCATTCATACGACAGGACGACTCCGGCGCCGTACGTCCGTAGTTCGTCTTCCACGCCGCGCATACGATTTACGCCTGCGTAAAGGCCGCCAGGCGTTTTGGGGATGTCGTGCCGCCCACCGATGACGTATATGCCGTTCAGGTGGCCCGCATCGGCCAGAGCCCGCGCTGCAGTGCGACCTCCCTGGTATTCGTCCGGGACTATTCGGGGGGAGCTGGAGGTCGGATCCAGGCAGTTGATGAGGACCGATTGCACCTTCGACAGCACCGCAGGCGCCTTCTGATAGCGCGTGAACATCGTCGCGTAAACGATTCCGTCTACTTGCCGATCGAGCATTTCGGAGATCAGATCGGCTTCCACTGCCTCGTTACCAGCGGTTTCTGCGACGAATAGCAGATGGCCGTGCGCGAGTGCCGCATCGAGCGCACCATGAATGACCTCACCAGCGAAGGGAGTAGTGGCGATGGCGTCCGAGATCAGACCGATGGTGTGCGTCTTGCTGGTCCGGAGGCTGCGCGCGGTGAGGTTTGGACGGTAGCCGAGGTCGGCGGCGGCTTTGAGGACCTTTTGTTGCGCTGCCTCTGAGATTCGCATTTCGGCCCCGCGCCCGGACATGACGAACGACGCAGTGGAGCGCGAAACCCCAGCTCTCAGGGCGACGTTCGCAAGTGTCACACGGGGTGCGTTCATGTCTTTCCGACAGCTTTCGGCGAAGGGGTTGACAGTGATCCGACATGAGAAAGATACTCGAGCTAACTCGATTTAGCTATGCTTCATCCAACCATGCAATCCTTGATCAGGAGGACAGGTGTCCGACCCCGCTATGACCGATCCCAATTGGTGGCGTCAAGCCGCCGTATATCAGATCTACCCCCGTAGTTTCGCTGACGCGGACGGCGACGGCCTGGGCGACATCAAGGGCATCACATCAAGGGTGTCCTACCTGAAGAATCTGGGTGTCGATGCGGTGTGGCTGAGCCCGTTTTATCCGTCCGAACTGGCAGACGGCGGATACGACGTCGCGGACTATCGCAATGTCGATCCGCGTCTCGGTTCCCTAGAGGACTTCGATGAGATGGTCGCGGCGCTCCACAGTGCTGGAATCAAGATCATTGTCGACATTGTCCCCAATCACACCTCTGACCAGCACGAGTGGTTCCAGGAAGCATTGCAGGCGCCTGCGGGCTCGGCCGCGCGCGATCGCTACATCTTCCGCGATGGGGAAGGGCCGGACGGATCCCTGCCGCCCACGGATTGGCAGTCGGTTTTCGGCGGGCCCGCGTGGCACCAGACACCCGACGGGCAGTGGTACCTCCACTTGTTCGCACCCGAGCAGCCAGACTTGAACTGGGATAATCCCGAAGTGCGTGAGGACTTCATCAAGACTCTCCGTTTCTGGTCCGATCGCGGCGTTGACGGCTTCCGTATCGACGTGGCCCACGCGCTTACGAAGGACCTATCCGAGCCGCTGCCGACGTGGGACGAACTCCGTCATCTGATGCACGAACACCTTCCGCTAGACGGCACACATCCGTTCTGGGACCGCGACGAGGTCCACGAGATCTATGCCGAATGGCGCAAGGTTTTCAACGAGTATGATCCGCCGCGAACCGCAGTCGCGGAAGCGTGGGTGCCTAGGCCGCGACGCCCGCGCTATGCCAGTGCCGAGGGACTCGGTCAGGCATTCAACTTCGATCTGCTTGAAGCAGCGTGGGACGCAGAAGAGTTTCGGGACGTCATTGACGACAACTTGAAGCTGTCCGCCGAGTCTGGCGCATCGTCAACGTGGGTCCTGTCGAACCATGATGTGGTGCGCCACGCCACCAGGTATGGGCTACCGCAGGACAGTGAAACGAAGAACGGTAAGTCGTGGCTCATGACCGACGGTCAGGAACCTGAACTCGACCGTGAACTCGGTGTGCGCCGGGCTCGCGCGGCAGCGTTGCTTCTGCTCGCACTACCCGGGTCGACCTACATGTACCAGGGCGAGGAACTCGGCCTCCATGAAGTCGGCGACCTTCCCGAAGAGGTCATGCAGGACCCTGCGTTCTTCCGTAACCGCGGCATCGAGAAGGGCCGCGACGGATGCCGCGTGCCGCTGCCCTGGACACCCGACGGCCCGTCCTACGGTTTCGGACCCGGACATGCGCATCTTCCCCAGCCGGAGTGGTTCGCGGATGCGGCCGTGTCGGTCCAGGAAGAGGACCCGAACTCCACGCTTGCTCTCTACCGGTCCGCGCTCGAAGCGCGGCACAAAATGCAGACAGACGAATCTCTCGAATGGGTGGCGACAGACCAACCGGCCGTGCTGCACTTCACTCGCCCTGGCGGGTGGCACAGCATCACGAACTTCAGCTCTGAAGCGGTACCGCTTCCGCAGGGCACGGTTGTTGTGGCGAGCGCGCCGACAAACGGGGGGCTGCCGCCGAACGCGACGGCGTGGGTCCAAATCTAAGTGAACCGAATGAACGTGGCCTCCGTGTAGATGGTGAGCGGGTACATCACCCGCGCTTCGCACCGACTTACACGGAGGCCACATTCATGACAACTTCAGCAGCGGTAACTGAGGCGTTTACGGAACGAGTGTTCCGCTCGGTGCTCGGAGCCGCGGAGACGCAAGCCATCTACCTTGGAATGCAACTTGGCTACTACACAGCACTGAGTGACGGTGGATCGCTCACCGCCGCAGAGCTGGCTCGCCGCACCGAGACGGCGCCCCGCTACGCGAGGGAGTGGCTAGAACACCAGGCGGTTTGCGGTTACCTCCACGTTGACGACGTCAGCGCGGACCAAGAGGAACGCCGATTCACGCTTCCGCCGGAGCACGCGGAGGTACTCGCGTGTGAAGGTTCGCTGAACTACATCGCGCCCTTCAGCCAGCTTTTCGCAGCCACCAGTCAGCGACTCGAAGACCTGGTCCACGCCTACCGCACTGGAACTGGTGTGAGCTGGGAACAGTTCGGAACGGACGCACGTGAGGGCCAGGCGGCCGCGAATAGGCCCCTCTTCCTCGGCCCATTGGGTAAGGAGTATTTACCGTCGATTCCCAGCATCGAGCAGGCGCTCCGTGCAGGCGGGACCGTCGCCGACATCGGGTGCGGGTACGGATGGTCCTCCATTGGGATCGCGCAAGCCTACCCGGATGCCACTGTCGACGGCATTGACACCGATATTGCGTCGATAGTGAAAGCCCGTGCCGTCGCGGAGTCCTACGGAGTCTCGGACAGGGTGTCGTTCTCCGCGACGATGCCAGGCCCTGACCGCAGCGCCCAGTACGACCTCGTATGCGCGTTCGAATGCATCCACGACATGTCCGACCCAGTCGCAGTGCTGCGGGAGATGCGGCGCCTTGTGCGTCCAGACGGGACAGTACTGGTCATGGACGAGCGCGTGGCGCACGAGTTCACCGCGCCTGGAGACGAAGTCGAGCAGTTGATGTACGGCTACAGTCTGCTGTGCTGTCTTCCTGACGGACTTTCCCATGAGCATTCGGTTGGTACGGGAACCGTCATGCGTCCGGCCACGCTGGACAAGTACGCACGTCAGGCGGGGTTCAGTGGAATAGAGATCTACGACATCGAGAATGACTTCTTCCGGTTCTACCGACTCGTACAGTCGTGACCGAACGCGCGGAGTATGTTCGACAATGTGAGTGCTGACCATGATGCGCAGCGTGGTGCGCCCAAGACTGAATACTTCACCTACGCAGATTTCGGCCTGGCGTTCTTCCACCGCGCCATCTCGAAGAAGCGAATACTGTCGGCCGTTTCCGGCATCACTGGAGCGCCGATCGAATTCGGGCCGATCGGTGCTGGTCCTGGGCGTATCGCGAAGGTCACTGCGCACGGAATCGTCAATGACCCCACCGTCACGCGAGTGTCCGACGAAGAACCGCTCCGCTTCAACCTGCATATCCCGGTCGATCTGAAATTCGTTGTCCGGTTGACCGGCACGGTGCACCGCTTTCGGGCCGATGTCGCTGTCGATCTGAAACTGACGGCGCGCGCCGCGAAACCGTTGCGCGCCGTGATCGAAGTTGAGCCACCAGATAAGAGCGACGTCGCGGTAGAGATCCGCGCGGAGGGTCTCGCCTCCAGCGTCCTCCAAATCGTGTCGGGCATGGAATCGGAGGTGAAGCGATTCGTCGCGAAGTACATCAAGGAGGAAGTGAACAAACCACATATCCAGAAAGCGCGCGACGTGGACCTCGGGCCGATGATCGATGCGGCGGAGTACTAGTCGAAGTTGACTCGCAGGATCTGATCGTCCTCAGGAGCAGCGCGGCCACGGCCGTCGCGGTTGCTGGTCGTAACCCACAAGCTGCCATCGGGAGCAGCGACAGCCGCCCGTAGGCGCCCGTAACCCCCGAGCGACGCGCGGGGTTCACCCGTCGCGCCGTTGTTAATCGGGATTTCCCACAGTCGATTGCCGCGCAGGGCAGCCATGTACAAGACATCATCGATGATGGCCAGGCCCGCCGGGGAAGCCTCGGCTGGCCGCCACACTTCGACGGGGTCGATGAAGCGGTCCTCGCCACCTATGCCTTCGATCTCAGGCCAGCCGTAGTTTCCCCCGGGGACGATCAGGTTGAGTTCATCCCAGCTAAAAGCTCCGAATTCTGACGCCCACAACTGATCACGGGAGTCGAACGCGAGACCCTGAATGTTTCGGTGACCGTAACTGAGGACCGCCGACTCGGGGAAAGGGTTGCCGGGTGCCGGTCGCCCGTCTGTGGTGAGTCGCAGAATCTTTCCGCCGAGCGAGTTCAGATTCTGCGAAAATGCTTGTTGCCCAGCATCTCCCGTCGCGGCATACAGGTAGCCATCAGGGCCGAATGTAAGCGCTCCTCCGTTGTGGATGGTGCCCGACGGAATCCCCGCCAGGGTCGGCTGCGGATCCGTGAGAGCGCCCTCGCTGAACGTGTAACGAACGATGCGGTTGTCCGCGTCTGTCGTGTAGTACACGAAAACGTGTGCGGTGTCGGCGAACTCGGGGGAAACGGCAATTCCCATGAGGCCACCTTCACCCCGATTGTCGACGTCGTCGATCTGAACTACCTCGGTGGTAGTACCCGCGTCACCGATGAGAAGCACACGTCCACTGTCGCGTTCAGTCACCAGCGCATCGCCGTCGGGCAGGAATGCGACATCCCAGGGGACCTGTAGCTCTACCGCCAACGCGGAGACCGCGGTAGCGTTCTCGTCAACCGGAACGGACCTCGAGGGCGAAGGGTCTTGCGCGCAACCGGCCAGAATTGCTGCGAACACCGCTGCCGCAGCCCAGCGGATTACGCGCATCGACACTGAGAGCTTTTACGTTTGTGTGTCGTAGCTGAGACCGATCTGGGGAGACTCTGGTCCACCCTCGGACAGTTCGTCCCAGTGTTTCGCCATGTACGCGGCAAGCCCAGCCAGTCCGAGCGCGCTTGTCACCCAGATCGTGCCGCGCATTACCTTGACCTTTTTGGAACGCTGCTTCTTCGATGTCGCTGCCGCTTTGCGCCCTGACCGCAGTCGCTGGGCTGCAAGAAGGCCAATCCCGACCGGACCCCGGGCGACTGTTAGCCCGACAAGCGCCGCCTTGCCAAGGCGTTTCGCCACCGGCGACGACGCGTCGTCCGCCTTCTTTTCTGTACTAGCGATCACGTCATCCAGGGCCGTCTCCTGGCTTGCGTCCATGCTTACACCTCTCTGAAGACACCGGTACTTCAACCCTGTCACGATCTTTCGCCCGATGGTGCCGGAATGGTCCGTGTTCCCTCGCAGCGAAGCGCTGACACTACTGAAGCACATGCTTCTTCGACCGAGGCGTGCTCCCATACTCGGAGTACGGTCCAGCCGGCGCTTTCAAGTGCCTGCTTCTGCCGACGATCGCGGTCGGCGTTCCGCGCGAGCTTCGGGCTCCAGTATGCGGAGTTGGTCCGTGGCTTTGTGCCATGGTCCGGGCAGCAGTGCCAGAAGCAACCGTCGATGAAAACGGCGACGTGTGCTTTCGTGAAGACGATGTCCGGTCTGATCAGCATGCCGCCTGTACGGATGGGAAGGTCCTTGCGGAAGCGGTATCCCATTCTGTGCAACGCCGAACGCACGAGCCGTTCCGGTTGCGTTCCGGCTCGCTTGATCGCCGCCATGTTCCGCGACCTGCCTGGAGTGGGCGCTATCAGTCCGTTCACAGGGTCCATAGGCCCACACTGCCATCCGGGCGGTCGTCCGGCGAACCCCGGCGATCGCGTCACTCACCCGAGTAGCTGACACGTCCTTCTGCGAGTTCTGCGGATGCTTCTGCTCCACCGAGCATGTCGATGAACTCGACTGTTGCCCGGACAAGGTCGTCTGGGTTCGAGATGGGGGACCAGTGACCGGAATCGATCGTGCGACGCCACAGCTGTGACGCGAACTTCCCGTAGTCGTCGTACCCGCTGGGCCGCACCGCGCGGTCCCGCGCGTTGATGACTACTTGGACTGGCACCGTTGTTGGCTTCGGCTGTGAACGAAGCAGTCGCCGCGCAATATTGGCGCGGTAACGGTTGACTCCGTTCGCCATGTCCTCGGCAATTGTCGCGGCCGGCTTAACCCGGGCCGGGTCCAGGCCGTCAAAGAGGCCGAGGAAGCGGGCCCAGTTACCGGCCATGACGCGGCGCAGTACCGCTTCTGGCAGCCACGGTAGCTGGAAAAGGTAGGTGTAGTAGGAGGCGAGGCCTTGCTCTAGCGGGCCCGCGAGGTTGCTGAAGGTCGGCCGTCTGAACCGGTCTCGCACCCAATGCATGAGAATGTCGAGGTTGGGTCCGGACGTCACGGTGAACGAGGCGACGCGGCTCGCGGCGTTCTCCGTTGCGAGCGCTTCCCACACCTCCACACCGCCCCAGTCGTGTGCAAGGACGTGGACCGGAGCGTCCGGGCTCACGGCATCGATCACGGCGCGGAAGTCCGTGGCGAGCGCAGCGAGTTCGTAGTCGGACACGCGAGCGGGAACCGTGCTTTCACCGGCGCCACGGGTGTCGTAAGAGATAACGCGGAAGCGTTCGGAAAGCTGCGGAACCACGTACTGCCACAGGTCGTGCGTGTCTGGCCAGCCATGCACGAGGACAATGGGCTCACCGTCCGGATTCCCGGTTTCGAAGACCGCAAGGGAAACGTCACCATTGGTGACAGTTCGGCGTTGAACGTCCACAGTGCTGATCATAGAGGTCTTCTCCGTAGCTCTCAGGTGGCCCAACCTCCGCAGCGGCTTCGGCAAGACCCCTCGACGTCCATCACGGACGAACTTGCCGTCGCTGTTGCGCGGTTCTCTCGGACCACTTATCGGGCATCGTTGGGCCGACAATTCCTCGATACTATAGAACAACATCTACTGTGACAATATTCGTTGTCATTATCGGGTTGTGGTGAATGCGGGGAACGCAGGCCCACCTTGCAGCGACAACTGGTCGATGTCCATGGTGGTTGTCGCTATGAGGCGGGCGGACGGCACCACTTTAGGGCGCGCGAGTTAACAGATCAGCGTCTGCGTGGGCGCGCCCATGGGCGCGGTAGGAACCGGGTAGAAACGACGTCGGGGCGGAACGGTATCTGCGGGCGACGCAAAGTCCGCGCCATCCACTCACCGAGGACGACACCCGCGGCGAGCGCAACACCAATCGCCATGGCATTGGCAAGGTTCGCGATGCCTTCGAATCGATCGTCGGCAACGAGCCCATACAGCCCGCGGTAAATCGCGAGGCCGGGTAGCAGCGGGGTGATGCCGGCGACAGCCACCACAAGTGGGGGAACGAGCGCGCGACGTGCGACCAGGCCACCGGCGAACCCTACGAGGATCGCCGCGGTTCCTGCCGCCGCGACGGTTCCGGCCTCAGCGTTCACCGTGGTGAGGAACGTGGCCATGCCCGCTGCACCGCCGAGCGCTGCGGCCGTGAGAGCCCTGCGCTCGGCGTAACTTGCGAGCGCGAAACACATCGCGGCGACGGCGCCCGCGAGGATCTGAACAGGCATTCGTGTGAAGCCCTGGACGAGCGTTGTTCCGATCATCGGCAGATCTATTCCGAGCTGCTGGCTGATTTGCAAGGTCATCGTGACGCCGGTAATGATTCCCGCGGTCATCATCACGACTTCCAGCAGCCGCGCTGACGCGGTAATCGGTGCACCCGTAATGGCGTCCTGAACAGAGCCGACCAGCGACAAGCCAGCGAGAAGGACGACGATTCCGGTAGCGACGATTTGGGAGGGGTGCACGGTGATCCCCAAAGGTCCACTGAGCTGATACATGATCGGCGCGGGAATCGTCGCGATGATTCCGCCAACCACCTGCTGGTAGAAGAGCGGCAGCCCGAGCTGGTTCAGCGCAAGGTTCGTGCGGTAGATAGTGATCGTCGTCAGAAAGGCAACCAGCGCGGTTACTGGGCCGGCGCCGAGCAGTACGGCGACCGATGCTGCGAGCCCTGCCCACCCCGATGTCGCCACCCAGCGCGGGTAAGGGTGCGGGGCTGAAACGATGGTGTCGAGAATGCGATGCGCCTGAGCCGGTGTCAGCGCGCGGTGGCGCATCCGCCGAATTAGCTGATCGACCGCCGAGAGCCGCGTGAAGTCCAGCGATCGATGGTGGACGACGCGCATCGTGGTCGCAGGCGGTAGGGAGGCGCCCCGATGCGCCGTGATGACGATCGAGTTGTATGTGACGTCTACCTCACACTGTTCGAGGCCGTAGGTGGAGGCGACGAATTGAATTTGGGTCTGGGTATCGATCGCGCCGGTACCCGCATCGAGTAGCACCGCTCCTACGCGCACGGCGAGGTCAAGGGTCTCGGTCACCGCGCTGTCGTCGCTGAGGTCGATTGGCCGCAGCGGAAGGATCGCGGGAATAGCAGCAGTGTCGATGGTTGCGGGTTGCGCGCTGGGTGGCCCAAAAAGCGCCGTCATCAGGCGCTGCGACCATCCACTCATGCTGATGACCCTCCCTCTAGTATCCGGCGCACCGCGATTTCGATGACCGACTCCATCCATGATGGCGAGTGAGCCTCGACAATGCGACGTGGGGGTCGTCGCTTTCCTGAACGGATGATGTGCTGGGCGTAATAAGCCTCTGGGACATGCCGCGCCTGTGTGCCCGCAGAAATGTGTCAGACCGATACCGTACGGTGCGAGGCGAAATGAAGCGCCCTGTTTTACGGGCAGGGTAGGCGTGGCAGGAGGAACGGTGACGGAGGAGCTGACGTGCTTGGAGATCTGCGCGGGGGCAGGTGGGCAGTCGCTCGGACTGGAGGTCGCTGGGTTTCGCCACGAACTCGCTGTGGAGATCGAACCAGAACCTTGTGCGACCCTTCGGATGAACCGCCCCTCCTGGAAGGTGCATGAAGGTGATGTCCGGGAAGTGCGCGGCAGGGATTTCCGCGGTGTTGACTTGATAGCGGGAGGCGTCCCGTGCCCGCCGTTCTCGATCGCGGGACATCAGCTCGGGGCTGACGACGAGCGAGACTTGTTCCCCGAGGCGCTTCGCCTCGTCTCGCAGGCACGTCCCGCAGCCGTAATGCTCGAGAATGTGCGTGGCCTGTCAACCGCCCGATTTGCGCCCTATCGGCAGTCCATTCTCGATCGTCTCGATTCCCTTGGCTATGACGCGGACTGGCAGGTGCTGAATGCCTCCGAGTTCGGGGTGCCCCAATTGCGTCCTCGATTCATTCTGGTCGCGGCGAAACGGCGTTTCATGCGACGTTTCGAATGGCCTGGGGCGAAGGGCACACCGCCGACCGTGGGTGAAACGCTGCATCGGTTCATGGCCAGGGATGGGTGGCCGGGGGCAAGCCGCTGGGCCGCGGGCGCGGAAGGTATCGGCCCGACCATCGTGGGTGGTTCCCGCAAACACGGAGGTCCAGATCTCGGCCCGACCCGCGCTCGGGCGGCGTGGCTTGCACTCGGAGTTGACGGACGGGGTATTGCTGATGCCGCACCTGCAGCGGAGACACCGACGGACTTCACTCCGCGGCTAACTCTGGAAATGGTGGCTGCGTTGCAAGGCTTCCCGCCGGAGTGGCAGTTCTCTGGTCGTAAAACGGCGGCATACCGACAGATTGGGAATGCCTTCCCGCCGCCGGTCGCCACCGCAATCGGTGGTTCCATCAGGCGGATGCTGGCAGGGGGCTCCGCCATCAAGCGCCGGTCCAGTGCGGCGACGGTGCGGAAGGACAGGATCTTGCATCCTGTCAGAGCAGCCGGATAACGTCGTCATCGACGCTGGTCTCGACTGAAACGCGCCGTGAAGCAGGGATGGTAGGTGCAGCGGCGGTCGCGGACTCTCCGGGGCTCGCGCAGCGCCACAGGCTGCCTTCGATCTCGGCGATAGGGCCCGGGTCCCCACTCTCTGCGGGCACCACACGGATGCTGACGAACTCGCCTGGCTGCGGCACCGGGGCACCAAGTTCGTGTGCCACAGCCCTATGCGCAACGTAGTCGCCGCCAGCGATCAGGATTCCTTCTGCCTGCAATGTTGAGCGGGCACCGCCGTTCGCTCGCACCCGCTTCATATAGTCATCTTGCTCCGCCACCGTCGCCACTGTATTGCGCCCGATGCGATGGTTCGTGACACGTCGGAAAAGCTCATTCACGCGCTGCTGACCTGTGGGGAGTGAGAAGATGCGCGCCACGACGGCTGGATCCACCTTCAGCAGCACATTCGGTGGGAGTTCGGCGTCCTTGTGCAGCCACGCGATCTCCGCTATGCCTTTCGGGCTCAGCGCGGTCTTCCCGTCGCGATTCACGCTGAGCCGACAGATTTCCGGTCGCGCGCGCACCACGCCGACGCTCCACGTCCCGGCCTGGTCGCTCGCGGTGCAAGCAAGAATGACGTGACCTAACGCTTCAGGTGGAAGCATCCACCCGCCGGACCGTTGCGAAAACTTGCAGTCCACGTCATAGCCGTTGATCTTGTAGTCGAGAAGCTCTCCGTCTCGCAGCACGTCCCCGAAAGCGCGACGCAAGTTGATTTCGATGAGCGTCCCAAAGTGGGTCTTCTCGGTTTTATAGAGCTGATCCCAGCAGTAGCGGCCAGTGTGCTGCCCGTCGTAGAGCTGGTCGAAGGTCGCACGGAAAACGGCCGCGAAACGTTCACCTTGTGGGTCTGCCTGTCGCAGCGACGACACGATCTCCTGCACTATTGGGTCCCCGATGTCGAGCGGCGCGGTGGCGGCGCCCGCCGGGACGAGCTCGAACAGTGCCTCGGTTTGCCAGTCCGATCCCTGAGGGGCCGGTGCTGCGGCGTCCGTGAAGCCGTCGAGGGGCAGGAAGCTAGAGTCGTCGTGCACTCCGCCACTGTAATGTGCTGTATCGTCCGCTGATCCGCATGACCGGCCGTGCAGTTGACGTGGCGAGCTGTTGATCAAAGGAGGCTGTGACGTTGGCGGGAACAGACCGAGAGCCATTATCGGCGGGCCATGTTCGGACCGAAACGGCGCACATTCACTTCGAGACGTACGGGGACGTCACGTTCTCCCCGCTCGTCGTGCTGCACGGAAACGGCGAGGATCTGCATAGCCTGGATGAACAGATTCGTGCCTTCGCGGCCCGCCACTGGGTGGTCGCGATTGATACTCGCGGCCACGGCCGGTCAAGTGGTGGTACCGAGTCCTGGGACTTCCCGCTTTTCTCCCGTGATGTGCTCGCGGTGCTCGACGAACTGAACATCGATTCCACGCATGTATTCGGTTACAGCGATGGCGGCAACATCGCCCTGCAACTCGTTTCGGATCACCCCCAGAGGGTCCGCTCCGTAGCGGTGGTCGGTGCGAATCTGGACCCGACCGGCCTCCATCCCTGGACCCGGGCGGTTCTGATTGTGCAGCGCGCCGCGCTGTCGATCGCGGCACGTCGTTCGCGCCGGGCAGCAGCAGCGCTGGCGAAGATCGTGCTGATGACTGATCATCCGCACCTTGATCCGGTCCGGCTTCGCCGTCCGCATATCCCGGCGCTGGTCATCGCTGGCCAGCGCGATGTTGTGCGTTCCGGTCACACTGAACTGATTGCCCGGTCCTTGCCGGGCTCGGAATTGCACATCCTGCGGGGCGCGAAACATGAAATCCCGTTTGAGAACGCGGAACAGTGCAATGCGCTGGTGCTGGATTTTCTGCGGACAGTGGATGCTTGACCGGCGGAGTGCGGGATGGATGCTGATCGGGGGAGGGGCTGCAGGATTTGTTGCTGCCGTCCTGCTTACCGTCGAACGGACACGAATGCTCGCCTCGCCCGGCTACCTGCCGCTGTGCGACGTCAATGAGCGATTGACTTGTGGAACTGTGCTGACGTCCTGGCAGGCGGAGGCGCTGGGTTTCCCCAACACCTATCTGGGCCTAGCGGGTTTTCCGCTCGTAACCGCGGTGGGGGTGCTCGCTTTGGGTAACGTACGAATGCCCCGATGGTTTGTACTGACCCACCTTGGTGGCGTGATCGCAGCATGCATCTTCGTGCTGTGGCTCGTGTATCAGAGCGTCGCGGTCATTCAGGTGCTGTGCCCGTACTGTCTCGTGGTGTGGGCGGTGACGCCGCTGGTACTGATCGCGTCGATCAGACTGGCGGTCAGCGCCACCAATCGTCAAACGGCGTAACGGGCACCGTGCGCTTGTGCCGCGTTGCCAGGTACAAGCGTTCGATACGCGCAGCGGTCTCCTCGCTGACCGAGCCACCCTCGAGGTAGCTGTCGATTTCCTCGTACGTCATCCCCAGCGCGGCTTCGTCGGGGAGTGCGGGCCGACCGTCCTCGAGATCTGCGGTGGGGACCTTTTTCCAGAGAGTTTCGGGCGATCCGAGTTCTTGAAGAAGCTGCTTACCCTGCCGTTTAGTCAGCCCGGTTAGAGGCGTGAGGTCAACGCCGCCGTCCCCATACTTTGTGAAGAACCCCGTGACTGCCTCCGCCGCATGGTCTGTGCCCACGACGAGCATTCCCAGCTGGCCAGCGATGGCGTACTGCGCGACCATGCGTTCCCGCGCTTTGACGTTGCCCCGCACGAAGTCGCTGATGCCATCGTTCCCGCCTTCGAGGTGGGAGATCGCTTGTGAAATCTCTGTTGCCGCCGCAGCGGTGCTTGCTTTGATGTTCACGGTCGTCAGATCGTCGGGCCCGATGAATTCGAGTGCTGCACTCGCGTCGGCCTCGTCGGACTGCACACCATGCGGCAGGCGCACCGCCACGAAGCGCGCGGGCGTGCCCTCGGAGCGAAGCTCGGTCGCGGCCATCTGGCAGAGCTTGCCAGCGAGCGCGCTGTCTTGACCACCACTGATGCCGAGTACGAAGCCCAAGGTCCGTGTAGCTGCCACGTACTGTTTCAGGAACTCGACGCGCTTCCGGATCTCTGCTGCAGGGTCAATCTTGGATGTGACGAACAGTTCACGCTGGATCTCTTCACGCAGGCCGCTCATGCGTATCTACCTTAGCGGGGCCAGCGTGACACCGCAGGCCAGCCGGTGGTGCTTCTAGCGCGCGCCGCGTTCGGCTTCCGGACGCAGATGATCCCGAATCGCGCGGAGCGCGTCGAAGAACGGCGCCCGCGCTTCGGCGGGCACCCCGTCTAGAAAGGCATCTTGAACGATGCTGAGATGGCCGGGCAGCACCTCCGTTACCTTTCGGAGCCCGTCATCGGTGATGACGGCGGTGGTTCCGCGGCGATCGTCAGGGCTTGTCTCTCGAGTGACGAGGCCACGGGACTCGAGGCGATCGACTAGCCGGGTAGCGCCACTATTGGTCAGCCCCGCCTGTGCGGCAAGGTCGGACATGCGCAGACTGCGCTGCGCGCTTCGGCTCAGCCGCAGCAATGCTTCGAACTCGGCTGGGGCCAGATCGTGTTCGCTGATCTGGCTTGCGGTTCTGCTGGTAAGTGCGCCGTGCGCTTCGACGAAAAGGCCCATCAGGGTGATTCTGGGGTCGTCGAAGAGGGTGCGATCATCGGCCATAACGAAAATGCTAAGCCTTCACGATCGTGTAGTACTTGCCTATGCAAACTCTAGTGGTCGCTGCCACAAGTCGAACGTCGCGACGTCAGTCAGAGCGCGGCACTACGGCGCGCACCAGATGCTCCCAGGTCATCACCAGTTCATCGAGGGAAAACCGTTGAGTGCGAAGCTGATACAGCACGAGCGCGGCGGTGAGTGAAGCAAGCAGAGAATCGGCGAGCAAACGTGGGTTAATCGTCACTTGCGCCTGGATCAAGAGATTCATCACATGGGTGTGTTCGACCGCGTGTGGGGGCGCACGGAATGTGCTCATTGGCTGCCTGTCGGCTTGCAACTGCAGTTCTCCGTGTTCGTCGAGAAAGGTCAGGCGCGCACGTCCGTACGCAAGCAGGCGGTCGACGGGTGCAGCCCCCGGCCCGAGGGGAGGAGGGCCAAATAGGTAGGCGCGTTGGAGTTCTTGCTCAGCCTCATCGAGTAATGCGAACATCAGCCCAGACCGGCTGCCGAATCGCCGGAACACTGTGCCCTTGCCAACGCCGGCGCGGTGCGCGAGGCGCTCCATGGTCAGTGCCTCTGCGCCCTCATTGCGTACGATCTCCCGCGCGCTGCAAAGCAGCCGCTCGCGGTTTCGGACGGCGTCTGCGCGCTCCGTTTCCGGTGCACCGATGAGCGGAATCTGGCGCGCGTGGTCCGCAGGGTTACTTCCGGGAGCTGTCACTTAAGAGATCGTAGCCGCCGAGTTTGTCGTGTGATCTCCCTCACATGACGCGAGCTTCGGGATGGAAACGGACCGCGGTCCGGTTATGCCGAGTATCGAGCGGCGACCGCTGCAGAAACTATCGGACATTCTGGAGGGCATCATCATGGTTACGAAGAACGGCACGTCGAACGGCGTTAAGGTCGCAGTGCTGGTGGGAAGCCTGCGCGCGGACTCACTGAATAGAGAGCTCGCCGAAATCGCGGTCGCCAACGCGCCCCAGGGGGTCGATGTATCGATCGTGGATGGCCTCGGGCACGTGCCGTTCTACTCGGAGGATGTCGACAGCCCCTCCGGCCTTCCCGCGCCCGCTGGAGAGCTTCGCGCCGCAGTGGAGGCCGCTGACGCACTGCTGCTGGTGACGCCTGAATACAATGGCACCCTCCCGGCGGTACTCAAGAACGCCATTGACTGGCTGTCGCGCCCCTTCGGTGAGGGAGCAATTAAGGACAAGCCGGTCGCTGTCGTGGGTATCGCGGCAGGGCAGTATGGCGGAACCTGGGCCCACGATGATGCTCGCAGGTCGGTCGGGGTTGCGGGTGGCCGCGTGGTTGAGAAGATCGCCGTCTCGATTGGCGGTGCATACCAGCGTTTCGCCGAGAATCGTCCGGCCGACGATGCCGAGGCAGTGACCCAGGTGCGGGAGGCAGTGGCCTCGCTGGCCGGAAGTGTCGCCCTCGTCGCCTAGGGAAAGTAGGCCCCTCTTAGCTATAGTGAAAATCATTATCGGATAAGAGGAGGGTGGATGAAGGTCCGTAAGTCATTGCGGTCACTGAAGAACAAGCCAGGAGCGCAGGTCGTTAGGCGCCGCGGCAAGGTTTTCGTGATCAACAAAAAGGAGCCGCGTTTCAAAGCTCGGCAGGGATGACTGCCGCGCGCGTGGATATAGTGTGACTGAACTTCGCGCGGATGCCGCCGCGGTGCGGTAGACAGTGAGCAGCAACGCTGTCACGACCTACCGCGCAGCGGCGAGCGGCGAGGAGTCACGGATGGCCACATCAAAGGCAACAAAGTCCCACTTCCCTGGGTTCGTAGCGAGTTCACCCAGTGCGCAGCACTGCCTCACGGTTCTCATTCGGGGCGGGGAGTTTCGCAGCGCAAACTTCGTTGTCCCGATTTCGGACGGTGGCCTGAAGATCAGTGGTGGAGTCGAGAACGGCACGTTCGTGGCTCCTTCAGATGGGAGCCACGGTATCTACGGAAAGTCGCTCGCTGTTCCTGGCGGCGTCACCGGACTTGGTGCTGTGTCTCGCGCGCTTGGCTCGATGGGCAATGTGACAGCGCAGGTGCAGGCGGTCAAGCCGATGCTGCTCAACGATTTGCTTGCCTTCGATCTCACGTTGTTTCTCCGCATACATGTGCAGAATCCGCTCGTCGGGGGTGAGTGCTACATCGGCACACCGAGCGAGCCGCTCACTGTTCGGATGCAGCGGATCGAGGGTGACGACCACATTCCCAAGCTGACGCGTGACGGCATTCCCTCCGGGGTAATTGCGATCGGAAACATCAACGTCGCCGCCTCGAACTTCAAGGTGCCCGCCGTGACGGGTGCAGGCCCGAGGGGTGCTTTCAATACCGTCGTCAATGTGCGGGCGAGCCTGCCCAATTCTGGTGTTTCCACCTCATTGAGTATTCGCGCTGACGCTTATTTGGCGCAGAATCCCGACTACAACGGTGACTAAGAGTTGATTCATAAGTCGGCGTGAGCCGATTCATGTTTCGTGGGGGTGTGGCTGGTCCGCCTGTTCCGTCGACGTCCCCACCGCCACCCGCGTGTGCGGGACTGCTGCCGGTGGGGTCTGTTACGGGATAGGGCGGGGCGTTCCCCTTGACCGGCAGGGGCCACGGTGTGGCTGCCGTCCTCACCAATGGCCAACACTGCGGGTGTCGGGTTGTGGTGGACGGTTGACCGGTCCGGCCCCTCTTGCTGGGCCGTTCCTACAGGTGATTCGTTCCCGGTGACGGGAATGTTCTGGACGTGACCGGCGGTCACGAGTTGGTGCGCGTGTACACGCACAGCGTGGTTTATGTACGCGGTTTTCGGGTCTGGTGTCCCGTCCTTGCCGCACGCACCGTGGGTGACGGTCGCGGCCAACAACGCCGACACGATATCCCGGTCGCCGGAGAATCCACACACGCCACAGGAATGCGTCCGTTGCGATAACGCCTTTTTGGCCCGTGCCCCGCACACGCAGTGCTGCGACAACGCGGTGGTCCAGGTCGAGGCCTTCGACATGCGGCCACCAGCGGTTTCGCATTCGGCAGTGAGCGCGGCGAGCATGATGCCGGGCGAGAACGCTGCGATACCTCGTCCCCACCGCAACGCCCAGGTGCGGATGCTGACGTCCTCGGTGACCAGGTTCGGGCCGTGTGTGGCGACGATCGCTCGTGCGGTATCGCGGGCATAGCAGGCTTTACGGTGGGCTGCTGCTGCGGATGCTGCGGCGTGATCTGCCCGAATCTGCTGGTACCGGCGGGACAGGGCGTCTCTGCGGTACGCGCGTTTAGGCACTCCGGCACCGTTCGCGTGACGGGCACCGCCCGGTGTGGTCACCTGTTTGGGTTCCAGACCAGCGGCGGCCCGGCGTTGTGCTCGGGCTTGCTGCTTTCTGCTCAGCCGGTACTGGCTGGTGTTGTTGGCGCGGCGTGATCGGTCCAGAGCGCGCTGGCGACCTCTGGCCTTATGTGCTTCACGTTCGGTCACAGCTCTCTGCTCGCCGGTGATCGTGACGCGTGAAGTTAGCACCACGCCGGAGTAGTCGCCGGGATTGGGGAAGGAGGCGATGGCGATGTTGGAGACGTTGCCGTCCACCCCGGCACACCGATCCAACGGTGCCGCGGCACGCGCGGCAGCGACGGCTGGGCTGGTCCACCCGTGGCCGAGGATCACCAGGTGAGCCTGGTAGCGCCAGCCGCCGGGAGCGTGGGCCTTGCAGGGTTCCGACGAGTCGGTACGTTTCCCACGTCGGCTGTGTTTTGGTGTGCGAGCGGGCGCGGCCTGGGATGCGGGCGAAGTTCCACCACGACCCGATCTGCGGTGTGCCGAACCTCTTGCCGGTGCGGTCGGGGAACAGGAACCGGTCACACGTTTCCCACACCTCGTCAGCGACATGCAGGCCGGTGGCTTTGGTCAGGTGATCACGCATCCACCCCGAGTCCTCCGCATGGGTTTTCGCGCGAGCCTCAACACCTTTGCGCGACAGCCCCAACCGTGCCAGGACCGCTTTGTAACCAGTCTCGCGTTCACGGTGCGCGGCCAGATACGCGGTACACGCGTTGCGGGCATCACGCTGCAATGCGCGACGCAACCGGAACACTGCGGACCAATGCTGCTCGACGCGCCTGCGCATCACCGAGTCGGCGGACACATCCAACTCCAGGGCTATGACAGCCACCTGTTCCGGGCGGCGCCAATTCGCCGTCTTCGAGCGCCCGCGCGTACGCCGCGCAGGAGCCGGAACACTCGTCGAACTGGTCACGATATCCAGCAAAGCACGCCGGTACGACAAGTTTTTCAATCCCAGCGCTCACGAGAAGTCGCCTCATCGATTCTCATAAATGTCAGAGGTGACCGGCATGAACAACGTATGCGAACCAGAACGCTCGGACCAGCCGATATCCATGCCCTGACCGGACTGACCTGACCGAACGCGCGTTGGCGGCGATCTTCGGAACCAGTCAATCCACCGCGCACCGCATCATCCGGGACCTGCTCCCAGCCGTACCGGCCTTGTTCGACGATGGTGGCGGTGCTCGTCATGGTGAGACATTGTTGTTGGACAACACACTGATCCCGGTGCACGACCAGTCGCTGACCAGGCCGAGCAAGAATTACCGCAGGTCGGTCACCATCCACGTCCTCGCGACCACCACCAGACGGATCGTTCACGTCGGTCGGGCTTGGCCGGGCAACCGCAACGACATCATAGTCGCCAAAGCGACCGTGAACCTGCCCGCTGGAGTGACCACGTTGACCGACGGCGGCTACCGCTCCCTGCCCGGCGCGACCCTCCCTCCACCGAAAACCGACGAGCAACGTCATGCCGCGCACCGGAAAATCCGGGCCAGGATCGAGCACATCCTCGCGAGGATGAAGGACTGGCAAATGCTTCGGCAATGTCGCAGACGCGGCAACAACATCAACCACGCCGCCCGCGCAGTCGCCTTCCTCTGCAACCCCAACTACGGCAGGTACTTATGAATCAACTCTTAGTCGTCAGATTTAGGCGGCCGTCCCTGGCGCCTGGCAGGCCGTGCCTCGTCAGGCATCCTCCGTGCCTCTGTCAGAGCTCTGCGCAGCAGAAACTCGATCTGCGCGTTGGTGCTGCGCAACTCGTCCGCCGCCCACTTCGCCAGTGAGTCATGGACGGCGGGGTCGAGTCGCAGCAGTATTTTCTTCCGCTCCGTCGCCATTGCTCGGCCTACTGGTAGAGCGTTCCTGTGTTGACTACCGGTTGTGCGTCCCGGTCGGCGCACAGTACGACGAGCAGGTTGGAGACCATCGCTGCTTTCCGCTCGTCGTCGAGATCGATAACACCGTCGCTTTCGAGGCGATCCAGCGCCTGCTGGACGATCGTGACAGCACCCTCGACGATGCGCTGCCGGGCCGCGATGACGGCGCCCGCTTGCTGGCGCCGCAGCATGGCCTGGGCGATCTCGGGCGCGTATGCCAGCCGGGTGATCCGGGATTCGATTACGCGGACACCTGCAGCGTTAACGCGGACGGCGATCTCTTCGGCAAGCTTCGCGTTGATGTCGTCCGCGTTCTCGCGCAGCGATAGCCGGTCGGATGCGTCGTATGGGTACGACCCAGCGATGTGGCGGACCGCCGCTTCCGTTTGAAATTCGACAAATTCGACGAAGTCATCCACCGCGAACACAGCTCGCGCGGTGTCCTCGACCTGCCACACGACAACCGCTGAGATCTCGATGGGGTTGCCGTCAACGTCGTTGACCTTCGCGCGACCGGTTTCGTGGTTGCGGATGCGGACGGAGACGCGTTTACGAAGCGTCAGGGGGTTGACCCAGCGAAATCCTGGTGTGCGCAACGTCCCGCTGTAGTTTCCGCCCAGGACCTGCAGGACCCGCGATTCGTTTGGTGCCACGAGGGTGAGCCCTGCGCCGACGATGAGGGCGGCGAGAACGAGCGTTACCCCGATCCCGACTGCTGTCCAGCCGGCTGGCGATTGGGCTATCACCCCCACAACGATGAGTACAGGTGCCGCCAGAAAAGCGACTAGGACCGCTCCAGCTACTGGCCACCCCTTGGTGTTCGCTGCGGCACGTTCACTGATTTTGGGTGCGGGAATCAGTGGGACCTGGGATTTCTGGGGCGCGGGTACGGTTGTCATTGCCAGAAACCTCCTCTCCGAGGCTCGTTGCTAGCAATATGATATCAGTTTTCTGCGACGGAGTGGCCCTAAGGTTCTTTGCGCACTACCGCGAGAATCTCCGGCCCCCGCGACTGAAGTGCGCGGGACGAAACCCGACCGCCGAGGATCCACGCGCCGTATCCCACACCAGCGCCGACGGGCACCGCGAGCCACGCGATCCAGCCGCCGGGTGAGGTCAGCAGCGCGAACGCAGTGAAGACCGCAGCAAGGGCTGCGATGGTCAAAAAGAGCGACGCAAGCGAAGCGCTATTGAACGAACCGCGCGTCGAGAACGGGTTGCCCTGTTTCGCGGAAGGCACCGGATACGGCGCGAGAACCGACGACAGTCCGACCGCTGCTGCACCCACCCCTAGCGCCGCGAAGTAGCTCGAGAGATCGTAGGCGAGGGCGTCGAGCCCTCGGTCGTACAGGACGTAGCGGCCGACCAGCACAAGCATCAGGATTGGTGCCGCGAGTATCACCCAGGCGAACTGCTTGCCGCGCAGGTCGTGACGGGCACCGTCTGGCGTCACGAGAACCTGCCATACCGCGGGTCCATCAAACCCGTACAGGTTGAGGAAGCCGGACAGCAGCGCGATCGTCATGATGACGAGCGCACCGGCGAGGTACGCGTCAAAACCCTCCATGAGGGCAGGGCCTACGAATACGAGCGCGAGAAACATCGGCACTACCAGTAGGGCAGCTTTACGGCGCGGGTCCCGCCAGAGTAATGCGAACTCTTTGCCCACGGAAGCGCTCAGCGGTCCCTGTGCCCGGCTGCTGCTGCGTCGTGATTTCTCCGGTGAGCCTGATTCGCTTCCAGGCCAGAGCATTTGACGCGTTACCACGGGCATCCACGCCCAGAATATGACGGCAATGAGGCTCGCGAGCGCAAGCAGCATGCCCAGCGCTGAAATCCATGATCCTGCGACGGCAAGGTCAGTCGCGTGAGCTGCCCAGCCGAACGGGACCGCGCGCAGCAACGTGTTCAGCCAGGGTGCATCGGCGTTGATGACGGCAGGGACGATCAGCTGCATGGCCATGTACACGAGCCACAGCCCGGCACCGAGAACCACGGCAGCGAGCATCGCCAGGTCGCGGCCCTTGCGCGTACTTGCAAGTGCTGTCAGCCAAATCCCTACAAGGCGGGCAAGTCCGACGACGAAGATAGTTTGCAACACCACGGCCGGGACAGCGACAAAGCCAGCCTCGGGCGCGGTCCGAAGCGCGTACAGAACAGGTCCGCCGAGGCCTAGCAGGGTAAACGCCACCGGTGCGGTCGCAAACGACGTCAAGAGGAATGCCACCGCGAATTGGCGCGGTGGTAGCGGAAGTAGTGCGAACTGCGTGGGCCGAAGCGCACCGCCTACTGTCCCGGCGACAAAAGGCGTGAAAATCCAGACAACGCCCCAGGTGGCAGCTACGAGCGCGATCAGGTCCGCTTCCGCGCCTGGCCGGTCAAACTGTGCCAGCCCGACGAGGAGGGACCCGATGCCTGCGAGAAGCCCGAGCACCCCAAGCAGGATGTACAGCGCCATGCGGCCACCCGTGTGATTGTTTCGGGTAATCGACCACCGCAAACGCATCAGGAGCGCAACCACGACAGCTCCTCTCCGCCATCGGTGCGGCCACCGACGAGGCGCACGAAAACATCCTCGAGCGGTTCGCTGCCGCGCACGTCCTCGATCGTTCCGGACGCGACGATCGCGCCCTCGGCCATGATTGCGACATGCGAGCACAACTGTTCGACGGTGGCCATGACGTGACTCGAGAGAATGATGGAACCGCCTCCCGCGACGAACCGCTGGAGGATTTTCCGAATGGTTGCGGACGACACGGGATCGACGGCTTCGAACGGCTCGTCTAGCAGCAGTAGCCGTGGTGCGTGGAGCATCGCGCACGCGAGCCCAATCTTCTTGGTCATACCCGCCGAGTAGTCGGCGACGAGCTTGTTTCCTGCATCGCTCAGTCCAAGGACGTTCAGCAGTTCAGTGCTGCGCTGGTCCACAGTCGACTTGTCCATACCGCGCAGAAGGCCCTGAAACGTCAGCAGTTCGCGCCCAGTCAGGCGGTCGATCAACGTGAGGCCGTCGGGGAGAACACCGAACAGCGTTTTTGCAGTGACCGGGTCTGCCCAGACGTCGTGGCCGAACACTTGAGCCCGCCCGATGTCCGGGCGCAGCAGGCCGGTGGCCATCGCAAGTGTGGTTGTTTTTCCGGCTCCATTGGGTCCTACGAGACCGTAGAACGACCCTCGCGGCACAGTCAGTGACACGGAGCGGACGGCTGGATTCTGTCCGAATGATTTCGACAGTCCCTCGAGGGCGAGCGCGGGCTCAGACATGTGCAAGCCTCCTGAATTGGTTAGTGACAGCCTGCCGCAAAAAGGGCCTGATCGGAGTGCCAGCCAATCAATCCGTGTCGGAACTCACCGGCGCGGCGGAACTGTGAATCAGCGCATCAAGGCCCGCGACGTATTGTTCCACCGTAAGGTCGCCCAGCAGATTTCGCTGGACGATGAAGCCGACCATCGTGCTGTACATCACCTTGGCGACATCGCGTACCTCGGCGTTTGGTGCAATATGGCCAGCATCCTTCCAGCGCGAGGCGGTATTCATCCACCGTGCAAGAACCGCCGCGCCGACCGTTTTGACTTGATCGCTGATCTCTTTTTCGCGAAGTGCCTCCGACCACACGTGCATGGCGACGCGCGTCAGGTCTTCGGTCTGGGACGCGATGTATTGCAGCATCGTGGATGCAAGGAACCCGAATGCTTCCGCGGGAGGCGGCACTGGCTCAACGGCGTCGAGCGTGTCGAACGCAGCAGTGAGACCGTAGGAGACCCGTTCTGCAGTGGCTTTAATTAGGTCCAGCTTGCCTGGAAAGTAGCGATACACGGCACCCGCGGAGAGGTCTGCTTCGGCAAGAATGTCCTGCATCGACGTCATGTGAAAGCCGTTGCGTGCGAAACAGCGCCACGCTGCCGAAAGAATCTGTTCCCGCCGGGCGCTGAGGTGCTCTTCGGAGACACGTGGCATGTGATGAACCCTATCCGTTCTCTCCAGCGAAGCCGCGCTCTTGTTTGAGTGGTGGCACTCTGTCATTATAAGAGAACGGTTGTTCGTTTTATAGGAGGATGTCATGGATGCCACCTCAACCGCGTCCCCGTGGTCGAAGGCGATTGGGATCGCCTGCGCGCTATCCCTTCTTGTCGGTCTGCTGCTCGCTGCCTTCGCCTGGCCTGCGGCGCGTTCGGCTCCCGCAGATCTTCCAATCGCAGTAGCAGGCCCACCTGCCGCTGTCGCAGAGTTCTCGGCCCAACTAGACGACAGAGCCCCCGGGGTGTTCGCGATAACCGAAGCGAATGACGCGTCGGCGGCCGAGGCGCTCGTCACAGACCGCGAGGTCTACGGAGCGTTCGTACTGAGTCCAGGGTCGCCGCCAGCCTTGCTGACCGCCTCGGCGGCAAGCCCTGTGGTGGCCCACCTGCTGACTGGGGTCGCTAGCGGCCCGGCGATGTCGGACGTGAACGATCTCGCCCCGTTTACGGGGGATGACCCGCGCGGCGCGGGGTTCGCGGCAGCTGCGCTTCCGATGGTTATGGGCGGACTGCTGATCGGCGTCGCTTCCTCCCTGGCCCTCGCGGGAGCAACGCGCAGGCTAGTTGCTGTGCTGCTTGGTGCGGCTCTGTCCGGACTCGTTGCGGGCCTTGTAGCGCAGGGGTGGCTCGGCGTACTGGCTGGAAGCTATTGGATTAATAGTGCAGCCATCGCGCTGACGATCGGGGCGATTGGCATCACACTTGTGGGGCTGCATTCTGTGCTGGGCCACGCGGGGATCGCGCTCGGCGCCATCACTGTGTTCCTGATCGGGAACCCGCTCTCGGGTGTCGCCGTGGCGCCGGAAATGCTCCCGGGAAGCTGGGGGACCGTCGGCCAGTTCCTGCCGCCCGGTGCGGGCGCGGATTTGTTGCGATCGGTTTCTTTCTTCGACGGTGTGGGGCTCGCTCAGCCCACTCTCGTGCTTGCATTTTGGGGAGTGGCGGGGTTGTTGCTGATCCTCGTGGGCGTCCTGCGCGGGCGGCACGACTGAGGTGCGTGTTTGCTGCAGCTTACTTACAGCGATGTAGTTCGCAGCCTTTCCACAGGCCTGTGGACGACACGCCAGGGGCTAGTTCGACACGCCACGGATGCCTGGTCACACGGGTTACAACCTGCGAATTCCAAAAATGTCATTACTAGATATGCGATTCGCTTGCGGTGTCAGACACTAGGTGTAGTGTTTAGAGCAGAGCAGCACCCACAGGGTCGGCGGTCGGAGGGGAAGCCAGCCGATGGCTCGCGAAGGGTGAAGTTCGACCACATTCATCAATGATGACGGCCAGTCCGCGCGGCGATGAGTGTTTTCAGATGCAAGCACCAAAAGGTTCTGGTGCGCCCTTCACCACGAGAGGTCGGTAGCAGATGAGCATCACCGTCTACACCAAGCCAGCATGCGTTCAGTGCAATGCGACCTACCGCGCCCTCGACAAGGCGGGGCTGGCGTATGACGTCGTCGACATCACCGAGGACGCTGAGGCGCGCGACTTTGTCATGGCGCTGGGCTACCTGCAGGCTCCCGTAGTGGTGGCCGGGGAGAGCCACTGGGCAGGCTTCCGTCCCGACCAGATCAAGTCGCTGGCGACTGCCGCCGCCTGACCTCCTGCACCCAGGGAAAGTGGGCCACCAGAACCGCCCTCGATGAGATGTGAGTGGAGCGGAAATGCTGGTCTACTTTTCCAGTGTCTCGGAGAACACGCACAGGTTCGTCCGTAAACTCGACTTGCCCGCCGTTCGCATACCTGTCCATGGTCAGAACGGCGACATTGAAGTCAATGAACCGTTCGTTCTGGTGGTCCCGACGTACGCGGGCGGGAAAGATTCGCAGGGCAGGCACATCGGTGCCGTGCCGAAACAAGTGATCCGGTTCTTGAACAACCCACACAACCGTTCGCTGATTCGCGGAGTGATTGCGGCGGGAAACACGAATTTTGGCGACGCTTTTGGCGTTGCAGGAGACATCATCTCGAAGAAGTGCAAGGTGCCCTACTTGTACCGATTCGAGCTAATGGGGACATCTGAGGACGTCGAGCGCGTCCGCGAGGGATTGGAACAGTTTTGGCACCGACAGTGACTGCACCGGAATCGGCCGCACCGGCCCGCGGAGCGGAGAGCGAACTCGATTACCACGCGCTCAACGCGATGCTGAACCTCTACAGCCCGGACGGCAAGATCCAGCTGGACAAGGACCGCGAAGCCGCCCGGCAGTACTTCCTGCAGCACGTGAACCAGAACACGGTGTTCTTCCACGACCTCGACGAGAAGCTCGACTATCTCATCGAGCACGACTACTACGAAACCGAAGTGCTCGACCAGTACGACCGTGAGTTCGTCAAGGCACTCTTTCAGCGGGCTTACAAGAAGAAGTTCCGGTTCCCGACATTCGTGGGTGCGTTCAAGTACTACACGTCTTACACACTGAAAACGTTCGATGGAAAGCGCTACCTCGAGCGGTTCGAGGACCGAGTCTGCATGGTCGCGCTCACCCTCGCCGCCGGTTCTCGTCCCCTCGCTGAGCGGCTCGTCGACGAAATGATCTCCGGCCGATTCCAGCCAGCAACGCCGACTTTCCTCAACTCAGGCAAGAAGCAGCGCGGCGAGCCAGTCTCGTGCTTTTTGTTGAGAATCGAAGACAACATGGAGTCAATTGGCCGTGCCATCAACTCTGCGCTGCAGCTGTCCAAGCGTGGCGGAGGCGTGGCACTGTTGCTCTCCAACATTCGTGAACACGGTGCGCCGATCAAGAAGATCGAGAACCAGTCGTCGGGCGTCATCCCCGTGATGAAGCTCCTCGAAGACTCGTTCTCCTACGCGAATCAGCTCGGTGCCCGTCAGGGCGCGGGCGCGGTCTACCTGCACGCACACCACCCTGACATTTACCGTTTCCTGGACACGAAGCGTGAAAACGCGGACGAGAAGATCCGCATCAAGACCTTGTCGCTCGGTGTCGTGATCCCCGATATCACCTTCCATCTGGCGAAGAAGAACGAGGACATGTACCTCTTCTCGCCTTATGACGTGGAGCGGGTATACGGGGTGCCGTTTGCGGACATCGACGTCACAGAGAAGTACTACGAAATGGTCGACGACAAGCGCATTCGGAAAACCAAGATCAAGGCGCGCGAATTCTTCCAGACCATCGCTGAGCTGCAGTTCGAGTCGGGCTACCCGTACATCATGTTCGAGGACACGGTGAACCGGGCGAACCCGATCAAGGGGAAGATCACCCACTCGAACCTGTGCTCAGAGATCCTCCAGGTCTCAACTCCGAGCCTGTACAACGATGACCTGTCGTACAGCGAAATCGGCAAAGACATCTCGTGCAACCTCGGCAGCCTCAACATCGCGAAGACGATGGATTCGCCGAACTTCGGTGAAACAGTCGAAGTCGCGATCCGAGCGCTCACCGCAGTATCGGATCAGACGCACATCACCTCAGTGCCGTCAATCGAGAAGGGCAACAACGAGTCCCACGCGATCGGTCTGGGGCAGATGAACCTCCACGGTTATCTTGCGCGGGAGTACATCCAGTACGGCTCTGACGAGGGTGTCGACTTCACGAACATCTACTTCTACTCCGTGCTGTTCCACGCATTGCGGGCGTCCAACAACCTTGCGATCGAGCGCGGGACATACTTCAAGGGCTTCCCCGATTCGAAGTACGCCAGCGGCGAGTTCTTCGACAAGTACACCGAGCGGGAGTGGAAGCCCCGGACGCCCCGAGTGCAGAAACTGTTCGACGATGCGGGCATACACGTCCCGACGCAGGAGGACTGGCTCGAGCTGAAGGCGTCTGTGCAGGAACACGGCATCTACAACCAGAACCTGCAGGCCGTGCCGCCGACCGGTTCGATTAGCTACATCAACCACTCGACGTCCTCGATCCATCCGATCGCATCGAAGATCGAGATCCGTAAGGAAGGCAAGATCGGCCGCGTTTACTACCCGGCGCCTTACATGACGAACGACAACCTGGAGTACTTCCAGGATGCGTACGAGATCGGGTACGAGAAGATCATCGACACCTACGCGGCAGCGACCCAGCATGTCGACCAAGGGCTTTCGCTGACACTGTTCTTCAAGGACACGGTGACCACGCGTGACCTGAACAGGGCTCAGATTTACGCGTGGCGCAAAGGCATCAAGACGCTGTACTACATCCGGCTGCGGCAGATGGCACTCGAAGGCACTGAAGTCGAGGGCTGCGTCAGCTGCATGCTGTGATCGAAACACCGCCGGTTGTGTGCAAATTTGAGCAGCTTGCGCGCACGATCCGTGCAAGTATCTGCACACGACCGGCGGTGTGCTACTCGGGGGACTTCAATCGATCGAGCTGACGACGCTCTCGCTTCGTAGGGCGGCCGGCGCCGCGATCGCGGCGGGGGATCGAGGCGAGAACTTCCTTCGGGGGTGGCGGCGGACTGCGGTCGATCAGGGCCTGCGCGGCCGCCGGTGCTCCGACACGCTTCTTCAGCGGAGCCACGACTTCGACAATTCGCAAGACCCCGTGTGACCACAGACGAACCTCGTCTCCCGGGCCGATCACCTGGGACGGTTTAGCTGGGGCGCCGTTGACCCGGACGTGACCGCCGCGGCATGCACTTGCTGCGGTCGAGCGAGTTTTCACCAATCGCACAGACCACAGCCAGACGTCCACCCGCACTCGGCTCGATTGTTCGGCTGGTTGAGGCATGTCACCAGGATAGAAGGCGTGCGTTCAGCCGAGGTCTTTCGCCAGCTCCACCAGATATCGAGTGAGCAGCAAGCGGTCAACAAGCAACTCCTGATTGTCGTCGGTCACTGGCTGGTCCAACAGCTCCGTTGGGATTGATGTCAGTGCCGATCGCGCTACAAGTGAGCCGAGGAAGCCCTGGCGTACATCCCGCTCGGCACACCAGTAGCGATCTTCAGCAAGGCCTTCGACGTACGCAGGAACAATCACGGACTGAATGTTCTCGAGCTCCGTAGGTGCCATTTCGCCCGCGTGGACAAGGCCCACAAGTAGTTGGCCGAGGTCGAAGCCTATTGGCAGGAGTGTCCCGAACCCCCAGTCGATGACGACTCGTTCGTCGCGGTCCGTGCGCGGGATGAGGAGGTTCTGCGGGCTGGCATCGCCGTGCGCAAATGTGTGTGGCAGTCGATCGAGCTGATCGAGTATCGCGGGCAGGCGGTCTGCCAGCCGCGCGAGGTCCTCAGGCAGCTCCGGATCGTCGACCACGGCGAGGGCCTGTGCCAGCAGCGGGGTCTGCCATGTTGAGCGTTCTCGCAGAATCGGCAGTTCGGCTTGCTGGACCCGCGTTGTCACGAAGTAGCGCAGCGCGCCTCCGAATCTTCGCTGATGACAGATGGCGGGGAGTCGAGCATTAACTGCTGCGCCCGGGCGCCTCTTTGCTGCGAGGCGGCCGAGCAGATAGGCAGTTCGCGCGAAATCATCAGCGCGCCAGGGCTCAGGGTCCAGGTCCACGCATTCCCACCACAGTGCCAGCCAGTCGTCCCCCGTGTGTTCCGCGTGGTACAAGATCGGCATTCGCATGCCCGGCGGCAGCGCTTCGGCGATGCCGCTCTCATGGACCTCATACTCGAACTTCCAGGGCAGGTAGTCCAGGAATTCTCGACGGATAGCTTCGGGGAGGAGGTTCAGTTGTGGCCACAGCCGGGGATTCCGGAGAAGTTTCACAAAGAATGCGTGATCACCATTGCGCTGCGACGGTGTCGCGTAACTGACGACGACTTTCCAGAGGCCTGCGGTCGAAACCGAACCCCACTGGTAGGGGAACGCCGAATGCCGCACTGTCTGCACGTGGACGGGCTCACCCACTGCCTGGGCCGTGACATGGTTCATCGTTCGCGTATTGAGTTCCGCGAGCCGGTACAGGTCCTCATCGGTTTCGGTGTGCGTGGACCGGACGGACATAGCGCCCTCCCGTCGTGAGTAAGGAAGCCTTACTATTTATAATAAGGTAACCTTACTAGTATGCACAAGGGTCGATTGTCAGCAGCGTCCCATCTTCCCGACCACGTCCTTGTCTTGGTTGAGGGTGTGAACCGCAGAATGCACCGTGAGCTGCTTGAGGCGGGGGATCCGCCCCATCCGCGCGGCGGATTCATGCGCTTGCTCCAGATGATCCCCGAGCGCGGGATCCGGATTACTGATCTCGCGGCACTATCCGGAATGACCAAGCAATCACTTGGCGAATTCGTCAACGCGATGGAAGAAGACGGACTTGTCGTGAGCGAGAAACTGCCTTCCGACAGGCGCGTGCGGGTGGTTGTCCGAACAGCCGACGGCGAGAGGGTCGCTCGCGAGGTGTCAGCCCGGATCGCTGCAGTTGAGCAAGCGTGGCGAAAAGAGGCCGGACCGGAGCGCTACGACACCATGAAAGCTGTGCTGTACGACCTTGGGATGGAGAGCTTCGGGACGCGCACCGAGCCGGAGGCGTAGTTTATATCCGTGCATCCCGACGAGTACCGTGCAGCGATTGTTCGTGAAGGCGAGCTGATGGCGGCCCAGCCCTCCGACTCACTTGATGTGCCCGTGCCGACGTGTCCGGGCTGGAACCTCGAGCGCCTCGTGGGTCATCTCGGGCGAGTGCACCGTTGGGCTGCAGCGTACCTAGCCGACGGGACCGAAGCGGCGGCTGGAGTGTCGAGCGGCAACCGGCCGCCGCGAGGGGCTGACGTCTTGCCCTGGTATAAGGAGTCGCTGGAGATCCTCATTGACGAGCTCTCCCGTACGGATCCAGACACTCCCGCAGATACTTTTGCGGGACCAGGTACGGCAGCCTTCTGGTTCCGCAGACAGGCGCATGAGACTGCCGTGCATCGATGGGACGCGGAGAATGCGGTGAGTCCCGGCCACGCGAGCGGCATCGATGCGACGCTCGCGGCCGACGGCATCGAAGAATGGCTCACCGTGTTCGTGCCGAGAATACTCAGTGCTCAGGCTGATGGGCGTGGTTCCGGAACCTCATTGCGCCTCGAATGCTCCGAAATAGATTCGGCCCGGTGGACCCTCACTCTCGGCGATGACGGTCCGAGTGTTCGGCGCGGCCGGGGTGAGGCGCAGGCCGTGCTCAGGGGGCGAGCCTCCGACTTGCTCCTCGCCGTGTGGCGCCGAACCCCCCTCGATAGTGTCGAGCTAACCGGTGACCGCGCATGTGCCGCGCAAATTCTTGATCTGATCCAGGTGTAGCAGCGCACCTTCGATCACAACGACATGTCGAACACAAGACGGGCGTCGATCTTGCCTTGCTCGACGTCGCGAATCGCATCGTTGACTTCGTCGAGCTTGCGCGTGTGGTAACGAACTGACGTCTTGCCTGCTGCATGTAGCTCGAATACTTCTTGCAGGTCAGCGCGGGTGCCCACGATCGAACCGACGACGGTGATGCCGTTGAGGACGGTCTCGAAGATCGGTAGGCTCATCTGGTTTTCAGCTGGTAAACCGACAAGCACCAGGGTGCCGCCCCGCTTGAGAGAGCCATATGCCTGCTCAAAGGATTTGGGGTTCACGGCGAGGGCGATCGCCGCGTCCGCGCCACCCAGGCTCTTGATGTACTCGACGGGATCGGTTTCGCGTGCGTTGACGGTGTAGGTGGCGCCAAGCTCCCGCGCCATCGCCAGCTTCTCATCGATGAGATCGACTGCGACAACGCGGGCACCGGCAATCTGGGCGTATTGGAGCGCGAGGTGCCCGAGGCCGCCGATCCCGAAAATCGCAACGAGGTCCGAGGAGCGCGCACCCGATACCTTCACCGCTTTGTAGGTGGTAACGCCCGCACACGTCAGAGGCGCCGCCTCGAAGGGGTCAACGCCCTGTGGGACTTTCACAACGTACCGGCCATCAGCGACGACGTAGTCCGCCCACCCGCCGTCGATGGAGTAGCCGGTGTTCTGCTGCTTCTCGCAGAGAGTTTCCCACCCAGTGATGCAGTATTCGCATTCGCCGCACGCTGTGCCAAGCCACGGAACAGCTACGCGATCACCGACCGCTACGCGTGTGATGTTTGCGCCAGCGCGCTCGATGATTCCTACACCCTCGTGGCCCGGAATGAAAGGCGGTGTGGGCTTTACTGGCCAGTCTCCGTTCGCGGCGTGGATATCCGTGTGGCAGAGACCCGAGGCCTCGACGCGCACGAGGACTTCGTGGGGGCCCACGTCGGGGATTGGGCGATCCTCGATGCTGACAGGCGTGTGGAAGCCGTGGACAACTGCTGCTTTCATGTTTTTCTCTCCGCTTGTGATGCACATGGCTGGGCTGGTACTCCAACCTTGTCGTGGCAGAGCGCAAATAACAGGTGCCGAACGGCCCCCAATCGGGTGACGTTGGATAGCTTGAGGGAGAATCAATGTTGTACGGGAGGATGCCGCGCGACACGCCACGGGACGCGCCGCACCGGTGAATTTCATCAATGTAACTACTACATCTACGCTTTGGGTTAGAGTGTTGCCACTAAGTGTTGTGGTTAGCGACACTCAGTTTCCCTGGGCTTCAGGACGGCCATCGAAAATTTGAGAGACTTGTATTGAGTCAGCCTTCGACAGGAAAGAAGCACCCATGACCCTCACCTCTGCTGCGCACAGCCCCGCCGAAGGGGGAAAGGTAAAGCTGGTCAGTCGAGTCTCGGCGATCAACTGGAACCGCGTGCCCGACGAGAAGGACGCGGAGGTGTGGGATCGCCTGACCGGCAATTTCTGGCTGCCCGAAAAGGTACCGGTGTCGAACGACATCCCGTCGTGGGGGACGCTCACCGACTACGAGAAGCAATTGACCATGCGGGTCTTTACTGGCCTGACGTTGCTGGACACGATCCAGGGGACCGTCGGCGCGGTCAGCCTGATCCCCGATGCGCTCACCCCGCACGAGGAAGCGGTCCTGACAAACATCGCATTCATGGAATCGGTCCACGCGAAGAGCTACTCACAGATTTTCTCCACGCTGTGCTCGACCCGGGACATCGATGACGCGTTCCGCTGGTCCGAGGAGAACGAGAACCTTCAGCGCAAGGCCGAGATCGTCATGGAGTATTACCGCGGTGACGATCCGCTGAAGCGCAAAGTCGCCTCGACGCTGCTCGAGTCATTCCTCTTCTACTCCGGCTTCTATTTGCCGATGTACTGGTCGTCACGCGCGAAGCTCACGAACACCGCAGATATGATCCGGCTGATCATTCGCGACGAAGCAGTGCATGGCTACTACATCGGGTACAAATACCAGCGCGGGCTTGAGCTGGTAAGCCCTGAAAAGCGGCAGGAACTGAAGGACTACACGTTCGAGTTGCTCTTTGAGTTGTACGACAACGAAGTGGAGTACACGCAAGACTTGTACGACGGTGTCGGGCTTGCGGAGGACGTCAAGAAGTTCCTGCGTTACAACGCCAACAAGGCACTGATGAACCTGGGGTACGAGCCGCTGTTCCCGAAGGACGAAACCGACGTCAACCCGGCCATCCTTTCCGCGCTGTCGCCGAATGCGGATGAGAACCATGACTTCTTCTCCGGTTCGGGTTCGTCGTACGTCATCGGCAAGGCCGTAAACACCGAAGACGAAGACTGGGACTTCTAGCCGAGCCTTCTTTGCGCGTGGCCCGTGAAGGCGGTACATGAACAGCGAGTCTCGGCACCCGGCGCAGCACAGCGCGTTCGAGGTGGCTGCACGTAGTGGGTATGTTGTCTCTGGCCTGCTGCATATCGCGATTGGCTACCTTGCGATCCAGCTCGTCATAGGCGGGCAGGAAAGTGTGGATCCAGATCCCGCCGGAGCCTTCGCGGAAATTGCTCGCGAGCCCGGCGGCAGGATCGGACTATGGATGGCCACCGCGTGCTTTACCGCGATGGCGCTGTGGCGGCTCGTGGAAACCGTCATGGGGCGGGCCGCGGACGGCTCGCCTCACACCATGAGCCTGTTCGACAGGATCAGCGCGCTTTCGGTTGGCGCCGTACAGGCAGCACTGGGCTATCTCGCGTTCAGGTTCGCTTCCGGTCAGGCGCCCGACGATGCTGAGGCGGTCGCTTTCACCGGACACCTGATGCAAACCGGAGCGGGCAGCCTCATCCTCGTCGTTGCCGGTCTAGTCGTTGTTTTCGTCGGCGGCGCGCACGTCTACAAAGGCGGAAACCGGAAGTTCCTGGGTGAATTGGTTGGCCGGTCAGGCGTACCGCTCATGGGGCTGGGGATGGCCGGGTATGTCGGCAAGGGTCTGGTGATCGCCACGGTCGGTGTGCTCGTCATCATTGCCACCTTCCGTTCCCAGCCAGACGAAGCTGCCGGGCTTGATGCGGCGCTGCGCACTCTCGCTGCCCAGCCGTTCGGGTTCGTCTTCCTCGGGCTGGTCGCGCTCGCGATGGTGACGTTCGGGATATTCAGCCTGGCACAGTCAGGTCGGGCCAAAATGTAAGCAGCGCTAGGCTGGACTGGCGGCGTGGGGCTAGACCGACTGGAGTGAACGCAGCGCTGATGAACATTGCAGTACGAAGCCTAAGGAACCAGCAAGCCTGCCGAGAGACGCGCAATGGCGATCTGCTCAGCAGGCTTGCGGTGGTGTTATAGGTCCAGGCGCGGCCTACACGGCGGTTTCGTCCCCGCTCTCGTCGGCGGTTTCGTCGCCGTTCTCATCTCCAGCGTCGTCACCCTCGTCATCGCACAGTTCGATCGATCCGACGACATCAGCTTCGCAGAGGAACTCGAGGAAGATTGAGTCGATGTCGGGGAGGCCGCCGTCAGCAGGTTCGTCAGCGAAGGCAGTACCCGCCCCCGCCAGCATGCCGCCGGAAATGAGTGCGGCAGCGGCGCCGGCCGCGGTGAATCGTTTAATTGACTTGCGCATGGATTACTCCTGTGCTTGGGTGCAAATTTCATGTGAGCGTGCCCGCGGAAATGGAAAGCTAGCGTGGTTCCGCATTTCTTGCTCCGGCCCGGCTCGACGCTTATATTGCCTTCTCATTCGTTCAAGATCAAGGCGTCCGACATTAATAAATGTGATCGAAAATCAAACTAACAACTTGTAATTCCCCCAAAAGTCACATGCATAACCAGCAATAACAAATGCAGGCTGCCAGGCAGGCGATGACCTCGGGGGGTCGATACACCGCTGCCGGGGGTGTCATTCAGCTAGCGATATGACTTACGTCACACCAGGTCTTACTTGGTACGGCCGGTGTCCAATCAGCAGGCGGAAGAATGCCTACTGTAAGAACCAGGGAATCACGTCTTCATTCTCACGTGGCTCGCCACTGTCGAGCGCAGCCACGGCGCGACGTATCCGGACCCGTGACGACTCGCTCAGGCCCTCCGGCAGATCTTGCGGTGAGAACCACGCGACAGCCGTGTTCTCATCATCCGCCGGATGTGCGGTGCCTGCGACGTAGCGAGCTGTGAAACAAAGGTCTAAGTACTGACACTGGTCGCCGTTGGCGTGGACGATCTCGGGGCTGACGTCGACGCTCGCGAGGTGCAGTAAGTCGACTTCGATGCCCGCTTCCTCACTGATTTCCCGCTTGATTGCCGGTGCGGGGTGCTCGCCGGGCTCCAGAATTCCCGATATCACTGCCCAACGGCCGTTATCGGCACGCTCGGCGAGCAGCACGTTCGCGGCATCATCGAAAATCACGGCACTCACGCTCGGTAGCCAGAGCATGTCGTGGCCGATGTGCTGGCGAAGTTTGAGGACAAAATCGGGGACTGCCACAACGCGAGGCTAGCTGACCTGCACATGCAGCGCCTTGCCTGTGGCATTGACGGTGGCAGTCACCCGCCTGGTTCCCACCGGCCTAACCCGCACTAGTTCGCGTGCGAGTGGAGCGCTCACCAGCTCCCGAATGGCCCGCCGCAACCCCCGTGCTCCGTAGACGGGGTCGAAGCCCCGGTCGGCAAGGGTGCTAACAGCTGCCGGGCTCGTGGTGAGCACGACGGACCGCCGTGCGAGCCGCTGCGATAAGAGGTCAAGTTCGAGCCTTGCCACCCTCATCGCTGTCTCCTGAGTGAACTCCCTAAGAATCACGGTCTCATCTATCCGGTTGAAGAACTCGGGATCAAAGAAGCGCTCGAGTTCCCGCCGCGCGACTGTGGCGCCGTCTCGTGCAAGTCCGAATCTAGAAGCGATTCGCCGTTTGGACTGGGAAATCGAACGCGAACCAAGATTCGACGTCATGAAGATGTAGCTGTTGCGGAACGATATCGTGCGCTCGCCATTGGCGAGGTGCAATACACCACTGTCCAGAATTTGCAGCAGCGCCCGAAGGACTGTTCGATCTGCTTTCTCGATCTCGTCAAATAGGACTATTCCGGGAGTGTAGGGATCTCCTTCAATGGTTCCTTTATCGAATAAGGTGAAGGATTCTTTGCTGCCCGCATATCCGGGTGGTGCCCCCGAGAAAGACGCCGCATAGTGCTCTTGTGCGAGCGCGTTCATATCGATACGGCAGAGATCATCTGGCCCGCTGCGCAGTTCGGCCGCGACACGTCGCACCAGTTCGGTTTTGCCGACGCCAGTGGGCCCAACAAGCAGGATGTTCGCGAGTGGTCGCACAGGATCACACAGTCCGCACTGCGCTAGCGTGACGGCCCTGACCACGGTTGCTATCGCGGCATCTTGCCCGATGATGCGCTCACCGAGTCTGGCGGTCAGCTCGTCTGGGCTGAAGCCACCATTTTTGATTCCTTGCGAGGGTTGGGATGCAGGGACATCAGCGCGGGTGCAGGATCCGCCAGCCGAGTCGGTCGGGTGGTTCTTGTTGTTCTCGTGGAACATATCGGTCAGAAACGGCATGGCGGATCCTTACTGCCCCTGGGTATTAGGCTTCGCGCGTTTGTTCGACGGGCAGATTTCCAACACGGCACTCGGCAACGCCGACTGTCTCGCGGGTGATTGCTTCTACCTTCTCCTGAGCTTTCTGCGCGTCAGTAACCCAGAGCTTGTAGAACTCAAAGGGGCAGTCGGCAACGCCTTTGTCGCCGTCGCCAGCAGCGTGCACACCGGAGTAGCCGCGGTGCAGCAGCTTGAACAGGTGGTTCTGGGATTGGTCGTGGGTTCGTGCGTCACGGATGGCGGAGAGCGAGAGTTGCGCGTACTGGATTCCGTATTCCTCCTCACCGGTCTCGCCGAGCGTGCGTCCGTCGAAACCGATGATCGAGGAGTGGCCGAAGTACGAGTACACGCCGTCGAATCCTGCGGCGTTGGCCACTGCGACGTAACAGTTGTTCGCCCAGGCCATCGCCTTGGCCATCAGTACCTGTTGGTCCTTCGATGGGTACATGTATCCCTGGCAGCGGACGATGAGTTCGGCACCCTTCATCGCGCAGTCCCGCCAAATCTCTGGGTAGTTGCCGTCGTCGCACACGATGAGTGAAATCTTCATGCCCTTTGGGCCCGCCGTGACGTAGGTGGTGTCGCCCGGGTACCACCCTTCGACGGGGCACCACGGGAGGATTTTCCGGTACTTCTGAACGATCTCGCCTTCGTCGTTGATGAGGACGAGAGTGTTGTAGGGGGGCTTGTGCGGGTGATCTTCGTGCTGCTCGCCGGTGATGGAGAAGACCCCCCACGTACGCGCCTGGCGGCACGCTTTGGCGAAGATCGCGGTTTCGTCACCTGGGATCGTCGCTGCGGTCTCGTACATCTCGGACTCGTCGTACATGATGCCCTGCGTTGAGTACTCCGGGAAGATGACGAGATCCATGCCCGGAAGGCCGGATTTCATCCCGACGATCATGTCGGAGATCTTCTGTGCGTTCTCGAGTACCTCGGCTCTGGTATGCAGGCGCGGCATCTTGTAGTTGACGACCGCGACGCCGACTGTGTCTGGGCTAGATGAAATATCGCCGTGACGCATGAGGGATCCCTCCTTGTTGTGGTGTAACTGAGTGGTTATGCGTGGATGGCTCGGGATGAGGCGCCCACGTGACTGGTGGCTGTTTCGTGGTGGGCTATTGCCGCGGCGAGCGCGATAAGGGTGAGGAACGCCGCAGCGGTGCCCCAGGCAGCGGCTGCCGTAGGTGTGTAATTGCCGGTGAGCCCCAGGAATGCGGGAATCGTGCAGGTCGGCTGACTCAGCAGCACGACCGCCCAGCCGGTGAACCGGGTGAATTCAGTCCGGCGCAGTCCGAGAACCAGGAAGAAGAGGGACCACAGGAGTGCCCACGCGAGCCAGATGACGCCGAAGACAGGATCGGCGCTCAGTGTGAACGAGAGGGCCGAGTAGATCACTGCGGCGGCGGCCACGAAAAGGGAAAACCAGCCGAGCCCCTGGGCATCGAGACCCGCAAGAGTGTTTATTCCCACGTAGAGGTAGGTGAAACCAAAGAGGTACAGGCCAGAGGCGGCCAGAATCGCGGTGGTGTCACCTGCGGCCTGGATGAGCAGGACGGTGGGCAGGACGCACTGGAGAGCGCCGACAAACAAGTTGAGCACTGCCGCTGAGCGCTGGGGGACCGCTCCCAGCAGCATCAAGCCGTTGACGAACAGGACAGCTCCCACGTATAGCAAGCCCACGTTGCCCATCGGATCCTCCATATAATTTCAAATGAAAAGATTTCAAATGAATCTAAGTGGTGGCCGTCACATAGTCAAGGTCTGAGCGAAGACTGGCTAAAACGATCTGGGCTAGAGCGTCGTGATGACGTCGAAGTCGACACCATCCGCCACAGCGAGATGGACTCGCTGGCTTCCTTGCGAGCCGCGAAACTCGATGGGGCCGCGAGGCCCGTCGTAACCAGCACCGTCAACAACGGCATCGAGCCGGTTGATCTCAAGCGACCCAGCACGTTCCACCAGCGTGGCGAGGGTCTGGATGCCCTCGTAACACGATTCGGCCGCATTGTTGAGCGCTGGAGCATGGGCGCCGTGCAGAGATGTGTATCGGCTGACCAGGTCAAGAGAATTGGCGCCAATCATCGACCGGAAATACGCGGCGGCGACGAAGAGGCCGATGGTTGCGTCTGCCCCGCTGGCCATCAGCATGTTCTCTTCCATCAGCGGACTGAAACGCACGATCGAATCGTGCAGACCGGCTCGCGCGAAGGCTCGATTGAACTCGACGGCATCCTGCCCCACAAGCAACATCAGCACACCCTCGGGCTGCAAGGCGGCCACGCGTTGCGATCAAGTCGCGCATGTCACTGCGTCCGAGGTGAACGAACGTTTCATCAAGAATGGTCAGGCCGAGATCGTGGGCGTAGTGATGGACTGCCGAGGCTGACAAATGGGGCCAGACATAATCATCGCCGACGATCATCCATCTGCGCGTGCCCAGGTTGTCCCGCAGCCACTGAAGCGCGGGGCTGATCTGTTCGCCCGGTGTCTCGCCGCAACAGTAGATTCCACTTCGATGCTCCCCGCCCTCGTAGAGGGAGGTGTACGCATAGGGGATGCGCCCTGCCAGTACCGGCGCGAGCGTATGGCGGACCGACGAGATATGCCATCCACTCACCGCATCGATGACCCCGTCGTCAGCAAGTCCCCGGACGTGTTCCGCCACATTGGCCGGTCGCCCACCGCCGTCGATGATCTCGAGTTCGACCTCGCGGCCGAGCAGGCCGCCCCGAGCGTTGAGCTCATGCGCGGCGAGGGCCGACAGCGCTTCGCACGACGGGCCAAACAGCCCGGCGGGGCCCTGAAGTGGCACAACCATGCCGATGCGCAGCGCGGCGCTTCTCCGGGGCCGGAGGAGTCTTCCCGGAGGCACTGTCATTTCTTCCCCGCTGCGGGCTACACTCATTTCAATTGAAAGTATTAGCGTTGGTCACATCGAGCGCAAGTAGGTGAAGCCGTCATTTCTGGGAAGACGCTGAGCGGACAAGCCAGGCAAGGGCGAGCGCCCTCGCTGGCATACGTGCTCCACCGACTGGCGAAGGTACGCGCGAAAGCGGCGGAAGCGCTTATGCAATCGGAATCGCTCAGCTTCGATCAATGGCTCGTCATCGAGGCGCTGGCGCTGGCCGAAGGCAGGTCCGCAGAAGGGCGGACGATGGCCCAGGTTCAGCACGCGACGCAGGTGTCGGGTCCGACACTCACGCGCGTGGTAGACAAGCTCGTCATGCGCGCTTTTCTGTATCGCGAAGTAGATCCCGCGGACCGCCGGAAAGTGCGCGTACATCTGAGCGACAGGGGAGCGGACCTCTATGCGCGCCTCGCGGACCTACTGGCGGCGGACGAGAGTGAATGGCTGGGCTCGGAAGCGCTCGACCGAGAGTCTCGACAGAACATTGCCCGCATAACCGATACGGTAGAGGCGTGACTGGTCCCTTCGCTGCCATCCCCACCCCTTACGAGGACCTGCTGCGTGACGTGCTCGAAAGCGGCGAACCCAAGCCCGATCGCACCGGCACCGGCACACGCAGTGTCTTCGGCCGTCAGCTTCGATATGACCTAACTCAGGGCTTCCCGCTGATCACGACCAAGCGTGTGCACCTCAAATCGGTTGTCTACGAACTCTTATGGTTCTTGCGCGGCGAATCGAACGTGCGCTGGCTCCAGGAGCATGGCGTCACCATCTGGGATGAGTGGGCACGGGAGGATGGTGAGCTGGGCCCGGTTTATGGCGTCCAGTGGCGTTCCTGGCCGACCCCAGATGGTCGCCACATCGATCAGATCTCTCAGGTTGTCGAGTCGATCCGCAACGCTCCGCATTCACGGCGGCACCTCGTCTCGGCATGGAATGTCGGCGAGATCGAGAACATGGCGTTGCCGCCCTGTCACGCGTTCTTTCAGTTTTACGTCGCCGGCGGGAAGCTCTCATGCCAGCTCTATCAGCGCAGCGCGGACCTATTTCTTGGCGTGCCGTTCAATATCGCTAGTTACGCGTTGCTCACCGAGATGGTGGCTCAGCAGACCGGGTATCAGCCCGGGGAATTCATCTGGACGGGCGGGGACTGCCATATCTACGACAACCACGTCGAGCAGGTGACGAGGCAACTTGAGCGCGACCCGTATCCATACCCGGCGCTGAAGTTTGCCCGGAAGCCAGCGACGCTGTTCGATTACAACTATGACGACTTCATCGTCGAGAACTATCGGCACCACCCGCCGATCAAGGCGCCGGTGGCAGTCTAGGGGGCATGGATGAGGATGATCTGGGCCCAGTCGCGCGGCCGGGTTATCGGCAACCAGGGAGCGATACCGTGGCATATCCCGGAGGACATGGCCCATTTCCGGGAAACCACCCAGGGCTGTCCCGTGATCATGGGGCGGGCCACCTGGGACTCGCTCAAGCCCAAGTTCCGCCCGCTCCCGGGCCGCGACAACATCGTCGTCACGAGACAGCCGAACTGGGCAGCTGAGGGCGCCATCGTGGCGCATTCGCTGCCGGAGGCTTTCGAGGAAGCAAACCGCAAAGCCTGGGTGATGGGCGGCTCGCAAATTTACGCGGAAGCGTTGCCGTACGCGAGCCTGGCTGTCGTCACCGAAGTCGATATCGACGTGCCTGGTGACGCGTTCGCCCCTGAACTTGACGATTCATGGACGCTCGAATCGGCCGATCCGGCTGAGGGCTGGCATACCTCGAAGAACGGCCACCGGTATCGATACCTCCGCTACCTCAGGCCGGCCTGAGGGGCCCGTGCTGTGACGGACCCCTCGCTGCTAGGGGTTCTGCGGGTCGACGTCGAACATCTCTGCGAGGTTATCGAGGATTGCGTGCGCACCCTGAATGCTCACGGGCGTCATCCAGATATCGTCACGCACATCGACCTTCCGGCCGTTGAGAGTTTCCCAGAGCGGGTTGTTGATGAACTGTGCAGCCGCTTCGCGCACTTCGTCGGCTTCTGAATCGGTCCCAGGATTCCAGGTCGAGACGATGATCACGTCAGCTTCGGCGAGGTGCAGGTTCTCGGGGCTGATTGAGTTCATGATGTTTGTGGGATCGTCAGGGTCTTCGAGCTGTGAGGCAGGGCGCGCAAGCCCAGCATCCTCGAGCACGATGCCGCTGAACGAGGTGCTCCGGTAGAGGCGCGCGGTGGGCTCACCGGCGAAGCGGACGATCGAAACCACGGGAGCGCCATGTTTCTCGTTGATCGCTTCGCCGATCCTGCGTGCTCGCTCTTCGTATTCACGGATTTTCTCGTCCGCGACGTCCTCCTTGCCGAGCGCTTCGGCAAGAAGCCGGATATTTTCCTTCCACGTAGGCCCCGTTGTCTGTGAGAACACGGTAGGAGCGATTGCGGAAAACTGGTCGTAAAGGTCCTCGTGACGGACGGCCGCGGAGACGATGAGGTCAGGGTCGAGCGCGGCCAGTTTCTCGACGCTCGGGGAGCTGAGATCGCCGATTGATTCGGCGGTAGTCCCGAATTTCTCTCGGTCGTCGCCAAGGTAATCGGGCAGCCCGGGCTGTCGGTAGTCGGTGTACGCGACGAGTTCAGATTCGAGCAGCAGCACAGCGTCGGCGTAGCTGGAGTCGAGGCCGGCAATGCGAAGAGGTTCCGCGGATATTTCCGTTTCGCCCATGTAGTGCTCAACCGTGCGGGGGAACGGCCCGTCAGACGACTGGCCTGTGGGCGCGGATTCAGGCGAGGTGCCGCATCCGGCGAGTAGCGCTGTCGCCGCGAGCGCGCCGATGGCAGCGCGGCAGGAGCGGCTGCGTGAAAGCAGGTGAGAGGTCACGTGGATCCCGATCTCGAATGGATGATTAGGTGTGGCAAACCTATCTACCAGATCGTGGAACACTTTGGGAAGCCTCACCTTGGTTTCGAAGTTGCGATCCTTCCACGGCACGCCGGATCGTGACCGAGCATGAGTGAGGACGCCAGCGACTGGATCGCGGCGAGATCCGTCCTCGTGGGCGATGTCCGATCGCGAGGCAAAACCGCAGGTCATGGTAAACGAACCGCGTGGCTTTCGGCACTGTTTATCGCTCAGTTACGACAAACCGTAGGACCGGTGCACACGCACTCACGGCGAGGGTTTAGGATTTGCCTCAGCGACAGCAAACAGTCTGCGCTCACTCGTTGTGGGCGCAGGCGCGCAGTCAGGAGGATCAGTGACCGCCGTAGCGCCCAAGCCGGATCTGGATCGGCCGTACCCGCCCAGGCATAAGCCGAAGGGTTCCCTGATCTATGACATGATGACGACAACCGATCACAAGCTGATCGGGATGATGTACCTGACTACATCATTCTTCTTCTTCTTGGTCGGCGGCGTCATGGCGCTGCTTATGCGTGCCGAGCTTGCTGTGCCGGGGCTGCAGTTCCTTTCGAACGAGCAGTTCAACCAGCTTTTCACCATGCACGGCACCGTTATGCTGCTGCTCTACGCAACGCCGATTGTGTTCGGCTTCGCGAACGTGATCCTCCCGCTGCAGATCGGCTCGCCGGACGTCGCGTTCCCGCGTTTGAACGCATTCAGCTACTGGCTGTACCTCCTCGGCGCGCTGATCGCCGTGAGCGGTTTCGTCACGCCTGGCGGCGCGGCTGACTTCGGCTGGACTGCGTACACCCCGCTGTCGACTGCGATCCACTCACCTGGCCCAGGCGGTGACCTGTGGATCATGGGTCTGGCTGTCGGTGGTCTGGGCACCATCCTTGGCGCGGTCAACATGATCACGACGGTCGTGTGCCTCCGCTGCCCGGGTATGACGATGTTCCGGATGCCGATCTTCACGTGGAACATCCTGGTCACCAGCGTGCTGGTCCTTCTCGCGTTCCCGCTGCTTACGGCTGCACTGCTCGGGCTCTTCGCTGATCGCCAGCTAGGAGCGAATATCTACGATCCGGCGAACGGTGGAGTGCTGCTCTGGCAACACTTGTTCTGGTTCTTCGGTCACCCGGAGGTCTATATCATCGCGCTGCCGTTCTTCGGCATCGTGTCTGAGATCTTCCCGGTGTTCTCCCGCAAACCGATCTTCGGCTACACCGGTCTGGTCTACGCAACCCTCGCGATTGCGGCGCTGTCCATCGCTGTCTGGGCGCACCACATGTACGCAACGGGTGCGGTACTGCTGCCGTTCTTCAGCTTCATGACATTCCTCATCGCGGTGCCTACCGGTGTGAAGTTCTTCAACTGGATCGGCACGATGTGGAAGGGTCATCTGACGTTCGAGACGCCGATGATCTTCAGTCTCGGCTTCCTCGTGACGTTCCTCTTCGGTGGTCTCTCCGGCGTTCTCCTCGCGAGCCCGCCGCTCGACTTCCACGTCACGGACTCGTACTTCGTCGTCGCGCACTTCCACTACGTGCTCTTCGGCACCATCGTGTTCGCGACCTTCGCCGGAATCTACTTCTGGTTCCCGAAGATGACGGGCCGCATGCTCGACGAGCGCCTCGGCAAGTGGCACTTCTGGACAACCTTCATTGGCTTCCACACCACCTTCCTCGTCCAGCACTGGGTTGGTAACGAAGGCATGCCGCGGCGCTACGCGGACTACCTACCGGGCGATGGCTTCACCACCCTGAACACAATCTCTACGATTGGTGCCTTCATCCTCGGAGCCTCGACGATCCCGTTCATCTGGAACGTCTTCAGGAGCATTCGCTTCGGCGAGGTTGTGTCGGTGGATGACCCGTGGGGCTACGGCAACTCCCTGGAATGGGCGACCAGCTGCCCGCCGCCGCGGCACAACTTCTACGAGCTTCCCCGCATCCGGTCCGAGCGTCCCGCGTTCGAACTGCACTACCCGCACATGATCGAGCGGATGCGTGACGAAGCCCATGTAGGACCCGGCCACGGCCACAAGTCCAATGAACTTGTCGAAGCTGACCGCCACGCTCCGCCGCCATACCGACCGGTGGCGACGCCTGAGGACGAGAAGTAGCCTCAACCCGACCGCAACGGCCCTGCCTGCACCCGCTGGCAGGGCCGTTTCAGTGAGCAGCGGATAATCTCTTCTAGAATTTGGACGCCGAAAGGGGAGCGCGGTGAGCACACCGGAAACCACGGTTCTGATCACGGTGACGGGACGGGACAAGCCTGGTGTTACTTCCGTCCTGTTCGGTGCGCTTTCGCGGCACGAAACGAACCTGCTTGACGTCGAGCAAGTGGTGATTCGCGGACGCCTCACGCTCGGTGTCCTGCTCACAACTCCGCATGACGCGGAGGCCCTCCAGGACGAAGTCGAGCAGGCGATGGCCTCCATCGGATTCAACGTCGATGTGGAGATCGGGGCGGACCCCGTTGGCGGGCGCTCCTTATCCACCCACGCTATCGTCGTCCTGGGCAGGCCGGTAACCGCTCGAACATTCAAAGTCATTGCCCGCGAGCTAGCCCGGCAGGGCGTCAACATCGACACGATCCGCGGCGTTGCTGACTATCCCGTAACGGGCCTCGAACTCCAGGTGAGCACACCGCACGGCACCCACGATGACGACCTCAACCTGCGCCAGGGGCTCGCCGAACTCTCGGTTTCCGAAGGCGTCGACATCGCTGTCGAGCGCGGCGGTCTCGCCCGGCGCGCGAAGCGCCTGATTGTCTTCGACGTGGACTCGACCCTGATACAAGGTGAAGTCATCGAGATGCTCGCCGCCCACGCCGGCCGAGAGGCGGAGGTCCGGCAGGTGACCGAGGCAGCAATGCGCGGTGAGATCGATTTCACCGAATCGCTGCACCAGCGGGTAGCAGCGCTGAACGGTCTCGATGCCGCAGTCATCGATGAGGTTGCGTCGAAGCTTGAGTTGACGCCGGGTGCACGGACGACAATCCGGACCCTGAGGCGACTCGGATTTCGGTGCGGGGTGGTCTCAGGCGGTTTCCGCCAGGTCATCCAGTCCCTCGCAGACGAACTTGAACTGGATTTCATCGAGGCGAACACGCTCGAGATTGTGGACGGAAAGCTCACCGGGCGCGTGCTCGGACATGTCGTGGATCGGGCCGCGAAGGCTGTAGCGCTGCAAACATTCGCCGATCAGCGAGGAGTTCCGATCGAGCAGACCGTCGCCGTTGGCGACGGGGCAAACGATATCGACATGATCCAGGCAGCCGGGCTGGGTATCGCTTTCAACGCGAAACCGGCGCTGCAGGAAGTCGCGGATGCCTCGCTCACTCACCCGTATCTTGACGCGATCCTGTTCATTCTCGGGATCACGCGGGACGAAGTCGAGCACGCCGATGCGGCCGAAGGTCTTATGCGGCGCGTCCCCATCTTGTGAACACGATGGACCCAGTTATCGATGAGGGCTTCGCGGCGCGACACGCACGCCTCGCCGCGCTTTGCAGCCCGCTGGCGCGCATGGGCGCACGTGCAGACCCGGAGGACCCCGCCGCGGTGCTGGCCATGCAGATTGTTCTGCACATTCCGAAGCGAGAGCCACCAGCTCGCAGCGGCTTGCTCGCCGCAGCCGCCGCGGCCTCGGTCGCTGTGTGTCTTGATGAGCGTGTGAGCGAAGGCGGCGCGTGGGAAGAGCCCGTCACGGCCTGGATGTCCTCGCGGATCCGTAAGGTCGCGCGGCGCGCACGGGGTGCGCAGTGGGAGGCAGTTCAGGAACTCGACGGGGTGACCAGCACCGTGAACGGAGCTCAGGCGCGAGCCTTCGTCCCGGGCCCAGTGGGTGCCCTCGATTCGCGCCTGAAGCGTTTACAGATATCGGGCACCGATCTTGAGAACGACACTCCCGGCGCGGACCAGGACGATTTGCCGGTGTTGTGGGTGAACTCGTCCCTCGGCATGACCGTGGGCAAGGAAGCCGCGCAAGTGGGGCACGCTTCGATGCTGCTGGCCGCGGCGCTGAGTACCGCGCGTGCGGAGATCTGGGCGAGCAACGATTACGCCTGCACGGTACGCGAAGCCGACCCCGGACAATGGCCGCAACTGCTTGCCGCTGGGGGTGTCGTCGTCCGCGACGCGGGCTTCACAGAGATCGCTCCTGGCTCGCCTACCGTAATCGCTTGCTGGTGACGTCAGAGCTCACGACGTGCGCGAATGCGCTGAAGTGCACCGAGGGCGACGTCGCGGTCAGTTGTCTGCCAGAACGGCGGCAGTGACGCACGGAGGTAGTTGCCATAGCGAGCCGTGGCGAGCCTGGGGTCGAGGATAGCGACGACACCGATATCGTCGACGCTCCTCAGAAGTCGTCCCGCTCCCTGCGCGAGCAGGAGCGCAGCATGGGAGGCCGCGACCGTCATGAAGCCGTTACCCCCTCTGGCCTCGACAGCGCGCTGACGGGCGCGCAACAACGGATCGTCCGGCCGCGGGAAAGGGATGCGGTCCACGATCACCAGGGATAGTGATGGCCCAGGCACATCGACGCCCTGCCACAGCGAAAGCGTGCCGAACAGTGAGGTCGCTTCGTCTGCGCTGAACTGTCGCACAAGTTGGCCGGTCGAGTTGTCGCCCTGACACAGGATGGGGGTGCTGATCCGGTCCTGGAGAGCGTCAGCGGCCGCGCGTGCGGCGCGCATGGAGGAAAACAAGCCCAGCGTCCGGCCGCCTACCGCGTCGACGAGCGCCGCGATTTCGTCGAGGCATGCGGGCGCGAGTCCATCCCGGCCGGGCGGGGGAAGGTGGCGGGCAGTGTAGAGGATGCCCGCGCGGGGATGGTCGAAGGGAGAACCCGCATCCAGACTGGTCCACCGCAGCGCGGACGCGTCGGACGGTGTTTCCTTGCCCGACGCGAGCGCAGGGTCGGGCCCCGGCTCACTGGAACTGGACTGCGTCGGGAGGCCCCAGTTGCGTGCCAGCGCGTCGAACGTTCCGCCGATCGCGAGAGTCGCCGAGGTGAGGATGACGGTCGCTTCCGCGAACAACCGGGATCGCAGCAAACCCGCGACCGAGAGCGGAGCGACGCGCAACACATCGCCGCGCCGGTCGTCCCGGTTCAGCCACACCACGTCGCGACGTCGCGCCGGATCGGGCTCCCCGTACGCTTCGAGCACGCGCACAGCGGTGTCATGTAACTCATCGAGCAGCGCTAACGCACTGGTGCGTGCGGCGGCCGCCTCCGGCTCTGCGGCCGCCATGCCCTGCCGGATCGGGCCGATCGCCGTTCGCGCGGTCCATGCGGCGTCGCGCAGACCTGACAAGACGAGTGCTGCTGTGGGGGATAGCGTTTCCCACAGTCCTTCCGGCGCGTTTTCAAGGAGCCCGTCAAGGTCGTCCGCGACTGCGTGCAGCGCGTCCGACTCAGCGTCCTCGATGAGCCGCACACACTTGCGGGCCGCCGCGATCACGGACGCGGACGTGAGTTCAGCGGTAGCGGCACCAGTCACGCGGTCAACGAGTTCGTGTGCCTCGTCAATGATGACGACATCATGGTCGGGGAGGATGCTGGCTTCGGAAAGGGCCCCGATCGCGAGAAGCGCATGATTGGTGACGACGACGTCAGCATGCGAGGCGGTGACGCGGGCCCGTTCAGCGAAACACTGTTCGCCGATTGGGCAACGACTAACACCGAGACATTCGCGGGAGGTCACGCTGATCTGTCGCCAGGCCTGGTCGGTGACACCAGGGATGACTTCCTCACGATCGCCGGACTCTGTTTCTTCTGCCCATTCGTGCAAACGCCGGACGTCCCGCCCGAGCCGGGAGGCCGCAAAGGGGTCGAAAAGACCGTCACCGCCGCCGTCGTCGGGATCGTCCGGTGTGTTGTGGAGTTTGTTCAGGCACAGGTAGTTGTTGCGGCCCTTGAGTATCGCGAATTCAGGTGCGCGGCCCAGCGCCGGTTTGAGCGCTTCGGCGAGACGGGGCAGATCCCGGTCGATCAGCTGCTTCTGAAGCGCGATAGTCGCCGTGGACACCACAACTGTGCTACCGCTTTGCACCGCATGGGCTATCCCGGGAACGAGGTATGCGAGCGACTTGCCCGTCCCCGTGCCAGCCTGGACGGCGAGGTGCTCACCAGTGTCGATGGCGTGGGCGACCGCGGACGTCATCGTGAGCTGTCCGGACCGTTCCTTTCCGCCCAGCGCTTCGACCGCGCGCCGGAGCAGCGATTGTGTGCGCAGCACGGCGGGTGTGCCTGCAGCGACGGGCGGAGAAGTCACGAGACGAGACTACTTCAGCGAGCCACCAACGGACCCGGCTGTGGTCACACCGTTGTCGCGGAGTTCGGTCAGGGCACGATCGATTGTTTCCGCGCTGACCCCGACGGTGTAGTCGAGAAGGACACGTGTGGCGAACCCTTCGCGTGCGGCGTCGAGCGCGGTGGCTCGCACGCAGTGATCTGTCGCGATGCCGACGATGTCGACAGTTTCCACACCGTGCTGACGCAGCCAGTCGGCTAACGGCTTGCCGTCAGCTGTCGCACCTTCGAAGCCCGAGTAGGCGGCCGTGTAGGCGCCCTTCGAGAAGACTGCTTCGACATGCTGCAGGTCAAGATCAGGGTGAAACTCTGCGCCCTCGGTGCCGACTTTGCAGTGCACCGGCCAGGTGTCGACGAAATCCGGGTTGTCGGAGAAGTGGTCGCCGGGGTCGATGTGATAGTCGCGGGTGGCGACGATGGTGTCATAGCCGACTTCCGTCTCGAGTGTGTCGGTGACGAGGGACGAGATCTCGCCCGCGATCGCCGCTCCACCAGCCACGGCGAGTGAGCCACCCTCACAGAAGTCATTCTGGACGTCGACGACGATGAGTGCCTTCTTCGTTTCGCGAGTCATTCCTTAGCCTCCTCAATGCGGGCGCGCGGTCACCTATTCGGTGGCGAAGCGTGTGGGAATGGCTGGTTCCCCGTGTGACAGGACCAAACCTTCCCAGGGAAGGCTTTTCAGGCCCGTTGCCACAAGCTGCCGTCCTTCCTCCAGTGTGGGCGCTTCAGCGTCCGGTTCGCCACCTCGGAGCAGACTGACCGTCACCTCCCGCGCCGTAAGACTCATCGGCACAGGTGGGGGTTCGGCGGCGGCGAGGCAGATCACCTCTTCGACGACGGTTCCCGTGTCCCGTGCGAATCGGACGGCTCTTTTCGATCCGCCCCGCGTTTCTTTGCTGGAACTCCTCTTCGCGACCGGGCGGCCGTCGACTTCGGTGAGCTTGTAGACCATGCCCGCGGTGGGAGCGCCCGAGCCAGTGACGAGCGACGTGCCCACTCCGTAGCTGTCGACGGGTTCAGAGCGGAGAGCGGCGATCGAGTATTCATCGAGATCCCCCGACACGACGATCTTGGTTCGAGATGCTCCGAGGTCGTCGAGTTGCTGACGCACCTGGCGTGCGAGCACGCCAAGATCGCCGGAATCGATCCGGACTGCGCCGAGATCAGGTCCCGCGACATCGACCGCGGTGCGGACGCCTTCAGTGATGTCGTAGGTGTCGACGAGGAGTGTGGTTGCCGTTCCCAGCGCGGCTATTTGCGACCGGAACGCAGCTGCCTCGTCGGGGCCGTCTGCTCCTGTGTGCAGGAGTGTGAAAGCGTGGGCGCTCGTGCCAGCGCTGGGCACCCCGTACTGGCGGGCCGCTTCGAGATTCGACGTCGCGGTGAAGCCGGCGAGGTACGCGGCACGTGCTGACGCGACCGCTGCGCTTTCGTGAGTACGACGCGAACCCATTTCCATCAGTCCACGGCCATCTGCGGCGGTGACCATGCGCGTAGCTGTCGACGCGATCGCCGTGTCGTGGTTGAGAATAGACAGCACCACGGTCTCGAGGATCACGCACTCAGCGAAGGTCCCCGTAACAGATAAGACTGGCGACCCAGGGAAGTACATTTCGCCTTCGCGATACCCGGTGACGTCGCCCCGGAAGCGGAACTCCTCAAGCCAGCGCAGCGTCTCTTTGTCCAGGAAGCGGCTCAGCGAGCGCAAGTCATCGTCGGTAAACCGGAACCGTGCTATTGCATCGAGCGCCCTCGCGGTACCTGCGACGATGCCGTACCGGCGACCGTAGGGCAGTTTTCTCGCGAACACTTCGAAAGTGCACCGGCGCTGGGCGGTGCCGTCTTTGAGTGCTGCCGCGAGCATCGTGTATTCATACTGATCCGTCAGCAGCGCCGTGGATTGAGCAGTCACAACGACAACGGTACGGCCATGATCGTCTGTGCGGTGGGTTGTCGAATGGCTGATTGGTGGATTTGGGCGAGTTTCGCGGAGCGCTAAGTGTGACTCGAGCTGTAGGTCGTACCCTGGTTGTATGCCTGTTCCGATGGAAACCGACCCCCAGACTTCGCCTGGAGTGACGCCGGGTGGTCTGTCTGTCGCCGACGAGGATGAGGCCAGTCAGCGCCCCTGGGTGACGATCGTGTGGGATGACCCGGTCAATCTCATGCAGTACGTAACGTACGTTCTTCAGAAGATTTTCGGATACAGCCGCCAGAAGGCGACTGAGCTGATGCTGAAGGTTCATAACGATGGTAAGGCTGTCGTTTCGTCCGGGACGCGCGAGAAGGTCGAGATCGACGTCCGTAAACTGCATGCTGCGGGCCTGTGGGCGACGATGCAGCACGAATCGTGATTGGCCGGGTGACGGCTCTGCGCTCGCGCCCCTACAAGGTTCCCGTGCAAAGTTGCCGATTTGGGGAAGGGCGCGATTAGCCGGTGCATGCCTGGAGCAGGAAGAACACCTTAGGTGGACCGAGGTTTCGCTCGCAGATCGATGCGCACGAGGCCAAGGTGCTGCGCTCTGTGGTGCAGTCCGTTGTCACGATGCTCGACGAGCGTGAGAATGTTTCGCCGCACGACGAGCTCGAGGAGCTAACGGGCATGCGGACAGGAAGTGCCAGCCCTCCCGAAAACTCGGTCTTGGGGCGTCTGCTGCCGGACTTCCACCGGGCGGACGCGGAGGGCGTTGAAGAGAAATCTGATGAGATGGCGGGCCTCAACAGCGCGTTACGGAGCCTTAACGAGCCACAAATCATCGAAGCCAAGCGTGGCGTCGCCTCCGTCCTGCTCGAGACACTGCCACCAGAAGGCGGGAAGGTCTCACTCAGTCCAGAACAGGCTGACGCGTGGGTAACGGCCGTCAACGATGCCCGGCTTGCGCTCGGAACAATGCTCGAAATTTCGGACGAAACCCCAGAGGAAATCGACCCTAACGATCCACGTGCGCCCCAACTGGGCGTCTATCACTGGCTCACGTGGATGCAGGACTCCCTGGTCACAGCGGTAATGGGAGACTGAGGAGCGAGCCTATGGCCGCAGCTGCGGGTACTGACCGGAGGACGGGGGCGAGAAACGCCCTCACCGACGTGCCCGGGTTGCTGGTGGGCCACTGGAGTCGGCTAGATTCTGACGCATCGCTCGGCTCGGGCTGGGCGACGGGCTGCACGGTTGTCCTGGCGCCTGAAGGAGCGGTCGCGAGCGCTGATGTTCGTGGCGGCGGGCCTGGGACGCGGGAAACTGACCTGCTACGGCCAGAGAACACCGTGCAGCATGTGCACGGTGTGCTGCTTTCGGGCGGCAGTGCCTACGGTCTTGCGGCGGCCGGGGGTGTCATGCGGTGGCTTGAGGAGCGCGGCCATGGCCTCGCGATTGGCGGGGAGGGGCTCGTTGTTCCCATCGTGGCTGGCGCGGTGATCTTCGACCTTCCTGTCGGAGCTTGGGGGAATCGGCCGGATGCGGAATCCGGCTATTCCGCTGCCGATGCGGCCAGTCGGCATTTCGCCACTGGGTCGGCGGGCGCGGGCACGGCTGCCCGGGCTGGTGCGATCAAGGGCGGTGTCGGAACAGCGAGTGTAGTGCTGGGTGCTGGCCCGGCGGCGGGAGCGACCATCGGCGCCCTTCTAGTGGTGAACCCGGTCGGCTCGGTGTACTCACCGAAGACCGGTCTCCCTTGGGGTGCGGAAAGCGAAATTGGGGACGAATTCGATTTGCCACAGCCTTCGGAAGAGCAAATCGCGGCCGCGGCGGCGCTCGCAGCAAAGGGGACAGTGGTCAACACAACAATCGGGGTTGTCGCGACTGACGTGCCGCTGGATAAAGCGGGCTGCAAGCGACTTTCCATTGCGGGACAAACCGGCCTGACGAGGGCAATCCGGCCCGCGCATTCGCCGCTAGACGGCGACACCATTTTCGCGCTCTCCACTGGTAAGGGCCGTGCGGCCGCTCCGGAACTGGACTCCAGCGTGACACCGGCGCCCCCAGACGGTATACCGGCAGAGACAGGTGTGCTTGACGCCCTGTGCGCGGCAGCGGCCGATTGCGTTGAACGGGCGATTGTTCACGCCGTCCTCGATGCAGCGCCGGTCGCGGGAATTCCGGGATACCGTGACCTGTTCCACGCCAAGTGAGCAGCGATAGCACCCCGGCACGACGCGACGATGCACGCGGTCGCATGCGAGAGGAGGCGAGATGACTTTCGGCTCAGGAGGGTACGGCGGACCGGGTGGATTCGGTCCGCCGCCGCTAGGAGGAGGTCCTGGCGGTGCGGGCCCAGCTGGGCGGCCTGAGCGCAAGGGGCCTGGCCCGCGATGGCAGCAAGGTATCGTCGCCACGGTCTCGTTCGTTGGCATTCTCTACTTGATTGAGTTGCTCGACGTGATGACTGCTCATCCCTTTGCGCTTTCGGGGATTGCGCCTCGCACGACCGACGGACTGAGCGGCGTGTTGTTTGCGCCGCTGATCCACGCGGACTGGGCACACCTGATGGCGAATTCGGTGCCGCTGCTTGTCCTCGGCTTTCTTGTTTTTCTGTCGTCGCTGACGCGTGCCGTGATGGCGACTGCGATCATCTGGGTGATCGGCGGCATGGGAACATGGCTGACCGGCGGCGAAAACACCGTGCACATTGGGGCTTCGATCATCGTATTCGGATGGCTTGCCTTCCTCGTGACGCAAGGAATTTTCACGCGCAGTGGGGTGCAGTTGCTCATTGGCGGGGTTGTTCTGTTCTTCTACGGCACGCTCCTCTGGGGTGTTCTGCCCGGACAGCAGGGTGTCTCGTGGCAGGGCCATCTTTTCGGCGCACTCGCCGGGGTGGTAGCCGCGTGGGTCTTGTCCGGTGATGCGCGAGCGAGACGGCGTGCCTCGCGACAACAGTTGCCTCCCCACGGTGGGATGTTTCAGTGACTGAATCAATCGCGGTCGACTCATCGGGCCGGCCTAAGTTCCGTGAACCGGATGCGAACGCTCCTATCGGAATTTTCGATTCCGGGGTAGGCGGTCTTACGGTTGCCCGCGCAATTATTGATCAATTGCCCGACGAAGATGTGATCTACGTCGGTGATACCGCCAACGGGCCCTATGGGCCGCTCACCATTCCGGAAGTTCGGGCACATGCCCTCGCAATCGGAGATGATCTTGTTCATCGGGGCGCTAAAGTGCTCGTTATCGCCTGCAATACGGCTTCAGCCGCCTATTTGAGGGACGCTCGCGAACGGTATCCGGTCCCAGTTGTCGAAGTAATCCTGCCTGCGGTACGGCGCGCGGTTAAAGCGACACGGAACGGGCGAATCGGAGTAATTGGCACGCAGGCGACGATCGCTTCCCGGGCATACGAGGACAGTTTCGCAGCAGCCCGCGACGTTGATGTCGTCTCCGCGGCATGTCCGCATTTTGTCGACTTCGTTGAACGTGGAATCACCAGCGGCAGGCAGGTCATGCAGCTTGCGCAGGGTTATCTTGATCCACTGCAGCGCGCCGGGGTCGACACCGTCATCCTCGGCTGCACCCACTATCCGTTGCTTTCGGGTGTCATTCAGCTGGCAATGGGTGAGGACGTCACACTCGTTTCGAGCGCTGAGGAGACGGCTAAGGATGTCGTCCGTGTACTAACCGAACGGGATTTACTGCACGAGCACACGGACCGCGTCGCGAATCGGGAGTTCCTGGCAACGGGCGAGCCGGAGTTGTTCCGGAAACTCGCCGCGCGTTTCCTTGGACCTTCGGTTCCCGTTGTTGGGCACGTGTGACGCCGCTTACTTGGCTCCCATTTGCAAAGGCGATATGTCACAAAAGGATTCGGGTTAGACGCAGGTTCCATCACGGTCAGGTGTAAATCTCGCACATTTCAGGGATTTGGGGGAGAAGTTGAATGTGAATTGACGGGACGTGGCAGCATTAGCGTATGCGTGTAACCGTCCTGGGCTGTTCCGGAAGCGTCACCGGTCCGGATTCGCCAGCGTCGGGATATCTGATCAGTGCAGAGAACTCCCCGCCGCTGGTGCTTGATTTCGGTGGTGGCGTCCTTGGTGCGCTCCAGCGGTACCTCGACCCTGGTGACGCGACGCTTCTGCTATCGCATCTGCATGCTGATCACTGCCTCGACATTCCAGGTCTTCTCGTCTGGCGGCGCTATCACCCGAACCCGCCTGAAGGAAAAGCACTCGCCTACGGACCTACCGACACCGCCATGCGTATCGGCGCCGCGTCGTCGGAAGTGGGAGGGCACATCGACGACATCTCGGACGTTCTCGACGTGCACGTCTGGAAAGACGGACATGCCGTCACCTTCGGAGATGTAACAGTACTGCCCCGGCGCGTCTTCCATCCGCCCGAGTCCTACGGTTTCCGGTTCACAGACGGTGATGGCGCTGTGTTTGCCTCGAGCGGTGACACCGGCATGTGTGACGCGGTCTTCGATCTCGCGAAGGATGCGGATGTGTTCCTATGCGAAGCATCGTGGACCCATTCCCCGGACCGTCCGGTGGGAGTCCACCTATCAGGCACAGAGGCTGGTCAGATCGCACGTGAAGCCGGTGTTGGGCAACTGTTGCTGACCCACATCCCACCGTGGACTTCCCGAGAAGCGATATTCAAGGAAGCCCAGGCTGAGTTCGACGGACCCGTGCATGTGGTACAGCCAGATGACCAGTTCCAGGTAGTCCAGGTGGCCCCAGCCGACTTGGGCTGACAGGGAATCGCGCACGTTGTGAGGGCGTCCCCGACGGGTTGTCGGAGTGAACAGTTAGGCTCGTTGTGTGACGAGACGTGATGATGGCAGAGAAGACAACGAACTCCGTCCCGTTCGGATTACCCGGGGCTTCACAAACTACCCGGCTGGGTCCGTGCTCGTGGAATTCGGGCAGACGAGAGTCTTGTGTACCGCGTCAATTGACGAGGGTGTGCCGCGATGGCGAGAGGGTTCCGGGCAAGGCTGGCTGACCGCTGAGTATGCGATGCTGCCGTCGGCAACCCACACTCGGAGTGGCCGCGAATCGGTCCGGGGCAAACTCGGTGGCCGAACCCAGGAGATCAGTCGACTGGTAGGCCGGTCACTGCGTGCGTGCATTGACCTCGGCGCTATCGGCAGTCGCACTGTCACGGTCGACTGTGATGTTATCCAGGCTGATGGTGGAACACGCACTGCGGCTATCACTGGGGCATACGTCGCGCTTCACGATGCGATGACCTACCTCGGCGCGGCAGACGCGCTGGTGGATCCCAAACCTCTTTCCTGCGCTATCGCGGCTGTGAGTGTCGGAGTTGTCGATGGGCGCGTCCGGCTCGATCTTCCGTACGAGGAGGATTCGCGCGCTGAGGTGGACCTCAATGTTGTTGCAACTGACGTGGGCACCCTCGTCGAAGTCCAGGGGACCGGTGAGGGCGCCACATTCCCGCGGTCGACGCTCGACAAACTGATCGACCTGGCACTCGAGGGCTGTGAACAGCTGTTCGTCGTGCAGAACGAAGCGCTGGCGGCACCGTACCCGGGTGAACTCCCGAAGCCAGATCCCACCGCTCCGAAGAGGAAGTCGTTCGGATCCAAATGAGCAAGACTCTGCTTGTCGCGAGCCGCAACAAAAAGAAGCTTGCTGAGCTGCGCCGAATTCTCGATGTTGCGGGCATCGCCGGCATCACACTCGTAGGGCTCGGAGACGTTGAACCGTACACGGAATCTCCTGAAACAGGCGAGACCTTCGAGCAGAACGCCCTCGCGAAAGCCAGAGACGGTGCGCAGGCAACTGGTCTCGCGTGCGTGGCCGACGACTCGGGGCTGGAAGTGGCCGCGCTGCATGGCATGCCTGGAGTTCTCTCTGCACGCTGGGCGGGCGAGCACGGCGACGACGACGCGAACAACCGTCTCTTGCTCGGTCAGCTTCGGGACGTGCCTGAAGGGCGACGCTCCGGGGCGTTCGTGTCCGCATGTGCGCTCGTTGTTCCCGGCGGGGTGGAAACCGTGGTGCGGGGAACGTGGAAGGGAAGGATCGCCACCCAGGCGCATGGCGAAGGGGGTTTCGGATACGACCCCGTCTTCATCCCGAATGAAGCGCTCGCTGTCGAAGAGGGTGGAACGCCCCGCACTGCGGCGCAGATGACAGCCGATGAGAAGGACGCTGTCTCGCACCGTGGGCAGGCATTGCGCAAGCTGGTGCCGACACTGGCGCATTGGGCGAGCAGCTAAGTACTTTACTCCTCGGTGCGCGGGGTGACGGTGAGACTTCCGTCTATCTCCTGCACCGAGTCCGTCACCGACTCGGCGTCGTGCGATCGTGCCGTCACGCGCAGCTGGATGACGTATGAGGCGTCGTCGTCCTCCGCGATAACGGTACGCTCGACGATCGCTATGTACCCCGCCTCATCATCGAGGTATTCACCCGAAAGAGCGTACGAGCGCAACCCGCTGACCTCCGAGTCAGGGTCGTCCACAGCGATTTCGAAGCCGGGAAGATTGGCGACAGCTCCGCCAGCATGTTCCAGTAAGTCCTCGGCGTCGACGACGCGATCGAGGCGAAGCACCGTCAGGACGGCCGCGGGCAGTGGTCCGGGGTCATGCTCAGACTCCCACTGAGTGCCGACCGCAGCGACGTATGACTGTGGGAACATTCCGGGCGCTGCGAGTTCCCAGCCGCTTGGCAGGTCGAACGCGACCGCCGGTCCAGTCTCAGTTCCGGCAGCAAGAGGAGTCCGGCCGATGCCGTTATCCGCAAGGTAGTCGGCGATCGAGTAGGCGGGTTCCGGCTCTTCTGGATCGGCAGCCTCCGTAGTTGTTGCCACCGCCGGAGGTACTGAAACCGCCACTGTCGTAGGCGGAGCAGGGGGGGCGCCATTAGGCGTGTCCCCGTTGTCGGCAGCGCATCCACCAAGAATGATGGCGGCCGCAGCGATTCCGGAAATCCGAACCAGGGGACGGTTTGTCATGCAATCTACATATCCCGGGAGGGCACCCATGTCAAAGTCCCGACGGGCGATTCACAAACGCTGCCCAGCTCTGACCTTCTGCGTCACGCGGTGCTCGACATAGAAGGAGAGGAAGGGCACCGTGCCCGCGAGCAGTACACCGATCGTCGGGAAAGGCCGCCACCTCGCTTTTACTGCGAGATCTGTCGCCATGATCAGGTAGACGAAGTACACCCAGCCGTGAACTATGGGGATAATGCGTGCCCACTCGGGGAGATCCATATTCATCGGGTACTTCATGATCATCTCGACGGTGAGGACGAGTAGCCAGATGCCGGTGGTGATGGCAAGAACGCGGTATCGCGTGAGCGCCGAACTGACCCGGGCCGAAAGCAGCCCGCTCGTTCCGGACGCGGCCACCGTGCTCGACGCGCTCGCGGCACGCTCAGATGTCACGAAGTACTCCTATCGCGGTCATGTTGAGAGAGTTCTGCAAGATAAGCGTTATACGCGGTGATCTCAGGATCTTCGTGTGCGTGCCCCGCAGGCGCTGGGCGCGGAGGCAGGACGCCCTCGGGCACCTCACGAGGAGGGCCTGGTACTGGTTCGCCTTTCTCCTCTTCCTTCTCGAGCCGCACGAACCGGAAGTAGGCGTACACGAGGAATCCGGCGAAGAGGGGCCATTGCAGCGCATAACCGAGGTTTTGCGCAGACCCTGCAGCGGATTCATAGCGCTGCAGTTGCCACCAGCCGAGGGCGAGGCATGCAACAGCGCCGACGATCACAAAGATGATCAGCGCTAGCCTCGGCGATCTGCTTGGTGCGGCCACGTATTAAAGGTACCTGCAGAAGTGATGTGAGCGCGCACACGGACTGTTGACGAGCACGGCGTCCAGCACGACCGCAAGCACCACCCGATGACGAACTGCCCGCCGCAGCGAATGCGTACGCCCCTCAGCGAACAGGAACGGCGTGACAACGCTCAGCCAAGCAAAAAGCTCCTCGGTAACGTCACCGACGTGCAATGCCTCGGGATACTGCACATTTCCGCAAGAAACTCGGTAGCTGTCAACCTGTCTGAGACAGGTGGGGTGGTTTGATGTTGATTCCGGTGGCTTCGGGGAGCCGGGGTGCTTGTGGGGGTTGCCGGAATCGTTTGGGGTGGGCGGCGTAGTACTGGTCGAGGTGTTGTTGCCGCTGGTGCTGCACGTGGTGGGCGGTGCTGTGGTAGACGCTGGCGGGGGTGTGCCAGTTCAGGCCGCTGTGGCGGTGCTGGTGGGCGTAGGTGTGCAGGTACTGCCCGGTCCATTCGCGGGCGTGTTCGATGCTGTCGAAATGGTCCGGGCAGTTCAGGTCGTATTTCAGGGTTTTGAACATTGATTCGGAGAACGGGTTATCGTCGCTGACCCGGGGCCGTGAGTACGACATGGTGGCGCGGTGGGGGATATTTTCGAGCAGGCTGGTCAGCTCGCTGGCGCGCATGGCGGCGCCGTTATCGGAGTGCACGATCGCGGGCGCGCCGTGCGCGGTGAGCGCGGCGGTGAACATGTTTTTCGCGTCCGCGGCGTTCTCGCTGTAGCCGATGTACCAGCCCACCGGGTAGCGGGAGTACACGTCCACGATCAGTCCGAGCCGGTAGCGGTCCTGATTACGCGGCCCGCGCAGTTCGGTGGTGTCCCAGGTCCACAGCTCATTCGGCGCGGCCGCTGGCACGACGGGTTTTACCCGTTTGCTGCTGGCGCCTCGGCGGATCCGGCGTCGGTCCCCGGTGAGCTTCTCGCTGCGGGCAACGCGGTAGAACGTGCTCAGCGAACAGCCGATGTTCTTCGCATCGAAGGCCCGCCAGTACGCCTGCAGCACCGACAAATCCATGTACTCCTCGCAGCCGAGCAGGTCAATGATCGTGTCACGCTCGGTGTGACTCAGCGCCGCGGGCTGCTCCCGCCGGGCTTGCGGTGTTGGATCGGTGACCGGCCGATAATGCTGATAGCCACGGGTGATGCGGTAAAACGACGACCGCGCAACACCAATGAGCGTGCATGCGGCGAGCACGCTCATCCCGGCCGCGATAAGAGCGAGGAGCACGCCGGTCAGGACAGGTTCTTGCGCTGCAGCCACCGTGCGTACTCGTCCGCGCTCATCAGCGCTGGCGGGATCTGTTCGTGCTGCTCGCTGGAGCTCTCGTTGATCCCATGCAAGAGCTCGTAGGCTTTTCCCAGGATTTCCTGAACGGCTTCAGCCTGGGCGACCTTCTTCTTCAGGGCCTCATTCTCGCTGCGTAACCGCGCTAACTCGGCCCGATCACGATTACTCACACGGTTCCTTGACTTCTCTGAGGCAGCCACCATCGCGGTGGTGTATTGCCCCCGATCATATGCCTGCAGCCAGGGGCGAACAGTTGCCTCATCCAGGCTGAACTCGCGCAGCAGCCGGGCCTTCGCACCACGCTCGGTGCAGTCCTGCCAGCGCCGCACAAAATTTACCCGGAAGGCCAGCGGAAACATCCGCTTTCCAGTCGGGGACCGGCCGATCTCAACATCACTCGTCACGGGGATCCAATCCCCGCCCTACCCGTCAGACGGTGTCTCACCACCATCCTGACAAATACGGAACTTCCTGAGGAAATGCGGGGTATCGTGAGGAGATCCGAAGTACCCGAGGAAATCCCGACAGCCGAGTTAGGAACCTCTGCCTCGAATAGCGTTACATGATGGGCACCAAAGTGCGCCTATTTGAACCGACTCGGAAGATGTCGGCAAGTAGGTACTCCTTGAGAATGCTGAGCTCCTCGGGACATTGAGGCCGGCTGGAGTCCTTGGCCGGGTGGGCCGATAGAGAATAATGACGTAACCGCCTGCGGTCTTCTACGCGCCCGGCCGTTGCCGACTGGACGGCAACCTCTGTTTCTACTTGTGCGCGAGGGGGGACTTGAACCCCCACGTCCTAAGACACTGGAACCTAAATCCAGCGCGTCTGCCAATTCCGCCACTCGCGCGCACCTGCGGACTGGCGACAGGCCACAGGTTGACGGGCTAAAGATTACGTCTTCGGGTTGCCATTTGCCAGTAGGGCGAAAAAAGTGCCCTTGAACTGCGGTTTCTCTCGATGCGAGATGGAGTTTGTGGCCTGGATTACAGTAAATGTAACGATTTGATAACGTTGACACGGGCCGCTCTGATGTCAAATCGAGCCAAAAACCCGTTCTGAACGGCCAAAACAACGAAACTTGAGGGAATCCTCATGATCGCGCGAAAAGCTACTCGCAAGTAGAAAAAATCGCCCGGCCAGAACATGAGGAAATCCTCACGAATCTATGCCACTCTGGGTTCAGCGCGTGAACGGACGCAACTCGCCCACCGCAGTGTCGAGCGTGTGACGTCACGTCGCCTCCTGAACCCCTAACACCCCGCCTGGGTAGTGATCCTCACCCGGGTCCATCCAGGCACGTCTACAACACAGGAGCGAACAGTGACCCTGAGCGATCATCCGACCTTTTCATCCCGCAGTTCACAAGCAGCTAATAACACTCTTGCGCTAGCAGCCCAATTCCGCAGTGGCACTTCGTACACAATCGCATTCGGAGGACAGGGCGCCGAGTGGCTTCCCGCGATCCGTGAACTTATCCATGACGGCGGCTTTGCCACCGAACTCACCGATCTCGTCTCTGAGGCGAACGCGATGCTCGCGCCGGTCGAAGCGGAACTTCAGATCGTGCGCTCCGAGTTCGCGCCACTTCAGTGGGCCGAGGAGCCCGAGACCGGAGTTGACACTCAGACAGCGGCGATTTCCCTTCCCGGCGTCTTTCTCGCGCAGCTTGCGGCACTGCGGCTGCTCGAACTTGAAGGCCTTGACACCGTAGAGGTCGCGCCCGCTGCAGCTGCGGGCCACTCGCAGGGTGTGCTGGGCGTTGAGGTTCTGCGACAGGGCGGCACCCGCAACGCGGAGCTCCTCGCGATCGCCCAGCTGATGGGTGCAGCCGCGTCTCTGACCGGCCGCCGCCGCGGGCTGCGTTCCATCGGCTCACACTCGGCTATGGTTTCGGTTTCCAAGGCAGACCCGCAGCGCATCGCCGACATTGTCGCCGAGGCCACAAGTGGGATGCACCCAGACCTCGCACCCGTTGTTGCTATCCGCAACGGCCGTCGCCGCGTCGTCATCTCCGGCCGCCCCGAGCAGATCGAGCGTATCCGTCTGCGCTGCGCCGAGATCGCTGCAAAGGAAAAGGAAGAGCGCGCCGAGCGCACGCGTGGCGGCGAAATCTTCGCCCCCGTCTTCGACCCGATCGCCGCAGAGGTAGCGTTCCACCACCCCTCTATGTCCGCAGCCGTCGAGCTCGCCGTGGAGTGGGCTGAAGAATGCGGTATTGACACCGATCTCACCCGCAGTCTCGCGACAAGCGCACTCGTCGATCCCGTCGACTGGGTTGCGGAAGTTGAGCGCCTCGCCGATACCGATGCGAAATGGCTCCTCGATGTGGGTCCAGGCGACGTTTTCGCCCGCCTCACCGCATCATCCGTGCGTGGCCTGGGCATTGCGGTCGTTCCAGCTGGAACGCGCGGCGGCCACCGTAACCTCTTCACCCCAGGTGCGGCCCCCGAGGCTCCAAGCCCGTGGACCCGGTTCGCGCCGCGCGTCGTTCAGCTTCCTGACGGCACCAAGGTTGCGGAAACCCGCTTCTCACGGCTCACCGGTCGCTCACCGATCGTGCTCGCCGGTATGACCCCCACCACCGTAGACGCGAAGATTGTCGCAGCAGCAGCGAACGCTGGCTACTGGTCAGAGCTCGCAGGCGGCGGCCAGGTCACCGAGTCGATCTTCAACAACCGTGTCGAGGATCTGAAGAAAATACTCAATCCGGGCCGGTCCGTCCAGCTCAACGCGATGTTCCTCGACCCGTACCTCTGGAAGCTGCACGTGGGCGGTAAGCGTCTGCTGCAGAAGGCGCGCGTCGCTGGCGCCCCATTTGACGGCGTGACCATCACCGCGGGCATTCCTGAACTCGACGACGCGCTGTCGATCATCGAGGACCTGAACAACGCTGGCCTGTCCTACATCGCGTTCAAGCCGGGCACCGTCACCCAGATCCGCTCCGTCATCCGGATCGCAGCTGAGGTACCGCACCAGACCGTCATCGTCCAGATCGAGGGCGGCAAGGCCGGCGGCCACCACTCCTGGGAAGATCTCGATGATCTCCTCCTGGAGACCTACGCCGAACTGCGTTCTCGCCCGAACGTCGTTATCGCCGCCGGCGGCGGCATCGGAACCCCCGAGCGTGCTGCCGACTACCTGACCGGACGCTGGTCTGTTGCACACGGTTTCCCTGCCATGCCCGTCGACTCGATCCTCATCGGCACGGCAGCGATGGCAGCACTCGAAGCCACCACCTCGCCAGAGGTCAAGAAGCTGCTCGTCGAGACGCAGGGCACGCCAGACTGGATTCCTGCCGGCGGTGCGGAGAACGGCATGTCCTCCGGGCGCAGCCAGCTCGGCGCAGACATTCACGAGGTCGACAACACCGCTTCGAAGACCGGCCGTCTGCTGGACGAGGTTGCGGGGGACGCAGCCGAGGTCAAGCGCCGCCGCGACGAAATCATCAACGCGCTGAACGGCACAGCGAAGCCATACTTCGGTGATGTCGCAGAAATGACCTACAAGGAATGGCTTGAGCGCTACGTCGAGCTGACCGTGGGCGCAGCTGAGCACGTCTTCGATATCGGAGGCGACTTCTCGGATGCTGACGACACCGTCAAATCGGTTTGGATTGACGAGACCTGGCGTGAGCGATTCGCATCGATGGTCCGCCGCGCTGAGGCACGGCTGAACCCCGCGGACCGCGGACGTATCACCTCGCTGTTCTCCGATCGTGTGCACCTCGAGCGGCCACACGCCGCCATCGCTGAGCTGACGGTCGCCTACCCGGAGGCCGCAACCACCGTGCTGCACCCCGGCGACGTTCCGTTCTTCATGTCGCTCTGCCGCACACCCGGCAAGCCAGTCAACTTCGTCCCCGTCGTAGACGCCGAAGTGCGCCGCTGGTGGCGGTCCGACTCGCTGTGGCAGGCCCACGATCCGCGCTACAGCGCCGATCAGGTGTGTGTCATCCCCGGCACCGTGTCCGTCGCAGGTATCACCAAGGCGGACGAGCCAGTAGCTGACATTCTCAAGCGTTTCGAGGATGAGACGGTTAAGGCCGTCGGCGCTGAGCCCGTTCAGGTGGCGAGCCGCCGCCGCGCAGACGCTGATGGCGCTCTCGGGATTCTCCTCGCGGCGCCGGACGCCATTTGGGGAACCCGCCTCACCAAGAACCCAGTGTTCCGCATCGGTCCGCCGTCAAGCTGGAAGATCGTCTCGAACGATCTTGCTCGGCACGCCGCCACGGGCGCTGTCCTGCGTGCCAGCGGGCAGAACGTCGCCCACCTCGAGTGCCCAGTCCTGGGCGGAAAGGTGTCGCTGCGACTCACCGCTCCCGAGTCGTGCGCCACAGGTGGTGCGCCGATCGTCACCGCTGAGGACACGAGCGCCGCGATGAGCGCCCTGCTCGAGATCGCCGCAGGCGGCGGTGACCTGCCAGCGGTTGTTGACGGAGTTGCCGAATTCGCCACGACCTACCAGCCAGAATTGGTCGCCGACCATGCTGCCGTCACAGCTACCGGCATCGGATCCGACATGATGCCAGGCACGGTTCCGGACGTTCTCGTCGGTACTTGCTGGCCAGCGGTGTTCGCTGCTATCGGCGCTGCTGAGGCTGCCGATGGATCCCCGTGCGTCGAGGGCCTGCTCGACCTGGTCCACCTCGATCACAACGCATCGCTGCTCAGCAGCCTGCCAACGGAAGCTGTCACGCTGAACGTGCGTGCGAAGCTCGGCCGCGTCGTTGACGCCGAAGTAGGCCGCGTCATCGAGGTCGAGGTTGAAATCCGCACCGCCGGTGACGTGATCGCTACGCTCACCGAGCGTTTCGCGATTCGCAACCGCACCGGCAGCGCATCGCTCACCGATCCGGTGTCGGTCGCCAGCAAGAGCGCGGAAAGCACGCCACGCAAGCTGATCCGCAAGGTCAGCTTCAAGGCTCCGACCGCAATGCGCGCATTCGCCCGCATCTCAGGCGATCACAACCCGATCCACACCAGCGACGGCGCCGCAGCACTTGCTGGTCTGCCCGGCCCGATTGTGCACGGCATGTGGCTCTCGGCGGCCGCCCAGCATGTCCTCTCGGGGCGTGACATCAGCAGCGATGAGCGCAAGTTCCCTGCCATCGAGGCATGGACCACGCGTTTTCTCTCCCCGGTGCTGCCCGGCGACACCATCGACGTCCGGGTTGAGCGCATCAGCATCGATTCCGGCCGCGAGATCGTTGAGGTGACCTGCAAGGTCGGCGACACTCCCGTCATGATCGGCACCGCTCGTATGGCGCCGCCGCGGGTCGTCTACGCCTTCCCGGGCCAGGGCATCCAGCACAAGGGCATGGGTCTCGACGCGATGAGCCGATCCAAGGCGGCTCGCGCAGTGTGGGAGCGCGCCGACGCACACACCCGTGAGGTTCTCGGCTTCTCGATCCACGCGATCGTGCGGGACAACCCGACCGAGGTCAAAGCGCGCGGCGTGAAGCACTACCACCCGGATGGCGTGCTCTTCCTGACCCAGTTCACGCAGGTCGCGATGGCCACCCTCGGTCTCGCGCAGATCGCTGAACTGAAGGAATCCGGCGCCTTCATCGAAGGTGCGTACTACTGCGGCCACTCCGTCGGTGAGTACAACGCACTCGCCGCGGTCGCTGAGGTTCTCCCGCTCGAAGCTGTTCTGGAACTCGTGTTCCGCCGCGGCTCCGCGATGCACACGCTAGTTCCGCGTGACGCCAAGGGACGCAGCGATTACCGTCTCGGCGCGATCCGGCCGTCGCAGGCAGGCATCGCGGATTCGGACGTCACCGCGTACATCAACGGCATTGCCGAGGAAACCGGTGAGTTCCTGCAGGTCGTCAACTACAACCTGCGCGGCTCACAGTACGCAATTGCCGGTACCGTCAAGGGGCTCGAGGCGCTTGAGTCCGACATCGATGCACGCCGCACCGCTCTTGGCGGTAAGCGGGCGTTCATCCTGGTCCCCGGTATCGACGTACCGTTCCACTCCTCAGTTCTGCTCGGCGGTGTGCCAGAGTTCCGTGAGAAGCTGCGCGAACTTGTTCCGCACGACATCGACCCGCAGATTCTCGTTGGCCGTTACATCCCGAACCTCGTGCCACGGCTGTTCAACCTCGGACGGGACTTCGTCCAGGAAATCGCCGACCTCGTTGACTCGGACCCGATGAAGGCAGTTCTCGCTGACTTCGACAACTGGACCGCCAAGCCTGTCGCATTGTGCCGCGAGATCCTTATCGAGCTGCTGGCCTGGCAGTTCGCGAGTCCCGTGCGGTGGATCGAGACTCAAGACCTGCTGTTCACCGATGAGCTCGAAGGTGGCGTCGCGGTCGAGCGATTCGTTGAGATCGGCACCGGAAGTGCACCGACCCTCGCGAACCTCGCGAAGTCCACGCTGGGCCTGCCCGGATTTGTCGCGAAGCCTGAGGTCTTCAACATCGAGCGTGACGCGCTCGCGGTGAAGAGCCAGGATGAGAGCCAGGACTTCGACGACGACGTGGAAGACTTGGCGGAAGCGCCCGCTGATTCTGCTCCTGAGGCAGCCGCACCAGCACCGGAAGCGGCTCCCGCTCCGGCGGCACCTGCCGCACCTGCTGGCGGTCCACGTCCCGACGACCTGCCCTTCAGCGCAGCAGACGCCACACGCGCGCTCATTGCTTCGCTGACGAAGCTGCGGCCGGAGCAGATCGGTTCCGCTGACACCATCGAGGCGCTGTGCGACGGTGTCTCCTCACGCCGCAACCAGGTGCTTCTCGACCTCGGTTCCGAACTGGGGCTCGGCGCGATCGATGGTGCCGCAGAAGCGGACATCCCGACCCTGTCGCAGACGGTCAACAAGCTCGCCCGCACCTACAAGCCGTTCGGCCCGGTGCTCACCGACGCGTTCGGTGACCAGCTCCGTAAGGTCTTCGGCCCGACGGGCAAGCGCCCCGCGTACATCGGCGACGTTGTCACCGACGTGTGGGAACTCGGCCCAGGCTGGGTGAAGCACGTCACCGCGGAGCTGGCGCTCGCAACCCGCGAAGGCACGAGCTCGCGCGGTGGTGAACTCAGCAGCATCAGCGGCAGCACCGCAGATGACCTGATCGACGCGGCGGTGCAGTCCGTCGCCACGCGCAACGGTGTCACGGTGGGCAAGCCTTCCGCCGCCGGCGCCGGCGGCGGGACGGTCGACTCGGCCACTGTCTCGGCTCTCACCGAGTCGATCACCGGTCCCGACGGCGTCCTCGCATCGACCGCACGCCACCTTCTCGAAGAGTTGGGCCTCTCGGCACCGAAGTCCCTTGCCGATTCCGACGACGCCTCCGCTGAGCTTGCTGAGCTGGTCGCTCAGGAACTCGGCAGCGACTGGGCACGCCAGGTCGCGCCAGGATTCGATGCTCGCAAGGCAGTCGTGTTCGACGACCGCTGGGCGAGCGCTCGCGAAGACCTCGCGAAGCTCTGGCTCGGGGACAACGCCGACTCAGCTGGCACGTTCGCCGGCAGCGGTCAGATCGTCGCCACCCAGGCGCGCTGGTGGGCCCAGAAGGCCGAGGATGCTGGCCGTCCCGGTCTTGCCGAGACCTACTTGCGTCTGGCAACTGAAGCCGAGGACACCTCGGCCGGAAAGTGGGCCTCAGAGGTCGCGATCATCACGGGTGCGAGCGAAGGCTCCATCGCGGCGGCGGTGGCCGGGGACCTGCTGAACGGCGGCGCCACGGTCATCGCAACCACCTCCCGCCTGAACTCGGAGCGGGTCGGCTTCTACAAGGAGCTGTACCGGGCGAATGCGCGCGCTGGAGCCACCCTGTGGGTCGTACCGGCCAACATGGCAGCGTTCAGCGACGTCGACGCACTCGTCGACTGGGTCGGCAGCGAGTACGCGATCAGCGCGGGCCCGGAGACCAAGGTGCTGAAGAAGGCTCTCACCCCGACGATGCTGGTTCCGTTCGCGGCGCCACGCGTCAGCGGTGACCTCGCCGATGCAGGTGCCAAGGCGGAACTGCAGATGCGCGTCCTGCTGTGGTCGGTGGAGAAGATGATCGGCGGCCTGTCGGCTATCGGCAAGGACAACGACATCGACAACCGGCTGCACGTCCTGCTGCCAGGTTCACCGAACCGCGGCATCTTCGGTGGCGACGGTGCTTACGGCGAGTCTAAGGCCGCGTTCGACGCGATCATCGCCAAGTGGAAGTCCGAGTCGAGCTGGGCGCAGCGCGTCACCTTCACGCACGCACTGATCGGCTGGGTACGCGGCACCGGCCTCATGGGCGGAAACGACCCGCTGGTTCGCTTCGTCGAGGCTGCGGGCGTCAAAACCTGGTCTACCGCAGACATGGCCCAGGAACTGCTCAAGGGCTGCACCGCGGACGCCCGCAGCTATGCGGAGTCCGAGCCAGTTGTCTTGAACCTCACCGGCGGCCTCGACACCGCTGACCTCGACCTCTCTGCGCTGGCCGGCAAGGCTCAGGCGGCAGCCGAGGAAGAGGCAGAGGAAGAGACCGCGGATGAGTCCGGCAACCTCGTCGGCGCACTGCCACCGGCACCTGCAGCTGACCCGGTGCGCCGCCTCGGCTGGAGCAAGGTCGCGGCGGACCCCGCCGACATGGTCGTCATCGTCGGCGCCGGGGAACTCGGACCGTACGGATCGGCGCGTACCCGCTTCGAGATGGAGGTCTCCGAGGAACTCTCGGCGGCCGGTGTCCTGGAACTCGCCTGGACCACGGGTCTCATCACCTGGCACAACGATCCGAAGCCAGCGTGGTACGACGCCGAATCCGGTGACGAGGTCGCTGAAGAGGACATCTGGGAGCTCTACCACGACCGCGTCGTCGAGCAGTGCGGCATCCGGCCGTACGAGAACGATGGGGCACTGCAGGACGGCACCCAGCCGCTGCTCAGCTCCGTCTTCCTCGACAAGGACCTGAGCTTCACGGTCAGCGGCGAGGCAGAAGCGCGTGCATTCGTCTCCTCAGCACCAGACTCCACGGTCATCGAATCGCTGGAGTCCGGTGAATGGCAGGTCACCCGCAAGGCTGGCACCGAGATCCGCGTCCCGCGGCGTGTCGAGATGACCCGCACCGTCGGCGCCCAGATCCCGCTGAACTTCGACGCAACCCGTTGGGGCATCCCAGCTGAGCTCGCCGAGTCCATCGACCGGGTCGCACTGTGGAACCTGGTCACCACTGTGGACGCGTTCCTCAGCTCCGGATTCACGCCATCCGAGCTGCTCCGCTGGGTCCACCCGGCAGAGGTCGCCAACACGCAGGGCGTCGGCATCGGCGGCATGAAGTCGATGCGTTCGCTCTACATCGACGCGATCCTCGGCGAGAACCGGCCGAACGACATCCTGCAGGAAGCCCTGCCGAACGTCATCGCGGCTCACGTCGTCCAGTCCTACGTCGGCAGCTACGGCGACATGCTCCACCCAGTGGCGGCCTGCGCGACCGCAGCAGTGTCGGTCTCGGAGGGCTTCGACAAGATCAAGCTCGGACGGGCGCAGTTCGTGGTCGCCGGTGGCTTCGATGACCTCGGAGTCGAAGGCATCACCGGCTTCGGTGACATGAACGCCACCGCCCACACCCAGGCGATGCTGGACAAGGGCATCGATCCGCGGCGCTTCTCCCGCGCCAACGATCGTCGTCGCGGCGGATTCGTCGAGGCGAACGGTGGCGGCACCATCCTGCTGGCGCGCGGTGACCTAGCGTTCGAGCTGGGCCTGCCTGTGCTCGGTGTGGTCGGCTGGACCGGCACCTTCGGTGACGGTGCGCATACGTCCATCCCGGCACCCGGTATCGGTGCGCTCGGTGCTGGCCGCGGCGGCCAGGCTTCCAAGCTCGCTCGCGAACTCGGCAAGCTCGGCGTCACCGCGGACGACATCTCGGTGATCTCCAAGCACGACACGTCAACCGGCGCGAACGACCCGAACGAGTCCGAACTGCACGAGCGCGTCGCCAGCGCTCTCGGACGGTCGGACGGAGCACCACTGTTCGTGGTCTCCCAGAAGTCCCTCACCGGCCACTCGAAGGGCGGTGCGGCAGCATTCCAGATGATCGGTCTCTGCCAGGTCCTCGCCCAGGGTGTGGTTCCGCCGAACCGCAGCCTCGACTGCGTCGACGAGGTTCTCGCTGAGCATCCCCACCTTGTGTGGGTGCGCGAGGCACTGAAACTGGGTGACAAACTGCCGCTCAAGGTCGGTCTGGTGACCAGCCTCGGGTTCGGGCACGTATCCGCGTTCGTCGCGATCGTTCACCAGGAGGCGTTCCTCCAGGCACTGGGTGAAGAGCGGGCCGCTGACTATCTGGCCCGGGCAGGCAAGCGCGTCGCTGACGGCCGCCGCCGCATCGCGGCCGCCATGGTGGGTGGACCGGCACTGTACGAGCGCCCTGAGAACCGCCGGTTCGAGTCTCAGGTCCGCGAGTCCGAGGCCGCGCTGCTCCTCGACCCGGAGGCCCGCCTGAGCGAGTCCGGCACGTACCCGGTAGCCCCATCCCGGTAATCGGCGTGCAGTGACCGGAATGGCCGTACGAGGTATCGGGATTGACCTGGTGTGTGTGAGTGAGTTCGCAGAGCAGCTCACACACCCAGGCACCACGATGCTGCAGAACTTCACCGTGGGCGAGCGGCGATACTGCTCGAGCGTCGCCGACGATCCAGCACGCCACTACGCCGCACGGTGGGCCGCGAAAGAGGCCCTGATCAAAGCCTGGTCAGGGTCCCGGTTCGCCCGGCCACCAGTGATGTCGGATGTTCGCTTCAGCGATATCGAAGTGCGCACCGACAACTGGGGCCGGCCGAGCCTCGCGGTGAAAGGTGACATCGCCGGGTACATCGGCGACGCCACCATTCATGTCTCCCTCACCCACGACGGGGACATGGCAGGAGCCTTCGTCATCATCGAAGATCCATAACCAAAAAATGAAGCCCCGAGTGCCGCATCCAGCACTCGGGGCTTTTACTATTTGCGCTTGCGGCGAAGGTCCCGCTCAGTCTGTAAGAGATAGGCGCTGAGCAGGCTTTTGAGTTCGCCCACTGCCTCCGGGTGGTTCTGCCCGTCGCGCACCGCGAAATTGAACATCGAATACGCGATATGAACCAGCACCTCAGCGATTTTCTGCCGGAAAGCCGTGTCCGCGGAGGGGAAGAGGGGCTGGATAAGCTCTGAGACCTGCTGAGCGAGCGCACGTTCGTAGATCGCAGCAGTGGCCCTTGTTGCTGGTGTTGATTGCACAGCGAGCCACACAGCGCGCCTAGAGGGGTCGTTCAGCCATAGGTCCGCGAGGTGGTCGAGGAACCTGTTCAGAATGACCGGCCACTGCATTGTCGGGACCATGCTCTGGAAGGCTGCGAGCTCGCGCTGCACACCCACAAGATCGTGGCGGTCGAGTTCGCAGACGATCACATACTTGTTGGCGAAAAACTGGTAAAGCGTGCCGATCGGCACACCGGCCCGATGTGCCACTTCCTCGCAGGTGAATGATTCGAACCCCTCTTCGACCAGCAGCTCGCGCGACGCACTCAGGATTGCCTCGAACTTCCGTCGGCTTCGCTCCTGCGCGGGGCGGCGTCGAGGCAGCAACTCCTCCGGGGTGCCGGGGGGCGCGGGGAATGACAATCCTTCAGTGCTCCTGATAATGTCGTCCGATTCGTCCGGTTTCACATCATCGGCATCGGCTGCGGGGGAACTCACTGAACCCCTCGGGCGGCTCTCTGTCGACGACTCCACGCCCGAAGGATATCCGTACCCGCCAGTTTTTGCCCGAACCGGGCAGAACCAGCGCCCTTCGGCGGGCTTTCTTAGCGGCCTCCCTGCACCACACACCGCGAGTACCGACCAGGACCCCTTGCAGTCGGTGTGTGGCCGGGAGAGCGGCTGTATGGCCGGGGAGAGGGTGTGCGGACTAGAGCCTGCGGCCAGCGCGTTCCGCCGCGCGGAGAATTTTCGCGTAAATGAACTCTGGCGTGCTCAGTTCACGCCAGATCCACCGGGCGAATTGCCAGTCGAGATCGCGAGCCTTGTCCTCCCGCTGCTTTTCCCTCCACAGCACCTCTTCAGGCGGCTGACCGGGATTAAGTGCACGCCCGTATTTGATTCGCCCGTCGAACTCGCCGAGGACGCGAAGCGAAGGAACCGCAAAGTCGGCCCGCGCGACAAGAAATCCGTTCTCATCGCGGACGGGGTACTGCACCTCGATGGGCGGCAACGGAAACTGATCCAGGGCCACCCGGCTGCGCGATTCGCCCACACTTTCACTGCGTCCGTCGAGAAAGTCGACCACCTTGCGGGCCACTGGCAGTCCCTTCCACCTGCGCATCGACGCGAGGACGGAGCGCAACTCGTCCCGCGATGTTCCGCGGCGCAGGGCTGCGTCTCCGACTACAACGGCGGCTTCAAAACCAGCTGTCCTCGCGATGTCGACCACGGTGCGGGCGATCGTTGTAGCGAGGTGCCCGTCCACGCACGTCAGGTGTTCAGGCGGCAAAGGGGAAGTATGCAGCGCTCGATGCTTGCTGACTTTCCCGCCGCTAGCTGCATCGGCGGTCAAGTGGACTCGATCGAGTGGAACACCCCAGACCGGAAGCCCGTGCAGCAGGGCCGCGGAGCTGTGGCTGAGCGCAGCGCCTGCACGGGCATCGGAGAGAACCTGACGCGCGGCAACCATGTGCCGTGCAGCTGGGCTCATAGAGTCATGCGCTGAAGCTGGAACGTAGAGACCGCGGTGGAGTCTCGTGAGTTGTCCGCTGCGGCACCGAGCGGTCAGCTCTTCATCGGTGATTCCACGGGCGTGAGCTGACTTCCTGGTGAGATGCTGATCGGGTGTCACGTTTCCATGACACCCGAGTCTGAGACCACCTATCCACATTGATTACCGAATTGTGGATAACCCGCGTCTTGTGGATAACGCGTGAGTGGCGGGATGGTTATCCAGGTCAGTCGGCCTTGGCCCTGGATCGCACGGTCATACGGCCAGGTCTCGCCGGAGTTTGGCGACGTGTCCGGTGGCTTTGACGTTGTACTGGGCCACCTCGATTTTCCCGTTTTCGTCGACGAGAAATGTGGACCGGATGACGCCCTGGACAGTTTTGCCATACAGTTTTTTCTCGCCGAAGGCGCCCCATTCCGCGAGCACGGACTTTTCGGGGTCAGAGAGCAGCGGAAATGAAATGTCTTCTGCATCACGAAACTTCGCGAGTTTCTCCGGCTTGTCCGGCGAGATGCCGAGGACGGTGAGACCGGCTCCGTTTAGATCGCTGAGGTTGTCCCGGAAGTCGCATGCCTGCTTCGTGCACCCAGGGGTGCCAGCGGCAGGGTAGAAGTACACGATGACCTTCCGGCCTTCGTAGTCCGCGAGCGACACCGGATTGCCGTCGGCGTTGGGGAGAGTGAACACAGGCGCATTGTCGCCAGGGCTGAGACGGTTGTTTTCTGTCACAGTCGCAAGCGTAGGGGACCTTCGTGTCGCGTGGGACACAGCTGTGGATAACCCGCGCAAACCAGACTGCTTGTGGATAACTTGGCGTTTTCGGGGTTGCTGCGGCACCGTGCGCGATCTCTCTACTACGGTAGGAACGAACATAGTTTCGCCGACGATGGAGGACACGTGTCGAGGGACACTGAAAGCATTGAACGCGATATCGAGCGTGCCCGGGAGCAACTTGCGAGCACGCTGGACGAACTGACGGTTCGTGCGAATCCGCGTCGGGTGCTCGATAACGCAAAAGAGAAGGCCATCGCCAAGTCGGAGGAACCGGAAGTTCGCATCGCGGTCGTTGGTGTGGGTGTCCTTTTCGTCTTCGTCGTTCTCTGGCGAATCTTCCGCTAGAGAATCAACTTTTCAGCTTCCACTGCGAAACGCCCAGTGCGATCACGCGAAGCTGGTTCGTGCCCCGGCTGATTGCGGCACGCTCGTCAGCCGGGTTGCGCGGGTCTGCGCGCAGCAAGTCGTCGACGATGGCGATGATTGCGGTGACGACTAGGTCTGCAACCCATTCGATGTCGTCGTAGTCCCATTCGCGCATAGCGGGGACTCGCGCCAGTTCAGCCGCTAATTCTCGCGAGAACAGACGTAGTTCGGTGGCTATCGCGCGCCTGATTTCGGCGACGCCTCCATAACGTTCCTGTGTAATAAAGCGGAATTCCCGCTCATGCTCACGTACCTCGCGGGCGATGATGGAGAGAAAGTCCCGAATCGTCGGGTTGGGGTTGCGGCGTGCCTCACGGAGGATCTGGCGAAGCGCGCGCGTACTCATCTCCACGAGATTGACGCCGAGGTGCTCCATGGAGTCGAAATGCCGGTAGAACGCCGTAGGCACAATCCCAACTGCGCGAGTTACCTCGCGCAGGGAAACGCTGACGAAGCTGCGGTCATCAAGCAGTTCGAGCGTCCCGTCAAGGAGTGCCTGGCGCGTACGTTCCTTGCGCTCAGATCTGCTACCGGGCCCTGTCACGTCAATCAGTTTAGGCGGAGACGGGACGGTGAACGCGCACACACTGTCATGCGGATCACGAAAGGGGTTGTTGACATGAGGGTTGAGGAGTCGGCACACTCTTTGGTGTACACACGTTCACTGAAAGTTCGAGCGTCGGTCTGAGAGGGCCGTGCCGGAGGTTCAGCACACACGATGAGGAGACAACGATGACGACATCGATCTCGCCGCGGACGCTGCCGACCGCACCTAACCCGCCTCGGTTCGCGAGTGCCAAGACCGCCAAGAAGGTCCAGAAGGTCGCTCGAGTTTCCGCTCTCAAGGCCCGGTTCTCGCTGGTAAGCCTAGTGGAGAAGCTTGCAACGCCGCACGCTGTCGACCGCTACCTCGAACTCGTCAACCCCATGATCACCGTCCGCGATTTGCGGGCGAAGGTGACCCGGGTTGAGCGTTACACCAAGGATACGGTCACGCTCGAACTCGAGCCCACGCGTCAGTGGAAGGGCTTTGAAGCCGGTCAGTTCGTCCAGATCGGTGTTGTGATCAACGGTGTACGCCACACCCGCTGTTTCTCACCGGCGAACTCAGCGCACAGCAGGGACGGCAGGATCGAGCTCACGATCAAGGCGCATCCTGACGGCTTTGTATCCCGGTACCTGCGTGATGAGGCAAAGCCCGGCCTGGTCGTCGAGCTTTCGCAGGCTGCAGGCATATTCCATCTCCCGCAGGAACGCCCGGACAAGCTGCTGCTGCTCAGCGGTGGCAGTGGAATTACTCCGGTACTCTCGATGCTCCGCACGCTGGTCGACGAGGGATACACCGGAGATATCACCTTCCTCCACTACTGCGACACGGTTGATGATGTACCGCACGCTGACGTACTGCGGGAAATCGCAGCGAAACACCCGAACGTGACGCTCCTGATTGCCTCGACCGCTCCAGGCGGTGGCGGTGACCTTGAAGGTTTCTTCGGATCCGAGCACGTCAACACCGCAGCGCCGTGGTTCGGCGAGGCGCAGACCTTCCTTTGCGGTCCGCCGCCGATGATGAAGGCGATCCGCGAGTTCTACGACGATCTGGGCCTGAGTGCACGCCTGCACACGGAGGAGTTCCAGACCGCTCCAGCAGTTGTGGACGACACCGAAGAAGCTACCGGAACAATCCGATTCAGTGGGAGCAGTGTCGATCGGGAGAACTCCGGCTCGTCGTTGCTCGAGGAGGCTGAGGACGCAGGTCTGACACCTGAGTACGGCTGCCGTATGGGTATCTGCTTCACCTGCACAGCGGTCAAGAAAACGGGTTGCACCAAGAGCCTCCTGACAGGCGAGATCAACGATCTGCCTGACGAGCCGATCCAGCTTTGCGTTTCCCGCGCTGTGGGTGACGTCGAGATCGACATCTAATCAACTAAGTCCAAAAGTCCCAGTTCACTACCCGTGACGGTATCCCCATAGCAAAAACAGGGGATGGATGCCGCCAACGGAAGCATCCTAAGGAGACATCTCATGGCTGTATTGACACTCCCAGTGTCCGCGCCCACCCTCCCGTCCCTGCCCGGTAAGGAACTTCGTCGACGCGTGACCAAGGTGGCCACCGCCCCTATTGCGAAGGCTTCGAAAGCACTGGGCGGCAGCTCGAACGGCAAGGAGCCCGTCCACCTCACCCACGAGCAGGTCGAAGAGTTCGGCCGCGAACTCGAGGAACTTCGTGCCCGTATTGTCGCGGATCTGGGCGACAAGGACCGCGACTACATCTACAAGATCATCAAGGCGCAGCGTGCACTCGAAGTCGCAGGTCGCGGCCTCATGTACGTGCTGCCTGCTTGGCCGCTGGCCGTGACCTCCCTTGGTCTCGCGAAGATTCTCGACAACATGGAGATCGGCCACAACGTCATGCACGGCCAGTATGACTGGATGAAGGAGAAGGGCCTCAACTCCCGCGTCTTCGAGTGGGACAACGTGTGCCCCGCCGATCAGTGGCGCCACTCACACAACTACATGCACCACACGTTCACCAACATCCTCGATATGGACCGCGACATCGGTTACGGCATCCTGCGGATGGACAAGGACCAGAAGTGGCACCCGTACTACCTGGGTAACCCGCTGTACGCGTTCGCGCTGATGATGGCCTTTGAGTGGGGTGTCATGCTCCATGACATGCACGCTGAAGAGGTCGTGCAGGGCAAGCGCGACATGAACGAGGTCAAGGAACTCGCCAAGGGCTGGGTGCGCAAGGCAGGCCCCCAGGCGCTGAAGGACTACGTGATCTTCCCAGCGCTGACCGGGCCGCTGTTCCCGACCACTCTGGCCGGCAACTTCGCTGCCAACCTGATCCGCAACGTGTGGGCCTACAGCATCATCTTCTGTGGTCACTTCCCAACCGGTGTCCAGGTGTTCACCAAGGAAGAGACCGCGAACGAAACCCGCGCTGAGTGGTACCTGCGTCAGATGCTGGGTTCCGCGAACATCACCGGTGGGAAGTTGTTCCACATCATGTCGGGCAACCTGTCGCACCAGATCGAGCACCATCTGTTCCCGGACATTCCGGCGTTCCGCTACCCGGAGATGGCTCCTGAGGTGGAGCGGATCGCCACGAAGTACGGCCTCCCGTACAACAAGGGCCCGTTCTATAAGCAGATCGGCTCAGTGTGGGGCAAGATCTTCAAGCTTGCGGTTCCTGATGCGCTCGTGAAGATGGACGAGCCAGCAGGCGTCATCATCGAGCGTGCAGCGGACGTCGAGAAAGACCCAGCCGCGTAAGTAACAGCGCGATCAATCGGCCCGGACAGGCATCGCCTGGCCGGGCCGTTGTCGGTTCGGCTGGTTCGGCTACACCACGCCGAGCGCGCACATCGAATCGGCTACCTTCGTGAAGCCGGCGATATTCGCACCGAGAACGTAGTCGTGTGGTGTGCCATATTCTGCGGCGGTATCGCGGCAGCGTCCGAAGATGTCGGACATGATTTGCTCGAGTCGCCGGTCCGTGTATTCGAAATGCCACGAATCACGGGAAGCGTTCTGCTGCATCTCGAGGGCTGAGGTAGCGACCCCGCCCGCATTAGCTGCTTTACCTGGGCCGAACCGGACGTCCGCATCTCTGAAGGCCGCGACGCCCTTCGGTGTGACCGGCATGTTGGCGCCCTCGGCAACGATTCGCACCCCACCCCGAATCAGCGATTTGGCAGCAGATTCGTCGAGTTCATTCTGGGTGGCGCACGGTAGCGCCACGTCACACGGGACGTCCCAGATCGAGCCGCCGCTCATGAACCGGGCCGAGTCGCGTTCGTCGGCGTAGAGGTGGATCCTGCCGCGTCGACGTTCCTTGATGTCCTTGAGAAGGTCGAGGTCGATACCCTTCTCGTCGACGACGAATCCGCTCGAATCCGAGCATGCGACGACAGTCCCACCTTGTTCCTGGACCTTCTGTATCGCGTAGATTGCGACGTTTCCAGAACCCGACACCGTCACGCGCTGGCCGTCGAGCGAGTCGTTGTCCTCGGCGAGCATGTTCGCGACAAAGTACGCCACTCCGAAGCCAGTCGCTTCTGTGCGCACCAGCGAGCCGCCCCAAGCGGTTCCCTTGCCGGTGATCACGCCGGATTCGTGTGCGTTGCGCAAACGCATGTACTGGCCGAACAAAAAGCCGATCTCGCGCTGGCCGACACCGATGTCACCGGCAGGTACGTCAGTGTGCTCACCGATATGACGCTGCAGTTCTGTCATGAAGGACTGACAGAACCGCATCATTTCGTTGGCACTTCTGCCTTTGGGGTCGAAGTCAGCTCCGCCCTTCGCGCCGCCGATAGGTAAGCCAGTGAGCGCATTCTTGAAGATCTGCTCGAAACCCAGGAATTTGATGATCCCGACGTTGACCGAGGGGTGGAAACGCAGCCCGCCCTTGTATGGACCTAAGACACTGCTGTATTGCACGCGATATCCGCGGTTAACGTGTACCTTTCCGGCGTCATCAACCCAGGGCACGCGGAAGATGATCTGCCGTTCGGGCTCGCACATTCTGTCGATGACGGCGTTTTCCGCATACTCGGGATGCCGTTTGACGACGACCGCGAGGGAAGCAAACAGGCTCGCTACAGCCTGCTGAAACTCTGGTTCGCCTGGATTGCGGCGGATCACACTGTCGTAGATTTCGCGCAGACGGTCAGCCATGGCCCCACGGTACCTGCACTAGCGCAGGACGCGGACTTCGTCCTGACCGGACAGCCATTCATCAGCGAGGTCTTCGAGTACTCCCTCGTGGTGCAGGTTTTCGAGCGCGGTCGTCGCGCATTCGGTGAATGAGCTGCCCTTTTCGAGTACAAGTCCAAAGAACTCGGTGACTTCGTTCGGTGCCGGGAACCGCCCCACGACGACGCCATCAGGGGCGAGGCGTTCGTCGGCGATCTGTACAGCAGTGGGCAAATCGGCGATGAGCGCATCAATCTCGCCATTCTCCAGCGCTTCGATCGCGCCCTCCGTGGTCGGATAAACGCGTGGCTCGTCCTGGGGGTGGATACTGTGCGCGGCGGCATAGAGTGCTGTCGACCCTTCGTGCGCGCCAAGCTGTAGCTCCTCGAGGTCGGCGAGGGCAGCGGCATCGGCGGCGGCGTTGTCTTCGAGAGTCACCACGGCTTGCGCAACGGCATAGTACGGCGCGGAGAAGTCGACGTTCTCTCGGCGCTGACCGAGGATGCTGAACTGGCTGATCGCGAAGTCGAATTCTTTCGGTCCTGCTTCCAGGGCTTCGTTGAAGGCCACACGGACAAACGTGGTGAGGTCCGGCGCGTATCCCAGTCCTTCAGCTACCGCGCGCGCCACCGCGCCTTCGAAGCCTTGGCCGTTTGCGGGATCATTGTCGGTGAACCAGGGTTCATATGCGGGATCATCGGTGGCGATCGTGAGGACGCCAGGTTCGATTGTCCGGCCCCCTCCCGGTACACAGCGTGGCGGGACACCTGGCGGCGCAGCGTCAGGCAGTTGGAGGGACCCTTCTTGCGGGGGGAAGTATTCGTCGAGTTGGCTCTCCGGGGGCGCGGAGCTGCTGCTGCAGGCGCTTGCGAACATGGCGAGTGCAGCCGCCGCGGCTGAGGCACGGAGCATCCCGGGAGTTCGAGGCATGAGTCACAATCTTCTCGTCACATGAACATGGGCGTGAACGCCAGTATGACGCAAGGAGTCCGCAGATCGTGGCCCACGACACAACTGTGAACGGCGCGGCACGACAGGTATACGGGTAATCTCCGTGCGATAGCAAAATGGCGACAATCTGTTTGAATAACGTGACGTTCTTCATATCGCGATGCTTATACGCACGCGGTTCCAGTAATCTCTATCGAGATCAGTGGTGATCTTGTGCAGTATGCAGTTCATGTGGGAGGGCGTGCGTATGGTGGCTCAACCGCTTATCGGCTTCTTCGGGGAAGATGCCGGGCGGCCTGGCTCAGCACCGGTCCGCACACTCAAGAGAATCCCATTAATTCGGAATGCCTCTTTTGTTCGGGATGCTGAAACCCAGCAGGCGGAGCCGATTCGGCTGACGGCCGAGCAGGTGGAAGAGTTCGGGCGATCGCTCGACGCGATTCGCGAACGGGTGCTGGCTGACCTGGGTGAGCGTGATCGGGAATACATTTACAAAGTCATTCGCGCGCAGCGGGCATTCGAAGCTGCGGGCCGTGGACTTTTCTTCCTTGGATTCATTCCGCCGGTGTGGATCGCCGCGGTTGCGTCGCTGAGTATGTCGAAGATTCTCGATAATCTGGAAATCGGTCACAACTTGATGCATGGCCAGTACGACTTTATGCGCGAGCGTGGCCTGAATTCGCGGGTATACGAGTGGGATATCGTCGTACAGGCCGATTTGTGGCGTTACAGCCACAACTATCGCCACCACACGTTCACGAACGTGGTGGGCCAGGACCGTGACATTGGCTTTGGGGTGATGCGGCTCGACGAAGATCAGCCATGGCACCCGTTCTTCCTGCTCAACCCTGTGATTGCGGCCGCGATTGTGACGCTGTTCGAGTGGCTGGCTGCGCTGCATGTGCTGGAACTCGATCATTCAGTGTTGCCGGGGGACCGCTGGACGAACCTGAAGAAGGTGTCTCGGCACTGGTGGCAGAAGATCGCACCCCAGGCGGCGAAGGATTATGTCTTCTTCCCGGCGCTGACGGGCCCGCTGTTTCCCCTGACAATCGCGGGCAATGCGGTGGCAAATGTCGTCCGGAACATCTGGGTCGGTAACCTGATCTACTGCGGGCATTTTCCGACGGGCGCGCAGACTTTTACGGAAGAAGAGATCGCCGGTGAGGGGCGCGGCGAGTGGTATCTGCGGCAGTTGCTTGGCTCGGCGAACTTCACTGGCTCCCGTTTGCTTCACATCCTTTCCGGCAGCACGGGTTTCCAGATCGAACACCACCTCTTTCCCGATATCCCGTCGTGCCGACTGCCTGAAATCTCACGCGAGGTGCAGGAACTTTGTGCGCAGTTCGGTCTGCCTTACAACACGGGCCCGCTGCCAAAGCAGATGTTCTCGGCATGGAAGAAGATCTGCAAGCTGGCTCTGCCCCCTTCACTCGTGAAGCCTGAGAAGGTGCGCACTGTTATGGTTGAGCGCAAATCTTCCCAGGCTTAGGAGGGGATATGGTCGGGAAGCTGGAGCGCGGCAAAGACGTCACCCAGCAGCTGGTTGAATCGGCTGCTACGCACGTCGGTCGCATCACAGTGATCATCACCGGTGCTGTCGCTGGAGTCGCACGCGAAATCGGTGACTGGGTCACCGACGGCTTCGAGATGGTTGAGGCAGCGAAGCGCGCTGAGCAGGACAAGCCGCGTGAACTGCGACAGCGCGAGGATTACGCCGAGTACGTGGATGAAGACGCGGACTACGACGCTGACGACGCAGAACGCTAAACGCCCTACATCTGCACGCCCACGTACTTGACCTCGAGGAACTCGTCGATCCCGGTGAATCCGCCCTCTCGGCCGAGCCCGGATTCCTTGACACCGCCGAACGGTGCTGCCGGATTCGAGACGACCCCCTGGTTCAGCCCCACCATGCCCGACTCGAGTGCTTCGCAGACGCGGAGTCCTCGTCGCAAATTTTCCGTATAGACGTATGCCACGAGCCCAAACGGCGTGTTGTTCGCCCTGCTGATGACCTCTTCCTCTGTTTCGAAGACGCTCACGGCCGCGACGGGACCGAAGATTTCAGTGTTCGCCATCTCCGCGTCGTCGGGCACGCCGGTCAGAAGAGTGGCGGGGTAGAAGTAGCCCGGCCGTTCGGGGCGTTCGCCGCCGAGGACGACATTCGCGCCCCGCTCGGTTGCGTCAGCCACGAGTTGCGTCACCTTGTCGATCGCCGCCTGCTCGATGAGTGGCCCGACGACCACACCGTCTTCTGTGCCGCGCCCCATCTCCAGCGCACCCATGCGCTCGCTGAGCTTGCTAACGAACTCGTCGGCGACAGCGCGCTGTACGTAGATACGGTTAGCGGCGGTACATGCCTGCCCAATGTTGCGCATTTTTGCCGCCATCGCGCCGTTGACGGCTTCGTCGATGTTCGCGTCCTCGAACACGATGAAGGGCGCGTTCCCCCCGAGTTCCATGGATGTACGCATCACTGTCTTCGAGCACTGCTCGAGGAGGATCTTGCCGACCTCGGTGGATCCGGTGAAGGAGAGTTTGCGGCTGCGGGGATCGTAAATGAGCGGCGGCATCACCTTGCTGGGGTTCGTTGTGGTGACAACGTTGACAACGCCGTCGGGGAGCCCGGCGCGCTGCAGAATTTCAGCGAGTGCGAGCATGGAAAGCGGCGTGAACTCGGCAGGTTTGATGATGGATGTGCAGCCGGCGGCGATGGCTGGGCCGATCTTGCGAGTGCCCATGGCCATCGGGAAGTTCCACGGCGTGATCAAAATGCTGGGTCCGACTGGCTGGCGTGTCACGAGGAAGCGTGCGTTGCCGGCTGGGGAAGGCATGAAGCCACCGTCTATACGGACAGCCTCTTCCGCGAACCAGCGGAAGAACTCGGCGGCATAGCCGATTTCGCCGCGGGCCTCCGCGAGCGGCTTGCCCATCTCCAGCGTCATGATGAGAGCGAGTCGTTCTTTCTCATCGATCAGTAGCTGGTAAGCGCGGCTGAGGATTTCGCTGCGCTCTCTGGCAGGAGTGGCGGCCCAGCCAGCCTGGGCTTTGGCGGCCGCATCGAGCGCAGCCATCGCTTCGTCAGGATTCGCGTCCGCGACTTCACACAGCGTTTCTCCGGTCGAGGGGTCGGTTACCGCGAAGGTTCTCTCGGTTTCGCGCCATTGCCCGCCGACAAACAGACCGGTAGGGACTGACGCGATCGCTTCGCGTTCTTCCTGAGCGGTGGGGGGCATTGCAACTCCTTCTTCGCCATTGCCACACTGTCGAGGCCATGGTATGCCTATTGTTGACAATCCGACAATGGGAGGGTGTCAGTGACACGGTTATCTCCACTCCTCAAGCAAGCGACCCCGGTCACCGTCGATCACGGCGAGGGCTGCTACCTGTATGGCACCGACGGACGCCGATACCTCGACTTCACCGCGGGTATTGGAGTCACGAGTACCGGGCACTGTCACCCACGCGTTGTCGAGGCCGCGCGCGCCCAGGTCGGATCGCTGATCCACGGGCAATACACGACCGTCATGCACAAGCCCATGCTGGAACTTGTCGAAAAGCTTGGCGAGGTGCTGCCTGACGGGCTCGATTCGCTCTTCTTCTCGAACTCGGGAAGCGAGGCTGTCGAAGCGGCGCTGCGGCTCGCCCGGCAAGCAACGGGACGGCCCAACGTCATCGTTTTCCACGGCGGCTTCCACGGTCGCACGGTGGCAGCAGCGTCGATGACGACCTCCGGAACCCGGTTCAGCGCGGGCTTCAGCCCACTGATGGCGGGAGTGCATGTTGCGCCGTTCCCAACGGCATTCCGCTGGGGCTGGAGCGAGGAGGAGGCGACTGACTTCGCTCTGCGCGAGCTCGACTACCTCTTCGCGACGATCAGCTCACCGAAGGAGACGGCGGCGTTCATCGTCGAGCCGGTACTAGGTGAGGGTGGGTACGTCCCCGGTAACACGCGCTTCTTCCAGGGGCTTCGCGAGCGCGCCGACCAGCATGGGATCGTACTGATCCTCGATGAGATCCAGACAGGCTTCGGCCGCACCGGCAAGTTCTTCGGCCACCAGCACTTCGATATCAAACCCGACGTCATCACGATTGCCAAGGGGCTTGCCAGCGGGTTCCCGCTCTCAGGGATTGCCGCACCGGAAGAGCTGATGGCCAAGGCCTGGCCCGGCTCTCAGGGCGGCACATACGGCGGAAACGCGGTTGCTTGTGCCGCGGCTGTGGCGACGATTGATGTCATCCGTGACGAGGGGCTGGTCGACAATGCTGCCGAGCGCGGGACCCAGCTCTTGCACGGCGCGGCGAATCTCGCAACCAAAGCCATCGGTGACACCCGTGGCCTCGGCCTGCTCGTGGGCAGTGAGTTCGTCGACGAGAACGGCAAGCCCGACGGCGCGAAAGCCGCAGCAGCCCAGAAGCTTGCGGCACAGAAAGGAATGTTGCTGCTGATGTGCGGCGCGTACATGAACACCGTGCGCATGATTCCGCCGCTGATCGTCACGAGTGAACAGATTGACGAAGGTTTGAGCATCTGGGAGGAAGTGCTCGCCGAGATCTGACAGCGACTGCACCGGAGGATGGAGTGGCCCGATACATCTCGATCACGCTTGCGAAGCGCGGCGTCACCTGCCGAGCACGGCTTCTGGACCGAGAGGCGCCAGGCACGTGTGAAGCTGTCTGGAACGCGCTGCCGCAAACAGGAGACGCTTACCACGCCAAATATGCGCGCAACGAGGTATATACGCTGGTCCCCAGGATCGCGGGGGCGCCGCGCCGTGAGAATCCCACAGTTACGCCGATCCCGGGTGACGTCTGCCTTTTCGATTTCGAGCCGTGGGAGATTGGGAACCCGGCTTACGGTTATGAGCCGGGCTCCGAAGCGCACGCCGCACTGGGGGCGACCGATCTCGCGATCTTTTACGGGCGCAACAACCTGCTGATCAATGGTGACATGGGCTGGGTTCCGGGCAACGTCTTCGCAATGATCGAAGACGGATTGCCCGAGATCGCGGCAGCCTGCAACGACCTGTGGATCAATGGGTTCGCGGGCGAAGAGATGGTATTCGCTCGAGCCTGAGGCAGGCTCGAATTACGCCATCGATCCTTGCTCAGCATTGCTCGCGTGGCCGGCGACGTCGAAGATCGTGAGGCGAGGTTCGACACCGACGCTGCGGAATAGAAGAATCCCGCCTGGCGTATCGACGGACCTGCGGTACTCCTCGAGCGCCTCACGGCTGTGCCAATACGTGAGAATCCGCCAGGAGGACAGGTTCGTAGTGTCGTGAACCAGATAAGTTTCGATCATCTGTGGGGGCAGTTTCGCCGAAGTCACAGCTTTGAAGTTGGCGGTGAATTCGTCCCACTTGTCGATGGGAACGACTCCTTCGAGAACGGTGACGACCATGACGAACCTCCTCCGGGTGAGGGTTCTATTCCGGCTGGATAATTCCAGGTCCCAACTCAATGGTAGCCACTGTGCTGCCGGTGAGATAGCCCTGCAGTACAGGGCCGATGCTGTCAACAACTACCTTTGGCGGAGCTGACGCCAGCGGTTCAATCCGGAGGATGTAGCGAGTGACAGCGAGGCCGATGAGCTGCGATGCGACGAGACTTGCCCGGACCTTCTTTTCAGCTGCAGGCGCCTCGAGTGCCGAGGCAACGGCGGGCAGCATCTCGTGTGTCACGAACTCGCGCATCGCGACGGTCATACCGTCCTGAGCGAGAGCTCCGCGCATCGCCTGCGCAAGTCCGGAGCCCGCTGGCGAATCCCATACGCTGACAAATGTTTCAGCGATCCGGAATCCCAGTTTGTCCGGCCCTCCCGCGGCGAGCCGCTGAACGATCTCGACTGGGTTGACGGGCGCCCGCATCGCCGCAACAAAGAGCTTCTGCTTGCTCCCGAAGTGGTGATTGATGAGCGCTGGGTCCACACCAGCTTCAGCGGCGATCTTCCGGACGCTTGCCTTGTCGAACCCGTGCTTCTCGAACATGGCCCGGGCGGCTGACACGATTGCTTCCCTGGTCTCGCTTGGATCGCCCGGCCTGCGGCCGCGGGGGACGTGCGGCACAATCTGTTCCCATCTCGTCAGGGCGTTCTCCTGCGCAAGGTCGCAGCCGCAAGAGCGAGGGCGAGTCCAGCGACAGCGGCGACGATACCGGCGTGGCTCCAGATTGCAGCGTACGAGGGTGTGGCGCTGGCTATCTCCTGCAGTGCCTCCACGCCGTACGTCAAAGGCAGAACGTCACTGATCCCTTGTAGGACGACCGCCATCTGGTCGCGGGGTACGAACAATCCACAAAGAAGTACCTGTGGCAAGACGATGAGTGGCATGAACTGCACCGCCTGAAACTCGGTTCTGGCGAATGCACTGCTCAGCAGTCCGAGGGCAACCCCGAGTGTGGCGTTTACCAGTGCGATGACGACGACGGGAAGCAATCCGGCGGTTGGCCGGACGTCGAAAGCCCAGTAGACAACGGTGATGGTGACAATCGCCTGGGCAGCCGCAGCGAGCCCGAAAGCGAGACCATAACCGAAGAGTAAATCGAGTTTGTTGAGTGGTGACGCCATCAGTCGCTCGAGCGTGCCGCTCGTCCTTTCGCGCAGCATGGCGATGCTGGTGATGAGGAACATGACGACGAACGGCAAGATGCCCAGCATGATCGTCGCGATGCTTTCGAACAATAGGGGATTGTCGCGATACATGTAATACAAGATCGTCAGCAGGAAGCTGGGAAGGAAAAGGATCATCACCACTGACCGGTGGTCGCGGCTGAGCTGGCGCAGGGCGCGAGTGGCGGTGGCGAGCAGGATTCGACGGTTCATGGCGGTCCCTCACGTGTGGGAGGCGAGCGCGAGGAATGCGTCCTCGAGGTCGGCTTGGCCTGTGCGGGTGCGGATATCGGCTGGGGTGTCATCGGCAATGAGGTGGCCGTCCCGCATGAAGAGCAAGCGGTCACACCTGCGGGCCTCGTCCATCACGTGACTCGAGATGAGAATGCTGGTCCCGTCTTCGGCGATGCGATGGAACATTCGCCACAAGTCATCGCGCAGTACAGGATCGAGCCCGACTGTGGGCTCATCGAGGACAAGAACTTCAGGTGCCCCGATCAGTGCGCATGCGAGGGTGACGCGCGTCCGCTGTCCGCCTGATAGGTCGCGTACGAGTTGCTTGCGGGGGAGTGTGTCGAGATGGACTGCGGCGATCGCACGCTCAGCTTCAGGTTTGCTGCAACCGTAGAGGGCAGCGAAGTACCCCACGTTCTCCGCGATGGTGAGATCGCCGTAGATGCTCGGTTCCTGCGTGACGTAGCGGACCCTCCTCCGGAGCGACGGTGATCCGGCAGGCTCACCCAGGACATCGACCGAGCCCGACTTGATGATCTGGACGCCGACGACGCAGCGTATGAGCGTCGTCTTGCCGCTTCCGCTGGGACCAAGGAGTCCGGTGACGGTGCCGGCTTCCACTGTGAAAGTCAGGGAATCAAGTACGGGGCGGCCGCCGCGATGCACGGTGAGGGCCCGGACAGTGATCGCAGTTGTCATGGCGACTCCTAATTCAACACTGTTGAAATAAGCATACGCCGCGCCTCACAGCCGGCCAAGAGGTGTTGCGATGTACTTTTGAGAACGGTTGGGACTCGATTCTTCGACACCCCCGGTGGCTACGGTTGCGTAACTGATCATCAGTCGCCCACTGTGATCACATCATTCACAGTAGTAAATCTCCTCACCGGTTAAGGGATCACTGTCATGGGCCACTACATCAGCAATACACGCGACCTCGAATTCAACCTTTTTGAGTCGCTGAATCTCGATGAGGTGCTGTCCACAGGTGAGTTCGGCGATCTGGATCGCGAAACCGTACGGATAATTCTCACCGAGGCGCGTCGGCTGGCTGAGGGCCCCCTCGCTGAGCCGTTTGCCGAAGCCGACAGAAATCCGCCCGAGTTCGACGCCGAAGCTCACAGTGTGCGGCTTTCAGAATCACTCAAGAAAGCTGTGCGAGTGTGGGCGGAAGCCGGTTACTACCGGCTAGGCCTCGATGAAGCCGTTGGGGGTGAGCCTGCCCCTCTGATGCTTTCCTGGGCCATCCGGGAACTTATTCTCGGTGCCCAGCCAGTCGCCTACATGTATCACTCGGGACCGAAAGCTGCGGAGATCTTATACGGCATCGGCAACGAACAACAGAAACGCTGGGCGCAGCTCGCCGCGGAGCGCGGCTGGAGCGCGACGATGGTTCTCACCGAGCCAGACGCAGGTTCGGATGTAGGTGCGGGCAGAGCGAAAGCCATCGAACAGGCGGATGGCACCTGGCATATCGAAGGTGTGAAGCGGTTCATCACGTCGGCAGATGTCGACGATCTCGCCGAGAACATCATGCATCTCGTTCTGGCGCGGCCGGCTGGCGCGGGCCCCGGCACCAAGGGTCTAAGCCTGTTCTTCGTTCCGAAGTTCTTGTTCGACGCCGAAACAGGCGAGCCGCGGGAGCGGAACGGCGTGTTCGTCACGAACGTCGAACACAAAATGGGCATCAAAGCGTCCGCAACGTGTGAGCTGACTTTCGGCGGTCATGGAGTCCCAGCCAGAGGCTGGCTAGTCGGAGATGTCCACAACGGTATCGCCCAGATGTTCCGCGTGATCGAAGAAGCACGAATGATGGTGGGCACCAAAGCTATCGCGACGCTATCGACGGGGTACCTGAATGCCCTGTCCTATGCGAAGCAGCGTGTGCAAGGTGCGGACATGGCGGAAATGACGAACAAGGACGCGCCCCGCGTCTCCACCATGCGTCATCCCGACGTCCGCCGGTCGCTCATGATGCAGAAGGCCTATGCCGAGGGCTTGCGGGCCGTGTATCTCTATACCGCTGCGCATCAGGACACCGCTGTTGCGCGGATCGTGTCGGGTGCGGAGCCAGAAATGGCAGAACGGGTGAACGACCTGCTCCTCCCCATTGTGAAGGGCGTGGGATCAGAGCGCGCCTACCAACTGCTTACGGACTCGCTTCAGACGCTCGGCGGCTCCGGCTTTCTGCAGGATTACCCGATTGAGCAGTACATTCGTGACTCGAAGATCGACTCCCTCTATGAGGGGACCACGGCTATCCAGTCGCTCGACTTCTTCTTCCGGAAAATCGCCCGCGACCAGGGCGGCGCACTCGGTCACATCGCGGGCGAGATCACGAAGTTCCTGGAAAAGCCGGATGCGGACGCGCGCCTCGCTGAGGGCAGGGCGCTGCTGAAATCAGCTCTCGAGGATGTCCAGGCGGTGCTCGCCACCTTGTTTGGGCACCTGATGGGCGCCCAGAAGGAACCCGCCGAGCTTTACAAAATCGGACTGGGGTCCGTGCGACTGCTGCTCGCGGTCGGTGACCTGATTATCGGCTGGCAGTTGCTTCGTCACGCGGAGATTGCGCTGGGTAAGCTCGGCACAATTGCTGACGGCAGCCCTGACATTGCGTTCTATCAGGGCAAGGTCGCGAGCGCGTTGTTCTTCGCTCGCAACGTCCTCCCGGGCATCTCCGCGACTCGCGCAGCACTCGCGAACATCGACGCTTCCATCATGGAGCTGGACGAAGCAGCTTTCTGAGGGAGCGCCTGGGGTCTACTCCTGGCCTGCGGTGGCGCGCCGAAGTTCGGCATGAAGGTGGTGGGTGAGCGGCGTGTCTGCGTGCGCCATCCACATGTCATAAGTAAGAAGATCACCGCGGCGGACAACCCGGCGGCGGATCTCCTGCACCGGTTTCGCCTCCGGTGAGCGCGCCAGCGTTGCTGTCTCGAAATCGAGGCAGCCGTCCTCAAGGCGAGCACGATAGATTTCGCCCAGACCGATCGGCTGGCTGACGAGCAACTCGGTGAAGCCACTTGCCGTTTGGCGGAGGTAACCGCATTCAGTGTGCATCGGTTGCCCGGTGACCGCGTTCCACGTGCGTGACCGATAGGCGAGGAAGGGTTTCCCGCTGGGACTGAACTCGATTTCTTCGCGATAGCTGAAGCTGTCGATCGTCGGGTAGTGGCCTTCACCTACTCCAACCCAGCGGCCAGCGAATTCAGCGAGGTCTCCAAGCGGTGCAAGCATATCCGTCACGACGGTCAGCTCAGCACATGCTCCGCGTATCTCGCAACAGCAAGCACAAGGTCATCGGAGTGGCGTGGACCCACGATCTGCAGCCCCACCGGCATACCTGCCTTCGTGGTGCCGACCGGGATGCTGATGGCGGGCTGTTGCGTCATGTTGAAGGGATAGCTGAATTGCGTCCACTGCGGCCAGCTCCGCAGGCCGCTTTCTGGTGGTACATCGTGGCCCGCTTCGAATGCAGTGATCGGCATTGTTGGTGTCAGCAGCAGATTGTGCACACTGTGGAATTTGCCCATGGTGATGCCCAGCTGCGCCGCCACCGCGCGCGCTTCGAGATACTCGACAGCTGAGTGGGAATCGCCCTTCTCCCAGACCTGACGAAGGCCAGCTTCGACCTTCTCGCGTGACCCTTCCGGGAAACCCGCGAGCAGGGCGGCCGCCCCCGTGGCCCAAAGCAGTTCGAACGCTTCGAGTGGGTCGCTGAATCCGGGGTCGGCTTCGGTGACTGGGACGCCGGCCTCGTCGATTTTGCGGACAGCGCGGTCGACTATCTCTTCGACCTCAGGATCGACGCGCACATACCCCAGGTTCTTCGAATAGGCGACGCCGAGTCCGCGCACGTCGCGGTTCATCTGCCCGCGGTACGTCGTGAAGATCGGGCCGAGGGAGGTGGGGTCGCGGTAGTCCGGCAACGACATGATATCGAGCAGTAGTGCAGTGTCTTCGACTGTCCGAGCCATGGGGCCACCGTGGGCGAGAGGACCAAATGGGCTTGCCGGGAACATGGGGACACGGCCGTGGGTGGGCTTGAAGCCCACGATGCCGCAGAAGGACGCGGGGATCCGGATGCTGCCCCCGCCATCTGTTCCGACGGAGCACGGCCCGAGCCCTGCTGCCACGGCAGCGGCGCTGCCCCCGGATGATCCGCCAGCGGTTTTCGTCGTGTCAACGGGGTTGCGGGTGATGCCCGTCAGCGGACTGTCAGTTGTGGCCTTCCAGGCGATCTCTGGTGTTGTGGTTTTGCCGACAAAAATCATCCCGTCTTCGCGCAGCCGCGCGCTGATGGGGCTGTCGACGGTCCACTCCTGCTTCGGGTCGACGCACTGCGACCCGCGCAGCGTCGGCCAGCCTTTGGTCAGGAAAATGTCCTTGATCGATATGGGAACACCATCGAGCAGTCCCTTGACATGTCCGTTCTGATAGCGCTTCTCGGATAGGCGGGCTTGCGCGAGGGCGCGCTCCGGGTCGACGAGGCAGAACGCGTTGATGTCACCGTCCCGCGTTCCAATTGCATCGAGGACAGCTTGGGTCGCTTCCACCGGGGAAAGCGCCCCAGAGGTGTAGCCAGTGACGAGATCGACCGCCGTCATCGAAGTGATCTCGGTGGGATTCATCGTGTGCTCCTTAGCCCGGGACGTAGCCACGCTCTTTGTCGACGATGTTCAGCAACGTTTTTCCCGCCATCCAGCGCTGGAAGTTCCGGGTGAAAAGGTGAGTGAGGTCATCACGCCAGCCAATCACGTCGCCGGCGTGATGCGGGGTGATCAGCACATTGGGTGCGCGCCACAGCGGGTGGTCTGAGGGGAGAGGCTCTGGATCAGTCACGTCGAGTGCTGCGCCAGCTATGGTGCCCGACTCGAGCGCAGACACAAGGTCATCGGTGACAGTCAAATCGCCCCGGGCAACATTGATGAACCTGGCCGTGGACTTCATCGCACGGAAGGCGTCCGCATCAAACATGTGGTGGGTCTGCGGCGTGCTAGGGGCAATGGCGACAACGAAGTCCGCCGTGCTGAGAGCATCGTGCAAGTCTTCTTGAGCGGTGACCGTGCCGAAGTCCGGGTCGTTCTCCCGCGCGCGACGGCCGGACCCGGTAACTTTCATGCCCGCTGCGGTGAGGAGCCGTGCGACAGCCCGGCCGATCGGTCCGGTGCCCACGACAAGCGCCGTGCGACCGCCGACGCGCTGGGAATCGCGGTGCTTCCACTCCCGCTGCTGCTGCAAACGCCAGGACCCCGGAAAGTCCTTCGCGAATGAAATAATTTGGCCAAGAACGTATTCGGCGATCGTGCTGTCGAACACGCCGCGCGAATTGGTGACGACGACCCCGCTGTCCCGGAGTTCGGGAAAAATGAAGCGTTCCACGCCGGCGGACGCGATGTGAATCCACTCGAGCGAGTCGGCCGCCAACCAGTTATCGGGCAGAGCGTGACTGAAAAAATCATAGGCGAACAGCACGTTTGTGCCTGGTAGAGCGTCTGAAAGATCCGACTCATCTGCGAAACGGAGAGTAGCGTGCTCGGAGACAGGGGCGAGGAGGTCCTCGTCCGGTTTGGCTTCGGCGTGGAGGACCGTAACAACTGGGTTCGCGGTCACGTTGACACCGTAGGAGCCCATCGTATGATTGTCAACAATCTGATTAGTCGCTTGGCATAGCCACCGAGTGAAGGCGAGGGCCGGCCTTGGAACTCAATATCCCGGAATTCGATGGCCCCATCGCGCAGCGGGGCATCGGGATCATCGCTCCGTTCGACCTTGCCCTCGAACGGGAGCTCTGGCGCTGGCTGCCGATGGAAGTAAGCCTGCACCTCGCACGAACTCCCTATGAGCCGGTGGTGGTGAGCGCTGAGATGGCTGAGCTGGTGTCGGACCGCAGAAGCGTCATGCTTGCCACTCGCGATGTACTGCACGTCGAACCGGAGGTCATCGCGTATCTCTGCACTTCAGGCAGCTTCATCAAGGGACTGTCGCATGAGCGGGCGCTCGTCGAGGCTATGCTCGAGGCTGGCGCACCTGACGCTCTGACCACAAGTGGTGCGCTCGTCGAGGCCGTACGTCACCTCAACCTCAGCAGGGTCTCCGTCATTACGCCGTACGACTCGATTCTCACCGAAAAGCTGAACGACTTCCTGGGCGAACTCGGTGTGGAAGTTGTTCAGTCGGATTATCTCGGTCTCGGTGGTGGCATGTGGCGGGTGAACTACCGGACTATCGCGGAACGGATCATCAAAGCGGACGATCCGCGCTCCGAAGCGGTGTTTGTAAGCTGCACAAACTTGCCCACCTACGACTTGATCGAGCCGATGGAACGGCAGCTCGGCAAACCAATCCTGACTGCCAACCAGCTGACAATGTGGGCCTGCCTCGGACGAATGAAGTTGCCCATGATGGGGCCCGGAAAATGGCTCCGTGACGTCTTCCAGGGAGAGTGAATGAGCACAGCAATCGGCTTCATCTACCCCGACCATGCCGCTGAGGATGACTACCCTCTCGCGGAGAAGCTGCTTCGCGAATCTGGGGTCTCAGTGTCGCTCGAGGTGGCGCACATTTACGGGACTGACCTGCATGCCGTGCCCGAACTACTCGATTTGGGCAGTCCGGAGAAGCTGTCGCAGGGCGCCGCACTGCTCGCTGAGAAGCAACCGGCGGCCGTAGTTTGGGCGTGCACCTCAGGCAGTTTCGTTTACGGGCCGGATGGCGCTCCAGGACAGATCGCGGGTCTCGCCGACGATGCCGGTGTCCCAGCGTCAAGCACCAGCTTCGCGTTCGTCAATGCGGCTCACACGTTGGGTGTCAAGAAGGTCGCAGTCGCTGCAAGTTACCCGGAGGACGTCGCGGCGCTGTTCGTTGAGTTCCTCGCAGCTGGCGGTATCGAGGTAGTGGCTATGTCGAGTCAGGGGATCGACACCGCAGCTGAGGTCGGAACGCTCACACCTGAGCAGGTCCTCGACATCGCACGCTCCCATGACCACCCGGATGCCGAAGCGGTACTCATCCCAGATACCGCGATGCACACGATCGGCGTGCTAGCTGACCTCGAGGTGGAACTGGGCAAGCCGGTGCTGACGGCCAACCAGGTCACTATCTGGGAAGGGCTGCGGCTCGCAGGATTTACCAGTGTGCAACCGTGCCTCGGTGCGCTGTTCCGCGGAAGGCCCGACAATGACAATCTTCGATCTTGAACCTGTCGCGCGACAGTCGACGGCTGAACTCATCGCCGACCGCCTCAGAGTGGCGATCATGCGAGGGAACCTCACTGCCGGAAGTCAGCTCGGCGAGGCAGATCTCGCAGCGAAGTTTCAGGTCTCACGCGGGCCTGTACGCGAAGCGATGCAGCGGCTCGTTTCGGAAGGGCTGCTGAACAGTGTCCGCCACCGCGGCATCTTCGTCATTGAACTGACAATTGACGACATTGAGGACGTTTACCACTCCCGCGCAGCGATAGAGCGGGGTGCACTAGAACGGGTGCTGGAGGGCCGCCGTGACGTGACCGCCGCGGCGCTCTCCTCGGCGGTAGAGGCGATGCGTGACGCTGCTGACCGCGGTGATATTTCGGCTGTCTCCGACGCTGACCAGCAGTTCCATGAAACCCTCGTGCAGAGTTCCGGCAGTGCGCGTCTCGTGCGTGCAGCCCGCACCCTGCTGATCGAGACCCGGATGTGCCTCGGTGCGCTGCAATCAACGTACGCGGACATCCATGAGCAAGTCACCGAGCATGATCAACTGCGTGACGCGATCGCCGCTGGACCGCCAGAACGCGCGTTCAAACTGTTGGCAGACCACATGGATGACGCCGTGACCCGTTTGCGCGAACAGCAGGCGGCAGAAGCAGGCAGCCCAGAAAAGGGCACAGAGATCGGTGGCTGAGCCTAGCTGCTGGCCTGCGTGCTGAGCCTGTCAGCGACCATGTGCGCCGCGCAGTCTTTCGCATTCATCCAGGTTTCGTCCGGCAGACCTGGGCTGTCGCAGCGCAAACGGACGGCTGGGTCGGCGTAGCTAAGATGACGGTCAAGGGGCGTGACACCGATCGTGCCACGCGCGTTACCCAAATCTTCTGGGTGCTCCACTGGGTCGCAGACGTTGTCGCCGGGAATGCAGAAGGAGATGGTCACGTCCGGATTCGCGCGCATCCACTGGTCCTGAGCAGCAGGGAACAGGGCGAGAATTCGGAAGATCCCCTGCCCGCGCTGGGCGCCTACCGCGCGCGAATGCTGTTGATCAGAGCGGCTTGGGTCACCGAAATAGGTGATGACCGAAACGTTGCGGAAGTCGTCACTGGCTGAGGTGACCTCATTGCCGAGGGCGAGGTTGATGGCATCCGCTCCCTGCGAGTTGCCCGCTATGACGACCTGGGTTTCGCTGTCGGCACACGCCGTGTTGATCTGCTGTAGCGCGCGCCGCAAATTCTCCGCGCCGATCCTGGCGGATCTCACATAGTTCGAAAAGTAAGAGAGCCCGCCATCGCCCACCTGGACTGCGGGGTACACGATGCCGTAGCCGGCCGGAGCTGGCAGTGAACGCTCACCGGTTTGCTGCTGCAACGCTGTAAAGAAGGCGCTGAGCAGCGGTCCCATTCCGCCCGTCGCAACGCTAGCGGGGTAGACGGGTGATTCGTGAACAACAGCGTCCTGAGGCGGTTCGTTCGATCCACGCAGCGCCAGCAAGTAATGGGCTTCACAACGGCTGCCGAGGCTGCCAGTCACGGCTGGGTCCGCACTGGCGGCGGGCACCGTCAACAACGCCACACCAGCGACGGCCGCAGGAACGGCAACGAGAACACATGCTCGGCGAACTGCCTCAGCGAAGATCACTCGCTCACTTTATGACGACCGGCGAGACATCGCGCGCTACGGCGTGCGCGTTATCGTTGGATGTTCCAGTCAGCGCGTCTGCGCGAGAGTGCTCTGCGGTACTGACGATTCGCTGCCTACGCGGTCCGCCACCATCTGAACCGCGCACTCTTTGGCTGTGAGCCAGTTGTCTTCGCTGGCAGAGGAACTGCTGCATTCCAGCTCGATGTCGCTGTCGTGGTAGCTCTCATGCCGAGCGAAGGGAGACACGCCAACGAGCCCAAGAGCGTTGCTGGAGTCCTGTGGATGTTCTAGCGGATTGCACACGTTGTCACCCGGTATGCACAGGGAGATCACGGCGCCGGGATGGTTTCGCATCCATTCGTCTTGCATCTCGCCGACCATGGGGAACATGCGGAAGAAGCCTTCGCCACGCGTTGCGCCGACATGAACCGCTGACTGATCACTCGATCGGCTTGGATCGCCAAATAGCACGACTGTCGTGACGTTGCGAAGATCATCAGAACCGTTGCTCACTTCCTCGCCGAGCACTTGATTGATGACGTCCGCGCCCTGCGAGACACCAGCCAGCACAACCTCGGTTTCCCCATCGGTGCATAGTGCGTTGATCTGTTGCAGCGATTCGCGGAGGCTTTCAGCGCCCTCGGCTACCGAATCGCGGTAGTGAGTCGGGTAGCGGAACCATCCTTCACCGACGCGAACTGCCGGGTATGCGACACCGAAGCCTGAGGGCTCCGCCTCGCCGCGAGCGGTGAGCTCCTGGGTGAGCGCCTCGTGAAACTCGTTGAGCAGCGGCCCCATGCCGCTGGTCTCCACTCCGGCTGGATATACGGGATCCTCGTAAATCACGGCGCCATCCTGAGGTGGCTCGTTTGAACCCCGTGTCGCCAGCACGTACAGAGGTTCGCAGTCAGCCCCTAGTGGTTGCGCCGTACGCTCCACTACCTCGGCGTGCTCTGGAATGGTGTCCGGATCGCTGGGCGGGTTCGCAGCCGCTGTGGGAATTGCGACGAGCGCCATCATCATCCCCGCAGTCATCGCTTTGTTCAGCCGCTGGCGAAGGAGCGGGTGATGGTTGCGGCAGTGGCTGTCGTCACTCATTTGTTCTCCATTGTTGCGAAGAATTTCGCAAAGCGGAACCTTGACAGCGCGTGTTCCTTAGTTCTCTGCAGGTCAGCGCGTCAAATGGAAAGGGTGTGACGTTAGTCCTAGTGCCTGGATGGGCCGAAACCGGGTTAGCGGAGCAGCTAAAGCCGCCGTTCTAGTTTTGTGTCTGTGCCCCCGACAGGAATCGAACCTGTGGCCTACTCCTTAGGAGGGAGTCGCTCTATCCGACTGAGCTACGAGGGCCGGTGCCCGCGCCATCGGTCGGGCGGCAGTGAGTCTACCGTGTCTGCAGCCGGTTCGCTCACAGGCCCGAGGAGCATCGATAGCGAATGTGACAACGAACCTTGTCGAAATTGTGCTGTTGTAAACGGACGCGAACGGTTTACACTCGTGGACATTCCACAGGGAATTGTCAACCGGGGACGTATCAGGGACTGGTGTGAGAAAAGAAGCTCAGCGCGTCGTGGCGGCACGGCCAACAGTAGAGATCCTTCGCCGGAACGAGATCTGTGCCCGCATCCTGGATGCGGCGGAGGAATGCCTGATGCAGTCGGGCTTCCGCTCACGGGTGCACGCGGCGATCGCCCAGCGAGCCGGGCTGTCGCGGCCCACCGTGTACAAGTACTTCGGCGACCAGACAGCGATCATCGAGGCGCTGTTCGAGCGCGAAGTCAATCGGTTCCTCGCGCACCTGCGCCCGGTGCTGGACGGCACGCACCATGCGAAGGCCAGGCTCGTGGAAAGCGTCGTATTCATTGTGAGCTACGCGCGTCAGCACGAACTCCTTCAGAAATCACTGAAGGAAGACCCTCAAGTGGTCATGCAGTTGCTTTCCTCCCGCGGCGGCGGCCTGATCGAGCGTGTAGCGCAGTACATGTCGCCGTACTACAAGCGGACTCCGGACGCTCAGGGGCCGGACGAGACCGCGCTCGTCCCGGTGGCCGAGTGGCTCTACCGGGTGGTCACGTCCTTGATCACGACGCCCGGAGTGGTCGACACGGAAAGCCCCGAGAAGCTGCGGGACTTTGTGACTGAACTTCTTGAACTCCCTACTCTGGGTCAAGCCGAGAAAACTGAGGTAGTTCGGGCGAGCGCAACAGTGTGAGCCAAGCGAGCTTCGTTCTGTGCGTTGAGCCGACTGTGGCACGGTAGACGCATGCGGACGCTGTATGTGATCGGGATTGGCGCGGGGGATCCAGAACACCTCACGCTTCAGGCCATCAAGGCGATGAATCGAACTGACGTGTTCTTCCTCGTGGACAAGGGCACGGCAAAATCTGAACTCGTCGACATCCGGCGGCAAATGCTCGACGACCATGTCCACGACAAGGACTACCGCGTCGTGGAGATTCCCGATCCGCCCCGCGACCGTGCCGCCGCAGCGTACGAGTCTGCGGTCACCGATTGGCATCACCGGCGCGCGGGGCTTTTCTCGGACGCGATCAATCGAGAGCTTGGGGATGAAGGCGTCGGTGCTTTTCTAGTGTGGGGTGATCCTGCGCTCTACGACAGCACGCTGCGCATTTTCGATCTGATGCTCGCCGCGAAATCTGTCGAGTTCGAATTCGAGGTCATTCCCGGCATCACCAGTATCCAGGCGCTCACTGCGAAGCATCGCATACCGATGAATCGGATAGGGGAGTCAATCCACATCACCACCGGACGGCACCTGGCTGAGGGCCTGCCGGCCGGTATCGATAATGCGATTATCATGCTTGACGGAAGCTGCACCTTCACCCACGTGCCGGGAGACGACCTAGATGTTTATTGGGGCGGCAACGTGGGCACCCCTGATGAAGTTCTGATCGCTGGCGACCTGCGCAGCGTTGAGCACGAAATCGAGGCGCAGCGCGCAGAACTGAAAGAACGTGCTGGCTGGGTCATGGACACGTACCTTTTGCGGCGGCGCCAAAGGGAATAGGTGTGCGTCCGGAATGCGATCGAGCCCCGAACGATCGCACACAGACTGGAAGCACTTAGTCGACAGAGAAGTCGGAGGCAAGGACGAGGGCATGGTCAACCCAGCCGAAGCACCGAACGCCTCAGTGAAAGGCTCGGACCGGATCGGACGCGTGCTCGCTGAACGCTACCGGCTGGAACGAGTTCTCGGCCGCGGCGGGGCAGCGGACGTATACCGCGCCACCGACGAACTGCTCGGTCGGCCCGTTGCCGTCAAAGTCTTCCGCTCCTCCGGGGAGGACCCAGATGCAGACAGGCTGCGCATCGATGCCGAAATGCGCACTCTGGCGGCATTGAGCGACCCCGGTCTGGTCACCCTGTTCGACGCCGGTGTTGCGACAAAACCCAACGATCTGCCCGTCCCGTTTCTCGTGATGGAACTCGTGGCCGGCCCCACGCTCCGTCAGCACATCGACACGCATGGCCTTGCCCCGCTCGAAACCGCACGCTTGGGAAGTGAACTTGCTGCCACGCTTGCCTACGTGCATGCCTGCGGTGTGATTCACCGCGACGTCAAACCCGGCAATATCCTGTTCGGCCCGCCCCGCGGCCAAGGCCGATATTCGACGAAGCTCACCGACTTCGGAATCGCGCGACTCGTCGGGAGCGACCCGCTGACCGCGCATGGATCAGCGGTGGGTACCGCTCACTACCTCAGTCCGGAACAGGCGCTGGGTGAGCCGGTCAGTTCTCCGTCCGACATCTACTCGCTGGGCCTGGTTCTCATCGAGTGTCTCACTGGTGAAATGGCGTTCCCCGGCGACGCAATCCCCGCTGCGGTGGCACGCCTGCGCAGCGACCCGCCGGTGCCCAGCCGCTTTGGCGCTGGCTGGGAGAGCGTGCTCAGCGCGATGACGAACCGTGACCCCGCTAAGCGTCCTTGCGCCGCCGACGTTGCACGTGAACTAGACGCGATGAGTCACGGCAACGCATCCGCCGCGCCCGTAGTACCACGGTTTGCGGGAGTGACTGCCAACACGGCGCCGGCGACCACCGCTGCGAATACGATTCCGACCGCACTTCCCGGTCCGGGTCGCAGGAGCCCGTCGCGAAGTCACATTGGTGGGTGGGGCGTGGCTGCCGCCGCAACAGTGCTACTGACCGGTGTCGCGGCGTCCGTAACCCTTCTTAACAGCACCGGCGACGCCCCTGCGCCGATAGCAGACACTGGACCTAAAGCCACGTACACCGTTCCCAAGGTCCAGTCCGGCCCCGAGTTCAACTTGGAACCCACGTCACCTGCAGATTCGCTGGTACCTGTTCGTTCCGCGGTCCCGGCCACGTCAGTTGAGCCCGCGCCGGCACCGATCGTTCCTCCAGCAACCGAGCAGCCTGCCACTGAGGAGCCGCTCCCAATGCCTGATATCCCCGGTCAGGGAAACGGAGTGGGAAGCAGTGGAAGTCCGCCCGGGCTGGGGGACGGTGGCCCTCCAGGCCAGGGCAACGGCCAGGGAAACGGCAACGGCCGCGGGCCCAGGTGAGAGAACGTCGGGCGATCGACTGACCCATCAGAACAGGGAAGAAGGCCCGCCGGGCAGGCCTAGGCCTGGCTGATCGCTATCCCAGCTTTGCGGGACAAGCCCCCATTTTTCCAGTTCACGGATCACCAGGTTACGCAGCGTCTGAGCGTCACGGAACCGTAATGGGTTCACGCCGAGGACTGACAAGGTGTAGCGGTCGCCGTTGCGGAGCAGGCACAAATCGAGGCTGAACGGTGATTCGAGCGCCCCTATCGCGGTGATTCCCGGGTGCACGGCACGCGCAGCCGCAGATTCAATGGTGTAAGGACCGAGTTGCGCCATTGTCTGCGGCAACTGCCCAATGTACGTCGCGACCGCATCTGCGGTACCAGTGGTGCGGACGAGACGTGTGGAGATCCGGTCGGGAACAATGTCCAAGATTTCCGTAGGCATGCCTGCGGGGCGCGCATCTTGCGGGAACCCCTCGTTTACGGCGGCTTGGAAAGCTTCCCGGCATTTGTCACGGATGAGGAAAAGCTCACCGTAGCGGGTGCCGCGCGGTCGCAAAGTAATAGGTGCCAGGGTGAGATCGTTCTTCCGGAGCGCGGTCTCCGGAACCTCAGTGACCTCGCTGAGGTCCACTGGGACGCCAACGGTGATCGATTCATTCGCGCCCCGAGCGCCGCTGCTGAAAAGCAGGTTTGCCGCTATACCGATCAGGAGGCTGTTCGGCGTGCCACCGGACTTCGCGGCGATGGCGTCCCATTCACTGGCTTCGATGTCGATCAGGGTGCCTGGTTCGCGCCACGACTGGTCCAGTTTCCCCGTCCGGGCAAGCGTCGCCGCGCGTTTGCGGCGGAGGACATCCACACGATTCTTACGTAGGTAGCGGACGATCTCATCACGGTTGGATCCCTGGATGAAGATCGTGTAGAAGGCGATAAACGAGCCGATCAGCACAGCCCAGTACTGCCGGAGCGCTTGCGCGAATTCGTGCCAGATGCTGTGGCGTTTGGTGCGCATCGGGCGCTGCGTGAGCGGCTGATTCCTCACTGCTTCGTTGACGGCTGAGATCATCCCCTGGGCATCGGTCAGTGCGTGGGTACAGACGAGTGACATGACCATGCCGCCGTCTTCGAGACGGGCCACGCCCAGTTCCCAGCCGATTCCGTGCTCCGGATTAAGCCGCACCTGAGCGCGTTCGTCCGCCCACGTGACGATGTCTTCGCGGGCAACGGGCTCGGGTGTGTAAAAGACGGGCGGGATGCTGGCGCCTCGCACCCAGTAGTGCCGTCCGCCGTGGATTCGAGGCCGAATGACTCTACGGTTCAGTGGCCCGACGGAAAGGCGGCGGTGGAGTTCGGTGAGAAGGTCGTCGTCGACAACTTCGTCGAGCATCCACAGTCCCTGCATCGCGACCGGCACCCCGTGGCCGCGATGCATACGGACAAAGTAGGCGTCGACAATGCTGAGGTAGTCGACTGAATCTTGATCGCTCATGCCCGCCCGCGCCACCGCCTGTACTGCTTGAGGAGTCCGTCGGTCGACGAATCCGCGGCGCCCGCGGCGGGATCCTCACCGGTGACAGCGGGCAGTAGCTGCTTCGCCTGGGTTTTGCCGAGCTCCACACCCCATTGGTCGAATGGATTGATACCCCAGACGGTGCCCTGTACGAGGACCTGGTGTTCGTAGAGTGCAATGAGCTGCCCGACAGACGAGGGTGTCAGGTTGCGGGCAAGGATGGTTGTGCTGGGCCGGTTCCCTGGCATGACCTTGTGCGGCACAAGATGGGAGGGGGTTCCCTCGGCAGCGATTTCATTGGCATTCTTGCCGAATGCGAGGACCTGCGTCTGCGCGAAGAAGTTGGACATCAGCAGGTCATGCATGCCGGTGCCGTCACCGCTGTCAATGTCATCATTGGGCTCCGCAAACCCGATGAAGTCGCACGGAATCAGCCGGGTGCCCTGATGCAGCAATTGATAGAAGGCGTGCTGGCCGTTCGTCCCGGGTTCGCCCCAGAAGATTTCACCGGTCTGTGTGGTCACCGGTTCGCCATCGAGCCGGACCGACTTTCCGTTCGATTCCATCGTCAGTTGCTGCAGATATGCAGGGAAACGAGCGAGATCGTTCGAGTAGGGAAGCACCGCACGGGACTCAGCGCCGAAGAAGTTGGTGTAGAGGACACCGAGCATGCCGAGCAAGACGGGGGCGTTTCGCTCAAGGGGAGCTTGCCGGAAATGGTCGTCGACAATGCGGAACCCAGCGAGGAACTCGGCGAACTGTTCTTTGCCGATTGTCAGCATCACACTGAGGCCGATCGCGGAGTCAACGGAGTACCGGCCGCCCACCCAGTCCCAGAAGCCGAACATGTTGTCCGTGTTGATGCCGAACTCAGCTACTCGTTCGGCGTTCGTGGACACCGCGACGAAATGTTTCGCAACAGCGGATTCGTCGGTTCCGAGTTTGTTGAGCAGCCAGGTGCGTGCGGCGCGCGCATTGCTGAGCGTCTCGAGCGTGGTGAACGTTTTGGACGCGACTATGAACAGAGTCGACGCGGCATCGAGTCCATCGAGAGTGGCGATCAGGTCCGCGGGGTCGACATTCGATACGAAATGGGCGGTGATGCCCGCATCGGCGTACGAGCGGAGCGCACCGCACACCATCGCGGGGCCAAGATCGGAGCCACCGATACCGATGTTCACTACCGTTGTGATGCGCTCACCAGTCGCGCCGCGGAACTCCCCGCTGCGCACAGCATCCGTAAAGGTGCCCATTTGATCCAGCGTGCCGTGTACGTCCCGAATGATGTTCTGGCCGTCCACAGACAACGCTGAGGTCCTCGACGCACGCAACGCGGTGTGGAGGACGGCCCGGTCCTCAGTGGAGTTGATGTGCGCACCGCGCATCATCGCGTCGCGCTGCTCCGGCACTCCAGCGGCACGGGCAAGATCTGCTAGCAGTGAGATCGTCGTGGGTACGACGAGATGCTTGCTGAAGTCAATGTAAAGATCTCCGGCGTGCATCGTCAGGGCGGACCCGCGGCTAGGGTCGGCGTCAAACAGTGCCCGGAGATTTGTTTCTTGAAGAGTTTTTACATGAGTAGCCAAAGCCTGCCATTCGGCAGACGCTGAAATATTGTTCACTATTTGCTCCCGCTTGTGGCGTTCGTTCAAACCAACAGCTATCGAGACTAGCCGGTGTGAAACACCGATGAGAGGCGAAGGACCAGACCTCTGCCTGAGCGGTCGGACGCTCGAGCACGAGCGGTTCGCGCACGCGGCGAAATGTTTCCGTGTAGAGGTTTCGTCGCGCCGAGTGTGGAAAGGTTATGAGAATGCCAGCGCAACAAGACGAATCACGCGAGGAACGAACAGAGCGCCTGCTCAGGGAGTTGCCGAAGCAGCTTTGGGTTGGTGGACAGCAGCGACCGGCCGAGACGGGCAAGACCTTTCCGGTGCGAAACCCAGCAACTGGCGACGTCATTGTCGAAGTCTCAGATGCTGGACCTGAGGACGGTGCGCGCGCACTCGACGAGGCGGTTCGCGTCCAGGAGAAGTGGGCGCACACCCCGCCGCGGGAGCGGGCCGAGATCCTTCGAGCCGCATTCGATGCAATTTCGAGCCGCAAAGCTGATATGGCGCACCTAATGACGCTCGAAATGGGTAAGGCACTGCCAGAAAGTGACGCGGAAGTCGCGTACGGCGGGGAATTCTTCCGATGGTTCAGTGAAGAAGCAGCGCGGATCGGCGGCCGCTTCACGCCGTCGCCCGCTGGGACTGGCCGCATCCTGACCATCCGGCGGCCCGTGGGGCCGTGTCTCGCGATCACCCCCTGGAACTTTCCCCTGGCGATGGGGACACGAAAGATCGGTCCAGCGCTCGCAGCGGGATGCACGATGATCGTGAAGCCCGCGGGCGAAACGCCACTGACGATGCTGCTGCTCGGCCAGATTCTGGCGGATGCGGGGCTCCCGGAGGGGGTCTTGTCGATCCTCCCGACCTCCCGGTCTGCCGATCTCGTGACGCCGCTGCTGGAAGATCCTAGGCTGCGGAAGCTAACGTTCACCGGCTCCACGGCGGTGGGCCGCACTCTGGTGAAGCAAGCTGCGCCGAACCTGCTGCGGATGTCGATGGAGCTCGGCGGGAACGCGCCGTTCGTCGTCTTCGACGATGCAGACGTTGATGCTGCCGTGGACGGCGCGATGCTCGCGAAACTCCGGAACGGAGGTGAAGCGTGCACCGCTGCAAATCGCTTCCATGTGGCGGACTCGGTGCGCGACGAATTCACCGAGAAACTCGTCGCGCGAATGTCAGACGTCACTATGGGGGCGGGAACTGAGCCCGGAGTGCAGTTGGGCCCACTGGTCAATTCGGATCAGCTCACCACCGTGCAGGGCCTCGTTCAGGATGCGATCGCGAAGGGAGCCAGGCTGCTTCTGGGCGGCGTCGCACCGGATGGGCCGGGATACTTCTATCCAGCGACTGTCTTGACTGACGTTCCCGCTGAGGCGCGCATCCTCAAAGAGGAGGTGTTCGGCCCAGTTGTCGCCATCACTGGATTCACTGATGAAGACGAGGGAATCAGGCTTGCTAACAATACCGAGTATGGGCTCGCTGCCTACGTCTATACACGCGACCTAGATCGGGCACTTCGCGTCGCGGAATCTGTCGAAACCGGCATGATCGGCATTAACCGCGGTGTGATTTCTGACGTCGCGGCTCCATTTGGGGGAGTCAAGGCATCTGGTTTCGGTCGCGAAGGCGGCGTGGAGGGCATCGACGAGTACGTCGAGACTCGCTACGTGGCGCTCCCAGTCCCGTGATCAGCGGTCAGTCATGCCCGAGGCGGCCACGGCCAAGGCGAAGCAGCAGAATCGCCAGGTTGTGGCCTTCGGGACCAAGCGCACTGAAGCGCTCGATGACTTTCATCTCCCGGTTGTGCACGAGCCTGGTGCCGCCGGACGCCATTCGCAACTGACCGATGGTGCGGGACACCTCCGTACGGCGCTGGACCGCAGCGAGGATTTCCGCATCGAGCCGATCGATCTCCTGGCGGAGCTCATCGATGTCCGGAGCGGACGCGGTCTTGTCGTCGTCATCGGATGTGGACCCGTTGTCAGCAGCGTGGGTACTCATTGTGTTTGTCTCCTGTGCAGGGGAAGGCGGCGGTGTGCGTGGCGACTGCCGGGAAGCGCGGCCTGGCTTCCGGCTAACAGCGCCGTGTTCCTTGTACACGAAAAATTTCCGCGATCCGGGATCGGACCGCGCTACGTAAGGCCGTGCTCATCCCGCCGCCGGACCCGGCCGATCCCTGCCCGGAAACTGCCGATACACCCGGAGCGGTGGCCGGGGCGAGCAGTCTCTGCGGGCTTTGAACATGCATTGATTGTGCCATGACCGTAAGTCTGCGCAATCTCCCAGGCAGCGTCTGCCAAGACCGGAGGCTAGCGGCAACTGTCAGACTGGGCGCCTATGCTTGTGGGGCACAGTCCATGGTCGTGGAAGAGGGACGTTCTGATTACTGCAGGTTCTATTGATCATGACCGGAGGTCTGCGGTTGAGGGTGCGGCAGCCCTGCTGGACGGGCTCAATCGGCACCAGCGTGAGGCTGTCTTACACGAGGGCTCACCGCTCCTGATTGTCGCCGGAGCGGGCTCCGGAAAGACGGCGGTTCTGACGCGGCGGATTGCGTACTTGCTGGCCGAGCGCCAGGCACGCCCCTCCGAGATTCTCGCGATCACGTTCACCAACAAGGCCGCGGCTGAAATGCGGGAGCGCGTATCGCAACTCGTCGGGCCCCGCGCGGGTTCGATGTGGGTGGCAACGTTCCACTCGACATGTGTGCGTATCTTGCGCGCGCAAGCTGGCCTCGTTGAGGGGCTCAACTCGAACTTCTCGATCTACGACGCGGACGACTCGCGGCGACTGCTCGCGATGATCGCTAAAGATCTGGAGATTGACGTCCGGCGCTACACACCGCGGATGCTGGCGACGCAGATCTCTAATCTCAAGAACGAGCTGATTGGCCCGGCGCAGGCAGCACGGGACGCCGACTCCGATCCGGCTGAGGTCAGTCGCACTGTTGCGCGGGTATACGGCGTCTACCAGCGTCGTCTGCGTGAAGCCAATGCACTCGACTTCGACGACTTGATCAGCGAGACTGTGCGGATCTTGCAGGACTTTCATGAGGTCGCCGCTTACTATCATCGGCGTTTCCGTCATGTTCTTGTCGATGAGTATCAGGACACAAACCACGCTCAGTACGTGCTGGTGCGGGAACTCACCGGTGCGGGCGTTAACGAAACGGAAGGCGTGCCAACCGCGGAGCTGTGCGTTGTGGGTGACGCCGACCAGTCGATCTACGCGTTTCGCGGGGCGACGATCCGCAACATTGTTGAGTTCGAACGGGATTTCCCGAACGCCCGAACTATCCTGCTGGAACAGAACTACCGGTCGACGCAGACGATCCTTTCGGCCGCGAACGCGGTGATCTCCAAAAACTCCGGCCGCAGGCCCAAGCGACTGTGGACGGATAGTGGAGATGGTGAGCCGATAACGGGTTATGTCGCTGACAACGAGCATGACGAAGCAACGTTCGTCGCGTCCGAGATTGACCGGCTCACGGGTTCGGGCAGCATCGGCAGCGGTGTGGCTGGGGACATCAAATACAGCGATATCGCCGTCTTCTATCGTACGAACAACAGTTCGCGGGCATATGAAGAAGTGTTCATCCGCCATGGGCTTCCGTACAAAGTGGTGGGCAGCGTGCGCTTCTACGAGCGCAAGGAAGTGCGAGATATCGTCGCTTACCTCCGTGTACTCGCCAACCCAGACGACACCGTCAGCCTGCGCCGTATTCTGAACACACCTCGGCGGGGGATCGGTGACCGCGCCGAGGCCTGCGTGGCGGTGCACGCGGAACAGCGCGAAATCAGTTTCGCGGAAGCTCTCCGTGATGCCGCAGAGGGAACAGTGTCTCTTCTGGGCACCAGGGCGCAGCGCTGCATCGCCTCTTTTGTCGAATTGCTTGACACGCTGCGGCAGCCGCTCACTGCGCGCGAACCCGCTGATCTCGATGTCGGGAAGCTCATCGACGGAATCCTGTCCATGACGGGCTATCGAAAGGAACTCGAGGCCAGTAACGATCCCCAGGACGGCTCCCGGCTCGACAACCTGAACGAACTCGTCAGCGTCGGCCACGAGTTCAGCGCCGAGGCGGCACAGTTGATCGCTGATGGTTATGAACCGGCCGAGGGCGACCCTGTGCCAGGCTCACTAGAGGCGTTCCTCGAGCGTGTGGCGCTCGTCGCGGATTCGGATCAGGTCCCGGACTCTGATGCTGGTGTCGTCACCCTCATGACGCTGCATACCGCGAAGGGCCTCGAGTTCCCGGTCGTTTTCGTTACGGGGTGGGAAGACGGTCAGTTCCCGCATATGCGTGCGCTGGGAGATCCTGATGAACTTTCTGAAGAACGGCGTCTCGCATATGTGGGTATCACGCGTGCGCGTCGGCGCCTCTACCTCACTCGTGCGGTTACCCGGGCAGCGTGGGGACAGCCCGTGTCGAACCCGGAGTCGCGTTTCCTGCAGGAAATACCAGACGAGCTTCTGGAGTGGAAGCGGACAGACCCGGGACCATCACGATCATTCGGCAGCGGCCGTGCGATCGGTTCACGATGGAATGCGCCCAGTGGGGGATATGACTCGCCGTTCGGGAATGGCAACCGTGGTCCGAGTGCGGGACGTGGCCGCGGCGCACCCCTGGTTCTGAAAGCGGGGGATCGCGTGAGCCACGACAAGTACGGCCTGGGGACTGTGGTTGCGACCGAAGGCAGCGGCAACCTCGCTCGCGCGACGATCGACTTCGGCGCCACCGGCAAGGTTTCTCTGCTCCTTATCGGCGGCGTGCCGATGGTAAAGCTCTAAAACAGGAAAGAGGGCTGCGGGATAACCCGCAGCCCTCTTAGCTGTCGCGATGTGGTGCGCTATCCGCGTCCACCAAATACGTCGATTCCCAGGTCGGCCAGCCACCCGATCGGGTCGATCTTGTTGTCGCCACCAATCCACACTTCGAAGTGGACGTGCGGGCCGGTGGAGAAGCCGCGGTTGCCGACAGTGGCGATCTGCTGACCGGCGTGCACACGATCACCCACCTGGGCGATGTTGGTGTCGTTGTGGCCGTAGACGGTAACCGTTCCGTCGTCGTGACGGATCCTGACCCAGAGACCAAAACCTGCAGCAGGTCCGGAGTCGATGACTTCGCCGTCTGCGACCGCGACGATCGGTGTGCCGATTGGTGCAGCGATATCGATACCACCGTGCAGGGTGCCCCAGCGCTGACCGAATGTCGAGGTCAGGACACCGACGACGGGGAGTGCCGCGACCGGGCGGCGCATCTCCGCTTCGCGGGCGGCGCGCTCATCGCTGAAGCGCTTCGAGGTAGCGAGCTGCTGAGCGTAGGAAGAGGGGTCGAGCGCCCGAGTGACGTTCAGGACCTGGACGGTCCCTGCGGGGCTGTTCGAGTCGGACGTGGCCGCGAAAGCAGGACTGTCGAGGCTCGCGTTTGCGCTTGCAAACGAAATGTTGCTGTCGGCGTGTGCCGCCGAGTCAGCCATCAGGACAGCCTGGCCGCCCGCGAAAGAAGCGCCGATGGTGACGACGGCAAGCGCGATCCGGCCCTTCGGGGCACGTTTCTGGGCATGTTTGTTCGGTGTGGTGCGCAGCATGGATTCCAGAAAGGGGTGCGAAACCCTCGGGTCGATTCTGCCGCGACGCCGCTACGCGCCGCAGTGTCATCCAGGTTGATGACTCCGGACGGGCGCAATCCAGCGCACCGCTCCGGTCGCACGATCCGCGGGACGGCTAGGACCGGTAAAGATTGTCGGGTGGTCCAGGCCGTAACGTGGTCGTGATATTCACTGGGTTGAAAGGTAACGAAACGGTTGCGACGCCTGCAAGCAATCGGTGTCCGATTGAGGGAAGTGAGAGCGTACTCACAATCCGACCTGGGGAAACAGAGATTCGCTTGTGTGCACGGTTACTACGCTTGCTTGCACGATCTCACTATATGGGATACAAGTTGGGTCTTCGGCGCCCTCTTGTGTAACGGGGTCTGCCCGCTTCGTCGGTCGAATTCTGGTGAATAACGTGCAAAGTGCGCAAACGGCTGCGCTCAGCCGCATGCGCATCAGATGAGCCGTAATTGTGCCCTTCCGCGTACAAGGTGCAGCCACCGCGATAGGTTAGACGTGACCAAACAGTGACATAGCGCACGTCCTGGCGGACCCCCTGTGGTGAGCTGGGTCGCCTCGACTAAGGTCCGACTTGGCTCACCCCAACCTGGGTGGGCGGCACAGTAGATGAGACGGTGAGCACATGGATCTCTTCGAATACCAAGCGAAAGAACTTTTCGCGAAGCATGGAGTCCCCACCACTCCGGGGCGGGTGGCTGACACTGCAGACGAAGCCGAGCAGGTCGCTGCGGAAATCGGCAAGCCAGTTGTAGTGAAGGCTCAGGTCAAGACCGGAGGCCGTGGCAAAGCGGGCGGCGTCAAGCTCGCCTCGGATCCCGCCGACGCGAAGGCGAAGGCTGAGGGGATCCTCGGACTCGACATCAAAGGACACGTCGTCAAGAGACTCCTCGTCGCTGAAGCTAGCGACATCAAAGAGGAGTACTACATTTCCTTCCTCCTGGACCGCGCCAACCGGACCTTCCTCGCGATGTGTTCCAAAGAAGGCGGCGTCGAGATCGAGCAGGTCGCGGCTGAAACGCCCGACGCTCTCGCACGGGTGGCGGTAGACCCAAACGACGGAGTCGACCTTGCGTTCGCACGCAAGATCGCAGAAGACGGCAAACTCCCAGCCGAGGTCCTGGACGCGGCAGCGGAAACAATTGCCAAACTCTGGGAGGTCTTCGTCAAGGAAGATGCGCTCCTGGTAGAGGTCAACCCTCTCGTTCGCACACCGGATGACCAGATTCTTGCACTCGACGGCAAGGTGACGCTCGATGGCAACGCAGACTTCCGTCAGCCTGAGCATGAAGAGTTCGTCGACGCAGAGGCTGCTGACCCACTCGAAGCCAAGGCCAAGGCTAAAGGCCTGAACTACGTGAAGCTCGACGGTGAGGTCGGCATCATCGGTAACGGCGCCGGACTTGTGATGTCCACGCTCGACGTCGTCGCGTACGCCGGTGAAGAGTTCGGTGGTGTGAAGCCCGCGAACTTCCTCGACATCGGTGGCGGTGCCTCAGCAGAGGTCATGGCCAACGGTCTTGACGTCATCCTCAACGATCCGAGCGTCAAGAGCGTTTTCGTCAACGTCTTCGGCGGCATCACAGCGTGTGATGCTGTAGCCAACGGCATCGTGAACGCGCTCGAGATCCTCGGCGATGATGCGAACAAGCCGCTCGTTGTCCGTCTGGACGGCAACAACGTAGTCGAGGGTCGCCGCATCCTCGACGAAGCCGCGCACCCATTGGTGCAGCAAGTAGACACCATGGACGGCGCGGCGGCACGCGCCGCTGAACTCGCCGCTGCGGCGAAGTGACAAGGAGCGCATCGTGGCAATCTTTCTGACCAAAGACAGCAAGGTCATCGTCCAGGGCATCACCGGCGCTGAGGGCACCAAGCACACCCGGCGCATGGTGAAGGCTGGCACCAACATTGTCGGCGGCGTTAACCCGCGCAAGGCAGGCAGTGATGTAGACGGCATTCCCGTGTTCGCCTCCGTCAAGGAAGCGATGGAGAAGACAGGGGCCGACGTCAGCGTCGTTTTCGTTCCCCCGGCCTTCACAAAGGCGGCCGTCATCGAGGCAATCGACGCGGAGATCCCGCTCGCTGTTGTGATCACCGAGGGCATTCCGGTGCACGACACCACCGCGTTCTGGGCCTACAACAACTCGCAGGGCAACAAGACCCGGATCGTCGGTCCGAACTGCCCCGGTGTCATCAGCCCAGAGCAGTCGAACGCGGGCATCATCCCGGCAGACATCACCAACGCCGGCAAGATCGGCCTGGTTTCCAAGTCGGGCACCCTGACGTACCAGATGATGTTCGAGCTCCGTGACTTCGGATTCACCACCTGCGTCGGTATCGGTGGCGACCCGGTCATCGGGACGACTCACATCGATTGCATCCAGGCGTTCCAGGACGACCCGGACACCGAACTGATCGTCATGATCGGCGAGATCGGTGGTGACGCTGAGGAGCGTGCAGCCGAGTACATCAAGGCGAACATCACCAAGCCGGTGGTCGGGTATGTCGCCGGATTCACCGCGCCTGAGGGCAAGACGATGGGTCACGCTGGCGCCATCGTCTCGGGCTCGTCCGGCACCGCGCAAGCGAAGAAGGACGCGCTGGAGGCCGCTGGCGTTCGCGTCGGCAAGACTCCTTCCGAAACCGCAGAAATCGCTCGGGAGATCCTGGAGAAGCTCTGACTTCTCGCCAGTAACCGCTGAAGAAAGTGCCGCAGACGAGCAACTGTCTGCGGCACTTTCTCGTGTGAGCGTTATGTGTGATCAGTCATGGCTATATGCCACGGCGCGCCTGCCGAATCCGCAGTGGTGAAGGTGTAACTCTCGATAACGATGACTGATCTGCACGTGCGTACTGAGAAGGAGCGCTCCGAACCGGACCCAGGAGTGCCGCCCGAGGCTGCGAGGACGCTGATGAAGGCGGCGTTTATGCCGACCGGAATCACCGTCGGCATCCTCGTTGTCGTGGTCCTGGCAGTCCTGCTTACCGGTGACGGTGATTTCACCGGCGTGCTCGCCGCCGTCGGTGCCGGGTGGCTCGGCATCCATCAAGTTGCATTGCCAATCAGCGGCGTGAAGCTCGGTGTGCTGCCTCTCGTCGCTACCGCCGCGATCTTCGCCGCGTCATACAAACAGTGCCGGAAAGTTGCGCGCGACGGACTTGAGCCTCGTGATGCAGCGCAACTCGTCGCCGCCGTCGTGGGTGTGCCGCTGGTCATGACGATCATTTCGCTCGCCGTCGTCAAAGACGCATCGACCGTGCTGAAGGTCGCGACGCCAAATGTCCTCCAGTCGTTCCTGTGGACGGTCGCGGTACACGGTCTCGCGGCTGTGTTTGCGCTAGGGAAACCGTTCTGGACCCCGCTCGCGGAGCGGGCGCGTATCCCAGCGTGGGGCTGGGGTGCCTTAGGGGCCGCAAAGAGCGGGGCCTTTGCTCTGGGTGCCAGCGGGCTCGCGGTCACTATGGTCCTTCTCGCGGGGTCGCTGGACGAGATCATCGCCATGCTGGAGGAGCATCATGGCGCCGCAGCTCCACTTGGGCTCACTCTGGTGTCCCTGCTGTATCTCGCTAACGTAGTTGTGGGCGTCATCGGAGTGACCACCGGTGCGTCGATCACCGTCGGCGAGGGCCACTACGGATTGTTCGATGTGCTGCCGGCGCCCGTGCCGGGGGTCCCCGTGCTTGCGGCGCTGCCCACAACTGAGGCAGCGGACTGGTGGCCTATCTTGCTGGTCGTTCCCGTCATCGGCGGGGTAGCACTGGCCCGCACCGCATACCGTCAGGATCACGGTATGCGCGAGACCTTCTTCGTGGGAGGCATCGCGGCGGTAGTGGTCAGCGTCGGATATCTCATCGCGGCGACCGCCGCGGGCGGGGCACTGGGGGTTTTCGGCACCGTCAGTTTCGCGCCGCTCTACGGTGCGCTGTTCCTCTGCGCATGGCTGGTCGTCAGCGGTGGCGCGGCGCTGGGGCTGCTCGTGTGGCGAAAAAACCATCGCGAGCGGCAGGAGCGGCGTGCGGACGTCGAACAGGCGATCGCAGAGGCGCTTGCCGAGGAGGAGTCCAGAAAGGCGGCCGCAGCGGAGGACAAGGCACGCACAGCAGAGGAGTCGGCAGACGTAGAGGCCCCTTCGGAAGAGCGGAGCGGTCTCCTCGGACTCGTCCGGAATCGCGTCCCCTCTTTACCCATCTCAGTGAAAGGGATCCCCGGCGCCGTGAGCACGCTGCCCGGCAAGGTGAGGCACGCTCGGCAGAATCTTCCAGGCGCAAAGAAGCACCAGCAAGAGGACACCTCCGGGTCTGAAGAAAAGTCCACCGAAGCTGAGACGGTGGAACCCGCCGAGTCTTCCGCCGCGCAGGAGACCGCTCAGTCCGGCGACGAGGGTGATCAGGCACAAGAAGAAATCGAAGGACAGGACGCTGAGGGTGAGAGCCCTGGCAAGCAGGGCAAGCCGTCCAAGTGGAAGATCTGGCAGCGTAAGAAGCGCAACTAGCGGGGCGGCTGTCGAGTGCGCCGGCCCGGAGCGATTCACCAGATAGGCAGCGGCTAGGCTATGTGCCGGTAGCGAGCTCGGATGAGCTGGCACGTTCGGTAATCAGGAGATCCGCGCTGAATAGCCACACTGACGTAAGGTCGACTCACTCTGCGCCTGACGCTTCGCGTCACCCGGAACGGCTGTCCCGCGTTGTCGTGCTTGCCTCGGGGTCGGGGACGTTGTTCCAGGCACTCGCGGATGCCGCAGTCGGCGATTTCCCGGCGCACATCGCTGCGCTGGTGACGGATCGTGACTGTGAAGCAGAGGCACGCGCCCAGCGTGCGGGAATCGAGTGTGTGCGTGTAGCCCCCGGCTCCTACAGCGACCGGGCAGAGTGGAATCACGCACTCACCAGCGCTGTCGAGACCTACCGGCCGGATCTCGTCGTGACCGCGGGATTCATGAGAATCCTGGGGCCCGAGTTCTTGGCGGCCTTTCCGGGCAAGATCGTGAACAGTCATCCTGCTCTTCTTCCTGCGTTTCCTGGGGCCCACGCGGTTCGCGATGCACTGAGCTATGGCGTGCGGGTGACAGGTACGACTATCCATATCGTCGACGAGGGCGTGGATACGGGGCCAGTTCTCGCGCAGGAAGCGGTGACTGTCGGCACCGATGATTCCGAATCGTCGTTGCACGAGCGAATCAAGGCTGTTGAACGGCGGCTTCTCGTTGAGGTAGTCGCCGCGTTAGTGACAAGAGGTGTGATTATCGATGGACGGAAGGCCCTAATCCCGTGAGTGAATCGAACTCAGCAGCCGAGCGGATTGCTGTTCGGCGCGCACTAATCAGCGTTTATGACAAGTCCGGTCTTGAAGACCTCGCACGCGGCCTCGCCTCAGCAGGTGTGGAGATCGTGTCAACCGGGTCCACAGCAAGCCGCATTGCTGCAGCTGGGGTCAAAGTCACCCCGGTTGAGGAGTTGACCGGCTTCCCAGAGACGCTTGACGGACGTGTGAAGACATTGCATCCGCACGTCCATGCCGGCATTCTCGCTGACACGAGGAAACATGAGCACCTGGAGCAACTCGATGAGCTTGGCGTTGAGGCGTTCCAGCTCGTTGTGGTGAACCTCTATCCGTTTACCGAAACGGTGGCCTCGGGTGCGACGGAGGATGAATGTGTTGAGCAGATCGATATAGGCGGTCCTTCGATGGTGCGGGCCGCCGCGAAGAATCATCCTTCCGTTGGTGTCGTCGTCGATCCGGGCCAATATGACCGCGTCCTTGCCGCCGTCGAGGCCGGTGGTTTCACAATGCAGGAGCGCATCGAACTCGCTGCTGACGCTTTTCAGCACACAGCGATGTACGACGTAGCTGTGGCGAGCTGGATGACGAATGTCCGGGCGGCAGAGTCGGCGGACAGTCAGTTCCCGCGCTGGATGGGCGCAACCTGGGAGCGGCGCTCGACGTTGCGGTACGGCGAGAACCCCCACCAGTCCGCTGCTCTTTATACCCGTCCCGGCGGGGCGGAGGGCATCGCGCAGGCCGAGCAATTGCACGGCAAAGAAATGTCCTACAACAACTTCACCGACACCGATGCCGCGTGGCGGGCTGCATACGACCATGAAGGCCCCTGCGTGGCGATAATCAAGCACGCCAATCCGTGCGGGATCGCAGAGTCACGGCTTGATGGGGGCGCGGCGATCGCGGATGCCCACCGCCGCGCTCACGCGTGCGACCCGGTGAGTGCCTTTGGTGGCGTGATCGCTGCTAACCGGGAAATCACGGTCGAAATGGCCGAGCAGGTTTCGGAGATCTTTACTGAGGTCATCGTCGCACCGTCCTACGAGGAAGGCGCGATCGAGGTTCTGACCCGGAAGAAAAACATCAGGATTCTCCGCTCCGCAGCCCCGGTGCGTGCAGGTGCAGAGATGCGCGCGATCTCGGGCGGGCTGCTGCTGCAGGACAGGGATGTCCTCGACGCCGAAGGTGACAACCCCGTGAACTGGACCCTGGCGACAGGAGATCCGGCGGACGAGAACACTCTCAGCGATCTGGTCTTTGCCTGGCGCGCTTGCAGGGCAGTGAAATCGAATGCGATCTTGCTCGCAGATGGTGGCGCTACCGTGGGTGTCGGCATGGGACAGGTCAACCGCGTCGACGCGGCACGTCTCGCGGTGAACAGGGCCGCTGACAGGGCTCGAGGCAGTGTTGCGGCTTCCGACGCGTTCTTCCCGTTCCCCGACGGGCTGCAGGTGCTTCTCGACGCCGGGGTGCGGGCCGTTGTCCAGCCGGGTGGCTCGGTGCGGGACAACGAAGTGATTGCCGCTGCGAAGGAAGCCGGAGTGACGCTCTACCTGACCGGCGCGCGCCACTTCGCACACTGATAGATGTCGACACTCTCCCAATGGCTCTCCAGACAGGGCAATTAGTTTTCCGGATTCGTTTCAGGCCAGCAGGAGAGTGCCGACTGCAATAGCTGGGATAGCAGCGAGCGTTGTCACAATCGCCGCATCACGCGCCAGTATGACGCCACGCATGTACCAGCTCGCAAAAACGAACACGTTCTGGGCAGTGGGCAATGTGGCCAGAACAACCACGCTGAACAGCGCGTGGCCTTCGAGCCCGAACACGTAACTCCCGATGGCAAAGGCCACGATCGGGTGCACGATCGTCTTGAACGCAGCAGCCATAGCGACATCACGACGAGGGCTGACACCACGCTGCAAAGCGCGCTTACCGTGCATGGACAGCCCGAACGCGATCAGCGCGCCCGGGACTGAGATTCCTGCGACGAGTGTGATCGGCTGCTGGATCACCGTGGGAACTGTGACATCCAGCAGCGAGACTGCGAGCCCAGCAGCTGCCCCAATCAGGATCGGGTTCTTCAGCGGCGCGATCACCACTTTGAACAGTGACCGAGATGCTCCAGTCGTCGTCCGTGAGGTGCTGACTTCGAGCACCGTCAGCGCGATTGGCGCAAGGACGAGCACTTGAAACAGCAATATCGGGGCGACGAGTGCCGCGTCGCCCAGAACGTACACGGCAATAGGAAGACCGAGGTTGATAGCGTTCACGTACGACGATGCGAGCGCGCCGACCGTGCATTCCGGGATTTGACGGCGCAACCACCATCGGGAAATCGCGAAGTAGGTGAGACCGACGAGTACCGCGGATCCGGCGCCCACGGCGAGAGTGGGAGACAGGATTGCGGATAGGTCGGCGTCGGAGAGTGTCGTGAACAACAGCGCGGGTGTTGCTACGAGAAAGACGAGCCTACTGAGGGCCTGCTCTCCTCCGCTGCCTAGGACGCCGGAGAGTCCCAGCAGGTAGCCGATGATGATGACCGCGAAGATAACCGAGAACCCGACGACAACACCGGACATGTGTCGCCTCCTCTCCGGCTCATCTCATTGAGAGCAGAGTAGGGCGGGAAGATGGCCGCGAATTGTCGCTGTGATTTTTGCCACATCAGGGGCTTCGTGTTACGTGGGGGCCGCAGACACAACTGAACCCCCGGTGGATTCGTGATCCGCCGAGGGTTCAGTGAAGTGCAGATTTAGCGGCTTGAGAAAGGAAGCAGCGCCATCTCGCGGGCGTTCTTCACGGCTACGGCCACTTCGCGCTGCTGCTGCGGCGTCAGGCCAGTGACCCGCCGCGAGCGGATCTTGCCGCGGTCGGAAATGAAGGTGCGAAGCAGGTTGACGTCCTTGTAGTCAACGTGCTCGATACCCGCGGTGACCAGCGGGTTCTTCTTCGTTTTCCGGTTCTGCTCGCCGCCCTTCTTCTTGACGGCGGCTGTTCTCTTTGCCATGTGCCCTTCGTTCCTGAACGATCGTTGTTTACCAGCTCGACTTGCTGACGCCGGGCAGTTCTCCCCGGTGTGCCATCTCGCGGAGCCGGACTCGTGAGAGTCCGAACTTACGGAAGTACGCGCGCGGACGACCATCGACCACGTCCCGATTGCGCAACCTTACCGCACTTGCGTTGCGAGGCTGGCGCTGGAGTTCGCTGACGGCCTCCGCCCGCGCCTCGTCAGTTGTCCGAGGATTGCGGATGATGTCCTTCAGCTCGCGACGCCGATCAGCGTACTTCTCGACGACTGCCTTGCGTTGCTCGTTGCGAGCGATCTTCGATTTCTTAGCCATAGAACTGTACCTCAGCGTTCTTCACGGAAGTCAACATGCTTGCGGATAACCGGGTCGTATTTCTTCAGAACCAGCCGGTCGGGATCGTTGCGGCGGTTCTTACGCGTCACGTACGTGAACCCGGTCCCCGCCGTCGACTTCAGTTTGATGATTGGACGGACGTCATTTCGTGCCATCAGCGGTCGGTTCTTTCTCTGTGTGAGGGATTGCTGCGGACCTCAGGTGTGTGGTCGCCGGGTCCTAGACTTTTTCGCCGCGCGCCCGGATCGCCTTGACGACGGCTTCGATCCCGTCGCGGTCGATGGTCTTGATGCCTTTTGTGGACACCCGGAGCGTGACGTGCCGGCCCTCGCTCGGCAGGTAGTAGCGACGGCGCTGGATGTTCGGATTCCAGCGACGCGACGTGCGCACATGGGAGTGCGATACGGACTTCCCGAAGCTGGGCTTGCGTCCAGTGACCTGGCAGTGCGCGGACATGACGGCGGACCTCTCGTAAGTGACATTCATTTTCGACAAAGCCGAAGTGACACGGTACCTTCTTGGAAAGGATTCTGACAATCGTTACTGACAAGCGTTCTAACAAGGCGCTAGCTGCAAAGGGGAACGATCGTGACCGATCAGCGCACACCAGTCGTGCTGGTCTGCGGATGGCAGGGAGATTCACGAGCCGTCGCGCAGGCGCTTCAGCGTGAAGGCACCACCGTTGTGCACCATGACCTCAGCGAGGTCTCGACAGGTGTCGTACGGCGCACGCTGATGACCACCAACGGCGTCACGCCGCGGGAGAAGACGACCATCCTCGAACTTGCGCACGGCTGTGTTTCGTGCACGCTGCGCGAAGATCTACTTCCCTTGTTGCGCAGACTTCATACGCGAAGCCGGGTCGAGAGAATTGTGCTCCTGATCGACCCCGTGCTCGAACCAGAAGCCCTCAGCTGGGCAATTGAGCACGTAATAGTTTCAGGAATGGTCGGGCACGTCGATGGGCCCGCAGGGCAGGACATTCGGGTCGATGCGACCGTGACGTGCATCGACGCGGCAACCTGGCTCAGCGACGCAATGAGCGACGACACCCTGGACGAGCGCGGCATCGTCGCGAGCAACGACGACGACCGGACAGTGGCGCAGGTAGTTGTCGGCCAGGCTGATTTCGCGGATGCGATCGTCATCTCCGGCGAGGCGAATGATGGCTGGGAGCAGGCCAAACTCAACGCGGTACTTGCCCGCCTCGCGCCGGGGGCTCCCGTCGCATGGACAGGGCCAGGCGGAAATATCGATGCGGAACGGTTGCTCGCGAACATCCCAGCACACTCGCGCCGCGGTGAAATCACTGACGCGCATTCACCGATGCTGAGAGGTGAGCCGCCACTGGACTCGGACTGCGGAGTCCAAATCGTCGAGTTCTCGGCACAGCGCCCGTTCCACCCGGAACGGCTGCATGAGTCGATCGACACCCTCCTTGACGGTGTGATCTGCACGCGTGGACGGTTCTGGGTCGCATCGCAACCGGACCAGGTGCTGTGGATGGAATCCGCTGGTGGAGGATTGCGGATCGCGGCGTCCGGACTGTGGCTCGACGCGATGACGCCTGAGCAGCAAGCAGAACAAAACCCTGAACGCCACGCGATCGCCGCGCTCCGGTGGGATCCGCGTTTCGGTGACCGGGATTGCTCTATGGCAGTCCTCGTGCACGACGCGGACCCGCAGCGAATCACCGAAGCGCTGCAGTCCGCGCTGCTCACTGACGAAGAACTCGCGCTCGGCGAGGCTGTGTGGGCGACCTGGGAGGACCCGTTCGGCCAGTGGCATGAGGATCCGTGCGATGAGCTAGCCGGCGCCGAAACCGTTGACCTCACCATCAGGAAAGAAGGGCACTAGTGAAATCAGGCATCCATCCCGACTATCATCCAGTTGTCTTCCAAGACGCGAATACCGGAACTATGTTCCTGACCCGGTCGACCGCGACAAGCGAGCGAACTGTTACATGGGAGGACGGGAACGAGTACCCGGTCGTCGTCGCGGACGTGACTTCGGAGTCGCATCCGTTCTGGACAGGCGCACAGCGTATCCTCGACACGGCTGGACGAGTAGAGAAATTCCGCCAGCGCTACGGCGACCGTGTGCGGCCTGGTCGCAAAGCTAGCGGAAACTGAAAGGAAACTGATCATGGCAGTACCCAAGCGGCGGAAGTCCCGCTCGCGCACACGCAGCCGCCGGTCACAGTGGAAAGCAACCGCTGTGGACCTGGTGCCGGTGCGTGCTGGCGGCGAAGCGCTGCGTGTCCCGCACCGTCTTCTCACCGCAGTGCGCCGCGGGCTGATCGACCCAGACAAACTGCGGTAGCAATCAGCTAGGACCGTTGATCCGGTAGCGAAAGCCGCGTTACACACGCGGTCCTCGCTACCGGATCGGCTTTTATTCGTACGCTTTGTGGGTGCTACTCCGCATCCTTGATCTTTCGGGCATCGCTGTTTTCGCTGCTTCCGGCGCGCTCGTCGGAGTCTCTAAACGACTCGACATTTTCGGTGTGTGCGTCGTCGGCGTCATCACTGGAATCGGCGGCGGAATGATCCGCGATGTACTGCTCGGCATCACCCCGCCGACATCCCTTCAGAATTGGCCGTACTTCGCCACCGCGTTCGCCGCGTGTCTGGTGGTCCTGGTGCTTCATCCCGAAGTCCGGCGAATCCGCGCGGGAGTTCTTGTGCTCGACGCGATCGGTGTCGGAGTCTTCGCGACCGGCGGCGCAGGTATCGCGCTGGCTAGCGGCGCTGGGCCGCTCGCTGCCACGATCATCGGCATGATCACTGCGATCGGCGGTGGCCTGCTCCGCGACGTTCTCGTCAACGAAATGCCGCTACTGCTGCAGCGTGACCTCTACGCCGTGCCCGCACTGCTGGGTGCGACGACTGTCGTCCTCGCGGACGCACTCACGATTCCAGAGTCAGTGGGACTGGCGGTCGGAAGTGTGACTGCCGCGGGGTTGCGGCTGCTGGCGCTCTGGCGGGGATGGAATCTTCCGACTGCTCCTCGCATCGCGTGACGCGACAAAAACACACTGCGGCACACCGTTCTTAATGATTACTTAGTTGCTCAGTACACACTAGGAGCATGCGGATCCTCGTTGTCGATGACGATCGTGCCGTACGTGAATCGCTGCGGCGATCATTGTCCTTTAACGGTTACACAGTCGAACTGGCCGTGGACGGTGCTGACGCGCTCGAGAAAGTAGCGGAAGCGCCGCCTGACGCGATCGTCCTTGATGTGATGATGCCCAGGATGGATGGTCTCGAAGTATGCCGTCGGCTGCGCAGTCAGGGAGACGAGCGTCCCATCCTTGTCCTCACGGCGCGTGACTCCGTCTCGGAGCGCGTCTCCGGCCTGGATGCGGGAGCAGACGACTACCTGCCCAAGCCGTTCGCTCTGGAGGAACTCCTGGCACGGTTGCGAGCATTGCTGCGCCGTCGCGCACCCCATGAAGGGGGTGACGGGGCGGACACGATGGAGTTCGCTGGATTGCGGATGGACCTCGTCACCCGGGAAGTCACCCGTAACGACCGGCCGATCAGTCTGACTCGTACCGAGTTCTCGCTGCTCGAGATGCTGATGGCGAACCCGCGCCGGGTTCTGACTCGAGCACGCATTCTCGAAGAAGTGTGGGGATACGATTTCCCCACATCGGGTAATGCGCTCGAGGTGTACATAGGCTATCTGCGGCGGAAAACTGAGTCGGAAGGGGAGCCCAGGATCATCCACACGGTGCGCGGCGTCGGTTACGTGCTGCGGGAAACGCCACCGTGAGACCTGAGCACATTCTGAGCCAGCCCCGGCAGTTCACCCGAACTATCTCGCTACGGCTTCGTGTCGCTTTGCTGGCGACGACAGTCGTTGCTTTTGCGGTAGCACTGATGGCAGCGGCGGCGTACAGCGTGGTCTCGAGGGCCCTGTACAACGAAGTCGATCAGCAGTTGCTCAATCGCGTTGAAACGATGGTGCAGAACTACACCGCTGAGCGGTTAGGGCCGGGTGCACTGACGACCGCCAGAATATTTTCTGAAGGTCTGGCTGTCATGATGATCTTCCCGGACGGAACCTCAGCGACGTTGCCTCCGCTTATTGAAGTCGACGAGCCTGAGTTCGCGGTCGTGCGCGGCGAGGTTGATTCATCGATTCGCACAGTCGGCAACTATCGGGTGCTCGCGCAGCGGAGCGAAGGCGAGATCACGCTCGTGCTGGGCCAGGATCTCGGTCCGACGCAGGACATTCTCGACAGTCTGGCCATGGTGCTGCTGGTGGTTGGCGGATGTGGCGTGATCCTCGCGGCGGCAGCAGGCACCGCTGTGGGCCGCACGGGTTTGAGGCCCGTTGGACGTTTGACAGCGGCGGCGCAACGCGTCGCGCGTACCGACGACCTCACTCCAATTCCCGTGACCGGAGACGATGAGCTTGCCCGCCTCACACAGGCATTCAACGCGATGCTCGCCGCCCTGGCGGAGTCTCGAGAACGCCAGGCACGCCTCGTTGCTGACGCTGGGCACGAACTCCGCACCCCACTGACATCGCTGCGCACGAACATGGAATTGCTGATCGCAGCGAGCAGGCCTGACGCTCCAGCGATCGATGCAGAAGACATGGCAGGTCTGCGGAACGATGTGATGGCGCAGATAGAAGAGCTTTCCACCCTGGTCGGCGACCTGGTTGATCTGGCTCGTGAAGACGCCCCCGAACCTGGCTTTGAACGCATCGACCTCGCCGAAGTCGTCGAGAAATGCGTTGAGAGGGTGCGTCGGCGCCGTGGCGACGTGGTTGTCGAGGCGAGCACGTTTTCGTGGTTCACGTGGGGAGACCCTGGTGCGCTGAACCGGGCATTGCTCAACGTGCTCGACAACGCCGCTAAATGGAGTCCAGATGGCGGCGTAGTGCGCATCACGATGTCGGTCGCATCGTCCCGTCTTGCGGAGATCAGCGTGGACGATGAGGGGCCTGGAATACCGCTTGACGAGCGTAAGCTCGTTTTCGAGCGGTTCTACAGGTCAGATGCATCTCGGTCGATGCCTGGTTCAGGGCTTGGCCTCGCGATCGTGCATCACGTCATGCATCGGCACGGTGGTTCAGTGAAAATCGGCGATTCTCCGAGTGGCGGTGCTCGAGTGACGCTGTGTTTACCGGGTGAGCCACCTGGCGGGCATGAGGAGCGTCACTGATGCTGATTGTGTTTCATGTTCAATTGTCAGTTTCATCTCACCGAAACTTCAGGCTCGGCCGGCACGTTTGAGGAAGAGACGCTTTGACGCCAAGTGTGCCGGGTCATGATCGGGCCGAATACGGGCCCGATCGGAGGAGGGGATAGATGAGTGACGAGCAAAGTCCGCGCGACCCGCGGCAGCACGGGACGGACGAACCGCCCCGCAGCGGCGATACGCAGCGGATCCCGGCGTACGGCGACTATCCGGGAACAGCTCCACAGCGGCACGGCCTGGGGGAAGCGCCCCGCGGTTACGGCTACCCCGAACAGGGCGGTCCCCGACAGGTTGGCCCCCAGTATGTGCCTGCCGCTGCCACCGAGCGCCCCGTGCGCCGCGGAAAATCCGGGCTTCTCGCTGGCGCACTGATTCTGGCTCTGCTCAGCGGAGGCATTGGTGGCGTGGTCGGCGGCTATGTCGCGAGCCGGGACTCGGGTGGGTCCTCGCCCATCTCAGCTCCCGCTGTAGGCCAGGGCGCAGCCGCAGCTCCCGAGGGGTCAGTGCAGTGGGCCGCGGAACGGATCATCCCGTCGGTCGTGATGATCGATGTGCGGACCCAACGTGCGCAGGGCAGCGGTTCAGGCGTCATTCTGACGTCGGATGGGCTGATTGTGACGAATAACCACGTCGTCGCTCCCTCCGGCGGAACGGTGGAGGTTTCTTTCTACGACGGAACGACCGCGACGGGAACGGTCATTGCGGGGGACCCGAACACGGATGTGGCGGTGGTCCAGGTTGAGGGGCGCACCGACCTCACACCGGCCACGCTTGGCAGTTCCCGTGATCTCCGCGTCGGTCAGGACGTGGTCGCTGTGGGTTCGCCACTCGGTCTTGATGGCACAGTGACCTCTGGCATCGTGAGCGCACTCCATCGACCAGTGTCAGCGACCGGGGAAGGCGGAGACCAATACACCGTGATCGACGCGATCCAGACCGACGCCGCCATCAACCCGGGCAACTCCGGTGGTGCGCTGGTCAATATGGACGGTGAAATCGTCGGGATCAACACCGCCATCGCGACTCTGGGTGCGATGCCGGGAGTGAACCCCGGTTCGATTGGCTTGGGCTTCTCCATCCCGATCGACCAGGCTCGCCGTATCGCGGACGAACTGGCGACGACGGGGCGTGCCGAAACAGCATCACTGGGTGTATTCGTGGATATGCGCGATCCGGAGCGCGGCGCGCTGGTCACGGAGGTGATCGCGGGCAGTGCGGCGCAGGACGCAGGCATTCCCGAGGGAGCGATTATCACTCGGCTAGATGACAGGATTATCACCAGTGCTGCAGGGCTGATCGCCGCCGTGCGAGCCCAGGTGCCGGGCCAAACAGTGGCGATTACTTGGACAGATGGTCCAGGTGGGGAGGAACGCGCGGTGGATGTTCAGCTTGGCACTCAGGGGTCGACACCATGAGGAGCAGGAGTACGACTAGGGATGCGCTGTCAGCCGAGCCGATGCTGGGCATTACGGTAAAGGGCATGGAGATGGAGACGCTGCCGGGCGGTCGGGCCCTCGTGGTGATCGTTGACGATCGTCAGGCACATGGCGAGAAGACGGACAACATCGGTCCGCTGGTGCGGGAATTGCTGACAGAAGCTGGCTACCATGTCGACGCGACCGTCGCTGTCGCCGCAGACGAGGTGGAAATCCGCAATGCACTGAACACTGCAGTGATCGGTGGCGTGGACTTGGTTGTCTCGATCGGCGGCACTGGGTCCTCGGCACGAGATGTGACTCCCGAGGCCACCGCGGCGGTTCTGGACCGCGAGATTCCGGGCTTAGCGGAAGCGCTGCGTGCCTCCGGCCGGACTGACAGCGTCCATGACGCTGCGCTGTCTCGCGGGCTAGCTGGCGTATCGGGCAGCACAGTGGTGGTCAATTTAGCGTCGTCGCGCGCCGCGGTACGCGACGGTATGGCGACGATCGGCCCCCTCGTAGCGCACGTCATCACCGAACAATCGACCTTCGAGGAATAGTCACATGAGCGCCGAAGAAGTGGCTGAGGGCGCGGTCGCGCGCGCACGCCGCAAGGCGGCGCTCGATGCTGTATTCGGTGAAGTTCTGCCCGGTGATAGGCCCGTATCGTCAGAGACTCACAGCGACCGGTGGCTGATGGAGAATCGTCCACCCCATCACGGCTGATCGCCAGGCCATCGAACCGCAATACGGGCAAGCCCCCTGCTGGGAAAGCAGGGGGCTTGCGCCCGTACCGGTCACCTCAGGACGATGACTTGGGCGGAACGTCCGCGCGCTGAGCAACGTCCGCGCGCTGAGCGGACAGCAGATCGCGGATTTGCTTGAGCAACTCGGTGTCGGTCACTCCTGCTTCTTCGTCAGCTACCTGCTCCTTGATCAGCCTCTTCTTCGCCGCAGTGAATGGAACGATCAAGATGAAGTAGACGACAGCGGCGATGATGACGAAGTTGATCAGTGCAGTGATCACCGCGCCAACATCGACAAACGTCGCGGGGGCGCCCTCGCGGAGCATGACGCCAAGACCTTCGACGTCCTGATCTGCGCCAATGGCGGCGATCAGTGGATTGACGATGTTCTCTGTGAACGCTGTGACGATCGCAGTGAAAGCCGTACCGACGACGACCGCGACCGCGAGGTCAAGCACGTTACCGCGCATCAAGAAATCGCGGAAACCCTTAAACATCGGGCGGACTCCATTTCTCTCAGAAAGATGAGGACTCATCGATTCGTCGGAATCGTATACGAGGAAAGCGCTCAGCGTGCAGCTTCATTCAGCGCAGTGTGACCGTCACCGCACCACGTAGGGAAGCACCTGCTACCGCCACTGCTTCGTCCGGCGGGAGACCAAGAATGACCAGGGCCTCATGTCCCGGGGATTCCTCCGTCACGAAGAGCACCACGGCGTCCTCGGTGACGACGCTGGTGGCACGTTCGGGTTCGAGCGGAGAGCCAGCTGGATGCGAAAGAACGTCGACGCGATCGCCCGCTCTTAACAGTCCTGCGACACTCGAGTCCGCAAGCCGGACCGGCACCCCCCGTGACTGTCGAGCACCGAGAATCTCATCGATCAGCTGGGGAGTCAGGACGCGGGCATCCGTCAGCAGCTCGCCCGCGCGGACAGGGGTGGCTACGCGCTGGCCAACAGCCTGATCAGCGCGTACAAGTGCCGACTGGGGGCGCTGTGCGCTCGTAACGAGGGTGAGCTCGATATCGTCATCCGTTAGCTCGGACCCAGCCGCGAGATCTCTGGTAACCACGACTACTTCCACCCCAGCATCGCGTCCAGGAGCAATAGCAGCCACGAAGGCAGCTATTACCAGCAGCCCAGCCGAAACCCGGCGCAGAAGTGCAGAGTGACGGCGGATCCGCTCGGCACATTCGGTCACCTGATCGCGGAGGTGTGGCGCGAACTCGTTCCCCACGTCGTCCCTTCTCTTAAGGAATCGCCGCACGTGGCGCGCGACATCAATAAGAGCAGCGTAGGGGCGTGGGGTTCAGTGCGTCAGTACCGATTTTAGCGAACTGTGGATAACCCCTGTCTCGGGACCAGCCTGGGGATAACGCAAGCAGACGAGCAGGTCAGGATGCGGCAGCGGCTGCGCTCGTCGAGGAGGTTGACGACGAGGTTGACGAAGACGAGGTAGATGCCGAGGCAGAACTGTCCGCCTTACTCGACGAACTCGATGATTCTGCGGTGGCGCCTGCGGATGCAGATTTGCGGCTGTCGGTGCGGTAGAAGCCGCTGCCCTTGAAGACGATCCCCACGGAATTGAACAGCTTGCGCAGCTTGCCGTTGCACTTCTCGCACACGGTCAGCGAAGCATCTGAGAAGGACTGCACGATGTCGAACTTGTCATCGCAGTCGTAGCAAGCGTAGGAGTAAGTCGGCACAGGGCACCTCCGAGGGCACAGAAGACGTGCTAGCACTCTAGCGTGAGGAGTGCTAGAAGTGAAGGCTAGTGAGGCGAACCCCACAGTCCATGTGGGTACCCCTGGCGCCGGTCAATCAAGACGAACAAGACCGAGCTCAGGGGTGATCACCCCGCTGACGCGGCGATCATGGGGTGATTCGGGCAGTTCGGTGACGAATTCGCTGTCGCGCACAATTGCGATCACCGGGCAGTGGACGGGACTCACGGCGAGCGCCCGGTCGTAGTAGCCCGCGCCCCGCCCGAGCCTGACACCCCGCCGGTCAACCGCAAGCGCGGGCACGATGATGAGCTCCGCCTCGGAAAGCGCGTCCATGCCGAGACGAGTGCCGCCGGGTTCCTGGAGGCCGTAACGCGCGGCGACGAGTGGCTGGTCCGGGTCGTACAACGCCCAGTCGAGGGTGTTGCCCGGAGCCGTGACAGGTAGCAGGACCCGTGCTCTGCACGCCGCGAGTCCGTCGAGCATCGCGATTGAGCCAGGTTCGGACAAGGCTGGCACATAGGCGGCGATCATCGAACCGGCGGGACTTTCTGCGGCGATGCGCGCGAACGCACGCACGACGTGTTCAGCAAGGGCACCGGACTCGTCGGACGCCGTTGCCGAACTCACCGTGGCGCGTTCCCCGAGGACTGCCGATCGCCACTTATCCTTCGAATCGTGGCGCGTTAATTCCCCTACGAGCTGCGGTACCCGTAATTGCGATGACAATGGTGACTGATCGGTGTTGAACTGCTCACCTTTACCGTTCATAACTGAATATTCACACGTCCTGCTGTTGAAAAGTCCCCTAAGGTGCGAGACGCTTTCCGGGTCTGGCCAAAACGCACGCTCCCGACCCTACCGAGATCCCGAACAACGTGGGTCAACGTATCGGGACAGCGCGTTCGGCGCAGTAACTAACAATGAGGTGGATCTATGACTGAGGCCAATGGGCAGTTGGTACCGCCGTTCCGCACGGCGATCGTTCCTGCTGCCGGGCTCGGGACGCGGTTCCTGCCGGTGACCAAGACCGTCCCGAAAGAGCTTTTGCCGTTGGTCGATACGCCAGCAATCGAGCTGGTAGCGAGTGAAGCCGCGGAAGCGGGCGCCGGTCGTCTGGTGATCATCACCTCCGAAGGTAAGGAAGGCGTCCTCGCGCACTTCGTTCGGCACGAGATCCTCGAAGGTACCTTGGAGCGGCGCGGCAAGCACGCGCTGCTTGACAAGGTACGCCGCGCTCCTGCGCTGATGGACGTCGAAGCCGTCGTTCAGGAAGAGCCGCTCGGGCTTGGCCACGCTATTGCGTGTGCCGAGGCAGCACTCGATGACGACGAGAAAGAAATCGCCATCCTCTTGCCTGATGACCTGGTACTTCCCACTGGTGTGCTCTCCCAGATGGCCGAGGTTCGCGCTCGGTACGGGGGCAGTGTCCTCTGCGCCATCGAAGTGGATCCGAAGGAAGTCAGCGCCTACGGTGTTTTCGCCGTCGAAGCGACCGGCGATCCTGCGGAAGCCGGCCAAGTGATGCGCGTCACTGCAATGGTGGAGAAGCCTCCCGTCGATCAAGCTCCGTCGAATCTCGCGGCCGCGGGCCGCTACCTGCTCGACCGCGAGATCTTTAACGCTCTGCGCCGGATCACCCCAGGGCGGGGAGGCGAACTCCAGCTCACCGACGCGATTGAGCTTCTCGTCGAAGACGGCCACCCTGTGCACGTTTTTGTCCACAAGGGAACCCGACACGACCTCGGAAATCCCGGCGGGTTCCTCAAGGCTGCGGTTGACTTTGCACTCGACGATGAGGAGTACGGCCCAGACCTCCGCACATGGATTGCGGAGCGTCTCGGGCTGAACGTTCCCGACGGTGACGCGTCCGCGCAGAGCGGAGTCACCGCAGCGGGGAGGTGACAGAAGGGGAGGGGTTCATGCGCTCGGTCGAAGAACAACAAGCCCGGATCCGGGCAGCAGCCGTAGCGCCGCAACCCGTCCGCGTCGCGATTTCGCAAGCACACGGGCTTGTCTGTGCAGAAGAAGTGATTTCAGAGCATCCGCTTCCAGGGTTCGATCAGGCCGCGGTCGACGGATACGCAGTACGAAGCGTCGATGTCACAGAAGCGGGTCCGGACTTCAAGGGCCAATTCGGGCAGCCAGCCGATTTTGCGCTTCCCGTGGTGGGGGAGATCAGGGCAGGTTCGCGTCAGCCAGCCCGCCTTCAGCCGAGGCAAGCGGTCCGGATCGAGACAGGCGCACCGATGCCGACTCTCGCCGACGCGGTGATCCCGGTCGGCTGGACCGATTCGGGCCGCGCGAAGGTCAAGATCTACCGCCCTGTGCGGCAGGGTGGCTATGTGCGCCACGCGGGGGATGACGTCCGGCTTGGTGATGTCGCAGTGGCTGAAGGCGCCGTGATCGGTCCCGCTCAGGTTGGTCTGCTCGCTGCGGTGGGACGTCAGCGCGTCCTTGTCCGCCCGCGACCCAGAGTTGCGGTCGTCGCGGTAGGCGCGGAGCTCGTCGACATTGATCGCAAACCCGGCTCAGGCCAGGTCTTCGACGTCAACACTTACGCACTCGCCGCAGCAGCCCGGGATGCGGGGGCGGATGTGACGCGCGTCGGAATCGCGGGCAGTGAGGTCGCGGAGATCCGGGCAGCCATCGAAAGCCAGGTAAGCCGATCGGAAATCATCGTGATATCCGGGGCGGTGGGAGGCAGTGCGTCCGAGATCGTGCAGGAAGCGCTGCTGGACCTCGGGCACATGGAAATCGGGCGCGTAGCGATGCACCCAGGATCAATCCAGGGGTTCGGCCAGCTCGGTGACCTCAAGGTGCCCACATTCCTGCTGCCCGCGAATCCGGTGAGCGCGCTCGTCGTGTTCGAAATCATGATCCGGCCACTCATCCGCCTCGGGCTGGGGAAAACAAACCCACAGCGACGGTTCGTCCGGGCCAGCCTGATCAATGATGTGGTCTCTATCGACGGCCGTACCGGTTACGTGCGCGGGCAACTCATGCGCAACAGCGAGGGACATTACGTCGTACGCGCGCTAGGTGTAGGGACTATGTCGAATCTGCTGGCTGACCTTGCTGAAGCGAACTGCCTGATTCAGGTGCCTCCGGAGACAACCCAGGTTGAAGCGGGAGAGGACGTCGACGTCGCGTTCCTCGCGCAGCGCGGGTGAACCAGCCAGGATGGCCGGCGAATGCGGGGCCGGTGACGATAGCTGCGGGGGAGGTTCGGCTCCGTCCGGTTCGGTTGCGCGACGCGACATCGTGGAGCAAGTATCGCCTCCAGGATGAGGACTATCTTCGGCCGTGGGAACCGTCAGGACCAGGGACTTGGGAGGGCCGTCATCGGGCGTCATCCTGGCCGTCGGTTTGCATGAACCTCCGCAATGCGGGACGCAAAGGCATGATGCTCCCGTTCGCGATAGAACTCGACGGACAGTTCTGCGGACAGTTGACGGTCGGAAACATGGTCCGTGGCCCGCTGTGCTCCGCATGGATCGGTTACTGGATCGCGAAGGACCTTGCGGGTAAGGGAATCGCGACCACGGCACTGGCGCTTGGCGTTGATCACTGCTTCCGGGCTGTGGGGCTGCACCGGCTTGAAGCCACGGTTCGCCCAGAAAACGAAGCGAGCCAGTCGGTGCTGCGGCGTGTGGGGTTCCGTGACGAGGGATTCCTGCGCAGGTACCTGCATGTGGACGGGGATTGGAGGGACCACAAGCTGGTCGCAATCCTCACCGACGACTATCCCGACACCGCGATATCGCGGCTTGTCCGGCAGGGCCGGGCCAAGTGGTGAGCGCCTATGGGCACGAAACGCGTGAATTCGCCTCTTCCTGGGGTGATGCTCGGCGTGCCTTCCGTTGTCTTTCCGTTATCCGCCCTAGCCTGACGTGTGGACCGTGATCATCGATCGGATCCGCGCCGCGCACCAGGGAAGGAGAACTGACAATGCCGAACTCGTTCCTCTGGCTTGGTTTGGTCGTTCTCAGTCTCTTCGTCCTCGTTCCGATGGTCGTGAACCTGCGGCAGCCTATTTTCAAGGCTGGAGATCGAGCGCTGTCATCGCGGTTGCTGCACCGGGGTGGGGGACGGCTCCGCCTGGCGAGGCAAACCCTATCCGGGCATGGGAGCAGTCCCGATGGTGGCGCAGACAGTGCGCACCAGCATGCCCAGCTGAACACAATTCACGGGGAGGACGTGATGGATTCTCGCGCGCACAACGAGGGCGGGTTCGTCGCTGATGACGGATTCGGGATTCCCGACGATGCCGAACTCGAACTCGAGAACGAACAGGGTTCGTCTCGCCGCGGAAGGGGTGGTTTTGACCCGGAAGCGGACGAGATTGCTGCTGCGGCTCGCTACACCCTTCGCCAGCGAATTGTGATCGGCCTTGGGGCTCTGGTAGTTCTGAGCGCGGTGGTGGCTCTTCTGTTCACCTCTTATGCCTGGTATGTCACCGCTATCTCGATCGTGGCTTTCGCTGGCTATCTTGTCTATTTGCGGACGCAGGTTCGTATCGAGCAGAACATACGTGAGCGGCGTCTGGCGCGGTTGCGTGGTGAGCGGCGCCGGGAGAACGCGGCAGGCGGGCCCGACGGCAGCGTTGTTGGTATTGACGATGAAAACCCAGAGTTCGACCATCTCGACCGGTTCGGTGACACTGCAGGCGCAAGAAGGGCTGGTTCGGGGCTGCCACGTGCGGCTGGTCAGTAGTTGTCACTGAAGGTCTGGTCGGCACGGGATATCGACTGCGGTGCGTTTCGCAACAGTTCTGCGAGGCGCTCTGCGTCAGCTTGGTCGGAGAGCAGGATTCTCCAGCGCAGCCCTGACGCGCTTTCAAGGTCCATCTGACCGTATTCGACGATTGGTAGTTGCTGATTGTCGCGGTAGCGCCGGTCTGGGCTGCCGTCGTTGTTGACGTACTGCCACGTGTGGTCCACAACTTGTGCGCTGATGGGAAGCGATTCTTGTTCGGTGAATCGGACTTTTCGGGTGGTTGCTGTCACGAGATCGTATCCGACGTCGGAGAATGAGTCGCGGTTGCGCACCAGCACTTGGTCGGGCAGTAGATGCAGGGTGTGGGTACCGGACGTGAAGGTCGGGACCGCGAGGTTGGTGACGAGCGGCTGACCTGGGGACGTAGTGACGCGGAGTGGCAGCCTGCGCATTACAGTGTTGATTCCGCCCTCGGTGCGCCGAGCGTAGGGGTCCGCTACCGCGCCTTCTGATTCCACACGCCACATCTGGGCATCCTGACTGAGGTGTGTGACTGCCGAAACCAGGTCGCTGTACCACTGCGCCGGCTCGTCATCGAGGTCGTAGAAGACCGCAACTGACCGGTTTGTTTTGTCGTAGCGTGCAAGCCACCACACCAGTGGTATCGCCACGATCCACACCGCGATTCCCCAGGGCAGAGTGACCAGACCTGTTACGCCGAGCAGCGCCGCCAGCCAGGGCGCGAGTGTGTGCTTCGCAGCTGCTTGATTCAGCTGACCGACGAGTTCGCCGCCAGTGGGCACCATCTGATCTGGCGGCACGCCCGTGAGGTCCTTCATGGTGGCCTGGGCAGGGTGCGCCTGATGATTCGTGGCCTGCTTCGTGCGCGCAGAGCCTCCAGGGTTCAGCGACGCTCGATAGTAAACGCCGCGCCTGCCAGCGTGCACATAATTTCCGCGAGGGCCGGTACCCATCCGGAACCCGGGCACCCCGCTACTGACACCGACGCCGGACTTGCTCACATTGAACCGCAACGGCCCGGCCCGGAGACTCTTACGCAGAAATAGTGGCATCGTTGCTCCTCGTGCATGAGAGAGAACGCTTTGCGGCACTACAGCATTCCCGATTTGACGGGTTCTCCCTCTCTTGTTTCCTACTCTGATTGTGCGCCCGAGGTATGACAAAAAACGGGCAAGTTGGGTGTACTGCTACTTCTATCGCGACATCCGGTTCGAACGTTGCGTGCCGGTTTCGTCAGCGGTCGCGCGCCCTGCTAAGGTTTCCGTTGCAGTGACAAAATCACTGCACCCGGGGCTATAGCGCAGTTGGTAGCGCGTCTCGTTCGCATCGAGAAGGTCGGGGGTTCGATTCCCCCTAGCTCCACCCTTGCCCGTCGTCGGTCGTGACGAGGAGATTCTCGAGCTGGCGAACATTCGCCGGATGTTTTCGGGAGCTTGCCGGTAGCTGTTCCCGCATGCTGGGCTATGTCGAGCGCGACCGTTCGCGCGTCCCGCGCCGCCACGCCTGAGCCAGGCCTCAAGTACAACCTAAGATGTGCCTGAGGCGGGAGAGACACCACATGGCACTGACCACCAATGAAGGACAGCGCGACACGGGCGAACCGGAGGCCGCTAGCATCCGAGCTTTCGCCAACTTTGACGGTCGCCTAGCGGTGGTTACGGGTGCGGCTTCAGGAATCGGCCGCGATCTCGTCTTCGAGCTTGTTCGTAAGGGGACACATGTCGCGGCTTGCGACCTAAACGATGTCAAGCTTCGAGCCGTGGTTCGGAAAGCGAAGGATGTGAACCCAGAAGTTCGGGTCACCCCGCATGTGTGTGACGTCGTTGATAGGGCAGCCGTGAGACGGCTTATGCGCGAGGTTTCGGACGCGCACCAGTCTGGTGTCATCCATCTCCTATTCAACAACGCCGGAACCATTGGCGGCATGTCATTCGTAAAGTCACCACCAGATGAGTGGGAACGCACGTTCGCGGTTTCGTGGAACGGCACATACAACTGCGCGAGAGAGTTCCTCCCCATGCTGCTTGCATCGGACCAGGGCGCAATAGTCAACACTGCGTCGGTCAACGCCCTGTGGGCAAGCCTCGGATCGCGCACTCCACACTCGGCATACTCCTCTGCAAAGTTCGCAGTACGCGGGTTCACCGAGTCACTTCTCGTGGACTTTCAGCGCAACGCTCCGCACCTTTCAGCCGTTTTGGTGCTGGCAGGTCATGTTCGTACGGGAATGCCAGCTCCACCTTCATCATGGAAGCGCGCGCTTGACTCCCTCTTTGCGGGCTACGAGCCCGTGTCAAGCAAGTCGGCAGCAGAACAGATTCTGAACGCGGTGGCGCGTGGAGACTAACGAATAGTCATTGGGGCAGACGCTGCGGCCGTGGATGAGCGCGTCAGAGCTGATCCTTGGACGGTGTACGAATGAGTGAGGATTCACCGGATCACGTCGAACGCGATAGCAACCTGAGCAAGTCCAAAGCGAACATTCCGCGTCGGTGAGCCGTTCCGCAGTTCGTTTGCATGTCGCGAGCAGTCAAGCTCACTATCGTCTGGAATTCGCGGCCATGCTGTTTGTTTGCGTCAACCAAAGAATGCGCCGGTCCGCTGGAAATAGAGTGGATGCAGGGGGCTGTTGCCGCAAGGCATAGGCCGTCGCGTGTTGCGTACAGGAAAATCGTTCGGTATCTCGGATAAATGGACTCACGAAGAAAACCCCTGCTAGCGTGGGGTCTAAGTGGCGGGTGTGTAGTTGTGGGGTTTACCCGGGAGTTCGCAGATCCGCGCTCGCCTGAAAAGGACGCGGGCCTTGAAAAGGTAGTTTCCGAAGCGAATTAATAAAGATGTGTTGCAAATCAAGATCATATTTGTGGGTCAGAACTACCACAGCCAGATTTTGGAATTGAACTTTTGACATTGTTGTGATGCGGGTGTGATATACCTAACAGCAGCTGCATGTTGTATGCAGTGCAGATCTCTTAGATGGAGGCGGGTCAGTGTCCAGCGACTTCCTTAACTGGGTGTTCAACTTTAGTTCGGACTGGGCGTTCAGCTCCGAGTGGTTCCACTTCATGAGTTCGGACTTCCTGAACTTCAACTTCAGCTGACGCAATAGAGTCACTGCAAGTGCTGGGTGCGGCGGGGTCGCGCCCAGCACATCTGCATTCAAGGACATTTCCACTTCAGCCCTTCCCGACATAGGGGGTTCCGGCGTTGAAACTCCGGCTGGGCGCAGGCGTGACGCTGGCGCTTTCCTTATTATTCGTGAACTCAGGTGCGGCGGTAGCGCAACCTGGGGAAACGGAAGTACCGCCGCAAAATGCGCCGTCGTCACTCGTTCGTGTAGAGCGGGTCAACGACCGTGAACTGATGCTGTACGTATATTCCGGATCAATGGACAAAGTCATCCCGCTCGAGGTGATCACACCTGCGGATAACTCGGTTCCGCGTCCCACGCTCTACCTACTTAATGGAGCGGGTGGCGGTGAAGACTCGGCTACCTGGCGGGCGCGCACCGACCTGCTTGGGTTTTTTGCGGATAAAGACGTCAACGTGGTCACACCAGTAGGTGGGGCATACACCTACTACACGGACTGGATCCGCGAGGATCCCGATCTGGGTGTTGTGAAATGGGAAACTTTCTTGACCAGGGAAGTGCCGCCTATCGTCGATCAGGCGTTAGGGACCACCGGCCGCAACGCGATCGCGGGGCTCTCGATGTCTGCTACGTCGGTTCTCGCGCTCGCGATCGCGGCACCCGAGGTCTACGACGCCGTCGGCTCCTACAGCGGCTGCGCGCGCACGAGTGACCGGCTCGGAGAGTTCTACGTCAGAACTGTCTTAGCGGGGCCAGGTGACGTCGACAATATGTGGGGGCCGTCCGGGTCGCCCGGCTGGCGAGACTATGACCCCTACCTCAACGCCGAAGGCCTGCGCGGGACCGTCGTGTATGTTTCGAGCGCAACGGGTTTGCCGGGGCCTTACGACACATTCGACAACGATTTCGTGGAAGGCAGCCCGGCGCGTTACGCGAACCTACTCGTGGTCGGCGGACTCCTCGAAGCCGCGACCTATCAGTGCACTGTGGACTTCGCCGACCGATTGAACGAACTCAACATTCCCGCGCACTTCAACCTTCGTCCCGCGGGAACACACTCGTGGGCCTATTGGGAAGAAGATCTCCGCGTGTCATGGCCGATCCTTAGCGAGGCCCTCACTCGCGGCTAGCCGTATGACCCTTGAACATCCCCTGTGAGGAGTTGAATCTTATGCTTGATCTCGTTGCTATGTTCCTCCCGGAAGTATCGCTCGGATCGATAGTTGACTTTCTAACGGGAGACGGCTTCTCATTCAGTTCTGACTGGAGCTTCAGTTCGGACTGGTTCAACGTGCCCGGTTTCCTCAGCTAATCCGAACGCTCACCTGCTGTCGCAACTCCAATAGTGAGCTGCGACAGCAGGTTCGTTCTTATTTGGATTCGAGATCCCGGCGCTTGAATCCCGCCACGCCTGCGGCGGTGAGCGCGGCTGCGATCGCGAGGAGCGCGAGCGTTGGAGTCCATTCGAAGCCGACAGCGGGCATGTCCGGGATGTGCCCGAACGGGGAGTAGTCGTACATCCAGTCCGGGAAGCCGAGGATGGCGCCCATGTAGACGACGAGGATGCCGTAGATGGGGATGAACCACGCCAGCCCTTGCAGTCGCGGTGCAAGCCCAAACAGTGCTGCCGCGAGGCCTACCGCGACCCACACCGCCGGAATATGCGCGGCGGCCGCACCGAGCATGCGGACCAGGAAGTCCCAATCGCCAAGCGCGAGCGCCCCGGCGCCGCCGAGTCCGAAGCCTGCCGCCATGACAACGATTGCGCTGCTCACGTAGGCCACCGTGAGGTGACTGCCCATCCAGCGCTGCCGTGATACTCCGGTTGCCAGTACGGGTTCTGCGCGCCCTGAGTTCTCCTCGCTGCGCAGCCGGTTCACGGCCATCACCGCCTGAACGGACGCGACGATGGAGAGGAATGTGATCAGCATCGCGACCCACGAGTCCACCAGGGATGCACCCGGGATGTCCGGCAGTACGTCACCGAGCGCACTCAGCTGCTCCAGCATGTCTTCAACACCGTTGATCAGCATCCCGTAGGTGAGGCCGAAAACGGCGAGACCGGCTGTCCATGCGATGACGGACGCACGGTGCAAACGGAGGGCAAGCCCGATCGGGCTGGTCAGTGCGGGCGTGGCGACGGGGGCCCCCATTTTCGGGGGACGCAGCCCCGCGCCGACGTCACGCATCGTGCTGAGACGGAACCCGGCACCGATCAGGACAGCGGCGACGAGCACCGCGAGAAGCAGCGGCCACCACCGCTGATCCTCTGCGAACGGGCGTGAAGCCTGACCCCAGAACAGTGGTGATAGCCACCGCAGGAAGTTCTCGCCGATATCGCCGGCTGCTCGCAGCGCGTACGCGCCGCCCAGCACAGCGAGTGCCATACCCGCAGCTCCGCGTCCGTATTCCGTTATCTGCACGGTGATCGCGGTGACGCCCGCGAAAACGATCCCAGCGGCGGCGAGACTCAAGCCATAGAGGAACGAGCCGTCGGTGGTCACGCCCTCAAGGCCGCTGCTTGCGAGTCCGAGTGCTGTCAGGACGCCCGTGGCTATATTGGCGCCCACGATGACGATGAGCGCGGCCGCGAGTGTGGAGTGACGGCCGACGACGCTGGAACGAACGAGTTCTGCGCGCCCCGCTTCTTCCTCCGCGCGTGTGTGGCGAACCAGCAGCAGGATGCTCATAAGGCCGAACACCAGCGCTGTCATGACAGTCATCTGGTGGCCAACCATGATCCCGAAGTTGTAGTCGGCTGGCTGGTAGTTGCGTCCGACCATGCCGACCATCGCGGGAAGGTCGGCAAGCTGGGCGACGGTCGCGCGGTCTTCCGCGGTGGGGTAAGTATCCCGGAAGCTTTGCAGGCTGCCGACAGTCAGGAGGGTAAGGGCGCCGATCCAGATAGGCAGGCGAATCCTGTCGCGCCGGAGTATTAGGCGCGTCATCGTCCAGGTGCCGGCAAGCGGATGCCGTGCACCACTGACTTCTGCCTGCGGCCGGGTGGCCGTAGCGTTCGTCATGTCCGTGCTCCTGCGGTTTCGACCGTTCCGTTGAGGTCGTCCTGGTAGTGGCGAAGCATCAATTCTTCGAGGGTCGGTGGGTGGCTGACGAGACTGCGGATTCCGAGCGGGCTGAGCTCGCGGATCACACTGTCGAGGTATTCACCGTCTACGGCGAATCGCACGCGGTCACCGTCAGTGGTGAAGTTGTGAACACCACGCATGTTCTCGACGGCAGCTGCAGATCCCGCTGTGGTCACTTCAACGGTCGTACGCGTCAGGTGCCGCATTTCCGCGAGCGTGCCGGACTGGACGACCTCGCCGAGGCGAATGATGCTGATCCGGTCGCACAACGCTTCGACCTGCGCAAGGATGTGGCTGGAGAGAAGTACCGTCTTGCCTTCGGCAGTAGCTTCTTTGATGTAGGCCTGGAAGACGGTTTCCATTAGCGGGTCGAGACCTGCGGTCGGTTCGTCGAGGAGGAGAAGCTCCACGTTGGAGGCGAGCGCGGCGATAATCGCAACCTTCTGCCGGTTCCCCTTCGAGTAGGTCCGCCCCTTCTTCGAGGGGTCGAGGTCAAACTTCTCGATGAGATCGGCCCGGCGCCGCTTGTCGAGACCGCCGCGGAGGCGCCCGAGGAGGTCAATGGCCTCACCGCCGGTCAGATTCGGCCAGAGTTCGACGTCACCAGGAACGAACGCCAGCCGTTTGTGAAGTTCAACCGCGTCGTTCCAGGGGTCGCCGCCAAGGAGTTCGGTCTTTCCACTGTCCGCCCGGAGGAGCCCGAGTAGGACGCGGATCGTGGTGGACTTGCCGGCACCGTTCGGACCGAGGAAGCCGTGGACTTCACCCGTCTCGACGTGCAGGTTCAGGTTGTCGAGGGCGCGTGTCTTCCCGAAGGTCTTCACGATGCCCTTCATTTCGATCGCCGTAGTCATGCAGATGAGCGTACACTGTTTTCACAAATGTGTGAATACTCTGAACCTTGTTAAGCTAGTGTTGTCGTCAGTGCGAGAGGGGTGTCGTGTGTCCGACCTGCAGGATGATGAGTACCGCGAAAAGCTGCTGCAGTTCGTCGAGAAGCTTGCGATGCTCCTGACGGAAGCAGGCCTGCCGCGCATGGCTGCGCGCGTGTTCGCTTACGTCCTCGCAGAGGACTCCGACAAGTACACCGCCAAAGAACTCGCGGACGGGCTTCGCGTCAGTCCGGCCGCGATTTCCGGCGCGGTGCGGCCACTCGTTCAGGGCGGAATGCTCACGCGCGGACGTGATCCCGGTGAGCGCGCAGACCATTATCGTGTTGATGATTCCGACGTGTGGGGCACGATCATTAGCCAGCGCCGTCCGATGCTTCGTCGCTACATTGATGTTCTCAGTGAGGGTGCGCGTGATCTCGGGGGAGACCGGCGAGGGTCACGACGGCTCCGTGAGACTGTCGAGTTCTATCGATTCCTCGACGAGGACCTAACCGAAACCATGAAGCGCTGGAAGGAACGGCGCGCTGAGTGGGTTGAGGAAGAAGAACGCCGGATCAAGGAGAGCTGATACATGGCGCTGCGTACGTTTCCCGCCGACTGGACGCGAGCGGTCTTCATCGTTGCCCATCCTGACGATGTCGAATACGGAGCGGGTGCGGCCGTGGCGAAATGGATTTCCGAGGGTAGGTCAGTTACCTACGTCATGATCACCAGCGGCGAGCAGGGTATCGAAGGAATGGTCCCTGAACTGTGCGGCCCGCTCCGTGAAAAGGAGCAAATTTCGAGTTCCAGGGTTGTCGGCGTGGAGGATATTCGGTTTCTCCGATTCCCCGACTACACCCTCGAGAACACGCAGGAACTACGTGATTCCCTAGTCGATATCATTCGTGAACTTGACCCGGAATTGGTCCTCACCCTGAACTTCCGGGACAACTGGGGCGGCGAATTCCAGAACTCGCCTGATCACATGAACGCCGGTCAGGCCGTTGTCGAGGCAGTGCGCGCCGCAGCCGCGAATGTGCGGTGGATTGCTGCAGCTGCCTCACCTGAAGCCACGCACGCGGTAGATGTTACTGGCTTTGAGGACACGGCCATAGCGTCCCTGCGTGAACACCGGGCTTATCTCGCCGGGCTCGGTGGGGGAGCCGAATCACTGAAGATGATTCGTGAATCGCTCGCGTCAACGGGTGCTGAGTTCGGCACGGGTGCGGCCGTCAGCTTCGAGCTGATCGACGTCGCGTGATCGCCTCGGTGATCGCCCCGGGGTAAATTCACCAGAAACAGGACAGCCTCCCCGGAAACGACGTGGGAGTTTGTCCTGTTTCTTGTGATGCTTACCCGCGCTCAGGCGAGTGTGAGAAACAGCTTCTCGATCTCGTCCGCGGATAGCGGGGTTTCTTCCCCAGCGTCTGATTTGGTCAGGCACTCGCGAAGCGACGTTGCGACGATCTTGAATCCGGCGCGGTCAAGTGCTCGGGAAACCGCGGCGAGCTGAGTGACGACGTCGCGGCAGTCGCGCCCCTCCTCGACCATGCGGATCACGCCCGCGAGCTGGCCATGGGCCCGGCGCAGCCTGTTCAGGATGGCAGCGGCGTCTTCTTGAGTGTGGTCCATCGTGACTCTCCTACGGGCATTGGGGCGTGATACTCGCCCGACGACAATGATACCCTATGGGGTATATGAGTGGCTTCAACGATCAAGGAGGAGCGCCGTGCCCAATGGGTCGATTGGCATCACAACAGTAGTGGACTTGCCGTTTGACGAGGCGGTGACCAAGACGCGCGAGGCACTCGCCGATCAGGGTTTCGGCGTGCTCACCGAGATCGACGTCAAAGCGACGCTCAAAACGAAAATCGACAAGGACATCGAAAACTACCTCATTCTGGGAGCCTGCCGCCCGCCACTTGCCTACGAAGCAGTGCTGGCAGACCCCCAGATCGGACTCCTGCTGCCCTGCAACGTCGTTGTCCGCGACTCGCGTGACCGTGAAGGCGCGGTCATCGTTGAAGCCATGAATCCCGACATGATGGTTGACGTCAGCGGCAAGGCGGCCCTCGGCCCAGTCGCCAGCGACGCAGGCATCCGGCTCCGTGCTGCGCTGAGCGCGCTGGGCGGCACGGCAGTCAGCTAGGGGCTCCTCACCCGAGTGCCTCCACAGGGGAAGTGCGCACTGCCCGCCGAGCCGGAACGAGAGTGGCGATCACCGCAGCCGCTACTGCGGCGAATGCGATTAACGCGAGCTGCCCAGCGGGTATCGCCCCAATCACAACCTTGTCCAGGCCAAACACCGAAGCCGTTCCCGCCGTGCCGTAAACGATGCCCAGCCCGATCCCAATTGCGGTGGCCGCCCCCGCAATCAGGGACGCTTCCCAGATCAGCAGAGACCGCAAGCTGCCGCGATGAAGGCCGACGACACGGAGCAGCGCCGATTCCCGCCGCCGCTCAATGACGGACAGCGCCATCGTGTTGCCGACACCGATCAGTGCGATGAGGATAGCGACCGACAAGAGACCGGCCACGATCATCACCATTGTGTCGATAATCGTATCGATGACTGCTCGTGCCGCTGCGGTCCCGGTGATATCGGCACCCGGTGAAATCTCATCCACCACTGTCGCGATCTGATCCTGCACCTCGCGTAATGCGTTCCCATCGAGGTCATCAGCAAGACGCACGATCAGCGACAGTGACTCACTAGCCTCAGGTGCGGCGTCGGCGATGTTCATCAGCGGTATCTGCGTCGGATCGCCCAGTCTGACGATGAGCATTCTGCCATCGCCAACAGTGAGGATGTCACCGTCGTTGAGCCCCGAATCACTAGAGAGCAGCGCAGTCCCCGGTTCGGGTACGGCTGTCCCGCCACGGAGCGCGGTGCGGAATTGGGAGTCCACAGCGTAGAGCGAGTGCACTCCCGCGTCACTGGACACGCGTTGTTCGTCCGCTAGCGCTGTGCCTGCCACATCTTCCAGACCAGCAATCCGGGTGTCGAGCGCCTGCGCATCGGTGTCCGCGGCACTCGTGATCATGACATCGACGGGAAGCTCCTCGTTCACGCTGTCAGCCGCCGCCACCTTCGACAGGCCCGCCCCGACGACGATCGTGGAGGTCAGCGTCACCCCGATGAGGAGTGCCATAGCTGTAGCCGTCGTGCGACGGGGATTCCGTGAAGCATTACGGACGGCGAGTTCGCCGACCGAACCGGACAGCCGCGTGAGGATGCTGCCAAGTCCAGCGACGGTGCCAGGCACGATGCGGTTCGCGAGTGTCACCATTGCGAGAAACGTCAGGAGCCCGCCTGCGCAGCCCGCCAGGATGTTCTCGGCAAGGGCCGCGAAAACAAGTGCCGCGATGCCAGACCCGAGGAAAATCAGGCCGGTCGCGATTCGCAATACCGAGGTTCGTCGCGATTCCCGCACCGTTTCGAGCGGCCGGAACGCGGCCAGCGGTGACACGCGCGTTGCCGCCCTAGCGGGCGCATGCGCGGCCACAAGTGACATCACGATGCCAACGAGAAGCCCAACGACGATCGCGGTTATGGGCAGCGACACCGTGTGGAGCGGAATCGGGAGCGAGAGCGCTTCGCCCGCAGCGCGCAGACCGTATGCTGCGCCGCACCCGAGGATGACTCCAGCCACGGCGGAAAACGCGCCGACAATCAACGCTTCCAGCGACACCGATGCGCGGATCTGACTGCCCGTCGCGCCAACGGTGCGGAGCAACGCGAGGTCACGCGTTCGTGAGGCCACAATCACCGAAAACGTGTTCGCGATGACGAGCCCAGCTACCACCACGGCGATCGCGCCGAAACCAAGCAGGACGTTCTGCAGCAAACCAGACGTCCCGAGGTATTCCTCTGCTGCGGCTGCGGCGGCATCCTCACCCGTGGTGATCGGAGCACCGGGAAATGCATTCCCGACTGTGCTGAACACCTCGGGTGTGCCGTCGCTCGCGATGTGCACGGAGGATGTTTCCGCGCCAAGCTCCTCGAGGAGGGCGGGGGGAACGTAGAACGTCGCGCCGTCCATTGCCTGTGGTGACCCCCGCAGATCAACGAGACCCACGATCGTCCATGCGAGGGGCGCACCGTCGCTTCCTTCAGCGTCGAGGGTAATGACCGTGCCGGGTTCAATTCCCGTGGTTGACCCGGCGAGCACCTCGCCGTGAACCTCGGGGAATCGCCCCCTCAGAAAGGTTTTGCCAGCGCAGCGGCCCTGGGTCGGCCAGCGTCTCGGCGAGCCCGTACCGCGTCCCCTGGCCTGGAACGGAAGCGGAGATGAAGCCAGTCGACATCGGTTCAGCGGCGACGACGCCAGTGGTGGTCAGGAGCCGATCGAGGTCCGCCGTGGAGAAGCTGCCCTCCAGTACGTAGTCGGTGCCCCGGTACTGCATCGCGAGCGCATCGGTGATGCTCCGCTCAACTGTGCTGCCCAGCGACAGCGTGGTGACAATGAACGCCACCGCGATCATCACTGCAAGCGACGACGCGGCATACCTGCCCTTGTGTGCACGGACCTGAGCGAACGTCACCCCCAGCGTCAGCGGGCTCCCATCGGAGTAGCTGGGTCGCTGAGGTCGCGGCGCGCAGCGAGGACCGACTCGGTTGTAGGACAATCGATTTCGCCGGAACGCTCACCGTCTGCGAACAGAACCACCCGGTCCGCGTATGAAGCCGCGACCGGGTCATGCGTCACCATGATGACCGTTTGCCCCATTTCGTGCACACTGCGCCGCAGCAAGGAGAGGACCTCAGTACCGGACTGGGAATCGAGGTTTCCAGTAGGTTCGTCCGCGAAGATTACGTCAGGCCGTGGCAGCAGCGCCCGGGCCACAGCAACCCGTTGCTGCTGGCCTCCCGACAGTTCGTGCGGCAGATGATGCATTCTGCTGGTTAAGCCCAGCTTGTTGATGATCTCCTCGTAGAAGCCCCGGTCCGGTGTCTTCCCTGCTAGCCGGAACGGCAGCGTCACGTTCTCTTCAGCAGTGATGACGGGGAGCAGGTTGAACGACTGAAAAACGAAACCGATGCGCTCCCTGCGCAGTTCGGTCAGGGCGCGATCCGGGAGTGCGGTGAGCTCCGTCCCGCCCAGAAAGACTTGCCCTGATGTCACTGTCTCGAGTCCGGCCAGCACGTGCATCAGGGTTGATTTTCCTGAGCCTGATGGCCCCATGATCGCCGTGAACTCACCGGACTCGAAGTCCACGTCGACACCGCGCAGGGCCTGCGCGGTCGCGTGACCCGAACCGTACGTCTTGGTCACGCCGACCGCTCGTACCGCGTGTCTGGCCGCTTGTCTCGCCATCAGAAACCTCCTCATCGTGGGCTCCTGCTGACGCTATGGCGGGCCGCCCAAGTTGCCATCAGCGCGAAGAATGATCAGCGGTGACGGTCCGTCATACCTGGGTCTGATCAAGGCTCGACCGCCCGGCGTCTTCGCGGAGGCAGTTTTGTCACGAAAGTTCCCGCGCACAATCGCCGCATCTGGGTAACCTCGCTTCACCGCAACCTTGCAGAGAGGAATGCCGGGCCCATGAACGCCACACCTGATTCCCCAGAGACGGTGAACCGCTTCAACATCCGGATAATCGGGATCTGTGTCGCCGCTGCGCTTGGCGGCTTCCTCTTCGGCTTCGACACAGCCGTGATCAACGGCGCCGTCGATGCGATGACCGAGACCTTCGGGCTGAGTGCTGCCCTGCAAGGTTTCGCCGTCTCATCCGCACTGCTGGGCTGTGCAGCGGGCGCGTGGTTCGCGGGCCCGATCGCGAACCGGCTCGGTCGCGTGCCCGTCATGCTGATCGCAGCCTCGCTGTTCCTTGCCTCGTCGATTGGGTCCGGGCTTGCGTTCGGTGTCGTCGACCTCATCGTGTGGCGTGTCATCGGCGGTCTCGGTGTGGGGGCCGCCTCCGTGATCGCCCCCGCGTACATCGCGGAAGTCTCTCCCGCGAGGATTCGCGGCCGCCTCGCATCGCTGCAGCAACTCGCCATTGTGACGGGCATCTTCGCGGCACTGCTGTCAGATTCCATGCTCGCTGACTTCGCTGGGGGGTCGATCGAGATTCTCTGGCTCGGCCAGGAAGCCTGGCGCTGGATGTTCATGGCCGAGGCGATCCCGGCGATCGTCTACGGGCTCGCTGCGCTGCGGTTGCCGGAGTCGCCCCGATTCCTCGTCGCCAAGGGCAGATATGACGAGGCCACGCGAGTGTTGCGCGTTTACACCGGCATCGTCGACGTGTCGGACAGGATCACGGCGATCAAGGACTCGCTGCGCGCCGACCACCGCTGGTCCCTCGCTGATCTGCGCGGCCGCCGACTTGGACTCAAGCCGGTTGTGTGGGTCGGTATTTTGCTGTCCGTCTTTCAGCAATTCGTCGGCATCAACGTCATCTTCTATTACTCAACGACGCTATGGCGGTCGGTCGGATTCGAGGAGGGCGACGCCCTGCAGATCACCGTCATCACTTCGGTGACCAACATCGTGGTGACGCTGGTCGCGATCGCGCTAGTGGATCGGGTGGGACGGCGTCCGTTGCTCCTGACGGGATCGGCGGGCATGTTCCTCTCCCTCACGACGATGGCGATCGCGTTCTCCCAGGCAACCCTCGTCACCGACCCGGATGGCACCACAAGTGCCATTCTGGAAGGTGGCTGGGACGTGACGGCGCTTATCGCAGCGAATGCGTTTGTTGTGTTCTTCGGCGTCAGCTGGGGTCCGGTGGTCTGGGTGCTGCTGGGTGAGATCTTCCCGAACTTCATCCGCGCGGGTGCGCTCGCCGTGGCCGCCGCGGCTCAATGGCTCGCGAACTTTGCGATTTCCACCACATTTCCGACATTCAGTGAGATCGGGCTGACCTTCGCGTACGGTTTCTACGCCTTCTTTGCCCTTCTGAGCTTCGCGTTTGTGTTCACCCAAGTCCCGGAAACCAAGGGGCGCGAGCTCGAGGACATGTCGTACGAAGTGCATTCACGCCGTCGCTGACACCTCTGAAGACGCTCAAGCGCGTCCGCTCCGTGGGATTCACAGCCCGCATACTGTGCAAGTTGTCGGCGTGTCGCGTTCCAGCAGCCATCCGCGGTAACGCTGCGGCGTCAACGCCATTACTATCGTGGATCGGTAACGGGCTTCGGTAGTCGCAGCATTTGAGGGCATGGAAGAAGGGTGGCGTTAGTGGCGCAGGGGGGCAGCGTTCCATCGAGTGGTTCGGCAGCATCGATCGGAGACTGGCTCAGCGACCGCGAATACGAGATCACCAAGCGGCTCGAGCGGGCGACCCTGGTCATCGAAGCGCACCCCGGCAAAGCTGTCGCGGATGAGATAGCGGTGGCCTATGCACAGCAAGCCGCGCGGCTGTCTGGCCCCGGAGTGTCGCCCGGCACTGCGCTCGTCAGGAAGTACCCGGCACTTACCCTGCTGACCCTCGTCGCGCATGCGTCTGCCACCGGCCGCACAACTGACTTCTGGGAGAGCTTCTGGACCGAGTTGGGTGTCGCCCGCGACCCCAAAACCGAAGCCGACATCCGCCAGGGGATTCCGAAACTGCTGCGACGCTTCTCCCTGGCCGAGTTCCCGCGCCTCCGAGGCCGCTATGTCCAGGTCATCGGTGTGCACGCGGGTGTGCCGGTGCCTAGTGCGGACACGCTCGTGGCGGTGCTCGCCGACCACTTGGCGCGCGGCGGGGAACCTAACGGGTCGAGTTTCACCAATTGGCTCACCGACCCTAGGAAGCCCAACCGGCTTGCGAGAGTTGACGTGCCAGTGCGCACGTTCGTCACCGAAGGCGGTGAATACGCGATCGACTTCATCGATCGTGTGCTCGACATTGTCGCCGTCTCGATGAGCAATCCGCAGACATGGCGGGACTCCATTGATGCACTCGCCGTGACAAGCGGCCTGCCGGAAGTGTTGTTCCGGGAGGTCGTGCGCGCAGTCGAGGGGCAGGGGATCAGCGGTGGCCTCCTCGCTGGCGATGGGCACATCGAGCCGCCGCGGCTACGTCTCGATACTGGCGACGGTTCGGTTCAGGTCCTCGTCCCGCACCCGCCAGCACAGCCAGACGAGCGCTGGCAGATTTCATCGGATGGTGATGTCTCCGAGGTTCGGGTGCCCGCGAGTATCTTCCACGCAACCAACCCCAACTGGCGGACGACCCCGCACGCCATTCGCACGATCTCCAGCCCAGCGAGGCACGTCAGCGCGGAACACCCCTCGATCCCGCGCAGGTTCGTCTTCTCGCTGGTTGATCCAAAAGACCCCCTCGTTCTTTTCACTGACCAGGGGAAGCTACTCGGCCGCAGGCTGCCCGTACCGTTGGGTTCGATTTACGCGCTGGTGCCGCGCGGTCATCAGCTGGCCGATACTGGTGCTGCCGCGCCTGGGACGCCATTGGGCCGAGTCATCGAGCCGGAGGCAGATCGGGGCAATCCGGCGGGGTGGCGCGACTGGCAGCTGTTGCAGATCGACACGACGGAACTCCGCTCGATCCAGCTGGTTAAGGACACTGACAAAGTGGGAACGGCCAGGCAGGTGCGACGCAGCTACCTGCCTGAGGTTCTACTGGCCGATCCAGTGCGCGGCGTGCGCGCGGCGAACGGCTCGCCCCTCTACAACGAGCGGCCCGCCGTGTGGCTGCCGGGCGATCCACTGGGCCACAAGGTTCCGTGGCAGGTCAGCGCGAGGCGACTCGGCGCAGCGGACTGGGTCGCCACGTTCGTATGGACGTTGGAAGGCGAAGACTTCAGCTGCGACCCGTTCGATGAGGTCGAAGTACCACTTTTCGGGACGTATGAGATCGTCGTGCGCGGCCCCCTCGGAGCGGACCTCCGCAAAGTCGTCCACCTCGCGGAAGGCTTTGAGTCCAGCGTCACCCCCGACTACCGGGTCCCCGCCAGCAACGGGCTGTCGGACTCCGTTGTTGAATTGGCGTGCGAGGCTCCGATCAAGGCGGACCCGGACGTGCTGCGGTTCGCGAGCGATGAGACAGAGCAACTGGCTGTCCTCAGTGGCGCCGGAGAACTTCCGCTGCTCATCAATCCGCCGCAAGCGGAAATCCGGCTGACCGGTGCAGGGCAGTCTTTGCCCTGGTCGGGCCTGCCGCATGTAGTGACGGTCCACGAGCTCGCCGAGAACCGAACTCTGGCGTACCGAGTGCCCGCAACCGCGGACATCAACACCTGGGTCGAGTTGCGCGACCGGGCTGGGAAAGTGCGCCTGCAGGAGCCTCCGAGCTACAACGAGCACACTGATGCGTTCGAAGTGCAGACCTCGCGCCTCGCGGAAGGGCTCGGACGCCTTCGTTCAGCACGTGTTGTGGCCGTCGTTCAGGCGGAAGACGAAGACCCGCACTTCATTCAGCTTGCGAGCGTTCGTCCAGCAGGATTGTCCTCGGAGATTCGCCTTGACGGTGAGGTGCTCGTCTTTGAGGATGTGGCTGAGGTTGCTGGACTGACGGCGCAAATCTGGCCCGAATCAGCTCCCTGGAAGGAACCTGTTTCACTTCCCGTTCGGGACGAACGTGTGGTGCTGCCCGACGAGCTAGCCGCTAGTGGGCCACTTCGCGTCAGGCTGGTCGTCGGTGATCAGTCGGCTGCTCCCTCGACTCCGCCAGAAGACACTACGCGCCTCGACCAGCGAGGCTGGGTGCGCAGCAGCGACCCTGCGCTCGAAGCCCTCGCACGGTACCTGTCCGGCGATGCCGACCTGCCGACGGGCCTCAAACCCAGTCCACACATGTGGACAGCACTGCATGCGCTGACGATCGCGTCGAACTACGACGACGTGTGCGCCGGGCTCGGGAGGATGCTCCGGGAGCAGCCACGAGAGGCTGTCCTCGCGCTCACGCACAGCACTGTGCCGGTGTCTGAACAGCCTGCGCTACTGATCGGGACAGGCGTCGCCCAGGCCAATTACACGGCGGAGGAGCCCTCCGACGAGTCAAGTGCGAACTCGTGGGTTCAGTGTCTCCTCACGATGGCGGAACTGCCTCTGTTTGAGCGTGGCGGCACCGAGTGGGAGCGTGCACGTGAGGAACTCGATGAGCACGGCGGCGAAGCGCTACTCCGTGTCTTGGACACGGGCCGGGACACCGAACTGGCGAAAGCTCTGTTCGACCACACCACCGTCATGTTGCACCACATGCCCGCAGAACAGGTCGACCAGATCTTCAACGTCGCACGGATCATCCCTGGCGCGGTCCTCGACGTGGACACACGCGTCAGTGCGATCGCGGAAGCATTCGCGATGCGCATGCGCTGGGCGGAAACCGCAAGCCACACGGAATTGATCGTCAGGGCAAAGAAATTTGTCCGGGCAATCCGGAAAGCGGGCAAGCAGTTCTATGACCAGATCTCGATCCGCAGCGATGCGCTGGGAAACGCCGACACGCAAGCGCACCCGTGGCTGATGATCCCGATGGTGTCGCTGATCATGGCGCTGCTAGCGCGACTTGAAGCGCACGGGGGAGTGAAAGCGGGTGTCATCGACGAGGACATCATGCGCGCCTGGGCTGACCTCGCGCGGCTGTGCCCGCAGCTGACGCGCATCGACCTGGTGTTCGCCGAATCCCTCATTGTCCACGCGAAGGTGGAATCCGGCCTGAGCTGGGACTGAGGGTCGGCTTGCGGGCCTCCCGCTGTAGGCTCAAGCGGAGTGCCCGACGAGCGTTTCCCGGTACATGAGCGCAAAACGGTCGAGGGCGTCCTGGCTCATCGCGGCGCCCCCGCCGCGGAAACCGAAGAACAATTCGCGGTTATGGCCTGCGACGCCGACCGAGACGGGGATCGTCTGCGACACGAGAGGCGGACTGAACCACAGTTCACGCACCTCCCCGGCGTCGCCGAACGCGGGTACAGCCTGTCGGCCGAGATTCGATAGTGTCGTGGTTTCGACGAACTGCTTCTCAACAAGTGGCAACAGCGACGTGAGACTGCGTTTGAGCACGTTTGGCAGCAGGTTGCCCGGTTCGAGCACATCGACGATCCAGTTCGCCGCGCCGTTCTGTTTGAGCGTCGTTGTTTCGTCGCGGACGAGTCCGGTTGCTTCGGTCAGGTCGTTGGCCGTGGTTGGCACGAAAACCGTGAGATAGCTCGCGAAATTGGAGACCACCTCGGACGACCACTCCGCAGGGCGCAGATTCACGGGCATCATGACCGATACAGTGTCGCCGAGTTCGCCGGCGTGCTCGGAGTTCCAGCGAATGATGGTCAGCGCGTGCGCTGCGATCACTAGATCGTTGATCGTCGCACCCCGTGGACGGCGCCCAGCCGCAATCGCAACTTCGTCAGCGGTAAGTCGCAACTGTGAGAGCACGTATCCGCCGTCCGCTGACCCACCGTCGGGAGTGACCTTCGTGATGCGTCGTCTGTTCGGAAGGTCCCCAGCGACTTTGGCCACCCGGGGTGTCAGGTCGCTGAGCCTGCGAGAACCGAACAACTTCTTTAGGTCACGCGCCTGCATAATGTCAGGCCCACCGGCCGGATCCTGAGTACCGGCGTACTCTCGCGCGACTGAGATCAGGAACCGGATGCCGCCCATGCCGTCGAACGTCGCGTGGTGCAGGTTGAACATCAACCGGTCGCCGTCATCCTCGCGAACGAGGGCCACATGGAAGCTCGGGCTCTGATAGAGATTGGGTGCCACCGACTGCAGTCGCGCGCGGACTATCCGGCTCGGCTCATCGGTCACCTCCACGGAAAGGTAGTCCGCACTGTCCGGGATCACCCACGTCAGCGTGCGGCTGCCGATCGCGGCAGGCGCTAACTTCGCCCTGGCGAGCGGATGGGTCAGCGCAGCTGCCCGTAACGCGCGGGTCAGGCAGTCGATGTCTAGTCTTCCTGACACTTTGACTTCGAACTCCACCGACATCGGCGTCTTGCTACCGAGGTTTATGAATGCTTCATCGAGCGAAGTGACTGGCAGAGTGCGCATCGTTTCCTCCGAATTAGAGGCGCTTACGTGTTGGACGATAGTCCCCGCATAGTTCGAAGCGCTGCAAAACCGGGCACACTATCCCGGCAGCATTCAACGGCTTCGGCGACAAATTGCCAATGTATACCCGCGCCAGTTGCGGGTAGTTCTGTCGTGACTGCAGAAAGGGGTAGGCGATGCCGAAGACCAAGAAATCTGGTGAGCCGAAGAAGGACGAATTGCCCTCCACGGTGAAACGGTCGAGCAAGAAAGCGCAGCGCACTTTCGCCAAAGCGTACGACGCGGCCGTTGACGAATATGACGGCAACGAGGAACGTGCTCATCGTGTGGCGTACTCCGCCCTGAAGCAGAAGTACGCCCGAGTCGGGAAAAAGTGGAAGCGCAAGGATAAGAAGGGGCCTTCGGACTCCAGGTCAGAAGGTGGCTCTGGCGGCAAGACACACGAAGGCGTCGACGCGAAGGCGACGAAGGACAAGCTGCTGAAGACGGCTCGCCGCCTCGGTATCAAGGGGCGCTCGACGATGCGAAAGCGTGAACTGGTCGAGGCGATCAAAAAGGAAAACAAGCGGGAGACTGACGCGGCGCGAAGAAAGAACTAGGGCGCATGGATGAGTGCTGTCGTAGTGTCGTCCCATGGATCAGCCCTTGTGGGAACAACATTGCTGCCTGCCGTTGTCCGCCGCAGCGAACGTCGGTGATCTTGCCGCGTATGGCCCGGCCTTCGTGTCCGTGAACGTCGGCTACGCCCTGCACGACAAAGTTGAGTGCCTCGCGGTAATCGACCACTTCCGGGCGGGAATCGAAGCCGACGAGAGGCTAACGACCGCGACCACTTACGAAGCCACCGAACATGCGGCGCGGCAGGGCAAGACGGCGATCGCGTTTGATCTGGAAGATGCGCGACCGCTGGCCGGGGACCTGGCGAATGTTGAACTCTTCTACCGCCGAGGGGTTCGTACGCTGCTGCCCACGTACAACTTCGCCAATGATGCAGGCTCGGGGTGCCTCGACGAAACCGATCGCGGGCTCACCGCTTACGGCCGTGACCTCGTGTCGGAAATGAACCGGATCGGCATGGTTGTCGACGGTTCGCACTGCAGCACACGGACGGGCCTTGGTCTGAGCGAGGCGTCTAAGCAGCCGATGATCTACTCGCACAGCTGTATGCGATCGGTGTGGAAGCACGAACGCAACATCACCGACGAGCGAGCTGTCGCATGCGCGGAAACGGGGGGCGTTGTGGGCATCACAGGTGTCGGCATTTTCCTCGGCGCAAACGACGCCAGCATCGACGCGATGATCCGCCACATCGACTACGCCGTTGAACTGATCGGTGAAGACCACGTGGGGGTCGCGTCGGACTTCCCATTCGACTACGACGACTTCCGCGCAGAGATGCTCAGCAACCCACATTTCTTCCCCGCGGCCTACACGCGATATGGGCCGATCGACTTCGTCACCCCGGCGATGATGCTTCAGCTACCCGGCGCACTCAAAGCGCACGGATACTCGACCGGTGTGATTCGGAAGATCCTGTGGGGCAATTTCGCGCGGATAGCAGCGCAGGTGTGGAAATAGGATCTGTCACACGCTTATGGCTTGACGCTCGGAACTCGTGGGGGACCGGGCAGCATCCACGGCGGCCCGCAGTAGCGCGGATACAGCTGCCGAGAAAACAGCGACGAGCGCAACCGTAGCGCCAGCGGCCGTCGCCATGTACCAGGAGATGAGCAGCCCAAGCCAGACGCTCACCGCTCCGATGCATGTCGCAAGTGCCATGGTCGTAGGAATACGGCGGGTCCATCGTCCTGCTGCCACCGCGGGGCCGAGGAGCATCCCGAGCACGAGTAGCGAGCCGACTGCCTGATAGGCGGACACCACTGCGAGTGCGACAAGACCAACCAGCGCGGCGTGCGCGGCGCGGGGGTGCAGGTGCAGCAGGTGGGCCTGGCGCGGATCAACGGCGAGGGCGACGAAAGCGCGGTGCCAAACGAATGCGAGAACAGCAGTGACCACGGTGGCGGTCGCGATCCCTAAGAGTTGGCCGGACTGGATGGCCAGTATGTCCCCGAACAGGATCGCTGTCGCGTCCGAAGCGAAGGTGCGCGATGACGAGATGATGACGACGCCGAGTGCGAGGCTTGCGACGAACAGCAGCCCGATGCTGGTGTCCGCCGAGAGCCGCCAGCGGCGCTGCACGACGCTTACACCCAGGGACATTATCGCGGCGCTCGCCGCGGCGCCGATGACTGCGGGCAAGCCCACGAGGAGGGCGATCGCTACGCCGGGGAGTACGCCGTGCGCCATCGCCTCACCCAAGAATGCCATGCCGCGGGTCACTACCCACGTGCCGACGATGGCGCACATGGTTGCTACTAACACGCCCCCGATGAGGGCGCGCATCATGAACGTGGTCGTGAAGGGATCGGAGAGGACGGCAAGCACAGCCATAGCGGTCGACCTTAGCAGTTATTGGTAGTGAGTTTCATTTGCTAAAGTTTCGTACGTGTCTTCCGCAATCCCGCCGCGCTCACTGAACGGCCAATCTGCCGCCGCTTCCGGTGCCGAGCGCGGGGCTGCTGACGAGAAGGCCCCTGTCGTCCGCGCTGCCGGCGTCAGCGCCAGCCTGGGTGGGCACACAGTGCTACGCGACATCGACCTGACCGCACGAGCGGGTGAGGTTACGGCGATCGTCGGCCCCAACGGGTCAGGGAAGTCAACGTTGCTGACCGTCCTCGCCGGGCTGCTGAAGCCGCAAGCCGGGCATGTCGAACGCGCGGATCACGTTGGCGTTGCGCTTGTTCCGCAGCGCAGCTCTTTGCCTGATCAGCTTCCGATCACCGTGGAGGAGCTCGCCTCGATGGGGCGGTGGCGCCGCGCTGGGCTATGGCGCCCGCTTTCCCGAAACGACCGCGCGATCGTCACGGAAGCGCTCGACGCCGTCGGGCTTGCTGATCTGAGAAAACGCTCCGTGGGATCGCTATCTGGAGGGCAGCGTCAGCGTGCGCTGCTCGCGCAGGGCGTAGCGCAGCGCGCAGAGTTGCTGCTGCTCGACGAGCCGATGACGGCCCTCGACGCAGGTTCTCGCACCGCGGTGAACGATGCAATCGGTTTCGCGACGGAAGCGGGAGCCGCGGTCGTCATCGTTACCCACGACTTGAACGAACTCTCCACGATCGACAGCGTCGTCGAGCTCGCACCACCAAGCCATGCGTGAAAGGACTGCATGACCCGCTGTCTCGCTTCCATTCCGGTTGCCGTGCTGGCCGCAGTGCTCGTTGCCTGCACCCCAGCCCCTGATACCCCGGAACCTGACCCCGCTGCTGACCAGACGGAGCCCACTGCACTTGGCGACGGCCACGGTGCCATTCCTGGTGCTCAGGAAGTCGCTGAACCGCAGCTTCACCTGCTGACAATCGACCCCGACGGAGAAATCCGCCACCTCGACCTTCTAGACGAAAGCGTCGCCACCCTCGGCACCGTGGACGGTGTAGAAGCGCTGACCACTGAGGGACGTTACGCGTACGCTGTGCGACCCGATGCTGGAGCCGTCACCGTCGTCGACAGTGGTGTGTGGACATGGAGCCACATAGATCACTTTCACTACTATCGTGCCGAGCCCTCCATCCTCGGTGACGTGACCGGCGCTGGCGGGCCAGCCACCGTCTCAGCAAATGACGCCGGAGCCGGAATCTTCTTCCCCGACTCTGGTGAAGCCGTGGTTCTCGCCGCCGGAACTCTCGGCGAAGGGTCGCTCGAAGAGCGGTTCCGGATTACTGGTGCACCGCACGACGGGCTCGTTGTTCCGATCGGAAACCGCGCCCTCGTCACAGAACCGGACGCTGATGGCTTCACAGGGCGCATACTCGCGCTCGACGAACTCGGTGAGCCGCTCGGAGCTACCGTCGACTGTGCTGACGCACGGGGGACGATCACCACTGTTGTCGGCACTGTCATCGGCTGCCGCGATGGGGCCGTTCTCGCGACAGCAACCGACGACGGGGTTGAATTCGAGCACATCCCGTACCCGACGGGGGACGCGCCGCCCTCCGACGAGTTCCGCGCCCGGAAAGACCGGCCCACGGTTGCCGCGGTAGCTGGGGACAGCGGGGACAGTGGAAGCTCGTCCATCTGGCTGCTCGATACCCGCAACCGTGAGTGGACGCTCATCGACGTGGGCGAGCCGATCCTTCAGGCGACGGCCGTCGCCAATGCGGACGATCACCTCCTCGCTCTGACCGCTGAGGGGCGTGTACTCGTGCTTTCTGGTGAGACTGGTGAACTACTCGCGGCAACAGATCAACTTGTCGCGGAGTCCGTTGCTGACCCAGAGCGGCGTCCGGGACTTGAACTGACTGCCGACCAGCAGCGCGCCTACATCAACGGGCCGGCAGAGAAAAAGCTATTCGAGATCGACTTCGCGGATGACGCGCGCATCGCGCGTGTCTTCGACACCGACGCGGAACCGAAGTTCGTTGTGGAGACGGGCCGATGAAAATGCGAGTCGCGTTAGTCGCTGCACTTCTCGCGGGCGGGAGTCTCACCGCCTGCGTGTCACCCGGATCAGATCAGCCGCTGGTCGTCGTGACGACCAACATCCTCGGCGATGTCGTCGAGGAAATGGTCGGCGACGAGGCTGAGGTACTCACTCTGATGCCGCCCGATGCCGACCCCCACTCCTTCGCGATCTCCGCGCAGACAGCAGCGCGCATGCGAGGGGCAGAACTAATTGTCGCCAACGGTCTGGGCCTCGAGGAAGGGCTCGCGAAGCACGTCGAGTCCACCGCAGCTGACGGCGTGCCAGTCTTCTTCGCCGGCGATCACATCGATGTGCTCGACTACAGCGACGGGGACTCGGCAGGGCAGCCCGATTCGCACTTCTGGACCGACCCGGCCCGCATGATCGATGTCGTTTCAGCCCTGAGCGATGCACTCGGCGAAATCGACGGTATCGACCAGGCGGCACTAGCTGACCACACCGCCGACTACCGCGGTGAGCTCGAATCGCTAGACACCGATATGACGTCCACGTTCGCCGCGATTCCGGAGCAGCGGCGCGCACTCGTCACCAATCACCACGTCTTTGGCTATCTGGCTGACCGGTTCGGGTTCCGGATCATCGGCGCCGTAATCCCCAGCGGCACAACCCTCGCGGCGCCGAGTGCGAGTGATCTGCAGGGGCTCATCAACGCAATCGACGAGGCAGGTGTCACCACGATCTTCGCAGAGTCGTCGCAGCCTGGCCGGCTCATGGAGGTCCTCGCCGACGAAGCCAACCGTGACGTCATCGTCGTTGAACTTGTCACCGAATCGCTGACACAGCCCGACGGCGATGCACCCACATACCTCGACATGATGCGCGTCAACACCGAGCGCATCGCCACCGGCCTCGCGCCGTGAACAGAAATCCGTTCCGCTCAATAATTAGAAAGGACACAATGAAGAACCGATCCCTCTCGCGCGGTGCGCTCGCTGCCGTGGCAGCGTCGCTCAGCGGCGTGCTCGCCCTCGCAGGATGTGCCTCGAACGAGGAGTCACCCGACACCGCCGACGGCGCTGGCACGGCAGACGTCACCGGCGCGCAAGGCGCCACTGACGCGGCGGCGACTGCGGCTCCGGGGCCACGTGTCACGCTGACGTATGAAGGCGGTGTGCTCGTTCTCGATGTCACAACACTTGACGTCCTCGGTGATTTCGACTCGGAAGAGTTCACTCGCCTGAACCCCGCCGGTGATGGCCGACACGTGTTTGTCACGACGTCCGAGGGCTTTCAGCTCCTTGACGCCGAAACGCCGAACCTCACCGACCTGGTCGTCGAGGCGGACACTGCCGCCCACGTGGTCAGTCACGCAGGCCGCACCGTCCTTTACGACGATGCCACCAGCGACACGATGATCTTCAATACCGCGGATTTCCTCGACGCTGAGGGCGCGCTGCCTGATGCTGAGGTCGTGCCTGGTGTCGACGTCCACCACGGCGTGTCAGTTGTCCTTGAGGACGACACCCTGCTGACCAGCGTCGGTGACGACGACGGCCGGACAGGTATTCGTGTGCTCGACGCCGACCGCAACGAAATCGCATCAAACGATGAGTGCCCAGGTGTCCACGGCGAAGGCACCCTGCAGAACGAGGTCGTCGTATTCGGTTGTGAAGATGGCGTTCTCATCTACGACAACGGCGAAATTCACAAGGTTGACGCCCCCGACGAGTACGGCCGCACCGGCAACGCGTACGTCACCGAGACCAGCCCCATCATGGTGGGCGATTACAAGGATGACCCTGACGCCGAGGGCTACCTCCTGCAGAAGATTGTCCTCGTGGACACTGAGGCACGCACGCTCGAGGTCATCGAGTTGCCAGACGGTGTCGAATACACCTGGCGCGGAATCGCGCGCGGGCCGCAAGATGAAGCGTTGATCCTAGCGACAGACGGGTCGGTCCACGTTCTTGACCCCGCAAGCGGCGAAATCACCGACTCCTGGGATGTCATCGAAGCGTGGGACGGCCCCGATCAGTGGCAGAACCCCCACCCCGCAATCAAGGTGAATGGCGACATCGCTTACATCACTGAACCCGCGGCGAACACGATCCACGCACTCGATCTGACCACCGGAGAAATCATCGCTTCGGCGGAACTCGACCAGACACCAAACGAGATCGCGATCGCGACAGGGTAGTTGACCCAAGATTCCCGACGGCGCCTGCATTTCCTGCAGGCGCCGTTGTGTGCTTTGAGTTCGGATCTGTGCCCGCGATCCGATCAGAGGTTCCTCGTCACTATCTGAGGGGACCCAGCTCAAGGGACTGTTCGGCGACGCAACCTCCACCGGGAGCGTCGCCGCCGGGGTCGTTCTCGGCTTGAAATTTATCGGTCCTTCGTCGGACACCCGCGCGTACTTGGCGAGGCTTCGCACCGACGTAACCGGACAACTTCATCAGCACCGGCGTCGACGTGCCCTCTCCGGGCAGACCTAAGAACCACAGGTGGATAGTTCTGCGTATGGGATCCTGAGGTGTATGAGACAAAGTAGTGAGCTGGCGCGCGCGGTCGCCTTTGTGGAGCAGTCAGCTCCTCACTCCGAGTTACTTTCGGAGCTCTTCGGACAGATCGCTGAACAGGTCCGTTATGACGCTGAGGGAGTAGAGCGTGAAGTTCAGGCCATCCGTGGGGAACCCGGAGACGAAAATAGGGAGAACGCGATCGCGTTCCGAGAAGGAGCCGCCCGCACGCTGCGGGAGGAAGCTCAGCGCTGGCTGAAGGTGTCGCGGGCGTTTGCGGACGCACCCGCGGTCCGAGATCTGGATCCCGACAACTTCGCTTATGTCCGGATCGAGGCACCCGAAAATGACGGGCCGCGATTTTCAGGTGGTGGCGTTGAGACAGCTGATAAGTAGCAATCGGTGAGAACAACCTGGGCGATGACCGATATTTGTTCCGCACCCTTTCCATTCGAAAAAGCCGAAACAAACGCTAGCGAAAACGTCGCGGGGCTGGTTTCCGCTGCCTTCCCGGCGTATGCAAGAATCCTTCACCCCGCCTACCGGCGAGTCTCTGAAGCCACCGCAGCTGCGCCAGCGGCATTCGCATTTGTTCGCTGGACTACGGTAGCGAAGCATTCGGGAGCGATAGCGCATCCCGCGATGGAATGGGAAGCTATCTCAGCCGGACAGCGAGACCCAGGAACTCCAGTATGGGACGTGCCCCCTTCCATGGGGCGTCTCCCAAGCCAAGAGCAGATGGTGCTCGCCAGCGTGCTCCAAGATCACACGAGCATGCCAGAACGATGCTGGTTCGCGTTCGCGGAGGCACGGGGCCTGACTGTGCCGCCTGACTACCCGCGAATCGTCACCGCGATGGGCCTCATGATCGTCTTCCGTGGTGCGGTATTTGATGCTGGGCGCACATTTCAGCACGAGAGCCCGAATCTGTGGTGGTCCGATGATAGAGACTGGTGCGTCGCCTCCGATATAGACCTAATGGCGACCTACGTCGGGGGTTCACTCGCGTGCATCGAGGACCTATTAGCTACACCACGCCTGGAAGCGGTGCCCGCCAAGCCAGATCAGAAGGTCACAATCGACGCTGACGCAGTGAACCCGCCTCCACAGCAACCATGAAGCCGGGGCGCCCCAGCTCTGATCTCACGACTGCGGGCCGAGCTATTTTACGGAAGTTCTGTCATCGCCTCCTCGGCGGCCTTTACTGACGCCGACATCGCGGGTGATCTCCCGCAGCGACTGCCCCTCCGCACGGCGGGCCAGGATCGCGAGAAGTGTGGTGTGCCACTGTGCTCTCCTTCCGTTGCGGTGTGGCCTTCACTGTACGGTCGCGTCATCGCATTAGTGGGCTCGAGTTGATTCAAGCGCCACCCAGGCCGGGCCTAGGTGGCTGTGGTGTCGATGTCTTTGCAGAGGGCCTGGGCGGCATCCAGAATGGCCGGGTGGTCCAGTGCTAGCTCGTGCACGTCCTGCAGTTGGGGGCGTACCCAGCTGGCCAGCACTGTCCAGGAGGGCCGGTGAAAGGACCACCACTGCACGGCTTGCCAGCGCTGAGCATCGGGCAGTGCGGTATCGGTTTCGTTCCATATGCGATGCCCCCACGTGCTGGTGACCGCAAGGTTTCTTGTCACTATCTGAGTGGGACGCAGCCCAAGCCGGGCTAGCTGATGGGGGTCATCGAGATCGCAGATGCGCAGCTCATCTGACAGCCGGTAGACCCCCAGCGCTCGCCTGGCACCCGGGATCGCCAGGAACCGGAACATCGAGTCTCTCCACACGGGGAGGTTCCCGAAGACTTCCCCGCAGGATGCCTCTGCATGCCGCGAGAGGTACCAGACGTAATAGTCGGGGTGGTCAATTCTCCCGCCGATTTGGGGGCGATGCTCGTAGAGGGGATGCCCCGGCTGACCGGGCTTCGCTGTAGGCAGATAAGGGAAAACACGATAAACCAGCACCGCCTATGCCGCTCCGCCCCACATCTCAGCGTGAAGCGCATCGAGCACCGGGGCTGGGCCCCGCAGTTTGAGGACATCAATAGGCCTCGCGCCCTGCAGGTATGCGTTATGCCCGGAGAACCAGTCGATCGCGGTCGGCTCACCCCACACCAGCCGGGCTCTGGCCAGGATGTGTTCCAGGTCGATGAGCAGCGTCGCAGAGTCAGGACCCGGATGCTCCTTGCCCTGCGCCCACCTGGTCGGCTGCGACGGGCTCACTCCAATCATCCGGGCAAGACCCCGAGAACCAAACCGGTCCACAAGAAACTGGGTCCGCTCACGAGCGAGCGGATCGGCGTGCGAGGCGGGCACCCGTTTCGCTGCTTTGCCTGACTTCGCATCCATACTTCCGATAGTACCCAACATAAACGCTGGGCACTCTCTGATGCGCGGTACTGCTGCGTACCCATCTTAGTCCATGGGCTCCGCCCAGTCCTTGCCTTAGCAGCGCTGCACGAGGGCGGCCTGCCGTCGACACGCCGCGCGACCCAACGCGACATCACTTCCTGGGCCTTCACGATCCATTGTCAAGATGTCAACTTTTAAGGACAGTCTCACGAGCAAGCCGCGTCTGAGTGTCTATATCCGGCCTCAGAGCATCGGACCCGATCGGCAAGCGCGCGAACGATTGACCATACAGTGGAAGGAAGTCGGAACGCCTTCGCAATTACTTTCGAAGGAGGCATCATCCCGAGTCGGAATTTGTCCCTTGTGTCAGAGCTAGATCCACGGAAATCCTTATAGTCCCGCTCGTGCCACGCTATCTAGAGGACTGGCAATAAGCCGGTATTGAAACCCTGTGGTGATCCCCCTCCTCGACTCGCTCCCGTCGCCGAGCAACAGCTCAGGGCATGTGGGTGGGCGGCGAGTCCGGGTCACTAGAGAGACGCTCAACGATGTCGAGTTCGCGGCGAATGCTCGCGAGAATCCCCGCGACCGTCGGAGCCTGTGGCGTGCGGTTCTCATTCTGGATGGTCCGCACTGCCATCTCAGCGAGGTCATCGGCCGCGTGCTGATCACTGCTGCCCTCTTGATGCCACCAGGCGATCCAGTTGAGCATGCCGATGATACCCAGCGCGGCAGTCCGGGCGTTGACGGTGCGGAACGTTCCGGTGGCGATTCCAGCGTCGATGACTTCGATAAGTTCCTTGAGGACGCGTCGACGGCTGGCGGTGTACGAGGTCGCCAAGTGCTCGGGCAGGTCGGATTCCGACCGAATCATGAGTCTGAACCGGTCAGGATTCGCCATCTGGTGCAGCGCCAACGAATGCGCCATGCGCCGCAGTTTGTCTGGAGGACTGAGGTCGTCCATTGAGTTGATCTCATGGAGCACCTGGGCGGGCTGGTCGGCGATCTCGCTGACGAGTTGGGCGAACAGGTCGTCCTTGCTTGCGACGTAGTGGTAGACGGCCTGGCGAGTCAGTCCGGTCGCGTCGGCGATGTCCTGCAAGGTCGTTCCTGCAACTCCGCGCTCGGCGAACAGGCGTGCGGCGTTTTCCTTGATTTCGCGTTCGACAAGCTCGCGCCGCACGCTCGGCCGACCACGACGCTTGGGCGCGGGGTCAGCCGAGTCGGCGGCATCGGATGTCATAGCGCACAAGGTTAGTCCGTCAGCTCGTGAAGGCCACGAGATCGACACGCCCGCTGGCGACAGCGCCAGCGGCGTCGGCGCGGAATCTGCGGGGCAGATCCGCCACGAGCACCGCACCTGTTTCGCGACGAAGGCGCTCGGCGATGTCCAATCGGTCGAGAGCTGCCTCACGATCGTCAGGTCCGGTCAGCCAGTACGTGGTTGCCGGTGGCAGGTCTACGATAAGCTTGGTAGCCGCGTGACTCCACGGTCGGACCGAGATTTCGATTTGCACTGTGCCACTTGCGGTCCGCAGCGTCTCGGGAGCGGTGCGGGCGGCGAACCGATGCTCGCCGGCAGCGAGGGGCTGGTCAAGGATCCACGCTGTCACCGCAGCCGGCGGCGGAACGTCATTGGCTTCAACGCCGGCAAACGCCGCCAGGCCGGGATTGGCGACCTGCGGTGCTGACTCAGCGAAGCGCTCAACGGTGACCTTTCCTGCGCGGGTCATGTAAGCAAGCATCAGTTGTTCCACTGGCATAGACGTGCGGGCGGGGAACGAATCCCACCATGCCATCGAACGCTCGGCGATGGCTTGGAGGTGGTTGACTGCCGGTCGGCGCTCCGCTTCGTAGGCTGCGAGAGCCTCGTCCATATCGTCGGCGGCGAGTACTGCACGATCGAGCGCGATCGCGTCCTCCATGGCGAGTTTCGTCCCAGATCCGATCGAGTAGTGCGCGGTGTGCGCAGCATCGCCGAGCAGGACCACGTTGCGTGTGTACCAGCGTCGGCACCGGATCGTGCGGAACCTCAGCCACTTGGTGCGGTTGCCGATCAGCCGGTTTCCCTGCAATGGCTGCGCGAACGCCTCCTGCAGGTAGTCAAGCGAGATCTGATCGGTCTCCCCGTTCTTGGTCTCGCGGGTAGATTCGTCAAATCCTGCTTGCTGCCAGGTCTGTTCGTCGGTTTCGATCAGGAAAGTGCTGCGATCGCTGGCGTACGGGTAGGCATGCGCAACGAAAGTTCCGTGCTCGGTGGTGACTGGCGTGAACACTGCGCTGGGCAGCGCGAATTCGGTGCCACACCACAGGTAGAGTCCTTCACCTTCGGCGATCTCTGGGGCGAATTCCTCGGCGAGCTCGGTTCGTGTCGTGCTGGCGATGCCGTCAGCGGCGACGATGAGGTCCGCGTCGAGGTCGGCCGCTGAGCGTCGTTCACCGAAGCGCAAGTTCACTCCGGCGGCTCGAGCGTAGGTTTGCAGGACCGACAGCAGTGTGGCCCGGCCGATTGCGAGTAGCTCGCCGTGGGCGAGGCGCACTTCGGCATCGCCGACACGCATCGACATCTCATGTGGGTGTGAGACGGCCACGATCGCGTTGAGTGAGTCCTCGTCAGCGAGACGCAGATTACGTTGGGTTCGCGATGCCAGGCCGACGCCGAATCCGAAGGTCTTGTCCGGCACCCCGTGCTCGTAGACGGTGACCTCCGCGTGGGGGTGACTCAGCTTGAGCAGACGCGCGGCGTACAACCCGCCAGGGCCGCCGCCCAGGACAGCGATCGTGTTGAGTTTCATGAATGAGCCCCCTCGAGCGTCTCCGCCTCCAGGCGCTCGACGATGTCGGCGCGGAGGCTGTTCTTGTTGACCTTGCCCACGTTGGTCCGGGGTAATGCGGGCACCCACACCAAACGCTCTGGCCACTTGAACTTGGCGACGCCCAGGGCATTCAAATGCTCCTGGACCGCAGCCATCGTCAGCTCGGCCGTTGATTCCGGCACTAGATAGGCGCAGGCCTTCTCGCCGAGCCGATCGTCTGGCATCGCCACGACTGCGGCAGCCGCGATGTCCGGATGGCGCAGCAGGAGCAGTTCGATCTCCTCGGCGTTCACCTTCTCCCCTCCACGGTTGATGAGATCCTTGATGCGACCCTCGATGGCCACGTAGCGACGGCTGCCGAACTCGTGCAGCGCCGCTAGATCACCGGTCCGGTAGAAACCGTCGGAGGTGAATGCGTTCGTGTTGTGCTCGGGTGCGCCGAAGTAGCCAGGGATGGTGTACGGACCGCGGCAGCACAGTTCCCCGACGGCACCGGCGGGAAGTTCCTCCTCGCTGCTGGGATCTAGGATCCGGATCTCGTCCGACGGCGCGATGGGCAAGCCGACGGTGTCCGCCCTCGCGGACGCCGGTGCGTCCTGCGGCGTCACGATGAACATTCCCTCCGACATGCCGAACATCTGCCCAGCCCAGCGGGAGTGGCTGCTGCTGTCGTCCAGCTTGCGGAACAATTCTGCCGGCACCTTCGCCCCGGACAGCACCGTGCGGCGCACGGTGCGCAGTACCGGATCGAATCCGGCCGAGTGAGCGGCCTGGTAGTGGCCGTGCCCGATCAGCACGTCGGTGGCGTCGCTGCGTGCCATGAGTTTGAAGGCAGCAACAGGATCCGGTGTCGCCAGCACGAGTGTGGCGCCGACCGCGTGGGCTGCGTGCAGAGCACATGAAATGCCGGCGTTGTGGATGATAGGGAGCAGGTGCGCCACGCGGGTCTGCTCATTCCAACCGAAAGCGCGGGCGTAGAAGACGCCGTTGTTCCAGTATTCAGCATGGATCCGCGGGATCACCTTGGGCACTCCTGTCGTTCCCCCAGACAGCTGGAACACCGCAATGTCCTCGGGGTCCGCGTCCGCCTCAATCGTTTCGACGAGCGCTCGGGCCTCGGCCAGGTCGATGTCCGCGCCGAGATCTTCGATCCGATGTACACCCGGCTCCACTTCGGGTGCCTCGATGGAGAGCACGTAGCGTAGCGAGGAGTGGCCCTTGCCGACCTCGCGGGCAAAGTCCACGAGGTCGAAGGAGAGACCTGCTTCTACCAGATGGGCCACTGCGTCCACTTTCTCGCTGATGTGACCGATCTCATGCATGCGGTGCTGGGACAGCGTGGCCACCGGGATCAGGCCGGCTTTGAGTACGCCGTACCAGGCGAGAACTGTCGCTGCCCGGTTGGTGACTTGGAAGATCACTGGGTCCAGTCGTCGCAGTCCCATCCAGGTCAGTCCGGCGGCGATACGGTCGGTGCGTTCGTCGAGTTCGCGGTAGGTGTAGGTGCCCTCCGCGGTGATGAGCGCGATTCGGTCTGCGTGCCGCAACGCCGACTCGTGCAGCCGTGCTGTTGTGGGAAGCCCACTCCACTCGCCACTCGCGCGGTATGCCGCGGCGCGGTCGGCGGGGAACGGAACAAGGCGTCCGTTCCAATCGTGTGCAGTCACGGGATTACCTCTCTGCGGGTGTCTGTGGCTTACCGGGTGGGAGCAGCGGGCAGGAGCGCGGTCAGTTCGCCCACGTGGTCGGGGTGGTCGGCCGGGACGATGCCGGAGTACACCGCGGACCAGCAACCGGGGCAGCATTGCTGGCGGAAGACGATGTTGGTGTCGACGTACTCCGACGGATCGGAAGTGACCTGCGGCCCCGCGGCGCTCGACGGGCCTTCGTAACGGGCCAGCGACAGCTTGCCGGACTTGGTGTCGCCCAACTGTCGGCCGCAGTGCGCACACGCGATCACGCGTGCTTCACCGATAGTGACCTCGGCCAGGTTGTCGTCGATGCGGCGGGCGTGGCTCAGGTCCACCGTGGCCTCCTGCGATGCGGGCACGTGGGAGCGCTCGCGGCGCTCTTCGAGCATGCGCGCTCGCAGGTCGGCGGTACTGTCCTCGTCGAGTTCACCGTCGGCGACCACGACGCCGTAGTTGGAGCGGGCACCGTCGGCGGTCACCTTGCCGTTCACCACATCCCGGGCGACGGAGTCGGGGTCGCGGCGCAATGGGTCGCCGTAGCCGCCGCCACCTTGCCAATGCATGTACAGCACCTCGCCGGGTGCGAGGTAGCTCTCGGCGTAGCAGGCACCAATCTCCCGCGTGCCGGCCAGGTCGTCGAGGTTGCCGGGCAGCTTCCCGGACGCGAGGAGCTCTCGCACGCCGGAATCACGCGCCAGGATCTCCAGGCCGGTGTTGCCGGGCAGACCGCCGGCGAGGCCGCTGTTCTGTGCCACGGCCTTACCAGCAGAGGCGAAAACGAGGCCCATCGGGACGCTGGATCCGTACGGGGTCACAGCCAATGAGGCGCTCACGCCGCCCCGCATGCGGCCGGGGCCGCCCGAGTCTGGTTCCTCGCGCCGCCACAGAGTGAGCAGAGGGTAGAGAAATTCGGTCATCTCGGTATCCGGAATGCGGCCCATCGGGATACAGAACAGCCCACCGGTGTCCATACCGTCGGCTACCGGACGAGCGCCATAGCCGCCTGCCATCGGTTCCATCATGATGTTGAGGAACGGCACAGGCTGCTCACCGCGCTCGTCGAGGCCGGCCACGACCGCGGTGTCCCAGGTGCCGCAGCAGGAGGCCTGCACGTTCTTGCCGAGTTCGATGTTCTGGTCGAGCATCTGAGCCAGGCACTCGGCGATCAGGTTGCCGGTGAGCCATGCGGGGCCGATCGGGCCGCGGCTGACGGCGGCGGGGAAGGTCGCGTTGTTGATCGTTCCTTCCTCCGAGACCAGTTCGAAGCAGCGCATCAGGCCTCCCGCTGACCACGGGATGTCGCCGGCCAGGATGGGCAGGAGGGCCAGCATCACGCCGCCGCGCATGCCTGCGTAGGTGCAGTTGATGACGCCGGTCTGCGGGTCGGTGCCAGTGAAGTCGAAGGTCAGGTGGTCCGCGGACTTGATCATGGCGACGGTGATCTTGTGGAGTCCGCGGTCGCCGACGGATGCTTGATCCTGGTAGCCGGTTGCCTTCCAGGTGCCGTCCGGGAGGCCTTCAAGCTTCGTGCGCAGGCGGGACTCGGCGTCGTTCATCATGCGCTTCATCACCGCCTTGACCGTGTCAGCGCCGTACTGTTCGATCACGGCGAGCAGTCGGTTGCGGCCGACGGTGTTGGCCCCGATCTTGGCGCGCAGGTCCAGGCCCACAAGCATCGGAACCCGGGATCGCCTGGTCCACGCGTCGGCGACGTCGCGCTGCAGCACGTGGTCGCGCACCACCTTGATCGGGGGGGTTGGCAGGGACTCGGAGAAGACGTCCTTGGCGCCTGGGTCGAACGAACCGAGGCCCGACCCGCCGAGGTCGGGTTCGTGGCAGATGGCGCTCGTCCACGCGAAGAGCTTGCCGTCGTGGAAGATCGGTTGATAGACGATCACGTCGCTCTGGTGCAGGCCGCCGCCGACCCAGGGGTCGTTGCAGAGGAACATGTCGCCGTCGGCAATGCCGGGGTTCTCGGCGCGGTGCTGCAACGTCCAGTAGATGGCCAGGTCCACCGCTCCTACGAGCATGGTGTTGTAGAGACCCACCTGCACTTCCTGGCCGACCTCGTCGCTGACCGCGAAGTCGAAGTCGTTGGCGTCGGTGACGATCGGCGAGCCGGACATGCGCTTGAGCGCTTCGCCCATTTCGTCGGTAACGGACCACAGGCGGTGGCGAATCACCTCGTAGGTGAGGGGGTCGACGGCGTCGATCTGATCCTGGGTGACGGTGTGCAGTTCGACGGTGGCGCCGACGGCGCGGCTGAGTGCCTCGGGGTCGAGGGGGCGGCTGGAGAATATCTCTGAGCCGGGGATCGGTGCGGTCATGAAAGTGCTCCTCTGGATCAGGCCTGGGTGACGGCGCCGGGTGCGTCGACGGTGATGTGCAGATTGCCGAGCTTGTCGATGGTTCCGGTGGTGGCGTGGGGGACGACCACAGTCGTGGTGGGCACCTCGATCACTGCGGGTCCGCGTAGCGTGTGGCCGGCGCGTAGCTTGTCGTAGTCGTAGATGGCGGTGTCCACGTAGCCATGGGTCGCGCCAAGGCACACCTTGCGGGTGCCGGTCAGCGCCTCCGAGGCATCGGCGGAATCCGCTTGCGCCATCGGCGGCAGGGTCGGCGAGAATGGCAAGACGCCCGTGCCCCGCACACGGTAGGTGATGGCCTGGATACCGGCCTCGCGGAAACCGCTGCCCTTGCCGAATAGGTCGGCGTACTTGGACTCGAACATGTCGGCGGCCGTGGCCAGGTGCTTCGCTGTCAGATCGCCGGTCGGGACGGAAGTGGCCACTTCCGCCAGCTGCATCGTGTACCGCATGTCGATCTCACGCTCGATCTTTATCGAGGAGAAGTTGAGTCCCTGCCGGGCGAGCATCCCGTGCACTTGCTCTTCCAGCTTCTCGAAGTTGCGCTGCACCCGCTGCGGGTCCAGCGGCAGAGCAGCGGGGTCAGACATTTCACGGGCGAGCACGATGTCCGAGGATGCGAGGCCGTAGGCCGAGAAGGCCGAGGCCACCTGGCCGAGCGGCACGACGACGTTCGGGACACCGATCTCCTGCGCGTACAAGCCGCAGTGGGCGGGACCGGAACCGCCGAAAGCGTAGACGATGAAGCCGCGCGGGTCGTGGCCGGCCTCGACGACGGTCTTGCGCAGGAGGTCGCCGGTCTGTGCGTTCTGCACCTCGTAAATGGCGGCTGCCGCCTCCTCGATGCTGAGCCCGAGCGGTCCGGCGATCCGGGTGCGGATGGCTTCTCGCGCCAGGCTCACGTCCAGTGCGCGACGTCCGCCCAGCAAGCCGCGCTCGGGTATGATCCCGAGCACCAGGTTGGCGTCGGTGTTGGTGGGTTCGACGCCGCCATTGCCGTAACAGGCGGGGCCGGGCACGGCCTGGGCGCTGTGGGGGCCGATCTGCAGGTTGCCGCCGGCGTCGAGCCAGGCGATCGCACCGCCACCCGAGCCGATCGCGTGCACTTTGAGGGTGGGCACATTGATCGGGTGGTGGTTGATGATCGTGGTGGACGAGCGCACTGGTTCACCGTCGACGATGAGACCGGCGAGGAATGTGGTGCCACCGGCGTCGGTGGCAATGATGTTGCTGTGCCCCAACTGCTGGCCGAGGGACACCGCTCCCACCACGCCACCGGTGAGCACCGATCCGACGGTGGAGATCGCGTTGCCGGGGGCTTCCGCGGCGGCGACGGCACCGCCGTTGCTCTGCATCACCAGTAGCGGCCCGGCCAGTTTCTTCTCGCGCAGTTTGCTTTCCAGCTCACCCAGGTAGTCGCGCAGGCCGGGACCGATCTGGGTGCTCATGATGGTGGTGGCATTGCGGGCGAACTCTCGAATGCGCGGTGACACCTCGCTTGAGATCGCCACGAACAGGTCCGGGTCAACCTCGTGGGCGATTTCGCGGATCCGTTGTTCATGCGCCGGGTTGCGGAAGGACCACAGCAGAGAGACTGCGATTGCGGAAATCCCATCGGCCACGAGGGTGCGCACTGCTTCGCGCACCTCGTCCTCGTTGAGAGGGACCACCACGCGGCCGTCACGGTCGACACGCTCGGTGACTTCGAGGGCGTGGCGCTTGCGCACGAGGCCGTGCGATTTGCTCTGCCCGATCGGGTTCTGCAGCTCCTCCGGAGCGCGGCCGAGGTACCGGCCCTCGACGTTCATGATGTAGATCGAGTCGCGGTGCCCCTTGGTGGTAAGGAAACCGATGTCGGGGACCCGGTTCATGACCAGCGCGTTCAGCGACGATGTGGTGCCGTGCGCGATGTGATGAGTCTTCGCGAGCATCTCCTCGATCGACGCGTCGAGTTGTTGCGCGATGACCTCGAGAACATCCATGACGCCACTTGAGTAGTCGGGCGGGGTCGACGGTGCCTTTCCCGCGATAACCATGCCTTCGCCGTCGTCGAGCACGGCGTCCGTGAACGTGCCGCCGACGTCCACTCCGAGTACGTATGCCATGGCTTCCTACTTTCCTTGGGGCCCACTATCGGCGTGACCCAATTCACAACTGACTGCTACGTCGATTATTCGACGTATGCGCAAAGAAAGTCAAGCAGGCGCCCAAGATTGCACAAATTTACGGCGACCGCTTGACTGATCGACGACTGCGTCGAATAATCGACGTAAGCGCAGATTGAATTTGTTGGCCCCGGAAGGATACCCATGAGCACTCACAGGATCGGGCTCGTAGTGCCGAGCAGCAATGTGACCGTGGAGACCGAGATGCCGGCCATTCTGCGCGGACACGCAAGTGCGGACTTCTCGTTCCACTCCACTCGAATGCGCATGCACACCGTCTCCCCCGAGGGGCTTGCAGAGATGAATGCCCAGCGCGATCGATGTGTGATGGAGATCGCCGACGCCTCACCCGAGGTGATCCTCTACGCCTGCCTGGTGGCGATCATGGTCGGCGGTCCCGGTGCACATCAGCGGGTCGAGTCCGCGGTCGCGGACCAGCTGGCAACCGGCGGTTCGGAGGCACGTATCCGCTCCAGCGCGGGAGCCTTGGCCGAGGGTCTGCGCGCGCTGAACGCCAAGTGCGTCGCCCTGGTGATGCCCTACATGAAGCCGCTTGCGAAGCAAGTCGTGGAATACCTGGAAGCGGAGGGATTCGAGGTCGCCGATTGGCGTGCGCTCGAGGTTGCCGACAACAACGAAGTCGGCTGTATCCCGGGTGAGCGCGTCATGGAGGCCGCGCGCTCGTTGGACCTCACAGGCCTTGACGCGCTGGTGATCAGTTGCTGCGTACAAATGCCGTCGTTGAGCCTGGTGCAGCCTGCTGAGGACGAGTTCGGCCTGCCCGTGGTCTCGGCAGCCACCGCTGGCGCATACAGCATCCTGCGCGGCCTCGGCCTCCCGGTCGCGATCGACGGCGCCGGCAGCCTGCTGCGCACGGACGCGTAGGTCGCGCCGGCCTGATCCCTACAGAAATTAAAGGAGATTCGTCATGTCCGACACCCAACACCTGGTCAAGGGCGTCGATCACGTCGCCTACCCCACCTTCGACCCCGCTGGCACCGTACGCTTCTATCGCGATACTCTCGGCTTCCCCGTGGTGCACTCAATCTGCGCTGCGGGCTGGGGCCCCGACCAGCACCCGGACTTCATCCACTTCTTTTTCGACATCGGGAACGACGACCGGATCGCTTTCTTCTACTACTTCGGGCTTAAAGAATTCGAGGGCGGACCGCAGGGCGATGCGTACTCGAAGTTCACCGCCGACGTGCCGATCTGGTTCGTTCGCTCACGCCACCTCGCGATACACGTCGACAGTGCAGAACACCTGATGGAATATCGTCGCCGTCTCGATACGAGCGAGTGGCCGGTCGAAATGCAGATTCAGCACGAGACGATCGAGTCGATCTACACCCACGATCCCAACGGCTACATGATCGAGATCACCAGAGCCATGCGACCGGTGACACCACAGGAAGACCTCGACGCAAACATCACCATCGACGCCCTGGTCGACGTAGCGGCGGGTCCAGCTCCCACGATGGATGCGCTGCTCCTGCGCAAAGCGGAGCTGATCGTCGAGCGCGCCGGGAAATGGCAGGCCAGCCAGCATGCGACCGACGAGGAGGTGTCGTCGCGATGACCACCGTTCTAGTACTCGACGTGCCCGAAAACCGTCCCGTCGTCGAGGTCGCGGCCGCCGCCGAGACCGTCACCGTCGACCGGGTAGGCCCGTACTTCAAGGTCAGTGCACCCGGTCCGATCGTCATCGACCGACCCGAGACCGGTTGCCGCCACGCGGTCTGGTACAGCAGCGTTGCCGGCCTGCTCGACACGAAGATCACCCAGTGGGACAAGGACGCACTGCGCTTGGAGGCGAGGTGAGCTCGCCCGCCACCGAGGAACGCCTCGGCGCGGGACGGTACATCGAAAACGCCGCGATCCCCACCGGCACGATCACATCCGTCCATGAGCTCGAAACAGTGGACGGAGCCAAAGTTAACGGCGTGCTGCGCACGAGGACCGACACCCGCACCGTGGTGAGCCTGATGCACCCGCGCCAGGACCTTACCCACCACGTTCTGGTCCCGGAACTGCTAGCCCGCGGCTTCTCGGTCTGGACTCAGGGCACCCGGTCGACCAACAATGACCTCACCCTGATTCACGAACAGGCGCTTCTAGACGTGGCCGCCGGACAGGTGTTCCTGCGCGATCACGGCTTCGACCACCGCGTCACCCTGGGACACTCCGGCGGTGCCACCCTGTTCGCCTTCTACCACGAACAGGCGGGACTCGCCCCAGAGGCGCGACTGCAGAGTGCACCGTCAGGGCGCTCAGTAGACCTTTCCTCAGCTGATATGCCCGTGCCGGACGCCGCTGTGTTCATGGCGCCGCACCCGGGTCAGGGCGCGCTGCTGCGGCGGCTTATCGACCCGTCAGTTGCGGACGAGGCCGATCCGCTGTCGGTGGTTTCCGAACTGGACCCGTTCTCACCGGCGAACGGCTTCGCCCCACCAGGCGAATCATCTACCTACACTACTGATTTCATCGCCCGGTACCGCACCGCGCAGGCGGAGCGGATAGCCCGCATCGACGCCGAGGCCAAGGCCAGAGTGGCCCTCGCTGACGAGGCCCGCACCCGATTCAAAGCCTCGTCAGACTCTGCAGACCGACGGGCTTCACTCGCGCCGCGCGTGCTCACGGTCTACCGCACCGATGCCGACCTTCGATTCGTTGATCTCTCGCTCGACCCGAACGAGCGGCCATACGGGTCGTTGTTCGGCCGCCGACCGGACCTGACGAACTATGGCCTCGTTGGTTTCGCCCGACTAGTGACGCCGGAGGCCTGGATGTCGACGTGGTCCGCAAACACCACAAACGCGGATTTTATGCGCTGCGCGCCGGGCGTGGAGGCCCCGACGCTGTTCGTAGAGCTCACCGGAGATGCCGCCTGCTTCCCTTCAGACGCGAATTCGATGGTGGCTGCGCTCGGTGCGAACGACGTCGAACACCGGCGGGTTGCCGGCACCCACTTCGGCGGACCGATCCGCCCCAGCGCACCCACCGGCGCCAGCTTGGCGGCGGCCGAGATCGGCGGCTGGCTCGATGAACGGTTCCCCGCTTGACCACACTAATGGTCACAGGCTTCGTCGTGTCCACCGCGCGGACCCCGATTGGACGGGCTTACAAGGGCGCCTTCCGTGATACGTCCGGCCAGAACTGGCAGGACAGCGTCAGTCCCGCACGTGCTGGCAGCGCGGGCACACGTACACGAGCCGCTCGTCGGCATTCGGCACATTTGTTGACTGATAACCAGATTCGCTGATGATGCGTCGTTCGATGTGTGTGCCGCAGCGCCTGCAGGGTTTGCGTTCCCGCCCGTACACCCAGAGTTCTTGACCGCGCCGCAGATTCCCGGTCGTGCATCGCTGGACCCGGTCTTTGTTAGCCCACAGCATCCGGCGGGAGAGGTCGAGTAGCCCGTCAAGGTCGGCGACTTCCGACGTGGGTGTGAGGGGATCAAGGCCGCGTAAGAAGCACAGTTCGCTTCGATACACGTTGCCGATGCCTGCGAGGTTGCGCTGGTCGAGCAGCGCCATGCCTATCGCACGATCTGGTGCTGATTCGATTCTATCCCGTGCTGTCGCTGCATCCCAGTTGTCGTCCAGCAGGTCGGGTCCGAGGTGCGCTGTGACGGACGGTGCCTCCGCGGCAGGCAGCACGCTGAGAATTCCTAGGGAAAAGCCGACGGCTTGCGAGCCGTCAGCCTCGAGGACCACGCGAGCCTGCCATCCAGGTTTCCGCCATTTCTCGCCCGGTTTGTAGGTGTGCCAGGCACCTTCCATTTTCAGGTGAGAGTGGATGACGTGGTCGCCTGCCTGTATGAACAGGTGTTTGCCGTGCGGCCACACGCGCGAAATCCGCAGTCCCGCGAAGTCGAGGTTCGCGTACTTGTCGACCCGGAACTGTGTGCGCGTGAGCACTTTCTGGTCGAGGGCGGCGCGCAGGTTCGTGGCTGCCCTGTAAACGGTGTCACCCTCAGGCACGGGTCACCGCCGGTACCGGTAGCCGCGGGGAACGACTGCGAACCCGTTCTCGCTGAGTGCCCGGGCGAAGAATCCAACCGCACCGTCAGCATGCTCCGCTCCGGGCGCGGGCACACCGTTTATCGTCTCGATGAGCAGCTTGTCGAGGGCACCGCTGCGTGCGATACCGACGAGGGCGCGCGCGGCGCCGTGTAGTGTCGCGGGGTCGTCGCCGTAGACGAGCGCGGTTTTGCCGCCGCGTTCCAGGTAGACCTGCAGGGCGCCGTCGACCATCACGACGAGAGCACCAGCTTTGCGTCCGGCGCGATGGCCACCTGTTGGCGGGTCAGGCCAGGGGAGCGCTGCACCGTAGGGGTTCGCCGGGTCCACGGCAGCGAGCGCGAGGGCAGTGCCGGCCGAATCTTGGTCACCGATGCTGCGCAACTGGTCTACGACCGCTGACGTCGCGAATTGCGCTGCACCCAGGGTTTCGACGAAGTAGCCGCGGCGGCACAGCCCGCGTTCTTCGAGTTCGCGGAAAACTTTGTATAGGACGGTGAATCCGAGGTCAGGTGAGCGCTCCGCAGTGAGAACGTTTTTCGTGACAATGCCGTAGCGGGCGAGGAGTTGTTCACACATGCCGTGGGCGCGCACTGTGATATCGGGTTCGGACATTGGCAGCAGTGACCAGCGGCCCGCCACGGTCGGGGGGCCCGAGCGGGTGGGGAGTGCGGTGCGGGGGAGTCGCGCGGCCCGGAAGGTGCGAGTGCGGGACGGCACCTGTCGTGTTCGGTGAGTGGTACCAGCGGTGCCTCTGCGTCCTGACGACATGCGGGCCCGCACCGGCGAGAACGTGTCGTTGGTGACGCGTCCCGCCCAGACGAGCTCCCACAAACCATCTACGAGTGCACTGTCGGGCGGGGGATCCTCGCCGTCTGCCAGGAGATCGCGGCCCACGGAATCGGCTAGTTCCCGGAAGAAGTATCCTCCGCCGCGGACCAGGACGGCCTCGATTCTCAATGCAACGGCGGAGAGATCGCTCGGCGGAATCTGCGGCAAGGTCACCGGGGCAGTGTCCGCGAGGTGGAGACTGATCCATCCGTCCCGCGTTGACAGTGCTCCCGCACCTGCCCAGAGCACCTCACCTGACGAAGTGAGTTCGTCCAGAAAAGCAGGCGAGTAGTCGGCAACGCGGGTCCCGAGAATCAGGGGCTCGATCGCGGACGCGGGCATTGGCACTCCGGCGAGCTGATCGGTCGTCGACAGCACGCCATCGGCCCCCCGCGCCAGGTGCGATCCGACACCCATCCAGCCAGGGAGGAAACGAGCGAGCGTAGTGGTGCTGACTGGTTCGATCGCGTCGCGCAGTTTCGCGAGCGACCGGCGCCGCAGCACAGCGAGCACGCCAATGTCACACCATTCGGGGACCCCATCGTTGCCCGGCCGGAATTCGCCTTCAGCGACGCGACGATCGGTAGCAAGGGACCGCAGTACTGAGATAACAAGTCCGTAGGGCAGTCCGAACCGCGACGTGATCGCAGCGGAGGTGAACGGGCCGTGAGATCTGGCGTAACGCGCAATGAGTTCGGTGACGGCATCCGGAGCTGGCTCGAGGAACGCCACGGGTATGCCGATGGGTAGCGGCGCACCGAACGCGTCCCGCATCCTTCCGGCGTCTTCGGCGACTACCCACCAGGTGCGTCCTGCGAAGGCCACTTCGATCGCGCGGCGGCTCTCTTCGAGCCCGCGCAGCCAGCCAGCAGGATCGTCGGTGCAGCGCTCCACGATTTCCGAGGTAGTGAGCGGGCCAATGGTGCGCAGCATGTCGGAGAGCTTTTCGGCGCTATCGGCCTTTCTTGTCAGCCACTGCAAATACCCTTCGTACTCGGTGATGACATCACCGTCGAGGAGGTCACGCATTTCCAGGCGGCCGAGAAGTTCGGCGAGCAGCGTCGTATCGAGGGAGAGCGCCGCGGCCTTGCGCTCAGCCAGCGGTGAGTCGCCTTCATAGATGAACGCACCGGTATAACCGAACAGCGCTGACACCGCGAACGGGGACGGTGTGTTCGTTTCGGTTTCGACGATGCGTATTTGCCGCCGCTCCACCTGAGTGAGCAGTTTCGCCAGTCCGGGAACGTCGTAGACGTCCTGCAGACACTCCCGGACCGCTTCGAGGACGATAGGGAATGTGGGGTAGCTGCGTGCCACCTCGAGGAGTTGCGCGGATCGCTGCCGCTGCATCCACAACGGTGAACGCTTCCCTGGATCACGCCGGGGGAGTAGCAACGCTCGCGCGGCGCACTCACGGAACCGCGCCGCGAAAAGCGCGGAACTGCCGATCTCCGCCGTGACGATCGCGTCGATCTCGTCGGGGCTGAACGCGAAAAGGTCCGCGCCGGGCGGCTCCCCTTCGGTATCAGGAAGCCGGACTATTACCGCGTCGTCAGTCGTGACGGCCGCACCGTCGAGAGCGTACCGTTCCCGGATCCTCGCGTTGACGGCGAGCGCCCACGGTGCGTGCACGGGAAGGCCGTAGGGGGAGTGAAGAATGATGCGCCAGTCACCCAGTTCATCGCGGAATCGCTCCACCAGCAGGGTGGTGTCCGACGGGACGACTGACGTGGCGTCACGCTGTTCGCGGATGAACGACAGGGTGTTGGTCACAGCGTTATCGTCGAGCCCTGATTCACTGAGCCGCTCGTGCACGGAACCGTCATCCGCAGCGATGTCCCTGATGAACCTGCCCAATGCCGCACCGAGTTCGGAGGGCCTGCCCAGACTGTCTCCGATCCAGAAGGGCAATCGGCCGAACTGACCTGGCGCGGGTGTCACCAGGACGCGGTCATGGGTGATGTCTTCGATCCGCCAGCTGGTCGCACCGAGTGCGAAAACATCCCCAACACGGGATTCGTAGACCATTTCCTCGTCGAGTTCACCGACTCGGGTGTTCTTCTCACCGACCATGAACACCGGGTACATGCCCCGGTCCGGGATGGTTCCCCCAGATGTGACTGCGAGGCGCTGCGCGCCGGGACGGCCCGTCACCACGCCATGATCCCGGTCCCAGATAATCCGTGGCCGGAGCTCCGCGAACTGATCGGACGGATACTTGCCTGCCAGCAGGTCGAGCGTGGCGTCGAACGCGGAACGCGGCAGCGAACTGTAGGACCCCGTTCGCCGCACGGTCTGGAACCACTGCTCCACATCCAGGGGCTCCAGTGCGCATGCCGCGACGGTTTGCTGCGCGAGCACGTCGAGTGGGTTCGCGGGGACCCTGATCGCTTCGATTGCGCCTTCCCGCATCCGTTCGACTGTCACCGCGCAATGCAGCAGGTCAGCTCGGTGCTTCGGGAAGAGGATTCCCCGGGATATCTCACCGACTTGATGCCCGGCCCGCCCAACGCGCTGTAAACCACTCGCAACCGAGGGCGGGGACTCGACCTGAATGACGAGATCTACTGCCCCCATATCGATCCCGAGTTCGAGGCTGCTGGTCGCGACGACACATCTCAGACGCCCGGTCTTTAGGTCATCTTCGATCAGGGCCCGCTGTTCTTTACTGACCGAGCCGTGGTGCGCCCGCGCCAGGACGGCGGGGGACTCGCGGACTGAACCGCCCTGCGCCATTACTTCCGCGGGAGGCCTTGTCTGCGAAGGCAGTTCCGTTCCCTGGCGCTCGCTGTAAATCTCGTTGAGCCGAGCGGTCAGGCGTTCCGCGAGGCGCCGGGAATTGGCGAAGACGATCGACGAGCGATGGTCGAGGATGAGGTCGGCGAGCTGCTCCTCGACGTGCGGCCACAAGGAGTTCGCTGACAGATTCTTCGCGTCGGAATCGGTTCCGCCGGGTGCCGCGGGCACGTTCGCCATGTCCTCCACAGGAACAGACACACGAAGGTCGAAAAGCTTCTCGGTGGGCGGCGCGACGATGCTCACCGGACGTGCGCCAGCCAGGAAACGCGCCACCTCCTCGCGCGGGCGCACTGTCGCGGAAAGTCCGATCCGCTGGGCTGGCTTCTCCAGCAGCGCATCGAGACGCTCCAGCGAGAGTGCGAGGTGCGCTCCGCGCTTGGAGTCCGCGATCGAATGGATTTCATCGACAATCACGGTCTCGACCCCGGCCAGGGTTTCGCGCGCCGCCGACGTCAGCATCAGAAACAGCGATTCAGGGGTGGTGATCAGGATGTCGGGCGGGTTGCGGAGCATCGCCTGCCGCTGCGCATTCGGAGTGTCACCGGTGCGCACACCGACGCTGACACTGGGGGGTGTCAACCCCTTGACTCGGGCAGTGTTCGCGATGCCAGTGAGTGGTGAGCGCAGGTTGCGTTCCACGTCCACCGCCAGCGCCTTCAACGGAGACAGGTAGACAATCCGAGTACCACGATCTTCCTCAGTGGTGATGCGATCAAGCGCCCACAAAAATGCGGCGAGCGTTTTCCCCGATCCTGTCGGAGCGACCACGAGCGAGTGGCTGCCCTGCCGGATCTCATCCCACGCCTGCTCCTGCGCAGGGGTAGGAGCGCCGAACGACCCGCGGAACCACTCACGGGTCGCGGGCGAGAAGTTCTCGAGCGCGCTCACGATTCCATCATGCCGTGTAGCACTGACAACCGGGCGATCACGATGTTCTCGGCGCCTTCTCTGTGCTCACGCCCCTCGGCCTCGGGTGGGTTTCGTACATGCGAACCGCCACGGCCAGGGCCGATGCGGCACTGACTACGGCGGCACCCCACACCGCGGCATGGAGTCCCATCAGGTCGGCAATTATTCCCCCAAGGATCGCGCCGACGGCGTATCCACTGTCACGCCAGACCCGGTAGATCCCGACGGCGCGACCGCGCCAGGAAGGATGAGCGACGTCCCCGATCACGGCGAGCAGGGTGGGGTAGACCATTGCAGTTCCGGCCCCAAGCAGTACCGTGCCTGCAGCCCAGCCTGTGAAGCTGTCCGACGCAGCGATCAGCATCAGTGCTGCGGCCTGGAGGCTCATTCCGGACGTGATCAGATGCTTGCGCCCGATTCGGTCTGACAGGGCGCCAGTGATCAATTGTCCGGCGCCCCAGACTCCGGGATAGAGCGCGAAGAGGACGCCAATCTGTCCGGCTGTCAGATCGGCGGTAGCGAACAGCAGTGGGAACAGACCCCAGGCGAGCCCAAAGTTGAGATTGTTGACTAGCCCGGCCTGACTTGCAGACGAGAGCGCTGGCTCGGTGAAACTGGTCTGCACTGCGATTTGCCGGTTGGTCAGGTCCGAATGCAGGTGATCGTGCCGACCGTCCGCACGGGGTGTGTGCTGCGAAGCTTCCAGGCGCGCGTGGTCCCGAGTTTCACGAATCAGGAACCCGGACAGCAACAGGGCGATTGCGGTGTAGGAAAGTCCGAGCAGGAACGGGGCTGGTCGTAGCCCGTATTGATCGGCGAGGTAGCCAGCCAAGAGTGAGCTGACTGCCACGGCTCCGTAGCCAGCGGCCTCGTTCAGTCCCATCGCCATGCCACGGCGAGCCGGGCCGACTAGGTCAATCTTCATCACCACGGTGGTTGACCAGGTCAGACCTTGGTTGATCCCCAACAGCACATTGGCGGCGACGACCCACCACCAGTTGGGAGCCGCGATGAGCATCAACGGAACGGGGATAGCGAACAGCCAGCCCACCAGCAGCACAGGCTTACGTCCGAAGCGATCCGACCACGTCCCGGCGAAGTAGTTCGCAGCGGCTTTGGTAATTCCAAATGCCGCCACGTAGGTGAAAATGAATGTGTAGCCGGTCAGCCCGAATTCCTCCGTGGCGAGCAGAGGCAGCACAGTCTGCTGCTGGCCGACCATGCCGCCGACAAGAGCGTTGACCGCAACGAGAAGCGTGAATTGGGCTGCGTTCTCGCGCAGTCCCAGGACAGCGCGATGCGTGGGGGCGTGGACGCTCACGACCCCACCTGCAGTTCTCGGCCGGTGGCGTGCGCCAAGTCGGCGGGACAACCGTCAAGGACACGCACATCGCTGTGCCCGGCCTTTGCGAGGATGCTGGCTGCGCCCATCGCTCGCTCGCCGTGCCCGCACATCACTACCACCGGACCGTCAGGCGCTTGATCAAGCTGTTTGCTGAGGGCGCCGAGTTCGATGTGGACGGCGCCCGCAATATGCCCGGCGGTGAACTCGCCCTCTTGCCGGATGTCGAGCATCGAAGTCAGTGACTGAGCGGCCAACTGATTGGCGCTCTGCAGCGTCACCGTGCCCGCGTCGACCGGACCGTTCCAGCCGTCCATTCCGCCTTGCAACTCTCCGGCGAGAGTGTCGAATCCGACTTTGGCTGCCTCCCAGACGATATCGTCAGAATTCTGATTCGCGGAGCGGATGATGACGACCGGCCGGTTGGGGTCGGCCAGCCAGCCCAGCCAGGTGGCAAACACCGGGCGCAGGGTGATCGACAGAGCCCCGAGTATGTGGCCATCGGCGAATTCGGCGGCAGGGCGCACGTCCACGACCTGCGCCCCCTCATCGACAAGATCCTCGACATCGGCCGTGGTCAGTGATGTCAACGTTGGCGTACTGCCCAGCACCGCGGGGCCCTTGTGGTTGATTTCGCCGAGGCGCAAGAAGTATTCGGGGAACGTGCCGAGAGAGCCGAGCAAGGCTTCGACAAAGGCGTCCTCACCGTCGACCTGCAGCAACGGGTTGGCGGCTCGTTCCTTGCCGATGGTGCTGACTCGTTCGCCACCGATTGAGGATGAGCAGAACGAGCCCACCCCGTGGGTCGGCCATACCGGGGTCTCATCGGGCAGTTCCATCAATCGCTGCAGCGAATGGTACTGGGCTCGAGCGAGCGGCAAAGTGTGGCCGGGGCCGGCGAGGTCGGTGCGCCCTGCGGTGCCGACCATTAACGAGCCCCCTGTGAACACCCCACGTAACTGGTCGCCTTCATTCAGCAGGTAGGACATGTGCTCGGGGGAGTGGCCCGGGGTGAATAGCGCACGCAGGGTGAATCTTCCCAGGTCGATCGTGTCACCGTCGGCCAGTGCGGTAACGGCGAAGCCACGCGGGCCGACATCCGGCGCCAGTACTGTCGCCCCTTCTAGGTCAGCCAGTTCGCGCACGCCGGAGATGAAATCGGCGTGGAGGTGCGTCTCCACGGCGTAGGCGATTGTCAGTTTCCGACGTTGCGCTTCGGAGCGAACCTGTCGCAGGTCCCGTTCGGGGTCGAGCACCAGGGCTCGCCCGTCACCTAGGTCGAGTAGGTATGTGGAGTTGCCCAGTCCTTCGTCGACGATAGGGATGAGAGTGAGATCTGTCGGCATCGTAAGCTCCTTGAGGGTCGGTGACGCGGTCCGGATACCTGGCTCGGCCTGTATATTCCAAAGAAACGTGTAATATAATAATTAGTATTCCATAGAATATTGGAGGAGCAAGTGGGTGATCGAAAAAAGAAGACCGAGCTGTTCGACCAACTGGCCCGGGTGGGAAAGGCTCTCGGCAGTGGCAAGCGCCTCGAGCTCGTCGACCTGCTAGCGCAAGGCGAGCGCAGCGTCGAGAATCTGGCAGCGACAGCTCAGCTGGGGTTGAGCACTGCGTCCGCACACCTTCAGGTCCTCAAGCAGGCGGGCCTGGTGACGACCCGTAAAGACGGCACCAAGGTGCACTATGCATTGGCTGGCCTGGACGTCGCACGTCTGTACGAGCTCGTACGCACAGTGGCGGCAGAGAGGATCGCCGAGGTTGAGCGGGTCCGGGACGACTATCTCCACTCGGGGCGCTCGCCAGCCGCCAGCGCGCTACGGGCAGACAGTGAGGTCACGCGCGAGGAGTTACTCGCACGCGCCGCGGCGGGGGAGGTGATCGTCGTCGACGTTCGCCCAGTCGAGGAGTACGCGGCCGCGCACGTGCCTGGGGCAGTGTCCATTCCGCTCGATGACCTCGCGCGGCGCATTGACGAGTTGCCCGTCGACCAGGAGATCGTGGCCTACTGCCGCGGTGCGTACTGCGTGCTCGCTTACGAGGCCGTCGACATGCTGCAGACTTTGGGTCGCCACGCCCGCCGCCTCCAGGACGGCATGCTCGAGTGGCGACTAAGCGACTTGCCCATCGACACCGGCCGCGCCGCCTGACCGCCGCCCAGTGCGAAGCACTACCGGCACGCTGGTGGATGAACTCCGCCTTCACTATCGTTACCTCGCGCCACCAATACTCGAGTGCGGAGGGAAACATATGTGGGCAATCCGCCCGGTACAGGATGCCGATTCGGAGCAACTCATCGCGCTCATCGGTGCGTGCTGGTCGGAGTTCCCCGGTTGCATTCTCGACGTGAACCTAGAAGAACAGTGGTTGCGTGCACCAGCTACGGCGTATGCGGCTTTCGGGGGCGCCTTCTGGGTCGCTGATGATGAGGGCGTGATCCTGGGTTCCTCGGGTTTCCGCCCAAGTCTGGCTCCCTTGGCGGAGATCAAGGGCGTGTATGTCGCGGCGTCAGCACGACGGCACGGCCTGGCAACCGTTCTCGTGAAGCAGGCAGAGCAGTCTGCGCTCGACGCCGGATACACAGAAGTTCAGGCCTGGTCAGACACGCGGTTCACGGGAGCGCACCACCTGTACACGCGGCTCGGTTACGCGCGCACGGGCCGGTCCCGCGATCTCCACGATATTTCCGAATCGACTGAGATCGAATTCGCGAAGGAACTATAGAGCCGCGACCGCCGTCTGCATCTCGACGACGACCTTGTTGCCGAGACGCTCAAAAAACAGTCGCATCACGGGCGACGCGATTTTCGCCAGACCGTGAAAACTGATTTCAGCCGTGTAATTGACCTCGGTTTCGCCATTCTCGGCGCGTAGCCGGATGTCGTCGACCGCAGTGGCCGTCTTATTCCGGCCCACGAACTTCACGTGGTCAGCACGATGCGTGACGAGTTCGTATACAAGTTGAGTCTCCCGTCCGAGCACACGCGATGTGTTTCGCCATTGAGCGCCTGCGCGAATCGGGCCGGCGTCGAGGCGCGTGCAGTTCACCGTGCCCGGATCCCATTCGACGGTGTTACTGAAATCGGCAAGATACTCGGCCACAACATTGATTGGCTTGTCGACGCTGAAGGTCCGTTGGACATGAACCATGGTGGGCCCTTTCTTGTGGAGGGGCTTGCATGGTTACTTCGGAACGTTGTTACGGCTGGATTGGTTTACGACGGGATCTGCGTCTTTCAGTGTTCTCCACCGAGCTTGCCGCTGAGTCGGTTGTGCCGTTCTTGAGATGCCTCATTGAGGCCGACGATGGTGACGCGCTTGCCGCGCTGCCGATATTTGGTGGTGATCGAATCCAGGGCGGCGACCGTCGACGCATCCCAGATGTGGGATTCGGACAGATCGATGACCACGTTCTCGGGGTCGCCAGAGTAATCGAACTGGTAGACGAGATCATTGGAGGAGGCGAAGAACAGTTCACCACTGACGCGGTACACGCGGGTGTCGATATGGCCGTCCTTCGTGGTGTCGGTTTCGGTGACCTTTTCGACGCTGACGAAGTGGGCGACGCGGCGCGCAAACATCACCATCGCGGTGATGACGCCGGAGATGACGCCGTATGCCAGGTTGTGGGTGAAGACAGTGACACCGACGGTCACAAGCATCACCGCTGTTTCGGGCAGTGGCATGTGTCGTAGCGTCGCCGGGGAAATCGAGTGCCAGTCCATCGTGTTGATCGAGACCATGATCATGACGGCGACGAGCGCGGCCATTGGAATCATTCCGACAAGGTCACCGAGGCCCACGACAAGCGCGAGCAGGAAGATACCTGCGAGGAACGTCGAAATACGTGTCCGGGCTCCCGACACCTTTACGTTGATGATCGTCTGGCCGATCATGGCGCAGCCACCCATGCCGCCGAAGAAGCCGGTGATGAAGTTCGCAGTGCCCTGACCTAGGCCCTCACGCGTTTTGTTCGAGTGTGTGTCGGTGATGTCGTCGACGATCTTCGCCGTCAGCAGCGATTCGATGAGACCCACGAGCGCCATCGCGAGCGCATACGGCGCGATGATCTGCAATGTTTCGATCGTGAACGGTACATCCGGGATTAGGAACATCGGCAGGGACGACGGCAGTTCACCTTCGTCACCCACGTCCGGGACGGACAGGGCGAAAACAGCGGTGATGACGGTCAGAATGACAATCGCGACGAGTGGAGCGGGTACCACGTTGGTGATGCGGGGCAGCACGAAGATAATCAGCAGTCCCACCGCAACCATGGGGTACACGAGATTGGGAACGCCGACCAGGTGCGGGATCTGCGACATGAAAATCAGGATCGCGAGCGCATTGACGAAGCCGATCATCACGCTTCGCGGAATGAATCGCATCAGGCGCGCCACGCCAAGGAAGCTCAGCGCGAGTTGCATCAAGCCGCCGAGGATGACGGTGGCAAAAAGATACTCGATCCCGTAGTCCCGAACCACGGGCGCGAGCACAAGCGCTATCGCGCCCGTGGCGGCCGTGATCATCGCCGGACGGCCGCCGGTGAAAGCGATGACAACAGCCATCGTGAAGGAGGCGAACAAGCCCACTTGGGGGTCAACGCCGAGAATGATCGAGAACGCGATCGCTTCGGGGATCAGGGCAAGCGCGACGACTAGGCCCGCGAGAACCTCGGTCTTCAATCGGGGAAATGACCGCAACGCACCCAGCACTGAAGTGTCAGGACGCTCCGTGGCAACAAGGGGTGCGCCGGAAGTGTGGCTCACGTTCGTCTCCGATCAAAACCTGGACACGGAAATGCCCAAATGAGATGTGGTGTTGGGAAGGCTCGGATTCTACCGGGCCGGCCGGAACTGAAATGACGGATGGGGTGTGCGATGCCGCGCATCGCACACCCCATCTGACGGTGGTTACGGCTCTTGTTTCTGGCTTTCGCCTGCTGTTTCGCCGGACTCTTCGGACGCTTTGAGTACCGCGCCCTCGTGTGACGCAGCGAACTCAGGTGTGTCGAATACCTCGCCACCGAGCGGATCTGGCGCATCAGTACTCGTATGCACCTGTCCTGTTGTGGGATCGACGGTGACGTCACCCGGCGGCACTGCACGCACCGAAACTAGGAGGCCCGTCTTATCACGCCTGTCATCTCGCTTGTCCCACGAACTGAGACCAGCGAAAGTCGCGGAGACGCCGCGCACGCCGCGCCACGGCTTCTTGGTTACGTGGGGCGGCAGGGGTGCCGAGGGTGGGGCTTCCTCTGTCGGCAGTGAAATACCGCCACCGGCCGGAGACTCACCAGAGACCTGGACGACGCGAACATACGTCGGCATCTGCGACACGTCATACCGGAACGCGCGCAACAGGGAGAAGCACGCGAGCACCATGATGATCGAGAACGGTACAGCGGTTGCGATCGACGCTGTTTGCAGCGCCGTGAGAGATTCGCTGCCACCCACAACGAGAAGGACGGCCGCGGCGAAGCCCTCAAGGACTGCCCAGTACACGCGCGTGATCCTGGACGTTTCGACTGCGCCACCGGTCGCGAGGATGTCCACGACGAGGGACCCGGAGTCCGAGGACGTGACAAAGAAGAAGACCACGACACAGATCGCGAGGACACTCGTGATTGTTGCCAGCGGGAGTGTGTCCAGGTGCGCGAAGAGCGCAGTGTCTGCGTTCACGGAGCCCTCTGGCGCGATATCACCGACTTCACGCTGCCGCAGGATCGCGGAATCACCGAAGATCGTGAACCACAATGAGCTGACCAGTGTGGGGGCGATCAGAACGCCAGCAACGAACTCGCGAATGGTGCGGCCCCGCGAGATGCGCGCGATGAACATGCCAACGAAGGGCGCCCAGCTGATCCACCAGCCCCAGTAGAAGATCGTCCACGCGGCTGCCCAGCCGTCTTCCGAGAACGGTGCTGTACGTAGCATCAATTCCGGCAAAGCCTGGAAATAGTTGCCGAGGTTCTGTACCCACGCTTGCAGAAGAAACAGCGTGGTCCCAACGAGAGCGACGAACAGCGCCAGGATCGCGGCCAGGGTCATGTTGATGTTCGACAGCCACTTCAGACCGCGGTGGACACCGGACACGACAGAGACGGTCGCAATCAGAGTGATGACGGCGACGATGCCGAGAATCCAGTAGTTGGATGACTCGATCCAGCCCAGGAACTCGAGGCCCGCCATGATCTGCTGGACACCGAAGCCGAGCGACGTCGCGACACCAAAGAGTGTGCCGATGATGGCGACGGCATCGATGGTGTGACCGATCCAGCCCTCGACGCGTTCTCTCCCCAGGAGCGGCTCGAGGAGCCAGCGCACGGCGAGCGGACGGCCCTTGCGGAACGTCATGTACGCGAGGCCGAGACCGACAACGACGTAGATTGACCACGCGTGCAGGCCCCAGTGGAACATCGTCAGTTCGAGTGCCTGATTGGCGGCGGCATCCGTGGCACCCTCAACCTGCCCAGCGTCCGGCGGGGAAAGGTAGTGCATAAGCGGTTCAGCGACACCGTAGAAGAGCAAGCCGATGCCCATGCCGGCGCTGAACAACATCGCGAACCACGAAAGCAGCCCGAATTCAGGATCCTCATCGTCACGGCCGAGCCGGATTCTTCCGATCTTCGACACCGCGCAATACACCGCGAACACCACGAATCCGGTTGCCGCGAGAATGTACCACCAGCCGACACCATCAGCGATGAAGGAGTTGAGCGTCGAGAAAGCGTCTTCGGCGGTGCCGCCATACACCGCTGCGAATGCGATGAGGCCTAGGATGACGAGTGATGCGGGAATGAAAACCGGTTTGAGCAGTGACGACCACGCTTTTGCGATTGGTGAGTCGCTACTCTGTGTAGTTGCCCGCGGAGGTTCTGTAGACACACTTCCTCCTCGTACGATTGATCTTTGGTAACAGAATTACCATGTCACATTTTGTGGTATTCAGTCAGCCAAGCGCAGAGAAGGTTGTCAAAGTGCAACGAGTGCGCTTCGAGCAGCGGCGATAACGTCATCTTCTAGCCCAATTCCGTGACCGAGGTAATTCTGAATGGTGTCGAACTCGCGCTCGACGGTAGTGCGCGCCTCGGCCAGGTAGGTTTCCCGAACTCGCAATACGGGGTAAAGGAGTTCACGGCGGATACCTCGCTCGACGGCGGCCGCATAGATCGGAGCGAACAATTCATCCACGGCCGGGTTCACCCCAAGGTATTCGTGCTCCAGCACGTCAGCATCGGCACCTGCCAGCCAGAGCAACATGGTTGCTGCCCACCCCGTGCGGTCCTTTCCGGCCGTGCAGTGGAAAAGGACGGGGTGGTTCGAGGGATCGGCGATTGTGAGGAAGAGCGACCGATACGCTGCCCTAGCAGCGTCATCGAGCACAAAGAACCGGTATATTTTCAGGATTTCCTGCTCGGCCGATCCGTCCGAAAGGATCTTGGTCGCATAGTCAGGGTCTGCCAGCGCTTGTGCGAACCGCGCCGCAACTCCATCAGGCCGCGCGGCGAGCACGTCCGCGGTGACAGACGTAACTCCGTCGGGAAGTGCGCTCGGCTGACTGACACGTTCGAGCCCCGACCGCAAATCGATAACCGTGCGCACGCCGAGTTCGGAAAGTGCGTCCGAATTCGTGCTTCCCAACTGTGCTGAGCGATAGATCCGTGCGCGCTGGGTGACTTGGCCCTTCGCCGTCGGGATGCCACCAAGATCTCTGAGGTTGGGGATGGTGCTTTTTACCGTTGGCACGTTAGTTCTGTCGCTCTTCGATTTCTTCGATAAAGTCAGCTGCCATTTTCGCGACGAGTTCAGGCTGGTGGCTCGGCAGCCAGTGCCCTCCGTCGACAAAACGTATCCGGCAGTCGATCGCCCACTCCGCGGCGCCTGCCTGTGCAGCCGGCGGGAACAGCTTGTCATTTTCGGGGACGATGACCAGCGAGGGCACCGGCTTGCGAGGTTCGCCAGTGTGCCGGGCCGGTTTGGCGCCGAAGAGCGCACTGTAAATATTTGCGGAGTAGATGCGAAGGCCGTCGCGATTGCGGCTCGCGAGCCGGTGGCCGTAGCCATCCGGTTCCTTGCCTTTCTCGAACTTCCACTTCGCGAACGACATCGCCGCATCGGCGACACCCACCTTGAACAGAGCGGGAGCAATCACCGGTACCTGAAAGAACGTCATGTAGGTATTGATGCTCCACGTGCCGAAAAGGTCACGGAGGTGCTGCCAGTTGAATCGCAGCTGATCACGTACCCACGCCGAGTAGTACTCAGCTGACGCCGACCCGATCGTGGTCAGGGACAGCAGTTCGATGCCGTCGACTGGGTGCAGCGCCAGGTCCCATGCACCGGCCCCGCCCCAATTGTGGGCCAGGAGGTGCACGTGACCGTTGTCCGCGACCGTCCGCGCAACAGTGGCGATATCGTCCGCGAGCTGGCTCACCGAGTACTCGGCCACACGCTGGGGACGATCGGAGCGTCCGGCACCGCGCATGTCGAACAGCACTACGTGGTATCTGTCCTTAAGCAATTCGGCTACGGGCTCCCAAACGCCGTGGTCATCGGGAAACCCGTGAACGCAAAGCACTGTCGGTTTGGACTGGTCGCCTCGCGTGTATAGCGCCAGTCGGTAGCCATCCGACGTGATCGCCCACTTGTCAGGCTCGGCGGATGGAACGGGCCGCGGTCCCTCCGGCCCTGCAGATTTAACTTCCGCAAGACGTCGGGAACCGCCCGGTCCGGAGGTGTGCTCCGTGTTTGCCATGAAGACCTCTATGTCGTTCTCGGCGTGAATATGGCGGCTGCCATTCGTTCGTTACAGGCAGGCTAACGCAGGTTGAGCGTTGCTGCTAGCACCCAGCTAGCGCTGGTAGGTCGTCGCGTCGTGTCTGGCTACAGGATCTCCTCGACTGTTTGCGGCGGCCGGGCTAGGCGAACGCCTCGCGGTGTGACGACGATGGGCCGCTCGATGAGGATGGGATGTTCTGCCATCGCGTCGAGCAACGCGTCGTCGCTAGTGTCCGGGTTGTCGAGCCCGAGTTCTTTGTACAGCTTTTCGCGTTTGCGGATGGCCTGCCGGGGCGTGAGCGAGGCCGCGCTGATCATCGAGGCGAGTGCGTCACGTCCCGGTGGGGTGTCGAGGTATTTGACGATTTCGGGTTCGATGCCGGCTTCTCGGATGATCGCAAGGACATTCCGGGACGTCGTGCATCGGGGGTTGTGGTAGATCGTCACATCACTCATGAATCAATGATCGCCGACTCGCTCCGGGTTGTCGCCCGAGGGGCGATACTTAGCTGTGGCGTCTTGGGCTTCGTGCGGGGCCCCGGGGGAGGTGAGGTGCTCGTGCTGCTGTCGATCGATCAGGATTCGTCGATACCGCCCTACGAGCAGATCTGTACGCAGATCATCGAGCTTGTGCGGCAGGAGAATCTTCCTGCCGGCTGCAAGCTGCCGACGGTCCGGCAGCTAGCGGCAGAACTCGGTATCGCACCTAATACCGTTGCCAGGTCCTACCGCGAGCTCGAGGCTGCGGGAGTAATCGAGACGCGGGGCCGGCAGGGGTCATTTGTCGCTGCTGCAGGCGATCCCACTCGTTCGCGGGCGCAGACTGCAGCTGTCCGGTATGTCACTGAACTTCGTGGCTGGGGGTTCACGGATGAAGAAATAAGTGGGTTCGTGGCGGCGGCTTTGCGGGGGCTCGGGTAGCGAATTCGGGGCGCGCAATCAGTCCGCCGGTCAGGTCACAAACCGGCCGACCGCGACCGCGAGACACAGGACGAAGAGTGTTCCTGTGAGGGGCATGTAGCTGGAGAGTTCAGCTCGTCGGCGAAGAACAATCATTGCGAGCACGAGCAGGATTGCAAGCCCGACAGCCGCGATGGGGGTGAGGATCGGGTAGAGACCGGTCGCTTGCGGCAGAACCAGCCCTACTGCTCCCAGGATTTCTACGATGCCGATCGCGCGCACTGCGCCGGGGGAGAACTCCTGTGCCCAATCGGCACCCTTTTTGAGCACGTACTTCTCGTATGGGGTGGATGTCTTTGTGACGCCACTCATCAGAAACGCCGCAGCGAGGAGGGCAGCTGGTATCCACAGCACCAGGTCCATGTCCCCTCCTTCAGGGGTTGCGCGGGGTGGGGCAAGTGCTGCCATGTCCGCTTTGTTCACTATGGCGAGAACCGTACGGTGACGCAACAGTACCTTCAGCCAGCGCGGCTTCTGGACAACTAGTTGCTCAGTCAAATAGTGTCGGCGTAGAATTGATCATGATGGGTAGCCGCGCCGGGCGGCGTCCCGCTAGTTCGCACAACGGAGGCATCATGGGTACTGGCTGGCACCGTGACATCGCATTGCTGATCGCCCGCGTCGGCATCGGCATCATTTTCGTTGCCCACGGCTGGCAAAAGCTCAACGATCAGGGAATCGAAGGTGTGCAGGCGTTCTTCACCTCTATCAACGCCCCACTCCCTGAAATCAGTGCCTACGTCGTTACCTACCTCGAACTCGTAGGAGGGGCACTTCTGATCATCGGTGCTCTCACGCCGCTTGTGGGCTTCCTCTTGTTCTGCGACATGGTTGGGGCGTTCGTCCTCGTCCACGCCGAGCACGGCGTGTTCGTCAACGACGGGGGTTACGAATTGGTTCTGGCGCTCGGTGTGGGCTCCTTGCTGATCGCTGCCTGCGGAGCTGGCCGTCTCAGCGTCGACCGGATGATTCCAGGCCTCAACCGATTCTCCTGACGACCCAACCGCCCGGTCAACGCCAGCTAGGCAACCACAACTGGCGCTGCCACATCTCTGGCGTGATCGGTAGCGCCGTCAAGATGGGGTACAGCCAGACGAAGTTGACGACAACAACCGCGAGGTAGCCGCACACCACGAGCAAGCCAAGCTGCTGACGCTCCGGCGGCTGACCTCGGCGGCCAAGTACTTCGCCAAGCGTCAACGCGAAAATCATGATGATAAAAGGTGCCATCGGAGCGGCGTAGAAGTAGTACATCTGCCGGTCCAGAGTCATGAACCAGGGCACCAGTACCGCAGCGTAGCCGGTGAGGGCCGCAGCGTAGCGCCAGTCGCGACAGGTGATGACCTTCCACAGGGACCACCCCAGAACGGGAAGCGTAAGCCACCATAGTGCTGGCGTGCCGACAAGCATGACCGCGCGAACACATTCATTCGCACTGCAGCCCGAGATGTCCTCGCCCTGCGCAAAGTAGTACAGCATGGGCCGCAGCCCCATCGGCCACGTCCACGGCTTGGACTCCCACGGATGAATGTGGCCTTCGGTGTTGGTCAGCCCCGTGTGGAACCCCAGAACGTTGCCGTGGTTGTACCACAGGGCACGCAGCGAATCGGGCAGAAAGCTCCACATGCCGCCCTCGCCGATGGTGCGCCCAACCGCGTGGCGGTCAACTGCGGTTTCGCTGGAAAACCATGCCCAGTAACTTGCGACATAGACGCCCACAGGTACGGCGACGAGTGCCCACAAGCCCGGAACCACATCGCGCGCAGCCGTCCCCACGATGGGCTGCCGCACGCCGAAGCGGTAACGGGCGGCGAGGTCGAATGCGACCGCCATCAGTCCGAAGAAGACTATGACATAGATCCCGGACCACTTCGTGGCACATGCCAGCCCGAGCAGCACACCCGCACCGAATCGCCACCAGCGCACCCCCATCCGCGGCCCAAACGGGGTCTGGCTGATACGCCCCTCCGCGTAAACGCGCGCGTACCGGCGCTGAACGTCATCACGATCGACGATTAGACACCCGAAAGCAGCGACGACGAAAAGCACGAGGAAGATGTCCAGCATGCCCATCCGCGACGTCACGAAGGTGACGCCATCGACGAGAATGAGGACACCGGCGATCGCGCCGACGAGCGTCGATCTCGCGAGACGGCGAGTGATACGGGTGACCAGGAGGACAAGAACGACCCCCGCGACCGCAGCAGAGAACCTCCAGCCCCACGCGGAGTAGCCAAACAGTGCTTCGCCAAATGCGATGAGCTGTTTACCGACCGGCGGATGCACGACTAGCCCATACGCCGGGTTATCCTCCACCCAGCCGCCTCGCAGCATCTGCCATGCCTGCGTGACGTAGTGCTTCTCATCGAACACCGGCGTGCCGGCGTCTGTGGGGGACTGGAGCCCCGTAAATCGTGTGAGGGCCGCAAGGAAAGTCAGAAATCCGGCGACGAGCCACCCGCGAAGCGTGTCGGTGGGCATCGGATCGTAGGGCGGCGTCCGTGTTCCCGGACTGGAAATCGGTGCTGCTGGTGAGGCTGCACGGGGGGAAGGGTGCTGTGAACCTCGCGCAGCGTGAGCTGGCGGTCTTCGGGCAGCACTGAGCACGGGCACCCGATGATCGTAGGCTGTATCACCATGGCCGGACAGCTTGTACTCGCCGCTACACCACTCGGTGACGTTCGTGATGCGTCACCCCGACTCATGGAATTGTTGCGTGACGCCGACGTCATCGCGGCTGAGGACACCCGCCGAACCCGGCAGCTCGCCGCCGCGCTCGGCGTTTCGCTGACCGCGAAGGTCGTGAGTTTCTACGACCATGTGGAAAGGACGCGGCTCCCACTCCTCGTCGAGGAGGTCGCCCGCGGGCACATCGTGCTGCTGGTGACCGATGCGGGGATGCCGTCGATCAGTGATCCGGGCTACCGGCTGGTGGCGGCGTGCGCTGAACGCGGACTATCCGTCACGTGTCTCCCCGGTCCCTCTGCGGTAACGACCGCGCTGGCGCTTTCTGGGTTGCCTGTGGATCGGTTCTGTTTTGATGGTTTCCCGCCGCGCAAGCAGGGCGCGCGGCGCGAGTTCTTCAACGGGTTGCGGGACGAACCGCGTGCGTGCGTGTTCTTCGAAGCGCCGCACCGTCTTTCAGAGTGCCTCGATGACGCTGTCAGCGTGCTCGGTCCGCAGCGGCGCGCTGCGGTGTGCCGCGAACTCACCAAGACGTACGAGGAAGTGAAGAGAGGCACACTTCGTGAGCTTGCCGACTGGGCGAAGGGACACGTACGCGGCGAGATCACCGTGGTGCTCGAAGGCGCGCAACCCGCTGCGCGGAGTGTTGGCGATCAGGTCGCAGACGTCGAACGTCTGGTGACGGCCGGCAGCAGGCTGAAGGAGGCGTGCGCTGTGATCGCGGAACGGGCCGGTGTGTCGAAACGAGAACTGTACGACGCGGTGCTCGCGCAGCGGACGTCAGCGGAGTGACGCCGAAGGGGTGAGGCCGACGATCGTCGCTGCCTTGTCGACGCACTCCTTCCATTCGCGGTCCGGGACAGAATCGATGGTGATGCCACCCCCGACGCCGAGTCGGCACTGGCCGTCGGCAGTGAATTCGACGGTCCTGATCGCCACATTCAGTTCGAGTCCTGCGACGGGAGAGTGGAACCCGACGGTGCCGCAGTACACGCCGCGCGGGGAGGGCTCCCAGCGCTGCAACAGGGTTCGGGCACGATGTTTCGGCGTTCCGGTGACAGAAGCTGGCGGGAACGTTGCCTCGAGCAGATCGCGCACTGGTATGCCGTCGTCGATGTGGGCTTGCACAGTGGAGACTAAATGCCACACCCCCGGTGCGGGATAGACACCGAGGAGGTCAGTGACGGTTACTGAGCCGGAGTCGGCGAGTCTGCCGAGGTCGTTCCGGACGAGGTCGACGATCATCACGTTCTCCGCAACGTCCTTCACCGAGCTGCGCAGCAGCGCAGGGTCGGCGTCGATCGGCAGCGTCCCCTTGATCGGGCTGGATTTCACGATTCGGCCCTTACGGGACAGGAATAGTTCTGGCGAAAGTGAGGCGACAGAGCCCCAGGCGCCCTGGAGGAAAGCTGCTTTCGCCGGCTGCGTCGCGGTGATCGCGTCGGTGAAGAAGTCGAGCGGATCGCCCTCGAACTTCCCGGTGTAATGCCCGCACACGCATGCTTGATACACCTCGCCGGCCCTGATGGCCTCGAGGCACGACTCGACCCCATACCTATGTGCTTCTCGGCTTGGCGGTTCCCAATGGCAGGACCATGCAGATGACGGGGGAAGTGCAGGCGACAGGACGAGGCGGCGCAGCCAATCGGGACAGACTGCGCCGCTGAGAGACTCGAACCACCAGGTACCGCTCCTGTCCAGACGCAGCACGCTGTCCGTGAAGCCGCCCGCCATCTGCGGGAGGGGACCTGTCGCGCCGTCTGGACCAGTGTCTGGGTACGACAAGTAACCGAACCATCCGCCCCCCACTGCGTCTCCTGGCGCGGCGACGGTGTCGGTTTCGCCAAAGGGATGCGGAGAGTTGTCGGTGTGCGTGGCGAGTTCGGGAGCGATGATGGCGAGGGAACCGAACCAGTTTCCGGTGACCGCCGCGGGCGGTGGCGCACCAGTTTTCTGGGCGCGCGAAGCTAGCGCCCGCAGAACCTCCGCGGCACGGGAACCTTCACCGATGCGCTCACATCGCACTGGTTAAGAGTGGCACGCGTCAGGACGCCCCTTCGAGCGCTACCCCCGCTGGCTGCAAAACAGCCTGGTCGGCCGCGACCTTACCGGCAATCCAGCCGCGAGCATCCATGGGAGATGCTGTTTGCTTCTCTGTCCTCGGAAACAGGCGCTCGAATTCTGCGTTCACCGCTTCGTTCTGCGCCGCCAAGATTGGGAGCAGCCGTTTTCCGTTGCGCCGCGCGCGTTTCGCGGCCCGCGCCGTGGTTTCCTCGCCGACTTCCTGAAGCCGCTGGCCGACACGAACCGCGAAGGCAAACAGGAACGCCCGCCGGAAGCTCGCGGTTCTCGTGGAACCATCTTCGCTGTCACGGCCGAGTTCAGTCATCGCATGAGTCGCCTGGACGAGCACCGAGGTGTACAGCATTTCGACCTGCCGCAAGTCGACCGGGGTACCCACGGCGGTTGCCACCGCGTATTCCGCGTCCCAAACGACACGCACCCGGTTGGCCAGACTTATCTCGTGGAGCAGGTGAACCTTCGCTTTTGTGTATGGATTGTCGATGTGGATCCGTGTCGTGAGAACGTCGGCACGCGAGTGTTCTGATCGCAGCAACGCTGAATCAATCGCGTACCGCGTCATGAGTTCCTGCGCCTTGGCGGTGAAAGCCTCGGCTTCACCGGAATAGGTTGTCGCCTCAGCTTTCGCGAGTAGACCGCGAACCTTGTTCAGCACCCGCGAATCAACTGGTCCGGAGCGCTGGGCGCGCGGAGCGGCGTCGGCCCGCTGCTCTGGCCACTGCGAGGGAGGAGTGCACACTTGCGGCCAGACCGGCAGATCATGCCACCGGCCGATCAGCGTGAGGACAGCCGACCAGTCCGTCTGGAGTGGGGGCTCGCCCCCGAGCGCAAGCAGATATGGCCGGTTACCGGGGTTACGGATCGCTGCCCATCGCATGGTTTCCGCAAGGTCCGGGCAGGCTGCGGCGACGTCATCAAGCTGCTCCACCCACGAGAGCGGCGCCCGCTGCGACGCGTTCGTCAGCGCAGCCTGGAAGGCGACTGTCGCGACGGCAAGCTCTGCCACGTGCTGAGGGTGCGCGCGTTCGACAACGTGAATTACGTCTCGCGGCTGCCAGCCGTGCTCGTAGAGCGACTCCATCGCTGAAAGGAGAATGTCCGACGCGACCCGGGTGGCTAGCCACGGTTCACGGCCCGCATCGATCTGCGCGAGTTGTTCCGCGACACGTTCCGCGCTGAGCGTGCCGCCACGGCGGCCCCGCTGCCGCTTGATGGTCGCCTCGGCGCCAGTGAGGATCATTTCGTGAACGAGTGTGTGGGGATCCGCGCCCGGACTGGTGAAGCGGCCGGGCCAATTCCACTGCTCTTCGGTACCGTTGCTGGGCTGCTGCGTTTCTGACCACCGGGCAGACGAAGCTTTACCGTGTCCGTCGGCACTCGGCTTCGAACGTCCGCGTGAGCTCTGGCCGGGACGCGTGGTCCGCGCGCGTCGGGATCGCTCAGTGGTGTTCCCCATGGGACCGCAGTATGCCTGTTCTTGTCGGAAAGGTGTGGGATGCGCCCCGGCTAAGCCCCATTCTCGGCGCGCTATCTGCCCGCGCGAATCTGGCCGGGTTGGGAATCCGGCACCCTCAACGAATAGGCTGGAACGCATGTCTACCCGAGTTCTCACGGCGGTTGCCTGGCCGTACACGAATGGCCCGCGCCACATTGGGCACGTGTCCGGTTTCGGTGTTCCGTCCGACGTCTTTGCTCGTTACCAGCGCATGGTGGGCAACGACGTGCTGATGATCTCGGGGACGGATGAGCATGGCACGCCGATCCTTGTGCAGGCTGACCAGGAGGGCACCACGCCACGTGAGCTCGCGGATCGCTACAACCGCGTCATCGTTGAAGACCTTGCCGGGCTCGGTCTGAGCTACGACTTGTTCACCCGCACGACTACGCGCAACCATTACGCGGTGGTGCAGGAACTTTTCCGAACCCTCCACAAGAACGGTTACCTCGTTCCGAAGACAACGACAGGTGCGATCAGCCCGTCAACGGGCCGCACATTGCCGGACCGCTACGTCGAAGGCACCTGTCCGATCTGTGGGTACGACGGTGCACGGGGCGACCAGTGCGACAACTGTGGTAACCAGCTCGACCCCATCGATTTGCTGAACCCGAGGTCGAAGCTCAACGGCGAGACGCCGAAGTTCGTCGAAACGGAGCACTTTTTCCTGGACTTGCCCGCGCTCGCCGACGCGCTGGGACTGTGGCTCAAGGGGCGCACGGACTGGCGCCCCAATGTGCTGCGCTTCAGCCTGAACCTCATCGATAACCTCCGCCCGCGAGCGATGAGCCGCGATATCGACTGGGGCGTACCGATCCCGCTGGACGGCTGGTCGAACCGCCCTGACAAGAAGCTGTACGTCTGGTTCGATGCCGTCATCGGCTACTTGTCGGCAAGCATCGAGTGGGCAGCGCGCACCGGCGATCCGGAGGCGTGGCGCAAATGGTGGACTGACCCTGAAGCTGTCAGCTACTACTTTATGGGCAAGGACAACATCACGTTCCACTCGCAGATCTGGCCTGCGGAACTGCTCGGATATTCGGGCCGTGGCGCGCGCGGCGGGTCAGCGGGACCGCTCGGTGATCTGAACCTCCCCACCGAAGTGGTGTCGAGTGAGTTCCTGACGATGAGTGGATCAAAATTCTCGACGAGCCGCGGCACCGTCATCTACGTGCGCGACTTCTTGCGTGATTTCGGGGCCGACCCACTGCGGTACTTCATCGCGGTGGCAGGCCCAGAATCGCAAGACACCGACTTCACCTGGGATGAGTTCATTCGCCGCACGAACTTCGAACTCGCGAACGAGTGGGGCAACCTCGTCAACCGTTCCGTCTCGATGGCACACAAGAACTTCGGGGAGATCCCGGCGCCAGCCACGCTGACCGATTTCGACGTCGAACTGCTGCGCACGGCCGAGGCGGCTTTCGAAACGGCTGGGCAGCATCTGCAGCGGAGCCGTTTCCGCGCTGCCGCCAATGAGGGCATGCGGGTGGTCACTGCCGCCAACAAATACATTTCTGCGCTCGAGCCGTGGAAGCTCGCGAAGGATCCAGATCAGCGTGACCGGCTCGCGACTGTGCTGCACACCTCGCTGCAGGTGGTGTCGGACGCGAATGCGCTGCTGACCCCGTTCTTGCCGCATTCGGCGCAGAAGGTGCATGAACTGTTAGGCGGTGAGGGGGTCTGGGCCGCGCAGCCGGAGATCCGCGAGGTTGCTGACGACACCACGCAGGTGGAGCCTGTAGGTGTGAACCTGCCGGAGGCGGGGCGGAGTTACCCGGTTTTGATGGGTGATTACGCCAGCGAGCAGGCCCGGTGGGGCCGCGGAGACATCAAGCCCGGAACCAAGTTGTCGAAGCCAACGCCACTGTTCACCAAGCTTGACCCGGTCCTGGGCGAAACCGGACCCGAATGGGCGCCGATCACCAAATGACGTCGAAGAAACGCGAAGCTCCGCCAGTCCCCGAACCGCTCGGCTCGCTTGTGGATGCGCACACGCACCTCGACGCGTGCGGTGCGACTGATGAGGCGTCCTTGCGGACCATCGTCGACCGGGCGGCGTCCGCTGGCGTGGGCACGATTGTCACCGTCGCTGACGATCTCGCGGCGGCTGAGCTGGCCGTCCGGCTCGCGCACTGGGATGAGCGGGTGTTCGCAGCGACCGCGCTGCACCCGACCCGGGCCCAACATCTTGATGACCATGCGAAGTCGGTTCTCGAGACCCTGGCGGAGGATGAGCGCACGGTTGCGGTCGGCGAGACTGGCCTCGATTTCTATTGGCCGGGGAAGCTCGACGGCTGCGCGGAGATACCCGACCAGGAAGAAGCGTTCCGCTGGCATATCGACCTTGCGAAGCGTGTCTCGAAGCCGCTGATGATTCACAATCGCGAGGCTGACGACGCTCTCATCCGGGTGCTGAAGTCCGAGGGGGCGCCAGAGACGGTGATCTTCCATTGCTTTTCGTCTGGCCCCGAGATGGCGCGCCTGTGCATCGACGAGGGATGGGTGCTGAGCCTCTCCGGCACGGTGAGCTTCCGCAATGCGCGTGCACTGCACGAGGCGGCAACGTTGATTCCCGCGGGTCAGCTGCTGGTCGAGACAGATGCCCCCTATCTGACTCCGCACCCCTATCGCGGTGCTCCAAACGAATCGTATTGCCTGCCGTATACCGTGCAGGCGCTGGCTGAGATTCGCGGTGACGATCCCGCGGAACTGGCTGCTGCGACTACTGCGACCGCGCGCGGGGTGTACAAGCTCTGAGACGGGCCTTGGCCAGTCACCGCAAGTCACGTTGTGTGCGAAACGTCCGAGATGTGCCGAGGCGTCACTGCAATCAACCTTTGAAACTTGACTGCCTGTTCCTGTCCCGGCGTCTGGGCATATCTCAGACGACTGCGTATACGTCGCGCAGTTTTATGTAAACGGCATTCTTGCTGACCGCCTTTTGTGGTCACGTAACACGCCTGAATTAATGTGATCGCCATCACATAAATGGCGGTGACCCGTTTGTCGTGTCCGGTTCGCCTGGTGCTGATGTGACTCGTGGCACATTTGGTAACTAATGTGAATTGGGCCGGTTTTAACCAAATTGTGGCTTCTACCTGGTTCAATGCTTAATGCAACGGCAAGTTGCCGCTGTACATAAATTAATCTGCGAGTTTCTTTACTTTCGCTGAAATGTGCAACAGCTCTCATTATCAGCGAAATGCTTGCTCCAGTTAGCACCCGCTCGTTACTGTTTTGTTATCGACATCCGGGATGGAGAAGCCCGACTCAGTGAGGCAACACCACATTTACTCACTGACTTCTCTTGCCCGGCCAGCCAACAGTCAGGAAGACAATGTCGCAAGCACCGCGTACCTCCAACTCCAAGAAGGCTCAGATCGTCGCTGGGGGCGTTCTGGTTGCCATGATCGGCGGAGCGGGAACAGCAATCGCGATGCACAAGGACGTCACCATCGAGGTCGACGGCGAAACTCGCTCCGTCAGCACCTTCAGGGGCGACGTTGACGGCGCATTGTCCTCCGCCGGACTTCCGCTGACCGAGCACGACGTTGTCATCCCGGCCGCAAACGAATCCGTCAGCCACGGTGACACCATCGTTCTGCAGCGAGCGAAGCTCCTCGAGGTCGACATCGACGGTGAGCCACGCGAAATCTGGACCACCGCCGCCACCGTTGAGGAAGCGCTCGCACAGCTCGACCTCGCGGGTCGCGACCTTGGTGTCTCAGCCTCCCGTTCCGAGCGCATCCCGTTCGACGGTATGCAGCTTTCGGTGACCTCACCGAAGACGGTCAAGATCACTGACGGCGAAGAAGAGGCCGAGTTCCAGACCATCGGTTTCACGGTCGAAGAGGTCCTCGCGGAGATGGGCGTCCCACTCGAAGGCTTCGACGCGGTATTCCCGCACGCTCGCACGGCGGTCACAGAAGGCATGGAAATCACGGTCGAACGTCTCCGTGTCGCCCGCGAAGTACTTGAGGAAGAGTTCCTTCCCGAGAACGTGATCGAAGACCCGAACATGCTCGAGGGTGAGACGCGCGTCGAGGTTGAGGGCGTCCCCGGAATCGAAAAGAACACGTACGTCGTACTCCATGCGAACGGCGGCGAGTCTGCGCGCACCAAGGTAGCGTCCGACATCAGCCAGGAGGCGCAGGCTTCAGTCATCCGCAAGGGTACGAAGCAGCGCCCGTCCGCTCCCGCAGTGTCCAACGGATCCACCTGGGACGCACTGGCGCAGTGTGAGGCGACCGGCAACTGGGCGATCAACACCGGCAACGGCTACTATGGCGGCCTGCAGTTCTCGCAGAGCACCTGGGCGGCCTACGGTGGCACGCAGTACGCACCGCGTGCCGATCTAGCTACCCGTGAACAGCAGATCGCGATCGCCGAGAAAACCCGCGCCAGCCAGGGCTGGGGTGCATGGCCCGCCTGCTCCTCCAAGCTCGGTCTGCGCTGATCGCTAGACCTAGCCAATGCGGCCCAAACCCGCATGTAGCCGAAAGGCGAGACCGCACTGAACCACGCTCATTACGGCGGAAACACCGATGACGTCAGTGACGCTGACCCCGGGTCCCTCGCGGACCCGGGGTCTTCGCGTGCGTCCAGTACCCCGTCGAGCCTGCTCAGCCCCGCTGATATCCGCACCCTCGCGGCGCGCCTCAGCGTCAGGCCGACGAAGCAACTGGGGCAGAACTTTGTGCACGATCCGAACACCGTCCGCCGCATCGTCGGCGCTGCGGGCCTCGCAGCCGGGGAAACTGTCCTCGAAGTTGGACCGGGGCTTGGCTCACTGACGCTGGCGCTGCTCGACGCGGGGCACCCCGTTGTTGCGGTCGAGATCGATCCCGTGCTCGCCGGGCAACTGCCCAATACAGTGCGGACGCATGCTCCGGGAATGGCGGCGAGTCTGGCAGTGGTAACCGCGGATGCCTTGCGCGTCAAGGCGGCGGAACTGCCCGACACGCACCGAACCCCCCAGGCGATGGTCGCGAACCTGCCCTATAACGTCGCGGTCCCCGTGCTGCTGCACCTGCTCACGGAACTGCCGACGCTGCGCACAGTGCTGGTAATGGTCCAAGCGGAGGTAGCCGACCGTCTTGCCGCGCCGCCAGGGAGCCGCACCTATGGAGTTCCCAGCGCAAAGGCAGCTTTCTTTGGAACTGTTCGTCGTGCCGGCTCCGTCGGACGCGCCGTGTTCTGGCCGGTGCCGAACGTCGATTCGGGTCTTGTCCGGATCGACCGGTACAGCGAACCACCCTGGGACGTCAGTGACCGCCACCGTCGCGCGGTGTTCGCCGTCATCGATGCCGCGTTCTCCCAGCGACGCAAAACACTCCGATCAGCACTGGCCACGTGGGCTGGTTCAGCGAAAGAAGCCGGAGAGATCCTTGCTGTGGCAGGAATCAATCCGGCAGAGCGCGGCGAGAAGCTGGGAATCGCCGAGTTCGTGCGCATCGCCGCTGCCCATGACGATCGTGGGCAGAGCTGATCGACACACTAAGCTGTCCAACTGTGTTGCATGTCGTTGACGAACCGGTGAAGGTCCGCGCGCCCGCCAAGGTAAATCTGCATCTGGCGGTCGGCGATCTTCGCGACGACGGATACCACGAGCTAGCAACAGTTTTTCAGGCACTTTCGCTGTACGACGAAGTCGCCGTGACGCGCGCCGATGCGCTAACCGTCTCAGTTAAGGGCGAAGGTGCCCGCGAAGTCCCCCTAGACGAGAACAACCTGGTGTGGCGGGCTGCACAGTTGATGGCCGAGAAAGCGGGCCGGTCGCCGCGAGTCCACATCGCGATAAGAAAAGGAATCCCCGTAGCGGGAGGCCTTGCCGGCGGCAGCGCGGACGCGGCTGCGACCCTCGTCGCCCTCAATACGCTGTGGCATCTCGAACTCAGCCGCAGCGAGCTATCAGAACTCGCCGCCGAGCTCGGCAGCGATGTTCCGTTCTCGCTTCGCGGCGGTACCGCGATGGGAATTGGGCGCGGCGAGCAGTTGTTACCGGTTCTTTCACGGAGCACTTACCACTGGGTGCTGGCCTTCGCGAAGGGCGGCCTGAGCACCCCAGCGGTGTACAAGGAACTCGATCGGCTGCGGGAATCCGGCACACCCCCACGTCTCGGGAGCGCCGATGATTTGATGCATGCGCTGACCGTCGGGGACCCGGATGCGCTCGCACCGCTGCTCGGCAACGATCTGCAGGCAGCTGCGATTTCGCTGAAACCGCAGCTTCGGAGAACGTTGCGGGCCGGAAAGGACGCGGGCGCGCTGGCTGCAATTGTGTCGGGTTCAGGACCGACGTGTGCGTTTTTGTGCCGTGACGCTGAGGATGCGGTCAGTGTTGGGGTCGAAGTTTCGGCAACCGGAGTGTGCAGGACAGTTCGTACGGCGACCGGACCGGTTCCAGGTGCGCGGGTGATCGAGACCGACAGCGGCCCCGATGATCCGGCCCAAGAGCGTGCTGTCGATGGGGGTGCGTGAGTGGCAAACCTGGTCAACCTTGAACAGGTCTCGAAATCGTTCGGCGTCAAGCCGCTTCTCGATGAGGTGTCTCTGGGAGTGGAGGCAGGGGAGCGCATCGGCGTAGTTGGACTCAACGGTGGTGGCAAGACAACGCTGCTCGAGGTTCTCGCTGGTGTGACGCCCGTGGATGACGGCCGTGTCAGCCGCAGGAACGACGTACGGGTAGCGGTCGTCACGCAGCGCGGTGAGCTACCGGCCGGCGCGACCGTCGGGGACGTCGTCTTTGGCCCGCTCGGGCTAGCGGAGCACGAATGGGCATCAGACGCGCGTATCAGAGGCATCCTGACAGGGATCGGACTCCGCGAAGCGGAACGTCACCTCGACAGTCCCGTAGATTCCCTGTCCGGTGGCGAACGCCGGCGCGTTGGGCTCGCCGCTGCGCTGGTACAAGACCTGGATTTGCTCGTACTCGATGAGCCCACCAACCACCTCGATGTTGAGGGCGTGCAATGGCTCGCCGATCATCTGCTGACGCGACGCTCCGCTCTCGTCGTCGTGACACACGACCGCTGGTTCCTCGACACTGTGGCCACACGCACCTGGGAAGTCGTGGGCGGTCGAGTTGAAAGCTACGAAGGCGGATACAACGACTGGGTGTTCGCGCGGGCCGAACGCGCCCGGATCTCCGATGCGCAGGAAGAGCGCCGCCGGAATCTGGCCCGCAAGGAACTGGCATGGCTGCGGCGCGGCCCGCAAGCGCGGACATCAAAACCCCGCTATCGCGTCGAAGCGGCCGAAAGCCTGATCGCGGACGTCCCACCCCCGCGCGACACCGTCACGCTTTCCGCGTTCGCTACGCGCCGCCTCGGCAAAGTCGTCATCGAACTCGAAGATGTGACGCTCAGTACCCCCGATGGCCGAGAATTGCTTCACGACGTCACCTGGCGCCTCGCGCCGGGCGAACGGGCCGGCATCGTTGGCGTCAACGGATCAGGCAAGACCACACTTTTGCGTGCGCTCGCAGGTGCTGCGGAACTGACGACGGGCCGCCGTGTCGAAGGCAAAACAGTTCAACTCGGCTGGCTGCGGCAGGAACTCGATGACTTGCCGCCGGAAATGCGCGTGCTCGAAGCAGTGGAGGAAGTGGGCAGGCGCGTAATTTTGGGAGATAAGGAGATGTCCGCGTCCCAGCTTGCGGAACGCCTCGGATTTCCTCCCGCGCGACAGTGGACACCCGTCGCCGACCTCTCCGGTGGTGAACGGCGGCGCCTGCAACTCACCCGGATCCTGATGGCGGAGCCAAACGTGCTTCTCCTCGACGAACCGACTAACGACCTCGACATCGACACCCTGCAGCAGCTAGAGGACTTGCTCGATAGCTGGCCTGGCACTCTCGTGGTGATCAGCCACGATAGGTACCTGACTGAGCGTGTGTGCGATTCGGTCTACGCCCTCTTCGGAGATGGACAGCTGACGCATCTGCCGCGCGGAATCGAAGAGTATCTGCAGCGGCGGGCTTCAAACGCAGCAAGTTCCGGGAAGCCCACAGCGGTGGCCAAGCCGGCGCCTAGCGGGCAGGCCGAGAACGCGCCTGCGAAAACGAAGGGTGGCGCGGCGGAACGTGCTGCGCACAAGGAATTGACGCGGCTCGAGCGCGCGATCGCCAAACTCGAACAGCGGCAGGGTGTTTTGCATGCGGAGCTCGCGGCTGCGGCGACCGATCCCGAACGCCTCCAAAAGCTGCATGCGGAACTCAAGGTTGTCGACAGCGAACACGATGATCTTGAGGAGCGCTGGCTCGAGCTCGCGGATGAACTGGGTTAACGCACCGGATAGCCAGGAAACTGCGGTAATCCGGCATACAGCGAGTCGTTGTCCCGAGTAGCCTCACCCCATGGCTGCGAAGAAGGATCTATCCGGGATAGCGGAGTACAACGGCAAGGTGAAACCTGCGGAAAAGAAGCTTCCGCTCGATGTTTACGAGCCCGAGCTGAAACGTTTGCAGGCCGAGCTCGTTTCGATGCAACACTGGGTGCAAGATACGGGCGCCCGAATCGTCGCTGTTTTCGAGGGCCGGGACGCGGCTGGTAAAGGGTCTGCGATCAAGCGGATCACCGAGTACCTCAACCCACGGCTCTGCCGAGTGGTCGCGCTGCCCGCGCCCACCGAACGCCAGCGGACGCAGTGGTACTTTCAGCGGTATATCCAGCACCTTCCCGCTGCTGGAGAGATCGTGCTGCTAGACCGTTCGTGGTACAACCGCGCCGGTGTGGAGCGTGTGATGGGCTTCTGCACAAGCGACGAGTATTTTCGTTTCCTCCACCAGGTTCCTACCTTTGAGCGGCTGCTCGTTGAAGACGGGATCATGCTGAGGAAGTACTGGTTCTCGGTTTCCGACGTCGAGCAGGAACGCCGCTTCCATTCCCGGCTGAACGACCCCATGCGGCAATGGAAGCTCTCACCCATGGATTTGCAGTCAATCGTGCGCTGGGAGGAATACTCGCGAGCCAAGGACGAAATGTTCGTCCACACGGATATCCCGGAGGCCCCCTGGTACACCGTGGAAAGCGAACACAAACGGAACTCGCGGATCAACGTCATCAACCATCTTCTGCAGTCGATCCCCTATGAGCATGTAGAACCACCAAAGGTCGAGGTGCCGCCGCGGCCCGCCGCGACCAATTATCAGCGCCCGCCCCGGGAACAGTTCCGCTACGTCGAGAACTACGCCGCTACGCTGCTAGATAACAGCAAGAAGGCGAAAAAGAAGAAGTCGAAGGCTGGGAAGTGATGATTGATGACCGATCCGGGCGCGACCGACACCTCGAATGACCTCGCGGAACCTGGCGGGTTCCCCCGGCCGGGAGCCGTGCCGTACCTGATCGTCAACGGGGCGCATGAGGCTCTCAATTGGTACACGAAAGTCTTCGGCGCGAGCGTGCGCGGCGAGCCGATCACGATGGACGATGGTCGAATCGGGCACGCGGAACTCACGATCGGCGACGGAGTCATTTATCTGGCCGAGGAGTTCCCAGAGATGGGTCTGACGGCGCCCCGTACGGGCACCGCGTCGGTGAGCCTCATGATTCCGGTGGATGACCCTGACTTGGTTCTCACCCGCGCACGAGAGGCGGGGGGCCGTGTGGAGCGCTGGACGTACCAGAGTCATGGGCAGCGAAACGCGACGCTCATTGACGCTTTCGGTCATCGCTGGATGCTTGCCGCGCCAATCGGTGGGACGTTGCGTCACGGCGACATTGCGGCTATCACGGTGTCCACGCCAGATCTTGACCGGGCTGCGGCGTTCTACAGGGCTGTCCTTGGCTGGGAGATGGAGCCGGCAGACGGCCAGTTGCGTGTCACGAACACGAGCGCGGCGATCTTCCTTGAAGGCGGGAATGACGTCAGCGAACTGCGGTGCCGTTACGCTGTGAGAAATCTTGATGACGCGCTAACGGGCGTGGAAGCTTCCGGCGGCGTGTGGACACGCGACGGTGAGATCGTGGCGTGCCGCGGGCCGCACGGTATCCGGTTCGAGTTGGCTGAGATCAGCGGCGACGAGTCGCGTCCCGCGATCAACGGGGACGGCCCTGGTGATCCCGCGTATTTGACCTTCGAGGTGGTCGACCTCGACGAGACACAACAGTTCTATCGAGACGTCGTCGGCTGGGAGTTCGAAGGAAGCGAAGAACGCGGTGGTTTCGAGATGGTGGGGATCCATCCAATGTGCGGACTGACACGAGCGCCGGAAGACCGGATCGTTCCGATGTGGCGGGTTGATGATGCTTCTGCCGCACCAGATTTCATCACGGCAGCGGGTGGCGAGGTGCTGGCAGGCCCGGAGGTGCGGGAGTACGGTGTGTCTGCGCACTGCCGTGACGATCAGGGCGGCCGCTTCTATCTCGGTTCGTAGCCGTGTTCGCGATGGGAGGATGACTTATGCCGTCAGTTGTCGAGCATGCTCTTGGTGAGCGATTCTCGCGCCTGCACCCGAAGGTGCAGTGGCGGTTCGGATTCTCGGCAGCGGATGGTGTGTGCCAGATCGGCACCGGTGTGATGGAAGAGATGTCGCATTCCCTTGCTGTTCCGGTGCCAGTTGCATGGATCCTGGGCTCGCGAAGAATTGCGCCGTCACGGACAGGACTTGATGTCCCATTCGAGGTAGAGAACTACGCGTACACCGACCCCCTTGGACGTGAAACACACGCGACGGTACGCACGTTCCACTTCGAGGGTAAGACCGCGGAGATGGATTCCACCATGGTGGGAAGCAAAACCGGCAGCTACGTCGTCGATTACCTCGGCGCGCAGCCTGACCTGGCTGTCAAGACTCAACTCTGGGTGGATGACAAAGGGGCACTGCGTTTCACAAGCGGTGCACCTAGGTTTCTCATACCCTTCGCGCCGCGCTTGCCGGCACTCGCGTCTGCACGGACGGAGGCTCGCGAGTGGTGGGATGACGATAAGCAGCACCACGGCATCGAGGTCGAGGTCAAGAATCCGCTTCTCGGCCGGATGTTCTATTATCGCGGCCATTTCACGGCGGTCGAGCGTGCCTGCGCGGACGATCAGATTCCCAGCCGTGCCAGAACGCGCAAAGCAGTGAGCCGCGAGTGAGAATTCACTTCTCCACTGGGTAGCCACTCACCATCGCGATCCGGTTCCACATGTTGACCATCATCGTGATCCAGGTGACTGCGATGTACTGCTGCTCAGTCAGAACTGATCGTGCCTCGCGAATAACCACGGGCGGAATGTCTTGTCCCGGAAGCGTGGTGATTGCCTCGGCCAGACCGAGCGCGCCACGTTCCATCGGAGTAAACAGCCCTGTCCGGCGCCAGGCGGGAAGCACTGAGAGCCGTGCGCGGTCTTCACCCGCCTTCGCCGCATCTTCGGTGCAGGCGCGCATCGAGTGCGCACATCCGTTGAGTTGAGACGCGCGGACTTTCAGAAGTTCCGCGAGAGCGCGAGGGATACCGGCTTTTCGTGCGATCGCAGTGACTTCCTGGTTCAGTGAAATCAGTCCGAGGTACGTCCCCGACGACGGATCGGCTACATCGATCCGATAGGTATCGCTCATGACGCATCAGCCTATGGTGAAGCGTCCACCAAGTACAGGTACGGTCGACTCGAGTGTGGAATAGCGACATTAAGTGAGGCTGCTGTGGGTGATTCCCGGTCGGAACAATCGGTGCTGACGAGGACCGCGAACCGTACTGGTGTGATTTCCCTGAATCGGCCGGCCGCGCTCAATGCGCTGGATACGTCCATGATCCAGGCGATCAATGTCGCCTTGGACAGCTGGATGCACGACACATCGGTCAGCCGTGTGGTCATCCGGAGCACCTCACCGAAAGCGTTTTGCGCCGGTGGAGATATCCGCGCGATTCGTGACGCTGTCCTGACGGGTCAGCATGACGCGGCTCACGAATTTTTCCGGCTGGAATACGATCTCAATGAACGCATCGCCACCTTCCCGAAACCCATCATTGCGCTTATCGATGGCGCGGCAATGGGAGGTGGGCTGGGGGTTTCCGTGCATGGCAGCTTACGTGTGGTCACCGAGAATGCGGTGTGCGCGATGCCGGAAACCGCGATCGGGTTCTTCCCAGATATCGGGGCAAGCTACTTTCTCCCACGCCTCGGCCTGAACGGTACGGGCAGCGTCGCACTGGGCAAGTATCTCGGGATGACCGGTGCACGCTTAGACGCCGCGGATGCTGTGACATGCGGCCTTGCAACGCATTTCGTTCGGAGCGAAAGGCTGGCAGATCTGCTCGCCGCGCTGGAGGACGAAGGAGAAGCCGATGCCGCAGCGATTATCGAGTCCTTCGCGTCGGATCCGGGGCCTTCCGCGCTCGCCTCGCACATGGAGACGATCGAGGAGTGCTTCTCCGCGGGCACCGTCACCGAAATGGAGGACTGCCTCGCTAACGGCCGAAGCGAGTGGCATGCACAGGTTTTGGCTACACTCCGGAAGGCCTCCCCACGCAGTGTGTGCATCACGATGCGTCTCATCGAACGTGGCGCAGTCTCAACGCTGCGCGAATGCCTGGACCGGGAACTTGCGCTCACCGCCCCAGTCACTCGCCACCCTGACTTCGCGGAAGGGATTCGGGCAGTGCTGGTCGACAAGGACCGCAATCCCCAATGGGCGGATGCGGCCCTCGCCGACGTTGATCCGGTGCACATTGACGCGTTGCTGCTGTAGCGCGTGTCTTAGGCGATAGCAAAGATCGCTGAGGCGAGTCCGAAGCCCATCAACCCAATTGCAGTCTGCATGACGGTCCACGTTTTGAGCGTCGTCTTGACGTCCATCCCCAGGAAACGCCCTACCAGCCAGAAGCCGGAATCGTTGACGTGGCTTGCCGTCACAGAACCAGCCGCCAGCGCGAGAACGATCGCGGCGAGCTCGACCGAGTTGAAATCGCCCAGGAAAACGGCAGGCTGCACAAGGCCAGCCGCCGTAATGAGTGCGACAGTCGCGGAGCCCTGTGCGATCCGCAGCGCCGCCGCCACGATGTAGGCAGCCACGATGACAGGCAGTCCCATATCCCCGAGCGCGTCCGACAGCGCGTCACCCACGCCGCTTGCGCGGAGTACTGCACCGAACATGCCGCCGGCACCGGTGATAAGGATGATCGCGCAGACCGGACCCAGCGCTGAATCTATGAGCTTCTCTACGACGTCTGCGCCGCGTCCACGCCGGGTGCCGAGAACGTATGACGCGACTAGCACTGTTGCGAGGAGGGCGACAGGGGTGGAGCCTAGTGCCCGCGCGAGAGTGAACCACTCGGCGTCTCCATCCACCCAGCCTGCCGCACGCGCTGTGTCGAGACCGGTGTTAGCGAAAATCATGAGAAGGGGGAGAAGGAGCAGCCCGATGACAGTCAGGGCCGAGGGCGGATCCTCATCGTGTTCCGCCTTTGGCCCGCCCATAAGGATATCCGGAACGGGCAGCACGATCTTTTTCCCGACCCACAGTCCGAACAAGTAGCTCGTCAGGTACCACGTGGGGATCGCGACTACCAGTGCGAGGAGGATGACAAGCCCCACGTCGGCGCCAAGGAGTTCCGTCGCAGCGACTGGTCCGGGATGTGGCGGCACGAAAATGTGCATCACCGAGAACGCGCCGGCGACCGGAATCCCGTAACGGAGCACGCCGCCGCCGAGTCTGCGCGCGACGGTGAACAGAATCGGAAGCATGACGACGAAACCGGCATCGAAGAAGATGGGGAAGCCGAAGATCAGTGACGCGATGCCGAGGGCGAGCGGAGCTTTCTCTTCGCCGAATTTGTTGATGAGCGCGTCGGTCAGTGCCTGTGCTCCGCCGCTGACTTCGATGAGTCTGCCGAGCATCGCACCGAGACCGACCAGCAGCGCAACCGCACCGAGCGTGCTGCCAAAGCCTTCCGTCAGCGTGGGAATCACGTCGCCGGACGGAATTCCGGTTGCGAACGCGGTCAGCAGGCTCACCAGGACCAGCGCCAGGAACGCATGCACACGGAGTTTGATGATGAGGAAGAGCAGCACCGCGACGGCGCCTGCGGCGATGGCGAGCAGTGTGCCCGCGCCGAGGGTTTGCACCCAGTCGTCAGTAGTGATCATGGTTGCGCTCCGAGCTGTGGCAGGTCCGGGTTGGTCAGATTCAGGGCGGTCAGTGCAGTTGTGACGATCTGGTGTGTGGTGTCCCTCAGGTCGACCGTCACGCCGTCTTCATCGGGGTGAAGCGGTTCGAGATCACCGAACTGTGAGTCCAGTAGCGACGTGGGCATGAAGTGTCCGGACCGCTGCTGCATCCTCTCGGCGATGAGGGGTGCAGGCCCGTGGAGAAATACGAAACGTACCCGCGCATTGGCTTGACGCAGCACATCCCGGTACGAGCGCTTGAGTGCCGAACAGGTTAGGACGACGTCGTCCCCGGCGGCCGCCTGTTCGCTGATCCAGTCGCGGATGGACTCGAGCCAGGGCATCCGGTCGGCGTCAGTGAGCGGCGTACCTGACGCCATTTTGTCGATATTGGTTTGCGGGTGGAACTCGTCCGCTTCCGCTCGCATCCAGCCAAGCTGTTCTGCAAGAAGCTGTGCGGTGGTAGTTTTGCCGACTCCGGCGACACCCATCACTACCAGGGCATTCCTGGGTGATTTCACTGGCATGGGGCTTCCTCCTTGTGCCGGTCACGGCGGATACATGGATGTTTGACCAAAGGTACTACCTTTGGTTGTGAAAGATATCACCTTTAGGATACGAATGTGAAGCCCCCCTCAGGGATAGGCTGGGAAACGTGACAGCACAGGGCAGCGGTGGAGCGGCGAGCAGCGCCGGTATTGCTGGCGTGCTGCACAATTCAGTTCTCGACGTCATTGGGCGGCGTATCACTGCGGGCGAACTCACCGCGGGCCAGGTGCTGACTCTCGACACGATTCAGCAGCAGTTCGGGATTTCCCGGACCGTGGCGCGCGAAACCATGCGCCTACTTGAATCGCTGGGCCTCGCGACGTCGCGACGGCGGGTCGGCATCATTGTCCAGCCGAAATCATCGTGGCAAGTGTTCGATCCGCGCGTCATCTGGTGGCGCCTGTCCGGCCCCGACCGTGACGCGCAGATGCGTACCCTGACGGAGTTGCGCATAGCTGTCGAGCCCTTGGCGGCCGCAGCGGCCGCACGCGGTGCCTCAGCTGCCGAACGCGCCCGAGCTGTAGAACTCGCCAGCGGAATGCGGGAACTCGGCGAGGCAGGGGAGCTCCAGCAGTTCCTCGAACTCGATATCGCGTTTCACGCACTACTCCTCACCGCGGGTGGGAACGAAATGTTCGCGGCGCTCACTGACGTCATCGCAGTTGTCCTCGAAGGCAGAACGACGCTGGGGCTGATGCCGCACCGCCCCGAAGCGAAGGCGCTTGATCTGCACGAGACTGTCGCACATGCCGTCGCGGACGGCCGCAGCGCCGACGCGGAGAACGCGATGCGCGAACTCCTGGGCGAAGTACGCGAAGCGATGCGTCCCAGCCCCTAATCCGCGGTGGCGACTAGCGGTTCGAGTGTCAAATCTGGGTGTTCCTTCTGGATGAATTGCAGGCGCCACTTGTCGCTGACCAGCGCGAGAAGGACTCCATCCGTCCGAAGGAACACTTCCACGCCGCGCTGACGGCCAAGTTCAGTGGCTGATTCCGCATCGGTGCGCCGCGCCAGCGCGTAGGGGAGGCGGTCCAACTGTGTTTCGACGTTGAACTCCGCGCGCATCCGGGCGGTCACGACTTCGAACTGCATTGGACCGACTGCAGCGAGAACAGGCGATGCGTCACCGCGCAGATCGTTACGCAGCACCTGCACCACGCCTTCGGAATCGAGCTGTTCAATAGCTTTCCGGAACTGCTTGTACTTGCCCGCACTTGTGGCCCGCAGCACCGCGAAATGCTCAGGCGCGAACGACGGGATAGGCGGGTACTCCACGGCAGGACCGCTGAAGAGCGTGTGCCCTGGTGCTAGCGCGGTGGCGTTGACCAGACCGACTACGTCACCCGGATACGCGGTATCAACTGTTGAGCGATCGCGACCGAACATCGTCTGTGCGTACTTTGTTGCGAAGGGCCGCCCCGTTTGGGCGTGTGTCACGACCATGCCGCGCTCAAACTCGCCTGAGACGATGCGCATGAACGCAATCCGGTCGCGGTGCGCGGAATCCATACCCGCCTGCACTTTGAACACGACGGCGGAGAATGGGTCGGTGACATCTCGCGGCTCGCCTTCGACGTTCTGCCGAGAGCGGGGCGGAGGCGCAAGCTCGACGAGGGCTTGAAGAAGCTGGCGTACACCGAAATTCAGCATTGCGGACGTGAAGATCACAGGCGAAGTCTCGCCAGCGAGGAAGGTCTCCTGGTAATGGTCCTGGCCGGTAGCCGAAAGCAACTCACTCTCTTCGGCTGCCGCTTCCCAGTCCTCACCCTCGATCGACAGCGCTGCTTCGGCTGATAGATACTCCTCCGGCGCGATCGTGGCGCCGCCGGCAGTGCGCGTGAACTTGATGTAGTCCGCAGGTTCGCCGTCTTTACCGCGGCGCAGCAGACCCTTGAAATCACCGGCAATGCCGACTGGCAGATACAGCGGTGTCGGCAACAACCCGATCCGCTCGCTGACCTCGTCTAGCAGTTCCAGCACCGTGCGGCCGGGCCGATCCCACTTGTTCATCACCGTGATGACAGGAATGCCCCGGTGCTTACACACCTGGAACAGCTTCAGGGTCTGCGGCTCGAGTCCCTTGGCGGAGTCAATGAGCATCACAGCGCAGTCAACCGCTGTCAGCACACGATAGGTGTCTTCGGAAAAATCAGCGTGACCTGGTGTATCGACCAGGTTGATCACGCATTCAGCATCGTCATCAGGGGGTATATAGGTGAACTGGAGGGCCGTCGAGCTGACAGAGATTCCGCGTGCCTTTTCCATCTCCATCCAGTCGGAGACGGTCGATTTCCGGCCCGATTTACCGTGCACGGCGCCGGCTTCAGCGATGACCTGTGCGTGCAGCGCCAGTGCCTCCGTGAGCGTCGATTTACCAGCGTCAGGATGGGAGATCACCGCGAACGTCCGACGCCGCTTCGCTTCCGCGGCGACGCTCGAGCTTGCACGCTTTGCGCTAGCGCTGCCAGGAACGGACTGGTCGGTGTCGGTCACGCTGTTTCCTTGCGATTCGGGCGAGTAGGTCTCCTGTAAGCCTAGTCGCTGAAGGAGTTTTGACTTAATCAGCGGATCGCGCCGATCTGCCGGCAGACATCACGCCGCGGACTAACCTGAGAAGGTCGGCCCGGCTCCGGACTGCAAGGCCGAAGCGCGGCATAAGGAGAGGGCATTGAGCAGGTTCACGGACGAGATGTATGCAACGGCAGCCTCAAGCCCGACGGGTCTGGTCACGGGCGAGCCCAGTGCGCCGCTGCGGCAATCGTGGAACGAAGTCCACCAGGTGGCGCGGAAAATGGCGGGAGGGCTCGCGGAACTTGGCATCGGCCCCGGGGACGCGGTGGGAATTCTCGCAGGGCAACCTGTGGAGATCGCGCCCTCAGTGCAGGCGATCTGGATGCGTGGCGGCTCGGTGACCATGCTCCACCAACCGACCCCGCGCACGAACCTTGCCCACTGGGCCGGCGAAACCCAGACCGTCGTGGAGATGATCAAAGCCCGGGCGGTCATCATCAGCGCGCCGTTCGAACCAGTCGCGCCGATCCTCGCCGAGAAGGGAATCACCGCGGTATCAGTTGCTGACCTACAAGAGGGACCTGACGCGGCACCTCTCGAGACAGCCGAAGAGGACATCGCGCTGCAACAGCTGACTTCCGGTTCGACCGGCGCGCCCAAGGCTGTGCGCATCACCCACGGGAACTTCTACACCAATACGCACGCGATGATCGACGCAGCTCACTACGACTTCGATACCGATGTGATGGTGAGCTGGCTGCCACTCTTCCACGACATGGGGATGGTCGGGTTTCTCACCACACCCATGCAGGTCGGATGTGAGAGCGTCAATGTCACACCGCTCGACTTCCTTCAGTCGCCACTGCTTTGGGCGGATCTCATCACCAAGTACCGGGGCACCATCACGTCTGCACCTAATTTCGCGTGGGCCCTTCTCGCCCGTCGGCTGCGGCAGGCTCCGAATGACTACTGTGACCTGTCGTCATTGCGCGTCGCGATGAGTGGCGCCGAACCCATCGACCCGGACACGATGCTGGACTTGCTCGAGGCGGGCGAGCGTTTCGGTTTGAAGCCAGAGGCCCTCGCGCCCGCGTACGGGATGGCCGAAACGACGCTGGCGATCTCGATGGCCGTGGACGAGGGCATGACGATCGACGAGGTGGACGCTGACCTCCTCGAAGCGATGTTCAGCGCGGTGCCCGCGCAAAAAGGCGCCAACACGCGTCGCCTGGTCACGCTCGGGCCGCTGGTGCCCAACCTCGAGGGCAGGGTAGTAGACAACGAGGGAAACGAACTACGCACCCGCGGCGTCGGCACCATCGAGGTACGCGGACCCGCTGTCAGCCCGGGCTACGTCACTATCGACGGTGAGAAACCCACACAGGACTCCGAGGGCTGGCTCAATACAGGGGACATCGGGTACTTCACCGAAAACGGCCATATCGTTGTCTGCGGACGCGCTAAAGACGTGATCATCATGGGTGGGCGCAACATTTACCCGACTGACATCGAGCGTGCGGCCGCGACAGTGTCCGGGGTCCGTGCGGGCGCTTCGGTCGCCGTTCGCATTGATGCAGGTGATCGGCGCGAGAGCTTCGCCGTCGCCGTTGAGTCGAAAGCGCATGACGATCCGGAAGAGGTGAGCCGCATCCAGCACGAGGTAGTGCACGCGGTCTTCGCTGAAGTCGGCGTCAGGCCCCGCACCGTCGCGGTGCTCGCTCCGGGCACGGTCCCCAAGACTCCGTCGGGCAAACTGCGCAGGTCTAACTCAGTCAACCTAGTCGGACTCTAAATCAGCGTGCGTGCACACGGTTCTGTGCTGCTTCAAGTCCGAGTTCGATGAGGAGTTCGAGGGCGTCCGCCGCTTCCTCGACGATGACACCGAGTTCTTTGCGCTCCGTTGCGGAAAACGGTTTGAGTACGTATGAAGCGGCCGCCATCTGACCAGGCGGGCGCCCGACACCGAGACGAACCCTAAGGTAATCGCGCGTATGCAGGTGGGAGGTGAGTGAGCGCAGGCCGTTATGGCCGCCCTCACCGCCGCCGCGCTTGAGGCGCACAACACCAAAGTCCAGGTCAAGATCATCGTGTACCGCAATCACGTTCTCCGGCGGGACCGAGAAGAACTTCGCGGTCGCGGAGATAGGACCCCCGGACAGGTTCATGTAGGTGTGCGGTTTAGCCAACACGGCATTGACACCAGACAACCGGATTTCAGCGAGATCCGCGCGCGTACGTTTCTGTCGTGAAAACCGTGCGCCGTAGCGCGTGGCGAGCACATCGGCGACCAGGTAGCCAACATTGTGCCGCGTGGTTGCGTACTGCGTTCCAGGGTTGCCTAGCCCCGCGACGACAAATGTCACCGCTCGGCCTCCTCACTCCAGTCAGTCGGTACTGATCCTGACACAGCAGACGGCGCGCCGCCCGGGGACGACGCGCCGTCATGAGTGAGCGATCACTCCTCGCTGGCGTCCTCAGGGACTGCGTCGCCCTCGGGTGCCTCAGCCTCGACGGCCTCTGGCTCGGCGCCCTCCTCAGGAACTTCCTCTTCCTGAGCGGCAGTGACGTTCGCGACGAGGGTTTCCGGGTCAGACTCAAGCTCGACACCCGCGGGGAGCTGCACGTCACTCGCGAGGATCTGAGTGCCAGCCTCAGCACCCTCGACCGAAACATCGAACTCTTCCGGGATGTTCAGCGCGTCCGCAAGGACGGTCAGCGTGCCAGCATCCTGAGTGACGAGGGTGTCAGGTGCGGCCTCACCACTGATGACGACGGGGATGTCGACGCTGATCTTCTCGCCCTTCTTCACGACGAGAAGATCGACATGCTCGATAACGGGGCGGATCGGGTGCGTCGAAACCGACTTGGTGAACGCCAGTGACTTCTTGCCGCCGATGTTCAGCGAAAGGATCGCGTTGGTGCCGCCGGAACGGAGGATGGCCGCGAACTCAGTGAAAGGCAGAAGCAGGTGCTGCGGCGGTTCGCCATGACCGTAGAGGACTGCGGGGATTTTCCAGTCGCGGCGCGCGCGGCGAGCAGCGCCCTTACCGAATTCGGTGCGCTCTTCTACTGCCAGCTCGAAAGTGTCAGCCATCGTGTACTCCTCTGAACGGGACGTGTTGTCGTGCAGTCCCGCACGAGTGCGCACACCAGCGCCTGGCTAGTGAGATCGGGCATTTCTGCCCGGTCGCGCCGATAACGGGGCATATTTGCAGCCACCCTCGCCGAGACAACTTGACTATGGTAGCGGTGCTAGGCCGGATGTGCGAAATCCGGCTTCCGTATCACGGCATCAGGTGCCCAGAGTCCACAACGATGTAGCCGGCATCTCCGAAGATGGTTTGCTCTGTGTTGGTCACCAGCGGGATAACCAGGTGTTCACGCAGCTTTTCTGGGTCCGAAGGGTATTCGTCGCCGACCAGACACGCCGACACATGCCGGTATATTCCGGGCAGGGGCACCTCGACTTCGAGAGTCCCGGATTCGCTGGGCCCGACGAGGGTGACCGGAGGCAGCCCGATCTGAGTAAGCGGCAGTCCGAAATACTGCAGGGCGGCGAAGCACGACGCCGGTTCAGACGTGCCGTTGTGGAACGTGAACGTCACCGTGCTGCCGTCCACCTCGAGGTTGCCCTCAGCCTGCGCAGCCGCCGGTACTGCGGTGACAGCAGACACTGACATCGCAGCGGCGGCAACCACGCCGATGGCACCTATCCGGGCCCCGATACTCACGCCACTACTCCCTCGCTCGTTGTACTGACGGCGATGGTAGGCATGCCGAACCGCCAAGTTAGGCGGCTCGGCTCAGCGGTGGCCTGAAAGTTATCCGATTCTTGTTGAGTCGCAACCTGTTCAGGCGCTGCCATCGAAGAGTGAGGTCACGGATCCGTTCTCGAAAACCTCGCGGATGGTCTGCGCGAGCAGCGGCGCGATAGAGAGCACCGTCAACTGCGGGAAGTGCTTGTCCTCAGAGATTGGAAGCGTGTTAGTGACGATCACTTCTTTGGCACCACAATTGGCTAGGCGTTCAGCTGCGGGATCTGAAAGTACGCCGTGTGTGGTCGCGATAACGACGTCTCCCGCTCCGGACTCTTTGAGCAGACCTACGGCCCCGGCGATCGTGCCGCCGGTGTCGATCATGTCGTCAATCAGGATGCTGGTGCGTCCTTCGACGTCGCCGACAACGCGGTTCGACTTCACCTGGTTCGGTACCAGCGGATCACGAGTTTTGTGGATGAACGCGAGCGGCGCTCCGCCGAGGAAGTCTGCCCACTTCTCAGCGACACGGACACGGCCCGAGTCGGGGGAGACCACCGTGATCTGATCGAGCGAGTAGTGGGAACGCACGTACTCTGCGAGCTGAGGCGCTGCGCGCATGTGGTCAACCGGGCCGTCGAAAAACCCCTGGATCTGATCGGTGTGCAAGTCCACCGTGATGATCCGGTCGGCGCCTGCGGTCTTCAGCAGGTCTGCGACGAGACGCGCTGAGATGGGCTCGCGACCGCGGTGCTTTTTGTCCTGCCGTGCGTAGGGGAAGAACGGCAGGATCGCGGTGATGCGTTTCGCTGAGCCTCGCTTGAGCGCATCGATCATGATCAACTGCTCCATGAGCCAGCTGTTCAGCGGGTATGGATGGCTTTGCAGAACAAAGGCGTCACATCCGCGGACGGACTCTTCGAAGCGGACGAAGATTTCGCCGTTCGCGAAGTCACGCGCCGTCTGCGGCGTCACCGCGATGTCGAGTTCCTTCGCGACCTGCTCGGCGAGCTCAGGATGAGCCCGGCCGGAGAAGAGCATCAGGTTCTTCTGGTTGTCAACGGAAAAAGCGCTCACTCGGTGCCGCCGTCCTCGGTTGCGTTGTGTTGTTTCCTCGCTGCATTGCGAGCCTTCACCGCAGCCTTCGCTGCTGCGGAGCCTGGACGATTCGCGTCGACCCAGCCCTCAATGTTGCGCTGTCTGCCGCCAGATATTGCTAGTGCCCCTGGCGGGACGTCTTCGCGGAGCACAGTGCCCGCTCCTGTATACGCGCCGTCACCGACATGCAGTGGTGCGACGAACATGGTGTCCGAGCCTGCCCGAACGTGCGACCCAACGATGGTTCGGCTCTTGTTAACGCCGTCATAGTTCACGAAAACGCTTGATGCGCCGATATTCGTGTGCTCGCCGATAGATGCGTCACCCACGTACGTCAGGTGCGGGACCTTGGAATGCGAGCCGATATCGACATTTTTGGTTTCGACGTAGGTACCGATTTTCGCGTGGTCCCCGATCAACGATTTCGGGCGCAAATATGCGAACGGCCCAATCATGCTGGACGCGCCGATCGTGGAACGTTCACCGTGCGATCTGACTACCCGCGCATCCTCGCCGACAGTCACGTCCGTCAGCGTAGTGTCAGGACCAATCTCAGCCCGATCGCCGATGAGGGTCGCCCCATACAGTTGCACACCGGGGAGCAGGGTCGCGTCCCTGCCGAGACGGACCGAGACGTCGATCCATGTTGTGTCGGGGTCTATGACGCTGACGCCTTCACGCATCCAGTGCTCGACGATTCGGCGGTTCATCTCTTTGCGGAGCGCAGCGAGCTGGACACGGTCGTTGACCCCGGCTACGAGCGCCGCGTCGTCAACGTGCAGCGCACGGACCGTGAGATGGCGCCTGCGGGCAATCTCGATGACGTCCGTCAGATACAGCTCACCCTGCGCGTTGTCGGAACTCAGATCTTGAAGCGCCGAACGGAGATGTCGGGCGTCGAACGCGTAAACACCGGCGTTGACCTCCGTGATTGCGCGCTGCTCATCTGTCGCGTCAGCTTCTTCCACAATGGCGCTGAGGGAACCGTCGGCTTCGCGGACAATCCGTCCGTAGCCCCGCGGTCGGTCGACAGTGAATGTCAAGACCGTAACTGTAGCCCCAGCGCCCGCCTGATGGGTCGCGAGCAGTTCGTCCAGCGTTGCACCGTCGAGCAGGGGTACGTCCCCGGCAGTGACGAGGACTGTTCCGTCGAAGTCGTCTGGGAGCACTTTCAGGCCGCTCTCGACTGCATGCCCGGTGCCGTTCTGTTCCTCCTGCACGGCCACCGCAATATCGCGTTCGAGCAACTCAGCTACGGCTTTCACTTCGCGGGCGACAAGTTCACGTTGATGCCCCACAACCGAGACTAGGGCTCCAGGGTCGATGGCGTTCGCAGCCGTGAGAGCGTGCCCGATCATCGAACGGCCGCACATTGTGTGCAGCACCTTTGGCAGGTCCGACTTCATGCGGGTGCCGGCGCCCGCAGCAAGCACAATGACAGCGGTAGAAGCCCTTGATGGATCAGACGTCGAGTCAGGAACTACTGCAGCAGCCGGTGGAGTCTGCGGCATTCTTCTCCCTTGCTCACAGCGAGTCAGGTCTCAGTCAGGTTGCAACGTTGCGTGGCGCGACCGTGCGCCGATCGTCGATAATACGCAGGATATGCCCGTGCGCCGAACCGCATCGCCGAATTCACGGGTAGCTGTGCACATCTGCGCCGGGTGAGACGCAAGTTGCGGTCTACGGGGCCAGGAAGGCGCGGCCGTACAGACCGTTCAGCTCGACTCGATGCGGCAAAGCCGTGTTTAGGGGTGCGCTCGTTCGGTTAGATTGCAGCGTGAACATCAGCCTGTACCTTGCCGTCTTTGGTGGACTTTCGCTGATCATCGCCGCTTTTTCAGCGTCCCTCCGTAAATGGCCGGTGTCGGAACCGATGCTCGGCCTGCTTGCAGGCGCATTGCTCGGTCCGCAAGTCGTCGGCGCGCTCCACGCGCCAGAAGACAGCGCCTCATTGCTGAGGGAGGCTGCGAACCTCTTGCTGGCCCTATCAGTAATGGGAGTTGCGTTACAGTTCCCCTTGCGGGCCATCCGCGCTCATACGCGCTCACTGCTCATCCTGCTCCTAGTGGCGATGCCGCTGATGGCGGCGATCTCAGCCGGAATCGGGTGGGCAATCCTCGGCGTGCCACTCGTCGCCTGTGCTCTGCTGGGCGCCGCCCTATGCCCGACAGACCCCGTCCTGGCGTCCAATGTGGTGGGCGGGAGATTCGCCGAGCGCGACGTGCCTCAGCGCACCAGACAGCTGCTCCTGCTGGAATCTGGAGCGAACGACGGCCTCGCGCTGCCGCTGGTTCTCGTAGCTATTGCGCTGACGGGAGTCGCTACCGTGGGCAGTACCGCGGTCGAATCCCTATGGCAACTGTCAGGGGCCGTGGCAGTGGGCGTCATCGCTGGGTGGTGTGGTGGGAAGGCTCTGAGGACAGGTGAAAAGCATGGCTCGACAGAGAGCGGGCCCATGCTCTTCTTCGCCGTCACGCTTGCGGTGGGCATCCTCGGGCTGTCCGACCTGGTTCATACCGACGGTGTACTAGCGGTCTTCGTTGGCGGTCTCGCTTTCAGCTTCGCTACTACCGGCCAGGAACGGGAAGCAGAGGTACGCATCGATGAGGCCGTCAACCGATTCGCGGTCCTGCCGCTCTTCATGCTTCTGGGGATGTCGCTGCCCTGGCAGGACTGGAAGAGTCTCGGAGTGCAAGGACTGCTCTTCGCTGCGGCTGTACTGGTGCTGCGGCGACTGCCAGTGATCCTGTTGTTAGCGAAGGCGCTGAAACTGCGCCTGCGCGACGCTGTCTACCTAGGCTGGTTCGGGCCGATCGGAGTTGCCGCGCTGTTCTACCTGCTCTTGATCGACCAACGAATCGGCCTCGATCCGGAGCTTTACGCGGCCGGAACCCTGGTTATCGCTGTCAGCACTGTCGTGTTCGGGCTCACCGCTGCTTCCGGGCGCGTGCTGTACCGGCGCGCGTCAGGTGGCGCTGCGGAAGACAGCGCTGTCGAGGACAAAGTGATGGACCGTGAGGAGTGAACGCTCAGACTTGTCACTGCAGGCGCGTAATCTAGCGCCGTGCAGCTTATCGAGCCCGCACCACCGCACTGTCCCAATGGCCATCGGCTCGGACCAAACGAAGTGCTTGTCGGGTGGCAAACGACGAATGAGCCGTACTGCCGCACCTGGGAATGCCGAACTTGCGGTGCCATCGTCAGAGACTGCGCTGTCACCACGCGCGAGGATGCAAATGTGGCTGATGAGGATCTGATGGTTGAACTCAGCATCGCTGACCTGCGTGAGGTGGCAGCGTTTGCCGCAGCCTGCGCGGAGCCGGTGCTGGCGATCTTCGAGCGCGACTGCGCAGGTGATACACGTGCACGGTCTGCACTCGACGAGGCGCACAGGTTTGCCTCCGGGGGAAACCGGACCAAGGCGCTGCGAATGACTGCGCTCGCAGCGCACCGCGCGGCGCGTTCCGCACAAGAGGGCGGCCTTGAAGCCGCAGTCGACGCGGCGCGCGCTGCCGGTCACGCGGGAGGCGCTGCATACCTGCATCCACTGGCGAAAGCGACCCAGGTCAAGCACATCCTCGGAGCAGCCGCCCATGCAGCCCGAGCACTCGAACTCGATGCTGGCGGCGACTACACAGTGGGCGACGGGTACATCGAAAAGGCGGGAAATCTAGCTGGCCCCATCGTGGTGAGCGTCCTGACGCGTTACCCAAGCGCCCCAGGTGGCGGTGGTCGTGTGGGCGAGCTCATGCGAGCACTAGATACAAGGTTGCGTGGACTGGAAGCCTGCCGCTAATGCCTCTGCACACGGTACGAAGGGTGAGTCCTGCGACATATTTGGATACGAGGTGGACTGAGAAAGTAGCCGCCTCCGACAAGCCGACACGAAAAGTGGTCAAACCGCAAGGTCCTGGAAGCCATCGACTCCACGCGGTAACAACCCAAGGGAGAAGCGCACATGAGCAGGAGAGCATACGAAGTCAAAGTGACTCGTGAGGGTCGCTGGTGGATGGTTCGTGTACCGGAACTAGATGAACTCACCCAGGCCCGCCGTCTGAGCGAAGTTGAGCAAATGGCACGCGAACTCATCGCGCTAGCGAACGACTCGCGCATCTCAGATGTCGATGTCACGGTGACTGTCGAAGTTCACGGACTCCGTGACGTCATCGGCGAAGCGATGCATATTCGGCAGGTCCGCGAGTAAGCCGCAAAACTAGAAGCGGAAGCGCAAGAGTTGTCCCGCCGCCTTGCAGGCGGACTATCCAAGGCAGACGTTCCGGTCCGTGATATCGGCACCGTACTAGGTGTGTCCTATCAGCGAGCACACCAACTAATTAGCCACTAGCGCCAAACCGTATCAATGGCCAGGTGAGGACGACCGGACGCGAGACGCGATCGACACCCTATTCTTGCGTGGGTCCCAGTGGGTCCAAGAGGCCCCTATCGACGCTTCCGAAGGTGGGAAAATATCGTCCCTACCTGCGCTTTGCTCCGCCGCCAGGACTCGAACCTGAACTAGCTGAACCAAAATCAGCGGTGCTGCCGATTACACCACGGCGGATTGTGCGGCACACTGGCGCGGGCCCTGATGGAGGACCGGCAGCAGATGTGCGCAATGATCCTTACATACAGATGGGCGTTTGGTCGACTTGTATACGCGGCGATCCGCAGGGGAAGGATGGAATCGACGATGACTAGCGCAAGGAGCTCGGGTTCTTCGGACGCGGCCCCGGACAGGGACAGCGCGACTGAGAGAGTTCCGCGTGCGCGCATGACCGGTGCGGAGCGGCGAAACCAGTTGATCGAGGTGGCAAAGTCTCTGTTCGCTGAGCGTGGATACGAGGCGACCTCGGTGGAGGAGATCGCGCAGCGGGCGCAAGTGTCGAAGCCTGTCGTCTATGAGCATTTCGGCGGCAAAGAAGGAATCTATGCAGTCGTAGTCGACCGGGAGATGTCCGATCTGCGCGACCGGATCACGTCCTCGTTGTCCTCGCATCGTTCGCGGGTGCGGGTGGAGCAGGTGGCGCTCGCGCTCCTGACCTACATCGAAGAATGCACGGATGGTTTCCGGATTCTCGTTCGCGACTCGCCAGTGGGCGCAAGTTCAGGCACATACTCGAGTCTGCTGAATGACGCGATCGGTCAGGTTACGCATCTGCTGGCGTCGGACTTCGGCAAGCGGGAGCTGCAGCCCGAGTCGGCCGGGCTGTACGCGCAGGCGCTGGTGGGCATGGTGTCGGTCACTGCTCAGTGGTGGCTCGACGAGCGGAACCCACCGAAGGAAATCGTCGCCGCGCATTTGGTGAACCTGTGCTGGAACGGTCTGATGAACCTTGAGCCGGAGCCACGATTGCACGGTTCTGATTCTGCTGAGGCTTGACCTGACGCAAGTTCGCAGGCCGCTGACCTCGTGGGTGAGCGAATTGTCGGTGGTCGGTCATAGAATCGTGCGCGCTGGTCAATTGTGAGTCAGGCCGGCTGGTGGGATTCGTAGATCTATCGCGTGAGGAGCTCGGGGAGTGTCCGCTCAGCAGTCACGGCAAGGTGCGTCCTCGGCGCTCTTCGATTTCGCTCTCGGCGATGCAGCATTGCAGCAGGTGCGTGACGCAGTTGGCCGAACCGAGCGCACACTTGTCGCACCACTGGGGGCGCGTCCCTTCGTCGCGGCTGCCCTGGCCAGCGTCGCCCCAGTGCTGCTTGTCACGGCCAATCGCCGCGAGGCTGAAGACCTGACGAGTGAGCTTCAAGGCGTCCTTGGTGACACTGTCGCATTGTTTCCCTCATGGGAGACGCTGCCGCACGAGCGGCTGTCGCCCGGGGCGGATACCGTCGGTCAGCGGCTTCAAGTGCTGCGGCGGCTTGCGCGTCCGGACGATGCCACCTTCGGGGCGCCACTCAAGGTGATCGTCGCGCCGGTCCGCGCGGTTATTCAGCCGATGTCGCGCGGCCTCGGTGAACGCGCACCGGTTGTGCTGAAAATAGGCGAGGAACGCAGCTTCGACGATCTACTCGCTCAACTCACCGAGTTCGCCTACAAGCGCGTCGATATGGTCGCTAAGCGCGGCGAGTACGCGGTGCGGGGCGGGATCCTGGACATTTTCCCACCCACTGCTGAACACCCAATACGCATCGAGTTCTGGGGCGATGAGGTCACGGAACTGCGCGAGTTCTCCGTTGCCGACCAAAGGTCACTTTCCGGGGGTGCGGTCGAGGTTGTCATCGCGCCGCCGTGCCGGGAACTCTTGTTGACCGACTCTGCGCGGGAACGCGCCGCCGCACTTGCCGCGGACCACGCGGGCAACGACTCGCTGGTGGAACTATTCGACAAGCTGTCCTCGGGAATTCCAGTTGAGGGCATGGAGGCGCTGATCCCAGCTCTGACGGAAGGTCCGCTCGAGCTGCTGCCTGAGCTTCTCCCGCAGGGGACCGTTGTCGTTATCTGCGATCCCGAGAAAACTAACGCCAGGGCGGATGACCTCCGCAGTTCCGGCACAGAGTTCCTCGAGGCTTCCTGGGCTGCCGCCTCTTTCGGTGGGGGTGCCCCCATCGATTCGCGCACGCTCGACCTTTCGGCATCAGCCTTCAAGCCGCTGCCCTTTGTGCGTGAGAGGGCTCTCGCTGGTGGTCGTGGCTGGTGGGATCTGACGCAGCTCGCCAGTGGAAGCGACGACGAACTGGTCTTGCCGGTCCAGGCTGCGCCCGCGATGCGGGGAAGTGAGCAGGAGATCGCGACCACTTTCGCCATGCTCCGCGCGCATATCTCGCAGGGCGGCCGTGCAGCGATCGTCGTCCCCGGTGCCGGTACCGCACAGCGTTATAAGGAGCGGCTACTTGACGCGGAAGTGCCTGCAGCTCTTCTCGAGCCGGGCAAAGCCCTGTCCGAAGGCGTGGTGAACCTGCTGTGTGCAACGCTCAGCAGCGGTGTGGTGTTCGAGGACGCTCAGCTCATCGTGCTCACCGAATCGGATCTGACCGGAAACCGGGCGACCACGACGCCTGCACGCAAGCTCGCATCGAAGCGGCGCAACCAGGTTGACCCGCTTGCCTTGCAGGCGGGTGACCTTGTTGTGCACGATCAGCACGGCATCGGACGGTTCGTGGAGATGGCGGAACGGACCGTCAGCGGCGCGCGGCGTGAATACCTCGTCATCGAATACGCGGCGAGCAAGCGCGGGCACCCGGGGGACAGGCTGTTCGTTCCGATGGAGTCCCTGGACCAGTTGTCGCGCTATGTCGGCGGCGAAGCGCCAGGTCTGTCGAAAATGGGCGGCTCCGACTGGCAGAACACTAAACGCAAGGCACGCAAAGCGGTCCGTGAGATTGCGGCAGAGCTTGTGCAGCTGTACGCGAAGCGGCAGGCCTCACCGGGCCATGCATTCGGCCCGGATTCGCCGTGGCAAAGCGAACTCGAAGATGCTTTCGCGTTTGTGGAGACGGACGATCAGCTCACCGCAATTTCAGAAGTCAAGGGCGACATGGAGCGTGGCGTCCCGATGGACAGGGTCGTCTGCGGCGACGTTGGCTTCGGTAAGACCGAAATCGCTGTACGGGCAGCCTTCAAAGCGGTTCAGGACAACAAGCAAGTTGCAGTTCTGGTGCCGACGACGTTGCTCGCGCAGCAGCACACAGAGACGTTCACGCAGCGGATGGCGGGATTCCCCGTAAAAATCAAGCAGTTGTCGCGCTTCACCGCTCCCACGGACTCACGTGCGGTCATCGCGGGGCTTGCGGATGGGACGGTGGACGTCGTCATTGGCACTCACAGGCTGCTCCAGACAGGTGTGCGCTGGAAAGACCTCGGCCTGGTGATTGTCGATGAAGAGCAACGATTCGGAGTCGAGCACAAGGAGCACATCAAAGCGCTTCGTTCGCACGTCGACATGCTGACGATGTCCGCGACCCCCATACCGCGAACGCTAGAAATGTCGCTGGCGGGAATCAGGGAAATGTCGACGATCCTGACACCCCCTGAGGAGCGGCTGCCCGTCCTCACATACGTCGGGGCCCACGAAGACAAACAGGTTGGTGCAGCCATCCGGCGGGAACTCCTTCGCGACGGCCAGGTGTTCTACGTTCACAACCGCGTCAGCTCGATCGAGAAGGCAGCCAAACACATTCGTGATCTCGTGCCGGAGGCTCGTGTAGTCGTCGCGCACGGTCAGATGAACGAAGAAGCACTCGAGACTACTGTTCAGGGCTTCTGGAACCGCGAATTCGACGTCCTGGTGTGCACCACAATTGTGGAGACAGGGCTCGACATCTCAAACGCGAACACCCTGATCGTGGAGCGCGCGGACACGCTCGGTCTCTCGCAACTTCATCAGTTGCGCGGCCGCGTGGGCCGCGGCAGAGAACGCGGCTATGCCTACTTCTTGTATCCATCGAACCGGGTCCTGACCGAGACGGCGTACGACAGGCTCGCGACGATCTCGCAGAACTCCGATCTTGGTGCGGGGATGGCGGTAGCGATGAAGGACCTCGAGATCCGTGGTGCAGGAAACGTTCTCGGAGCCGAGCAGTCCGGCCACGTCGCGGGGGTCGGGTTCGATCTCTACATTCGACTCGTGGGCGAGGCTGTCGAAGCATTCAAGGCAGTGGCCGATGGCAGACCGGTCGAGGCGCCCGAGGAGAAGAAAGAAGTCAAGATCGACCTTCCAGTCGATGCCCATATACCGCCCGATTACGTCTCCAGTGATCGCCTTCGGCTCGAGGCTTATCGCAAGATTGCAGCCGCGCAGGGCGATGACGAACTCGATGCCGCCACAGAAGAATTGCTCGACAGGTATGGCCCGCTGCCGGAAGAGGTCAAACGACTACTCTCCGTGGCCAGGTTGCGCCTGATGTGCCGCGAACGCGGACTCACGGATGTCACGGTAGTGGGCACACAACTCAGACTGGCGCCGATGACGCTTCCGGATTCGAAACAGGTCAGGCTCAAAAGACTGTACCCATCGGCCCAGTACCGCCCCACAACGTCGCAAATACAGCTTCCGCTGCCTCGCAGCGGGAGGGGAACCCCAGCTGACCCTCGGGTGCGTGACAACGACGTCGTCCAGTTTGTAGCGGACTTCCTGACCTCCCTGGATGGGAAGCCAAAAGGGGAGACGCAGGTGATCGTGAGGTGACCGCCCATGACCGTCGTCTTACTTGACCCACGGCGTCCCGAGGTCGTCCCGCTCCGAGCTGTCCAGCACCTTGCGGGCCCCGTGGAAGCTACTCCCGACGTTCCGGCTTCGATACGCGATCTGCTCGACGTCGTCTCCACCGCTGACACGCTCGTCGCGGTGAGCGAGACACATCCGCAAGTGAGCGCCAGGCTCGCGGCGGGCGAAACGCTCATCGCTGCTGACGGCTTTCCGGGCTCCAGACTGCTGGAGTCAGTGGATCTGATGGACGATCTCCGCACTCGAGGACCGTGGGAACGAGAACAAACTCACGAGTCGCTGCAACGCTATCTTCTCGAGGAGACATACGAGCTGCTCGACGCGGTCAGGGCTGGGGATCGTGACGAGCTCCGCAAAGAACTCGGCGACATGTTGCTGCAAGTGCTCTTCCATGCACGCATCGCTGAGGACGACCCTGATGACCCGTTCACTCTCGACGATGTCGCAGCGGCACTTACCGCGAAACTGCTGCATCGCAATCCGCCCCACTTCGGCACGGACGACGCGCCGATGAACGCAGAAGAGCAAAACCAGCGCTGGCAGGAGCGCAAGGCCGCCGAGAAACCCAAGCAGTCGCTCACCGAAGGCATTCCACTGGCGCAACCCGCACTCGCGCTCGCTGAGAAGGTTCTCGGCCGTGCCGCGGAAGCCGGAATTCCGTCCGATTTGATCCCAGAAGCGCTGGTACAGGTCTCGCTTCAGCCACAAGGCAATAGCGAACTTGCACTGCGCGAGGCCGTCCTTGACCTCATCGAGACAATCGTCGCAACCGAGAAGAAAATCGGACGCAGCGTTGCCGAGCCAGAAAAATGGCGTGCAGCCTGGGAAGGAACCGCGCCCGGACGCTCCAATACTGCTACATGAGGTCACCGGGGGCGTACGAAGGGATCACGGACGCGGCACAGTCTGCTTGAGGGTTGGTGAAAGCGGCTGCACCGCAACGTTCTCCATGGCAATGATGGCCGCGTGACTTCTCCATCTCGACGCAGCGCTCGTTCGCACACATCGCGACGGCTAGCAACAGCCGTCGCCGCATCCATGGCAGCCGCATCGCTGCCCCTCGCGGGTGCAGCAGCTGCATCAGCAGAGACTCTCACTGACATCGCTGAAGCAGTTCTCGAAGCAATGCCACCAGCGCCGGGCACCGGCGTACCGATGATCGACTACCACGCCCCAGGACGTACCTCCGATCTACTCGCCGATTGGGCGCAGGCGCACTCTGACGCCCTCGGCATTCCCCGTCCCGCAATGCAGGCCTACGGTCATGCGGCTCTCGTCATGCAGGAAACTCAGCCCGGATGTGGTCTCCGCTGGACCACCCTCGCAGGTATCGGCGGCATCGAAAGCTGGCACGGCACCTACGAAGGCGCGGCGATCCTGGACGACGGACGTGTTGAGCCGCCGATCCGCGGTGTGAAGCTCGATGGCCGGCCTGGACTTGCCGACATCCCGGACACAGACAACGGTGAACTGGATGGCGACCCCGAACATGACCGGGCCATGGGTCCCATGCAGTTCATCCCCGAAACCTGGCAGCTCTTCGGTACAGACGGAAATGGCAATGGAAACGCCGACCCCGACAACATCGACGACGCTGTGATGTCTGCTGCGCGTTACCTTTGCGCGGCAGGCGGCAATCTCGAAAGCCCCGAAGGATGGCGCAAGGCGATCCTCGCCTACAACCAGTCAGAGGACTATCTACTGGACGTGCGTGACGCGGCCTGGCGATACTCGGCAGACGTGCACGTGCCAGAGCCGGCCCCGGCTCCGGAGCCAGCACCGGAGCCGCCTCCGGAGCCTGAACCGCTACCGGAGCCCCTCCCGGAGCCCCTCCCAGAGGGGGAACTGCCCCCAGCTTCTGAGGGTGAACTGCCACCGCCACCGCCTGAGGGCGAACTGCCGCCGGAAGAGCACCGCGACGGGCATGAACTCGCCCACTCGGAGCTGCAGGAGGGAGAACCGCACGAAGCCGAGCATCACGAGCCGGAACTTCACGAGCCGGAACTTCACGAGCCGGAGCATCCTGAAGCCGAGCATCACGAGCCCGAACTTCACGAGACGGAGCATCCTGAAGCTGAGCACGCTGACCCTGCACCGGAGCATCCCGACGCTCGGGGCGAGGCAGCACTGCGTGACATTCCAGAGGGCGAGATCGACGACGAAGACCTCGAACTTCTGAAAGAGTTTGCTGAGCAATATGGCGAGGGGTTTGAGTACGACGACGAGCTCGATGATGATCGAGTGCCAGCGTCGGAACGTGCTCCTGGCCACATGGTTCCGGACGTATTAGCGAAACTGGCGGCCGAGATCTGGGCATTCCTCGCGAAGCTGGGAATCAATGGCGAACCCAAGGGCGGCGCGTGAGCGTGCCTGATTCATAGAGGCCTCTGGTCCGGTTACCCTCGAACCTGGCAAGATTGTCCACTGCGGAGAACACAGCTCCGCACGTATTTGCCATTTGCCGAAGGAGTAATTCGTGGCCGTCATTGAACAGGTCGGAGCACGCGAGATTCTGGATTCCCGGGGCAACCCCACCGTCGAGGTGGAGGTTGCACTAGACGATGGGACGGTTACCCGCGCCGCCGTTCCCTCCGGGGCATCCACTGGTGAGCATGAGGCGGTGGAACTTCGTGACGGCGGTGAGCGCTACCTGGGTAAGGGTGTGCAGCGTGCCGTCAACGGAGTTCTCGACGAAATCGCGCCTGCGCTGATTGGTCTCGATGCGATCGAGCAGCGCACCGTCGATCAGTCGATGCTTGACCTCGACGGAACGCCAGACAAGTCCCGCCTGGGTGCCAACGCGATCCTCGGGGTCTCGCTCGCTGTGGCACGCGCCGCCGCGGAGTCGTCCGGGCTTGAGCTGTTCCGGTACGTGGGCGGCCCGAACTCGCATGTTCTGCCTGTACCGATGATGAACATCCTCAACGGTGGTGCCCATGCTGACACGGGTGTCGACGTTCAGGAGTTCATGATCGCGCCGATCGGTGCGCCGACCTTCAAGGAGTCTCTGCGCTGGGGCGCCGAGGTGTACCACGCGCTCAAGGGTGTCCTGAAGGCCAAGGGGCTCGCTACTGGCCTTGGCGATGAGGGCGGCTTCGCGCCAGACGTGGCAGGGACAAAGGAAGCGCTCGACCTGATCATCGAGGCTGTCGGGAAGACCGGCCTGTCGCTCGGGAAGGATGTCGCGCTTGCGCTCGATGTCGCGGCCACCGAGTTCTACGAGGAAGGGTCCGGTTACCGTTTCGAGGGGACTACACGTTCCGCTGCTGAGATGGCTGACTTCTACGGTGACCTTGTTGCCGCGTACCCGCTGGTGTCTGTTGAGGATCCGCTGAGTGAGGACGACTGGGACGGCTGGGCGACCCTGACCAGCCAGGTGGGCGACAAGTTGCAGATTGTCGGCGACGACCTTTTCGTCACCAACCCGGAACGTCTGCAGACGGGTATTGAACGGAACATCGCGAACGCACTGCTCGTGAAGGTCAATCAGATCGGCACGCTGACCGAAACGCTCGACGCCGTCGATCTTGCACACCGCAACGGCTATAAGACGATGATGAGCCACCGTTCGGGTGAAACCGAAGACACGACGATCGCGGACCTTGCCGTGGCGGTTGGCAGTGGGCAGATCAAGACAGGTGCTCCTGCGCGCAGCGAGCGCGTCGCGAAGTACAACCAGCTGCTTCGCATCGAAGAAGCACTGGGCGATGCCGCTCGTTACGCAGGTGCCTCTGCGTTCCCGCGCTTCTCATGGAAATCAACAGGTAGCTGATGGCTGAATCGTGGCCGCGAGGCAGGCGCCCCAAAGGCAGCCCAGCTGGCAGGGAACCCCGGCAATCGTCTGATGCACGGGATTCCCGGTCGGCTCGTGCTGCTGCGCAGCCTTCGCGGTCACGGTCCTTAAAGTCCGATCCCACCCAGGTGAAAGGCGCCGCGCGGATCAAGGCGGTGGGGACGAAAGCGATGCGGTCGCCAGCGGGTTCGAAGCTTGTTCGGCCCTCCGGCGGAGCCGCCGATATGGGCTGGTCGACGCGACGGACGTTCATTCTGGTTCTCGTGGCCGGTGCCCTCGTGCTCACTCTGGTGATGCCGCTGCGCACCTACTTCGCTCAACTCGGGGAGGCACGACGCATCTCCGCTGAGTATGAAGTTGTGTACGCAGAGGTGGAGGAACTGAAACAGCAGAAGGAACTTCAGGCCGACCCTGCCTATATTCGGGCTGAGGCGCGGGAGCGTCTTGGCCTCGTCTTCCCTGGTGAGACCGCGTACAAAGTCCAGTTTGAGGATGATCCGCGTTCGGCGCAGGAGGATGAAGTGGCCCGTCCTGGCAGCGCCGACCCCTGGTACACGCAACTGTGGGGTGAATTGTCGGTACCACGCGATCAGGGACCTCAGCGTGAAATGAACCTCCCGATCGCCCCAATTGAACCGGAGGCCGGACCGTAGTGGTTCAGCACGATGTGTCCGCGGACGATCTCGCCGCGGTGGGGGAACAACTTGGCCGGACTCCGCGCGGAGTTCTCGCGATCGCTTACAGGTGTCCTAACGGGGAGCCAGGCGTTGTGAAGACCGCGCCACGGCTTCCGGACGGAACTCCGTTCCCCACCTTGTACTACTTGACGCATCCAGTGCTGACTGCCGCCGCGAGCAGGCTGGAGTCGGCGGGAGTCATGAAAGACATGACGGAGAGTCTCAGCGCTGACCTGGAGCTCGCTGCGGGCTACGAGTCCGCGCACGAGGACTACCTGCGTGAGCGTGACTCTATCGAGTCCCTGGGCACCGAATTCTCGGGTGGCGGTATGCCGGACCGAGTCAAGTGTCTGCACGTGCTGATCGCCCACTCGCTTGCCCGCGGACCCGGCGTGAATCCCGTCGGTGATCAAGCCATCGTTATGATCGCCCAGGAAGACAGAAAGCTGGTCGGCTCAATACTCCCGGCCAATTGGCCAGGCGTCACGACGAGCATGGAGGACAGCGAGCAATGACACGTGTCGCCGCAATCGATTGTGGCACCAACTCGTTGCGCCTCCTCATCGCCGATGTCGAGGAGGGCTCCGACGGGTCGCAGAAACTCACCGACGTCGATCGCCGAATGGTGGTTGTGCGCCTTGGCCAAGGTGTAGACGCGACCGGAGAGTTCCATGTCGATGCGCTCGCACGGACCCGACGTGGATTGCAGGACTATGCGCGTCTTATCGCTGACTCTGGCGCTACGCGGCTTCGCATGGTTGCTACCTCGGCGACTCGTGACGCGAGCAATCGAGACGCATTCTTCGCGATGACGCGGGAAATTCTTGACCCTGTCATCGCGGGTTCAGAGGCAGAAGTGATTTCCGGTGACGAGGAAGCTGAACTGTCGTTCATCGGCGCGGTAGCTGACCTCGACCCTGCCGAGGGGCCGTTCGTTGTGGTCGACCTCGGTGGTGGCTCCACTGAAGTCGTTTATGGTTCGGACAGCATGATCGCGGCACGGTCTGTGAACGTCGGCTGCGTTCGCCTGACAGAACGGTGCCTGCACCACGATCCGCCGACTGATGACGAAGTCCGGGAGGCCACGCACATCGCGCGCAGTATTCTCCGCGACGCATTCAGCGCTGTCCCACTCGCGCCTGCTCACACTTGGGTTGGCGTGGCCGGCACAATGACGACGCTTTCCGCACTTGCCCACGACATGTCTGCGTACGACTCGGAGAAGATCCACCTGTCTCGAGTCCCGTTCCCGCGACTGCTAGAAGTGTGTGACGATCTCGTTCACATGACTCGTGCGCGCCGCATGTCTCTCGGCCCGATGCACCCTGGCCGTGCAGACGTCATTGGGGGAGGTGCGATCATTACACGCGTGCTCGCCGAGGAATTGTCAGCTGTCACCGACATCGATGAGCTCGTCGTCAGCGAACATGACATCCTCGACGGGATCGCGTACGCGCTGGCTAAAGACTGACATACGCCCCCGTAGCCCAATCGGCAGAGGCAGACGGCTTAAAACCGTCACAGTGTGGGTTCGAGTCCCACCGGGGGCACCATCTACCAGCACAACCACAACAATGTGATTCACTCAATATCGTCCAAAAGGACTTTAACTGGACTCAAACGAAACCGCTGGTCAGGCTTCAACAACCCCAGAATGCCCGTCAAATCTGGTGCCACCCGCTCCGCCACCGCCACATAATGCTTCGCCGTCACCTTCGTCGACGTGTGACCAACTGCACGGCAGCATCCTCAAGGCTGCCGTGATTCTTGATCAGCGTCGCCACCGTGCGCCGCAACGTCCGAAACTCCACCCAATCAAACCGCCCCACCCCATCCTCGTCATACGGCGCGCCCGCAGCATGCCGCGCCACACGCCACTGCCGCCGCACATTATTCGGATACCGGTAGCCACCCGTCCCCGACGGGAACAACAACTCCGTGCGGCAACCCCGGTCCTTTGACATGCGCTCCACAGTGGCCTGCGCCCACATCGGCAGCCACACCGACCGGGCACCCGCCGCCCCCGTTTTCGTGTACCCCTGCCGGTGCAATCCCGCGCCGCGCGCATACACCAAAGTGCCGTTCAGGCTGCACAACATCCGGCCCTCTTCCTCCCGAATGTCCTGCCACTGCAACGCGAAAACCTCCGACGTGCGCGCCCCAGTAGCGAGACACAAATCCAGCACATCCAGCAAATCCGGTGCCTGCACACCCGGCCCCATCCTCGGAGTGCTCCGCGGGTGGCCCTCATCGTCAATCACACCCTGCTGCCACCACTGCACCCGCTGCAACAGCTCCGACAGTTGTTCCACCGTCAGCGCTGCACCGGGCCACGCGCTGGTTTGGGGGGTTTCGCTCCCACCACCGGTGATACCGGGATCGCATCCATCCGCGCCGCGAAGTCCATCATCTGCTTCAGCACCTTGTGCGCGTCAGCGGCGCTGCCAGGTGTGAGGGGAATGCAGAAACCGGTGTACCTTCCCCGTGGTGACTTCCCTCAACAGCAGCATCCCTAGGCCGGGGATGATGCGGCCTTCGAACGCCCGCCGATACGTGTCCAATGTTTGTGGCCGCACCAGCCCTTCCCTTTTCAGGTCACTCAGCCACACCTCACCTAACTGGTGGACGCGGGTGCCGCTGGTCACTGTGCCTGTGGTGGTGGATTGCTGCATGTCGGCGAGCCGTTTCCGCAGCCGTGTTTTCGCGGCGGTCGCTGACCGTCCGGTGGCCCGCACTCGTGTGGTGGAGCCGTCGAAGCCACGGAACCGTGCGAGCGCAATGAATACCCCTGGCCCTGGTGGTGTTTCTTTCGCGCTGATTTCCCCCCCACGACCCCACCGGCAACGGCGGTCGAGGCATGATCCCTCATTTCTCCAGCACCGTCCCAGCCCAGTCCACCGCGGCGCGTTCACACCACACATGCAAACCGCGCGCTGCTTCCACCGCTTCCATCGCCACCTCACGAGAAACCGGGTCACCACCCGCGATCATTGTCAATGGGCTGCGCACGAACCGTAAAGCTCCCCGCGCATCCACCGCGCCAGGCATGACCGCCGCGTCCGCCAACTGGTCCGCCGCTGTTTGCGCTTTCGCCTGAACCCTCGTTGAGGGTGTGCCCCCGGCTTCCAAGTGATCCGCGATCGCCGCTAACCCGTCCGTCATCGGGTTGCTGCCGTGCTCGTCGATACCGTAAATCCGTTCACAAAACGCCATTTCGGGGGTGCGTTCCAGGTCTTCACCACCACACGCCACGGTCACCGCGACACCCACCGCGACAAGCAGAGCCCCACTGGTGCGGGCGAACCCCGAATAGTCCGTCATCACGTCACCGCTCATCGTCGACCTGTCTTACTGTCATCGTTGCACCATCGAAACAACCCGGCCGCGCACCGTGTCACCGTCCGCGTCAAGCCACGCGTGGCATTCATAGTCGGATCGCACGAGCGCCCCGAACGCGTTCTGCGCGTCCACCGCACCCTGCACCCGCCACCTGTTACCGGATTCGGGGATCGCGAGCGGGTCGGGGAACTGTGCTGTCGCGGGAGCCCGCAACCGGTTCTTCACCGCGTCCTCACAGATACTCACCGCCATGAACCGGGTAACCGCCACCGACCCATCACCACTGCTGCCGCTCCACCCGCTGCACTGACCAGCGATCAACCCGAGAACCATCAACACGCCGAGCAGGGTGAGCGTCACAAGCTTCCCGTTCCCCGCACGCACCTCACTCATGTGCTGCACACCTGTCGCTGCATCATCGTCATAATCCTCGCCAGTTTCGTCCGGTGCATTCACCGTGTCAGACCATGCCGTTCCACCGCCGACAAATGCTGAAGCCTCGTCACCACCAAATCACTCGTCACACCCACTTCACGCGCAATCAGTGTCAGTGATTGCGTCCAGTGCAGCATGTCCCGCAACGGAATACCGCGTAGTAGAGGGCGTAACCCCCGAGACCAGGCTCGCCGAAATCCGCGACTGGGGAGGGAAGTTCGCGATCAGTGACGAGCAGATCCGACGCAACCGCATCGACTACCTGTCGATGCAGGTCGAGCAAACCCAAAACACGATCGTGAAGAAAATCAACACCGCAGGACTCGCCGCCATTGACGCAGCCCTCGATGAACACGACGCCCCCGTCATCCCCGCCACCGAAGCATGGGACACCGCCAAAACAATCGGCGACCCTTCCACGCTCACATCGAACGGTTCCCTGCCCTTCGCGGACATCGTCCGGGCCATGGCGCATCACGGCCCGGAGAAACCGTTCTCAACGCTCCTTGTCAACCCGCAATAAGCGGCCAGCTTGCGCACACCCTGACGTCCGTAGCGTCGAGATCATGAACTGCGCTGGGATCAACCACCCGTCGTGGTGCCTGCCTGTTTTCACTCGTCGGTGCGTGAATTCCGGCGCTCGAGCTCCTGAATTCGCGCGGCGGCTTTCTTGAGCCGTTTCTTGCGTTCCTTGGCGTCAGCTTCCTTGAGTTCCTCGTACACCTCTTCGTCGCTGTCGCTGTAGTTGAGAATCATCCGCGGAATGCTGAGAGTGAAGATCAACGAGGGCCAGACAATCCACGCATAATTAAAGTCCAGAACAAACTGGAGGATCAGGAATGTCACGAGTGTGACGCCAATGATTACCCAGTCAAGTGACTCGACTAGGTTGCCCCGACGTTTCAGTGAGGCAATTTCCGACTCGGCGCTCAGCTGTGAGGAAACCCTTCGCTGCGTCACTGTCCTGTTTCGGTGCGGGCAGTCGTTCCGGCTCCTGGATCTTCCTGATGAACCCGCCAACGCTTTCGAGAGGCACCCCACCAGGAAGTCCGCGGAAGCTCTCACGGAGCCCATCAAGCGTGCGTGCCGAAGCGACTGTATTGGACTGCTCGTAAAACTCATCGACGTTCAGTCTGCCGGCTGCGTAGTGTTCGCTCAGGACATTCAGCGCGTGCAGGCGCTCGTCATCGCTGAGAAGCAGGTCGTGGTCAGGACTTTCACTCATCTATCACTCACTTCCCCCGAATGCGCGTGCGCACAAGTTTACGTGAGCCACCGGAACCGCGGTGTTATGGCGAATAGTTCCAGATTTTCCAAGCCGTAGCGCAGTCGTTGCAAGGACCATGGGGATATGGCGAAGATTGAGACTGTTTATCCCAGGCTGGTGGTGTCCGATGGAGCGGCGGCTATTGGTTTCTATGTCAATGCCCTTGGTGCCGAGGAACGGTGCCGCTACACCGATAACGACGGCAGGATCGTCCATTCAGAGGTCGTGATTGGCGGTGTCACGGTGGCTGTGAAAGATGCGGATGGTACCGATCCGTCGCCCGATAACGTCAATGGCACCCCTGTGATCCTTGCGCTCTACACCGACGATGCGAATGCTGTGGCTGACAGAATGATGGAGCACGGCGCAACCGTGATCTTCCCTGTCCGCGACCAGTTCTACGGTGAACGTGCCGGGCGCCTCGCGGATCCGTTCGGGCATGTGTGGATGATCGCCCAGAAGAATGGAGAGCTGTCACCCGATGAGATCCAGCGGACGCTGACCGGCTAGCTGACACGCAGGCTGCGTGTCTACGGGTGTTCCATCGACCGCTCGCCATCGATGTCGACGGTGATGCTCTGCATGAGCCCGTCAGCATCGCCGCTGATGTCGCAGTGGTAAGTGAAGTCGACGTCTTCGCCGTCGGCATTCTCGCCGTTGACCTGTCCCTCGATCTGCCAGTCAAGCGCGTCATTCTGTGATGCGGTAATTCCTTTGAACCGTGCGTCGCCCGGTATGTCGACCAGTGACTGCACCGTCTCCTCGCAATACACGTGGGCGAGGCTCTCCGGTATACCCCGGTCCCGCTGCGACCACATGACAGCGAAAGCCGTTGTGAGCGCCAGCACAGCGACTCCAAAGGCAACCCACAGCTTCAGCTTCAGGCTGTACTTCCGGTCCCCGTCGGCCACTGTGTCTGATCCTCATTTCGTCGTGCTGCGGATACTTGAACTCCCGCGAGGGTATACCTGCGGCAGACAATCAACCATGCTCGCTCTATGGTCGATGGGGCAGTGACAGCAACGGAAAGGACACGGACGATGTCAGTAGGTCACGAGGCGCAGCCGTCGCCGTCGGTGAGTGACCTGTTCCGTAATGCTTTCCGCCGCCACCCGGCCGGGCTTGCGATTATCTCGGCTGCCGGACCTAACGGTCCGGCAGGCATCCTGTCTTCCTCAGTAGCCTCGGTGAGTCTCGATCCGCCTGCGCTGTCCTTTACCATTTCCACGCTGACGTCGTCCGCGCAGATCGTGCGGAGCGCGGACACGGTCGTCGTGCACTTGCTTGACGCCGGAGACCTGAAGTTAGCCAGGACATTCGCGACGCCGGGGAGTGTCCGGTTCGGCGACGACATGGCCTGGGATTACCTTCCGACGGGTGAGCCGTTCTTGCTGGAAACTAAGGCGCAGATCCGCTGCCGCCAACTCGGGCACCTTGATGTGGGCAACTCGTCAATTGTCGCCGCTGAAGTGCTTGACGTGACTCAGGGCGAATCGACCGCGCTCCCACTGGTCTACTCGAACAGAGCTTTTCACATTTTTCACGAGTTCCCGATCCGCTGATGATGCCAAGAAGTCACCAGGGCGTCATCGCGGTGTGCCTCGCCACACAGACACCAGGGTCAAAGAGCAGGTAAAGTTCCAGTCGTCGATACCTGCGATCAGCGACCGGCCCAGGTGCCCCGTGAAAACGGGGAACTCACAGGCAGGCATGTTCGTTGACGATGCAGAAACGGGAGACACCAGCGGGCACTGGACCGGTTCAACGTGCAGAAGCCCAGCAGAGAATGGAAGGGACGTCCACGGTGCGCACCAGCAGCAACCCGGTGTTCAAAAACCTGCCGAAAGGCCCCGGGGGTTACGCAACATTCGGCAGCGGGGCGGCAGGCGCTTCGCAGGCCGCCTATCAGTACGGCCAGCAGACTGCGCCGCAGTACACGCCTTCGGCGCCTGAACGGGCGATGACGGTTGACGATGTCGTCACCAAGACCGGCACCACCCTTGGGGTGCTGACTGTCACCGCGATTCTCTCCTACTACTTGACTAACACGAACCCGGGTCTTGCTCCGATTCTCGTGTTCGGCGGCATGATCGTCGGTTTGGTCCTCGTGCTGGTCGCCGTCTTCGGCAAGAAGATGGACAACCCGGCCATCGTGCTCAGTTACGCGGCCGCGCAGGGCTTGTTTGTTGGTGGCCTGTCGTGGTTGTTCGGCAACGTCATGGTGACCGGCATCTCGGCGGGCGCACTGATCGGCCAGGCGGTTCTGGGCACATTCGGTGTGTTCTTCGGCATGCTCGTCGTGTACAAGACGGGTGCTATCCGCGTTACGCCGCGTATGACGCGCATGATCGTCGCCGGCATCTTTGGTGCGCTGGTGCTCATGATCGGCAACCTGGTCGCGAGCTTCTTCATGGAAGGCGGCTTCGGTCTCCGTGACGGTGGGCCGCTGGCGATCATCTTCTCGCTCTTCGTTATCGGCCTGGCAGCCTTCAGCTTCCTGATCGACTTCGACGCAGCGGATGAGATGATTCGGCAGGGCGCTCCTGAGCGTGCAGCCTGGGGCGTCGCACTCGGCCTGACTATCACCCTGGTCTGGCTCTACATCGAGATCCTGCGTCTGCTCAGCTACTTCAACCAGGAATGATCCTGGCTTGACCGAAGGCCCCCGGTGGACACGTCCCGGGGGCCTTCGGCATACGTGGGTGGCTAAATCGTGAAAGATTCTCCCTCTTCAGGAGGGAAAATCCTTCACGATCCGCCGACATAGCTGGTCATAACCAGCAATGACCACTTATACTAAGGCTGCCCGCCCACGATGAATGTGTGAGAGGTATGACTGTGTCCGAGAACCAAGCCCTGCCAGGCCGTGCGGTGCAACAGGTTCTCTCTGACGGGCCCATCCCGAAACACGAGCAGCTACGCGCCATCCTTCACGATCTCTGCCGAACGTCGCTGGGGCCTGGCGACATGCTGCCCAGTGAACGCAAGCTGGTCGACGAATATGGCGTCAGTCGCATCACTGTCCGCGAGGCCGTTGGGCAACTCGTGGCGGACGGGGTCCTCGAGCGGGTGCCCGGCAAGGGTACGTTCGTGGCCCGCAGGACGGTTCGGTCGCATCTGCACTTAGCCTCGTTCCACGAGGACATGCGCCGCGCTGGTGCCCAGCCGTCAACGAGAGTGCTGAGCGCCGAGCAGGCTGTCCCTCCGCTTGAGGCCGCCGAGACGCTGCGACTGCGGCCGGGTGAAAGAGCATTTCACGTCGTCCGGTTGCGGCTGGCAAACGAGCAGCCCATCAGTGTGGACGACGGCTGGTACAACCCGAACTATCTGCCAGAGCTGTTGGCCGCAGATCTCACAGCGTCGCTGTACGAGCAGTTCGACAGCAAATATGGCGTGCCGATCAACAGGGCTGAACAGTCAGTCGCAGCACGTGCGTGCCCCGCTGACCTGGCGCGCCACCTTCAGATCACCGAGGGTGATCCGGTCCTGGTTTTCGACCGGGTTTCCTACAGCGAGAAATTGCCGATCGAGCGCGCCATCTCGACGTATCGGGGAGACCGCTACCAGCTCCAGATGAGCCTGGATGAGACGTCCCCGCAAGGCGGGTCTAATACTGGACAGGTGCGCTAGCGCAAACTGGACCGACGACTGGAAGGACCTTTGCCGTGGTGTACGAAGCTTCCGGGCAGCGTTACGGGCCAATGCCATACCGAGCGTGCGGTCGCAGTGGGCTGAAACTGCCTGCGATCTCGCTGGGCCTGTGGCATAACTTCGGTGACGATAAGCCGCTGGAGGCGCAGCGTGCGATCCTGCGCCGGGCATTCGATCTGGGGGTCACCCATTTTGACCTGGCCAACAATTACGGCCCGCCGTACGGGTCGGCGGAGATCAACTTCGGCCGGGTCCTCGCTGAGGACTTCGGCCCGTATCGGGACGAGTTGATCATCTCCACCAAAGCGGGCTGGGATATGTGGCCGGGACCGTATGGGTTCGGCGGGTCACGGAAGTACCTGCTGGCGTCGCTGAACCAGTCACTCAGGCGCATGGGGCTGGACTATGTGGACATCTTTTATAGTCACCGGCCCGACCCGGAAACGCCCCTCGAAGAAACCATGGGTGCGCTGGACCAGGCAGTGCGGTCCGGAAAAGCACTCTACGCGGGTATCTCGTCGTACAGTCCGTCGCTGACGCGGAGAGCCGCTGACATCATGCGTGACCTGGGGACGCCGCTGCTGATCCACCAGCCGTCGTATTCCATGCTTAACCGCTGGGTAGAGCAGGGTGATCCGTCTTTGCTCGAAACGGCGCACGACGAAGGCCTCGGGGTGATTGCTTTCTCGCCCTTGGCGCAGGGCCTGCTCACTGACCGGTATCTGGGCGGGGTGCCTGCCGGCTCTCGAGCGGCTGCAGGCAAGAGTTTGTCTGAAAGCATGCTTTCCGAAGGAAACCTCGAGTACGTGCGGGCACTCAACGAGATCGCGGCTTCTCGAGGGCAATCCTTGGCTCAGCTCGCGATCTCGTGGGTTCTCCGCAAGCAGGACTATTCAGTGACCTCAGCGCTGATTGGTGCCTCAAGTGTCGAGCAGCTCGAGGACAGTCTCGCGTCGGTGCAGAATCTCGAGTTCAGCGACGAAGAGATCGCAGGCATCGAGGCGCACGCCGTCGATGCGGGAATCAATCTGTGGGGCGGCGCCACCGCTTCTATGGACTGACGTCTCGCTGAAATAGTGTCGATCTACCTACCGTTTCCGGAACGTAGATCGACACTATTTGCGTTGAGTCACCCCCAGCGGAGGAGTACGTCGCCGCCGGAGACATTATGCGCCACGATTGACGCGGTGTCGGGCTTGCTGTCGAGGACAACGACTGGGCAGATGTCGTCGTAGCCAGCCGCGATGATGGCTTCCGGCTCGAATGTGACGATGGGGTCGCCGACAGAGACGCGGCTTTTCTCGGCAGCGAGGAGGGTGAAGCCTTCCCCTTTGAGCTGCACGGTATCAATGCCGATGTGGACGAGGACGCCGACGCCCTCATCCGTGACGATGACGTATGCGTGTGGGTGGAGCTTTGCGATGGTCCCGCTGACGGGCGCCACGGCGGTGAGCTTCTCACCTGTGCGCTGAGGTTTGACCGCAGCGCCTGAGCCGACGAGTTGCTGTGCGAAAACGGGGTCGGTCACGTCGCCAAGGGGAACGACTTGTCCAGGCAGGGGGCTGATGATGTCCATGTCAGCTCACAAAAGGTCGTCGATGTCTTCGGCAAGGTTCTCGGCTTCGGGGCCGACGACTACCTGCACGATGGTTCCTGCTTTCACTACGCCGTGCGCGCCTGCCGCTTTCAGCGCACTGTCATCGACCAGGCTCGCGTCGTTGACTTCGGTGCGAAGCCGGGTGATACACGCTTCGATTTCGACGATGTTGGTGGCGCCGCCGAGCGCGGTGAGGATGCTTTCAGCCTTGGACATGGTCACTCCCTGTTCTGTATGGCTCAGATCACTTAAATTCTGACCAACCTATTGACAACTGATGAGGCGATTGCTCATTCTGAAGTCATCAACAACTGGTCATAACCAGACAGTACCTGTCGCAACCAGAGTGGGCAAGACCACAATTTTAGTTTCCACCCGACACCCCAACTGAGGTTTCTCATGACCGCAACAACGCAAGGCGCGGAGACGGCGCCCAAACAAAACCGGGCTCTCGCCGGACTCCAGCGCATCGGCCGCAGCCTCATGCTGCCGATCGCCGCGCTGCCGGCCGCTGGTTTGCTCCTGCGCCTCGGCCAGGACGATCTTCTAGGACGATTCTCCGCACTTGAGATCCCAGCGAGCGTCATCTCCGCCGCTGGTGGTGCGCTATTTTCCAATCTTGGTCTGATTTTCGCGGTGGGCATCGCGATCGGGTGGGCCAAGAAGGCAGACGGATCTACGGCACTGGCCGCGGTGGTCGGCTACATGGTCCTTATGGGGGTGTTTGAGGCCCTCTCGCCGGTCGTGCTCGACGGCCAGACCGAGCCTGGCGGCGGCCAGCTGATGATCAACTACGGTGTGCTCGCCGGTATCGTCACCGGCTTGCTCGCCGCGATCTTGTGGCAGCGCTTCTACCGGAAGACATTGCCTGACTACCTCGGGTTCTTCTCCGGACGCCGACTGGTGCCGATCATTACCGCAGTCGTCATGATGCTGGTTGGTGTCCTCATGGCGCTCATCTATCCACTGTTCAACAACGGGCTCACCTGGGTTGGTGAGACAGTCAACGAGAACAGCGTCATCGGCGGCGGCGTCTACGGCATGATCAACCGGCTGCTGATCCCGCTCGGACTGCACCATGTCGTCAACTCCGTGGTCTGGTTCATCGTCGGTGAATACGACGGAGTCCGCGGCGACCTGCCCCGATTCTTCGCCGGAGACCCACACGCGGGCATCTTCATGACCGGCTTCTTCCCGATCATGATGTTCGCACTCCCCGCAGCGGCCCTGGCAATCTGGCATGAAGCACGCCCGAAGCAGAAGAAGGTTGTCGGCGGCATCATGCTCTCCACCGGGCTCACCGCGTTCCTCACCGGCATCACCGAACCGCTCGAATACTCCTTCATGTTCATCGCGTGGCCCCTGTACCTGATGCACGCGTTCCTCACCGGAACGTCCCACGCGCTCGTCAACGCCCTCGAGATACGCGACGGCTTCACATTCTCCGCGGGCCTCTTCGACTTCGTCCTCAACTGGGGTAAGGCCACCACGCCCTGGCTGCTTATACCGATCGGCTTGATGTACGCGGTCATCTACTACGTGATGTTCCGGTTTGCGATCCGCAAGTGGAACCTCCGCACCCCAGGCCGGGACGACGAAAACGGTGCCTCAAACGGCGCCACGGCCGACTCCTCCGCCACCAAGTAAGCCCACACCAAAGGAAAGCACCCGAAATGATCACACGCACCGCAGTCATCGGATCCACCGTCGGCCTCCACGCGCGTCCCGCAGCACAGTTCACCCGAGCCGCTGCGGACACGGGGCGCCCCGTCACCATCGCTGTCGAAGGCGGTAAGCCAGTTGACGCCACCAGCCTGCTCGCTGTCATGACACTCGGTGCCGGGCACCAGCAGGCCGTCATTCTTTCCACGGATGACTGCAGCGGCGCCGCGGAGGCACTCGATTCACTCGCCGCCCTGCTCAGCACCGATCTCGATTCCTGATTGGACCCTGCCACATGTTTACCGGAATCGGAGTAAGCCCCGGGAGCGCGGTCGCACCCGTCCTCCGCCTTGCACCGCCGATCACCACCAGCCCGCAAGACTCGGACAGGGGCCCCGCATCGGACACTGCGGCTCAGCTTGCGGTGCTCCGGGAAGGCTTCACCAAGGCGGCGGAGGCGCTCAAGGCCGAGGCGAACGTCAGGGACGGTGAGGCACGTGACGTTCTCAACGTCGCGGCACAGATAGCTGGCGACAGCGCCCTGCACGCGTCCGCGGAGAAACACGTGAAGGCGGGCATGCCTGCCGGTCATTCCGTGACGCTGGCGGCCGCAGAGTTCGCGGAGATGCTCGAAAAACTCGGTGGATATATGGCGGAACGCGCCGCCGATCTTCGAGGCGTGCGTGACCACGTGGTCGCGCTCATCAAAGGTGTGGCAGTGCCGGGAGTTCCGCAACCGGGCCATCCTTACGTCCTTGTGGCGAAAGACCTCACACCAGCGGACACCGCGACTCTCGGGGGCAGCGACGTCGTCGCGATCGTGACGGAGGAAGGCGGGCCCACCAGCCACACCGCGATCCTTGCGCGGGCACTCGGCATACCAGCCGTCGTCGCTGCTCGCGGGGCTAGCGAACTCGACGACGGTGCGGAGGTGCTCGTCAACGGAGCGTCCGGAGTGGTCTACGTGAACCCGTCTGCTGAGCAGCGTCAGCGTGCTCTCGCCGCAAGCGCCGCAGCGCTCGTCACCTCTGGCTCGGGATGCACCCAGGACGGGCACCCGGTTGGATTGCTCGCGAACATCGCCGGACCCGCTGACGGAGTCGCCGCACTCGAGGCTGACGCGGAAGGAGTGGGGCTGTTCAGAACTGAGTTCGCTTTCCTCGACCGATCGACAGCTCCCACGTTCGATGAGCAGAAAGCCCTGTACACCGCGGTTCTCGCGCCGTTTGCTGGCAAGAAAGTCGTCGCGCGAACGCTCGATGCGGGCGCCGACAAGCCGCTCCCGTTCCTGCCGCTCGGAGCAGATGAGAACCCGGCGCTCGGGGTCCGCGGCCTGCGGACTCGGGTGCGGTTCCCAGAACTGCTCGAGAACCAGCTGAAGGCGCTGGCTGCGGCAGGTGCGGAATCGAACGCTGACCTCTGGGTGATGGCGCCAATGGTTGCTACTTTCGACGAGGTCGCGGAGTTCACTGCGCTCGCTCGTGGTTACGGAATTCGCACGTGCGGGGCAATGATCGAGGTGCCGTCCGCGGCTCTCCGGGCTGGCGACATCCTCAGCGAAGCTGATTTCGTCAGCATCGGGACGAATGATCTGACGCAGTACACCCTCGCCGCGGACCGCATGCTTGGTGCGGTCGCACCGCTCCTCGACCCGTGGCAGCCAGCGCTGCTCGACCTGGTGGCCCTGACAGTGAACGCATCTGAGGGCAAGCCGGTAGGTGTATGTGGCGAAGCCGCCGCCGACCCGCTACTGGCCCTCGTCTTCGCGGGACTCGGCGTCTCGAGCCTGTCGATGGCCCCGCGCGCTATTGCCGGTGTCCGCACTGCCCTGCTGGGGGTGACTTTTGCGCAGTGCCAACAGACTGCAGAAGCAGCACGGAAGGCGCGTACGGCGACGGAGGCGCGCAATGCGGTACGGGATCTGGTTCCCGCCGCGCTACTAGCCGAACTGGGTCTCGCGCAAGACGGTCTGGCATGACGGCGCTGCGCGGCCGGATCATCACCGGCACAGAGATCATCGGCGATGGTGTCGTCGAGTTCGAAGGCGACACCATCACGTGGGTTGGGCATACCCGGGACTTCGCTGGCCAAGCGACGGAGACGGGTGCCACGCTCATTCCCGGTTTCGTCGATGTGCACTGCCATGGTGGCGGCGGCGCCGGATTCACGGGCGACCCAACTGCCGCTCGCACAGCGGTGCGGTACCACCGGGCGCGCGGTACGACGACGCAGCTCGCAAGTCTTGTCTCCGCACCGGGGGAGGTGCTGGAGAGTCAGGTCCAGAACTTGGCTCCGCTCGTCCACGCCGGAGATCTCGCCGGAATCCACCTGGAAGGGCCATTCCTGTCCGCCGCGAAATGCGGGGCGCAGGACCCAGCGGCGATCGTTCCCGGGGATCCTGCCCTGCTGAGTCGCGTGCTTGATGCCGGTGAGGGAGTGGTGCGCAGCCAGACCCTCGCCCCTGAAACCGCCAACTTCCGCCAGCTGACCCACCTACTGCGCAGCCACGATGCGGTGCCTTGCCTCGGTCACACCTCAGCGGACGCCGCGACCACCCGCGCGGCGATGCTCAGCTCCCCAGGGATGTGGTGCGCCACCCACCTGTTCAATGCGATGCCTCCGCTGCTGCATCGCGAACCAGGGCCGGTTGCTGCGTGCCTGAGCGCCGCGGCCGCTGGTGACATGGTCGTTGAACTCATCGCCGATGGGGTACACCTCGCACCCGACACGGTGCGCATGGTGTTCGATCTGGTGGGCCCCAGTCAGATTGCACTCGTCACGGACGCGATGGCCGCAGCCGGTATGGCTGACGGTGACTACATGCTCGGCGCGCTCGACGTCAGGGTCGACGGGGGAGTCGCGCGGCTGCGTGAGGCCGAGCATTGCGGCGCGGATGGCAAGCTTCCAATTGCCGGGGGGACGGCAAGCATGATCGACATCCTCAAACACACCGTTGCCGCTGGTGTTGACCTCCTCAGCGCAGTGCAGGCCGCGACCGTCACCCCAGCCCGGCTCATTGGCGCTTACGCTGGAAGTATCGCTGCTCGATACCCCGCCAATATCGTCGCTTTGGATGATCACCTCGAACCGCGCAGCGTGTGGTTCAGGGGTCAGGAAATCGGGACCCGGACGATCTCCGGTGGCCCACTCCCCGCTCCCAGCCACCCATAACGGAGAGCCCTTCATGGAAATAAGAATTGAAGCCCACGTCGCTCACGTCGCCGTCTCAGCGGCCGATGTGCTTGAAAGCTACATCCGGTCCGGCCCAGTCACCTTAGGGCTCGCGACCGGCTCCACACCGGTGCCCACGTACCGGGAGCTCATTCGCCGGCATCGCGAAGAAGGCCTGAGCTTCGCTCGCTCGCGCGCCTTCCTGCTCGACGAATACGTGGGGCTCGCGCGCAGTCATCCCGAGTCGTATTACTCGGTGATCCGTTCCGAATTCGTCTCGCACGTCGACCTCGCTGACACAGCAGTCCAGTCTCCGGCCGGTCAGGCAACAGATCCCGAGCAGGAGGCTGCCCGCTATGAGGCCGCGATCAGGAGCGCAGGAGGGGTCGACATACAGGTGCTCGGTATCGGCAGCAATGGGCATATCGGCTTCAACGAGCCGGGCGAACACCTTGACTCCCGAACACATGTCGGCCTCCTCGCGGAGCAGACGCGCACCGACAATGCCCGGTTCTTCGAATCAATTGACGACGTGCCGCGCCGCTGCATCACGCAGGGGCTTGGGACGATCCGGGAAGCCCGGCATCTCCTGCTCATCGCCACAGGCGCAGCGAAGGCGGAGGCTTTGGCAGCCGCGCTGCACGGCCCCATCACATCGGACTGTCCAGCTTCAGTGCTGCAGTTGCACGAGAATGTCACCGTGATCGCGGACAAGGCGGCTGCGAGCAGGCTGCAACGCGCGGACTGCGGGGCCGCGTAGGCGTTGCCGTTGTGGGAAAAACTAGTGCAGAACAAATGATGCGAGAACGTGGTCCAATGCCTCGAAATCCCGCTCGTCGTTGATCTGGATCTGCACACCGATGACGGCGCTGCGGTCTTCGGGCATCACGCTCACGATGATGTACACCGCGCCGGTGCCGCCGCACTCGTCGAACATGTCGTACATGCCCGCGTAGAGGGGATCGGAGTAGTCGAAACGTCCCGCATAGTTGCACACCTGGTCGAAATTCTCAGACAGACGATCCAGGTAGGACGTTTCGTCGTAGGAACTCGCAAGGTCGGCTGACGCTGTGACGATCACTCCCGGAGTGTCCCAGCTGTTGGTGAACGACTCGAGATCGCTCGAAGCCCGAACATCGATGAATTGCGCACCGTCCCGGGAGAACGGGGTCCCATCGACGTCCGACCATTCAGCGGGCACCTCGACGGTAATAGCACCGGACTCGTCGGCGATCGTCACAAAGCTCTCGTACGGCGCCGCGGAACCTGTACTGACTTCGTCGGCGAGTTCGTCCGCGAAAGAGAACTTCTGTTCGAGCGGACTCCCACCGAGCTGTCCCGCCAGGACTTCGTCGTTCGCGAATCTGACGACCTCGATCGCCATTACGTCGTCGGCGGAGCGGCTGCGCAGAATGTCACAGAAGTCGGCCATCGTGCCGTCAGTCGCGAGTTCAAGCCGCTCGAGGTGGGTGATGATGTCACCCGGTTCAATGCCTGCCTCCGCTGCGACCGACCCTGACGCGACAGCAGCAACCCACACACCATTGAGGCCCGCGCCGTCCGTCACAGCCTGACCGTTGATGCCGATGGAGGTGACATTTTCACCTGAACGGAGCCGGTCGATCAGCGGCCTCGCCTCCGACGGGCTGATGGCGAAATACTGGCGGGTGTCATGGTTGCCCGCGTAGTTCACACCAACGACCTTTCCGTCTGCAGTGACCAGCGGTCCGCCGGAATTCCCGGGGTTGATCGTCGCGTCGTGCTCGATGACGGAATCGACGGAAGCCCAATCGGTGTTGCCGTCGGCCCGTGCTTTGGAAATGATCCCGCGGGTCAGTGTGAATTCGGGATCACCCAACGGGTATCCGGCGGTGTACACGTCGAGTCCGACGTTGGCCTCTCCGTCATGCCAGTCGAGGGAAGGGAAACCCTCGCCTTCCACATCGATGACGGCAAGGTCGGAGCACTCGGAGTAGCCGAGGACGCGGGCGTTGCGCGGCTGGTCCTCACCGTCGATGTACACGCGCAGCAGCGCGGCGCCAGTGACGACGTGATTGTTGGTGACGACGATGCCGCTGGGGTCGATGATGAAGCCGGATCCGCTGCCAGCGGCATTGAGCTGCAAACCGACCTCAGGGTCGACGAACGTACCTTCAGCGACGATCCGGACAGTCGCGGGCCGGACCCCGTCGAGACGGCTCTGCGTTGTCGAGCCGGCGTTGCCATCGGACTCCGGCTCGCTTCCGCATCCGGCAAGCATCAGAAATGCGACGGTCACTATTCCGAGCACAGCCCGCGAATAACCGCCACCAAATGGACGCAGATTAACCCCAGCCATCAGGTCCTACCTTTCACGGTGAACACGATGATGGTGGGGCGTCATCCGCCCGGCCATCTAGAAAGATCGTACTCCGCGCCGGGGCGTTAGCTCAGGCGCTCGAGGATGATCGCCATGCCCTGCCCGCCACCCACGCACATGGTTTCGAGGCCGAACTGCTTGTCGTGAGTCTGCAGGTTGTTGATCAGCGTGGTGGTGATGCGAGCGCCCGTCATGCCGAATGGATGGCCGAGTGCGATAGCGCCACCGGAAACGTTGAGTTTTTCTTCGTCGATCCCGAGTTCCCGGGCCGAACCGAGGACCTGCACGGCGAACGCTTCGTTGATTTCGACGAGATCGATGTCGGAGAGCGCCATCCCTGCCGTGGCGAGCGCACGCTTAGTGGACTCGATGGGGCCGAGCCCCATGATCTCAGGCGACAGGCCAGACACCCCGGTGGCGACAATCCGGGCAAGCGGTGTCAGTCCGAGCGTTTGTGCCTTGGTGTCGCTCATGATGACGAGGGCGGCGGCACCATCGTTGAGCGGGCACGCGTTGCCCGCGGTGACGGTCCCATCAGGCCGGAAAACGGGTTTCAGCTGGCTGATGCCCTCGTAAGTGGTTCCGGGGCGTGGCCCGTCGTCCGTGGTGACCTTGGAGCCGTCAGGAAGCGTGACTGGGGTGATTTCTCGCTCGAAGAAACCCGAATTGATCGCAGCTTCAGCGCGGTTCTGTGACCGTACGCCCCAGCGGTCTTGCTCTTCCCGGGAAATGCCGGTCAGCTGCGCGACGTTCTCCGCGGTCTGTCCCATGGCGATGTAGGCATCGGGAAGCAGCCCGTCTTCGCGAGGATCGTGCCAGGTGACACCGCCCTGGGCGGTGACGGCGGTTCGCTCCTCAGCCTCAGCGAACAGCGGGTTCTTCGTGTTGGGCAATGAATCAGAGTTGCCATGGATGAAGCTCGATACGCTCTCCACTCCGGCGGAAATGAAGACGTCACCCTCGCCCGCCTTGATAGCGTGCAGCGCCATCCTGGTGGTTTGCACCGACGATGCGCAGTAGCGAGTAATTGTCGTGCCCGGCAAGAAGTCATGCCCCAGCATGACGGCGACCTTGCGGGCCATGTTGAAGCCCTGCTGGCCACCAGGGAGTCCGCAGCCGAGGATGAGGTCGTCGATCTCCGTGGGATCGAGTTCGGGAACCTTGGCGAGCGCAGCGCCGACCATTTGGGTAGCGAGATCGTCGGGCCTGATCTCTTTGAGCGAGCCCTTCATTGCGCGCCCAATTGGGGACCGGGCGGCAGCGACGATGACGGCCTCAGGCATGAGAACTCCTCTGTTCACCAACTAGCGGAATCTGGATAGTGCCTCGTACAAGCCTAGTCGGGGATCAATTGCTGCGCCGCGAAATTTTTCCGCCGCTGTCAGCCGCCGAATTCCCGTGCGGTCCGTGGGGTGTCAGGCAGTTCGCGGTCGAGTGAAGCCCGGTAGGCGATGCATCCCCGCATGAATTGCGGCCACTCTGGAACCTCGAGTTCGGGTCTGGTCTCTTCAGGAAGCAGCCCCCAGAGCTGCGGATGATGCCAGCAGAGGGCATGTGCAGTGCTATCGCGGTGTTCGCGGATTCCCGCGCGCAGCCGGCGAACTTCAGCGCGGAGCGTTTCGATGCCCATCTCATCAACATCGTCATCCGTGTCCATCACACAATTCTGCCAACTTCTGGGGGTGTGCAGCACCCGTTAGTCGGGGAATGGCGACTTCTTGTGTCTGCGGTGCTCCTGGGCAACACGCGTCAGTCTCGCGGCGGGATCGTCGCCGAACGGACTCGGGGCGGGCTGCGCCGGCGTGGCCAGCTGTGGGGGATTTAGGTGCTGGAACCACAAGCGGTTGACCGCATTCCATAGCCGAACTGTCGGCCGGCGGGCTTCAGCTGCGACTGATACCTCGGGCAGCTCCTCGAGTGGGCCGCCCTTCCACACGCCGAGTGCGGTGCAAAGCACGGGCAGGAGGTTCTCCGCGGCGAGCTCATAGCCGGCAGGCGACGGATGGAAGCGGTCGGACGAAAACAGGCGGTCGGGGGCATCGAGGAACTCGGGCGTCAGCAGGTCTGCGAGCGGGACCGCGTGCCCGCCCTCCAGTCGCGTGACATCAGACTGCGCGCGAGCGAGGCGCAGGCCCCAGCGGCGAATCACGAATCGTAGAGGCTGCGGGATCTCACTGACGATGCCGAAATCGGGGCAGGTCCCTACTACCACGATCACACCATGTTCCTTCAGGCGCCGCACCGCCTCCCGGAGGCGGCCGGCAGCCCTTCGTACGGATTGGCGCGCGGTCACATCATTGGCTCCGACAAGGATCACGGCGGCATCTGGCGGGCTGCCCGCAATGAGCGCCGCGTCGACCTGCCCCTTCAAGCCTTTGGAGGTTGCGCCGCTGATCGCTTTGGTGCTCAGCCGCACGCGCTTGCCGGATTCCTCTGCGAGACCGCGGGCGAGGCGTACGCCAGGAGTCTCGTCCGCGAAGGTCGCGCCTAGCCCTGCTGCGGTGGAGTCTCCGAAGATCATCAGGTGAATATCCGCGTTGCGGGTCTGGCTCCAGCGCTCGGGCCGTCCGCCATCTGGGTGGTAGACGCCGTCAGCTTCTGGAGGGAAGGGCGGCAGTTTGCCGATACGTCCGCGGGCGGTGCGAGCCTGTGCGGCGAGGAAATTGTAGGTCGCCCAGCTTGCCGCGCCCGCTGAGGTGGCGCCGATGACGGCTGCCGCGGCTGCCCGGGCGGCCACATGTCCTCGCGTATCGGAACGCCTGGCCCGCGAAGGCAGTAGCGGGTGAGGTCCAGCCACACCCTCACCTCCCTTTCACGGTTGCAAACTAGGCGCCTAGCCCACCCAAATTTATACCGCTGTCCTGGTCCTCGCGCCTCCGGAGTGGGCGGTGTTGGACCGCGATGCGTACATGTCGCGCAACATCTGGAACGATGGAGGTATGCGCATTGCAGAACACGTGGTCGACCTCATCGGCAACACGCCGCTGGTGAAGCTGAACTCAGTGGCCGATGGTATCCCCGGCATCGTCGCTGCGAAGATTGAATACCTCAATCCTGGCGGCAGCTCTAAGGACCGCATCGCCCTGAAGATGGTGGAAGCGGCGGAAAAAGAGGGCAAGTTGAAGCCGGGCGGCACTATCGTGGAGCCCACCTCGGGCAACACGGGAGTGGGGCTCGCCCTGGTCGCGCAGCAGCGCGGCTACAAATGTGTCTTTGTCTGCCCTGACAAGGTCAGCGAGGACAAGCGCAATGTTCTGCGTGCCTATGGCGCTGAGGTTGTGGTCTGTCCCACCGCGGTGCCGCCGGACCACCCGGATAGCTACTACAGCGTTTCGGACCGGCTGACTGATGAGATTCCTGGCGGTTGGAAGCCGGACCAGTACTCGAATTTGAACGGCCCGGATAGCCACTATGAAACGACGGGTCCCGAAATCTGGCGGGATACCGAAGGCAAGGTCACGCATTTCGTTGCCGGGGTCGGTACGGGCGGAACGATCACGGGTACGGGTCGCTACCTCAAAGAGGTGTCCAACGGCGCGGTGAAGATCATCGGCGTGGACCCAGAAGGCTCTGTGTATTCGGGGGGCAGCGGCCGGCCGTACCTTGTAGAAGGCGTCGGGGAAGACTTTTGGCCGAGTGCCTACGATCCTGCGATTCCCGACGAAATCATTGCGGTATCGGATGCCGACTCCTTTGAGATGACGCGCCGGCTAGCACGGGAAGACGGACTGCTAGTGGGTGGCTCCTGCGGCATGGCCGTCGTCGGTGCGCTCGAGGTGGCACGCCGCGATGGCCCAGACGCCGTTGTTGTGGTCCTCTTGCCCGATGGTGGCCGCGGCTACATGTCGAAGATCTTCAACGACGCGTGGATGTCCTCGTATGGGTTTCTGCGGACCAGGCTCGACGGCTCGACCGCGGCTTCGACTGTCGGTGACGTGCTGCGTGGCAAGTCCGGCAAGCTGCCTGACCTCGTTCACACGCACCCGCAAGAGACTTTGCGCGACGCGATCGAGATCATGCGTGAGTACGACGTCTCCCAGATGCCTGTTGTAGGTGCCGAACCGCCAATTATGGCGGGGGAGGTGCGGGGCAGCATCAACGAGCGGGACCTCCTTGGCGCAGTTTTCGAGGGCCGGGCACACCTTGCGGATCCAGTCAGCAAGGTGATGAGCGACGCACTGCCGCTGATCGGTACAGGTGAAACCGTCGAGGACGCCCAGAAGGCGCTCGCGGACACGGATGCGTTGATGGTGGTCGAGGATGGGAAGCCAATTGGCGTGATCACACGCCACGATCTGCTCGTGTTCTACAGCTCGGGCCGTGCCTGACCTTTACGCTCGCAGAATCCGCTACAGATACCCGAGATTTCCTTAGGAAACATCGTGAGGAAATCCGCAGTATCTGTGGCGGATCTGTGTGTACTTGGACCTGCAGCCCTCAGTCCCTAATCAGGCGCACAGCTCCGGGGCCTTCGGCGGCGAGTTCGTCGCCCGGGTTGAACAAACGGCACCGCTGCAGGCTGAGGCAGCCGCAGCCGATACAGCCATCGAGGCGGTCGCGGAGCCGCTCGATCTGGCGGATTTGCTCGTCGAGGCGTTTACGCCAGTGCCGCGAGAGACGGGTCCAGTCTGCGCGTGTCGGCGTACGTTCGCATGGGAGTTCCGCGAGGGCGTCGCCTATCTCTGTGAGATCGAGGCCGACCTGCTGCGCAGTCCGGACAAACGCCACGCGGCGAAGAGTGGAGCGTGCGTATCTCCGCTGGTTGCCAGAAGTCCGCTCGGAACGGATGAGTCCGAGCGATTCGTAGTAGCGCAATGCCGACGCCGCGACACCAGACCGCTCCGAGAGCTCTCCGATCGTCAGCAGATGCTCGTGTCTAGCCACATGATCCAGAATAGCCTCTGACTTCAAGTGAACTTGAAGTCATGCGCGAATTGCGGGAGTTCCGCGCCTGGTAGAAGAGGCGGAACTCCCCAACTCTGTATGCGGCAGATCAGCGTCTGAGTGCCCGGCGAATAGCACTTGGGGTGCGGTGCCAATTCGCGCGGACCATCAGTACGAGGACCACGCCCAGCACCGCCGGTATTAGCGCCAGGTAGGCCGGGTGTTCGTCGAGGAGGTGGACGAAAGTGGCACCTGTCATGATGATTGCCAGGCCCGCCGCCGCGAGTGCGGCAAGTGCCGGTATCAGGAGGCCGATTCCACCCGCGACCTCGGCGGCACCGATGAAGTAGCGGAACCATTGGCCCCATCCGAGTTCTTCGAACCCTTCGACTTGTTCTGGATCACCGGCCAACTTCACCGCACCCGAGTAAGCAAAAAGGGCGCCGAAGAGAATGCTGAGGGCCCAGCGTCCGGTAGTCCGAAGGGGATGAGGGGTGGTTGCGGGTTCTCGTACCAGCGTGCTTTGACTCATGGCTGCTCCTTGTGTGTGAGGCTCGGTAGCACGTGGGTCGATTGATGCGGCCGCACATCGACGTGTCGATGAAAGAAGCTGTCGTCTGTTCCTTCCGACGAGATCAAACGTAGAACTTCAAGTTAACTTGAGGTCAATGAGGTGTGTCGGTTGTCACACCTGATCATCCGAACCTCCGGGCGATGAGGCACGTCCAGGCATGGGGCCCGGCGCCGCCTTCGAACTCGCGCACCGCGCCAAAATCGCCCGGCAGGGCGGCGCTGAGGTGGCCATGCGGAATTCTCCACCGTGATCCCGCCACAGGCGAAGCTAGCGCTTGCCAGCCGAGCACGCCGTCTGGGGTGACAGCGTTGCATGCGTGCTCAAATGCGGCGGCGTCCCAGAAGAACGTCGCGAGGACAATCGCGAAGTGCCGAGGCGTGAAGGGGTGGGCGGCGGCGTCCGCTTCGACGAGGTCTATTAGGTCAGTGACTCCGAGCCGCGCAGCTTCGTCCGCAAGTTGATTGAGTGCGACATCAGAAACATCGACAGCGACAACCCGGCGCCCTTCGCGGGCGAACTCGAGTGCAGAGCCTGAAGTGCCACATGCGATTTCGAGCACCGGTCCGTCAGGCGGGTCAATGGCGCGCAACTGGCTGACGAGGGGCGAAACCCTAAAGGAGGGTGCCTGCAGCGAATACCGCCGATTCCACCGCTCCTGATCGGGGCTTGCGCTCATGGCTCCTGCGGAGGTGTTGGACTCACAATCGACAGGATAGACGGGATGGCCACGGTGCTCAGCGGCGTGTAAACGAACTCGAAGTTGGGTACGACCTGTGAGTAAGCAGCGGGTTCCCGCCTGAGTTTTCAATACCCCCGGGTGTATAGTCGCTAGAGAGCTGAAGTCCACAGCAGGAGGCCGAAGATGCACATCACGACCATCGAAACCTCGAGTCTGGGAGATCGCTCCTACCTGATCGATGACGGCGCGGTCGCGGCCGTGATCGACCCCCAGCGTGACGTTGACCGCGCACTGGCGGCGGCAGGCGAGCGCGGTGTCGCGATCACGCACGTCTTCGAAACACATATCCACAACGACTACGTCACCGGTGGCCTCGAGCTCTCGCGGGTCACTGGCGCTCAGTATGTTCTTTCGGAAATGGACGACGTTGAATTCCGGCACCGGGCAATCTCCGACGGAGAGGTGCTGAAGGTGGGAGCAATGCGCTTCCGGGCGATGCACACCCCGGGGCATACCCACCACCACCTCAGCTACGTCCTGCTCGACGAGGCGGGTGAACCGAAAGCCGTCTTCACGGGTGGCTCCATGCTGTATGGCACGACGGGGCGTACGGATCTCCTTGGGCCGGAGCACACTACGGACCTATCGCACAAGCAGTTTCACTCGGTACGCAAGCTCGCGGAAGAACTCCCGCCGAATGTCGAGGTCTATCCAACGCACGGTTTCGGCAGCTTTTGTTCGGCGACGCAATCATCGGGGAACGAATCCTCCACCATTGGCGAGGAACTGCAAGCGAACCCTGCTCTCACGCACGATGAGCAAACTTACGTCGACGATCTCTTGGCGGGCCTGAGTGACTATCCCGCCTACTACGCGCACATGGGGGTCATCAACAGCCAGGGACCAGAGCCTGTAGACCTGCGCGCTCCTGAACCGGTCGACGCGGCTACCTTGCGGCAGCGCATCGATGACGGTGAGTGGGTTGTTGACCTGCGTCAGCGCCGTGCGTTCGCGGCGGGACATCTCGCCGGCACGATGGGGTTTGAACTTTCGACGTCGTTTGTCACCTATCTGGGCTGGCTGTACCAGTGGGGGGCGCCGATCACGCTTATCGGCGGTACGTCCGAGCAGGTGCTTGACGCCCGCCGCGACCTCGCACGAATCGGTATCGACAATGTCACCGGCGCTGCCGTGAGCACACACGAGCATCTCGCGGACCTCGCGCTCACGGCCAGCGACGTGCGGTCTTACCGTGTCGCGACCTTTGCTGACCTCGCTCGCGAGAAGGACGTTCGTGAGATTGTTGTGCTCGATGCGCGGCGCAAGGATGAGCACAATGCGTCGGCGATCCCTGGTGCACTCAACATCCCGATCCATGAGGTGCTGTCACGGCGTGATGAAGTGCCCGAGGGGGAGATCTGGGTGCATTGCGAATCGGGTTATCGCGCATCGATCACTGCTTCGATTCTTGATCGCGATGAGCGTGAAATTGTTCTTATTGATGATGACTTCGATCAGGCTGAGCAGCACGGGCTCGTACCGGAATCCTGATTACGTGGCTTCGAGGATGGTGCGGACTATCAGTTCCGCGCTGATACCGAAGGCGATGACGAAAACGAGGTAGGCGAACCATCGCTGAAGACGCTGGGCGCTGATTTTGGTGCTGAAGCGGCCCGCCACGAGTGAGCCTACGATGGCGGCCGCCGTGAAGAGCGCGGTGATCTTCAGATCGAGTGAGACGCTGCCGATATACCCGAGGAGGCCCGCTGCGGAGTTCGCGGCGATGACTACTAGCGACGTTCCCACGGCAACGGGCATGGTGATCCCAAGCAGAAGAACCAGCGCGGGGATGACGAGAAATCCGCCGCCTACGCCAAACATGCCGGTCACGAAACCCACGCCGATGCCCGCTGGGATCGACCGGCTCGAGCATCGGCGCCAATTGACTTTAGCGACGCCGGTGCGGGAGTCGACCACTGTGCATGCCGTCCCCACATGGTCAGGTTTGCGCAGCATACGGATACCCGCCGCGATCATGACGACGGCGAAACCGGCTAATAGTATGTCCTGCGGCACTGCTCGGCCGACGACGGTGCCCAGCGCTGCCGCTGGCATGCCTGCGGCAGCGAAGATGGCCGCGAGCCGCCAGTTGATGAGCTTCTTGCGGAAGCGGGGATACGCTCCCGTCGTCGCAGCTGCAGCCACCACAATGAGCGACATGGGAATGGCCTGTGTCACTGGCAGCCCAATGATGTACACGAGAGCGGGCACTGCGAGAATCGCGCCCCCGCCTCCGAGGAGACCGAGGAGCACGCCGATAACCAGTCCGATGATGGTAATGGCGGCGGCCGTTGCCATGGTGCTCCTTGGTCGCGACGAGTGAAGGCATTATCGAGAACTATACCCCCTAGGGTATGTAAGTGTCAGTTATACAGGCCACTTTCGAACGCGATGACAACGAGTTGCGCACGATCACGGGCTCCCAGTTTGCTCAGCAAACGACTCACATAGGTGCGGGCCGTCGCGGGTGAGATGAACAATGCCGCGCCGATTTCCTCGTTATTGAGGCCGCGACCCACAGCCGCGAGGACCTCCGTTTCGCGGCCAGTCAGATGTTTGAGCGTGTCACTGCTGGGCGACCGCGCTGTTGAACGGGCCAGCTGCCTCAGCACCGTTGCGGTCACCGCAGGGGAGAGCAGGGCATTGCCTCCGGCCACAGTTCGTACTCCGGCGCGCAGTTCTTCTGGTGAAATGTCCTTCAGCAGAAACCCAGACGCGCCCGCCCGGATCACATCGAGGATCAGCTCCTCATCATCGAACGTTGTCAGCGCAACGACCCGGCAGGAACTCAGCGCGGGATTCGCCGTAACTTCGCGCGTCGCCGAAACCCCGTCCAGCACGGGCATCCGGAGGTCCATGAGTACGACATCCGGCCTGTGCACCCCGGCCGCAGACACACCGCTCCGTCCGTTGGACGCTTCACCCACGACCTCGATATCGCCGTCACGCTCGAGAAGTGCGCGCAAACCAGTGCGTACCAACTCCTGGTCGTCAACCAGCAATACACGGATCATGTAGCCCCCTGCGCAGGTAGCTGAGCTTCCACAACGAATCCCTCCGGGCCGCTTGCCACGGCAAGTGTGCCGCCAATGCTCTCGGCGCGTTCCCGCATGCCTGTGAGGCCATGACCAAACCTCACGTCAGGGCAGCCGCGACCGTTGTCGGCGACGCGAAGAGCTAGCTCACCCTGCTGATGGCGCAGCGAGATTGCGATGCGACTCGCGTGCGAATGCCGAATCACATTCGTCAGCGCTTCCTGCACGATCCGATACATCACGCTTTCTGTGGCGTCACTAGTTTCCCCACCGTCGCGCTCAACAGTGACATCAATGCCCGCGCGCCGTACTGCAGTTGCCAGCGATTCAAGGGAAGTCTTGCCCGGACTCTCGTCAGGGTCGCGCAGAACCTTCACCGCCGAACGTAACTCACGCATCGTGTTTCCAGCTGCTTCCCGGATATGCCGCAGCGAATCTGCCACGACAGAGTCGTCACGCCCAAGCGCTTCGCGCGCGACGTCACTATGCAGCGAGATCACAGACACCGTGTGGCCGACGGCATCATGAAGTTCGCGAGCAATCCGCAGGCGCTCCTGCTGCACGCGGGACGCCGCCTCGTACTCACGTTCCTGCTCCGCGAGCAGATCAAGCTGTTCCTGGCGGTTCCTCAAGAGCCGGCCTGTCCGCACGCTCCACCCGAGTGCCACGGCCGCCGCCATCAGCCCCGCAGATGACGCGAACTCGTACCCGAACAAGTAGCCGGGATCCTCACCATCGATCAGCCGGAAGTACGAAGACACGGCGAGCAGTGCGATCAGGGTGCCAGCAGCCCACCGTATCCGTCCCGCATCAGCGGCAGCGTAGAGGGCGGCACCTACCGGCACAGCGAGGCCGATTGGCGGGAATTCCAGCGCGTAGTACACGCAGATGCCGAACGACGTGAAGAGTAATACGAGAACAGGCCGCGTACGGCGCATCATCATCAGCGCCCCGAATCCAAGCGCGAACGCGTATGCGAAGGGATCAGGGCCGCGTGCGCCGCCGAGATCCATCGAGATGGCGAGGACCACCACGAGCGTCACCGCGACACCCAACAGAGCGTCCGTGACGAGCGCGGCGCGTGGGTATGCTCGCAGCTCCTGCAGACCCGGAGACATGACACCGATTCTGTCAGGGTGCATCAGGGTGCCGCATACGTTCAGAGGCGACAATCACCACGCACAGCGTCGACACTAAAGTGCCGCATCACAGCGGATTCGCGTCGAAGCTGCAATTCGTAGCGTCATACGCATGACATACGAAACGCAAGAATACCGGCGCCACCACGGCCGGGCCCGGCTCGCCTGGCCCTTCATCATAGGACTCGGCTCGCTGGCGCTGCTCGAACCGGTTACTCACGCTCTAGGGCTGTTCGGCGAGATGCATCCCGGCGCCCGCCATTTCGCCATTCTTGCCGGAGTGTCGGTTATCTGGCTGGCCCTGGTTGCCTACGTGCGACCCCCGCGGCCATTCTTGACGGTGATTCTCGCGGGTGCTTGCTACGTGACGGTAGTCGCGACAGCAGGTCTTATTGTGGGCCCACTCATCGGTATCGGCGGCGGCTCACCTGGCCTCTGGGTCTTCCCGATCGCCGTGGTATCGATGGCATCCACCCACATGATCTGGTTCGTCGTGGTGGCGGCAATTGCACACGTCGTCACGCGGGAAGCGCCACAATGAAGCGCATCGGTCCCCTGATTCTCGCGGTGCTCTTCACTCTTAGCGGCTGCGGCATCTTCGCAGGAACGGACTACACAGGCCGGGTGAGCTTTGATCGCCCACTCCCGATCCCGCCGCTGCAAGAAGGCACGGTTGACGATCAGGGACGCCGCGAATTCACGCTGACGGCGCGAGAAGGCAGCTCTCAGCTCGTCAATGGCATGACGACGCCGACATGGGGTTTCAACGGTGACTACCTAGGTCCGACGCTGCGCGCCGCACCCGGTGAACGCGTGCGGGTGAATGTGACTAACGAACTCGGCGAAGCAACCTCGGTGCACTGGCACGGTATGCACCTTCCGGCCGCCATGGACGGGGGACCCCACCAAGAGGTTCAGCCAGGTGGCACATGGCAGCCCGAATGGGAGATCAATCAGCCGCCGGCCACCCTCTGGTATCACCCGCACCCACACGAGGCCACGGAAAAGCACGTGTATCGAGGTCTGGCCGGACTGTTCCTGATCGACGAGCCCACTCAACACCTCCCGTCCGAGTACGGCATTGATGACATTCCACTCATCGTGCAAGACAAGCGCTTCACTGAGACTGGCGAGTTAGTGTTCGACCACTCGTCGGCGGTCGGAACCCTAGGTGAATCGATACTCGCCAATGGGATTGAAGGGGCATACCTAGACGCCACGACGGAGAAGGTACGGCTCCGTCTGCTCAACGCATCAACAGCGCGGATCCTCACGTTCGCGTTCGAGGACGAGCGAGAGTTCGCACAGATCGCGACTGATGGCGGACTGATGGAAGCCCCTAACTCCACGCGCCAGCTCACCCTGTCGCCTGGTGAGCGTGCAGAGATCGTGGTCGAGCTGACACCAGGCGAGGAAGTGAATCTGCAATCCCACCCCACACCCGGATATCTGCTTGGTGCGGGATCAGGACTTTCGGATAGCTTCGACATCCTGCAAATCCGTGCGGCGGACAGGCTGTCACCCAGCCCCGCCTTGCCTGCCGAGTTGTCGGACATCGATTGGCTGCGGGCATCCGACGCTGTCCGTCAACGGCCAATGCGGCTATCCAACAGATCAATCAACGGCAGCGAAATGGACATGAGCCGCATCGACGAGGTCGTCACCGCCGGATCGACCGAAATCTGGACTGTATCCGCGGCCGACGGATACCCGCACAACTTCCACATCCATGACGTGCAGTTTCACGTGCTCGATATCGATGGCGAGCCACCCGGACCGCATTTGCGCGGATGGAAAGACACCATCCTGCTCGAGCCGCATAAGGAACACCGACTAATCATGCGGTTCAGCAATTACGCTGACCCCGACGTGCCCTACATGTACCACTGCCACCTGTTGTGGCATGAGGACGAGGGGATGATGGGCCAGTTCGTCGTTGTTGACGAAGGTCAGCCACCGGGTTCACCGTCGGGGAGCCACCACCATTGAATGCCCCGCATGAGGGCATCGTGCGCGTACTGTCAGTAGACAGCTGAGCGTGCTGAGGAGGAACACATGCAGCAAAGACGCTGGGGTGCAATGGTCTTCACGGCCTTCATGTCACTTCTGACGCTGCCGCTTGCGGCATGCGGCGCGGGATCCACTGCTGACGGCGGTGGGGAAGACTCGCCACGAGGTGTCTCGGTGGTGGGTTCGGGAAGAGTGACGGGCCAGCCGGACACGCTGCGCGCGACAGTGGGAGTCGAAGTCGAACGCTCCACGGTCCAGGAGGCACTCGACGATGCGAACGCCGCTGCGCAAAGCGTCATCGATGCGGTACGCGGTGCCGGGGTGGAGCCAGAGGACACGCAGACGAGTACGTTCTCGATCACCCCGGGCTACGACAGGCCGGAGCCAGGCGAGCCACCACAGATTCGCGGCTATGTGGTCAGCAACCAGCTAGAGATCAAGATCCGTGAACTCGATTCAGCTGGCGCAGTCCTGCAAGCAGCTACTGGAGCAGCCGGTGACGACGCGCGCATACACGGCGTGCAGTTCTCGCTCGAAGACAACGAGGCCCTCCTCGAAGCCGCGCGTGAACGTGCTTTCGTGGACGCGCGGACCCGCGCTGAACACTATGCGGATCTCGCGGATCGCAATCTGGGTGACATCGTCAGCATTTCGGAAGAACTTTCGGCGCCGCCACCATCCGTCCGAGCGCAGGAAGCCCAGTTCGACGGGCTCGTTCCTATTGAGCCCGGAGAAGTGGAGGTAGAGGTGAACGTTTCCGCACGATGGTCGCTGGGCTAGCTCTCGCCCTAAACGTCGCGCGAATCAGCGGAAGGCGTTCTCGCCCGTCAGGGCTTGCCCGACCACGAGCTGGTGAATCTCGGACGTTCCCTCGTATGTGAGGACAGTCTCGAGGTTCGAGGCGTGACGCATCACCGGGTACTCCAGCGTGATGCCATTGGCGCCCAAAATCGTCCTGCAGGTACGCGCAATCTCCAGGGCCTCGCGTACATTGTTCAGCTTGCCGATGCTGACCTGTTCGGAGGTGATCTTCCCGGCGTCCTTCAGCCGGCCCAGATGCAGGGCCAGCAGCATTCCTTTCCCGTATTCAAGCGCACCGTCAGCGAGCTTCGCCTGGGTAAGCTGATACGCGGCCAGCGGCTTGTCGAATACTTCGCGTGACTTCGCGTAATCGATCGCCGTTTCCAGGCAGTCTCGTGCGGAACCCATCGAGCCGAAAACAATCCCGAACCGCGCCTCGGAGAGGCAGCCGAGAGGTGACTTGAGACCCTTCGAGTCGGGTAGGACAGCATCGTGGGGCAGTCGCACATCGTCGAACGAAAGTTCCGCCGTCACAGAGGCGCGCAACGACAGCTTGTGCTTCATCTCGCGAGCTTCAAAGCCCTTCGAATCCGTGGGGACGAGGAACCCACGTATGCCATCTTCCGTGCGTGCCCACACGACCGCGACGTCGGCGAGCGTGCCATTTGTGATCCACATCTTCGACCCGTTGAGGAGCCAATCGTCACCATCTCTACGGGCACGGGTGCGCATGCCGCCAGGATTCGACCCGAAGTCCGGTTCGGTGAGCCCGAAGCAGCCGAGCTTCTCGCCGCGCGCCATGTCTGGGAGCCATTGCTGTTTCTGATCTTCAGAGCCATAGGCATAGATCGAGTACATCGCGAGCGAACCCTGCACCGACATGAGGCTGCGCAGGCCCGCGTCAGCAGCCTCAATTTCGTGGCAGACCAGGCCGTACGCGGTCGCAGATACGCCCGCGCACCCGTAACCGTGCAGGTGCATCCCGAGCATGCCGAGCTTCCCGAACTCTTTCGCCACCTCTCGCGCGGGAAGGGTGCCCGCCTCGTACCACTCAGCGACGTGGGGGCGGAGATGCCGGTTCGCGAACTCCCGCGCCGTGGCTCGGATATCTTTCTCTTCCTCGTTGAGCAGCGGGTCGAGGGCGAACAGTTCATTGAGCGACGTCATCCTCTATATCTACACCCAATCACGCCGCCCACCGCCGGATCGCGGCCGTTGCGGCCACTCCCAGGGTCACACCGGCGATGAAGGACCGGCCGTCCACCCGGTGGACGAGTTGATCACGCGCGCGCTCCTTCATCCAGACCCAGTCCAGCATCGCCGGGTGCGCGAGGTACCAATCCGGTCGATCGTGAACGACGTCTCTGAGGTAGTCGGTGGAGGCTTTCCAGGTGAATGCAACGTCATGGTCGCCGGGCGGGAGGATGCTCAACGACTTCTCAACTGGATCGAAATGGATCGTGTACTCGCCCACGGTCACGTCCGGATCTGTTTCGTAGATGACTGTCCTGAAATTTGCTCCGCCCCACAGTTGCCGGTTCAGTTTCTTGGCCTGCTGGTACCAGAACTTGTCCTTGTTCTCAGCCATCGCCCGGTTGCAGATCAGAAGATAGCCAGAAAGCAGGTCCCTTGTGGTGTTGCCTTGTATCTTCGCAGCTGAAACGTTCATGATGTCCTCCGTTCAGGCGTGGAATGTGAAGCAGTGGCCGAAGCGGAAGGTCCTTCACTATCGACGCTACCAAAAGCAGTCGGTGCTGCACCCCGGCCGAAATCCATCTGTGCACGTCAACAGAACCCCCGGTTTTTGGCTAGTTTTGTTGACCTGCGCAGATGGATTTGTGAGGGAGGAGTTAGGCTGGCCGACGAAGCGCGACAGCCAGGGCGACGGCGGTGATTCCGACGATTTCCGCGGGAGCGAGAGATTGATCGAGAATCAGCCAGCCGATGACCGCAGAGGACACCGGCAGCAACGCGAGCAGAACCGCAAAATAGGCCTGTCCGGCTTTCCGGAGAATCACCTGGTCAAGCCCATACGGAATGACGTTCGCGAAGAGACCAAGAACAAGCCCGAGCGTCAGCACCGGCAGCAGGGGAGTGTCCGGCTGCCACGACAGCACGATCGTCAGCGCGAACGGCGCCGTCACGAATGCAGCGACGGTGAAGCCGACTGCCAGGCTCTCACGCGGGGTTCCCGCCCCCGCGACGCGTTTACCAAGAATGATGTACCCCGCCCAGCACAGTGCCGCGAGCAGCGCGAACACAATACCGAGCGGAGAACCCGCAAGGTGCACATCAGCGATCAGCACTATGCCTGTGCCAGCCACGAGCAGGGCCCCAATATCGCGCAGCGACCGAGAGCCCCAGGCAGCCACCAGAATCGGGCCCAGGAACTCGATCGCCACCGCCGTCCCCAATGGCAGCCGCGCGATCGCCTCGTAGAAGCTGATGTTCATCAGTGCCGTGATAGTCCCGAATGCGGCGGCGAGTAATAACGCGCGACCTTGCCACGCGGTACGGGCGGGACGAACGACAGCAAGCAGGATCAGTGCCGCGCCGAGGATGCGCAGCCAGGCGACGCCAGCGGGCGCGATGTAGCTGAACAGAAAAACACCCGCTGCTGCGCCGACGTACATGGACGTGCCGCTGACCAGCATCAGCGCGGGCGGCAGGAGGCGATTTCGGGTTGCGTCCGCGGACGGAACCGGGGGTGTGCTCACCTGCACCACTTTCACTGAGGTGTCGATGCGTGAGCAAATGGGATTTATGGTGCCGCCCGCGCCGTACTGTGAACTCATGGATTTTGACGGCGAAGTCGCGGTTGTCACCGGAGCGGGAAAAGGGATCGGGGCCGCTATCGCTCGGGCCCTGAGCGTACAGGGAGCAAAGGTGGTCGTCGCGGATCTGGACGGAGCGGCCGCGTCCGAGGTCGTGAACGATCTGCCGAAGGGCTCGGCTTTCGCGGCTGAGGGTGACGTTTCGGACGAAAGTTTCCTCCAGGAGCTTTGTGATCGCGCCGAGAGAGAGTTCGGGCCCGTCTCCGTGTTCGTCGCAAACGCGGGTGTTATTGGGGCAGGTGGCCTCGACGCGTCCGAAGGAGTCTGGGACCTTTCCCTTGACGTCAACGTGCGGGCGCACATCAGGGCAGCGAAGATACTGATCCCGAAGTGGCTAGCCAACGGTGGTGGCCATTTTGTCAGCATTGCCTCCGCGGCCGGCCTGCTGACCCAGCTTGGTTCGGCGCCCTATTCCGTAAGTAAGCACGCTGCGGTGGCATTCGCTGAATGGCTGGCGGTGACGTACGGCGATCGCGGCATCGGTGTCCATTGCGTGTGTCCGATGGGGGTCAATACGGACCTGCTGAATGACGCCCAACTCGGTGGTGACGAGGGCGAACTCGCTTTCAAGGCAGTTACCACTGCTGGGGCGGTGCTTGATCCGGCGGACGTAGCCGAAGCGGTCCTCGAGGGCATTCGCACTGGGACGTTCCTGATTTTGCCGCACCCCGAAGTGCTGGAGATGTACCGCGCGAAGTCAGCTGATTACGACCGGTGGATCGGTGGGATGCGGTGGTATCAGAAGAAACTTTCTGGCTCGCCCGGAGAATGAGAGGCGGCATGACCGGCATGGACAAGCTGGGTGACGAGTTTCTCGACGAGCTGCAGACAGAGCTCCCGAATGTGTCGATCCTGACGGACCCGGACGTCACCGAGCCGTATCGGCGCGATTGGGCCAAGGATCCGGGTGCGGGGAGCCCCCGCGCCGTTATCCGCGCGACTTGTACCGAGGATGTTCAGGCGGTGATGAGGTGGGCGTCGGCGCACCGGATTCCGGTCGTTCCGCGCGGGGCAGGTTCGGGACTGTCCGGGGGCGCGACGGCTGTCGACGGCGGGGTGGTTCTCACGACGGAGCAGATGCGAAGAATCGACGTCGATCCGGTTACCCGCATAGCGGTTGTGCAACCCGGTCTGCTGAACGCTGAAGTCAAGCGTGCTGTTGCCGAGCAGGGCTTGTGGTATCCGCCGGATCCGTCGTCGTTCGAGATCTGCTCGATTGGCGGCAATGCCGCCACGAATGCGGGCGGGCTCTGCTGCGTGAAGTACGGGGTCACGACCGATTACGTCCTCGGCCTGCAGGTCGTTCTGGCCGACGGTACGGCGGTACGTTTAGGCGGGCCCCGGCTGAAGGACGTTGCGGGGCTGTCTTTGACCAAACTGTTCGTCGGCAGCGAAGGCACGCTCGGAATCATCACCGAGATCACTCTTCGCCTTATCCCGCCGCAGCCTCCAGCGAGCACGGTTGTTGCGTCCTTCTCTTCCCTCGACGACGCGACGGCCTCGATTCTGGCAGTGACGCGGGTAATACGGCCAGCGATGCTGGAGTTTATGGACCAGACCTCCATCAATGCTGTCGAGGATGCGCTGAAAATGGGGCTTGACCGGGGCGCACAAGCGATGCTGATTGCGCAGTCCGATTCGCCCGGCGCGGACCGCACCCGTGAGGCGGAGTTCATCGCAGAAGCCTTCAGCCAGCACAACGCCACTGAAGTCTTCACCACGGATGACAAGGATGAAGGCGAGGCTTTCACTGCGGCGCGCCGATTCGCGATCCCGGCGGTTGAACGGAAGGGCCCTTTGCTGCTCGAAGACGTTGGTGTGCCGATCCCAGCACTTCCGGAGCTGCTCAGCGGGATCGCGAAGATCGCGGCTAATCGGGATGTCACCGTGGCTGTAATCGCGCATGCTGGGGACGGCAACACTCATCCGCTGATCGTGCACGACCCTGCGGATGCCGATATGACGGCCCGGGCTCACCTCGCCTTCGGTGAGATCATGGATCTGGCGATCGCGCTCGGCGGCACCATCACTGGCGAGCACGGTGTCGGACGCCTGAAGAAAGCGTGGCTGCCGAACCAGGTTGGAGACGACGTCATGCTTCTGACCAGACGTATTAAAGAGGCACTCGATCCGGAGGGGATCCTCAACCCCGGCTCGGTTCTGTAGTCGGGCCGACGTGGGCACTACTGGTGGGGTTGCTTTTTTCTGAGCGTGTACGAACGGTACAGATTCCCGGCCTAAACGTACGTTTTGACCGTGCTCACGAAAAAGTGTCCCCTCGAGTGGCGGCACCGCGCGAGGGTGCGACACTTAGCACATGCGAAAGCAGTTGGGTGTCTGCAATCTATGTGAAGCAATCTGCGGCCTGGAGTACACGATCGACGCCGGACGCATCGTGTCGGTTCGCGGAAACCCCGATGATCCGCTTTCCCGCGGACATATCTGCCCGAAAGCCGTCGCACTGCAGGATATTTACGATGACCCGGACCGTCTGAGAAACCCGGTGCGCCGAACGCCCCAAGGTGACTGGGAGCCCGTGAGCTGGAAGGAAGCGCTGAAGCTCGCCGCGACGAAGCTCGCTGGCGTTCAGAACAATTACGGAAACGATGCGGTCGCGCTCTATCTGGGCAATCCCAACGTGCACAGCCTCGGTGCACTGACACACGGCACACAGGTTGCGAGCGCGCTGCGCACGAAGAACACATTCAGCGCAACCTCAGTGGATCAGTTGCCCCATCAGCTGGTCAGCCACCTGATGTATGGGCATCAGCTGCTGATCCCTGTCCCCGACGTCGACCGAACCGATTTCCTCCTGGTCTTCGGAGCGAATCCGATGGCGTCCAATGGCAGTCTGATGACCGTCCCCGACTTCCCGAAGCGCGTGCGTGAACTCAAAGCACGAGGCGGCAAGATCGTGCTTTTCGACCCTCGACGTACGGAAACCGCGAAAGTGGCGACAGAGCACCACTTCGTTCGCCCCGGAACTGACGCATTCGTCTTGCTGGCGATGCTCAACGTGCTCTTCAACGAAGGACTTACCACCCAGCCGTTGCATGCCGAGGGCGTGGAAACCGTGCGCGCCGCGGTGGAGAGCTTTACGCCCGACAAAGCCGCCGCGGTTACTGGCGTTTCCGCTGACGTTATCCGGCGCGTCGCACGCGAATTCGCCGAGAGCGGGGCGGCCGCCGCGTACGGCCGCATCGGAGTGTCCACACAGGCGTTCGGGACAATCTGCGCCTGGGCGGTGCAGTGCCTGAACATCCTCACCGGCAACCTCGACCGCGCTGGCGGCGCGATGTTCACCGAACCAGCCATCGACCTCATCGAACGTGGGCTGCTGTCACGTGGTCACTTCGACAAATGGCGCAGCCGCGTCCGCGGCCTCCCCGAAGCCGGCGGCGAATTACCCGTCTCCACGCTGGCAGATGAAATCCTCACCCCCGGTGACGGTCAGGTCCGGGCACTCGTCACCATCGCGGGGAACCCTGTGCTGTCGACCCCGGACGGGAAGCGGCTGGGGGATGCCCTGAAGAGCCTGGACTTCATGGTTGCCGTCGACTACTACATCAACGAAACCACCCAGCACGCCGATCTAATTCTTCCGCCCACATCCGCGCTGGAGCGAAACCACTACGACCTCGTCTTCCATCTGCTTGCAGTGCGGAACACTGCCCGCTTCACGCCCGCGTTGTTCCCCAAACCCAAAGGCGCGCGGGATGATTGGGAAATTTTCCGAGACCTGGCCCTGGGTGTCATCCACCGGCGCAAGCGCAAGCCCAAGCTTGCAAAACGGCTCACGATGGAAGTGCGCTTGAGGGTCTCGCCGACCCTGACCGTGGACGGCCTGCTGCGAACGGGCCAGCGCAAACTGTCACTCAAGCAGCTGAAAGCACATCCCGAGGGTATCGACCTGGGCCCGCTGCGACCTGTCCTGCCGGGGCGTCTACGGACGAAGGACAAGCGCATTCAGCTCGCGCCGCAACTGTTGCTCGATGACCTCCATCGGCTCGCGGAAGTACCCGTCGCGGATGAGGGCGACCTCGTGCTGATTGGCCGCCGTCACCAGCGGGACTGTAACTCCTGGATGCACAACACGGAGCGGTTGACCAAAGGCAGGCCGCGGCACCAACTGCTGATCAACCCGCAGGACCTCGCTGCTCGTAACCTCATAGACGGCGAATCAGTCACTGTGACGTCGCGCGTAGGTGAAGTGACCGTGGAAGTTCAGGCTACTGACGACATGATGCCAGGTGTCGTCTCACTGCCGCACGGATACGGCCACGCAGCAAAAAACGTGAACCACCTGCATAACGCCGAGAAACTGCCGGGGGTGTCGATCAACGATCTCACCGACCCGGAGTTGCTCGATGTCAGCGGAAACGCGGCTTTCAGCGGCGTTCCGGTACGCGTGGCCGCGGCACAGTGAGATTCTTGCGGACCTCTCCGAGCAGCGCCTCCCACGACTGCTCGAACTTCGCAACGGCCTGCTTTTCCAGCAACTCGAAGACGTCGGGAAGGGCAATTCCGAGCGCGGTGAGCGATTCCATGTCTTCAGCAGCAAGCGAGTAGTTCGGCGTGACGGTGTCGCCCTTGATTGTTCCCTGATTGGCCACAGCCTCGATCGTGGCCAGTGGTGCGGTGTTCACCGTGCCGGCCGCGACGATTTCGGTCACGTAGCGCGCTGGGTCGTAGGCGGGGTCTTTGACTCCGGTGGACGCCCACAGCGGACGCTGCTTGTTCGCGCCTACGGCGGCCAGATCCGCCCACCGCCTGGCTGCGAACGTTTCTTCATGCAACTGATAGGCGAGGCGTGCGTTGGCAATCGCGGCCCTGCCCAGCAGTGCTGTGGCTTCAGCCGAGCCGATCTCCTTCAGCTGCCGATCGATTTCGGTGTCGACGCGCGAAATAAAGAATGACGCTACGGAGTGGATGGTGGACACGTCGCGCCCGTTCGCATGAGCACTCTCGAGTCCAGCGATGTACGCCTCCATTACTTGTGCGTAGCGTTGCGCCGAGAAGATCAGTGTGACGTTGACACTGATGCCCTCTGCAATCACTGAGGTAATGGCCGGCAGGCCCGCGAGGGTTGCCGGGATTTTGATCATCAGGTTCGGGCGGTCGACGAGGCGTGCCAGCTCTAGGGCCTGCATGATCGTCGCCTCCGAGTCATCAGCGAGGCGGGGATCGACTTCGAGTGAGACCCGGCCATCGACACCGCCAGTTGCCTCGAAGACGGGAGCAAGGACATCCGCGGCCTCGCGGACATCGTCGGTTGTGATTTGACGAACCGTGTCGTCGACGCTGGCGCCTGCGGCTGCGAGCGCGGTCAGCTGCTCACGATACGCAGGTCCGTCGGACATCGCTGCCTGGAAGATTGTGGGATTCGTCGTCACTCCGACGATGTTGCGTGTCGCTACGAGTTCCGCCAGTCGGCCGGAGCGGATAAGTCCGCGGGAGAGGTCGTCGAGCCAGAGCGAAACGCCATGGGCGGAGAGTTGGGAGAGTGCGTCAGACGCGGGCAGTACGGAAGTCATTGTTCCAGGTTCCTTTCGATGAAGTGTCAACAGCTGCGAGCGAATCTTTCGCGGCAGCCACCGCGGCCTCGGCGGTGATGCCGAATTCGCGGTACAGGGTTGTGAAATCGGCTGAGGCGCCGTAATGCTCGAGGGAGACGGTTCGTCCGAGGCGCCCTATGAAGCGCCACCAGGGCTGGGAGATGCCAGCCTCGATGGAGACGCGCGCATCGACGGACCGTGGCAGTACCGAGTCGATGTAATCCGGATCCTGCGCGTCGAACCACTCGACGCACGGCATGGATACGACACGCACACCAATTCCCTCGCGGTGTAGTGCATCGCGAGCGGCGAGTGCGATCTGGACCTCACTGCCCGTCGCGATCAGGATCACGTCGAGGTCACCGTCCGCGTCGGCGAGAATGTATCCGCCCCGGCGCACCCCGTCGTATTGGGTGTCAGCGAGGACGGGGACTGCCTGTCGGGTCAGGCACAACCCGACTGGTCCGGCGTGCCAGTCGCTTTGGCGTTCGATGATCGCCCGCCACGCGAATGCAGTTTCATTGGCGTCAGCAGGCCGGACAACGGCCAGGCCGGGTATGCCCCGCAACGCCGCCAGGTGTTCGACTGGCTGGTGGGTCGGGCCGTCCTCGCCGAGACCGATCGAGTCGTGCGTCCACACATAGGTGACCGGAGCTTCCATGATTGCAGCGAGCCGGACTGCGCCGCGCATGTAGTCCGAGAAAGTCAGGAAAGTGCCGCCGTACGGCCGGGTCGGGCCGTGAAGGGCAATGCCCGTCAGGATTGCGCCCATTGCGTGTTCGCGAACCCCGAAATGCAGTGTCCGGCCGTAGGGCTGAGCTTTCCACTGCCTCGTCTCCGCTGCAGCCGGACCGAATGAATCCGAACCGGCGATGGTGGTGTTATTTGATTCGGCGAGGTCCGCGGAACCGCCCCACAGTTCGGGCAGTACGGGTCCGAGCGCTGACAGGACTTTGCCTGAAGCGGCGCGTGTCGCCATCCCCTTCGCGTCGCGTTCCCACGAAGGCAGGACGCTCGCCCATGCGTCGGGCAATTCCCGGCTGCAGAGACGGTCATGCAGTGCCTTACGCTCCGGGTTGCCGGCTGCCCACGCGTCGAAGGCATGCTGCCATCTGCTCTTCGCGGCGGCTCCGCGGTCGCGGACTGAGCGTGTATGCGCGATGACTGCATCGCCCACCTCGAAGGACTCCGACGGGTCGAAGCCGAGCGTCCTTTTGATCGCCGCGACTTCCTCTTCGCCGAGCGCGGCGCCGTGGACTTTGCCGGTGTTCATTAGCTTCGGCGCGGGATAGCCGATGACGGTGCGCAGCTGTATGAAGGATGGGCGTGATGTTTCAGCCTGTGCTTGAGTGATGGCATCGAGGATGCCCGCGACGTTTTCGCCACCGTCGACCTTCTGGACGTGCCAGCCGTACGCTTCGTAGCGCGCCGCGACGTCTTCGCTGAGGGCGATTCTCGTGTCGTCTTCGATCGAGATCTGGTTGTCGTCGTAGAAGACGATGAGGTTGCCGAGTTGCTGGCGTCCAGCGAGAGACGATGCTTCCGCGGTGACGCCCTCTTCGATGTCTCCGTCTGAAGCTATGACGTAAATGAAGTGGTCGAACAGGGATTCACCAGCAGCGGGAACCGGATCGAACAATCCACGTTCACGCCGCGCGGCCATTGCCATTCCGACTGCGGACGCCAGGCCCTGCCCGAGTGGGCCTGTCGTGATCTCCACACCTGCCGTGTGGTGCAGCTCAGGGTGTCCCGGGGTGAGCGATCCCCACGTGCGCAGCGACTTGAGGTCGTCGAGTTGGAGGCCGTATCCAGCGAGGTAGAGCTGGATGTACAGCGTGAGCGACGAGTGCCCGCAGGACAGAACGAATCGGTCGCGGCCAGCCCACGTGGGATCCGCGGGGTCGTGCCGCATCACACGCTGAAACAAGGTGTACGCCAAGGGCGCGAGGGACATGGCAGTCCCGGGGTGTCCGTGCCCGGCCTTCTGAACCGCGTCGGCGGCGAGCACACGCGCCGTGTCGACCGTGTGAGTCTCTAGATCCGTCCAGTCTGTGGGGACGTTTCGCGCTGTCAGCGCCGGGATATCGGCGGTGGATGTCATGAAGAGACCTTTCTGGGGTGGCCTGTCGCTGAGCCTCGCGGCGACTTCAGTATGTGCGCGAAGAAATCATATGTGCAACCAAGATGCTCATATGAGCACGATAGGATTGCCGAATGGCGTCAGGCATGGGACCCGACGAGCTTGTCCGGCTCGCACATATCGCTCGGCAGCACTTCGTAGCAGGAAAAACCCGGATCGAGATTGCTGAGGAACTCGGACTGAGCCGGTTCAAGGTTGGCCGGCTCCTCGATGACGCCATCAGCTCGGGAATTGTCCGGTTTGAGATCGCGGTTCCAGGACCGATCGACGACGAGAGGTCGTCCGCTCTTCAGCGGCAGTACGCACTTAAACGTGCGGTGGTAGTGCGAACCCCCACGGAACTGCCGGATGCAGTTCAGGAACAACTCGGCCGCGTCGGGGCCGATCTGCTGCGAGAGATCGCGGGCCCGGACGACATTCTCGGCTTAACGGCCGGGCGTACCCTCAACCAGCTCGGCCAGGCGCTGACGTCGTTCGCGATCGGGGAGGTCGTGCAACTCGCTGGCGTCGCAGGGCCAGTACAAGCGACGGGTGTCGAGGTCATCCGGCGTGTGAGCACCGTCGCGCACGGTCGCGCGTGGACGCTGTACGCGCCACTCATTGCATCCGACATCGGTGCGGCGGAGGCGATTCGCCGTCAGCACGACGTCGCCCAGACGCTCAGGCAGTTCGACCGAGTAACCGTCGCGGTCGTGGCGATCGGCAGCTGGGATCCTCCCGATTCGCAGTTCTACGACAACCTGGGAATCACGCCGGCGCGACGGAACGCGCTGGAAGACAAAGGCGTCGTGGCCGACATTGGTGCCATCCTCATCGATGGCCAAGGCCGGGTCGTTGATGACGTCCAGCAACAATGCATCTCTATCGACGCAGCAGGTCTGCGTCGAATTCCCGAGGTTGTCGGTATTGCGGGCGGCGGGCGAAAAACCGGCGCGGTGCGCGCCGCGCTGGCGTCAGGCCTGATCAACTCGCTGGTGACTGACTCCGCCCTGGCCGCGCGGTTGCTGGAGGAGTAGACGTCGAATGGCGTGTCGCGCCCCCGGGCCCGTATAGCGCGGACCACCTCTGAGCGACAGATCGCAAAATGGACGGGCTTTTTCTGTCGCTGCGAGGTGGGCGCAACGATCATCGGTCAGAGCGCGACTCTGTTTTCCCATCGCCGAACGCTTCGTCGCGTTCGCGCACGGCGTGCCGGAAACCCTCTCTCATTGAACGCATCTGGAACTCGTACCCCTCGCGGGTGTGGCGGGAGATACCGTCGAAGACGGTGCTGATCATGGTTGAGTTTGCGACTCCCTGAGCGATTAACGCGCTGTTGAGTGCAAGCTTCGCCATGATCAGCTGGTTGATGGGCATCATGGCGATGCGTTCCAGCAGCGCCTCTGTCCGTTCGTCCAGGTTCTCGGCCGGGCAGGATTCAACTGCAAGCCCCCATTCCGCAGCCTGCTTCCCAGTGAGGCAATCACCGGTGAGCAGCAGTCGTTTCGCGCGCTGATCGCCGAGCCTGTGAGCCCACATTCCGGCGGCGGGAATGCCCCACACGCGGGTTGGCGGGTAGCCGATCTTCGTGTCATCCGCGCAAATGATCTGATCGGCGTACAGCGCGATATCCGTTCCGCCTGCAACGCAGAAGCCGTGCAGCTTCGCGACGACCGGCTTGTTGGCGTGGAGCAGGCTGGAGAATCCACGGTTGAAGCGGCTCATCATGGCGTAGTCGACCATGGGATCCCAGGTGTTGCCTGGAATATGGTTGCGGGCTTGCACAACTGGGTCGAGAACGGTTCCTTCGGTGTGCTGCCCAGATTCGGCCTGAAAACCCGCTTCAGCAAAGATACCGAGGTCGTAGCCCCCGCAGAACCCTTTCCCGCGCCCCGACACGACCGTGACGTGGATCCGCGGGTCGAGGTCTGCACGTTCGATGGCGTGCGCGAGGTCGAGAGGGGTGTCGGCCGTGATTGCGTTTCCGCGCTCTGGACGGTTGAAGGTAATTCGCGCGACGCGTCCGTCGCGCTTGTAGGTCAGTGTGGGGTAGGTGGCCTCATCGGCGGGCTCCGGTCTGCCTTCATAGAGCCCGCTGGACGGTTCTCGCCATCCCGCGGGTCTGCTGCCGAGAGCGTCACTGTTATGCGAAGTTTCCATGTCGGCCCTCCCCGGAAGCGAACCTTCCAGCACCTGTGAACGTATCGGCAGAAATAGAGATCATGCCCCGCTGCCACTCGTTGACCAAGGCCTGCTGCAGGGTGAGTGATTCTTGCTCATAGCTTGCCAATCGATCCTGACGCATACAGGTTTGCGGGAAAGCAGCCATCTGGCTGGCCAGGTCAATCGCGGTGTCGAGAACGTTGCCGGGTTCGCTGACTCGGTTCACAAGTCCCATGCGCAACGCTTCCGCGGCGTCCACTGGTCGCCCAGTCAGGATCATGTCCAGCGCGTGGGAGTGGCCGATCAGCCGGGGGAGGCGCACGGTGCCGCCGTCGATCAGCGGCACTCCCCACCGTCGGCAGAACACGCCAAACACCGCGGCAGGGTCCGCGACGCGGAGGTCCGCCCAGATCGCCAGCTCGAGTCCGCCCGCTACGGCGTAGCCCTCGACGGCCGCGATGACGGGCTTGCTCAGCAACAGCCGCGTGGGCCCCATGCCAGCGGGCCCGTCCTCGTGCGGCTGGGAAATCTGCACATCGCCTCGCGCGACTGCTTTGAGGTCCGCACCTGCGCAGAAGTTCCCTCCAGCACCGTAGAGAATCGCAACTGATGCGGTGTCGTCACGATCGAACTCGTTGAACGCCTCGGTCAGTGCTCGTGCATGGTGATGGTCGATCGCGTTGCGGACGTCGGGCCGGTCAATCGTCACGATGGTGACGGGTCCGCGTTTGCTGACGGTGATGCTCATGCCGGTACCTTCGCTGTCGCCCGGTCGATTATCGTGCCGGTATCGATCCCGGTGGGCAACGTTCCGAAGACGTCACCGTGCTCACTGCCCAGCCTGCTGCGCGTAAATGCCTCGGCGACGGCAGGATTTCCGTACCGGACGAGGAGTGCGCCCTGGAGCACTTGCGCCATGCGGCCAACGACATGACGAGCGCGATACTGCAGGGTGTCGAAGTCGCTGAACTGAGACTTCAGGTCAGCGAGGGCCGTGCGGACATGTTCAGAGCCGGAAGCTTGCTCGATCTCGTCGAAGAACACCGACAGGGTGTCTGGCTGTTTCGCGAGGGCGCGGAGCATGTCAAGCGCTGCGACGTTGCCCGATCCTTCCCAGATCGACAGCAGCGGTGCCTCGCGGTAGAGCCGAGGCATCCGCGATTCCTCGACGTAACCGTTGCCGCCCAGACATTCGAGGGCTTCCGCCGCGTGGATGGGGCCGCGTTTGCAGACGTAGTACTTGCTCACAGCGAGCCCGATGCGCCGCAGCGCGCGCGAACGTTCGTCCGAGTTGTCGACCAGGGAAGCGAGCCAGAGGCCGGCGAGCGTTGCACCTTCCGCTTCGACCGCAAGGTCAGCCAGTACGTTCTGCATCAACGGTTGATCGGCGAGGTAATTGCCGAAAGCTTTGCGGTGCGCCGCATGGTGGACGGCCTGTTGCACGCCCACTCTCATCAGGGTGCCGGTCGCCAGGGTGCAGTCCAGCCTGGTCATGTTGACCATTTCGATGATGGTGGGGACGCCGCGGCCTTCCTCGCCGACGAGGAACCCGACAGTGTTGTCGTATTCGACTTCACTGGACGCGTTTGACCGATTGCCCAGCTTGTCCTTGAGACGCTGGAGGGAGAAGGCGTTACGGGTGCCGTCCGGCAGGACACGCGGCACGAGAAAACATGTGACTCCGGCGTCCGTTTGTGCGAGCGTCAGGAACAGGTCAGACATCGGGGCTGAAGTAAACCATTTATGCCCGGTGATCCGGTATGTGCCGTCGGATTGCCGAACCGCGCTCGTCGTATTGGCGCGCACATCGGATCCGCCCTGTTTCTCCGTCATCGACATGCCGGCGATCAGTGCGCGTTTGGACAGCGGTGCACGCAGGCCGGGGTCGTATTCCTTCGCTGTCAGTCCTGGCTCGTATTGCCTGGCGAGATCTGGGGTGGTGCGCAGCGCGGGGATCACCGCGTACGTCATGGAAATAGGGCAGAGGTGACCGGGATCGGCCTGCCCCCAGATGGACATTTTCGCTGCGCGGATGAGGTGGGCGTTCGGCCGGTCCTCGGACCATGGTGAGCCGTGGAGGCCGAAGCCCGTCGCGTACCGCATGAGCTGGTGATAGCTAGGGTCGTAGACGACTTCGTCGATACGGTTGCCGTAGCGATCGTGAGTTTTTAGAACGGGGTGGTGGGCTTCAGCGAGGTCACCGAGTTCGATCGCCGCGTCACTGCCTGCGAGTGCGCCGACTTCCTGCAGTTCCGCGAGGGCACCTCGTGCACCTGCCTGCGCGAGCACATCTGTGATGACGGGATAGTCGGCGGGGTTGTAACCGGTGAGCGGCGGAACCTGGTTGAAGACTGAGTGTGTGGACATGGCAGCGCCTTTGCTGAGGAGTGAGTCTTAGGGGTGTGGCGCGCCGAGCGCGCGGCGGACGAAGGCGAGCACGTCGGGAATCACTTCGGGCGCAGGCGAGCTGTGTCCGAGGGGATAAACAAGTGCTTCGCCGATGGCACCGACGATGGCAGCGCCGGTGAGATGGGGGTTCTGCGGGGGGAGCTGGCCGACGGCGATGCCTGCACGCACAACTGTCGCGAACAAGTCGGTATAGGAGGAGCGGAAGCTGAGGCGTTCGGCTTCGACGAGGGGATCCACTGGCTCTGCCAGCAGCGCATAGGCCATGCGCGGTGCGCGCAGTGCCCGGGTGCAGAATGTTTCCGCAGCCGCAAGGAGCGCGGCCTCGAAATCGCGGGACGCGGTATGTTGTGCAGCTCCCCGGGAAGCCGCTGCGACTTCCTTCGCGCACGTCATCCGGAAGACCTCGGCGAAGAGTTCGCCTTTGCTGGGGAAGAAACGGTAGAGCGTCCCGGTCGCCACGCCGGCTCGTTCCGCGACCGCTGTCATAGTGCACCCGGCGTACCCGGCGTCGTGAATCAAACTTGTTGCAGCCGCGATGATGTCCTGCCGGGTCTGGGCCTGGCGCGCCTTCACTGCATCTGTTTGCCGATATGCCATAACAAGGAGTGAACCTCAGTTCACACCTTGCGTCAAGGGGTGAACTTGAATTCATTACTACCGCGCGAGCGTCCCCGCCATCGCCACGAAAACAAGCATGAGGACCAGGCAGAACCAGAACGCCCCGAACCAGCGGCGCCAGTCGGCTCCTGCCGACCACGTCCGCAACGTGCCAATGACGGCGCCGAACGCGCCCAGAAGCATGATGGCAGGTGGTCCGATCGACACGATGCGGCGTGACGTGTCGCCGCACGGATCGGCGATATCGCACCCGTCGGGGACCGTCGTCGCGCCGTAGATGAGCACACCTAGCGCGGCGGCGACCACAAGGCCGACATATACGGCGATTCTGCGGAACTGCACTGCTGCCCCAACCGTTGACATGTGACCTTCCCCTGTGACCTTAACGCCGTGAAGAGAAAGCGCATTACGCTGTAGAACATGACTGTGCAGCGAGGCGGCGCCGAACAGGGGCAAAAAGCAGGTTTCTCCACCACTGCGATCCATGCGGGATTCGACCCGGACCCGCAGACCGGCGTGGTGAACGTGCCGATCTACGCGAGTTCCACCTTCGCGCAGGACGGCGTTGGCGGAATGCGCGGCGGGTACGAGTACGCGCGGACCGGAAACCCCACACGGAAGGCGCTGGAAGACAACCTCGCCGCGATCGAGGCGGGAACCTTCGGCCGGGCCTTCTCGTCAGGAATGGCGGCGACAGACGCGCTGCTGCGCGCGACGCTGCGTCCAGGCGACCACCTCGTCATCCCGAACGATGCGTACGGGGGCACGTTCCGCCTGATCGACAAGGTCTTCACGTTGTGGGGCATCAGCTACACGCCAGCGCCGATTACTGACCTTGATGCGATCCGCACAGCAATCCGCCCGGAAACGAAGCTTGTGTGGATCGAGACGCCCACCAACCCGCTGCTGAACGTCGGCGATATCGCCGCGATCGCGGAAATCGCACACGAAGCAAATGCGAAATTCGTCGTGGACAACACGTTCGCCTCGCCGTATCTTCAGCAGCCGCTGCCTCTCGGCGCAGACGTTGTGCTCCACTCGACAACGAAGTACCTCGGCGGACATTCCGATGTGGTGGGCGGCGCACTGGTTACCGATGACGAGGAACTCGACGCTGCGGTGGCTTTCCTGCAGAACGGAGCGGGCGGCGTTCCCGGGCCATTCGATGTCTTCCTGACGATGCGCGGTATAAAGACGCTGGCTGTGAGGATGGACCGGCACAGCGACAATGCGGAGAAGGTCGTGGATTACCTCTCCGGGCACGCCGCTATCGCAAGCACCCTCTATCCGGGCCTGCCGGAGCATCCCGGTCACGATGTCGCTGCGAAGCAGATGCGCAGGTACGGCGGGATGGTCTCGATCAGACTCAAGGGCGGGCGCGCCGCTGCGCTCGACATGTGCGCGCGAACCAAAGTCTTCACGCTCGCTGAATCACTCGGTGGCGTCGAATCGCTCATTGAGCACCCTGGGGCCATGACACACGCATCAACCGCCGGTTCGCTCCTTGAGGTTCCCGACGACCTGGTGCGGTTGTCCGTGGGGATCGAAGACGCAGAAGACTTGATCGCCGACCTGGAACAGGCCCTGGGCTAGCGAAGACTTAGTGAATTGGACGGTCCTGTCGGCTAGGGTCGCGGAGTATGAGTGGCGACGTTCTCTTCATAGTTGGCAGTGTCCGGCCGGTTCGAGTTGGTGATCAGCTTGGTGAACACATCGTCAAGCTGTTCGAGGACGCGGGTGATGCGCGGATCACCATGGTCGATCTGCGCGAACTCGCGCTCCCGTTCCTTGATGAGCCCAAGATGCCGGCGCTTGGCAAATACGAGCATGAGCACACCAAACGATGGTCCGACCAGGTTGCCGGTTCGTCGGCAGTGGTGATCCTGACACCCGAATACAACTGGGGTTACCCGGCCTCGGTGAAGAACGCGGTCGACTATCTGTACAAGGAGTGGAAGGACAAGCCCGCGCTGCTCATCAGCTATGGCGGCGGGGGAGGGAAACGCTGCTACGAGCAGTTGCTCCAGGTGCTCGGCCGGGTGGGGATGCAGCTTGCGGAAACCCGCGTCAACATCGTGTTGCGTGACGCGTATGGCGACGATGACCGGCTCAAGGACGCGGCGGCGATCGTCGATCGGGAGTCAGATGTGCTTATCAAAGCGTGGCAAGAATTGCAGGCGCTCATCGCCAACAAGGATGAGCTGTGAAATGCGGGCAGCCCCGGCGTTTGGTGCCGGGGCTGCCCGATTAACAATCTCGGCTGTCAGCCTTGGTAAGGCTCCGCGCTGAGCAACGTGACGGTCATAGTGCCGCCGTTGGGAAGCTTGTACTCGCGGGTGTCACCCACCTTCGCGTCGAGCAGTGCTGAGCCGAGCGGCGAACTCGGAGAGTATGTTTCGAGCTGCTCACTCGATGTGCTTTCCTCGCGTGTCGCGAGAAGGAACGTCTCGGTATCCGATTCGTCACCGTCGTAGTAGACCTTGACGACGGAACCCGGAAGTGCGACGCCTGACTCCTTCGGCGCCTCGCCGACCTTCGCGTTGTTCAGAAGCTCCTGCAGTTGGCGGATGCGCGCCTCCTGTTGTCCCTGCTCTTCACGAGCGGCGTGATAGCCGCCGTTCTCTCGCAGGTCTCCTTCTTCGCGGCGCGCGTTGATCTCCGCGGCGATCTTAGGTCGATTGGCGATGAGCGTCTGGAGTTCGCGATCGAGCCTGTCGTATGACTCCTGGGTCAGCCAGGTCACCTTAGTGTCGGTCATGGTCGGTCACTCCTTTATACTGCGGCTGGCGCTTCGAGCGCACAGCCTAAGCCGGGCGGGTCAGCCATCTGCTGCCCGCCATGCCTGGTGGGCGTTTTCGCCCACATATGCGCATACACGGCCCCATGTGGAGCCGTGTATGAGCCAGGATACACGTCGTCGCGGTAGCGAGCGCGGTAATACGAAGCGAACTGCGCGTTAACGAAGGCTCGCGAATCTCATCGCTGCTCTAACGCGTCAGATAGGCGGGAACGTCCGCGCTGCATCCATAGACGTCGCCCATCCCAGGCGGCTGGGAGGTGACGATATGAGTGGTTACTTCCACAGCATCGCTGTCAGACGGAGGGACGTATATTTCCCGGCGGCCGGTTTCCGAACCGTCTCGTGAACGAGCCCTCACTACACACACGACCTCTTGCCCTGGCTCGTCACGGGTCACCTTGAAACGAATCTTCAGAGTCGACTCGTCGAGGATCTCGTAGCCGAGACGCTCGGCCGTGATCGGCGCGCTGACGAGTGGCCGATAGCCCAGGTAGACGACGACGCCGAGGACGGTGGCGAAAACGGTGGCGAGTGCGACTACTGCCCAGCGGGGCATGCGGCGCCCGGACCGGGCGGACGGGTAGCGGCCAAGGGGCGCTGGTCGCGAAGTACTCATGACATCCGTTCAGGGAGGTGTCGACGGCCACGGCGTGACGCTCCCGCGGCCGCCGCTTACTCTGTTAGTCACGATAGCTGCGTCGTGCCGACTGAGACGAAACGGCCACTGCCTGTGAGCCAGAAGAGTGAGGATCACCGCACTCTGGCCTAGGGACGGGTTTAGCGTTGTCGTTCCGCTGCCGTAACGTGGTAGAACGGCAGGGCGAGTTTGTACCAGAATGGTGCGTGCCCGAGTGGTGCAACGGGGAGAGTTAAGGAGAGAACGTGGGCGGACTTCGGCTCATGGCGGTTCATGCTCACCCCGACGACGAATCGAGCAAGGGCGCAGCCACGATGGCGCGTTACGCCAAAGAGGGCCACGATGTGATGGTCGTCAGCCTTACGGGTGGCGAGCGGGGCGACATCCTCAATCCAGCCATGGACACCCCCGGCGTACATCAGCGCATCTCGGAAGTCCGCAAGGAAGAAATGGCCCGCGCCGCCGAGATTCTCGGTGTGCAGCACAGGTGGCTCGGATTCGTGGACTCCGGTCTGCCGGAGGGTGATCCGCTTCCTCCGCTCCCGGAAGGCTGTTTCGCGCTCGTTCCCGTCGACGTCGCGAGCGAAGCCCTAGTCAAGGTGATTCGTGAGTTCCGGCCGCACGTCATGATCACGTATGACGAGAACGGTGGCTACCCGCATCCCGACCACATCATGTGCCACAAGGTGTCGATGGCTGCGTTCGAGGCTGCGGGCGATCCGGAGCAGTTCCCCGACGCAGGTGAGCCCTGGGAACCACTCAAGATCTATTACGTCCACGGTTTCCTCCGTGATCGCATTCAGATTTTTCAGGATGATTTCGAATCGCGCGGCGAACCCAGCCCGTTCCGTGAGTGGCTAAAGAGCTGGAAGCCACGGCAGGGTGACATTATGGGCCGCGTGACGACGCAAATCACATGCGGAGAGTACTTTCCAGTCCGTGATGAGGCGCTGCGCGCGCATGCTACCCAGGTCGATCCGAATGGGCCCTTCTTCCTGGTGCCATTGGAGATGCAACAGCGCCTCTGGCCGACAGAAGAGTTTGAACTAGCGGCGACGCGGGTAAAAACAGCAATTCCGGAAACTGATCTGTTTACCGGTATTTCATCCGGCGATGAGACGACCTCTAAGGAGAACGAGCGATCGTGACCACGCAGTTTTCCGGTCTCCTCACTCTGAGCGCGATGCCAGCACTGGTCATCGCGCAGGATGCGGTTGTGCCGACTGGTCCGGAGTTCGGGAAAGCGTCACCGATCGGGCTTGTAGTTATTCTCGTGCTGATGGCATCGATGGTGTTTCTGCTGCGGTCCATGAACAAACATCTTCGAAGGCTCCCAGAAACCTTCGAGCCGGAACATCCTGAGCCCGATCAGGAAGCCGATGAGGGCACCGACCGTGGCGGAATTCAGTCCGGGCAGGGTTCGTGACGGCGCCCCGGCGCGACGATTCCGAACTCCACCAGAACAGGCTGGGGCAGTCAGCTAGCCCCTACCTGCGGCAGCACGCGGACAACCCGGTTCATTGGCAAGAATGGGGCGAAGAAGCGCTCAATTGGGCGCGCGAACGAGACGTCCCGATCCTGCTTTCCATCGGTTACGCCGCATGCCACTGGTGCCACGTCATGGCTCACGAGTCATTCGAGGACGAAGCGACAGCACAGGTCATGAACCGCGAGTTCGTGTGCATCAAAGTTGATCGTGAAGAGCGGCCTGACCTGGACTCGGTGTACATGAACGCAACAATGGCGATGACGGGGCACGGCGGCTGGCCGATGACGTGTTTCCTTACCCCCGACGGCCGGCCTTTCTATTGCGGCACGTACTACCCGCGGCAGCCCCGCGGCGGGATGCCTTCCTTCACCCAGGTGCTGCACGCGATCGCGGAGACGTGGCACACGAGACGCGCCGAGGTGGATCAGGCTGCCGGTTCGGTGCAGGATGCATTGCAACGGAATTCCGATGCATTCCCGGTGGCGGATGTCGAAATCACCGCGGGCATTCTGGACAAAGTTGCCGATGCCATCGTCAGCGATGAAGACACCGAGCACGGGGGTTTCGGCGGCGCTCCCAAGTTTCCGCCGTCGGCGACACTCGAGGGGCTCTTGCGTCACTACGAGCGAACGGGACGTCACCTTCCGACGATTGAGCGCGCCGCGGAGGCGATGGCGCGCGGAGGTATCTACGACCAGCTCGCAGGCGGTTTCGCCCGCTACTCCGTCGACGCCGGGTGGGTTGTGCCGCACTTCGAGAAGATGCTTTACGACAACGCGCTGCTGTTGCGGTTCTACTCGCATTATGCGCGGCGAACGGGGTCGGAACTCGCCAAGCGTGTTGCGACGGAAACTGCGGCGTTCCTTCTGCGGGATCTACGGACAGCGGAAGGCGGGTTCGCGTCAGCCTTCGACGCGGACACCGACGGCGTTGAAGGTCTCACGTATGTGTGGACTTCGCAGGAATTGATGGATGCGCTCGGGCTCGAAGACGGTTTGTGGGCTGCAGGGGTGTTCGGGGTGGGCACCACTGGAACGTTCGAGGGGTCGCAGTCTGTGCTCCAACTGCTGCAGGATCCTGACGACATGGCGCGCTTTGACCGCGTCAGGGCTGCGCTACTCGAAGCGCGACGGACGCGTTCCCAGCCTGATCGTGACGACAAAGTCGTGACGGCATGGAACGGTTTCGCGATCACCGCGCTGGCGGAGGGCGGTGCGGCACTCGGTTTCCCCGAGTGGATCATCGCCGCGAAGCGGGCGGCTGAGCTTCTGCTCGACCTGCACGTCGTTGATGGGCGGCTCCGCAGGGCGTCTCTGGGCGGTGCAGTTGGTCAAGCGGTGGGTGCGCTCGATGACTATGCGGGTCTCGCGGCAGGTTTGCTTGCACTCTTTCAGGCGACGGGCGAGGAACGCTGGCTGCAGGCCGCGACCGGGCTGGTCGACACCGCTGTTACGCACTTCGCCGATCCGCAGGCGCCCGGGAGCTGGTTCGACACCGCGGATGATGCCGAAGTGCTGATTGCGCGGCCACGTGATCCCCTTGACGGCGCCACCCCGTCAGGCGCATCGCTTCTAGCTGACGCGCTGGTGACGCTGGCAGCTCTCAGTGAGCCGGATCGGGCGGCCGCGTACGCGGAACTTTCCGCCTCGTCGCTGCAGCGCGCTGCGATCGCACTGGCCCGTGCACCGCGCTCGGCGGGGAACTGGTTTGCTCTCGCCGAGGCCTCTCGGCACGGCCCCATCCAGGTTGCTATCTCACTGCCTTCGGGTTCCGGCAGCGACCTGCTTGACGCGGCACGCCACCATGCGCCCGGCGGTGCGGTAATCGTCGCGGGGGAGGCGGACTCATCGCCGCTGCTCGCCGACCGGACCCCAGTCGACAACAAACCCGCGGCGTACGTGTGCCGCGGGTTCGTGTGCGACCGGCCAGTCGTTGACGTTTCGGCGCTGGTTGCAGCGCTTTCGACTACTGCTGACGGCGCTTCTGGACAGCGTTAGCGAGTCGCTCGAGCACGCCTTCTGTCGTCCCGAAGTCCATGCATGCATCGGTGACGGACTGGCCGTAGACCAGCGGTCCCGGACCCGGCTCCTGGCGGCCGCCGACGATGAAGCTTTCCAGCATGACGCCGGAGATTTCATCCGCGCCCCCCGCGATCATGTCAGCGATTTCCCCGGCAACGCCGGCCTGCCGGACATGATCTTTACCTGAGTTCGCGTGGCTGGCGTCCACCATCAAACGTGTCGGCAATTGTGCCTTGCCGAGCAGCTTCGTCGCCGTTTCCAGGTTTGTCGCCTCGTAGTTGGGGCCGCCCCTGCCACCACGGAGAATGATGTGCGTGTCAGGATTACCTGTCGTCGAGACGAGAGCTGCCCGCCCATCGAAATCCGATCCGAAGAAAACCTGCGCTGCGTTGGCCGCGCGGCAGCCGTCGATGGCCACCTGGATGTCACCGTCGGTCGCGTTCTTGAAGCCAATCGGCATGGACAGCCCTGAGGCGAGCTGCCGGTGAACCTGGCTTTCGGTGGTCCGGGCTCCGATCGCACCCCAGCTCACGGCGTCGGCGATGAACTGCGGGCTCGTCGGTTCCAGGAACTCGCAACCAACTGGAAGGCCCGCGTCGAGAACGCCTAGCAGCACCTCACGGGCAAGGCGCAGGCCGCGCGGCACGTCATACGTTTCATCCATGTCGGGGTCGTTGATGAGACCCTTCCAGCCAACCGTGGTGCGCGGCTTCTCAAAGTACACCCGCATCACGACGCACAGTTCTTGCTCGAACTGTGCAGCGAGAGGCGCGAGCTTTGACGCATAGTCCAGCGCTGCGGCGGGGTCGTGCACCGAGCAGGGGCCTGTGACGACGAGCAGGCGATCGTCAGCGCCGGAAACGATGGCACGGATGTCCATTCGGCTGCTCTCGACGAGTTCCGCGCGAGTGTCACCAAGTGGAAGTTCATCTAGGAGCTGGCGCGGCGACGGAAGCGCTGCCATGGAGCGGACGTGCAGATTGCTCGTCGGATGCAGAGTGGGCGTGGCGGATGATGAGGCATGCTTGCTTGCGTGCTCATCGATATGGATTGTCACGAGTGGCCTTTCTGGTGATCACGGCGGCCACGCGTGGAAGTTCATCCCGGTGCCCGCCGACTAGCGGACTTGAGCGAGCGGTTCTTGACCGCTTGCTTCTGGGCCCCGGATTGATTGGTGATGGTCAGCGCAGACGACCACCAGCTCCACCCGGAGCCGGTGTAAAGCGCCAATACCATCTGGTTGAACTCACGCTAGTGAGGATAACGCAGGGTTTCGTATTCGTCACGCGGGAACTGTTCTCTCCCGGTATTGCGGTCCTCACACGGACTGGCCGTCACGTGCGCAGATCACGGCGCTCGAACACACCCAGTGCGACGGCGGCAAGGAGGCATCCCAGCCCGCCGATAGTGATGGGCCACGCGAGGGAAGGGTATTCAGGCACGTGCTCGAACACGGAAAGATTCGCCACCCACCCGGGAAGGGAGAAGGCAGGCCCGAGCAACGCGATGGTTGCGGTCGCCGCGTACACCGCCCACGCAACTGATGCGCTGTCAGGCCTGACCGCGGCCAGTGCCAACGCTGCGGCGGCGAGGGCGACGATAGCGGGGAAGTGAGCGAGTGCGCTTCCCACCACTCCGCCGACAATCGTCCAGTCGCCTGTTCCCACCGCGTAACCGACGCCAAGCATCAGCGCACCGAATGCCAGCAACAGCAGCGCCGCGCTGAGCGCGCTGAATAAGTAGCCTGCGAAAATAGTGGTTCGCCGCACGGGCGCAGTGGCGAGCACAGCGATGCGTCCGGAGTCTTCGTCGGCGCGCACGCGCATCGTCAGCGATACTGCACACCCCCCGCTCAGAATCGCGAGCACGAGGATCGAGAACACAAGGAACGCATCGGTCAGGGAGGTCCCGCCGAAAGCCGCGATCACTTCAGCTGTCCCGTCCGAGCTTGCAGCGAAATCCTCGGCGGTTGTCGCCATCGAACCGAATGCGACCATCATGATCGCGATGCCCGCGAACCAAGCGAGAATTGTTGCCCGCGCCAGCCGCAACTGCAGACCCAAAGGCGAGGAAGCCAAGGCGGAGGCTGTTACCCGTCCGGGCCTTGGGGCGATCACGCCGGCACCAAGATCGCGCCGCTGGTTGAGCATCCACGCGCCACCCGCTATCCCGATCGCTGCTGCGAGAAGGAGTAACAGGGGCCAAAGGTTGTTCGCGCCGAACGGTTCTGAGGCCTGCGCCCACCCCAGCGGCGAGAGCCACGAAAGCGCGTTACCTCCTGCGTCTCCGGCGGCCCGGAACGCGAACGAGGTGCCCAGCACCGCGAACGCCAAGCCGTAAGCAGCACGGCTTTGCGAGGTGATTTGCGCGGCGCTGACGGCGACGGCGCCGAAGAACACCCCCACGCAGAAGAGGGCAGCACCATAAACCAGGGCGCCCATGATAGCCGTACCGGTAGCGATGAGAGCCGCGCCAGAGGCGATCGCGATGACCGCCAGGAGTGAACCGAGCACGAGCGCGGCAGCGAGCAGAGTGGCACCGCTTGATACACGGCCCGAGCGGAGCAACTCCAGCGTTCCGGTTTCTTCCTGGCCGCGAGTAATGCGGACACCGATGAGAATGCTGCATACGGCGACCGCAAGCGTCAGGAGCCATCCGGCTTCGAATACGACGATGCCTCCGAGCGTCGTGAGGGCCGCTGGCGGTCCGTTGAACGCAATCTGGGCTGTCACGAGTTCCGCCATCGCCGCGTACGACTCGCGATCGGCAAGTGTTGGATAGAGCGCTTTGACCGATAGTGCCCCGAAGGCAAGGAGCGCAGGAATAGCGACTGTCCACACCGCCAGCCGGAGGCGGTTGGTGCGGATCAGGAGCGAGGTGACTGAACCCGTACCGGTCATCGCAGCGAGCCTTCAGGGTCGGCGACAGCGTCGCTGGAGTAGTAGGCAAGGAACAGGTCTTCAAGCGTGGGCGGTGCGCACGTCAGCTCGCGCACGTCTGCCGCGCCAAGTTCGGCGATCACGGAGGAAAGTGCCGCGGGTTCCGCGTCGCACTGAACGATGAAGCCGGCGCCGTCCCGGTCTACGCGCAGCCCCGTGACTCCGCTGAATCTGTCGAGCGCACCGGGGTGCCGCACCGTGTGCGCCGAGATGTGTGTGCGTGTGAGATGCCGCAGTTCGCGCAGCGAACCTGTCTGGACGGTGCGGCCGTCGCGAATGATGGTCGTCGCGTCACAGAGCTGCTCGACCTCACTCAGGATATGGCTGGACAGCAGCACCGTCGCCCCATGACGCGCTGCCTCACGCACGCAGTCCGCGAATACCGCGTACATCAGCGGGTCGAGGCCGGTGGTCGGTTCGTCGAGAATGAGCAGGTCGGCGGCGGCGGCAAACGCACCGATCAACGCGACTTTCTGGCGGTTTCCTTTGGAATAGCTCGACACTTTCTTCGTCGGGTCGAGGGCGAAGCGTTCGATGAGATCGGCGCGCAGCTGGGCGTCGAAGCCGCCACGGATGCGGGCGATGATGTCGAGCGTCTCCCCGCCGGTCAGGCCGGGCCACAGTGCGACGTCGCCGGGGACGTAGGCGGTGCGGCGGTGGATCTCCATCGCGTCCTTGACAGGGTCACCGCCAAGTACGGTGACCTCGCCGCTGTCACGCCGTATGAGGCCGAGGAGCACGCGGATCGTGGTGGATTTTCCGGCCCCGTTGGGACCGAGGAACCCGTGCACCGTTCCGGCTGGCACATCGAGGTCGAGCCCGCGCAGCGCGTGCGCGTGGCCGAAAGATTTGTGGAGCGCGCTCACACTCAGTGCGCTGGGAGATAAGCCGTTCATAGCACTCCTGATAGTAGCTGCCAAATGACAGTAACTGTCTAAATCAACGTACGGCACGTAGCCAGAAACTGCAAGTGACTGTCAGAATTCGCTAGTATGGCGTCATGTCGCAGGCAGATGGTCGCGGAGTGGGGCTCAGAGAGCGCAAGAAGCTCGCGGCGATGCACACGATTCAGCAGGTGGCGCTGGACCTCTTTGATCGTGACGGCTACGGCAACGTCACCGTTGAGCGGATCGCCGACGAAGCTGGCGTGTCGCCAAGCTCTGTCTACCGTTATTTCGGCACGAAGGAACGGCTCGTCCTGTGGGATGAGTACGATCCGCAGCTTTTCGGTCTGATGACCGAAGGTGGCGGCGGAATTGGTGCCGTTCTCGCGCGGCTGCGGGAGGGCATCAGCGCAATCATGCGGGCATGGCCCGACGACGAGTCCGACAACGTCGCCCGGCGTATGCGGTACATCCTGGGAGAGGCAGATATTCACGCAGTGATGCTGCGCGAGCAGCACCAATTCGAGGTGGCGCTGCGCCAGCTCATCGCCCCGCACCTTGATGAAGATCCGGGCTCGCTCCATGTCCGGGTGGCTGCGGCGACTCTGCTGTCGTGCCTCACTGCGGCGCTCTATCACTGGGCTGAGTCCGGATACAGCGATCGCCTCGCCGATGTGCTCGACGAGGCGATGGAACTTGCTAACCGCGCAATCGTGGCGCAGGTCAGCTGAAAGCGACCAGCCAGACCGCGATGTAGTGGCAGATGGCTGCGATGACGGTTGCGGCATGGAAGAACTCGTGGTGCCCAAAAGTGGTGGGCCACGGGTTCGGCCATTTCGTGGCGTAAAGGATAGCTCCGGCACTGTAGAGCACGCCGCCCACGGCGAGCAGGATCAGCGGCGCCATTCCAGCGTTCGCCACAAGATCTGGAATGACGAACGCGACGACCCAGCCGAGAAGAATGTAGAGGGGTACGCCGAGCCAGGATGGGGAAGTGGGCCACAGCATTTTCAGTGCCACACCCGCGAAAGCGCCCGCCCATACGATAGCGAGCACGGTCCTGCCCGTTTCAGGGCTGAGTGCGAGCATGCCGAACGGTGTATAGCTACCGGCAATGAAGAGGAAGATCATCGAATGGTCGGCCCGCTTCATCCACATGCGCGCGCGAGCAGACTTCCAGTGGACCCGATGGTAGAGGGCGCTTACGCCAAATACCCCGCACACGGTGGCGCTGTAGATCGCGGTGGCGACTAGTGCCCGCGGTGTGGTGAGCGCGCCGACCACGGCGACCAGGGTAGTGCCCGTGACGACGGAGATGGCAAATGCGTAAAGGTGAATCCAGCCGCGCATCCGGGGTTTGACCGGAAACAGTGCCTCTGTGATCGCGGTCAAGGGTCACCTCTCTTTCTCTCCTGCGGCGGTCGCCGACTGCTACCTACGGTAGCGTAGGTTACGTGCCAGTAACCTGCAATGTGGTCCGGTACACATTGTGCTCTTCTGCTTGCCTTCGTGTGACTCGCAGCCAGGAGGTGCTAGTTAAGCGTAGGCTCCCATGGCGTGGAGATGGTGATGGTGATGGCTCGGTGAAAATCCCGCCCAACCCTGTGTACCGGCTGTACGAGCAACGGCTGCTGCACCGGCTCGAGGGCATGCAGCGCCCCAAACACATCGCAGTGCTGTGCGATGGAAACCGGCGCTGGGCCCGCGCTGCTGGCTTTACCGACGTCAGCCACGGGTACCGCATGGGGGCGCGCAAGATCGCCGAGATGCTTCAGTGGTGCGATGAGGCGGGTGTGGAGCACGCAACGATCTACCTGCTCTCGACTGAGAACCTCGGCCGAGACCCAGACGAACTAGCCGCCCTGCTCGAGATAATCACTGACGTAGTGGAGGAAATCTCCGGTCCCGACAAAAACTGGAGCGTCCAGATAGTTGGCGCAATGGAGCTTCTCCCGGAAGCCGCGGCGACACGGCTCACCGAGGCCGCTGAACGCACTCAGGGGAGGTCCGGCACCCACGTGAACGTCGCGGTCGGCTATGGGGGCCGCCAGGAAATCTCCGACGCCGTGCGTGCGCTGATACGGCGTCGACTTGCCGAGGGCCGCACCGGCGACGAACTCATCGAATCGATCAGCGTCGAAGGTATCGCTGAGCACCTCTACACATCCGGGCAACCAGATCCCGACCTCGTCATACGAACATCAGGGGAGCAGCGCCTTTCCGGCTTCCTGCTCTGGCAGAGTGCCTATTCGGAAATCTGGTTCACCGAGGCGTACTGGCCCGAGTTTCGCCGCGTCGACTTCCTCCGGGCGCTGCGCGACTACGGCGCTCGCCACCGACGTTTCGGCGTGTAACTGGTTAGAGCTTCCGCAACCGGATCCGGTTGACGCGGTGGCTGCTGTCCTTGCGCAGCACCAGCGTCGCGCGCGGACGGGTCGGAAGGATGTTCTCTACCAGGTTGGGCCTGTTGATCGTGTCCCAGATTTCTTTCGCCTGCGTTCGAGCCTGGTCATCGTTGAGGCTCGCGTAGTGGTGGAAGTGTGACCGCGGATCAGCGAACGCGGTCTTACGAAGCGTCAAGAACCGCTGGACGTACCAGTGTTCGATGTCCTCGATCCGAGCGTCCACGTAGACTGAGAAGTCGAAAAGGTCCGACACCATCAACGTCGGTCCCGTCTGTAACACGTTGAGACCCTCGATGATCAGAATGTCAGGCTGACGCACCACATGCCGCGCGCCCGCGACGATGTCATACAAGTGGTGGGAATACACCGGTGCGGATACCTCTGGATTTCCCGACTTCACCTCTGTAACGAAGCGCAAGAGCGCACGCCGGTCATAGCTTTCGGGAAATCCCTTGCGGTGCATGATGCCAAGCCGGTTGAGTTCGCGGGACGGGTACAGAAATCCGTCCGTGGTGACGAGATCCACCCGCGGATGGCGTTCCCACCGTGCGAGCAGCGCCTGCAGCACACGAGCGGTGGTTGACTTGCCTACCGCCACGCTCCCCGCGACACCGATGACGAACGGGACCTGCTGATCGGGGTGTGCCTCGCCGAGAAATGTCGCGGTCGCGGCGAATAGTCGCTGCCGGGCAGCCACCTGAAGGTGAATGAGCCGCGAAAGCGGCAGGTACACCTCCTCGACTTCGGCAAGGTCGATTTGCTCGCCGAGGCCGCGCAGGCCACGCAGTTCATTCTCCGTCAGCACCATAGGCTGCGACTTACGCAGCGCGCGCCACTGATCGCGCTCAAGCGCGACATACGGACTGGGCTCGCTCATCGCGCCGCAGAAGAAGCGGAGGCCACGCAACCGTCGAAGCCGGAACCACTGATCGGACTTATGATCAAACCCCCTGTGCCGCTGAAGAACGTTCCGCAAAGGATCCTAACCTCAGGGCACTAGTCCTGTTGCGACTAAGGTCGGTTGGCATGGATTCTCCTACACCAGCCATGCTTCCGGTGGTGCGTGACTATCTGCTGCTGGGTTTGAGATTCGATCGCCTCGAAGAGGGGTTCGTTGACGCCTACACTGGCGACCCAGAGTTGCGCCGTGTCGTCGCGAGCGAACCGCCGCCGCAACCGGCCGAGCTCGCAGCCCAGGCACGTCGGCTGCGTGGCGAACTCGAAGGGAGCGGCCTGTGCCCCGAGCGAACCGCCTTCCTGGATGTGCACTTGCGAGCGCTGGAATGCTCGGCACGCAAATTCGCGGGTGACGACGTCGGCTTTCTCGACGAGGTCGCGGACTACTTTGACGTCCGCATCGGGCTCGGAGATGAGGACACCTATCGTGCGGCACACCGCGCTCTCCACGAGGTGCTTCCGGGATCTGGAGATCTGGCCGAGCGTATGCGAGCGCACCGCGCAACAGAAGAGATCCCGCCTGAGCGGCTCAATGAGTGCGTCGATGCGTTCTCTAGTGCGCTGCGCGACCGTGTCCGTACTCGGTTCGGCCTGCCCGCAATGGAACAGATCGACTTCGAGATCGTGACCGACAAGCCGTGGTCCGGGTTCAATTACTACCTCGGTGACTTCAGGTCGCGCGTAGCGATCAACGCTGACCTCAAGCAGCACATGTCGGGGCTGCCGCACCTGATCGCGCACGAAGCGTACCCAGGCCACCACACAGAGCACTGTCACAAGGAAACCGGCATCGTTGCTGAGGGCGAGCACGAGCAGACGATCTTCCTGGTGAACACGCCACAGTGCCTCATGGCGGAGGGGCTCGCCGATCTCGCACTGAAGGCCGCAGTCGGCCCCGGCTGGGGACTGTGGGCCCAGGAGATTTTCGCGGACCTCGGGCTTCGATTCGACGGTGAACTCGCCGAACGCATTTCGGCTGCAGCGGCGGGCCTGCTGGGAGTTCGTCAGGATGCCGCAATCATGTTGCACGACCAGCACCGCAGCCACGACGACGTCGCGCGCTTCCTGCAGCGATGGTCGCTCATCACGCCACAGCGAGCACGACAGACGCTGCGCTTTCTGACGTCTCCACTTTGGCGGGCATACATCAGCACTTACGTCGAGGGGTACCGGTTGCTCAGCACGTGGCTCGATCAGGGTCCGGACGGCGTGACGCAGGAGCAACGATTCCGTCGCCTGCTCGATGAACCCCTTATTCCCTCCCAGCTACGCTGATGACCCCTGGTGAGAGGTGCCGTTAGCGCAGCGGCTCCGGCCATTTCCACCTGCAGGTTTCACCCAAGTACACTGGTGCAGTCTTTCAGGGCCTGACGGGGTGAGGGACAGACTAAAACCGACTATCGGGAGATTGGCTGATGACTGCTGCATCCGTTGCCGCTTCGAGTTTCACCGCACCGCTCGCGGAGCTCGACCCTGATGTTGCGGCGGCCATGGCAGGAGAGCTTGCCCGGCAGCGCGAAACTCTCGAGATGATCGCGTCTGAGAACTTCGTGCCTCGCGCTGTTCTGCAAGCTCAGGGATCAGTACTGACCAATAAGTACGCCGAGGGTTACCCGGGCCGCCGCTATTACGGCGGATGCGAGCATGTCGACGTCGTTGAGAATCTGGCCCGGGACCGCGCCAAGTCGCTGTTCGGTGCGGACTTCGCGAATGTGCAGCCACACGCAGGTGCGCAGGCCAACGCGGCAGTGCTGCACGCGATGATGAAGCCTGAAGAGCGTCTGCTCGGACTCGACCTCGCACACGGTGGCCACTTGACCCACGGTATGCGGCTGAATTTCTCCGGGAAGCTCTACGAAGTCGGCTTCTACGGTGTTGACCCGCAGACCTTCCGCATCGACATGGATGCTGTGCGCGCTAAGGCACTCGAGTTTCGCCCGAAGGTCATCGTCGCGGGCTGGTCGGCATACCCCCGTCAGCAGGACTTCGCGGCGTTCCGCGCCATTGCGGACGAAGTGGGTGCCCATCTCTGGGTGGATATGGCGCATTTCGCTGGTCTAGTCGCGGCGGGACTGCACCCCTCACCCGTGCCGCACGCAGATGTTGTCTCAACGACAGTGCACAAAACGCTCGGCGGTCCTCGCTCCGGCCTGATCATCGGCAAGCAGGAATGGGCAAAGCCGATCAACTCTGCCGTCTTCCCCGGCCAGCAGGGTGGCCCGCTCATGCACGCCATCGCGGCCAAGGCCGTTGCTCTCAAGATTGCCGGGACTGATGAGTTCCGCGAGCGCCAGCAGCGCACGCTGTCCGGCGCGAAGATCATCGCTGACCGGCTTACCAGCACCGATGTCGCGGACAAGGGCGTCACGGTCCTCACCGGCGGTACCGACGTGCACCTGGTGCTCGTCGATCTGCGTAACTCCGAACTTGATGGCAAGCAGGCTGAAGACTTGCTCCATGAGGCTGGCATCACCGTCAACCGCAATGCTGTGCCGTTCGACCCGCGTCCGCCGATGGTCACATCCGGGCTGCGCATCGGCACCGCCGCTCTCGCGACGCGCGGATTCGGTGACAGCGAGTTCGAGAAGGTCGCCGACATCATCGCCGCCGCGCTCACCGGTGCGCGCGAGATCTCCACGTTGCGGGACGAAGTCTCGGCGCTCGCACGCGACTTCCCGCTGTACGAGGGGCTTGAGGATTGGCGGTTGCTGGGCTGAGCCGCTCGTCCTGGGCCAATCTGGTCTCCACCCACACGGCAGCAACGGTTCACGCGAAGTTCACACGCGCCTACCGCAACATGCACAATGTGGCCTGTAGCGTCGCAAATGCAGGCAGGTTCCTTGCTTGCCCGGGAGGTTCTATCGTGACTGTGGTTTTCAGCGCGAGAGGGCCGGCACCCGGCCCTCGCGGGATGTAACAACACCCGCGAAGGACGGACCGGCCGCTCGAGAGACGCTCGCTGGGGTGCCTGGTGGGCCGAGGAGCACACGTGACCGTGAGCGATTCCGCGCGTTCTGCCCGCACATATGTCCTGGACACATCAGTCCTGCTGTCCGATCCTCGCGCGCTCCTTCGTTTCGATGAGCACAAGGTGGTACTGCCCCTCGTGGTCATCGGCGAACTCGAAGCGAAACGCCACCACCCCGAACTGGGATGGTTCGCGCGCGAGTCCCTCCGCTTCCTGGAGGATTTGCGAACCCAGTACGGGCGCCTCGACAGCCCGGTGCCCGTCGGCGACAGCGGCGGCACCCTCAGAGTGGAACTCAACCACACTGATCCGGCTGTTCTTCCCGCAGGTTTCCGGACAGACTCGAACGACTCGCGAATCCTCGCGTGCGCGCTCAATCTGGCTGCAGAGGGCGAGGACGTGGTCCTCGTCAGCAAAGACATTCCGCTGCGGGTGAAAGCCGGGGCGGTCGGGCTGAGTGCCGACGAGTACCACGCGCACGATGTCGTGATTTCCGGCTGGACCGGCATGACAGAGTTCGACGTCGAGCGCAGCCTTATCGACGACCTCTTTACCGACGGGGTGGCCGATGTCGAAGCGGCACGCGAACTGCCCTGCCACACGGGTGTCCGGTTGCTCTCGCCCACGTCGAGTGCCCTCGGTCGCGTCACCGCCGATAAGCAAGTGCAACTTGTTCGCGGTGACCGGGAGGCGTTCGGGCTGCACGGGCGTTCCGCGGAGCAGCGCGTCGCACTTGACCTGCTGCTCGACGAAACCATCGGAATCGTATCGCTCGGTGGCCGCGCGGGCACCGGCAAGTCGGCTCTCGCATTGTGTGCCGGACTCGAGTCGGTACTTGAACGCGGCAACCACCGCAAAGTGGTCGTTTTCAGGCCGCTGTACGCGGTGGGCGGGCAGGAACTCGGCTACCTGCCAGGGTCTGAAAACGAGAAAATGGGCCCATGGGCGCAGGCTGTGTTCGACACGCTTGAGGGCCTCGCAAGCCAGAACGTCATTGACGAAGTCCTGTCACGCGGCATGCTCGAGGTGCTTCCTCTCACTCACATCCGCGGTCGGAGCTTCCACGACTCCTTCGTGATCGTCGACGAGGCACAGTCACTGGAACGGAACGTGCTGCTGACTGTGCTTTCCCGCCTCGGTACGGGTTCACGCGTTGTTCTCACCCATGACGTCGCGCAGCGCGACAACCTGCGTGTAGGCCGCTTCGACGGCGTCGCTGCGGTCATCGAGAAGCTCAAAGGCCACCCACTTTTCGCTCACATCACGCTGACACGCAGTGAAAGATCACCGGTTGCCGCGCTGGTAACTGAGATGCTGGAGCAGTAGGGGGTTAAGCGGCCGTGCCCCAGGATGGCTAACTCTCCTGGGGCACGGCTCTCACGTCACTCGTCGTCGATGGTTTCGTCAACATCCGGGACGTCTGCTTCAGGCAGGTCTTCCGGAGGCTCGCCGAACGACAATGTGTCGAGCTGATCAAGGCTTCCCGATTCCGAGAACGTCGTGAGCAGCGAATCAAGCAGGCTGGTCGAAAGCTCACCGAAGATCTGGCCGAAGAGTTCGCTTCCTCCGGGGATCATTTCGAGCAGATCACCTCCGCCGCCGATAGCACCAAGTAGGTCGTCGAGAAAGTTCACCCGTTACTCCGTTCCGTAGTCACGTGTGCTGCAGTCCTGGGTTCTGCAAGCCTAGCCATTCGTAACACGAAGCAGGGAGTGAGTTCCCTTTCTCAACCAAGCTGCAACGGAGGTGATATCTTCTTCTGCCCCAAGAAGGTTGGAGGGCTACTGGCTACTTCACTTTCGCCATCGCGAGCACATCGAGGCGCTTGTCGAGTTCTTCCTCGGAAAGCTTCTCTGGAACATAGCCGCGATCAAGCACGGTCTGGCGGATCGTCTTCTTCTCCTTGAGCGCTTCTTTCGCCACGGCCGCAGCCTCTTCATAGCCGATCGCGCTGTTGAGCGGCGTCACGATCGATGGTGACGATTCCGCGAGTTCCCGCAGACGGTCGGCGTTCGCGACAAGACCGATGATGCACTTGTCTGCGAACAAGCGGGAAACGTTGGCAAGCAACGTGAACGATTCGAGGACGTTGCGCGCCATCATTGGAATGTAGACGTTGAGTTCGAATGCGCCGTTGCCGCCACCCCAGGTGACTGCGGCATCGTTGCCGATAACCTGCGCAGCGACCTGCGTGACAGCCTCTGGCAGAACAGGATTCACCTTGCCGGGCATAATGGATGAGCCAGGCTGAAGGTCTGGCAGCTGGAGTTCACCGAGACCCGTGAGTGGTCCCGAGCCCATCCACCGAATGTCGTTGGCAATCTTGGTCAGTGAGACCGCGATCGTCTTCAAAGCGCCGGACGCTTCGACGAGACCGTCGCGCGCCGCCTGAGCCTCGAAGTGGTCGAGTGACTCTCGAAGGTCCTCGAGTCCCGTAGTCTTTTTGAGCTCCTCGACTACCTTGCCGCCGAACCCTTCTGGCGCGTTCAGGCCGCTGCCCACCGCGGTTCCACCAATGGGGAGTTCGCCGAGACGAGGCAGCGTTGCCTTGACCCGCTCGATGCCTGCCTCGATCTGACGCGCGTATCCGCCAAATTCCTGTCCGAGAGTCACGGGCACGGCATCCATCAAATGGGTGCGGCCCGATTTGACGACGTTCTTCCACTCCGCAGCCCTGTCGGCGAGTGCCGTGTGCAGGTATTCGAGTGCCGGGATCAACGCGGTGACCGCCGACTCTGTGGCCGCGAGATGCGTCGCGGTGGGGAACGTGTCATTCGACGACTGCGACATGTTGACGTGGTCATTCGGGTGGACAGTCACGCCGTTCTTCGCGGCAATGGACGCGATGACCTCGTTGCTGTTCATGTTCGAACTCGTCCCGGAGCCTGTCTGGAAGACATCGATCGGGAACTGGTCGTCATGCTTGCCCTCGGCGATCTCATGAGCCGCCGCAACGATGGCATCCGCCTGCGCGGCGGGGAGCAGACCAAGGTCCTTGTTGACCTGGGCGCACGCCGCTTTCAGCAGGCCCATCGCGCGGATCTGCGTCCGCTCGAGTGGACGCCCGCTGATCGGAAAGTTCTCGACGGCGCGCTGCGTTTGCGCGCGCCAGAGAGCATCGACGGGTACCCGCACTTCACCCATGGTGTCGTGTTCGATGCGGTACTGCTGTTCAGCCACGGTTCCTCCGAGAGTTCTTGTCGCTCGTCTCAATGTGCTTCCGCCGAAACCCTAATAGCTTGCACGAGCGCGAAGGTGCGCGACCGAATGCCAGCAACTGCGACAGCGGAATTTAGGTTGGTCAGGGAAGCGGCGGGAACGCTGTTCCGTCGCCCTGAAAATCGATGCTCGAGAACTCACGCAGCTTTGTGAGCCGGTGATACGCCTCGATCATGCGGACAGTTCCGGACTTTGACCGCATGACGATCGACTGTGTCGTCGCACCGCCAGCACGGAAACGGACACCGCGGAGCAAGTCTCCGTCAGTGATACCCGTCGCGACGAAGAACACGTTGTCGCCTGCGACCAACTCGTCAGTGGTGAGGATGCGATCGAGGTCATAGCCGCGATCGATCGCCCCTTGCCGTTCTGCATCATCCTTCGGTGCGAGTTGCCCCTGGAGGACGCCACCCATGCACCGCATGGCAGCTGCGGCGATGATCCCCTCGGGCGTGCCACCGATACCCATCAGCAGGTCGGTGCCGGAATCGGGGCGGGCGGTCGCGATGGCGCCCGCCACGTCGCCGTCGGAGATCAGCCGGCACCGCGCGCCCGCATCGCGGATTTCCTGGATGAGCTGAGTGTGGCGCGGGCGGTCGAGCACACACACAACGACATCGCCGACACTCGACTTATGCGCTTTGGCGACACGCTGAATGTTCGCCTTAACGGGTGCCGTGATGTCAACAGCATCGGCGGCGTCGGGGCCTGCGGCGATCTTGTTCATATAGAAAACGGCCGAGGGGTCGAACATCGAGCCCCGCTCCGAGACCGCGAGGACAGAAATCGCATTCGGCAGGCCTTTGGCCATCAGAGTTGTTCCGTCAATGGGGTCCACGGCGACGTCCGCCTCCGGCCCTTGACCGTTGCCGACGACCTCGCCGTTGTACAGCATCGGCGCTTCGTCCTTTTCGCCTTCGCCAATCACGACGGTGCCGCGCATCGACACGGTGCTGACAAGCTGACGCATCGCATCAACTGCGGCGCCGTCACCATCTTCCTTGGCACCGCGACCGACCCAGCGGCCGGCCGCCATCGCTCCAGCTTCGGTGACGCGCACTAGTTCGAGTGCCAGGTTCCGGTCCGGCTTGTCTCGCGTGGAATCTGCCTGGGTCCCGGGATCGCCGGAAATCGTCGTCATGGACGAGATGCCTCCTCGTGGTGTGGTGCCGATTGATGTGAACGGCTCCGATGGCGTCACGAACTGCTCAGGTAATTGTGGCAGAGAGCGGGCCAGAGATGTCGACCCGGTCACTCGAATTTCATTTAACGGTGGTCGCGATAGACGGCAGATCGGGCGTACGCCAATTTTTTGTCATACTGGTGCGCGTGCCAGCCGACAAACCCAGGATCCTCCAAGACAACCGGGACATGCTCTTCACGATGCTCCCGCTGGTCGTGATCATCCTGCTCCTTGCCGCGTTAGCCGGTCAGTGCTCGTTCAACCCGGGCGGCCCTGAACCTGGCCCGCCACCACAGTTCAACGCCGAACTCGCACTCGAATACGACGCCACGGTCGTCGACTTCCCGATCCGTGTGCCGGACGTGAGCGACGAGTGGACGGCGAACTCCGGGATGCGCGGCGAGTCAGAGGACGGCGGACCGGGAATTGTCACGTGGGTTGGGTACGTAACGGACGACAGCCTGTATCTCCGTTACAGCCAGGCCGATATGAGCGAGGAGGAGCTCGTCGGCTATCACACCGGCGACCCGGCCGCGCCCGAGGACTCAGACACTGCTGGCGGGACTGACTGGCGGATTTACCGTGCTGCGAATGGTGAACCAATTTGGGTGACTGATCTCGGCGATGTGCGCATCGGTATGACAGGCAGCGCCACACGCGCACAATTCACTGACATGGCCAGCAAGATCATGGAAGCCGAGCCCCTCAGCTAGTCTGCGGAATCGTTCGAGTCACTGTTCTCGTCGCGGCCGTGCCGGGCGATCGCTGTCTCGATGCGCTGCCGTGCGCCCGCGAGGTGCTGTTCACAACGGTCGGCGAGAGCTTCGCCGCGCTCCCACAACGCGATCGATGTGTCGAGGTCGAGCCCGCCTCGTTCGAGGTTGCGAACCACCTCTACGAGTTCATCGCGCGCCTGCTCATAACCCAGAGCAGATACGTCAGCGCGGCCGTCAACTCCAGCAGGGCCCGCGCTCTCCGTCTCAGTCATTCGTCGTCCCTTTCGCTCGGCTGCTCACGTTCGCCCGCGGTGGCCCGGAAAACACCGTCGTTCACGCGGACGCGCAGTTCCGTCCCAGGAGGTGCGTTGTCCACCGTCGACAGGACGTGGAACTCGCCGTCGCGGCTGATCGACTGTACAACCGCGTAGCCGCGTGCCAGGGTCGCGGCCGGCCCCAGCGCAGATAAACGCGCCCGCACATGCGACACCTCGGACTGGGCCGCGACAAGCAGTCGGTCGACGTCGCGCCGCGCGATCGACCGCAGCCGTTCGACCTCTGCCGCGCGGTCTGTGATCGCCCGGCCAGGGTCCGCAAGCACCGGGCGTGTTCGAAGCTGACCCAGCAGACGCTCTTCCCGAGTAACCCAAGTCCTCAGTGCCGTGATCGAGCGGCCGCGAAGCTCACGAAGAAGCGCCAGTTCAGCAACTACATCGGGGACCACCCGCTTGGCGGCATCAGTTGGTGTCGCGGCCCGAATATCAGCGACGTAGTCGCACAATGGGTTGTCGGGTTCATGACCGATTGCGCTCACAATTGGCGTGGCCGCAGCAACGATTTCGCGGCACAGCGCCTCGTCGGAAAACGGCAGAAGATCTTCCACACTGCCACCGCCGCGGGCGATGATAATGACATCGACCTCGGGGTCTGCGTCGAGTGCACGCAAAGCCATAATCACCTGCGCTGCAGCACCCGGTCCCTGAACGGCGGTGTTGCGCACTTTGAATTGGACGTCCGGCCAGCGGCGCTGGGTGACAGACATGACATCGCGCTCCGCGGCGCTCGCGCGACCGGTGATGAGGCCGATACACCGTGGCAAATAGGGCAGCGTGCGCTTGAGACGGTCATCGAACAGACCTTCGGCCCGCAAGAGCGCCTTCAAACGTTCGATCCGGGCGAGCAATTCCCCCAAACCAACCGGACGGATTTCCGTCACTCGCAGAGAGAACGATCCGCGGCCGGGAAAAAAGGTGGGCTTTCCCAGGACGACCACCCGTGTCCCCTCGGTGAGTTCCACCGGGGAATCCGTCAGCAGATTCGGCGAACACGTCACGGGCAATGAAATGTCCGCCGAGGGATCGCGAAGGACGAGGAACGCGGTTCTCGTCCCGGCACGGCGTGAGATTTGTGTGATCTGCCCCTCTACCCACACTGCTCCGAGCCGGTCGATCCATTGGGTGATCTTGGACGAGACGACACGAACCGGCCACGGACTCTCCGGAGAGCTGCCGCCGCCAGGTTTCGGCCCCGCAGGCCTCTGTGAAGACCCTCTCGTGACCTCAGCAGAGCCCACGGGTCACTTCGACACCGTCGTGATCCGGTTGCTGAGCATCGTCTGGAAAGGGGCACGGCCGAACTGTCTTTCTTCGTAGCGCAGCAGCGCAGTCAGATCATCGATCGACAGTTGCCGTAAGCGCGCACGAAGCTGAGCAAGGGTGAGTGTTCCGTAGTCGATGCGTTCCGCTACCGCCGGGACACCGGAGGCCTCGTCGTCAGCGGTGCTTTGGGCTGATTCGGCTTCGGCGACGGATTCAGTCTGAACATCGGAACCATTTGACGCTGTGACCGGCGCCGAATACAGAGCGAAGCGTCCCTGCACGGCTGAACGGCTGTTCCCAGCAGCTACTGCCTTGCGCTCGTCGGAGCGCTCGGTTGTCGCGACAGGTTCCTCGTCGTATACGACCCACTCAGGCTGGTCTTCCGGCGGGTAGAGCCATGCCAGCGCCTCATCCCCCTTGATGGCGAGTTCGGTCATCCTCTGCTGGACCCGCATAGAGGTCTGCAGTACCTGACTTACCGCCGTCATCGGCAGTGTCGCGGCAGTGGTAGGGAGGCGGCGTGTTTCCTCGACAAGCGTGACGGCGAGGCCGGCCATCACCCGTGCGGCGAAAGGTGGGCGAAACATGTCTCCAGCCTGCCCTAATTTGACGTACATCTCTAGCAGATCCTTCCCGTCGTGTCGCGTTTGGGTTGGGGCGACCCGTACTCTGGAGGCATGTCTTCGGCTGTAAACATGGGAATTCCGGGTGCGGTGAACTCAGCGGTATCCAAACCGCAGGGCAAGCGGGTGCTGCTCGCAGAGCCTCGCGGCTACTGCGCAGGAGTTGATCGGGCCGTCGAAACCGTCGAGCGTGCGCTCGAAAAGCACGGGGCTCCTGTTTACGTCCGCAAGGAGATCGTGCACAACCGGCATGTGGTGGAAACCCTCTCTGAGCGGGGAGCGGTGTTCGTGGAGGAAGTGGATGAGGTGCCCGAAGGCGCCCTCGTCGTATTCTCCGCCCATGGTGTCTCGCCCGCCGTGCACGAGGCGGCGGGTACACGCGAACTGCGCACCATCGATGCCACCTGTCCACTCGTGACCAAGGTGCATCAGGAAGCAAAGCGCTTCGCGCGTGACGATTTCGACATCCTCCTCATCGGTCATGAGGGTCACGAAGAGGTGGAAGGCACCGCAGGGGAAGCCCCCTTACATGTTCAGCTTGTTGACGGTCCCGATTCGGTCGACAAGGTTAAGGTTCGCGATGAATCTCGTGTCGTCTGGCTTTCGCAGACGACGCTGAGCGTGGACGAGACCATGGAAACCGTCGAGCGTTTACGCAAGCGTTTCCCGGGGCTCCAGGACCCGCCCAGCGACGACATCTGTTATGCCACGCAGAACCGCCAGGTTGCCGTCAAAGCGATGGCACCCGAATGCGATCTCGTGATCGTGGTCGGGTCCCGGAACTCCTCCAACTCCCTGCGTCTGGTCGAGGTTGCCCTCGATGCAGGTGCGCGCACGAGCTACTTGGTGGATTACGCGAAGGAGATCGATCCAGCGTGGCTTGAGGGTGTGGAGACTGTCGGCGTCACTTCCGGTGCATCGGTCCCTGAGATTCTGGTGGACGGAGTGCTCCAGTTCCTCTCGGGGGAGGGCTTCGGCACTGTGCAGACCGTGACCACCGCGAATGAGACTCTTGTCTTCGCGTTGCCGCGCGAATTGCGCCCAAGTCGGCGCCCCTAGCCAGCGGTGTGAGCTGACGGCGTGGGCGTCAGCCCGTAGGGCCAGAGTCTTGCGGGCTGGTTCGAGGCGCGCGCATCTCAGTTGAACTGACCGGCTGACGCCCGCGTGCCGTCGCGGCCGTGCCATCCGGGCGGCGAGGAGTGGGGGCTGCTCGCCGCGGACGCTGCGAACGGGCTGGCGCGGACCGCTTGTTGCTGAGGAACAGCCGGACACCCCCGATGACGATGACAACGGCGGCGGTGAGAAGCATGAGCGGAAAACGTGTGACCAGAGGCAGGACGAGATCAATAATCCGTGTCCGCAAGCCTCCAGGACTTTCGGGCACCAGCAGCTGGTAGGCGAGGGGCACACCGACGAAGAGTATGAGCGGCGGCTGCACGATCGCTGTGAACAGAGCTCGTTGCTGAACCGCCAGCACGGCCGCGACGCATCCCGCGAAATAGAAGACGCTGAATACCAGCGTCAACTCGTCTCCACGCATTGCATCAATCGCGAAGCCGACGGCGGAAACGCCCAGAGCGATCACGATCGCCATCCACCAAGCCACGCCTACGCGGCTGGCCGACGCCGAACGCAGCTCTGTCGGGACTCCCAGGGAAGTGGATCGTCGATCAGGCACAACCGCACCATACCGGCATATCGTTAGCTGGCCTCACTCTCACGGCTTCGAGTCGCGTAAATCTCAGTGTGTGCAATACCTCGGGGCCAGAGATCGACCGTGTCTACGGTCGGGGGCTCGGTGTCAAATGCCGGAAGCTCGTGCAGCTTGCGTGCCGTAACCAGAACGCGGGACTCCATAGAGGCCACTGTCGAATTGAATGACTCGACACTCTTGCCCAGTTGCCCACCAAGGCGGTCCATGTGATTCGCGAGCACACCTAGCCGGTTGTACAGCTCGGAACCGAGCGTGTGGATTTTCGCGGCGTCCCGGGACAGAGCTTCCTGCCGCCACGTGTGGGCGACTGTTCGCAGCAATGCGATCAGACTCGTCGGGGTGGCGAGCACGACATTGCGGGAGAATGCGTACTCGAGCAGTTCTGAGTCAGCGCCCAGCGCAGCGTCGAGGAAAGGATCTCCTGGAACGAAGAGTACGACAAACTCGGGTGACGGCGAAAAAGCTGTCCAATACGCTTTTGCCGACAGCTGATCGACATGTGCGCGGAGTTGACTAGCGTGACGCTTCAGGTGGCCCGCACGGGCTTCATCGGACTGCGCCTCGGTTGCGTCGAGGAAGGCAGCGAACGGAACCTTGGCGTCAACCACGATGTTCTTGCCGCCCGCCAAATGGACGAGAAGGTCGGGGCGTACGGCCCTCACTCCGTCATTGCCGTCGTGCGTAGTGTGCGCCTGTGTCGTGAAGTCACAATGCTCGCGCATGCCAGCGAGCTCAACGACGCGCTCGAGCTGGAGTTCGCCCCACCGCCCGCGCACTTGCGGCGCCCGCAGGGCCTGGACGAGCTGCCCCGTCTGCGCCGAAAGTGCTTGCGACGTCCTGCTCATGCCCGCCACCTGCTCCATGAGCCCCGAGTACGCACTGATCCGGCTGCGTTCAACCTGCCGCACCTGCTCTGCCAGCGTGCCTACTGCTTCGCGCAATGGGGTCACGACGTTGGAGACTTGTTCATTGAGGGCGCCGGAGTGCCGACGCGCCGAGTCCTCGTTCGCGGCTGTGAGTGCTTCTCGAAGCAGCCGCTCTGAATCGTGCATCGCCCGCAGCTGTGCTTCCGCCGACGCTGCGCGCGCACCATTTCGCACGGCATGCAACAGCCAGCCCAGGAGACAACCGAGGCATAGAGCAGTTAGCACGGCAACGAAGCTGAGGAAGTTCATGGGCGTGATAGTGCACGAAAGCTCTGACATTTTTTGCAGGGCGCGCGGATACGGGGGCCTGCGCGCGAGATAACTGGGACGTTGCGGCCGCGTTCGCGTGTCTGAACAGCAGATACCAGAAACTGTCAGTGGGATGATCTACGGTTCGCGGCATGAAGATCTTGCACACGTCGGACTGGCACATCGGCCGGACATTCCATGGCGTTGACCTGCTCGAGGACCAGCGCGCTGTCCTAGATGCAATGGCGAAGATCACCGCTGACCGTGAAATCGACGTCGTGCTCATCTCGGGCGATGTCTACGATCGCGCGGTCCCTAGCGCTGATGCGGTCAGGTTGTGCAACGACGCGTTTGAGAAGCTTCACGCTGCTGGTGCGACGATCATCGCTACACCGGGCAATCACGATTCCGCACCGCGGCTGGGCGCCGGTGCTGCATTTTCGGGTGCGGGTGGTCTGTACCTCAAAACGACGGTGGCCGGGGTGGATGCGCCAGTTGTTTTGGCGGATGCGCATGGCGACGTGGCTTTCTACGGGCTTCCCTACTTGGAGCCGGAAGCAGTGAAGGCTGAGTTGGGTGTCTTCGAGGCGCGCTCGCACCAGGATGTCTTGTCGGCGGCGATGTATCGTGTGCGTGCCGACGTAGAGAGACGGCAACCCGGTTTGCGTAGCGTGGTTCTTGCTCATGCGTTTGTTGTGGGCGCGGTCGCGTCAGAGTCTGAGCGCCCAATCACGGTCGGTGGTGTGGAAACTGTTCCCGCTTCAATTTTTGGCGGCGTTGACTATGTGGCGCTCGGGCACCTGCACACCCCGCAGGTCGTGAACGAAACGATTCGGTATTCGGGCAGCCCGCTCCCGTATTCATTTGGTGAACGTGACCACCGTAAGTCGGTGTGGCTTATCGAGCTCAACGATGCTGGTGTGGAGTCGATCGAAAAGATTGACTTGCCCGTGGTGAGGGGGCTGAGCGAGATTACTGGGCCGCTGGACGAACTGCTCGGCAGCGAGGTGTACGCCAATTGTCTGGATGACTACGTTTCGGCGATCCTCACAGACCCAGTCCGTCCCGTGGATGCGATGCGCAAGCTCCAGGAACGCTTTCCGCACGCTGTCCACCTCAGGTGGGAGCGACCCACAGAGCGGGTCGCGCTGCGGTATGCGGAGCGTCTGCGCGGTCAAAGTGACCTTGATATTGCCCGAAGGTTCTTCGAAGACGCGTGGACCGACCCCGATGAGGAACACCTTCGACTGGTTGAACAAGCGTTGGCAGCAGGGGACTCGCGCGAGCGGCGCGCCAGTGCGTGACGGGGCGGTGGTGACACATCTAAGGAGGTTGGGGGACAAGTGAGGCTGCATACGCTGCGCATCGAGGCTTTTGGGCCATTTGCCGATGTCGAGACCATTGACTTCGATTCGGTGGGGGCCGACGGCTTGTTCCTGCTACACGGCCAGACCGGGGCCGGCAAGACGACAATCCTCGACGCGATAGCTTTCGCCCTCTACGGGGCTGTACCGGGGGCACGCACTGAAAGTAAGCGGTTTCTCTCAGATCACGCACGCGAAGGCGCGATACCGAGGGTCACCCTTGAAGCTAGCGTCAAAGGCCGACGGTTCCGCATTATCAGAAGCCCCGAGTATGACCGTCCCAAGAAACGGGGCGATGGGTCCGTAAAGGAGAAGGCAAAGGCGGTACTCACCTGGCTGGAACCGGACGGGACCCCGGGGCGCGGTGAGAATCTGACGCGAATCGAAGAGATCGCGGATACAGTTCGTGACCTCCTTGGAATGTCCAAGGATCAGTTCTTCCAAGTTGTTCTCCTACCCCAGGGTGAGTTCGCCAAGTTCCTCCGGGCGTCGAATGAAGAGCGGGAGAAGCTACTTGAAAGCCTCTTCGAAACGAAACGTTTTGGCTCCGTGGAGGCTTGGTTCGCCGATCGCCGGAAAGAAGCTGAGGCGCGTCTCGACCTTGCACGTCAGCGTGTGGACGTCGTTCTGGGAAAAATCACTCATGCCGCTGGCATTGACGACGGGCCGGATGGAAATCCGCGCGAGTGGATCGAACAGTTGAGGGATTTTCTCCGCCAGCGTGTCACGACGGCTGCAGCCAGGCTCGATCAGACCGCAACCGCTTTTGACCAGGCGCAGCATCGACTCGATGGTGTTCGCGTCCAAGCGGAACGTCAACTGAGATTCCGCGACGCCGAATCCGCACTTAGCAAGCTCACCGCGGGGGAGACCCTTCGTCGTGATCTCGCGACCGAACTAGATCGCGCGCGGCGTGCTAAACCCTTCGAGACAGCAGACAGGGATCTGGTGCGGTTCCAGCAGGCTGCCGATGATGCTGTGCTCGAAATGAAACTTGCCGTAGACGAACTCACAGTACTGAACGGTGGCGCCGCCGTCGCTGAAGCACTCTCATGGCCAGCGAAAGCGCACGACGATACGAACCTTCAGAAGGCAATAACTTCCTGGACCGAGGAAAGCGGTGGGCTGACGAGGCTCTGCGAGCGCGCTGACGAGGCGGACCGCCTCGAGAGAGACATCTCTCGTATCGACGACGAGGTGGCTGCAATAGACGATGAGCGCACTCGGCTAGTGACTGAACTCGACCGGATACCAGCCAAAAAAGGTCAGCTCGACCAGGACATCGACGAAGCTGTTGCCGCCGAGGCGCGGATTGAAGGTCTCCGTACGGGCATTCGTCAACTGAAGAAGGTTCGTTCGGCGGCTCATGAACTCCCGAGTGTGCGCGAAGCGCTCATCGATGCGCAGGACGCGCTCATCCGCGCTAGATCGAACCACCTCGAGAGCCGGGAGCGTCTCGTTGCGCTTCGCGAGCTCAGAATTGCCGGGATGGCAGGGGAACTTGCGAATCGCCTGGAAGCTGGGGAACCGTGCGCGGTGTGCGGGTCGGAGACCCATCCAAAGCCCGCTCCGTTCTCGCCCACAGCCGTCACGCCAGAAGACGAGCAGAGCGCAGTCGATTCCGAGCAACTCGCTGCAGACGCTTTCGAGGCCGCGAGAGTAGCAGTCGCTGAACTTGAGAAACGCGCAGAATTGCTCGGCGGCGAATCCGGCGGACGCTCCTTGCGGGACATCGACGCAGAGTTGACTGAGGCCACGGCTTCGCTGGCCGAAGCTGAGCGATGCGGCGGTCAGCTCGGCGGGCTCCGATCTGCACGTGAGAAACTGCTCGGCCGTGCGCGTGCACTTGAAGAACGAATCTCCGAACTGTCGTCGAAGCGGGCTGGACTCGAGGAGCGTTTCGACGGGCTTACCGCCCAGCTTGCTGAGTTGCGGGCGACCCTCGACGCCGCACGCGGGGAAGACACCGATGTCGTTGCGAGGAAGGCACGGCTCGATGCTCTTGCGCGAGCGGCCTCGCATCTACATGGGACACGGGGTAAGGCAGAAGCCGCGGTGCTCCGCACTGAGGAACACCATGCTTATTTGCAGAGCCTAGCGAGGGAGGCGGGCTTTCAATCGCTCACAGACGCGCGGAACGGCGTGCGCACGGTGCGTTGGATAGCTGACACGGAAGCTGCCCTCGAGGACGCCCGGGATCGCAAAGTGCGCGCCCAAGCGGTCCTGGACGACCCACTAGTCAGTGACGCTGCCGAGCAGCCGACCGCAAACGTCGAGGCTGCAGAGAGCGCTGTCACCGAAGCGCGCGCTGCGCTCGAGGCGGCAGTCCGGGAACACGCGCAAGCTCAGCGGGCCAATGATGGAGTTATTTCGCTCGCAGGCGATTTCGAGTCTGCTCTCGAGGACCTAGGCCCAGCGGAGGAACGGTACGCGCAACTATCGCTGTTGTCTGAGGTCATTGCAGGCCGAGGCCAGAACACGCGCCGAATGTCGCTGCGGTCCTACGTATTGGCGGCTCGCCTTGAGGAAGTTGCGGTAGCAGCATCGGCGCGGCTTCGCATCATGTCAGGCGGCAGGTACGAATTCATTCATTCAGACGCAGCAGGTCCGCGAGGCCTCAGGGGCGGACTCGGTCTCGACATCCGAGACGACTACACCGGGGTTGTTCGGTCAGCGAAGACACTGTCCGGCGGCGAAACCTTCATGGCGTCATTGTCGCTGGCACTGGGACTGGCCGATGTGGTGACTTCCGAAGCGGGCGGAATCATGCTCGACACCCTCTTCATCGACGAAGGCTTCGGCACCCTCGACAGCGACACACTTGACGCGGTGATGGGCGTTCTCGACGAACTCCGCGCAGGCGGACGAGTCGTCGGCATCGTCAGCCATGTCGATGAGATGCGCCAGCGCATCCCCTGCCGCCTCCATGTCGTGAAGACTCGAACTGGTTCTCACGTGCGCTCGTCCGTCACCGCGCTCTCCGAAGCACCAGTTGGTTAGAGCTTTGGTGCTGCCACCGTACTCGGAACGCCGTCAGGCAGGCCCCCTTCAGTCTCAGCATCCGGCTCCTGTTGGTCCCCGACGGAGGCGTCCCCGTCGCCCGTCTCGTCAATAGCCACTGACCCTGGGGCCTCACCGCAACGCTCGCTGATGACTTCATCGATATAGCGCACCGCAACTGCGACCACAGCGGCCACTGGCACCGCCAGGAACGCGCCGATCACACCGAACAACGTGCCGCCGGCTGTCACCGACAGCAGCACCACGACAGGGTGCAGATTCATACTCTTGCTTTGGAGCACCGGTTGTAGCACGTTGCTCTCGAGTTGCTGCACCAGAATGATGATTCCGAGCAGGACGAGGGCAGTGGTAGGACCGTTCGCTACCAAGGCGACCAGAACTGCCAGCGCACCCGCGACAAACGCACCGACAATGGGCACGAATCCCGCGATGAACGTGATCACCGCTAGCGCTCCCGCCAGGGGGACACCCAGCACAACGAGCCCAATTCCGATGAACAGCGCGTCCACAAAGCTGACTATCGCCTGCGTGCGGATGAACCCGCTGAGAGTCCGCCACTGACGGTGCAGAACCTCCTCAAGATGGCGTGCACCGGGAGAGCCGGTCGACCGATTCAGCCATGGCAAGAAGCGGGGGCCGTCCTTGATGAAGAAGAACGTCAAAACAGCCGTCAGCGCCAGTGTGATGATCACGGACGTTGCCGCACTGACACCAGTGAACACCCCGGAAGCGATGGCCGACGAACTTTCCTGAATACGCGTGACAATCGCGTTGGTGAATTCCGGGAACTGTTCCTCGCGAATGTTGAGGGGAGGCCCCTGCAGCCAGTCCTGGACCGTCCGGATGCCTTGCGTAGCCTGATTTGCCAGTTCAGGCACTTGTGCAACCACCGACGGCACGATGAGTGCGATGACGCCACCGAACCCCCCGAGCGCCACCACGATCGTGACCAAAGCAGCAAGCGAAGCGGGCACTCGCCAATCACGCAGTTGACGGGTAATGGGCCACAGAACCGTCGAAACAATGATCGCCAGGGAAACCGGGAGGATAATCACCCAGAACTCGCCGACGACCCAGCCGAGTATCCACACAGCCGCGGCGATCAGAATCAGGCGGAGGCTCCATGTGGCAAGCCAGGCGCCGCCACGCCCGATCAGAGTTCCGCGATCCACGGCGGTTTTCGCGGTGGGCTGCCCGACTCGACTGTCAATGGTGCCGCGATTGTCGTCCGGCTTGATTTGTTCGGTCACAGTGCCGCTCCGTCGATAGGTGTGAAGACCACAAGAGATAGTCGCATTCGAGTCCGGTGGGTGCATGGAAATGTGATCTATGTGGCACTCCCGTATTGCCCCGAATTTGAACACCGTCTCTGGCCTGCTGTTTCGCAAACTGCCACGTCGTGACACCCAGGTGACTACCCTCGATCTTGGGCAGGCAGTGAAGTGGTGAAGCACAAAGGAGAGTGATGGATATGCGACGTTTAGCCGGATTCAGCGCGATAGTCCTCGCAGGTGCCCTGGTTGTGGGCTGTGGAAACGACACAGATGAGGACACCGCCGAGGACACGACCACTGTCCTCGATGTTCCAGGCGCGATGCCCGACGATCCACAGATGACAGAAACTCAGGACCCTGACGCGGACGAGGCCGAAGAAGTCGCTGCGACGGTACGCGTCGAGAACTTCGCGTTCGATCCACCGAACATCACAGTGAGCGTCGGCGACACGGTGGAATGGGTTTTCGCTGACGGGCCCGTAGACCACGACGTCACAGGTGGTGAAGGCACACCGGAAGATTTCGTGAGTCCGACGCTGTCAGAAGACACCTGGACCTACACATTCACTGAAGCAGGTGAATACGACTACATTTGCTCCATCCATCCCAACATGACCGGGTCGGTCGTCGTCGAAGAATAATCCGAAAGACGAGAGCCACCCCGGTTAGCGACCCGCGTGGGAGCACCGGGGTGGTAACCCGCGCCCGTTAGTCCGTAGACTTAGGAACCCGTGAGCCTAACCCTCGGAATTGTCGGCCTGCCCAACGTAGGTAAGTCCACCTTGTTCAACGCGCTGACGAAGAACGACGTGGTCGCCGCGAACTACCCGTTCGCCACGATTGAACCCAACGTGGGTGTTGTGGAATTGCCTGACCCCCGACTGGACAAGCTCGCTGAAATATTCGGGTCGCAGCGCATTCTCCCCGCGACAGTGTCGTTCGTCGACATCGCAGGCATTGTGAAAGGCGCGAGCGAGGGAGCAGGTCTCGGCAACAAGTTTCTCGCTAACATTCGTGAAGCCCACGCCATCTGCCAGGTAGTGCGAGTGTTCACTGACGGTGATGTCGTCCATGTGGACGGCCGGGTCGATCCGCTTTCCGACATCGAGGTCATCGAAACCGAACTAATCCTCGCTGACCTGCAGACTCTGGAAAAAGCTGTCCCGAGACTCGAGAAAGAGTCGAAGAACAACAAGGACAAGCGTCCACTAGCGGAGGCCGCGAAGGAAGCGCAGCAAGTCCTCGATGGTGGCAAGACGCTCTTCTCGCAAAAAGACAGCATGGACCTGGGCATGCTTAAAGAACTTCACCTCCTGACGACCAAGCCGTTCCTGTACGTCTTCAACGCGGATGAGGGAGTGCTCACCGACGAGGAGCGCAAGAACGAGTTACGCGCGGCGGTGGCGCCTGCGGACGCGGTCTTCCTCGACGCGAAGGTCGAATCGGATTTGCAGGAACTGGACGAGGAATCGGCACTGGAGCTGCTTGAGACGATTGGGCAGACAGAGCCTGGCCTGTACTCACTGGCCCGCGCTGGATTCCACACACTTGGGTTGCAGACGTACCTCACGGCCGGCCCCAAAGAAGCCCGTGCATGGACAATCCATAAAGGCGACACGGCACCGAAGGCTGCCGGTGTCATCCACACTGACTTCGAGCGGGGTTTCATTAAAGCTGAGGTCGTGTCCTACGAGGATCTCGTCGCCGCCGGTTCCATGGCCGCGGCGAAAGCCGCAGGCAAAGTCCGCATGGAGGGCAAGGATTACATCATGACCGACGGCGATGTCGTGGAGTTCCGGTTTAACGTATAGCGTTAATGATGGTTTGCGTTATATTCTGGCCTCGTGATCAGATCGTTCGGCAGCAAGGACACCGAGCGCATCTGGCATGAGCAGTACGTCAAGCGAGTCGACCGAACGGTGCAGCGGGCGACCTTGCAGAAGCTCGAGCTGATCCATGCGGCGAAGGATGTCGAGGACCTCCGGGTCCCGCCGGGCAACCGTCTGGAGCGTCTGGTGGGCGACCGGAGCGGGCAGCACAGTATCCGAGTCCACGCGCAATGGCGTCTCTGCTTCGTCTGGAAAGAAGGAGGTGCGGACAATGTCGAACTCGTCGACTACCACTGAGGCCGACCTGATTGAGCCGATCCATCCGGGAGAGATTTTGATGGAGGACTTCATCAAGGGCTTCGGGATCACGCAGAACAAGCTTGCTGTGTCGATCGGCGTGCCACCCCGACGGATCAACGAGATCGTGCACGGCAAGCGGGGCATCACCGCCGACACGGCGATCCGTCTGGCGCGGTACTTCGGCACGTCGGAGGAGTTCTGGATGAACCTGCAGTCGAACTACGAGCTGCGGCTCGAACGCCGGGCGCTTCGCGAGGTTCTCGAGGCGATCACTCCGCTGTCGGTCGCATGAGCGCTGTCAAGCTCACGGGTCGACTCGTCTGTGTAGACGACGCCGAGGCAGAGACCGTGCTCCGCCACCTGCCTCGGCATATGGAACTCACCCGTGCCGAGGCAGGATGTCTTCACTTCGACGTCGAGCCGACGGGTGACCCGCGTGTGTGGAGTGTTTCTGAGCGGTTCGTGGATCAGGCGGCGTTTGACGCGCATCAAGCACGCGTTCGGACGAGTGAGTGGGGTCAAGCCACTTCAGGGATCGCGCGGGAGTACGTCATCGAGACGCATCGAGACGGTGGCCAATGAGTCGGGATGGTGATGCTGAGGGGGTCGAGCGCAAGAAGTTCCTCGTGGGCGCGTAGCGGATCGACGTAGACACCTACGGGAGGCCAGCAGGTTCTGGGCTGGCTGCGTGAGCACCCCTGAGTGCCGACTTCACTGCAGCGTTCAGTTCGTTCGGCGGCCAGATCGCCCACGCTCTGCAACAGAGAAACCGAACAGGAGCAGGATTGAACGAGTTCACCGGCCTCAGCGCCTTTCCTCTCACCCCGTTTAAGGATGACGCCGTCGACGAGCGCGCGTTCGTCGGCTTGGTCGAACGGCTCGCCGAAGCGGGCGTGGACTCGATCACCGCGCTCGGCTCGACCGGGTCATACGCCTACCTCGCTCCCGATGAGCGCGCTCGCGTCGCCCGCCTCGCAGTCGAGCATGCGGGCACGACGCCGGTGTTCGTCGGGGTCGGGGCGCTGCGTACCTCCCAGGTGCTGGCCAACGTCGCCAGCGCCGAGGAGGCCGGAGCCCGCGGGCTGCTGCTCGCGCCGATGACCTATCAGCCGCTCACCGAGGACGACGTGTTCGAGTTGTTTCACGCCGTCGCGGAACGCACCGAGCTGCCGGTCATCGTCTACGACAATCCCGGGACCACGCACTTCACGTTCACCACCGACCTCTACGCGCGCATCGCGCAGCTGCCCGGCATCGCGTCGATCAAGATCCCCGGGGTGCCCGCCGATCCGACGAAGGCTCGCGAGCACGTCGCTACGATCCGCGCGGCCGTGCCGGAGCACGTCACCATCGGCGTCTCCGGTGACGCGTCCGCTGCGACCGGTCTGAACGCGGGGTGCGATGTCTGGTACTCGGTCATCGGCGGCACTCTGCCGGGTCCCGCACTGGCGATCATCCGCGCCGCGCAGCAGAGTCGGGCCGAGGACGCGGTCACGGAGTCGGAGCGGCTTGCGCCCCTGTGGTCGCTGTTCGCCGAGTTCGGCGGGAGCCTGCGCGTGGTCGCGGCTATCGCCGAGCAGTTGGGCCTCGCCCCGCGCCGGTGCCTGCCGCTGCCAATCCAGGGGCTAAGCGACGCGGAGTGGACGCGCGCCGCCGAGGTCGTCGCTGAGCTCGGCCTTGGCCAGTAGTTCTTTGCTGCGACCCTCGCGGCGCGCAGTGAGTACGCACGCGTCGAGTCGCGGGGGCAGGTGTTCATCTGGGTCGGGGCACCGAAGATCGCCGCAGGTTCTGCCGGAACGGTGACGGCCGGGGCCAAGTCCACGCGTAGTAGACGATTCCTGCTAACCATCGGGGAAGACCCTGACGATTTAGTGTGATTTGACGCGGTATCCGCGTCAAATCACACCAAATCGCACACCAGCACCACAACAGCACTCCCGAACCCGGCGCTACGCTGGTTCGCATGGCGCTATCCGAAGAGGAACGCGAGCGTTTTCTCGCTGAACCGCATGTCGCAGCAGTCGCAGTCGCACGTGGAGATGGGCAAGGGCCAATGGTCGTGCCCATCTGGTATGGGTACGAGATCGGTGGTGAGGCCTGGATTGATACGGAAGCCGAGTCCCTGAAGGCCAGGAAGATCAAAGCCGCGGGGCGTTTCTCGCTCATGGTTGACCGTGTGGAGCCGACGCCGAAATATGTTTCGGTGGAAGGGCCGGTCACTGGAGTGTCGCCAGTCAGTAGCGCGGAGCACAAGGAGATGGCTGCGCGGTACCTTTCGGGTGCTGCCCTCGAGGAGTATGTGCAGTGGTTCGAGGGTGCCCTGGGCTCGATGGTCCGGATCCGGATGCGGCCAGAGCGGTGGCTTTCCGCTGATTTGGGCGTGCCTGCATAGTCCACATTGAGTGGCCTTGATGAACTACTGGATCATGCACGTCGATCTCGACCAGTTCCTCGCTGCTGTCGAGAAGCGCAGGGACCCTCTGCTCAGAGATGTCCCGGTCATTGTCGGCGGTGAGGGAGATCCTGAGCGTCCCCGCCAAGTCGTAGCGTGCGCATCGTATGAGGCGCGGGGGTATGGCGTGCGTGCGGGGATGCCGTTGCGCACTGCGGCTAAGAAATGCCCTGACGCGGTTTTTCTCCCATCCGATACTGGGACGTACGAGGATGCGTCAGTCGAGGTGATGGGCACGATGCGTGACATGGGTTTGCCGGTGGAGGTGCTCGGCTGGGATGAGGCATTCGTCGGAGCTGAGTCTGACGATCCGCTTGCTCTGGCGCAGCAGATCCGTCAGACGATCGCGGAGCGCACCCAGCTGTCTTCGTCGATTGGCGTGGGCGACAACAAGCTTCGAGCCAAGGTGGCTACCGGTTTCGCTAAGCCTGCCGGGGTTTACCAGTTGACCGTCGACAACTGGATGGCGGTCATGGGGAACAGGTCAACGGAGTCGCTGTGGGGGATAGGGCGAAAAACGTCGCAGAAGCTTGCTGAGGCCGGCTTGGTGACGGTCGCTGAACTCGCTGCCGCCGATCGGTTCGAACTCGCGAGTCGTTTCGGTCCGACGACGGGTCCGTGGCTCGTGGCTCTGGGGCGCGGGCTCGGTGGCAGGGAGATCGTGACTCAGCCAGCACCTGCACGTTCCCATAGTCACTCGCGGACATTCCCGCAGGATCTGACTGACCGCGCGGATATCGCGGTGCGAACGGCTGAGCTTGCGCGCAGTGCGGGCGAGGCAGCGCTCGCGGAGGATCGGCGAATCATTCGTGTAGGGGTGACCGTCCGCACGTCGACGTTCTACACGAGGACCCATGCCCGTAAGCTGCCGCAGCCGACACGTGACTTGGGGGAGGTCGAGAAGGCTGCCCTAGCCGTACTCGACCTGTTTCCGCTTGACCGCCCGGTCCGGCTCCTTGGTGTGCGCGCAGAAATGGAATGAGAAAATCTCGGGGTGCGGTTCGGGGTCTTTCCTGATGCGCTCGGGTGTCCTGGATGAGTACCTTCGAAGTAGAGATTAGGGCTACAGGTTCCTGAGGCCCCGGAAGAGGGAGAAATTCATGGCACAGCTGACTCGTGCACGTGACGGCCGTTGGATTGGTGGTGTGTGCGCTGGGATTGCTCGGCACTACGGTTGGGACCCGAACATCGTGAGGCTGGTGTTCGTGCTTTCGATCTTGCTTCCAGGTCCGCAATTCATCATCTACCTCGTGTTGTGGCTCTTCATCCCATCAGAGCCGAAAGGCTTCGACCAGGGCTGGGCGGCCTAGTTCACGCTTCAACTGTGAAGTCTCTGAGAATTGCCACCTAACCCGCGATTGCCTGCACAGAGGTGCGTAACGTTGTCCGTGCGCCCCCGTGCAGGCTTTTTTCACTCCTTGGTTTATGCGACACGGGGGCGTCCAAAATCTTCTGAATCCGTTAACGCGACCGGGCCAAAATTGGCAGCGCTGTTGCGGCGCTCATCCGAAGTGAAACGGTGCATTCCCGGCTTAGCGGCGTTTCATCTGGGTTGATTTCGATCGTAGGTATGCCCTTTTCGTGCGCGATTTGTGGGAGTCCAGCCGCCGGGTACACGAGGCCGGATGTTCCGACGACGAGCAGCACGTCGCACGAGTCAACGGCCTGTACACCGGCCTCCCACGGCTTGCTTGGAAGCATCTCACCGAACCACACCACGTCGGGCCGGATCTGGCCGCCGCATCGCTGGCATCGTGGTGGGGGACGCGGAGATTCATGTGGTTCGGAGTCATCGACCTCGTCTGAATAAGCGAATGAGCACTGCGCACAGCGAAAATGGAACAAGCTGCCGTGGAGGTGGTGTACGTGAGAACTGCCAGCCCGTTCGTGAAGGTCATCAACGTTCTGGGTGACGATCGTGACGTCCGCGCTGTGCTCCCACTGCGCCAGTGCGAGGTGGCCGGCGTGCGGGGCGGTTGCCCGGACGAGATGATGCCTCCACATGTACCACGACCAGACGAAATCAGGATCGCGGTTCCACGCCTCGGGCGTTGCGAGAGCAGCGGCATCGAAACGCTCCCAAAGGCCTGTTTGAGCGTCACGGAAAGTAGGCACACCGCTTTCCGCGGACATTCCAGCGCCGCTTAGGACGGTGATGCTGTCAGCCTTTTTCACCACCTCTAGCGCGAAGTCAGGAATCGATGAGGAGGCTGCCACCGCATGTTCCTTTCATGGACGGTATTGCTGTCGCCCGTTTCGTTGCATACGTCGGAAATCGTCTTCGGTCACCGTGATCTCGCCAACTGCATACCCCAGATGACGGGCTGTCTCCGTTACCGTGGCAAGGACAGTACGACAAGTTTATGCAGCGAGTACAGCAGAAATGGAGCCGCACGGAGCATCGTGCGGCCGAGCGCGGGGGTATGGGGTGACGAGTGCTGAGGTGCCGCGCCGGTCACTCCTCGCCCGTGCGCTCCGCTGGGCACCTTTGATTCTGGTTATCGCTGTCGCGGCGCGCCTAGCCTGGACGCTGCTTGTACCCAACGCGACCAACTTCCTCGATCTTCATGTGTACGTCGACGGGGCAAGTCAGCTGCTGACTGGTGACCTCTACTCGTTCAGGTACTCGGACAACACACCTGAGTTTCCGTTGCCGTTTACGTACCCGCCCTTCGCAGCGATCGTTTTCTTCCCGTTGAGCCTGGTGCCTTTCAGTGCCCTGGCGGTCGTGTGGCAGCTCGGAATCGCTGCCGCGCTGTACGCGATCGTGCGGCTTTCACAGCGAATGCTGCTCGGCGCCGGCCCTGCCGCTGACTCCGCGCGGGTGCGCGAAGCGATGCTGTGGACGGCGGTGGGTCTATGGACGGAACCTGTACGGACCACGCTCGACTACGGTCAGATCAATGTTTACCTCGTGCTCCTGATCATGCTGGCTGCGGCGAGCCATCGCTGGTGGGTGAGCGGCGCACTCGTCGGAATCGCAGCAGGCATCAAACTCACACCTGCGATCGCTGGTTTGTATTTTCTCGCTAGGCGGCGTTACGGTGCCGCGGCGTTTTCCGGCGTGGTGTTTTTCGGCACGGTTGGCCTGAGCTGGCTGCTTATCCCCGATGAGACCAGACAGTACTTCACGTCCTATTTCGGTGATGCGGACCGGATTGGACCAGTGGCGTCAGTATGGAACCAATCGTTGTTTGGAGCCGTGCACCGTTTCGGCGTGCCCGACGAGTGGGCGCGGGTGATCTGGGCGGTGCTCGTCGTTGCCTGCTTTGTCCTTGCGTTCATGGCGTGGCGTCAGCTGACCAAGGGCGACAGGCTCGGTACGTTGCTCATCGTTCAGATACTGGGGTTGCTCCTGTCTCCAGTTTCGTGGTCGCACCATTGGGTGTGGGTTATCCCGTTGGTGATGTGGCTGGTGTATGGCCCGCTCCGGGACCTCCGCCTCGCGCGGTTGCTGGCAGTGTTCTGGACAGGTGTGACGCTGATTGGTGTGCCCTGGGTGCTGAGCTTCGCGCAACCCACGATCTGGTCGACGGTCGAGCCTTATGCGCTGGTGTGGGTCGCTCTCGTCTACGTTGTTGGAGCGCTCGCGGTTTTCGCGACGGTGCTTTTCGCGGCGCGGCGCGCTCCGAAGCCACAGCACTCCGATCGGGATAGCCTTCCGGTGTGACGCTTGTGCTTCCGTATCCCGAGCTTGGTGACGCTTTCGCCGCTGACCGCATGCCACCAGACGTTATTCATCTGGACGCGGCTGCTGCTGGCAGGGCGAGTCGTTCCGTGCTCCGGGCGATGTCTGACCACCTCGATTCTGAAGCTCGCCTCGGCGGATACATCGCTCAGGCTGAGGCGGCGGACCTTATTGAGCAGGGACGGTCAGCGGCAGCTGAGTTGCTGGGGTTCCCGCCCACCGACATACAGTTCACGGAAAGCGCGACGGGCGCGCTCGCTGGACTGCTCACACGAATGCATGTGCCCAGGGGCTCCACTGTCCTTGTCGCCCCAGGTGAGTACGGCCCGAATCTCGGCCTTTTCCGCATGTTCGGTCTGGTCGTCGACCAGTTGCCCGTCGCGGACGAGGCGGGTCATCTGGACGTTTCGGCGGTGGCCACTCTCATCGAAACGACACGCCCCGCGATGGTGCATTTGTGTTTGCACCCGTCACATCGCGGTGTCGTGCTAGACGTGGCTCCGATCGCCTCGATCTGCCGCGCGTTCGGTGTACCTCTTGTGGTTGACGCGGCGCAGGGCATTGCTCACCTGCCGACCAATTTCGATGCGGATGCGGTCTATGCGACGAGCCGCAAGTGGCTGTGTGGCCCGCGCGGTGTCGGACTCATCGCGGTACGTCAAGGCTTGCTTCCTGATGGTATGCCAGCGCTGGAGTCGCACGAGGCAAACATAGCTGGCCGCGTTGGACTCGCAGTCGCGCTTTCCGAACACCTCAGTTTGGGTCCTGAGAAAGTTCGCGAAAGGCTCGGTGCGATCGGGAAACTCACACGTCACCGCCTCGACGGCATCAGCGGATGGTCGGTGATTGAGCAGACCAATGAGCCTTCCGCGGTAACGACGCTCCAACCGCCTGCCGGATGGTCCGATAGCGACCTGTTCGGTTTTCGGGAGTCCCTCGCCGCGGGAAGTGCGGCAGAGCGCCGTATCGTCACCACCTACGCAGGGGCTGAGCGTGCCCCGCTTCAAGCCAAAAGCGCTGTTTTGCGCATCAGTCCTCATCTCGATGTGCGCGCATCCGACCTTGACTGCCTGGCTGAGGCCCTGAGGCAGACGTAAAAGGGCGGCGCAATGGCGCCGCCCTTTCAGGTTGTGCTTCACTCACCCTCGTCAGGATGAGTGAACAGGTGGAAGAGGCTGGCGGCAAGCCCGCCCCAGACGATTACGAGCGTGACGATCATCATGATGATGGCGGACGCGTTCATCGGGAACCTCCCTGTTTGATGAACTTAGTGGCGTCGGGCGCAGCAAGATCGGTTCCTTGCCGCCACGGTGTCAGCGAAAGCACAATCGCGACGACGATCAGGAGGCCTTGAACAGCCCAGCCGAGTCCGAGGACGAAGCTTGCCGGGTAGCCTTCGTAACCATCTTGCACCAGCGTGATCATCTCGCTGACCAGCATGTATGCGAGTACTACCGGTGTCGCGACGCCGATGCAGATGCGCCAGACGATTCCTAGGCGGAACGAAGATACCGCGTTGAGGTGTTCAACGAATGCCGGTCCCTGCCGCAGGAACCAGATCACACTGACGATCGCTACGAGTGCCACGCCGACAATGCCGAGATTGTTGACGAACTTATCGACTACGTCCAGCACACCGACGCCCGTGGTGGTGGGGAACAGTGCCATCGAGATGACGGTCATCGAACCTCCGACGATCGCGACAGCGGCAAGCCGGCTCATGCCGAGTTTGTCTTCCACAGCGGCAATCACAACCTGGACGATCGAGATCAACGACGTGAAGCCTGCGAATACAAGACACGTGAAGAACACGGCACCGAAAATCGAGCCTCCGGGCATCGCGGAGATGATCTGGGGGAATGCGATGAACGCGAGGCCTATACCCCCTCCGACCACCTCGTCGATTGGAACGGCGGCAGCAGCGGCCATGTAGCCGAGAGCGGCGAAGACGCCGATACCAGCCAGGATTTCGAAGCTGCTGTTGGAGAAGGCGACGACCAGACCCGAACTGGTCATGTTGGTCTTCAGTCTCAGGTAGGACGCGTAGGTGATCATGATGCCGAACGCGATCGACAGTGAGAAGAAAATCTGACCGTATGCCGCGATCCACACGGTCGGATTCGTCAGGATGGACCAATCCGGCTGGAAGAACGCGTTGAGTCCCTCAACAGCGCCATCAAGGAAGAGGGCGCGGACGACGAGGGCGAGGAACAGGACAACCAGCAACGGAACGAAGATCCGTGCTGACGATCCGATGCCACGCTGTACACCGAATGCAAGAACTACCAGCGTCGCGATCCAAATGAGCAGCAGAGTGATTGCGACTCCGGGCACGAGGTCGAATCCGACTCGTGCGCTGTCTTCCTGTTGCAGGAAGGTGCCGAACAAGAAGCCTTCAGGGTCATCACCCCAGGCTTCGCCGATCGAGAAGATTGCATACCGGGCGGCCCACGCAATGATCACGGCGTAGTAGACCGCGATGACAAAGCAGATCCCGACTTGCCACCAGCCAAGTCCCTCGGCCCACCGGCTGATCCGGCGGAAGGCAAGTGGCGGTGAGGCCCGGAATTTGTGGCCGATCGCGTAGTCGAAGAACAGCAAGGGAATGCCAGCTGTCAGCAGTGCGACCAGGTAAGGAATGATAAATGCGCCACCACCATTGGTGTAGGCGACGTAGGGAAAACGCCAGATGTTTCCGAGTCCTACCGCTGAACCGATTGCGGCGAGGATGAAGACAGACCGTGCGCTCCACACTTCACGCTGTGCGTCCATGTCGGCTCTTTCCGTACTGCCCGTTAAGTGGACAATGTCATATCAATTACCGTAATGGACGGACGCTTCGAGCTATACCCGAAAGCAGCGAATTGTTAGCTGCTAGTAGCAATCTCCTGGTGGACCGAGTTCGAACGGCACTGAACCGATCTTGCTGCCGCATGGTGTGGAATTGCGGCCGGAGAACGGGCATGATTGTGGTATGGATCACGTGACGAGCACCAACGATATCCTCAAGGCCATCCGGGAGTTGCACGTCCGCGAGACTGAGGCCCGGAAAGAAGGCCGCGAGGCCGAAGCTGACGAGATCGCGGGCCGCATCCGCGACTATCAGCAGGAACTCGCTGACCGCCCATAGCGCGGATCGGGAGGAAGCCGCCGGCCAAACCGGTGGCTAGTCCGCTGTGGCAAATGTGAGGTCCCTGTGAGGCGCTTGGCGCACCCACAGGGACCATCAGGGCAGCGGTTGTTCCGCGAGTTTATTGGGTTGCGCTACTCAACTGTCAGCAAGCCGACTGTTGGGGCAAATCCGCACGTCGTGTGCCCGTTGGGCCCGGCGTGGGTCATGCTCCCATGGACCGTCGCGATGACGCGCCCGCTACCGGTGCGCTCGATCGCGGTGAGAGTCGCCGGCCCGTCTGGGTTAATTCCGGCCGAGCGGTCGAGTTGGGCGGACCCTGCCCGGTTGGTGTCGAGGTTGAGCCACGAAACTGTCAGCGGGTCATGCGGCTTGTGGTCGGTGGCCCCACCGGTGCCCAGCGCCGTGAAGACGAAGGCTGCCTCCCGGCGCTTCGGGCCGGGGAGCGGTAGCGCTTGGGGGCCGGATACTGCGAGCGCCGTCGCGATCGAATGCTGGCCAGCGCCAAGGCAGTCAAATCCCATAGTGGGGTAAAGGAACTGGGAAATAGGAGGCCCGTCCGTTGGGATTGCGGGGCCTCCTGGTGAGCCGGGTTCAGGTGCGCTGATGAACGACACAATCCGCTCTGCGCCTAGGGCCATTTCTTTCGGTACGCCAGGCTGAGAGAGAAGACCGCCGAGAGTGTCGAGGAGTTCGTCGCGAGCTTCCACTCCAGATTTGGGGCCTTGTACAGCCGACCCGATGATGGCGGGCAGAATCTCTAGAAAATTGAGATCAGGCGGAACGGGCGGCGGATTCTGTGCCGTAACCGATCCCGGCATAGCCAGAACTGCGGCAACGGAGATGGTCAGCGCCGCCACTGCATTACGCACTTTGCGGGTTCGAAGCACTGTGGTTCCGTCCTCCAAGTCGGGATCGTCCCGCTGAATCTCCGTGATTGATCTAATTACCCACGGATTTGGGTCCAGCGGTCCATTTCGTGCTTCATGTTCACAGCTGTTGTGCGCTAGAGGAGTGGGGTTATCCGGAGCGTTATTAAGTCTTGGCTGTAGGGGTGCCGAATCATTTCTGATTCGCAACCTCAGCAGCCACATATGTGACTTGCAGCACTTCTGTATCAGCCGTGCTTGGCTGCGAGATCGTTGATGGCGCGCGCCAAATTGAGATCGAGTTGGGTAATCCCGCCTTCGGAGTGCGTGCTGCACATGAAAGTGACTTTGCGCCATCTGATGTCAATGTCTGGATGATGATTTCTTTCCTCCGCCACTTCCGCAACCGCGCTGACCAACGCGATGGCGCCGGGAAAGGTAGGAAGGGCAATGGTCCTGCTGATAGCTGTGCCGGAGCGACTCCACCCGTCCAGAGATTCCAGGGCAGTGTCAACGTCCTTGTCTTCGAGTACTTGTGCCATGGTGTGACATTCTCTCAGCCAACTGGGGGTGCGTGTTGGTGATGGACAATATCCGGCCGATCCATTCCTGCAGGGTTGCTAACTGTTGCGGGTCGAGTGGTCGTTAGTGGTCTTTAACGCGCTTGAGCGATCAAACTTGTCAGTGGTGTGCGGTACAACCGGACACATGAACTTAGCGTCGTGGGCACAGCGCAACGGGGTTGCGCGTGTGACCGCGTATCGCTGGTTTCGCTCTGGCTCGCTCCCGGTCCCGGCCCGCGGGGTCGGCGGCCTGATCCTGGTCGGCGATCCCACCACCAACACGCAATCGCATGGCCGGACAGCGGTGTATGCGGGGGTGTCGTCAGCGGATCAGAAGGCCGGCCTCGATATTCAGGTCGCACGAGTGACAGCGTGGGCCGCGAGTGAGCGGATCGGCGTCGGCAAGGTCGTCACTGAGGTCGGATCAGCGCTGAACGGGCACCGTCGAAAGTTCCTCGCCTTGCTGCGAGACCCGATTGTCACACGGATCGTGGTCGAACACGGTGACCGGTTCTGCCGGTTCGGATCGGAGTACGTCCAGGCCGCGCTCGCAGCGAACGGCCGCGCGCTGGTCGTGGTCGATTCGTGCGAGGTGGACGACGACCGTGTGCGGGATATGACCGAAATTCTGGCGTCGATGTGTGCGCGGTTGTATGGCACACGCGCTGCCGCTCACCGCGCCAAGCGAGCGGTAGCGGCGACTGCTGACGACATTTCCCGCCGGGTGGCGTGATGGCGGAGAAGTTCGAGGTTCCTGGCGGGTGGGTGTTGCAGGCGTACCAGTACGCGCTCGACCCGACCGATGCGCAGGCCGTTGCGTTGGAGTCGCACGCGGGTGGGGCCAGGTTTGCGTGGAACACGATGCTGCGAGCAGTGAAAGCGAACCTGTCCCAGCGCGAGGCGGAGAAGTCGTACGGGATCACCGACGCTGATCTGACCCCGAGCATGGTCTGGTCGTTCCAATCGCTGCGCAACGACTTCAACAAACGCAAACACCAGGTAGCGGTCCGCGAGGACGGCACACCGTGGTGGGCAGAGAACTCGAAAGAGGCGTACGCCAACGCATGCAAGAACCTCGCGGAGGCGTTGAAGAACTGGAGCGACTCACGCAAAGGCACCCGTAAAGGCCCGAGAGCTGGGTTCCCGTCCTTCAAGTCGAAGCGTTCGGCCAGGGCTTTCGCGTTCACCACCGGCACGATCCGGGTCGAACCGGACCGGCATCACGTAACACTGCCGAGGCTCGGCACGCTGCGGGTGCACGAGTCGGCCCGTAAACTCGCCCGCCGCCTCGAACACCGCACAGCCCGGATCTTGAAAGCGACGGTTCGGTTCGAACGTGGCAGGTGGCTGGTGAGTTTCACCTGTGTGGTTGAGCGTGCCGCCAGCCGTCCGGAGCACGTCAAACGCCTGGCACCGGTGGTCGGGGTCGATGTTGGTGTGAAAGACCTGATCGTCGCGGCCACCCCCGACGGGCGGGAGGTTCTACGTGTGCAGGCTCCGAAAGAGTTCACACACGCGTCCCGGAAACTGCGGGCGCTGCAACGTAAAGCAGCGCGCCAGCAAGGCCCGTGGGACGCGGTAACCGAAACCAGGCGGGAGCCGTCGAACGCCTGGCAACGCACACAGCAGGCGATCGCGGACCAGCATGTGCGGGTGGCGAACCTGCGCCGGGACCGCCTCCACAAACTGACCACGCTGCTGGCGCAGTCGTTCGACGTGATCGGCACCGAGACGCTCGCGGTGAAGAACATGATGGCCGCCGGTGGTGCCCGCAAGAAAGGCTTGAATCGTTCGATCGCTGACGCGGGTCTGGGTGAGTTCTCCCGCCAGCTCGACTACAAAACCACCTGGTACAGCTCGGCACTAGTCAAGGCGGACCGGTGGTATCCCAGCTCGAAGACGTGTTCTGGTTGCGGTTCAGTGAAAGCCAAACTGAGCTTGTCAGACCGCTTGCACGTCTGCGACAACGAAGACTGCGGGTTGAACATCACCGGTATCGACCGGGACCTCAACGCCGCTATCAACCTCGCGCGCTATGCGCGGGCGGAGCAGAGTGCCTGCTTCGATAATGGTGGAGCCGACCGTAAGACGACCGCTCCGGCGGCGCTGGTGGCTATGAAACCTGAATCCAGCGATGGAAGCGCCTCACCCAAAACTGAGGCTGCATAGCGATGATCACCAAAGATCACTCAAATGCAACGGAAGCTAGAGTCCGAGCTATGGAGAAAGCAATGACATCGTCTCGGTGCATCCGGGCGAGACGCAGATCGAACATCCTGGCACTGTTTGTGCTGGTGCCTGCGCTCTCTGGGTGTACGGTCCTCGGCGGCGGCGAGGATGAGCAAGGGGCCGACACCGTCGTCCTGCTCACTCACGACTCCTTTTCCCTCCCTGCTGAGTTGCTCGAGCAGTTCCGGGAGGACTCGGGTATCCGGATTGATCACCGCGCGCAAGGGGACGCCGGTGAACTTGTGACGAGTCTGGTGCTGACCCAGGACAATCCACTTGGGGACGTCGTGTTTGGCGTCGACAACACCTTCGCCTCACGGGCTGTGGACGCCGGTGTTTTCGCCGACTACGAACCGTCGATCAGCGTGCCCGACGACCTGCGCTACCCCAATTCTCGCGCACTCACGCCAATCGATTATGGCGACGTCTGCCTGAACATCGACACTCGCTACTTCGCTGAACGGGGTATCGCAGAGCCCAAGACCCTTGATGACCTGCTGTCTGCTGAATACGAGAATATGACTGTCGTGCAAAATCCCGCGACATCCTCGCCGGGACTTGCTTTCCTTCTCGCGACCATCGAGGAGTACGGCGAGGATGGGTGGCAGGATTACTGGACCAGCCTGCGCGACAACGGCGTCAGTGTCGCGGACGGCTGGACGCAGGCTTACTACGTGGACTTCTCTGGCTCCGAAGGGGCAGGTCCCCGGCCGATTGTCGTTTCCTATGCCTCATCTCCGCCCGCAGAAGCCGGACCAGATGGGGCCGCACCAACGACCAGTGCACTGGCAGAAACGTGCTTCCGGCAGGTCGAATATGCGGGGGTGCTTGAGGGCGCGAGCAACCCGGACGGTGCAGAACAAGTGATCGAGTTCCTGCTTAGCGCTGACGTGCAGAGCGCGTTTCCAGAGAACATGTACGTCTTTCCGGCGGTGGAGGGCACCCCGTTGCCGGAAGCGTTCGACCTATACGCGCCGAAACCCGATGCGCCCATAACGATGGACCCAGCAAAGATCGGAGCCAACCGGGACGCATGGATCACGCAGTGGCGTGACATTGTGCTGGGATGACTGCAAGCACGAAGGAGCAGCGACGGCGCCGTGCCGTGCCGCCGGCGCTGCTCATCGGTGCGGGGCCGGTCATATTTCTTACCGTCTTCTTCGCCTGGCCGGTTTCTGCGATCGTGTACCGCGGTCTCGTCGACGAAAGCGGGCAATTTGACCCGTTCGGTACGGCGCGACTGCTGGGCCGCGCGACGGTCTGGGATATCGCCGCATTCACCATCGGTCAGGCTGCCGCGTCGACGGTGCTGACGCTCGCTGCTGGTCTGCCAGTCGCCTGGCTGCTCGCCCGGGTAGCCATCCCAGGGCGCACGCTCCTGCGTGTGGTGGTGACGGTGCCTTTCGTTTTGCCTACGGTCGTGGTTGGTATCGCGTTCCGGGCACTTTTCTCTGACGGCGGCCTCCTCGGTTTCACTGGTCTGGATGGCACGGTGTGGGCGATCTTGCTTGCCCATGCGTTCTTCAACGTTGCAGTCGTCGCCCGCACTGTTGGTTCGGTGTGGGCTCATCTGGATCCCCGTACAGAGCAGGCAGCACGCAGTCTCGGGGCATCGCCCGCTCGCGCGTTCTGCACGGTCACCGTCCCCGCCCTTGCCCCAGCGATAGTGTCTGCGGCTGCGGTTGTGTTCCTCTTCTGCGCCACCAGTTTCGGTGTCGTTCTTGTGCTCGGAGGAACGCGGTACCGCACGTTGGAGACAGAAATCTACTTGCAAACGGTTCAAGTATTTGACTTACGCATGGCGGCGGTGCTCTCACTGCTGCAGATGCTGGCGATTGCGGGTGCGATCGCGGTCGCGACGCTCGCGCGGCGCGGCCGGGAGCGCGCGCTGTCGCTGCGCCCAATGGATTCGACGGCGCGCGCACCTCGAGGGCGTCAGTGGATCGGCGTGGGTGCGGTCCTCGCTCTGGTCGCGGGTCTCCTCATTGTTCCCCCCTGTGCGCTGCTCGTGCGGTCACTGCGCCCGCGCGGAGAATGGAGCCTCGAGGGCTACCGGTTGCTTGCCCAGACCAGAGGCGGCGTGAGTGGCGTGGATGCAACACTGCTGTCGCTGCGCACGGCGACGGACGCGGCGATTCTCTCCCTCGTCGTGGGAGTGCTGGCTGCGATTGCGATCGCGCAAGCACGCGGACGTTTCGCGTGGATTGCGGATGGCGCAATCCTCATTCCCCTCGGCATCAGCGCTGTCACAGTGGGGTTTGGTTTCCTGATCACACTGGGGCAACTCCCCGGGGACCTGCGAAGCTCGGCCATCCTCATTCCGATCGCACAGGCTCTCGTGGCGATTCCCCTGGTAGTGCGTATTGTGCTGCCCGCAATGCGGGCGGTGAACGTCCGCCTGAGGGAGGGTGCGGCGGTGCTAGGCGCATCCCCGGTACGAGTGTGGTTCACCATCGATCTTCCTCTCGTCGCGCGCTCCATCGCGGCAGCGGCCGGTTTCGCGTTTGTTGTCACTGTCGGGGAATTCGGGGCAACATCGTTCTTAGCGCGCGCTGGTGATCCCACGCTCCCGGTTCTCATTGGGCGGCTGATTGCCCGCCCCGGAGCCGAGAACGCGTCGGTCGCACTAGCAGGCGCAGTGTTGTTGGTGGCCGTGACGGCCACCGTCGTCACGATCATCGAGATCGTCCGGATTCGCGATGTGGGGGAGTTTTAGATGCTGGTTCTTGACTCAGTGACGGTTCGCTACGGCGACGTCGCCGCTGTCGAGGACGTGAGCCTGACGTTCCCGGCGCAGCCATCGATCATGGCGCTGCTCGGTCCCTCAGGGTCGGGAAAGTCGACGATTCTGCGCGCCATCGCAGGGCTCGAGCCGCTGGCAAATGGACGAATTGAATTCGATGGCGCCGATCTCTCAGGACTGCCAGTCCACCGCCGGAATATCGGCCTGGTGTTCCAGGACGGGCAACTGTTCCCGCACCGCACCGTCGCGGGCAATATCGAATACGGTCTGGCGATCCGCCGCCCCGGACAGAACGCGGCGATGCCGCGAGATGCTCGGCGGCGGAGGGTGCACGAGCTGCTGGAAATGGTGGGTCTTGAAGGCTACGGGGGGAGAAGAGTCGATCAGCTCTCCGGCGGTGAAGCGCAGCGTGTCGCGCTGGCTCGCGCGCTTGCTCCGAGGCCGCGGCTTCTGCTCCTCGATGAGCCGTTGTCAGCGCTCGACAAGGGCCTGCGAGACCGTCTCGCCGCAGATATCCGGCGCGTGGTTGCGGAATCGTCGACTCCCGCTCTGGTGGTGACTCACGATCAAGCGGAAGCCGCTTTCCTCGCCGACCAGATTGCGGTGATCATCGGTGGAAACATCCGGCAGATCGCGCAGCCGCGTTCACTGTGGAGCGCTCCAGCGGACCGCGATGTAGCGGCTTTCCTCGGATACACGAGCCTCATTCCAGCGGATGTGGAGCATGGCGTCGCACGCTGTGCGCTTGGTGCGGTCGGTGTCGACGCCGCGGATGGGCCTGCGCAGCTTGCGCTCGGGAGCGATTTCGCTCGTCCTCGCCCGGCACGGCCCGATCAGCGCCACGGTGAGTTCCGTGGTTGTCCTTCCCGATGGGCTGCGACTGCGTGTCGTGATCGAGGGGCAGGGCGAGTTCTCTGCGAAGGGGACGTTGCATGATTCCGTTACGGCCGGAGAGTCGGTCAGGCTCGGTCTGGATGGCCGTCGTGCCGGTGTCATATCCGACGTCCGTGCAGGCAGCCATGTCTGATGAACGGTTCGCCGGACACGAAGGTGAGGATCACGCCCAGGAGGTCGCGGCGGCGGCCATCATCTCGGCGGGATCAATCCTGCTGGCACAACGTACCTACCCGGAGGAACTCGCCGGTCTGTGGGAGCTTCCCGGAGGCAAAGTCCATGATGGGGAGCTGCCAGCTGAAGCGCTGAGACGGGAACTGGAGGAGGAACTTGGAGTAACCACCGCGATCGGCCCGCGCATCGGTGTGGACGTCGACCTCGCGGGAGCGGGCTCAGACAGCGAAAGGTACGTGTTGCGCGCATACCTGGTTCAGCTGATCGCGGGTGAGCCGCAACCTCTAGAGCATGCCGAGATCCGGTGGTTCACCGTAGCGGAACTGCGTGACGCTGATCTCGTGCCGAACGATCGGGTCTGGGTCGATGATCTGGTCAGATCGATGAGGGAGCATGTGTGAGCCCGGAATCTCAGGCAGCGCGAGCCTTCTTCAGGCACTTCTTCAGTTCGCCGCCTGAGACACCGGCGGCTTCGTATTTCTTCATCTTCGCGACGACATAAGGGCAGCGCAGGCAGCGTGTTTTGCTGCGGCAGCACTTTTTCTTAGGTTTGAGGCTGCTCACCTTCGAGGCCTTCACCTTGCCCATACGCAAACTCTCCAGGGGGTTGACTGCGTCGCAACGTCGTAGTGAGGTCAGGGTAACCCAATTAGCGAAGGATCACCTAACTAGATCAACTCTATCAGGACCAACGAGGTACGCCGATTCCGCGGAATCGCCGAAGTCCGGCTATCCTTGCTGGGTTCGCTTGGTTTATGACTCTCGCGTCGTTCCGGGACGTGTCGGTGGTCCCGACGCTCGTACTGCCGGGACAGGCCAGCCCACCACGTACAGGAGCTTTTGTGTCGTCGTCTAGTGCGGATTTCCGCAACGCCGCCTTCCGGAACATCGCTATCGTCGCCCACGTCGACCATGGCAAGACGACACTCGTCGACGCGATGCTGCGCCAGTCCGGCGCTTTCGCCGAACGTGCCGAACTCGTGGAACGGGTCATGGACTCGGGCGATCTGGAGCGCGAGAAGGGCATCACCATTCTCGCGAAGAACACTGCGGTGCGACGGACAAACCCCGATGGCTCTGAGGTCATCATCAACGTCATCGACACCCCAGGCCACGCGGATTTCGGCGGCGAGGTCGAGCGTGGGCTCTCGATGGTGGACGCGGTCGTGCTGCTCGTCGATGCGAGTGAAGGCCCCCTGCCCCAGACTCGATTCGTTTTGCGGAAGGCCCTCGAAGCGGCACTTCCAGTCATCCTCGTGGTGAACAAGACTGACCGTCCTGACGCGCGCATCGCTGAGGTTGTGGACGAGGTCCACGACCTGCTGCTCGATCTCGCCAGCGATCTTGAGAACGAGCAAGCTGCGGCTGCGGCGGAGCACGCGCTTGAGCTTCCCGTTGTGTACGCGTGCGCACGCAGTGGCAAGGCAAGCATGACTGCTCCCGCGGACGGTGAAGAACCGGATTCCCCGGATATTCAGCCGCTGTTCGACCTCCTCCTTAACTACGTTCCGGCGCCACAGGCGGATCCTGAGGCACCGCTGCAGGCACACGTCACCAACCTCGATGCGTCCTCATTCCTGGGCCGCATCGCGCTCGTCCGTATCCACAACGGCCGCATGCGCAAGGGGCAGACTGTCGCTTGGCTGCGCGGTAACGGTGACGTCAAACAGGTGCGGCTGACGGAACTGCTGCGCACCGAAGGCGTGACACGCGTGTCCGCCGAGGTTGCTGAGGCGGGTGACATCGTCGCCGTTGCCGGCATCGAAGACATCATGATCGGCGACACGCTCGCTGCACCTGACAACCCGGTGGCGCTACCGCGCATCACGGTCGACGAACCGGCGATCTCGGTGACAATGGGCACCAATACCTCACCGCTATCGGGCCGCAATGGCGGCACCAAGCTGACTGCCCGGATGCTGAAGGCACGCCTCGACCAGGAGCTCATCGGTAACGTCTCGCTCCGTGTTCTGCCGACTGAGCGGCCCGACACGTGGGAGGTGCAGGGGCGGGGAGAACTCGCTCTCGCCATCCTCGTCGAACAAATGCGCCGCGAAGGTTACGAGATGACGGTCGGCAAGCCGCAGGTCGTCACGCGCGTTGTCGACGGTAAGCTGCACGAGCCGTATGAGGCGCTCACTACTGACGCGCCCGAAGAGTATCTCGGTGCTATCACCCAGTTGATGGCCGCGCGCAAGGGCCGCATGGAGCACATGACCAACCATGGCCAGGGCTGGGTGCGGATGGAATTCATCGTGCCAGCACGTGGCCTTATCGGATTCCGTACCGCGTTCCTCACCGAAACACGGGGTACAGGAATAGCGAACAGCCATTCATCTGGGTACGCGCCGTGGGCGGGCGAAATCCGCAGCCGCCACACTGGTTCGCTCGTCTCGGATCGTGCGGGCGCCGTGACGTCCTACGCGCTGCTTCAGTTGCAGGACCGCGGCACCTTCTTCGTCGAACCTGGCGACGCCTGCTATGAGGGCATGGTTATTGGCGAGAACCCCCGCGCCGAAGATCTCGATGTGAACATCACCAAGGAAAAGAAGCTCACCAACATGCGTTCGTCGACTGGAGACGAACTCGAGCGGCTCCAGCGTGCTACGAGGCTTGACCTCGAGGGAGCGCTCGAGTTCTGCGCCGGTGACGAGTGCGTCGAGGTCGGACCCGATGTAGTCCGGGTGCGCAAGGTCGTCCTCGGTGGTACCGAACGCGCTCGTGAACGTTCTCGCGCGAAGGCCCGCGACAACGCCGTCACCTGATTCGCGCCCCGCGCCACGCTGCACGCAGTGAGGTTGCCGGGTTGCGTGCCGCTCCATGTGACGCATGGCACGATTGCAGGGAGACGTGCAGGGGGCAGGGGAGGTTCAGTGCTGAGATCCCGGAAGGCGGGTGGCGCGCCGCGGCGGGGCAGATACACATCGGTTCTAGCTGCCGGTGGTGCTGCCGTGGTGGTCGCGATCACGAGTTGTACCGCGAGCCCGCCGCCGCCGATCGAGAGTACTGGCACCGTCACTCCCACCGCGGCGCCTCCGGCCGAGATGACCAACGAGGTTGTCGTGGCTATCGACGACATCGGCCTCGGGTTCAACCCACATCTGCTGTCACACCTTTCCCCGGTGAGCCGCGCGGTCGCTGACTTGGTGCTCCCGAGTCCATTCCGGCCGGTGCACGATCCCGCGATGTCTGGGGGAGTGGCGTGGGAGCCGGATCCGTCGCTGATCGTTTCGGCCGACGTCATCGACGACGGGACTGGCGAGTTGCCCTTCACGGTCGAGTACGTGCTCCGCAACGAGGCGCAGTGGTCCGATGCGGCACCTATTGCCGCGGAAGACTTTCAGTACCTATGGCGCCAGATGACCACCCAGCCGGGCGTCGTTGACCCCGCCGGATACGACCTGATCGAGGCGATCACCTCGTCTTCCGGCGGAAAAACGGTCAACGTCCGCTTCAGGGAGCCGTACCCTGCCTGGCGCGAACTTTTCACGCACCTTCTGCCGGCGCATCTGATCAAGGATTCGCCGGGTGGTTTTGACGCAGGCCTCACCGATACCATCCCGGTGTCTGGGTCACGCTTCCACATTGACCGAGTCGATCGAGGGCGCGACGACATCCGATTGGAGCGCAACGACCGCTTCTGGGGTGTTCCTGCTCAACTCGATCAGATTCAGTTGCGGCGCGGCGGAACGTCGGCGCAGATCGCCGATACGCTTCGCAGCCAGGACGCGCAGATCGCCGACGTTCATGGGGGCGGCGCACTCCAGGCGCAGCTTTCCGCGATTGCCGGTCTCGAGACGGCTCGCAGCTACCAGACCCGGTCGCTGCAGCTCGTGCTGAATACGCGCGTCACGCCGTTAGACAGCGCTGATGTCCGCACCGCACTTCTCAGCTTCCTGGATCCCGATGTGCTTGCCACTGTTGGTGGAGGCGGAGCGGCGACCGTGGCGCCAGATCGGGCGCAGATTCTGCCGCCTTCCTCGCCCGAATACGTTTCCACCGCACCGGCGCGGCCTCGCTACGAAGATGCACTCTTTGCGCTGAATAGTGCTGGATACGAAATGGTCGACGGGGTACTCCGGGAAGGCGGAATCCCTACCGGGTCTGCGCTGACGATCGTCATTGGGGTACCTGCCGGTGATGAAGCAGCACGTGCAGTCGCCAACACGGCTGCCGATCAGCTCCGGCAGGTCGGTGTGCGGCCGCGCGTGACACAGATGGCACCAGCTCGGCTGTACGGGGAAGCGCTCAGCGGCGGTGAAGTTGACGCCGTTGTCGGCTGGGTGCAGGCGGGATACGATCCGGCGACAGTCCTGGCCTCCCGGTGGGCGTGCCCGCCGCCCAGGCCAGACGCTGATGCGCCCGACCTGGATGGCGAGGAATCTGACGACCCCGCTGAAAGGGACGGCAGTAGATCGTTGCGGGACGTGATGCGCGCACCGAGCAACCTCTCGGGCGCATGTGTCCCTGAGCTTGCCGACCTGATCGAGTCAGTCCTGACCGGCCGTCAGGATCTCCGTGACGTTCTGCCGGGCATTGAATCTCAGCTGTGGCAGCTTGGCGCAGTACTGCCGATATTGCAGGACGTCACACTGCTCGCAGTGACCGATTCGGTTGCGGGAGTGCAACTCGATGTGCCGGTGCCTGTTGGAATGTTCACTTCCGCTTCAGAATGGGTCAGGCTTCCTGAATGAGCATAGAGACCCGGCGTGTCATGTTCGTGCATGCGCATCCCGATGACGAAACCCTTATTACCGGAGGAACGATCGCGCGCTGCCTTCGGGACGGTGCAGAGGTAAGGGTGGTGACCTGCACTCTCGGTGAGGAGGGCGAGGTGATCGGCGATGAATACGCGTTGCTCTGCTCCGGCGAAGCCGATCAGCTCGGCGGCTACCGCATCCTCGAACTGACAAGGGCTCTTGAAGCGCTGAGCGCGGCGGCACCTGGCCCCACGGTGAGACCGATTTTTCTGGGCGGCGCTGGAAGGTTCAGGGATTCGGGGATGGCCGATATGCCGTCAAGTGAGAATCCGCGAGCCTTCGTGAATGCCGACATCGCCCGTGTCGCGGCCGAACTCTCTGAGTTGATCTGCACGTTCAGGCCCCATGTTGTGGTCACATACGACCCTGACGGGACGTATGGGCACCCCGACCACATTCGGGTACACGCTGTAACCCACGCGGCGATTGACCACGCAGCCGCGACGAAATGGGATGTCCCCAAGCTGTACTGGGCAGTGGTCGGCAGGGAGTATGCGCGGAGCTCCATCGAAGCTCTGCACGACATCCCAGCTGGCTGGGGAGACTCCCCGGAAGAGGGCCTCGGCAGATACCCAGACGGGGCGATCACAACCCGAATCGACGTCACCGATGTATTGGAGGAGAAACGCAGCGCTATGCGCGCACATGCGACGCAGGTATCGGTGAGCCGGGACGGCCGGTGTTTCGCGTTGTCCAACAATATCGCTCAGCCGGTACTGGCAGAAGAGCAGTTTGTGCTGGTCAGAACGAGTTCACAGGCTGCTCAGTCGACTCACGCCGGTGGCAGGGACGAAACGGACCTGTTCGCCGGACTGTGACTGCTTATCAAGCGCTACTCTGTGCATAACATCGTGGGAGGTTGGAAAGCATGGACATTATCGCCTGGATCATGGATCCGGTTCGCTACGAGGCGGAAATTTCCGCAGCGTATTGGGATGCGATTTACGCGTGGGTCGACTCGGTGAGCGCGTACCTGACGCAGATGGGATACCCACCGGTTGGATGAGGCTCAATCGAGCCGGCAACCGAGTGACGGCCGAGAGAATGCTGTGAACCGAACTTTCGCAGATACCGAGCCCGGGCGTACATCTCCGCAGACCAGGACGCTCAGCGTGAGGGGAGTCGCGGATGCTGCTCGCGCTGCTCGCCTGCCGTTAGGCGATCCAGCAGATCTTGCCAGGATTGACTACATCATCCTGGGGGTCCTGTGCGTCGACGGGTTCGTTCTTGGGCTTATTTCCGTGTTTTACCTGCCCAGTTACCTCGGCGGCGTGCCTTTCCCATTCTCTGTGTTCCTGGCGGCGGTCGGCAACATACTGCTGGTGGAGGCCGCGCGCAGGCTGGGGTTCCGCCGCTCGCTCGCGGCATTGCCCGTTGTTGGCTGGGTGATAGCGGTCCTGCTTGCGTTCGCGGGCGGGCCTGGTGGTGACATCGTGGTTCCCGCAGCCGACGCTCGTGGCTTGTTCCTCGTTGTCGGCGGACTGGTTCCCGTCGGATTCTGGCTCTTTCGCGATGTGGTGCAGCGCGACCCGTCGCAGGCGTCTTCGGAGCGAAAGCTCTGACCTTCTAGTGCTGGAAGGTGCGGCTCATTCCAGGCGTTACGGCCTCAATCAGGTCCCACGCGTCCTTGGCGGGCATGTCCTCCACGAAGTAGCCGCCGCTGCCCGCAGGCGTCGCGGCGGTGACAGTTGCGAGACCCGCGCGTCGCTGAAAGAACGTCTGCGTCACGGTCCAGCCGATAATGCCCTGTGCTGCCACACAATCGCGCGCGCGAGTGAGCGACCCGCTCTGGCAGATCAGCCAGCCCGGAACTGTCGCATGGCCTAGCCCGCGGTACCGGTCGATTCCCAGGATCACGGAGAGGACGACGACAGCCGCTGCGAGGAACCACACCCAGCGCGGCAGATCAGCGACGGTGGCGTCAACGACGACAAGCGCTGCGACGGCCACGACAGGCAGCGCGAGGGCGCGGAAAAGCCTGCGCTGGAGTGCTTTCGGTCCGTGGCGCCGTAAAGACACCTGAGCGAGTGTGTCGTCATGCAGTACGGCCCCGAACACTTCCAGTGCTCGCTGGTGCGGTGCGTCGGGAAGGATCAGCGACGACTCACCTGAGCCCTCGCGGAGCCCGGTCATGATTGCCCGTGCCCGCGCGCCGCCCACGAAGCGCAGAAGTATCGGATTCTCTACCGTCACCCCGCGAAGGCGACGACGATCGAGCGTGCTTTCACGGGTGTTGAGTAACCCGTGGCGGACCCGCAAGGTCCGCCCGTCATCGTGGAGTGTGAACCCCGAGTAGGTCACAAAGTAGCGCGTCATAGCAATGAGGCTCGCAAGCACAATCAGCAGCACCACGGCCACCGCGCCCGCAAGGATCGGATCCAGATCCCTTACAGTGTTGGCGCTTTCGGTGATGAACTCTGAGTCGAGCAGCCGCTCGTACACCGCACCTGACTGGAAGATCAGACCCAGGCCAGCAAGGATGATCAGCACTCCGGTGAAGCCGAATGGTGCATACCACGTCCACTTAGGCGACCAGCGCGCGAGCTCCGGACCCGGATCGCGGGGCGTGGGCAGACCGTCGCGACTGGTGTCCGGTGACTCTCCGGGCTCTTGCGGAGCGCCCTCGATCTGCGCCTCATCACCCCGTACGCCAGCGAGCAATTGTTCGCGCAATGCGTCGACGTCGCTTGCTGCGATCGCATCGAGTTCGAAGCTGGAAGTACCTGCTCCCGAACCCTGCCCAGTGCCGATTCTCAGGACGGCGAGCCTCAGCAGCCGGTGCATCACGGTGGCGCGGACATCGACGGAGCGGATGCGTGAGCGCGGGATCGAAAGCACGTTGCGGCTGATCAATCCGGTTTTCAGTTGTACATGAACGGGGCCCACCCGGTAACGCGTCATGAGCCAGTCGATGCCAGCGACGTAGACGAATGCGGCAGCGCCAACCAGGATCCATGTTGGGTTGCCGGTTTGGGCGCCGACGAACAGGGGGACGATAATCGCTGGCAGCGCGCGCACTCCCTGCGTGATGGGCTTGACCAGAAGCATTCTGGGGTCGAGTTGCTTCCAGGGCACAGCCTCATCTGCTGGCGTGGTTTTTTCCGCCCCGGACACTGGCTGGTCAGGGGGTTCGCCGTTCGGGCCCGCGGGGGGTGGGGGTGCCCACACGTCACGCGGCTCATCCTGGCGCCCCAAATGTGGGCTGCTCACGTCGCATCCCCCCGCGTGCGTGCCGCAATCTCGGTCAGGTCCCGGACAGTCCGATCGGCGATTTCCTCGTCGAGCGCCGTGATCGTCACAGCCCCGGCTGATGACGCGGTGGTTACTGTCACTGTGGCGAGGCCGAGGAGCCGGTCGATCGGCCCGCGTGTGGTGTCGACGGTCTGGACACGCGAAATCGGTGCGATGCGCCGTTCCTGAACAAACCAGCCCTGCCTCGTGTAGACGGCTTCGTCACTGATCTCCCAACGGTGGACGTGATACCGCCAGATGGGGACGCCGATGATGTGCATCGGTGCGAGAACCAGTGTTGCGGTGAGAGCGGCGATGTGCGGCCAGCTTGTCGGGTCGCTATCCGCCAGCGCCCAGATGAACTGGGCAATCAGGACGAATGCCCAGCCCAGCGCCGCGTTGAAGGCCCACAGCAGGGGCGCTTTCTTACTCGGACGCCAGGCTGGATCAGCCATTCGTACGCTTCCCTGCTGCTGCAGCGACACAGTCACTCACTTCCTCGCCGACAATTTTGGCGGCCTGGATTGCCCGTCGTATTGACGTTGACGTGCTCAAATCCATCGTTTGTCAGTTCAACTCTACGGGTTTGTGGCCGCTGGCCGCTGGTCGCAGCCCCACGTATGGAGCATGATCGAGGGGTGACGTTTCCCATGCCGGACCTGCCCTCACCCTCCGCTGTTCGTCGGGTACTGCGGCGTGCACGTGACGGGGTGACCTTCAACCGCGACGAGGCGGCGGTAGCCCTGCGGATGCGGGGTGACGATCTCAAGGCGCTGTGTCAGGCGGCTGCGAATGTGCGTGACGCGGGGCTGCGAGAGGCGTATGGCGGCGACGGGCCGCTGCCGATCACCTACTCGAGGAAGGTGTTCATCCCGCTGACGCGCCTGTGCCGTGATCGGTGTCACTACTGCACTTTCGTCACTGTTCCTGGCAAGTTACGAGCCGCCGGGCACTCACTGTTCCTTGACCCGGACGAGGTCATCGAGATTGCGCGCCAGGGTGCGCAGCTCGGCTGCAAGGAGGCGCTGTTCACACTCGGGGACCGCCCTGAAGACAGGTGGCCCGAGGCGCGGGAGTGGCTTGAATCGCGTGGGTATCACTCCACCCTTGAATACGTGCGGGCGATGGCGATTCGTGTTCTCGAAGAGACTGGGCTGCTGCCGCACGCGAACCCTGGTGTGATGTCGTGGGACGAGATCGCGGCCCTCAAGCCGGTGTCGCCTTCGATGGGAATGATGCTGGAGACCAGTTCACGCAGACTCTTCGAAACCCCTGGCGAGTGCCACTATGGGAGTCCGGATAAGGACCCTGACGTGCGATTACGGGTGCTGACAGACGCGGGCCGTCACTCTGTCCCGTTCACTACGGGCATTTTGGTGGGAATCGGTGAGACAGTCGAGGAGCGCGCCGATTCAATTTTCGCTATTCGCCAGGTGAACAAGCAGTTTGGCCACATTCAGGAAGTCATTGTTCAGAACTTCCGCGCTAAGCCTGATACCGCAATGCGAGCGGTTCCCGACGCGGATATCGAGGAGTTCATCGCCGCTGTAGCGGTGAGTCGTCTGGTTCTGGGACCCGCAATGCGGGTGCAGGCTCCGCCGAATCTCGTCTCGCCCGAAGAGTGTCACGCCCTTCTCGCCGCCGGTGTTGACGACTGGGGTGGTGTGTCACCACTTACCCCTGACCACGTCAACCCGGAACGGCCATGGCCGCAGCTTGATGCTCTCGCCGGGCTGACATCGGCTGCGGGTTATGCGCTGACCGAGAGGCTCACCGCCCACGCACCGTTCGTGCGTCAGGGCAGTCCCTGGATTGATCCGCGCGTCGCCCGACATGTCAGCGCGCTCGCGGATCCCGCAACCGGGCTTGCGCGTGACGTTCACCCGTCCGGACTTCCCTGGCAAGAGCCGGACCCGGCGTGGGAATCGCGCGGCCGCACCGGCCTTCACGAGGAAATCGACATCTCGGGCCGCGCGTCCGAGCACCGCAGCGACCTTGCCAGCGCATTCGGCGACTGGGATTCAATCCGCGAACAGGCGTTAGCGTCGCGGGCGCCAGAGCGGATCGAACGTGATGTGGCTGGACCGCTTCGCCGAGCGGAAACCGACCCCGCTGGACTTTCGGATGCGGACTACGTCGCGCTCGCGAGCGCTGAGGGTCCTGCGCTAGATGCACTGGCTGGGCTGGCCGACAGCATTCGCCGTGACGTTGTCGGCGACGACGTCACCTACGTCGTCAACCGCAACATCAACTTCACGAACATCTGCTACACCGGGTGTCGTTTCTGTGCGTTTGCACAGCGCAAAGGCGATGCCGACGCATTTACCTTGTCAGCGGATGACGTGGGGGACCGCGCCTGGGAAGCGCACGTCGCCGGCGCTACCGAGGTGTGTATGCAGGGCGGTATCGATCCGGAGCTTCCGGTCACCGGGTATGCGGACCTCGTGCGAGCCGTGAAAGCGCGAGTGCCTTCTATGCACGTGCACGCTTTCAGTCCCATGGAAGTGGTCAACGGCGCATCTCGGTCGGGCGTCAGTATCCGGGAGTGGCTTGGCGGTCTGCGGGAGGCAGGTCTCGATACGATTCCCGGCACCGCTGCGGAGATTCTCGACGACGAAATCCGCTGGATCCTGACGAAGGGCAAGTTGCCCGCGAGCACATGGATCGAGGTGGTCACCACCGCCCACCAGGTGGGGCTGCGTTCAAGCTCGACAATGATGTACGGCCATGTAGATCAGCCACGCCACTGGGTGGGGCACTTGCGAGTGTTGCAGCGAATCCAGGATGAGACGGGCGGCTTCACCGAATTCGTACCGCTCCCGTTCGTCCACCAGAGTTCCCCGCTATACCTAGCCGGTGCCGCTCGGCCGGGACCGACGATCCGCGACAACCGCGCTGTGCATGCTCTCGCTAGGATCATGCTGCACGGCCGCATCGCGAATATTCAGACAAGCTGGGTGAAGCTCGGGGTGGCCGGCACTCGTGTGATGCTGCAGGGCGGCGCAAACGACCTGGGCGGCACGTTGATGGAAGAGACGATCTCGCGGATGGCAGGGTCCCAGCATGGCTCCGCGAAAACGATAGGTGAACTGCGTGATATCGCGGAGGGGATCGGCCGCACTGCCCGCCAGCGCACAACAACCTATGACGCGGTAGCTCCGGCCGCTGCGGCGACCATCGCGGTCAGGTGACCGCCCTTATCGGCGCCCAGATTATGGGCTCCCAGAGGCACGACGGTAGGCTTGGGTTTGCTTCAGCAATGAGGGGCGATCGTAACGATCGAGCTTGAGCGAGACGCACTTCAGACGCTGAAGTGAAGACAACACCACGTACCGCACAGCCCGCGGTTCGTGTTAGCCGACAGGTGGCCAGATCGCGAGGGCCTGGTGAGAAGGACAGGAGAGCTGCTGTGACGTACGTCATCGCAGAGCCGTGTGTCGATGTGCTGGACAAGGCATGCATTGAAGAATGCCCTGTCGACTGCATCTACGAGGGGGAGCGGATGCTCTACATCCACCCCGACGAGTGTGTGGACTGCGGCGCGTGCGAACCTGTCTGTCCGGTCGAAGCGATCTTCTACGAGGATGACGTTCCCGACGAATGGGACGCCTATGTGGCAGCCAACGTCGACTTCTTCGATGAGCTTGGTTCGCCCGGTGGCGCCGCGAAGGTCGGGCAGAAGCCGTTCGATCCACCGTTCATCAAAGAACTCCCGCCGATGAACGAGGAGTGACGTGCACCGTACTCCGGTCGCGCGCACACTCCCCGACTTTCCGTGGGATTCACTCCTCGAGGCGAAGGCCCGCGCCCAAGCGCATCCAGATGGCATCGTCGACCTCTCGGTTGGTACGCCGGTTGATCCCGTAGCGCCCCATATTCGTGAGGCGCTGTTGTCGGTCGCTGACCAGCCGGGTTACCCGACGACGCACGGCACCCTGGCTTTGCGGACAGCGGCCGCGGAGGCGCTCCACCGCCGCTACGGAGTGACTGGGATCGACCAGGCCACGGTGCTTCCCGCTATCGGCACCAAAGAGCTGATCGCCTGGCTGCCCCGGCTTCTCGCGCTAGGGCCGGGCGACACAGTGGTTATTCCGGAGTTCGCCTACCCGACCTACGAAGTCGGTGCCCTGCTCGCGGGTGCTGAGGTAATCCGCTCCGATGGTGTCTTCGCGCTCGGTCCGCAGCGAGTGGGAATGATCTATCTGAATTCCCCATCCAACCCGACTGGGCGCGTACTGGGGGTTGAGCACCTGCGGAAGGTCGTCGAATGGGCGCGGGAACGTGGCGTGATTGTGGTCTCGGATGAGTGCTACCTCGGCCTCGGGTGGGACACCGATCCAGTGTCGCTGCTGGACCCGCGGGTGTGCGAGGGCGTGTTCGATGGGTTGCTCGCTGTGCATTCGCTGTCCAAGACGTCGAACCTGGCGAGCTATCGGGCGGGGTTTGTGACGGGTGACCCTGAACTGATCAGCGATCTCCTCGAAGTGCGTAAGCACGCAGGCATGATGGTGCCGCTGCCGATTCAGGCCGCTGCAGCGGCGGCACTTTCGAGCGACCAGCACGAAGCCGAACAGAAGCAGCGGTACCGGCATCGGCGTGACGTCCTGCGTAGCGCTGTCGAAGCGGCCGACTTCCGGGTTGACCATTCGGAGGCGGGGCTGTACTTGTGGGCAAGTCGCGGCGAACCGGCGTCCGACACTGTCGCATGGCTGGCCGAGCGCGGAATTCTCGTGGCACCAGGTCACTTCTATGGTCCACGTGGTGCTGAGCACGTCCGGATCGCGCTCACGGCAACCGATGAACGTATCGAGGCGGCCGCGAAGCGACTGGCCGCATAATTCCTGACCCGTCTGATTTACGGCACCGTAACCACTGATACCGTTTCGTTTCCGCAGGCAGGGTGCATGTTGTCCGGGTTCGCGGTACCGTTTGGTGTCGAGAGGAGAGCGAGATGGCATTGCCACTGATCCCCATTGCTATCGGGGTGGGTGTTGCCGCGTTCGGTGCTGGGCGAAAACTGCTCAAGAGCATGGAGACGACCCGCCTGGCTGATGAGTCAAAGGCGAAGGCGCGGGGCGCGTACCTGCAGCTCGCATTCGCTGTTGACACGATCCGTGCGGATGATGACCCCATAGCCAGCGAACACCTCGGTCGTGCGAAGGACTTCCTGGACAGCGCTCGGGTGATGCTCGACGTGGCGACCACACCCGAGGCCGCCGACGCGGCAGGTGAGGTTGTGTCTGAAGGGTTTGAGCAGGTTGAGATGGCCTGCGCAGCATTGGGAATCGAGCCCCCCAGGCGGCTGAGCGAGCTGTGACGGCTGCCGCCAGCCCACTATGCTGGCGGTGTGCTTCTTACCTCACTGCACGACGCGGCCATCAGTGATGACACTTCGCCTGCCTTCACGATCGGCGGTGAGTCCCTAACTCGGCAAGCGCTGATTGGCGCAGCGACGGCTGCTGCGGCGCGTGTCCAGGGTGCGGCGGCGGTAGCGGTGCTGGCCAGTCCTACGGCGAAAACCATTGTCGCAGTGACTGGGGCGCTCCTCGCTGGCGTGCCCGTGGTACCTGTGCCGCCGGATTCAGGGCCAGCAGAAGTAGGCCATATTCTCCGTGACTCCGGTGCGCAGGCATGGCTCGGCTCCGCACCGGACTTGCCTGGAATTCCGCAACTGCGCGCAATCCCTGTGCGCATACACGCCCGCGATTGGCATCAACTGTTCGAGCCGCTCCCGGACACTCCGGCCTTCATTATGTACACGTCCGGAACTACTGGACCGCCAAAAGGAGCGGTACTCAGCCGGGGTGCCATCGCAGCGGGCCTCGACGCACTTGCTGAAGCCTGGGCATGGACCGCGGAAGATACTCTCGTGCACGGTTTGCCGCTGTTCCACGTTCACGGTCTGGTTCTAGGGCTGCTCGGCCCGCTTCGCACGGGCTCACGTTTGATCCATACCGGTAAACCCTCGCCCGAGAGCTACGCGGGGGCGAAGGGCTCCCTGTACTTCGGTGTGCCAACTGTGTGGTCACGGATAGCGGCAGATCCCTCAGCGGCTAAAGAGCTTTCGGGAGCCCGTCTCCTGGTGTCAGGAAGCGCCGGCCTGCCAGCGCCGGTTTTCGAGAGTATGAAGTCGTTGAGCGGGCATCGGCTTGTGGAGCGTTACGGGATGACCGAGACGCTGATCACCGTGAGTGCACGGTCCGATGGTGAGCGCCGTCCGGGCTGGGTGGGACAACCCCTTCGGGGAGTGAGTACGCGGATTGTCGGCGAGGATGGCAGTGAAGTCAGTCATGACGGGGAGTCCATCGGACAATTGCATGTCCGCGGCCCCATGATGTTCAGCGGCTACACCGGCCAGCCAGAGGTGACTGCCGCTGCGTTCGCTGCGGACGGGTGGTTCCGCACGGGCGATATTGCCGCGATCGACGAAGGCGGATTCCACCGGATTGTGGGGCGAGAGTCCACGGACCTGATCAAATCAGGCGGCTACCGGATAGGCGCAGGCGAGGTGGAGTCCGCGTTGCTCGCTCATCCAGGAATCACTGAGGCCGCGGTCATCGGCGTGGCTGATGACGATCTCGGGCAGAAGCCAGTCGCGTACGTGGTGGGCGATGTCGACAGTTCCGACAATGGCGCTGCCGTCATCGAGTTCGTGGCGAAGTACCTGTCAGCGCACAAGCGGCCCAGGGAAGTCCGAGTCGTCGATGCGTTACCCCGCAACGCGATGGGGAAGGTGCAGAAGAGGCAGCTCAGCTAAATTCGAGTTCACCCCGGCGTAGGCCTCGCCGCCGTTCGTTCAGGAACGCGAGAGCGGTCAGTATGAGGCACAGGATTGCCGTCGAGATCAACTGTTCGCGTGCAGCGGTGTCTGTAAGCATCAGCATGATGAGACCACCGAGAAGCACCAGCGTGAACCACGTCAGATAGGGAAATGCCCACATGCGCAGGGGCAAGTTCCCTTCCCGTTCGAGGCGCGGACGCAAACGCAACTGGGAGACAGCGATAAAGATCCAGATGACCAGGAGCGATGCGCCGACGGCATTGAGCAGGATGCCGAGCAGGGTGTCAGGAAGCCACCAGATGAGCACGACACTGACGAGGCTGAAGAAAACGGAAAGCGATACCCCATAGATCGGCACGTCATTCGCGGAGAGCCGTGTGAGGATCCGCGGCCCGTCGCCGCGGCTTGATAGCGAGTACGCCATCCGTGAGGTGGCATAGATCTGGGCGTTGTAGGCGGACAGCAGCGCCACGACGACGACGAACTCCATGAAACCCGCCACGCCGGGTACGTTCGCGAGGCTCAGCACGGAAACGAAGGGGCTTTGCGCGAGGCTTTCCGAGTTCCACGGCAACAGAAACACCATGACAGCGACAGAGCCTATGTAGAAGACGCTGATCCGCCAGATCACGCTGCGTACCGCGATTCCGATGCTGCGCTCCGGGTCGCGGGATTCGGCTGCAGCGATTGTCACGATCTCAATCCCGCCGAATGCGAAAGCGACGATCAGCAGCCCGGCAGCAATGCCCGCGATGCCGTTGGGCAGGAAACCTTCATGACCGAGCAGGTTCGTGAAGCCAACGGGATCGGTGCCGGGCATAAGGCCGAAGATCAGCAACACTCCGAGAATCAGGAAGCCGATGATGACTGCGACCTTGATGAGCGCGAACCAGAACTCGAACTCACCGAAGTTGGCGACGCGGGCAAGGTTTACCGCGGCGAAGAAACCGACGATTATCAGCGCAATGACCCACTGGGGGACCGCAGGAAGCCAGGTGTGCATGATCGCGGACGCGCCGGTGATCTCCGCGCCGATGACCATGATGAGCAGCGCCCAGTACAGCCAGCCCATGACGAAACCCGCCCAGGGGCCAATTCCGATGCGAGCATAGTGCGAGAACGATCCGCTGGCCGGGATTGCTGAGCCCATTTCGCCCAGCATGCGCATCACGAGGACAACAACAATCCCTGCGATGCAGTAGGAGATGAGGATTGCGGGGCCCGCGGTGGCGATTCCCGCTCCGGTGCCGAGAAATAACCCGGCGCCGATAGCTGATCCAAGTCCCATCATGGTGAGATGGCGGACCCTGAGGCCATGCCCGAGGTGTGCGGGCCGTGGCGTCTGAGTAGATGTTGTCAATTTCTCTGCGGTCTCTGTGTTTCCGTGTGCTTCGGGCTTTTCGTTAGTCGTTAGCGTGCAGTGCGGCGTTGAGTTCGATTCCTGTGCCTTCCCGTGCAACGACTTCCACAGCGCCGGACTGCGAGTTGCGCCGGAATAGGAGGCCGCTGGCGCCGCTGAGTTCACGCGCTTTGACCGTCTGGGTCTCGTCCGGCGTGATGACCGTTACTTTGGTTCCTGCGGTGACGTACAGTCCGGCTTCAACAACACAGTCGTCGCCCAGGGATATTCCCACTCCAGCGTTGGCGCCGAGAAGACAGCGCTTGCCGACCGAAATCACTTCTTTGCCGCCACCAGAGAGCGTGCCCATGATCGATGCGCCGCCACCAACGTCTGAACCGTCATCGATCACCACTCCGGCCGAGATCCGGCCCTCCACCATCGACGTGCCAAGCGTGCCGGCGTTGAAGTTCACGAAACCCTCGTGCATGACGGTGGTTCCAGAAGCAAGATGAGCGCCGAGTCGTACCCGGTCGGCGTCGGCGATGCGAACACCAGAAGGAATGACATAGTCGACCAGGCGCGGGAACTTGTCGATGCTGTAAACCGTCACGGGGCCATGCCTGCGCAGAAGGGCGCGCACCTTCTCGAAGCCCTCGACAGCGCACGGGCCGTAGTTGGTCCACACCACGTTGGACAATTTGCCGAAGACACCATCAAGGTTGAGTCCGTGCGGCTGAACCAGGCGGTGCGAGACGAGGTGCAGGCGCAAGTATGCGTCGTGAGCATCGACAGGAGGCTCATCGAGGGACGAGATAGTCGTTCTCACGGCGACTTTCTGGACACCGCGCTCATCGTCATTGCCGACCAGACTTATCAGGTCCGACGGGGTGTCCGCCATGTTCAGAGTTTCCGTGCCGGCCGCCCCGAACGTCCCAAGTTCCGGTTCCGGATACCACGTGTCGAGGACGGTGCCGTCGGTCGTAATGTTGGCGATGCCGATCGCTTGTGCACCCGTTGCTGCAGTACTGTTTGTGCTCACGGGCAGACAGGTTACCGCCCCGCTCTGACACATGGGGAAATCTCGGCGTCATGAGGGTGACTGGAACCCCTGCGGCCTAGCGGACCGGAGCGGCCGATAGCCTGGGACCTGTGACTCTCGACCTTCGTGCAGACCCCATCGCGCTCACTGCGGCGCTCGTCGACATTCCGAGCGTCTCTCACGATGAAGCATTGATTGCTGGGGAAGTTGAAGCAGCGCTGCGGGAGCAGACCACAGGATACGAGATCGTCCGTAACGGAAACGCGGTGCTCGCCCGGACCAGCAGGGGAATGCCGAGGCGGGTGATACTCGCTGGACATCTGGATACAGTGCCGATCGCGGACAATGTCCCATCGAAGCTTGACGGCGACATCCTTCACGGTTGTGGCACGGTGGACATGAAGTCAGGGGACGCGGTCTTCCTCCACCTCGCCGCCACTCTGGAGAATCCGCGCTTCGATGTCACGTTGATCTTCTACGACTGTGAGGAAATCGCGGCTGTTCACAATGGTTTGGGCCGCATTGAACGTGAATTGCCGGAGTGGCTTGAAGCCGACGTTGCGATCCTCGGTGAACCTACGGCCGGTGTAATTGAGGCGGGCTGTCAGGGCACGCTCCGCGCTCGGCTGACTGCGAACGGCGTGCGGTCCCACTCCGCGCGATCGTGGATGGGCGAGAACGCAGTCCACAAGCTCGGACCGGCTTTGACTCGCCTGGCTGAGTACATCCCACGCTCAGTCGACATTGACGGGTGTGTCTATCGGGAGGGCCTGTCCGCGGTGAATATTCGCGGAGGAATAGCGGGCAACGTCATCCCCGATGACGCATCGCTAGATGTCAACTTCCGATTCGCTCCCGATCGGTCCGTGGAGGACGCGGTGGCGCACGTGGCCGGTGTCTTTGACGGCCTCAGCCTGAACTTCGAGATCACAGACAGCTCGCCCGGAGCCTTGCCGGGCTTGTCGAATCCGGCAGCTGCGGAGCTGGTCGCCGCAGCCGGAGCGGTGCGTGCGAAGTACGGCTGGACGGACGTGTCGCGTTTCGCTGCCCGTGGCGTGCCGGCGGTGAACCTGGGGCCGGGCGATCCGAATCTGGCTCACCGCCGTGACGAGCACCTTCCCGTTGAGCAGATCACCTCGGTGACGGCACTGCTGCGGTCTTATCTGGCGGACTAACGGCTTCTCGCGAGAGGCTTCCTGGCCACCAGATAATCGGTCCCGCTTCGCGCACGACTGCGGGCACTATGAGGGAACGCATGATGAGGGCGTCGAGTAGCACGCCGAAGGCGACGATAAACGCGATCTGCACCATGAAGATCAGCGGTATCACCGAGAGTGCAGCGAAGGTCGCCGCGAGGACGATCCCCGCGGAGGTGATCACACCGCCAGTGACGACCAAGGAGCGCAGAACCCCGTCTCGCGTGCCGATCTGCAGTGCCTCCTCTCGCGCACGCGTCATCAGGAAGATGTTGTAGTCGATGCCGAGTGCGACTAGGAACACGAAAGCGAACAGCGGAATCACCGGATCGGCCCCAGGGAATCCCAGCGCGTAATTGAACACCAGCGCGCTCACACCCAGGGTCGCGGCGAAGGATACGACGACGGTGCCAATCAGGAAAAGCGGTGCGAGCAGGGCGCGAAGGAGAACTGCGAGAATCGTGAAGACAACCAGTAGCACCAGCGGCATGATGAGCGCACGGTCCCGCTTGGAGGTGTCGTTAGTGTCGATCTGGACGGCCGTTGGGCCGCCCACTTTGGCCTCTGCGCCCTCAACTCCGGCCACGGCGCTGCGCAGTTCTCGCAGGACATCTTCGGCTTCAGCTGAATCAGCGGGCGCTGCGAAGGTGGCTTCGATCTGGACAAGACCGTCCCGAACGAGCGGTTCGCCACTTGCGCGGTCCCGCAGGAGAACCACATCGGCAACCCCTTCGATCTGTGCCGCAGCGAGGACCTCGTCGCCGGCGGTTTCGTTGGCGATGATGATGGCCGGTGATCCGGCGCCCGCGTCGAAATGCCGTTCGAGGGCTTGCTGGCCTTCCTGCGACTCAACTTGCAGCAGGAATATTTCGGACTGGGCCACGCCATCGGCACGCAGCAGCGGCAGGAAAGCGGCGAAGGCAAGAACCACAATGAGCGGGACAGTCCAGTATCTGCGCGGATGCGCCTCGATCCGCTTTGCCAGCGCTGCCCAGAAGCGGTAGTTACGGAAGGTTTCGCTCTCCGCATTCGGTGAGAAACGCGGACGTGAGGGCCAGTAGGCGCTGCGCCCGAGCAGGGTGAGAATCGCGGCCAGAAAAGTCATGGTCGCGATGAATGACGCGGTGATGCCGATGGCCGCGATAGGCCCGAGGCTCCGGTTGGAGTTCAGGTCGGAGAGAAGGAGGCATAGCACGCCCGCAACGACGGTTCCGGCGGAAGCGGCAATGGGAGGCAGAGCGGCACGCCATGCGCGCAGCATCGCGCCGAACCGGTCAGTCGAGGTCCGTAGCTCTTCCCGGAACCGTGCGACGAGTAATAGTGCGTAGTCGGTTGCCGCGCCAAAGACGAGGATGAAGAGGATGCCCTGGCTTTGCCCGTTGAGCGTTACGGTCCCCGCGTCCGCGAGCAGGTAGACAACGAGGCTGGCCAGTGTAAGGGCAAGGATTGCACTGAGAACGACGATGAAGGGGAGCAGTGGGCTGCGATAGACGATGACCAGGATGATGATCACGACTACAGCGGCAACGATCAGGAGCAGGCCATCGATACCGGCGAAGGCCGCTCCAAGGTCGGCGCTTGATCCGGCTGGACCCGTCACGAACACGTTGAGGCCGTCAGGGGCACCGACAAACCCGTTGCGCAGTTCATCGACCGCATCGGCGACTGATCCGTTGGCGTCGACAGGCACAACGATCTGGATGGCCTGACCGTCGCTCGAGGGTATGGGCGGCGAGGGGGGTCCTGCGAATCGCTCACTCTGGGCGACGTCCTCGACCGTGCCGGCGAGGTAGGCAAAGTCAGCGTCCTCGGTGCCGCCCTCGCGCTCGGCGATTACGATCGCAGGGATGGCGGTGGTGTCCGAGAACAGGCGCTGCAAGTCTTGTACCTCAGTCGACTCAGCCGATTGAGGCAAGAAGGCGGCAGCGTCGTTGACCTGTACTTCGCCGAGCTTGCCAGCGAACGGCCCAGCAACTCCTCCGAGGGCGAGCCACGCGACGAGGAGCAATGCGGGCAGGAGCCAGCGGATGGTTCGGGTACTGGTGTTCATGATTCAGCCAATTATTCAGCAAGCTGAACATTTTGCAACTGGGTGGGGTAAATGAGCAAAGAAATCAGCGATGAACTTGCAGCATGGCCGACTGGCAGGCTCCTGTCCGTCGCGGCACGAAAGCTTGAGCACGCGTGGGAGCGAATTCTGGACGAACGCGGTCTGACCCACGCGGGACTGGTCGCCCTTCACTGTGTCGCGCGGGGCGCTCAGTATCAGAGAGAGATCGCAAAGCAGTGTCGCGTGACCGACCAGACGATGAGCCGGACAGTCGAGCGGCTAAGTCAGCTCGGATACATCACCAAAAGCCGCGACGCGCACGATGCGCGCCGGAGCACTATCAAGATCACCGATGGTGGGTACCGGATTTACCGGGAACTGCACGCCCTCGAGCGCGACGATCCACGTCTGGTAGCGGGCCTGCCGGAACACGGCGAGCTCCGCAGGCTCCTTCTGCAACTGCTCGCACATCTAGACACTCTCACTACCGGTGAGGCCGGAGCGGCGCAGATTCGATAGTCTTCGCCGCATGGCGTCAGAGAAGATCCCATCGCAGAGTCCCGATGATTCGATGGGTAAATGGTGGGATCAATATTGCGGTCCGGTTGTCCAGCGGCGAGATGGTACGTCAGCTGTGACAACTATGGATCAGCAACTGCTTGATAGCCGCGGGCCCAATGACTGGGTGCGTACGGACCCCTGGCGCGTCCTGCGGATCCAGGCAGAGTTTGTGGAAGGCTTCGGCGCGCTTGCTGAGGTGCCCCGGGCGGTGTCCGTATTCGGATCCGCGCGATTGCAACCAGGCAGCGAGGATTACGAAGCAGCGCGGAACATCGGCGCAGCACTCGTGCGCGCCGGGTACGCCGTCATCACCGGCGGTGGGCCAGGAGCCATGGAGGCTGCGAATCGAGGGGCCCGCGAGTCCGGCGGCTACTCCATCGGGCTCGGCATCGAATTGCCATTTGAACAGGGACTCAACGAGTGGGTGGACCTCGGTATCAACTTTCGGTACTTCTTCGTTCGCAAGACAATGTTCGTGAAATATGCACAGGCTTTCGTGTGTGTGCCAGGAGGGTTCGGCACGCTGGATGAACTTTTCGAAGCGCTGACCCTGGTGCAGACCAACAAGATCACGAGGTTTCCGGTAATCCTGTTCGGCTCGTCTTTTTGGGGCGGCCTGGTGGACTGGATCCGCGAGCAACTCGCCGGCACGGAGAAGATCGGCGCAACCGACGTCGGTCTCATCCATGTCACGGACAGCGTGGACGAAGTCGTCGAACTCATCGACGCCGCCCAGCAGTTGCTTCACCAGCAAATATCGACAGATAGGCAGTGACAAAGATGAAACGGCGAGGCCAGCTCATGGTGGCCGTGTACTGTGCCTCCGGCCCCGTTCCAGCTGAATACCTCGAACTCGCGGCTGAAGTAGGCGAGGCAATCGGCGATCGGGGATGGGGACTCGTATCGGGCGGCGGCAATATCTCGATGATGGGTGCGGTCGCCACCGCGGCGCGCTCAGCCGGCGCCTGGACCGTCGGTGTGATCCCCAAGGCGCTCGTACACCGTGAGGTCGCCGATACGGATTCCGACGAACTGATCGTCACCGACACCATGCGACAGCGAAAGAAGCACATGGAAGAACGCGCGGACGCGTTCCTGACACTGCCTGGCGGGATCGGAACGCTGGAGGAGTTTACCGAGGCGTGGACCGCCGGGTACATCGGTATGCATCGAAAGCCGCTGGTCGTCCTCGACCCGATGGACCATTTTGCAGGCTTCTTCGACTGGATCAAGTCGCTCGTGCCGAGCGGGTTCGTGAGTCAGCATTCGCTCGACAGGATCCAGATAGCGACGTCAGTTGGGGCCGCGCTTGACCTGTGCGCCACGGACTCTGGTGTGGGACCGTAAGCCGCTAGTCGCTGGATAAGGTCAATAGATGGATTGGGCGATAACTGCAGTCGGTGCACTGCTGGTGTGCACGGTGCTTTGGGACATATTCCATACCTTGTGGCACACAAGCGGCCAGGGGCGGATTGCGCATGTGGTGTTGCTCGCGGTCTGGAAGGCCACCGCGGCGCTGGGCGGGCGCGGGCGCAGGCTCAGTGGCCCGCTAGCCATGTTCGGTGTCATCGGTACGTGGGGCGCGCTTGTGGTACTCGGCTGGGCGCTCATCTACTACCCGCATATGCCGGACAGCTTCAGCTACGAGCTGGGACTGGATCCAGAACGTCCCGGGCAAGCTCTCGACGCCCTGTATATGTCGCTTGTCACTCTTGCGACACTCGGATACGGCGACATCGTTCCGACAGCGGAATGGCTGCGCATCGTGACCCCGCTCCAGGCGCTCGTCGGCTTCGCGCTGCTCACTGCGGCTGTTTCGTGGGTGTTGCAGGTTTATCCAGCGCTCTCGCGGCGGCGAGTGCTTGCGCGGCGGTTGGAGATGCTAGCTGTGGGAGGTCTCGCGGACAATCTCAATGAGATGCATGCGTGTACGGCCGCAAGGGTGCTCGATGAAGTCGCGGCCGGTCTCGCGCAGGTCCGGATCGATCTGGATCAGTATGCGGAGACGTACTACTTCCGCGATGGCGGCGCTCAATCGACCCTTGCCACGAAGCTCGACTTCGTCGCATCGCTCGCCCGTGAGGCGCAACGGGCGGAACTGGCTGACGTGCGGATCTTGGGCCGTGTCCTCGAAGACGCGCTAGACAGGCTGGCTGACCTCATTGATCACCGATTCGTCCGGTCTGGGGGCGATACTGCCGCGGTCCTCGACATCTACGCAGCGCAGCAGCGGGTCTGAGATCACCACCGTGACACGATGGGAGTATGCACTCCCGATGCCCCGCGTTGTCGCCAACACTGTGCGGCAAGCCCGTACCCGTGAACCGGGCTCTCGTGATGGCCATAGTCAACCGCACGCCGGACTCCTTTTATGACCGCGGCTCCACTTTCAGAGACGAGGCAGCCATGGAGGCGGTCCGTCGCGCGGTCGATGAGGGCGCCGATGTCATCGACATAGGCGGCGTGAAGGCAGGCCCCGGACGGGAAGTCGACGAAGCGGAGGAGATGCGCCGCGTAGTGCCGTTTGTCGCTGCGGTCAGGAGCACATTTCCAGACGTCGTCATCAGCGTCGACACATGGCGCGCGAACATTGCCCGCAGGGCATGCGCGGAGGGCGCGGATCTGATAAATGACACGTGGGCGGGCGCTGATCCAGAACTGGCGGCCGTTGCTGCTGAGCTTGGTGCGGGAATAGTGTGCTCGCACACTGGAGGCGCCGAACCGCGTACGAGACCCCACCGCGTGCGCTATGCCGACGTTGCGGCCGCAGTGGCTGAGGAAGTGACCCGAGCTGCCGATCGAGCGTTGTCGGCTGGCGTGCGTGCAGACGGTATCCTGATCGATCCGACACATGATTTCGGCAAAAACACTTTTCACGGGCTCGATTTGTTGCGGCGATTGGACGTTCTTGTGAATTCCGGATGGCCAGTCTTGATGGCGCTGAGCAATAAGGATTTCATCGGGGAGACTCTAGATGTGGGTCTGACCGAAAGATTGGAGGGCACCTTGGCAGCGACAGCTGTAGCAGCCTGGTCTGGTGCGCGAATGTTCCGGGTGCATGAGGTGGCCCAGACGCGGAGGGTTCTCGACATGGTGGCTGCAATAGCCGGAACACGCCCGCCCGCCCGAACAGTGAGGGGTCTCGCATGACAATCACACCGCTGCGCCATGATTGGATGCAGACCAACAGCTGGACTGAGCCGGAGTGGACAGTAGCTGAACTCGTCGCCGCGAAACGCGGCCGGACGGTTTCCGTGGTGCTGCCTGCGCTCAATGAGGAGGACTCAGTTGCTGGTGTGCTCGATACCATCCGCCCGCTGACTGCCGGTCTTGTCGACGAACTCATCGTCCTCGATTCTGGGTCGGAAGATCGCACTGCTGACGTAGCTCGCGCTGCAGGCGCCACCGTGTTCTCACGCGAGGAAGCGCTTCCCGATCTCGATCCGCTTCCAGGCAAAGGTGAAGCGCTGTGGCGCGGTGTGGCTGCAAGCACCGGTGACATCATTGTGTTCATCGACTCTGACCTCATTGAGCCGGACCCCATGTTCGTACCGCGATTGCTGGGACCGCTGCTGACGAGTCGTGGAATACACCTCGTCAAAGGCTTCTACCGGCGGCCACTGCTCGATGGAGGTGCGGAGCACTTTCACGGTGGCGGCCGTGTTACCGAGCTCGTCGCACGACCGATGCTCACCGCGCTGCGCCCGGAGCTTTCGGCGGTATTTCAGCCTCTTGGCGGGGAATACGCGGGCACACGTGAGCTTCTCGAGTCGGTACCCTTTGCCCCCGGTTACGGCGTGGAAATTGGGCTCCTGCTTGACACCTACCATCAATGGGGAATCGATGCGATAGCTCAGGTGAACCTGGGTGTCCGTAAGCATCGCAACCGGCCGCTGACCGATCTCGGCTTCATGAGCCGTCAGATACTGGCGACGATGCTCGAGCGGGTGGGTGTCACGGATTCAGGAGTGGGGCTCACCCAGTACCTGCCGGCCGGAGAGTCGTTTTCCTCAGTGACGTCGACCGTGGCCCTCCAGGACAGGCCCCCTCTCGTGCGCCTTGCGCATGAGCTCCATGATCGGGGCAAGATGAGAGCGTGACAACCGCTCTGCTTTATGTCCTGATTCTCGCCGGGGTCGCGGGTGTGTTCTTCTTGCTCGCCGCGCTCGTTTTCGGGCGCGGCGAAGCGCTGCCACCGCTACCACCGGGCACTACACCAACGGCGCTACCGTTGACCGACATTCGCGGAGATGACGTCCGCGAGCTGACGTTTCAGCAAGCGCTCCGCGGCTATAAGACATCGGAGGTGGACTGGGCGCTCGACCGTCTCGCAGCGGAGATCGACCACCTGCGCGCTGAGCTTGACGAGGCGCGGGAGTCGCGATGTCGCTGATAAACGGGCAAAACCCCGGGCTGCGCTGCCCTTGGGCCCGGGGAGATCCGCTCTATGAGCAGTACCACGATGAAGAATGGGGCAGGCCGCTGCACGGGCGCGATGCGCTCTTCGAACGACTTTGTCTCGAAGCATTCCAGTCGGGGCTGTCCTGGATCACCATCCTCCGCAAACGTGAGGCATTTCGCGCGGCATTCGCTCAGTTTCACGTTGAGACAGTTGCGCAATTCGGTCCGGACGACATCGAACGCCTGCTCAGTGACTCAGGCATTGTCAGGAACAAACGAAAAATTGACGCGTGTGTGAACAATGCCTCCCGTGTTCTTGACCTTGATTGCGATCTCGACGAGTTGTTGTGGTCATTTGCGCCACCAGCGCGTCCGCGCCGTTTGCGCGAAATTGCAGAAATTCCCGCGATAACCGCTGAATCGACGGCAATGGCCAAAGAACTCAAGAGCCGTGGTTTCGCATTCATTGGGCCGACCACCGCGTACGCACTTATGCAAGCGACCGGAATGGTCGACGACCATCTAGAAACGTGCCCGGTACGGGTGAATAGCCCTGCCTGAGCGATTAAGCGCGGCCGGATGTGCGGTGTCGTGCTGCTCGGAACTAAGCTGTTCAGGGGAGAATGAGGAGCGTACAGCGCCAGCGCCCGCGCGGGACAGGTTCCCGGGCACGGCGGCGGCACGATTAGACTAAGTGTCTGACTCGGCTATTCCGCCGTCAGCGGAATGTGCACAGATTTTGGAGGGAGCAGAGATGGCGGCGATGAAGCCCCGGACTGGTGACGGTCCTCTCGAGGCAACCAAGGAGGGGCGCGGGATCGTAATGCGTGTGCCGCTTGAGGGTGGTGGGCGACTAGTCGTCGAGCTAACGCCAGACGAAGCCGCTAATCTGGGAGAGGCGCTGAAGACTGTGACCAGCTGAATTGCTGATCGCCAGCCCCGATCATCTGGGCCCTGTGTTCCGCTGGTTCACCCACTGGTTCACGGGGCCCTGGCATGCGAGGTGAAATGACCGAAGGTCCCGCAATTCCGACGCCGCTCGCTGCAGTGACGTGGATATCGTCTGCCGATACCAAGGAAAGCGCAGCGGCGGAAATAGTCGTTGAGTTCGTGTCGCCCGCGTCGAATCGTCCTGAAGTCGAGATCCCAGGAGATGCGGGCGGCCGCTGGCAGGTGCGTGTCGACCGGCACGCCGGAGACGCCTGCGCTGGTGACGGTATTGAAGACCGGGGCAAGCCCTGGCGTGCGGCGGGCGCCACGCTGATCCGTGCTCTGCGTGAGCGCGCTGCGCGGCGGTCCTCAGGCGGAGTCGACATCGTGCTTACCGTTGATATCGACGACCTATCCATTGAGGCACTGGTGATCGGGCTTGTTGCGGGTTCACATGAGTTGCGCCTCAGCGGGAGTGGGGAGGAAAGGCACCTTCCTCACGTGCGGCTAGTCAGCGAACGTGACGTCAGCAGCGCTGTGCGTCGCGGCAACCTATTGGGCCGTGCCACCGCATTTGCACGGGACCTCGCGAACCTTCCCTCAAATCTGAAAAGCCCCCAAGGGCTCGCCGAATACGCGCGACGCGCACTCGCATCCGCGAATGTCGACTTTCGCGTCAGGGATGAACGCTGGCTGCTGGACCGCGGATTCGGTGGAGTGCTCGCGGTGGGAGGCGGCTCGTCCGAGCCACCGAGGTTCATGGAAATCTCCTGGGCGCCGCCGGAATCGGCTGGTGAAGCACTCCCGCATGTCGTCCTTGTGGGCAAAGGGATTACCTTCGACACCGGCGGAATATCTGTGAAACCGCCCGCGAACATGCACTTGATGAAAACCGACATGGCCGGGGGCGCGGCGGTTCTCGCTGCAGTAAGCGCGATAGCTGACCTCGCTCCGCGCGTACGTGTCACCGCGCTGGTCCCGAGCGCGGAGAACATGCTCTCCGGGAGTGCGTACCGGCCTGGAGATGTGGTGACGCATTACGGGGGACTGACGACAGAGGTGTCGAATACCGACGCGGAGGGCCGCATGGTGCTCGCCGACGCGCTTGCCTACGCGGTTGAGGACCTGGCCCCTGACGTCCTGATCGATATCGCAACACTGACCGGGGCCATGAAAGTTGCACTCGGCATGCGGACTGGTGCTGTATTCACAGCCGACGCCGCACTCGATGCGGCGATTCGCAACAGCGGCAGCGCAGTTGGTGAGCGGTGGTGGCGACTACCGCTATCTGAAGAGCACGCCGAAGCAGTGCGTTCGACGATTGCCGACCTCCGGCAGGCGCCAGGCGGCCCAGGCGCGATCACCGCTGCCCTGTTCCTGAAAGAGTTCGCTGGCGACGCGCGCTGGGTACACCTCGACATCGCAGGCCCAGCGCGGTCTGAGGACGCGTACGACGAAGTGAATCCAGTTGCGAGCGGATTCGGGGCGCGGACCCTCGCAACGTTCGTCGAATGGTGTGCGGAAAACGTGGAACCAGCACGGACCCCACCCAGCCAGCCGTGAGACATCGTGCTTGATACTGCGGTCGAATTACTGATGTGCCCGCACTGCAGCGGGCCACTGCGGAAGTGTGAACGCCAGTTGAAATGCCCGGCCAGCCATTCGTTCGATATCGCGCGCCAGGGCTATGTCACGCTACTCAAGGGGCCGCTGCACGGCATAACTGGGGATACCAGTGGGATGCTCGCGGCCCGGCATGAGTTTTTGAGCGGGGGTCATTATCAGCCAATCCAGGATCACGTCACACAGATCGTCACCGCGCGACACTGTCGAGGTTCCTCATCGCTCGAAGCGTCGCCCGTTGTGGTGGACGTCGGTGCCGGTGCGGGGGATTATCTTTCGGCAGTCCTCGCCGCTTGTCCGAGCGCCCAGGGGATAGGACTCGACGTCTCGAAGTTCGCCGCACGCCGTCTCGCGCGCCACCATGTGAGAAGCTGCGGGGTCGTTGCGGACACGTGGCGACAGATCCCGCTACGTGATGGAACTGCGGACGTCGTCTTGTCTGTTTTTGCGCCGCGCAACGTTCCGGAGATCGCGCGGGTTTTGCAGGAAGAGGGCACCTGGATTGTTGTCACACCCACGCCACAGCACCTGCGCGAGCTAACTTCCGTGCCGGGCGTCGTGAGCGTTCATGAAGATAAGGCGGGCAAGCTTGCCAGCCTTGCAGCGGCGAGATTCGCGCTGGATGAGCGGCGCCGCATCGAATTCCAGTGCGCGCTTACCACCGCCGCCGCTGAACTGCTGCTCGCAATGGGTCCAACAGCGCATCATCTCAACGACGCCGAGCGGCACCGCGTCATTGTGTCCGCCGCTGAGGCGGCGAATAGCGGCCGGGACGCGGATGCGGCCTTCTCCGTGACAGTTTCAGTTGACGTGTCCGTATTCACGCAGACGTGACCTAGCCTCGCCGTGCCGAAGGTTGGCAAGCTCTGCACGCGACGATAGGTTGAGAAGCGTGAGGAGTCAGCCGCACGTTCTCGGGATCGTTCTCGCTGGCGGTGAAGGCAAGCGCCTCTATCCGCTGACCGCAGACAGGGCTAAACCTGCCGTGCCTTTCGGCGGTGCGTACAGGCTCATCGATTTTGTGTTGAGCAACCTAGTTAACGCCGGCTATCTGAAGATTTGTGTCCTCACGCAGTACAAGTCCCACTCCCTCGATCGCCATATTTCGCAGAACTGGCGCCTGTCTGGGCTGGCGGGCGAGTACATCACTCCTGTCCCCGCCCAGCAGCGGCTCGGTCCTCGCTGGTACACGGGAAGTGCGGACGCGATCTTTCAGTCGATGAACCTCGTATTCGATGAAGACCCGGAGTACATCGTGGTGTTCGGCGCTGACCACGTATACCGCATGGACCCGGAACAGATGGTGGCGCAGCACATCGAATCTGGTGCCGGAGTCACCGTCGCGGGCATTCGCGTGCCGCGAGCCGAAGCGCGGGCTTTCGGCTGCATCGAAGCGGACAGTTCAGGCCAGATCACCCAGTTTCTCGAGAAACCGGCTGACCCGCCAGGTACACCGGACGACCCGAGCGTCACCTTCGCCTCGATGGGCAATTACGTCTTCAGTACGAAGGCGCTCGTCGACGCGCTGCGAAGCGACGCGGAAGATTCGGACTCCGACCATGACATGGGTGGCGACATCATCCCGATGCTCGTGTCGCGGGGCGAAGCTGCGGTCTACGACTTCAACGACAACCACGTGCCAGGTGCGACAGAACGCGACCGTGGCTACTGGCGGGACGTCGGCACCATCGATGCCTTTTACGACGCTCATATGGATCTGGTATCGCCGCAGCCCGTGTTCAACCTCTACAACCGTCGCTGGCCTATTCGCGGCGCAGCCGAGAACCTCGCTCCAGCCAAGTTCGTCGAGGGTGGGATTGCCCAGGAGTCCGTTGTCGGTGCGGGTAGCGTGATCTCCGCGTCGGTTGTCCGGCAATCAGTCGTGAGCTCGAATGTCATCGTTGACGCTGGCGCCACCGTTGAAGGCAGCGTGCTCATGCCAGGAGTGAGGATCGGGCGTGGAGCTATCGTGCGCCACGCAATACTCGACAAGAACGTCGTCGTCGGTGAAGGCGCAATTATCGGGGTGGATCAAGAGAAGGACCGCGAACGATTTGCCGTCAGCCAGGGCGGCGTCGTCGCAGTCGGAAAAGGCGTCTGGGTCTAGCGCCTGAGCTTCGTCGAGGCTCGCGCAGGCTTGGTTACTTTCGCGCCGCGCAGAGCAGGCCTTCGCCAAGCGGAATGAGGACGCTAGTCAGGGTCTCATCGTCCGCTATCAGTTGTGCTGCCTCCCGGGCACTGAGTGCCGCCGCGTCCTGCTGGCTAGGATCACCAACACGCCCACCGAGCATGGAGGCATTGACGACGAGAGCCCCACCTGGCCTGAGCAGCCTGGTGCTTGCAGCAACATACTGCGGCTGATCGACGACATTTGCGTCGATGAAGACAAGATCGTACGACGCGTCCGCGAGCCGTGGGAGCACGTCGAGTGCTCTGCCGTTGATCAGACGGGTTCGCGTGGACGAAATGCCCGCTTCCTGAAATGCGCGGCGTGCGGCCCGGAGATGCTCCGTGTCGGTGTCGATCGTCGTCAGGACGCCGTCGGCGCGCATGCCACGCATCAGGCACAAGCCACTCACGCCAGCGCCCGTGCCGATTTCGACGACAGCGCGAGCATCCGACAGTCGCGCAAGAAGGGCAAGCGTCGCGCCGATCGCAGGCGTGACCGCGCGTGCACCGAGATCGTCGGCTCGCTCGCGGACCGCGCGGAGGACGTCGTCCTCGATCGTTGACGATTCGGCGTGGGAGAGCATGAGGTCGGCATTTGCAAGCACGGCTTCGAGGTTATCGCCAGATCAGCAGGTAATTGTGGCAGGCGCGCGGAAAAAGGTTTCTCAGGCTGTACTCAGGGCACTCATAGTACGTGCACATTCGGGCCGGCGAGAGTGACAGATCAGAGTAGGACCGGTGCGACTGCACAACGCGATGCGCAGGCGTTCAGGCGACTGGACGTTTCCGGCATCGCCCGAGCGGGAATAATCTCGGCGAAGCCGGAGGTTGACACTGACAATGATGTCGCGTGACAGTGGTCTTGACGGGGAGGCGGCACAAAGCTTGATGCGCGTACTGGGCTCGGGAGCGAGCAAAAAGAGAGCCTCATCGACGGGTGAGGAAGCCGAAGTTCACAACACTGATATGGACCCGGACCTGTCAGGCACGGGCGCATTCGACGCGTCCGACGGGCAGGTCCCCTTGCCGAGCTGGGATGAACTCGTCCGCGAACATGCCGACCGCGTGTACCGGCTCGCCTACCGACTTTCCGGTAATGCTCACGACGCCGAAGACCTGACCCAAGAAACCTTCATCCGGGTTTTCCGCTCATTGTCGAGTTATCAGCCGGGCACGTTTGAAGGCTGGCTGCACCGAATCACCACTAACTTGTTCCTCGATATGGTGCGCAGGCGAAGCCGGATCCGGATGGAAGCGCTGCCCGAAGACTACGAACGCGTGCCCTCGGGCGGTCCTGATCCGGAGCAGATTTACCACGACTCGCGACTCGACCCGCACCTGCAGCGGGCGCTTGACGGACTCGCTCCGGACTACCGTGCCGCAGTGGTCTTGTGTGACATCGAAGGGCTGTCCTATGAGGAGATCGCCGCAACACTCGGTGTGAAGCTCGGAACTGTCCGCAGCCGGATTCACCGCGGACGCCAGGCGTTGCGTGAAAACCTCAGGCAGATGGGTGTGCTGGGCACTCAGGGGCTGGCACCTACCTCTGTGTGACGGGATGGCGGGAGCAACTTTCGGTACTGTGGAGAAGCGCGCGACCAAGTATTCTGGCGTACCTTGGATAGAGCAGAAGTGATCGAGGAGGTGTGATGGTGTCACCAGGCGGCGTGCCGCGCCGAATGTTTGGCTGGAGGCTTCCGTCCTTCTCCGCTTGGAGTGCAGGTTCGGGGTTTCCGGCGTCTATGTCTCCGATCTCCCCAGCATCGACCCAGCGTGCTCCACGTCAGCGCGCGTTTCGGGCTACCGAGCACCTCGCTCACGAAGCGATCGCCGCGTATGTCGACGGGGAACTGCCGATGTCTGCCTATCTCAGGGCTGGCGCGCACCTGTCGATGTGTGATGAGTGCCGCGATCAGGTGAGCGCGCAGATACAAGCCAGGTCCGCACTGCGGCAATCCGGACCCGTAGGAGTTCCCGAGTCATTGCTGAGTGTGCTCTCGCAGATTCCTGCCAGTGCTGCACTGCGCTCGGAATTTCCGGGCTCCGAATTTCCTGTGGCGTCACCCACCGAATCCGCGCAAGCTCGGCGGAAGCGCCGGTAAGGGTGCCAGCGCCAGTGAGAGTGGCAGCGCTCGCCGTTGCCCGCCCCGCCGAAAGTGCTGCCGCGCCGCTAGTGGGGCGTGGCGAAAGATCGAGAAGACTGGGTGGCTAGTGGACGACGGTGATATCGGGCGGTCCCGCGATCGCAGCGATCGCCCCCGGCTGGAGCCCCGCCCGATCTCGAGTCCGGAGGTTGACCCCCAAACGCAGCGGGTGTTCCGGCGGCCGGACGGAGTGTCTGGTTCGTTTACTCCTGCGAACGCCCGCGAACGCGAGACTCCTGAGATTCAGATTCAACCGGCCGATCCAGTGCTCGCTGAAGCATTCGGCCGCCCGCCTGACACTTCTGAGCAGTTGCAGCGCCCACCCGAGCAGCACGCTAGCCCGCACGAGGAGCTGACTCAGTCAGATCCCTGGCGGGATCCAGACTCCGCTGTGCAACTGGGGTCCCCGGCGCGCGAGACGGTGGCAACGGATCCAGCGGATCAGCCTCCGGCACCACGGCTCACCGCACGCGATGTCTTGTTCGGTCGCCGGGTATCAGTGCGCGGGCTCGCTCTACTCGGAGCGATCGCATTAGTCATCGGCCTGTCTGGCGGCCTGCTCGGCAGGTTGACGGCTGAAGTCTACGAAGCGCGGACCAGTTCACGCGTGACGATCGCGCAGCAATCATCGGACGGGGACAACCCACTAGGTCCGATCTCTGCGGTCGCGCGAGCTGTCACCCCGGCGGTGGTCTCCATCCGTGTCCGGGCAGGAAATCAGTCAGCCACGGGTTCCGGTGTCGTGATTGACGGAGACGGATACATCGTCACGAACAACCACGTGATTTCGATGGCTGCGCGCGGTGGTGACACCGAAATCGAAGTCCTCTTCTTCGATGGCAGCAGAGCGCCGGCAGACATCGTTGGCCGTGACACTCGCACAGATCTTGCTGTCATCCGGACCTCAGCGGACAACCTCACCGTCGCTGACTTCGGCACATCCGAGTCCGTGCAGGTGGGGGAAGAAGTTCTCGCAATAGGTGCACCGCTCGGACTTGATCGCACGGTGACCAGGGGAATTGTCAGCGCACTCAACCGTCCAGTTCCTCTCATTGGGGAGGGGACTGACACAGACGGCGTGATCGACGCAATACAGACGGATGCCTCAATCAACCCAGGCAACTCCGGTGGACCGCTCGTCGACCTTGAGGGACGAGTGATAGGAATCAACACGGCCATTCGATCCGCGACGGGCGGTTCGATTGGCCTGGGCTTCGCGATCCCGTCTGACATTGCCGTAGCCGTAAGCGAGCAGCTCATTCGCGACGGACGGGCAGAACACCCGAGTATCGGGGTTACCGCTCGAACTGTGGCAAATGAGGCCGCAACGGGCGCCGAGATCGCCAATGTCAACAGCAACAGCCCTGCCGAACGTGCCGGAATCAGGGAGGGCGATGTCATTGTCCGAGTCGGCGAGCGCGAGGTATTCAGCGCCGACGAGCTTTCAGTCGCGGTGAACAGTCTCGCGATCGGTGAGACGGTCACGTTGCAGCTGATCAGAACCGGCAGACTGATCGATGTGGAGATCACCCCCGAGGCTCTGCCGTGAGGAACGGGGCAAGCTCTCTCACATGGCGTTCGTTCCTCTTGCGAAGCAAGTAAGCTAGCAACGTGTTCAGCAACATCGGTTGGGGCGAGATCTTCATTCTCATGGTCGCTGCCCTTGTCATCCTGGGACCTGAGCGGCTTCCTGGCGCCATGACCTGGACCGCTCGCGCGTTGCGTCAAGGACGCGATTACGTTGCCGGTGCGAGTAAACAGATCCGTGACGAGATGGGCACCGATTTCGATGATTTCCGTGAGCCTCTCAACGAGTTGCGCAACCTTCGCAACATGTCGCCGCGGGCAGCAGTGACGAAACATCTACTCGACGGTGACGACTCGATTTTCACAGGGAACTTCGACTCCCCAGACCAGGCCTCTTCTGGTGCGGCGGGCCGAAAACCTGGCGGCAGCAAGCCTCAGATGAATCCAGAGAAAGCGCCTCTCAGCATGAATGAACAGCCACCCATCGACACGGATGCGACGTGATATGCAGAACAACCGGCTGCTCATGGTGTGGGCTGTGCTCGTGTCACTCGTGGTAGTGCTCTCTGTCCTGTCGTTCCTGATCAACAATTGACCTGATAAAGGCTGCGGTTTCGCCGACGGCCTGCTGAGCCTCGGGTACCAGATATACCATGGCCGGAAAAGCATGGAGCTGCTGAGTCCATGCATGAACCTCTACGCGCACCCCGCGGCGGTGAAGTTCACGCCCGAACTCGTAGATATCCGCGGCGAGAAGCTCATTGTGCGCAGCGGTGAGGAACACCGGCGAGGTGATGAGGTCAGACGCATGAAGCGGGGACAGGACGCCCTCGACGGGAACCTCCCCAGACAGCCAATGCCGCCGGACCCGCACGACCCGCCTGGCTGGGAGGTACGCGTCCTTCGCTGGCCGGGCCACGTGGTAGCGCTCAGGGAACATCGACAGCAGCGGAGAAAAGCCGATGAGTCCGTCCGGGACTTGCAGGTCCCGCCGCGCGGCCAGTTCACCTACCTTCATTGTCAGGTACCCGCCTGCCGAGTCACCCGCTACGAAGATCTTGCGCGACGGCCGCACTGTCTCGGTTAACTCCTCGTACGCTTTGATGGCGTCAGCTATCGACGTGCCTACGCCGCCGTCCGGCAGTTGCCGGTACGCGACCGACACGACATCGGCATCAACAGTCAGTGCGAGCGCGGTACAGATCGGGCGGTGCGTCCCGAGACCGCCGAAATAGAATCCGCCGCCATGGAGGTAGAGGATGACCGGCCGGTTTGCTTTGGGCGGGGAGTTCCGGGGCGACACCCATTCCGCCGGGCAGCCGCCCAGTTCAGCTGGCGTGTACGTGCACCGGGAGGATTTTCCGCGCGCAGTCAGACGACGATCAACGCGTCCCGATAGCGCGACGATCAGCGAGAAGCCGAGCACCCCGAGCGGCCACAAAAGGAAGAGGGGCCGGACGAACAACCAAGTGCACCACCAGATCACCCGTGATCGCGCACTCGGCGGACCATGGTGCACGGTGAAGGCGCTGCCGTCCTCATCCGCAGTAGAGGCAGCGTCGGAAGGATCATCATAGGAGATTCTGTCGGCCTGCACCGTGCCTCTCCCTTCTCGCTGCCCGAGTGGTGCTGGGTCAGCTCAGATGCCGCGTGGTGTCGATGCCCAGCGACATCCCAGCGAGCCCGCGCTGCCTTACGGCGAGCTTCTCAGCGATAGCGAGCAAAGCCTCGCCGGCCGCGGAGTCAGGGTGGCTCAGCACGATCGGCATTCCGGCATCGCCGCCTTCCCGGATCGCGGGATCGAGGGGCACCTGGCCGAGTAGCGGCACGCTCGCACCGATGGATTGAGTCAGCCGGTCCGCCACCACCTGGCCGCCGCCGGAGCCGAAAATATCCATGCGCGTGCCGTCAGCTAGTTCGAGCCACGACATGTTCTCGATGACGCCAGCGACGCGTTGCCGCGTCTGCAAAGCGATAGCGCCCGCGCGTTCCGCCACTTCCGCGGCCGCCTGCTGCGGAGTAGTGACAACGAGGATCTCAGCGCCAGGAATCAGCTGTGCGACAGAAATCGCGATGTCCCCTGTGCCGGGCGGCAAGTCGAGCAGGAGGACGTCCAGATCACCCCAGAAGACGTCGGCAAGGAACTGCTGCAGAGCACGATGCAGCATTGGCCCCCGCCAGACCACTGGAACGTTGCCAGTGGTGAACTGGGCAATCGAGATGAGCTTCACCTCATGCGAAATGGGCGGCAGGATCATCCGCTCGACTTGTGTTGGTTTCGCGTCAGTCCCAAGCATGCGCGGGATCGAATGCCCGTAGATATCGGCGTCTAGGACGCCCACGGAAAGTCCCCGTGCCGCGAGGGCAGCGGCGAGGTTGACGGTGACGCTGGACTTTCCGACGCCACCCTTTCCGGAAGCGACCGCGTACACGCGCGTAAGTGAGTTCGGCTGAGCGAAGGGAATGACCGGCTCCGCGGAGTCACCGCGGAGCTTCTTTCGCAGCTCGCTGCGCTGCTCATCGTCCATGACGTCAAGGGTGACGCTCACATCGCGTACCCCAGGAACGTCCGCTGCAGCCGACGACACGCGGTTCTCGATTTCAGAACGCATGGGGCACCCGGACACCGTGAGGTATATGCCGATCGCGACATCACCATCGCCGGTGATGTCGATGCTTTTCACCATGCCAAGTTCAGTTATGGGCTTGCGGATCTCGGGGTCTTGCACCCGGGCAAGCGCTGACCGGATGGCCGATTCAGTAAGTTGGGACATCACCATCGATCATAGGCGCCGCCCCCAGCGTGCGGCGACTTGCCCGTCAGCTGGGGGCGGATTCCTATCACGGGAATGGGAGCCGGAGGTCGGGGAGACCGGGAATTTCAGGCAGCGACGGTGGCGGCGGAGGCGGTGCCCCCTCGTCACCCTGACCTGGCCCGGGCTGCGGAGCGCAGAAGATCACGCAGGGGACCTGAGGCGGCGGTGGAAGCATCTCGGCCAGCTCGTCGAGTGGGTTCCGTGGGCGGTCCTCATCGCGGGTCTCATCCTCGTCCCCGTCGTCGAGTTCGCCATCCTCACCGCGTCGCAACTCGTCGATCAGCGAGGACATCGGGTCCCTAGCTGCGTCCGCGGAAGGATCTGGCAACTCCCAGGGAAGTGCGCCGGCTGGCGGCAGATCGGTCGGGGTGGGAAGTACACCGGTCGCGTAGGCGGTTGCCCAGTTCCGCACGTTATTCAGGTAGCTGCGCGATGCGTTGTAACGCAGGATGGCTCGCTCCTGGTTGCCGGCCACGGTGAGATCCCCGCCGGCGTCGCACAGGTACTTCGCCGCCGCGACCGTCGCGTCGTAGACATTGTGAGGATCCGCCTGGCCGTCACCGTTGCCGTCGGTGGCGTACATCCGCCACGTGCTCGGTATGAACTGCATCGGGCCGACAGCACGGTCGAACTGGCTGTCGCCGTCAAGTGCGCCGCCGTCGGTATCACGGATCACGGCAGTATTCGGTGTGGTCCCATCCAGCCGCGGACCCAGGATCGGACGCAGTGTGCGCCCGTTTACGTCAACCGCGCCCCCAGATGCGTGCCCCGACTCAACGTGTCCAATGCCTGCAAGGAGGGTCCAGGAGATGCCGCACGAGGGGCGCAGTGCCTCCATCTGGGCTGCAGCTTTCTTGTAAGCCTCGAGCATGACAGCGGGAATCGCGAACGCCCCCAGGTTCACTGTCACATTGTTCAGAGCTTCACCCACGGCAAGGTTGAGGCCCTCAAGCAGGTCTTCCCCTGCCTGCTGGGCAATCGCGTCGGCTGCGACCGTCTGCTGGCTGCGCAACACTGTCGGATTGCGCAGTACGGGCGTCACCATGCCAACAGACGAGTCGTTGTAGGCGGCTGCTGCGGCGTGGCTGATCTCGACCTCATGCACGGCCTGCGCGGCCGTGTCGGACGATTCAAGGTCTGATGCTGCTGCAACCCCGAACAGCCCGGCCGGGAGCAGACCGGCCATCGCGAGAACGCTGCTGCGGCGGTTGCGTGACGTGTCGCGGCGCTTCTTCGTCGGCACTGGCGAATTCCTCACCTTCGTTGTCAAAACGTGACTAACTTTACATACACGTTGCCGAGTTGCGCGCATCGATTGACCAAGTTGATCCGCGGTCCGGTCAACTCTCAGGAACTAGGCCGTACCATTGGTCTGGATCTGTCGGTTTTGCGCCGAAGATCCGGATGTCACGCGTGGGATTAGAGTCACAGTTGAGCACTGGCTGGCACTTCCCGCGTGCGCTGTGCGTTATCGGGAAAGAAGCAACTATTCGGGACGGCAGGCCGTGCTGCGCAGACCGGCCGAAAGCCTCATCACCCTCGAGGAGAGTGACGATGACAAGTCCGCTTAGCGGGGCGAAGAAGTTTGGGCTGCCCACCCCGCCAACTGGATGGCCTATTGGCGCGTACCCGACCTACGCTGAGGCACAACGTGCGGTTGATTATTTGTCTGACCAGCAGTTCCCGGTGCAGGACGTCACCATTGTCGGAGTCGACCTCATGCAGGTCGAGCGGGTCACCGGTCGGCTGAACTGGCCACGCGTGATCGGTGGGGCGGTGGTCACCGGTGCATGGATCGGCGTTTTCATTGGTCTGCTCATCGGAATCTTCACTGGGCAGTTGCTCGAGCCACTCGTCACCGGAATCTTCTTCGGCGTCCTGTTCTGGGTAGTCATGCAGGCCGTCCAATATGCCGCCTCGCGCGGACAGCGCGATTTCCAGTCGACGATGCAACTTGTAGCAGGCCGATACGACGTGTTATGCAATCCGACGAATGCGGAGCGGGGGCGTGACTTGCTCGCGCGCCTAGCGGGGGGCCACTGAACCATGTCCGCGCGTGATCTGCCAGCCCGAGTGCGGGCTCACATCACAACTGAACTTGCGATCGGCGAACCCGCGGCCGCGTCGGTGACCTTCCTGGGCGTGGAACCCATCGAAGTCTTGCGTTTCGGCCCCGCGCCCGGCGGCCTCGTCTACTACGCGACGTGCGGCTGCAGCCAGCAACCCATGGGCGATCCCGCGGATATCATGGCCGACCCGGTGCGTGGCCCGCGCGCGGAGGTTGTCATGCGACTGCGCGGCGGAGTCGACCAAGTCCTTCGCCCGCTCGCCGTGATCGCCGCTTCGCCCGGTGTTGAAGGATTGATCCTCGCGGAAGATTCCCTCATCGACCTGAGTGAGCCGTTGTGGCCCGGTGCAGCGTTCACCGCAGTGGTCCTGGGGCGCAGTGAGGTGCAACCGCTCACTCTGTCGGATCCCATGTCACCTATCGAGTTCTTCGATGCGGTGCCGATTACCTCGACGGAAGCGGCGTGGGTGCGCCTGCGTGGCGTTCCAGCGCTGCGGGAAGCCTGGGCAGAGGCGTCGATCGACACGACTGACCCCGCTCGATCTGCAGTTCGGATGACGTGACGATGTGGAGTGGGATGATGCGGAGATGACGCGCATCGATCTGCACACTCATACGACAGCGTCGGATGGCACAGACTCCCCGGCACAGCTGATCGAGAATGCTGCTGCTGCCGGAATCGACGTGCTCGCCCTGACTGACCACGACACGACGTCGGGATGGGATGAGGCTGCCGCGGCCTTGCCTGCGGGAATGGTGCTGATCAGGGGCATGGAGATGTCGTGCGTCGGCAGGGGAGAAGACGGATATCCCGTTTCCGTCCACTTGCTGGCGTATCTATTCGACCCGAACCATTCTTCGCTTGCTGCCGAGCGGAAACGGCTACGTGAAGCGCGGCGCGCACGCATCGCAACCATGGCGGAACGGATGCAGGCGGACGGACTCCCCATCGATGCCGAACGGATTCTCGCGGAAGCGGGGCCAGCGGTTGGGCGTCCACACCTGGCCAGAGCCCTCACAGAAGCGGGCGTCGTCTCATCGGTGCAGGAGTCCTTTCAGCACTTGCTTTCGCCGCGCGGTCCTTACTACGTGCCGATGCGGAACACCGATCTCGGCTCTGCGGTCGCAATGGTGCGAGAAGCAGGTGGAGTGCCTGTCCTCGCCCACGCCCGAGCAAGTGCGCGGGGCCGGCTTGTCGACCTCGAGCACATTGAAAACCTCGCGGAGAGCGGCGCGCTCGCCGGGCTCGAGATCGACCATCCAGATCATTCGGCGCCTGACCGTGAGCTCCTGCTTAAGATCGCGCACCGCTACTCGCTGATCATGACGGGCTCGTCGGACTATCACGGAGCGAACAAGCACATCAGGCTGGGCGCCTTCACGACGGCCCCCGCTCAACTCGATGCCATTGTCGCCGCGGGCACCGGCGTCGAGGTCGTAGTGGGAGAGTGAGAGTGGTGTACGAGAACACGCAGAGCTTGCATGGGTACGGCCAGCAGGGTGCGGTCGCCGCGCGCGACGGAATGGCTGTGCGGGCGTTCCGTGGTCTGTCCGGGGCCCTGGCCGCTGGGCTCGCGGTGCTGACGATCGTGGTGGTTGTCGTGAGCCACTACGCTCCCGAGCGGGGCCTTGCCGGGCCGGGATCGGCGTCGGTTTTCTGGCACGTTACTGGCGGTGTGGTTGCTGTGGCGGCGCAAATCGTCGCTGACCGGACTCGTGGTCTGCTCGCTTTCCTCTGGAGCGTGATCGTTATCACTACAGTGGGTGTTGTTCTCTTCGCGCAATGGTGGAGCTGACGGCGTCCCCTGTTCAGCGCCCGCTCACCACGGACGAGGTATGGCTGTGAGGCGCGCAACCTGTTGTGCTGGCGAGTTGCCAGGTTGATCCGGCGCTGGCGGCGGTGGCAGACTGTGAATGCTTGCGCCACAGCTACCGCCGTGGTGAAGCGGCAAACACACGTAGAGTGGCGGCCCGGGGTTGATCCCTCATCTGGCACGGCGTCACTCATCGAGGCCCGTCCTGATTTTTTGTGCTGCGCCGCAACTCGACTAGGCCCCGACTTGGCCCAGCGAAGACTCAGTGAAGAGGCGGCGAAACAGCCATCGGGCAGGCCAGTGCGCGCCCGTGAAGTAACGCGGGTAGGGTCAAATGATCGCAATATGCCCTAAACCGGTCTGCCGGTTCGGGTTGGAGAGACCACTAACCGCTGCGGTTGTGCTGGTCGTAATTGTGCAGGAGTAGCTGACGTGTCCACCGTTTCGGAAGCGGACCGCCCCGGCGGGGGTGAGGCGGGTAACCAGGGAGCAGCAGGCCCAGGCCCGATCACCGAACAGGAGATCTTCTCGAGCCACGAGGGGGGCAAGCTTTCAGTAGAAATCACAGCGCCGCTCGATAGCCAGCGCGCGCTTTCTATCGCTTACACGCCGGGCGTCGCACAGGTTTCCCGCGCAATCGCCGCTGACGAGACTCTGGCTGCTCGGTACACGTGGACCAGCCGGCTCGTGGTGGTGGTCAGCGATGGCAGCGCTGTGCTTGGTCTCGGCGACATCGGGCCCAAAGCGTCTTTGCCGGTGATGGAAGGCAAAGCGGCGCTATTCAAGTCTTTCGCAGGACTCAACTCGATTCCGCTTGTTCTCGACACGAAGGATCCCGACGAAATCGTCGAGACGCTGGTCCGTTTGCGCCCCTCGTTCGGCGCGGTCAACCTCGAGGACATCTCAGCGCCACGATGCTTCGAGATCGAGCAGCGAGTGATCGAGGCGCTCGATTGCCCGGTCATGCACGATGACCAGCATGGAACCGCCATTGTCGTGCTTGCCGCGCTGACGGGCGCAGCGCGAGCACTCGGCCGTGAGCTTGCGCCCATGCGTATTGTCATCGCGGGCGCGGGAGCAGCCGGCGTCGCATGCGCGAACATCCTGCTCGCAGCCGGAATCAACGACGTAATCGTGGTGGACTCAAAAGGCATCGTCGAGCCGGGGCGTTCAGACCTCAACGGGGTAAAACAGGATCTCGCGGCGCGGACGAATCCAACTGGCCGCAGGGGCGGAGTCGCAGAAGCGCTCGATGGTGCAGACGTGTTTCTCGGTGTGTCAGCCGGAAAAGTTCCCGAGCCGCTCATTGCGACTATGGCACCGAATTCGATCGTCTTCGCGCTGTCGAACCCTGATCCGGAGATTCACCCCGAAATCGCTCGAAAGTACGCGGCCGTTGTTGCAACTGGACGCAGCGACTACCCGAACCAGATCAACAACGTGCTCGCATTCCCGGGCGTGTTCAAGGGTGCACTCGATACAGGTGCGCGGCGAATCACTGAAAAGATGAAAATCGCTGCGGCAGAGGCGATTCTGTCAGTTCTCGGTGATGAACTCTCGGCGGAGAAGATCGTGCCGAGCCCACTTGATCCACGTGTAGCTCCAGCGGTAGCAGAGGCTGTCGCACGTGTGGCCAAAGAAGAGGGCGTCGCGTAACAGAAGAAAAATCGTGGAGCCTTTTTCCCTCGTGCAGAGGGAAAAAGGCTCCACGATTAGTTTGTGCTGACCGTCAGACTGCGGACTGTCCGGCCTTCTTCATCACGCGGCCAGCCGTTGCGGCGAAGATCCGCTGATAGCCCGAGCCGGTTGCCCGCTGGAAAAGATCCAGTGCGCGTGCATCAAGCCCGATCAGGCAGCGTGCGCGATTGCGGCGAACGTCAGTGAGAATTCGCTGGGCCGCCGCTTCCGGACTAGTGCGGGCGAGGTGCTTGTCGAAGAACTCGCCGAGAGACGAGGCGTCGGTACCTTCCGCAGCCGTCGCGGTACGCGCGATTGCGGTCTTGATGCCCCCGGGGTGAACGCATGTCACCTTGACGGGATGGCCGTTGGTGATCATCTCCATCCGCAGCGCCTCAGTGAAACCACGCACTGCGAACTTCGCGGCGTTGTATGCCGACTGCGACGGAATGGCGACGAGACCAAACAAACTCGAGATGTTCACGACGTGTCCGTCACCCGACGCAATCAGGTGTGGGAGGAAAGCCTTCGTACCATTCACCACGCCCCAGAAATCGACGTCCATGATGCGCTCGATGTCTTTGAACTCGCTGACTTCCACGTCACCGGTGAACGCAATACCCGCATTATTGAAGATCAGGTTCACCTTGCCGAAATGTGCAGCGACTTCGTCCGCGTATGCGAGGACCGCTTCGCGCTCAGCAACGTTGAGGGCCGCGGTGTGCACCTCGGCGCCAAGCGCGCGCGCCGCCTGTGCGGTCTCATCGAGGCCGATCGTGTTGACGTCGGAAAGGGCGAGCCTTGCGCCCTCCTTGGCAAGCTGCAGAGCGAGGGCGCGTCCGATACCGGATCCGGCGCCAGTGATGACGGCGACCTTTCCTTGGAACTTGGTCATCGGCGGGCCTTCTTTCCGGTAGAGGTAGCTTCGACAGGCTCGCTGTCAGCAGGGGTGGCGGTCGGGTCTGGGTTTTCGGCCATGACGGTGATGCCGTAGTTTTCCGCATCAAACTTCTTAAGCATGTTGCGGAAGGAGAACGTGAAACCTGGCCAGAGCGTGGTGTTGTTCCCGTGCTTGTCGAGGTACCAGCTCGCGCAGCCGCCGGTCATCCACACGGTGGGCGCCAGTTGCGCCTGCAACTCGCTGTTGAATGCGGCTTGAGCTTCCTTGTGGACCTCGAATGTCGCGATGTTGTCGCGCTCGATTGTCTTGAGTGCGTCGACAACGTAGTTGAGCTGCGATTCGATCATGAAAACCATGGAGGTGTGACCGAGGCCCGTATTAGGCCCGACAAGGAAGAAGAGGTTCGGGAATCCCGCTACGGTAGTGCCCTTGTATCCCTGCATGCCGGACTCGTCAAAGACCTCGGCGAGGGAGCGGCCCTCGCGGCCGTAGATGCCTTTGAACGTCGGGGAGTCGGTGACATGGAAACCAGTGGCGATGATCAGTGCATCGATTTCACGCTCGGTTCCATCCGCGGTCACGATGGAGTTCTCACGGACCTCCGTGATCCCGTCGGTGACCAGATCAACGTTGTCCCGGTCGAGAGCAGGGTAGTAGGCGTTCGAGATCAGCATCCGCTTGCAGCCGATGCGGAAGTCGGGTGTGACCTTCTTGCGTAGCTCGGGGTCGCGGATCTGCGCGAAGATCATGCCTTGGGCGAGAGCTTGGAGCCCCGCCATGAGTTTCGGTGCCTTTGCGAGACCCACAACCTGGGTTTCACGCGCAGCGTATACACCGGCGCGGGCGAGGCGCTGCAGACCTGGAATATTGCGGAATGCCCACCGCTCGATACCGAAATAGGGCCGGTCGAAACGGGGCAGCACCCACGGCGCTGTCCGCTGATAAACATCGAGCTGTGCGACTTCGGGAGCTATCGAAGGCACGATCTGGATTGCGGAAGCGCCGGTGCCGATGATTGCGACGCGCTTGCCCTTAAGGTCTGACGAATGATCCCAGCGTGCAGAGTGGAACATCTGCCCGGTGAAAGATTCGATGCCCGGGATGGCGGGGAGTGCAGGTTCGCACAAGGCTCCGACACCGGAGACTAAGAACCGCGCGGTGACGCGCCCCGCTGAGGTTTCGATAACCCACTGGCCAGATGCGGTGTCCCAGCGTGCCTCTTGTACCTCACAGCCGAAAAGGTGGTTCTCGACGACGCCAGCGTCCTCGGCGACCTTGCGAAGGTATGCCTGGATCTCGGGCTGGCGGGAGAACGACCGGGACCAGTCACCCAGTGCGAATGAGTAGGAGTACAGCTGCGAGGGGACGTCGCAGGCGGCACCAGGATAGGTGTTGTCACGCCACGTGCCGCCGACTTCGCTGCCACGCTCTAGGACGACGAAGGAGTGGGTACCGAGCTCCTTCAGTTTGATTGCTGCGCCAAGGCCGGAGAAGCCGCTGCCGATCACGGCAACGTCGACATGGCGCGCAGCGGTTTTTGTACCCGAATCTTCAGACCTCACTGTCATGCCAATGACGATAGCCCGCTACTGAGTATGAGTCAATAGCCTTGCTGAATTCCGGTCAATAACTACAATGGGTGACTATGGCAGGTTCAAAACGCACACGACTATCGCCTGAGCAACGGCGCGCACAGCTCATTGAGCTGGGCATGGACCTGCTGGCACGCAAGCCGATCGAGGAAATTTCGGTCGAGGACATCGCCGACGAAGCCGGTGTTTCCAAGGGGTTACTCTTCCACTACTTCGGATCGAAACTCGAGTTCCAGGCTGCACTTGTCCGAAACGCTGGGGAACAGCTCGTGGCCGCGACCGCGCCGGACCTCTCCCTAGCTCCCGTCGATGCTCTGCGCGGTTCGCTTAACCGGTACATCGATTTTGTCGAGCAAGCTCCAAACCTCTATGTTTCGATGTTGCGTGGCGCGTTGAGCGACGTACCTGGAATGTCAGGGGCAGTCGAAAAGTCCCGCGGGCAGATCGCCGGCCGAATACTGACCATCATGCCCGCGCTTGGGATTGAGCACAGCCCACTGCTCGACTTCGCGGTCCGCGGCTGGATCGCGCTCGTCGAGGAGACCGTCATTCGATGGCTGCACGAGCGCACCGTCAACCGTGAAGAGATTCTGGAACTGCTTACGGGCGCACTGCCCGGCGTCGTACTCGCGCCGATGCTGGGCAGCCACGAGGTGCTGGAACAATTCTTCCCAGGATTTTCCGGTGCGATGGAGCCACCCGTTCCGGACGCCGCCGCCGGATAACCCACCGTGACACAGTTAGAGCCGGGCGATAGCATCGCCCGGCTCTACCTGTCTGTCGGCTACTCGAATGCAGTATCGATGAGGTGCTGCTGCTCCACCGCGTGAACCTTGCTGGAACCCGAGGACGGTGCAGACATCGACCGGCGCGAAACTCTTCTGAGCTTCGGGAAAACGTCGGGAAGAACCTCGGGCAGGTTCAGGCCGAAGAAAGGCCACGCACCCTGGTTCGCAGGCTCTTCCTGGACCCACCGGAACTCTTTGACATTGGGGTAGTTGGCAATCGCCTCACGCAAACGGTGCCGCGGAACCGGGTAGAGCTGCTCGATCCGGATCACCGCGACATCCTCACGGTTTTCCTTCTTCTGATGGGCCGCAAGCTCGTAGTACAGCTTTCCGCTGCATAGCAGAATCTTGGTGACCTTCGACCGCCGCTCTTCTGACTCACCAGCCAGCGTGGGATCGTCGATAACACTGCGGAACTTGCCTGTCGTGAAGTCCTCGACGGGGCTCACAACAGCCTTGTTGCGCAGCATCGACTTCGGTGTGAAGACCACCAGCGGACGGTGCACGCCAGCCTTCGCGTGGCGACGCAGCAGGTGGAAATAGTTCGCTGGGGTCGATGGCACCGACACGGTCATCGAACCTTCGGCGCACAGCTGCAGGAACCGCTCGATTCGGCCAGAGGTGTGGTCCGGGCCCTGACCTTCGTGGCCATGCGGCAAGAGCAGTACGACGTTCGAGAGCTGCCCCCATTTCGCTTCACCAGATGAAATGAATTCGTCAATGATCGTCTGTGCGCCATTGACGAAGTCCCCGAACTGGCCTTCCCACAGCACAAGTGCCTGTGGGTTTCCGACGGAATAGCCATACTCGAAGCCGAGACCGGCGAACTCCGTAAGAGCAGAGTCATACACCATGAACTTGCCCTCGCCGTCATCGGCGAGCGTCGTAATTGGGCAGTACTCAGATTCGGTCTTGCGGTCGATGATCACGGAATGGCGCTGAGTGAACGTTCCGCGCCGAGTGTCCTGTCCTGTCAGACGGACAGTCCGCCCTTCGGCGACGAGGGATCCGAACGCGATCAGCTCACCGAACGCCCAGTCGATGTTGCCCTTTCGGGTCATTTCGTGTCGTCGCTCGTACACGGGCTTGACACGGGGGTGCGGGGTGAAACCCTCGGGCATGTTCAGATGAGCATCGCCGATCCGCTCGACGACCTCTTCGTCAATAGAGGTCTGAACGTTCGTGGGTAGCACCTGGTCCTCTTCGACCGATGGGCTGGGTGCCGGTGGATACTTCTCGAGCTCGCGAACCTCATTGAAGACGCGTTCGAGTTGCCCTTGGTAGTCGCGGAGCGCATCCTCGGCCTCTTTGAGCGAGATGTCGCCACGTCCGATGAGAGCCTCGGTGTACGTTTTGCGGACGCTACGCTTCGTGTCGATCAGGTCGTACATTCTCGGCTGCGTCATTGACGGGTCGTCGCCCTCGTTGTGACCGCGACGGCGATAGCAGATGAGATCGATCACGACGTCTTTGTTGAACTTCTGGCGGAAGTCCACTGCGAGCTGTGCCACCCAGACGCATGCTTCAGGATCATCACCGTTGACGTGGAAGATCGGCGCGCCGATCATCTTCGCCACATCGGTGCAGTATTCGCTCGATCGCGAGTGCTCGGGCCGTGTGGTGAAGCCAACCTGGTTGTTGACGACAATGTGAACGGTTCCGCCGGTGCGGTAGCCCCGCAGCATCGCGAGGTTGAGTGTCTCCGCTACGACGCCCTGGCCAGCGAAGGCAGCGTCGCCATGCAGCAGGAGCGGCACAACGGAGAAGCCTTCCTCGCCCTTGTCGAGCAGGTCCTGTTTTGCCCGGACGAGACCTTCAAGAACCGGGTTGACGGCTTCGAGGTGGGACGGATTCGCTGTCAGCGACACTGTGATGTCGTTGTCGCCGAACATCTGGATGTAGGTGCCACTCGCGCCGAGGTGGTATTTCACGTCACCTGAACCGTGCGCCTGCGACGGGTTCATATTGCCTTCGAACTCGGTGAAGATCTTCGAGTACGGTTTCCCGACGATGTTCGCCAGCACATTGAGGCGACCGCGGTGCGGCATACCGACGACGACCTCGTCGAGCGCATAGTCCGCGGAACGGTCAATGACGGCGTCCATCATCGGGATGACCGACTCAGCGCCCTCCAGCGAGAATCGCTTCTGGCCTACGTACTTAGTCTGCAGGAATGTCTCGAACGCTTCGGCTGCGTTGAGCTTCGACAGAATGTACTTCTGTTCAGCGACTGGCGGCTTCTGGTGCTTCACCTCGACGCGCTCCTGCAGCCACTGGAGCTGCTCTGGCTCGAGGATGTGCATGTACTCGACGCCGATCTTGCGGCAGTACGAATCGCGCAGCACACCAAGCACATCGCGCAGCTTCATCCGCTCGCGGCCTGCGAATCCACCGACGGTGAACTCTCGGTCGAGATCCCACAAGGTCAGGCCGTGCGTCTTGACGTTCAGGTCTGGGTGGCTCGAGAGCGACTCGACGTTGTAGCGCAGGGGATCGGTGTCGGCCATCAGGTGGCCACGGTGCCTATATGCAGCAATCAGCTGTAGAACGCGGGTGTTCTTGTCGATCGCCCCAGGCGGGATATCCCGGCTCCAGCGGATCGGCTCGTAGGGGATTCCAAGCGCGGTGAAGATCTCGTCGTAGAACTCGTCAGACAGGATCAGCGTATGAATCTTGCGCAGGAACTCGCCGGATTCAGCACCCTGGATGATGCGGTGATCGTAAGTCGACGTCAGTGTCATCAACTTGCCGACACCGAATTCTGCGATCTTTTCCTCGCTAGCGCCCTGGAACTCAGCGGGATACTCCATCGCGCCTGCGCCAATGATCGCGCCCTGGCCTTGCATTAGCCGTGGCACAGAGTGAACGGTGCCGATCGTGCCGGGGTTCGTCAGGGAGATCGTCACTCCCTGGAAGTCTTCGGCGGTGAGCTTGCCATCACGAGCGCGACGGACCAGGTCCTCGTATGCGTGCCAGAACTGAAGGAAGTTCATCGACTCGCACTTCTTGATGGCCGCGACCACAAGGGTTCGACTCCCGTCCTTGCCGGGCAGATCGATCGCCAATCCGAGGTTGGTGTGTGGCGGGGTGACAAGATTCGGCTTCCCGTCGACCTCTGCGTAGTGGCGGTTGATGCTCGGGTAGTTCTTGACCGCCTGGACGATGGCGTACCCGAGAAGATGGGTGAAAGAAATCTTGCCGCCACGGGTACGGGCGAGATGGTTGTTGATCACCAGGCGGTTGTCGATCATTGCCTTGGCAGGTACAGCACGCACACTCGTGGCGGTCGGGACGGTGAGCGACGTATTCATGTTTCGCGCAACCGTCGCGGCAACGCCGCGCAGCACCTTGGACTCTGCGGTCTTCGGTTCTGAGGAAGAAGTCTGTGACGCTGCCTTGGGCGCAGGCTTTGACGCCGCGGTTTTTGAGTCGGCGGTTTTTGAGTCGGCGGACTTGCTTGACGTACCTTTGCCGGCGGCAGGCTTGCTGGCGGGCTTGGCGGGGGCGGATTTCGTTGCTGCTTTGCTTGTGGCGGCAGCAGATTGTGAACTCGACGAAGTCGTCGTCTTCTTTGATTGCGAGCTATTCTCTCCGGGCTTGTAGTCCTTGAGGATGTCGTGCCATGCGGGATCCACGGACGAGGGGTCGTCCTTGTATCGCTGGTACATCTCTTCGACCAACCACTCGTTCTGTCCGAACTGTGAAAGTGAACTGCTGGTCACGGCCGTTCTCGCCTCGTTTCCCTCTCGATCACCGACTTGGCGCCTCCCATGTAGAGGCTAGTCCCTCGCCGGAGTGTGTACCTGTTTGGCACGCTAGTCCCTCAGTGCTACGGGATGGTTACCGACTCCCCGATCGCATTGTCGTCTGACGGTGAGGTCTCCGGGGCGCGATTGAGCGGATTCCCACAGATTGGCATAGGTTCCACCGCACCTCCGCAGTTCCTCATGTGTGCCAGCTTCGACGATTGCGCCGCGGTCAACTACAAGTATGCGGTCTGCGCGTGCGGCGGTTTCCAGCCGGTGTGCGACAACGACCGATGTCCGGGTTGACAGAAGCCGTTCGCTCGCCCGCAATACAAGATTCTCTGTCGCAGGATCGAGGGAAGCTGTGGCTTCATCGAGGAGCATGAGATCGGGTGAGGCGAGCGCTGCCCGCGCAAGCGCGATGAGTTGGCGCTCGCCGGACGAGAGCCCGCGGCCCCCTTCGCCGATGGGTTCATGCATGCCATGCGGCAATCGCGAAATCATGTCGATCGCACCGACTTCTGCTGCCGCGTGCTCGATGGCGGCACGGGGCGCGTCCGGACGGGCGAATGCAATATTGCTTGCGACATCACCAGTAAAAAGGTGTGGTTCCTGCGGAACAATTCCAATCTTGCCCCGATATTCGCTAAGAGCGAACTCTCGGATGTCACGTCCGTCGGCCCGGACCGCCCCAGCAGTCGGGTCGTAAAACCGGGCAAGCAGCTTGACGAGCGTGGATTTGCCCGCTCCAGTGGGTCCGACCAGTGCAGTCGTTGTTCCCGCGGGGAGATTGACGCTGACGCTGTGCAGTACGGGCTGACCTGCACCGTCGTAGGTGAACGCAACGTCTTCGAAGGAGAAGTCGCCCTGCGTGCTAGTTCCGATGGCACGCTCACGTCCGGGCGGTACGGCACTAACAGATTCGCGCGTCTGGAGTAGGTCTGCGATGCGTCGCAAACCTACTCGGGCCTGCTGGTATCCGTCGAAAACTTGGGAGAGCTGCTGAATAGGGGTGAACAAGAGTCCCAAATAGAGCACGAACGCAACTAGGACTCCCGGTGATGTCGTGCCGTCGGCGATCCGATAGGCCCCCACGAACAGCACCACAGCCAGTGCGAGGTCGCTGAGGAGAGCTATCCCGGGAAAGTACACCGCGATTGCGCGCTGCGCCCGCATGCGGCTCCGGCGGTAACGTTCGGCCCGGTGCGAGAAGCGCTGCGCGGCGTGCTCCTCGCGGTTGTACGCCTGCGAAGTACGCAGCCCCGCGATGTTTTCCTGGAAGTCCGCATTCACAACGGAGATCCGCTCGCGAGCCTGGGTGTATGCCGCACTCGAGATGCGCCGGAAGACGACAGTGGCGGCAATGAGTAGCGGAAGCACCAAGAGCGCGATTCCAGCAAGTGTGAGATCTGTCACAAGAAGGGCGGTTGAGACGCCGAACAGCATGAGTACGCTCACAACTGCTGTGGCGAGGCCCGTTTGCAAGAAGGACGACAACGCGTCGATATCTGTCGTCATGCGCGTCATGATGCGGCCAGACTGCTCGCGCTCGTAGTAGTCCATGCCGAGCCGCTGCAAGTGCGAATAGGTACGCACGCGAAGGTTGTAGAGCACTCGTTCGCCGGCACGGGCAGTGACAAGAATCATAATGCTCGCAGCGATCCAGCCCGTCGCGACAAGCGAAACTCCGGCGCCGACCGACCACCAGATCATTTCGGGACGCCCGTTGAGCACTCCGCTGTCGATCGCGATGCGGGCAGCTGTGGGAAGGAGCATTGTCGTTGCCGCGTCGACTGCGAGCAGTCCCACCGCGAGCGCGAGTAGCGCCCGGACTGGACGCAGAGTACGCGTGAGACGAAATTCCCGGTCTGGTTCGGGTCCCTCACCCTCATCAGGGGGTGGCGAATCACACACCTCGGGCAGTGCCGTGAGCGCGTCTACGAGTTCAGGTCGGGTTGCGGGGGTATTGGGTTGCGCAGAGTCAGGTGTGCGCGCCCATAGAGACGCAGGCTGATGCACGTGAAGGGGTGTATCTGTCGGCTGGAGCGTGGGGCGCGCAGCGGTGCTCTCGTTTTCGGAGAGATCGGTGGCCATCAGAGTCCGGAAGAGTTCGCACCGGGCAAGCAGCTCGTCCTCTGTGCCAACGTCGACCACACGACCGGCATCAAGTACGGCGATCCGGTCTGCCACGCGCAACGAGGACTTCCGATGTGCCACGGTAATCGTGGTCCGAGGCTGTGCTCCATTCCGGAGCCTCCCCAGAATCTTTGATTCGGTGACTGAATCAACTGCGCTCGTTGCATCATCGAGTACAAGCAGTCGGGGCCGGGCATACAGCGCCCTCGCGAGAGCGATGCGCTGCCTCTGACCGCCCGACAGGGTTAGCCCCCGCTCTCCGACGCGCGTGTCATATCCATCAGGCAGTGCCTCGATGAAATCACTCGCCTGCGCATGTTCTGCGGCCTCACGGATGGCCTCGAGCGCAGCGTCAGCCTCGCTCAGCGCGATGTTCGACGCGATCGTGTCTGAAAAGAGGAAGGGTTCGTCAAACGCCAGCGCGACGTGCTGGCGCAATTCAGCCGTCCGGATGTCCTCCACGCTCACGCGGCCCGAGTCGCTGTAGAGCTCAATCGATCCGGTCTCGGGTGCGTAGAACCGCGGAATGAGCTGAGCCAAAGCGGATTTGCCCGAGCCCGGGCGACCTACGATCGCTAGGCACTCGCCAGGACGAACGCGCAGCGACAACCCAGACAACACGCGACTCTCGGAGCTGAACCCGAAGTTCACGTCCCGGAACTCGATACCGAGTGCACCCGCGGGGACCTCGCGGGGGTGATGCGGGTCGGCGAGGTGAGGCTCAGTGTCGATCAAGTCGAAGACTCGCTCAACTGCTGCGCGCGACAGTTGCGCCGTGACGATCAGTCCGGACAACAGTCGGGCAATCCCCGTCATCGCGGTGAGGTAGGCGGCGAAGGCGAGAAATGTGCCAATCGTGATGGTCCCGCGGAAAGCCAGGACACCGCCAGCAGCGATGACGCATACCAAACCAAGCTGAGGGATGGTGGACATCGTGGGGGTGAAGCGTGCGTTGATGCGCGCCGCGCGCATGCGTTCCCCATACAGCTTCCGGCCGAGGCTGCGGAGTACCTGAACCATGCGCTGCTCTTGACCGAAGCCTTTGACGATCCGGACCCCGGTGACGGTTTCCTCAACGTGCTGAGCGACGTCCGCGCCGCTCTGCTGAGCGGCCCATGTGGCTGCGTACAGCCGCTGACGGTAGTGGCGCACAGTCAGCCAGATTGCCGGTGCCACTGCGACGACAGCCAGGGTGAGCGGAATCGACAAATAAGCCATCGCGCCGAGAGAAAGGAGGAACTGCAAAACGGCGCCCGCGGACAACGGTGCCATCGCAAGCAGCCCCTGGAGCTGCTGGAGATCGCTGATAGACCGGGAAACAACCTGACCGGTGCTGAGCTCGTCTTGTTTCTTGCCATCAAGCCGCTGCATCGTTGAAAGCAGTTCGAGTCGCAAATCGTGCTGGACGTCGAGCGATAACTTCCCGGCAAGCATCCGTCGCAGGAACTGTCCACCGAATCGAACGACGGCCATGGCAGCGAGTGCCAATGCCGCGATGCCGACTACTGCTGTGTTTCCGGCCATCGCCTCATCGACAACCAATTTGGTGATGAGCGGGACCGCAACTTCGATAGCCGTGGCGATGAACGTAGCCCCGAGCGCACCTGCGACCAGCCGGGGATGCCGCAAGCACTGAGCGATGAGACGCCGCAGCCACCCCGTCGGTGCCGGTGGACTCGATTGTTCGTGCATTGTCATTCGACGCTACTCGTGGCTACTGACAAAAACGCAATCGTCAGATGACTGCAGGCGGCGCCTCATCTGGCCGGACCGGGGGTGGAGCGGTGCCATCGCCAAAGGGGCGGCCGCCGAGTTCGTCACGGTGGTGGGCGGTGAGCAATGAGTGCAGTGCCGGGCCTCGCGGCACGATTCTCGTGGGATTGATGTCCGTGTGAACGATGTAGTAGTGGTCCTTGATTTGTCCGAAATCAATGGTGTCACCAAAACCGGATGTCTGGTAAAGGTCCCGAGTGTACGCCCAGAGCGCCGGGTACTCGGCGAGCTTCTTTCCGTTGCATTTGAAGTGACCGTGATACACGGCATCAAAGCGGATGAGGGTGGTGAACAGCCGGACGTCCGCCTCTGTGATGGTCTCGCCGACAAGGAAGCGCTGGTCTGAGAGTCGGGATTCGAGCCAGTCCAGACGGTCGAACAATCGGGCATATGCTTTGTTGTACGACTCCTGACTCCCGGCAAAGCCACACCTGTACACGCCGTTATTGACGTCCCGGAATACGAGCTCCATCACCTCGTCGATCTCGTCACGGTGCGGCTCGGGGTAAAGGTCAGGGGCACCTGGCCGGTGATACTCCCGCCATTCACTGGAGAAGTCGATCGTCATCTGGGGAAAATCGTTCGTGACGACTTGGCCCGTCGGCACATCCACCATCGCGGGCACCGTGATCCCGCGGTCGTATTCAGGGAACCTGGCGAAGTAAGCGTTCTGCAGACGCGGGATGCCAAGGACGGGGTCGACACCACCAGGATCGAGGTCGAACGTCCAGCTTCGCGCATCGTGTACCGGACCGCAGAGGCCTAGCGAGAAGGCGTCTTCGAGCCCAAGAAGCCGCCGAACGATTACCGCGCGGTTTGCCCACGGGCACGCACGAGCGGCCACGAGGCGGTAACGGCCAGGCTCCACAGGGAAGCCGTCGCGACCGTCCTGGGTGATGCGCGTGGCGATATAGCGCATGTCACGGGTGAATTCCTTGCCGGTCTCGACGTAACTTCCGAGGCGGTCGTTCTCGCTCATCACAACCCTCAATTGTTGACGACTAAACCACTTACACTCTACTCGTGCGGTTCGTGCCGTCCCCAAACACCGCGCGTATTCGCCCGTGCACCCGAGATTCGTTCACCGAGGTGACGAATTGATGATGGGACTCTGCGGGCGCTCCCCGTCGGCCCCAAAGCGCTGGTCTTGGCTGCGAAGAGACATACGGGTTGCCGACAACGGTCGTCCGCACAACTGAAGGCTCGGCGAGGATCGCTGCTGCGACACCATCGTGAGCGGTAAATATCGGTTCCGTACTGGCGTAATAATCGGTGCAGTACTGGACGTACTTTCCATGAATCGCGCGGAGTAGCCCGGGTACTGGCTCCGAGGCCCCATCCGCGGCCCCGTCGGCAAGAAATTCTGCGGCAGAAAATCGAAACAGTCCGGTGACGTTCATTCCTGCCCAAACGAAGCAACCTGGGGCGGCGGCCACCTGGGCCGCCGCATCGGGGGCACGCAATGTGTTGGTGTCTCCCTTGTCGAGGAACTGCGGGTAGCGGACTCTGACAGCCGTGACCTCGTCGTCGAGTCCCATCCCGCCGGAAACGACGACGCTGTGGAAGTTGCGCAGCGCGTTGCCGTCAAGATCCAGCGCACACGCTAGGTTGGTCAGCGGACCGAGTGCGAGTAGCGAGACATCGCCCGCCCGGCTCGCACCGATCCGGGCGATGAACGCGCCAGCGGTACTCTGGCTGCTGTTCTGAGCAAGAGGTGCTGCGCTGGAAGTCGCCAGCGCTCCGGACCGCACGTCGCCAAATCCGTCTCGCCCGTGCGGAGAAGGCGGCAAGTTCTGCAAGCCGGGGCGCCCCACCGCGATGGGGATGTCGCGGACTCCCGCGCATTCGAGTACACGACCGACATTGATCGCGGCCTGCTCCGCTGAGCAGTTTCCGTCTGTCGTACTTATGCCGACAACCTCAATCTGTGGATCGGAGAGCAGCAACGCCAGCGCTACCGCGTCGTCGACCCCAGCGTCAGTGTCGACAAGCACGGGGCGGCGTTCCACAAGTGGGGTATCGCGTCAGCCGAACGACACGGTCGCCAGCACGCCGATTCGATGGAATCCCAGCGCTTCAGCTAGGTGCCAGGCGCTGGTGTTCGTGCGATGCGCCCTCCATTGCGGCACGAGCCCCTCATCAAGTGCGACATTGGTGGCGATGAGAGCGACCGTTTTCGCATATCCCTGCCGACGGGCATCCGCAACGGTGAGCGCAGTCATGTTGGCCACAAATCCCTGCCATTCCCGATAAGCAGCGCAGGCAACCGGGTCCATGGTTTCTTCGAGGAGTGTGAACCAGTGGGTCTGTTCATCGAGGTCGGCCGCAGCGACATCATCAGGAGGACATAGGCGTTCGAGCCGCTCAGCCATTTCACGCTCACGTGAGATAAGAGGAGCTTGGCTTGGGTGCATCGACGGCGGTGGCAGGTAATCGGGTGTGAATAGGATTGTTTCCGCGCGTGCCCGGTGAGCGGCGCGGTCTTTCGCGACCTCTAGTAACCCTCGCTCGCTGCCGAGTGCCTCGTTCGACAGCGTTGCGGCCCTCTCCACCGCCCACTCCGGGCCGAGGAATACGCTCGCTCCGAAGAGATTGAGAAAGGTTATTTCCCGCGTGATTTCGGGGATAACGACATGCGTTCTTTCTGATGTGATGTCGCGGTCACCTATTCCGAGCGAGCGAGCCCAGGCGACCTTGAGGATCGAGGCGGCGTGTTCTGTAGCGGCGTCCATCACGAGTTTTCCTTATAGCCCTAGGTCGCGGCCGATGAGTTCCTTCATTATCTCGTCGGTTCCCGCCCAGATTCGCGTTACCCGTGCGTCCATCCATGCGCGTGCGACGCGGTACTCCCGCATGAAGCCGTATCCGCCGTAGAGCTGTACACAGTGATCGAGGACTTCATTTTGTATCGCGGCCGACCACCATTTCGCCTTTGCAGCGTCAACAGGCGTGAGTTCGCGTCGCGTATGGGCGTCAACACATTGATCAATGAATGCTTGCGTCACCTCGAGCTTGGTGAGGATCTCCGCTAGCAGGAATTTGTTGTGCTGGAACTTGCCAATCGGCTGTCCGAACGCCTTTCGTTCCTTGGTGTACTCGAGCGTCTCTTCGTAGATCGCGACCGCGTGGGCGGTGCTGGCTACACTCGCGCTGAGGCGTTCCTGGGGGAGCATCTGCATCATGTGGATGAAGCCGTTATCGGTGTCGCCAATGACGTTCGCCTGTGGCACCCGAACACCGTCAAAGAACAGTTCGGCAGTGTCCGACTCGGGCTGACCAACCTTGTCGAGTTTTCGCCCCCGTTCGAAGCCAGCCATTCCCGCTTCCACGCCGAAAAGCGTGATTCCGCGAGCTTTCTTGGCAGGATCGGTACGCGCCGCGACGATTACGAGGTCGGCACTGTACCCGTTGGTGATGAACGTCTTGGAGCCGTTGAGAATCCAGTCTGAGCCGTCTCGGACGGCTGTGGTCTTGAGAGCGGCGAGGTCTGAGCCACCGGACGGCTCAGTCATACCGATCGCCGTGACGATTTCACCCGAACAGAAGCCTGGCAGCCACCGCTGTTTCTGTTCGTCAGTCGTCAATTCGACTAGATACGGTGCGCAGATATCGGTGTGAATGCCGAAACACGATGCCAGGGCGGCGCTGTGACGAGCGAGTTCCTCCGCAAAGACCGCATTGAAGCGAAAATCTCCAGCTTCACTGCCTCCGTATGCCTCAGGTATCTCGAGCCCCAGCAAACCTGATTCTCCCGCAGCGAGCCAGATATCACGCGGAAGAGCCTTGTCCTCGATGAGTTCTTCACTGCGGGGCGCTACATACCTGTGCACGAACTCTCGGGCAGACTCGCGAAAGGCCTGATGGTCAGGGCCGAAGAGGGTGCGGTTCATCATTCCTCCGTGCACAGGGCTGCTGCCGGATTTGCTACCGAGTAGGACGCTACCGCGATCGTGATCTTTGCGGGGCCACACTGGCACGACTCAAAAGAAACTTGCCGCAAACACGTGAGCCCTGGCGCCTGTCGGCTCGCCAGAATGCCCGGTGCGTGGCAGTCTGCTTCTGTGGGAGATGACAGTCGCGGCATTGACGGCGAAGAAAACGCCGTAGTTCATTTGACTTCCGAGTTCACTGTTGCTGGTGCGCGATTCGCTGTAATCACCATCGACAATCCGCCGCTGAATCTGTTCAGCCGGCCGGTTTTCGCGCAGATGATCGAGCACCTCGAGGCCTTACGGTCTGATCCACCTCGCGCTGTCCTCATCGAAGCTGCCGGGAAGGTCGTTTCTGGCGGGGTTGACGTCCAAGTTTTCGAGGGGCTCGACCCGGCCGCAGGGTCGGAGCTTTGGGAAGAACTGTTCGGCAGAATCATCCATCCCATCGAGGAGCTTCCCTGCCCGGTTGTTTTCGCAGCGCACGGTCTTACATTGACGGCCGCCTTCGAGATTGCTCTTGCCTGCGACCTCATCGTCGCGTCGCCCAGCGCGAAGTTCGGACTCGTTGAGACAGTGGTAGGACTCACGCCATCGATGGGCGGGCCTCAGCGACTCGCCGAGCGCGCAGGATCGGGCCGGGCGCGTGAACTAGTCATGACCGCCGACTTGTATCCCGCGGACACTTTGTTGGGCTGGGGAGTCGTTAACAAGCTCGACGACGACGTTGCCGCTGCAGCGCGCGCGCTCACTGAGAAGCTCGCTGACGGTCCAACACGCGCTCACCGGGCTACCAAACGAATTGTGGCGGCTTGGCGTTCCGGCGGTGTTCAGCATGCCGACGCGCTGACACCGGACATATCGGGTGAGTTGTTTGAGACTGAGGATCTCAAGGCCGCGGTTCAGAGTTTCCTGACCCAAGGGCCAGGCAACGCATCATTCACTGGGCGGTAGCTCCAGCGGGTCTTTGCTCCCGGTCGTGTCGTGGACGACCGTCAGCCACCGCCGCGGGGGCAGCCCGAAAGCGCGATGGGCGTTGATGACCATGGCTTTCCCCAGCGTGCGGTTACTTGCGGCCCCGATGGCTGCGCCGACTCCGAACGGGACGATGCGTCCAAGTGTCATGAAGCCCCGAGTTTGGGCCATTCGAATCAGCATCCGTCTGGCGAGAGCCGCGTTCAGCTTTCCCAATGAGGGCGCGGGCAGGTAGTTCGCGACCGAATCAGCCAGGCTCTTTCCTCTTCTGATTGCCGCCTTTTCGGAGAGGATGGAGCCTGAGCCGCCGAGTGCAATGCTCATCACGAGGGCTCTGCGGCGCTCGATGTCGTCGAGCGGCAGGCCGTAGACCTCAGCCAGTGCAAGAGTGTAGAAAGCGCTCGTCGCAACGAAGACTGCAGTCTCGCCGCCCGCGGCGGCAAGTGCTGCGACGGTGCCGACGCCAGGAACTGCTGCGGTTGCGCCGACGGCAGCTCCGCTTGCGGTGACTGTGTTGAGGAAGAAGCTGTCGATGCGATCGACGATCTGAGCGGGTGTTTCGTCAGGGTGCTTCGCACGGAGGTTCTGCACGAAACCCGCGATAACCGGTCCAGGGATATGGACGCCCCGGTCGAGCATTCGCATCACAATGCGTCCCGTAAATCCCGGACTATCGTCAGGTGCGGGGTTCTGGGTCTTGTTAAATGGGGACTCTTCGCCGTCACGGCCTTTGTGGAGCTGCACGGTTTCTTTCTACCGCACCCTGCTGGTTATATCTGGGTTGTCGCGGGCTTCGTCATCGGCTGTCCGCCGGAGGATCAACTCATTGACGTCGTCCATGACGGCTTCGGTAGCGTCTCGACCAGCCTGAATAAGCGCGGGGACGCCGCTCGCGGACCAGCGGGAATGTTTGGTTGTATCCGGGGTGATCAAGATGTCAGGCGTTTCATCATCGAACCCGCCCATGGCCTGCCGTAACAGTGCCATTGGGCGCATCGTGCGCTCCGGCGTCAGCCGGACTGTGATGACGCGGTCAGCGCCGAGGAGGCGGGCACCCCACGTGGGTGCATTCGAGCTGAATGCGCCATCGATGAGCAACGCGTCACCGATGCGGACAGGTGGGAAGAGCCCCGGGACCGCGATTGTCGCCAGCAGAGCTGTGGGTACCGGACCAGAATCGAGCAAGGTGGGTGCGAGTGTGCGGAGATCTGTCGCGACCGCTGCGAAACGGCGCGGCAGAGCCTCGATTTCTCGCTCTCCGGCAAATCGCTCGATAGTGCCAGCCAGCGCTGCCGGATCGAGCACGCCAAGTTTGCGCGGAACCGTCAATCGTCCGAAGTCGCGCCACTCCGCGCTTCTGATGATCTTGTCGAGCAGCCGTACCGACATCCCCGCGGCGTAGCCCGCGCCGATAAGGGCGCCCGCGCTGGTTCCCACCACAACACCGATCTTGACGCCGGCGTCTTCGAGGGCCGACAAAACTCCCACGTGCGCCGCGCCCAGTGCGGCACCACCACCGAGCGCGAGCCCGACGACAAGGTCACCGCTATCCCTTACTGCGGGCACCGGAGCGGGACGCCGCTGTGCGCGGCCGGCTGCGCCGAACGGCCCTGGCCAGGCGTCGAATTGATCACTCATTGTGCCTGCTGTCGGTGTATTCACGGTGCTACTTACGCTACCCGAAACGTGGAGTAGATCAGACCCGGCTAGCGGTGAGCTCGGAGAATCTCTATGACCTCTGCATCCGGCACCTGGTGGAAGTCCTGAAACCACAATCCGACCGCGCCAAGATCGGGGGTTATGAGAGGGCAAACGACAGCGTCGCAATGGTCCCGCAGACGCTCTATGGCCTGGCTGGCGGCTACTGGAGCAGCGAGCACAACCTTTCGCGCGTTATGAGCCCGGGCCACTTCACACGCCGCCGCGGCAGTCGCGCCCGTCGCGATACCATCGTCGACGACGATCGCGATTCTTCCCAGTAGGGGAATTGGAGGAGCGCCTTCCCGAAACTCTGCTGCCCGCCTGGACAGTTCTTTGAGTTCCAGGTTTTCCGTGATCGAGATATCACGCGAATTCACGCGGGCCGAAGAGATCACGTCATCGTTGAGGATCTCCACCCCGCCTTCGCCGATCGCACCCATTGCAAGCTCGCGATGGTGTGGCACGCCTAGTTTCCGCACCACGATGATGTCCAAATCGGCGCGCAACGCGTCTGCGATCGCGGAAGCGACGGGCACGCCACCGCGCGGCAGCCCCAACACGACGGGTGAGTCGTCAATGAACTTGCGTAGTTCGCTGGCGAGAACCGCACCCGCTTGCTGTCGGTTCGTATACGTCATGGCGCTCACCGGTCCTTCGCAGCCATTATCTCAGGCCTGCCCGTCTCGCGAAGAAGGGAAGATATAGCGGTCTCCGGCGAGGGATTTCAGTGGAACTACACCATATTCCTGAGCGCGGGCTGTTCGGGAACTTTCGCCGTGCCTGATAAGTACCACCTAAGAATCGTAAATCGGAGCGTACCCACCGGTACCCCTAACGCGTCGGCAGTATTTGAAACGCTGTCGAACGCCGATGTCGCTGCGGACGGGCTTGCTGTGAGCTTGAGCAATGCCATTACGGCGCTTGCCTCCAGAGCCGGGTCGATTGGACTGGTCAGGGCCAGCAAGTGTCGCCATGAGCGGTCGACTGGATCGCCTAGGCCCGTTCTCCACCCTTGCTCGATTACGGCTCGGCGACTGGTGTCCGCCAGCGCCTTCGTGAGGTCCAGTGCCGAGTTCACGCCAGCACGGTAAAACGCGTCTGCGACGTGAAAGATTCCTGCGGCGCACACGGCTGGGCCGTCGCCTGTGTATCGACGCCGGAAGTTCCCGACCTTGCCCGCCCAGATCGCCGGCCCGCCGACGTCATCAAAAGTCTCGAGCAGATCCCGCAGGCCGTCGTTATTGCCGAGGTGCCCTCGAGTGGCGCGATAGGCCTGATAACGATCGATCACGTTGCTCACGGCGATGAAGTCTGAGCACGTTGCCTGGGCAGCTTCGATAGTGCACAGCGCGAGACTTTGGGCGAGCGCGCTGCGGGGAAGCCAGCCGGAACGAGGACCGAGCACACTCTGACAGATTGCTGCGACGTCTGCCACGTAGCCCGGAGCGCTTGCCGCGACGCCGCCGTTCAGCGACGCATCTGACGCGTTGTACGCCGGTCTGCTTTCGGGCCGCCGCACCGACGATGTTGCTAAAGCACTCACGATCCCTCCCGGTGCTTCCGCGCTGGTCCGGCCGGTTAGCCAAAGACCTTCCTGGGTGATGTATCGCACGCTCTAGCCTGAGTGTTGCACCTATCACGAAAGAATCACGGAACCGACGCGCCGGGCGTTTTCACCAATGGGGGACACGCGGTAATAATGCTGCTCAAGAGGCAGTAGACTGAGTAGCTAATGAGTAACAGTGAACCCGACCAGGCTTCGTTCGCCGGTCTTGGAATCGACGATCGAGTGCTACGGGCACTGGGAGACGTCGGCTATGAAACCCCGTCGCCCATTCAGCTGGCGACCATCCCGCACCTCGTCGCGGGCCGCGACGTCGTTGGTCTTGCCCAAACGGGAACCGGAAAGACCGCGGCGTTCGCAACCCCGATCCTGACGAGAATTGACGAAGAGCACGCACGGCCTCAGGCGCTGGTCCTCACGCCCACTCGTGAGCTCGCCATTCAGGTCGCGGAAGCGTTCGGCCGGTACTCGGTACACCTGCCCGGCATCCGTGTGCTCCCCATCTATGGTGGTCAGAGCTACGGTGTCCAGCTGTCCGGCCTGCGCCGCGGCGCTCACATCATTGTCGGCACTCCTGGCAGGGTCATCGACCATCTGACACGCGGCACCCTCGACATCTCGCAGCTGAGATTCTTGGTCCTGGATGAAGCCGACGAAATGTTGAAGATGGGCTTCCAGGAGGATGTCGAGCGCATCCTCGCGATGGCCCCCGAGGGGCGGCAGTCCGCGCTGTTCTCGGCCACGATGCCGCGCGCGATCCGCGAGATCTCCCGCATGTACTTGCGCGATCCCGCAGAAGTCACAATCAAGTCCACAACGAAGACCTCAGATACGATCAATCAGCGCTGGGTTCTGGTTTCGCACGCACGTAAACTCGACGCCCTCACCAGGTTCCTCGAGGTCGAGCCGTTCGATGCGATGCTCATCTTCGTGCGGACGAAGCAGGCTACTGACGAGCTTGCGGAGAAACTGCGGGCACGCGGTTTCGCGTCGACGTCGTTGAACGGTGACATTCCGCAGCCTGTGCGAGAACGAATTGTCGGCGAACTCCGTGCGGGGAAGATCGACATTCTGGTGGCCACAGATGTGGTGGCGCGCGGACTTGATGTCGAGCGCATCTCTCACGTTGTCAACTTTGATATTCCTACCGATAACGACTCCTACGTTCACCGCATCGGCCGAACCGGACGGGCCGGCCGCAGTGGAGAAGCGTTGCTGTTCGTCACACCTCGTGAGCGGCGACTGTTGCGTTCCATCGAGCGCTCGACTGGCCAGCCTTTGGAAGAGATTCAGGTTCCTACCGTCGAGGACGTGAACGCGCAGCGCGTGTCGCGATTCGAGGATGCGATTACGGAAAACCTATCGAATCCGGACCTCGCGCTCTTCCGTCGACTGATCGAAGGATACGAGCGCGAGCATGACGTGTGCATGGCAGATATCGCCGCCGCGCTCGCAGTGCAATCAACAGACGGCGATACCTTCTTCCTGAAGCCAGACCCCCCGGAGCGTCCGCGCAGCGAGCGTCCTGGGCGGGAAGGCCGCGAAAAATCCGGCAGCAAGTTCTCAGATAAGCCCGTCGGCGGTCGCCGCAGGGCAGCTGGCGATCGCCGGATGGCGACGTACCGAATCAACGTCGGAAAGAAGAACAAGGTCGCTCCAGGTGCGATCGTTGGTGCTCTCGCGAATGAAGGCGGACTGAATCGCGACGACTTCGGATACATCGATATCCGGTCGGACTACAGCCTCGTGGAGCTTCCCGCGGAGTTACCTGGTGAGGTATTCGACGCGTTGCGTGCGACCCGGATCGGTGGGGTCCGTATCGGCCTTCGCAAGGACGACGGTGCTCCCCGCGGGAACGACCGCAGCGGTGACAGAAATCGGCCCGCGAAATCTGATGACAGGCCGCGAAAGTCATTTCGGGACCGAGGCTAGCAGCGTCAAGCCAGCAGTTCGGGTGAGAGCGTCGAGCATTCCGGCTGCGGACGCTCCCCAGCCGAACTGTTCGGCACGCGCGCGAGCCGAAGCGCGTAAAGTCTCGCGGGGCTGCTGCACGAGACCCGCGATCGCGTCAGCGAACGCGCCATCTGTGTCTGCGGCTACTGCGCCGCAACCAAGAGTGATGATCTCGTGCAGCGCGGACGAGTGAGAGGCCACTACCGGCGTCCCTGAGGCCAGTGACTCGAGCGCTGAAAGACAGAACGTCTCGTGTGGTCCCGGTGCAAGGGAGACATCCGCTGTGGCGAGTAGTGTGGCCAGTTGCTGCTGGTCGTCGATAAACCCTGAAAATGTCACTGGAATTCCGCGGGCTCTCCGTTCGAGTCGCTCGCGCCGGGGCCCGTCACCGGCGATGACCAAACGGACGCGGTAGCCGGCATAGTGCAGCGCCCGTGTCGCGTCGATGCTGCGCTCAACGTGCTTCTCCACCGAGAGTCGCCCGCTGTGAACGAGGAGGACACCGCCGTTCGGCATCAGCCTGCGGTGCATTTCCTCGCTCCGGAGGGCCGGATGATAGCGGTGCGTGTCAACGCCGAGGGGCACCCGGCGAACGTTGGTGGCATCGATCGACCGAAACTCCGCGGCAGCGAATTCTGTCGTACACACGACGGTGTCGTAGTCTCGTGCCATGTGCGCGTTAGCGGTGTTTGCCAGTCGCTGTGCCGCCTGCACTGGCATGATCTGGCCGAGCAATCTGTCCAAGCGCTCATGTGAAACGACGACGCTCGGGATCCCTCGCTTGCGGGCCCAGCGGCCGAAGCCGCGCAGGGTCAGCCTGTCCGAGACCTCCACCGCGTCGGGGGCGACTCCGCGCAGCACATCAGCGACCCGCCGAGGATCTGCCACTCGATACCCGCCTGTGCGCGGAAGCAGCAGCGAAGCGAGGGTAATCCGGCGTACGCCGCAGGGGAGGACTTCTTCTAGATCTCGGGGCCCCGGCACGACAATGGTGACATCATGGCCCACCGCTGCGTAGGCAGCACCCCAGTTGTTAAGGGCAGTGCGCAAGCCGCCCGAGCGAGGTCCGTAGAAGTTAGCCAATTGCACGATCCGCATCAGTGGATGATCGGCGCGCGACACCTACGCGGGGTTGTACCGGGATGGTCGACGCGTGAATACGCGATGAACAGCAATTTCGGTATCGCCGCTGCAGGCTGGATCCCGGACTAATATTGAGTCCCTATGAACAGCGAAGATCGCGCACCGTCGGCGAAACGTCGGTCGGCGGCGGACGCTGAGCCGCATTACACAAGGCTCAGTCGCAATATGACCGATCTGCTCAGCGAACTGCGTGTGGCTCAAGCGTCGGTGCAGATTCTGTTCGGCTTTCTTCTGGCAGTCGCGTTCACTAAACGCTTCCGTGAGGCTTCGACCTTCGAGAAGAGTCTGCATCTCATCGCGGTCCTCCTCACCGCCCTGTCAACGGCGTGCCTTGTTGGACCGGTGGTCTGGCACCGAATGCTGTTCGGAGAGGGTTTGCGCAGGGAAGTGGTGACTGCCGGAAATCGTGCTGCGCTGATCGGCACCACAGCACTTTTCGGGGCGATCGCCGTGGTCATTGCGCTCATCGTCAAGGTGACATTTGGACCTGTCGCCACAGCAATCGTGGCGGCTGGGATTGTCGCGATGTTCATAGCAATGTGGTTCGTACTACCCCTGCGTCTCAGGGCGGCGGCGCGCAAGAGAGACGCTAATTGACTGCTATTGGATCTTCCAGTTCCGTGAATACGGTATTTGCGAGCGTCGGCTCAAGCAAAACGCGGTGAGAAGCGTTCCATCTGCGGATCGACACGACCAGATCAACATTGGCGACGTCTAGTCGCTGGGCGACCGCATGCACAACGGAGGACAGTCCCTCTGCATCGCCTGTCACGCTGGGAAGGTCGAGCACCGTACGCATGAATGGTAAGCAGCTTTCCATAGACCATGTGGACTCCACAGGGATGACGCCCGCGATTGTAAGCAAGTAGTCCCAGTTCGCCGCGAAGCCGTGGCTCACAACCGAGCGCCAGGCCCGCACTAGAAGGGCCCGCGTTTCGGGATGTCTCTGAAGAGCGGCGAGATCAGCGGTCGAGTCCACACGCAGCCCGTAGAACGCGTCGGCTGCTTTACCGATCGACCGGGCCTTTACCCGTTGTGCTGGGCTGGAGTCGCGGCGCTTGTAGGTCGCGACTTTGCCGGCCCAGGCATGAGCCGATCCGGATTCCTCAAATGTTCGCAACAACGCGCGTATCCCGTCGGCGAGCTCGACGACACCCTGCGCTGACCTATATGCGCAGTAACGATCTGCGACTGAAAGTGCCGTGGGATAGTGCCCTGCAGTTGCCTGGATCGCGTCGATCACGCAGAGGCCCAGACTTCGGCGATACCACTCCGCTGCCGGCCACACCTCTGGCGAGCCCAGATGGCGGCGGCACCCAGCAGCGACACGATCGAGCACATGCGCTGACAAATCCACGCCAGGCCTCCGTCCGTTGAGCTCCTAGCAGCCTTTCATCCAGAGTACGAGAACTTTGCGGGACGAGGTGGCGAGCCGCGAGCCTCCTAGCTGGTTCTCAGGTTTATCTGAGGGACTGCAGTTCTGCGAACAACTGGCTCTTCACCATGCAGGGGGTAGTGGGGCGCGGCGTCGGCGATACTGTGGGCGTGGAGTACGTGTCCAAAGTGCCGCGATCGCCGCTGGACGGACTGATCGACGACCTTTACTACCTGGAGGGTGTGTCGCCGTACTCCAGGCTGCTGCTGCCGGCGGCGCCCGCGCCGTTGCTCATCGTCAATCTCGGGGAGCCGTTCCACATCCGCGCCGGCACCGCCGACGAGGCGGCGGAGTACGCCGACGGCTGCGTGGTCACCACGCCCACCCGCGCGTGGGAGTTCGGATACCCATCCCGGACCCGGTCCGTCGGCGTCCACTTCAAACCATGGGGGCTGGCGCCGTTCCTGCCGGTGCCCGCGGCCGAGTTGTGCGACCGGCCAGCGTCGGTAGGTCAGGTTTGGGGCCGGCCTGCCGCGGTTGAACTGCGAGACCGACTTGCCAGTTCAGACGGAGCCCACGAGATGATGATGCTGCTCGAAGATGAGCTGACGCGACGGCTGCGCGAGATCGACGGCCTTGACCTCGTACGTCAAATGAGTAGCGCCATCGCGGCGACCGGCGGAGCGGTGGCGATCGGCGACCTCGGCGTCGCAACCCGCGCAAGCAGCACCTATGTGGCAAAGCGGTTCAAGGAAGTCGTCGGCGTCACGCCGAAGCGACTGGCTCGCAGCTACCGCTTTACCTCCACCGTGTTGGCGATCGACATCGCCGCACCAATCGACTGGGCCGACGTTGCCTCCCGCGCGGGCTACTTCGACCAAGCCCACTTCGTCCACGAGTTCCGGGAGTTCACCGGGCTCACGCCGACCCGGTACGTCGAAGTCCGGCAGCGGTTCCTGCGTGATCACCCCGACCATGTGCTGGAGGGCTGGCCGCTCCCGGCCGATTGATTTCCTACAAGAACGACAGCTCACGACACGCCAAACTTGGGGCACCCCACAGTAGAGGAGGAAACCCCGTGGGCAAGGTAACCATGTACGCGTCGATGTCGGTAGACGGCTTCATCGCGGACGAAAACGACGATCCCGGTCCGCTGTTCGAGTGGCTCACCAGGGGTGACGTGCCGCTGGATGAGAGTGGCTTCTTGAAGGTGTCGCAGACGTCTTTCGACTACGTCCGGCCCTACTGGGACCAGGTCGGGGTGACAATCGCCGGGCGCCACGTCTTCGACATCACGGACGGCTGGGACGGGACGCCGCCGAGCGGGATCGACCACGTCGTTGTCGTGACACACCGGCCGGCACCCGACGGCTGGGACCCCGAGGCGCCGTTCCACTTCGTCGACAGCATCGATGCAGCCGTGACCAAGGCGCAGGAGCTCGCGGGTGACCGCATCGTCGAGTTCGCCGCCGGCGACGTCGGCGGCCAGGCGCTTGCTGCGGGCCTGATCGACGAGGTGCGCATGGACGTCGCGCCCGTCGTGTTCGGGTCCGGCAAGCGCTACTTCGGGTCGGTCCACGCGCAACACCTGTTGGAGGATCCTGACGTGGTGATTCAGGGCACCCGGGTGCTTCACTTGCGCTATCAGGTGCGCCGTTGACCGATCGGAGCGGGTACGCGGTGAAGTCTGCTTCCGACGGACAGCCCCAGGGGTGAAGAGCCACAAAAATTGTCATACCCCGTCCGTAGTGTGCGGCCATGATCATCGTGAGCACCGCAGTAGCGAGTTCCGTGGCAGAGGGCGCAGGTCGGGAGTTCGTGTGGTCCTGGGTGGACCACATGGGCGGTAGTGGGATGGGGGAGTCGCACGGCACTTCGGATAATGCACACTTGCGTGCGGTACTTGATTCGGTCAAAAGTCACCCAGGTGCCGAACCTTTGATGGTCGAGTCGGGATCGTCAGTTCTGGCCGAGCAGTGGAACGTGGGGCGTGGATCCGGCCGGTTGGCCGCGGAGGTCGTCGGCCTCGATGACTGTCTCCTGGCTGAGCTGGGCGATGTAGTCGCAAAACGGACGGGTCCGGTCAAAGTGCGATGGGCGCGCGGTGAGGTTCTCAGCCATTACCAGGCAAAGGCGGCGCAGCTAGCAGCGTGTTCGACCACGGTTCGGCAAGAAATTCGGGGTACGTTGGCATCGTGCTGATTCTGAAGTAGGGGGAGTTCTTGTGCGTAGTCGGGTAAAGGGGCTTGTAGTTGCTGCAGTATGTGTCGTAGGCGTTTCTCTATCCCCGGGGTGCGCGATCCCAGGCCGGGCCGGAGACAATGCCCCCGCGCAAGTGAACGACTACGTCCCGGAGGAGACTGACTCTGAAACGGGACACCCGCTCCCAGAGGTAGTGAGCGACGGTGACGGCGGGCTGGCACTCTCTGCCTCACAGAAGTTCTTCGGCAGAGCGCCCTTCGTCGTCCTCGCGCCTGAGGACGATCACGATGCGATAGCGCGGGGCGCTTCGCTGGCGGTGGCAACGTCTGTTCCGTTTCTCGTTGTCGGCCCCGCCGACGTAGCGGCGATCGCTCAGGAGCTCGACCGCCTCAGTACCGGCACTGCAGTGGCGATTGGAAGTGTTCCAGCGATTGACGGTGCGGACATTCTTGCGATCGACGGGAGCCCACAGCAGCTCAGCGATCTCACCGGACTCACCTTCCGGCAAGAAGAACTCTCGGACATCTCCGAAGCCGGCGCGGCACTTGCTGCGCTTGACTCGAGTGAGCACGATCTGCTGACCATTCCGTCGGCAGCGACGGAGCCAAGCGAGGCCGCCGTTGACATGTCCGTGGATGCGACCCTCCCCAGCTTTGGGCGCGGCAGCCGGGACACACAGGTGGTCGTCTTCACTTCACCCAATGGTGCTGCCGAACCTGGTGAGCGGGCAGATCACGTCGCGGCGACTGCAGTGGCAAAAGCAGCGGGAGCGCAGGTCGTGGTACTGCCTGCGCCAGACCCGAGGGTGAACCAGGAGTCCGTCGATGCGGTGAGGGAAAACGCGGACGCGACCATTCTCGCGCTGGGGAGCCACTTCGGAACTTCTGCACAGATACGGGAGCGAATCGACAGCGCACTTAATGTTGCGGAGCTACCTGGCGGGGGCCAGCTGATTTACCCCGGCAGGCGAATGATTGCCTTGTACGGCCACCCGGGTGTGCCGGCGATGGGAGTGCTCGGTGAGCAGGGACCAGACGATGCAATCGCCCGCGCACGCGAGCTGGCAGGGCTCTACGAGGACTATTCAGGTGAAGCGGTAATACCGGCACTTGAGGTCATCGTGACCGTGGCTTCGGTCTCTCCGGGAGTGGACAACCAGTACTCGAATGTGTCGCGGGTCGAGGATATCCGCCCCTGGGTTGATGCCGCGCGTGATCAGGGCACGTACATTGTTCTCGATCTACAGCCTGGCCGCACGGACTTCCTGACCCAGGCCAAGCTGTTCGAAGAGCTGCTAGCGGAACCGCACGTTGGTCTCGCGCTTGACCCGGAATGGCGACTTCGCCAAGACCAGGTTCATCTCCGGCAGGTCGGGCAGGTTGATGCGAGCGAGGTTAACGAGGTTATTGAGTGGCTGGCCGATTTGACCGCCGAGCACAACCTTCCACAGAAGCTTCTGGTACTGCACCAGTTCCAAACTCGCATGATCACCAACCGGGACCAGCTCGATACGAGCCGTGAGGAGGTCTCCCTCCTGATCCATGCCGACGGTCACGGGGTGCCCGCTCAGAAGATGGACACGTGGAACGTCTTGAAGCAGGACCTGTCTGACGAAATTTGGCTTGGCTGGAAGAACTTCTACGACGAGGACTCGCCGACGTTCACACCAGCCGAAACGATGTACGTTGAGCCAGCGCCGTGGTTTGTCTCATACCAGTGATCTCTGACCACTCCGGCTGTTGGGTCGTTAGTCGGTCACGATGGTGAGGACTTCGCTGTCGCGGAGGGTGCGAAAATCGACGCCCTCGCGCGTATAGCGATGAATCAGTTCGTCAACACGCTCAGGGTGTTCGTGGCCTTCCGACTGATAATGCGGAACGATCTGGAATGTCACGATCCCCAAACCGTCCCAAATCGGGGCGGCCGCACAAACGAGGGGCACGTCCGCGGGGTCGTCGAACAGTTCTAGGCCGCGGAGAGTCGGTGACAGGATGCACGCTCCGGCGCTGTATCCGCCGTACGCGATGGCCCCGGTGCTGACGAGTTCCTGCAAAGCGACGTCCGCGCCGCTTTGCGCCATGCGGGCCCGAAGGACGAAAGTATTGCCACCACGAACCCATATAAGTGGAAACGTCCGCAGATGTTCTAGCGTCTCGTTCGGTGCGCTAGTGAAACCACGCAGGTCAATTTCTTCGGGCTCGTAGCCGAGCGGTCGTAGCATTGTGAACTCGCTCGTTACCGCCCAGTCACGTGCCGCGGACGGCCATCCGTCTGCGGCATTCGCGATGACACCCACTCTGCACGGCGGGGCACAGAGACGTTTCAATGCACCCGGATCTGGACCCAGCCGGTACGAAGCGAGAAAGAGGCGCATGCGCCAGGCAGCTAGTCAGCGATGTCGATGACTACACGCGTCGGGTTCTGCAATGTGCTGACCCGATAAGGCTTGTCGCTGTTGCGGACTCCCACGAAGATCTGCGCTACTCCTTCGTAGAAGCTGCCGAGCTGAACTTGGGCGACTGACCCTGATGCGGGACCACCCATGGTGCGAGGCCCAGCATATGGATCCACGCCGGTGTCGAACGGGTAGCCCCATCCACTGATGTTCACCTGCAGGATGGTGGCACCCTCCACCGGCAGGAGATGGCCCGAACCCGCTTCGTATGCTGCGTCGACGTAGCGAGCGTCGTAGCCAGGCTGATTGCCCTGCCCATCCATGTCGATCACGATTCGGGTGTACCCATCGTGCTGACCGGTGCGTACCCCTGTGACACTGAGGAACGTCCCGTCGCCTTGTGCTTGCGACTGTGGCCCTGCGTGACCGTCGAAATTGGACACCGCAGGGGGCGCTGGCGCCGCCTGCCCGGGCGGCTCGACCGGGGCGGGCGGCTGGGCATCTGGTGACTCTGCGGGGGATGGCGACGGTTCCGGCGTGAGGTCCGTTCCCGTCGCTGCACCTTGCGGCGCCTGGGTCGGCGTCACCGTCGTGGTGGGCGCCGCAGGCGTATCAGTGTCTGGTGACGAGCAGCCACCCGCGACGACGACTGCTGCGATAGCAGCCAGGGTGACTGTCCGACGCGCAAAGCGCTGATTCAAGGCCCGATGCTTCATGGCTCGATCGTATGAAACTCGCCGCTGAGTGGGTCGCGTTGCGATAACAGTTTGGCGAGGATCTAGCGGCGGCGCGCAACTAACCTCACCGCGAGATAGATGATGCCGCCTCCGAGGAGGAAGAACCCAAGCCATGGAAGTGAAAGCCCAGCACCGATAATCGCTGTCCGGACTGCCGAGAGTAACGCTTCCCACCCCTGCTGGACCCCGCCCCAGAACCCAGCTGCAGGGTTCTGCTCGCCAGCGGGACGCTGCGTGAGTGAGAGCGTGATCGTCGAAAGCGAGACCTGGTCGGCTAGATAGGTGCGTCGCGCTTGGAGACTCTCCAACTCGGCCTGCCGCTGCGAGAGGGCGTTCTCGCCGGCGATGAGATCCTCAGCTGAGGTAGCGCCGGAAATTATCTCCTGGAGCCGCTCTATTGAACGCGTCAGCGAATCGATCCGCGCGTCGATATCGATTACTTCGGTCGTGACGTCGCGCGCGGAGACGGTGACTTCCTCAACGGTGCCCAGTTCGCGGAATTCATCTATGACCCTGTCGAGTTCGCTCGCAGGCACTCGGATGGTGAGCCGTGCTGACCCTGCGGAGTGCGCTATTTCGGGACGCTCCGTTCGATCGTCAACACGCCCCTCGACAGACTCTGCGATCCGTGTCGCTTCGGCCGCGCTCGCGGCAGCATCATCAACGCGGATCATCATGTGCGCGGTCTGGATGATTTGTCGCCGCATTGCATCCGCGTCATCGGGAGCTGTCGGGCTTGACTCAGGGAAAGTGCCGTCGCTGCGAAAATCTTCGGACATGCCCGGGACATCGCGGGCCGGAGAACTGTATGAATCGTCGCCGTCGCTACAACCTGCAACCACGAACAGGAGCGAAGCGAGAATGAGAGCTGCGGCGCGCGTGATGCCGAACGTGAGACGCCGGGGCTGACCAGCCTTCGTGTGAGCCATATATTGAAGGTACGCGCCGACGTTGACGACTGTGGGCACACTCTTTGTGTCGGTGTGCCCGACTAGGATTGGGCCGATCACGAAGCCGGTGCCGTACGTGGCGCGGCTGAAGGCCAAGGGGCTGGATGACCAAAGGAGGTGGGCGTTGTCGCGCAAGTCCATCCCGGTGCTGGTGATAGCGGGATTTCTAGGGTCCGGAAAGACGACGCTCCTCAACTACTTGCTCAGGCACAATCGCGGCACACGCATCGGTGTCATGGTCAATGATTTCGGTGCTATTAATATTGACGCGCTGTTGGTCGCCGGTCAGGTGGACGTCATGGTTTCACTGAGCAATGGCTGCATTTGTTGTGAGGTCGACACGGGAGACATCACGGATATGCTCGGAAAGCTTGCTAACGCCAAGCCGAGTGTGGACGTAATCGCGGTCGAAGCCAGTGGCGTTGCCGAACCGGGAGCGCTAGCGAGGCTGGTGCTTTCCGCAGATGATCCTCGCTTTCATTTCGCGGGGCTGGTCCTTGTCGTCGATGCCGAAGCGTCCGCGCACGAGCAGCACCCGGAACTCGCCCAGCACGTTCGGGTAGCGGACCTGGTGCTGCTCAACAAATCTGATCGCATCGCTGCCGATCAGCGTGCGGAACTGCGTAACCAGATCGCGCTGCCGAATCCGAAGGCGCCTGTTGTTGATACGGCGTTCTGTCGCGTCGATCCCGAGCTTCTGTTCGACCCCGTGTCGCGTCCTCGGCGCTCGCGCCAGGCTGAGCAACTTTCCTTCGATCAGCTGCTCGAGCAAGACGATCATCATCACCACCACCATCCGCCGTATCAGTCTGTCGCGTGGTCATCAGGCCGGCCTCTGCACCCCCGCAGATTTGTGTCCTTCCTTGAAGAACGGCCACCCGGCCTCTACCGGGCGAAAGGGGTGCTCGACCTCGGTGATTACGGTGACGGGTCGCGGCTTGTTTTGCAGTTGGTCGGCAGATCGCTCCGAGTCGAACGTGGCACATGGGGGACCGCGGAGCGTCCTAATACACGACTTGTGTTTATCGGGCTGGACATCGACGAGGCCGCGCTTGCTGCAGGCCTCAACGCGTGCGTTGTCACTGACGACGACGGTCCTGACGAGTACGCGGCGCTCTCTGTGTTGAGGTACGTGCAGAACGACGACACATTTCACGACGAAGTGATATTTCAGTGAGTGATGATTTCGGCGTCCGGCTACCCACACATGTCCTGACGGCCGCGGAGATCACGCACGACGTGCTCGTGACGATGCCGGACATCGCACCGTTTTTGAGTCTTGGCGGTGGCGAATGCGTGACCCACTTGTACCTCCGCCGGGGAACACTGTCCGGTTTTGCGCCGGGAGACATCGTGGGCGTTGTCATCGGCCGTACTGACACGAAGGTTCTTCGCGTAGACCGCGACAGATTGACCCGTCCTCGCGCTGACCTGCGTACCCAGGTACGCCGCTTCGTGGGTGAGCGTGAGGGAACCCCGGGCGGGCTCCACTCGCTGGTGGCCTACCTCTGCGGCGCTGATCCAGAGTTCTGCCGGGAGCCGTCGCTGCCCCTCAGCGAACTCTTGGCTCGCTATCGAGTTTCCCGGGACGGCGACCGCGTGGGCCTGGACAAATTCGACTTCGTGAAGTGTCGCGACGAGGAGCAGATTAAGTTCCTCGTCGCGGCGCACGGAATGGACGTGGACGAAGCGACTGCCGTCGCGACTATTCACAACCGGGTACGTGGTGCACTCGGTGGCCCTGGCACTGTAGATCTTCACAGAGACGTCATTCGATGTGCAGCGCTTATCGAGAGCGCAGGTGCTGCGTACGGGCTGATCGCTCCCTGGCTGTTTGACGAAATGTATCGATCGCAGATTCTCGATCTGCTGAGCGTCAGCGTGGCCCAGACATCGCATGCTCAAGCCGCGGCCGTCCTTGCCTGGGCTTGCGGCGCGATCGCAGGGGCAGAGGGGCTGACGGATGATGTTGTCGCCTTCGCGCACCGATGCATTCGTGAGTCGCCCGAGTGGGGTCCTGGTATTGAGTTCGCCGCCGAGGTCGCGATTGATCGCGGCGAGTTCGATGAGGCTCAGCGAATAATCACCGGGCTGCCACGACGCAAGCGAAAGGGTCTTTCACCGCATTCCATGCTCCCAGCTTTGATGCGCGAAGCGGAGCTTGCGCCGCGCATATCGGAGCTGGACATAGCCACAGGGCTCTATCGCAAGCTTGTTCGCTTCACCAGATCCGACCCGTGGGCTCGGATGGCGCTGATCGAGATCGCGCACGAACTCACCGTTGCCAACGCGTTTTGGCATGTCTCGAATGTATTTCCTGCCCCCGGCGACAGCGGGCTGTCGTGTCTTGTTTCCGACCCCTTGGTGGTCTCTTGCGTCGCGGTCGAAGGCGGAATGCTGAGTCATTTTTTGCGAACGCGGGGCGGGCTCCTGCCTAATAACGAACGCGCACTGATCGAGCGGTGGGCGGGAGTTCGTCGTCGTCTGTTCGTCGTCGATGCCGCAGGCGATGAAGATAACCTGCTGACGCTCACCACCGTGGAAGGCGAAGTGAGCACATGCTACGTATCCGCTGAAGTGCGCGGGAAGGTCGTTCAGGGTGGAACCGTACTCGCATGGTCGGTGCCGCTGCCGAGTGGTGTCAGTGCCGTATTCTCGCTCTGCACCGTTCCCGTGCCTGCTGCGGCGGTGTTTGATGAATTGGCCCGTTCCGCACCGACTCCACGCGAGCTTCTGGCTGCGCTGCAGTTGATCGAGGGAGACACCGGAGTAATGGGACGCGGCTCTGTCGCAAATTCTGTTCCGTGAACGATGCGCAGAATCCGTCGGAGCGTTTCACGAATCATAGTTTCCTCAGAAATCCGTGATGCTTGTGTATGTGTTCTGTGACCCAATTGTTTCCAGTAGTCACACGAGTCGCAACGATCCCAAAGTGGGCAGCCGGAGGGTCATCTGTCTGACTGACAGGTGAGAGTGGACGGTCATTCCTCCAAGGTGCTTGTTAGGCACCAAGAGGCGACGTGTTCCGAATCCATGAACATGCAGGTCAGCGACACCAAAGTGATGCGCTAGTTGCTTCGGATCTCGTGCGCGCGATCGCACTGACTTGTGCAATATTTGTGCAAACCTTAAAGATTCTCTCCATCTGTTATCCTCCTGTGATAAGGGTTTCAGCGGTGTTATCTGTGCGTTTTGTAAACATCATCAAACGGTGGTGTTCATTGGGCTTAGGTGCGGCTACGATAAAAATTGTCCAGGCCGGCGAAAGTTGTGCGGGCCTCACGGGCTATCTACCCGATTAGCTCCTGTCTGCCTGACTGGAGCGGAACCATGAGGGAGGTCGCGGAGGCGACTGCGCAAATCTGAGCCCATCCGAGGTCGGGGTCGGTCGGGCTTGGTGGAGAGTTGGAGAGATGATGACGGTGACATCTGGCACCCGCGAGCTTGTTCGCGCGATCCTCGCATACGAGTGCGCTGACGGCCTTGCTGATCGCCAGTCGATCGAAGCGATACGCAACGGCGATATCGAATACTGGATGAGCGCCATAGAGTCCTCTGCGCTGTTTGCGCCCGGCGAACTTCGCCGGATGAGGTTCGTCTTCGAATCCGATCCGGAACAATTGATAGCGGTCATGCTCGAGGGCGCGGATGAGTTGCGCGAGCGGCGTTCGGGTTCTCATCTCCGAAACCCGCAATGGGTTTCGGAGATTGCTTCTCGCTCACACTCACCAGGTTCGAGAGCGACGGGATAACAGCAGGAGGCGACAGCCTGCCGATCAGGTATCTAGTCCTGCGTCACGTGCGGCCTCATTGATAGCCGCACGCAGCAGTGCTGCCGTCTCGGGCAGTCCCGACGCGCGCCGTGTAAGTAGCCCTCCCGCGAGCCGCATTTTGTCGCCGTGGCGTCGCGGAATCACGTGGATATGCGTGTGCGGAACGGTTTGAAAGGCGGCTTCGCCGTCGTTTATCACGATATTGGCGCCCTCGGCTCCAATTCTCTTGTCCCGGACAGCTCGCGCGATCATTTGCGCAGTCGAGAATACTTGCGCTCCTAACTGTTGCGGCAGTTCGGTCAGGTCCCCCGCATGAGTTCGGGGGATGACCAGCGTGTGACCGCGCTTAATCGGTCGAATGTCAAGAAAAGCGACAACATTCTCATCCTCGTACACGACGTGGGCGGGGCCGGACCCTGCCACGATGCTGCAGAAGATGCAATCTTGCTGATCCATCACCCAAGTGTGACGGATCGCTCGGCCTCGAGATCGGGAACTTCCCGATGTCGCCTCGTCTAGTGATCGAGGAACTGAAGCCGCTGTGGCGGATCCCGAGTCGGCACCATAGGCTCAGCCACGATGGGCAGGTTCATTCGCCGCCGACAGTCGGCGCCAACGTCAGACAGTCACCGGGACACCATGCGGCAAATATGGGTGCTGGTGGCTGCTGCATTTGTCATTGCGCTCGGCTTCGGCCTCATAGCCCCTGTGCTTCCCGAGTTTGCGAGAAGCTTCAACGTGGGTATCACGGCGGCGTCCGCGATCGTGAGTGTGTTCGCGTTGACGCGCCTGATATTTGCGCCAGCGAGTGGGCAGTTGGTGCAGAAACTCGGTGAACGGCCGGTCTACCTCGGGGGACTCGCCATAGTCGCGGTGTCCACCGCGGCGTGCGCCGCCGCGCAGAACTACTGGCAGCTCATGATCTTTCGTGGGCTCGGCGGCATCGGTTCCACGATGTTCACGATTTCAGCGATGGCGCTTCTGATCCGGCTGGCGCCCCCGGATATGCGCGGTCGCGTCAACAGCTTGTACAGTTCGGCGTTTCTGCTTGGCTCGATCGGGGGACCGCTGATTGGCGGATTGCTCGGCGGCCTGGGGCTTCGGGTGCCGTTTATCGCCTATGCCGCAGCTTTGGTTGTGGCAATCATCGTGGTCCAGACCCAGCTGAGCCACACGGGGCCGGGGGGAGGCGGAACGCAATCGGCACGCGAAGAGTTCCTCGTTCGGGACGCTATCAGGGACCCGGCGTACCGGGCCGCCTTGCTGACCAACTTGGCGCATGGCTGGGCGACGTTCGGCGTCCGCGTGGCCGTCATCCCGCTCTTTGCTGTCGCCGCGCTGACGGCCGGTCCCCGGCTGGCAGGGTTAGCTCTCGCTGCGTTTTCCGCAGGCATGGCGTTCATTTTGATTACGGCTGGGCGGCTCTCTGATCGTTACGGACGAAAGCCACCAACGGTCCTAGGATTGTTCGTCGCCGGTGGCGCAACGATTGCACTGGGCTTGTCGGACGTCACCTGGGTGTTTCTTGTTCTGTGTGTGGTCGGTGGCATGGGGACGGGCTTGTTCGTCCCCGGGCAGCAGGCAGCCGTGGCCGACATCATCGGATCGGACCGCAACGGTGGCAGGGCACTTGCAACCTTCCAGATGACGTCGGACTTCGGTGCCATTGTCGGACCGATTCTCGCGGGTCTGATTGCAGAGCAGGTGTCGTTCGGTGCAGCATTCGCGCTAACGGGCGCGATGCTGGTCGCGGCGGCGATCTATTGGCTCTTTGCGCCCGAGACGATCGTCCGTGCCGCGCATGAGGCGCGCACCGAATCATCGGATCACCCCCGTGTTGATCCCGGCAAGCGGCCTGAAGAAGGGTGACACTGAACGCTATGACCCGTCACCGTGTAATCGCTTTGTTGGTTGCGGTTTCTGTTCCGCTTGCCGGTGGCTGCACAATTGGCGACGTCAGCGACCGTACGGAAGAAACAGAGCCACCTACCGCTTTTCCCGCGACAGTCGAGAGCTGCGGAGAAGCGGTCACCGTGCGCGCAGCCCCCCAGAACGTAGTAGTCAACGACCCGGCGGTCTTTGAGCTTCTACTCGAACTCGGGCTACAAGACCACCTAGCGGGCTATGCAGGCGCGGGCGATCAGCGGAACATCCCCGAACAGTATGCGGAGCACTACGCCAACATCCCCGCGCTCAATTCGGAGGACTTCACTCTGGAGGACATCCTCGAAGCTGATGCGGATCTTGTGATCGGCGGCTGGATGCAAGGATTCTCGCAACAAACTGGGCTGACTCCCGATGCGCTGCGGGACGCGGGGATCCCCAGCTACGCGCTTTCCGAAACGTGTCGGCGCGTTATCGATAATTTGCCTCCCGCGTCGGTCGATGAGTACTTCGATGATGTTCGGAATATCGGTGCTCTTTTCGGTGTCAGCGATCGGGCAGACCAGTTGATATCCGAGTGGCAGCGGAAGATCCTCGACGTTCAGGCGTGCGTCAGCGACAGCCCGCGGCCGCCCGCCCGAACCGTGACGATCAGCGGGGGAGACGACGAGATCGCTGAAACCGCACCGGGACTGACCTTTGCGAGCTTCCTCGATCGCCTCGCTGGCGGCGAAAATATCTTTAGCGACGTGCCCCGGTTGTGGGGGGCGATGTCGTGGTCAGCTGTTGCGGAGCGTGATCCTGAGGTCATCGTCGTAGTGGACAACGCAACAGGACCCTCGCCCGAGGAGACATTGTCACTGATTCGGTCTAGGCCCGAGTTGAATGACGTCGAAGCGATTGTCAGCGACCGCGTGCTGGTGCTTCGACGCAGCGAAGTCTATGCGGGCCCATTGCTCGGCGATGGTGTCGCAGCGCGCGCGTCGGTAATGCACCCCGACACATGCGGTTAGGGACCGGCGCGCTGGGGTGTTCCGGGTTGTCCTGAGATTTACCGGAGCGACCTGAAATATCCATTGAAATGTCCAATCTGACGGTTTTCCGTTGATCAGATGGACGCCGCAGCAGCCAGAATGGTTCCGGTCGGATTCTTGTTAAGTGCCCTCGGCAGGATTCGAACCTGCGACACCTGCCTCCGGAGGGCAGTGCTCTATCCCCTGAGCTACGAGGGCCTGCAGCTGTCCGTGAGGTCATCACGGCGGCTGCAAGCGTAGCGCATTCCATTGGGAATTGCTGAATCGCCAGTTCGTGGCGTGTTCAGCAATTCAGTTCATCGGCAGCGGTTCCGCACCACGCTGGTCCAGCATCATTGTGATCAGTCCGATTTCCTTGGTTTGGCCGTCCAGCATGGAACTCGCGATGTTGCGGACAACCGGCACGTCTGCGTGCTCAATTGCGTACTCCATCATGGGGATCCCACCGTCATGATGGCGCAGCATCAACTGCAGGAAGAGCACATCTCGTTCTGTTCCTTGTGCAGCCCGGAGTTGTGCCATCTCGGCTGGTGAAGCCATCCCAGGCATCTGGCCCATTGGTTCGCTGTGGTCCATGTGGCCGGCATGGTCCTCGTCGTCCGGATCCATCCAGCCCATGAACCCATTGAGGGGCAGCAACGGCTCATCCCAGATCTGGAGCCATCCGTGCATCTGGCCAATCTGGTTCTCTTGGCCGGTGAGGATGTCGAAAGCGAGGTTTCGTACCTCGGCGTCCTCAGTCGTGGTCAATATCGCGGCGGACATCTCGGTCGCCTGGTGATGGTGCACTGACATGTCCTGCAAGAAGCCAATGTCAACTGCGCTCGGTGCAGGTTGGGAGTCCGTGGTCCCGCCTACGCGCTCGGAGACCAGTCCGAGCGCGAAACCCACTGCTACAAGAAGCGCTCCGACGACAAGCGCCACCAGTCGGCCCTTGCCACGGTTAGGCGCATTACTGTGTGCGTCTCCCTCAGGACTCACTGGCCACCGTCCTCGCCAGCGTCAGGTTCCGCAGGTACGAGGTCATCGATCTCTCCTTCTGGAAGATCGAGTTCGGAGAAGAGGTCTTCCATCGTGTCGGCATCGTCTGCGGCGCCAGAACCGTCCATGCGCACAGCTTCCGGTCCGGGCGGGTCAGCTTCGAAGGGGCGGGGATTCTCAGGGTCGAAGCTGCCTGGGATTGTCGCGCAGCTAGCGCCAACCTCGGGGCTCGTGTACGGATTGAGCCGCAGCGCGCCGATGAAGTGCGTGATGCGCTCATCCTCTGCGTTGTCGAGCTGGAGCTGCCTGCCCCACGATTGCAGCGAGATTGGGGAATCCTGGCCAGGATAGGGCGACATGAAGAGATAGCTCTGGCCTTCGACTCGGCTGCGCAGCCGGTCAACGTCGTCCGCACTGGCGAGTTCAGGTTCGTAGGTGATCCATACTGCGCCATGCTCGAGTGAGTGGACGGCATTTTCGTTGCGAATGGCATCGTCGTAGACGATGCCATTGCAGGTAGCCCAGGCTGCGTCATGAGGCCCACCGATTGGTGGCGCGTGATCATATGCGACGCGCTGGTCCGGATTGACGTGGACGTTGTTGAGTTCCTCCACAGTGACAACGCCTTCAATATCCTGTGCCGGATCGGGGTTCTCAGCGGTAGGGGCCCACCGTTCGGCCTCCATCGTTTCCATGTACCTGGGCCAGAGATTCCAGGCAATGACTGCAACAAGGGCGATGACGCTGAGTACCGCTCCCACAGTCAGCCACGGGATGTTGATGCCAGAACTCGCGATCCCTGAGCGCGACGACTTCCCGCCTGCCTTCTTCCGGGCAGCCTTGATCGCCTTGGCGGACTTCGCCGCGTCTTTACTGCTATCGCCGCTTGCCATCCTCTGTTCTTTCCTCACTGACGTGTATTCGGCCGCAGCCAAAATTTTGCGGCTTCCGGGCCGGCCTGTCTCGACCAAGTCGATCGTGCCACGCCGGCATGGTATAGCTGCCCAGATAGGGGCGCCACCACTCTACGTTTCGTTTCGCTGGCACGCAGTTGCCGGCATACCGGATGGCGCATTTAGCAGTTGTCATGGTGTCGCCATAGGATGGTTCCCTGTGACTCCTGCTGATCTCGCCGAGCTTCTCCGCAGTACCGCCGCCCGTGTAATCACCGACCGCGGGCTTGACGTGCGTGTGCTTCCTGAGCATCTCACGCTGGAACGCCCCCGCAATCCGGAGCATGGGGATTACGCGACGAATGTGGCGATGCAGGTAGCGAAGCGGATCGGTACTTCGCCGCGAGAGCTTGCCGGCTGGATCGCGGAAGCGCTGTCTGATTCCCCTGATATCAGTACCGTCGAGGTCGCCGGGCCAGGATTTCTCAACATCCGCCTCGAGCCGAACGCGCAGGGCAAGATAGTCGCTGCGATTCTCCAGGCTGGCAGCCACTACGGCTCTGGTAACGAGTACGGCGGCCGCGCGGTGAACCTCGAATTCGTTTCGGCGAACCCGACGGGCCCGATCCATCTCGGTGGAACCCGATGGGCAGCTGCGGGTGATTCGCTGGGCAGGCTGCTGGAGGCGCAAGGCGCGAAGGTGACGCGCGAGTACTACTTCAACGATCACGGTGCGCAGATCGACCGTTTCGCGCGTTCGCTCGAGGCCGCTGCGGCCGGCTCGCCGACGCCGGAGGACGGTTATGCCGGTGAGTACATCACGGAAATCGCCGGTTCGATCCTGACCGAGCGGCCTGAGGTGCTGGAGCTGCCCGCGGACGAACGTCACGAGATCTTCCGTTCTTTCGGTGTGGGGATGATGTTTGAGCACATTAAACGCACGCTGCACGAGTTTGGTACTGACTTCGACGTGTACTTCCACGAGAACTCGCTCTTCGCGTCGGGCGCGGTTGAGCGTGCGGTCGCTGATCTCAAAGAGAACGGCAATCTGTACGAGAATGAGGGCGCGTGGTGGCTGCGGAGCACCGCGTACGGCGATGACAAAGACCGTGTTGTCATCAAATCCGACGGAAACGCAGCCTATATCGCGGGGGACATCGCGTATCTGCGCGACAAACACGAGCGTGGTTTCGGACTCTGCATCTATATGCTCGGCGCTGACCATCATGGGTATATCGCGCGCCTGAAGGCGGCTGCAGCGGCCCTCGGGTATGACCCTGATTCTGTCGAGGTGCTCATCGGCCAGATGGTTAACCTTGTTCGCGACGGAAAGCCCATCCGGATGAGCAAGCGGGCCGGCACAGTCATCACCCTTGACGACTTGGTTGAGGCAATTGGCGTTGACGCAGCGAGGTACGCGCTCACGCGCACTTCGTTTGACAGCGGCCTCGACATCGATCTTGAACTGTGGGCGAGCGCATCTAACGAGAACCCCGTCTACTACGTCCAATACGCCCATGCCCGTCTGTGCTCCATCGCGCGCAATGCAGCTGACCTGGGTGTTGTGGCTGATTCGCCAGAGTTCGGCTTGCTCACGCACGATCGTGAGGGCGACCTGATCCGGACACTGGGTGAGTTCCCGGCAGTCGTGAAGAGCGCTGCGCTGCTGCGGGAGCCGCACCGTGTCGCCCGCTATCTCGAGGACCTCGCGGGCGCCTACCACCGGTTCTACGACAAGTGCCGGGTGCTGCCGCAGGGTGACGAGACGCCCGCTGGAATTCACAGCGCGCGCCTCGCGTTGTGCCACGCGACCCGGCAAGTTCTGTCCAATGGCCTGGCGTTGCTAGGCGTTTCTGCACCGGAGCGAATGTGAGCGCACACCCAGCGGGCCCAAAGCATGCCGAATTCGCGCATGCACCGGGCATCTCAGAGCGTCCAGATAACCCCGAAGCGCTCTCGGCGCTTCCTGGAATCGTCTGGCCACGGAATGCTGTCCGTGATGAATCCGGCGTTGTCGCGGTTGCGGGCGTACGCGTCACCGACCTGGCGGAACAGTACGGGACGCCGCTCTTCATCGTGGACGAGGATGACTTCCGCTCGCGCTGCCGCGAAATCGCCAGCGCATTCGGTGCTCCGGAGCGTGTCCACTACGCTTCGAAAGCTTTCCTCAGCAGCCATGTCGCACGATGGGTCGCTGAGGAAGGTTTATCCATTGATGTGTGTTCCGGTGGAGAACTTGCTGTCGCGCTTCACGGCGGATTCCCGCCAGAGCGAATAGCTCTGCATGGGAACAATAAATCAGCTGCGGAACTCGAATACGCAGTGGGCTCAGGCGTCGGTCACGTTGTACTCGACTCCGCTATTGAGATCGAGCGGCTAGATCGTATCGCTGCCGCACAGGGTGTCGTCCAAGATGTGCTGATCCGCATCACTGTCGGTGTCGAGGCGCACACACACGAATTCATCGCTACAGCGCACGAGGACCAGAAGTTCGGCTTTTCGCTCGCCGGTGGAGATGCGCTCGACGCGGTGCGCAAAGTGTTCGCGTCAGATAACCTTCGCCTTGTTGGGCTGCACAGCCACATCGGCTCGCAGATCTTCGACGTCGACGGTTTCGAACTCGCTGCTCACCGGGTGATCGGACTGCTGCGGGAGGTCGTCTCCGAGTTTGGCGTCGAGAAGACACAACAGATCAGCATGATCGATCTCGGTGGTGGTCTGGGTATTGCCTATTTGCCAAGTGATGATCCGCCCCCAGTTGATGAGCTTGCCGCGAGCCTGTTGAGAATTGTGGAGTCCGAAAGCGAGCGAGTCGGCCTGTCCGCTCCGGTGCTGACCGTCGAACCTGGTCGCGCGATTGCGGGGCCGGGCACCGTCACCGTTTATGAAGTCGGCACAGTGAAGGACGTGAAACTCGGTGCTCACGCCCAGCGCCGCTACCTCAGCGTTGACGGCGGAATGAGCGACAACATTCGTACGTCACTGTACGGAGCTGAATACGATGTACGTTTGGTGTCGCGGCGCAGCGAAGCCCATCCTGTAGTGGCACGTATTGTAGGTAAGCACTGTGAAACGGGGGACATTGTCATCCGGGACACGTGGATGCCCGACGATGTGGGGCCAGGGGATTTGCTGGCGGTGGCTGCCACCGGCGCGTACTGCTATTCAATGTCGAGCCGCTACAACATGCTCGGTCGTCCTGCGGTGGTGGCGGTACGTGATGGAAAAGCCCGGCTCATGCTGCGCCGGGAGAGTGTTGATGATCTGCTCAGCTTGGAGGTCGAATGAGTAGCGAACAGGCCAGCGGCTTGGTGCCCGAGCGGACGCTCGGTATCGCCGTCCTCGGCCTCGGGAACGTCGGCAGTGAAGTGGTGCGCTTGCTCACCGCGCACGCTGACGAATTGCAGGCACGCGTCGGCGCCCGTCTTGAGATCAAGGGCATAGCAGTGCGGAACGTCAGTCCTGATCGGGGCGTGCCCGTCGAACTGCTGACTGACGATCCCGCTGCCCTCGTTTCCCGTGACGATGTCGATATTGTCGTCGAGGTTTTCGGAGGGATCGAACCGGTTCGCACTCTGATTCTCAATGCTCTGAACAGCGGCAAGTCTGTCGTGACCGCCAATAAGGCGCTGCTTGCGGATTACACCGGTGAACTCGCAGCAGTAGCGGACGCAGCTGACCTCGACCTGTATTTCGAAGCCGCAGTGGCGGGGGCGATCCCAGTAGTGCGCCCTCTTATGCAGTCTCTCGCCGGCGACCGTGTGAAGCGCGTAGTCGGAATCGTGAATGGCACAACGAACTTCATCCTGTCCGCGATGGGGGAGACTGGTGCGGATTACGCTGAGACGCTTGCTGAAGCAAGCCGTCTCGGCTATGCGGAGGCTGACCCGACTGCGGACGTCGAAGGTTTTGACGCGGCGGCCAAGGCAGCGATTCTCGCGTCGATCGCATTCCATACCCGCGTGACCGCCTCGGATGTTTATCGGGAAGGCATCTCGGAGATATCGGCTGAGGACCTAGCATCCGCAGCTGACCTCGATTGCACAATCAAACTTCTTGCAATCTGCGAGCGGGTAACGGATGACACTGGTCGCGAACGGGTTTCGGCACGTGTATATCCGGCGCTGCTCCCAAATGCGCACCCACTCTCCGCGGTCAACGGTGCTTTCAACGCTGTCGTGGTTGAAGCCGAGGCTGCTGGCCGGCTGATGTTCTACGGGCAGGGCGCGGGCGGTGCGCCAACTGCATCCGCTGTACTCGGCGACCTCGTGAGCGCGGCTCGTAACAAGGTGCACGGAGGCAAGGGACCCGACGAGTCCACTTATGCGAAACTTCCGGTCATGTCGATCGGTGACACACCAACCCGCTACTACGTCCGCATGGAGGTAGCAGATCGCACCGGCGTGCTTGCGGCTGTAGCTCAAGAGTTCGCGAATCACGGCGTGAGTATCTCCACCGTCAGGCAGTCCGGACTCGCCGACGCCGCGACGCTAGTGGTCGTCACTCATCGAGCGCCTGACGATGCGCTGTCGAAGACTGTCGCAGCCCTCACTAGCAGGGATTTCGTTAACACGGTGACAAGCGTGATCCGACTGGAAGGTACCTCGGAGGAATGACAGGATCGACTGCGATGCCCCGCCAAAACCCAGTGCACCGCGCGTGGCCGGGCCTCATCGAGGCATACCGGGACCGGCTCGCTGTCGGCGACGATTGGACGCCGGTTACTTTGCAGGAAGGGGCAACTCCCCTGATTCCGGCCGGGTACCTCTCAGAGTTGACTGGCTGTGAAGTGTATTTGAAGGTCGAGGGGCTGAATCCCACCGGCTCGTTCAAGGACCGCGGCATGACAATGGCGGTGACGGACGCAGTCGCGCGCGGTCAGCGCGCGGTGCTCTGTGCCTCCACCGGAAACACGTCTGCATCTGCAGCTGCGTATGCCGCAAAGGCGGGGATCACCTGCGCCGTACTGATTCCTGCGGGCAAAATTGCGATGGGGAAGCTCGCCCAGTCAGTGATCTACGGTGCAAAGATCATTCAGGTCAACGGCAACTTCGACGACTGCCTGGAACTCGCCCGGAAAGCGACGGCCGAGTTTCCGCAGATCGCTCTGGTCAACTCAGTAAACCCCGCCCGGATTGAAGGTCAGAAGACGGCGGCGTTCGAGGTGTGCGACGTTCTGGGACGCGCACCCGATGTGCATGCGCTGCCGGTGGGCAACGCAGGCAACATCACTGCCTACTGGCGTGGCTACTCTGAATACTTCTCGGATGGCGTCACTGCGTCGAAGCCCAGAATGCTGGGTGTGCAGGCAGCTGGAGCCGCACCGCTCGTCAAGGGCGAGCCGGTGAAGAATCCTGAAACGATTGCAACAGCCATCCGCATCGGTGCGCCAGCCTCATGGGAGGGGGCTATGACCGCGCGCAACGAATCCGGTGGACAGTTCCGCGCCGCAACGGATGACGAGATTCTGGATGCGTATCGGTTGCTCGCCTCTCGCGAGGGAGTATTCGTTGAGCCAGCCTCGGCTGCGAGCGTGGCAGGTTTGCTGGCAGCGCACGCCGAAGGCTGGGTCGAAGCGGGATCGACAGTGGTCTGTACCGTCACGGGAAATGGACTGAAAGACCCCGATACGGCATTGCACGGGATTCCGGAGGTCGAAGCGATCCCAGTTGATCCAGTATCAGTAGCGCGTGCTCTCGGTCTGGCAGAATGACTGACCTCATGTCTCACGAGGAGATGGCGACCGTCCTGCCGGACGGGCTGACGGCGACCGCTGAGGTTCCCGCGTCAAGCGCGAATCTCGGGCCGGGGTTCGACTCTCTCGGTATCGCACTTGGCCTGAACGACACGATTGGCGTCACCACTGCACCAGCAGGTCTCGAGATTACCGTCGAGGGCGCCGGTGCGGGTGAGGTGCCGCTGGACGATTCACATCTCGTCGCGCAGGCTGTCTTTCGTGGGCTGGGGGCAGCGGGAGTCACACCGAAGGGGCTCCGCATCACCTGCAAGAACACTATTCCGCATTCTCGCGGTCTTGGTTCCTCTGCATCTGCGGCGGTAGGCGGTCTGGTTGCGGCTAACGGTCTCGTGGCTCAGTTCGCCCCAGATCGCGTGCTTTCTAATGACCAGCTCGTTCAGTTGGCCTCGGCGTTCGAGGGGCATCCTGACAACGCCTCCGCGAGCGTGCTTGGCGGGGCTGTGGTCTCGTGGACGCAGGCAGCAGATGACACGAGTCCCATCGCAGGCTGCTCAGCCGAATGTTCCTATTTCGCGACGCGCCTCGAGGTTCACCCAGATATCAGGGCTGTGGTCCTCGTCCCGGAAACACGTTCGTCGACGTCACAAACGCGCGGAATTCTGCCGACTCACGTGACGCACCGTGATGCGGTGTTCAACGTAAGTCGCGCAGCTCTTGCTGTGGTTGCACTAACGACACGCCCGGAGCTGTTGTTGGCTGCGACCGAAGACCGGCTTCACCAAGCGCAGCGCGCCCCGGCAATTCCGCTCACAGCTAGGTGGGTGTCCCTCCTGCGGGGGGCAGGCATTCCAGCGACTGTCTCCGGCGCTGGCCCCGCGGTTCTCGCGCTCACGGTGCGCGATATTCCGGCCGCACTAGTGCGGCGAGCTGATGCTGAAGGACTCTCGGTGCACGAACTCACCATCGCCGATGGTGCTCGCCTGATATGAAATAAATGAGAGAGGTTTCGGCCTGCGTGTCAAACCTGATATTCTTGGCAGCGGATTCAGCCACAATTACGCTGTCTCACAGTCCGCACGTTGTGCTCCTCGCATCAAGACTCTCAACTTGAGTTGTCAATCCAGGGGATGTTTAGGACGTTCGAGTGAACTTCAGTTTGCTGGGTGCACGGACGGCGCTCGACTAAGTCAACCAAAAAGGCACCTCTCGATGTTCGAGCATGAGGCGGACCGCTCAACCGCGGGAAAGCGCACATGGTAGACGTGCGGCAACTCGGAGCCCAGATCAGACGCTGGGCTGCGAGACAATCCCCCAATTCGGCGACACGCGAATCGGGGAAGGAAAGGATCTCCGTGACGGAAACGGATGTGATGACGAGTCCAGACGCTGAGGCTGCTGTTGCTGCTGCCACGAAGCGTGCACAAGCCCGAAAGAGTGCCGGCCTCGCTGGCATGGTTCTCACAGAATTGCGTGCTCTCGCAGGAAGCCTCGGGATTCGCGGCACGTCAGGCATGCGTAAGAGCGAACTGATCGCGGCTATTCAGGAACGCCAGCGCGCTGCTAGCTCGGAAAGCGCTGACAAGCCTGAACCGAAACCAGCGACCGCAACCGACAAACCTGCTGACGACGCCGACGCGAGTGCTCAAGCTCCTGCACGGGGCCGTCGGCGCGCGTCCAGGCAAACCGCTGACACCGGAGCAGACGGGGCGAACAAGGCCGCTGAGCCAGCAGCACCGCCCCAGACCTCAGCACCGAAACAGCCGGTCGAATCGACAGAGGCCGCTGCTCCAAGCACGTCGGCTGACCAGCCGGCGCCAGGCGCCGACGCAGAAGCCGAAGGCCCGCGCCGCCGTCAACGACGGGGTGGCACTCGCAAAGCCGCCGGTGACGTGGAAACGGCGCAGGCAGACAAAGCGGACGAAGCGCCTCGTGAGACTCGTGAACGCGGGCGTTCAGCGCCCGCGCGGGAGTCACAGGGCTCGAAGGACGCCGGTGAATCCAGCGATCGCGGTGACGATCGGCGCAAGTCGCAGGAAACCGAGCAGGATACGCGTTCCGGCGGTGACGGGCAGCGATCCGGGCCGCGTGATCAGTCGGATGATGACGAGTCGGGCCGAGGGCGCCGCGGCCGCAGGTTCCGGGAGCGTCGGCGCAACCGTGACCGCGGTGGCAGTGACAACGCGGATACCGATGTTCGCGAGGATGACGTCCTGCAGCCTGTTGCAGGCATCCTCGATGTCCTCGACAATTACGCTTTCGTTCGAACGTCCGGATATCTCGCCGGGCCGAACGATGTTTATGTGTCCATGAACATGGTTCGTAAGAATGGATTGCGTCGCGGCGACGCAATCACCGGTGCGGTACGTGTGCCGAAAGAGGGTGAGCAGACTAATCAGCGACAGAAGTTCAACCCGCTGGTGCGTCTTGACACTATCAACGGTGTTGCACCCGAGCAGGCGCGGAAACGACCTGACTTCGGGAAGCTCACACCGCTCTACCCGAATGAGCGGCTACGTCTCGAGACCACTCCGAACGTCCTCACCACACGTGTGATCGATCTGATCATGCCAATTGGCAAGGGACAGCGTGCGCTCATCGTCAGTCCGCCCAAAGCCGGTAAGACGACGATTCTGCAGGACGTGTCCAACGCAATTGCAGTGAACAATCCCGAGTGCTACCTGATGGTGGTTCTCGTTGACGAGCGGCCTGAAGAAGTCACGGACATGCAGCGATCCGTCCGTGGCGAAGTCATCTCGTCGACGTTCGACCGCCCGCCGTCAGACCACACATCGGTCGCTGAGCTTGCGATTGAGCGCGCTAAGCGGCTCGTCGAGATTGGCAAGGACGTCGTTGTCCTTCTTGACTCGATCACTCGCCTTGGCCGTGCGTACAACAACTCTTCGCCGGCATCAGGGCGCATCCTGTCCGGCGGTGTCGATTCGACGGCACTGTATCCGCCCAAGCGATTCCTCGGCGCGGCCCGGAACATCGAGGAAGGTGGGTCGCTGACGATCATCGCCACGGCGATGGTGGAAACCGGCTCACAGGGCGACACGGTGATCTTCGAAGAATTCAAGGGCACCGGAAACGCTGAGCTCAAACTCGATCGGCGGATCGCTGAGCGACGCGTATTCCCTGCAGTAGACGTTATTCCGTCGGGTACTCGCCGAGATGATCTGCTGTTGAACCCCGATGAGTTCGCGGTGCTGCACAAACTGCGGCGGGTGCTCTCCGGACTCGACTCCCACCAGGCGATCGATCTGCTCATCGACCGGTTGAAGAAGTCGAAGAGCAACCTCGAATTCCTGATGCAGGTCGCAAAGACTGCGCCGGGCGCGATGGGCGAGGACTAACTGCGGTGACCTCACTCTGCCCCGGGAATAGCGCGGGGCAGAGTGGAGTTGCGGTAAAGCATGCTGCTTCTGGCATACTTGAGCGGCTACTGAGGTACCGGTTCACGTCCATCGTGGGATGGGCGACCCGGCGACCAGCAAAGGAAGAGGACATGAAGAAGGACATTCACCCCGACTACGTCGCTACGACAGTGGTCTGCGGCTGCGGCAATTCGTTTGAAACGCGCAGCGCGGCGACAAACGGGCGCATCAGCGTCGAGGTTTGCTCGCAGTGCCACCCGTTCTACACCGGCAAGCAGAAGATTCTCGACACCGGCGGCCGCGTGGCACGGTTCGAGGCCCGGTATGGCAAGCGTCAGCGCAAGGGTGCTGCCGCGCAGTAGCTTGAGAGTGAACGCCCGTTCTGTACGTCAGGTGCAGGCCGGGCGTTTTCTTTATTCACATTGTCGAGGGAGAAGGCCACCATGGACAGTCCGTCCGCAATTGACGATCTACTTGCGGAGTACGCGGGCTTAGAGCAGCAACTCGCGGATCCCGAACTGCACGCGGATCCCGCGGCTGCGCGAAAAGCCGGTAAACGGTTCGCGCAGCTTTCCCCGATAATGGCGACGTACCGGAAGCTGAAGGCCGCGCGCGAAGACCTTGCGGTCGCCAAAGAGCTTGCTGAAGATGATGCTTCGTTTGCTGGCGACGTGGCCGCGCTGGAGACCGAGGTAGCGGACCTGGACCTCACCCTTACGAATCTCCTGGCCCCGCGCGATCCGCATGACGGTGATGACGTGGTCCTCGAGGTTAAGTCCGGTGAGGGCGGCGAGGAGTCCGCACTCTTCGCGGCTGACCTCGCGCGTATGTACGTGCGATACGCGGAACGTCGCGGCTGGAAGGCGGAGATTCTTGACTCTGTCATTTCGGATTTGGGCGGCTACAAGGATGCGACTATCTCTCTCAAATCGCGTGACGATGGCCCTGAAGGCGTGTGGGCTCGCCTGAAGTTCGAAGGGGGAGTGCATCGCGTGCAGCGCGTCCCGGTGACCGAATCGCAGGGCCGCATTCACACCTCGGCTGCTGGGGTGTATGTGTTCCCCGAATCCGAGGAAGCTGAAGAAGTTCAGATCGACGACAACGATCTGAGAATTGATGTGTTTCGGTCGTCAGGAAAAGGTGGTCAGGGCGTTAATACCACCGACTCCGCGGTGCGGATCACGCACCTGCCGACGGGGATAGTCGTGAGCTGTCAGAATGAGCGTTCGCAGTTGCAGAACAAGGCGCGTGCGATGCAGGTCCTCGCTGCCAGACTGCAGGCCATCGCTGAGGATGAAGCTGAAGCGGAGGCGTCGGCGGGCCGCAGAAGTCAGGTCAGAACGGTGGACCGGTCGGAGCGGATCAGAACGTACAACTTCCCGGAGAACCGGATTGCTGATCACCGGATCGGTTTCAAAGCGCATAACCTCGATGCCGTTCTCGGCGGCGAGCTTGACCCCATGCTCGACGCGCTCGCCGAAGCTGATCGGCAAGCGCGCCTGCAAGCGGAGTAGAGCTGAGATTTCTGGGGTCAGAGTGGTGAGGGCCGAGAGGCTCCCCGCAGCAGTTATGGGGCCGTTTGGGCGGCAGGTGCCGAGGGAACCTGGTCCGTTGTGACGCCCGGGAGCAGCAGGCATAGCTCACCACGCGCGTTCTCGTAGAGACCGTACATAGCGGATACGACCGTCCCCGCGCCTGTCTCTACCAGTGTGATGGGGCGCACGAAATCTTCGTCTAGTTCTGTAGGCTCGAGATCCTCGGTGCCGAACAGTAGATTTCCAGTCTCCAGCTGGCTGAGATTCAGCCAGGAAACCATTGCTCCTGGGCCGCCCCGCTCGTTGATGACGTACGCGATGAGTTCCGGTGGCAAGTTGTTGTCGTCAGCTTGTACGTAGCTGTGTGGCGCGGCGATTCCGCCGGAGCAGAACACCGGGTTTGGCGGTGTGTCGAAAGGCTTTGCCTGCGCCGCGATGGGGGCGGCTACGGCGAGTGCCCCTGCAGCCGCGATAGCGATTGCTGGGCGTACCGCTGGTCTGCGGATAGTGGTGCGTTTCATGGTGATTCCTCCAGGGAGTGCGACAAATTCAGGCTAGTCGAAGCGGACATTTGCGGGCATAGTCACGCAGTTCCGTTATCGACCCGATTCTCATGGGAACCTATTGGGGTGACTCGACAGTCTTTGCGCGCATCGCTGCGTGATGCGATCCAGGTCCTGAACGATGCGGCTGTGCCGAGCCCGGCCGCGGATGCTGAGCTCATCGCCGCGCATGTGCTCGGTGTTGAGAGAACGAGACTTGGGCTGACTCCATTTTTCTCAGATGGTCAGGCGGAAGACTTCGATAACTTGATCGCGCGCAGGGCTAGACGTGAGCCGCTCCAATACATCACCGGCGTTGCCGCGATGGGGGAGATCGACCTGGCCGTGGGCCCGGGTGTTTTCATTCCCCGGCCAGAGACCGAACTTCTGCTTGGCTGGGCTCTAGCATCACTCGAGGCGTGTGGGGCCCATCCGCCCCGTGTCATCGACCTGTGCAGCGGTACCGGAGCGCTTGCACTCGCAATCGCTCACGCAAGGCCGGATGCTGACGTTCACGCAATCGAGATAGACCCGGTAGCGCTGGAGTGGCTGCAACGCAATCGGCAGTTGCGGGAAGCCGCGGGCGATAGCGCCATCACCGTATATGAAGGAGATGTCACTGATTCATCGCTCCTGAAGGAGTACACGGGCGGCATCGATGTGATCGTTGCGAATCCGCCGTACGTGCCCTCAGCGGCAAGTGTGACCGCTGAGGTCGCTGATTTCGAGCCACCAGTTGCGGTTTTTGCAGGGCCGGACGGCCTGGATGTCATCAGGCCTATGGTCGCCAATGTTGCCCGGCTGCTGCGTAGTGGGGGAGCTGTCGGGATCGAACACGACGATTCGAATGGTGCGGGCGTGCGCGCGATCCTCGAGGGGCACGGTGGCTTCTCGGACGTTGTCGAGCACCCCGACCTCGCTGGGAAGCCGCGTTTCGTAACCGCCATGCGGATATGAGCGAAGCCGGAGGTCTGGCGCAGTACGGGACACGATGCGGGGTGCTCGCAATGCTGGCGCGAAGCGATGACAGGATTGAAACGTGAGCACTGTTTACGACTGCACTAGCAGTGAATCGAGGGCGACTGGTGTCGCCGCCGCCGTTCAGGCCGTGAGAGCGGGAAGGCTGGTCGTACTGCCCACGGACACTGTGTACGGCATTGGCTGCGACGCGTTCGATTCGCATGCCGTTGGTGCACTTCTGGCGGCGAAGGGCAGAGGCCGGGAGATGCCCGTTCCTGTTCTGGTCGGGTCCTGGACCACAATCGACGGACTCGTGCTGTCGGTCCCGACGCGAATACGGGCGTTGGTGGAGGCCTTCTGGCCCGGAGGTCTCAGCATTGTCGTTGAGCATGCGCCATCACTGTCCTGGGATCTCGGCTATACCCGAGGAACTGTGATGCTGCGAATGCCGCTCCATCCGATCGCGCTTGAGGTCCTGCGCGAGGTCGGACCAATGGGCGTTTCCAGTGCGAATAAGTCGGGGCACCCGCCCGCGACGAGTGCGGCTGATGCTGAGGCCCAGCTTGGCGATTCGGTTGCGGTTTATCTCGACGGCGGCGAAAGTCAGTTTGGAGTTGCGTCCACCATCGTCGACTTGACGGGCGAAACGCCGCGAGTGCTTCGGGAGGGAGCAGTCCAGTTGGGCGCGATAGCCGAGGTCCTAGGCATGCAACCAGACGAATTGGTCCTGCCTGCCTCCTGAGCGATGAAAGGATCGTGGCTGTGAATACACCTTTCTGGGGCCCGGACTGGGAGTCGCTGGAGCAATCCGACCCCGCGATAGCTGACATCCTGCTCGGCGAACTCGGCCGGCAGCGCGATGGTCTGCAATTAATCGCGAGTGAGAACTTCACCAGCCCCGCAGTTTTGGCGGCGCTTGGCTCAACCCTGGCGAACAAGTATGCAGAAGGGTATCCCGGGCGGCGCTTCTACCCGGGCTGCGAATTCGCGGACCAAGCGGAATATCTCGCAGCCGAAAGGGCAAAAGATCTGTTCGGCGCAGAACACGCCAACGTGCAGCCGCATTCGGGCAGCAGCGCAAATCTAGCCGCGTATGCAGCCTTCGCGCAGCCTGATGACCCGGTGATGGCGCTCAGTTTGTCGCATGGAGGACATCTGACGCACGGGTCGCGCGTGAACTTTTCCGGGCGGTGGTTTACGCCGATTCCGTACCGGCTGCGCAAGGACACAGAACTCATCGACTACGACGAAGTCCGGGATCTGGCGCGCCTGCACAGGCCGCGAATCATTCTGTGTGGTGGCACGGCGTACTCACGACTCATCGATTACCGGATCTTCCGTGAGATCGCGGACGAGATCGACGCGATTCTCTGGGTTGACGCGGCGCACTTCATGGGGCTGGTAGCAGGCCAGGCGATTCCCTCTCCACTCCCATACGCGGACGTGGTGACAGCGACTACCCACAAGACGCTCCGTGGTCCTCGTGGTGGGCTGATTCTGTGCAGGGATGAGCATGCCAAGGCAATTGACCGCGCGGTGTTCCCATTTAGCCAGGGCGGTCCCATGATGCACTCGATTGCTGCCAAAGCAGTTGCTTTCAAGGAAGCCGCTTCAGAGGAATTTGCGGAGTACGCACGGAGAACAGTCAGTAATGCGGGAGCGCTAGCAAAGGCTCTCGAAGACAACGGTATGCGTGCGGTGACTGGTGGCACCGATACCCACCTGGCCGTACTAGATCTGAGTCCAACCGGCGTTAACGGCGCCGATGCCGAGCGTCGCTGCGCTGCCGCCCGGATATTGCTGACCAAGAATGCGATCCCGTTCGACGCGATGCCACCGCGGACACCTTCAGGAATTCGAGTCGGAACTGCAGCGATCGCAACCCAGGGCTTTGGCCCCGGCGAGATGGACCGGATCGGCGGACTCATTGCGCGTGCTGTCACAGCTGAACGGGGCACGAAGCGCGGAAACGCAATTCTTGCTGAAATTGCTGATGAAGTGGGGGAGGTTGTGACAGCCAAGCCCGCTTACGCCCGTGGCGGGGCATGATCTTCTGATGCTTCACGGTAGCGTCTGTGAACGTGAGCGCCACTGATCCCGTGATTGACATCCTTGCGCAGCCAGGTGGTGGCGCTGGCGTGCCCATCCGCGAGCTCATGCTGATCTGCCTCACAGCCGCAATCGTGACCTTCCTGGGTACAGGTCTCATACGAGTGCTCGCCACGCGCGGTGGTGCGGTCGCCTACCCCCGCGATCGTGACGTCCATGTCGCACCCACGCCCCGTATGGGCGGCGTGGGCATGTTTCTCGGCATTGTCGCCGCGATGTACCTCGCACAGCAATTGCCGGCCTTGACGCGCGGCTTCGAATACACCACCGACATTCAGGCGGCCGTAATCGCTGGTGCGGTGATCGTGGTTGTCGGGATGATCGATGACCGCTGGGGCCTCGATGCTCTTACGAAATTCATGGGCCAGGTAACCGCAGGTGGTGTCCTCGTCATCTTCGGCGTTTCTTGGTACGTCCTCTATTTGCCGTTCGGAGATGGTACGACCGTCATTCTGGACCAGCTCCAAGCTGCTGGCCTCACCGTTTTTCTTACAGTGCTGATGGTCAACGCCATGAACTTCGTAGATGGATTGGACGGACTCGCGGCGGGGCTTGGGCTGATCGCAGCCCTCGCCATATGCGCCTTCTCGGTCGGGATGCTGTTTGATCAGGGCGGCGATGTCAGTGTGTACCCGCCGGCGATGCTGGCCGCCGCGTTAGCGGGTGCTTGCCTGGGTTTCCTGCCGCACAATTTTCAGCCCGCACGGATCTTCATGGGCGATTCAGGATCGATGCTGATCGGGCTCATGCTCGCGGCAGTATCGACCAGCGCATCCGGCAAGATCAGCCTCGATCTTTACGGCCCGCGTGACTTGCTTGGGCTGCTAGCCCCCATCCTCGTGGTTGTGGCGGTCATGTTCATTCCGTTGCTTGACTTGTTGCTCGCGGTGATACGCCGGACTCGGGCCGGGCGGAGCCCATTCAGTCCGGACAAGATGCACCTGCATCACCGTCTGCTCGAGATCGGACACTCTCACAGGCGAGTGGTACTGGTGATCTATGGGTGGGTAGCACTCCTCGCTTTCGGAGCCGTCGGCGGTGCGCTCATCGATCGCCGCATCGTGCTGCCGGTATTCATTGCTGGTGCTGTCCTGGCTTTGGTCATCACTATGGTCCCGCGTTTCAGCCGGTCAGGACGTCGTTTCTGATTTTGTCGGTGGTGCCCGTTAGGCTGGTTCACCGTGAGCACCCCGACAAATGGTTCAGGCAATTCCACCTTCTCGGAACCAGAAGAGGCGAGCGGGATGAAGGATGAAGTCCCAGCACGATTGCGGCTGGCCCCGCCCGATGATCCTGTAGCACCACTGCGGGCCGCAGTGCGCTACGGCGTAATCGGGCTGATCACGCTGGCGATCGTCGGTTCCGTGGTTTCGTACCTCCTTGCTGGTCTTCCGGGGCTCTGGGGAGCACTCATCGGCTCCGCGGTGGGGGGTGGCTTCATTCTCTTCACTGCGCTGAGCGTGCTCTTCTCGGCGCGTTTCAACGCGATGACGGCGGGTGCTGTCATTCTTGGTGGGTGGGCGCTGAAGATGCTGCTCGCGCTGATAGTTTTCGCCTCGCTGGCGAATATGACGTTTTATAGCCAGCCAGCACTTGCTGTAGTTGTCATCGCTGCGCTGCTGCTGGTGCTTGGAGCAGAGACGTACGGGGTCCTCAAGCAGCGCGTTCCTTACGTCAGCCCGGGCGCTGAAGATGTGACTTCACCCACAAATCACGACGAGAAGTAGTACTACAACCTGTAGTTTATCGATACAGACTTCCCCCTGCCTACACAATGTCGTAGAGAAGTTGATATCGTCACCGACTAGCAAGACCGGCTTCACGGCGGAAACAGACATGCCGCCCGATCGCCGTGTCCTGCAGGCGCCGAGCATGAGGGGTGGGCCCACAGGCCTACTTCGTGTGAGACGCCGGGCCCAGTGGTGTGCTGAGTAGGTGCACCCAGGCTTGCGAGATCGTTCGTGCCCGATCATGCCGCGGGTTTTCTGCGGCCGAACAACGGAAGAGACCGCTGAGCGTCATGAATCTGGCTGCCGGTACTTTCAGCCCACCGTCGCTGAAAGACTTCTTTCCGCCCGCCCTGCTTTTCGAGGGCACACCTTTCGAACTCGACCGCTTGATGCTGATCCGGATCGTTGTGGCGACGCTCCTCGCATTGTTCTTCGCGATGGCGCTGCGCAACCCTCAGATTGTTCCCCGCGGTGTGCAGAACGTCGCGGAAATCTTCCTCGATTTTGTGCGCATCCACATCGCGGAGGAGATTCTCGGCAAGACGCAGGGAAGGCGATTCTTCCCGCTGATTGCCACTATCTTCTTCCTTGTCCTGGGGTTGAACCTGACGGGTGTTATTCCGTTCCTTAACATTTCGTCGAACGCCCGCATCGGTATGCCGATCGTCCTGGCGGCCCTTGCCTACATCGTGTTCAACTACGTTGGAATCTCGAAATACGGGTTCTTCCGCTACGTCAAGGCCAGCATCGTTGTCCCAGGCGTTCCGAAGGCACTCCACATTCTGCTGATTCCGATCGAGTTCGTCTCGACGTTCGTCCTGCGGCCTTTCACGCTCACCGTCCGTTTGATGGTCGCGATGCTCGCAGGTCACATCATGCTGGTGCTCTTCTTCAGTGCGACATGGTGGTTCTTCACCGCAACGGGCCCTGGAGCTCCCGAGCTCTGGTTGCGTCCGTTCGGACTGGCATCCCTAATCGGGGGCGTCGCCTTCACATTCTTTGAACTGCTCGTCATGTTCCTCCAGGCGTACATCTTCGCGATGCTGACATGCGTTTACATCGACTTGGCGCTGCACGCAGAGGAACACTAGCTCCGCAGGTGGACACGGCGACTTGACCCACTGAAACAACACGAACTACCACCACCCATCTGATACACAAAGACCTGACCCGGCCGATTACCCGGAACGGGCCAACAGAAAGGGAACGAAACACATGAGCAGCATCGCGATCCTGGCGCAGGAAGCGCAAGAGGTCACCGGCTCCGGCTATGGTGCGATCGGCTACGGTCTTGCGGCTATCGGCCCAGGCATCGGCGTGGGCATCGTCGTCGGCAAGGCAATTGAGGGCATCGCTCGTCAGCCCGAGATGGCCGGCCAGCTGCGCACGCTGATGTTCCTCGGTATCGCCTTCACTGAGGCCCTCGCGCTCATCGGTCTCGTCGCCGGCTTCATCTTCTGATCATGGACGCATCGATCGCCATTCTCGCCGCAGAGGAACAGAATCCCCTCGTTCCTGCGGTGTACGACATTGTCTGGTCGATTGTTGCGCTGTCGATCGTCGGCCTTGTCTTCTGGAAGTTCGTGATCCCGAAGTTCAGGGACGTCCTTGAACGGCGCACAGAAGAGATCGAGGGCGGTATCAAGCGGGCGGAGGAGCTGCAAGCTGAAGCTAAGCACGCGCTTGAGCAGTACCGCGCGCAGCTCGCGGAATCTCGTGCTGAAGCCGCAAAGATCCGCGAGGAAGCTCGCAATCAGGGCCAGCAGATCATCGACGAGATGAAGGTTCAGGCTCAAACTGAATCGGACCGGATCGTCGCTAATGGTCAGACGCAGCTGGAGGCGCACCGGCAGCACATTGTTGCTGATCTTCGGACGGACCTGGGGCGCACAGCGGTGGACCTCGCCGAGAAGATCATCGGTGACTCTGTTGCCGATGACGCTAAGCGCGCCGCGACAGTAGACCGTTTCCTCAGCGAACTCGACGCAATCGGCGCAGACTCAGCAACAGGAAAGTGAGCACCATGTACGCAGCGAGTCGTGAGGCGCTCGCAAAGACTCGGGCGGAGCTAGTCGACGCACTGAGCCAAGCGGGCTCGGCTGATGCAGCGGCCGAGGCGGGGGCAGATTTGTTCTCCGTGGTGAATCTGCTCGATGAGAACCGCACCGTTCGGATGGCCGTCGCGGATGCCTCCGCGTCCGCATCGAGGCGTTCCGCGCTCGCTGATGAACTCTTCTCCGGCAAAGTCTCTGCGCCAGCACTCGCCACACTGAAGACTGCGGTCGCGCAAAACTGGTCCGCTCCTTCAGATCTGGTGAACTCCTTGGTTCACGTCGGCCGTATCGCGTACCTGCGTGCGGCGGCCGACCAGGATCAGCTGGAGACGGTAGAGGACGAGACTTTCCGGCTGAGCCGGATCACAGCGGCTAGCCCAGAACTCGAGCAGGCACTGTCGGACCGTTCACGGCCCGCATCAGCCACCGCCGAGCTCTTGAAGAAGCTGCTTTATGGGAAGGCTACGGCGATCACTGAGGCCCTCGCGGTTCAAGCGGTTGCCCGCGCACGCCGTGCACCTGCCGATGAGTTCGCCGCGGTAGCTTCGCTGGCTGCGGAACAGCGTGAGCGTGCTGTCGCCTATGTGCGCAGTGCGGTTGCTCTCTCGGATAGTCAGAAGGAGCGGCTCGCCACGGCACTGGACCGGATCTACGGGAAATCAATCGCTGTGCATGTGGAGGTCGATCCTGAATTGCTGAGCGGTCTCGTGGTACGCGTAGGTGACGAAGTGATTGACGGTAGTGCATCCGGCCGTTTGGCGGAACTACGCAAGGCCCTCAAGTAGCAGCAGACAATGCCGAGATAGCGCCGGGACAGCTTGGCGCAGCTGAAGAACCTAGTGAACAACGGTTACCGTGGTCGGTAACCCACAGACTACCGAGAGCAGGAAGAACATGGCGGAGCTGACGATCTCCTCCGACGAGATCCGTAGCGCGATCGAGAATTACACCGCGAGCTTTACACCGGAGTCCTCTCGCGAGGAGGTTGGACTTGTCGTTGACGCGAGCGACGGCATTGCTCACGTCTCCGGACTTCCGTCGGCGATGTCAAACGAGCTCCTGGAGTTTGCGGGCGGCGTCCTGGGTGTGGCCCTTAACCTTGAAGACCGTGAAATCGGTGCGGTGATTCTCGGTGACTTCGAGAAAATCCAGGAGGGCCAGGAAGTCAAGCGGACCGGAGACGTTCTCTCGGTTCCCGTTGGCGACGGCTTCCTCGGCCGCGTTGTTGACCCCCTCGGTGCGCCGATTGATGGCCTAGGCGACATCGAATCATCAGAGACTCGCGCGCTTGAGCTGCAGGCCGCTTCGGTACTGGAGCGTCAGCCTGTTCACGAGCCGCTCCAGACGGGTCTTAAAGCTGTCGACGCGATGACCCCAATCGGGCGTGGGCAGCGTCAGCTCATCATTGGTGACCGCAAGACGGGCAAGACCGCGGTCTGCGTTGACGCGATCCTGAACCAGAAGGCCAACTGGGAGTCGGGCGACTCCACCAAGCAGGTGCGTTGCATCTACGTCGCGATCGGTCAGAAGGGATCGACCATCGCGGGCATCAAGAGCGCTCTCGACGAGCACGGTGCGATGGAATACACCACGATCGTCGCCGCACCCGCGTCCGATTCCGCTGGTTACAAATGGCTCGCGCCGTACACCGGTTCCGCCATCGGGCAGCACTGGATGTATCAAGGCAAGCACGTTCTGATCGTTTTTGACGATCTCACCAAGCAGGCTGAGGCCTACCGCGCCATCTCGCTTCTCCTCCGTCGCCCGCCGGGTCGCGAAGCCTACCCAGGCGACGTGTTCTACCTGCACTCGCGCCTCCTCGAGCGCTGCGCAAAACTCTCGGATGAATTGGGCGCTGGTTCGATGACGGGTCTTCCGATCATTGAAACCAAGGCGAACGATGTCTCGGCGTACATCCCGACCAACGTCATCTCGATTACTGACGGCCAGGTCTTCCTCGAGTCAGACTTGTTCAACAAGGGCATCCGCCCTGCTATCAACGTGGGTATCTCGGTGTCCCGAGTTGGTGGTGCCGCGCAGACCAAGGGCATGAAGAAGGTCTCCGGTACATTGCGGCTCGAACTTGCCCAGTACCGCGAGCTAGAGTCGTTCGCGGCATTCGCCTCCGATCTTGATGCGGCGTCCCGATCCCAGCTCGAACGCGGCCAGCGTCTCGTGGAGCTGTTGAAGCAGGATCAATTCGCTCCTGTCTCTGTCGAAGATCAGATCGTCACGATCTACCTCGCAGGCCAGGGCGTGTACGACAGCGTGCCCGTTGGCGACATCCGCCGGTTCGACTCGGAAATGCTCGAGGATCTGCACCGAAATGCCAAGAGCGCATTCGAGTCGATCGAGGGCGGCAAGGCATTGTCCGATGAGGCATCGGAAACTCTTCTCGAGGCAGTTGAGAAGTTCAAGCAGGGGTTCATCGCGTCCGACGGTAGCCGTGTAGTCAACGAGCCTGAAGCTGAAGCACTCGATGAGAGTGAAGTTGACCATGAGCAGCTCAAAGTCAAGCGAAAGGTTCGCCGGTGAGTGTGGTAACCGGCGTAATCGAGAGCTATGAAGGGGCGTGACTGACCTATGGGAAGCTTGAGGGAACTGCGCTCGCGCATCAAAACCGTCAACTCGACGAAGAAAATCACCAAAGCGCAGGAGCTGATCGCGACCTCACGGATCGTGAAAGCTCAGGCTCGAGTTGAACAGCACACGCCCTATGCTGAGGAAATCACCAAAGTTATCGGCGAGCTGACCACGGCGTCTCGGTCTCTGGATCACCCGCTCCTCAGCGAACGCGAGAATCCGCAGCGTGCCGCTGTACTTGTGGTCACCAGCGATCGCGGAATGTGTGGCGCGTACAACTCCAACGTCCTTCGCGAAGCTGAGGAATTGATTCAGCTGCTCCACAGCCAGAACCGGGACGTAGTGCTCTACGTCCTCGGCAACAAAGGGCTGATTTACTACACATTCAGAGGGCGTGACGTCGCGGGCTCCTGGACAGGCTTTTCGCAGCAGCCGAGCTATTCGGATGCGTCGCCGGCGAGCACGCATCTGGTCGAACTCTTTATGGCCGGGTCGGGCAATCATGTCGACGCACCAAACGGTGAAGGCACCGTCGAGGGTGTCGACGAGTTGCATATCGTCTTCACCAAGTTCCAGTCGATGCTGAGCCAGAAGCCGCTAGTGCGCCGGATGGCGCCGATTGAAATCGACATCGAGGAAGAGGAACTCAAACTCGGTGAGGACATGCTCAGCAGCGCTCCGGATGCAGATGCGCCGGTAGCTGCGTGGAGCTTTGAGCCGGATGCAGACTCACTTCTTGCTGAGATCCTGCCGAAGTACGTCAGCACGCGAATCTATGCGGCGCTTCTCGAGGCTGCTGCGTCGGAGTCTGCAGCTCGCCGCACCGCGATGAAGTCGGCAACGGATAACGCGAACGAACTCGCGAACTCCTTGACCCGGCAAATGAACCAGGCCCGACAGGCCATGATTACCCAGGAAATCAGCGAAATCGTCGGCGGCGCGAACGCGTTGGCCTCGAGTGCAGGAAGTGACTGATCCAGATGACCGCCGCAGTAACTGAAACCTCACAGAATGGTTCGTCGACCAGCCATGGCCGCGTCGTTCGCGTCATCGGCCCCGTGGTCGACGTTGAATTCCCGCGTGGATCGGTACCTGAGCTTTTCAACGCGCTCCACGCCGAAATCACGCTAAAAGCAGTAGCGAAAACCCTGACGCTTGAGGTTGCGCAGCACCTCGGTGACAACCTTGTGCGCACCATCTCGATGCAACCGACCGACGGTCTCGTCCGTGGCACCCCAGTCGAGGACACGGGTAAACCCATTTCCGTTCCCGTCGGCGACGTCGTGAAGGGTCACGTCTTCAACGCACTGGGTGACTGCCTCGACGCGCCCGGCACAGGACGTGACGGGGAGCAGTGGGGTATCCACCGCAAGGCGCCCGCTTTCGACACCCTTGAAGGTAAGACCGAGATCCTCGAAACCGGTATCAAGGTCATCGACCTTCTCACGCCGTACGTGAAGGGTGGAAAGATCGGCCTGTTCGGTGGTGCCGGTGTCGGCAAAACCGTGCTTATCCAGGAGATGATCACCCGTATCGCGCGGGAGTTCTCAGGTACCTCGGTGTTCGCTGGTGTCGGTGAGCGCACCCGTGAGGGAACTGACCTCCATCTCGAGATGGAGGAAATGGGCGTCCTACAGGACACCGCGCTAGTGTTCGGTCAGATGGACGAGCCGCCCGGAACGCGTATGCGTGTCGCGCTGTCCGCGCTGACGATGGCTGAGTACTTCCGCGATGTTCAGAAGCAGGACGTGCTCCTGTTCATCGACAACATCTTCCGTTTCACGCAGGCGGGCTCAGAGGTATCGACCCTGCTCGGGCGTATGCCTTCCGCAGTGGGTTACCAGCCCACGCTCGCCGATGAGATGGGTGAGCTTCAGGAACGCATCACGTCGACTCGTGGGCGATCGATTACGTCGATGCAGGCGATTTACGTGCCTGCTGACGACTACACCGACCCAGCACCTGCGACGACATTCGCCCACCTGGATGCGACGACCGAGCTTTCGCGGCCAATCTCGCAGATGGGTATTTACCCAGCTGTGGACCCCCTGACCTCGACCTCCCGCATCCTCGAGCCGACAATCGTCGGAGCCGAGCACTTCCGCGTGGCGAACGAAGTCAAGCAGATCCTCCAGAAGTACAAGGAACTGCAGGACATCATCGCCATCCTCGGCATGGACGAGCTCTCAGAAGAAGACAAGATCGTCGTCGGTCGTGCACGCCGCCTGCAGAAATTCCTCGGCCAGAACTTCATCGTCGCTGAGAAGTTCACCGGCGAGCCTGGATCTGTTGTGGCTCTCACCGACACCATCGAGGCGTTCGACCGTGTCTGCAAGGGCGAATTCGACCACCTTCCGGAGCAGGCGTTCAGCAGCTGCGGTGGCCTCGATGACGTCGAGAAGGCAGCGAACAAGCTAGCTGGGAAGTGATCTGCTGTGGCTGAGATGGCAGTTGAACTCGTTGCTGTCGAAGAGCGACTATGGTCCGGAACCGCAACGATGGTGGTCGCGCAGACAACCGAGGGTGAGATCGGCGTCATGCCTGGCCACGAGCCTGTGCTCGGTCAGCTCATCGAAGGCGGTGTCGTGGCGATCACGACGTCGGATGGAGAGCGTATGGTCGCGGCAGTCGATGGAGGGTTCATCTCTATCACCGCACGCTCGGTGACCGTCCTGGCTGAGTCAGCCGAGTGGGCAAAGGATATCGATGTTGATGCCGTCAGGCGGACGCTCGATGAAGCAGGGGATGACGAGGAGGCTGCAGCACGTGCACGTGGCCGCCTCCGAGCCGTGGAACGCCAGTAGCGGCAGCAATGGGCCGCTAGAGATAACCAAGTAAAACCGCGAGTGAGGATGTTCGTCTAGTGGACGGTGGAATGATTCTCCTGATCATTCTGCTTGTCCTGCTAGCCGCCTTCACCGCGGTTTTTCTTATTCGCATCGTTGAATTGCGCAGTGGAGGAACATCGGCGGTCGTCCGGATCCTCCCTTCCGCTAAGTCGGAGGGCTGGCGGCATGGAGTCATCCGCTACCGCGACGAATCCCTCGACTTTTACCGGCTTTCACGATTGATCCCGGGCCCCAGCGTGCGTCTGAACCGTCAGACCGCGGAGATCGAGTCGCGTCGTCGGCCGGACGGGGGAGAGCTCGACCTCATGGACCCCGGCGTGACGATCGTCGGGGTCCGCGCGGGCGGGACTCACTATGAGTTCGGTTTCGAGCGGGGTGCGCTCACTGCGTTTCTCGCCTGGATTGAATCCAGACCACCACGCCGCGCACGGCGGCGCAGTCGCTGGAATTCATGACTCAGGGCTTCTCTCCGCAGGCTCAGGTGATCGGTCACCAGCCGGGCGCCAGAGCACATCGCCGCTGGTGTTTGTGACGCGGCTGAGTATGAAGAGCAGGTCTGAGAGCCGATTCAGGTACTTCGCGGGCAGCGGCGCAGCCGCTTCACCCTCCGACTCAATCAGCAACCACGAGGATCGCTCCGCTCGACGGGCAACGGTTCGTGCGACATGCAGGAGTGCTGATAGCGGTGAGCCTCCTGGGAGGACGAACGATGTCAGCGGAGGCAGCGACTCGTTGAAACGATCGCACCATCCCTCGAGCCGGGTCACGTACTCCTCGGTGATCCGCAACGGCGGATATTTCGGATTCTCTGATTTCGGAGTCGAGAGATCGGCGCCAAGATCGAAAAGATCGTTTTGTATGACCTCAAGAACGTCTCGAATCTCCTGAGGCGGGTTGCCCAGTGCGATGGCGACTCCGATTGCGGCATTTGTTTCATCCGTATCCGCATAAGCTGTGATGCGCGGCGCGGTTTTTGGAACGCGGCTGAAGTCACTCAGGCCGGTAGTTCCGTCATCCCCGGTTCGCGTATAGATTCGCGTTAGATGTACACCCATATCTGCACCGTACCGGCGCAACGGCAGCCGGACCGATAAGCTAGGTGACCGTGAGTGATCGATTTCTCGTGACCGGCGGTGGCCGCCTCTCGGGCGAGGTAGTTGTTGGCGGCGCGAAGAACAGCGTTCTGAAGCTGATGGCAGCCGCGCTACTTGCTGAGGGCACCACAACAATTACTAATTGTCCTGACATCCTGGATGTTCCTCTCATGGCGGAGGTCCTTCGAGGGCTCGGTTGTGAAGTCACGATTGAGGGCGACGTCGTCAGAATCACGACGCCACCAGAGCCGAAGTATCAGGCTGACTTTCCTGCGGTACGACAGTTCCGGGCCTCCGTGTGTGTGCTTGGCCCGCTCGTCGCTCGTTGTCACCGGGCAGTCGTAGCTCTGCCCGGCGGTGATGCGATCGGGTCGCGGCCGCTCGATATGCACCAGGCTGGGCTGCGATTGTTGGGGGCAACGAGCACGATCGAGCACGGGTGCGTGGTCGCTGAAGCTCAGGAGTTACGTGGCGCGGACATCAGACTTGCGTTTCCGTCTGTCGGTGCGACGGAGAACATCCTGATGGCGGCGGTCCTATCCAAGGGGCAGACGACTCTGGACAACGCGGCGCGAGAACCTGAAATCGTCGACCTCTGCATGATGCTGAACCAGATGGGCGCGCAGGTCTCGGGGGCGGGCACGAGCACGCTGACTATCAGAGGTGTCGACAGGCTGAAGCCAGTTACTCACCGCGTTATCGGCGACCGGATTGTGGCGGCCACGTGGGGCGTAGCAGCCGCAATGACACGCGGAGACGTCACCGTCCGTGGTTCCGCGCCTAGTCACATGCAGCTGGTGCTGAACAAGCTGAGTGAGGCGGGCGCCGAAATTACCCACGGTCCGCGGTGGTTCCGAGTGGTTCAGCGGGACCGCCCCAAGGCCGTCAACTTTGCGACACTGCCGTATCCCGGTTTTCCGACCGACCTTCAGCCGATGGCTATCGGCCTGGCGGCGGTGGCTGATGGAACTTCCATGATCACGGAGAACGTGTTCGAAGCGCGCTTCAGATTCGTCGAGGAGATGGTCCGGCTAGGAGCCGATGCACGTACAGACGGTCACCACGCAGTCATCCGTGGCGTCGAGCAGCTGTCGAGCGCGCCTGTCTGGTCTTCGGATATTCGCGCCGGTGCTGGCTTGGTTCTTGCGGGGCTCGTCGCAGATGGGGAGACCGAGGTTCACGATGTCTATCACATAGACCGTGGCTACCCGCGGTTTATCGAGGACATGCAGCAGCTCGGGGGCGATGTCCGACGCGCGTCACCATGATCGTGCCACTCGCTCAACTGCCAGTTTGCGTTCGGTGCAATGGGTGTGTAACTTAGCTGTTCGTCGCCAGCGAGCGGCGGGCCCGGTGAGGGCCAGGAGCTCGCGAAAACCCTTAAGTCGCAAGCAGGATTCAGGTTTGACCTCCTGCGATAATCGAGTTAAGATTGGTGGCTGTGCCCTGAGGGGGTCTGGACTGTTTGGTTTGGGTCTTGGGGTGTGTTGTTTGAGAACTCAACAGTGTTTTGGTTTTTGTTTGATGGTGCCGGGATTGATGACAGTCCTTTGGTGCTGTTGTTTGGATGCCTGATTCAGATCCCTAGTCGGGGTTGGGTGTCTGTTTTTGTTTTTTTTGCCAGTTTTTGGCTCTGTTTTTCTGATCGTGCTCTGGTGCTCCTTTGTGGGGTGTTGGGGTGTGTTTGGTTTTTAACGGAGAGTTTGATCCTGGCTCAGGACGAACGCTGGCGGCGTGCTTAACACATGCAAGTCGAACGGTAAGGCCTTTCGGGGTACACGAGTGGCGAACGGGTGAGTAACACGTGGGTGATCTGTCTTGCACTCTGGGATAAGCCCGGGAAACTGGGTCTAATACCGGATAGGACCTGCTCCTGCATGGGGGTGGGTGGAAAGCGCTATGTAGCGGTGTGAGGTGGGCCCGCGGCCTATCAGCTTGTTGGTGGGGTAATGGCCTACCAAGGCGGTGACGGGTAGCCGGCCTGAGAGGGCGACCGGCCACACTGGGACTGAGACACGGCCCAGACTCCTACGGGAGGCAGCAGTGGGGAATATTGCACAATGGGCGCAAGCCTGATGCAGCGACGCCGCGTGGGGGATGACGGCCTTCGGGTTGTAAACCTCTTTCAGCGCCGACGAAGCGAGAGTGACGGTAGGCGCAGAAGAAGCACCGGCCAACTACGTGCCAGCAGCCGCGGTAATACGTAGGGTGCGAGCGTTGTCCGGAATTACTGGGCGTAAAGAGCTCGTAGGTGGTTTGTCGCGTTGTCTGTGAAAACCTACTGCTTAACAGTGGGCGTGCAGGCGATACGGGCAGGCTGGAGTACTGCAGGGGAGACTGGAATTCCTGGTGTAGCGGTGAAATGCGCAGATATCAGGAGGAACACCGGTGGCGAAGGCGGGTCTCTGGGCAGTAACTGACGCTGAGGAGCGAAAGCGTGGGGAGCGAACAGGATTAGATACCCTGGTAGTCCACGCCGTAAACGGTGGGTACTAGGTGTGGGTTCCTTCCACGGGATCCGTGCCGTAGCTAACGCATTAAGTACCCCGCCTGGGGAGTACGGCCGCAAGGCTAAAACTCAAAGGAATTGACGGGGGCCCGCACAAGCGGCGGAGCATGTGGATTAATTCGATGCAACGCGAAGAACCTTACCTGGGTTTGACATGCACTAGACGCGTCCAGAGATGGGCGTTCCCTTGTGGCTGGTGTGCAGGTGGTGCATGGCTGTCGTCAGCTCGTGTCGTGAGATGTTGGGTTAAGTCCCGCAACGAGCGCAACCCTTGTCTCATGTTGCCAGCACGTAATGGTGGGGACTCGTGAGAGACTGCCGGGGTCAACTCGGAGGAAGGTGGGGATGACGTCAAGTCATCATGCCCCTTATGTCCAGGGCTTCACACATGCTACAATGGCTGGTACAGAGGGCTGCGATGCCGTGAGGTGGAGCGAATCCCTTAAAGCCGGTCTCAGTTCGGATCGGGGTCTGCAACTCGGCCCCGTGAAGTCGGAGTCGCTAGTAATCGCAGATCAGCAACGCTGCGGTGAATACGTTCCCGGGCCTTGTACACACCGCCCGTCACGTCATGAAAGTCGGTAACACCCGAAGCCCATGGCCCAACCCCTTGTGGGAGGGAGTGGTCGAAGGTGGGATCGGCGATTGGGACGAAGTCGTAACAAGGTAGCCGTACCGGAAGGTGCGGCTGGATCACCTCCTTTCTAAGGAGCTTTGCTCTTAGAGATAATTATTGCGGCCTGGCTTGCGTGACCGTTCGTGTCACGGGCTGTGGGCCGTGCCGGGTGGACATCATCAAACAATTTCTCCGCTGTGTGCGGGGTGCTGGAACACTGTTGGGGTTCTGAGGCAGCACGCCTGGTCTCTCCTGTTGTGGGGGGATTGTGTGGGTGTGGTGTTTTCAGGGGCATGGCTGATAGTGCCTGGCGGGAGTGGATGTTCACACGGTGTGTGGGGTCTGTGGCTGGGTGGTGTTGGTTGTGTGTGTTGTTTGAGAGCTGGATAGTGGTGTGACGAGTGTTTATTGCTTGTGATTGATTTTTTGTGTTGTAAGTGTTTAAGGGCGCATGGTGGATGCCTTGGCATCAGGAGCCGATGAAGGACGTGGGAGGCCGCGATAGGCCTCGGGGAGCTGTCAGCCGAGCTGTGATCCGAGGGTGTCCGAATGGGGAAACCCAGCACGAGTGATGTCGTGTTACCTGCCGTTGAATGTATAGACGGTGTGGAGGGAACGCGGGGAAGTGAAACATCTCAGTACCTGCAGGAAGAGAAAACAATTGAGTGATTCCGTGAGTAGTGGCGAGCGAAAGCGGATGGTGGCTAAACCTTGTGCGTGTGATACCCGGCGGGGGTTGCGTATGAGGGGTTGTGGGGCAGTGTTGTTCTGTTACCGCCGTGACAGTCAGATCCAGTGTGTGTGTTAGCGGAAGCCGCTTGGGATGGTGTGCCGGAGAGGGTGAGAGTCCCGTACGCGAAAATGTATGCCTGGTCTGTGACGTTGTACCCGAGTAGCAGCGGGCCCGTGAAATCTGCTGTGAATCTGCCGGGACCACCCGGTAAGCCTGAATACTCCCTGATGACCGATAGTGGATAAGTACCGTGAGGGAATGGTGAAAAGTACCCCGGGAGGGGAGTGAAATAGTACCTGAAACCATGCGCTTACAATCCGTCAGAGCCTTCCCCTTTTGGGGTGGGGTGATGGCGTGCCTTTTGAAGAATGAGCCTGCGAGTTAGTGGCATGTCGCGAGGTTAACCCGTGAGGGGCAGCCGTAGCGAAAGCGAGTCTGAATAGGGCGTTGCAGTGGCATGTTCTAGGCCCGAAGCGGAGTGATCTACCCATGGCCAGGGTGAAGCGTCGGTAAGACGTCGTGGAGGCCCGAACCCACTTAGGTTGAAAACTGAGGGGATGAGTTGTGGGTAGGGGTGAAAGGCCAATCAAACTCCGTGATAGCTGGTTCTCCCCGAAATGCATTTAGGTGCAGCGTCACGTGTTTCTTGCCGGAGGTAGAGCTACTGGATGGCCGATGGGCCTCACCAGGTTACTGACGTCAGCCAAACTCCGAATGCCGGTAAGTGAGAGCGTGGCAGTGAGACTGCGGGCGATAAGGTTCGCTGGTCGAGAGGGAAACAGCCCAGATCGCCGGCTAAGGCCCCTAAGCGTGTGCTAAGTGGAAAAGGATGTGGGACCGCTCAGACAGCCAGGAGGTTGGCTTAGAAGCAGCCACCCTTGAAAGAGTGCGTAATAGCTCACTGGTCTAGTGGTCCTGCGCCGATAATGTAGCGGGGCTCAAGCACACCGCCGAAGCCGCGGCACTCCAGCATGACATCCGCACACCTCTTTGGGGGTGTGTGCAGTGGCTGGGGTGGGTAGGGGAGCGTCCTGCATCCAGGGAAGCAGCCGTGTGAACGAGTTGTGGAGGGTGTGGGAGTGAGAATGCAGGCATGAGTAGCGAAAGCAGAGTGAGAAACTCTGCCGCCGGATGACCAAGGGTTCCTGGGGCAGGTTAATCCGCCCAGGGTGAGTCGGGACCTAAGGCGAGGCCGACAGGCGTAGTCGATGGATAACGGGTTGATATTCCCGTACCCGTGTGGGCGCGTCCGTGGTGAATCGGTGAGACTAACCACCCAGAAGCCCTCTGTCCCGCTTCGGCGGGTGTGAGGGTGGATGCGTGGGACCTGATCCGGTAGTAGCCAAGCGATGGGGTGACGCAGGAAGGTAGTGGGGCCAGTCAGTGGTAATACTGGTGTAAGCCTGTAGCCCGGTGGATAGGTAAATCCGTCTGCCATCAAGGGTGAGAGGTGATGCGACCCCGTTGAGGGGGATTCCATGATCCTATGCTGCCGAGAAAAGCCTCTAGCGAGTTCCCGCATGGCCCGTACCCCAAACCGACACAGGTGGTCAGGTAGAGAATACTAAGGCGCTCGAGTTAACTGTGGTTAAGGAACTCGGCAAAATGCCCCCGTAACTTCGGGAGAAGGGGGACCACGCCCGGTGAGCCACCATTGCGTGGGGAGCTGGGGGTGGTCGCAGAGACCAGAGAGAAGCGACTGTTTACTAAAAACACAGGTCCGTGCGAAGCCGCAAGGCGAGGTATACGGACTGACGCCTGCCCGGTGCTGGAAGGTTAAGAGGACCGGTTAGCCCGTTAGGGCGAAGCTGAGAATTTAAGCCCCAGTAAACGGCGGTGGTAACTATAACCATCCTAAGGTAGCGAAATTCCTTGTCGGGTAAGTTCCGACCTGCACGAATGGCGTAACGACTTCTCTGCTGTCTCAACCACAGGCTCGGTGAAATTGCATTACGAGTAAAGATGCTCGTTACGCGCGGCAGGACGAAAAGACCCCGGGACCTTTACTGCAGCTTGGTATTGGTGTCTGGTTCGGTTTGTGTAGGATAGGTGGGAGACTGTGAAACCCTCACGCCAGTGGGGGCGGAGTCGTTGTTGAAATACCACTCTGACCGGATTGGGCATCTAACCTCGGACCCTGAACGGGTTCAGGGACAGTGCCTGGTGGGTAGTTTAACTGGGGCGGTTGCCTCCTAAAAAGTAACGGAGGCGCCCAAAGGTTCCCTCAGCCTGGTTGGCAATCAGGTGTTGAGTGCAAGTGCACAAGGGAGCTTGACTGTGAGACGTACATGTCGAGCAGGGACGAAAGTCGGGACTAGTGATCCGGCACCCCCGAGTGGAAGGGGTGTCGCTCAACGGATAAAAGGTACCCCGGGGATAACAGGCTGATCTTCCCCAAGAGTCCATATCGACGGGATGGTTTGGCACCTCGATGTCGGCTCGTCGCATCCTGGGGCTGGAGTAGGTCCCAAGGGTTGGGCTGTTCGCCCATTAAAGCGGCACGCGAGCTGGGTTTAGAACGTCGTGAGACAGTTCGGTCTCTATCCGCCGCGCGCGTTAAGAAACTTGAGGAAACCTGTCCCTAGTACGAGAGGACCGGGACGGACGGACCTCTGGTATGCCAGTTGTCCCACCAGGGGCACGGCTGGTTAGCCACGTCCGGAAGGGATAACCGCTGAAAGCATCTAAGCGGGAAGCCCGTTCCAAGATGAGGTTTCTCACCAACACGATTGGGTAAGGCCCCCCACAGACCATGGGGTTGATAGGCCAGAACTGGAAGCACGGCAACGTGTGCAGGTGACTGGTACTAACCGGCCGAGGACTTACACACAACCCAACACAACACAAACACGCGCACACACCACTACCCAGCATCTGAAACAACACACCACCCCTTGCCACAACAAAAAAAGCTTGTCACGGCGGCCATAGCGGAGCGGGAAACGCCCGGACCCATCCCGAACCCGGAAGCTAAGCCCTCCAGCGCCGATGGTACTGCACACGCGAGAGTGCGGGAGAGTAGGACACCGCCGGACATTATCCCGAAAAGACGGGGCGAGAGTACTCGCCCCGTCTTTTTGCTTTCGGCCTTAACTCGGTGTTGAGGCTGCTTTGCTTTTGAGGAATTCCTGCGGAATCACCAGTTCAGTTTCACGGTTTCTGCCGCGCAATGTGACCCGGTCGTAGGATGCCCATTTTTTCGCCTCAGACTTCTTCGCGGCATCAATTGTTTCGCGCGATGCAACGGTACATCCAGGCACCTTCTTTGAGAGATCGGAAAGTCGCGCCGCCTCATTAACAGGATCGCCAATAACGGTGTATTCGAAACGTTCGTGGGCCCCTACGTTTCCTGCCACTGCACGCCCATAGGCAACTCCGATTCCCGCCTCACAGTCCGGGACCTCGCGTTTGAGTCGGTTCATAATCTTACGTGCCGCTGCGAGTGCTGAGCCGGCCGGATCGTTAAGTTCAGTAGGAGCACCGAAGATCGCGAGAGCCGCATCGCCTTCGAATTTGTTGATGAACCCGCCATGGGAGTCGACCTCCTCGACGATCACAGCGAAGAATCTATTCAAAAGGGCGACAACTTCCTTCGGTGGATTGTTTGCGGCGAGCGTCGTAGAACCGATGACATCAATGAAGAAAACAGCAACGTTACGTTCTTCGCCACCGAGCTCGGCGCGATCGCTGAGTGCCTTTTCTGCCACTGCGCGTCCCACGTGCCGCCCAAAGATGTCTCGCATGCGTTCGCGATCCCGGAGGCCGTCGGCCATACGGTTGAAACCGACCTGAAGGTCTCCGAGTTCGGTTCCATCGAAAACGACAACCTTGGCGTCTAGGTCACCCTCTTCGACACGGTGCATTGCCGCCCGAACGAGCCGGATCGGCGCGATCGTCCGCAGCGCTGTGAGGATTTCCATGAGCAGCCCGAAGCAGAGCACAATCGCGCCGAGCGCCAGAATTGCGATGATGAGTTGCTTGATCTCGACGTCATCCCGAATCGCTGCAGCAATAGCGATGATCATCAGTCCCGCAACGGGCACGCCAGTACCGAGACACCAGCCCGCCAGAGAGCGTCCGACCGTACCGACTCTACGGCGGGGTCTGTCACCGGCTGCGAGTGCTTCCGCTGCGATCGGCCGCAGCGCGAATTCGCTGAGCAGGTAAGAAATTGCGCACACCACGATTCCAGCGGCAGCGACGGTGAACGCGATCTTAGCGATGGCGTCCGGTTCGATCACCCCGTAGAGGACCGTGAACAACACGGTCGCAAGTCCCCACAACACGAACTGGATCACCGTGAGCCGCCACGGAGTCGCGAGCGCGGTCCGTTGTTCTTTCGGGGTAGGTTCTTCACCCTCGCGTGACCAGCGGAGGTCCTTGAGCGCGCGTTTGGTGCCCCACAGAATACCGATCAGCAGTGCGAGCCCGACGTAGGCGGGAACAACGACGAAGTTGGGAATGAGGAACTGAGTGTCGCGGAGGACGTCAGGGCCCGGCACGACGAACGCAACCAGCGCCAAAAGAATTGCCACACCGATGACGTTTGCGCTCACGATGAACACGGTGAGCAGTACCTGAATTCGGACGCGCCGCTTGAACCTGCCTTCGCGCTCGCTACCCAGTAACCACGAGCCCATGGGGGAGTCCAATGACGGTAGTAGGCGCATAGTCTTGAGACTAGGCGAGTGGCCGCGATGATTTGCGGCATTGTCGGGTGGCAGATGTGCGCTGGCCATTCGGCGCGGCCGTTAGGCCGAGTAAGTCTCGCGCCCGTATGGTGAACGGGTGCGTTTAGTGATCGCTCATTGCCAAGTTGACTATGTAGGCCGATTGACGGCGCATCTGCCGATGGCGAAGCGCCTGCTCATGGTGAAGTCGGACGGCTCGGTCCTCGTCCATTCGGATGGTGGTTCGTATAAGCCACTGAACTGGATGTCACCTCCTTGCTGGCTGACTGAAGAGCCGGACAAGTGGGTGGTGCGCAACAAAGCTGGGGAAGAGTTGATCATCTCGATCACCGAAGTCCTGCACGATTCTAGCCACGAACTGGGCGTAGACCCCGGTTTGGTGAAGGACGGTGTTGAAGCGCACCTGCAGAAGCTGTTGGCCGAACATGTGACGACTCTGGGTGACGGCTGGACTTTGGTGCGGCGCGAGTTTCCGACAGCGATTGGTCCCGTGGACCTGATGTGCCGGGATGCTTCCGGCGCATCCGTCGCGGTTGAGATCAAACGCCGCGGCGAAATCGATGGGGTTGAGCAGCTCACCCGGTACATCGAACTGCTCAACCGCGACCCGCTCCTTGCTCCTGTTCGTGGGGTGTACGCCGCCCAGCAGATCAAACCGCAAGCGCGCACCCTCGCAGAGGATCGCGGTATCCGGTGCGTCGTGCTCGACTACGACGCTCTGCGTGGTGCGGAGTCAGCTGACTTACGGCTCTTCTAAAGGAAAGCGGTGTGCGGTAGCCGCCGTGGATATTCGAATTTTCTCGCCCAGATTGGTGCCGGTTCCGGTGATGTTGTCCCTACGCTAGGGGTGCGGGTGTGCTCAAGCGAAGACTGAGGAGTGATCGTGGTCGCGACAGAATCTGCAAAAGCGCTCGATGAGTTGTGCGTGAACACCATCCGGACCTTGTCCATTGACGCAGTTCAGGCCGCGAATTCTGGGCACCCAGGAACGCCTATGGCGATGGCGCCAGTGGCGTACACGCTGTGGCAGCAATTCCTCAGGTACGACCCTACTGCGCCAATCTGGCCGGACCGGGACCGATTCGTGCTGTCCGTGGGTCACGCATCGGCTTTGCTCTACTCGATGCTTCATTTGTCCGGTGTTCGCTCCGTCAACCCCGACTACGAAACTCTCGGTGATCCGGCGGTCAGCATCGATGACCTTCGCAACTTCCGGCAGTTGGATTCCAAATGCCCGGGACACCCCGAATACCGCTGGACAGCAGGTGTCGAAGCAACCACCGGCCCACTTGGGACGGGCCTGGCCACGAGTGTCGGCATGGCTATCGCGGCCAGGTGGCTCGCAGCGTATTTCAATCGGCCCGGATTTGACCTGTTCACGTACAACACCTACGCCCTATGCGGTGATGGTGACCTGATGGAAGGTGTTGCCGCGGAGGCCGCATCGCTTGCGGGGCACCTTGAACTATCGAACCTCTGCTGGATCTACGACAGCAACGAGATCAGTATCGAAGGCAGTACGGAACTCGCGTTCACCGAAGATGTGGCCACCCGCTTCATTGGCCACCGCTGGCGTGTGCTGCGTGTTCGCGACGCCAACGACGCGAGCGCCCTGGCTGCGGCGGTGAGTGAATTCCAGAGTGAGACAGAGCGGCCCACGCTGATCATCGTTGACAGCCAGATCGGTTACGGAGCGCCAACGAAACAGGGAACGGCTTCGGCACACGGTGAACCGTTGGGGGAGTCCGAGGCCGCGGCGGCAAAGCGCTTCTACGGCTGGCCGGAAGATGCGCAATTCCTTGTCCCCGACGGTGTGTATGAGCATTTCGCCGACGGTATCGGTGCCCGTGGACAGCAATTGCGGAACGAGTGGGAGATTCTCTTTGACCGGTACCGGAGTGAGTACCCGGAACTGGCAGGCCAGCTGGATGCGATGCTGCGCAGGCAGCTGCCTGACGGCTGGGACGCGGAGATACCCGAATACCCAGCCGACGCAAAGGGTGTCGCCACACGCAGTTCCTCAGGCGAGGTGCTCAATGCGGTAGCGACAAAGTTGCCATGGCTGCTGGGTGGCTCAGCCGACCTGGCACCGTCGACGAAGACTCGCCTGACGTTCGATGGCGCCGGCGATTTCAGTTCCGGCGACCTCGGGGGCCGGAATCTCCATTTCGGGGTGCGGGAGTTCGCATCGGCGGCGGTGGCGAACGGGCTTGCGCTCGCGAAAATCCGCGCTTATTGGTCGACGTTCCTCATTTTTTCTGACTTCGCGCGGGGTGCGATACGGCTATCCGCGCTGATGGAACTGCCTGTCATCCACATCTTTACGCATGATTCGATCGGGGTCGGTGAAGATGGCCCGACCCACCAGCCTGTGGAGCACCTCGCTTCGCTGCGGGCGATTCCGGGGCTCGACGTGTTCCGGCCCTGCGACGCCAACGAGGTTGCTGAAACATGGCGAACGGTGATGCCCCTGCGTCATGAGCCTGCAGCGATCGTGCTCACCAGGCAGAACCTCCCCACGCTGGACCGTCGGCGATACGGCGCGGCGGCAGGCGTTGCGCGCGGCGCCTACATACTCGCGGATCCGCCCGGCGGCGAAGCGCCCGACGTCATTGTCCTCGCAACGGGCAGCGAAGTTCATATTGCTATCGCCGCGTACGAGCAGCTCACAACTGAAGGAGCACGCGTCCGTGTAGTGAGCATGCCGTGTCAGGAACTTTTCGATCGGCAGCCCGCCGAATACCGGCGAACGGTTTTGCCGCCACATATCACTGCGCGCGTCGCGATTGAGAAGGCATCGACGCTTGGCTGGGACCGCTACACAGGATTCGAGGGAACGATAATCGGCATGCACACCTTCGGAGCGTCTGCGCCCTTGAAGGAGCTTCAGACAAGGTTCGGTTTCACTCCGGATAACCTCACGGAAACGGTTCGCGGGTACCTCGAGCCGACGGTGTGACCGTCCTTCCCGCTACCATCGTTGTCGTGCCACGCCGGAACATTCCACGTCGGCGGGAGCGCGGCGGATCGTCTGCGCGCCCGCCGTTGTCGCATGCCGGGGTTTTCAGCACCAGGATCGAACGCGGTGATGGGTTTGATCCCAGTGCTGAATATTCAGTTCGTGACATACCGGGAGCGGCAGCGGCAAAGACTTACCGATGCCCTGGGTGTGACCAGATAATTCCTGCGGGTATGCCGCACGTCGTCGCATGGCGCAATATGCACGGCGGCGAAGAGGATCGTCGGCACTGGCACAAGGGCTGCTGGAACGGCAGACGGACCCGGACCGTCACTCGTCGATGGTCCTAGGGTCCGTCTGCCGTTGGTGCTCAGCCAGGTCAGGAGTGCTGTGACTCCGAGGTGGACCGTGGTGCCTGCTCAGGAGTCTGACGCCCGTTGTTGTGCTGCAGAGAAGCGATCTCACGCTTGTTCGCAGAGGTCGTTCGCGCTGCATCTTCGAGCAGGTCTCGCTCCTGATCAGTCTGGTTCATGAGACTGGGGAAGCTATCGAACTGTTCGCGCACCTTGATGATCTGCGACAGCAGCGAGTCACGTGCAGCCCCGAGATCCTCTGCGAGTTTCGATGCGTAGGAGATCCGGTCGTTGGCCTGCTGGCTGGCGGTGCGGACCCGATTATCCGCATCGGCCTGTGCTTCCTTGACGGTTCGCTCGGCCTCCTTGCGTGCCCGGTCGCGAAGTTCTTCGATCTCACGCAGAGCGGTTGTACGCTTCTCCGCCATCGTCGTGCTGAAGTCGTCCTGCTCCTGACGCTGCTGAGCGGCTGTCTCCGCCTCGATCTGGCGCCGCTTGGCCTCTGCGCCCTCGATGATGCGTTCTGCTTCTGTGCGGGCCCGCGCAAGCGTTTCTTTCTGCTCTGCCTCTAGGCGTGCGCGACGCTGGGTCCACTCCTCGTACTCCCGGTTTTGGCGAGTCTCAAGTTCGTGGGCGTTCTGCTCGGCGACAGAAACAATTTCGGCCGCTTCCGCCTGCGCATCAGCGCGTGTCTCGGCGGCTTCGTCAGCTGCAAGCCGCAGCATTCTGGCGATACGGTCGCTGACGTCGGCGGCGGACGTTGGCGTGGTGACTAGCTGGTCCACCTCCTCACGCAGCGCCTGTATGTCAGCGCGTGCCTCATCGAGTTGGTCGGCTAGGTCGTTTGCCTGCGCGGCGATCGCGTCGCGGTCAGCTGCAGTGACGCGGATTTCCGCGTCCAGCCTGCTGAGCTGCTCGTGAACTTCGGCGCGGTCGTAACCGCGCATTGCGATGCTGAACATCGTGCTTTGTGGTGTCACGTCGGTCAATCGCGCCATCTGAATCAGCCTTATCGTGCGGGTGAGCTGGGTGTCGAGCTGGGGCGGTCCGGTGACCACTCGGCTCTGATGGGACCAGTGTGCACTTAGTCACGATGATTAGTGGTTCGGCACGCCGTGCGCAGGTTCGACTAGTTCGACCAGGACCCCGCCAGCATCTTTTGGATGCAGGAAATTGATGCGTGAGTCGGCTGTACCGCGGCGCGGCTCGTCGTAAAGCAGACGGATGCCCTTAGCGCGAAAATGTTCGGCTGCGGCGTTCAGGTCGGTGACGCGGTACGCGAGCTGCTGCATGCCAGGGCCGTTGCGATCGAGAAAACGTTTGATGGTTGATTCGTCTGTTAGCGGGGAGAGAAGCTGAAGGGCTGTCGAGGTGGTGGCGCCTTGTGCCGAGTTCGCGGGCACGAGCATCGCTTCTTCGACGCCCTGGGCTTCGTTGGTTTCCCGGTGTGAAACAACCAGACCGAACGAAGCGCCGTACCAGTCGATAGCTGCATCGAGGTCGGCAACAGCGATGCCGACGTGATCGATCTGCGTGATGAGCTCAGAGATTTCAGTGGTGGACATAGAAGCAAAGGTATCGCCAGGTGCTGCGCGAGCGCACGGCAGGAGGACGCTCGGGCGTCAACGGCGGCTAGTAGCCTGGTCGTGATGCGCTCAGTGTGCAGGATCTGGGTGCCGGAAGTCCGTCCTTATGGAGGTTCACATGACGTCGTCGGTCATCGTATCGGGTGCGCGTACACCAATTGGCCGTCTGCTTGGTTCGCTCAAAGGGCTCTCCGCAGCGGACCTCGGCGGTGTCGCGATCAAAGGCGCGCTGGAAAAGTCGGGTGTGACGCCGGAGGCCGTGCAATATGTGATTCTCGGCCACGTACTGCAGGCAGGTGCGGGACAGTTGCCAGCACGGCAGGCTGCCGCGGCAGCAGGGATCCCGATGACGATCCCCTCGGTGAACGTGAACAAGGTGTGCCTGTCAGGTCTCAACGCCATCGCAGTCGCCGACCAGATGATCCGTGCCGGCGAGGCTGACGTGATCGTCGCGGGCGGTATGGAGTCGATGAGTAATGCGCCCCACCTCCTTCTGAACAGCAGGGAGGGCACTAAATACGGCGATTCCGCACTCGTCGACCATATGGCCTTCGACGGACTGCGCGATGTCTTCACCAAAGAAGCAATGGGGGCGCTGACCGAGAAGCGCAACGACAGCGACGCGGTCAGTCGCGAGGAGCAGGACGAGTTTGCTGCGACATCGCATCAGCGTGCGGCCCGGGCGTGGAAAGACGGCCTGTACGACGACGAGGTCGTGCCAGTTCCAGTCCCGCAGCGTAAGGGCGACCCTGTCGAGTTTCGGTCCGATGAGGGTGTGCGTGGCGATACGACTGCGGAATCACTCGGGCGGCTGCGTCCCGCGTTCCGCAAGGACGGCACAGTGACTGCGGGGAACGCTTCGCAAATCTCTGACGGCGCTGCTGCGGTAGTGGTTATGAGCCGGGCGAAGGCCGAGTCGCTGGGACTCGAGTGGCTCGCTGAGATCGGCCCGCACGGGATGTCTGCGGGGCCTGACTCTACGCTGCAGTCGCAGCCTTCGATGTCTATCCGGAACGCTTGTGAGAAGGCCGGTCTCACCGCATCAGAGCTGGATCTGATCGAGATCAACGAAGCTTTCGCGGCGGTCGGAATCGTCTCTGGACGCGAACTGGGTGTCACGTCCGAACGGATCAACGTCAACGGCGGTGCGATTTCGCTGGGCCATCCGCTGGGCATGTCGGGTACGAGGATTGTCCTGCATCTAGCGCTCGAACTGCAGCGCCGAGGTGGGGGTGTGGGTGCCGCCGGTCTCTGCGGAGGTGGCGGCCAGGGCGACGCACTCATCGTCCGAGTCCCCAAGCGTTAATACGACACCACGTAGTACTTGTCGGCGGTGATGAGGCAGAATGGCATTCATGCGTGAATTCTTCAACCTCAGCACCTCCGCCAAGCGTTTCCGATTCATCGCCGTTACCGAGGCGCTGACCTGGGTAGGCTTGCTTGTCGGCATGTTCTTCAAGCACGTCACCCAGACGACCGAGATCGGCGTCAAGATCTTCGGCCCGATTCACGGGCTTGCGTTCGCGCTCTTCGTAGTGATCGCGCTGGCTACTGCGCGCGAGCTTCGCTGGTCATGGCAAGTGACTGGGCTGGCTCTTCTCTCGAGCATTCCGCCCGTCGGGACTGTCGTTTTCGAATGGTGGGCAGTCCGTAAGGGGCATCTCGCCGAACTATCCAAGCGTTACCTGGGGTCGAAAACCCCGACGGAGAGTGTGCCGGTTCCGTAGGAAGGCCCCGAGAGCTAAGGAGGACGGTTCATGCTCCTCGCATTTAGTGTCAGCCCCGCGGCGGGGGACGATTCCGGCAGTGTGAGTGCGGCAGTGGCTGCGGCTATCCGCGTCGTACGTGAAAGTGGCCTGCCGCATGAGACCACCGCCATGTTCACCACCGTCGAAGGCGAATGGGACGAGGTAATGGCGGTCGTGAAGCGCGCGTGTGACGCCGTCGGCCAGTATTCGTCCCGCACCAGCCTGGTGCTCAAAGCCGATATACGCCCGGGCTTTACTGGTCAACTGCAGGCAAAAGTTGAGCGCGTGGAGTCCCTCCTCTCGGATTCGCCTGACCCATAGCGGCTGGCTTCGTGACGTACTAGTCACGGAGCCGCTTCGTGACTAAGCGCGATTTCATGCCACACTGGTTGCGTGACTCGACCTGGACCTCAGTCGGCGTCGGCCGCGAGCCGCGCTGGATCCTTCCCAAGTTCACTCGCCGGGGCCGTAGATCTTGCCGCCCTGAAGGAGCGCGCTGCTCAGAAGGCTTCGCCGACACAGCAGAATTCCGCCCGTCCGGCGCCCGGTGACGGCCCCTCGCTGATTACCGACGTAACCGAGCAGACGTTCGAATCCGATGTGATCGAGCGCTCAAACAGGGTGCTCGTCGTTGTCGACTTGTGGGCCGCGTGGGCTGAACCGTGCAAAGAGCTGTCACCAATCCTGGAGCAGCTCGCGAGCGAGGCTAACGGCAAATGGGTGCTCGCGAGAATCGACGTTGATGCGAACCCGCGCATAGCTCAGGCATTCGGTGTGCAGTCGGTACCGACCGTGGTTGCGATCGCTGGCGGGCAGCCGGTGCACGCGTTCGCAGGCATGCAGTCGGAGCCGCAGATCAGGCAGTGGCTCGGCGAGTTGCTGAAGGCAGTGGAAGGCAAACTTCCAGGCGAGGCGCAGCAAGACGCCGATGCTGTCGCTGAGCCTCCGCGTGACCCGCGGATCGAAGCCGCGGAAGATGCGCTTCAGAATGGTGATTTCGCGGCAGCTGAAGCTGCCTACGCGCAGATTCTGAATGATGAGCCGCGAAACACCGAGGCCAAGGCCGGCGCGAACCATGCACGTTTCCTCTCGAGGGTGCAGAATCTCACGCCCGAGGCCGCGGAGATCGCGGATACGAATCCGAACGATATCGACGCTCAGCTCGACGCCGCCGATTTCGAAGTGGTCAACCGCGAGCCAGAAGCGGCATTCGGACGGCTGATCGGCCTGATCAGGTCGACAGCCGGTGAGGACCGGTCACGCGTGCGTGAACGTCTGATCTCGCTGCTTGATCTGTTCGATCCCGCTGATCCGCTGGTTCTCACTGCGCGGCGAGACCTCGCTGCCGCCCTCTACTGACTCGAGCAAGAGTCCGCTCCGTGCATGATGCCGCTGCGGAAGGCTTCCACGCGGTCGAACCCGCTGGCCGTCGCTGCGCCCTCCACATCGCTGGCGATGAGGCCGTGGGCCAGCAGCTCACCGAGCGCTTCGTCGAGATCGCCGGGCGAGAGATAGATCCGCCCAATTGAGGCGTGTGCTGCCTGGCCAGCCCACGCCCCAGTCATACATGCGGCAGCGAGCGCGGCGTTCGGGCCCTGGATTGGCAGGCCACGATCGTGCAGGCTGGCGATTGCCAGCCGTGAGGCAACGATGCTGAACGCAGTGAAATCGCCCCGAATTGCGGTGGGGAACGGGCCAGGAGACAGCACTGGCTGGCCCCGTTCACTGAGGCCATCAAGATCGATTTCGAGGCCACGGTGGTCAGGGCAGTAGTTGACGGGATAGGTCCCATGGGAGCATCCGGGAGTATCTCGCTCAAAGATGAGAGCGGGCGGCGCTTCAGCGGGGAAAAGTTCGAGAAACGAGTCCGCGACGAGCCGGACAGTGCCCTCGGTTATTGGCAGCTCCCCCGTGTCGTGGGGTCCAGCGAACTCGTGCGGCACAATTGTCCGCCGCTGCTCGAGTTCATCCTCACCGATGAGGGCGCATCGTTCAGATCCCTCAGTGAAACCAAGCTGAAGTGCGGTAACCCGATCGAAACCGGAGCCGTGTCCAGTCTCTGGTGCGGTGAGGTCGTGGTCTCTGATCGCAACCATTGCTGCGAGGACAGTGCTCAAGCCCTCACCAGTGTTCAGCGTGAACCAGCGGGAGTTCCCGTCCGTCACGTGGCGGAGGTATACCCCGGCATAGCAATCAGCTTGCTGTTCCCATACGAGCAGCGGGTAGCCGCGTAGTTCCCGGTTGTTGTCGAGGAAACCCGCCTGCGCCGAAATCGCATGTCCGAACTCATGCGCCATGATGGTAGCGACTCCGAGCTGACCGAAATGCTGCTCGACATAAGGCAGCAGGACCCCTCGGTCCCAGCCGATCGAATTGTCGATCGGGCAGTACGCGGCATTTTCGAGGCCAGAGGTGGTGATTTCGCAGAAGACTCCACTGTCCGGCACCGCGGCGGCAGCGTCCCACGACAGGAAGAGCGTCAACGGTGTGAAGGGACGCGGCGAGACCGATCTGAATTCTCCGGTCCAGAATTCGTTCAGGTCACTCAGTGCGCTCATCGCGATCAGGTCAGTATCAGTCTGTGCGCCGCCAAAAGCCCTGACGGATGGTGGCGGGGCTCCATCCCGGAGCCCGTTCGGTCCGTCGGTGCCCCCGCCCGCGCCGACATCAGCTGGCTGGGAGCATGCTGTGACTAGTGCGAGCACAACGACGAAAAACGTGAATGCCCTCGAAGTATGTTCTAGGTGGGCTCTCACAGCGGTATGAACCACATGGCAGTCAGTGGCGGCAATGACAGCACAACGGAGGCGGGCCGGCCATTCCAGGGCTCGGGTTCTGCCGTGACGTAACCGAGGTTGACGTTTCCCGAGCCCCCGAACTGTTCAGCGTCGGTGTTCAGTATTTCCCGCCACCTTCCGGCGGTGGGAAGCCCAACACGGTAATCGCTTCTCAGCTGCGGGGAGAAGTTGACTATGCAGGCGACGACACGGTCGCCCGAGGCGTGCCGAAGATACGACACCACGTTGTTGCTGTTGTCGCTCGAGTCAATCCAGGAAAATCCATCAGCCGCCCCGTCACATTCCCACAGCGCGGGGTGAGTTCGGTACAGCCGGTTGAGTTCGCGGACGAGTTCGGCGATGCCAGCGTGCGGGCCAATGGCGGTGCGGTCATCACGACTTTCAAACCAGTCAAGCCCGCGCACTTCGCTCCATTCCGCCGACTGACCGAACTCTTGTCCCATGAAGAGGAGTTTCTTACCCGGATGCGCCCACATGTGACCGAGGAGCGCGCGCACGCCCGCTGCTTTGGCCGTGTCCTTCCCGGGCATACGCGACCACAACGTCCCCTTGCCGTGAACGACTTCGTCGTGGCTGAGCGGCAGAACGTAGTTCTCTGACCAGGCGTACATCAGCGCGGAGGTGATGTCGCTGTGGTGCATCGGCCGGTCGGAGTACGGCCTTGCGACGAAGTGCAGAATGTCATTCATCCAGCGCATGTTCCATTTGAATGTGAAACCTAACCCGCCCAGCGCCACTTGCCGCGTCACCTTGGGCCAGGTGGTCGAATCCTCGGCGATCATGATTGCGCCGGGCGAGTGCTGCTCGACCGCTGAGTTGAGTTGCTGCAGGAAACTGACCGCCTCGAGGTTTTCCCGGCCCCCGATCTCGTTGGGCTCCCAAGCGCCGGGCGGCCGCGAATAATCGAGATAGAGCATTGAGGCAACAGCGTCGACACGGAGACCATCCACGTGGAACTCGGTCAGCCAGTACAGCGCGTTGGCGATCAGGAAACTGCGAACCTCGGGTTTGCCCCAGTCGAAGATGTAGGTGCCCCACTCTGGGTGTTCACCGCGCTGCGGATTGGCGTGCTCGTAGAGCGCGGTTGAGTCGAAACGCGCTAGCGCCCAGTCATCGCGCGGGAAATGTGCGGGTACCCAGTCGAAGATGACGCCGATCCCGGCCCGGTGGAGCTGGTCGATGAGGAATTTCAGATCGTCAGGAGTGCCATGACGCGCGGTGGGGGCGTAGTACGAGCTCACCTGATATCCCCAGGATCCTCCGAAGGGGTGCTCGGTCAACGGCAGAAACTCGACGTGCGTGAAGCCAGCGTCGCTGACGTAGGGAATCAGCTCAGCCGCGATCTCGCGATAGGTGAGGCAACTGCCGTCATCGTGTTTGCGCCAGGACCCTGCGTGCAGTTCGTACACGCTGAGTGGCCGTTGCGGTGCGTTTGAGTGTCCCGCCTGTTCTTTGCGTGCCCGCATCCAGATCGAGTCGGCCCAAAGATAGCGGGAGGCGGTGATGCGTGACGCGTTGGCTGGCGGGATCTCCGTGGCGAACGCCATTGGGTCGGCCTTTTCGACGACGCGGCCGTCGGGTGTGTGGACGCGGAATTTGTACAGCTGTCCGATCTCTGCTCCTGGAACGAGGACTTCCCAGACCCCGGCGTCAAGCAGCCGCATCGGGAATGTGCGGCCGGACCAGCGGTCGAAATCACCGGTGACGGTGACGCCCTCCGCATGCGGTGCCCACACGGTAAATCGCACTCCGGCAGGAGATTTGGAATCCGTGCCGACTACGGGTTGCGCGCCTAGTACGTGCCACAGCTGATAGTGGATTCCTTCAGCGAAGGCTGCGAGGTCGGCGTGATTGAGGGTTGGCGCACCGCGGTAGCCGTCGCGGCCGCGGTGGCGTTCGCGCGCGTACGTGGCGGTAAGCCAATAGTCGCCGATCTCGTCTACGGGGAGCAGCGCGCCAAAGAGCCCGCCTCCCAAAGCGTCGAGCCGGGTTTGAACACAGGGGTCTCCGGGAGCCTCGAGGGTCACGCCCGAGGCGTATGGCCTCAGTGCCCGGATAAGGAGCCCGCGGGCGGTGCGGTGCACACCGAGCAGTGAGTGCGGATCACTATGGCGGCCAGCCATGAGCTGTTCGAGCTCCTCAGGCGGCGGCGCGGCGGGATGCGCTGAACCGCTCACCTCGCTGTCACACATAACTGAATCCTGCCACCTCGCTGGGGGCCCGCTGGGGCAGGGGCTCGTTGCGACGCGCCGTGTTCGTGATTGTGAGGGAAGGACAATACCGACACACGTGCCCCTCGGCGCGACGCGCGACGGTTCGTACGCCAAGATGGAGGGCGTGCAAGAACCTGATCCGGATCTGCTAATCGAATTTGACAATGTTGCGCTGCGACGTGGCCGAAACACCCTAGTTGGCCCGCTGAGCTGGCGCGTAGGGCCTGGAGAGCGCTGGGTCATACTCGGCCCGAACGGGGCGGGGAAGACCTCCTTGCTGCGGATCGCGGCGGCGGAGTTGCATCCCACCTCGGGCAGCGCTCATATTCTCGGCGAGACACTGGGCCGGACCGATGTAAGCGAGCTGCGCCCGCGCATCGGCCTCTCGTCAGCGGCTATCGCGCAGCGTGTTCCTAGCGGTGAGCGTGTGGCGGATCTCGTTGTGTCAGCGGGATACGCCGTTCTGGGACGCTGGCGTGAGCAGTACGACGAAATCGACCACGACCGTGCGCGTGAGATGCTCGCGGCGATTGGTGCCGATCACCTTGTCGACCGGCAGTACGGAACTCTGTCGGAAGGCGAGCGCAAACGCGTCCTGATAGCGCGTTCGCTGATGACCGACCCAGAACTGCTCCTGCTCGATGAGCCAGCGGCAGGCCTCGACCTCGGTGGCCGGGAAGATCTGGTGGCTCGCCTTGCGGACCTCGCGGGGGACGACATGGCTCCGGGCATCGTGCTTATCACCCATCACGTGGAGGAAGTTCCGCAGGGTTTCACACACGTGCTGATGCTGCGCGACGGCACGGATGTCGCTCAGGGCCCTCTCGACGAGGTCATGACAGCAGAGAACCTTTCGGAAACCTTCGCGCAGCCCATCGTCCTCTCAGCGGAGGACGGACGTTACTTCGCACGTCGGGACCGGCGGTAGAGTCGGCGTCTTCGTTTCTGTCAGCGGAACCGGGTAGCCTGCCTTGCATGGCTGAATTTGTCACCCTTGACGTGTCCGATGGCATCGGAACGATCCGTTTGAACCGGCCGCCGATGAATGCGCTGAACCGGCAGGTTCAAAGCGAACTGATCGATGTGTCGCGTGAGGCCACGCGCAGGGCGGATGTCAAAGCCGTCATTGTTTTCGGTGGTGAGAAGGTCTTCGCCGCTGGCGCCGACGTGAAAGAAATGGCCGACATGTCGTTCCAGGAGATGTCGGAGGCCATCGCGGGGCTTCAAGCTGGGCTTAGCGCGATCGCGTCGATTCCGAAGCCCACCGTCGCGGCGATCACCGGATACGCGCTAGGTGGCGGGCTCGAGGTCGCGCTCGGCGCGGACCGTCGTATCGCTGGCGACAACGCGAAGCTGGGGGTTCCGGAGATCCTGCTCGGCGTGATCCCAGGAGGCGGTGGAACGCAGCGTCTCGCGCGCCTGGTCGGTCCCTCACGCGCGAAAGACATGGTTTATACCGGTCGCTTCGTCAAGGCCGACGAAGCGCTGTCGATCGGCCTCGTGGACGAGGTCGTGGCCCCGGACGAGGTTTACAACGCAGCTCGCGCTTGGGCGTCTCAGTTCTCAGGGGGCGCGTCCCGGGCGCTCGCTGCTGCGAAAGCAGCGATTGATCAAGGTCTCGATACGGACCTCGACACCGGCCTCGCGATCGAGCGCCATTTGTTCGCAGGTTTGTTCGCGACTGACGATCGTTCCATCGGCATGAAATCATTTATCGAAAATGGCCCCGGCAAGGCCGAGTTCACCGGCCAATAGGCCCGTGCTCACTCTGATCCACGACGTACTGACAGGACCAGCAGACTACTATGACGACGATGTCTAGCGACGCAGACCCGACCACAGCCGCACAGGGGCCTACAAACAATGGCCACCCACCGGTGGACCCCGCTCCGCGACCCCGCGCAACCGCCGAGGAAGTGGCCGCGGCATTTGAGGACACCAAGCTTGCTCAGGTGCTTTACCACGACTGGGAAGCGGAAACATACGACGAGAAGTGGTCGATCTCGTACGACGAGCGCTGCATCGACTATGCCAGGGGCCGGTTTGAAGCGATCGCGGGTGACGAGCCGCTGCCGTATGGGCGGGCGCTCGAACTCGGTTGCGGAACGGGCTTCTTCCTGTTGAACCTCATGCAAGCCGGTGTTGCCGAAATAGGTTCGGTGACGGACCTCTCGCCCGGCATGGTCAAAGTTGCGCTGCGCAACGCGGAGCATCTCGGCCTCACCGTGGACGGGCGAGTGGCGGACGCGGAGGGAATCCCCTACGACGATGCCACGTTCGATCTTGTGGTGGGCCACGCCGTTCTGCATCACATTCCCGACGTCGAGAAGGCGCTTACCGAAGTGCTACGTGTCTTGAAGCCGGGCGGCCGCTTTCTCTTTGCAGGCGAACCGACCACCGTCGGGAACCTGTACGCCCGCAAGCTTGGCCAGGCGACGTGGTACGCAACGACCAACATCACGAAGCTGCCGATGCTTCGTACCTGGCGGCGTCCGCAGCAGGAACTCGATGAATCATCGCGGGCGGCGGCTCTGGAAGCGGTAGTTGACCTGCATACCTTCGACCCTGCGGAACTCGAGAGGATCGCAGCGTCAGCAGGCGCTGACGACGTCCGTGTGCGCACGGAAGAGTTCGCGGCCGCGCTGCTTGGCTGGCCGATCCGGACGTTCGAGGCGGCTGTTCCCGAAGAGAAGCTGACCGTCAGTTGGCGACTGTTCGCTTACCATGCGTGGAAGAAGCTCAGCTGGCTCGACGAAACGGTGCTCCGCCACATTGTGCCGAGGGGCTACTTCTACAATGCGATGATCACTGGTGTGAAGCCTGCTAGCTCGTAGAGTCGCGCTACCACGGTGGGATACCGTTTCAGCCTCGCCGACATCAGGTTTCTTCGCTCAGATCAGGGCGTGGAAGCTCTTGCGTCGGCGGCTGACCTGGAACTAAGCGAACGCAGCCTCATCGCGGATGCAGGCCATCTACGGCGGTGGTGGCCGGAGTATGCGGCTGCGCTCGCTGAGACAGTGCGATTGCGCCGTAAAGCCCGAACCAAGCTCTGCGATGCGGAGGATTGGCTCTTTACGCAGGACGCGCTCCAGCAGGCAACACCAACAGCTGTTGCCCGGCACCGAGCTGTCCGGCTCGCAAGCAGGGCGGTCCACGATGTGACCTGTTCGATCGGTGCGGATCTGCGAGAGCTATGTCGCGAATCGCGGGTGGTGATCGGCAGTGACGTCGATCCCGTCAGATTGGCGATGGCGACGGTAAACGTGCCAGATGCTCTGCTGGTCCGGGCTGATGCCCTGAAACCCTGCTCGCGAGACGCTGTGATCGTCGCGGACCCGGCACGCAGAACCGGTGCGGGCCGCACGTTTGACCCGTCAGCGCTACAACCGCCGCTACCGGATTTGGTGGACGCCTGCGCGGGCCGTGACTTCGTCGTCAAGTGTGCCCCCGGTCTCGATTACCTGAAGCTGGAGTGGAGCGGCGAGGTGGAGATCGTTTCCCTCGACGGCGCAGTCCGCGAATGCGCGCTCTGGTCTCCCGGACTGACTGAACATCCAAATCAGACTCGCGCGACGCTGCTGTCCAGCACCGGCGCCTCCTTCACGCTGACCGGCGATGAGCCGGATGATATTTCCGTCGGCCCGCCTGGACAGTGGATCGTGGATCCTGACGGTGCGATTGTGCGTGCGGGCCTGGTGCGCCACTACGCCGCACGATTTGGGCTCTGGCAGCTGGATCCGCGCATCGCGTACCTCACAGGAGACATTGTGCCCCCGGGTGCGCGCGGCCATCGTGTCCTCACCAGCGTGCCGCTGAGGGAAAAACAGGTACGCCGCGAGTTATCCAGCCGCGATTGTGGCAGCCTCGAGATCCTCGTCAGAGGCGTTGATGTTGATCCCGATGCGCTGCGGAAGCGGCTGAAACCGCGCGGCTCGCGTGCCCTGAGCCTCGTGATCACACGCATCGGCAGCCGGGCGGAAGTGTTTATCTGTGAACCGGTGGCGGCACATCAATCCGCGAGCTAGGCCATCCACGTGAATCTTTGACTCAAGTAGCGTGCGCGGCGCGCGTCGGCGTGCAACGCTCGGAACTGAAGACGAAGGGAGGCCTCGATGCGAATTGGAGTCCCTCGGGAAACCAAAAGCGGCGAGAATCGCGTGGCGCTGACGCCTGCGGCGGTGCTTGATCTTTGCGCGGCAGGACATGACGTATTTGTCGAGGTGGGCGCAGGAGCGGGATCGTCTTTCACGGATTCGGATTTCGATGCCGCTGGCGCGCAGATCGTCGGCACAGAGGATGCCTGGGCTGGCTGCGAACTAGTGGTCAAAGTCAAGGAACCGCAGCCGGAGGAGTACAGGTACCTGCGATCAGATCTCACGCTCTTCACATACCTGCATCTGGCGGCGTCCAAAGAGTGCACGGACGCGCTCGTTGCGAGTGGTGTCACCGCGCTGGGGTACGAAACGGTCGAGCTCGCCGACGGTTCACTGCCCTTGCTGACGCCTATGAGTGAAATCGCTGGCCGCCTCGCCACCCAGGTAGGTGCGTGGGCGCTGCAATCAGCTAGTGGGGGACGGGGCGTCTTGCTCGGCGGCATCGCTGGCGTCGCGCCGGCGAGCGTCGTCGTCATAGGTGCGGGCAGTGCCGGGAAGCAGGCGATCGACGTCGCGGCTGGAATGGGCGCCGATGTCACCGCGTTCGACAAGAACCCTGCGCGGCTGCGCAACTTGATGGAGCGGTACGGCAACCGGGTCCGGACGCTCATGGCGACGTCGTCGATGGTGGAGGATGCAGTTCTCCAGGCGGACCTGATTATCGGTGCCGTGCTCGTTCCGGGAGCACGTGCACCGAAACTGGTCACGAACGAGCAGGTCAGCCAGATGAAGTGGGGAAGCGTACTCGTTGACATCGCGATCGACCAGGGCGGTTGCTTCGAAGATTCCAGACCGACGACGCATGCGGAACCCACGTATCAGGTTCACGGCTCCTCGTTCTACGCCGTGACGAACATGCCCGCAGCAGTCCCGCACACTTCGACGTCGGCGCTTGTTCACGCGACACTGCCCTACATTCAGCACATTGCCCGGGACGGGTGGAAAACAGCCATTCGTGCTGATAAGGCGCTGGCACTGGGGGTCAATGTCACGGCGGGAGCAATCACGGAGGAGCCTGTCGCAGTAGCTCACGGGCTTCCCTATACGCCACTCGACGAGTCAATCTCGTAGGCTAACTCCCCATGACGAGTATGTGGGGTTCGCCGTACCGCTCGCGGTGGCGTGCGCGGAAGCAGAACGACGGCCAGGCGCGGTTTCTTTCGGTGTCATCGCTCCGCTGGGTGATCCGGAATAAGGCCTACACGCCTTGGTATCTGATTCGCTACTACCGGCTGCTGAAGTTCCGCATCTCGAACCCGCACGTCATTCTCCGTGGAATGGTGTTTCTCGGCAAGAACGTCGAGATTCATGCCACGCCCGGTCTCGGCAGACTCGAAATCGGGCGCTGGGTACATATCGGCGATGGGAACGCCATCCGCTGCCACGAGGGATCGTTGCGGATAGGCGACAAGGTTGTGTTCGGTCGGCAGAACGTCGTCAACACCTACCTCGATATCGAATTTGGCGACGCCGCGCTGATCGCTGACTGGTGCTACATCTGTGATTTCGACCATGTCATCGAAGACATCAACATGCCCATCAAGGATCAAGGCATAGTCAAGGGGCCTACGCGGATCGGCGCCGATACCTGGATTGCCACCAAAGTGACGGTGCTGCGTAACACCGCTGTGGGACGTGGCTGTGTCCTCGGAGCCCACGCCGTGGTCAAAGGGGTGATTCCAGACTTCAGCATCGCAGTAGGCGCGCCCGCGAAGGTTGTCAAGAACCGAAAAGACATGTGGGAGAAGTCAGCGGAGGAGCGGCGCAAGCACGCAGAAGCACTGGCAGACATCGAACGAAAGAAGCTCGGTGACGTGCGTGACGTCGGATAAGCCCACCGAGCGCATCTAAGGCGCAAGGCCCCGTGCGCGCCCTGGTGATTGCCAGCGCGAGCACGAGGCCGAATGCCCGGTTGAGAGCCTGCTTATTCTGCAGATTCTTTCGATTCGCGGCCCTTGAACTCCTCCATGCTGTGATAAACACCGAGGACCCGTCCAGCCAGGAAGTCCCATGCCTTCGTAGGCAGTACGCCCTTGAGGCCCTTCGACAGCAGCACCGTCTTAGGCAGGAATATCAGCGGAGTGCCGTTCTTCATGCCTTCCCAGCTCTTGTCGACGACTTCCTGCGGCTTCAGGATAGGAGCCAGCAGTGGGCCTTTCGCGCCTTCGAACATGCCGGTGTCGATGTAGCTCGGGCACACAGTGGTCACCTTGACATGCTTGTGGCCCTCCTGCTCGAGTTCGAGACGGACGGAGTCGCTCCAGCCCAGCGCAGCCCACTTGGAGCCGGCGTATACCGACATCTTCGGGTTCGCAACGGTGCCTGCCGCGCTGGCGAGGTTGATGATGCGTGACTCGTCCTCACGCTCGAGCATCCCGTTGATGAAAGCGCGCGTGATGTACATCGGTGCGAGCACGTTGATGTCGATCGTGAACTTGGTGTCACGGATGTTGTCGTGGTCCCAGAAGTGCTTGCCCCGAACAACTCCTGCGTTGTTGATCAGTACGTGCGGTGCACCGTACTGTTCGTTGACTTCCTGAGCGGCCTTCTCAATCTGGTCGAGATCGGCGACATCGACAACCTGAGCATGGACCTTGCCGCCGGCCTCTTCGAGAGCCGCGGCTGTCTTCTCGAGCTCCGCTGCGTTGATGTCCCAGACAATGACGTAATCGGCGCCGTCTTTGACTGCCTTCTCGGCAAACAGACGGCCCATTCCCATGGCCGCACCCGTGACTAGCACGGTCTTACCCTTCACTGAAAAACCCATAGCGGTCAGCCTATCCCTTGTGATTGAAGTATGGTGAACCGCTCCGCAGGGTGGAGGGAGCCGCTCAGCGTCCTGGCAGTGGGCGCTCGACGATAGTGGGGCGCGCCAGGGTCCGGTGTGGACGTTTGCTCGTCGTCTTGTATACCTCAGATGTAGCAAACGAAACCGAGGACCAGTCGAATTCCCGAGTGAGACGTCTGCGCGCCGCCTCGGCCATATGTTGCGTCAGTTCGGGCTCGTCGAGTGCATTCCGGATGCAGCTTGCCAGGCCTGCCGTATCGCCCGGAGCGAACGTCCGGCCGGTCACCCCGTCGATCACGGCCTCACCGAGGCCGCCAGCGGTTGAGGTGATGAGCGGCGCCCCGGTTGCTGCCGCCTCGAGAGCGACAATGCCGAACGGCTCGTAGCGGCTGGGCAGCAGGATCGCATCGGTCGTGTAGAGCCAGTCCAGCAACCCGTCATGATCAAGAGTTCCGGCAAATTTGACTGCGCGGGCCACACGGGACTCGCGGGCGCATTGCATGAGCCACTCAAGCTGCGTCCCGGAGCCCGCGACCGTCAGTGTCGTGCCGGGGTGAGTTTTCCGGACCTCGCGCAATGCCTTGATCGCGTCCTGCACGCCTTTCTCGTATTCCAGCCGGCCCGCATAGAACAAGCGAGCGGGGCCGCTGTGCGCTACCCGCGGCTGGTAAGCCCATGTAGCCGTGTCTATGCCGTTGTGGATAACAGTTACTGGCGAGAGAGCGGGCCCGAACAGCGCACACACTTCGTCTCGCATCGACGCGGAGCAGGTGATCAGCGCATCGGCTGCGTTCGCCAGCCACCACTCGACTGAATGGACCTGTTTATTGATGCGGCCCGACACCCAGCCGCTGTGCCGTCCAGCCTCTGTTGCGTGGATCGTCGCGACAAGTGGCACGCGGAGGTGTTCGCTGAGCGCGACCGACGGATGCGCGACGAGCCAGTCGTGAGCGTGGATGACGTCAGGCCGCCACTCTTCGCTCAGCTGCAGGCCCGCACGGACCATCGCGTGCCCCATGGCGAGGGTCCAGGCGATCATGTCTTCGCCAAAGATCAGGTGCGGCGGATCTTCGGCGACCGCGAGGACTCGTACACCTTCGGCGTATGTGTCGGATGTTGGGTGCGTTGACGCATCAGTTCCGGAGGGCTGACGTGACAGCACGACGACCTCATTACCAGCTTCGGCCAGGTGTACAGCCAGGTTGTGGACATGCCGTCCGAGGCCGCCCACGACGACGGGCGGATACTCCCAGGAAACGATGAGGACTTTCATCGAGCTACCTCACTTCCTGCCGTGAGCAGACGGCTATCAAGTCCCGGGAACAGGCCGTCAGCATGCCGCCACCCTGCGGCGAGTGCGTGGGCGCGGGCTTCGTCGCCGCTCAGCGCAGCGGCCGCGATCTCGCGCGCGGCGTGTGCATGTTTGTGCGCGCGGTCGCGTGCGTAGTCCACCGCTGAGTCCTTGGTGACCATAAAGGCCCAGTCACTGGCGAGGCAGAGCAGGGCCTCCCGGATTATCTGATCCGACACGGCGTCCCGGGTGCTTCGGGGCAGATGTTCGGCCCGCTTCTTTACTGCCGTCAGCGCGAGTTCCGCGACCTCGGCGTTGAGCTGAACGAGGTCCTGGACATCGTCACCGGCCCACACCCGCCAGTCCTTGCCGGACCCCCAGGAGGAGTCCGGAAGCTGCACTGGGGCGCCAACGTAACCGCCGTCGATGGCGTCCTGCAGGGTCCCGACCTGGATACCCGCCTCGGGCAGCCGCCGCAGCACGAGCTCAAGCCATTCGGGTCCTTCATGCCACCAGTGGCCGAAGAGTTCGGTGTCGAAGGCGGCAACGACTAGCGCTGGACGCCCGATGCGCGCCGACTCGTCAGCGAGCCGCCGCCGGACTATCTCGACGAAGTCATCGGCGTGCTCGTCGAGCGCGGCGGCAGCGCGGTGCGGATCGTACGGAGCCTTGCGCTCGGCAGGAGTGTTCTTGCTCGTCACGCGCGCGGGCTTCAGTCCAGTGGGGTGGTGATAACTGTGGAAGTCTCGGTAATCGCGGTGCCCCGGATACCCGGACTTCGGCGACCATACGCGGTAGCTGACCTGCAGATCGCGGCCGAAAGCGACTACCCCGGATGTTCCGACGGGGCGTCCGAGGCTGGTGTCACCGCGCAGGCTCGGTCCGTCAACGAGGAAGTGCGACACTCCGCTGCGCTGGTACAGCGACTCGAGGCCTTGCGTGTATGCGCACTCTGGTGCCCAAATCCCCGCGGGTTGTGTGCCGAAACGCTGTCGAGCATCTCGAAGCCCCTGCTGGAGCGCGAAAGACCTGAGTTCTGGGTCCAGTAGGGGCTGGAACGGGTGCGTCAGCGGCCCGCCGAGCAGCTCAATCGCACCCGCGTCGGTGAGAGACCGAATGAGGCCTGCTCCGCCGTGGCGCCAGTTTTCTTCGAAGTCTGCGAGGGCTGCGGCGGAGGCGCGATGCTCGCGGCCGCCGAGCCGTCGCAACGACGCCGCTGATGCGGCGCCGCTATCGCCTGCGCGGGGTGTGGCAAGTGCTGCTTCGTGGCTACGCAGCTGCCAATTACCGAGCCAGTCATGCATGCCCGCGAGGGTGTACGGGTCGTCAAGCTGGGCGGCGAGGACTGGGGTGACGCCCAGACTGACCAGCCGTGACCGGCCTTCGTCGGCGAGGCGGCGAAGAACACTGAAGACCGGCTGATATGTCGCCGCCCACGATTGGTAAAGCCATTCCTCGCCTACGGGCCAGCGGCCGTGGTGCGCGAGCCATGGCAAATGGCTGTGCAGAACCAGGCAGAACATGCCCGGCACGCTGCCCTCGCTGTGATTCTTCGCGGAACTGGGGTGCACGGTTGTGGATGTCACCCCTTCACCGCGATAGCGACGAGATCGAGGCTGGCGTCAATGTCGGCTTCTAAGAGAACGAAATCGTCTGCGGTCACCCCCGCTACGTCCGCGCTCAGTGCTTCCGGCCACGGCGTTCCAGCGACGGCATATTTGAGTTGCTCGTCGATGAGGGAGCCGCCGTAGCGGGTGTCGAGTTCTTTGAGGCGGCCGCCATGGTGAACGCCGGTCATTGTCGTAAGATCGAACCCGCCGTCGGACAGCAGTTCCGCGAGCTCGGACGCGGACAATTCGCGCGTGTGGAACGGGTTGAGCGGGGTCTCGCGACCAGGGGAGAAGGTGATGCGGTTTGGTGTTGAAATAAGCAGTTCACCACCAGGGCGAAGCACCCGGTGGCATTCCTTGATGAACTGCAGCTGGTCCCAAAGATGTTCGATCACTTGAAAATTCACGACGACATCGACGGAATCATCCGCGAGGGGGAGCGCAGCGAGGTTCGAGCGGACCGGCGTGATCGCTGGGTATCGCCGACCGGCATGCTCCGCGGCCTGCTGGTCGTAGTCGAGGCCGATCACGCGGTCCGCAGCGTCGGCGAGCAAAGCGGCGCCGTACCCTTCGCCGAAGCCCGCGTCGACCACGACTTTGCCGGTACACCGAGCTAAAAGGTCTAGGTAGACGATCTCGTGACGCCTGAACCAGTAGTTCTCTTCAGCAATACCGGGCACGGTTCGCTCACCGGTGAGGGGGAGGTGCTCGGAGGGTGCGGTATCGCGTGCAGGGTCGCGCTCGGGGAGATCAGTCATTGCGCCGGTGAAATCAGTCACCCACGCAGACTACGACCACTGCGGCGTAACTCTCGAATCTCTCTGGCACCCGCTACTGCCATTCTCACGATCAATAGAGTATGTTCACCTTGGTACTTGCACATAAGTTACTCGCCGGTAACATAGGTGTGGGTAGTGGTCATCGCGAGACGCGACGACCGAAGAGTTACCGGAGCCTGAATTTTCCACCACTCGCAGGAGGTCAAGTAAGACCCATGACAAATGTAGTCGTCTTGATCAAGCAGGTCCCCGACACATGGTCTGAGCGCAAACTGAGGGAAGATGATTACACCCTCGACCGTGACGCTGCTGACCCTGTGCTCGACGAGATCAATGAGCGTGCAGTTGAAGAAGCGCTCCTCATCAAGGAAAAGCATGGCGGCGAGGTGACTGTGCTTTGTGCCGGGCCTGATCGTGCAACCGATGCCATCCGCAAGGCCCTATCAATGGGCGCGGACAAGGCGATCCACGTGAACGACGAGTCACTCCACGGAAGCGACGCAATCCAGACGGCGTACGTTCTCGCCGCGGCTCTTGGCACCGTTGAAGGCACCGAGATTGTCATCACGGGTAACGAGGCCACGGACGGCCGGGTCGGTTCGATTCCCGCGATGATTTCCTACTACCTCGGCATTCCGCAGCTTACGCACCTGCGCAAGCTGGATATCGAGGGCGAGAAGGTCACCGGCGAGCGCGAGACTGACGAAGGTGTTTTCGCCCTCGAAGCGTCACTTCCCGCGATCGTGAGCGTCAACGAGAAGATCAATGAGCCGCGCTTCCCGTCCTTCAAGGGCATCATGGCCGCGAAGAAGAAGCCCATCGAGACCCTGACGCTGGCTGACCTGGGTGTTGAGGCTGATGTCGCGGGTGTCGCGAATGCCGCGACGACGGTGACGGGCGCGACACCGAAGCCACCGCGTGCTGCAGGTGAGAAGGTCGCCGACGAGGGTGACGGCGGCAACGCGGTCGCGAAGTACCTCATCGGCCAGAAGATCATCTGATCCTCGCCCCTCAATCACCAGACAGCGCAAACAAGGAGTCGTATCAATGGCAGAAGTACTTGTGCTCGTTGAGCACTTTGAGGGTGCTCTGAAGAAGGTCACCAGCGAACTGATCACCGCTGCCCGGAACATCGGTGAGCCATCGGCAGTCGTCGCTGGCGCGCCGGGGACCGCAGCCGCACTCGCGGATGACCTCAAAGCCGCCGGTGCGGAGAAGATCTACGTCGCCGAGTCTGACGACGTTGAAACCGTTCTCATCACGCCGAAGGTTGACGTGCTCGCCGCGCTCGTCGAGCAGGTGAGCCCAGCAGCAGTGATCACTGCAGCGACAATCGAAGGCAAGGAAGTTTCCGGGCGTCTCGCCGCGGCGATCGACGCTGCGCTTCTCGTCGACGTCACCGAAGTCCGTTCAGACGGATCGGCTAACCACTCCATCTTCGGTGGTGCGTGGAACGTCGACGCCAAGGCATCAGGTGACCGTATCCCGGTCATCAGCGTGCGTCCGGGCGCAGTGGAAGCCGAGCCGCAGGCAGGTGCTGGTGAGCAGGTCACCGTCGAGGTGCCCGCCCAGGAAGAAGGCATTACCCGGATCACGAAGCGCGACCCTGTCGTTGCTGGCGATCGTCCGGAACTCACTGAAGCCACCATTGTTGTTTCCGGTGGCCGCGGTGTCGGCAGCGCCGAGAAGTTCTCAGTCGTAGAGGAACTCGCCGATGCACTCGGCGCAGCAGTCGGCGCTTCCCGCGCCGCTGTCGACTCGGGTTACTACCCGGGCCAGTTCCAGGTCGGCCAGACCGGTAAGACGGTTTCGCCGAACCTCTACGTCGCGCTGGGTATCTCTGGTGCCATCCAGCACCGTGCGGGTATGCAGACGTCCAAGACCATCATCGCGGTCAACAAGGACGAGGAAGCCCCGATCTTCGAGATCGCGGACTACGGCATCATTGGCGACCTGTTCAATGTGGCTCCGCAGCTCACCGAAGCGGTGAAGAAGCACAAGGGCTGAGATCGTCAGACAGTCAGTCAGAGCCCCGGCTTAGGCCGGGGCTCTTGCTGTCTCGGGACTAGTTTCTGTCTAGTTCACGCTCTCGTTTCGCTCCGGTCGCACACCGCTCCACAGTGCGTCATCTCGGACGAAACGTTCATCGGCGCGGCACAACGCTGTCACCTTCGCGTCGCCCGCGCGCCTATCTGCCTCGGTAGACACCGAGTTATGACCACTTCCTCGGTGCTGATACCGGCCCCGGCCGTACGACGCGACATCGCTCCGAACGGGCCCAAGGGGCCGCGCTACTCACTGGTGCTCTCCACGGATCGCGCCGACATCCGCGCTGTGCAGACGTTGCGCTATGAGATATTCCGGTCGGAACCGGGATTCAGCGATTCGATAGGGGAGGACGGTCGCGATGCCGATCGCTTCGACGAGTTCTGCGACCACCTTCTTGTGCGGGACGAGTCGAACGGCGAAATCATCGGCTGCTACCGGATGCTGCCGCCTGAAGCCGCGCATGCTGCTGGTGGCTACTACACCTCAACGGAATTCCGGCTTACGGGTTTTGATGGCATCATGCCGTCGACAGTTGAGATGGGCCGTGCCTGCGTCCATCCCGAACACCGGAATGGAGCTGTCCTCAGCCTTATGTGGGCGGGGATCCTGCAGTATTTGACCCTGACAGGAAACGCGTGGGTGCTCGGTTGCGTCTCAGTGCCAGTGCAGTTCAGCCCCGGTGATGTGCCCGGTGCGAATGTTCGTGCCGTACGTGACGTCCTTCATGCGCGGCACCGTTGTCCACCACCAATGGACGCTCACCCTTTCCGGCCGGTGGTGCTCGACGGGCGGGGACTGGACGAGATCGCTGCTCCGGAGCGGGTTCGAATGCCTCCTCTGCTGCGCGGGTATCTGCGACTCGGAGCCCGTATCTGTGGGGAGCCGGCTTACGATCCCGCCTTTGGTGTGGCCGATTTCGTCACTGTGCTCGGGGTGCGGCACGCAAATCAGCGGTATCTCGAACGCCTCCGGTCGGCAGCCACGAGTTCGTCAGCGCCAGGGGACAACCGATGAGCCTTCCGCAAGGTTTTCACGTGACCACTGCGCACGCGTGGATGCCACTGAGCCCGTGCGGTGCGGGATGTATCCCGCCCGATCGACCAGGTGCTGGTCGCTGGATTGCTGCCACGCGACTCTTCCGCACCGCGGGGGTGCTCGCAGCGGCGCCTGCGCTCTTCACGGTTCAGCCGCTGCTTCCGGGAGCTCAGCGAGTGCGTCTGCAGTGCGCGTTCTCTCGTCTGCTGCTCGCAAGTCTCGGGTTGCGGATTGTCGTGGTAGATAAAACGGGCGGCGTGCACCCGCAGCAACGGGGCGTGCTGATTGTCGCCAACCACGTTTCGTGGCTTGATCCGGTGGTGATATCCGCGATAGCGCCGAGTTCCTTCGTCGCACGAGCAGACATGCTCACCTGGCCGGTGATCGGTCAGCTAGCGCGATGGGCCAGGACGATTCCGATTGCGCGTGAGAATTTGCGGGCACTTCCCGGAACGCTGCACGAAGTGACGCGGAGGCTGCGGGCCGGACATCGGGTTGCGGTCTTCCCTGAGGGCACCACCTGGTGCGGCCGGTCCTGGGGCACATTTCGTCCAGCGTTCTTCCAAGCGGCTTTCGATTCGGCGGCGAGTGTCGCGCCTGTCCATATTCGATACACCGACGCGGCCGGGAAGTTGAGGACGGAGCCGTGCTTCGTCGGCGACGATGGTTTCGCGCAGGCATTTCTGCGCGTCCTCCGACTCCGCGACACCACAGTGGAGATCACCCTTCTGCAGCACGAACCGCCAATCGGGGACAGGAAGACGCTTGCGGCACGGTGCCAGGCGCACTTACGGGAGTCCAGCTTCGCGCAGGTGACCTTCGACGGATCTTTCTCGCCGGATCCCATCGTGGCGTGATTCGGGGCATGGGAGGCCCCGCCCGAATGTGCTCGCGCACGGTATTCGTTTCTCGAGGGGGTGCGGGACTATCCTGGCTAACGCCATGACTTCGCCAGGACATTCGGTATACCTCGATCACGCCGCTGCGACCCCACTGCTGCCTGAGGCGCTCGAGGCGATGACCGCTGCCTATCGCCACGCCGGAAATGCAGCCTCGCTGCATGGTTCCGGGCGGGCCGCGCGCCGGCTCGTGGAGGAATCCCGTGAGTCGATCGCGGAATCGCTCGGCGCGCGTCCCTCTGAAGTCGTTTTCACCTCCGGCGGAACGGAAAGCGACAACCTCGGGGTAAAGGGAATTTTTTGGGCTCAGCGTGCTGCGGATCCACGCCGCAAGCGCATTATCGCGAGCTGTGTGGAACATCACGCGGTACTTGATGCCGTTGAATGGCTCGCGACCGACCAAGGAGCGGAGGTCACGTGGCTGCCCGTCACCCCTGAGGGCGCTGTGGAGTCGGCTGCCCTGAGTGCTGCTCTCGCGCTGGAACCCGACGATGCTGCATTGGTGACGGTCATGTGGGCCAACAATGAGGTCGGAACAGTCAACCCGATTGCTGACCTCGCCCGAATTGCACGTGCCGCGGGTGTGCCGATGCACAGCGACGCGGTACAGGCCGCAGGGCCACTGCCAGCGCGCTTCTCCGAAAGTGGACTGTCAGCGATGAGCATCGCCGCCCACAAGTTCGGTGGGCCGCATGGTATCGGCGCCCTGCTGCTGGGCCGCGACGTGGCTTGCGCGCCGCTGTTGCATGGTGGCGGCCATGAGCGTGATGTCCGTTCGGGAACGCCTGACGCGCCAGCAGCGGCAGGTATGGCGGCTGCGCTCCGTGTCGCTGCTGAACGCCGCGAACGCGCGAGCGCTCACGCCGAGCGGCTCCGTGACCGGCTCATCGACGGAATTATGGCGATCGCGCCCGACGCGCACATCAACGGTACGACGTCACACGACCGGCTGCCCGGTCTCGTCAACGTCACCTTCCCCGGTTGTGAGGGTGACTCGCTTCTCATGCTTCTCGACGCGCAGGGGATCGAATGTTCTACCGGCTCGGCCTGCACGGCTGGCGTCGCACGAGCGAGCCATGTTCTGATCGCGATGGGTCTCGATCCTGTCGTGGCGCGGGGGTCACTGCGTTTCTCGTTCGGGCATACCTCCGTCGACAGTGATGTTGATCGTGTTCTGGCGGCTTTGCCGCATGTGCTTGATAGGGCCCGCGCTGCGGGGTTTGCCAGTGCTGGTGCCAGTAGCACCTCGGAGAGGGGGTTGTAATGCGTGTTTTAGCTGCGATGAGTGGCGGTGTTGATTCCGCGGTGGCCGCGGCACGCGCCGTGGCTGCAGGCCACGATGTTGTGGGGGTCCATCTTGCGCTTTCCGCCGCGCCCGGAGCACTGCGGACGGGGTCGCGTGGGTGCTGTTCGCGTGAAGACGCCGGAGATGCGCGCCGAGCGGCCGACATCCTCGGTATCCCTTTTTACGTCTGGGACTTTGCCGACAAGTTCAAGGAGGATGTGATTGATGACTTCGTTGCGTCCTACGCGGCTGGCGAGACCCCTAACCCCTGCTTGCGTTGCAACGAGAAGATCAAATTCTCGGCATTGGCTGAGCGTGCATACGCCCTGGGCTTCGACGCGGTGGTGACGGGGCACTACGCCCAGTTGCGGGACGGTGTGCTGCGCCGCGCGGTCGATGCCGAGAAGGACCAATCGTATGTGCTCGCGGTACTCACAGCCGAGCAACTGGCGCGCGCGATGTTCCCGGTGGGTGACACTCCGAAGCCGGAGATCAGAAGTGAAGCGGCACGGCTGGGACTTTCCGTCGCCGACAAACCAGATAGTCACGACATCTGCTTCATTCCAACGGGCAATACGCAGGCTTTCCTCGGTGCACGGATCGGTGTGCGGCCCGGAAAGGTCGTGGACAGCGGGTCCGGAGCAGTGCTGGGTGAGCATGAGGGCGTGCACGGTTTCACCGTGGGGCAGCGCAAGGGACTGGGTTTGCCCGGGCCTGCTGCGGACGGTAAGCCCAGGTATGTGACGGAAATTGATCCGGAGACCTCGACTGTGACGGTGGGATCCGCCGCTGACCTGGAGGTGTGGACGATCACCGCCCGGGACGCGATCTGGACGTCCGGTGCGGCACCTGAGGGTGCTTTTGACTGTGTCGTCCAGGTTCGTGCGCACGGCGGAACTGCTGCCGCAACGGCGGAACCTGAGGGGAGTGGCATGCGGATTACGCTGGCCAGCCCGCTTACCGGCGTGGCACGTGGCCAGGCCGCGGTGCTGTACCGCGAGGACCCCGCCGGGGACATCGTGCTGGGCAGCGGCACTATCGCAGGCACAAGCGCACAGCGCTCTGGACGTGTCGCGGCCCACGCAGGCAGCACTGAATCTCGGTGAACGTCTTTGCAACCGCCACCGGTGCGGGCTCATGGCCGGGCACCGAGCCCCATGAGGCTGCACGAGTCATTCTCGGTGAACTGTCCGGCGAGGGATCGCTGCCGTATCTGCCTGAACTTCCAGCGCGCGGCGTCGGTGCGGACATGATCGGACGTGCGGCGGGACTGCTGATCGATGTACCCGTTGACGCCTCGCCATCGGGGTACCGGTTAAGCGCAAAGCCTGGGGCTCTGTGGCGGCGTGCGCGCGAGTTCCTGCTGCGTGACATTGATGCGTTCGAAGAGCAATGGGAACGGGGAGCGCACGGAAGCGATGTGCGTGCGGTCAAGATCCAGGTGTCTGGACCCGTCACGCTCGCAGCGAACCTCGAATTACGCAACGGCCACCCGGCGCTCGACGACGCGGGAGCCACCCGGGACATTGCGGAATCGCTGGCTGAAGGAGTGGCACAGCACGCGGCGGATTTGGGTCGCAGGCTCGGCGTGCCAATCGTGTACCAGATCGACGAACCTCAGCTCGCGGCCGCGCTGGAAGGGCGAATCCGTGGAGTAAGCGTGCTCCAGCCGGTGCGCTCCCTCAGTAGTTCTGAGGCGGAAACATTGCTGCAGAAAGTCATTCGCGTTCCTGACGCGACGATGGTGCACACGTGTTCGTCATCGGTACCGTGGGGTGTGCTGTCTCGACTGAAAGTTGCCGCGGCCGGACTGCCTGTGGAGGCGGAAAGCTCCCGCCTGGCGGGGACCGAGATCGATAGTATTGGCGAATTCCTCGATAGTGGCCGGACTCTCGTGTTCGGTGTGGTGCCCACCGGTTCGGGGGCCGCCCGGTCGGCGGAGGAACTTGCGCAGCGCGTCGTGGCTCTAGGGTCCGCGGCGGGCTTCGAACAGAAGGTTCTGGTGCGGCAGGCTGGAGTTTCCCCAGAATGTGGCCTAGCTGGCGTGTCTGCAGCGGCCGCGAAACGCGCGTCCGTCCTCGCGCGCGACGTCATGAAGCAACTCGCCGCCAGCTGTTGGACTGTCTCCGCCGATCCGCTATCGAAACCCGCTATATCGCGGCAATCGTTGCCGGATCGCGCAGCGGACGACGGGTCCAGCTGAGGATCCGGCGTCAATGTCAGTGCGCTGCGTTAATCTGCCGTGGTGGCTGATGTGACAGCGAATGAAGGTCCAGCGCCCGATGAGGCGCGCGAAGAATGGCAGCGGCTTGCGGAGGACGTACGCGGGCATCAGTTCCGCTACTACGTCAAAGACGCGCCGATCATCAGCGACGGCGAGTTCGATGAGTTGCTGAAGCGGCTCCAGGTTCTCGAGGACAAGTACTCGGATTTGCGGACTCCCGATTCGCCTACGCAACTCGTTGGCGGTGGCTTTGCGACCGAGTTCGCACCGATCGACCACCTCGAGCGGATGCTCAGCCTCGACAACGTCTTCAGCGAGGACGAACTTCGCGAGTGGACGCATCGCGTGGAGGCTGAGGCTGGCACAGACCTGCACTATTTGTGTGAGCTGAAGATCGACGGTGTAGCACTGAGTCTGGTGTATGAGAAGGGCAGGCTGGTCCGGGCCGCGACCAGGGGGGATGGCCGGACGGGTGAGGAAGTCACGCTCAACGCCCGCACGATCGATGATGTACCCGAGAAGCTGAGCGCAACCACCGATTTCCCGCTCCCTGATCTGCTCGAAGTGCGTGGGGAGGTGTTCTTCAGACTCGAGGACTTCGCAGCGCTGAACGCGGCCCTGACAGGGGAGGGAAAACCACCGTTCGCGAACCCGCGCAATTCGGCAGCAGGTTCACTGCGGCAGAAGAACCCGGCCGTCACGGCTCGCCGGAAACTCAGGATGATCTGCCATGGAATCGGCAAGCGCGAAGGATTCACACCGCAATCGCAGTATGAGGCTTATCAGGCGCTGAAAGCCTGGGGGCTGCCAGTTTCTGACCACACCATGCGCGTTCGTGGTGCGGACGAGATCGTCGCTCAGGTGCGACTGTGGGGGGAACAGCGCCACGAGATCGAGCATGAGGTGGACGGGCTCGTCGTGAAGGTTGACGAGGTGTCGGTGCAGCGACGCCTCGGTTCGACGTCCCGCGCTCCCCGATGGGCGACTGCGTACAAGTACCCACCGGAGGAGGCAACCACCAAGCTGCTCGATATCCGGGTCAACGTCGGGCGCACCGGCCGGGTCACGCCGTTTGCGTACATGGAGCCGGTGACGGTCGCGGGTTCAACCGTGTCGCTCGCCACGTTGCACAACGGTGATGAGGTGAAACGCAAAGGTGTCCTCATTGGCGACACTGTGGTCATCCGTAAGGCAGGAGAAGTGATCCCGGAGGTTCTCGGGCCTGTGGTTGACCTCCGCGACGGCACCGAGCGCGAATTTGCGATGCCGTCGGTATGTCCGGAATGCGGTGCCGTGCTTGCGCCGTCCAAGGAGGGGGACGTCGATATTCGCTGCCCAAATCAGCGAACATGCCCGGCGCAACTGCGGGAACGAGTCTTCTACATTGGCAGCCGTGGCGCGCTGGACATCGAGGGTCTGGGTTATGAAGCGGCCACCGCTCTGCTGGCCCACAAGGTGATCACCGATGAAGGCGACCTGTTCACCCTCACCAGTGACGATCTCCTGAAAACCGAACTGTTCCGCACCAAGGCGGGAGCGCTGTCCGCCAACGGCAAACGCTTACTCGAGCATCTCGAGAAAACGAAGTCACAACCGCTCTGGCGGGTCATCGTGAGTCTGTCCATACGACACGTCGGCCCCACAGCCGCGCGTGCACTGGCTACCGAGTTCGGGAGCCTCGACGCGGTCGCGGCAGCATCCCTGGAAGAACTCGCCGCGGTTGATGGCGTCGGGCCGACAATTGCGCAGGCCGTCACCGAGTGGTTCGACGTGGACTGGCACCGCGACATCGTTCGGAAGTGGGCTGACGCGGGGGTGCGGATGGCCGACGAACGCGACGCGTCGATCGCCCGGACGCTCGAGGGGCTCTCCATCGTCGTGACGGGGTCACTTGACGGGTTCTCGCGAGACGAGGCGAAGGAAGCAATCCTGACACGAGGCGGAAAAGCAGCAGGGTCCGTGTCGAAGAAGACCGCGTTTGTCGTTGTGGGTGACGCGCCCGGCTCGAAGTACGACAAGGCGGTTGACCTCGGGGTCCCTGTGCTCGACGAAGAAGGATTCCGGAAGCTGCTTGCGGACGGCCCCGATGCCGTGTGAACCCGTTGAGCCCCTCGTGACAGCCTCGCCGCCGCATTTGGTCATCAGACCGATAGAGGCACGCGACTTTGCGGCGGTGTCTCTGATTACCGTTGAGTCGTACCGGCCCTTTATCCGCCCAGACGACGACTATTTCGCGTTACTTGCGGATACGGAACGGCGCGCGAGCGCCTCGGAAATCGTCGTAGCCGAAGTATCTGGGCAGGTTGTCGGCTCACTGACGATGGTGGAGTGGGGGAGCCCGTATGCGGACGTCGCGCAACAGGATGAGCTCGAATTCCGGATGATCGCAGTGAACCCTCGGGCACGCGGTCACGGAGTGGGAACGGCCCTCGTCGAATACGGCATCCGCGTTGCGCGGGCGCGCGGACGCAGCCGGGTGGTGCTTTCCACCATGGACGTGATGGTCGAGGCGCGGCGGATCTACGATCGTCTCGGCTTCGCCGAAGCACCCGACCGGCGATGGCACCCGGCGATCAGTGTGCTGACGTTCCCACTCCACCGCGGGGCAACCGGACAGCGGTCACAGCAGAATAGTGCCGATGATCCCCGCAAGGTAACCGAGTCTCGCGACTTCTGACGGCCGGAAGTCCGGTCCGCCTGGGCGGCCGAGCACCAGCGCCATCTCCTTTTGCCCCAGTGGCGAAGCCACCAGCGACGTCGCCATGTCTTTCCACGGCCCCGGAACCCAATCGGCCTCCTGATCGAGCATGAGCGGTTTCTTCAGCGGCATCCAGGGCAGTTCCTTGGGCCGGGTTTCGGGCGCGCCGGAACTAGTTGCGACCAGATAGGTGCCGTGCGGTCCCTCCGCTACCACTGCCGCCCAGCCGACCCTGAGCACACTTGGTGCACCGTCGACCAGAACCTGGATCCGGTCGCTGCTTGCCATCGCGACCTGATCGATCAGCTCAAGCTCGCGGTGCGTGTCCAGCATGTCCGCGTAGGGGCGGATCGAATCGACGCTGACGCCCTCGAGCCTCTCAGCAGCGGTGATGAGTGTGTCCGGCAGCGAGCCGGGAGCCATCTCGACGACAAGATCGTCCACTGCGTAGTCCGAATACCGTTCGACCACGTCGAGGGAAATGATGTCGGCTCCGACAGAACCGAGCGCGAGCGCCAGCGCTCCCAGGCTGCCCGGACGATCCGGCAGCTGGACCCGCAGCAGATACGACATTGATGACGCCCCTCTCAAGCTTGCTGTGTAGCTCTAGCCATCGTCGCACCTTTGCGTCCCAATGTCCGACTCCACACTCGGGTTTGAAACCTCCCCGACCTCATTGGCGAGAACATGTGATGTCCCGTTCACGCGGAGCTAACCAGCGGAAATCTCCGGCGCACAAGACTTGATCCATGGCAGCTCCCACAAGGACTAATTCAGGCCGTTCGCCAGCCTCCACCGTCACAACATCGGTGGTTCGTGAGGTGGAATCGGGCCGTGAGGAAGATTTCGTGCGGTGGACAGAGGCAGGTATTTCGCTGGTGCGAACGTTCCCAGGGTTTCTGGGTGCTGGATGGGTACGAACATCCGCGTCCTCGCAGCGCTACCACGTTCAGTACAGGTTCTCTGACGCTGCGTCGCTCCGCGAGTGGCTGAGTTCTCCTATGCGCAGTGCCTGGATCGCGCATGGCCGCGCTTTCTCGAGGGAGGCCGCGGTGCATCAGCGCACTGGAATCGAAGGGTGGTTTTCTCCATCGGAGCGCGTTGACGCCGTCCCAGCCGGTGCTCTCAGCGCGGGCGAACCTTCGGCGCGGAGAGCTTCGCCGCCGCGGTGGAAACAAGCTATTACGATCTGGCTGGGATTCCTGCCGGTCAGTCTGGTCCTCAATGCGTTCCTCATGCCGCACTTAGGGGCGGCGAACCTGCTGTTACAGACTCTGGCGATGACTGCGGTGTGCACGCCAGTCATGGTGTATGTGGTGCTGCCGTTTTTAACGTCTCAGCTGGCTCGCTGGCTGTATCAAGACCCGCCCGCTGGGCCTGCACGGCGCGCGAGATGAGAGACGAAGGCAGCTACGGCTAGGCTAGGCGGGTCCACGTTCGCGAATTCTCCGGAAAGGGGCCACAGCAGTGCCTGCCATCTCCCGCGACGAGGTTGCCCACCTCGCCCGGTTGTCCCGGCTTGCGCTGACCGAAGCGGAACTCGACGAGTTCGCTGGCCAGCTCGACTCGATTCTCAACCACGTCAAGGCTGTCTCCGAGGTAGCTGCTGACGATGTTCCCGCGACAGCGCATCCCGCAGCGACCGCCAACGTCTGGCGTGACGACGTCATCCAGCCAGGTTTGACGCAGGAGCAGGCGCTATCCGGCGCTCCCGAGGTCGACGAAAGTCGCTTTGCTGTGCCTCAGATCCTGGGGGAAGAACAGTGACGGACGATGTGACACGGCTTTCGGCGGCGGAACTCGCGGACAAGATCCATTCCCGCGAGGTGTCTGCTGTTGAGGTCACGCAAGCCCACCTGGACCGTATTCGTGCGGTCGACGGGCAGTACAACGCCTTCCTGCACATTGCGGATGACGAAGCGCTCTCGGCGGCCCAGGCTGTGGATGAGGCGTTAGCACGCGGTGATGAAATGCTCTCACCGCTCGCTGGTGTGCCTCTCGCGCTCAAAGACGTTTTCACGACCTCCGACATGCCCACCACTTGCGCATCGAAGATTCTCGAGGGGTGGGTGCCGCCGTATGACGCCACGCTGACGGCTCGACTGCGGCAGGCCGGAATCCCCATCCTCGGTAAGACGAACATGGACGAGTTCGCGATGGGGTCATCCACTGAAAACTCGGCGTATGGGCCTACCCTCAACCCCTGGGGTGAGAAACGCATTCCGGGCGGTTCAGGAGGCGGCTCAGCCGCAGCGCTGGCCGCTTTCGAAGCGCCATTGGCGATCGGAACTGACACCGGCGGCTCGATCCGTCAGCCCGCCGCGATGACGTCCACCGTGGGCGTGAAACCCACTTACGGAACTGTCTCGCGCTTCGGGCTCGTCGCCTGCGCGTCGTCTCTGGATCAGGGTGGGCCGTGTGCCCGCACTGTTCTCGACACTGCGCTGCTGCACGAGGTGATCGCCGGGCACGACCCGCGTGACTCCACCTCGATCGACACGCCCGTCCGCCCAGTCGTCCAGGCCGCGAAGGAAGGTGCGGAGGGCAGCCTCAGCGGCGTCCGGGTGGGTGTGGTCAAGGAGCTGCACTCGGACTCGTACCAGCCCGGTGTCATCAGCACCTTCGACAAGGCGGTGGAAGCGCTGCGAGGTCTCGGCGCCGAAGTAGTCGAAGTGTCGTGCCCACATTTCACGTATGCACTTGCTGCCTACTATCTGATCCTGCCGAGCGAAGTGTCGTCGAACCTCGCACGGTTTGATGCGATGCGGTACGGACTGCGAGTGGGCAATGACGGGACCAGAAGCGCCGAGCAAGTGATGGCTGAGACCCGTTCCGCGGGATTTGGCAAAGAGGTCAAGCGACGGATCATGATCGGTACCTACGCGCTCTCCGCGGGGTATTACGACGCCTATTACGGCCAGGCGCTGAAAGTGCGGACCCTGATCGCACGGGACTTCGATGCAGCGTACGAGCAGGTTGACGTCCTGGTCGCGCCTACCAGCCCCTTCACCGCGTGGCAGCTCGGCGAGAAGGTTGACGATCCGATCGCGATGTACCTCTCCGACCTCTGCACGCTGCCCACAAACCTTGCTGGTCATTGCGCAATGTCAGTTCCAGCTGGTTTGTCCCCCGATGACGGACTGCCTGTAGGGCTGCAGATCATGGCGCCCGCACTTGCGGATGAGCGCCTGTACCGGATTGGTGCGGCATATGAAGCTGCGCGGGGGCCGCTTCCTGCGGCTGTCTGAGTGCGGTCAGCGGCGGCGCCACCGGAAGATCATTTCCGGGCGCCCCTGGCTGCCGTAGCGGGGAGCGCGATCAGCGACGCCCTGCTCGACGAGATGTTCGAGGTATCGGCGAGTGGTCACGCGCGCCATGCCAAGTTCGTCGGCGAGGTCACTAGCCGAAATGCCTGCCTCGGTATGCATTCGGAGAGCATCGACTACGGCCGTCAGGGTAGTTTCGCTCATCCCCTTAGGAGGGGGTGCACTATGCCCACCGCGCAGCGCGCCAAGTGCCCGGTCCACATCTTGCTGGGCAGTGTCAGTGCCGGACTGCGTGAGCTGTTCCCGGAACTCACGGTAGCTCTCGAGCTTCGCCTTGAACGCCGCAAAGGTAAACGGTTTCAGCAGATAGTGCACCACGCCGTAGGCAACGACGGAGCGGACGATCTGCACATCGCGAGCTGAGGTGATCGCGATGATGTCCACGAGGTGCCCACGGGCCCGGAGCCCGCGGCATACATCGAGGCCCGTCATGTCGGGCAGGTAGAAGTCCAGCAAGATGAGGTCGACATCATGCGCCCCAAGGAACTCCCATGCCCGGGCCCCGCTGCTCACAACACCTGCGACGGCAAACCCGCTCACACGAGCGACGTACTGAGCATGCGCGTCGGCGATACGCGCGTCGTCTTCGACTATGAGCGTCTTGATCAACGGTCACCCCTGCTTGCCGGGAGACGAACAGTCAACACGGTTCCCCCATTAGCCTCCACCTCAATTGTGCCGCTGTACTTGGCCAGTATCTGCTTGACGAGAGCTAACCCGAGCCCGCGTCCATGCGGCGCTTCCGCGGTTTTCGTGGACCAGCCGCGTGTGAAGATGTCGTCGATATGCTGAGAATCGACACCTTTGCCGGTATCCGTGACAGTCAGAACGAAGGCGCTTTCACCGGTCATCGCTGATACAGATACCCGTCGTGGCGGTGGGGCGGCGACGGCGGCATCGATAGCGTTATCGACGAGGTTGCCCACGATCGTGACCAGGTCTCTTGGGGAGACGTCCTGGATCGTGACGGCTGTGTCTTCCGAGATGATGAGTTCAACACCCTTTTCGTGCGCCTGCGCTGCCTTGCTGAGAAGCAGTGCCGCCAGTGCTGGTTCCTCCACCGCCCCGAGGACGCGATCTGTCAGTTGCTGAGCAGCCTGAAGTTCGACGGTCGCGAACTCGACGGCCTTCTCCGGCTGACCCAGCTCGATCATCGTCACAACGGTGTGCAGGCGGTTCGCGGATTCGTGAGCTTGTGCGCGCAGCGCCTCGGCGAAGCCACGCGCAGAGTCGAGTTCACCAGTAAGTGTTTCAAGTTCAGTATGGTCGCGCAGGGTCGTCACAGTGCCGAGTGTCCGCGAGTCCTTCTGCGCGATTTCTGTGTTCACCACAAGCACACGGTCGCGGAAAACGATCAAACGGTCAGCAACTGGTTCGCCGCTTGTCAGCAGCAGTGTGAGCGGTTGATCGAGCCCGAGTTCACTGACGGGTCTGTTCTCCGCGGCTTCGGACAGGCCAAGAAGCCGCTGCGCCTCGTCATTGGCGAGAATGAGCCGGCCCTCCGTGTCGACGATGAGCAGCCCTTCGCGGACGGCGTGCAGCACAGCATCATGCTGCTCGTACATCCGCGTGATTTCCGTGGGTCCCAGCCCGAGTGTCTGGCGGCTGAGCCGCCGGCTGATCAGCAACGTGCCACCAGCGGCAATGAGGAGCGCCCCGCCCGCAGTGCCGATAAGCAGGGGAACTCGCTCCCTGACCTCCCTTCCTAGCTGCTGCTGCAGTATGCCGATCGACACGAGCGCGGTGATCTCGGTGCTGCCATCAGTGGCGGGGCGGATGGGAACGACCGCGCGAACTGACGGGCCGAGAGTGCCCTCGTACGTTTCGGTGACGACCCCGCCCGCCAGCGCAGCATCGACAGAACCGATGTACGGCTGCCCGATGAGTGACTCGTCGGGGTGCGAAAAGCGAGTGCGGTCCGGCGCCATGAACACAATGAAGTCGCTCCCGGTTGCTGCGACGAGGGTCGATGCGAGTGGCTGAAGCTGAGCTGCCGGATCTTCACTGCCCAGTGCCTCATGTACTTCGGAGAGTTCAGCGAGGGCCGATGCAAGCACTAGTACGCGCCGTTCTGCGGCAGCTTCGCTGATCCGCCTGGTATCGAAGTAGGCGAGCGCTGATCCGGCGATCACGAGAAGAGCGATGACCGCCAGCTGCAGAGCAAAGAGTTGCTGTGCAAGGCTGAGCGGTCGTCGCATCGTCCAAGTGTTCCAGATCACGATGGAACCGGGAGATTCAGAGGCTTATTCCCATTCCCCAGCTGCCCAGAAGGAGGACTGCACCCGTGATCAGGAAGACGCCGATGATATTCAGCCACACACCGGCGCGGATCATCTGGCCCATGGTCACGTATCCGGAGCCGAATACGATCGCGTTCGGCGGGGTGCCGACGGGGAGCATGAAGCTGCATGTCGCGGCAAACGCAGCGGGAACGAGGAGCAGCATCGGGTCGATTCCGAGGCCGAGCGCGACTCCGCCGAGGACGGGCAGGAACGTCGCCGCGGTGGCGGTGTTGCTCGTCAGCTCCGTGAGGCCAAGGATCAGTAAGCACACGGCCGCGATCATCAGGACCGTGGGCAGCACGCCGAAACCATCGACCTTGGTTCCGATGTAGGTGCTCAGACCCGTTTCCTGGACCGCTTTCGCGAGGCTCAGACCGCCGCCAAAGAGCAGGAGAACACCCCAGGGGATGCCGGCCTGCGCGGTTTTCCAGTCCATGGCCATCGCGGCACGGCCATTCTTGACAGCCGCAGGAATCATGAACAGCGCAATCGCCGCGGCGATACCGATGGTGGCGTCATCGAGGTTGGTGATGAACGGAAGCCGCTCGGTGAGTGCGTCCCATTCCGTCAGCGGAGTGCGGAATACCCAGAGCATCGCAGTGGTCGCGAAGACGAGCAGAACAACCCATTCACCGCGTGACATCGGACCGAGTTTGTCGAGTTCGCGCTGGATGATTTCTTTGCCGCCAACGACGTTGGTCAGCTTCGTCGGGTAAATGACGCGAGTGAGCAGCACCCAGGCGATAAAGAGAAAGACCACGGCCAGAGGTACGCCGACCTTCATCCAGTCGGCGAAGGTGATGGTGATGTCTGAGTAGGTTTCCTCGATGAAGCCCGCGAGGATCAGGTTCGGCGGGCTGCCGATCAGTGTCGCAAGGCCGCCGATGGTCGCGGCGAACGCAATCGCCAGCATGAGGCTTGTGGCGAAGTTCTTTGTGTCTTTGTCAGCGAAGATGTCAGATACGGGCCCGGTGCCCTCAGCCGCCGAGTCGATGCCCTTTTTAGCGGCAACAAGAGCCAGGACACTGATGCCGATAGGGAGCATCATGAGGGTCGTCGCTGTGTTGCTCACCCACATCGACAAGAACGCGGTGGCAATCATGACACCGAGGATGAGTTGTCGCGGTTTCGTTCCCACAGCGCGCATCACAAGAAGTGCGATCCGTTTGTGCAGGTTCCACTTTTGCATCGCGAGCGCGATGATGAAGCCACCCATGAACAGGAAAACCGTTGGCGAAGCGTAAGGTGCCGTCGCCTCGGAGAGTTCGAGCACTCCGAGGGTGGGGAACGCCACGATTGGCACAAGCGATGTCACGGACAGTGGCAGCGCCTCGGTCATCCACCAGACTGCGATGACGATCGCCACGGCGGCAGTGATACGTGCGGCGCTCGAGAGCGCGTCGTCGGCTGGGATGAGTAAGTAGGCAACGAGGCCCAGAGCAGGCCCGAGCAGTCGGCCGAACCAGAGCCTTCCTTGAGGAAGCAGGGCCTCGTCTGCCCCCGGGCGGGGACCGGCAGAGCCTCTGGCTCGTTCCTCCGCATCCTCTAGTGTTGTGGTGGTCATAGGTGACACCTCCGAAACGTGACTTCGCTTACGTTGTGATCTGAATGTGTCAGCTACCACCCCGGCTGTCGCCGTTGTGTTCTTAATGGTCGCGAACAGCGAAACGTCCGATTCATGCCACGGCCCTGGTTCGACAGCGTCACTGTTCCGTCCGGATTCCCGTAAGGTCAGTACCTGATTGTCTGGCTGATTGCTTGCTTGCGTGATAACCGGAGGGTGGCATGCGGATAGGGATTCTCACAGGTGGCGGCGACTGCCCTGGGCTGAACGCAGTCATCCGGGCAATTGTCCGCACGAGCGAGAACCGTTATGGCAGTTCTGTCGTCGGATTTCGGGATGGGTGGCGCGGGCTGCTCGAGGACCGGAAAGAGCGGCTTCGATTCGACGACCGAGTTGACTCGATACTCGCGCGCGGCGGCACCATTCTCGGCACCGCCCGGGTGAACCCCGAAATCCTTCGTTCGGGGCTGGACCGCATCCAGCAGACGCTCGATGACAACGGCATTGACGTGCTGATTCCTATCGGTGGAGAAGGCACGCTGACGGCGGCACACTGGCTATCCGAATCGGGTGTCCCGGTCGTCGGAGTGCCGAAAACGATCGACAACGACATCGCGTGCACCGACTACACGTTCGGTTTCAACACTGCACTCGCGATCGCGACGGAAGCGATCGACCGGCTGCACACCACAGCGGAGTCACATCAGCGTGTCATGCTGGTGGAAGTGATGGGGCGCCACGCTGGCTGGATCGCACTGCACTCCGGGCTCGCCGCTGGTGCGCACCTCACCCTCATTCCAGAGCAGCCCTTCGATGTCGACGAGGTCTGCTCGATGGTCAAACGCCGTTTCCAGCGCGGGGACAGCCATTTCATCTGTGTCGTCGCCGAGGGCGCTGAGCCGAAACCCGACTCGATGACGCTGCGCGAAGGCGGTGTCGACGAATTCGGTCACAAGCGGTTCACCGGGGTGGCCCAGCAACTCGGCGCGGAAATTGAGCGGCGCATCGGCAAGGAAGTTCGTACCACGGTGCTCGGCCATGTCCAGCGTGGCGGCACTCCCACCGCTTACGACCGGGTCCTCGCGACGCGGTTCGGTATCAACGCGACTGACGCGGCGCATACGGGAGAACACGGCAAGATGGTCGCGCTCCGGGGAAGCGAGATCGAGCTCGTTTCACTCGGGGAAGCCGTCGACCACCTGAAGGTGGTCCCGCGGAACCGCTACGACGAGGCCGCGGCATTCTTCGGCTGAAACTCGAATAGACTGCTCAGTCATGACTGCGAGCCCCCGGATCGACGCTCCCCGAAACGGACAGACTGTGGAACCGCTTGAATACGACGAGGTCCTCGAAATTTACGAGCCTGTGCTCGGTATGGAGGTCCACGTTGAGCTGCACACCGCTACAAAAATGTTCTGTCCCTGCCCGACCACTTTCGGTGCCGAACCGAACACCCAGGTGTGCCCCGTGTGCCTGGGGCTTCCTGGTGCGCTCCCAGTTGTCAACAAAGCCGCAGTCGAATCGGCGATCCGGATTGGTCTCGCGCTGAACTGCTCGATTGCGCCGTGGAGCCAGTTCGCGCGCAAGAACTATTTCTACCCAGATCAGCCCAAGAACTACCAGATCTCCCAGTATGAGGAACCGATTGCCTCCCACGGTTACCTCGATGTTGTGCTTGATGACGGCGAGACGTTCCGCGTCGGCATTGAACGCGCCCACATGGAAGAAGACACCGGCAAGCTTCTCCACGTGGGTGGTGCGACCGGCCGGATCGAAGGCGCGACTCATTCACTGCTCGACTACAACCGTGCCGGCGTGCCGCTGATCGAGATCGTCAGCAAACCAATCGAGGGTGCCGGCGCGCGGGCGCCGGAGGTCGCGCGCGCCTATGTGGGTGCGTTGAGGGACTTGCTCAAGGCGCTCGACGTGTCCGATGTTCGTATGGACCAGGGCTCGCTGCGCTGCGACGCGAACGTGTCGCTCAAGCCGATCGGGGCGAAGGAGTTCGGCACCCGCACGGAGACCAAGAACGTGAACTCGCTGAAAAGTGTCGAGGTAGCGGTGCGGTACGAAATGCGCCGTCAAGCAGCGGTGCTGCAGGCAGGCGGCGAGATCATTCTGGAGACACGGCACTTCCAGGAAGCCGGCGGGACGACCAGCGCGGGACGGCCGAAAGAAACCGCCGATGACTACAGGTACTTCCCAGACCCCGATCTGCAGCCCGTTGAGCCCGACGCTGAATGGATCGAAGAACTACGCGGGACGCTCCCGGAGCTTCCCTGGATCCGCCGTGCGCGGATTCAGGCTGACTGGGGCGTGTCAGCCGAGGTGATGCGCGACATCATCAACGCCGGCGCACTTGACCTGATCATTACGACGGTGGACGCGGGCGCACCTGCCGAGGCCGCCCGCTCCTGGTGGGTGTCGTATTTGACACAGAAAGCCAACGTCGAAGGGGTTGCATTAGAAGAACTGCCGATCACCCCTGCGCACGTCGCTGCCGTCGCCGAGCTTGTCAGCAGCGGCAAGCTGACCAACAAACTCGCGCGTGAAGTTGTAGACGGTGTTCTCGCTGGTGAGGGAGACCCGGAGACGGTCATGAAGTCGCGTGGCCTGGAAATCGTGCGTGACGACTCGGTGCTCCAGAAAGCTGTCGACGACGCGATCGCCGCCAACCCTGGAATCGTTGAGAAGATCCGCAGCGGCAAGGTGCAGGCGGCTGGCGCGATCGTCGGTGCCGTGATGAAGGCAACCAAGGGGCAGGCCGACCCTGCGCGAGTCAAGGAACTCGTCATCGAAGCATGTGGGCAGTCCTGAGAAGCCTTAGTCTGGGCTGATTCCGCCGCCCCCGTCCGGCGGAATGATGAACACACGGTCATCACTGTCGACGGGGTCCCCGGAGGCCTTGTTCACCGTCCCGGCCCACACTTCGCCCTCAGGCCCCCGGGCGGCACCGTAAACCTGACCGTAGCGGCCTTCCACCGCGAACACTGGGTCGCCGGTGACAATGCCTGTCTCACTGCTGATTTCGACGAAGCTCACGGCTTCACCGCCAACGAGCGCCACCGCGATCTCGTTGTCCAGCGCCGCGCACTGCGAAGTTCCCGGCGAGTCGCTCCACACCCACAGGGGTTCGAGCGAGCCGGCGTCGCCCACGCGGACGAGGCGATCGCCGCCCGGCGTGCGGTCGGTCGCATACAGCGTCCCGGTGACGGGGTCCGTGCACGCGCCGCCGGTACCGGTGAGGCCGCTCGCGACGATTTGCGGATCGCCCGGGTTCGCAGGAGACGGCGAAGCGAGCCGCAGTATCTTCCCCGCGAGTGATCCGGGATTTGCCGCGGCGGCAGGATCTCCCGCATCGCCGGTGCGGATGACCAGGCCACCGGCAGCGTCGAACGAGATCGAACCACCGTTGCCGGTACTGCCCTTAGGGATGCCGGTAAGGACCGGACGGGGCGTGTCGCCCGGAGCGACACGCACGACCCGGTTATCTGAAGGCGTCGAGATGTAGGCGAAAAGCAGCCGATCCTCAAAGAACGTGGGGGATAGCGCGACATCGAGGAGCCCGCCATCCCCGCTGCCGTCGACGTCGATCTGGGTGAACTCGTCCGGTTCGGTCTCCGGCGCGACAGTAAGGACCCTTCCCGTCGTTCGCTCGGTTACGAGTGCGGCGCCGCCCCCCGGCAGCACGGTGAGACCTGCCGTCGGTTCAAGGCAGGTGGCTATCACGGCCGGATCGGGATCTACGCAGGGGCCCTCTTCTTCCGGAGCCTCGTCTTCAGTGGTCGGCGTCTGGTTGGGGTCGGGCGGAACGAGTTCCGCGAAACCGCCGGCGGTGGGTTCGGGTTCAAACGGCGATGCGAGCGAGTCGTCAAACCTCGCGCACCCGCTGAGTGCAACGAAACCGAGCAGGCCTGCTGTGACCGCCATGGTCGCCGCCGGACGTGCCCGATGCGCATGTGACATGCCACCAACGTAACCGAAAACACGCCGTCCTTCCGTGGCACGCCACTTGCCTACCGGACTCTGCCCCCCATTCGGACCTACGCTGGTGACCATGACCGACAAGCGTGATGACGCCAGCGATCCGCAGCCGTATGACGCCCCAGCCACGGCCCCCAGTCCGTTCGACCAGAACACTGAGGAGATTCCGGCGAAGGGCGCTGCTGACGCGGATTCTGGCCCGGCGACGGAAGCGATGCCCACCGTGCAGCCTGACGACCAGAGTGGGGATTTCGGCGATGCCGCCGGCGGCAGTGACACAGCACCTGGCTTTGCCTGGTCACGGCCGGGAACAGAGACAGGGGCGGCAACCGAACCTGTGGCTACGCCGGGCGAGTATGGCGCGCAGGTGACGCGCGGACGTCCTCCGCGCCCCTCAGCCACGGCTGGCTACACTCCGCTCGTTGACGACGACGACCTCGGTCTTCGCGAGTCTGAAGCCACTGAGCAAATACCAGTTCAGGACCCGGCCCCGCCGCAGGCATACAGCAGTGCTCACACCGAAATCCTAGAGAGGCCCGAAGAGATGTCGTATGTTCCTGGCGGTCCGGGTGCTGCGACAGGTCCGTTTGCGTCCCAGCAGCCCTATGGCGAGCAGGACCCGTGGGGGGCCGGTGCGGCCGGTGCACAGTCTGCCTACAGTCCCATGCAAGAGGACATGCAGCGAGAACCAGTCGCGGTCCCGCCCGCGCAAGTAGTCCCGGAGGGGCGCGGCACACTCGAATTCGGTTTGTTCATTCTGCGCTTGCTGATCGGTGGCGCCCTTATTGCTGATGGCGTGCGCCACCTGCTTGGGCAGTCCGGTGGGCTCGGCATGGGTGGCCTTGAGACGCTGTTCGCCGACGCGGGCTATCAGTCCGCCAGCATCGTCGCGATCGCGGTGATGAGCGCCCAGATAGGCGGTGGCCTGCTCCTGCTCCTGGGACTTGCGACACCCGTCGGTGCGGCGGTGTCCGTCGCAGCGCTGATGAACGTCTGGCTTGCTCACCAAACCGCAGAGCCGGGCTTACAGGGCATCGGCACGCCCGAACTGGAAGTAGCGCTCGTGCTCGCTGTCGCCGCGGGTGCGCTCGCACTCACCGGCCCCGGACGCATCAGTATGGAACGCAGTGCAGGATGGTCGACACGGCCACGCTGGGGATCGAGTGTGCTTCTGTTCCTCGGCATTGTCGGTGGCGCGTGCGCGTGGATTTTCCTCAGCGGCCAAGTCTGATCTATCCGCTGGGAATCGGGAAGGATTCTCCCTCGCCAAGAGGGAAAATCCTTCCCGATTGTGTTTCCGGGTCAGCGGACCTCGCGCACCGCACCGCGGTCGGCCGACGTGGCCAAAGCGGCATAGGCGCGCAGCGCGGTGGTGACCGGACGCTGGCGCTCGCGCGGACGCCAGGGGCGTTCTGTCGCCTCCATCTTGGCGCGCCGCTCCTCGAGCACATCCTCGTCGATAAGCAGCGCGAGTGTGCGGCTGCGTATATCGATCAGGATCTGGTCCCCATCCTCGACGAGGCCGATTGCGCCACCTGCGGCCGCTTCTGGCGACATGTGTCCGACGGAGATGCCTGAGGTCCCGCCAGAGAAGCGTCCATCGGTGATGAGCGCACATTTCGCGCCCAGCCCGGCACCCTTGAGGAATGCCGTTGGGTGCAGCATTTCCTGCATGCCTGGCCCGCCCGCGGGGCCCTCGTACCGGACGACGAGGATGTCCCCGGGCTGGATCTCGCGCCGGAGAATGACGCTGACTGCTTCTTCCTGGCTCTCGACCACGCGCGCGGGCCCCTGGAAGCGCCACAGCGCCTCGTCGATTCCGGCTGTTTTGATCACGGCGCCATTCGGTGCGAGGTTCCCGCGGAGCACAGCAAGCCCGCCGTCCTTCGTGTACGCGTGTTCCACGTCCCGAATGCATCCGCCTTCTGCGTCGATATCGGGGGAGGCCCAGACGTTCGACGTGGAGAAGGGTTCGGTCGTGCGGACTCCGCCAGGTGCGGCAAGAAAGAGTGCCCGTGCTTCCTCACTCGCCTGCGGTGAGCGGATGTCCCAGGCGTCGAGCCATTCACCCATCGACGGGGTGTGCACGGTGCTGAGAGAGTCGTCGAGCAGACCGCCGCGCCGCAGCTCACCCAGAATGGCGGGGATCCCGCCAGCGCGATGAACGTCCTCCATGTGGTAATCGGAGTTCGGTGAGACCTTCGCGAGGCAGGGCACCTTACGGCTGATCGCATCGATGTCTTCGAGGGTGAAATCGATCTCGCCTTCTTCAGCGGCGGCGAGGATGTGCAGAACGGTATTCGTTGACCCGCCCATTGCCACATCGAGCGCCATTGCGTTGCCGAAGGCGGCCTTGGTTGCGATGTTGCGCGGCAGGACCGACTCGTCGTCGTCGCGGTAGTACCGGGCAGCCGCATCAACGATGACTTTTCCGGCACGGGTGAATAGCTCGCGACGGTACGCATGCGTCGCAAGAGTCGAGCCGTTGCCTGGCAACGCGAGGCCAAGCGCCTCGGTGAGGCAATTCATGGAGTTGGCGGTGAACATGCCGGAACAGGAACCGCAGGTCGGGCAGGCGGACCGCTCGACTTCATCGAGCCCAGCATCGTCTACCGCGGGGTTGGCACTCGCGGAGATCGCGGTCACGAGGTCCGTGGGCGCGTGCGCCACGCCGTCGACGACGACGGCTTTGCCTGCTTCCATCGGCCCGCCGGAGACGAAAACGGTCGGTATGTTGAGGCGCATCGCTGCGTTGAGCATTCCCGGTGTGATCTTGTCGCAGTTCGAGATGCACACCAGCGCATCGGCGGTGTGCGCGTTGACCATGTACTCAACTGAGTCGGCAATGATTTCCCGGCTTGGCAGCGAATAGAGCATGCCGCCGTGGCCCATGGCGATGCCGTCGTCGACGGCGATGGTGTGGAACTCGCGCGCGACTCCACCCGCTTCGCGGACCGCCTCAGCAACGATCTCGCCGAGATCCTTGAGGTGCACATGGCCCGGTACGAACTGGGTGTACGAGTTGGCGATGGCCACGATCGGCTTTCCGAAATCGGAGTCGGTCATACCGGTCGCACGCCATAGGGCGCGGGCGCCGGCTGCGTTTCGGCCGACGGTTGTTGTGCGGGATCTCAAGGGCGGCATGGTGCTGAGTACCTCGTTGTCGGGAAAGTGGGGAACCAATCACTCTAGGCAGCGTCAGTTCCGGGCTCGATCTATTTTTGGGCGGACGCGTGCAGGTCGGGGATCCGGCCGCCGCTGAGAGGTGTGATCTTAGGCAAGTCATTGAACGTCACGGCGGGCAGAGGTACTGAGCTTCCGTCGTGGAGGACTGCCCGGGCTGACTTGTACTTCGGGAAGGTGAGCCCTTTGATGTCGCTCCAAGAAATGTGACGTGTGCCGCGCAAGGTTCGTACATCAACGGCGCTCTCAGATACCCTTGTACGGACTCGCAAAATCCAGATTGCGAGAACAATCGGGATTGCGCCGAGCCATCCGAACAGGACGGGCTGGGCACTCGCCGGGACAGCTACACACACAGCGAGGAGGAGGACTCCCAGCAGCGTCAGGCGCGAGATGCGGATGGTTTGTACCGGCCGTTCTCGCTGCGGCAGCGGGCCTTGTGGTTCTGCTGGCTTTACTGAGTCTGCTTCGGGCACCCCTCCATACTCGCATCCCGGTCCAAACACCCCCGTCCAGGCATCCCGAAATGTGGGATGCAGGGATGAATCAGATTGACGCCAGGAGCAGGTCTTCATTAGCGTCGGTCGCGTGAACATAACTGCGGTACTCGTAATCGGCTTGCGCGTCGTCGCCTGAGTCGTTTTCGAACGTATCCGCCAGCACGACGCGCACCCTCGTTCCGCAGAGACCTGCGAGCGGGGGTTTTTTCGTGCCCGCAGTAGCATGTGGAGTGATCCAGATCACGGCACGAACCGAGGATTGCCGGAACCAACAAGAGGAACTTGCAGTGAGTGCACCGACAGCACGGCCAACGCCAGGCCCGCAGCCAGGACATTCCGCCGCGGGACACGCTTCCGCGCGGCAGAGTGAGGCCAGTGGTGCCCAGAGTGGGCAGCGCACCGACACAGGAGTGGGGGCGACGCCGGCCAGTTTGCCGACGACCCGTCCCGGAGCGCCTGAACGAATGACCGGAGCCCAGGCGGTCGTACGATCGCTTGAAGAGCTACACGCGGACATCGTCTTCGGTATTCCCGGCGGCGCGATCCTCCCGGTATACGACCCGATGCTTGATTCCAAAAAGGTGCGCCATGTGCTTGTGAGGCACGAGCAGGGCGCCGGTCACGCCGCGACTGGGTACGCCCAGGCCACCGGCAAGGTCGGTGTGTGTATGGCGACGTCAGGACCCGGCGCCACCAACCTCGTCACCCCACTTGCGGACGCCTACATGGATTCGGTGCCGATGGTCGCGATCACAGGCCAGGTCGGCCGCCCGCTCATCGGTACGGACGGCTTCCAGGAAGCCGACATCGCCGGTATCACAATGCCGGTGACCAAACACAACTTCCTCGTCACGGAAGGCGACGACATCCCGCGAGTGATGGCTGAAGCCTTCTACCTTGCTTCAAGCGGACGGCCCGGACCGGTTCTCGTCGACATTCCCAAGGACGTGCTGCAGGGCGACATGAACTTCGTCTGGCCGCCAGAGATGCGACTGCCCGGATATCGTCCGGTGACCAAACCCCACGGCAAGCAGGTGCGCGAGGCTTCCCGCCTGATCGCTGCCGCGAAGAAACCGGTGCTGTACGTCGGCGGCGGTGTTATGAAGGCAGAAGCCTCGGAACAGCTGCTGAAACTCGCGGAGCTGAGCGGCATCCCCGTCGTCACCACGCTGATGGCGCGCGGCGCCTTCCCAGACAGCCACGACCTGAACCTCGGCATGCCCGGTATGCACGGCACCGTCGCGGCGGTTGCGGCACTGCAGCGCAGTGACCTCCTTATCACTCTCGGTGCGCGGTTCGATGACCGTGTCACCGGGAAGCTGTCGACTTTCGCGCCAGATGCGAAGATCATCCATGCAGATATCGACCCAGCCGAAATCGGCAAGAACCGCCACGCCGATGTGCCCATCGTCGGTGACTGCAAGGAAGTCATCGTCGAACTCACCGATGCGATCGCGTCGGACCGTCAGACCGGCCGTGTCCCCGACATTTCCGAGTGGTGGAAGTACTTGAGCGGTGTGCGGGAAACGTACCCGCTGAGCTACGGTCCGCAGAGTGACGGTTCACTGTCGCCGGAGTATGTCATCGAGCAGCTCGGTAAGCTCGCCGGTCCGGAAGCCGTGTACGTGGCTGGCGTCGGCCAGCATCAGATGTGGGCAGCGCAATTCATCCGCTACGAAAAGCCGCGCACCTGGCTGAACTCAGGCGGTCTCGGGACCATGGGGTACGCCGTTCCTGCTGCGATGGGCGCCAAAATGGGCGTGCCCGACACGGAAGTGTGGGCGATCGACGGTGATGGCTGCTTCCAGATGACCAACCAGGAACTCGCCACCTGCGCGATCGAAGGCGTGCCGATCAAGGTTGCGCTCATCAACAACGGCAACCTCGGCATGGTGCGTCAGTGGCAGAACCTCTTCTACGAGGAGCGGTACTCCAGCACCGATCTCTCCACCCACTCCCTGCGCATCCCGGATTTCGTCAAGCTGGCCGAGGCCCTCGGCTGTGTGGGCATTCGTGTCGACAAAGAAGAAGACGTCATCCCCGCCATCAAGAAGGCGCAGGAGATCAACGACCGCCCGGTCGTCATCGACTTCATCGTCGGCGCTGACGCTCAGGTGTGGCCAATGGTCGCTGCAGGCACCAGCAACACAGAAATCATGGCCGCCCGCGGCATCCGGCCACTGTTCGACGAAGACGAGTCGGCCGGGGAGTCGCCGGCGAAGCTCCACAGCGTCATTCAGACTGAAGACCAGGCTGTCGCATACCGGGAGCAGCAGCGCAAACAAAGTGCAGAAGGGGACGACACCAAGTGAGAACTACGCACACGCTCAGCGTTCTCGTCGAGGACAAACCAGGCGTGCTAGCACGAGTGGCGTCCCTGTTCTCCCGCCGGGGGTTCAACATCGAGTCCCTCGCGGTCGGACCGACCGAAATCAAGGGCATGTCGCGGATGACCATCGTCGTCATCGTCGATGAACAGCCCCTTGAGCAGGTCACCAAGCAGCTGAACAAGCTCATCAATGTCCTGAAGATTGTCGAACAGGACTCCGAGAACTCGGTGGCTCGTGAACTTGTTCTGATCAAGGTCCGGGCTGACACCGCTTCACGCGCGCAGGTAATCGAAGCTGCACAGCTCTTCCGGGCGAAGATAGTTGACGTATCGCCAGAATCGCTCACTATCGAAGCTACCGGCACCCCGACGAAGCTCGAAGCCCTACTCAAGGTGCTCGAACCTTTCGGAATCCGGGAGCTCGTCCAGTCAGGCGTCGTCGCTTTGGGGCGCGGTCCCAAGTCGATCAGCGCGACCCGCTAGCCTCATCCGGGGTGTCGCCTTCAGAAAATTGGTATTCAAGGCGGTGCCCCGGATACATCGTTTAACCGTGTGCGGCGCGATCGCCCGTACCTCACTAGTGCAGAAGGGAATTCACACGTGGCCGTCGAGATTTTCTATGACGACGATGCCGACTTGTCGATCATCCAGGGCCGCAAGGTGGCCGTTATTGGATACGGCAGCCAGGGACATGCGCACTCGCTGAGCCTTCGGGACTCAGGTGTCGATGTGCGCGTCGGCCTCAAGGAAGGCTCGAAGTCCCGGGCAAAGGCAGAGGAACAGGGTCTGCAGGTCCTCACCCCGGCAGAAGCTGCCGAGTGGGCTGACGTGATTATGATCCTGGCGCCGGACACCGCCCAGGCTTCGATCTACACGAACGACATCGAGCCGAACCTCAAGGACGGTGACGCGCTCTTCTTCGGTCACGGTCTGAACATCCGCTTCGGGCTGATCAAACCGCCCGCTGAGGTCACTGTTGCGATGGTCGCGCCGAAGGGCCCGGGCCACCTCGTTCGCCGTCAGTTCGAAGACGGCAAGGGTGTACCCGCGCTCGTCGCTGTCGAGCAGGACCCGAAAGGTGAAGGCCTCGCCCTCGGCCTCTCCTACGCAAAGGCGATCGGCGGCACCCGTGCGGGTGTCATCAAGACCACCTTCGCTGAGGAAACCGAAACCGATCTGTTCGGTGAGCAGGCTGTGCTCTGCGGTGGCACAGAGAAGCTGGTCCAGACCGGCTTCGAGGTGCTGATCGAAGCTGGCTATGCACCTGAAATCGCCTACTTCGAGTGCCTTCATGAGCTCAAGCTCATCGTTGACCTTATGTACGAGGGCGGAATCGGACGGATGAACTACTCCGTCTCCGACACTGCTGAGTTCGGCGGGTACCTCTCGGGACCGCGTGTCATCGATGCGGACACCAAGTCGCGGATGCAGGACATCCTGGCTGACATCACGTCAGGCAAGTTCGTCGAGCGCCTCGTGGCGAACGTCGAGAACGGCAACAAGGAACTCGAGCAGCTGCGCAAAGAAAATGCGGAGCATCCGATCGAGGTCGTTGGCGCAAAGCTTCGCGGTCTGATGAGCTGGGTTGACCGGCCGATCACCGAAACCGCCTGATCAAGCACGACATAAGCAACGGGGCGTCACTCACTGAGAGTGACGCCCCGTTTGTCGTCTCAGAACGGGAACGGTTAAGCGCCGATTAGATCGGCCGGAAGCCCGCTCCCGGTCCGCCCGCGACAAATGCATCCGCAAGAACGGCTTCCATATTGATGCTGATCTTCGGTCCGACACACGGGACCAGGAAGTAGGCGCTGACCAGGCCGATCAACTGCGTGCCTCGAGTGACTGGGCCGCCGGAGTCGCCCTCAGACACGCACACCAGCCCCCATGTCTCGTTGTAGACAGGATCAACGAACACGGAAATTCCGCAGGTGTGGCCAGTGGAGCGGCCTTGCTTGCACACCAGTTCCGGGAAGTGCGCTGGCCCGCCGGTACCCGTGATCGTGGTGGGTCCAACCGTGCGGACGGGGTTCACACGGGCTGGGTCGAACACGATCACCGCGTAGTCGAGGATGCCGTTGGTGCGGGCAATGTTGCCCACAACACCGGCGCCTGGTGTCGCTTCCGCGGTGACAGGGGCGCCCGGTCCGCCGCAGTGGCCCGCGGTGAAGCCAACGAGGCGGCCGCCGTTGTCGTAACCAATGGTTGTCAGGGTGCACAGGAAGTCGCCTCCGACGACAATCCCGGAGCCACCGCCGAGGGTGGCTCGTGCCTGCTGCGCCTGGGCGGCGGGGAGGCTCATGAAAAGTGCCGCGAAGACGGCGACACCCACGATGAGGAACCGTTTCATCCAGCCACCCCTAGTCTCATGCCTGGCCGCAGCAGCTCTTTGTCCGCTTTCAAGCGACGTGTCAACTATCACAGGCTGAGCGTACGTGACCGGATCGATATGCAGTTGTAATTGGTTGGCCTTAGTACTTGGTACGGATCCGTCCGGCCCCGCACGTTTCCGCTATGTGAGATCTGGGGCCGCGGTGTGGAATGTGGTAGGGGCGCAGACTAGGCTATCTGCGGTCAGCGTGAACGCCGAGTGCACCTTACGTAGTGCGGGGCAGCCCGGCGCACGCAATTAACGAGTCTTTTGAGCACTGAATGAGGAGAGTTCGCACGTGACACCATCTGGCCGTCCGGTAGTTCTGATCGCGGACAAGCTCGCACCGTCCACCGTCGACGCGCTTGGTGGTGATGTAGAGGTCCGCTGGGTTGATGGCCCGAACAAGCCGGCCCTGCTCGAAGCCGTTGCCGACGCTGACGCGCTGCTCGTCCGGTCCGCGACGACGGTCGATGAGGCAGTTCTCGCCGCAGCGCCAAAGCTGAAGATCGTGGCACGCGCCGGTGTCGGTCTCGACAACGTCGACGTTCCCGCAGCCACGGCACGCGGTGTCATGGTGGTGAATGCTCCAACGTCGAACATCCACAGCGCTGCCGAGCACGCATTCGCGCTGCTGATGGCCACCGCGCGCCAGATTCCCGCCGCCGACCTCACGCTGCGTGGCCGTGAGTGGAAGCGCAGCAGCTTCAACGGAACCGAGATCTTCGGAAAGACCGTGGGCGTAGTGGGTCTTGGGCGTATCGGTCAGCTCTTTGCACAGCGGGTCGCTGCCTTCGAGACGAACGTCATCGCCTACGACCCTTACGTTTCCCCTGCCCGCGCCGCTCAGCTGGGCATTGAACTTGTCACTCTCGAGGAGCTTCTCGAGCGCGCCGACATGATCTCGATCCACCTTCCGAAGACGCCGGAAACCAAGGGCCTGATCGGCGCGGCGGAACTCGCGCGCACCAAGAAGGGCGTCATCATCGTCAACGCCGCACGCGGCGGACTCATTGATGAGAGCGCCCTGGCCGACGCCATCAAGAGCGGCCAGGTGAAAGCTGCCGGCATCGACGTGTTCGCTACTGAACCGTGCACTGATAGCCCCCTGTATGACCTGCCCCAGGTCGTCGTGACGCCCCACCTTGGAGCCTCGACGTCCGAGGCTCAGGATCGTGCGGGTACGGACGTCGCGAAGAGTGTTCAGCTCGCGCTTGCGGGCGAGTTCGTGCCGGACGCCGTGAACGTCGCTGGCGGACCAGTGGCCGAGGAAGTTGCGCCGTGGCTCGAGATTGTGCGGAAGCTCGGTGTACTCGCCGGGGTGCTGTCACCAGAGCGGCCGGCGAGCGTTCTGGTGGATGTGCGGGGCGAGCTCGCGAGCGAAGATGTCGACATTCTCAAGCTGTCGGTTCTGCGTGGCCTGTTCTCTGCGGTTATCGATGATTCGGTGACGTTCGTGAATGCTCCCGCGATCGCCGAGGAGCGCGGTGTCAAAGCTGAGGTCACGACCACGGCGGAGAGCCCGAATCACCGCAGCGTTGTCGATGTCCGGATCGTGCTCAGTGACGGTGACATCATCAACGTCGCGGGCACCCTGACCGGCCCGGCCCGCGTCGAAAAAATCGTCAACATCAACGGCCGCAACTTCGACATGCGCGCTGAGGGCATCAACCTTCTCATCCACTACGACGACCAGCCTGGTGCTCTCGGTAAGATCGGCACCCGCCTGGGCGAGGCCGGTATCAATGTTCTCGCTGCTCAGCTCAGCCAGGACACGGACGGTCCCCGCGCCACGATCCTGCTTCGTATCGACCGTGACGTTCCGCAGGAGGTCCGGGATTCGATCGCTGCTGGAGTCGCCGCGTCGAGCATCGACGTCATCGTGCTGGACTGATCGGGGACCACGAAATGAAACTCGCAGTGATTCCAGGCGATGGAATCGGGCAGGAAGTCATCGCCGAAGCCCTCAAGGTGCTCAAGGTTGTCGCTCCTGACGCGGAAACAGCGGAGTTCGATCTCGGGGCGCGCCTTTACAACCGGACCGGTGAGATTCTGCCGGAGTCAGTTCTTGAGGAAGTCCGCGGACACGACGCCATCCTGCTGGGCGCCATCGGTGATCCCTCGGTCCCGCCAGGGGTGCTCGAACGCGGCCTGTTGCTGAAGCTCCGCTTCGCGCTCGACCACCATGTGAACCTCCGCCCGTCGAAGCTTTACAGCGGGGTGATCGGGCCGCTCGCCGGTAACAAGCCTGTCGACGTGGTTGTCGTACGCGAGGGCACTGAAGGCCCTTACATCGGAAACGGTGGCGCCCTGCGGACCGGTACCCCCAACGAGGTCGCGACCGAAGTCAGCGTCAACACTCGTTTCGGGATCGAGCGGGTCGTCCGGTACGCGTTCGATCTCGCGATGACGCGGCGCAAGCACCTCACCCTCGTCCATAAGACGAACGTGCTGTCTTTTGCCGGGGCATTGTGGTCGCGGACGGTCGACGAGGTCGCGAAGGAATACCCCGAGGTAGAAGTGGGGTACCAGCACATCGATGCAGCGACGATCCACCTCGTGACCGACCCAGGCCGATTCGACGTGATCGTCACCGACAACTTGTTCGGCGATATCATCACCGATCTTGCCGCAGCGGTGACGGGAGGCATCGGTCTGGCCGCGAGCGGCAACATCGATGCGAGCCGGGCGAACCCAAGCATGTTCGAGCCGGTCCATGGCAGCGCGCCGGACATTGCAGGCCAGCAGAAAGCGGATCCTACGGCCGCGATTCTGTCGGTAGGCCTGCTGATGTCGCATCTGGGTGATTCCGCCGCAGCGGAACGCATCGATGCTGCGGTCGCGGCGGATCTGGCGGCACGTGAGTCCGGAACCGGTGCTTCGACGAGCGAGATCGGTGACCGGATCGCGGCGGCCATCTAGGGCTGCGATAACAGATTCACCCCAAACGGGACAGGCTCAGAGGAAAGAACCTCTGAGCCTGTCCCGTTTCTTGTGAGACTCTGGGATGCTCACGTGCGTGAGCCGATAGAGCGCGGCACCACGGGCGCCGCGATCAGCGCGCAAGCGGCTGCAAACGCGAATGTGGCGGGAAAACCTACGGCGGTGATCGTGGCACCGAAAGCGGGCGGTACAGCGGCAGCGACGGCGTTCTGGGCCGTGTTGTGGACGCTGAGTACCCGACCGCCCCAGAATGGCCCTGCAATCTCGGCTGCCGCTGTGAACGCGACACCGTTGTCGGCGACCGTGATGACGCCGGCGGCTACGAGGAGCACGATGGCAATCGACATGCCACGCAGATCGGTCAGTGCGAGCGCACCCATCGTGACGGCGGCGGTGACAGCGATGATCCGGATGGGCGCGGTCCGACCATGCGCCCGCCGCGACGCGGCCACCGGCTCCAGCGAGCTGGATCGCGCCAACAAGCAAACCCGCGGTGAACGCGGACCATTCGCGTTCCGTCATCAGCCAGACGAGCGCGAAACTCCAGATCGTGAACTGCGGAATTACTAGCAGTACTGCACTGGCGTGAATGCGGAGCAGGCCGGTGTGCCGTGCGTATGGGTGTTTGCGCAGTTCACTGAAGTGGGGTGAGGTTCGCGACGGCCGCTGCGGATCCGTCACCCAGAGCGCGGTGGCTGCGGCCGCGAGAAGCGTTAGCGCAGCGGGAATCGCTAGCGCCGCGGCGACACCAAATTGCGCTGCGACGGTCGGTATCGACACCGCCGCGGTAGCGACGCCGAGGGGCTGTGCCATCTGGCGGATACCCATCGCTGTGCCACGCCGGTGCACTGGGAACCATCCGATGACGAGGCGCCCGCTCGCCGCGTTGGCGCTGCCAGCAGCCATGCCGCCCGCAAGCAGGATGCCAGCGAGTGCCACCGGGCCGGAAGTCTCGATACCCTCGCCGCGAATCAATTGGTACAGAAGTGGTCCGGCCATTGCTGCTGCGCCCGCGCTCAGCCCGATCATCAGAGTTATTCGTTCGCCCGCCCGGTCGACCAGTAAGCCCCACAACACGAGGGTGAGCATGAGTCCCGCTGTTGTCATTGCGGCGACGGTTCCCGCTGCGGCAAGCGTCAATCGATACTCGCCGTTGGGGTCGCTGAGGGCCGGAATGAGAAATGCTCCACTGGCCACGATCACGGATGACGCTAATTGAGCGGCTGTGCTTATCGCGAGGATGAGCCAGGCTCGCCTGTCTTGCACACCTGATTCAGTCATCGCACACCTCAAATCCCGAATAATGGGACACATTTCCCGAAATATGGATGGTGTCAACTGTACCTGAAGTGCCGGGGCGGACGGCTTCACGGCACCCGCTAGGCTCGTCACCATGCGTCTTGGTCGAATTGCGAGCCCTGATGGTGTTGCCTTTGTCGCGGTTGACGGCGACGAATCCGACGCCACCGTCCGTGAGATTGCCGAGCACCCATTCGGCACCCCCACCTTCACTGGGAGGGTGTGGAAACTGTCAGACGTGCGGTTGCTCGCCCCGATCCTGTCGAGCAAGGTCGTCTGCGTAGGAAAGAACTATGCTGCCCACGCTGCCGAAATGGGTGGCGATGCCCCAGAACAACCAGTGATCTTCATGAAACCGTCGACGTCGATCACCGGACCCGGTGCCCCCATTCAATTACCAGCGTCGTCTGAGGAAGTGCATTACGAAGGCGAGCTGGCCGTTGTCATCGGTCGTCCCTGCAAAGACGTTCCGGCGGCACGTGCGCGTGATGTCATCCTCGGCTACACCGTCGCCAATGACGTCACGGCGCGCGATTTGCAACGTAAGGACGGCCAGTGGACACGGGCGAAGGGTTTTGACACCTTCTGTCCGCTCGGTCCCTGGATTGAGACTCAGATCGATCCAGGCGATCTCCGCATCACCACCGAACTTGACGGTGCGACCGTGCAAGACAGCCGGACATCCTTGCAGATCCACAGAATCCCGGACCTGGTCGAATGGGTCTCACGCGTGATGACGCTACTGCCGGGAGACGTCATCCTCACCGGCACGCCGGAAGGCGTCGGACAGGTGCGTGCCGGCCAGACCGTTTCCGTGACGGTCGAGGGAATCGGTACGCTTTCCAACCCGGCGGTTCTTCGCGAATCCTGATTGGCACTCCCGAACACGAAGTGAGCTATGACTACAGCTGAAACCCCTGTCCGCGTCCGTTTCTGCCCCTCACCTACGGGTGCCCCGCACGTCGGTTTGATCCGCACCGCTCTTTTCAACTGGGCATTCGCTCGGCACCACGGCGGAACCTTCGTTTTCCGCATCGAGGACACTGATGCGGAGCGCGACAGCGAAGAGTCGTACAACGCACTCCTAGACGCCCTCCGCTGGCTTGGTCTCACGTGGGACGAGGGGCCTGAGGTGGGCGGACCCTTCGCGCCCTACCGTCAGTCCCAGCGTCGCGACCTGCACCTCGAGGTCGTGGAGAAGCTCCTTGCAGCGGGGGAGGCGTACGAGTCGTTCTCCACGCCAGAGGAGGTTGAGGCCAGGCATCGTGCAGCCGGGCGAGATCCCAAGCTCGGGTACGACAACTTCGATCGTGACCTCACTGAGGACCAGCGCGCAGCATTCAGGACTGAGGGACGCCGGCCGGTGGTGCGGCTGCGTATGCCGGACCACGACCTTACGTGGAACGATCTAGTGCGCGGCGAAATCACCTTCAAGGCAGGTACGGTGCCGGATTTCGCGCTGACACGAGGTAGCGGAGATCCGCTGTACACACTCGTGAATCCGGTCGATGATGCCGCTATGAAAATCACTCACGTGCTGCGTGGTGAAGATCTGCTTTCGTCAACGCCGCGTCAGATTGCGCTGTACGAGGCGCTGGAAAGGGTCGGTGTCGCGGACCAGGTGCCCCGCTTCGGCCACCTTCCGTACGTGATGGGGGACGGCAACAAGAAGCTGTCCAAACGCGATCCCCAGTCGAATCTGTTCTTGCATCGCCAGCGCGGCTTTATCCCGGAAGGCCTTCTGAACTACCTTGCGCTTCTCGGGTGGGGGATCTCCGGGGACCGGGACATTTTCACACTGCCGGAGATGGTCGAGTCTTTCGAGATCGGTGACGTCTCGGCCAACCCGGCCCGCTTCGACCAGAAGAAGGCCGATGCGATCAACGCTGAGCACATCCGCCTGCTTGCACCTGCTGACTTCGCGCAGCGGCTCCGGACATACCTGGAGCAGCACCACGACCTGCCTGCTGACATCGACGAAGCTGATTTCGCTGCCGCCGCCGACTTGGTACAGACGCGCATTGTGGTTCTCGGCGACGCCTGGGCACTGATGAAGTTCCTGTATGTGTCCGACACCGAATTCTCCGTCGACCCAGCGGCAGCGGCAAAAAACCTCAAGCCGGAATCCGCGACGGTGCTCGACGCGGCTATTTCAGCGTTGGGTGACCTTGGCGAGTGGTCAGCCTCACATATCGAGGCAACACTGAAATCGGCACTCATCGACGGTCTCGAGCTCAAACCGCGGCTGGCTTTCGGTCCGGTCCGCGTCGCAGTGACCGGCTCCCACATCAGTCCGCCCCTTTTCGAGTCTCTCGAGCTGCTAGGGCGCGACAGGTCGCTCTCCAGACTCCAGATGGCCCGAGAAAATCTGAAATAAGCTGCACGTTTGGAAATTCGGGGACTGGGTTTGCTAACCTGTTCTCCGGCCTGGGGCGGTAATGCTTCGCTCGCGATGAGAAACCGTTCCAGGGCATTGGGGTATGGTGTAATTGGCAACACAGCTGATTCTGGTTCAGCCATTCTAGGTTCGAGTCCTGGTACCCCAGCAACAGGGTGACGAGCGATTTTGCAGGCGCGCCCTGGCCAGTTATGCTGGCTGAGCCTTCTGGCTCATGGGCGAAGTTGTGACGACTTCCTCCAGTCCTGGCCCCGTCGTCTAGCGGCCTAGGACGCCGCCCTCTCAAGGCGGTAGCGCGGGTTCAAATCCCGTCGGGGCTACAAAAAGACCCTCATCTCGGTTTTCGAGGTGAGGGTCTTTGATTTTTCCTTGTAGGTTTCTGTTATAGACGTTTCTGTATCGCGTCCGCGGCGGCGAGCAAATCTGCAGCCCACCGGGCACCAGGTTTCCGGCCCATCCGGTCGATCGGTCCGGAGACAGAAATTGCCGCTATGACGGTTCCTGTCGCGTCCCGGATCGGGGCGGCCACGCTGGCAACGCCCGACTCCCGTTCCGCGATGCTCTGTGCCCACCCGCGGCGGCGCACCTCTATCAGCACCCGTTCGGTGAACTGCGCCTCAGGCAGAACTGCTCGCTGTGTGGTGATGTCCGCCCAGGCGAGGAGGACCTTCGCGCCCGATCCGGCGGTCATCGGCAGCCGGGCGCCGACGAGTACCGTGTCGCGCAGGCCAGTCGGTGGTTCCATCGCGGCGACGCACACCCGTTCTATGCCTTCGCGGCGATAGATCTGGACGCTCTCGCCAGTGATCTCCCGTAGCCTTGGCAGTACGAAGGATGCGGCGTCGATTAGCGTGTCACCAGCCGTGGCCGCAAGTTCGGCAAGCGCCGCGCCCGGAACCCATTGGCCCTTCGTGTCGCGCGCGAGGAGTCGGTGCACCTCAAGGCCGACTGCGAGTCGATGTGCCGTGGCACGGGGCAGGCCGGTTCGCTCGCACAGAGTGCTGAGGGAACAGGGCTCCTCCGCGACTGCGTGGAGTACGGCCACCGCTTTGTCCAAAACGCCAATACCGCTATGCTGTCTCACAAGACGATATTAACGTTCCGAATGCTGAGATTCTAGTGGTGGCGGAGAAGTTCCCCACCCGGGACAATGAGATCGGTGGATCCACGGACCGGCCAGCCCATGAATTCCGGTCCATTGGGGTCCTCTGGGATGAGGGTGAGAAATGGCAAGCGAATCTCCCGTGGGCGGTGCAGCAGTGGAGCAACGCCCCCGCACCATGGCTGAGAAGGTTTGGGAAGAGCACGTCGTCGTGCGAGGCTCCGGAGAAGGCGAGTCTCGCGAACCAGACCTGATCTACATCGACCTTCACCTCGTGCACGAGGTGACTAGTCCGCAGGCATTCGACGGCCTCCGTCTCGCTGACCGTCCGGTCCGCCGCCCAGACCTCACGATCGCGACCGAGGATCACAACGTTCCGACTGTGGGCATCGACAAGCCCATCGCGGACCTCGTTTCGCGTACGCAGGTGGAGACACTGCGCAAGAACTGTGAAGAGTTCGGCGTCCGCCTGCACCCGATGGGTGATATCGAACAAGGCATCGTTCACGTAGTCGGACCGCAGCTAGGGCTGACACAACCGGGCATGACCATCGTCTGCGGTGATAGTCATACCTCGACGCATGGCGCTTTCGGCTCCATCGCCATGGGCATCGGCACGTCCGAGGTCGAGCACGTGCTCGCGACTCAAACGCTGCCGCTGCGCCCGTTCAAGACGATGGCGATCAATGTCGATGGCCAGTTGCCTCCTGGTGTCACGAGCAAGGACATCATTCTCGCGGTGATCGCCAAGATCGGCACGGGCGGGGGACAGGGTTACGTCCTCGAGTACCGTGGCGACGCGATCCGCTCGCTGTCGATGGAAGCCCGAATGACGATCTGCAACATGTCGATCGAAGCCGGCGCTCGCGCGGGCCTGATCGCTCCAGATCAGATCACATACGACTTCGTCAAAGGACGTCCGCACGCCCCGCAGGGCGCCGACTGGGATACCGCCGTCGCCGCGTGGGAGCAGTTGAAGACCGACGAGGGCGCGCAGTTCGACCAAGAGGTGTACATCGACGCGGCGGCACTCACGCCATTCGTGACATGGGGCACCAACCCTGGCCAGGGAGTGCCGCTCGGTGAGGCAGTGCCCGATCCAGAGTTGTATGGCGACGAGGGCGCTAAGCAGTCCGCATACAAGGCCCTTGAATACATGGACCTGACCCCGGGCACTCCGATGCGTGACATCGCTGTGGATGCCGTGTTCATCGGGTCGTGCACGAATGGCCGGATCGAGGATCTTCGTGCCGCAGCGGAGGTCCTGAAAGGTCGCACAGTAGCCCCGGGTGTGCGCATGCTCGTCGTGCCTGGCTCGATGCGCGTACGAGCGCAGGCTGAAGCTGAGGGTCTTGGAGCGATTTTCGAAGCAGCGGGCGCTGAGTGGCGGAGTGCGGGCTGCTCCATGTGTCTCGGTATGAACCCAGATCAGCTCGCGCCCGGTGAGCGGTGTGCGTCGACATCGAACCGGAATTTCGAGGGGCGACAGGGCAAAGGCGGTCGCACGCACCTCGTTTCGCCGCTCGTTGCCGCTGCAACCGCTGTCAAGGGCACGTTCGCAGCGCCTACAGACCTGGACTGACTACTTCTCGAACCTGAGGACAACTGATGGAAGCTTTTTCGACCCACACAGGGATCGGCGTGCCTTTGCGGCGCTCCAATGTCGACACCGACCAAATCATTCCCGCCGTCTATCTCAAGCGGGTAACACGAACAGGGTTCGAGGACGGCTTGTTCGCCGCCTGGCGAAATGATCCGTCGTTCATTCTGAACGTGCCCCCGTATCAGCAGGGTTCAGTACTTGTAGCCGGGCCGGATTTCGGAACGGGCTCATCCCGAGAACACGCCGTCTGGGCGCTGTCGGATTTTGGGTTCCGGGTCGTGATCTCCTCGAGATTCGCCGACATTTTCCGCGGGAACTCCGGCAAGCAGGGGTTGCTCGCCGCTCAAGTTGAGCAGTCTGACGTTGAGCTCCTTTGGAAAGCCCTCGAGGAACAGCCTGGCCTTGAGGTGACCGTGGATCTCGAGTCAAAGACGGTTAGTGCGGGAACTCTCATGGTGCCCTTTGATATTGATGACTACACACGGTGGCGGTTGCTCGAAGGGCTCGATGATATTGGCCTTACGCTGCGTCATGCTGACGCGATCGCCGATTTCGAGAGTCAGCGTCCAGCATGGAAACCAAAAACCCTTCCGGCGCGCGCGGAAAATTAATTCCCGCAATAGGGACTAATTTCTGCGAACTCCGCACACGAGATTTGCCGTGGCACATAGACTCTTGAGGAACACGGGTAAACCGTGAGACTTTGGCCGGTCCGAATGGGGCCACATTGTGCGGAGGCTATCCATGAACAAAGCGGATCTCGTCGATGCCCTCACCCAAAAACTGGGGACAGATCGGCGCAGTGCATCGCAGGCAGTTGAGACGTTCGTCGACTTGATCGTGCGAGCAGTACATGCGGGAAAAAGCGTGACAATCACCGGATTTGGTGTGTTCGAGCAGCGGAAGCGTGCCGCCCGTGTGGCACGAAATCCGCGCACCGGAGACACCGTCCGTGTTGAACCGACGAGTGTGCCGTCCTTCCGGCCGGGCGCTCAGTTCAAGGCGCTGGTGTCCGGCACCGCTGAACTGCCGGCCGAGGGGCCGGCAGTGAAGCGGGGAGCAGGTGCGTCGGCGGACGAGGAAAAGGCGCCGCTGCCGCGGGCCGCCCGGAGCACCGTCGCGAAAGCGCCCCGCCGTGCGGCATCGGCAAAGGCGGTGAGCGCCAAGGCCGACTCATCGGGTGCAGCGGCGAAGGCTCCCGCAAAGAAGGCCGCCGCCAAGAAGAGCACCGCTGCGAAGTCGACCCCCGCTAAGAAGTCGACAGCGGCGAAGTCCACGGCAGCGAAGTCGACCGCGGCGAAGTCCACGGCTACGAAGTCGACCGCGGCTAAGTCAACGGCGGCGAAGAAGACTACGCCTGCGAAGTCGACGGCTACGAAGTCAACGGCGGCGAAGTCGACAGCGGCGAAGAAGACTACGCCTGCGAAGTCGACGGCTACGAAGTCGACCGCGGCTAAGTCGACGGCAGCGAAGAAGACTACGCCTGCGAAGTCGGCGGCTACGAAGTCGACGGCAGCGAAGAAGACTACGCCTGCGAAGTCGACGGCTACGAAGTCAACGGCGGCGAAGTCACCCGCAGCAAAGAAAACCACGGCGGCGAAGAAGACCACCGCTAAGAAGACGACCGCGGCCAAGAAAACGACTACGGCCAAGAAGACGACGCGCGCCCGCAAGAGCGCAGCACCGAGCGAGGGCAGCGGGTCAGAGACGTAGTCGCTGACTCGGTTTGCTGGACCAGGCGAGAGTCGAAGCACGGGTTACGGGCAATCGCGCCACTCATCGTGACGCATCTCCCCGCGGCCCGTGCTTTTGCGTGTCGTGTGCAGCGGTTGACGACTCGCCTCGGAGACTTCAGTCCCCGAGTGGAGAGTCCAGGTAGTCGGCGCTCAGCAACCGTCCGTCGAGCATGGTGAGCGCCCAGAGGCTCCCTTTGCGGTTCTTCGCGGGCGGCAGGGTTATCGAACTCCGCTCCGCGAGCCAATCGAGTAGCCCGGGGATGACACCACCCTGACTGCACACCGCGTGTACGCCAGGGAGACGTGAGATCTCGAGCAGGCGCTCGTTGCTGGCCTTCGGTTTACGAACGTATTCCTCTTCTGACATGGTCGGCTCAATGATGACCGCGTTGCCTAGCTCATCCGCGGTGGGAGCCATCGTCTGGATGCAGCGCGTTCGGTCTGCCGAATGGACGTCAGTGACACCGTAGGCGAGAAGATGCGGCACCAGAGCTTCAGCTTGTGCTCGGCCAGCGGCGTCGAGGGGACGCAGGTTGTCATCCTCAGGGAAGTCGCCCCGGCGACCGGCCTTGCCGTGACGGATGACGATCAGGGTGGTGACGTCAGCGGACAACTCAGCGAACTTCTTGAGAACGCGCCGGTCAAGGTTGTACGTCACGGTTTTGGGAGCTTTCGCCAATGGCACCCAGAGGAGTTCGTCGACCTCACCGTTGGGAGTGAACTCACCCGAGAGCGCCTCAGCCGACCAATAGTCAACTTCCTTCCGGCGCGCATCCGTAAGTGGGTAAGACACTCTGATGAGGTGACGGCCAAGCCTCGGGGTGAAGCCTGTTTCTTCCGCGATTTCGCGCGCCGCGGCGACAACCGGCGTTTCACCGGCGTCGAGTTTTCCTTTCGGCAGCGACCAATCGTCGTACCTCGGTCGGTGGATCACCGCGATTTCTACGCCTCCGCGCACCGTGGGATTGCGCCGCCAGAGGACGGCACCAGCGGCGAGGACACTCGATTTGCTGCGCTTCGTGGACACTACGCTCATAGGGGCAAGCGACCTCACTGCGCCTTATGGCGACGAATGAGTTCGTCTTGATGGTCCCGGACTTGTTCACCGTCAGCAGGGGCCGCGATCCAGTTGCTGTCAGCCTGCAAAATCCAGCACCGTGTTGTGGGATCGAGAGCGGATTCGAACAGCTCATCAAGCTGCGTGGTGCTCTTGGGGTCGCGGACCCGCACGAGTACTTCAACCCGACGGTCAAGATTGCGGTGCATCATGTCCGCGCTGCCAATCCAGAACTCATCGCAGCCCTGAAAATGCATGATGCGCGAGTGCTCGAGGAAGCGCCCGATAATTGAACGCACATGAATGGTCTCGCTCAATCCAGGTACGCCAGGCTTGAGCGCACAGATGCCGCGGACGACGATTTCCACTGGCACGCCGGCCTGAGAAGCTTTGTAGAGGCCGTCGATGATTTGTTCATCGACGAGAGCGTTCGCTTTCAGCCGGATCCGCGCTGGACGCCCGGCGCGGTGGTGCGCGATCTCATCGTCGATCCGCTGAAGAATGCCAGACCGGACGCCTGTCGGCGCGACCAGCAAGTTGCGGTACTGCTCGACCCGGGAATACCCGGTCAGCGAGTTGAACAGATCGGTCAGGTCCGCACCGATGTCGGGCGCTGCCGTCAACAGGCCCACGTCCTCGTAGAGGCGAGCGGTCTTGGGGTTGTAGTTGCCGGTGCCAATGTGGCAGTAGCGGCGGATCGTCGAGCCTTCGCGACGAACCACGAGGCACGTCTTGCAGTGCGTCTTCAGGCCCACCAGCCCGTAGACGACGTGCACGCCTGCCTGCTCTAGTTTGCGTGCCCACTTGATGTTCGCTTGCTCGTCGAATCGCGCCTTGATCTCGACGAGCGCGACAACCTGTTTGCCCGCTTCCGCGGCATCGATGAGCGCGTTGATGATCGGGGAGTCGCCCGACGTGCGGTACAGCGTCTGCTTGATCGCGAGAACGTTGGGATCCGCAGCAGCCTGCTCGACAAAACGCTGAACGCTGGTAGAGAACGAGTCATACGGATGATGAACGAGCACGTCGCCCTCCCGAAGCGTGGAGAACACACTCTTCGGGGTTTCGCGCTCGCCGAACGCGGGGTGAGTGGCGGGCACGAACGGCTTGTCTTTCAGGTTTGCCCGGTCCACGCTGTACACTTGCCAGAGACTCGACAGGTCGAGTAGGCCCGGGACATGGACGACGTCTGCGGGATCCACGTCGAGTTCGCGGAGGAGGAGGTCCAGCATGTGCTCGGTCATATCGTCGGAGACCTCGAGCCGGACCGGTGACCCGAAACGGCGACGGGCAAGCTCGCGTTCGAGCGCCTGCAACAGGTCTTCGTCGCGGTCCTCTTCAACTTCGAAATCAGCGTTGCGGGTGATGCGGAACGCGTGATGCTCGACGACTTCCATGCCGTGGAACAACACGTCAAGGTGCGCCGCGATCAGTTCCTCGAGGGGGAGAAACGCGACACCTTCACGATCCTCGAGGCTCACCTTCACGAAACGGGCGACGTTATCGGGCACCTTCACGCGCGCGAAGTGCGTGCCAGCTGCGCTGTCACGCACCGTAACAGCCAGGTTCAGGCTGAGACCGCTGATGTAGGGGAAGGGATGTGCCGGGTCGACAGCGAGCGGGGTCAGTACCGGAAAGACATGCTCGTGGAAGTATTTCGACAGATCTACGCGGTCGCGTTCACTGAGGTCTGCCCAGGCGATGATGGAGATCCCGTTTTCGGCGAGCGCGGGCCGGACCTGATCGAGGAAAACACGGGCGTGCTTTTCTGCGAGCTCTTGGGTGCGTTTCGCGACGAGCGAGAGCTGCTCCCGCGGTGAAAGGCCGTCAGCTGACCGCACTGAAAGGCCTGTCTCGTCGCGCCGTTTCAGGCCCGCGACTCGAACCATGTAGAACTCGTCGAGGTTCGATGAGAAGATCGCGAGGAACTTCGCCCGCTCCAGCAGCGGAATGGAACTGTCCTCCGCGAGGCTGAGAACGCGTGAGTTGAAGTCGAGCCAGCTCAACTCACGGTTGAGGTACCTATCGGGTGGCAGCGCTTCGGCGGCCGCCTCATCGGACGTCGCAGCGGGCGGAGCTGACGGGATAACGTGGACGGGCTCGCCAGCACCTCCGGCCCCATTGCCCGCAACCTCAACAGCTTCTGAGGCGAACGAACCCGCGGACGCGGAATCGGGTTCCTGGGACGTATCTGTCACTGCCACGGAGCCGCTTTTCGGCTCGGTGGTTCGTTCGCTACGGTTCACTCTTCGATCATTTCAAATTGTGGCAGGACAGCAAGCCAGAGCGGCAACTCCGTCCTAAACTTTTCGTGTCTCGCAGGTAAAGGTTCCGGTGCACATCGCGCGTGTTACCGCCGCGCGTGTCCACTTTCCGGCACCAGCATCGAGTGCTGCTTCGAGGTCTTCTGGGGTGTCAACGTCGCAGCGCAGCCCGGCTAGTTCGCCGGCCGCGGCGGCGGCCCCCGCCTGCAGATGGCGTATCGCGGAGCTTTCTCCGAACTGTGGGGCGAACATCACACCCTGTGGCATAAAGAGTCCGGTGGTGCCGTAGCCGTGCCGATCCGCCACGAAGATCGGAGACGGCGAACGGCGCATGTCGCCGATGACTGCCGTGATGTCGTGAGCACCGAGCGCGGGCAGATCCGCGTGCAGCACGCCGATCGCGTAATTCGCTGCCTCCCTGCGGATTGTGTCGGCCGCGCCAGCGATGACCGCGTTGAGGCGGGAATCAGCGATGGTGCCGGTAGGGATCCGTTTCGTTGCGCTGCCGAGAAGTTCTGCGTCATCGAGCACTGAGACGCCGTATTCGCTGGCAATATCGGCAATCTCGGACCGGTGGCCGATGAGAGTCACTCCGTTGACGTCGGCGCACGACCTCACTGCGGACAGGGTGTCACGCAACATCGCCTCAGCGATGCGGCCGCGGTCTTCTGGGCCGAGGGCAGAGCTGAGACGCGACTTGGCATGGGCGAAGGGCTTCACCGGGATGAGGATCCATGTGGCGCTCACAGCACCACCATAGGCGTTAGCCGGCAGCGCCGGTGTCTTACTTACCCCGCGATGCGCGTTGCCGACTGGCAGAATGCGTGAGCAGAGGTGAAACAACCCCAGAGTGACATGCCGCGGGCAGCCACGAACATCGGAGGTAGATCACGTGACTAAAGCAGCAGTGATGGGTTCGGGCTCATGGGGGACCGCGTATGCGAAGGTGCTCGCTGATGCGGGTACCGATGTCATGATGTGGGCCCGTCGCGCGGAACTCGCCCAATGCATCGAGGAACGTAACGAGAATCGTGACTACCTCCGCGGGATCATCCTGCCGGAACGTCTGCACGCCACCGCTGATCCTGCTGCTGCTCTCGAAGGCGCCGACATCGTCGTGCTTGCGGTGCCGTCTCAGACGCTGCGCACCAACCTTGTGGCCTGGAAGGAAATGCTTCCGCCGGACGCGACGCTGATGAGCCTCGCGAAAGGTATCGAGATGGACACTCTGCTGCGGATGAGCCAGGTCATCACGCAGGTCACCAAAGCTGATCAGTCACGCGTCGCGGTGCTTTCCGGGCCCAACCTTGCGCGCGAGATTGCCGAAAGTCAGCCAGCCGCGACCGTGATCGCCTGTCCCGATTCGTCACGGGCAATTGCGCTGCAAAAGGCCTGCCACACAATGTATTTCCGTCCATACACCAACGCGGATGTCATCGGATGCGAAATTGGCGGGGCATGCAAGAACGTGATTGCGCTCGCATGCGGCATGGCAGCGGGTGTGGGCCTCGGCGTGAACACGGTCGCATCGATCATCACGCGGGGTCTCGCGGAGATAACACGGCTCGGTGTCGCGCTCGGCGCCAATCCGGCGACGCTGGCGGGCCTCGCGGGCGTCGGCGATCTCGTCGCCACCTGTACATCATCGCTTTCCCGCAACCGGAGTTTCGGGGAGGCGCTCGGCCGCGGAGGATCGATGGCAGAGGCGCAGGCTGCGACGCATGGACAGGTAGCTGAGGGCGTGAAATCGTGCACCTCGGTGCAGGCGCTCGCAAACAGCTATGGCGTCGAAATGCCCCTGACGAATGCGGTGCACCAGGTGTGCCATGAGGAACAAGAGGTGCTCGATGCGGTCCAGCAACTTCTTGGGCGCAGAATGAAGCCTGAGTAACACCTTGCAGGTGCCCGCGCGCCGTGGGGGCGGTCCCAGGTAGCGTCTCAAGAGTGACGAGTGAACGAATCCGTGTAGCCGTAGTGTTCGGTGGCCGCAGCAGTGAGCATTCCGTTTCCTGTGTTTCAGCGGGAAGTGTTTTGCGCCATATCGATCGGGATCGTTTCGATGTTGTTCCGATCGGAATCACTCCGGAGGGTGCCTGGGTGAACGGCGGCACCGACCCCGACACGCTCGTCATCACATCAGGCTCGCTTCCCGAGGTATCCGCGGGAGGCGGCGAACTTGCGTTGTCGGCGTCGCCGGCCCGGCGCGGAGCGGTGATCTCACTTGACGGAGACCAGGCTGGTGGTGAACTCGCTGCAGTTGACGTGGTTTTCCCGGTTCTGCACGGTCCTTATGGTGAGGACGGCACTATTCAGGGTTTGCTGGAGCTGGCGGGCGTTCCCTACGTGGGTGCGGGCGTTCTGGCGAGCGCGGGCGGGATGGACAAGGAATTCACCAAGAAGCTCCTTGCTGCCGAAGGCCTTCCCGTCGGGCGCCAGATTGTGCTGCGGCCGGGGGTCAAGACACTCACCGATGACCAGCGTGGCTACTTGGGCCTGCCAGCTTTCGTTAAGCCCGCGCGCGGGGGCTCGTCCATCGGCATCTCGCGAATCACGACGTGGGACGATCTCGACGCTGCCGTAGATGAGGCGCGCCGCTACGACCCCAAGGTGATCATTGAGGCGGGCGTCGTCGGACGAGAAGTCGAATGTGGAGTGCTCGAGTTCCCGGATGGCAGGGTAGAAGCAAGCGTCGTGGCGGAGATCAGACTGCCCGACACCCACGGTGGTGACGCTGCGGGCGGGGCGTTCTATGACTTCGAAACGAAGTACATCAACGACGTCACGGAATTCGACGTACCGGCGAATCTCGACGACGCGATGACCAGGGAGATCCAGCGCCTCAGCGTGGCTGCATTCACCGCTCTTGACTGTCAGGGCATTGCGCGTGTCGATTTCTTCATCACCGATGACGGTCCACTCATCAACGAAGTCAACACGATGCCCGGGTTTACGTCGATCTCGCTTTACCCGCGTGTCTGGGCAGCATCCGGTGTCGAGTACCAGGAGCTGATTTCAACCCTGATCGATACCGCGATTGCCCGGGGTATCGGTCTGCGATAGCAGTCAGCCGATCGGTGCGGGGTCGAGTTCCTGCTGGGAGAGATGCTCGCTGATGACCTCTGAAATGACCTGAACAGGCGTCGGGCCGGTGCCGGTCGGCAGCGTCAGAGCGATGTATTCGCCCCGGTCGACGGCGTACCAGGTGCTTGAATCGAGTCCCATTTCCGCGCCGGACACCTCGAACCACTGCACTTCATTCACGAGCTGGAGCGCCGCGGCCTGGTCGAACTCCAAGGGGCGCTCAAGGCCACATCGCAGGACGACAGGGTCGTCGAGCAGGCCTGGCTCTCGCCAGGCTGCCGTCGCCGCCGGTGCTGGGTCGACGATCTCGGCACGTTCCAGACTTCCGAGTTCATCTGGCAGCTGATCGAGCAGCGTGACGCACTCGTCCGAATCGGCACCCGGCGCGGGAAACTCAGCGAGGATTACCGGCTCTGCTTCAAGGTCGCGCTGCATCACAACCGCAGCGACGATGAGTCCGGTGATCAAAGCTAGCGGCAGGGCAATCGCGGTCGCGATAAGAGCAGGGGAACGGCGTTCCGGCTTGGTCTCGCTCACAACACCTCATCACGGGGTCAGCACGTCAGTTCGGCTGTCACCGTACTCTAGTCGGGTGATTGCTGAGTCGCGTGACGATCTCCCTGCTCCGTCAGACGGCGCTCGAGCCGAAGGCGCAACTGTCCGCGACGCCGGGGAGTTTGGTGTCATACGGCGCATCACCGCAGGCAGGGTACAGCCAGCGGCCACGCTTATCGGCCCCGGCGATGATGCCGCCGTGGTGTCTCTCACGCACGGCACTGTGGTCGCATCAGTGGACATGCTCGTTGAAGGGCGGCATTTCCGGACCGACTGGTCGTCGCCCCATGACATAGGACGCAAATCGATAGCGCAAAACGCCGCCGACATGGCCGCGATGGGTGCGCGTCCCCTGACGTTTCTCGTCGGTCTGGGTTGTCCCGCAGACACCCCGCTGGCAGTGACGGACGCGCTGAACGAAGGGCTGTGGGAGGAGGCGTCAGCGGTGGGTGCGGGAATCGGCGGGGGAGACCTCGTTCAATCGCCGCACATCACAGTATCCGTGACGGCCCTCGGCGATCTCGACGGCCGCAGGGCGGTTCTGCGCAGTGGCGCGCGCCCCGGTGATCTCATTGCGATGGCTGGCGAAACTGGTTATTCGGCTGCTGGCCTTGAACTCCTGACCCGCGGGATCGCACCCGGCGATGCGGCAACCCGCGAGTGCGTAGCGATCCACCGAACACCGCGGCCGCCCTACCGTGAGGGCGTAGCAGCCGCCGAGGCGGGTGCTCACGCAATGATCGACACCTCAGACGGCCTGCTGTCAGATCTGGGCCATATCGCGAGGGCTTCGGGTGTCCGGATCGATATTGACACTGCGGCGTTGGGATGTCCGGAACCGGTGCGTGCTGTCGCCGCAATCTGCGGAACTGACGCGATGGCTTGGGTACTGGATGGTGGCGAAGATCATGCTCTCGTCGCAGCCTTCGCACCGCAAAGTGCGATACCGGAGAATTGGCGCCTCATCGGGTCGGTATCCGAGGGTGAAGGTGTCACAGTGGACCACACCACGCGTTCAGCCGACGGTTGGACGAGTTGGTAGGGGTGTACCGCTCGATTCCGCCGACGTGTCCTACCCGGTGGTGCCCCGATGCGGGTAAAGTTACGAAGAGGGGCTAAGAGCGGTCGCTGACGGCTCTCCGCCCTCGCATCGCACTGGCGCTTTGCGGAAATTTTGATGCAGCTGCCAGGGCTGCGTTGCGAAGGGATGCAATGGCAATCAAGGACATCGCTGAGTACTCACATCTCAGCGAAGCGGATATTGAGTCGCTTGGACGCGAACTCGACACCATTCGTCGCGATATCGAGGACTCGCTCGGTTCGCGTGATGCGCGCTATATCCTCCGGACTATCGCTGCGCAGCGGATCCTTGATGCGGCGGGGCGATACATGATCTTCGCCAGCCGCGGCAAAGCTGGCTGGCTCGCGGGTACGGCGGCCCTCGCGGTGGCGAAAATCATTGAGAACATGGAGATCAGCCACAACGTGCTGCACGGACAGTGGGACTGGATGAACGATCCGGAAATCCACTCCACCACCTGGGAATGGGACATGCCAGGGCCGTCAGTCCAGTGGAAGTACGCGCACAACGTCGTTCACCACAAGTACACGAATATCGTCGGCATGGACGAGGACGTGGGATTCGGGATCATTCGGGTCACCCGCGATCAAGAGTGGAAGCCGATCCATCTCCTTCAGCCGCTTCAGAATCTCTTGCTGGCTGCGGGGTTCGAGTGGGGCATCGCCTTACACGATCTCCAGTTTGACGGGCGGAAGCCCTCTCCTGAAGACATTGCGACCTTCCGCCGCAAAATCGTGCGCCAGGTCGGTAAGGACTATGTGTTCTTCCCCGCACTGAGTGGCCGTCGCTGGAAGCAGACCCTCGCAGCCAACGGGACCGCGAACCTCGCCCGCAATATCTGGGCGCACCTAGTGATCTCCTGCGGCCACTTCCCCGACGGAGCGGAAAAATTCGTCCTGTCGGACCTCGAGAACGAGACGCAAGCAGAGTGGTATCTCCGGCAGATGCTGGGGAGCGCCAATTTCGAAGCTGGCCCCGCGATGGCATTCATGAGCGGGAACCTCTGCTACCAGATCGAGCATCACCTTTTTCCAGATCTTCCCAGCAACAGGGCCGCGGAGATCGCAGAACGAGTGCGACAGCTGTGCGAAAAGTACGACCTGCCGTACACGACCGGCTCGTTGATGAAGCAGGCGATGCTGACGCAGCGCACCGTCTTCAAACTCGCGCTTCCAGACCGAATGCTGCGCGCCACGTCCGACGATGCGCCTGAAACTGCTTCGGAGTTGAGGTTCAAGGCATTACAGGCACTCGAATGGGTTGCTACGGACCCAGCGACAGGCCGCCGCCGGGGACTGAGCACTGCCCTTGCAGAGTTAAAGGTGCAGCGTAAACGCATGATGACCGAACTGAAAGCGCAGCGAAAGCGCATCAAGCGGGAACGGCGTCAGCGGAAAGCAGGAAGTCCAGTCACCGCCTGACCGATTACCAGTTGATGCACCTCTGATGTCCCTTCGTACGTGAGCACCGATTCGAGGTTGTTGGCGTGACGCAAGACCGGGTACTCGAGGGTGATTCCGTTCGCTCCGAGGAGGGTCCGGCACTCGCGGGCGATCGCGAGCGATTCGCGCACATTGTTCAGCTTCCCGAGGCTCACCTGCTCGGCACGGAGCTGCCCAGCATCCTTGAGTGTGCCCAGGTGCAGCGCCAGCAGCATGCCCTTACCGAGCTCGAGGGTCATATTGGCTAGCTTCAGCTGTGTCGCCTGATACCCGGCGAGCGGTTTGCCGAACACGTCGCGGTCCTTCGTGTAGGAAATCGCGGTTTCCAGACAGTCGCGGGCGGCGCCGAGCGCGCCGAACACGATGCCGTAGCGGGCTTCGTTCAGGCAGGACAGCGGGCCTGCGAGCCCCTTTGCTCCGGGCAGTATCGCCGATGCCGGGAGCCGCACATTATCGAGGACCAGTTCGCTTGTGACAGAAGCACGCAGGGAAAGCTTCCTCGTGATCTCTGGCGCCGAGAAACCCGGAGTCTCGGTGGGTACAATGAAGCCGCGGATCTTGTCGTCGGTCTGTGCCCACACGACCGCGACATCGGCAATCGAGCCATTCGTGATCCACATCTTCGTGCCGTTGAGGATCCAGTCGTCACCCTCGCGTTTTGCCCTGGTGCGCATGCCGCTGGGATCGGAACCGAAGTCAGGCTCGGTTAGTCCGAAGCAGCCGATCGCTTCACCTGCCGCCATCTGCGGCAGCCACTCCTGCTTTTGCTCCTCCGAGCCGTGCTTCCAGATCGCGAACATCGCGAGCGACCCCTGCACTGAGACGAGACTGCGCAGTCCGGAATCGGCTGCTTCGAGTTCCATACACGCCAGGCCGTACGCGGTCGCGCTGGTTCCTGAACAGCCATAGCCCTCGAGGTGCATACCGAGGACTCCGAGTTTGCCGAGTTCCTGGGCCACCTCACGTGCGGGCAATGCGCCAGCCTCGAACCACTCCTCGAGATGCGGGCGGATACGTTCATCGGTGAATGCACGCACGGTGTCGCGGATCGCGCGGTCTTCGTCGTTGATTATCGCGTCGGTACCGAACAAGCCGAGCGGTGTTTGCGGATTCATGAATGCTGGTCCTTTCAGAGGAAGGCACTCACGCCGGTGGCGGCGCGGCCGATGAGAAGTTTCTGGATCTGGCTGGTGCCCTCGTAGAGCGTCATGACGCGGGCGTCGCGCATGTACTTCTGGACGGGGTATTCGTCGACGTAGCCGTAGCCGCCAAGCACCTGGATGGCGAGGTTTGCGGCGCGGACCGCGGCTTCGCTCGCGAAGTACTTCGCTTTGGATGCGGCGACGCTGAACTCCTCGCCGCGCTCAATCAGGGAGGCAGCGCGGTATACGAGCAGGCGGGCGGCGTCGAGTTCGATTGAGATGTCGGCAATCATGTCCTGCACCAGCTGGAACGACGCCAGTGGGCGGCCGAACTGCTGGCGCTGTGTCGCATATCCGACGGCGGCGTCGAGGCAGCCCTGGATGATGCCGACACATCCGGCACCAACTGAAACGCGCCCTTTGTCAAGCGATTTCATCGCGATGCTGAACCCGGTACCTTCTTCACCCAGCCGGTTGGCGGCGGGCACGCGCACGTCCGTCAGATAAATCTCGGCGGTGGCCTGCCCGCGCAGTCCCAGCTTTCCTTTGATCTCGCGAGCTTCGAAGCCAGGCCTGTCAGTGGGGACGAGAAACGCGGAGACGCCCTTCGGTCCAGGGCCGCCAGTGCGCGCGAACACGAGGCACACGTCCGCCCAGGTCCCGTTAGTGATGAACATCTTCTGCCCGGTGAGCACGTATTCGTCGCCGTCCCGCACCGCCTTGGTTTTCAGGTTGCCCGCGTCCGAACCGGTGTCTGGTTCTGTCAGTCCGAAGCAGGCCAGGCTTTCACCCGTGGCGATCCGAGAGAGCCAGTCGAGCTTCTGCTCTTCGGTGCCGTATTCGAGGATCGACTTGCCGACGAGGCCCATCGACACGGACACGATGCCGCGGACGGCGGAGTCCGCGCGTCCGAGTTCTTCCATGCCGATGCAGTACGTGATGTAGTCGCCGCCGAGCCCCCCGTACTCTTCGGGGATGGTCAGCCCGAAGAATCCCATCTCGCCGAGCTTGGGGATGATGCTGGTGTCGACTGATTCCACGCGATCCCATTCGGCACGGTACGGCACGACGGCGCTATCGAGGAACTCTCTTGCATACTGCCGGAACTTCTTTTGATCGTCTGTCAGTGTGAGGTCCATCAGGATTCTCCTCGAAAATCGGGGCGGGGCTTCTTGGTACCGTCAGCGTCGTAGGCGTACCAGCCGATGCCGGATTTGCGTCCGAGTTCGCCCCGTTCCACCAGGGCAGTGACGCTGCCGCTCGGCGCATCTTTCAGATCGCCTGATTCGGTGTAGCGGGCTTGTTTGGTGTAGTAGCCGATGTCTATGCCCGTGAGGTCCATCAGCTCGAACGGACCCATCGGGTAGCCGAGCGCGGTGCGGCACGCAGTGTCGATCGCTCCGACCGACGCGATGTCATTTTCGAACAGGAAAATTGCTTCGTCGCGAACGGCATTGAGAATGCGGTTGGCGATGAACCCGGGGATCTCCTTGTCCAGGACGACCGGTGTCTTGCCGAGCCGTTCGGTGAGTGCCACCGTGGTCGCGATCGTGTCGTCTGACGTCTGCGGCCCGCGTACGACCTCCACGCACTTCATCACGAGTGCGGGGTTGAAGAAGTGCATGTTGCACACGCGGTCAGGCCGGGTTGTCGCATCAGCGAGTTGGGAGGGCACGAAGCCAGAAGAGTTCGTCGCAAGGATCGTGTGTGCAGGCGCGAGCTTGTCGATCGCCGCGAAAAGGTAGCGTTTGATGGGGAGCCTTTCGGTCGCTGCTTCGATGACAAAATCGGCTGAGGCAGCAGCGGTATCGAGATCAGTTGTGAACGACAGACGCGCGAGTGCGGAGTCACGGTCCGGCGCGTTCACGCTGCCATTGCTGACGCGCCGATCAAGGCGGTTTCGAAGGTCGCGGGTTGTCTCGCCGAACCGTGACGCGTCAACGTCATAGACGGCGGTTGTGTACCCCGCGAGCGCGCACACCATGCCGATCTGTGACCCCATCGCGCCAGCGCCGATCACGAGAATCGTGGAAATCACTTGCTTACCTCCCGCTGAATTCCGCTGGGCGGCGAGCGAGGAAAGCTTCCGCACCTTCGCGTTTGTCGTCTGTGGTGTAGAGCAGCGCCTGCGCGAGTTGTTCGACGACGAGTCCGGTGCGCTGGTCGGCGTCGAAGCCGGTACGGATGACGAGCTTCGCGAGCCGCACCGCGAGCGGGCCGCGGCGCAAAATAGTTCGCGCCACGTCGTAGGCGGTGTCGAGCAGTTTTTCGCTGGGTACGACGTCGGTGATAAGGCCTGCTTCGCGCGCTCCCTCTGCGTCGAGCATCCGGCCGGTGAGGATGAGTTCGATCGCGCGCCCAACCCCGACGAGCCGGGCCATCCGCTGTGTGCCGCCTGCTCCTGGCAAGACGGAGAGCATCGTTTCTGGCAGGCCGAACTTGGCGTTCGATGACCCGATCCGGATGTCGCACGCCATCGCGAGCTCGCATCCGCCACCGAGCGCGAAACCGTTGACGGCCGCGATCGTGGGCTTCTCGCAGGACTCGATGACGTCGTACAAGCGTTGCATCTCGGACGCGAGGCCGGTGTGCAGGGTGTAGTTCTTCAGTTGGGTGATGTCAGCCCCGGCCGCGAATGCGCGATCACCCACCCCCGTGAACACAATGGCGCCGACGGTGTCGTCGTCGCGCAAGCGTGCGAGTGCGTCGCGGATGTCTTCCTGCACCTGCTTGTTGATGGCGTTACGCACCTCAGGCCGGTTGATCGTGATCGTCGCGACGTGGCCGTCGATGCTGATGAGAAGTGTCTTGTAGTTCATAGTTTCCTCAGGCGGTCTCGAAGAGAACGGAAATTCCCTGTCCCACACCGATACACATCGTGGCTACTGCTCGGCTCACTCCGCGCTCACGCAGTTCCAGAGCGGCTGTCAGAGCGAGCCGTGCGCCGCTTGCACCGAGCGGGTGGCCGAGCGCGATTGCACCCCCGTTGGGGTTGACGTGTTCCGCGTCGTCGGGCAGGCCCACCTCGCGCAGCACGGCGAGGGACTGCGCAGCGAACGCTTCGTTCACTTCAAAGAGGCCGATGTCGTCGATGTTGAGACGGGTACGTTCCAGCAGCCGCTTCGTTGCTGGTGCGGGACCGATCCCCATCATGCGAGGCTCGACGCCAACGGTGGCCGCTGCGCTGATGCGGGCGAGGGGAGTGAGCTCGTAGCGTTCGACGGCACGCTCGGATGCGACGAGAACGGCGGCGGCCCCGTCGTTCACGCCGGATGCGTTGCCCGCGGTGATGGAGCCGCCAGGCACGATGGGCCGCAGCGCAGCGAGTGATCCCAGCGATGTTGCGCGCGGATGTTCATCGGTGTCGACGGCCTGCGGGTCACCCTTAGGCTGAGGAATCTCTACTGGAGCGATTTCCCTGGCGAAGCGGCCGTTCGCGATCGCCTTTGCGGCACGTTCCTGCGAGCGGAGCGCGAACGCGTCCTGCGCTTCACGGCTGATACCGTACAACTCGGCGATGTTCTGCGCCGTCTCCGGCATCGAGTCGGTGCCGTACAGCTCAGCCATGCGCGGGTTGACGAATCGCCACCCAATCGTCGTGTCGTACACCTCGTTCGAACGCGACCAAGCAGCCGCCGCCTTCGTCATGACGAACGGCGCGCGGGTCATGCTTTCCACCCCGCCAGCGATGATCAGATCGGCATCGCAAGCTTTGATGGTGCGCGCCGCGATCGCAACCGCGTCGAGTCCCGATCCGCACAGCCGGTTCACCGTTCCGCCCGGCACAGTGACGGGAAGTTCCGCGAGCAGCCCAGCCATGCGGGCGACGTTGCGGTTGTCCTCACCGGCCTGGTTGGCGCAGCCGAGGATGACGTCGTCCACGCGTGACCAGTCGACGGTGCGTTCGGCTGTGGTGAGGGCTTGGATAACGTGCGCAGCAAGATCATCGGTGCGGACACCCGCGAGGGCGCCGCCATACCGTCCGATCGGGGTGCGCACGCCGGAAACCAGGTACGCGGTACTAATACCATTCATGAAGCACCCTTCACCATCTCGCGCAGCTGAAACTTCTGGATCTTTCCGCTCGCGGTCCGCGGGAACTCGGAGAGGACCACCAGACGCTCCGGCCAGTACTGTTTGGCAACACCCTTGGCTGCGAGAAACTCCTTCATGTCGCTGAACGTGAACTCTTCCGCGTCTGGCTTGAGGACGACGCACGCGCAGGCGCGCTCCTGCAGCCGCGGATCCGGCGCGGCGACCACGGCGACGATATCGAGCTTCGGGTTCTCGTACAGCACGTTCTCGACGTACGCGACGGGGATGTTCTCGCCGCCGCGGATGATGACGTCCTTGGTTCGGCCAGCGATACTCAGATACCCGTCGGCGTCGATCTTCGCGAGGTCACCGGTGTCGAACCATTCACCGTTGAAGCAATCGCGCGTCATGTCGAGGCGTTCGGCGTAACCCACGAAGAGGAACGGGCCGGTCACCTGGAGCCGTCCTTCGTTGCCCGAGGGGAGTTCGTTCCCGTCAGTATCGACGACACGGATCCGCATGCCCGGCCACGGGTAGCCATCAGTGTCGATGATTTTCTCTTCCGGGTCACCCGGGATGCCGAGGGTGACGAGCGCGTCCTCGCTCTGGCCCCAACCACCGAGCACGATCATGCCGGGCAGCTTGTCCCGGGCTTCCCGGACGATCGCGCGGGGGATGGGTGCGCCCATGCAGCAGAACCGCTGCAATGAGGAGACGTCGTGCTTGTCGAGGTTGGGTGCGACGAGCAGGTCGTGCAGGAACGGTGTCGCCGCCGAGGTGTAGGTGATCCCGTGTTGCTCAACGAGTTCTACGAACCGCGCAGGATCCCACACGTCCTGCAGGACGGCGGTCGCACCGGACTGGACTGGCAGTCGTGCGCCGTACAGGAAACCGGTGAGGTGGGCGAGCGTCGATGCCATATGGATCACGCTGTTTTCCGTGATGCCGAGACGTACCGGGAGCGGATTGTTCGCGGCGATCGCGGTGTTGTGCGTGTGCATGACCCCCTTGGGTTCCCCGGTGGTTCCCGACGTGAAGATCAGCAGTGTGACGTCGTTGGGGTCGGGGCGCAGGGCGGCGAGTTCGGAGGGATCGCGGCGCTCTTCCCACGGCGTCGCGACGAAGTCTTCCCACGTGCCCGTTCCCTGACCGGGCTTGCCGTCGACAACGAGCACGTGCTCGACAGACGGCCACTGCGTGCGCAGTGTGTCGATCATGGCGGGATAGTCGAAGTTCCGGAATTCCGAGGGGACGACGATGACCTTCGACTTCGCGAGTCCCACCATGAATCCGACTTCTCGCGCCCGGTAAATCGGGATGAGTGGGTTGCTGATCGCGCCGATGCGCGACGCGGCGTAATGCAGCACGATCCATTCGATCCAGTTGGGCAGCTGGAACGAAACCACATCACCGGGCTGCACACCGAGTTCGAGCAGGCCGAGCGCGCACCTGTCGACGTTCTGCTTCAGGTCGCGGTAGCTGACCTGCCCGCGCGCGTCGACAAAGGCAGTCTTTTCGGGGGTGCGGGCAGCGGCATCGTCGAGATAGTCCGTGATCGTTTTCCCGACCCAATAGCCCTGCTCGGTGTACTTGTCGATCTGCTCATCAGTAAGGATCGTTTCGAAGTCCATCGGGGTTCTTCTCTCAGCTCATGGTGAGGCCGCCGCTGACGCTGACGGTCTGGCCGGTGACGTAGCTGGATTCGTCGGACGCGAAGAACGCGACGACGTTGGCAAGATCGCTGGGCTGCGCGAGACGGCGGAACGGAATCGCCTTGGTGAGCGCGTCGCGCAGCTTCGGATTGTCGCCGCCGAGGGAGGCGAACAGCGCGGTATCGGTGGGGCCGGGGCAGACAGCGTTGGCGCTGACCTGGTGGCGCGCCATCTCGCGGGCGATCGCTTTGGTGAACGCGATGACGCCGCCCTTTGCGCCCGAGTACACGGCTTCGCCGGACGATCCCACACGTCCGGCATCGGACGCTACGTTGACGATCGAGCCAAAGCCCTGCTCCGCCATCGCTGGCAGCACTGCCTTGCACGTGTTGAGGACGCCGTACAGATTGATCCGGATGACCTTGTCCCAGTCCGCCGGGTCAGAGTCTACGAACGGGCTGGCCTTGTCCCAGCCGGCATTGTTGACGAGCACGTCGAGGCGCCCGAACTGGCCGAGTACCTGCTGGACCATGTCGTTCACTGACTCGAGTGAGGTGACGTCAGCTCGGACACCGATGGCTCCGCCGCCGATTGCACCTGCGGTTTCCTTGGCTGATGTTTCGTCGATGTCGGTGATGACGACGGTGGCACCCTCGCCGGCGAGCTTCTCGGCGATGCCGCGGCCGATTCCTTGGCCGGCGCCTGTGACGATGGCAATCTTATTGTCGAGCTTTCCCATGTCTGAGGGTCCTGTTCTGTCAGTGTTACGACTAGGGCGCGTATGCGCGGCCGAGCATGTTGCGGGAGATGATGAGCTTGGAAACCTGAGCTGTGCCGTCACCGATCTCGAGTCCGATGACGTCGCGAAGGCGCTGTCCGAGCGGGCTTTCGGTCGAGTAGGCGAGGTGACCAAACGTCAGAAGGCACTGGTGGATCACCTCCGCGGATAGCTTCGGCGCCCAGAATTTCGCCATCGCAGCTTCACTGCTGTGTTCAAGGTCACTGTCCTTCTTCCATAGCGCCTCGTAGCAGACGTGGCGAGCGCCGCGCACGTATGTGGCGTACTCAGCGAGAGGGAAGGAGACGCCCTGGAAGGCGCCGATCGGCCGGCCGAACGATTCGCGATCGCGGCACCACTGCGTCGCTTCATCGAGTGACGTTTGCGCCGCTCCGAGGCAGGAAAGTCCGATGATCGCGCGCGAGTAGTCAAACCCCTGCATGACGGAGACGAAGCCGTCGCCTTCCTCGCCGACGAGTTGATCGGGTCTGACGGGCAGTTCGTTGAAGTGCAGCGATGCGCGCCCGATGGAGCGGCTGCCAAGATCGTCGAATGGTGTGCGTGTGACGTAGCGCTCGTCGAGGTCAACGTAGAATGCGCTCACTCCGCGTGCGCCCTTAGCGCCGGTTCGTGCGAGTATGAGGCCGGTGTGCGCGTCCATACCGAGCGTGATCGAAGTCTTCTCGCCGGTGAGCTTCCAGCCGTCGCCGTCCGGTACGGCACGCAGTTCGAGCTGGGCCGCGTCGGTGCCGTGTCCGGGTTCGGTGACGCACAGCGCTGGGATGACGTCTCCGGTTGCGATCGGAGGGAGCCACTGTGCTTTCTGTTCGTCCGTGGCATGACGGACGAGCACATCGCTGATGAGCGCGGAGACGATGATGAGGTAGGTTGCATTGAAGTCGCCGCGACCCACTTCCTCGGCAGCCATGCCCGCAATGACGGCGCTTGCTTCCTGCCCGCCGTAGGCCTCGGGGATTCGCAGGCCGGTGAGTCCCATGTTTGCCATGTCCCTGACGAGTTCCGGCCGCAGCTTCGCAGCCTTATCGTCAGACTGATAGTGGGGTGCAAGCACTTTCGTTGCAAACCGCCGTAGCTCTTGGCGGTAGGCTTCTTCGTCCTCGGTGAACTGGTAGTCCATAAGTGATGCCTTCTGCTGTTACTGGTTAATGCCAGTTGGCGTAAGAGTTGAAGTCAGGCTTGCGTTTCTCAGCGAACGCCGCAGCCCCTTCGAGGCCTTCTGGAGAGGCGGTGAAGAGGTCGAGCGCGGACATAGCAAGGTTGCTCAGACCTGCTTGGTGATCGGTGTCTGCGTTGAATGATTGTTTGAGGAAGCGGATGGCAGTAGGGCTCTTCTCGGCTACCTCGCGGGCCCACGTTTTCGCTTCGTCAAGCAGGTTTTCGGACGGAACGACCTTGTTCACTAAGCCCATGCGCTCCGCTTCCTGTGCGTCGTACATGCGGCACCAGAACCAGATCTCGCGCGCCTTTTTCTCACCGACGACTCGGGCGAGGTAGGCGGTCCCGAACCCGGCGTCGAACGACCCGACCTTCGGGCCAGCCTGGCCGAATCGCGCCGTCTCGCTTGCAATCGAGACGTCACAAAGAACCTGGAGCACATGGCCACCACCGACCGCGACACCGTTGACGGCAGCGATGACGGGCTTGGGGATGTCGCGAATCAACTTGTGGAGGTACCCGATTTCGAACATCCCGCTCTCGGTCGGGCCATAGTCGCCAGTCTCGGCGCGCTGCTTGACGTCACCGCCAGTGCAGAAAGCCTTCTCACCTGTAGCGGTGAGGATGACGGCTTGCACTTTCGGGTCAGCCCAGGCGGCCCGGAATGCCCACACCAACTCTTCGACGGTTCTTCCGCGGAACGCGTTGAAGCGTTCGGGGCGGTTGATAGTGATGATTGCTGCGGGCCCGTCGATCTCGTACTTGATGTCGTCGTATGAGGTGCTCTTTACCCTGGTCATTCCCTACTCCCTACTGTGAATGAATGTTCATTCAATGCAGCAACCGTAGCTCGTGGTGTGATCTGCGTCAAGGGGTAGGATGAACGGGTATTCAATGTTGTGTGGGGCGGCGCAGACCCAACTGCGGAGAGGGGTGGGCCCTGATGGCGGCACCAAAAACGGCGGTGTCTGATGCAAAGCAAGAGCGCGTCCGGCGCCGACGGAGGCAGGTACTGCAGGCGGCAACCCGGTTGATGCAGGTATCGGGGTTCCACTCGATGTCGATGCAAGCGGTCGCGGACGAAGCCAAGATGAGCGTCGGTCTGATCTACCAGTACTTCGGAAACAAAGAAGACGTACTGCGCGCCGTAATTGTCGACATCCTGGAGGACTTCCGTGACGAAGTGCCCGCTGCGCTCGACGCCGCCGGAGCGGATCCAGTAAAGCGGCTATCGAACGGTTTCCGGGTGTTCTGTCAGGTGGTCGATGCTAAGCGGGCGGCGACGGTGCTGACCTATCGGGAGAGTAAGACCCTGACGCCTGAAGGGCTCGAGCAGATCAAGCATCTCGAGCTTGAAACCACTGAGCCGATCCGGCAGGCGGTGCGAGATGGGGTCGAGGCGGGCGTCTTCGCTGATGTCGACGCTGAACTCGTCGTACACAACCTGTTGATGTGTGCCCATGGGTGGGCGCTCAAGCACTGGCATCTCAGCGAGTATCTGACCCTCGAGCAGTACATCGAGCGCGAGCTCGCAATGCTGCTGGCATCCATTCGTCCCGCGGGTTAGTTCACTCAATTTCACGCTGTGTGTTGACCATCACAGTCCGCTGTGTCTATGGTTTTGAATGAGCATTCATTCAAAACTGGAGGCCTCGTATGAAAACCACCACTAGGGCATCGGCACCACCGCCGAACGTCGCGACTGGCAGATCCCCCTCGAATCGGCCCATGCGGCGCGTCGCGGCGGCCAGCTTGATTGGGACCACGATCGAGTACTACGACTTCTTTATCTTCGGAACCGCGGCTGCGCTCGTCTTCGGCACGGTTTTCTTCCCTGCGCTAGGACCGGCGGCAGGGACGCTGGCCGCCCTCGCCACGTTCGGTGTCGCCTTCGTGGCCAGGCCATTTGGCTCGATCTTGTTCGGGCACTTCGGAGACCGCGTAGGTCGCAAAGCGACCCTCGTTACGACCCTCTTGCTGATGGGTGTGGCGACGCTGGCCATTGGGTTGCTGCCCACGGCCGCATCTATCGGTGTCGCCGCTCCGATCCTGCTCATCGTCTTGCGTTTATGTCAGGGCCTCGCGGTCGGAGGAGAGTGGGCCGGTGCTGTACTGCTGACCGCCGAGTATGCGCCAAAAGCTAAGCGGGGCATGTACGCTCTGTTTCCGCAGCTAGGTCCGTCGCTTGCTTTCGTGCTCGCGAGCGGCACCTTCCTGATTACCAGTCTCACCATGACGGATGAGCAGTTCATGGCTTACGGATGGCGGATACCCTTCATTGCCAGCGTTATTCTCGTGATGGTCGGGCTCTACATCCGGATGAACATCGAAGAAACTCCCGCGTTCAAGAACGTTACGTCGCAGAACGACGTGGCCAAAGTTCCGCTGTTCGAGGTTGCGAAGGGGCAGCCGCGTGAGGTACTTCTCGCTGCCGGATCGATCACCATGCTGTTCGCGTTCTTCTATATGGGTGTCACGTACCTGACAAACTACGGGACGACGGTGCTCGAACTGCCGCGGCAGACTGTCCTCTCCATCGGCATCCTGGCTGGATTCTGCTTCGCCGCGACGACGGTGTGGTCGGCGATCTACTCCGACAGGATCGGTCGTCGCAGGGTGACCGTCATCGCGAATGGACTCGCGGTTGTCTGGTCGCTGGCGCTCTTCCCGATTCTGAATATCGGCACGCCACTGGCTTTCGCGGTTGGTGTTTCCGTCACCCTCGGCATTGTCGGTGCCGCCTACGGCCCAGCGGGTGCGTTCCTTCCCGAACTGTTCCGCTCCCGCTACCGCTATACGGGCGCCGGTGTTGCGTACAACCTAGCGGGCGTGCTCGGCGGTGCGGTTCCGCCACTGTTCGCGGCGTGGCTCGTCGCCTCTTTCGGCAGCTACTCAATCGGTGTGTACCTCGCAGCGATGGCTCTTTTCAGCCTTGTTTGCACCTTCAAGTTGCGCGAGACCCGAAACAGTGACCTGACCTCCTGACTCTCATATCCATCTGCGGAGGTAAACGAGAACACGCAAAAACGCGAGTTTCGTTTTACCTCCGCAGATGGATTCGGGAACGGCGTCATCGCAGAAGTGACCGCGCCATGACGACTCGCTGAATCTGGTTGGTGCCCTCATAGATCTGCGTGATCTTGGCGTCGCGCATCATCCGCTCAACCGGGAAGTCGCGAGTGTAACCGGCACCTCCGAACAGTTGCACCGCGTCGGTTGTTACGTCCATCGCGACATCGGAGGCGAAGCATTTCGCCGCGCTCGCGATGAACGCAAGCCCCTTCTCGCCGCGTTCGGCACGTGCAGCCGAGTGGTACACCATCAAGCGCGCGGCCTCTATTTTCATGGCCATGTCGGCGAGCATGAACTGCACACCCTGGAACTGGCTGACCGATTTACCGAACTGCTTGCGATCTTTCACATACTCCATCGCGGCGTCGAGTGCTCCCTGCGCGATGCCCACAGCCTGCGCCCCGATGGTCGGACGGGTGTGGTCCAGCGTTTCCAGCGCGGTCTTGAATCCAGTGCCCGGCTCACCGATGATCCGGTCACCAGGGATGCGGCAGTTCTCGAAATACAGTTCGGCGGTTGGCGAGCCCTTGATGCCGAGCTTCTTCTCCTTCGGGCCGACCGTGAAGCCCTCGTCATCCTTGTGCACCATAAACGCGGAAATGCCGTTCGCACCCATATCCGCGTCGGTGACGGCCATGACCGTGTACCAGGTGGACTTGCCGCCGTTGGTGATCCAGCACTTCGAACCGTTCAGAATCCAGTCCTCACCATCAGCCTTGGCCCGCGTGCGCATCGATGCTGGGTCAGATCCAGCCTCGCGCTCGGACAGCGCGTACGACGCCATCGCTTCGCCGGACGCGATTGACGGAAGCACTTGCTGCTTCAGGTCCTCGCTTCCGTTGAGGATCAACCCCATTGTGCCCAGCTTGTTGACGCCAGGGATCAGCGATGACGACGCGCAAACGCGCGCCACTTCCTCGACGACAATGCACGTCGCGACCGAATCGGCTCCTTGGCCGTCGTATTCGTCCGGAACATGTACCGCGTTGAAGCCAGACGCTGTCAGCGCCGCTAAGGCTTCCTCGGGGTAGCGCTCGTGCTCATCGACCTCCGCCGCGTACGGAGCGATTTCCTTCTCGCAGAGGGACCGAATCGCGGCGCGGAGTTCATTGTGTTCGTCGGCAACCTGGAACAGGTCGAAGTCAGGGTTACTCGTCATTGTCGTTGTCTTTCTGGGTGAGGAAACGTTCGATGCGACTCCCGATGTCGTCGCTTCGCAGGAGGGGGTCAATGTGCCCGCCAGGAAAGACGGACAGTTGGGCGTGGGGAATCAGCCGTTGCATCGCTTTCGCGTTGACCAGCGGGATAATCGGGTCGTCGTCGCCCGCGAGGATGAGAACGGGCTGCCAGATGCCGGGCAGAAATGGCAGGCTCGCCCAGATTGACCCGGCGAGGAGCTGATAGACGTAGCCGCGACGGCTCGCGGCGGTTTCGACCTTGCCGAACACCGCTCTGACTCCCTCGAGGTCGGTCCGGGCCGCGCCGCCATAGATCAACGGAGCGACCTGAGCTGCGTACTCGGGGTCGCGGTAGCGCCGGGGAGTCGTCATATGCCACAACACATACGGCTTGGCTGGCACCATCATCACGCCCGTCGCCGTGCACATGAGGACCGCGCGGCGGCACCGGCGTGGGAACTGGAACGCCAGCTGCTGCGCTAGCGCGCCACCCCACGAGTAGCCGAGGACGTCGAAGCGGACATAACCCAATTGGGTGAGCATCCGTGCCACGGTGGCCGCGAGGACATGGAACGTGTACGGCAGGCGCGGCACCGGAGAGAGCCCGGAGCCTGGAACATCGAAGCTGATGACGGTGCGCTCCGGATCAAGCCCTTGGATGAGCGAATCGAAGACTTCGAGGCTCGCGCCGATTCCGTTGCACAACACCAGTGGGACGTCATGCTCGTCGCCCCGTCCTTCCCGAACGTGAACCCGGATCTCATAGCCACATACGCGAATCCATGTGCCGCGGATCGGAGTTAGCGACGCGCTCATGTTTCGAAGACGTACTGGCCGGGGGCACGGACGCCTGCTGGGTACTGCTCGGAACCGAGTGTGCGCGGTGCGGGCACAGTTCCCTCGTTGCGGTCCGCAAGCCACTTCGCGTAGTCCGGCCACCATGAGCCTTGAACCTTCTCACTGCCGTCGAGCCAATCCTCGGCGGTCGCCCGCATTTCGGGGTTAACACGGAAGGACGCTTTCGGGTTGCTCGGTGGGTTCACCATGCACGCGATGTGTCCGCTCGTCGACAACACGAAGCGGGTGTCACCACCGAGCAGTCTGGCGCTGCGGTACGACGCCTGCCACGGGCTGATGTGATCGGCCACCCCGGCGACAACATATGAATCGGCTTTCATCGCGGAGAGGTCCACGTCGGTCCCGAGCAGGGAAGCCGAGCCGGGTGTGGCGAGCTTGTTGTCCAGGAAAAGTTCAATGAAGTCGCGGTGCAGCGCGGCGGTCATTCGGGTCGTGTCTGCGTTCCAGAACAGCACGTCGAAGGCAGCGGGGTCTCTGCCCTGCAAATAGTTGTTCACCCAATAGCTCCACACCAGGTCATTCGGGCGCATCCACGCGAACATTTCCGCCAGGGCTCCGCCGTCGAGGTAGCCTTTCGACGCGGAATACTTGACGGCTGCCGTAGCGGATTTCTTCCCGGTCAGCGCTGCCTGCAGCCCGGCTCGCGACTGGTCAAGGACGTTGACGCCGAGGCTCATGCTCGCGATGCGCTCACCTTGTCCGGTCGCCGATAGATGCGCCACGACCATCGACAGCAGGGCACCACCGGAACACAGGCCCATTATGTGCGCTTTCTCGGTGTCGGCAATCTTCTGGACCGCGTCGAGCGCCTGGATCACCGCCGTGGCGTAGTGGTCGATACCCCAGTCACGCTGCTCTGCGGTGGGGTTGAACCACGAGAGGATGAAGACCTGCTGCCCCTGCGAGACAAGGTATTCGACGAGGCTGCGGCCTGGTGCAAGGTCGACGACGTAGTACTTGTTGATAAGCGGCGGCACGATCAGCAAGGGAACTTTGCCGACCTCCTCGGTGACCGGACGGTAGTGGATCAGCTCGAAGGTGGGTGTTTTCAGAACGACGGAGCCATCGGTGGCAGCGATATTGACGCCGACCGTGAAGCCGGATGTGTCGACCATCGCCGGGACGCGCGGTGCTTTTGCGAAGTCCCGCAGGAGGTTCCGAATTCCTCGGACGGCACTTATACCGCCCGTATCGATCAGCGCTTTCAGCGACACGGGATTGATTCCCGGAATGTTGCTGGGGGCGGCCGCGTCAAGGATGTTTTCCAGAGCGAACTCGATCCGTTCGCGATCACGCCAGTCCAATTCAAGTTCGCCGACAACACTGCGCGCGGTCTGGTCGATCGCTAAATAGCCCTGCAAGATGGCACGTAGCCACGGGTTCGAGAGCCATGCGGCGTCATTAAACCTGCGGTCGCGTTTGTTCGGAGTGATCTCTGACTTACCGGTGGCGACGTGAGCGAGTTCGCGGACCAGGCCGACTACTTCGTCTGCAACGACGCTGGGCTTATCCGCGATGGCTGCGCCGAGCTTCAAAGTGGAGGCGCCGGGAATGAAACGCCGCCACTGGCTGCGGGCAGCGTTCGTCAGCAGCATGTCGATGGGTGCTGAGGCTTCGGCGAGCGTTTCGTCAATTTTCTGGGTGTTGATGGTGACCATATGCGTGAATCCTTTGAGGTTTCAGTGTGCTTCAGCGGGTGTGGCGGGCGGCTGCACCTCGCGGCGCAGGATCTTGCCGGTCGGTCCCTTGGGGAGCTCATCGAGTACCCACACGTGGCGCGGGTACTTGTACGCTGCGAGGCGGGCTTTCACGAATTCGCTGATTGCCGCGGTCTCGACGGTCGTACCTGGCCGGACGGCGATTGCCGCACCGACTTCTTCGCCGAGCGTTGGATGCGGAATTCCGATTACCGCCGCTTCGACGATGTCCGGGTGCTCGTACAGCACCTCTTCGACCTCGCGCGGGTAGATGTTGTAGCCGCCGCGGATGATGAGGGACTTCTTACGGTCGACGATGTAGAAATAGCCATCGTCGTCGGTCTTGCCGATGTCCCCTGTGCGGAACCAGCCGTCGATGAATGCCTCCGCGGTTGCGGTGGGGCGGCCGAGGTAGCCCTTCATGACGTTTTCGCCGCGCACGCAGATCTCGCCGAGTTCGCCGGGCTGCAGCGTCTCACCGTCATCATTGATGACACGCATTTCCACACCGTCGAGTGGGAGACCGACGGAGCCGATTTTCCGATCACCCTCTGGCGGGTTGAAGCAGCACACCGGTGACGTCTCCGAGAGTCCGTACCCTTCGATGATCACCGTGTGGAATGTGTCCTCGAAGGACGTGAGCGTGTCGAGTGGGAGTGCCGCGCCACCTGAACAGCACAGACGCAGCGTCGACGCGTCGGCGTCCGCACTGCCGGGTGCCTCGGCCATCGCCGAGTACATCGTCGGAACGCCGGCGAAGATCGTGACCTTTTCCTTCTCGATCGCGTCGAGTGCGAGGTCACCGGTGAATTGGGGAAGCAGAACCAGTGTCGCACCGCTGAACAGCGTGCAGTTCATCGATACTGTCTGCCCGAACGTGTGGAACAGCGGCAGGCACCCCAGTACGACGTCGGCTGCGGAGAGTTTCAGCCAGTCGTGTGCGAAGCGGTCAGCGTTGCGACGCAAATTGAAGTGCGTGAGTTCGGCGCCTTTGGGATGCCCGGTGGTACCGGACGTGTAGAGGATAACGGCGGTGTCATCCTCATCCCGGTCGACGACGTCCGTGAGCGGCGCCGCCGAGATACTGCCCACGAACGACTCGTCGACTTCGACGACGCTGGTGTGGGCTTCGAGCGCGCCTGCCTGCGCTTCCAGTGCGACCGCGTGCCAGGCGAACACGAGCTTCGCGCCGGAATCACCAAGGTAGTACGCGACTTCCCGGTTCTTCAGCAGCGGGTTCATCGGGACGACAACCCCTCCAGCGAGGAGGATGCCGTAGTAGAGGGCAGGGAAAGCCACAATTTTGGGGACCATGATCGCGACGCTGTCGCCGGGCTTGATTCCTCGGTGAATCAGCAGACCCGCGACGCGCCTAGCCGCGTTTTCGAGTTCTGCGTACGTGAGTGCCTGGGCGCCAAGCCGGACTGCGGTAGCAGTGGGACTGGCGTTCGCCGTGCTGAGGAAGGACGTCACGAGATTGGTCATGGGGCAGGCCTCTCGGGTCGGGTGGTGTGACGTGGACATGAGTGTGCGGGAAATGGTGTGGTCAGCCGTAGGGGAGCGAGAACAGACTTGCTGTGAACAGGTCACAACGATGGTTGTTTGCCAGAGAGGCGGCCGGTGTTTATGTGCGAGGCTGCCGCGCGGGCCCGGCAGTGGCTTCAGTGGCTTCAGTGGCTTCAGTGGCTTCAGTGGCCAGCGCCCGGTCTTTGCGTAACAACGAGGTCCGCTCCACCAGGACGTGCAGGACGATGCCTGCCGCGATGCCCCAGGCCGCACCTTGGGTGGCCAGCACGACGCCGGTGACACCAGCGACCGCGTACTGCTCGGCATTACTCACTTGCTGCATGCCGACGACCATGCACAGGTAGCCGGTCACAAGGAGAGTGAGCGACAGCGCGATTGGCAGAACGGGCTGGAAAAGCGTGACCAGTGGCATCGCGAACAGCGCGAAGAATGCGATGAGGTAGAAGGTGCCCACCCCGCTGTACACGGATTCCATTGCGCGTCGACCGAACTCGTACCGGGTCGCGATGCCCGCTGTCAATGCGGTGAAGATAGGCCCGCCCTGGCCCGGTTGCGGAATGAACAGTGCGTGCAGGGCATTTCGGATTCCGGTGATGACGTGCAGGCGATCGTTGTCTACCTCGATGACCTCGTCCGGCCGGGCTTTGTCGGCTCGTGCGATGACAGAGTCGCCGACGACGATGTCTCCGTACGCGATGACGTAGGAGATGATCGCAACGGGAATCGCGGTCAGGAACATCTCGAGTGTGGGCCAGCCGATGGTGAAGGGCAGTAGCTGCCACAGTTCGTTGATTGCGAGAGACGTGACGCCCCATTCGATCTGTGGCAGCGGATACTCGCCCACGGCCCAGCCCACGCCAATCGCGATCAGAAGTCCGGGGACGAGGCCGTAATTCGCGATCATCACACCGAGTTTGCTGCGGTTACAGAACAGCCTGAACGACGCAGAGAACAGGACGAATGCGATGACGAGTGCGCCGATGCCGATCGAGAGCGGTGTCGCGAGGAATCGCCCGCCTTCGCCAATCTCGCCCATTAGCGCGGCGATCCCGGCGCCGAGCAGGATGCCGCCCTTCACGGAGACCGGGATGCTACTAATCAGCTTGCTCGCGAATTTCGTGACACCGAGAACGAGGAAGATCACAGCCACCGCGATGTGGAGGGCCACCATCGCTTTGATCGCTTCAGGGCCAGGCTCGTAGGCGCTGAGATATACCACGACCAGAGGCACAGCGGGCGTGATGAAGCCCGGAGCCAGCGGAGCGCCCAGCAACGCAGGCAGCAGAAGAGTCGCCATGAAGAGGATCGTGACTGTTAACGCGACCTCAAAGGACATGCCCAGGTAGGTCTGAAGCAGCGGGATCGTTGCCATGCCCACCACGAACATAATCGCGGCTTGCACGGCCTCCGCGAGTTCAAGCGGATAGTGGATGAAGGGCAGTCGGATCTTGAACATACCCAGGCGCCAGTAGGGCTGCTCCTGGCCATATTCTCGTTTCAAGAGGTAGCGCGATCGCATGCGAAGCCCTTTCTTGAGGCAGGGAGTGCGGGATTCAGGGAGCTGTGTGAACCCGCACCAGGGTGCTATGCGATCCGCGTCACTCTGTAGGGGTGAAGTACCAGTCGTGGTTGTGGTTCAGTAATAAGTTGAGGCAGTAGTTTGTGATCTGGGATATAGCAGGACCCGTCCAGTGAAGGGGATAAGTGAGTGCCGTCCCAAGGTGAGCTCTCCGGCGAGGAGGAACGGCGGCGACTCGCTGAATTGGTGGGCCGCGAACTGTCGCGGATTGCAAACGCGGCAACAGATCAGATTCTCAGCGAAGTGGCGGGTTACCACGAGAGCACCGCTCCCACACTGCGCAGTGAAGTATTGACACACTGCCTGGACGTTTTCGAAATTTTCGTCCGGGCTCTTGACGAGGATGACGAACCGCAGCCGGACCGGTTTCGTGTAACGGCCGACCAAGCGATGCGGCGCGTGACGCAGGGCATCTCGATGCCTGATTTTCTGCGGGCTTTCCGCGTTGCGCAGATCACTTTGTGGGAGTCGATCAGGCAACTTACCGCGGACAAGCCTGATCTCCGCTTCGCAGCGGCAGAGGCCGTGAGTGCAATGATGAAGGTAATCGAGGTTGGGACAACCGCAGCTGCTGAGGCATACCTCGAAGCTGAGCGGTTTCTGGTCGCGGATGCGACGAGCGCTGCCCGCGATCTCATCGATGACTTGCTCGCTGGCCAGCAGCCGGTGACCGGGCCTCGCCAGGCCGCCTTGCGCACCGCGGGACTCAGCGCGGGAAGTGTGATCGTGGTTGTCGCGGGCCGTGTCGTCAAGTTCAGCGGTGAGCGGAACACGCTGGTGCGGGTTCTCGGGAAGGCCGCCACTACCTACCCGCATGGGCTGTTTGCTATGCGACGCAACGAGATCGTCGGTGTCTTGCCTGCCCCGATACAGCGAGGCATAGGTGGTGTCCTTCGTGATCTTTCCCGTGTCACAGATAAAGCACGCGAAGGCGGCGTCGAACTTGCGCTGGGTGTCAGCACGCCGCTGACTGGCCTGGACGCAGCACCTCCCGGCTACCGTGAGGCAAAGTTCGCGCTCGGGGCACTGCACGGGAGGCCAGGGATTCAGGCGCTCGGCGAACTCACCACCTTCGACTATCTTGTCTCCCGCGATGACCCGATCGCACGGCAGCTTATTTCACCGCAGGTCCGGGAATTCGTCGAGAAGGATCTAGCCGGCGACCGCATGTACATCGATACGCTGCTGGCGTACGTCGAGGCGAACCTGAACGCGAAAGCCGCTGCGGACGCACTCTATGTTCACAGCAACACCGCCTACTACCGCCTCGAACGCATTGCGGAACGAACCGGCAAGGACTTGCGCGCCTTTAACGAGGTACTCGACCTTCTCGTCGCGATCAGACTCCTCGCCCCCGCTTAGTGAACCAGTCACAGCAAGAGTGTCACCGCTCCTCTAACACAAGCGAGCGTTCCGGGCGCACGGTAGTGGTGTCCAATCCGCCGATCCTGGAGAAGCCATGTACCTCACGACGCCCGCAGCCCTGAAGGACCACATCGGAACCAGCCTCGGCACAAGCAGTTGGACCACAGTCACCCAGGACCAGATTGATCAATTCGCGGAGGCTACCGGTGACACCCAGTGGATTCACACCGATCCTGAGCGAGCCAAGTCTGGTCCGTTCGGCACGACCATCGCGCATGGCTACCTGACGCTGTCGCTGATCCCCGGGGTTCTGTACGAGGTACTGGAATTCGGGGAGCTTGGTGCGGCCCTGAACTACGGGCTCAACCGGGTGCGTTTCCCGGCCCCTGTTCCGGTGGGCAGCGTAATCAGATCTGACGTCTCTGTCGTCGCAGTGAAAACTCGGGGAGAAATGATCGAGGCGGTACTTGAGATCATAATGAAACGGCAGGGGCACGACACCCCCGTCTGCGTCGCTGAAGCAGTGGTTCTGTATTCCTGAAAGGTAGGGGCCATGAGCGCCACCAGCCTTAGACACTTCCACGAAGTGCAGCGGTTTCCCCTGTGGATCATCTCGATTCCCCTGCTCACCGTGGCTGGTCTGGGAGCCTTGATCGTGGCGTTCGTGGCCGGAGGGGAGTTCGCGGGTGCGCTCTTCTGCGGCGTTCTGCTCGCGGCGGTATTTCTCCCGTTGGCGGTGCTGCATCTCCGGATGAGACTGGTTACCTCGGTTGATTCAACGGGGCTTCATTTGCGGATCCACCCCGTCCGGTTCAGCTTGCTCCCGCGTCGGATGACGTTCAAGGACGTTTCGCTCGATGAGATCTCCCGCTGGGAGGTGAGCGTCTACAACTCTCTCAAGAGTCGAGAGTTCTGGGGGTGGCATGTATGGGGACTGAGCGCAGCCAAGGGTGGGCGCTACCTTTACGTGATGCGGCCAGGCTTAGTGCGGGCACAAGGCGTGCGAGTCGAACTCACTCGCGGTGAAACCCTGTTTATCGGTTCCGCCAATCCCACGAAGCTGGCCGCTGCGATCGCCCGCGCGATTAAGAAGCGCGGGCCTGCTTGAGCGTTGCTACGCGTGACGGAGCGTAGTATCGGGACGCACTCAACTGCCGGAACGAGGAGTTTCACAGCCCAATGGCGCCACGACCGTTGCACGAAGTAGTGGAAGCAGGGTGGGCAGACGCGCTCGCCCCGGTCACGCAAAATATTGCCGACATGGGGGAGTTCTTACGCTCCGAGAACGCTGCCGGGCGCGGATATCTTCCGAATGGACAGAACGTGCTGCGCGCCTTCCAGCAGCCGTTCGCAGAGGTGAGGGTGCTGATCGTGGGGCAGGATCCATACCCGACCCCCGGTCATGCAATCGGGTTGAGCTTTTCTGTGGCACCGGAGGTGCGCCCGCTCCCGAAGAGCTTGACGAACATCTACAAGGAGTACTGCGACGACCTGGGTTACCCTCCACCCACGTCAGGTGATCTCACCCCATGGTCGAAAAGTGGCGTGCTGCTGTTGAACAGAGTGCTGACGGTCCGTCCGGGCGATCCCGCTTCACACCGGGGAAAAGGCTGGGAAGCGGTTACTGAGCAGGCGATCCGTGCACTCGTTGACCGCCATGAACCCATGGTGGCTATCTTGTGGGGCCGCGACGCGATGAGCCTGAAGCCGATGCTCGAGGACGTGCCCACTATTGAATCGGCGCACCCCTCGCCGCTGTCCGCTTCACGCGGGTTCTTCGGCTCGAAGCCCTTCAGCCGCGCGAACGAGGAACTTCTGGATCTAGGCGCGGAGCCAATCGACTGGCGTTTGCCGTAGCCACACCAGCAACGGGACATCCGCACCGGATGACCCCGTTGCTGGTGTCGCTAAAATTCTCCCGCGAAACGCAAAAATCCCCGAAACGTCCTGGGACATTCCGGGGATTTGTGGTCTAAAAGTGCGTATTAGGCGCGAACGACCTTGCCTGCCTTGATGCACGAGGTGCAGGCGTTGATCCGCTTCCGGTTGCCGGGGGCAACTTCGGCGCGAACGGTCTGGATGTTCGGGTCCCAGCGACGGCTGGTACGCACGTGCGAGTGTGAGACTGACTTACCGAAGCCAGGTCCCTTGCCACAGACATCGCAAACGGCAGCCATGGTCGTCGAACTCCTCGTTAGTGGTGACACGTGTCTTTTTGCCAAGCTGGCTGTGCACACAAATCAGCACCGCCCTGCGAAGGCAACCGTGCAAGCGTACCGGGTTTATCGCGTATTAACCAAACCGGCGCGAAACCGCATTACCTGCTGCGGACCCGTCGTCAGGATAGTCTCTCAGCAGGCGTGCCAACGAATCTGTGAAGGGGAGGGCGGGACGCGGTGGCAGATGATCTCAGCACACTCGATGCGCACGCGTTGCTGCGTTGGGCGGCGGCGTGTGTGAGTGGACTGGAACGTCGCCGAGATGAGATCAATGTGCTCAATGTCTTCCCGATCGCTGATTCCGATACTGGCACAAATCTGCATTTCACCATGGCCGCGGCGCTGCGCGCTGCGGAGCAGGCTAACGGGGGCACTGAGCCGACAGTCCAGGATCTCGCTACCGCTCTGGCGCGGGGCGCTGTGGCTGGCGCGCGCGGGAACTCGGGAGTGATCCTTTCGCAACTGCTGCGGGGGGTAGCTGAGGCGTCTTCGGAGCGCTCCATCGATGGCAACGTCTTGAAGGACGCATTGGAAGCAGCTCTCGATCTCGTGAGCAAGTCGCTGTCCAATGTGGTGGAGGGGACTGTCGTTACGGTGCTGCGCGGTGCCGCGCAAGCGGCGCGTGCGACTGACGAGTGTGCTCTCGCTGACGTCACGCGGGCGGCGGCGGATGGTGCGGCGTCCGCGCTCGAACAGACTCCCCGCCAGCTGTCAGTTCTCAGCCAGGCGGGGGTAGTTGATGCAGGGGGACTCGGCCTGGTGGTCATTCTCGATGCGCTCGTCGGAGTCGTTACAGGCGACGAACCACAGCGGCCTCGTTTCACTGTCCGGGCGACGGTCGGGGACACGACAACCTCCGCATCCGCGACTGCTCCGGCGGCTGACGCACGACCGGTCGAGCACATCCACGAGTACGCCACTGGAGACGCGGAGTACGAGGTCATGTACCTGCTCGATGGAAGTTCGGACCATGCTGCCGACGCGTTGCGTGAGAAATTGTCAGACCTAGGTGATTCAGTAGTCGTCGTGGGTGACGGGTCCGGTGTCTGGTCGGTGCATGTGCATAGCGCCGACCCGGGCGCAGCGATAGAGGTGGGGCTCGCTGCGGGAAAGCCGCGCGATATCCGGATCACTGCCTTTGCGCCCGATCAGCAAGTCTCGTTCGCTGCGACACCCACGCGGCCGCTAGTCCGCATGGTCCTGGCGCTGGTGACCGGAGGTGACGCCGCGGAACTCTTCGAAAGCGAGGGAGCCACGGTTCTGCGTACCGGAGGGATGGCATCGCCACAGGAACTGCTCGATGCGATCCTCGCTCTGCGTGCCGATGAGGTCTTTGTGCTGCCGAACGGTCTGATCAAGGCTGAGGAACTCGTGGCGGTAAGTACGCAGGCACGCCAGTTAGGCCACCCAGCAGTGCTGCTTCCAACCTCCAGCATGGTGCAGGGCCTCGCCGCGCTCGCGGTACACGACCCCTCACGGGTGGCTTCCGATGATTCTTATGCCATGGCTGCCGCCGCAGCAGCAACGCGGTGGGGCTCGGTGCGCAGAGCGGACTCTCGCGCGTTGACGATGGCCGGCGTCTGTGAGCCAGGTGATTGTCTCGGGCTCGTTGGTCGTGAAGTCCTGGTCATCGACGAGGATCTGGCCGTCGCGACCGCACAACTCGCAGATCTAATGCTTGCGGCGGGCGGCGAACTTGTCACCGTGCTTGCAGGCCAGGATGGGGCTGGTACGTACCTTGCAGATACGCTGGAGAAGCACATCAAGAAGATGCACCCCGGTATAGACCTCATGGTTTATCCCGGTGGCCAAGATGACGACATCCTGCAGATCGGTGTGGAGTAGCTGATCGTGGAGGCAGGAGTATCTCTCACGGACCGGCTGGACGGGCTGCTTGGACGCGGGGTATCGGCCAAACTCGAGAACGAGTTCGGGATCACTAGCGTCGTCCATCTCCTTCAGCACTATCCGCGCCGCTACGCACGAGGTGGCATGCCCCTCGGTGAAGACGAAGCACAAGCGGGTGACCACATCACGGTGGTCGCGACGATCGCTCGCGTGGACGAGATCCGCATGAAACCTCCCAAGAAGGGCAGTTTCTTGAAGGTGACGCTTCACGCTGACACACAGCGACTCGAAGCGACGTTCTTCAACCCGAAGGTTCTCAGGCACGTGATGAAGCCCGGGAAGAAGATGATGTTCTCCGGCACCGTCGGCTTCTTTCGCAAAAACATGCAGCTCACCCATCCGAGCTACCTCGAGCTGCGAGAGACCGCAGACGCCGAGAGCGTGCGCGGGAGCGGCCAGCTTGCTGAGCTGGCCCGGGCAGCGCAGAAAGCGGACAGCGACATCGAATCCGATCTGTTGCGGGACATAATCCCGATCTACCCCTCGACGAAGAACATTCAGAGCTGGGAGATCTGGAGCTGCGTCCGAATCGTGCTGGACCAGCTTGCGCCCCTTCCCGAAATGCTCCCCGAGGAGGTTGTCACTCAGAATCAGCTGCTTTCGTACGATCAGGCGATCCGGCTGATCCACCTCCCTGACTCGGAAGCGGACTTCCGAAATGCGCAGGACCGCCTGCGCTTCGACGAAGCATTGCTGATGCAGCTGATTCTGGCCCAGCAGCGGGTCACGGAATCCCGGCGATCCGCGCCTTCGATGCCCGCAAAAGCCGAGGGAATCGCCGCGCGTTTCGACACGAACCTCCCGTTCACGCTTACCGGAGGGCAGCGGGCGGCGGGTGAAACCATCGCAGAGAGGATCGCGCAGCCCGCACCGATGAACGTGCTGCTGCAAGGTGAGGTGGGTTCAGGTAAGACGATCGTCGCGTTGCGTGCGATGCTTCAGGCGATTGATGCTGGCTATCAGTGCGCGCTATTGGCGCCCACCGAAGTGCTTGCCACCCAGCATTATCGCTCGTTACGGTCGATGCTTGGCGCGCTTGGGCAGGGCGGGGAACTAGGCGCGGATGACTACGCGACGGGTGTCGTCCTGCTGACCGGGTCCATGACCGTTTCGCAGCGTAAGACCGCGCTGCTGAAGATCGTCACGGGCGACGCGGGCCTCGTCATCGGCACCCACGCTCTCATTCAGGACACTGTCGAGTTCTTCAACCTAGGGCTGGTCGTGATTGATGAACAGCACCGGTTCGGCGTGGAGCAGCGCGACCACCTGCGTGGGAAAGCCCAGGCCGGGAAGACGCCGCACATGCTGGTGATGACGGCAACGCCTATTCCGCGGACGATCGCGATGACAGTGTTCGGTGCACTGGAGGTCATCACGTTGCGCGAGCTTCCCCGCGGCCGCAGCCCGATCAGTACCAAGGTGCTGGCGCTGTCGATGTCACGCAAATGGCTCCCGCGTGTGTGGGAGCGAATTGTGGAAGAAGCCGCGCAAGGCAGGCAAGCCTATGTGGTGTGTTCCCGCATTGGTGACGACGAGAGTGGGCCTGCTGGAAACGGCAGCGAGGCCCCGTCGACCACCGCAGTTGTCGACATGTTCGGTTATCTGCGTTCGGGCCCGCTCGCGGAGTTGCGTGTCGGGCTTCTGCACGGGCGTCTGCCCGCCGACGAAAAGGACCGGGTGATGCGTGATTTCTCAGCAGGTGAGATCGACGTCCTAGTATGTACAACAGTAATTGAGGTGGGGGTGGATGTGCCGAACGCCACAGTCATGGCTATTGTGGACGCAGACCGGTTCGGCGTCAGCCAACTACACCAGCTGCGTGGCAGGGTAGGCCGTGGTGCGCACGCAGGATTGTGCATTCTGATGAGTGAGGCGGCGGAGGGATCCTCTGCTTTGCATCGATTGAGTGCCGTGGCGGCTACTACCGACGGCTTCCGGCTCGCCGAATTGGACCTTCAGCAGCGACGCGAAGGTGACGTTCTGGGGTCTGCTCAGTCCGGTACGCGGAGCAGCCTCAAACTGCTTTCTCTTCTCGACCACGGGGCTGTGATCGAGAAGGCTCGCGACATCGCAGACGCAATGGTCACGGAGGACCCCGAGCTTGCTCGAGCACCGCAGCTCGCCGCGATGGTCAACGCGATGGGCGACGGTGCTGGAATCGACTATCTCGACATGACCTGAGGCCCGGCGCCGTGCCCATCCTTGAAAATCAGACGGAATAGCGCCTTACGGTGGTGCGGTTGCGGCCTAGTATCGTGCCGGAGTCCACAATTGAAAAAGTGCAGTGAGTCAGCGGGCGCCAGAGTTACCTCCCGCAACGGAAAGAGGCGAAAGAATGTTTTCGAAAGTGCTCGTCGCTAACCGGGGCGAGATCGCGATCAGGGCCTTCAGGGCTTCGTATGAACTTGGCGCGGGCACCGTCGCGGTCTTTCCGTATGAGGACCGTAATTCGGTCCACCGGCTGAAGGCCGATGAAAGCTACCAGATCGGCGAGCCCGGCCACCCGGTTCGCGCATATCTTTCAGTCAAGGAGATCATTCAGGCTGCAAAGAACGCGGGTGCGGACGCAATCTATCCCGGTTACGGCTTTCTGTCAGAGAACCCTGACCTTGCGACTGCGTGCGCTGAAGAAGGCATCAAATTTGTCGGCCCGCCGGTTGAGGTGCTCGAACTTGCCGGGAACAAAGCGCGCGCGATCGCAGCTGCCCGAGCAGCTGGTCTGCCGGTCCTGGCCTCCTCGGAACCCGGAAGTGATATCGACACCCTGCTTGCCGCGGCAGACGACATGGAGTTCCCAATCTTCGTGAAAGCCGTGGCGGGCGGTGGCGGACGTGGCATGCGACGGGTTGACTCCCGGCCGCAGCTCAGGGAAGCCATCGAACAGGCACAGCGCGAAGCTGAGTCTGCTTTCGGTGACGCTACGGTCTTTCTTGAGCAGGCTGTAGTCAATCCCCGCCACATCGAGGTTCAGATCCTCGCGGACGAGGCCGGGAACGTCATCCACCTGTTCGAGCGTGACTGTTCGGTACAGCGCCGCCATCAAAAGGTCGTCGAGCTGGCCCCGGCACCGAACCTGCCTGCTGAACTTCGGGACCGGATCTGTGCTGACGCGGTGGCGTTCGCGAAGGAGATCGGCTACTCCTGTGCGGGCACTGTTGAGTTTTTGCTCGACGAGCGCGGCAAGCACGTTTTCATCGAGATGAACCCGCGAATCCAGGTCGAGCACACCGTTACTGAAGAAGTGACCGACGTCGATCTGGTGCAGTCGCAGTTGCGCATCGCGAGCGGCGAGACACTTGCGGACCTTGGCCTCTCCCAGGATTCGGTGGTGCTCCGCGGCGCGGCCATGCAATGCCGGATCACGACCGAGGATCCAGCGAATGGCTTCCGCCCCGATACTGGCCGCGTCACAGGCTACCGGACCCCGGGTGGTGCCGGTGTGCGCCTTGATGGGGGAACGATGCTTGGCGCCGAGGTGGGCGCCTACTTCGACTCGATGCTCGTCAAGCTAACCTGCCGCGGACGTGATTTTGGGACCGCTGTACGCCGCGCGCGACGTGCGCTAGCGGAGTTTCGTATCCGTGGTGTCGCGACGAACATCCCGTTTCTTCAGGGACTGCTCGATGACCCGGACTTCCGGGCGGGCAATGTAACCACCTCGTTCATCGAGGAACGCCCGCACCTGCTGACTCTGCACACACCCGCCGACCGCGGTACGCGAATGCTGCGCTATCTCGCCGACGTAACGGTGAACAAGCCGCACGGTGAACGCCCGGTCCGGCTTGATCCGCGCACCAAACTGCCGGAGCTCGACAGAGAATCCGCGATCCCGGATGGATCCCGGCAGCGGCTTCTGCACCTCGGTCCAGAGGGTTTCGCGACCGCGCTGCGCGAGCAGAAAGCACTCGCGGTCACCGAGACAACATTCCGCGACGCACATCAGTCGTTGCTCGCCACCCGTATCCGGACGCGTGACCTGCTTGGGGTCGCTGACCACGTTGCGCGGCTGACACCTGAGCTGTTCAGCATCGAGGCGTGGGGCGGAGCCACATACGACGTCGCGCTGCGCTTCCTGCACGAAGATCCGTGGGAACGGCTGGCGAAGCTGCGAGAAGCGATTCCGAACATCTGCATCCAGATGCTGCTTCGTGGGCGCAACACGGTCGGTTACACGCCGTATCCCGAGTCAGTGACACGCTCTTTCGTCGACGAGGCGACGCGAACTGGTATCGACATCTTCCGGATCTTCGACGCGCTCAACAACGTTGACCAGATGCGTCCCGCGATCGACGCGGTGCGTGAAACAGGCACGGCGATCGCAGAGGTCGCGCTCAGCTACACCGGGGACCTTGCCGACCCGGGCGAGAACCTTTACACGCTCGACTACTACCTGCGTCTCGCGGAGGAGGTGGTAGAAGCAGGTGCCCACATCATCGCGATCAAAGACATGGCGGGTCTGCTCCGAGCCCCTGCTGCGGCGAAGCTCGTTTCGGCATTGCGGTCAAACTTCGATCTGCCCGTTCACGTTCACACCCATGACACGCCCGGCGGCCAGCTCGCCACATATCTGGCTGCGTGGGAGGCCGGTGCGGACGCTGTCGACGGGGCCGCTGCGTCCCTCGCGGGCACCACGAGCCAGCCGGCTTTGTCAGCGATCGTCGCGGCGGCACGGAACACCGAGCGTGACACGGGAATCGACCTGGATGCTGTATGCGATCTCGAACCGTACTGGGAGGCCGTCCGCAAGGTCTACAAGCCCTTCGAGTCTGGCCTCCCGTCCCCAACGGGCCGGGTCTACAAGCACGAGATCCCCGGCGGTCAGCTTTCGAACTTGCGGCAGCAGGCAATAGCACTCGGCCTCGGTGACCGGTTCGAACAGATCGAGGAGGCATACGCTGCGGCTGACCGGCTCCTCGGCCGGCTCGTCAAGGTGACTCCGTCGTCGAAAGTTGTCGGAGACCTGGCGCTGCACCTCGTGGGGGCGGACGTCTCGATCGAACAGTTCAAGAATGACCCAGGCTCCTTCGACATCCCTGACTCCGTTATCGGGTTCCTGAGGGGTGAGCTTGGCGACCCGCCCGGCGGATGGCCAGAACCGTTCCGTACAAAGGCGCTGGAAGGGCGCTCTCCCGCGAAGCCCGCGCCGGATCTCTCGGCCGAAGACGAAGCGCTGCTGCATGGCGATGACGGCAAGGCTCGCCGCGCAACTCTGAACCGGCTGCTCTTCCCGGTGCCGGCACGCGAGTTCCGTGAGCATCGCGACGAATACGGCGACACCTCACTGCTGTCGAGTGGACAGTTCTTCTACGGCCTTCGGCACGGCGAAGAAAACCAGGTCAGACTTGAGCCTGGTGTCACACTGCTTTTCGGGCTCGAAGCGATCTCCGAGCCCGACGAGCGCGGCATGCGCACAGTGATGTGCACCATCAACGGCCAGTTACGGCCGGTCAAGGTGCGCGACCAATCGGTGGCGAGTGAAGTGCCGTCGTCGGAGAAAGCTGACAAGAACAACCCTGATCACCTTCCCGCCCCGTTCGCCGGTGTCGTCACTGTGTCGGTATCTGAAGGGGAGTCGGTTAAGGCGGGCCACACGATCGCGACCATCGAGGCGATGAAGATGGAAGCATCGATTACCGCGCAGAAGTCGGGCACCGTCAAGCGAGTGGCGATTAGCGCTGTGCAGCAAGTGGAAGGTGGAGATCTGATCGCGGTCATCGAGTCCGCAGAGTCAGAGTGACACGAATCATTGCGGGCGGAGCCGGGGGAATCCGGCTCCGCGTGCCGCCGAAAGGTACACGGCCCACGACGGACCGGGTGCGCGAGGCGCTCTTCAGTGTCCTTTCTTCACGCATCGATTTTGATGGCCTCCGCGTCCTTGACCTCTATGCGGGATCAGGCGCGCTCGGTCTCGAATCACTGTCCCGCGGTGCTGCCCTTGCGGTATTCGTGGAATCCGGTGCGCGCGCCGTGGCCGTGATCAAAGACAACATTCAGACGGTACGGCTGCCCGGTGCTGAGGTGATCAAGGGGGCCGTCACGGCGACCCTGGGCCGAGAGCCAGCGCAGCAGTTCTCCCTGGTATTCGCCGATCCGCCATACACTGTCGGCGACGGCTCAATCGAGGAAATGCTGGCACTTCTGGTGCGGCATCAGTGGCTTGCCCCGGAGGCTCTGGTCGTCATAGAACGGTCATCACGCTCGCCGCTGACGACGTGGCCCGATGGCTTTGAGGCAATCACGTCCCGAAAGTACGGCGAAACCCGCATCGACATCGCGCAGTCGCGATAGGCCGGCCATTCCGGGCGAGCATCAGATCCGGGCGCCTGTTAACGTCAGTCACCATGAGCGGAGCGATCTGCCCGGGCTCGTTCGACCCGGTCACCAATGGTCACCTTGACGTGATTGAGCGCGCCTCAGCCCACTTCGACCGGGTTGTCGTCGCAGTTCTCGTCAATCCCAACAAGCGGGGGATGTTCACGGTGGAGGAGCGGCTGGAACTGCTCCGAGAGGTGACGTCTCACCTGCCCAACGTCACAGTGGACTCGTGGCAGGGTCTCTTGGTCGATTACGCGAAGAACAACGGCCTGAACTCGATCGTCAAGGGTCTGCGGGCTGTCAGTGACTTCGAGTACGAGCTGCAGATGGCCCAAATGAACAAAGAGCTCTCCGGTGTGGACACCTTCTTCACGGCGACCAATCCGCTCTACAGCTTCTTGTCGAGTTCGCTGGCGAAGGAAGTCGCGACCTACGGTGGTGACGTCTCCCATCTGCTGCCTCCGGTCGTATATCGGCGACTGACGCAGCGGATTGAAGAACGGAAACGGGAGAGCGAAAACCCCTGACTCTCATGTCTGGCAAGGATGTGTCTCCAGGCATGCTATGGGGCGAGTCGCGCGGCGACACACCGCGCGAGTAGATGCGGTAGACGGGATAGCCAGGCAAACTGGCTGCGGAACACATTTTGAGGATATGGGGTAGCGGTGTATCGGGTATTCGGCGCTCTTGATGAGCTAGTAGCGATCGTCGAAGAGGCGCGCGGCGTGCCGATGACCGCTGGTTGTATTGTGCCGCGTGGTGACGTTCTCGACCTCCTGGACGACATCCGTGAGGCGATACCGAGTGAACTCGATGACGCTCAGGATGTGCTGGACCACCGCGACAAGCTGATTAACGACGCGCGGGACAGCGCGGAGCACACTGTCGGTGCCGCTTCCTCCGAGGCGGAAACCACCATCACCAATGCACGCGAAGACGCTGACCGCATGCTTCGCGATGCGAAGGCGCAAGCCGACAGGATGGTCGCGGAAGCCAAAGCGCACGCCGAACAGGTGGTCACGGAGGCACAAGCAGAGGCAGATCGTACGATCACCGGCGGTCAGCGGGAGTTCGAGGCGATGACGGCGCGTGCTCGCACCGAAGCCAACCGGTTGATCGAGTCCGGGAATGCCGCGTACGAGCGCGCAGTCAGTGAGGGCGTGGCCGAGCAGCAGCGTCTTGTGTCGGAGTCTGAGGTCGTGCATGCATCGCAGGCTGAAGCGAATCGGGTGGTTGATGCCGCACACGCAGAGTCGGAACGGCTTCGCGGCGAATGCGACCAGTACGTCGACGCGAAACTAGCTGAGTTCGAGGAGTTCCTCAACGGGACTATCCGCTCCGTTCACCGCGGGCGCCAGCGTCTGCGCGATGCTGGTCCGCCGCCGCAGTTCGCCCCTGAGGAGCGCCCCGCGAGGCGTCGCTGAGCTTTGCTCGCTGCAGGCCGGCCTTCGGCAGGCATGGTGATTGGCACTCCACAATGGCGGTAGACTGATAGGTCGTTTAACCCGCAGCATCAATCGGAGTGTGATCACGTGAAGACTTCCCGGCATGGTTCGGCGCGCCCAATGCGGGATTCGCCGTTTGTGCTGGATGTCCGGACGCTCGGCCGGAGTCCTGGCACGATGCGTGAGGAACACCGCAGCGTCGCATTGAAGACGCGCGTGGGGCTCGAGATGATCGGCATCCCTGCAGGTGAGCTCCTTGAGATGGATCTTCGTCTTGAGGCCGTCTCGGAAGGCGTGCTCGTTTCCGGGACCATCGAGGGGACTGCTACGGGCGAGTGTGTGCGGTGCCTTGAAGATTTCGAAGAACCGGTCGAGGTTTCGATAACGGAACTGTTCGCTTACCCGGGCAGCGCCACCTCGGAGACCACGGATGAGGATGAGATCTACCGGATCGAAGACGAACTCATCGACCTTGAACCCGTCGTCACGGATACGATCGGATTGTCGCTTCCGTTGCAGCCGGTGTGCGACGAAGACTGCCCCGGGCTGTGCTCGGAATGCGGCGTTCCCCTCGCGATTGCGGATTCTGGGCACAGTCATGCGATACTAGATCCTCGCTGGGCTGCTTTAGCGGACAAGTTTCCTGCCGCCGAGCGTCCAGAAGCATAGTTCCACCAGGCAACTGGGGAGCACTACTGCTTCTACCAGCATGTATGCAGCTACCGATCGATTGCCAAGGAGAGTTTGTCGTGGCCGTTCCCAAGCGCCGGATGTCGCGATCCAACACGAGGTCGCGCCGCAGCCAGTGGAAAGCCACTGCGCCTGCGCTCATCACCTGCCCGAACCGCGCGTGCGGGCAGAAGACACTGCCGCACACCGCATGCCCATCGTGCGGCACGTACCGGGGACGTCAGGTTACGGCTGCTTCGGTTTGATCGTGGCTGACGGTGCCGCACTGACTAGCGAGCAGAGCCGCGAGTCTCTGCTCGCTGCGCTCGGTGTCAGACTGGGCGAGGATTTGCTTACGCTCGCTCTTACTCACCGGTCATACGCCTACGAGAATGGTGGCCTGCCCACCAACGAGCGGCTCGAGTTCCTCGGGGATTCTGTCCTCGGTCTCACGATCACGGAACACCTGTACCGGACTCACCCCGATAAGCCGGAGGGTGAGCTCGCGAAGATTCGTTCTAGCGTGGTGAATATGCATGCCCTCGCTGAGGTCGCGCGTGGCTTAGGGCACGGTGGGCTCGGCGAGTATTTCTTGCTTGGTAAGGGCGAGGAAATGACCGGCGGCCGGGATAAAGCGAGCATCCTCGCCGACGGTATGGAGTCGCTGCTCGGGGCTGTGTATCTCGAGCACGGACTCGATGTCGCGCGCGGCGTTGTGCTCACTTTGTTCAAAGGTCTCCTCGAACGTGGTCCCCGTCTGGGCGCCGGGCTGGACTGGAAGACGAGCCTGCAGGAACTCACGGCCGAGCGTGGCCTGGGTGTCCCCGCGTACGAGGTTGCCGCCAAGGGCCCGGATCATGACAAAGAGTTCACGGCGACTGTGATAGTCGCGGGTGAGGACCTGGGCTCCGGCACTGGGCGCACCAAAAAGGAAGCGGAACAGAAGGCTGCGGGCGCGGCCTGGCGTCACCTTTCCTCTGACTCTTGATCGCGGACGCTGACTCCGATGCCTGAACTCCCCGAAGTCGAGGTTGTCCGCCGCGGACTGGAATCGCACGCACTCAGGCAGCAGATCGAATCTGTTGAGGTGCGCCATCCACGGGCGGTCCGCCGTCACGCTGCGGGGCCTGCGGATTTAGCGGGCCGCTTGGCAGGACGCGCCTTCAGTGGAGCGTTCCGGCGCGGCAAGTATCTGTGGCTCACGCTCGCGGAAAAAAATCCGGACGAAGCTGCTGATTCGGTACTGGTGCACCTCGGTATGAGTGGGCAGATGCTGGTACAGGCTGCAGACACGCCGATGGAGCCGCACGCGCGAATTGTCGTCACTCTTGATGGCGGAACCCATCTGCGCTTCGTCGACCAGCGAACATTCGGGGGGTGGCTGGTCGCTCCTCTCGTGCCGGCAGTACCTGATTCCGGCGAAGAATTGCTGCCTGAACCGATCGTGCACATCGCGCGGGATCCGCTGGACCCGCTGTTCGATGAGCGGGCGGTAATAGAGGTGATCCGGCGTAAGCCAAGTGAAATCAAGCGGATTCTGCTCGACCAGTCGGTGATTTCCGGGGTGGGCAATATTTACGCTGATGAGGCCCTCTGGCGTGCGGGTGTCCACGGCAACCGGCCAGCTCGTTTGCTCTCACGCGCGAAAATCAGAACGATTCTGTCCGCCGCGCGAGAGGTCATGATCGAGGCGCTGGAACAGGGCGGGACGTCGTTCGACGCGTTGTACGTCAACGTCAATGGTCAGTCGGGATTTTTTGACCGGAGTCTGAGAGTCTATGGGCTTGAGGGCCATCCGTGTGAGCGCTGCGGTAGCCCAATCGTGCGGGAAAGGTTCATGAACCGCTCTAGTCACTTTTGCCCGGGCTGCCAGCGAAAGCGGTAGTTGAGTGCCCACAGGCGACGCAGCCGTAAAGCCTGGCCATTCCTTGGCGATGTGGAGCTTTCTTCGACCGCTGCACGTCAATCTGGACGCGCCGAGGATGGGCACGGGGCGCTTCTCGCAGACGCCTGGAGGCAGCTGCCCCGCGGGTTCTCCGGCCTGAGACAGTCCCGGTCGAGCGAGAGTACGTACCGGTAGTCTTCCTGCAGCCGCGTTGCTCTGTGTGGAACTCAGCTCGTTGACAGACTGACGTGATCTCAGCGCGCGCGCTTGCTCGAGCGGTCTCCGGCTGTCCGCTGTCGCGACCGAGGGCGATGGTCGATCGGTGAGTTGGCGCATTTCTCGGATGCTCCCTGGCAGACTTCGATTATTGTCACCGCAACGATAGGGCGCACGCGCTGAGGGGGTAGGCATGGCACGGCAGAAGGCCAACGCTCAGGCAACGACGCTGTACAGGCTGCGACACACGCTCGAACTTGAGGATGCAGTCAAGAAGAAGTATCGGGAAGACTCCGCCTTCACACAGGAGTCGTGCACCGTCAAGGACCGAGACGCGCTCCTGATCGTCGGATCAGTTGGCGGTCAGGGGGCGGTGAAGTGGGCTGCCCGCGTGAAGCAGTTGACCGGCACGGTTGTGGATGCATCCAACGAGACCGCGGCTTGCGTGCTACTGCTGCGCCTGGACGATCAGACGAGCGCTGCCACTTGGGCGCTCTGTTGGGGGATGGGCTGGTTGCTCTTGGATCAGGGGTTGGTGGACGGAGCGTTCGGTCAGAGACTTGCCCTGAGGTCCGCCGATCCAGACCTCCTGAGTTCGCTGACTCGGACTGTGCTCGACGAGCGCGCCAAGGTAGACCGGTCCTCTATACCCGCCGGTTCGGGGCTTACCGGCTTCGGCATCGGCGGCTTCGGCGAATTGGTGACTCGGGTTGTTGGCAAGGCCGAGATCAAGGGCCTCACGATTGGGAAAGAGTTCCGCGTGAGAGGAGCCGATTCTGTGTCTGTGCCTCTCGGGCTCACGCTGACAGCGCTGCTGGCCGATCTCAAAGTACTTGACGACCTTCTGGCTCAGAATCCCCGTTCCGAATTGCAGGTTCTGGAACAGCTCGTCCCGGTCAAGAAGGGAACAGATCTAAGCCAGGGCTTGGAGACGTACCTTCTGTCCGAACTTCAGGAGGCCTCCGGTACTTCCAAGGTCGCAGTGACTTGGCCGCATGAGCATCTGAATGAGAACAAGCCAGCGGAAACTTTCAGGGTCAAGCGCGGTGGGAACACGCAGCCAAGGCCCGACCTGCCGACAGTTGAGGTCATCCTGGAGTTGATGAAGGGTCGGAACATCGGAGCGTTGGACACGATCAAGATCCAACTGTTCGGTGACGCCGAAGGCGAAGATGCGGTCAGCAGCGACATCCCGCTCCGCAAGTGGGTGGCGCTTGAGACAGAGGAGGGCGGGCGGAGGTACTTCCTGCATAACGGGCAGTGGTTCGCAATGGATCTCGATTACGCAGAGCAGCTCGATCAACGTGTGAAGCGCATCTTCGCGAAGCCTTCAGGAGTGACGATGCCCGAGTGGCGTGCGCCCGACGATGAGGAGGCTTACAACAAAAAGGCCGCCGAAGTCCTGGGCGCTGTTCGGACGGACCGGAAGCTGGTGCAGACTTCCCAGAACAAGCGGGGCTTCGAGCCGAGCGACCTCATCACCGAGAAAGATGTGTATATCCACGTCAAATCGGCGACCTCGTCGGCACCGCTGAGTCATCTGTTCGCGCAGGGAGGCAATTCCGCCCACGCGCTGCAGCACGACAAGGAGGCCCGAGCAAAACTGCGCGAACGGGTCGAGCAACGCGATGGGGACCCCGAACTTATCGGTACCAAGCCTCGCAAGGTGATCTACGCCATCCGCTCGAAGGAGGTTGGCAGGACAGTGAGCCCGGACGACCTCTTCAGCTTCAGCAAGGTTTCGCTGGTTCGTGTATTCGATGAGTTGGAGGGCCGGGGTATCGAGGTACGAGTGTCGAGCATTGAGTACCTGCCCGAGTGATCAGCCAGTCGGAAGCCGAGAGCCCGCGGTGACGCTCTACAGGTCGCCGGCTCGACTGTGCCTGATGAGTTTCTGAGACCGTGCGTCGTAGACGTAGCCGACGATGTCGCCGGAGATGATCAGGTCGATCGCCTGGTCGATGACGTTGAGCGGGACGACGAACCACTCCGAAGGGTCGTAGTCACGGTCTTTGCGGTCGATTTGGGTGATGTCGAGCCGCACCTCGGCGAAGACACGGTGCAGGAGATTCTCAAGGGCCGAGGCCTCAGGTTGTAGGCGCGGTAGTTGGCTACCACGTCGACCGGTGCCATCAGGTACGTCGGCGACTTTTCGGCGTTCTTGATCCGCTTATCGACAGGGCCCCGTGAGAAGCCGATCTTGTGCAGGTCTTTGACAGCTGCGATCTCAGGGTCATCGCTTAGCGATCGGAGCACGTAGATGTAGCCGCTGACCTCGTCATCGGTGAGGATCTCAGGCATCTCGGTTTGTGCAAGGACATGGCCATCCTCGTCGCTGCGCCGGATCGCGAGGGACTGACGGTACATCGAGGACTCGGTGCCGTTCTCAAAGATGCACCGGAGTCGTTCGCGCTTGTTCTCGCGGACGGTCGACTTCTTGTACTCGGTCTCACCGAGCTCGGCGATGAACAGCATCACGCCGTTGAGGACGAAGAACGCTCCGGGGACGATGTGGGTCATGCCAAGGTAGGGCAGGAGTTTGGACGTGCCCGCCCGGAGTTCGGCGTGCTTCTGCTTGAAAAGCGGCTCGAACTGCTCGAAGTCATCAGCCTTGCGGCGGCGTGCGGCATCCGTGTCGTACACCTGGCGACGTAGCGGTAGATCGGACACATCCAGCAGTCCCGAATCGTCGCCGAGGAGGTTGAAGTCGTCGCTTTCCATCAGGTCGTCGATCGAGGTTGGAGGTTCTGGCGTGTCCAGCATCCCGAACTCGTCGAGTGGCTTGAGCGCGGCGATCTTCTCTTCGTTGGCGAGGATCCCGTCCAGACGGGCACCGAGCTTGCGCTCGGCGATCTCTCGCGTCGTCGAGCTGGGGACTCGGCCGTGGGCGCTCCGGAACTCGACGATCTCGAGGAAGGCGCGTCCCAGCCGGTCGGCCGAGGTGACCTTCGTCGGCTTTTCCTGAGCGTCCAGGAGGCCGTCGACGTCGGAGTCGATCAGTACATGAATGTCGATGGCCGGGTAGGAGACATCCACCCGTCCGATGCCCTCACTGTTGGTCATGCTTCCTCGATTGTCTGCGTGGCCTGTTGCTCTGCGAGGTGCTGCTGCTTGCGTCTCTGCAAGTACAGCAGAGCCTCGGCGTAGCGCTTCTCGGTGGGATCCTCCGAGCGCGCGTCGGGTTTTCGGGCGTTGACCTTGGCCCAGTGCTGGATCTTGGGGAACAGGGCGAAGGCCTCTTCGTCGGTGAATTCGATCCGGGTGGCGGTGATCGCGTCGGAGATAATGCGCAGCACGGAGGGGGTGACGGACTTCGACATGACCTCGAAGGCACGCTGGAATGGGTTGACGGAGTCGATGAGGTTGATCTTGATGTCTATGTTGACGAACTTCTCCGACATCTTGATGAACCGCTTGTCGCCGACCTCGCGGACCTCGCCGTTCTTGATCACTGAGTCCACGACGACCTGCTGGCGCAGCTCCTCCACCTGAGACTCGTCCAGGTCAGGGTAGGCCCTCACGGATGATCTTCGGGATCAGGACCTTGTTCGTCGTCTCCGGATCCACCGATCCGGCGGCGGCCTTCGCGAAGGTGTCGTCCTGCAGGATCGTCGCCTTGAGGTCGTTCAGATCGGTCTCCACGATCTGCTTGACCCGCTCGGTGGACGGCTCCTTGAAGCCCTTGATCGTGATGACGCCCGGCGGGGGAGCCTCTATATGGGACCTGACTTCGAAGCGCTCACAGCCCTACGTTCGTTCGCCGTTCCCCGTCAGCTTCGGAACCCGCACCCGGCCGTCGCGGCGTTTCAGGGCAAGTAGGCATTGGTCTCCAAAGGCCAGATGGGTCGGGCGGCCCGCTTCCTGCAAGCACTGGTGCATGCCGCGACCGAGGTTGGTTGGAAGGTCCGTGCGAAGGTGCCGAACATGACACGGGGCCGAGGCGACAGCGGTCCAGATCTCGCGCTCCAGCTCCCCTCGAGAGCTCGTTGTCGTCATCCGGGAACTCGATCAGTGGGGTCGCCGCTCGCAGCCATACGTCAGCGAGATGGACTATTACACGCGCTCGGAGCGAATCATCGCGAACAAGCACTTCCAAGGCTCGGGCAACTTGGAAGTCACGATCACCAAGGCGTGGGAGGACCAGACGGTGCTCCCCTTGCGAGACACCGGCGGTGCAACCCTCGAAGAGCAGCTGCCGGTGCTGATCCACAAGCTAGAGATCGCCGAGGCGGAGGCAGACTGGTCGCGCCGTCAGGAGTCCCGGCGCTCAGAGATCCGCAAGGTTCGGTGGGGAGAGGTCAAGCAAGAAGCGTCACGAAGCTCACCTACGAGCGCAACGCCGAACAACTCCGCAACCAGCTGGAGCGGCGGCAAGCCGCCGCTGCGATGTGCTCGTACGCAGACGAGGTCACAGCATGCTCTGAACTGCGCGAGGGCACCGAGAGCGAAGACGCTCTCAGGTGGGCTGAATGGATTCGCCCTCACGCCGATCAAACCGATCCCATCAACGGGCCCCTACGTCTACTGCGTGCCACATCCGCTACCGACGACGAGCTCGCACCCCACATGAACAACTGGAGCACCCACGGTCCCTACCGGCGCTAGCCGCCATGTGGTGCGCCCGACAAGGCGACCCCACGGCATCGGACGCGAGCATGCCTGAGTCGCGTAGCCGTTGTGTGTCGAGCAGTACTCCCATCATTCCGACAGGTCCTCAGTCTCGTACTGCTGGCCTGCGCCGGGCGTCACGGATTTCAGACGATGTGCCGGCTCCAGAAGGCGTCGTCCGCCCAGTTCTCGGGCACACCCATCCCGGCCAGGTTCATCGGCGGACGAGTGCTGATCAAGTCGTGGAGCCGTCGTGCCCAGCTGCTGCGCGGCGACACTGAGCCGAGCACTGACTGCAGCGACACGAGCACGGGGTAGAGGCGTTTCCTCGACCGGTCGGGCAGGAGGTCGCCTGCCAGCCACGAGACCGCGGGGGAGTTTGGAATCGCCGGATAGACGCCGAGGCCAACGTTCCACAGCCGTCCGTGGTGTGCGCAGACGTTCCTCACCCGCACGTAAGTCTGTAGCCAGGATTCCAGGATCGTCGCAGTAAGGCCAACGCTCTTGGCAACCGCGGTTCGGTCGGCGCGTCGACGCAGGTTCCGGTACGCGCTGGCCAGCTGCCCGATCGTCAAGGTCTCGACCATGAGCCAGGACGGCGGCAGCTCCGGCGAGGAGTAGGTCGTCAGGTAGTGCTCAAGGGCAGAGCGATGGACCAATGAGTCCTCCCCGGCATCCGGCGTCCCGCGCAGCCGCTCGTCACACGTGTCCCGCACGATCCTCAAGAGCCCGGAGTGCTTGCCGCGGTCGCCAAAGTGCCCCGCGTCCATGTACCAGTGCGGGTCCTCGTAAGTCGTCGACATGTGATCGGTGAGTGCAGCGCGGACGGCGACCTCGACGCGCTCGAGGGCGTCCATGACCAGCAGCCGCAGAGCGCGGTCGAAGACGTAGAGATCGAGGACGTCGTCGAACCTTGTGTCCGAGCGGAAGGCGTGGTCGGGTTGCCCCTGCTGGAAGGGGATCGTGTAGGGCGAGAGACGGTAGTAGCCGATATGGCGCAGGTACCGCGCGGCCCGCTCGGGCTCAGGGATGACCAGGCCGCGAGCGGAGAGGCGGTCGACAAGCTCGGCGAGGCTCAGCGGCGGCTTGTCGTAGGACAGCGAGCCGCGCGGACGCGGTGGTCGAGGCGTGCGTGGTGGTCGGACCATGCGTGCTCCTCCCGGCCACCGGCAAAGAAAATCCCCCAAGTGCGCATCGTGGAGAGGCGTGGGGGATGTGGTGCGTCCAGCTTAACACGTGCCGGGCTTGGCCGACCGGTCATGGGGGAGCGTCGTGTCGGCCGGTCCTGCTCTATTCTGCGAGTTCCGTTGCCGAATCAGCTGCCATCAGCGGATCGGAGCCTTCGACGACCAGGGCTGCGACCGTCACTAGCACGATTTCGGCGACGATCGCCGTGCCGAGCACTCTCACCCGGAGCGTCTGACGTGGGACGCACTCAAGAGGTTCCGGTGTGCTTCCCATGCCGATGGTGCTACCCAACACGCGCTGCCCGTCCCCACGGCCTCGAGGGTTTGTCACGAGAAGAGGGTGGTCGGCGCAGTAGGTGTCGCCTCGCTCGGCTCTCACCCGGTCCAGGACTCGCCGTAGCAGCGTCCCGGTGATGAGGGCAGCGGGGATGAGCACCGCGCTCGCGCTCAACGCGACCGTCTCTACTGAGTTCGAGAACGCTGCGGTGGCCGCTTCGAGAAGTTCTGCCGCTTGGCTCGTGGCATCTGGGTTGCCACCGCTTCGGTGGCCCGATGGACTCCGTGGCGGCTGCGGACATGGCGGGCCGCCACTGGCATCGGTCACTCGGCTGCTTCGCGACCCTCGATAGAGCGCCGAGCCAGCTGCAGAAGGGCTGGCGCTCTTCGCCGAGATCAGAGCCCGTTGATTCGGGCGGACGATCCCAGAGCGTGGGGCGTCCGGGCCGAGAGCGACACGCTACTGCAAGCTACTGAAGTATCTATGCGCGAATAATGTGCCATACTGAAGTTAATGTCCTGGCCGCGTCCGCGGCTCCGGACGCGGACGCAGGAGGTCCATGATGGTTCCAGATTCGCCTGCCGAGGCTCTCGGCTCCCACGCACCCAGCGTCCGTGACACGCTCATCGAGGTTGTGCGGTCCGTGCACGGTCGTTTCGCTGAGGCGCACTCGGTGTCGAGGTCTCGGTACGGAATGGGCTTCGGCAGTCAATGGCGCGATTTGCTGGACGACGCCGACGACGAGCTGACGAAGCACGGTTTCCAGTCGCACACGCTGACCCCCGGTGGGCACGAGATCCCGGTCGTGAACGACTGCCTGGTCTATGTCTGGCGGGTCCCGGACGACCCGGATGCCGTGAGTAAATTCGCGGCGAGCCCGACGCGTCAGTCAGGCTTCGCCGCCTTGCCGCCTCCGGCGATGCTGTTCGAGCCCGCCTTCGCCGACGATGTCGAGTCGACCGAGGACGATGCTGACACAGCCGAGACCGAGACCATGCTCGAGGCGGTTCACGACACGATGCCCCTGGTGCTCGTCATGGTCTGGTCGACACCTCGACTGCTGCAGTCGATCGAGTGGGCCGTCGCCGACCTCGACGACGCAGGCAAGGTCAAGTTGCGTGGTCAGGAGTGCATCTGGGAGCCGGAGCTCGTCGCGGCCGATGTCGCGTCGGACGGCGAGTCGTTCGACAGCGGCACCCCGGTCCAGCCCACTGTCGAGCCGCGGAAGCAGGAGGGCACGGATCCGGATGCGCGATGACACCCCGAGCCTGTTCGACTTCCCCGGCTCCGGGCAGACCAATGGCCGCTTCGAACCGGCGCGGCTGACCCAGGCCCGGGTCCGCCGCTCGGTGACCAAGACGGACCTGGCCGCCGAGGTCGGCGTGTCTCCCGCTGCGATCGGCCAGTACGAGGCAGGCGTCAACTCGCCCCGCGCGGACGTGCTCGAGCGTTTGGCGAAGGCGCTGGACGTCCGGCCTGGCTTCTTCGGTGTCGGTCGCCCACTGGCGCGCGTAGACACCGTGAACGCCCACTTCCGCAGCCTGAGGTCGGCCCGTGTGAGCGACCGTCAGAAGGCGTTGGCCACGGCGACACTGGTGTGGGAGCTGACGTTCGTGCTCGAGCGGCACGTCAAGCTCCCCGAGGTGGACCTCCCAGAGGTCGCGCCCGGCAGCTCGCCCGCCGAGGCCGCTGCTCTCCTGCGTCGGCATTGGGGCCTGCCCGACGGCCCGGTCAAGCACCTGGTCGCCACGGCGGAGTCCCGCGGCATTGTCGTGGCCGTGCGCCCGCTCGCGGAGATCGACGCCGTCGACGCCTTCTCTGTCGTCATCGTCGACCGTCCGATCATCGTCACAACCCCGCGCCGGACCGAGAACGTGTTCAGACACAGGTTCTCGATCGCCCACGAGATCGGACACCTGCTCCTGCACGCCGACTCCGGCGAGCACAGCGCAGCCATCGAGAAAGAGGCCGACGAGTTCGCCGCGGCGTTCCTCACCCCTGCTGCGTCCATGGACGCAGCCCTCCCTCAGCGGCTCGAGCCCGCCGCCCTCGACCGACTGGGCAGGACGTGGGGCGTCTCGGCGACCTCCCTGGTCCGCCGGATGGTCGAGCGGGGCCGCACCACAGAATCTTCGGCGCGCCGGGCCTACCAGCGCCTGTCGACGATCTACGACGCCAAGGTCGACCCGACCAGCGCCTACCCAGGCGAGGTGCCGACGCTGTTGAGGAAGGCCGCTGAGCTCGCTGGCGACCATGGCGCACCCTTGCCCGTGCTCGCCGAAGCGCTGAAGATCAGCCCCGCGCAGGTGCGCGACCTGCTGGGCGAGGCCGACGAGCGCCCAGTGCTGCGTCTCGTCGGCAGCGACTGACTACCTCCTTGCCTACCACCGCCGACTGACAGGCACAGTCCTGGCCGTGGCGCTCACCATCGACAACCAAGAAGGAGCCTGACCAGTGGCGTATCCCACGCTCGCGCTCCACCCGCTCATCTCTGCACCCGGGGACGTACCTATCAAGGACATGGCCGTCATCCGCAAGACGATCAGCCAGTGGAACCTCAACCTCGGCCGCGTCGTTGGGCTCACGGTGCTGCCTGTGTCTTGGACCGAGCACGCCGTCGCCGAGTTCGGCGAGCGGCCGCAGGCGATCCTCAACCATCAAATCGTCGCGGAGGCCGACCTCGCTGTCGCGCTCTTCCACGATCGCCTGGGGACGCCGACGGGCGAGGCCGAGTCGGGCACGGCCGAGGAGATCAAGGTCCTCGTCGAGGCTGGAAAGTCCGTGGCCGTCCTGGTGAACTCGGCTCCGCGTCCGCCCGTGAATGGCACAGCGTTGGAGGAGAGGCAGCGGCAGGGGGTGACTTCGAGGCCGTGAGAAATCTTGACGATGACATTAAGAGTGGGATTGCGGCTTCGTCGTTCCAGCCCGCTGATGTTAGGTGCGGTTGAGGCCGGCGTGGTGGGCGAAGGCTTCCTGGGATGACCAACCGAGTTCGTGGCGCAATTCGTGGAGGCGCTCGCCGAAGGCGATGCGATGCGCCGGAATGGTCATGCATCAACGATTTCGATACGCTGACGGTGCGTCCACGGACTATGAGTCACATCAGAGCGTGCGGGTCACGGCACCGATCGAGTCCTTCTTTGGATGCTCAGGACATCCGGAGGTGACCCGATGCCCGACGACGAGTGGCTCGACGTCGCAACCGCGGCGGAACGCCACCGCTGCAGCACCCAGACCATCCGGCGACGCATCAGGCAGGGCGTCCTCCCAGCGCGCACAGAGAAGGTGAGGCGCCGTGACGGACGCCCGGTCATCAAGACTTTGATTCGAGTCTCTGACCTGAACGATGCGTTCGGATGGACTGCTCAGGCGGAGCATGTCCGTAAGATCCGTGCGACGGCGCGGCCGCTAACGGACGAGCAGAAGGTCGCGATCCGCAACGTCTTCCTCGAACACCTCCTGGAACGTGAAGCGAAGCGGAGGAGTGCCAGGACAGATGGCACAAAGGCCTAGAGTGGCCAGCACGTGTCCCTTCGGGGTGGTTGTCTCAAGGACGTTCAGCGACGCTTACGTTCAGGGTCTGTAGCCTGGTCTGTACCACGTCTGGCCCAGACAGACTCCGAGTGCGAGTCGAATCCCCATTAAGTCGCCAGTCGACTGCGAATTCGACTGGCATCCATGAACGTCACAAGCGTGCGGAGTCGGGTATTTCAGCCGTTCGCCTTCCCTGCCGTATACGGCAGGGAAGGCGAACCGTGTTTGAGGTGCGGCGCACCGATTCGCCGTGAGTCGTTCATGAACAGGTCGTCCTACTCGTGTCCGCGGTGTCAGCCGCGTCCACGGGCGAGTCGCGCGGTACGGGCGTTTCCGCCGCCCACACCTCTAATCAAGTGAGACACTGTGTCTCGGATGCGCAGCGCTGCGCGAACGTGACACAGGAGGATCAGCATGTCGGACCCCGAAGAGTTTCGGGTGGTAGTGGTCGGTGCGGGGCTCGCCGGGGTCGCCGCGGCGATCAAGCTAGAAAGAGCTGGAATCGATGACGTTGTCGTTCTCGAGAAAGCCGAGCGGGTCGGTGGAACGTGGCGTGACAACACGTATCCCGGCTGTGGGTGTGACATCCCATCGAACGTGTACTCCTTCACGTTCAATCCGAACCCGCGCTGGACTTCAACATTTGCGCTGCAACCCGACATTCTGGATTACATCGAAGACACAGCGGAGAAGTTCGGTGTCTACCGCAAGATCGGTTCAGTACGGAAATGAAGGAAGCTGTGTGGCATGCGGACCGGCGGCGCTGGGTGTTCGAAACATCGAACGGGCAGTTCGTATCCCAGTTCGCGGTCTTCGCGGCAGGGCCGATCACCGAGCCGAAGCTTCCGACAGTGGCCGGTTTATCCGACTTCGCTGGCGAGGTGTTTCACTCTGCACGCTGGAACCACGACCTCGATCTCACCGGTAAGCGAGTTGCCGTCATTGGGACAGGTGCCTCGGCAGTCCAGTTCGTGCCAGAAATACAGCCAGACGTAGCCCAGCTGTACCTCTTTCAGCGCACGGCATCGTGGGTGGTTCCACGTCTCGACATGCCAGTGCCTGCCCCAATGAAGACTCTCTTCGGCAAGGTCCCGAAAACGCAGCAGGGACTTCGGACAGGCTTGGACGGCATTCTCCGGCTGCTCACGCTCGCGATGCGGCACGAGTCAGCCGCGCGGCGGCTGAACGTTATCGGGAAAGCGATGCTCCGCGCACAAGTGAAGGACCCGGAGCTGCGTCAAATACTCACCCCTGATTTCACGCTGGGATGTAAGCGACTCCTGCTTTCGAACGATTTCTATCCCGCACTTGAAAAGCCAAATGTTGAAGTCATCCCGCACGCCCTCAGCGAGGTGGGGCCGAGTACGGTGACCGGCGCGGACGGGACGACGCGTGAAGTTGACGTCATCATTTTCGGGACCGGTTTCGATGTCAGCCACCCTCCGATCGCGCGGCACGTACGCGGTTCCGATGGCCACTTGCTGTCCGAATTCTGGAACACGAGCCCCGAAGCGTATCTCGGCACGACGACGCGAAACGTACCAAACGGATTCGTGCTGCTTGGCCCGAACTTGCTGGTGTACAACTCATTCCTGGGTATCGCCGAAGATCAGATGAACTACGTCGTCGACGCGATCAAGAAAGCGGACAGCAATGGAGTCGAGGTGCTGAGCCTCAAGGAGTCGACATTGCGGCAGTTCAACGACGAGATCCAGGAAGCGCTGCAGCGTACGGTCTTCAATCACGGCGGGTGCGCGAGCTATTACCTCGACGAAAATGGCAAGAACTTCGCCGCGTGGCCATGGTCGACAACTCTGATGCGTAAACGTCTCAGCCGGTTCGACATGGAGAACTACGACACCATCCCTTACGCGAACTAGGAATACACCGGCCGTCGGTGGGATTATTACGGCTATGACCTTCGAGCAGACGGCTCACACCTTTGACGAGGCAGCCCTTCACGAGACAGAGAAGACGAACCCGAACCCTGGTGACACGCGTCTGTGGGTGGAACGCACCGGCGTACGGCGCTACACCGGCCGCAGTTCCCGTGGAGCGGAAGTGCTGGTCGGCTCCGTTTCTGACGAGGGAGCCTTTACTCCCGGGGAGTTGCTGAAGATCGCGCTTGCCGCGTGTTCGGGCCTCGCGTCAGACCAGCCGCTGTCACGCCGTCTTGGCGAGACCTACGATGCGAAGATCTACGTGTCTGGGGCACCGGATCGGGAAAGCGAGGTGTATCCAGTTCTCGACGAGGTACTCGAGCTCGACCTGAGTGAACTCGACGCGGATGCGCAGGAGCGGCTCATCCTTGTCGTGGAGCGTGCGATCGATCGCACCTGCACCGTGGGCCGTACGCTGAAAGCTGGAACACAGGTGCGGCTTGCGATCGAGGGGGAGTCGTGACGGGGGCAGGCAAGCTCGGTGGAGGTGCTCCGCGGCGGTCCCGGAAACCCAGCTCCCGTCGGACGGACGCCTTCCGTCCCCGCGAGCTGCGCACGGCAATCGGAGCTTTCGGTAACCGGAGTGCAGCGCGGATTCGCGCAGCGGGACGACAGGCCGCAAGCCAGCCTGCCGTCACCAAGCGCGTGACGACCAAACGGGTGACGGCGAGACAGTTCACGACCCCTGAGGTTCGAACCCCTGCGGTGGACTTCGCCGGTATGCGAATCCCGGGCGTGAATGTGCCGCCCATCAAGACCGAGCCAGTGCGCGTGTCGGCGTTCCGCATTCCGTCCGTCCGCATCTCGCCGATCCGAATCTCGACGATCCGGTTCGAGGAGTTGAGCTTTCCGGCAATTACCATCCCGGCGTCGCGAATCGGGAAGGTGCACCTGCCTGAGGTGCGCATTCCAAGCGTAACGATCAAAGCTGGCGGTCTGACGCCTCTGCGCCTCCCACGGATCATTTTCGACAAGAATGAATAGTTCCGCAGATCCAGGCACAACTCGCGAGCGCGATGAGGTCCGGGTGTCACGGTTGCGGGTATGTGCCATATTCGCGGTGAATGGTCTGTTCATCGGTGTGTGGGCAGGCCTGTTGCCGTCACTTCGCGATCACTTCCGCACCGACGCACGCGGGATTGCCGTACTCCTGATGGTCGCGGGCATCTGTGCGGTGATCGCGATGCAGATCGCTGGCCGCTGGGCGGACCGCCGAGGTGCTAAAAAGATCACTCTGGCGGCCGTCCCCATCATGGCAATCGGGATGTGTGCGGTGGCGGCCGCGCCGTCATACGGTGTCCTGGTGGCGGCCGCAGCCGTATTCGGCGTCGGCAACGGGATGATGGACGTCGCAATGAACGCCGTTGGCGTGCACGTGGAGGCCCGGCACAAGCGCCCGACGATGAGCCTGTTCCACGCGTTCTTCTCGATCGGGGCGCTGGCCGGAGCAGGCATCGTCCTTGGCTCTGCGGTGCTCACCGGCGGTCTGCGAACGGTCATCGTTGTTTCGAGTCTCGCCAGCGTCGTCATCGCGGTTGCGGGAACGATGGCTGTCGCAAAACGTCTTCCACAGTCTCAGGTGACCACCGCATCGATGAGCGGTCCACGGCGGATTCCGGCGGCTGCCTGGCTGCTCGGCGTCATCGCCCTGTGTTTTGGGATGACTGAGGGGACCGCGATGGACTGGTCCTCGATACACGTCACCGACGTCACCAACGTGTCACCAGGTATCGGCGCGCTGGGAGTGGTGTGCGTAAGTGGAGCGATGATCATTGTCCGGCTGTTAGGTGACCCCCTGTGTGCACGATTCGGCCGCACCGCCATTGTGCGGGGCGGGGCGATAGTCGCCGCGGCAGGTTTCACCGTGACGGTCATTAGTGACGACCTGCCCGTGGTGCTGGCGGCCTGGCTGGTTGTCGGACTGGGTGTCGGCATCATCAACCCGCAGATCTATGCGGTGGCTGGGCACCTCGGTGGGGGCCGCACCCTCGCTGTGGTCGTAGGGTTTGGCTACACGGCTTTCCTCATCGGACCTGCGATTATCGGGTCTCTCATCGCGGTAGTTGGCATTCAGAACGCGATGATGCTGCCCATCGGTCTCGCTGTGGTCGTTCTCATTCTCGCGCTGTGGATGCCCACGGCAGGTCCTGCAAAGGGCGGCCAACGGAAGCGAGACGTTCACGGCCGAGAGCAACACGCCCCAATATCTCGCTGAATTCCCGGTGAACCGCGTGATACTGAAGGCGTGGTTCGACTGACAGCGTGGGTGCACGGCACGGTGCAGGGCGTGGGTTTCCGATGGTGGACCCGGGCGCGCGCACTGGAACTAGGCCTTTCGGGGCACGCCACAAATCACCGTGATGGGCGCGTGCATGTTGTCGCGGAGGGTCCGCGAGACCAATGCGAGAAACTGCTGGCACTGCTGAACTCCGGCGAGACACCGGGCAAAGTGACGCTCGTGGTGGAAAGCTGGGAAGACGCGCGCGGTGAACTCTCAGGGTTTGAGGAGCGGTAACTCGGGTGCACCTCAAATCGCTCACACTCAAGGGATTCAAGTCCTTCGCCTCCGCCACAACGCTGAAGTTCGAGCCGGGCATTACGTGTGTTGTCGGGCCGAACGGCTCGGGGAAGTCGAATGTGGTTGATGCCCTCGCATGGGTGATGGGGGAGCAGGGCGCGAAAGCGCTGCGTGGCGGCAAGATGGACGACGTCATCTTCGCGGGCACAGTCGGACGGCAGGCACTCGGCCGCGCCGAAGTGACGCTCACTATCGACAACACCGATGGCGCACTGCCAATCGACTACACGGAAGTCTCCGTCACCCGCCGCGTCTTCCGGGATGGCGCAAGCGAGTACGAAATCAACGGGTCGAGCTGCCGCCTGATGGATATTCAGGAGTTGCTGAGCGACTCCGGAATCGGGCGCGAAATGCACGTCATCGTGGGCCAGGGTCAGCTCGCGCAAATCCTCGAATCGCGTCCCGACGATCTCCGCGCCTATGTCGAAGAGGCAGCGGGTGTGCTGAAGCACCGGCGCCGCAAGGAGAAGGCGCTCCGCAAGCTTGACGCGATGCAGGCGAATCTCGCGCGGCTCAGCGACCTCACAACTGAACTGCGGCGTCAACTGAAGCCACTCGCGCGCCAGGCCGATGTCGCCCGCCGCGCCCAGGTGATCCAGGCGGAGTTGCGCGACGCGAAGCTGCGCCTCGCTGCCGACGATCTCGTCCAGCGGCGCTCTGAGCTGCATGATCAGCAACTCAATGAACAACGTGCGCGTGAGCAGGCCGAGAGGGTACGGGCAGAGCTCGATGCGGTCCAGCGGGAAGAACGCGCACTTACCGCAGGCGCGGAAACTCTCGGTCCGCAAGCCGACGAGGCATCTCAGGTGTGGTTCCGGCTGTCGGCGACTGCGGAACGCGTCAGCGCGACGACACAGGTCGCGCGCGAGCGTGCGCGTCACCTCGAAACAGCGGCAGTCGAGCATCGCGGTCAGGATCCTGACGCGCTTGAGTCGCAAGCCGAGAGGATCGCGGCGCAGGAGGCGGAACTGGCCGAGGCTGTGGAGATGGCTGCAGCCGCACTCGAAACCGTGCGCGACGAACTCGCTCACTGCGAAAGTGAGGCGACAGACGCGGAACGTGAGCATCTCGCCGCCGTTCGTGCCGTCGCAGACCGGCGGGAAGGTCTGGCTCGTCTCGCAGGCAAGGTCGAGAATCTCCGGACACGTGCTGAATCCTTCGACAGCGAAATTGCGCGGCTCGACGACCGGATCGCGTCTGCGGTCGAGCGTCAGCAGGAAGTGGAAGCTGCACACGAGGCGGCTCAGGGCAAACTGGCTGACCTCGAGCAGACAGAGGCGAAACTCGACCAGCAATATGAGCGCGCTGCCGCCGCGCTCGACAAGGCGAATCGGCGCGTCACCGAACTGCGGGAGGCTGAACGCGCCGCCGGCCACGATGTCGTGTCACTCCAAGCGCGTATCGACACACTAGCGGCGGGGCTGAACCGCAGTGACGGGGCGGAGTTCCTGCTGCAGCAACCCGGGATCAGCGGGCGCGTGACCGATCTCATCCGCCCCGCTGAGGGTTGCGAAACTGCCATCGCCGCCGCGCTCGGGCTTGCCGCTGATGCTGTGGTCAGCAACTCCGGTGAGGCGGCGGAATCCGCGATCGAGGCGCTCCGCCAGGAGGGCGGCGCCCGCGCCGTCGTCGCGGTCGCGGGCCCGGATGCCGCTGAGAACACCGGCACGGCGGACACTGAGCGCCCAGTTCTGCCGACAGGCGTGGTCTGGGCCGAGGATCGTCTCGAGGCAGATGCACGGATCCGAACCGCGGTCCGCAGTCGACTCCGGGATGTGGCGATTGCCGACAACCTCCGTGTCGCTACCGCCGCGGCGAAGGCCCTGGCCTCGGTACGGCTCGTGACCAAGGACGGTGAGCTGGTCGGAGCAGGCTGGATCGAGGGCGGCACCGGACGCGGCCCCTCAGCTCTCGAGGTGCAGGCCGAGATCGAAACACTGACGTCCCGGCTCGTCGCTTCTCGGCATACTGCCGAGGAACTCGGTGCTGCTCTTGCTGGGGCCGTGGACGAGCACGATGCCCGGCGCACAGCGGCGACAGAAACATTTTCGTCGCTGACCACCTCTGACGCCGAGATAGCGCAGGTCCAGGAAGAGCTGGCGCGCTACGGCCACGAGGTGCGGGTGATGGCCGCGAAGCACGAGAATCTGACCCAGCAGCGTGTGCGGACGGAATCGGAACACGCGGAGCTAATGGCTGCCCTGACTGACCATGAGTCGCGTTTGCGGCGCGCGCAAAGTGAAGGGGAAGAGCAGCCTGCCGAGGATGGAACGAGTGAGCGGCGCGAGGCCGCAGCCCGTTCGCTCGCGGCGGCCCGTTCAGCTGAGGTTGAGGCACGGCTTGCGGTACGTACCGCGGAGGAGAGAGCTGGCGCAGTGCGCGGTAAAGCGGACAGTTTGCGCCGCGCCGCCAAGGCTGAACGCGAAGCGCGGGCCCGCGCAGAGTCTGCCCAGCGCGCGCGCCGCGCCGCGGCCCATGTCGCTGCTGCTGTCGCGGAGTGCGGTGAACTCGTTGCGGCCCGTCTATCCAGCGCGGTGGCGGAGGCGGCAGCGAAGCGCGACATGCTCGCGCGCGCCCGGGACGAACACGTCGCCGCCCTGCACTCAGTTCGTGGCCGCGTACAGAACTTGTCGGCGGAACTGGCGCGGCTGACAGATGCGGTGCACCGCGACGAAGTCGCACGCGCGGAAGCAGCGCTGCGGATGGAACAACTTGAAGAGGCGGCGCTCGAGCAGTTCGGCGTCGCCGCGGAAAACCTGATCGATGAGTACGGGCCGCACGTCGCGCTCCCGCCGTCGCCGCTCGAAATGCAGGAGTACGAACAAGCGAAAGAACGCGGCGAGCAGGTCAGCTCACCGCAGCCGATGCCGTTTGATCGTGCCGCTCAGCAGCGTCGTCTCAAGGCAGCGGAACGGGATCTCGCGACCCTCGGTAAGGTCAATCCGCTCGCGCTAGAGGAATTCGCCGCGCTCGAAGAGCGATACAACTTCCTTTCCACCCAGCTCGAGGATGTGCGCTCGGCGCGCAAGGACCTACTCGGAGTTGTCGCAGATGTCGACAATCGCATTTTGCAGCTCTTCACCGACGCTTACGAAGACGTGGAGCGCGAGTTCCGTACCGTGTTCGCGACACTCTTCCCAGGCGGGGACGGGCGTCTGGTCCTGACGGCTCCCGAAGACATGCTGACCACCGGTATCGAAGTTGAAGCGCGCCCGCCCGGCAAGAAGGTGAAGCGGCTGTCACTCCTTTCAGGGGGTGAAAAGTCGCTAACCGCGGTCGCGATGCTCGTCGCGATTTTCCGGGCGCGCCCGTCGCCGTTCTATGTGATGGACGAAGTCGAAGCTGCCCTGGACGACACCAACCTGCGGCGTCTGATCAAGCTCTTCGAAGAGTTGCGCGCGACGTCACAGCTGATCGTCATCACACACCAGAAACCTACGATGGAAGTCGCCGACGCACTGTACGGCGTGAGCATGCGCGGCGACGGCATCACCGCGGTGATCTCGCAACGATTGCGTGGACAGAATCTCGGGTCCGGTCAGACTCTCGACGCCGTGCCGGCCGCGGCTGCGGGGTAGACCGCACGCGGTCACGACACAAATCGGCTGCGGGCCTGCCCTACGGATGATATCTGTGGCAAGGTATGCCAGAGTTGCGTGCATGAGGACGCCGGAATCAGGTTCTCGTCCGCCGTCTCCTGACGGTGACGAGAGCGAACGACCGCCTGAGGGCAGCGATCGGTTCGCCGAATGGCGCACCCGCAGCCTCGCTCGGGCGCGGGAGATGGACAAATTCGCAGCTGAACCGCCGGTCAACACCGACCGGTTCTTGACAGTCCCGAACATGCTGAGCTTGCTGCGACTTGCGGCCGTCCCACTGTTCCTGGTCCTTTTGCTCGTGTACGAGGCGGATGGCTGGGCGCTCGTCGTGCTCGTCGTCAGCGGCATCAGCGACTGGCTCGATGGGAAGCTCGCCCGACTGCTCAACCAGGTGTCGCGCTACGGGGCCCTTCTCGACCCGATCGCGGACCGGCTGTTCATGGTCGTTATTCCGATAGCGTTCGCAATGCGCGACTTCATTCCGTGGTGGGTTGTGCTGCTCCTCGTCGGTCGCGACCTCGTCCTCACGGTGATGGTGCCAGTCGTCCGGTCCCGGGGTGTGGAGGCGCTGCCAGTCACCTATCTCGGCAAAGCAGCGACTTTCGCCCTCATGTACGCCTTCCCAGTGATCCTTGCGGCGCAGGGGGACTGGGCGCTCGCGCAGATCATGGAGCCGACCGGCATCGCTATGCTGATCTGGGGGATGTTCCTGTACATGTGGACGATGGTGCTTTACCTGATCCAGGTGGGCCTCGTCGTCCGGCATCTGCCGAAAGTCTGAGGGAAGCGCATACAAATCGCGCACACAAATCGGGGGCCATGGTGACTCAGCCAGGGAGCCGCGACCGGGTTCCGTCGCTTCTGCGTTCGCTGCTTTACGACCATCTTGACCCTGGCTATGCGGCTGCTGCCCGCAAGCGAGTCGATGCGGGCACGCGTTCCCCACGCGCACGCAGGATTGCCGCGGTGTGGCTGGTCAGCGGTGCCCTGCTGGTCGGTATGTCGTTGGGCCTCGCGCGTGGTTTTGCGGAAGAGCGCGCGCCGGACGCTGACCAGGTGCGGGCGAGCCTGCAGGCAGAAATCCGGTCGGCGCAGGCGAGGTCGCGCGAGCTTGCGCTTCAGCGCGACGCACTCGCCGCGGAAGCTGCCGCGGCGCGATCCCAGGCACTCGCTCTCGATGCTCCAGGGCAGGCGCTCCTGTCGACGCTGCACCGCGCGGAGAATGCCGCGGGCTCAGTACCTGTCAGTGGGCCCGGGCTCATGGTGATGATCACCGAGCCGCCGGGCCAGCGCGACCTCTCTGGCGCGTCCCGGCCGACAGGGCAGCGGAACACCATTCTCGACCGTGATCTGCAGATCGTCGTGAATGCTCTCTGGCAGGCAGGAGCGGAAGCGGTCGCAGTGGGTGATGTGCGTGTCGGTCCCGGAGTGGCGATCCGTCAGGCGGGCAGCGCCATCCTGGTTGACAACCGTGTCGCAGCCGATTCATCCGGAACGTACGTCATCTCTGCGGTCGGTGATCGGCGCGAGATGCAATCGAGGTTCATCGCAAGTGGCGCGTATATCCGGATGTCGGGGATCAGCCAGCTTTACGGCGCGGCTTTCACCGTCCGGGAGGAATCCGAGATTACTTTGCCTGCAGCGCCGGTACGCGAAGTCCGGTCAGCCGTGCGATTGGGTACCGAGGGCAGTGGTATCGAAGAAGAGGGGGAACCGTGATCGGTATTGTTGCCTTGCTCGCTGGAGTGGTGCTCGGCGTGTATTTGAGCCCCGACATTCCAGTGTATTTACAGCCGTATCTGCCGATCGCTGTGGTCGCGGCGCTTGATGCGCTTTTCGGTGGTTTGCGCGCATATTTCGAGGGTATTTTCGACTCGAAGGTGTTCGTCGTGTCGTTCATCTTCAATGTAACTGTCGCGTCGTTGCTCGTTTTCCTCGGCGATCTGCTCGGGGTGGGAACGCAGTTGTCCACGGCTGTGCTTGTGGTTCTCGGCATTCGTATCTTCGGCAACGCTGCAGCGATCAGGCGGGGGGTGTTTGGTGCCTGACAAACCGAAACGGGCCGACGCGCCGCAGCGCGGGGCACGCACCTTGATCTTCACCGTGCTTGTCGCGGCGCTGTGCGGTCTTCTCGGCCTCGCGATCGCGACTCAAGTCCGGACGACGACCTCTGACGATGTCCTGGGTGGGATGCGTTCGCCTGAACTGCTCTCTCTGCTCGAACAGCTGAACGCGCGGGAGGCGGCGATGCGGAATGAGATCGATACGCTTGAGGACACGCTAGCGGGGATTCTCGCGTCTGGAACTGACAATCAGGCGGCGATCGCTGAGGCACAGGCTCAGCTCGACGTCCTCGCGATTCAGATCGGATCTGTGGCGGCGCGGGGGCCCGGTGTGGTGCTCACGGTGCGTGATCCGAACCGTGCGATTGGCCCGGAGGTGCTGCTCGATCAGGTGCAGGAGCTTCGCGCTGCTGGCGCCGAGGCGATCCAGGTCGCAGGAAGTGGGGAGTCTTCGGGCGGGCCAGTCCGGATCGGTGTAGATTCCTGGTTCGGTGGAACCGGAGGTGCGATTGTCGCCGACGGCGAAACTCTTGCTGGGCCGTATGTGATTAGTGCTATTGGTGATCCGCCAACTTTGGAGGCTGCGCTGAACATTCCCGGCGGAGCGATTGATACCGTTGCCCGAAGTGGTGGACGCTTGACCATCCAGAAGTTTGACGAAGTAGAAGTGACCGCCTTGCGGGAATTGCGTGATCCTCAATACGCTCAGCCGGGTGGTTAGCTCTCCGCGACGAAACGCAGAGACACAATGAAGTCAATATCAACGTTGTGGTTGTGGACGGAAGGAAAACTCAGTGAGTGAGGCGGCTATCCCTGACGATCTGCGCTATACCCGTGAACACGAATGGGTGCAGCGGACAGGGGACACCCGAGTGCGAATCGGGATCACTGACTACGCGCAGAAGCAGCTTGACGACGTTGTTTTTGTCCAGTTGCCTAAGTCGGGCGCGGCGGTCACGGCTGGCGAGCCACTTGGCGAGGTTGAGTCGACGAAAAGCGTGTCGGACATATTCTCGCCGATCAGCGGTCGTGTCATCGCGGTGAACGACCAGCTCAGCAACCGCCCAGAGCTGGTAAATGCGTCGCCTTACCGCGAGGGATGGCTGGTTGAGCTGGAGGTGGCGGATAGCGCTCACCTCGAATCCGCTCTTGGCGAAACGCTCGACGCGGCCGGATACCGCGAGATCATCACGGACTAGCCGTCAGCCCCAGTATTGTTGGTGTTGGGTTGCTGCCCGGAGCGGTGAAAGATCAGCCAAGAGACCCGACACGCTGTGCCTGAGAGGGTACGGTCGGTTGTAGCGTTGGCGGGTCACTGAATCGGGACATCAATACCGGCTTGGACGGGTCAGCTAACGGTCGGGGATAGATTGCGACTGTGGCTGCGGAAGCGACATCCGCTGCGACAGAGCAGATAGAAAGAGGAGATACGGTGAGCGAGAACCAGGACAATCCGGCGTTCGAAGGAGCGTCGGCGGAAACCACATCGGTGTTCCGCGCGGATTTTCTGCGCGAGCTCGATGCGGCGAGCCAGGCACCTGAGCCTCAGGTTTCGGGGATCGAAAGCCTGCCTGCAGGTTCCGCGCTGCTCGTCGTCAAGCGTGGGCCCAATGCTGGCTCGCGTTTCCTCCTAGACGAGGCTACGACGTCGGCCGGCCGTCATCCTGATAGCGACATTTTTCTTGATGATGTGACCGTGAGTCGCCGGCACGCCGAGTTCAGGCGTGAGAACGGCGCGTTCCAGGTCGTCGATGTCGGGAGTCTCAACGGCACGTACGTAAACCGTGAGCCGGTTGACTCAGCGGTGCTCGCCAATGGCGACGAGGTACAGATCGGCAAGTTCCGGCTCGTTTTCCTCGCGGGACCGAAGTCAGTTGGGAAGGACGAGCACGCGGCAGGTGCAGGTAGCCAGTGACAGCAGCAGGGCACCCGCTTTCGGGGGGGAGCATGTCGATCGGGTCTGTACTCGATCAGCTTCGCCCCGATTTCCCTGATGTGACGATCTCAAAGATCCGTTTTCTCGAAGCTGAGGGCTTGATCAGTCCGCAGCGGACACCGTCGGGGTATCGCCGGTTCTCGTCAGCTGACTGCGATCGGTTGCGGTTCGTGCTGACGGCACAGCGTGATCACTACTTGCCTCTGAAGGTTATTCGTGAACAGTTAGATGCCATCGACCATGGCTCAACGCACGAGGGCCCCGTCGTCAAGCTGCCGAGGACCTTCGCATCGACAAGCGATGCATTCGCGAACGACAACTCGACGGGGCGGATAAGCCGGGAAGTTCTATGTGAGCGCAGCGGAGTCGACGATCAGTTCGTCGGTGATCTCGTCTCCGCAGGCTTTGTGGTTCCCGGCAATGCGGGGTACTTCGACGCTGACGCGGTGCTGCTCGTGAAGACCGCATGGGCACTGTCGGAGTTCGGTTTGGATATCCGGCACCTTCGGTCACTTCGCATGGCAGCCGACCGCCAGGCGGCGCTGCTGGCGCAGATTGCGGGGCCTGTCGCCAAAGGAAGGGAAGCCGGCGCTCGTGACCGTGCCGAGGAACTCGTCCGTGAGCTCGGTTCCCTCATCGTTACAGCGCATGGTGCGTTGCTGAAAGCCTCGGTACGTGAAGAGCTCAAAACATAGGCTGGCTGTCGCCGGCCGGTTTGTGGGACGTGCAGAGATCGATATGTCAGACAAGCGGTGTTCTCAGTGATTCCCATAGACTGGAAGTGCACACTCCGTTCCTTTCAGCGGTCGCAGTCGAGAGGCGGTCACCATGGGTGAGGTTCGTGTGGTCGGGATACGTGTGGAACAACCGCAGAACCAGCCAGTACTCCTTCTCCGGGAGGTTGATGGCGACCGCTACCTGCCGATCTGGATTGGCCAGGCAGAGGCCACCTCAATCGCACTGGAGCAGCAAGGGGTCGTGCCCGCCCGTCCACTCACGCATGACCTGTTCCGCGATGTACTTGCTGCGCTAGGGCACGCGCTGAAGGAAGTCCGGATCGTGGATCTGCAAGAAGGCACGTTCTACGCCGAGATGCTCTTCGACGGCGAGATTCGCGTTTCCGCCCGTCCTTCTGATTCTGTTGCGATCGCTTTGCGTATTGGTGTGCCTATTTACGCTGAAGAATCCGTCCTGGAGGAGGCCGGGCTCGTCATTCCCGATGAGAGGGAAGATGAAGTCGAGAAGTTCAAAGAGTTCCTCGACTCGGTTTCGCCGGACGATTTCAAGTCCACGGAGGGCTGACTTCCCGTCGTTGTGCACCAATTCGTCACGAAACAATCTCAACCTTGGATCGAGAGTTATAAATTTCGGAGTGTTGTGTGACGAAATTGTGGGCGGACTCATAGCGTTCGGATTGGCGAGGCGCGAACGTGGGCCGCGCCTCAGGGCGGTATCCTGAACAGGACCACCCTGATGGAGCCCAAACGGGTTTCACGGTTTCCGTTTCTTGGTCGCTGCGAACAGTGGCGATCTGTGGTGCGGAACGGGCGAAAGGGAGATTTCCGTGGCCGAAGAACAGCAGGGGCAGGGGAGCAGCGACGCTTCCTCAGCAGGCGGTCCCGTGGCGGTTGATGTGTCGCCGGGCGTCGTCCAGCCGGGCCTTTTCCCGGACGATTCCGTACCTGACGACCTCGAAGGCTATCGAGTGCCTATCGCATGTCAGGTGGCTGGTATCACCTACCGTCAGCTCGACTACTGGGCGCGCACCGGGCTGGTGCAGCCGACGATAAGGAATGCGGCCGGTTCGGGCAGTCAGCGGCTGTACTCATTCAAGGACATTCTTGTTCTGAAGATTGTGAAACGACTTCTCGATACGGGGATTTCGCTGCAGAACATCCGGGTAGCGGTGGAACATCTCCGCAAGCGTGGAGTGGAGGATCTTGCGAATATCACCCTCTTCTCCGACGGGGCAACGGTTTACGAGTGCACGTCACCCGAGGAAGTCGTTGATTTACTGCAGGGCGGGCAAGGTGTATTCGGCATCGCGGTGAGTGGCGCAATGCGTGAACTCACCGGCAAGATTGCGGAGTTCCCGGCGGAACGCGCCGATGAGGCCGAGGCGTTGCCGTTGCACGACGAACTTGCCACACGGCGCCGTAACCGGACCCGGAAGATCGGCTAGTACTGCTTGCTCCAGTTCGCACGGCAGCCGGGAGCGGGCTAGACTCGTGATGCGCCGATGCCGTGCGGGAGAGTCCCATCCTCAAGTGATGGGCGCCGAAGGAGCAACACCTCTCCGACAATCTCTCAGGCACAAGGACCGTACGTGCTGCGGCGCCTCTGGAAAGTGGTGGTGAGCCACCCGCCCACGGGGAAAAGCCCAGCGAGACATCCAGTCGTCGCCGCCGAATCTCTCAGGCGCCCATTGTGGCAGCGACAGAGGGGGAGGACCGAAAGCGGATGCGCGCTTCATATATGAGCGTCCACCGCCCGGCCTGAGGGGTGCTCCATGATCGACTCCACTGATCGAGGTTTCGCTGACCGCCACATCGGCATCGACGATGAGGCGCTGAACCACATCCTGCATGTCATCGGTGTTTCTTCCCTCGACGAACTCGCCGCGCGCGCAGTGCCCGAGGCCATCCTCGACTCGGCTGTAGATGCCAATGGCGAGATGTTTCGCGGTGCAAGCGAATACGAGGTACATAGCGAACTCCGCGCGCTGGCCGCGCAGAACACGCTCACGACGTCGATGATCGGCCTTGGTTACTACAGCACACTCACGCCGCCGGTGCTGGTGCGTAATATCCTGGAGAATCCTGCCTGGTACACCGCTTACACGCCCTACCAGCCTGAAATCAGCCAGGGGCGTCTCGAGGCTCTGCTGAACTTCCAGACCATGGTCGCTGACCTCACTGGGATGGACATTGCCAACGCGTCCCTTCTCGATGAAGCGACCGCAGCAGCCGAAGCGATGACCATGTTGCGCCGGGCATCGAAGTCAAAATCTCCGCGGTTCGTTGTGGACAGTGATGTGTTCCCGCAGACAATGGCCATCCTGCATACACGTGCTGAGCCGCTCGGTATCGACGTGCTCACCCATGACCTGTCCGGCGGGCTTCCTGAAGGCGACTTCTACGGCGTCCTGGTACAGCAGCCCAGTGCGAGTGGACGAATCGCGGACTGGACCGGTTTGTTTACCGAAGCACATGACCGCGGTGCGCTGGTCGCGGCTGGAGCTGATCTGCTCGCCGCGACACTGGTTACCCCTCCTGGCGAGATGGGGGCCGACGTGGTTTTCGGTACCTCCCAGCGTTTCGGTGTACCCATGGGTTTCGGGGGACCCCATGCCGGTTTCCTCGCCGCCCGTGCAGCTTTCGCGCGCCAGCTTCCTGGCCGGCTAGTCGGGGTGTCCAAGGACGCGGATGGCAAAATCGCCTACCGGCTCGCGCTGCAAACCCGTGAACAGCACATTCGTCGTGAAAGAGCCACATCTAACATTTGCACCGCTCAGGTTCTGCTCGCTGTGATGGCCGCGATGTACGCGTCGTACCATGGCCCGGACGGTCTGAAGCGGATCGCATCTCGGGTTGCCGGGTACGCGCAGGCGCTGGCTACGGAGCTAGGCAATGCTGGGATAGACGTGGTCCACGACGCGTTCTTCGACACTGTTCTTGTTCGCGTACCGGGCCGTGCGCACGAGATCTGGGAGAATGCCCGGTCCCGGGGCCTCACACTGTGGGTGGCCGACGCCGACCATGTCAGCATCGCGTGTGATGAAGCGACCACCACCGACCACATTGCCGGTGTACTCGCTGCCTTCGGCGTGCCGGCGCCTGCGGGGCGCGGCAGGCCGCGTTCTGCGATCCCGGGCGAATTGCAGCGCACCAGCAGCTATCTCAGCCATCCCGCGTTTCACCGCTACCGCACGGAAACCGCGATGCTCCGTTACCTGCGCGCACTAGCAGATAAAGACATCGCGCTTGACCGCAGCATGATTCCGCTGGGTTCCTGCACGATGAAGCTCAACGCCACCGCCGAGATGGAGCCGATCACCTGGCCTGAGTTCTCTGGCCTGCACCCCTTCGCGCCGAACGACGATTCCGTCGGAAGCCGAAAGCTGATCAGCGACCTCGAACAGTGGCTCGCCGACATGACAGGTTACGACCGCGTCAGCTTGCAGCCCAACGCGGGGAGCCAGGGAGAACTCGCAGGCCTCCTCGCCATTCGCGGCTATCACCGCAGCCGCGGCGATCTCCAGCGGGACGTCTGCCTCATCCCGTCGAGCGCGCACGGCACGAACGCGGCCTCTGCCGTGATGGCCGGTATGCGGGTTGTCGTCGTGAAATGCCGCGACAACGGGGACGTCGACCTTGACGATTTGCGCGCCAAGGTCAGTGAGCATGCTGAGCGGCTCGCGGCCATCATGATCACGTACCCGTCGACGCACGGTGTGTACGAACACGACATTGTCGAACTCTGCGATGCGGTGCACGAGGCAGGAGGCCAGGTTTACGTCGACGGCGCAAACCTCAACGCGCTTGTCGGTGTCGCTCGTCCCGGCAGCTTCGGGGGCGACGTCAGTCACCTCAACTTGCACAAAACCTTCTGCATCCCGCACGGCGGTGGGGGACCAGGTGTGGGCCCGGTGGCGGTGCGCGCGCACCTCGCGGAATTTCTCCCCGGGCATCCCCTCGCACCTGAACTCGGGGATGGCCCGGTGATTTCCGCTGCCCCGTATGGCTCTGCCTCAATCCTGCCGATTACGTGGGCGTACATCAGGATGATGGGGACGCAGGGGCTGCGCCGGGCGACACTGACGGCGATCGCCTCGGCGAACTACCTCGCTCGACGACTCGACGAATACTTCCCGGTCCTCTACACCGGCGAGAACGGCATGGTCGCACACGAATGCATCGTCGACGTCCGTCAGCTCACCAAGACGACCGGCGTGACAATTGACGACGTGGCGAAGCGTCTCGCTGACTACGGCTTCCACGCGCCCACGATGAGCTTTCCCGTGCCGGGCACGCTGATGGTGGAACCCACGGAAAGTGAAAGCATCGAGGAACTGGATGCGTTCTGTGCCGCGATGATCGCGATCCGCAGGGAAATCGATCGTGTGGGTGCTGGTGAGTGGCCAGTGGAGGACAATCCGCTGCGCGGCGCTCCGCACACCGCCGAATGCCTGGTCGGTGACTGGCCGCATCCGTATTCGCGCGAGATCGCCGTCTACCCGGCCGGTATCGGCGCTCGGCACAAAGTGTGGCCTGCGGTGCGGCGCATCGACGGTGCGTACGGTGACCGGAACCTCGTCTGCTCATGCCCGCCACTCGAGGCCTACAGCTGAGCTGGCCTCGCCGGTCTCAGGGCGCCGACCGCAACTCCAGTATCGGAATTTCTGGTGGGGCACCCACACGCACCGGAGGTCCCCACGCTCCCGCCCCGCTGGTTGTGTAAAGCGTGGTCGCCCCGACCCGGTCTAGGCCCACGAGTGCGGTGTCGTGCACAGCCTGGACGGCGTAGTGAAACGGCCAGATCTGGCCGCCATGCGTATGCCCGGAAATCTGGAAGTCGACTCCGCGTTCGGCGGCTTCGCCAGAGTGCAGGGGCTGGTGTGCCAGCAGCATCACGAAACCAGTGGGATCGCGACCCTCGAGAGCCGCCGCCATGTCCGCCGGGTCCGGCTCGGGAGCGTCGTAGTCGTGCACCCCGGCGATGTCGATTTCCTCGTCACCAAGCGAAATCGTCGCATGCTCGTTGCGCAGGACGGTGATTCCCAGGGATTCCCAGTAGTCCAGCCAGGCGTTGACGTCGTCCGAGTAGTACTCGTGGTTGCCGCTGACCGCGAAGATGCCGAGCGGGGCCTCGAGTTCGGCTAGCGAAGCAATATCGGCACCTACTTTGTCGACCGTCCCGTCGATGAGGTCACCGGTCATGACAATGAGGTCGGGGTCCTGTTCGTTGATCAGATCGACGACTTTCTGCGTGAACCCTGCACCGAGCGAAGGTCCAACGTGAAGGTCAGCGACGACAGCGACGCGGATGCCATCGAACTCGGCGGGCAGCCCTTCGAGGTCGACGACAGTTGTTGTGACACGAGGATTCAGAGCAGCGACAGCACCATAGGTGGTGGCCGCGACCGCTCCTACGACCATCACTATCCCCGTCACCCGCACGAAGTTGCGCCGCCGGACGTCGCCCGGGCGGGCAGCCCGAATCCGAATGATGCGGCCGGTGAGCAGCATGACACCGATGAGAACTGTTCCGAGCACGAGATAGAAGACGACGGCAAGCCATGTCATGCCGATGTAGCCGAGCGGGCGCGCCCAGGACGTCGCGAAGTATGTGCCGCTGCCGAAACCAATTACTGCGAGAAGCCAGCCCGTCGTCAGGACGACCCCAGCCAGCAGGGCGCCGCGCGGGCCAGTCTCACTCGCCCGCACCAGCCGCCGGTAAAGCCAGAAGTGCACAAGACCGAGGAACACGCCAACCACACTGATGAAAATCAGCACAGCACACTCCTAAGTAAAGCGGTCGACGCGAAAGGGTGGGCGCGGAGGACCGCACCCACCCTTTCACAGCCTAAGCCTCGGTCAGGCGAGCCTATCGGCGCGAACTATTTGTTCGCGGCCTTGAACTCGCGGCGGCGGCGGTGCAGGATCGGCTCGGTGTAGCCGCTGGGCTGCTTTCCGCCTTCGATGATCAGCTCAGTGGCGGCTTCGAAGGCGATGTTGCCATCGAAGTTCGGTGCCATTGGCTTGTAAGCCGGATCGCCTGCATTCTGGCGGTCCACGACCTCAGCCATGCGCTTAAGCGACTCCATCACCTGGTCCTTGGTGATGATGTCATGGCGCAGCCAGTTCGCCAGCGTCTGGCTTGCGATGCGCAGGGTGGCCCGGTCCTCCATGAGCGCAACATCGTTGATGTCAGGCACCTTGGAGCAGCCGACACCGTGGTCGATCCAGCGGACCACGTAGCCGAGGATCGACTGGCAGTTGTTGTCCACTTCACGCTGCACTGTCTGCGGTTCCCAGGAGGCCGCATCCGCAGCGACAGGGATGGTCAGCAGATCATCGATGCTGGCCGGCGTGCGCTCCTTGAGCTCAGCCTGACGCGCGAAGACATCCACCTGGTGGTAGTGCATCGCGTGCAGCGTAGCTGCGGTGGGTGAGGGCACCCACGCGGTGCTCGCACCGGCCTTCGGCTGACCGATCTTCTGCTCGACCATGCCGGCCATCAGCTCAGTCATCGCCCACATGCCCTTACCGATCTGCGCGTGGCCGGGCAAACCAGTGGCCAGACCCACGTCGACGTTCGCGTCCTCGTAGGCGTTGAACCATTTCTGCGACTTCTGATCAGCCTTAGGCACGAACGGACCCGCCTCCATTGAGGTGTGGATCTCGTCGCCGGTGCGGTCGAGGAAGCCGGTGTTGATGAACACCACACGTTCCTGAGCAGCCTCGATGCATGCCTTGAGGTTCACCGTGGTCCGGCGCTCCTCGTCCATGATGCCGACCTTCAGCGTGTTCTCCGGCAGGTCGAGGATTTGCTCGACGCGGCGGAAGAGTTCGACGGTGAACGCGACCTCTTCGGGGCCATGCATCTTGGGCTTCACGATGTACAGCGAGCCCGTCCGGCTGTTTTTGAGCGGGTAGGCACCGCGGAGGCTGTGCAGGCCGATCAGCGACGTGATGAGACCGTCGAGGATCCCCTCAGGCACCTCGTTGCCGTCAGCGTCGAGGATAGCGTCGGACGTCATCAGGTGGCCGACGTTACGCACGAACAGCAGGGAGCGCCCGGGCAGCGTCAGGGTGCGGCCATCGGGGGTGGTGTACTCACGGTCCGGATTCATCGTCCGGGTGAAGGTCTTACCGCCCTTGCTGACCTCCTCCGAGAGGTCGCCTTTCATCAGGCCCAGCCAGTTCGTGTACCCGATGACCTTGTCGTCAGCATCGACCGCGGCGACAGAGTCTTCGAAGTCCATGATCGTGGTGATCGCGGATTCGAGGACAACATCTTTCACTCCGGCCGGATCGGTCTTGCCGACCGGGCTTGCGGGGTCGATCTGGATTTCGGCGTGCAGACCATGATGCTTGACCAGGATCGCCGACGGCGCGTCGACATCCCCCTGGTAGCCCGACAGTGTCGCACCCGAGGCCAGCCCTGTCGTGGAGCCATCAGCGAGCGTGACCTGAAGATGGTTGTTGGCGATCGCATACTTCGTGCTGCCCGTGTGAGAACCCTGGGCGAGAGGTGCCGCGTCGTCGAGAACTTTGCGCGCATACGCGATCACCTTGTCGCCGCGCACCTTGTTGTAGCTGGTGCCCTTCTCAGCGCCGCCATCCTCGGGGATGACGTCGGTGCCATACAGCGCGTCGTAGAGCGAGCCCCAGCGTGCGTTCGCGGCGTTGATCGCGAAGCGCGCGTTCAGAACCGGCACAACGAGCTGCGGGCCGGCCATCTCCGCGATCTCCTCGTCAACCCCAGAAGTGGTGGCGTGGAAATCGGCAGGCTCGGGCTGCAGGTATCCGATATCAGACAGGAAGGACTTGTAGGCGGCTAGATCGAAGTCGCCACCGTTCTCGCCGTGCCATGCATCGATCTTTCCCTGAAGCTCGTCACGCTTGGCGAGGAGTTCCTTGTTCGTGGGGATGAGATCGGTGAATACGGACTCTGCTCCGGCCCAGAACGCTTCGGCATCAACGCCGGTGCCGGGTATGGCCTCGTTCACCACGAAGTCGTACAGAACCTCGGCAACCTGCAGGTTGCCGACGGTCACGCGCTCAGTCATTCATCGCCTCACTTCTATGAATTCGTTCCACGCACACCAACGGCACTGCGAGTGCCGTGGCGCACAGGGCTGCCCGAAGCACCACCAAGGGTACCTGCAGGGGTTCCTGCGTCACTGGTCAGCCTTGGGGGTGGTCTCGAGGTCAGCTAATACGTTCCGGCAGCGCTGAAGCAGCCGCGTCCGGAGTGGTTGTGCTGCCTTACTTAGCGCTATTTGCCCCCGCACATATTCCGCGCGGCCGGCTGGAGTCTCAATCTGTACGGGAGGGTACCCGAACTCAGTCAAATCATAAGGGCTTGCGCGCATGTCTAGCGCACGCGCTTCCAGGGCGAGTTCAAAACAATCCATCAGCAGTTCAGAATCAGTGATCGGGAGCAGCTTGTAGCACCACTTGTAGAGGTCCATAGTGGCGTGGACGCAGCCGGGCTGTTCTCGCACGAGCTGATCGTCGCGCGTGAGCGGCAGCACGTTCTTCGGTGCTGCCGCGGGCGTGAAGAAGCGGAACGCGTCGTAGTGGGTGCACTTGAGTTGCTGCGCTTCGACGACCTCATTCGTGCCGGTGTGGCCGAGCCGCAGCGGCACCCCCGCATGCCGGATGTCCTCGGGCGTGCTCCGGTACACCATCGCCCACTCGTGCAGCCCGAAACACCCGAGCACAGGCTCCTTGCTCTCAGTGTTCGCCAGAAGCCGTGCGACAAATGTCAGCGTCCTTACCCGGCGCGCCACGTGGTCCGGGGAAACCGACGTGCCCTCGGACGTGCTGTGGTAGCCGCGCAGCGCGGCGTATTCCGCCGCGTCGCGCAGCGCGACGCCGTGTCCTGGGTGCCAGCGCCGGAGTTGCGCGGGCCGCAGGCTGTAATAGGTGAACAGGAAGTCCATGACCGGATGCCGCTCGCCTCGCGCCTGCCGCTCCATGTGCGGCGTGAGAAGAGCATCCGCGCGTGCATGATGCGCTGCCTGACGCGGGCGCCACTGCTGCGCTGTCAGAGTCGTCATCATCTCCGGTGGGTGCTGTCGCGGACACGTCCAACGAATTCCTCGAGAAGGTCCTCAAGCGCGACGATACCGACCGTGCGGCCGGTTGACGTCACCACCTTGCCGAGGTGACTGCTGTCAAGGCGGAGCGCGGCGAGCGCCTCATCGAGCGGTGTGTTGCCTGGAATAGAGGGCAGCGGCCGGATCAATTCCCGCGGGATCACCGTCGCCGGTCCGGCGGATTCGTCGATCACCGCGTCGAGAGCATCTTTCAGATGCAGATACCCGACATACTCGCCCGCCTCATCGGCGATCGGGTACCGCGAGAACCCCGTATCTGCGACCGCCTTCTCGATCGCACCGAGTGTCGTCCCACCGTGCTGCAGCGGGAGGCCACGGACACGGCTCACCGGGATGAGGACGTCTGCGACGGTGCGGCCCGCGGTCCGCAAAGTCCGGGTGAGTCTGCGGTGCTCGTCCTCATCCAGCAAACCTTCGGACCGTGACTCGCGAATCATGTCAGCGAGTTCACGGACAGAAACTGCCGAGTCCAGCTCGTCACGCGGCTCCACACCGAAGAGCCGCAGCGTCTTGTTCGCGAGGAAGTTGTACAGCGTGATGAGAGGGCTCATCAGGCGAGTGGCGAACACATGCGCCGGAACCAGGAGCATCGCGGTACGTTCCGGCCCCGCGATGGCAATGTTCTTCGGCACCATTTCCCCCACGAGAATATGCAGGACCACCACTATCGCCAGGGCGATCGTGAAAGCGATGGGGTGCAGCAGGACACCAGGAACGCCGACCGCTTCGAGCGGTGTTTCGATGAGATGCGCTATCGCCGGCTCAGCGACCCGGCCCAAAAGGATCGAGCAGATCGTGATGCCGAGTTGTGCGCCCGCGAGCATCCGTGAGAGCTGCTCACCGGCGCGGATGACCGTCTGGGCACGTTTGTGGCCCTGCTCGTCGAGAGCCTCGAGCCGGTCGCGGCGCGCGGAAATCAAAGCGAACTCAGCCCCGACGAAAAATCCGTTGCCAAGCAGCAGGAGAACCATCAGGCCGATGGCGAACAGGTCACCCATGGCTCATCTCCTCACTGTTCTCGGGGTGATGTGATTCCGGAATTCGGCTGATGGTGACACGGTCGATCCGGCGGCCTTCCATCCGGAGGACGATGGCTTCCCACAGTTCCGGAGCATCGTCGAAACCGTCGCTGGATCGACTCCGGTCTGACGCGGGAAGGATGACGCGATCACCCTCGTCCGGGATCCGGCCAAGCGCGGTGAGCACTAGACCCCCGAGTGTTTCGTAGTCACCATCAGGTGCGTTGTAGCCGGTAGCGGCTTCCACCTCATCGACCCGGAGCAGTCCGGAAAGATCCCATCCCGCGCTTGTCTCCGAGATCTCGGCTTCGGTGTCGTCGTGCTCATCGCGTACGTCACCGAAGATTTCCTCGATCAGGTCTTCCATGGTGACGACGCCGGCGGTGCCGCCGTACTCGTCGACGACGAGCGCGATCTGCAGCCCATGCGAGCGGATGCGGTCCATGAGCGCGTCCCCATCGAGTGACGAGGGAACAACGGGGACCTTTTGCAGAAGCCGTGACACCGGTGTCACTGTTCGGTCCGCGGGAGCCACCGTGAACGCTTCCTTGACGTGAACGACGCCGATCGTGTCATCGAGGTCGCCACCGGTCACCGGGAAACGTGAATGGCCAGTGCGCCGTGCGGCGCTCAACAGATCCGCGACGGTGTCCTCCCGGGCAAGTGATTCGATTTTCACCCGAGGTGTCATGAGGTCTTCGGCAGTAAGTTCACCAAACTTGAGGGAGCGGTCGACGAGAGTCGCGGTCGCCTCGTCGAGGGAGCCATGAACAGCGGAGTTGCGCACGAGTGCAATCAGCTCCTCGGGCGACCGCGCCGACCTAAGCTCATCTGCAGGTTCGATTCCCAGGCGGCGCACCATCGTGTTCGCCGTACCGTTCAGGCCTGTGATTGCCGCTTTGAACAGAAACGAGAAGCCCGCCTGGAAACCGGCTGTCGCCCGGGCTGTGGGCAGCGGGCGGGAGATAGCGAGGTTCTTCGGAACCAGCTCACCGAACACCATCGACAGTGACGTCGCGAGAATGAGCGCAATGGCGAGCGAGAGCCCACCAACGGCAGATTCGGGAACGCCGATGAGGGTGAGGACGGGCAGAACGAACTGCGCGAGCACAGGTTCTGCAAGATAACCCGTGATGAGGGTGGTCAATGTGATGCCGAGTTGCGCTCCGGAAAGCTGGAACGAGAGCGTCCGGTGGGCGTGCTGTACCTGGCGGGCCCGCAAATCTCCCTCACGGGCATGCGCATCGACAACGGTGCGTTCAAGTGCAGTGAGCGAGAATTCGGCTGCGACGAACATCGCGGTGCCCGCGGTTAGTGCGATAAACCCGAGCAGGCTGGCGATGGGAATCAGAACTGAAAGCAGAACGTCCACTACGCGGCGCCTGAAGTCGGGGCCGTTGTTTCGGTGGCGTCAATAAGAGTTGCGGAGGGGCAGGCGGGATGGCGCGGGGATAGGCCGGGTTTGCGACCCGGCTTCCTAGAGGACCCCGGAGCGGGATCGTCTGGTGAGCCTTCGCCACTGTGTGCGCCGTTTTCAGCGCTCGCGAGCGGTTGATCGGGTGCCTCGGGCACCGTCGTCCTTTCTGTTGGACACGGGCCTGCTCGGGAAGAGCCGCCGTGCCATTTCCTGAAAATGGAGGTGCGACTACTTTACCGGCGAAACGGCCGAAATGGGGACTTCGGGGCGCGAGGCTGAGAGCGAACGCACACTACCGCGGCAGGGGGCACAGGTGCCAGCGCGCGGCATTCCAGATCGGGAATACCTGCGCGGTGGTGGCTTCGGGATGGTCGCGCTGAGTGAATTCGACCAGGTCATTGACGGTGTTGTCCGACGATTGCGTTAGCACGCACGCCTTGAGCGCGATTTTTCCGGTCTCTGTGAACCCGATGTCCCGCGCGAACGAGCCCATCCGCTGTTCCTCGGTGATGAAGCCGTCGAGGTCCGCGGCCCAGCGATTGAACCCGTCCTGGGTTTCGAAGTCGCAGGTCTCGCCGAAGAACTCTGCGCAAGTCTGCTGGCGTCCGTCAATGGCGTAAGTGGGGTTATCCTGCGCCTGTTCCGTCGTTTCCGAGCGATCGATGAAGATGAAAAAAAGTACAGCCCCAATAACAACAGCAACAATCGCCGCGACGATACCGGCCAGCAAACCCTTCATGCCCCTCACCTTAAACAGTCAAATAGGGAGACCGGACAGTTTTCGTGATCAAATACGTCACCATCCACCTGGGCGGGGACGGCCTTCCGCGAAGCCAGCAGGGGATTGCACTCCAAGTACGGCACGATCGGTGAACTCCTCGAGCGTGCGCGCACCGGCGTAGGTGCACGCGCTGCGCAGACCGGAACAAATCTGGTCGATGAGGTCTTCCACGCCTGGCCGTTCCGGATCTACCCGCATCCGTGACGACGAAATGCCCTCTTCAAACAGCGCCTTTCGTGCCCGGTCAAACGGCTCGTCCGCTGAGGTCCGTGCGGCGACGGCGCGCTTGGAAGCCATCCCGAAACTTTCCTTGTAGGCGAAGCCGCTCTCGTCCACCCTCAAGTCGCCGGGCGATTCGTAGGTGCCTGCGAACCATGAACCGATCATGACGTTTGATGCGCCCGCAGCGAGTGCGAGCGCAACGTCGCGGGGATGGCGGACGCCGCCGTCTGCCCAGACGTGGGCGCCGCGTGACCGGGCAGCCGCAGCGCACTCAGCGACTGCCGAGAACTGGGGGCGGCCGACCCCCGTCATCATGCGAGTCGTGCACATTGCTCCGGGGCCGACACCCACTTTGATGATGTCGGCGCCTGCCTCGATGAGGTCGAACGTCCCTTCAGCGGTGACGACGTTGCCTGCGACGAGAGGTACGCCCAGTTCGCGATCCCGGACTGCCGCAATTACTTCGAGCATTTTCTCTTGATGGCCGTGGGCGGTATCCACGACGATCAGGTCTGCGCCCGCATCGACGAGCGAAGCGGCCTTCGCGGCGACGTCACCGTTGATGCCTACCGCCGCCGCGACGCGCAAGGCGCCCCGCGTATCGAGATTGGGACGGTACAAGCCGGTGCGCAGTGCACCGGTCTTGGTGAGCACGCCTGCCAGTGAGCCATCACCGTGGGTGAGGACCGCGATCGGCTCATGGTGTGCCTCGAGCAGGTCGAACACTTTCCGTGGGACGGTGCCGGCGTCGACGGTGACGAAGTCGGTGATCATCACGTCCTGCACCCGGGTATACCGGTCGACGTCGGCACATGCGCGCGGCGTCAGCAGGCCGCGTGGCTGATCGTTCTCGACCACAACTGCCGCACCGTGCGCACGGCGGTTCATTAGCGCGAGTGCCTCATAGACCGCCCGGTCCGGCGTCAGGGTGACCGGAGTGTCCGCCACGAGATGACGGCTTTTGACGAAGCCTATTGTGTCCGCCGCGGCTCCTGGAGGGAGGTCCTGAGGCAAAACGACGAGCCCTCCGCGCCGGGCGACGGTTTCTGCCATGCGGCGGCCGGCCACTGCCGTCATGTTGGAGATCACCAACGGTATGGTTGCCCCTGATCCGTCCCGCGTTGCGAGGTCGACGTCGAACCGCGATGTCACACTTGTCCGTCGCGGGACAAGGAAGACGTCGTCATAGGTCAGTTCAAACTGTGACCCCCTGTGCGGGAGAGCTGAGTTCTCGAGGAAGCGCACGCTGGAGGCCCCTTTGTCAGTTGCTGATCTCGCTTCGGTCCGCGCTCCACTGTGTGTGGAAGTGGCCAGGCTTGTCGACCCGCTCGTAAGTGTGCGCGCCAAAGTAGTCCCGTAGACCCTGAATCAGGGCGGCCGGCAGACGCTGCGCGCGCACGCTGTCGTAGTACGCCAGTGCAGAACTGAAGCCGGGCGCAGGGACACCGAGCTGGGCCGCGACGGTGACGACGCGCCGCCAGCTCGCTGCAGCGGATTCGACGGCGTCGCGGAAGTAGGGGTCGAGAAGTAGGCTCGGCAGCTCCGGGTTGGCCGCGTAGGCGTCGCTGATCCGGCCGAGGAATTGTGCGCGGATGATGCAGCCGCCGCGCCAGATCCTGGCGAGGTCGCCCAGTTTAAGATCCCACCCGTACTCCCGGCTCCCGGCGGCGAGCTGGTCGAAGCCCTGTGCGTAGGCGACCACTTTCGAGGCGTAGAGCGCGGAATGAATATCAGCGACGAATGATTCAGTGTCGATGCCGGGGAAGATTTCGGTGAGCGACGTTGCGAGTTCCGCGCCGGCGAGACCTCGGGAGGCGGCGCGAAGTTCACGCGACCCAGAAACCGCGCGGGCGAACACAGCTTCTGCAATGCCTGTTACAGGCACGCCGAGATCGAGTGCAGACTTCACGGTCCACCGGCCGGTGCCTTTCTGCCCCGCCGCGTCGACAATGACGTCAACAAGTGGTTTGCCCGTCTCAGCGTCCGTGTGCCCGAGAACTTCCGAGGTGATCTCGATCAAATAGCTTTCGAGCACACCGCTGTTCCACTCGGCGAACACCTCCGCCGCTTCTTTGGCGGAGAGCCCCGCAGCGCTCGTCATGAGCTGGTAGGCCTCGCCGATCAGCTGCATATCGGCGTATTCGATCCCGTTGTGGACCATCTTCACGTAATGCCCAGAACCATCGGTGCCGATGTACGTGCAGCACGGCGCGCCTTCGACAACTGCCGCGACGGATTCGAGCAGTGGCCCAACGTATTCATACGATTCGGCGGAGCCGCCCGGCATAATCGATGGCCCGTTGAGTGCACCCTCTTCGCCGCCTGAGATCCCCGCACCAACGAAGTGGAGGCCGCGTTCGCGCAGCGCCTTCTCCCGCCGCTGAGTGTCCGTGTACAACGCGTTGCCGCCGTCGATGATGATGTCACCCGGCTCCATGGCGTCCGCGAGTTGCTCTATCACCGCGTCTGTTGCCGCACCTGCCTGCACCATGATGAGGGCCCGGCGGGGGCGTTTCAGTGACGCGACGAACTCGGTGATGCTGGCCGAGGGGACGAAATTCCCTTCGCTTCCGTGCTTTGTCATGAGTTCGTCGACGCGCCCGGCGCTGCGGTTGTGCAGCGCAACGGTGTGACCGTGACGGGCGAGGTTGCGTGCGATATTTGCGCCCATTACAGCGAGTCCGGTGACACCGATATCGGCAAGGGCGGATGGCGAATCAGATGAAGTCATATGCGATTCCTAGCCGGCTATGCATTCGCCCTGGCGGCCACCAGGGCGAGTTCAGGATATCGGCTACCTTCTGAAAGAAAATGTCAGCGTGGCGCCAGGCCGAAAAGACGGGACAATTCGACCAGCCAGGGGACCGCGACAGCGATTGTTGGCCCCACCATGATCAGCGCTGCGACGGAATACGCGGCTACCGATATTCGGCCGTCATACGTTCCCTCGGCGAGCCGCCGGACACGTACCACGGTGGACGGGCCGCCCGCAGCCATCGCGCCTTCGGGTGTTTTGCTCGACGCGCATGTCACCAGGGCGTGGGCGAGAGGCCGGGGGCCTGTTGTGCGCAGTGCGGCGTCGTCCGCGAGAAGTTCGATGAGCAATCGCACCGACCCGAGGGCCGTCTTGCTCCGGACGAACCGGGGGAAGGCCTCATGTACCGCGGTGAACGCTTCGAGAACGAGGTCGTGACGTGCCCGCAGATGTGCACGCTCGTGCGCGAGGATCGCATTGAGTTCTTCGGGCTCGAGCTGATCGAGGGTCCCTGCGCTTACCACGACGCGCTGCTTCAGCCCGGGCAGGCAGTACGCCATCGGTTCGTGATGCTGCAGAACCCGCAGGTCGGCTTTGCTGAGCCCGTCCAGCCGCGGATCGCGCTGATCGAGCAAGTCGACGAGCATGCGGTGGTGTGCTCGTCTGCGCCGTGTCTTGATCGCTACGCGGGCTGTGCTGTAGAGCAAACGGGCGCCAATGAGGACTGTGAGGGCGAAGACTGCGACTGACAGCATCCACAGGGGCAGGCCGAGGGCCGAGATTTCGTCAGTCGGTGAGGTCGTGGGCCTGCCGTCTGGCCCGGGCACAAGCAGCATGCTGGCGATGGCGAGACCGGAACTGAAGGCGGACAGTACCGCCGCGAGAGCGATGGACTGCCACAGGACGAGTGCGGCACGCGGTGCCCGGAGCGGCCATCGCGCACGACTGAGCAGCGCGGGTACCGGCCCTGCGAGCAGCACAGCGAGCGCCGCGAATAGAGCTGCGGTCGTTCCTGTCATGATGCTCCCTCGTGCCTGGCACCGTCGGCGGTCTTTCGTCCGTTTCTAGTGTGCCTGTTGAGGGCGCGAATTAGCGAGTCCCGTTACAGCAATCACCCTCAGCGGTCGCGCCTGCGGCCGCGCGGAGCATCGTCACGAAGGTCGAGTGAGGCTAGTGCGTCGCGCAAGGCGGCGGCTTCGCTGGGGTCGACCCGCTCGACGAAGTGCACCAGCGCGGCAGCCCGCCCGCCCGACTCCTCTGCCTGTTTGAGCGCGTCGACCATGAGTTCTGCGACGAGTTCCTCACGGGCGTTCACGGGCGTGTAGCGATAGGCACGCTCCCCACGCTCCTGGGCGACGAGCTTCTTTTTCGCGAGCCGCTGCAGCACCGTCATCACCGTGGTGTACGCGAGGGTGCGGTGCTCAGAAAGGGCCTCGTGCACCTGGCGCACGGTCTGCGGTTCGGGCGCGGACCAGAGATGGTCCATCACCGCCCGCTCGAGTTCTCCTAGACCTGCCATTTCTCCTATTCTACGGAGTCTTCGACACATGTGCGTACTACGGGTAGTCGTAGCCACCCTTTCAGGGCGTGATATTTGTCACCGGAAGGAGGCTGGTGTGCACGTGGCGTGTGCCGATGGGGACGATGAGGGGCGCGTCGGATGCGGGGTCGTCGATCACGGTGGCGCGAAGCCCGAACGCTTCTTCGAGGAGATCCGCGGTGATGACGTTGCGTGGTGCGCCCTGAGTAATGATCTGGCCATCTTTCATGACGACCAGATGATCGCTGTAGCGGATCGCAAGGTTGAGGTCGTGCAAAACCATTACGACCGTTCGACCCATGCCGTCATGCAACTGATCGATCAGGTCGAGTACGTCGATGGCGTGAGAAAGGTCGAGGTAGGTCGTGGGCTCATCGAGCAGCAGAATGTCCGTGCCCTGGGCCAGAGCCATGGATATCCAGACACGCTGCCGTTGCCCGCCGGAAAGCTCGTTGATGGGCCGGTCCGCCAGGTCTGCAATCCCGGTGAGTTCGAGCGCAGCTGACACTTCCTGCTCATCGTCTCCTGACCATTGACGCAGCCATGACTGGTGCGGGTGCCTTCCACGGGAAACCAGATCGGCAACTGTGAGGCCTTCAGGGGCGATAGGGGCTTGGGGGAGCATGCCGAGGATGCGCGCGACCTCTTTTGTCCGCATTGACGTGATGAGTTTCCCGTCGAGAATGACTGACCCTTCGCGGGGTTTGAGCAAACGGCCCAGCGCGCGCAGGAGGGTCGACTTGCCACAGCCATTGGGACCAATGATCGTCGTGATACCTCCGGTCGGGATCGCGAGGCTCAAGTCCTCGATGATGATTCGTTCGCCGTAGCTCAGGGTGATCGAATCAGCGTGCAACCGGGATTGGGGATGCGATGCCGTAATCCCATTCGTCGGAGTCATGCCGATACCTTTCGGTTTGTGCGGATCAGCAAATAGAGCAGAAACGGGCCGCCGAGCGCGGCCGTGACGATGCCTGCGGGGAGTTCAACAGGAAGCACGGTCCGCGCCACGATGTCCGCGAGGAGAACCAGACAACCGCCGGTAAGTCCGGAAGCAATGATTGGTGGCCCAGCTGATCGGACAAGCCGCAGTGCGACCTGCGGGGCCATCAGGCCGACGAAGCCGATGGGGCCGGCTGCGGCAACACTTGCGGCAGTCAGTCCAACAGCACAGAGAAGCAACGTGGTCTGAGCCAGTTGGAGACGCGTACCCAGCGCGCGCGCCGAGTCCTCGCCGAGGCGGAGAGCGCCAAGCTGGAAAGCGGCGATGACCGCGATGGTCCCGCAGATCAGCACGACTGTGAGCATGGGATAAACGTTGCGCCAGTCGCGGCCGTTCAGGGACCCGACCAGCCACGCTTGCGCGCGTGCTACGTCATGGATGTCGGAAATGATGAGCATCCAGTACACGAGCGCCTGTCCGATGGCGGTGATGGCGATGCCGATCAGGATGATCCGGAAGCCGTCGACGCCGCCTTTCCACGAAAGAAGGAAGAGTGCGATCGCAGCCGCGAGACCGCCGAGCAGGGCTGCGAGCGGAAGTCCGAAGATTCCGAGGAAGCTCGCAATGGAACCGCCAGTGAGAACGATAAGGGCAACTGCCGCGACACTGGCTCCGATGCTGATGCCGAGGATGTCGGGACTGGCGAGTGGGTTGCGGGTGATGGATTGCGTAATCGCGCCAGCGACGCCGAGAGCCACACCGACGAGGACGCCCACTAGGGAACGCGGTAGCCGCAGGTCGGCGATGATGAAGCGTTCGGCGCTGGTTCCGCCACCGAGCAGAACCTCGATGACCTGGCTCAGTGCGATCGGGTAGTCGCCGCGGCCCACGTTGATACAGACGAGGAGGAACAGTAACCCGGCAAGCCCGGCTGTGATGGCCGCCATTCGTGGGCGCCACACGAGGGACACCGGGCCGAGGCGCACAGCGGGGCGTGTGGGGACTGTGGCGGGCGCGTCCGGCGCGTATGCGCGGATAGAGCCGGAGGTTGTGGCAGTCACAGGCTCACCAGCTTCCGGCGCCGCACGAGTGCGATGAAGAACGGCCCGCCGACGAGAGCCAGGACGATGCCAATTTGCAGCTCGCCGGGGCGGATGACGACCCGGCCGAGCACATCAGCGGTCAGCAGCATAATGGCGCCGCACAGTCCCGCGAACGGAACGAGCCATCGGTAATCAGGGCCCGTGATCGCCCGCGCGATGTGGGGGACGACGAGGCCAAGGAAGGCGATCATCCCGCATGCGGCGGTGGCGGCGCCGGTCAGCAAGGTGATCGCGAGGATTCCGAGCGTCCGGTTTAAAGCGATGTTCGTCCCGAGTGAGCGGGCGACGTCCTCGCCGAGGCTCAGCAAGTTCAGCCCTGGAGTGCTGGCGAGCGCAAGGACGAGGCCGAGCGCGATGAAGGGCAGCACCTGGATGAGTACGTCGAATCCGCGTCCGGCGACCGAACCCACATTCCAGAACCGGTACGCATCGAGCGATGCACGGTCGAGCAGCACTATCGCGTTTGTCATCGCCATGAGAAACGCACCGACCGCGACACCGGCGAGCGGCAGTGTCAGTGGGCTCGCGCGTCCTCCGCCGACCGAGGCAAAAGCGAAAACCGCGACGCTGGCGAGGAAAGCGCCGAGGAATGCGAACCAGATGAACTGGAGCGGCGACGAGAGGCCGAGAAGGAAGACGGAGAGAACAACAGCGAAGGCTGCGCCTGCGCTGACGCCGAGAATCCCCGGATCGGCGAGTGGGTTGCGCGTATGCCCCTGAATGAGTGCGCCAGCGACTCCGATAGCGATGCCCACCACGATCGCGAGAACGGTGCGTGGCACCCGCAGTGTGCGCACCACGATGTCGGTATCGATGCCGCTGGGGGTAACAAGGGCGTGGTAGATCTCGGCGAGAGTGAGTGGCCGCGCGCCAATAGCAACACTCGCGAGGGTGACCGCTACGAGGATGACCGAAAGGACCAGCAGGCCGAGCAGTCTCGAGCGGCGCAGGGCCCGGACGCTGATGTCACGCTCGTACGGGGTGAATCCTTCTGCGGTCGCGGTGGACAGGAGGACGGTTTCCGAGGCGCGGGTGAGCCGGGGAGTGAGAGCCGCCCTGAATCCGATTGCCTGGCCTGTTCGCGAACTCCGCAGGACGAGGCCGGTCCACTTCTTCCCTAGGCTCTGACCGGCGCGGCCGCCAAGATGGCCGATGTTCCAGCCGGTTACAGCGATAGCGATGATGACCGCGAAGGCCCCGAACACGACCCGATCGGCCTGTCCGCCGCCGTACTGGTCGCTGAGAGCATTGACGATAAGTGCACCCACAGCTAGCGGTGCAGCGCAGACAGCAGCGTCGAGGAGGCCAGCGCAGGCGCGCCGGGGCAGCGGCGCTGATCCGGCGGGAACGTGCTCGTACCCCCGGTGCTCCGGTAGTTGGTGCGCTCCCGCGTTGGTGTCGCGCAGGCGTGTCATGGTCACAGCTGCTTAGGTTACGCGAACCTAAGTAAGGCGCGAAACCCGAGACCGCCTGTGCGCCACGTCTCTATCCTAACCTGGGGTGAATAGGGTATCCATAGTAAGTGTAGGCTTACCTGAACTTGACGATGGATAAGGTGGTGTCAATGGGTGGCGCAGCGCGTGCCAGCAGGGAAGTTGGGGATCGGGGCATCGCCCCCTTAGTGCTGAATCATCAGGATCTACAGGCAGACCTGTGCATCCCGTTGCTTGCCAGCGCCGACCGGATGCGCGCGCTGGATCCCGAGTATCCACGCATCTACGCAGTTGCCTGGATGGCTCGTGAGCCTCGCCGCCGCTGGTGGCCGCTCGCGGCCGCGCTCTCCGAGGATCGCCTAGAGCAGATGCACTCCCGGATGGTGAGGGATCTCGGCAAACCCGGCCTCGCTTCCGCTCAGGTCGCAAATGTCGTGATTCACGCCGTGGTGAGTCGCGTGATGGCACTCATCGCTCTGGAAGGCCGCGCCTGGGACCCCGGGATCGACAACTTGTGGCTCCACTACGACTCGGATGGTGGGGTCGACTGGGCAGGTGTGGTTGACCCGGCCTTGCGTGTGCTGCACGGCGATCCGGTTGCGCGGGCGAGGCGTGCAGTGGAGATGCCGTGCGAGGAAGCATTGGTGGTGTGGGCGGCACACCGTTGTGAGACGACATTGGTGCCGTTGTTCGCGCGAATCTCCGAATTCACCGGGGTTGATAGGGACCGCCTGTGGTCGATGGTCGGGGAGGCGGTGATCGGGACGGCAACGTACGCGCCGCAGCTTGCTGGGTGCGACGATGCCGCATCGCTGCGGCGCGGACGCGGTTTCCTCGATGCACTCGCACGGTCAGGATTGCCTGTGCGCAGCCACGCTTCCCACGTCCGGTTGCGGTGGCGCGGAACGGATCCGGGTCCTGCACTGCCCGCTATTCCCGCATCAGCATGATTGTGATGGCAATCACATCTGAGATTCAAGGTAAAGCGTTGAAAATTAGGTGAGCCTCACCTATTCTTATGGCAGAAGGTTCCGCTGGAGCCGACGACAGGCCAATACAGGACCGAGTGGTGTACTGAGGGCTGCAGTTACACCCGGTCCATGCCACGGTGGGCCCTGTGCGGACTCACGCGCAGGGCCCACCTCCTTGTCTTCACCCGGTTTTCGTGTGGTTTGTGACAGGATGCGTCCTAGGGTGGTCCCGTGACCGGCACCCAGACACATGACGCCATCTCGACAAGGGAGGCCTGATGACCCCATCTGGCGAGGAAATAACGGAAACTGCCGTAACGGACCCAGAGTTCTACGAGCGCCTTGAGGAGGTGCTCGGCCGCGGGATGGGCGAGTACCTTGGTCTCCGCTTCACAGAGATCACCCCCGACTCTGTGCGCGCGCACTGGCGGATCCGTCCTGATATGCATCAGCCAGCAGGGCTGGTCCATGGTGGCGTGTATTGCGCTGTTGTCGAAACAGTTGCGAGTCTCGCGGGAAGTGCATGGCTGGGCGACCGCGGTCACGTCGTCGGCGTTAACAACAACACCGACTTCCTTCGAGCTGTCCGTGAGGGCACTCTGCATGCACATGCGATTCCGATGCATCGCGGACGCCTGCAGCAATTGTGGCTCGTGAATATCACTGACGATCAGCACAAATTGATAGCACGTGGCCACGTGCGCCTGCAGAACGTCACCGACGCCGCTCGGCTAGGGGCGAGCTGAAAGCGCTGCCCTGGCCACAGGTACTCCCGGGGCCAGGGCAGGCAAACCTTCAATGAGCGGTTAGCTCGCCGCTCGCTTGTCGGCCGCGGTCTTTTCCTTGTCCGCCGACTTTTTCGCCTCGATCTCCTCAAGATGATCGATCGCAAGGCGGGCTGTCATCCACTGCTCGGTCACCGTGAGCTGCGCGCGTGAGTTCGTCAGGAACGTCACCGTCCACGAGAAGAGCGTCGCTGCCCGGCTCTTGAAGCCGACAATGTAGACGAGGTGCACGGCGAGCCACATCAGCCATCCGAGGAATCCGCTGATGTTGATTCTTCCGACCTGGGCGACCGCGCTGTACTTTGACACCGCAGCCATATTGCCCTTGTTGAAGTACTTGAACGGCTTCCGCTCCGGTGCCGGTTCGCCCTTCTTCTCGGCCTTCAGCTCCTGCTTGATGGTCTTTGCGGCATAACGGCCACCCTGAATCGCGACCTGCGCGACACCGGGAAGCTTGTCGAGGGACATCATGTCGCCCACGACGAAGATGTTCGGGTTCCCCTGAATGCTGAGGTCAGGTTTCACCATCACACGACCGGCGCGGTCGATCTCGGTGCCCGTCTGATCGGACAGGATCTTCCCCAGCGGGCTCGCCGCGACACCTGCGGCCCACAGTTTGCAATACGCGGTAATGCGCTGTTCGTTGCCCTCGGCGTCCTTGATGACGATGCCGTTCTCGTCCACATCGGTGACAAAAGTGTTGAGCATGATCTCGACGCCGAGCTTCTCGAGCCGCCGGTGCGCCTTGGAACCGAGCTTTTCCCCGAACGGCGGCAGTACCTGCGGAGCTGCATCGAGAAGGATGATGCGAGCCTGCCCTGGATCGATGTGCCGGAAAGTCCCGACAAGCGTGTCACGTGAGAGTTCCGCGATCTGTCCGGCCATTTCGACACCGGTCGGGCCTGCGCCGACGACGACGAACGTCAGCAACTTCTGCTGCTCGGCGGGATCAGTCGAGAGTTCCGCGAGTTCGAACGCGCTGAGAATCTTGCCGCGCAGCTCGAGTGCGTGATCCACCGTTTTCATACCCGGTGCGAACTTCGCGAAGTGGTCGTTCCCGAAATACGACTGCTCAGCACCAGCCGCGACGATCAAGCTGTCGAAACCGGTCACGGTGACGTGGCCGAACTGCTCCGAGGTGACCGTCTGGTTCTTCACATCGATGTCGATCACTTCGCCCATCAGTACCTGCGCATTACGCTGTTTGCGCAGAACAACGCGGGTGGGCGCGGCGATCTCACCGACGGACAGAATTCCGGTGGCCACTTGGTAGAGCAGCGGCTGGAAGAGGTGATGCGTTGTGCGGGCAATAAGCGTCACTTCAACATCGGCCCGCTTCAGCTTCTGGGTCGCGAACAAGCCACCAAAGCCGGACCCGATGACGACGACGCGGTGCCGCTGAGTGGTGTCGGGCTGGTTACCCATTGCTGGCTCCTTCGTTCGCACTTCGGACCTACCAAGCGTAGTGAGGTCCGAACAGTGCAGCGAACCCGGACCCATATTTGGCAGCATCCCTCTCCCTCAAATTTCCCTCATTACGGAGGAAAGTTCCCTCGAATGTGTCGTGTTCCGGTGCGCGCCCGGAATGTGCTGACCGACACACTGCCCAAGCCGCGGCGGTTTCTGGCCCGAATGATGGGTATGACCGCAACCGTTCTCGTCCTCCCCGGCGGGAAGCCGAATAGTCTGCAGCGCGCACGATCCTGGCATCTGTCGTCCGTGCGGATGCGGCCTTTCACGTCCGCGATAAGGGAAGCGGGAGCTGACTCAGGTATCCACGTCGTTCAGGTCCAGTACCAGGTACGCGGATGGAATCGCGGGGGTTCATCGGCGATCACGGACGTTCGCCGCGTGATGGCCGATGCGCGCAGAGAAAGGCCCGGTGCGCCAATCGTCTTGGTCGGGCACTCGATGGGCGGGCGGGTTGCTGCTCACCTTGCGGCGGAGCCCGACGTACTGGGTGTTGTCGCACTCGCACCATGGTGGCCCGGCGGTGAAGGCTACCTATTCCGTTCGGCGCAGCACCTCGCTGTTCTGCATGGGACGGCCGATCGGTGGACCAGTCCCGACGCGTCCCGCAGGGAAGTCATCGCAGCGTCGAGGCGTGGAGTGCGCGCGTCGTGGACCCCGGTGGAAAACGCGGGGCATTTCATGCTGCGGCATCCAGCCCGATGGCACGCATGGGTGTGCGAGGAAGCACTGCGGATCGCCTCGCTCGCACCGTCCCAGTGATCACCCCCAGTGATCCCCGAGACCACTACGGGTCGGTATTGGCCCATCCGTTGTCGTGAGTGCTCCGAATAACGCGGTAGAAGATGCGCCCAGGTTTGTCTCAGGAGGACAGTGCAGTGTCAGAACCAGTTGATCCACGCCGCCGCATCGCGGTTGTTGGCAGTGGCGTTGCGGGTCTGACAGCAGCGTGGGTGCTGCAGAAGAACGCCCGCGTGACGCTGTACGAAGCGGACGACCGTCTCGGCGGCCACGCCGACACCCACGAGGTTCTCGCCGCAGGGCGGACAGTTCCGATTGATACCGGGTTCATCGTCCACAACGATCGCACCTACCCGACGCTGCTCCGCTTGTTCGGTGAACTGGGCGTCAGCACGCAAGCCACCGACATGAGCATGTCCGTGCGATGCGACGGGTGCGGACTCGAGTATGCGGGCGGCAAGAAAGCCGGTGGCCTGTTCCCCGGGATGCGCATGGCAGCTCGTGGACGCTATTTGCGAATGCTGTTGGAGGTGAAGCGCTTCCACCGCGCGGCCCAGCAGGTGCTCGACAGCGCAGACGACGACACGCCTGACGTCACCCTTGGTGCTTTTCTCGAGACCGGACGGTTCTCCCCGTATTTCGTGAATCACTTCATGACGCCGCTTGTGTCAGCGGTGTGGTCATGCAACCCCGACACTGCTTTGCAGTACCCGGCCCGTTACCTGTTCACCTTCCTTGACCACCACGGGATGCTCAGTGTCAGTGGCTCGCCGGCATGGCGGACCGTCACTGGCGGCTCGCGCGAATACGTGTCTAGAGTCGCCGCAGCGCTGAGCGAGGTCCGCACCGGTTGCGGCGTCCGCACGGTCCACGAGACCGAGGCCGGGGTCGAGATCCGCGATGACGCGGACGGCGCCGAGACGTATGACGCGGTCGTGATAGCCACCCACCCAGCCCACGCGCTCGCGATGCTGAAGGAACCTTCCGCGGCCCACGGCGAGGTGCTCGGCGCTATCTCGTACACGCCGAATCTGGCACGCCTGCACACCGATGAATCGGTGCTGCCGACGCTCCCACGGGCACGTGCGTCCTGGAACTACCGCATCCCCGCATGTGACGCGCGCCCCGAGAACGTTCTCGTCAGCTACGACATGACTCGTCTGCAGCGGCTGGGCAGTCTCGACGGCAGACGCTACATCGTCACTCTTGGCGGCGAGGACCTCCTTCGCAAGGAGGCAGTCATCGACCAGATGGAGTACGAGCACCCCCAGTACACACCGCGTTCCCTCGCAGCACAGCAGCGGCTGCCGGAACTGAATTCGGGTCGTGTGGCGTTCGCCGGTGCGTATCACGGCTGGGGTTTCCACGAGGATGGGGCAGCATCAGGTCTGCGGGCCGCCGAACATCTTGGCGGTGTGTGGTGACCGTTGCCGCCATCAAGACGCGCGCTGCACGCCCTGCCCGGCGGCGCAGCGGGCCACGCCAGTACCCCGGAGCCTTGTACCGCACGGAAATTCGCCACGTACGCTCGACGCCGCTAACCAATGAGTTCATCTACCGAAGCTGCTGGTGGCTCGTGGATCTCGATCGGCTTCCCGCTCTTCCCTGGTGGCTGCGCCCATTCGCACGGTTCTCGTCAGCTGATCACTTCGGTGATCCAGCGCGCACGCTCAGGGACAACGTCGACAGTTTCCTGCTCGAACGTGGAATCGACGTTCGCGGCGGCCAGGTGTGGATGCTGGCGAACGCCCGTGTGCTGGGCGTGAACTTCAATCCGCTGTCAGTCTTCTGGTGTTACGGCCGTGACGGTGAACTTCGGTGCGTGATCGCCGAGGTGCACAACACCTACGGCGGGCGGCACTGTTACGTCCTGGGGCCTGAAGCTGCAGGTCCGAGCGGTACGGTCGCGCCGAAAGAGTTCTACGTCTCCCCGTTCAACGACGTGTCGGGCCAGTATCGCCTGCGTCTGCCGTTCCCAGATCGTGAATTGTCCGCCCACATCGTGTTGCTCCGGTCTGGTGAAATGCCCTTCGTCGCGTCAGTGAGTGGAACACGGGAAGACATCACACACCGGTCGGTGCTTCGTGTGCAGCGGGAGCTGCCAGTGGCACCCCTTCGCGTCATTCTGCAGATCCGCTGGCAGGGCATCCGCCTCTGGGCCCGCGGCCTGCAAATTCAGCCCAGAAATGGCACCCCGTCCCCTCAGGAAGGTGTTTAAGTGAGCGTCGAATTTCAGGATGAGCGCTGCGCTCGCGCAGACAGCACCACTACCGTCATCGACCCGCACCGGTGGCCGGGTGTAGCTTCGGTTCCGCGACGGTGGGCACAGGGTGTGCGGTCAAAGGCGGCTCGCAGTCTGTTCACCCGGGCGGTGTCGCGTCTCCCATTGCGTGTCGAATTCCCCGATGGCCGCATAGCGGGCCAGGGGAGCGGTACGGATTCACTGCCGCGAATGATCATTCATGATGCGGACGCGTTGTTCGCGCGGCTAGGTTCGGGCGGCCTCATCGGGTTCGGTGAGTCGTACATGGCGGGCGAGTGGGACGCGTCCGACTTGGAGCGTGTCCTCGAGGTATTCGCCGCGAGCGTCGCGGACCTGGTCCCGAAATCCCTGCAATCGCTGCGCGCCGTGACAGTTCGGCGTCAGCCCCGGCGTGAACGCAACACCGCCCAGAACACACGATCCAACATCTCGCGCCACTACGATTTGTCGAACGCGTTTTTCCGGCTGTTCCTCGACGAGACGATGACGTACTCGGCGGGGTTGTTCACCGATCCGGAAACCGCGTCGTGGGAGGAGCTAGCCGACGCTCAGCACCGCAAGATCGACCGGCTGCTGGACCAGGCCGGTGTGGGTGAAGGCACGAGAGTGCTCGAAATCGGAACCGGCTGGGGTGAACTCGCTATCCGCGCCGCCCAGCGGGGGGCGAGGGTCCGTTCAGTCACGTTGTCAGTGGCGCAAAAAGAACTCGCCGACGAACGCATCAAGGCTCTAGGCTTGAATGATCGAATCCAAGTTCAGATCCTTGACTACCGGTCTGTTGAGGGCGAGTTCGACGCAATTCTCTCTGTAGAGATGATCGAAGCAGTCGGCTACCAATACTGGCCGACGTACTTCCGCAAAATCGATGAACTGCTTGCGCCCGGCGGCACTGCTGCCATCCAGGCAATCACCATGCCGCACAACCGGATGCTGGCCACGCGCAACACATACACGTGGATCCATAAGTACATTTTCCCGGGCGGGCTCATCCCGTCCATAGAGGCGATCCGCCACACAACCGAGCGCGAGACGAACCTCCGGATCCGCGATCAGTTCTCGATGGGGCCGCACTACGCCCGGACGCTCCGCCTGTGGGAAGAGCGTTTCAGCGCACGCTTCGACGAGGCCCGTGCGCTCGGTTTCGATGAGGTTTTCCGCCGCATGTGGAAGTTCTACCTCTGCTACTCAGAGGCCGGTTTCGCGTCGGGCTACCTCGGTGTGGAACAACTCGTGTTCAGCCGCCCCGATGGCCCCGGCGGTCCCACTGCCCCCGCGCCAGCGAAGGAGCATTGACAATGGCGGATCCCGAAGCTCCGGCAGATCCTCTGCCTGCACGCCCGGCCGCTGAGATCATCGCAGGGGTCCTCGAACCGCTGACCGGCAGTCCATTGCCGGTGCGTATCGAAGCCTGGGATGGCAGTTCCGCGGGCCCCAGCGGTGTCCCCGTAGTGGAACTCGCGTCCCCGGATGCGATCCTCCGGATGCTGTGGCATCCCGGGGAACTGGGCGCCGCCCAGGCGTACGTCACCGGTGAGCTCGACGTGCAAGGCGACCTCGGTGCCGCGCTCGACCATGTCTGGCGAGTGGTGCATGAGCGCAACCTCCGCGCTTTCCGGCCGCACCCGCGCAACCTTGCTCGCATTGCCCGCGCAGCGCGGGAACTCGGGGTACTGCGCACAGCGCCAGAAGCTCCCCGCTCGCAGGCCCGAATCCGCGGACGGCTCCACAGCCTGCGGCGCGACAAGAGAGCGATCAGCCACCACTACGACCTGTCCAACGACTTCTACTCGAAAATTCTCGACCCTCACATGGCGTACTCGTGCGGATACTGGATGTCCAGCGACCCGTCCTACACGGTTGAGGATGCGCAGCGCGACAAACTGGACCTCGTGTGCCGCAAGCTCGGGTTGCGCGAAGGCATGCGCGTGCTCGATATCGGCTGCGGGTGGGGCAGCCTCAGCATCCACGCTGCCGACAAGTTTGGAGTAGACGTAGTCGGGGTCACGCTGTCACGGGAACAGAAAGCGTTCGCGGACAAACGTATCGCCGAGATCGGACTCACGGACCGCGTCGATATCAGGCTCCAGGACTACCGTGAAATTCCGGATGGCCCCTTCGACGCGGTCGCGTCTCTGGAAATGGGGGAGCACGTTGGGCAGCGGAACTATCCGCGCTACGCCCAGGCGTTGTTCGAAAACGTGAAACCCACTGGCCGAGTGCTCATCCAGCAGATGTCGCGCTGCGGACGGCACCCGGGCGGCGGCCCGTTCATCGAATCCTTCATCGCTCCGGACATGCACATGCGACCGGTCGGGGAAACCATCGGCATGCTCGAAGAGGCAGGCCTCGAGCTGCGTGACGTCCACGCGCTACGCGAACATTACGTGCGCACCGTTGACGCGTGGCACCAGCAATTCGAAGCGAACTGGGATGAGCTTTGCGCCATGGTTGGCGAGGAGGTCGCCCGAGTGTGGCGGCTCTACCTCGTTGGCGGTGGACGTGCATTCCGTGACGGACGTATGGGAGTCGACCAGTTACTGCTGGTGCGGCCCGATCGCAGTGGCGGCAGCGGAATGCCCGCGGTGCGGGGACCCGCTCATGGGTGATTTCCTCGTAGTCAGCGCTGCCTCGCTCGCCGCGATTGCCGTCCTGATGGCGGTCACCGCGGTGGCCGGATTCTGGCTGAAACGGCACAACGTAGTGGACGTGTCCTGGGGGCTGGCGTTCGTGTCAGTCGCGGCGGCCGCAGCCGCCGCCGGGACTGGCGAGCCAGCCCGCAGACTCGTCGTCCTGGGCCTGGTCACAGTGTGGGGGGTGCGGCTGGCGTGGCACATGTTCATCCGCACGCGCGGGCACGGCGAGGACCCGCGATACGAAGAAATGTTGGCACGAGGGGGTGGCAATCCCACGTGGCTGGTGATCCGCAAGATCTATCTGACGCAGGCGCTCGCGGCGTGGTTCGTCTCCCTGCCGATCCAGGTGGCCGCGGTCTCTGATGGTCCACTCGGCTGGATCGCGTTTGCGGGCATTCTGTTGTGGATCGTGGGGCTGACGTTCGAGGCAGTAGGCGACTATCAGCTGCGGAAGTTCAAGGCCGATCCGGCGAACCGCGGCAAAGTGATGGACCGCGGACTCTGGTCCTGGACGCGGCACCCTAACTATTTCGGTGATGCTTGCGTCTGGTGGGGCATCTTCCTCATCGCCGCCGACGTGTGGCCCGGCGTTCTGACAATCCTGTCGCCCATTCTGATGACGTACTTCCTTGCCTTCGCCACCGGCGGGAAGCTACTGGAAAAACACATGTCCGAGCGTCCTGGTTACCGCGACTATCAGGCACGGGTGAGCTTCTTCATTCCGCTTCCGCCCAAGCGGAGGAATCGCGAACGGGCCTGACTTCAGTTTTTGGCGAGGATGACAACCGGAATGGGGCGGCTCGTCATTTTCTGGTACGCGGAGTAGCGATTCTTATTAACTCGATTGACAGCTGCCCAGGCGTCGTCGTATTCGTTGTCGCCAGGCCGCACGACTCGTGCGACGGCGGGGAAGACATCGCGGCCGACCTGTACCTTGACCTCCGGCTGCGCGATGAGGTTATGCAGCCAGCCAGGGTTCTTGCTAGCGCCTCCGTTGGAGGCGACGACGGCGTAGCCGCCGGTAACGGAGGCGTAGGTCAGTGCGCTGACGCGTTCCTTGCCAGTTTTGCGTCCCTTCGTCGTCAATAGCAGCGTCGGCACACCGAGAAGCTTGTGGCCGATCCGTCCGCCACTCCGCTCGTAAAGTGCCTGGTGCGCCTTCAGCGTATTCACGAAGATTGTGCCGGCAATGCTCATTGATCCCCCTTGATCAGTTCATTCGACCCCAGGCTACCCCGGGAGAAATGTCAAGGCGTGAGACTTGAAATCAAAAAATAAAGCCAAGGGGCTTGCCGGTGATGTGGGGCATCGCCGATCCGGTTGGATTTGCCGCGCACACCGCGTGAAATCCAACCGGATCGCACCTCTGGAGTGCGTTAGGAAATGCGCGCGCCTTCTTGCGCGCCTTCCCAGCATTCGACCCCCGCAAGATCTGGCATGTCTCGCTTCGCGAATGTTGGGTTGATGCCGCGGCGCCGTTGTTCGAGGTAGTGATCGAGCAGGCGGAACGCGATCACCGATAGTGGCGCGATGACCAGGAGGTTGATCAGCACCATCACGCCCATGGTGAGGTCAGCCACGTTCCATACCAGAGCGAGTGATCCGACGGACCCGAGGAACACGCATGTGATCACCGCGACGCGGAACGAGTTGAGCGCGATGCGCGAATGGGTCAGGAACTGGACGTTGGCCTGGCCGATGTAGTAGTTGCCAAGGACCGAACTGAACGCGAGAAAGAAGATGACAACGGCGAGGTAGTGAATGGCCCAGTCGCCGAATTGAAGGGCGAGCGCATTCTGTGTCAGTCCCGCACCTTCCCGCTGCCCGAAATCGGGATCGGAAAGCAGGATGATGAATGCGGTCATTGAACAGATAACCAACGTGTCGAAGTAAACGCCCAGCGATTGCACAAGTCCCTGTTTCACAGGGTGTGAAACGGCAGCAGTGGCACTGATGTTCGGGACTGACCCCATCCCGGCTTCATTTGAATAGAGGCCACGACGGATGCCGTGCATAATCGCGGCGCCGATCCCGCCGCCGACAATCTCCCGGAGGCCAAAAGCGTTCTCGAAGATCAGCACGAACATGCCGGGCACTGCATCGATGTTCATGGCAACGACCACAAGACCGAGGCCAATGTAAGACAGCGCAAGGGTCGGCACTATGACCTGGCACACCCAGGAAATTCGGCGGACACCACCGAAGATCACCAGCGCCGTGAGCGCAGCGAGGACTATCCCCAGCCCGAAAGTCACGAAAGTGGATGACGTGCCGGCGGAGTTCCTGACGACATCAGTGATCGTGTTGGCCTGCACACTGTTGAAAACGAGGGGGTAGGTGACGATGGTGACAACCGCGAATATGGCCGCAATGCGGTGCTTCCCGAGGCCACGGCTGATGTAATAGGCCGGTCCACCGCGATAGCTGTCATGGTCTTTGACCTTGTAGAGCTGCCCGAGAGTTGATTCGACGAATGAAGTCGCCGCGCCGATCAGTGCCGTAACCCACATCCAGAAGACGGCACCTGGGCCTCCAACGGTAATCGCGATGGCGACACCGGCGACATTCCCGGTGCCCACCCTGGCGGCGGCCGAAATGGTGAACGACTGGAACGATGAAAGACCTTTCCGTCCGTTCTCCATGGTCAGCGATGGCTCTGAGATCAGCCGGACCATCTCGCGCCCGAGCCGGAACTGAGCGAACCTGGACCGGATCGTGTAGTAGATACCCGAAGCCAGAAGTAGGGCGATAATCAGATACCAATAGCGGTCATTGATTTCGGTAATGAAGCTGTTTAGTTGATCCACGGGACCACCTTTAGTGAAAAGGAATAAGCTGCCCTTCGGGGGCATCGGAAAAACGGTACGTTAGCTTCGGCGCAGCACGGCCTTGGGGCATTTTGTTACGGTGCTTTAAATGTGCTGCTGAACGGACCTTTCCGAGGATGGTGGTGTCCGGTATATCCGTATTATGGTTTACGCATTATTCACAGGTAGCTCGCCGTCATCAACAAGCGCGAGAAATTCAGCGTAATCCGCCTCGACCTGGGCGGCGTAGGACGTGGCGTAGGCGGCGATGGCGCGGTCGAAGTGCTTCCCTCTCGCGAGGTACGCCCAGAGCGTGCGCGAGTCGACTGTCCGGCAGTGTGCGCGGGCAAGTAGCGCGCCAGTCAGGCGGCCGTAATCGTCAAGGTTCTTCGCGGTCAGGCGTGCCGGATCAATATCCGCCTTGTGGTTGCGGAACTGCCGCACCATGTATTCGCGCTCACCGATGTTCGTCCACCCCAGCCACGAGTCGCTGTCCGCTTGCATGATGCGGATGCCCTCGACGATGCGCTGCCCATTATGGGTGGGCGCGGTCTCAGGAACATACGGCGCCAGCAGTGAACGCTGCGCCTGTTTGAGTTGCAGGACGAGCGCCTCATTCCCATTACCCTGCAGGAGAACAAGGTAACTCCGCAGCCCGACGCTCCCCGTGCCCACGATCCGGTGGACGACGTCGTGAGCGCGATATCGCGCACTGAGCGGACGTTTTGCAGGTGGCAGCGTCGCGGTGTAGCGGCGCAGCGCATCGACGACGTCAGTTTCGTCTTCCGGCGATATTCGCGTGCGAATCGGTGGGTCTTCAGTGAATTCCCACTGGCCGTCGTCACGTGCGGTCCATCGGTCGGCAACGCGTTCGGAGGTGTTCCGCGCTGCTTTCCGGAGCGCGCGTGCGTAGTCGTCAGCGAGTGCGTCGGCCTTGGTGCGAGAGATCACCGATTCGTCGGCGAAATTGCGCCAGGCGTCGAGGAACGGTGTGGCGGAGACGCGCCGAGCGGCACGCCGGTACGCGCGCGCAGCGTGACGGGCCGCGCGAACGCACGTCCCGTCGTCGATGTCGTTCTGTCGGCCAGCGAGGATCAGGCTCGCGGCGAGGCGTTTGACGTCCCACTCCCAGGGGCCCCGGACGGTCTCGTCGAAATCGTTGACGTCGATGACGATGGACCCGAGCCGTCCGCCAAACAGCCCAAAGTTAGATGCGTGGGCATCGCCGCATAGTTGTGCGTGCAGACCCGTGACGGGTTCGTGGGACAAGTCGTACGCCATCAGCCCCGCGGTGCCGCGGAAGAAAGCGAAGGGGGACTGGCGCATCCGTTCAATCCGGATGGGCAGCAGGTGTTCGTCACGTCCCTCATTTGTGGCTTCCATGTAGTCCCTGACCGTTGGGCGATCGGTCTGGGCAGTGAAGTAGGTATGCGCTTCGTGGGGAATGTAGTCGCGGAGATCCCGGCCCTTGTCGCGTGCCTCAGCCGCGTCGGTCCAGGAGTCGGCACCGTCTCCTGTGAACAGCGTTTTCTGGGTCCGCTCGTCCATGAGCACCACCTTGCCTCATTGAGGACACGCGACATCAAGTTGAGTGGAATACACTCAATTATGCTGGTGTTATGTCAATCGAAAGTGGCTAGTCGCCTTCGAGCGAAAAGCAAACCAGACCAGATTGAAGGAGTGTGAAATGGCAGTACCAGCCCGCCGCGATCCCCGCCGATGGGATCCGTTCCGCGACTTCGAGGAACTGTACGACCGACTCGGCCGATGGTTCGAAGAAGGAACCGGAGAAGCGAGAACGTGGGCGCCGTCCGTCGATATCGAGGAGACGGATCTGGCGTACAAGGTCGACGCGGAACTCCCAGGTGTGCAGAAGGACGACATCACTGTGGAGTACCGCGACGGCATCTTGCAGATCGCAGGCGAATCCAAGGAGAAGGAACGCGTCGGCATCGTCCACCGGCGTACCCGCCGCACCGGGCGGTTCAGTTACCAGGTGACAGTGCCGACAGAAGTCGACGCTTCAAAAATCGACGCCAGTCTCTCGGACGGTGTTCTGACCGTCACACTTCCGAAGTCAGAGACGAAGAAGTCCGTCCGCAAGATCGAAGTCCGCGGCTAGTTCGGAAACGCGGCCCGGGAAGTCTCCCGGGCCGCTCTCGCGCGATTCACGCTACGGTTGTCGCGATGGATGCTGAACTTTCCGAAACACTGCCGCGCGGCGTCGTCGAGTCGATCGCGCGTCGACGGTCCTACTTGACGCTGACGAGTGACGCTCCGAGCGACTCCGTCATCACGGACCTCATCCAGGCGTGCACCTCGGTCGCCGACCACAAAGCGTTGCGGCCGTGGCGAATCATCACCCTCCGAGGTGCCGCGCGTGAACGTTTTGGGGCCGCCATAGTGGAGCACGAGTACGGCGATGCTTCGTTGCTGACAGACCCTGACAAGATCGCCGACGCGCGCAAACTCGCCGGTAAGCCAATGCGGGCGCCACTGCTGATCGCGATCGTGCACAGGTTCGTCGGCCACCCCAGCGTCCCCGAGTGGGAACAGGTCGCCAGCGCTGCTGGCCTAGGCCACTTGCTCTCGCTCGCATTGTTCGACCAGGGCTGGGGTGTCGTATGGCGCACCGGGCCGTTCGTGAATATGCCGGAGGTAGCCGAAATGCACGGGCTGAAAGACACCGAGCGGCTGCTTGGGTGGCTGTACGTTGGCGGAATCGACCCGTCCGACGTCAAGCCGCGCAACCGCAAGATCGACGCCGCACAACTGATCACCCGCCTGGAGTGAGCCGCAATGCGTAACTTCATCAAGCGAAACGCGCTGCACCCAGATTTCTATCGTGCCGAACACGCGGGTCTTGAATGGCTGCGCGCTGCTGGCCTGCCCGTCGTGGGGGTCATCGCGTTCGATGAAGATTTCATCGAGCTTGAGCGTCTCCAATCCGCGGCGCCCAGCCCCGTCGCGGCGCGAACATTCGGTGAACGGCTCGCGAAGGCGCATGGAGTCGGAGCGCGGGGATTCGGTGCCCCGCCTGACGGTTTCGACGGCCAGATGTTCATCGGTACTCAGCCGATGCCCTCAGGCCCGGAAGCAGTGCACACCTCGTGGGGTGAGTTCTACGCCGCCGAGCGGGTACTGCCGTTCCTGCCCCGTGCACGCCAGCTCGGAATGATCACTGCGGCTGCGGTTTCGGTGGTTGAGAAGGCCTGCGACCTGGCCGCGTCAGGTGTGTTCGACAACGGAGCGGAACCGGCCCGGATACACGGCGATCTGTGGTCGGGCAACGTCATGTGGACCATTGATGGTGCCGTGGCGATCGACCCCGCGGCACACGGCGGTCACCGTGAAACCGACCTCGCGATGCTGGAGCTGTTCGGCTGCCCATTCCTCGACGAGATCATGGGCGGCTACCAGTCAGTCTGTGAGCTGGAAGCAGGCTGGCAAGAGCGGATTCCGCTGCATCAGATGCATCCGCTGGCGGTACATGCGGCAGGGCAGGGGGCTCACTATGGCCACGAACTGGAGCGCGCCGCGCGCGCCGTACTGAGGCTGGCATGAATTCGGCGTGCGGCCAGGTTCAGCAACCCGTCAGTGGCGGCACGGCAAGCCAAACAGGACTGGCTTCACTGTGATTCTCAAGCTCAGCGGATTGGTGTTCTGACCACGCCCGCAGCCCGTCGACATCGATGGTGAACGGTCGCGTGTCCTGAAACGGCTCCAAATGCTCTGCTGCGCGAGTCAACAGCCGGGCAGCACCGCTCAGATTGCCGCGCGCCGCATGCGTGACGCCTACAGCAAGCTGCGCGAGACCTTTCCACAGTCCGCGCCACTGCTCCGGCGCGGACTTCCAGGCGTCTTCGAAGACTTCGTGGGCGTGAAACGGCATTCGTTGATCGAGCAGCGCAGACGCCTCTGCGAGGGTCTCCTCGGGCGTGCGGACTTGTCCTTCTTCAAGGCGGGGAACTCCCTGGGAACCGTAGGGCAGCGGTCTGCCCAGCGCGTCCCGCGGCCGCGCATTGCGTGCGCGGCCCGACTCATCTCTATCTCGAGTCTCATCAGTACCTGTCAATTGAGTCTCCAGGTCCTCTTCTGGTCCGCGATGCGTCACAACTCCATGGTTCCAGGCGCTGCGCGTCCAGCCGAGCACCAAGGCGACCGCGTTAACCGGTCTTCGTCAGCCAGACTTCAGTCGCGCACGAACAGTCGGGCTGGAGCGCATCGCAATCAAGCACCCAGGCATGCCGGTGCCGAGCCGGTGCGAGGCACTCATCGCTGGTGCATTCACGGGAACCCCCAGTGTGAATGATGAGCGTCCCATGGCAGTGGTCTAGCTCTGCAGTGCAGTCAGCACAGTCCGTTGTCAGCCGCATGTCCTACTTCTATCAGGGCACACCGACAAATTTTGGCGCCGACACGGGCCTAGAAGTGACTGGGAGCACAGAGAGCCCCTGCCAGCATGCAATTGCACCTCTGGATGTCTACAGTGCTCTTGGTACGTGGTTGTGCTCCGCACAGTGGGGCAGTGAGGAGTCAGCACCTCGGATGGGTGAACGAGTTGTCACGGTCATCGAGAACCACCCAAGCTGCCCGCTCGATCTGCTCGAACAATCGTTGGCGATGGTCAGCCTCGAGGTCGTGCGGCCTTACTATGGCGACACCCTGCCTAGTTGTGACGACGTCGGCGATGGTCTGATCGTTCTCGGTGGTTACCAGAGTGCGATCTCGGACGACGATTGTCCGTGGCTGCCTAAGGTTCGCGCCTTGTTGCGCGACTGTGTGGACGCTTCAATCCCCACCCTCGGCATCTGCCTCGGCGCGCAACTCCTCGCTCTCGCGTGCGGCGGATCGGTGAATATCGATGCTGACGCAGGTCTGGAAGGTGGGGTAGCTGAGATACGGTGGCTTCCCGAGGCGAACCTGGATGAGCTTTTCGGCCGGATCGCGGTGTGCTGTAACCCGATGCGGTCGCCCAGTATGCACTTCGACGTTGTGGAGACTCTTCCCGCGAGCGCCACCCTGCTCGGATCATCCGCAATGTACCCCAACCAGATTTTCCGGATCGGACGCCGAGCGTGGGGGTTGCAGTGCCACCCCGAAGCGTCCTTCGGTACGTTCCGGGCGTGGGCAACCGACGCGGCAACCCAGGAGTCGATGAGTCCCAGCAGTTTCCTGCGGGCCTATCAGGACCGGGAACCTGAAATTGTCGCGACCGCCCACATGGTCGGAAGATCTTTCGCGCGCGTCGTCGGGTGTTCGGGCCGCTGACGATACGGGTCCGCTACTCGGGTTCCTTCTCCCAATCCTCTTCTTCCCAGTCGTCGTCCCATTCCTCACCCTCCGGTGGGCGCTTCTTGCGGGCGGTGTAGATAAGTGCGGCAATGATCGCGAGCGGGCCGAGGAGCATGAGCGCTTCATCCCAGCCGCCCTGATGCATGAGGACGATTTCAACCTCAGACACTGGACACCAGCACAATCCCAATCACCGTATAACCCACCATGAGCGCGAGCGCAGGGTATTGTCCAGTCTTCTTGTAATCAGGCCGGATGATCTGCAGTGCGCGATCGTGGGCCGAAACAACGGCGACGATGTGCCCGACGATGATTGCGCCGACCTGCACGAGGGCAATCAGGCCTGTGGAAAGCACTGCGTAGTTGATGCCGGTCCCGGCCGTGCCAAACAGGTCCCATCCCTGCCCGAATGGATCAGTAGCGAGCAGGAAGCCGGCCTGCCCCTGAAAAATCGCGAAGGAAAAGTAATGCGCGATCGTGTAACCCAGCGCGAGCGGGATGAGCGAATGGGCGAAGGCGCCATACAGGTCGACGGGCGGCTCACCGCGCCGGGGCTTTCGCAGATACGGCCGTGTCAGCCACATCGCTCCCACATACATCGCGGAGAGGAACCCGACGGTCGCGGCAAGTGCAAAAGTTCCGGCAACCGCCGTCCAGAACGGAGTCAACGGATCCACGAAGTCCGGCCACATCGGGATGCGGGTCACGCCATCGAACGTCGTCGAGCCGAGAATCAGCAGCAGCACCGGAGTGAGGCCGTGAGATGGCCCGTCGACCAGTCCATTGAGGGGGCTGCGGACCACAATCCGTCCGTCGTTCCGCCGCCCGAAGGGACTCAGCCGCGCAATGAGTGTGAAGTAGACCTCGAACCCGTCGCCTCGTTCGAACCACTTCGGCCCGTAGTAGGCGCCAGCAACAGCCATCGTCACTGCGTAGAGCGTGACAAAAACGGCGATCGCACGGGGAGAATCTGACGCGGGGTACACGAGTTCGAGCCAGAGAAAAGCTGCGAGTCCAGCGATCGCTGGCCAGAATGCGAGTTTGTCGAGCGATCCGTCACGCCCGGGCCGGTAGAGCACGGGCGCAAGCCCGCGAGCGAGGATCCGCAGCGGATTCGCGACCCGGTAGATTCGCCCGAAAACCAGCGACAACGCGATGACTCCAAGCCAGAACCACACATAAAACCACGTGCTCGCCGGGTTGGTGAACGAGCTATCTGTGCCAGCCCACGCAGTCGCGAGCAGCAGCACGAAGAACACCAGCCCCGCGGCCTGGAGCACGAAATGAAGTGCGCGGCTGTCGACGAAGCGTTCTATGAAAGTCGGTACGGGGCGGCCCGCTTCGGCTCCGAGTAGTCGCGGTTTGGTCCACATAAAGGCCAGTACCACGAACGAAACCAGCACCGCCGCCGCGCCCGTGTAGAGCGCAAGCCAGAGCGGGACGGGCAGGTCGGAGCGACCGTGGAGCCCGTGCGCAAGGATCATCCCTCGACCCGCAGTTGTGTCAGGACAGCGTTCGCGTTGTGCAGTTCAACCTCGAAGATCCCGGGCAGGTCCGCCGTGAATTCGAGCCGGGAAGTCTCGCCCGGCTCGACGTCTGCGTAGAGATCGTAGCCGTGCACGTGGAGCTCTTCAGCGGTGTTCGACGTGACCTCGATAACGACAGTGCGGCCGATTTCAGTAGAGATCCGGGCGTCGCCGTCGACCCGGCGCCCGTCTTCCGCCACAAAGCTGAATACGTCCGAGTCAGCGGCGCCTTCCGCATCATCAGCGGACTCGGCAGCTGTCGTGCCTTCACGAGCCCCGCCGTACGGCCCGGGTGCAGCGCTCTCGTCGCCGCACCCGGTGAGTGATAGTGACACCGCGGCAGCGATGGCAAAGCCCGCGAGCGAACGGCGCGACACTAGTGCCGAGGAAGACATCGTTGACTCCTAGGTTGATCTGCGTTGATCCAACTGTATCGAGCACATGATCTCACTTGACGTCCGAAATGCGCCAAAAAATAGTGGGGTCAGCCACCCGCCGGGCGGGAGTATGATCAGAATCGCGTTATTTCACACACACTTGGAAATCTGCTCCAGCAGAGGTGTAACAACTTCCGCCCGCCAGCGATGTATATGGCAGAGAGTCTGAGCGTGTGAGCCAGGGCGATGCCTGGATCCGCTCGGTTACGCGGGGAAGGACAACGCAGAACATGAACATCGACGAAATGGCACGCGGGCTGTTTGACACAGTCGCAGCAGATGACGTTGTGCTGGCCGCATTTTCAGTGGAAGCAGCGGCGTTCCGCGCGCATAAGAGTGACTACATCGAGTCGCGTCCGCGCCCCCTCAGCTAACGCGCCGCCGGGCTGTCCGGTCGCCCGTACTATCACAGGCAGTGTGTGGTGATGGGAGTTGGGGAGGCAATCGGATGGAGCGGGTGAAGGTCGCTGAATATGCCGCCATGTTCTGGAAGGGCGGCGACCTCATCTGGGACGATTACCTTCATCACCGACAGTTTGCCCTCACCGCAGAAAGCGAAAGCATTCTGCGGTGGTTTTCGTCATGGCGCATTCTTTCAAGTATCGGCGCGCCAGGCGAGATTCAGCGCGCGATCGCAGACCGGTTGATCGACGAGAAAGTGCTCATTCGGGAAGGCTCCGCGGAGCACTACGAAGAAACTCGCCTTCTCGACGAATGGGGCTCGTGGGGAGCTGGCACACGGTACCACCACTTCGCGTCGCGGACCGATGAGACGGTGACCTATCTAGACCCCGCATCGGACCACATGGCATTTGCCGACAAAGCGAAATCTGAGCCCCCGCCGTCGCCAGTCAAAACTTTTCCCGAGCGGCCGATTACGGTAACCGCTCCGGAAGTTCATGACCTCTCGCGCTGGAAGCGTCCGGCGCTCGTCGACGCGTTGTTCTCGCGCCGGTCGGTGCGTCACTACAGCCGGGCAGCGATTCCCCTCGACATGCTCGGGACGCTGGTCGATATCGCGGCTGGGCCGATCGACGTCATCGACAACGAAGAAACCGGATCAGTCGTCCGGAAGACCAGCCCGTCCGCGGGGGCACGGAGTCCGATCGAACTTTACGCCCACGTCAACCGTGTTCATGGACTACAGCCGGCCGTCTATCACTATGCCTCCGCGCGCGGCGGCCTTGAACGCATCCGGCCAGCGGCACGCCCCGCGACCTTGCGCCGGGCGGTGGGGGACCAGCCGTGGCTTGCCGATGCCCCGGTATTGCTGATCTACACGGCGGTCCTGCAACGGACACGGTGGCGTTTCGAGTCCCGGCGTGCTTACCGGGACATTCTGCTCGAGGCGGGCCATATCAGTCAGACCGTGCTGTTGACGGCGACTGCCATGGGGCTCGGTTCTGTAACTGCCACGGCTCTCTGTGACTCGGTCATCGAACAGATACTCGGAGTAGACCCCATCAGCGAGCCCCTGCTCGCCGTCACCGCGCTCGGTTTTCCTGCCACATAACGGCCAGTGAGCGGGCCAGAGGAGTTTCCTCAGGCCCGCTCACTGCCGCTCCAGTCTGCCGTTATGCGGTAGCTGGTTGTGGCTTTGACTTCGCGTCATCGGGACGCTTGTTCTTGCCGTGTGCTGCGGTTGCGTAGCACCAGCCGTAGAACGCGATCAGTCCGTACCAGAAGATCTGGACGATGGCGTAGGCGACCGTCCATACCCACGCTGGAACGTCGTCGCTGACTTCGCGCTGCAAGAACTCGTGCTCAGTGATGAGTTCCTTGGTTTCACCTGCTGCGGTGGTCACCTGGCGGCCCTTGTCGCTGAGGATCTCAGGGTCGTCCGGAGCGTATACCGGGTACGCAATGTGCACGGTCGGTGGCAGGTGGACTCGAATCAGGGTCTTCCACGAGCCGTACATGGGCAGTGGACGCTCCGACTGGAACTCACCAGGATTCCCTGTCTCCACCATCGGGACGCGGACGACACCTTCAGCGCCGCCGGCTTGAGGGTCACGCGGGATGTTCGGAACGCTACGGTCTTCACGGCCCTGCCAGCCGAGGGCATACAGCCAGATAGCGTCCTGAACATCTTCCGGATTGCTGAACCGCACCGTCATGATGGCTTCACAGCGGCGTTCAGCATCACATTCGGTGTCACCTGTGTTCACGGGCAGGGGTTCGCCCTGCTCATTGAAGTAGGTGACGTCGGTGAAGCTGGCGGTCGCTTCGACACCCGGGCGGTCTGTCGGCGGTGCGTAGACAGCCATCAAGCCGATGAACGTCAGAATGCCGACGAGTCCAGCTGTGTGAGCCTTCCAGAACGCGGGTGTGCGCGGCGATAGGCCGATGACCTTCTCCGCGTCCTCTCGTGTGAACGAGCTGCGAGCTTCAACAAGATCGAGCTTCTGCGTATGCCACGCGGCAAGAAGACCGCCGCCGACACCGGCAATTGTGCCGACGGTCAGCATGAACGGCAGCGCCGATGCGGGCAGCGGCTGCGGCAGTGGCATGAAAACGTGGCTCCAGCCCCACTCCGCGAACATCCCGAGCGAGCCGACCAGAAGCCCAGCAACCACGCCGAACCGCACCTTGTTAGCCGGGTCGATGACGGCCGCCACCAGTTCGATGATCAGCGCAGCCGGGAGGAACAGCAGGAATCCCGCGATGAGAACGCCGGGGAGCAGCGCGACCGTCGCCATCAGGAAAAGATGCGCGACGATGTAGACGGCCCACGCGAAGATAGCGCCACCGGGCCCGAACCGCATTCTGACGGCGGTGAACACCCAGCCAGTCAGGAACGCCGCGATGATGAACTGTGTCGCCGCGGGGAACTGTGGCACACCGAGGTCGAACTCCATCAGGAACGCGAATGGGACGATGCAGAGGCTGAGGATGACAGCCTCGCGGAGCCTGCCGAAACTGGAAACAGCGCCCGGAGCGCCCGTCTGCTTCGCCTCAGCATGCAGCAGGACGACACCCAGGATGCAGGTGACGGCACCGCCAATCATCATGATGTGTGTGGGGCCCCACTCGGTGACGTCCGGGCCGAACAGCCGATGCCACACGTCGTCCGCGGGGAAACCGGTGAGGGCGATGAGACCAGCCGCGGTCATGATGAGCGCGCCGAGGGGGCTGCGCCAGCCAGGTGCAATGCGGATGGTGCGGCCAGGAAGTTTGCTCCGGTGGCCGAGAATGATGCTCAGTACACCTGCGCTGAAGAAGCCGAGGATGCCGAAGAAGATCGGCCAGTGAGACGGATTCGACAGCGCTCCGTCGTCGCGACCGTCCTGCATATGCAGCGCCACATCCCACCACACGCCGAAACCCGCAGCGAGGATGCTGATGATCGTGAGGTATGCGGGGAGACTGAACCAGCGAGGCATTCCGTCTCGCTCGGCGAGCCAGTCAGCGAACCGCCCGATTACCGACGATTTCCCTGCGCGCTCGCGCAGCATGAACCAGGCGACTGGCGCGGACACCACTGCTGTGATGATCAGCGCGATCACAATATCCCGGACGTCTGCACCGCCTACGGGTGCGACGTCAGGTGGCTGTGCGACAAACATTGTCGAATTGCCCTCTCACAGTTTGCGGAGCCACTGGTGCACAGTCGCATCGTTGCGACATCCAGACGAATCCGATTTCTGAGACAAAACGATACACACAGTATGCTCACTGGTATAGAGTCCTTCGGGTTCTGTGAGTGATGCTCATACCAGGGCTGAATTGTGATCTCAGTCGCTTTCGTTTACCCCGCTACAAAGTACAGAGTGGCCTGATCTCCTCAAGTCCTCCAGTGGTAGGCGACGTAAGGAAAAAACAGGAATCCCAGCCGCGGGACTCGATTGTTGAGCGCACTAACTGCCATTGTTCAGTCGAAATGCTGGATGTCCTGGAGAGGACGAATCCCGATGTTCGGGCGGGATCGCCCACGATGGCGACCGAATACTCGTCGTCGACATAGGTGACGACGTAATTGGGAATTTCCTCAGCGATTTCGAACGGCACCGTAGGAAAGCGGACCCGCAATGCGGCGTTGGTCGCGGAGTCGGTCACCCGCGCCGTCCCGTCGATCTGGGACTGCTCGCCGGTCCATGTCGTGCAGGTATTGCGGACGGAAATCTCACCGGGACCGATGATTCCGTACTCTGCCCGAGTATCGCGGGCGCACTGCAGGCTGAAGGGCTGCGGTATCGCGGCTATTTGCTGCCACGTTCCTCCGTAGCGTTCAACGTCGAGCGACGGTACTGGCGGCAATGGTTCGGGAAGCATGGATCCCGGTGCTGCGGTCGCGGTGCCAGGCAGTGCGACGAGTGCGGCGGCGGCAAGGGCGGCAGGCAGGGTGCGCTGTATGAGACTCACGAAAACAGTCTGTCAGAAATGCACCACGTTGGTGGCAGTTGTCACATGTGTTTGAGTTCGGCGGAGGTGTGTGGTGAAGATATCCGCGTGAAAGAAGTGATCGACCGTTTGATAGGTGCCGCGCCCTACGCTGCCGGTTCGCTGCTTGCTGTAATCGTTTTTCGCTTCTTTACCGGCAGTGATGCGGACGTCGCGATCCTCGATTCACTGGGCGGCGGCGCGTTCGCTTGGGGTGCTATGGCGCTGCTCGGCGTGGGGCTGCACCCCAAGGCAGCACCGCGGCCCGCGCCCCGTCCGGTGGCTGACGCTTAGCTTACGGTCGGCAGCGGCGGAGTGAACTCCAGATTTACGTATGGCTGCGCGCCGCCAATCGCATCGGCCGGCCACTCCGCAGTAGCTTCATGTACTTCGTCGTCGAGCTGCAGCCGCACCTCATAGCGGTGCGGTGGCTGACCGTCTTCGAGGGATCTTGCCGTCTCTTCCGTGAAGAACCGCAACGACCCTTCTGGGCATGCGGTTGGGGTCGCCTCAGATTCGATGGTTTGTGTCACGCCGTCAGCCGAGGTGATGGTGATGGCAACCGAGGCCCGCTGAGGGTCGGCACGCAGGTCGGTGAGCGTCAGGTCGGGGAAGGACATCGACAAGGGGGCGAATTCCGACGCAATCGCGAGCGCGGCCTGCGGTTCGGGCACTGCGCCGTCCTCTGGGGTATCCCAGCGGAACATGACTGCAGCGTCACCTTCCGGCGCTCGGACGACGAGGAGCACGTCGTATTCACCAGCGAGTCCCACCGGTTCTAATGTGAACGTGCCGTCTGGGTTTTCCTGAAGGTCGGTTTCGTAATTCCGGCCGCACTCGTCGCTGCCAGCCTCGCGGAAGTTCGCGACGAATTCCGCTGCCTCGCCGGCGAAATCGACGGTGACGCTGTCCGGGCTTCCGATGCTCAGGGGGTCTTCCGGCTCCTCGCCATCCACGCACCGGTCAATCCAGCAATAAGTCCAGGGTTCTAGTTCGGTATCGACATCGCCTGCCCGGACCCGGATAGGCGGCGGCGCTTGCCCATCCGCGGCGGCTTCGGTGGTCGGAGCCGTGGTCACGGGGGCGGGAGGGTCGGTGTCGGTGTCGGTGCCGCACGCGGCGAGACCAGCTATCAGGACAGCGCAGCTGACCAAAGCGGCCGCGGATCGAGCCACGACAACACCCCGCTCTCAATCGCGATGGAATCCGTTCCCGCGATGCTACCCGTACAGATGCAGGGGGCAGTCCTAACGGACCACCCCCTGCGCCGACCGGGCCAGGGTTACTGCTTGATGGCTTCGATCTCGAGAATGATGGTTACTTTGTCGCCGACGACCGCGCCACCGTTCTCCAGTGGGGCATCGAAGTTGACGCCGAAGTCTTTGCGGTTGATGACTGTGGTGGCTTCGAAGCCGGCGACCTCGCCCTGTCCCATGCCCGGGTTGACGCCGTTGAACTCGAGGCTCAGTGTCACCGGCTTGGTGACACCACGGAGTGTGAACTCGCCGTCGACGAACACGTCACCGCCCTCTGCGCGTACGCCGGTGGACCGGAAGGTGGCAGTGGGGTGGTTCGCCGCATCAAAGAAGTCGGTGCTGTGCAGGTGCTCGTCGCGCTGCTTGTTTTTCGTCGTCACTGAACCGACGGCGATGTCAGCGGCCACTGCCGCGGACCCGTCGTTCTCGACGGTGACCTGGCCCGAAAATTCTGTGAACTCACCACGGACCTTGCTCACCATGAGGTGGCGGACGCTGAAGGTTACTGAGGAGTGGACGGGGTCAATCGTCCAGGTGCCTGCAGTGAGGCCGGGAAGGGCGGTGGTGACAGCAGCGGTCATGATGAACTCCTTAGTTACGATGTCCAGAAGTAATTGCTCAAGCAACTACATATAGTAGAACATTCAACTAGCGAGGTCCATTCCAATGGTGACCAGCGTCACATCGCTAGTCTGCGGCGGACAGGCCCGCGTCAACCTCGACGGCCACATCGTCAGCAAGCCGGAGGGCCCCAAAGAAGGCAGAAAACGGGGTGATGCCCCAACGGCTCTGCGTCACAGTTGCCGAGGCGTGCAGCCGCCCACCGGGACTCACGGTGCCACTGACGGTCAACGGCTGCGTCTTGCCGACCAGGGTCAGCGTGCCCGGCGCTGAAACAGCATCGTCAACCTGGGCGGTGGAGTCAGCCGTGAACGTGATCACCGGATACTTGCCAGGCTGCAGCACCTTGACCATGTTCTTCTCGGTCATTTTACGGTCTGACGACGTCATCGGTTTGAGGCCGCCCAGCGCATCCCGGATCGTGAGCGAACCCGCATTCACCTCGACATGCACCCGGGCCGACCCATCCGGGCCGACCACGACATTCCCCGTCCACTCGGCTGCCTCGATCACCAGGTCATGCCCCGCCCGGGCGCCGAGTCCGCTGCGACTGGTCTTCACCAGCAAGCGCCCCGAGTCTGGTCCGAGCCGAAACGTTCCTTCGCCCACCATGACCCAAAGCGTAGCCGCAGTCCCCCCGCCGGCATGACAACTGTCACGCCAATCTCGTGACATCTGATCCGTGGCCGCGCGTCACCCATCAGCGAACGTAGAAGCATGACTAGCCGACCACCCGCAATCGAAATACGCAACCTGCACAAGAGTTTCCGGCAACGAGGCGGCGACCCCGTCAGCGCGGTTCAAGGAATCGACCTGACAATCCAGCGCGGCGAAGTTGTTGCGTTACTCGGACCCAACGGCGCGGGCAAGACCACCACGCTCGACCTCGTGCTGGGGTTTGCCACTGCAGACCAGGGCGAAGTTCGCGTCTTCGGGGGAACACCCCGCGCCGCAATCGAGGACGGGGCAGTGTCAGCAGTCCTCCAGACTGGCGGGCTGCTCGCCGACCTCACAGTTCAGGAAACTCTCAAAGTGGTGGCGTCCCTGATGCCCCGGCCACTCCCAATAGATGAGGTCCTCGATCGTGCTGGCCTCACCGCTGTTGCCCGGCACATGGTGGCGAAGTGTTCGGGTGGCCAGCAGCAGCGCCTGAAGTTCGGTCTCGCGTTGCTCGCAGACCCAGAATTGCTGATCCTTGACGAGCCCACAGCCGGGATGGACGTCCGTGCCCGCCGCGAGTTCTGGGGCACCATGCACGCCGAAGCACGGCAGGGACGAACGATCGTGTTCGCGACGCACTACCTCGAAGAAGCGGATGCGTTCGCCAACCGAGTGGTTCTGATGTCGCGCGGCAGGATAGTTGCCGACGGCTCCACCTCGGAAATTCGCGCCCGGGCAACCGGGCGCACCGTCAGCGCCCGAGTGTCGGCGGACATGGCGCAAACCGTGCAGGAATCCATTCTCGCGATCGACGGCGTCCAGGACGTCACCATGCGCGGAGGGCGAATGTCGATCGCATGCCACGACTCCGACTCGGTAGCCAAGTATCTTTTTGACCGCGCCCTGGGCTATGACCTGGAGATCACCTCCGCGAACCTCGAAGAAGCTTTCATCACCCTGACCGCCGACAGCCTCGACGACAGGAAAGGGGTGTCAGCATGAGCACCACCTATGTCACCACCGAGTTCCAGCGCACTGTCCGCAACTTTCCCAACATGTTCTTCATCGCGCTGCTGCCCGGTGCTTTCTATCTCGTCTTCGGCGCACTGATGGAGTTTGGGGCCGAACCCGCCGGCTCGGGCAACGTCGCCGCTGTGATCATGACGTCAATGGCCTGCTACGGCGCCGCGATCGCGACCATGTCAATTGGTGGCTCCGTCGCCGTCGAGCAGTTCCAGGGATGGGGACGGCAACTCGCGCTCACGCCGCTGACGTCGTCGGGGTTCGTCGCCATCAAAGCCGTCGTGGCCATCGGCGTCGCAGCGCTGCCTGTGCTTGTTGTGTACTCACTCGGCTTCTTCTTCGGAGCGCAAGCGCCACCGCACGTATGGATCCTTTCCGCGTTGCTGTGCTGGGTGGGATCGGCACTTTTCGCGCTTTTCGGGCTCGCCGTCGGCTTTGCCTTTCGCACTGAAGCGGCGCTGAGCGCGGCTGGAGGGCTGCTCGTCATCCTTGCGTTCTTAGGCAACGTGTTCATCCCACTGACGGGCACAATGCTGGCGATCGCCAAATTCACACCGATGTACGGGATGGTGGCGCTCGCTCGCTATCCGCAAACGGAAGGCGCCTACGCGGGAATGACGGGCGAATCGCTATGGATACCTGTGGTAAACGTCATGGCATGGGCGATCATCTTCGGGGTAGCGGCGGCGATCATGTCGCGCCGGGCTCTGGCAAGGCGATGACTGACGAGCGGGACTACAGCTGGTTATACGGAGCGGTATGGCTCATCTTCCTTGTATTTCCCGCGACGGAACTGTTCACGTCAGACCAGTCGTTCGCGGCTCTGACGGTCGGCGGGACGCTGCTCGTGGTTTTCGCCGGGGTATTCGTCTACGGTCTGATTTCGCTGAAATGTATAGGCCAGGATGACCTGCGGGCGAACCTTGTGGTGCTGGGCATGGTTGCCATCACGGCACTGATGGGCTTACTCATCGGACTCGCCGCAATGGGAATGACAGCGTTCGTCATCAGCTACGTGTTCTTTGCCTGGCCGATGCGCAGGGCGGCTGCCCTCGCACTTTCCGTCATCGCGCTGGTCCTGGCAGGGCCTGGTGTGATTTTCGGTGGCGAGTTCGGCAGCTACTGGGGGTTTTTGCTGTTCCTGGTGCCGGTCAGTGTGATGACCGCGCTGTCACGGGTCATGGTCCTCAAGGAAGAATCTCGCCGCGAACTCCAAGACGAACTGTCCAAGGTCGCTGAGCGAGACCGTATCGCCAGGGACGTCCATGACATCCTCGGCCACGGACTTACCGTGATCTCGGTGAAGGCCGAACTGGCCGCGCGCCTCATCGACTCTGACCCAGCCCGCGCAAGGCGCGAACTCGCTGAACTGCATACGCTCGCTCGCGGGGCGCTCGCGGAGGTGCGGTCCACGGTGACGAGAATGCGATCCCGCAGCCTCGATGAGGAGCTGCGCACCGCCCGGACCGCGCTGACCGCCGCAGGAATTGAAGCTGCCCTGCCCGCATCCGCACCCGAAGTGCGGGACGGTGCCGAGGAGGTATTCGCCTGGGCCGTTCGCGAAGCTGTCACCAACATCATTCGGCACAGCGGAGCGAGTCGATGCGCGATCACACTGAAGGCTGACTCCGTCACGATTACCGACGATGGGCGGCGAAACGGCCCGTTGCTCGAAGGCCAAGGGTTGCGCGGGTTGCGCGAACGGGCCGCCACGGCGGGTGCCCGGGTGGAAATTGGGGCCGTACACGGTGGAGGGACGAGTGTGGAGGTGGCGGTGCCGTGATCAAGATCCTGCTCGCCGACGACCAGGCGCTGGTCAGGGGCGCGTTAGCCGCTTTGCTCGAGCTCGAACCAGACCTGTCAGTGGTAGCGGAAGTAGGCAGCGGAGACGCTGTCACTCCGGCAGTGCTGGAACATCAGCCCGACGTCTGCCTGCTCGACATCGAAATGCCCGGGTTAGACGGAATCGCCGCAACCGCGGCCGTGAGGGAGCGATTCCCGGCTACGCGCGTACTAATCGTCACAACGTTTGGCCGGGCGGGTTATTTGCGCCGCGCGATCGATGCGGGGGCGAGTGGCTTCATCGTCAAGGACACTCCGGCGCGCGAACTCGCGGATGCAGTGCGCCGTGTGCACGCTGGCCTGCGCGTCATCGACCCAGCCCTAGCCTCGGAAACCCTGGTCGACGGAATCAACCCGCTTACCGAACGGGAACGCCAGGTGCTGCTGCACGCACTCACCGGCGCCACCGTCGCGTCAATCGCACGACATGTGCACTTATCCCAGGGGACCGTTCGCAACTATTTGTCGTCCGCGATTGGAAAAACTGGAGCGGTGACGCGCGGTGAAGCTGCCCAGATCGCCCAATCACGCGGCTGGTTGTGACGTCAGGGCTGCCAGTGCGGACTACGTCCTGACAGCCCGATCGCGCGATCCAGTGCGGGAGCATCGCTGGGCACCTCAATAACTGGTCCGAACAAGCCTTCACGCTCCGCTTCCTCACCGGGAGCCGCCGACATTTCAGTGAACGACAGGCAGGCGGCGGTGCTCGCGTCGTCGCAGAAGAACTCCTGGCCGGTGGCCCGGGCGAGGTCCCAGCCGTGGAGCACGAGCTCATCCAGCGCGACAAGTCCCGTGATCTCCGCGGGCATCGTGACGCCGCCGATGGTGGTTTCACCGTCCCAGGCTGATGGGTTGCGCCACGTCTCGGCGAGCGTAGCCAGGTGAGCGGGGATGGTGACTCGCCACTCGGCGGGAAGGTCGTCCGCCGAGGGCGCGGGCGGGCTTTTCAGCAGCGCCTCGGCTTCAGGGCTTTTCGGCGTCACCGGTGCAGCCAGGTGGAACGCGTACGCGAGGCCCTCAATGTGCGCGAGCAATGTCGCGACGGAGTAGTCCTCGCAGGGTGTAGGGCGAGCAAGGTCGGCATCGGAGATAGCCGGCAGGAGCCGTTCAATCTCTTTGGCGGCAGCTGTCAGGTCATAGCGCATGTAAGTAGTGACTGGCGATGCTCGCGAAAATCATCGCGCGCAAAATAGTCGATCTTCATGACGCGCATGTTAGAAACTCACAGCCTGATAGCCGATCTGGTGACCTTCTTGAAACTCAGTGCCAACATCTCGGAAACGAGGCGTCCATAACGTAGTCGTTGCCTTGCAAGGGTGACATGTAGTTCCGGCAACAGAAATGAAAGGACTGCCAAACATGGGTCTGGTAGCTGGTCTTATCGCAATCGTTGGCGATCTGCTTCACCTTCTGCTCGGGGGGCTGTGAGTCACTGATCCGCTGAGTTAGCTGCAAACTGGCCCTGCCATCGCTGATGGCGGGGCCAGTTTCAGTTTTGGGCGCGGAATCTCAGGCCGTTGCCCGCTTCGGTTGTGACGGTGAGGATGTCGGCGTCAATAGAGGCCGTCACGGTCGTCGACGAGAGAGTGGCGAGTACAGCCCGTTCGATGTCATCCCGGTCAGGCAGGCAGGCCATACGTGTCGTCGCGAGCGGGCTGAAAGTGATCTGATCGCCGTCGATCTCGGCGGTGCCATGGAAATTGTTGCAGCCAGTTGTGCCTGTTGCCCGACCGTCTTGGTCGATCGTCAGGGTCGGCCGCGCTTCCTCTAGCGCTGCTGACGTGCTGATGGCGTCCCGTTCGATGATCGAGTCAACCACCCACTCCGTCCCGCTGAGCGGCAGGTCAGGTTCGGCCACCTTCCGGTCGAGCAACCGGACTGTCCCAGTATCTGTGCGCAGCGTCAGTGTGTCGCCGTCTAGGGTCCATTCGGGTTCCGCGGCGAAAAGTGCGCCCACCCAATCATCGGCTCCAGCGACTTCGGGCGGACAACCGATGAGGGTCATCGCGAGCTCACCGGTGATGATCCGTCCGCTTTCGAGGCGCGCGGTGCCCGCCGCCGTGTTGCACCCCGCGTTCGCGATGAGGCGAGAGTCTTCAGCGAACTCCAGGCGCAAAGGACCACCGCCAGGGATCTGCGGTCCTTCAACCTCCGTAGAGAGAAAAGTCCGGCCGGACAGGTCATTCATGGCTGCCTCAACTTCATTTCCGCTGCAGGCGGCCGACAGCGCGCCGCAACCCAGCCCGAGGAGCGCGAAAAGCGTCTTCCGCATCAATGCCTGCTTCCAGTGGTGGGGTTCGAGACCAAGGTACCTTTTTCGTGACCCGGTACAAGACGTACATTTTCGTCGGCATGTTGTACGTTTTGTACGCGTCCAGACAAAGGCATTCCCCGTTCTGCAGTTGTCACAGCGGCCACATACAGTCCTTTTATGACACACCGTCAGAGGCTGCTGCTCTGGGCGCGCACATTCCATCCGGTTGGGCTCGCTGTCGCGCTCGTCTTCTACGTATGGTCCATGTCTCCGTCACTGCTGCCCAGGCCTTGGTTCCTCCAGGCAGTAGCGACCGCGATCAGTTTGGCTATCGGGTACGGTCTCGGGTGCCTGGCAGCCTGGATTGTGCGCAAGTGCGGGCTCCAGCCGCAGTGGTCTGATCGCGTCCGGCACATGGGGTGGGTGCTGCTGGGTGTCAGTGCGCTGATCTTCATCCCCGCCTTTGCGATTCTGGGTTCCTGGTGGCAGGAATCGATCCGCGACATCGTTGGCGTGCCGAGAGAGGGGCGCCCGGTGTATACGGTGCTGCTCATTGCCGCGTTCGCGCTCGGACTATTGCTCGTTATGCTCGGCCGTCTTATTAGACGCGCTACCCGAGTACTCGCGCACTGGCTAGGCCGCTACGTGCCGGTCCCGGTCGCGCGACTCGCTGCGGTTGTCGTCGTCGTTGTGGTTGGTGTGCTGGTTATCGATGGGACCGTGCAGCGGGGTGTTCTCGGAGTCGCGGAACGGTCTGCGGCCGTCGCGGACGAGTCCACCGCGCCGGAAGTCGTGCAACCGAACCAACCTGAACGTTCGGGATCGCCAAGCTCGTTGCAGCAGTGGGACACCCTTGGACGGGAGGGCAGAACTTTCGTCGCCGGCGGCCCCCGCGCCCAAGACATCACGGACGTCACTGGCCGCCCCGCGATGACGCCGATCCGTGTCTACGCCGGTCGTCTGTCCGCGGACGGGGTCGACGAAACCGCGAAGCTCGTGGTGGAAGAACTTGACCGCACAGGCGGTTTCGACCGTTCGGTGCTCGCGGTCGCGACCACCACGGGCCGTGGCTGGGTCAACGCGAACGTGGCATCCTCACTTGAATACCTCACTCACGGTGACAGTGCGATCGCATCAATGCAATATTCATTTCTCCCAAGTGCGCTCTCGTTCGTCGCGGACAGGGAAACACCGCAACTCGCAGGCCGCGCGCTGTTCGAAGCCGTGTACGAAAGGTGGCTGGAACTGCCCGAAGACGACCGTCCGAAACTGGTCGTCTTCGGTGAAAGTCTCGGATCATTCGGCGGCCAGGCGGCGTTCTCCGGCGGGTACGACATGATGGCGCGCACCGACGGCGCGCTGTGGGTGGGGACCCCCAACTTCTCCGAACAGTGGGGCGAAATCACTGCCAGCCGTGATGCCGGGTCACCCGAGGTGCTTCCTGTGATCGCTGGGGGTGAGCACATCCGCTTCGCGTCAGATCCTGACGACCTGAACGGTGCGCACCTCAGGTCCGAATGGAAAGCACCTCGCATCGTGTACTGGCAGCATGCCTCGGACCCAATTGTCTGGTGGAGTTTCGACCTGGTGCTCAATCGTCCTGACTGGCTGCGCGAGCCGTTGTCTCCACGACTCGAGCCGGGCGTGCGTTGGATACCTTTCGTGACGTTCTGGCAGGTGACCCTGGATATGGTGTTCTCGGTCGACGTGCCGTCTGGCCACGGGCATACCCATGGCCCTGAAGCTACTGACCTGTGGGCAAATATTCTGGGAGAGGCGCCGGACGGCACCCAATGGACACCTGAGGAGATCGCGGAGATCCGCGACGCCCTGGCTGGGTAGGAGAACCGAGTGAGCGAATTTCAGTACTGTCCGCAGTGTGCAACCCCGCTGAAAGATGCGCACATCGGCGGCGAACCCCGGAACTCCTGCCCCGAATCCCAGTGCGGGTTCATCCACTGGGCCAACCCTGTGCCCGTTGTTGCCGCGATCGTGGAGCACGAGGGCCACGTCATCCTCGCGCACAATAAAACGTGGCCGCCCACATGGTTTGGCCTCATCACGGGTTTCCTCGAGCGTGGTGAAACCCCAGAATCAGGCGTGCAACGCGAGGTGGAAGAAGAACTTGCCCTCACTCCGCACGAAGTGACATTCATCGGCCATTACCCGTTCGAGCAGATGAACCAGATCATCATTGCCTACCACGTCACAGCGACAGGCACCGTCGTGCTGAACGAGGAACTCGACGAGTTCAAACATGTCCGGCCCGACAAACTCAAACCGTGGCCGTTCGGCACGGGGCATGCGGTCGCGGACTGGCTGCAACAGAGGAACGCGGCGGGATCATACGAAAGTTGACGGTGGAAGCCGGCCTAAGACGATTCCCGGGCAGGCCGCGCAACCCTACCGTGAGGGTATGAACATGAAGGCGTCCGCGCACGGACCGGAAACAGAGCTCGGGTTGTCCTTCCCGATCCGGCTGCTGCTGTTCATCGGATCCCCGCTGGCCGGCGCGGCGGTCGGCTACAGCTTGCCGCGTGTCGCAGAGTGGGCGCTGAACCTGCCCTGGATTCCGATGCGTGGCCCGCTCGAACTGGTGTCCTCCTTCGACCAGCGCTGGTCGATCCTGGTCTTTCTCGTTGCCGGCTTTCTGCTCGGGGTCGTGTTCGCCGTGATCGCAGTGGTCGGCTGTCTGACGATCACGGTGAACAACCATGACGTGACTCTGACGAAAGACGGCGATTCCCGCACTATCAGCAGGAGTGACATCAGTGCCGCCTTCGTAGACGGCAGAAACCTCGTGCTGCTGGACCGCGAGTCACGGCACGTGTGCCGCGACCACCATGAGTCAACGGTGGCCGAGCTGGCGAGTGCGTTCCGCAACCACGGATACCCATGGTGTGACCAGGACCCGCACGCAGACCTGTACCGCCGGTGGATCCCCGCTGCACCTGAGTTGCCTGCCGGGGTAAACGCGCTGCTGAAAGCGAGGGAGGAAGCGCTGCGCAAAAAGGTCGCCGAGGATGTCACCGAGTTGCGCGGCGAAGTCGAACGACTCGGCTACACCGTTCGGGAAGAGGGCACAAAGCAGTACTGGCGCCCCCTGGTTGGCTCATGACGGAGAGCCGCCGATCTGCCCGCGATATCACCGCTGACGTCGTCGTTGTCGGTGTTTCACTGTTCGTCGTGCTACTCGCGGCGCTGGACGCCCATGCGTCCGGCCTGGCGATCGATGCACGGTTCATTTCCGCAGTGGTGATATCGGTGCTCGGCTGTCTCGCACTCCTATGGCGCAGGACGTGGCCGGTACACATCGCGGTGGGTCTCATCCCGGTCGCGCTGATCACGGACTTCGCAGGAATGGCGACGCTTTTCGCGGTTTTCGCGGTGGCCGCGCGACGTTCACTCCGCGCGACAGCATGGATCACCTCAGGGCATTTAGCCGTTGTGGTGACTTACTACCTGCGTGCGGAAATTCTGCAGGAAGAGCAGATCGCTTACATCGTTTTCAGTGTCATCGTCACGCTCCTCGTGGCCGGGTGGGGCCGGTGGGTGCGCAACAGGAGGCGGCATCTCGCTGAACTTCGCGAACAGGCCCGTCACACGACCGAACTCGCGGCGAGTGAAGCGGAACGTGTCCGCAGTCTGGAACGTGAACGGATCGCGCGGGAAATGCATGACTCTCTTGCGCACCGGATTTCAATGGTCGGACTGCACGCTGGTGCGCTGGAAGTTCGTCCAGACGCGTCACCTGAGGAGGTGACCAAAGCGGCAGCGATCATCAGAACTAGCGCGCGTCAGGCGCTTGATGATCTGCGTGAGATTTTGGGGGTTCTCCGGGACAACGGCGACGACACACAGCGCCCACAGCCTGAGATTGCTGAGCTGACGCGGCTCGTCGACGACTCACGATCCGCCGGTCACCAGGTCCATTACGACGAACGGATCGGCAACTCTGACACGGTTCCAGAAACGCTGGGCCGGACGGTGTACCGCGTCGTACAAGAGGGGCTGACGAATGCTCGCAAACATGCGCCTCGCGAAACGGTCACTGTCACCCTCGAACGCGACGGGGATGACATCCACGTCCATATTTACAATCCGCTCCCAGCCGGACCAGCCCCCTGTGCGGCACCCGGAACGCGGCAAGGCCTGATCGGGATGGATGAACGGGTCGGACTTGCGGGAGGCACCGTGCGCCGCGGGATCCGGCGCGGCGCGAGCGGAGATGCCGAGTTTCATCTGGAAGTGTGGATCCCGTGGCGGCAATGATCCGGGTCTTACTCGTCGATGACGACGCTCTCGTCCGATCAGGCCTCGCTTTGATGCTCGGTGCCGATCCGTCTATCGAGATCGTCGGCCAATCCCCAGACGGTGCGCATGCGGTGCAGGCTGTCGCTGAGTGCCGCCCCGACGTGGTGCTGATGGATATTCGTATGCCAGTCATGGATGGGCTCACCGCTATTGAACATCTCCGGAAGAATGGCCCTGACCCGGCGATCATCGTGCTCACGACGTTCGACACGGACGCTCATGTGCTGCGTGCGCTGCGGCTGGGAGCGGACGGCTTTCTCCTCAAGGACACACCGCCGCGCGACATCCTCGATGCGATCCGGCGCGCGGCGCAGGGAGAGCCCGTGCTCTCACCAGCGGTGACGCGACGGCTGGTCGACCACGTCACTCGTTCGGAGGAGATCCCCGAGTATGAGCGGCGCAGCCAGACCGCGCGGCAGGCCCTCGACACTCTCACTGAACGGGAGCGGGAAGTCGCGCTCGCGGTCGCTGCGGGCATGTCGAACTCCGAGGTCGGAAACGCGCTCCACCTGAGCATCCCCACCGTCAAAACGTACATGTCTCGGGTGCTGGCGAAGCTCCACTGTGAGAACCGCGTGCAGGTCGCGATCCTCGTCCATGACGCCGGGCTCGGGCCGTAGGCCACGCAGGTGAGCACACACACCGGTACTTCGGTTATGTTCGTCCGGTGAGCACGCCACAGGATCCCTGGAATCCTTGGAACAACGACGAGTCGTCCCGCCGGGACGACCCGCCACCCTACGGGCAGCAGTATCCACCCGGATACGGCTGGGATCCGAGCATGCCGCCGCCTCCGCTGCCGCCCAAGTACGAGCCACCCAGTTACGGCAGCCCGCCGGGCTACCAGCAGCCCGGGTTTCCCCAGCAACCGCCGCCCCCGCGAACGAATGGGCTGGCAGTCGGGTCTCTCGTAGTGTCGCTGGTGTCGACTTTCGCGTGCTGCGGCGCCATCGGATTCGTGGGTGCCCTGATGGGGCATGTCGCGCGCGGCCAGATCCGGGCAACGGGCGAACAGGGTGACGGTCTCGCGCTAGCTGGGATCATCATCGGCTGGGTCACGACACTGCTGCTTGTCGCCGGTGTGCTGGTGTGGATCGGCCTAATTGGTGTCGCTGCGACGGGTTACTGAATGAAAACTGATCCGGACGTAGTGGTCATCGGAGCTGGCCAGGCAGGGCTTTCCGGTGCTTATTACCTTCACAAGGCGGGCCTCGCTCCAGGTGCGGACTTCGTCGTTCTCGACGGAGCACCCAACCCTGGTGGTGCGTGGCAGTTCCGCTGGCCGTCTTTGACACTGATGACGGTGAACGGGATCAGCGATCTACCGGGCATGCGGTTCTCTGAGACTCTCGACGACGGCACTGAGGAGGTGCGCGCCTCTGAAGCGGTTCCGCGTTATTACGCTGAATACGAGCGCCGCTTCGGACTAGGTGTGGAGCGCCCGGTAAGAGTTCGGGTCGTGTGTGACCGCGCTGATAACGGGCGACTCAATGTGGAAACATCCGCGGGTACCCTCTCGGTTCGGGGTCTGATCAACGCGACTGGAACATGGGAGCGTCCGTTCATCCCGTTCTATCCTGGCGCGGACACGTTCACGGGCTGGCAACTGCACACCAGGGATTATCAGACTGCGGCCGAGTTCGCGGGCAAACACACGATCGTCGTGGGCGGTGGCATCTCGGCGGTTCAGCTGATCGACGAGGTTTCGCGCGTCACAACTACCACGTGGGTCACGCGGTCCGAACCGGTATTCCGGGATGAGCCGTTCACCGCGGAGATCGGCCGTAGAGCCGTCGCGCTGGTGGAGGACCGAGTGCGCAGGGGTCTCCCGCCAGGATCAGTGGTTTCTGTGACGGGAATTCCAGTCACGCCCGAGGTGCGCGACGCGCAACTACGTGGAGTGCTTGATCGTCGTCCAATGTTCGAACGCATCGAATCGGACGGTGTGCGCTACGCCGACGGCACATTCGAACGTGCCGACATTATCTTCTGGTGCACTGGGTTCCGTTCCTCACTTGACCATCTTGCGCCACTTTCACTGAGGGGCCCTGGTGGGGGAATAACGATGACGGGCCAGCTCGCCACGCAGGTCGCTCAGGATCCGCGCATCCACTTGATCGGATACGGGCCCTCAGCGTCCACTATCGGCGCGAACAGGGCAGGGCGCGCGGCCGTGCGAGAATTACTCGAAGCAATCAGGAGGTAATTTCCAGGTGACGATCACGGTCGATGCGGGTGTCGCACATGTTCTCGTAGCTATCCCGGAGAAGGGGCAGAGCCTCGACATTCCTGGACTTGATGAGGCCGCAGCTGCTATCCGCGCTGATTCCTCCATCCGGGCGATTCTCCTCACCGGAGGTGACGGCCCGAACTTCTGCAACGGGGGAGACGTCAAAGCCTTCGGCGCTGCAGAGAACCCGGGGCAGTATGTGCGAAGCATCGCGGAGCCGTTTCACCGGTGCGTGCAAGCCCTAATCGAGACGGACATCCCGGTGGTCGCGGCCGTGCGCGGTTTCGCGGCAGGCGGCGGCATGAGTTTGTCGTGTGCGGCGGACATCGTGGTCGGCGGGCCCTCGACCACTTTCCTGCCGGCCTACCCGGGCATCGGTTATTCGACAGATGGCGGGCTGACGTGGAGCCTGCCGCGAATCGTGGGGCGACGCAGGGCCGCGGAGATCTTGTTCACGAACCGGCGGATCGGGAGTGCTGAGGCGTTCCAGCTTGGGCTTATCACGCAGATGGCGGCTTCTGATGAGGACGTTGTCACGAAAGCGCAGGCACTAGCGGAACAGATCGCCCGAGGTTCACGCAGCGCGCTGGGTTCGATCAAACGTCTCCTCACCGAATCGGATGCGCGCTCGTTGGCTGATCAGCTGGCCGCCGAGACTGACGCAATCGAACGTGCCGCGGACTCGGCTGATGGTCGTGAGGGTGTCGCCGCGTTCCTGGAGAAGCGAAAGCCGAACTTCGAGGCCTGACACAGCACGTAGTGTGCACGAACTCGCACTTGTGCGCTGCGCGGAGTGCGATTTTGTGCACACGACAGGGCGGGCCGGTGTTACCCGCGCAGCTGATCGAATGCGGCAGGCATCGTTTCGCCGCTGCAGAGCGTGGCCAGTATCTCGTGGAGCGCTCCGCGCTGCCCGCCGGTGAGTTCCACGAGCAGTGTGTCGTTGAGTTCCACGAGGGCGGTATCGGCCCTTCCGATGAGGTCACGCCCCTTATCTGTGATCGAGACGAGCACGCGACGGCGGTCAAGGGGATCGCGGTTGCGTTCCGCGCAGGAAAGCGATTCGAGGTCATCGACCACCGAAACCATGGTGGCCGGATCGATGCGCAGCCTTGTGCCGAGTGCGTGCTGACCGTCAGGCCCAGAGGCGTTGAGCGCTTTGAGCACGGTGTAGTGGCGGGTGCGAAGACCGAAAGGGGCGAGTGCCTCTTCCGTCAGCTTGTATGTGACCTGTCCGAGCCGGAGCAGCAGGCATGTTGTGTGGTCGGCGATTTCGGCCGGAACGAGTGCGTGTGCCACAGAAGGCTCCTTTACAGACATGCTATTTGTGTCTAGAAAGTATGCGTATTGTCTGATACTGTAACAATCATTCGCGTGCCGAATGATTCGCATCGCATACGTTTGATCGGAGTTTACGTGAGTGACGTGGTGAACACTTCAGAGTCGAAGCGTGCACCGATACTCAGCGAGCCGGAATCGCGTGCTGTCCGGCGCGGCGTGCCGGATCCTGGTATCGCCCTGCCATACGTCTCGATCCCCACTCTCGGGTTGTGGGTCGCTTCGCTCGCGCTGTGGGTGTTCGCGACCTGGCTCGTGCTGGGTGCCGGTGTAACGGCGTGGGTTACGGTGCCGTTGCATGCCGTGGTCACATTCACGATGTTCACGGTGCTGCACGAGACCACACACCACGCTGCGGGCCGCGAAACCTGGGTGAATGAGGTGCTCGGCCGTCTCTCCGTGCCATTTGTCGCGGCGTACGGGGCGTTCCCGCTAATCCGCTACATCCACATCGAACATCACCGCAATACCAATGAGGCGATCACCAGCGACCCTGACGCGTGGACGAGCCATGGGCCCGCGGCGCAACTTCCGTTCCGGTGGGCGACCATCGACATCTGGTACATGGCGTTCTACCTGCGTAAAGCGATTGACTGGAAAGCTCTTGGACGCTGGGCGCGGAGCGGTTTCCGGGAACGAGACGGTCATATCGTGCACCGCCCCCGCCGGGAATTCGTCGAGTCGGTCGCCGTTCTCACCGGAACACTCGCGGTGTTCGGAGGGCTCGTCGCGGCGGGCCTGGGCTGGTACCTGCTGGTTATCTATCTGATTCCGCAACGCATCGGCCTGACAGTGCTCGCCTGGTGGTTTGACTGGCTTCCGCACCATGGCCTGGCCGAAACAGCCGCCGAGAACCGGTTCCATGCGACCCGCGTTCGTGTTGGTCTGGAGTGGCTCCTCACCCCGGTCATGCTGTACCAGAACTATCACCTGGTGCACCACCTCCACCCAGCGATTCCGTTCTACCGGTACATCTCCGCGTGGAAGAAGAACGAGCAGGCGTACCTCGAGCAGGACGTCCCGATTGCTAGCGCGTGGGGCAGGGAACTCACCACCTCCGAGTATCGGGCATGGCGTCGACTCGCGGACTCTTTGCAGGCAGGACGCGATGGGTCGGGCAGTCAGGACTTCCATCAGCTCACGGTCAGTGAGGTGCGGAAGCTAACGCCGGACGCGGTGTCCGTCGCGTTTGATGTCCCTGATGAACTCCGCGACACCTTCCGGTTCACCCCCGGCCAGCATCTGACGCTTGAGCTGACAGTGAACGGCTCCCGGCACCGTCGCACCTATTCGATGTGCACCTCCGCCACATCGGACCTCGTCCGGATTGCGGTGAAGCAGATCCCTGACGGTGTCGTTTCCACTTATCTGAATAATGAGCTGAAGCCGGGCACCGTCCTCGATGTCATGCCCCCGTCGGGCCGTTTTGTCCTCGATCACAAGACGGGGAAGCAGACGCACTACGTGGGTATCGCGGCGGGCAGTGGCATCACGCCCATCATTTCGATGCTCGCCACCGTGCTTACCGTTGATGAGAATGCGCGCTTCACCCTCCTCTACGGCAACCGGACTGCGGACAGCACGATGTTCGCTGACGAACTCTCGATGCTTGCCCGGCAGTTTGAAGGCCGACTACGAATTGTTCATTACCGCAGCGGCGATGCCACCGAAACAGCGGAAAGCGCTTACGAGCGCATCGAGAACGGGCGCATCGAAGCGGAGGCGCTGCAGGAATTCGCGCACGACGACGTGACGGCGTGGTATTTGTGTGGGCCGCAGGCGCTTATCGACACGGTACGGGCTGAGCTCAAAGACGCTGGCGTCCCGGATGATCGTGTGCACCTCGAGCTGTTTTACGCAGAGGCGACTGCCGGGCATGGCGTAGCGTCCTCCATCACCGCGCACATCGGGGGCAAGGCTTATTCGAACGTCAGCTCGGGGGAGGAAACCGTCCTCGAATCCATGCTTCAGGTTGGTGCGAACGCGCCCTACGCGTGCATGGGCGGAGCGTGCGGTACATGCCGGGCGAAACTGCTCACCGGACATGTTGAGATGGATTCCAGCTATGCGCTCTCGAGCGAGGAAGTGGAGCAGGGGTACGTTCTCACCTGTCAGGCACGGCCGACGACACATCAGGTGGACGTCGACTACGACGCGTGACGGACGCGTGAGCCTACAACAGCAGCGCCGCCTGCAGAGCTAGGTACAGTTCGGCCGACTGCTCGGGATCGGTGGTGTCGCGACCTGTCAGGTCACGGATCTTGCGCAGCCGGTACCGCACTGTGTTGCGGTGACAATGCAGGGCCTCAGCAACCGCGGCGGCCGACCCTCGGCACTGGTACCAGGCCCGCAGTGCTTCGATGAGGTCGTCCCGCTCGGGTTGCGGCAGGGCGAGCACGGGGCCGAGAATTTGTTCGGCGGCACGGCGGCTCGCATCAGGAATCGTCACGAGCAAATGTGCCACAGGGGCGTCGCCGAACTGAACCGGGGCATGCGATCCAGGCGCGGCGGAACGGGCCGCAATCCGAGCGTCCGAGACTGCGCTGGCAATTCGGTGAGGGTTTGTGAAACCAGTGCTCAGCCCGACGCGCCCAAGCTCGGTGACCTGGGCCGTTGCCTGAGAGACAGTCGACGGTGCGGCGGCGGCAAGCAGGCCGATGCAGGCATCCGTCTGGACATCCCACACCGATATGACGCCCACCTTTTTCGTCGCGCTCACCAGGCTATTCGGCAGTGCGGGGGAGTCGCCGTCTGTCTCGATTACTGCGACCGTGAATGGTCCGTTCTCCGGCAGCCCTAATGTCCGCAGTGCGTCGAGGACACGGCCAGGGTTTGCAGAGTGATCATCGAAAAGGGAACGCACTAAACGGCTTTGCGTCTGCGCATCAGCGTGTGCGAGAAGTATTTCGGCCTCTTGGTAGGCTTCTGCGGCCGCATCGGAATAGACATCTACGGCTTCCCACAGCCGCGCCGCCAGGTGGTGTAGCTCAGGATCGCCGGGGCCCTTTGCCCGGGCGGTGAGTTCCTCCCAGATCAGCCTGCCGCCGAGCCGGTACGCGTGCAGCAACGCCGCGATCGGTACTCCCCGCTCCGCTTTGAGGCGGCCGGTGGCGCGCGCTGCGTCGAGTCGCGCCTCCCCTCCAGCGAGGACGTCGAGTATGGACGTGAGGTTGTTCAGGCATGCTTCGCGAAGCTGCTCGGAGGTCAGGAAAGGCGCGTCCGAGTAGAAGCGGTCCGCCCCGACGATCCGTGACGAGAGTTCGTCTGCCAGCGCGTCCACGGAACCGAGAAGTTCGGTGGCGAGGTGTGACGGCATTCCCAAAATACTGCGCTGCATGTCTGTAGTGTAGTGCGCGGAAGTGATCTGAGCCACGTCATGTTTGTGCCCGGGCATTGCGAAGGTTGGCAATACTCGCGGCTTCGGCACATTTCATTAGTGCTTCAGCACAGAGAGAATGGATCTGTTCGGTCAGTACCAACATCGGAGAATCACCAGTGGAAACCCAAAGCGGAGAATCGGCCGCCGCAGTTGTGGATGCAGCGCTGTCGGACTTGGAAGCCGGCGAGAAGAAGTGGGCTGCCCTGCCATTGACTCGCAGGCGGGACCTGCTCGATCAGGTTCGCAAACTCACGTCGCGGCACGCAGAGGAGTGGGTGGACGCAGCGTCCGGGTATAAGGGACTCGACCCCGACGCGCCCTTGCGCGGTGAGGAATGGATCTCCGGGCCGTACGTCATGGCAGCAAGCCTGCATGCGCTTTCGCGGACACTCGACAAGCTGGCATCGGGCAAGAGTCCCCTTGAGGATGCGGAATTCGGAGCGGCCGGCGAACGAGTAACAGTCCGCGCGCTGCCTTCGAATCTGTTCGACGCTCTGCTGCTCAACGGTTTTAGCGCCGAAGTCTGGCTGCAGCGCGGGGTCAGTCCCGCCGCCGCGCGCACCAACGCCGGGCTAGCGCAGCTCACTCCAGAAAAGACCAACGGGATCGGTGTGGTGCTCGGGGCTGGCAACATCACCTCGATCGCGCCGCTCGACGCGCTGTATGAGCTGTTCGCCCACAACCGGGTTGTCGCGCTCAAACTGAATCCGGTGACCGATGCGCTGCTTCCCGTTTTCACGAAGATCCTCGCACCACTTATCGATTTCGGCGTCCTCCGTCTCCTCTCGGGCGGGGCTGAAGTCGGCGGCTACCTCGTCAACCACGACAAAGTCGCTCACGTGCACATGACGGGCAGCGCCGTGACGCATGACGCGATCGTATGGGGCGTCGGGGATGAAGCCAGCGAACGCAAACGCGACGGCAACCCGAAGCTCGCAAAGCCGATCACCAGTGAACTCGGCGGTGTCTCGCCGACTATCGTCTTCCCTGGCCAGTGGGAACGCTCCGACATCGAGTTCCAGGCCGAGCACATCGCCACGCAGCGCCTGCACAACAACGGATACAACTGCGTCGCCGCGCAGGCGATCATCGTGTCTCCGGACTGGCCGCAGAAAGACGAGTTCCTCACTGCGCTGCGCGACGCTATTGATACCGCGCCAGCCCGGCCCGCTTACTACCCAGGCAGTGACCAGCGCACCGAGCAAGCGCAAGAGAGCTATCCCGAGGCGCAGCGGCTCGGACCATACCAGGGGCGTCTGCTCGTGACCGGCATCGCGCCCGAAAAGGCCGAACCGCTGCTGTCGACCGAGTATTTCTCGCCAGTCCTCGGCGTCGTGGAGATTCCTGGCACGGGATCCGATTTCGCTCAGGCCGCAGCGCGCACCGCCAACGAGGAGTTCATCGGCACACTTGGGGTCAATATCGTCGCGCATCCCGCCACGATTGAGGCTCTGGGTGAGGACTTCGACCAGCTCATCGAAGACCTGCGCTACGGCACGATAGCTATCAATGCCTGGACTGGTGTCGGGTTCCTTACTCCCACCGCGAGTTGGGGCGCGTTCCCCGGCCACACCCTCGACGATGTCCAGAGCGGCATCGGTGTCGTCCACAATGCCTGGCTGATTGACCGCGTCGAACGCACCGTTGTACGAGGCCCTTTCCGTCCGTCCCCGCGGTCGCTGATCAACCGTGAATGGGCGATCTCACCGAAGCCACCATGGTTCGTCGGCAATAAGACCGCGGCGACCACAGGGAAGCTGCTCACCGGGTTCGCCGCCGACCCACGCTGGACCCGCCTGCCCCAGATTTTCGCGTCTGCCCTGCGCGGCTGACCCAGGATTCGGAGACTTTTCATGAGTATCAAACACGCCGACTATGTGGTCGTCGGAACAGGTTCGTCCGGTGCTGTCGTCGCGGCACGGCTCAGCGAACGCTCCGCCGACACGGTGGTAGCCCTTGAGGCAGGCCCGGAGGACAAGAATCAGTACGCGCACATTCCCGCAGCGTTCTCCAAACTGTTCCAGACTGAGCTGGACTGGAACTATCTGACGACACCCCAGCCCGAACTGGCCGACCGCCAGATCTTCTACCCGCGCGGCAAACTCCTCGGCGGGTCGTCGTCGATGAACGCCATGATGTGGGTGCGCGGATACGCGGCCGATTATGACGAATGGGCTCAGGAAGCGGGCGACGAATGGTCATTCAAGAACGTCGCAAAGTACTTCGCCCGGATCGAATCCGTCGAAGGCGCCAGCGCGAGCGATGAAGGCCGTGGCGGTCCCCTGCATGTGTCCCGGCAGCGCAGCGTGAGCCGCTGGACACTGGACTTCCTCGACGCGGTTGAAAACGCAGGCTATAAGCGTGAACGGGCGAATACGCCGCAGCCCGAAGGCTTCACACAAACGATGGTGAACCAGAATCGCGGTGCACGATTCAGCACGGCAGATGCCTACCTCAAACCGATTCGCAAACGCACGAACCTGAATGTGATCACTGGCGCGCACGCGACCCGGGTGCTGTTCGACGGTAGCCGCGCAATCGGTGTGGAATACCTGAAAGACGGTGCTACTCACGTCGTAAAAGCCGGCAAAGAGGTCATCCTCTCAGGGGGAGCGATCAATACCCCGCAGTTGCTGATGCTTTCTGGAATTGGTGACGAAGCGCAACTGCGCGAGCATGGAATTCCCATTCAGCATCACCTTCCTGGCGTCGGTCGCAACCTCCTTGACCACCTGGTTTCGCTGATCGGTTTCGCCGTGGATTCAGGGACTCTCTTCGACGCGGAGAAGCCACTGCAGCTCATTAATTACCTCACGCGGCGGCGCGGGATGCTGACGTCCAACGTGGGTGAGGCGTACGGTTTCGTGCGCAGCAACCCGGACCTTGAACTTCCTGACATCGAGATCATCTTCGGTGCCGCGCCCTTCTACGACGAGGGCATCGGTGTACCGGCTGGTCACGGCATCGGGCTCGGTCCGATCCTGCTCAAGCCCCGCAGCCAGGGCACGGTGACGCTGCGCTCGTCAGACCCGACAGCGAAACCGGTCGTGGATCCCAAGTACCTGTCCGACAGTGACGGTGCCGACCGCACCGCGATGCTGGAGGGGTTGCGCGTTGCGCATCGGATCGCCACAACGCAGCCGCTGGGCGGCAAGATCAAGAAGTTCCTCCAGCCGAAACGAGAGCAGGACACTCTCGAAGCAACTCTTGAGGACGCGCTCAACTGGTACAGCCACACCCTCTATCACCCCACCACCACGTGCCGCATGGGTACGGACGCGGATAGTGTGGTCACACCGGATTTGAAGGTCCGGGGTGTCGAGGGACTCCGAGTCGCCGATGCGTCGGTGATGCCGACTATCATTCGCGGACATACCCATGCGCCGTGCGTGGTGATAGGTGAGAAGGCCGCGGATCTCGTTCGCGCTGTGAGCGTGTGAAGGGCAGAACACATCAGGTCAACGTCGACCCTGACGCGTGACCGGCACTGAGAAAGGTTGCTAGGTGGCATCTCTCGAATCGAAGACGATCATCATGTCGGGCGGCTCGCGCGGGATTGGGCTTGCGATCGCGCTGCGCGCGGCGAAAGACGGCGCGAACGTCGCTATTGTCGCGAAAACCGATCAGCCGCACCCGAAGCTTCCGGGGACCATTCATACTGCTGCCCAGGAGATCGAAGCTGCGGGGGGCAAGGCGCTGCCGATTCTCGGTGACGTGCGCTCAGATGAATCCGTCGCCGAAGCTGTCCAGAAGACAGTCGATGCGTTCGGTGGAATCGACATCGTCGTGAATAACGCCAGTGCGATCGATCTTTCCAACACGTCGGACCTCGCGATGAAGAAGTACGACCTGATGCAGGACATCAACTGCCGCGGGTCGTTCCTCCTGTCGAAAACGTGTTTGCCGCACCTCAGGGAGTCAGCGAAAGCTGGGCGCAATCCGCACATCCTGACGCTGTCACCGCCGCTGAACCTCAACCCGAAGTGGGCTGGTGCGCACCTCGGCTACACGATCGCCAAGTATGGGATGTCGCTGACCACGCTCGGCCTGGCTGAGGAACTGAAGGACGATGGCATCGCCGTCAACTCGCTGTGGCCGCGCACCACCATTGCGACTGCCGCGGTGAAGAACATCCTCGGCGGTACCGAAATGGTCGACAATTCGCGCACACCCGAGATCGTGTCCGATTCGGCGCATCTCGTTCTCACATCGACGGGTGCGTCCGGCAATTTCTACATCGACGATGAGGTGCTCGCCGATCATGGCGTGACCGACCTCGACAAGTATCGGGTCACCCCTGGCGATGGCCCGCTGATGCAGGACATTTTCCTCGACTGATCCCACCCTCCCGCAAATCCATCTACGGAGGTCCCCGAAAACCGCCTTTTCCAGGGGTTTCTGTGGACCTCCGTAGATGGATTTGGCTTCAGCGGGCGTCGACCCGCCAGCCGGGCGGCAGGATGATGCCCGACGGGTGCTTGCTGGGCCAGTCGCTGGGCTCAGGGTCGACAGGCCCCAGCACCGGATCGTGTTTCCACCAGCGGATGGGCTCGTCGCGGATTCGGTTCGCGTCAAGCATCTGGGCGAACCTCAGAGTTAGTTCGTCGAGGCGGCCGAACGCGATCTTCCAGCCGAAGCGGCACAGGTCGAGCGTCAGTCTGCGCAGAACCCATTCTCTTTCTTGCTGTCTCGCGATGACGTCAGCCGCATCCGGCCGATTGTTGTATTTGACTGCGCCGTCCGCCTCGAACCCCGCCCAGTGCCACGGCCACAAACCATCGAGCCGATACTCGGGCTTTCCATCACCGACCCAGGCATTGGGGATGGGAAGTGGCAAATCACCCGCGTATGCAGCGAACCTGCCAACAGATTCCAGCGGCGACTCCGCGAGCGGGGTTGCATGCTGGACTACCCAGCGCGCACGCGCAATTCCTCTGCGTCCCTTCAAGTCACGGGCCGCATTCTTTAGGTTCGCGCCACGCCTCAGCGCGCGGTCGCCCACAGCAAGCGCAATCGGCAGCGACGCGGTGAGCGCGATCGTGCCGGCCGTGTAACCGACACCAGTCGCCGGGATCCCGTCGTAGTCGCGCAGGTGCTGGCCGGGAACATGCTCGCGGCGCGTGCGACCATGCTGACCGTTCTGGGTGCCCTCCGATTTCTGCCCCGGACGTACCGCTTCTGGCAACCGAGGTGGCCGGCCCAGTAGCGGCAGCCCATTCAGCGTTGCCGCGGACCACCCACTCAGGTACGCATCGTCGCCACACGACCGCAGGTAGGCGCGCGACACGAGCGCGAACCGTTCCCAGTCGTTCAGCCCCTCCCAAAGTTCGGGGTCAGTGTATTGGCCGTGCGCCAACTGCTGTAATAAACCCCGCTGGCACAGGGAGTGAAGGTACTGGCGTGCTTTCGGTCTGTCTGCGCTGATCACTCCTTGCCCGGCGGCGAGTGCCGTTTGTATCGCATGCGGAAGTTGCGTTCTTCTCAGGCGTGCCACGTGTGAATAGCTTCGCGACATGCGACCGGGTTGCGAAATAATTCTCAGCGAGCGCTGTGGATAACTGCATCCTGTGGACAACCGCGCTCCCGATTCCATCTACGGGTGTCAACAGAACCCACCAAAATCGGCTTTTTCGTTGACGTGCGTAGATGGATTCGGTGGGTGAGGGTCGACTTGGCGGTCTACGGTCAACCCATGCTCGACGTCGAATCTCGGGACGGCACACGCCTCGCTGTCTGGCGTGAAGGGACCGGGCCGCCGCTCGTGATGGTGCACGGGTCCCTCTGCGATCACACGCGGTTCGATCCCCTGATATCGCTGCTTAAGGATCACCTCACGGTGTACGCGATGGACCGTCGCGGTTTTGGCGCCAGCGGCGACGGACCCCACTATTCGATGGAACGGGAATTCGAGGATGTTGCCGCCGTCGTCGACGCCGTTTCGGCGCGAGAAAGCGAGCACGTCACGCTCTGGGGGCACAGCTATGGCGCCAACTGCGCGATGGGCGGATGCACTCTCACTGAGAACGTCACTGGACTCATCTTGTATGAACCGAGCTTTGGTCTTGCGTATCCGAGAGGATCCGTCGCTGCGGTGGAAAAGGCCCTCGCCTCAGGTGACAGGCAGGCGGCAATCCGCTTGGTCGCTGTCGAGGTTCTGGAGATGACTGAGGCCGAAGTGCGTGCGATGCGTGACAGTCCACTGTGGCCAAAACGACTTGCCGCGGCACCCACGGTCCCGCGGGAGTGTCGCGCCGAGGAAGACTGGGTATATCGGAGCGGACAGTTCGACAGAGTAACCGCGAAGACCCTCATCCTCACGGGTACCGAAACACCTGCGGCAGTTCGGGTGACAACGGCACGAGCAGCCGCTGCACTCCCGGACACACAGGTCCGCGCGCTCGAAGGGCATGGTCACTTCGCTTTCCAGACTGATCCGTCGCTAGTCGCGTCGATCATCAAAGACTTCGCCGGCGAAACGTCGAGCCGCTAGCCACCCTCTCGCGAATCCATCTGCGGAAGTCATCAAAACCCAGGGATTTCTGGGGATTACGTTGACCTGTGCAGATGGATTCCAGCGGAGAGTACGGGCAGCAGCTGTTGTTCCTCATAGTCGAGGTGAGCCTCGACCGCCGCGGAAAGCCTGTCGACCTCTGCGCGCGCGGCAACTGGATCAGCGTTTGCCCTCGAAATGAAAGCCTGCAACTCTTCGAGAAGCTTTGCGAGCGCGGAATGTTCAGCACGCAAACGTGTCATAGCGTCCGCCAGTTCGGGACGATTCGCATCGATCAGAGGGTAGATGCCGTTGTCCTCCATGATGTGGTGGCCGTGCAGTCCCTGACACAGTGCTAAACAGTTGATTCGCAACTGGGCACCCAGACGCGGTCCCGCTTCGGTGAACTCCTTCCGGATCAGCGCCAGTTCCCGGCGGAAAGCGTTGTGTACGAGCACAAGCGATTCGGACCACGAGTCGGTGGCAGGACCGCCGCTTAGGGGCGTCAGCGCGACGACGGGGATGACACGCGTCGTGCTGGCCTGATAATCAGCCCAGCCGGGGTCGTGTTCGCACGCCCGCTCGAACGCCTCGTCGCGTTCGGGGCCGGCGAGTCGTTCGGCGGACGCTTCGAAGACGAACGGCCCGGTCTCACACGTGACGTGCGGGTTCGCCAGCAAGTTGATGTACCAGTCCGGGTGACGGGGCGAGCCGGCGGCTGAGGCAATAATGAGTAACCGTCCGTCGCCGTTCTGGAGATATCCGACGGGCGTGGTGTGCCGCTGGCCGGTGCGTGCGCCGACCGTCGTCAGAAGGAGTAGGCGGGCGTCCTGGAACGGCCCGCCGACGCGCCCTTCGTTGGCGCGGAATTCATCGATGACGTGCTGATTAAAAGACATAGATCCTCCCTTGGGTGTGCAGAATGCGTTGAATTACCCAAGGGGACGGCGGGCCGCGAACCCGCCCGAAGGTCACGCGATAGCCGGGAACCTCTCTCGCTCATGGCTCTTGGCCGACCCGGCAGTCACAGCCTGACACTAACACCGCCATGGCTGCTTCGGAAGGGGCAATTCATCTCACCCTGGGGTGGCTATCGGTCACGCGCATTTGGCTGCACGATCAAGGCGCATCGTCCCAACAGAGGAGTCACCATGGCATTTGAGGAACTGAAGAAGAAGCAGAGCGTCATGTGGGGTACCGGCCCGTACGAGCGCCTTCCTGAACATTACGCACCACTGCTTGAGCATCTCGCGACCGCCGTGGCGCCCCACCCGGGCGAACGTGTTCTGGATGTCGCGACGGGAACCGGTGCTCTCGCGACGCGGCTTGCGCGGACGGGCGCGGAGGTTGCCGGTATCGACCTTGCGCCGGCACTGATTGAGACGGCGAAACGTCTCGCCAAGGAAGACAACCTGTCGATCGACTTCGAGGTCGGCGATGCGGAGAACCTTCCCTACGCGGACGGCGCGTTCGACGTGGTTGTGTCGAATGTGGGAGCGATATTCGCGCCTGACCACAAGGCCGTCGCGAAGGAACTTGCACGGGTGACGCGCCCTGGCGGACGTCTGGGCCTCGGCAACTGGAGTCCGGAAGGCGGCGTAGTCGACATGTTCAAGGTGATGGCGAAGTACATGCCGCCCCCGCCGGCCGGGGCAGGGTCTGCCTTCACCTGGGGCAACCGCGAATATGTCGAGGAGATGCTGGGGGACACGTTCGAATTGAGTTTCGAAACGGGGGACGCGCCGCAGACGGGTTCTTCGGGCGAAGAGGTGTGGGAGTTGTTCTCCACGGTCTACGGGCCGACGCGGACGCTGGCGGCGAACCTGGAGCCCGAACGTCGCGAGCAACTGCACCGAGATTTTGCGGACTTTTTCGAGGGGTATCGCACCGCTGAGGGGATCCATCAGCCGCGGCCGTACCTCATTGTGTTTGGGACGCGTCGCTGAATTAGCTCACCCTCGCAAATCTATCTGCGCAGGTCTTCTAAACCCCTCGATTTTCAGGGGTTGTGTTGACCTCCGTAGATGGATTCGCGGGCAATAGGGGCAGGGCGCCGAGGATGAGGGCGAGGCCGAACTCGAACTCGTCGGCGGAATCGTAGCCCTGACCGCTGGCGCGCTCGGCGATGATCGCCGTGAGATGCGGGTACATGTCGGCCGGCAGGTCGCGCAGAATGTCTCCGGCGACATCGGCAAGTTCGGCGTCGCTGGTAAACGGCAGGCTGAGTTCCTGCAGGACAAACCCGTAAATGTAACTGTCGATCAGGGAGATGGCGTGTCCGGCCATCCCGATTGAGAAGCCGCCTTCGATCAGAGCGCCGAGAACGGCGTCATGGTGCCGCAGCGTCGCAGGTCCGGGCTGGCTGCGTGAGTCCATGAGGCCAACGGCCCAGGGGTGCCGCAGCAGCGCCGCGCGCGTCGAGTAGGCACGGTCGCGCATGGCTGTTTTCCACCCGCTCCCCGACGTTGGCAGTTCGATCTCGCTGAATACCGCGTCGACCATTCCGTCGAGTATGTCGTCGCGACCTGTGACGTGGTTGTACAGCGACATCGCCTCCACGCTGAGTCGCGCGGCGACGGCGCGCATGGTGACCCCGGCTTCGCCCTTCTCGTCGGCCAGCGCAATTGCTGCGGTGACGACTCGTTCGCGGTTGAGCGGCGCTCGCTCCGCTTTCCCTCGTCTACCGGTAGTGCGCCCGCTCATCAGTGCTGTCTCCCAAACTCCCGTTGACGTACTTACACCGTAAGTGTAGCTTGACTTACAACGTAAGTTAAGCCTTCGACACAGGAAGCAGCGGGATATGAACACCAACAAGAAGGTGTGCATCGTCGGCGCCTCGGGGAAACTCGGGCGATACATGGTTCAGCACGCCCTGGACCGCGGATACGAGGTCGTGGGCGTGTGTCGTGAACGCAGCGTCGGGAAGCTTGCCCAGTTCGCGGACCAGATCACGATCATTCCGGGGCCGACGAACGACCGAGAAGTGATCCGCAAGGCAGTTGCCGGATGCGACGGCGTGCTGACCGTCCTGGCGCCCTGGGGCATCCAGCAATATTCGTCAGGCACGGCGCAAGCGGTGCTCGACTATGCCGAACCCGATGCGCGGCTAATCTTTTCGTGCGGCTGGCACATCGCCCGCGATGGCAAGGACACGTACTCCTGGCGATTCCGGGCAGCCGTAAAACTCATCACCTGGCTGGCGCGCGCCGTGCGCGCCGTCGAGATCGATGACCAGGTGGAGGCGTGCCGACGGATATTCGCCAGTGACCGGAAATGGACCGTCGTCCGCGGCAGCGACCTGGAGGAAGGCGAAAGCCAGGGCCTGCCTGTGTGGAGCCGCCACGTCGGCGATCCAGTTCTCGAAAGCAACTTGACGCGACGCGTGGACTTCGCCCTCTTCATGGTCGAGGCGCTGACCGACGACAGCCTCGTCCAGGAGGCACCGGCGATCGTCGGTCGCCTCGCGCCCAGCGCCGTAAATCGTTAGACGCCGAAGAAGGCCACTTGTAACGTTAACTCCAGGCTCAGCAATCCTAGGGAGGCGTGATGAGCCGTGAATCTCGCCGCATTGCCGGTATTCTGCTGATCGTGCTGCCCACTGTCGTGTTCGGGGGCGCGAGTATTCTCACTATGCTCGTCGGGGATTCCGAGTACATGGCTAACCCGTTGCGTCAGGATTTGTGGCGGGCTGGCCACGCGCACGCGGGTGTGCTGCTGCTCTTGTCCCTGGTCACGCTGCGGTACGTCGATGAAGCCGCGCTGTCATCGAAGGCGAAATCGTTTGCTCGCCATGCGATCCCGGCGTCAGCGATCCTATTGCCGGTGGCATTCTTCTTGTCCGTCCCAGCGCCCGGTGACACCAGCCCGAATGCGCTGATCAACCTCGCCTATGTGGGTGCAGTGCTGCTGACGGCGGGGCTGCTGACCCTCGGCGTCGGCTTGTTGCGGCAGCGAGCTGAAGTCACGACCAACTGAGCACTTTCGGACAAGCCAGGTCAAGACAACCTGTGAAATATTCGGTTTACGCGATGAGTTTTTCTCTATAGGACTGTCTGTACATCAAAGTACGAAAGATCGAGCGCGCCGTGGGGCGGGCATGTAAAGGGGAGCGCGATGACAGAGTCAGAACTGTCACAACACGCGTCGGCGTCGGCGATCGAAACACGAGGGCTGGTCAAACGTTTTGGTGACAACGTCGCTGTGAACGGCGTCGACCTCACGGTGCCGCGTGGCGGTGTTTACGGGGTTCTGGGGCCGAACGGCGCGGGAAAGACCACAGTGATCCGGATGCTTGCGACATTGCTGCCGATCGATGGGGGCAGCGCGCGAGTACTCGGGCACGATGTGATCGCGGAGGCGGATTCGGTTCGCCAGAAGGTATCGCTGACCGGCCAGTTCGCCTCGCTCGACGAAGACCTGACCGGCGCCGAGAACCTGATGCTGCTGGGCAGACTGTACGGGTATTCACGCTCGGCCGCACGGGATCGTGCCGCGCAGCTGCTTGACGCGTTCGGGCTGACAGAGGCTGCGAAACGGCAGGTCAAGAACTATTCGGGCGGTATGCGGCGGCGGCTGGATATCGCGGCCAGCATCATCGTCACACCGGAATTGATTTTCCTTGACGAGCCGACGACCGGACTTGACCCGCGCAGCCGCAATCAGGTGTGGGAGATCGTCCGCGCTCTCGTCAAAGGCGGCACCACGGTGCTGCTGACGACGCAGTACCTCGACGAGGCGGATCAGCTCGCGGACCGCATCGCGGTGATCGACCACGGAAAAGTCATTGCCGAGGGGACGACGGGTGAGCTGAAGGCATCGGTCGGTTCAGGTGCTCTGCATGTTCGGGTCGCCGACCCGGCGCAGCGGGCTAACGCGGCGAGCGTGCTGGAGCGGGTACTGGGTGTCGACATCGTCCTCGAATCGGATCCGTCGGCGATGACAGCCCGGGTCAACGAACCGAGAACAGTGGGTGCCGCGCTGCCAGCGCTGCACGATGCGGGTATTTATGTCACGACGTTTGCGCTCGGCCAGCCGAGCCTTGACGAAGTGTTCCTCGCGCTGACCGGGAAGCCCGCTGATCCGGAAACGAACGGCAGCGGCACCAGTGAAGGAATTGAGAACGTAGCGGCCCAGGAGGCACTCCGATGACAACAAATACAGAACGCGTCGACTATGCGCCACCGACGCCAAAGGTCATCGCGGACGTGCTGCACGCTCCGGGACCGCGGCCTTCACGGGCGGGTTCAGTGTCTACGTCGCTGACGTTCGGGCATCGGGCGCTGCTGAAGATCAAACACGTGCCGGAACAGCTGTTTGACGTGACGATGTTCCCGATCATGTTCATCCTCATGTTCACCTACCTTTTCGGTGGTGCACTCGCGGGGTCGCCACGCGAATACGTGCAGTTCCTGCTGCCGGGCATTCTCGTACAGACGGTCGTCATGATCACCATGTACACCGGTTTGACGATCAACAAGGACATCGAGAAGGGCGTGTTCGACCGGTTCCGGTCCCTGCCGATCTGGCGGCCGTCACCGCTAGTGGGGGCACTGCTCGGTGATGTGGTGCGCTACACGCTGGCGTCGATCATCGTGATGCTCGTCGGCATGGCCATCGGGTTCCGGCCGAGCGGCGGTCTCGTCGGTGTCGTGCTGTCGATCGTGTTGCTGCTGGCGTTCTCGTTCAGTTTGTCGTGGATCTGGACGATGCTGGCGCTGCTGCTGCGCACAGAGCAGGCAGTGATGGGCGTATCAATGTTCATTCTGTTCCCGCTGACATTTGCGAGCAACATTTTCGTTGATCCAGCGACAATGCCCGGCTGGCTGCAGGCATTTGTCAATGTGAACCCGATCAGTCACATTGTGACGGCGATCAGGGGCCTCATGGGTGGTTCACTAGAATTCGCTGACCTGGCAGCAGTGGGAATCTGGTGCGCGGTCTTCATCGCGATATTCGGGCCGCTGTCGATGCGACTGTACAACCGGAAATCATAGTCCGGACCTAACAAATCCGGGGAGGCGGTTAGGGGACCTCCCCGGATTTGTCTATTTGTGGGACATGTAACGAAATGGCAGCGAATTGCCAAACTGGTTACAGTCACACGGCCTTTGTGGAAGGTGGCAGATTAGGCGGCTGGGAAGATCTGGCTCAGGATGTCGGCGATCGGGTCACTGCCGCCGCCAGGGTTGCTGCCCGGGTTCCACGGAATGATCGGCTGGTTGTGCGTCTGGTCAACGTTCACCCAGTTCTCGCCATCCCACTCCTGGTAGACCTCATGACCGCCGGATAGGACCGACACAAGATCCGACTGGCCGCTCAGGTAGGTGCCGTAGCCGTCAAAGAAGGCGCCCCAATTGGCAATGTCAGCTGAGGGGCCGATTAATGCGGCGATAATAGTTGCGAGCATAGTTCCACTCCTTGTGGTGCGATTAGTAGGCGCGGGTGCATTCACGCCCCGGTAGTGATTTAACCGACCTGAGAGCAACTTATGAGGGCATCCTCATAGATTTGATCACGTCGTTACCGTTCGGTGCTGATTCCGCTACAATTGCACTTTCTGCATGAAAAGCGGCGTACCTCGAACAACTCACACTTTCGTTTCCAGAAAGTTGCCCGAATATGTCCGGTTTTGGAAGTTTTGGCGTCAAAATGGTTGCAATTCTCGCGAAATTCTAGGTCGAAACAGCCCGCAAAGTTAAAGGAAGATCGCTTCCTCTTATGTCATTCGCCGGCTGCGCACGGGAAAATGCTGTTACTCTCATCACATTCTCAGGCTTTCGCTTGGGTTCTCCGCGAGGCAGGTACCGTCATGCAACCAGCCCATACGACCGCGCGGTCTTCGAAGCGTCCGTTGCGCCGTGCCGCTCTTGGTGTTGGCAGCGTAGGTGTCCTCACCTCGGCGGCGATTGCGTTTCCGGGTGCGGCGGCTGCTCAGTTGCCTGCTGAATGTTCGCAAGCAGGTGCTCAGGTCACGTGTGTGTATGACACCACTGGCCAGCACGTGTTCGCCATTCCCGACGGTGTGGACACGCTCATTGTCACGGCCATCGGTGGTCGCGGCGGAAACACTATTAACACTTTCTCCAGTTTGGGTGGGACCGCGGAAAGCACGTTGAGTGGCCTCACCGGAACCTTGTACGTACGTGTGGGTGGCAACGGTGCAACTGGCGGCAGCGGCGGTGCGGGCGGATTCAACGGCGGCGCTGCGGGCGGATTCAACGGCGGCGCTGCGGGCGGTTTTAGCGGCGGCGGTGGGGGCGGTGCCTCCGATGTGCGCACCGCCCCCGGTGATCTGTCCTCCCGCCTCGTTATCGCCGCTGGCGGCGGCGGAACGGGGGGAGTGGGTGATGGCGGAAATGGCGGCAACGCCGGTCTGCCTGGTAGCGACGGCACTGGCTTCGGCGGGGGCGGCGGAGGCGGCGCGGGGACCGCGGTGGCTGGCGGCGCTGGGGGAGATCCCGGAGGAGGCAGTGCGGGAACCCTTGGTGCCGGTGGGGCGGGCGGTTTTGTAGTGGAGGGCTTCGGTGGCGGTGGTGGCGGTGGAGGTCTCTACGGTGGCGGCGGTGGCGGGAGTGGCATTTTCGGCGGTGACAGCGGTGGCGGTGGCGGGGGCGGCTCCTCACTCGGGGACGTCACTGGCGTCGCGTCAGCCAGCGACACCCCTCGTGTCACTATCGTCTACACCGCGCTGGAAGAGCCTCCTGTCGATCCGGGCTGCACAGGCTCGCTCTGTATCGACTTCGGCAGCTTTTTCGCACTGAGCTAATCTCGCCGACGCCAAAGGCTAGTTCTCGATCACGACGTCTGTCCGGACGTCCTCGGCGAGCAGGATGCGTTCGAGTTCGTCGAGGAACGCGGTCATTTTGCCCCACGCTGCGCCGACGGTTGTGGCGCCGTCGATGACGTAGGCCTGCCCTGCTTTTGTCGCAGCGAGTTCGGCGAAAACAGGGGAGTTGAACAGCGGGTTGTCTGCACGCTGCCCGTCATCGTCGGAGTAGTCGAACACGAGCACCACATCGGCGTCATGCTGGCCGAGGGTCTCGATGCTGTAATCCTCGAAGTCGCCGGGGCCCTGCTGGGGAGCAGGCCGCAGCAGGTCGAGTGCTTGCATGACGGTTCCGGTTGCCTGGCCGATATCGACCCGGTTGAACTGGCCGGGCTCGTACTGGCTGACGAGTGAGATGGAAAGCGTGTCCTTCCGGTCGCCGAGTTTGTCGAGGAAGTCGTCAACGCGGGCGCGGAAGTCGGCCTGCAGCGCTTCAGCCTGAGCTTTCTCACCGACAAGATCAGCGAACTCGAGTAGCGCATCATCGAGAGGGCGATCGAACACCTGTATGAGCACAGTGGGGGCGATCGCGGACAGGTCGTCATACATGTCGCTGTCGTACTCATACCCAAGGATCACATCGGGGTTGAGGGCCGCTATTTTCTCCAGGTTAGGAGCGCCGTAGGCCCCTACGGGCTTGACCGATGTGGTGTCGTAACCGTCGGTGCGGCGGAAACGGATCTGCCCGCCGTCGAGTTCGATCCCGGCGCTGCCAACTGGAGTGATCCCCAGTTCGAGCAACGGCAACAGAGCATTCTGATCGGTTGTCGTGACGATCCGCTGAGGGTCGAGGGGTATCTCAGTAGCACCCTGCGAATGGGTGAAAGCACGGGTTTCGGCGTCCCCTGCGTCGCCGAACGAATTCCCGCATGACGCGGCGAGGAGGGCGACGAACGGGAGAGTGGCAGCGGCTGTGAACCTTTTAGCAGAGCGCAAGGCAGGCCGACTCGGCGGGATCATGGGGCGCTCCTGGGCAGGCGGGAAACAGTCGGCATGAAGCTACTGCACGAAAAGTCGGTTTGGTGAAGTACGTGCCCAGCCTCGGGTTTCTCACTACGACGCGAACCGGAGGGATTCTGTGAGGGGGCGAAGAGCATCTGCGATGCCACAGTTCCGACTTACTGTTTTCACGTGGCCGGCGAACACGAACCGCGGCTCATCTTCCACCCGGTAGTACTCCAGCCCCGACGGATAGCACCGGTAAGGGCCGGACACCGTCACGCACTCACCAGCAATCGTTCGCGCACGATACGTCGTACGTGCGTCAGTTGGACGCACGAACAGCCCGACACCTGCCTTGATGATCCTCCGCACTGCCGCCTCCATAAGACGTACATCGCCGCGCGTTGCTCACCCGTTTCACCGGAAAAGTGAACTGCCAGTAACTAACTCGCAGGGTGGCTCAAATGTTCGATGCGGGCCGGGACGTTCTTGTGCCAGGGGGTGCCCCAGAACTTGTCGCGTCGGGTCAGCGTGGTGAGGGTGTTCGGCGAAACTCCGACCTGCGACTCCTCGCCGTCTTCATTTGGGTAAAGGACGCCGAGGCCGTTGGGAAGCGAGATGTGCCCTGGCTGCATCATCTCGCTGACCTCCACTGGCGTTTCGGCAGCTCCTGCCTCCGTGACGACGCGCACGCGGGCGCCGCTCTCGATGGCGAGGCGTTTGGCGTCTTGCGGTGCCATCCGCAGCGCGCCGTGCTTGTCGCGGCGGCGCCACCCTGGGTCGCGGATGATGACGTTCGCGGTGAAGGATCGGCGTTCGCCCACGGAGAGTGTGAAGGGGAATTCGTCGCTGGTGTAGCTCGGCTCGATCTCGTCGATCAGAGCGAGCTCGTCGAGTAGTTCGGGGATGCGCGCGTGGATCTTGCCGTCAGCGTGCTGGATGTAGCCCCACGCGTCCTCGTAGCGGTCCTCAGCGAATACGACGCCTTCGCGGCGGCTCGTGAAGGCGTCGAAAAGCTGCTCGCCCAGCGCGAAGCCGGATGCGGAGAACCCGGCCCGTGCGACGGCGTCGGGTTGTGCGATCGCGCACAGGTGCGCCAAACCCCAGATCAATGCGGTGGCCTGCTCACCAGGTGGCAGCACCTGTCCGAGGCTCCGGTACAGCAGGTAGGGCACTAGGCCGGCCAACCGCGGCTCGTGCTCGATGGCGGCGAAAAACGCCAGCGCGAAGGCGCTGCGGCTGGTGCGGGCTGCCGCGGTGAGATCGGAGATGAGTCCTTCATCGACCGCGCCGAGCTTGTCGATGATGGCGGCGTAAATCTCTGGCTCCGGCTTCGTTCCAGGCAGCGGCGGCATGAGCGGGTGGCGCAGCTGAAACGTGTTGTGCGGGAAATGCAGTGTGAAGAGTGACGCCTCGTGTTTCTCGAACTGGCTGGCGGCGGGCAGCACGTAATCGGCTTGGCGAGCGGTTTCGGTGAACGCCACATCGACGACGACGGACAGTTCCAGGGCGCGCATCGCTCGCCGGAACCGTTCTGATTCAGCGAGCGAATGCGCTGGGTTGGAGCTGTCGATCCACATTGCCCGGAACCGGTTCGGGTGGTCGGTGAGGATCTCCTCGGTGATCGAGTTGGCGGGGATGAGCCCGCTGATGATGCGCGCGCCCGTCACCGGCGTCGTCTCCGGCGCGGTGGAACCGCTCAAGACATCGGCGATTCTGCGTGCAACTGGCACCGCCACGGCGGGGAAGAACGCGGCAAGCGTTGTGTCAGCCACCTGTGCGGACAGGCGGCCAGTAATTGTGTTCCCCGGCGACGCGGCGAAGGCCCGGCGGAGTGCGGGGGCCGCCCACCGCATCGCCGTGAGCCCAAGCGCCCGGCGTGCGCGGAGAACGCGTGGCCGGGAGCGTGTGCTGGGTACTGGATGCCAGCGTCCAGCGACGGGGAAGACCCAGGAGTGGATATGGACGCCGCCCGGCTTGGCGAAGTTGCCGGTGAGAATCCACATCATCTTGTTCAGGTAGGCGACGAGCGTGCTGTTGGGGGACTGCTGCACCCCGAGATCTTCATAGGTCGCAGCGCTCTCGGCAGCGGCGATGCGCCGGGCTGCTGCGCGGATCTGCTGCTCCGGCACGCCGCAACGGCGGGCATAGCCGGGGATGTCGATGCGCGCGAGCGCCGCCAGTACGTCCTCGATGCCGGTGGTGCGTTCGGCGAGGAACGTGTGGTCGAGGAGGTCTTCTTGAACGAGTGTGGCGACGATGGCGGCCACGCACCAGGCGTCAGTGCCCGGTTTGAGCTGGAGATGAATGTCGGCGAGCTCGGCGGTCTCGGACTTGCGGGGATCAATCACGATAATGGCGCGCTGAGGGTCGCGGGCGATTTCGCGCAGCAGGGGACGGGCCCGGGCCACGCCGTGGGACTGCCACGGGTTCTTGCCGATGAAGATTGCGACTTCGGTGTTCTCGAAATCTCCGGAAGTATGGTTACCGTAAAGCAGCTGGTCAACCCAGCCCTCGCCGGTCTTTTCTTGCGCGAGCGCGTTCGACATGTACGTCGCGCCGAGCGCGTGGAACATGGCGCGGCCATAGGCGCCGCCGAGGTGGTTGCCCTGACCACCGCCCCCGTAGAAGAACACCTTGTCGCCGCCGTAACGGTTCTTGACCTCGAGAAGTTTTGCGGCGATTTCGTCGAGCGCTGTTTCCCAGTCGATTTCCTCGTAGGTGCCGTCTGCCTGGCGGCGCAGCGGACTGGTCAGCCGGTGCGGGGTGCTCTGGTACTTGTCGAGGCGCAGTGGTTTCTCGCAGGTGTATCCCGCGGAGCCCGGATGCTCCTTGTCGCCGCGGATCTTCGCCAGAGCGCGATCCTGGACGAGTACTTCCAGGCCGCAATTGCACTCACATAGGATGCAAGCGGTCTTTTGCCAGCTCGCGTCCGTCGTGGGTGGGGGCGCGTCGTTTTTCGGGGTGCTTTTCGGTTGCATCGCGCTCCTCGATCCAGCGGTGGGTGACTCTGGCGCTCGGCGGCCTACAAACCTGACGCCAAGTCTATTGTATGCACTATCGCATAGAACATTGCCCAGGCCAAGGTCGGCGATGTATCGAACTAGTGTTCGATTGTGTGTTACGCTCGTGCTGGCGGCCGGGCGGGGGAAGCGTCCGGCCGCCAGTCACAAGCCAGCTACAACCCAGTTGCGCGCTTCACCGGTCTTGCCGCCGCACCGGCAGCCGCCAGCGCGACGGCAAGCACCACTGCCGCGGTGATCGCCTGACCGCGGCTCGCTCCTGCAGTGGTTGCCGGAGGGGGTGTCACAGTAGCGCTCGTCCCGATGAACGACGGTGCCGGTTCGGGCGCGGACGGGTCCGCGTCTGCCCAGTGATAGCTCGATCCGCCCTCATATCGTTGATAGGTGGGGAACAGAAACACCTCTCCGGGTGCGCCCGTGATGTGCGAGGTGAGCACAAACTCGGCACGGTCACCATCTGCGATTGGCGGGCCCGACCACGTGATGACGTCATCGTGAATGTGTGCATGCCAGCCATCCGGTTCGTCAGTCGACCGGGGTTCAACGCCAACGGGCACAGTGAGTTCAAGCGTGACGGTCGGGTCGCCTTCGCATCCGTGCTCGAACGCGAAAACCACCGACGTTTCCCCGCCGCCAGCGGGTTCTACCCGGTCGACCAGGACGTGTGCGGCTGCCGGCGCAGCCGCGATCGCCCCAATTAACACAGTTGTCGCCACCGCTGCTGCCAGAGTGAGGCTGCGCCGAATCGGACTGGTCATTCCGCCACCTCCACGGTGACCGTCGCAACGGGATTATCGAACCGGGAAAGCCGGGCGCTGACCGTGACTTCCCATTCGCCAGGAAACGGTAAGTCGAGCACTGCCTCGTACTGTCCCGGCCCTGTTTGTGTCACGGAGGGGGAGAGCGGGCCGATACCAGGATCGGGCATGAACACCCGCAAATCGGGTTCGCTCACCGCATCGATGGGCTGGCCGTCCTCGTCACGAAGGGTGAACTCGAACGCGTTAATTCCCACCCGCAACGGCGACACATGTGCGTCAAGGGTCGCCTCGCCGAGCGAAACTGAGTATTGCCCCGTGTGGCCACGTGGCACCGCGGTCGGGCTTTGGGAGACGAGAAACGCGGTAATGGACGCAACGACGATAAGCAGCACTGCTTCAGCGCCCACGATCCGGCGGAGCCGGAGCAACGAATCCGGCCGGGAACCCACCGTCGGAACGAGCTTCCACCTGTTCCACGCCGCCAGAACAACCACAAGAGCCACAGCGCCGACCTTCACCATCAGAGTGACGCCGTAACGTGTACCGGTCAAAGCCTGCAGGGAATCCAGAATCAGCCACGCCATGACGACCCCGGTGATCGCCGAAGCCGCCAGCACGGCCGCTGCGATGCTGGAGAAACGCACCACAGCAGTCGCGGCGCCGCGCTCACCCGCCCGGAGCACCAGGGCGAGACCGATGAGACCGCCCAGCCACAGCGAAGCCGCCGTGACGTGCACCGCGTCGCTAGTCAGCAACACAACCGGCGGGCCGAATGTGCGCGTATGCCCGGTCAGCACCAGGGAACCCAAAGCGAGCCCAGCGCCACCGCACGCTATGGCCGCCAGAACTCGTCCCGGGCTGCGTGCGGCCACACTCGTCGCAGTAACGGCGCCTGCGAAACCGAGAATCCCCAGCATGGCCGCAATCGATGCTGCTGAGAATGAACCCGCCGCGTAGAAGCTGTCCCGCACCGCCTCCCAGGGAAAGACGGAGGTAAGCCCAAGACCGTTCTGCCACACATACGCTGCGGGAACATAGGCGATCATTCCGCACACCGCGGCGACAGCTGACCATCGCATAATCCGCATACCGCCGCGTGTCAGCGCGGTCACGAAGAAATGAAAGAACACGAGACCTGCAGCGGTGAGACCGCCGAGATACACCACAGCCTGCGTGCCCACCGTGAGCGCTTCGGTGCCCGGCGCCGCGGACGGTGGTGCCACGTCGGCGACGGTGTCGCTCGGTGCACCGACACTGAACGTGAAGGCGCCGCTGATGGGGTGACTGTCCGCCGAGATGACACGCCAGTTGGCGATGTAGGTGCCATCGCTCAGGGCGCCCTCGAAAGTGACAGCTACCGATGCGTCGATCGACATGGCGTTGCTTCGCACTGCGTCGCCAGTTGCGTCGAGGACGGTCACACCATTTGGAGGTACGGCGACGTTCTCGTTGAACGTGAGTGTGATTGTGTCCGGTGGGGAGTCGAGAACCGCACCGTCACCCGGATCGGTGCCAAGTAAGACTGCGTGCGCCGCAGCCGGGGTCGCTGCAAAAAACAGTGCAGCGACAGTCAGCAGCAACGCCCCGGCGGCGGCCTTCACAACCCCGGACACGGCCCGCGAACGGGACTGCATCACGGGCGCCACGTTAGGTGCGGCGGGTGCGAGCGAGCGCGGCGCCGCCGAGAACGACCGCAACCACAGATAGGCCAAGTGCCGCGACCGAAACTCCGGAGACACCCGAGGTGTCGTTGTCCGCGGCGGCGGTGGCATCCGTGTCGTCGTCGGCCGAAGCAGCCGTCAGAGTCACCAGAGGTGCGGGATAGTCGAAGTCATCGGCGTCCTGTCCCTCAGTGGCGATCTGTGTCCACGCGGTCTCGCCTTCCTCGCACGTCTGGATGGCGGGGAAGTGCAGAGTCTCGCCGGGAGCGTCAGGCAGTCGGACGGATAGCTCGAACGTGTCCCGCAGATCGTCCGGAAGCGGCGTGTTCGCTGTGTACACGACCTCCGCGACCCGTTCGGTGATCTGACCGCCATGGCCGTCATCCACAGGAGGGTCGAGCTGCTCCATGACCTTTTCAACGTCCCAGTTGGGATTCACGGTCGGTGTCACGCTGGTGAACGCTTCGGGGATCTGGATCGCAACCGACGTGGTCGCTGAGCCGTCACAGCCGTGGGGGACGCCGACCGTGAGCACCGCGTATCGGCCGGCCTCGGTGGTGTTCGCGGAAACCGTGACGTGGGCCGCGGCAGTTGTCGGGACCATCAGAGCGAGGACGGCAGCAGCGGATCCGGCCGCGGCGAGCCGCGCGAGGGTAGACGTATTCACAGGTGTTGCCTTTCAGGAATGAGTGAAGAACGCCCTCGCACGTCGAAAACCGCGCGCGAGGAGCGCCGAGTGACACCCGCAGCGACCTGCCACGGGCGTTAAGACTGATTAGGCGAACACGTGCGGAGGGCCACGCCGGGTCGCGCGGCTCGCTTGCGCGGCGAGCTGGCGCAAGTCCAGAGGCCGGTAAGTGATGTCGGCTGCCGTTGGAGCCCAATACGGAGCAGGCAGGACGAGGCAGAACTGCCAGAGCCCGGCCAGCCACGACCACAGTGCGCTCAGAAGCCGGTCACCATGCACAACGAGGGCGGCACAGATCGCGGTCGCGAGCACGTGGGCCCCGATCATTACCGGCGACAGGGTCGCGACCGCGGCATGGCTGGTGTGCGACGGTCCATGACCAGGTGTGGCGGTGAGGTCGAAGAAGCCGTGAAAACCCGCTTGTGCGGTACCGAACAACATCACCGCACGGCCGAACGTCATCGGCACGCGTGACAGCCGGTATGCACCGATCGCGGTGAGAACGATAAGGATCACGACCGCGAGCAGATCGGACGAGTGCCCGCCAGCCGCGGTGTGCAGCACCAGTGACAGCACGACAGTGACCGACGCGAGCACGATTGCCCGCACCGCACACACAATTCTGTCAGTGGGCGCTGCCACGCGAGAAGGATACTTCACTCAATGACTGAAAACGGCAGGGTCCTCAGCTGTGCAGCGCCCGGCGAATGGCGATCTCCACCGGCACGTAGGCACCGTCGGAGCGGTCGAGCGAAAAAGGCGCCGTCGGTTCGAGTCCGGGCTGGGCGAGAAAGCGGGGCGTCGCGCCGCGATGTGGCTGACCGGCATGCACGAGGAACGGATGGCAGAGGTACACGGTGCCCGCGGGGCCCGTCGCCGCAACCTCGGGGCGGCCTTCACTGACGCTGACATCGAGGTCGAAACCGAGCCCCTCATCGCCTGCTGGTGCGAGCAGGCGCGCGATGTCGTGATGTGACCCAGCGCGGATGCGTGTCGGCGCGTCGTCATCGCTTACGTCGGAAAACAGGAACAGCATGAGCAGCGCCCGGCCGCGGGATGTGACGTTGACGCGCCAGTCGGAGAAATCGTCGTCGGACGGACCGGAGTTGGGGCCCGGGAAGCTGGCGTCGACATGCCATCCGGTGTCACCTGGGTCTTTTGCTGATGGAAACCGCACCACAAAAGTGCCCAGCGCGCCGCGCCTCGCCCACCGGCCCTTTCCGGCGAGCTGGTCGAAGGCCCGGTGCAGGATCGGAGTGTTCGCTGCTTCGCGAAACGGCTTCTGCCAGTACACCCACAGTCGAACGACTGGCTCGGTCCAGGTCGATGGGTCGCGTGGCTCGGCATTGATATCGCGCCACATGCGCGCACGGCCCTGAGTCGCCAGTCGACGCGGAAAGGCGTGATCAACGCGCACATAACCCTCGGTGATGAACTGTTCGATTTGCTCGTCACTTAGTCCATGAGTCGTATCGTGCATCCTCCGGAGGCTAGAACTCATCGCCCGTTCAGCGCCACTGAATTTTGCGAGTACGCGCGCTTAGTAACCCGGAAAGACGAATCCCAGCGCTGCATCGATTTCAGCGACAGCGTGGGTGACCGCGCCTTCATCGGGAGAGGTGACGGTTTGCAGTGTCGCGCCGTCGGCGACCGCAAGCAGGGTGCGCGCGAGCGTGTCCGCGGACACGTGGGTGACGGCGTCGCCGGATTGCTGTGCGAGTTCGACTAGGTGTGTGACGACGGTGCGCAACTGTCCGAGTCCCTCGTGGTAGACATGCGCGAGTTCGGGGGTGACGATTGCCCGCGCGGCGAAGGCGATGAACATGCGAGTCTCAGTGCTCCGTGGCCCATCGAGGGGAAGCAGTTCGAGCAGCAGCTTTCGGACGACGTCACGCGGCTTTCCCGACTGATCCATCGCGCGAATGCGGTCGCCGAGCGTGTCGGCGTATCGCTGGAAAGCGGCGAGGAGCAGGGCATCTTTGCTGCGGAAATGGTGCTGCACGGCACCGATCGATACACCAGCGGCTGACGCCACCTCGCGCACGCTGACGTGGTCGAGCCCTCGTTCCGCAGCGATCTGCGTGACGATGTCCGCGAGTTGTGTGCGCCTGTCCACTGATTCCCCGGATTCCCATACATTCGTATTGCCAGCGTGGCCCATACATCTGTATGGTAGACCCAATCGGTCACCAATACAGTCGTATGGTCGATGAAGGGATACTCATGGTGCTCGCAAGCAGCTCGGCCGAAACTGCCACGCGGCGGTCCGCGAAGCAGCGCAACCCGCTGCTTGATGTCGTGCGCGGAGTCGCCATATTGGGCACGCTCGCCACCAACATCTGGATCTTTGCGAACCCCGCAGGAATTATCGGGCTGCTCGAGCAGCCCGTCCTGCCTCTCGACGGCGCGGCGTCGTGGGCCGAAGCGGTCTTCCGGTCGCTCGCCAACGGCAAATTCCTCGCGCTGCTCACAATCCTCTTCGGAGTCGGAATCGAACTTCAGCGACGTTCCGCGGAGAAGCGCGGACAGCGCTGGCCCGGCCGGTATCTCTGGCGGGCAGCGATACTTCTGCTCGACGGAATTCTGCACTACCTGCTCGTCGTCGAGTTCGACATTCTGATGGGGTACGCCGTCACCTCGATGATCGTCGCCTACCTCGTCCTGACGAGCGACAAGGCGCAGCGCCGCTGGATGATCGCCGCGGGCACCGTTCACGTCCTGCTCGTCAGCCTCGTGACGGTCGCGCTGCTCGCTAATCCGCTGCCGACCGCCCCTGACCCGGCAGTGCTGGCCGAAGGTGTGCGCCTGTTTGCCGACGGAACATGGTGGGAGCAGGTGCAGTTCAGGGTGGAGAATGCCGGAATGCTCCGCGCTGAAGCGATCTTCGTGATTCCCTACAGCGTCATGCTCTTTCTGGCTGGCGCGAAGCTTTACCGTGCGGGCGCATTCGACGCCAGCAGTCGCGGCAGGCAGCTGCGCACGCGGATGCTGATTATCGGCTCCGTCGCACTTCCCGCCAACATGGCGGTCGGGCTCGCGGGCGGATCGTCGCTCCTCATGGTCGACCGCTACATACTGCCGCCACTTGTGGCCCTGTTCTACATCGCGCTCACCGCGATAGTCGTCGACCGTCTGCGGGCGGGATCACCGCTGATCGTGGGGGTGTCTAACGTCGGGCGTATGGCGCTGTCCTGCTATATCGGGCAGAACATTGTCGGCTCAATCCTCTTCTACGGCTGGGGATTTGGACTCGCGGCGACACTGGAACCGCACGGCCCTTGGCCCGTTCTCGCAATCTACGCTGCCATGTGTGCCGCGCTGATCGTGTTCAGCACAGTCTGGCTGCGATTCTTTCAGCAGGGCCCGTTCGAAGCGGCGTGGCGGTACGTCTACGAGCTTCCGTGGCAGCGGCGAAAGTCGTGACAATCGGCTCGGGCGTCACAGCCCCTTAACTGTCTGCCCACCTCGCAGCGACAGCCCTGACAGTTGTCGCTGCGAGGTGGGCGGCCGGTGTCATGTCTCGCGACCCCGGCGGAGTGGGAGGGAGGGTAGTCTGCGACAGCGGTACGAAAGCAGGAAGGTGACGTGGACACTCCAGGCGGCAAGTACGGCGGTGAAACCGCAGTGCAACGCAAAACCGCGCGACGCGCAAAGCTCATCAGCGCGGCACTCGACATCGTCGCAGACGGGGGAGCAGGCAGGCTCACCGTGCGTGGTGTTTGCGGCATGGCACGCCTGAACGACCGCTACTTTTACGAGAACTTCCGCGACTGCGACCAGCTTCTCCTTGAGGCCCTCGAACAGGAAATGGCCCAGGGCGTCGAACACCTGCTGGGCGCCGTCGGTGCCGCCCCAGCGGAGATCCGGGCGAAAGTCCGTGCGGCAGTGGAGGCAGCGTTCGACTTCGTCATCGCCGACGAGCGGCGCGGGAAACTACTGATCGCGGCGCAAACCTCGGAAGCGCTGCGGCCACGGCGCGACGAACTGATCCGGTCGCTCGCTCAGATCATGTCCATCCAGTCGATGGAACTGCTGGATTCGCGCCACCTCTCCAAGTCTGACGCTGAACTAGCCGGGCTCAGTCTGGTCAGCGGAGGCCTCGAAGTCGCCACGATGTGGCTGCGCGGCGAATTGTCGACCAGCAAGAATCACCTGGTCAACTTCATCGTTGCCCTGATCCTGACTACAGCGGAAATGTCGACTGCGCTAGAACGGGAACTTACCGACTGAAGCCCGAATAGTCTGAAGCGGTGGATTCGCTGGCTGTGGATTTGAACCTCCTGCTACTTGACCCTCGCAAGGGCCGTCCCCTCGTCGACAACGCGCGATGCGACTTTGCGACAAGCGCCGCGGTACTGCGTCAACTCGAAGAGCAGGGGCGCATCAGCGTCAAAGCCCGCGGCAGATTCGCCCGTACCTGGACAATCCGGGTCACCGACATGACCCCGATCGGTGACCCAGTCACCGACACTGCACTGCGCAACCTCGGCGGCCGACCGAAAACGGTCCGGGAAGCCATGTTCAGGTACGGCCAGCTGTGGCGCCAGACCGCGTACGCAGTGCTCGCCGAAAGAGGCGTCATCCAATACGAACGGCGCAAGTACTTCCGGCTGACGCTCTCAGACCGCTGGAAGGTCACTGACATCAACGAGCATGAACGCCTGCGCACGGCTCTGAGCGACGCGGTGCTGAACGGCGGCAATCCAGACACACACTGGACCGCGCTGATCGCGCTGCTGTACCAGGTCAACGTGGTCCCGGTGCTCTTCCCGGAAAAGCGGAAAGAGGCGAAGCGGCGCGCGGCGGACATCGCCCACTATGACTGGGCGAGCGAAGCCCTCCGCAAGGCGCTAGAAGTCCGCCGACGGGCCATGGTTGTGCTGACGCCGCACATGTTCAGCGTCAGCACAACCCGGAAACCACGCCCTGAAACGACTTAGGGGCGCATCGCGTACGCGCCGGACAGCCCAGTTATGGCCTCCCAAATAGGGCTGTCATCGCCTGCAGCAGGCCGGCGGATCGCACTGATCATCCGCTTCTGCTGCTCATCCGACGCGAGTGGCTTCGAATAAAGATCGAGCGCACCGGAGGAGAAATCGCGGACCAGGGTGCTGAAGATCTGGTTCACGACCACGTCGTCGATGCCCTTGATCTTCGCCTGCTCGAGGATGAGGTGCCCGTACACGAGGAAGGTGAACAGCTGGCCGACAGCCAGCATGAAGTCCATGTCCCCGATCTGCTCTTTGGTGGGCGTCGATTCCGTCAGCATCGACGCGAACGTATCGATCTGCTCCTGGAACACCGCGACGTTCGGGATGTGCGCGGCCGCCTTGTAGGTGGGACGCCAATCGTGGAAGCGAACCTTCCCGAGCCCGCGCGCTGGCCCCTGACGGAACAGGAAATCGTCATTCGCGGCTTCGAGTCGCGTCGGGACAGTGTCAAGGTCGGCCGGTGAGAACATGTACGCCGGCATGAACTTGTTGATCAGTGCCAGGTTCACCGCCACCGTACCCTCGAGCTTCGGCAGCCCACGCACGTCGTTGACGGCAATCGTGAAGAAATTGTCCTTCTCGAACCCCCTCGCCGCGACGATATCGCCGAGGCCGCCCATCACAGCTTCGGCTTCTGTCGTGACCTTCATTTTGGTGACCGCGTTGTACAGCAGGTAGCGGCGATCGTCCGCGCTCGCGGTACGGAAATAGTCGATCGCGCGATCGGAGAACAGGCGCATCCCCAGCAGGCGGGCGTACGAATCGATGAACTGTGTCCGGACGTGCGGCATTGTGGTGACCGCGCTGCCGTACAGCACACGGTTGCTGGCATGCGTGATCGCCTCGTAGAGGGCGTGAGTGCAGAGCCCGATGCCACCGAAACACAGGTTGAACTTGCCGACATTGACGGTGTTCATGGCTGCGGAGAAAGCATCGTCCCCGCGGTGGAGGATGTCGTCCTCAGTGACCGGGTAATCGTTGAGCCGGAACTCGGCGACGTACATCTGCGACGGGACGACGTTCTTGATCAACTCGAAGGCAGGGTGCGTGGAGTCGGCGCGGAAGAAAACGTATTCGTGGTCGTTCTCATGGTCGATGCGCCCGAAGACCGATACGGTGCGAGCGCAGTTGCCGTTGCCGATGTAGTACTTGCCGCCGTTGGCGACGTAACCCTCATCGGTGGGGGTCAGGCGCATGCTCGTCGAGTACACGTCGGCGCCGTGTTCCTTCTCGGACAGGCCGAACGCGGCGACCTCGCCTTCCGCCAGCGAGAGCGCGGTCGTCTTGCGCGCAGCCGGGTTGTCGCTCTGCCAGACAGGACCGAGACCGAGTACCGCGACCTGCCACGGATACCAGTAGTTCAGGCCATAGAACCCGAGGATCTCCGAGAGCGCCGCGACGCGGGCCGTATCCCAGCGCGCACCCTCGACCGCGCCAGGCTGTCCCTCCGGCGTGAGAAATTTCGCGAACAGCTGCTTCTCCGCGACGAAGTCAAGAAACTCCTGGTAGAAGACTTTTCTGTGGAAGTCTTCAGTGAGCTTCCTCAGGCCCCGCGTCTCGAACCATTCGATCGTCGACGCGAGTAGTTCGCGTGTCTCATCGTCGAAGTGCTCAGGGTTGTACGTGGTCGGGTTGAACAGGAGGGACGCGGAGTTCACGGGACAACCTGCCTCAGATAGGTGGTATGGCATAACGCTGCTTGCGGGCTCGATGGTAGGCGCAACCACACTACTTCGCGGGATCTCCCATAAATACGCGTCTACGGGGCCGTAGGGAGCCGGATTTCTCACCGGAACACCGTCGGGCGGTGCAGCAGAAGTCATCTATCTGAAACATTCCTAAAAACTCCTGGCAGCTTCGGCAGGGGATCATCGGGACCATGAACAGTCAAGCAACCGGAGATGTGACCGTCAGTGGCAAGTCCACTGGGCAGTCCACAGCCGTCTGCTCATACTGTGGCGTGGGATGCGGAATCAAACTCGACACCGCGATCAATCCCTCGAGTAAGCAGCTAGCGATCACGAAGGTGTCGGGCGACAAGAACCACCCGGCGAACTCCGGCCGCCTGTGTACGAAAGGTTCCACGCACGCCGACATGATGGCGGCGCCCGGACGGATGACGTCTGCCTACCTGCGCCCGGGCCGGGGCGAGTCGCTTGTCCCCACCGCCCTCGATGCTGCGATCAGCGAGGCTGCGACGCGGCTGCGCCAACTGATCGACACGCACGGACCCGACGCGGTCGGGCTGTATGTGTCAGGGCAGATGTCCATCGAGGCGCAGTACCTGGCGAACAAGCTCGCCAAGGGATACTTGCGGACCGTGCACATCGAGTCGAACTCGAGGCTCTGCATGGCCAGCGCCGGTACCGGCTACAAGCAGTCGCTGGGCGCCGACGGGCCGCCCGGGTCCTACGACGACTTCGACCACGCCGACCTCTTCTTTGCTATCGGCGCGAACATGGCGGACTGTCATCCGATTTTGTTCCTGCGAATGGCCGACCGGCTCAAACGCGGCGCAAAACTGATCGTCGCGGACCCCCGCCGAACCGCGACCGCGCAGAAAGCCGACCTGTTCCTGCAGCTCAAGCCAGGAACCGATCTCGCGCTGCTCAACGGGCTGCTGCATCTGCTCGTCGAGAACGGCGACATCGATGAAGAGTTCATCGCCGAGCACACCGACGGCTGGGACGCGATGCCCGAATTCCTCACCGACTACACGCCGGACAAGGTGGCAGAAATCACCGGTCTCAGCGAAGCCGACATCCGCACCGCCGCGACCTGGATCGGCGAAGCCGGCAACTGGATGACGCTGTGGACCATGGGCCTGAACCAGTCCACACACGGCACCTGGAACACCAACGCGATCTGCAATCTCCATCTCGCGACCGGCGCAATCTGCAAGCCCGGCAGCGGCCCCTTCAGCCTCACCGGCCAGCCCAACGCGATGGGCGGACGCGAAATGGGGTACATGGGGCCTGGACTCCCCGGGCAGCGCGCGGTGTTCAGCGCGGACGACCGCACGTTCGTCGAAAAGCAGTGGGGGCTCGATCCCGGCACCATCCGCGACGAAAGCGGAACCGGAACCATCGACATGTTCCGTCAAATGGCAGACGGAACCATCAAAGCGGTGTGGATCATCTGCACCAACCCGGTCGCGTCGATCGCGAACCGCAAAACCGTCATCGCCGGGCTGGAGAAAGCCGAACTCGTCATCGCCCAGGATGTGTTCACCGAGAACGCGACCAACGCGTACGCCGACATTCTTCTGCCCGCCGCGCTCTGGGTGGAGTCCGACGGGGTGATGGTGAACTCGGAACGCAACCTCACGCTCGTCCAGAAAGCAGTAGACGCTCCCGGCGACGCTCTGCCCGACTGGCAACTGATCTGCCGCGTTGCTCAGGCGCTGGGCTTCACCGACGGATTCCGCTACGCGTCGAGCGAAGACGTCTTCAACGAGATTCGACAGTTCTCGAACCCACAAACCGGCTACGACCTGCGCGGGGCCACCTATGAACGGTTGCGGGAAACCACGCTGCAATGGCCGTGCCCGCCTGCGGATGGGCATGAGGAAGCGTCTCCCCGCAACCCAATCCGCTACCTCAACGACGGAGTGAGCCAGCACCTGCACATCACGGAGGATGGGGAACAGCCTCGTCTCGCGTTCGCGACAGCGTCACGCAAAGCGAACTTTTTCCCGCGCCCGCACATGGATCCCGCCGAGATGCCCGACGACGATTTCCCCTGGATCCTCAACACGGGGCGACTTCAGCACCAGTGGCACACCATGACGAAGACGGGCAAGGTCGCCAAACTGAACGAACTCAACCCGTCACCGTTCATCGAAGTCCACCCGGACGACGCCAAAGCCCACGGCATTGCCAACGGCGACAAAGTGGAGGCTACGTCGCGTCGCGGACGTGTCGTTCTGCCCGCCGTCGTCACCGATCGTGTGCGCCCCGGCACCAGCTTCGCCCCGTTCCACTGGAACGACGAACACGGCGAATACGTCACCGTCAACGCGCTCACCAGCGACGCGGTGGACAGCGCGTCACTACAGCCAGAGCTGAAGTTCTGTGCCGTCAGCCTGCGCCGCATCAGCGAGGCCGGGCAGGACGCGCCCGCAGCGGAAACGCAGGACAGCAACCGCCCAGCCAGCAGCCTCGCTGAACTCGCAGGCCTCGGATCGCTCACTCCGCCCGCTCCGAACACGGCGGAGCAGACTTATCTCGCGGGATTCTTCGCCGCGCTCAATGCCGCGCCCGTCGAGGCGGCCACAGTTCCCGTCCTGCCATCCACGGCACCTGTTTCGCCCACCGTCCGGTTGTGGATCGACGGTCTGCTCGCGGGCACGTACTCGCGTGTTCCCGGCCCAGCTTCGGGCGGAAATGTGCAGCCCACCGCAGACGCGGACGATGAGGCCGTCACCGTTTTGTGGGCCTCGCAGACCGGAAACGCTGAGGACTTCGCGGCGCAGTGCGCCGCTGAACTCGAGAAGAACGGCCACCGTGCGCGCACGGTCAGCATGGACGAATTCAGCTCCGCGGACCTCGCGAACGTCAGCAAGCTCCTCGTCATCACCAGCACATTCGGTGACGGCGAGCCCCCCGACAACGGCTCCAGCTTCTGGGAAGAACTGCAGTCTGATAACGCGCCAGCGCTTGAGGGGCTGCGGTACGCAGTTCTCGCCATGGGGGATTCGAACTACGACAACTTTTGCGGCCACGGCCGCAACATCGATTCCCGGCTGAAGCAGCTTGGCGCGGCCCCGCTCGTGACGCGCGTGGATTGCGAGCCCGAGTACCACGAAACCGCGCAGCAATGGCTGCAGAACATTCTGGCGTCACTCAAGGGCGATGCTGGACCGGACCAGGATGCGCCGGTGCCGGCACCGAAGACGGCCACGAATTCTGCTGTTGTGCGTGCCGAGCCGTTCACGCGCGACAAGCCCACGCCCGCGCCGCTCGTCACGAACACGCTGCTCAGCCGAACTGGATCAGAGAAGGAAGTCCGCCAGTTCGGGTTCAGCCTTGCTGACGCTGCCGTGTCCTATCAGGCAGGCGACGCGCTCGGAGTCGTCAGCCGCAACAGCAACGCTCTCATCGGTGAGTGGCTCGAGGCGACCGGACTGAAATCCGGTCACACCGTCACGATCGATGACAAGGAGATGCCCCTCCACGACGCGCTGCGCAAACACCTCGACATCAGCCGTGTCACTCCGGCGCTCCTGAAATTCCTGCATGAACGCAGTGGTGACAAGACCCTCGCCAAGGTGACGCGACCCGGCAACCGGATCGAACTCGACCGATTCCTCTGGGGTAAGCAGGCCGTTGACGTGATCCGGGAGTTCCCGGTCAGCGCCGATGTCATCGAATGGCTCGATGTGCTGAAGCGGCTGCAGCCGCGGCTGTACTCGATTTCATCAAGCCCGAAAGTCAGCCCCGACGAGGTCCAGCTCACCGTGTCCGTCGTACGGTACGAGAACGAGTTCGGCCGTGAGCGCGGCGGCGTGTGCTCCACGTTCCTCGCTGACCGCTGCGCCGACACGACAGTGCCGCTGTACCTGCAGCGGTCTGCACACTTCCGGCCACCGAACGATCCGGACACACCCATGATCATGATCGGTCCTGGAACCGGCATCGCGCCGTTTCGCGCTTTCCTGCAGGACCGTCGCGCTGACGGCCACGGTGGAAAGAACTGGCTGTTCTTCGGCGAGCAGAAGTCCGCGACCGATTTTTACTACCAGGACGAACTCGAAGACATGTTTCGCGACGGCTTTCTTACCAGGCTTGACCTGGCGTTTTCGAGAGACCAGCGGCAGAAGATTTACGTGCAGGACCGGATGCTCGAACATGGGGCAGAACTATGGCGCTGGATCAACGAGGGCGCCCACATCTACGTGTGCGGTGACGCGTCACGCATGGCGAAAGACGTGGATGACACCCTCACGACGATCGCGCGCAGCCACGGCCACATGACTGAAGCTGATGCGCTCGCGTTCAAGAAGCGGTTGTCGACGGAGAAGCGGTACGTGCGCGACGTGTACTGATCGCGAGGCGCCGTGTCGCTCAGGCCACCGCACCCATCCGTGACAGCGCCTCGCGCAGCGTGTCAGGTGAACACGCGAAGTTCAGCCGCACATGCCCAGCTCCGCCGGTCCCGAACACATGCCCGGAACTCAGCGCGACCCGTGCCTTTTCGAGGAACACTGCAGCGGGCCCACCGACTTCGCTGAACGTCCGCGGTCCGCTTGGGGACTGTTCGTCAGTGAAGCCGAGGGGACGGCAGTCCAGCCACGCAAGGTAGGTGCCTTCCGGCTCCCGGTACCCGATGGCCGGCAGGTGTTCGCTGAGCAGCTCACCAAGGAGCGCACGGTTGGCGTTAAGCCCTGCCAGGAGGTCGTCGAGCCATATTTCGCCGTGGTTGAACGCGGCCGCATGCGCGATGATGCCCACGTGGGACGGCCCGTGGCTCACCTCCTCAGGCATCCGCTGGAGATCCGGCACGGCGTCTTCTCCCGCGATAGCCAGCGCGGCCTTCAAGCCAGCGAGATTCCAGCCTTTCGACGCTGATATGAGTGAGAACGCATCGCCGGAACCGGGCACACTGAGGTAGGGCACGAACTGTGCGCCGTCGAGGATGAGCGGGGCGTGAATCTCATCCGCGATCACCCGGACACCGTACCGGCGGGCGAGCTCAGCGACCTGCTCGAGTTCAGCCCTCGTATGCACCGCCCCGGTGGGGTTGTGCGGATTGCAGAGCACGAACGCCGATCGTCTCGAGTGCATAGTGGCGCTCTGAAATGCACTCTCCAGATTTGTCATATCGATCCGGAGATCCGGGCCAAGAGGAGCTTCGAGCACGGAGCGGCCGCTGTGCTCAATAAATGCGTAAAACGGCGCGTAAACCGGACTGTTCACCACCACCGAGTCGCCCGGTTCCGTGACCAGACGCAGTACCTCGACGATCCCCAGCATCACATCTGGAACGATGGTGCAGCGGTCGGCCGCGACGCCGTTCCATTGCCAGCGGCGGCGGGCGAAGCCATCGAGCGCTTCGCCGTATACATTTCCCGCCGGGTAACCAGTGTCGCCGATATCGACCGCTTCGCGGATCGCCTGCGCCACAGCGGGCGCCAGCGGGGTATCCATTTCGGCGACCCACAGCGGTAAAACATCGGACGGGTGAGTGCGCCACTTGACGCTGGTGCGGGCACGCAGTTGATCAAGTGACAGTTCTGTGAGCGGGTTCCTCCGGGGCACTGTCAGAGATCGAACTCGGCGCGTCGCTCTTCCGGCACCATAGCGACGTAGTCAGGGTTTTTGGCCAGGAACTTCTGCACGGCTGGGCAGTAGGGCAGAAGCCGCTGATTCTCATTGCGCGTCGCATCGAGAGCTTCGCGGATCACTTGCATCGCGAGTCCCCGGCCACCGAACTTGTCCTGGACCTCGGTGTGGACGAAAGCGCGCAACTCGGGTCGCGGACGGTATTCGGTGAACCCAGCCATCTCGTCGCCCACCCAGATTTCGAAGCGAGTCTGCTCGGTGTTGTGCTTGACCGTGACCACTGCGGTCTCGTTGTCGCTGGCCATAGTTTTCCTTTCCGGCGCTCTCAGAAGTGCGCGTGCATCTCCCAGATGAGAATCTCAGAATCTTTCCGTGCTGTCAGGGTTTGTCCGCCTCCGTTGGTGATTCGGACGGAATCACCATGGCTGAGGTTCCCAGTGCTATCCATGTGCACCTCGCCCTCTGCGACGAAGACGTGAACGAACGGACCGGTGGGGGTCGTCACCGACTGACCTGCTGGGATACGGGCCGCATACAGCGCCGCGTATTTGTTGCTGATGCCAATTCCTGACTCGTCAGCGTGTTTCGCGAGGCCTGATGCGACGATGAACAGTTCACCAGAGTTGATTTGTGCGGTGAAGTCGGCCTGGTCATAGTGCGGCGCGAGCCCGTTCGTGTCCGGGGCGGCCCACATTTGCACAACGTGAACTTTTTCGCCGTTGCGGGAAACGCTGCGCTCAGAGTGACGGATGCCAGTGCCGGCGGTCATACGCTGTGCGGAGCCCGCCGGTATTCGCAACGTGTTGCCCGTCGAATCCTCATGTACTACTTCACCGCTCATTACCCACGTGATGATCTCCATGTCCTTGTGCTGGTGCATGTCGAAGCTTTCGCCCGGGGACATGACGTCCTCGTTGTTGACGAGCAGCACGCCGTGGCCGTTGCGGTGGAGATCGAAGTTCCCGGCGAACGGGAAAGTATGTTTGCTGACGAGCCACCCCAAGTTGAGGGTTGTGCGCTCGTCAGCGCGCTTGATCTGAACATCCATTGGGGTCACCGTCCGTGGAACGGGCGCAGCCCATCTGTGGGGATCTGGCCGAAGGCCCCGGACTGGAAATCCTGCAGGGCTTCGATGATTTCTTGTTTGGTGTTCATGACGAACGGCCCGTACTGGAAAATGGGTTCGCGGATCGGCTTCCCTCCGAGCAGCAGCACTTCCAGCGCAGGCCGGTGGCTTTCCTGTGCATTCGCCGCGGCGACGGTGATGCGATCACCACGGCCGAGGACAGCGAGTTGTCCCTGCGTGATGGGACGGCCTTCGGCGCCTACCGTGCCACTGCCGGAAAGGACGTAGACCAGCGCGTTGAAGGCCGGGTTCCACGGCGCCGAAAGTTGCGCGCCAGGCTGAATTGTGGCGTGTGCGAACGTGATCGGTGTGAATGTTGCACCGGGGCCTTCGTGGCCCGCGATGTCACCGGCGATCACGCGCACGAGGGCGCCGCCGTCCGCTGAAGACAGCAGCTTCACCTGAGCGCCTTCGAGGTTCTGGTAGCGCGGGTTGAGGAACTTATCTTTGCGGGGCAGATTCACCCACAGTTGCACGCCGTGGAATGTGCCGCCGGATTCGACGAGTTCAGCCGGTGGCGTCTCGATGTGGAGGATTCCTGAACCGGCGGTCATCCACTGGGTCGCGCCGTTCTCGATTACCCCGCCGCCACCGTGCGAATCCTGGTGCTGGAAGCGGCCGTCGATCATGTAGGTGACGGTTTCAAAGCCGCGGTGCGGGTGCCAGTCGGTGCCGCGCGGCTCGCCGGGTGCGTACTCGACTTCACCGAGTTGATCCATGTGGATGAACGGATCGAGGTCGGCGGCGGGAACGCCGGCGAACGCACGGGTGACGGGGAAGCCTTCGCCTTCGTATCCGCGGGGGCCGGTGGTGACTGCTTTAACGGTACGTTCTGTCTCGGCAGCCTGTGGGCCCGCGATCCGGGGGAGGGTCAGCGTATCGGCGGTTACAGCAGGCATCGGATGCTCCTCTCGTGGCTTTCACCCTACCTCAACTGATTGAAAATTAAATCTATTCCAGGCGGTGGGTGTCCACGCGGGAATCGTGAAAGAAATTCCCTCCTGACGAGGGTAAATCCTTCACGATCCGCTCAGCTCAAGCCGAGATGTCGCGCCTCGACCATGCTGACATCCCGGCCCCGGTGAGCACCACCACCGTCGCGCTCAACACCAGAATCGGAACGAGCGCGAATGGCTCAGCAGGAAGCAGTGGAACCCAGCCGAACGGCGATAGCCGTCCCGCCCAAGAGGGCAGGCCGAGGAGATCACCAAATGTGCTGACAATCCCCGCGTACGCCACCATCAGCCACACCAGCGTGCTCAGCCGTGGCAACGCGCCAATCAACGCGACAGCGAGCGCGGCGATAAGCCACACCGCGGGGGCATACACGATGCCCGCGACGACTAGCCGGGGAAACAAAGTGAGGTCCCCAGTCCCCAGCGCGGCGGTCAGCCCGAGTCCACCCGCGGAGAGGACGAGCAGCGCCGCGCTAGCAGCCATTGTCACGAGGAGATGGGTGCCCAGCCAGCGGTTGCGCGACACACCCGTCGCAAGGATTTGCTCCAGCCCGCCCGAAGTCTCATCAGACCTGACCCGGCGGATCGACAGCACCGCAAAAGCCGACACAATGATGGCGAGCATCATCACGATGACGGACAGGAAAGAGTCGATCATCGCTTGCCCGCCCACCGCGCCGATCCAGTCCTCCAAGGTGGTGAGCCCTTCGATGAAGTCCTCAAGTTCGCCAGCCAGCGTTCCGTAGAAGAGACCGAACGCCGTCAAACCGAACGCCCACCACAGGATGCTCGTCCGCTGCATCCGCCACACGAAACCCAGCGGCGTAGCCAGCAACTTCGACGCTGTGGGCCGGCCCTTTTTCGGCCGACGCAAACCAGCCGCTACGTCACGCCTGGTGCTGAGCCAGAACGCCGACACCAGCAGTAGCGCGATCAGCGACGCTGACAGCAGCAGCGGCCACCACCGATCATCGACATACACGCGCGTCTGCTGCGCCCAGCCGATAGGGGAGAGCCACGAGAGCGCGTTTCCGCCCACCTGGCTCATGTCGCCGGCCGCACGAACCAGGTAGCTCGCCGCGAACACGGCCCCCGCAAGTCCGGAAGCAGCCCGCGCATTTTCTGACACCTGCGCCGTCACCGCCGCCACTGCCGCGAAGACAACACCGATTGATGCCAGCGCGAGCCCGAAGAGGAGCGAACCACCCCACGAGACACCATTGAGCCCCAGTGCTCCCAGACCCAGCGCGATAAGCAAACCGATCACCAGGTTTGCGCCCGCCGTGACCAGAAGCGCGGCGGCGAGCGGCGCGTGACGGCCCATGACCGTTGCGCGAAGAAGTTCTGCGGTGCCGTTTTCTTCCTCGGCACGGGTGTGGCGCACCACCATGAGAATGCTCATGATGACGAGGAATATTGCCGTCCAGCTGAGGAATTCAAGAGCCAGCATCGCGCCGAACGTGTAGTTGTCGAGACCATATCCAGGTCCGGTCATCGCGCGTGTACCTGGGTTGCCGATCAGCGATGCCCGGAGTTGCTGCTCCTCGAAGCCGGCGTACACACCGGGCAGCATCGCCGCGAAGCCCACCACAAATGTCACGAGTGAGGCGATCCAGATAGGGAGACGTACGCGATCCCGACGCAACATGAAGCGTGCCAGGAGCAGCGTGCCTGTCAGCGGACTCTGCTCCACAACACTGTGGGGCGGGTGCAATGTCGCGGGCCTCTCCCCGGCCAGGGTGCTCATGCGGGGACTTCCTGGGGCTCGGAGCTGACGTCGAGGGAATCGTCGTAGTGGCGCAGAAGAAGCTGCTCCAGTGTCGGCGGGTGGGCCTGCAGCGAACGCAACCCTAGGTCAGTCAGGTAGCGCACCGTGGGCTGCAAATACTCGCGCTCCACTTCGAACTGGATCCGGCCGTCCACGGCTCGCACGTCGAAAACCCCGGGCAGTCCTACGATGTCTGCCGCTGGCATTTCCGTTCGTGCGAGCACCGTGGTGCGCGTGAGATGGCGCATGTCTGTGAGCGTGCCCGTCTCGACGACACGGCCCTGACGGATGATCGACATTCGGTCAGCCAGCACCTCCACCTGCGCGAGGATGTGGCTTGAGAGCAAGATGGTCTTACCTTCGGCGCGGAGCTCGCGAATGTAATCCTGGAAGACGGCTTCCATGAGTGGGTCCAGGCCGCTTGTCGGCTCGTCCAGGAGGAGTAGTTCGGCGTCGCTCGCGAGCGCCGAGACAAGTGCGACTTTCTGCCGGTTGCCTTTCGAATATGCCCGCGCTTTTTTGGTGGGGTCCAGTCCGAATCGCTGGCACAACTCATCCCGGCGCTTGCGGTCGGCGTCACCGCGGAACCGCGACAGCACGTCGATGATTTCGCCGCCAGTGAGGTTCGGCCACAGGGTGACGTCGCCAGGGACATATGCAAGGCGCCGATGCAGCTCGACAGCATCGCTCCACGGGTCGAGCCCAAGCACGCTCGCCGAACCGCTGTCCGCGCGCAGCAAGCCCAGAAGGATGCGCAGTGTGGTCGATTTGCCAGCGCCGTTCGGTCCGAGGAAGCCGTGCACTTCACCTGCCCGGACCTCTAGGTCAAGGGCATCGAGCGCGCGAACTGGTCCGAACGTTTTGGTGAGACCGGAAAGAAGAATTGCGGGGGCCATGGTAGGAAAACTACGAGTATGCACTCCTCGGCTGTAGGGACCTAAGTCCCTGGCAGGCCCGGCAGAGTGCCCCGATGTAACCCGAAAAGGCCGATTTAGCGTTTCGCTAAAACCGCCTGCGCGGCCACGGGTCCTTCGCCTGCGGCATACGAGCACAAAGACTCTGTTCGTCGCCGACGAACACCACCACGATGAGGCCATGGGAAGTCTTCACAACGGAAGCCCGCAGTGGCCGATTTCCGTGCAGCTCGACACTATCGCCGCGATGCTGAATTTCGAGATCCACGACCATCCCGTGTATCAAGGCATCGAAATCCAGTACTTTAACGACGCGAAACACGGCACGGGCGTCCTGGTGATGATGAGCCGCACCGCGGACGGCAAAGTCGATGTCTACCAGCAAGCCGGGCTGGAGGTCGACCGAATCGGATACGGGATCGGTGCGGGTGTCGGCGAATGGACGGTCGCGGATATCGAACCGGCCGTGCTCGAAGTGTCGGATGCCGGAGTCCATGCGGACATCGCGCTGCGAGACACGATGGGCCGGTCAATCGAAATCATCGTGGACGACCGTGATGGCGCACCACGGCACCCGGCGGAGTTCCTTGCTCCCGTTGGTGCGGGCATTGAGCAACCGACAGCGTTGATGCTCGTATGGATGCGGAAGTTCGATCTGGTCCGTCACACCAGTGTCGACCCGGTCGTACGAATCGCGGGAACAACCGCCACGATCGGCCGGCTTCCAGGTGCCCGGCTGCACCACCGCCACCTGATCAAGTACGCGGCTGACCTGTGGATCGTCAATGTGAATCCGCCTGACGGTGACGGATGGCTTGCCGCGGGCGATCGAGGTGACGCGCACGCACACCTGCACCTCTCGCCCGAGCCTCCCGGGCCTGCGTTGCTCGCACCGGGGGAGACGCGTAAAGGAACTTGGTCCGTTTCGATAGGCGACCGCGCCGATGTCATCGCCGGTGAATGGACGTGCACGGGAGGCGAAGTATCGACATTGACGTTCGGGGTCACGCGAGGCTGGCGTCCGAGGCGGCTACCACCGTTGATGCGTGTGGTCACGACGCTGTTGCCGGTGTTCCGGCGCTGGCCGACGACCTATATATGGGAGGCGCGTGCGGACCTTCGCGGCGTTCCAGCGGTACACGCAAAATGGCGGCGGACGACTAGCTCCGGCGACAGCCTCTACTCCAGAGTCACCAGCTAGCTCCGGGAACGTTGATGGACAAGTACGCTGACCGCCATGCGCTCGCCGATTCCCGATTACATGCAGGAAGTGCTCGACGATTGCCGCAACGCCGATGGCGGTGCCGTCGCGGATTACATTCCAGAACTTGCCCGAGCCGACCCTGATCGCATAGCGATCGCCCTCACCACACCCGACGGGTCGACATACTGCGCTGGTGACGCGGACGTTGAATTCTCAATTCAGTCGATCTCGAAGCCATTTGCGTACGGAATCGCGTTGCTCGACAGCGGGTTCGACACGGTGCTCGCGAAAATCGGCGTTGAGCCGTCGGGGGAGGCGTTCAACGAGATCTCACTCGAGGAGAGCTCTGGCCGCCCACGGAATCCGATGATCAATGCGGGTGCGATCGCGGCCCACTCGTTTATGGACGGCAAGAACGCGGACGAGCGTGCCGAACGGTTTCGTGAACGCATGAGCATGGCCGCTGGCCGGGAACTCAGTTATGACGAGTCCGTTTTCACCTCCGAACTCGAGACCGCGTACCGCAATATCGCAATCGGTTACATGTTGCGCACGCACAACATTCTGGAGACCGACCCGGACGATGTGGTGCGCGGCTACATCCGGCAGTGTTCACTCAGTGTCACCACCAGGGACCTGTCGATGATGGCCGCGACTCTCGCCAACGGTGGTGTGCAACCAGTGACCGGCCGCAGGCTATCCGGTGACCGAGCCGTCCGGCAGGTGCTCAGCGTCATGATGACCTGCGGTATGTATGACGCCGCAGGCGACTGGATGACCACAGTCGGTATTCCGGCGAAATCTGGTGTGGCAGGAGGCATTCTGGGCGTACTGCCCGGACAGGTGGGCATCGCAGTGTTCTCACCACGGCTAGATTCGCACGGCAACTCCACGCGTGGCGTCAAATTGTTTGAGCGTCTCACTGAGGACATGGGCTTGCACCTGATGGAAGTTCCTCCTGTCGGGCGTTCGGTGCTGCGCGGGCACAGCCCTCACGGCGCGGCGCACGTTTTCGGGCTGCAGGGGTCGATCCGTTTCGCGGGTGCGGAAGCCGTGGTCCGGCAGGTCGCCGAAGCTGACCTGAGCGGCGATGACGTCATCTTCGACCTCTCCCGTGTGCACGGCATCAGTGATGTCGCGCGGCGCATGTTCCTGGAAGTGGTGCGCCGCCTGACTCTCGAAGACGGGAAGCGAGTGATCCTTGTCGATCCAGACGGAATCGTCGACGAGCCTGACGCGGGAGACGGCATACGGCCGATAGTCATTTCGAGTCTCGATGACTACAGCCCTGCCCGTTAGTGTTCAGCCCGGCAGGTCTCTGGCTGTGGGCTCCCAGTCGTAAATCACCACAGTACGCAGCAGAATGTCCTGGAAGGAGCGGCGCTGCGGGTCCACTGCAGCCCAGAGCAACCCCACCGGGCACAGCACGCATAGTGCTGCCCTCGCGAATGCGAGCGGCCATCGGTGAAACCGTCCGCTAGGCAGGACGATCCGCAGTCCCATCGCGACCCTGCCCACCGTGCGTCCGGTGACGGCAGCAGAAGTAGCGAGGTAGATTATCGCGATCGCGATCGCGGAACCCGTCGACATCAGCGCGCCCGGAACGGGCAGTTCGAACCGTCGGGGAGAGAACAATAACAGCATGAACACCCATCCGACGTACAGCGCAATCATGATGGCGAGTACGACGCCGATGTCTAGCATCGCGGCGAGGGTCCGGGTGACGAGACCAGCCGGGCGGTGGGGCGCAGCATGGTTCACAAGGAGTCCTCACCGACTGCGTGAGCGGCAGACCGGACTCGTGCGTCTCTGTGGAGGAGCCGTCCAATGAAACCTGCGACCGCATCGTCCGCGCGCACTCCCTGACTACGAACATCCCACACCGCTCCGGACGACAAGGACCCTGTCGACTCGCGAACAATTTCAGGAATGTCGAGCTCGCTCAGCACTCTTCGCAGGATCGGTTCTATCTGTACGCTCTCGATGATGCCGTCAAGATCGAGCCGATTCACAATTCTGTCTAGGTCAACTCGCGCGACCACTGCGTCGATGTCAAGGTGCTCACAGACGACTTCTGTGAGGTCCACTCCGGACAGAGCGATCGCGACGATCTCGCGAACAGCGATCCGCACCACATGACGCGCCGGTTCAGTCAAGGCCCTCAGCGCCCGTGAAAGAAGGATCATGGCTACTCTCCCGCCGCTGACAACGTAGAGAATGCTCAGCGCTGCCCGATTCGGCCGCGCTAGCGACATTCTTTTCGATCACATTGTGGCATAATCTGCATCAGTAATGTGCAGCGCGTGGACCTGCACATTCTCGGCACCAGCGGGAGGGCTGCAGAATCGGGATAAGAGGCGTACTAAACCAATAGCGCGTCGTGTAGGCGCATTTCACCACATCTGTTTCGGCAGCCGGGTAATGCGGTCGCAATGCTTGCCACGGCCTTTCCGCCTAACCGCAGCGCTGGTGCCGGTCAGTAGCTAAGTACGGTATTGCGGGGCCCAGTGTAGCTGGCGCTCATGGGCATTATCGCTTCGCGCCGTCAGGCGTTCGCAAGGCTCAAAGAAACTAGCCGTCGTGGCTTTCCGAAAGGATAGGGAATTGGAAACCTTCTGGGATTTTTTCAGGCTCATCGTGGTGAGCTTTGTGTTCATCGCATACCTAATCATGCTCTTCTCGATAATTACAGACCTGATTCGCGATCGTGAAACCTCAGGGTGGGTTAAGGCGATCTGGGCGCTTTTCCTTATCTTCCTGCCATTCCTCACCGCGCTGGCGTACCTCATATTCCGGGGCGACGGCATGAACCGCCGTTCGCACGAGGTTGCCACGCGTCTGCAGGAGGCGCAGAACGCCTACATCCAAGGCGTCGCTGGCACGTCGCCCGCCCAGCAAATCGCTGACGCTAAGTCTCTGCTCGACTCCGGAACCATCACGGAAGACGAGTTCCGGCAGTTGAAGTCACGCGCACTCAGTTAAAGCTGTCGCCTCGCTCCCTTCGTGCGTAAGGCGAGCGGAGGGAGCAGTACTGCCAACGTTCACGAGCCGATACCCCTATCTGGGGGTATCGGCTTTTGCGTTCAGATTGGACGATGGGGGACTAGCTGACTGTCGACTCTTGACCTCAGAGGAGAGGACCGATCGCATGAGCTCCGAGACCAACGCACGTACCGATCAGGCGACCCGGGTGCAGGCGTTGCTGGACCGCTACGACACCCCTGATGCGTGTGCCGCGCAACTCTTGTGCGATGACCACCCGGCGGAGGCTGTCGCGTTCACCGTGATCGAGGCTGACCTCAGTTCGACGGACCTCACATTCGGCGACCTGCGCGACCAGTCCACTCGTTTCGCGGCGGCCCTGGCTGATCTGAGTGTCGAGCCCGGCGATTACGTTGCCACGTTGATGGGCAAGTCCGCTGACCTGGTGGTGGCCCTCCTTGGAATCTGGCGACGCGGCGCCGTGCACGTACCACTGTTTACCGCATTCGCACCACCAGCGATCGGGTTCCGGCTTCAGGCAAGCGGCGCGAAGGTAGTGGTTGCTGACGCTGACCAGGTTGCCAAACTCGTTCCGAGCGAGGACATTCCGGCTGATGCGCCGTGGCAGGTTGTCGTCGCTGGCGGTGATACGGCAGCTGGGCTGAACTTCAACGAGTTGCTCACCGCGCACAACGCGGACGATCCGCGCGGTGAGGCCGTCGCTGTCGGGGCGAATGGTGGTCTCGTGCAGCTCTTCACCTCGGGCACGACGGGCACGCCCAAAGGCGTGCCGGTGCCGGTGCGGGCTCTCGCGTCGTTCCACGCGTACCTCGAATTCGGCCTGGACGTACGTAACGACGACGTCTTCTGGAACGCCGCGGACCCAGGGTGGGCGTATGGGCTGTACTACGCACTGCTCGCGCCGATGGCCGCTGGCGTGCGCAGCCTGCTACTCCACGCCGGGTTCTCCGCGCCACTCACCTGGCAGGTGATGGAGCAGTTCGGTGTCACCAATTTCGCGGCCGCGCCGACCGTCTACCGAAGCCTCCGCGCTGACAAAACGCCGGTGCCCCAATCGGTTTCGCTGCGCCGCGCTTCGTCCGCGGGGGAGCCACTCACACCGGACGTGGTGGCCTGGTCGGAGCAGACGCTCGGTGCGGTGGTTCGCGACCAGTACGGTCAGACTGAACACGGGATGTTCATTGTCAACGCGTGGGCGGATGGGCTGCGCGAGGACGTCCCGGCCGGGTCGATGGGCAAGCCGCTGCCAGGCTGGTCGTGCGCAGTGCTTTCCGAGGACTCGGACGTGCTCGCTGCGCCTGGCGTGCCAGGCCGCGTAGCCATCGACACCCACGCCAGCCCGTTGCTGTGGTTCACCGGCTATGTCGATGCCCCGGAGAAAACCGCTCAGCGATTCACGGCGGACGGCCGCTGGTACCTGACTGGCGATGCCGGCCAGGTTGACGAGGACGGGTTCTTCTTCTTTTCCGCCCGCGATGACGACGTGATCATCATGGCCGGTTACCGCATCGGCCCGTTCGACGTTGAAAGCGTCCTGGTCATGCATGACGATGTCGTCGAGGCCGCCGTTGTGGGGATGCCCGATGAGCTTCGGGGGGAAGTGCTCGAAGCGTTCGTCGTGGTGCGCGAAGGCGCCGAGGCCACCGACGAACTTGCTGCCGAACTGCAGCAGCTAGTCAAACGCAAGTTTGCGGCGCATGCATACCCGCGGACCGTTCATTTCGTACCGCATTTGCCGAAGACGCCCAGCGGCAAGGTTCAGCGGTACATTCTGCGCCAGGGTTAGCACGTCACGCATACTTTGAGCATTCCGAGTGCGGTAACGGACCCGACCCGAGGAGTGTTGTGAAGTCGCATCACGTGCGCACCCGTCCCTCTGCCGAGGGGTTCCCTCGTGAGGAACACCTCGCATGGAAGATCGCAGAAGTTGCCACCGATCCCGTCGAGGTCCCCGCCGAAACGGAAGAAATGGTGATCAACCGGATCATCGACAATGCGGCGGTGGCAGCGGCATCACTGACACGCCGGCCCGTAGCGAACGCCCGCGCTCAGGCACTCGCGCATCCCTATGATCCAGGCGCGGCAGTTTTCGGTGTGCACGGCACATACTCGCCGGAATGGGCGGCGTGGGCAAACGGCGTCGCGGTGCGGGAACTCGACTTTCACGACACGTTCCTTGCCGCGGAGTACTCGCACCCCGGTGACAACATTCCGCCGATCCTCGCTGTCGCCCAGCACGCGCGACGTTCGGGCGCGGACCTGATCCGGGGCCTTGCGACGGGCTACGAAATCCAGATCGACTTGGTACGCGGTATCTGTCTGCACGAACACAAGATTGACCACGTCGCGCACCTCGGACCGTCCGCCGCCGCTGGCATCGGGACGCTGCTCGGCCTCGATGCGGAGACGATTTACCAGGCAATCGGGCAGGCGCTGCACACCACGACCGCGACGAGGCAGTCCCGCAAGGGCGAGATCTCCAGCTGGAAGGCGTGCGCGCCCGCGTTCGCGGGGAAGATGGCGGTCGAGGCCGTTGACCGAGCGATGCGCGGCGAAGGCGCGCCGTCACCGATCTGGGAGGGAGAGGACGGCGTGATCGGGTGGCTGCTCGGTGGCCCCAACGCGGAATACCAAGTGCCGCTGCCCAGTCCCGGCGAAGCGAAGCGTGCCATTCTCGACAGCTACACGAAGGAACATTCGGCCGAGTACCAGAGCCAGGCCGTCATCGACCTCGCGCGCAGTATGCGGACCAAGATCGACGACTTTTCGCAGATCAAAAGGATCGTCCTACACACCAGCCACCACACGCATTACGTGATCGGCACAGGCTCGAACGATCCGCAGAAGTTCGATCCCAAAGCCAGCCGCGAAACCCTGGACCACTCAGTGATGTACATCTTCGCCGTGGCCCTTCAGGACGGTACGTGGCATCACGAGCACTCGTATGCGCCGGAGCGCGCGCAGCGGCCCGATACGGTCGAGCTATGGCACAAGATCAGCACTGCGGAAGATCCAGAGTGGACCCGCCGCTATCACGCGTCAGATCCGAGTAAAAAAGCCTTCGGTGCCCGCGCTGTCATTACGCTCGCGAACGGGGATCTCATCGACGACGAACTTGCCGTCGCGGACGCGCACCCACTCGGCGCCCGTCCTTTCACGCGCGAGCAGTACATCAACAAGTTCCGCACGCTCGCCGAAGGCATCATCGACAGCAAGGAGCAGGACCGTTTTCTCGACGCTGTGCAGCGCACGCGTGAGTTGTGTGGGGGTGAACTCGGGCAGTTGAACTTCACGGTGTCCGAAGATGTCGTTGGCCGCGCACTGAAGTCCCCGAAGGGGCTCTTCTGACGGGTGTCGGCATTGGGGCACGTTTCCTCGGCAGTGCTTATCATCGGTACAGGTCTGCAGCGGATAAGAGACGGAGCGCGCGATTTGGATCGAATGACTGAGAATCCGCCGAAAGTCCCGCCACGCTGGTTCATTCGCAGCGCGTGGGTGGTGCACCGCGCACTCTATAGGTTCAGTCGGGGCAGGTTTGGGCTCCGGCGGCCGCGACCGGACCGGTGGGGGATGATGCGTCTGACCACGACTGGCCGCCGAACAGGCCAGGAGCGCCACGTCATCCTCGCCTACTTCGAAGACGGACCGAACATCATCACGATGGCGATGAACGGGTGGGCAGCAGCCGAGCCCGCATGGTGGCTCAACCTGAAGGCGCATCCAGATGCCATAGCCCAACTGCCCGGCCAGCGCCGCACCGTGAGCGTACGCGCTGCGGAAGGTGAAGAGCGTGAACGGCTCTGGGCGAGATGGCGCGAGTTCGGTGACGACATCGACGGGTATGCGAAGCTCCGGCAGAACCAGACAGCGGTTGTCGTCCTCGAACCGCGCCCAGAATTGTCCAGAAAGGACGTCACCTAGCCCTGCGGGACGCCTTGGCTAAATCCCGGGCGGAGGTCGGTGACCGGCAAGCCGTACACGCCGCGCAGCCGCTCAGCCACGAGCGAGCGGTGACACGCCTCCGGGTCGCGCTCGACGCAGAAAAGAGCGCTCGCGACGTCGCTCGGAAGCTCCGCTACGAGCGCGCCGAGGTCGAACTCGTCGAGGATTTCACGGGTGTAGCGCTCGGCGTACTCGGGTGCCAGCGCGACACGGTTGCGCTTGCCCACGCCCTGGCGGGCGTCCTCGCGGTACTGGACCTGGCGCAGCTCGGTTGTCGGAGCAAGCTGCTTCACGTGCCAGTAGCCGATGCTCGCTGCGGCAAGGGCGCGCTGGAGCCGGGCCGAGTTCGCCCAGCAGTAGTCGGGGCCCCGAACGCCGCAGCGCTGGCGGAGGTCGAGCAGTAATCCCACGCCAGCACCGGTGAGCTTCTCGAGGAAGGCTCTGGCCGTGAAGCCGTAGACGCCAATCGTTGCTGTGCGCTTGACTCGAAGGCTCTCCGCCGGGGTATGGGTCCCGATCCGGCGGTTCTCGGCGTCCACGTCGTCCATCATGGCGAGTCAGGGCTGTCTGAGGGTCGGAGTTTGACAAGTCTTGTTAAAGCGGAGCGAAAAGGGCCAGGACTAGCACGAAGCGAGTGCGACACGAAGAAGACTTCGCCAGATCTGTGTTGCCAGTCCTCAGACAGCGGTAGGACGACCAGAGTGAGGCGGAGATCGGGGACCAGATCAGCTATGTCGTGAATTGCTGAACTAGACGACTCGTCACGAAGGAGAGTCATAATTTCATGCTGGCGCTCCTGGCGCCAGCCTTGAGCTTCGCAGACGGCTTCTTCCTCAATGCCTAGGGCATAAAACTGGTGGAGCCACAGCGTGCTCTCGCGAAACTCAGTTACGTTGGAATCGCCCAGGCTCGCGCGTAGTGATCGCCGAATCCAATAAGAACAAGCGGAGACGGCGTCGCTCTCGGATACTTCGCCTGAGCGCACGGGGATGGTGGGATGCAAGCGCGGGATCGCCGGATCTGAGATGTCGATCGGCAGCCCGAGATAATCGCGCAGGTATAGCGTTAATAGCAAAAGACCGCCGTCTGTCTCTCGCACAGACCATCGCGTGCCGCGTTTCCACCACATGCGCTCTCCAGCGGCTCTCAGCGTGTTTGCATATCAGCGTACGCGTGTGAGACTCGCACGGATCATGGGTGAGCGGAGCGGTAGCGCGCTGCTTTCGCCTGGTTCCCGCAGGTTTTCATGCTGCACCATCGGCGACGCCGGCTGCGGGACGTGTCGAGGTAGAACCAGCCGCAGCGGTCGCATGCGCGGACTGGCTGCGACGGTGGGCTCAGAACCAGCCGGATTCCTTGCAGTGCAAGGACGGTGAGCCCACCGTGAACAGTTAATGGCGTCGTGGCACCGTGTGGGCCGATGGCGACGTCACTGGCGAGGCCACGGCACGCATGTTCGAAAAGACCGGCGAGGGCGCCCGTTGGCATGTCACGGCCGTCGATCTGCGCATCGAAGATCACCCAGAACAGCTGACGTAGGTGACGCGCCTCGGCCAGCATGGACGCAGAGTCGTCGACGCTGTCTCGGGCCGCGTCCGGCGGCGGCAGCAGCTTTGCGTGATGCAACCATGTAGTCAGAGAACCGACGCTGTTGAGAAGGTCCGCACCGAGCTCGGGCGTGCGGCGGTAGACGGTGTTCGCGAAGTCGAGCGCGGCGTCACCAGCGATGAAATGGTCATCGGTCCAGACAGTTTCGGCGCTCACGCGGGCAGACCTGCGCGGTTGAACACGTCGTCGATAAAGGTGACGAGCAGTTCCGCGACTTGGGGAGCGTGCGTCTCCAGCAGGAAATGCCCGGCGTCGTAAATGTGGGCGTCGAAGGTGGTCATTTCTTGGTGGTAGGCCATGACCTCGGCGATGTCGTAGAAGGGGTCATGGCGGCCCCAGAGTACGAGGCATGGGGGCTGATGCTTCTGGTGGTAGGCGGCGATATCCGCGAAACGTGCGACGTGTTTGCGGTAGTCGTAGAAGAGCTGGAACTGGATGTCGATGTTGCCGGGCCGGGAAAGCCGCTCCCAGTCGAGATGCCACGACTCTCGCTGGTGCAGTTCCTGCAGTTCGGACCGCAATCCGCCGAGGTATTGTTCGCGGGTCCCGGCGAAGTTCAGCCACTCCGGGATCGCGGACTTATTTTCCTCAGTCGGCTCCGCCCAGTACTTGCGCGGCGCATCCCACGCCTCGTTCAGCCCTGCTTCGTGTGCATTTCCGTTCTGGACGATCAGGCCCAGGACCCGCTCCGGATGACGCATCGCCATGTGGTACCCGACGGGGGTGCCGAAATCCGTCACATACAGCACGTATCGCTCAACTCGGAGGTCGTCTATCAGGGCCTCAATTACATGCGACAAGTGCTCGAAGGTGTACTCGTACTCGTCGAGCGGTGGGGCATCGGAGAACCCGAAACCGGGTATGTCCGGGGCGATTACGTACACATGCTCACCGAGAACAGGGAGCACGTCGCGGAAAGAATACGAGGAACTAGGAAAGCCGTGGAGAAGCAGGACTGCCGTGGACGACGGCACCCCTGCCTCGCGGTAATGCAGGGTGGTCCCAGCCAGTTCGCGGGAGAGATGCCTCGTTTTGGCTGTGCGCTTCATAGGAGACTCCCTTCAACGTCAGGTCTTCAACCCATGTAACCGTTAAACTCCTATATAACAGTTACTACCACCGTACCTCGAGCACGGCCACAATTCCAGGGCCCAGCAGATAGATCAGCCCGTTTACGGTGCTAGCCAGTGGTGGATTCGCGGGACTATGCTTTGTTTGGCGGAGTATCCCGGGCCCTCGAGGAGTTTCCCCGGACTCGTGATGCCGTCTACTCAAAACAGAGGCGGTTGGGGCGAACCGAGGAGGAACGGTGCCAATCAAGCGCTGGACGATTGCTGTCGCGGCAATATGTGCACTAGGTGCAGCGAGCTGCACGTCGAATGACACGACGACTGACGAGCCAGAACTCACCGAAGTCCAGGCAGATGCCTGTGAGGCACTTATCGAATTCGGGCTGTGGGAGCCGCCGGAAGATGACCCCACAGAGGCGGATCTGGTGGAGTTCCGGTCCTTTTTTGAACGCATCCAAGCCGGCTCAGATGGGGAAGGCGCAGAGGCTGCATCGTCGGCGATTGAGGCGGTCAATGAGGTGATCGAAACTCAGAACTTCGAGCTGCTTGAAGGTCCTGAAATCGGGCAGGCAATGGGCACCGTAGGTGTGGTCGGCCGTGACGTCTGCGGATACGAGGAGATCGACCTTGGCGTCGAGGAAACTCCTGAGGAAGAGGGATCACCTGCGACGCACGAGTTTGTCGGCGTACCAGATACTCTCACGCCGGGCCGATACAGCATTCAGCTCGACAATGACCAAGAGAACTTCCACCTGGTGATTGTCGCGAAAGTTCCCGACGACTACGAGGGCAATGTCGACGACTTCGCACAACTGGACGAAGATACAGCCATTGCAACGGTCGAGTGGTATGCGGCGGGTGCGTTCGCGGAGCCGGAGCAGACCGCGTACCTCACCGCTGATCTCTCAGAACCCGGCAGGTACTTCATTCTGTGCCCAGTGACTAGCGAAGACGAAGAGGTTCCGCACCACGCCCAGGGAATGATCAACGAAGTGACAGTCAGCTAAACCTGCATGAGCGGCCCTGCGGAATGCTCCCGCCGACAATTCCTGCGACGAATGCTCGTCGGCGCCGCCTTCGCGGGACCATTCGTCGCAGGATGCTCGGTGTCCGGTGGGGATCAGGGAATCCTTGGCCGGAAAGTGCCTGGACAAACCGGGTTGATGGTGCTCGGCGCGTCCGTCCCGGAATCTTTCACAGTGCCGCTCGCGATACCGCCCGTGCTGCGTCCCGTACAAACCGTAGGGAGGACTGATCACTACGAACTCACTGTGCGCGCCGCGTTGCAAGAAATCGTTCCGGGCCTGGAGACCCCGATCTGGGGTTACAACGGAGAGTTTCCCGGCCCGCTGATTGAGTCCCAGCGCGGGCGGCGCGTCGTCATCCACACACGCAACGAGCTTCCCGCGCCGGTGAGCACACACCTCCACGGTGGCCGTACGCCTGCGGCGGACGACGGCTACCCCACGGACCTACTTTTGCCGGCTCAAGGCTGGGAACATGGGCATGAGCATTCCGGTGCAATCAGCCATGGGGAGCGGGACTATACGTACCCACTCGATCAGCGGGCAGCGCTGCTCTGGTACCACGACCACCGTATGGACTTCACCGGACCGCAAGTGTGGCGCGGCTTAGCGGCCATGCACATTCACCGTGATGATGAAGAAGCCGCGCTCGGCCTGCCCACCGGTGAGTACGAGCTTCCCTTGATGGTCACCGACAGGTCTTTCGGTCGCGACGGAAGATTCTTATACCCGTCTCGCGATCCTGAACTGGTGTCGCCACCTGGGGTTCTGCCCGATTTCGCGAACGGTGTTCTGGGGGATGTGTTGCTGGTCAACGGAGTTCCTGCGCCGTTTCACCCGGTTTCGCGCGGCGTCTACCGACTGCGAATCGTGAATGCCAGTAACGCACGGCATTACAGATTCGAACTCGTTCCTGCCCCGCCGGGCCGTGAGCCCTTTCTGCTTATCGGCTCAGACGGTGGACTGCTCGCCGCGCCAGTCGAGTTGCGGAGCTTCGCACTGGCTCCCTCTGAGCGGGCTGACGTGCTCGTCGATTTCTCATCGTTCAGCGCGGGGGAGAACGTCGTTCTGCGGAACCGCTATGGTGACGAGCACTGCAGCGATGTGCTGCAGTTTCGTGTCGGTTCTGAGCTGGGGCCGTCCTACTCGACGCCCCCAGTCCTGTCGCATCTTGAGCGTCTCGATGAGTCGCAGGCTGTACGTACCCGCACGTTTCACTTTGCGCGGCGCAACCAGCATGACGGTGCGCTGTGGCCGATAGGAGGGCATTTGTTCGACCCGGACCACATCGCGGCCGCGCCAGCTCTCGGAGATACCGAAATCTGGCAGCTGAGCAGCGACCTGCGGCATCCTTTCCATATCCACCACGTCCCGTTCCAGGTTCTCGACATTCCTGGAGTTGATACGTACGGCTGGAAAGATACCCTCGCCTTGGGTCTTCGAGGGAGTGCGCGCGTGATCATCCGTTTCGACGGTTATCGCGGCAAATATACTTTTCACTGCCACACCTACGAACATGAAGATATGGGGATGATGGCGAACTACGCGATCACCTGACCTGTAGGTCCCAACGTAAGGCGGTCTCCTGCTGTGGTTTCGGAAGCACGTGTCCTGAAGTTCCCGGGTGTCCACACGATCCACCGCGCTGGCCCGCCAACATTTCCGCTGCGCTACGTTGTCGAAGGGCCAGAGGACGGAAGACGCGTGCTGCTGATCCCGGGCGGTCCAGGGCTGGCGTCTGTCTTGCCGTACCGATTGCTCCGCAAGCGTTTCGCGAAAGCCGGGTACCAGGTTGCAATGGTCGAGCACCGTGGGGTCGGCTTGTCACGGTGTGCCGCCGACGGAACAGACCTTCCGCTTGACGTATTGACGGTCGATGCCGTGGTGGGGGATACGATCACTGTTCTCGACGACCTCGGCTGGGACACCGGGGTCACTGTTTACGGAACGTCCTACGGCGGCTGGGTGGCACAGAAACTCGTCATCGCCGCGGCGGACCGGATCAGCGGGCTCGTGCTTGATTCGACGTTCAGTTCGGTCGACGAACATGAAGTGCGACGGCGGCTCATCCGGACAATTCTGACCGATCGCGGGCCGCTCAGCAGTCGCATCATTGATCTCATCGATAAAGGACTTCTCTCAGAACGTGACGCGGTTCGCGTGCTTCCGCCAACGCTCGAGTTTGGCGGCGACGAACTGGCGAACAAGCTGCTTGATGCGCTCGAAAAGGGCCATAAGCGGGCCTGGAACTGGGTTGCGAACGCGGGGGACAATGAACTGCACACGACGACGCGGTACGTGATGGAGTTCGACCTCGTCGGCGTCATCATGCATCGGGAAGTCGACAGCACGGTTCCGGATGGGCGCCCGTTTGACCCGGTGGCGCTGTTCGATCGGACTATCAGGAAATTCGGTGCCTACGAGGGGGAGCCGGAGAATCTGCGGCCCGCCCTCGCCAGCGTTACCTGCCCCGTCGCGGTGGTGTGTGGTGCGCGGGACCTCCGCTCTCCGGTCGAGGTCGCTCAGCGTACCGCGGACGCGCTGCCCAACTCGACGCTGTTGCTGTTCCCCGATACCGCGCATAGCATCCTCGACACGCGACCCGCGGCCGCGTTAGAAATCGTGAACGGGGTGGTCAACGCGCGGCTTCACGAACTCGCCGACCAGACGGCTGAACTCGAACGGCGATCGAAGTGGGCTCTGCGCACGTTCGTTCCGCGCGTCCTCAGCGCGTGGGTTTCTGCCGAGCTGGCTTTTGGTGCCGTGCGCCGCCGTCTTCCTCATCGAAAGTGATCAGCGCCGCCCACACAGTCCACACTTAGGTTTGCCTTATACCCTATCGGCGTGAACAGAACACGTGCACTTGTGATCGCCGGTGTAGCCGCGCTTGTACTTGTTGTTGCGATAGTCGTAGCTGGCCCGTGGGCGTATAGCCGTTTCATCGTGGGCGAGCAGCCAGAAGAGCTTCGCCTCCCAACGAATGGCGGGCAGATCGCGGATGGCGATCCCGTCGCGCTCGAAGGTGAGTGGACGGTCACGAACAATTCGGTAGCGGGGTATCGGGTCGACGAAATTCTGTGGGGGCAGGACGTGACCGTTGTGGGTCGCACGGACCAGGTATCGGGAACGGCGTCGATCGACGACGGAGCTCTCTCCGGCGTGTCCGTCAGTGTGGACATGGCGTCGGTCGAGACTGACGACGAACGCAGGGACAATCAGTACCGTGGTCGCATCATGGATACCGAAACGTACCCGGAGTCAACGTTTCTGCAGACCGGGGATGTCACGATCCCCGATGGGGAAGGTCCGTTCACGGTCCCGGTGACTGGAGACCTTACGGTTCGCGGTGTGACGCGCACGGTGACCGTCGACCTCGATGTGCAATCTGCGGGAGACGCTGTGAGTGTGTCCGGCAGTGTGCCGGTGGTATTCGCGGACTTCGACATTCCGGAACCAAGCATCGCCGGGATCGCCGTGGACGACAGCGGCGTCATCGAATTCCTGCTCGAACTCGAACGAGTCTGAGCAACGTCCACGAAGCGCAGCGGAAAGGAGCCGGGCTCGGCGCGCAGCACCATTGATGCGCACTGAGGCCGGCTCCTCCTATCGCCGGGATTACCCGGCGAGCTTTCTGGCAGTCTCTACGACCCGCGTGGCGAGGTGTTCAAGCGCTGCTTCGGTATCGCTGGTGAGTTCGTCAGTGTTGTCTGGCCCAGTCACGTGGCTTACGCCGTAGGGATTGCCGTCACTGAACTTGAGTTCGCTGGTGTATCCGGGCGGCACGATGACGCCACCGAAATGCATCAGCGACGTGTAGAGGTTGATGAGAGTTGTCTCTTGGCCGCCATGCGCGGACTTGCTGGATGTGAACCCTGCATACACCTTGTCTGCGAGCTTGCCCTCTGCCCATAGGCCGCCGAGCGAGTCGACGAAACTCTGGAACTGCGCGGACGTGGCGCCGAATCGGGTGGGGGAGCCGAAGATGATGGCGTCAGCCCAGACGATGTCGTCACCCGTGGCTTCAGGGAGGTTCTTGGTTGCCTCGTAATTCGCCTTCCAGGCGGGGTTGTCGGCGAACGTGGAGGGATCGGCGGTCTCGGCAATGTGGCGGACTCGCACTTCTGCACCGACGTTTTCGGCTGCTTTTGCGATGCGGTGTGCCATGGTCGTTCCATGGCCGGTTGCGGAGTAGTAGATAACTGCGAGCTTCATATGATCCTCCAGCACAATCGGGGGCGGATCGGTCTATGGGTCCGGTTAATGTTGAACCTTCAACTGGGTGGACTCTAAAGCGTTATGTTTGATGCGTCAACAACCTAGCGGGAGAAAGTCATGGTTCGTCCATCGCTCGACAAGCATCACCCCGAAATCTTCAAGTCCTACCTCGCCACAGCCCGCACGGTGCGGTCCGCAGCTCGTGACACCGGGCTCGATCGGCGCCTCTTAGAACTGGTTAACCTGAGAGCATCACAAATAAACGCCTGTGCGTATTGTCTCGACGTGCACGCGAAGGCGGCTCTCGACAACGGTGAGACATATCGGCGCATCACCCTGCTGCCGGCATGGAGGGAATCGAACCTTTTCGACGCACGCGAAAAGGCTGCGCTAGCACTGGCTGAGGCGGTCACGCTGATCACCGATGAGACCAGACGTGACGAGGCGTTCAACTGGGCTTCGAACCATTTCACGAAAGATCAGATATCGGCACTCAACTGGACTGTGATCACGATCAACGCGTTCAACCGCGTGTCAGTTCTCAGCCAGCACAAGGTCCGGCACGACGATTAGCCGATGAGTAAACCAGCCCTTGTTCTCCTGCACGGCGTCACCATGTCGGGCCGGGTGTGGGACCGTGTTGTACCGCTGCTGACCGATCAATACGACGTACACACCCCTACTGCGCTTGGCCACAAAGGGGGTCCGCCTGCGCTGCAACGGCCTGCACTCATCAGGCACCTCGTTGACGCCGCCGAGCGGATGCTCGACGAGTCAGAACTCGAGCGTCCGCATCTTGCCGGCAACTCGCTGGGCGGCTGGATTGCGATTGAACTCGCCCGGCGCGGCCGTGCGGCGTCAGTGTGTGCCCTCTCTCCAGCTGGGTTCTGGGACGCAGGCAGCCACAGTCAAGCAGACGGCGTGGCGAGGCTGCGACGGGAAGTAGCGCTGAGTCGCTACACGCGGCCGGTAGCGCCTTTGTTTCTAAAGTCAGCCAAGGTCCGCCGCCTCGCAATGCGTGATATCGCCCAGCGCGCAGACAAATTGACTGCTGACGAAGCGCTCGCCGCAGTCGATGACCTGCTCGGATGCGCGGTAACCCACGACCTGCTGGGTACCCGTGAAGCAGTCGCCGCGCTCGATCCGCTGCCGTGCCCCGTCACACTCGCGTGGGCTGAGCACGATGCGATATTTCCCCCTGCGGTCAACGGTGCTATCGCCCGGGAACGACTGCCCGGCGCGACATTTCACGTCCTGCCAGGGGTAGGGCATGTGCCGATGATCGACGATCCCGAACTAGTAGCGAAGACCATCCTGGCGGCGACGCGCAGTGCCTAACCGTCCTGTTACCCGGACACCTCTGCCCGAACGGCCGGAATGATGTCTTCGGCGAACCACCTCAGCGTCGCTTCGTCATCAGGCCCGCCGAGGATGAAGGTACCGATCCGTTGATCGCGAGCTAGTCCGCTGAGGAGATCGATCCACTCGTTGCGCTCGAACTCACCCCAGATGTTGTAGACGCGGCGGATTGCGGCCGGATCGCGATTCGCTGCCACCGCAGCATCATCAATGCGAGCCTGCAAACCGGGGAGCTTCTCTGGAGGAACGAAACTCATTGACGGCACCCAGCCGTCAGCATGCGAGCCAAGAAGTGCGAGCGCGCGCGGCCCGGTCACGCCGAGCCAGATCTCGATAGCATGCGCTGGAACAGGCCCGGGGTGAATTCCGTTGAGCTGGTAAATCTCTCCGTCGTAGGACACTGAGCGCTGATCCGACCACATCAGGCGCATGACGTCGATTGCCTCACGCAAGGCTTGCAGTGCTTCGCCAGGCGAGCGGCGGGGGCCGCCCATGCCCTCGATAGCGTCCCAGAAAGCGCCAGCGCCGAGCCCGACCTCGACTCGGCCGCCACTCAGCACATCAAGCGAAGCAGCACTTTTCGCGAGAATAGCTGGTGGTCTCAGCGGCAGGCTCGCTACGTCCGGGAAAAACCGGATGTTCCGCGTGTGCGCTGCCAGGTAGCTGATAAGCGTCCACGTGTCGAGGAAGCGGCGCTGGTACGGGTGGTCCTGAATCCCCGCAAAGTCGTAGCCAAGTTCGTCGAGCAGCCTGGCAGTGGAGACCAGGCTGCTCGCGTCACTCGCGTTGGGAGTCAGGAAGAAACCGAACTGAGGGTGCATTTTTGCTAGCTGAGTTCCCCGAGTGAACCGATCGAGCCGAAATCGAGGAGGTCCAGCGGCAGATCAGGAAGCACGAACGGCACGGTGGGCAGTGGGCTCACTCCGCTGTTGAGGTAACGGTAACCGGGTTCGAGCATGCGGATTTTCTGGACATACGGCCGGGTTTCGGTCGTATAGGCCCCACCGGAGGGCATGCCCCCGGCGCGGGTGATAGCGCCTAAACCAGCGTTGTAGGCAGCGATTGCGAGGTCGAGCGGGTCGCCGCGGAGTTGTCCGGATCGCACACCGCTAGTGGTTCGGTCGAGCAGATGGCACATAAATCGGCCCTGTGACATCACGGCGTCGGGAATGCTAAAGGGATCTGCCTTACCATCCCCATCTGCGTCAACACCCCAGATAGCCCAGGTGCCGGGAATGAATTGTGCTGGTCCTTGCGCATTGGACCTGCTGACAGCATTCTTCCGGAAGTCGCTTTCTGCGTGAATCTGCGCGGCAAGAAGCGACGCGGTGATTCCGGAACATTGCGTTGCGGATTTCTGAAGCCACGGCACATATTCCGTGGGCGCGGTATTAGCCGACGCGGGCGCGGCAAGCGCGAGCGTCGACCCGAGCGCGACAATGAGGGAACCGAGAGCGGTCAGCATTCTTTTCATGGCAAAAAGAAGCTTCGCATGCAGACCGCGTTTATGAATCAGTTTTGACACAATTGAGTAACAGAGACTTTCTGTGTGCGTGTCCAAGTTGTGTGTCGCCCGCGGATCGTACTAGTAAGCGCTGGGTCTCGGGCGGGCTGAAAGCGGTTGCCCGGGTGAAGGGCTCGCCAGTGACATACTGTTAACTGCCACCATGGGAATTACACGGTAAAACTGCACGTAAATAACGTAATTGCCAGTTCGAAGAATGACTCGCGAGGCGCCAAATCAAGGCCCTTGAAACACCTCGTTTGAACCTTGTAAGAGTTGCGCAAGCCGGGATAGTGAAGGGTAGGGGCGTGCAAATTCGCGCCGACATCGCTACCGTGCACAGGGGTGAGAGTCAACGCAGTTCCAGGCTGGCTACTGGTGCTTCTTGGCGCGAGCCTCTGGGGCACCGCGGGCACCGCCCAGGCGTTTCTGCCCAGCGAGGTGACTCCAGCACAAACCGCCACCGTTCGTCTCGTTATTGGTGGCGCACTGCTCGGCTTTTTCGTCCTCCTCTTGCGCCCGAAAACAGTCGCGCCGTCCTCGGTCACGATGAAACGCGGGCTCGTCGCGCTGCTGATCACTGCGTCCGCCGTCTCGATCGTCCTGTTCCAGGTGTGCTTCTTCTCCGGCGTCCGTGCCACCGGCGTGGCGGTCGGCACGCTGGTGGCCATCGGCTCTGGCCCCGTCTTCACTGGACTACTCGGACTTTTGCTGCGTGAACGAATCACGTCCCGATGGATGACCGCGACGGGGATCGTTCTGACGGGCCTGGTGCTGCTGCTCGCGCCCTGGTCGGGCGACCCCGTCGACTGGAATGGCGTGCTTTTCGCGCTCGGCGCCGGTCTCGCCTACGCGTGCTACACGGTCCTCGCGCGCCTGCTGCTCCTCAACGGTGTGCCCGGCGAAACCATTGTCGCGTCGTTGTTCGTGATCGCCGCTGTGCTGCTGGTGCTCACTCAATTGGGCGAGGACTTCTCGTGGGTGTTCACCAGCGACGCGCTCGTTGCGGCCTTGTGGCTCGGAGTCGCAGCGACGGCGATTCCCTATTTTCTGTGGATCAAGGGACTCGCAAGCGTCACTGCGGCGTCGGCGGCGACAGTGACGCTCGCGGAACCGCTTGTTGCCGCACTGCTCGCCGTGACCCTGCTTGCTGAGCCACTTACGGTGCTTGGCGCGGCGGGGGTGGCAGCCATCATCGCGGGCATGGTGCTCATCGCGCGATCGCCGGGCTCAGCGCCACGGCAGCACTCGGAAAATTAACGATTCTCTTCTTGCGCTGGAGTGCACTCCAGCACTTAGCGTTGTCGGTATGAGTGAGTTGCTCGGCATTGCTGACGTTTCGGAGCGCACAGGGCTCAGCAAGGACACATTGCGCTGGTACGAGAATGAGGGGCTGATCCCGCACGTCTCCCGGGGCACCCACGGACGGCGCCGGTACGACGAGCCGACCATCCGCATGATCGAACTGCTGGTCCGGCTGCGCCGTACGGGGATGCCAGTCAAACAGATGAAAGCCTTTGTCGAAATGGTGTCGGCGGGCGCTGAGACCCACGGCCGTCGGATGCAACTCCTGACAGACCACCGCGAGGAGGTTCTCTCGCGAATCCGTGAACTGCTCCTCGATGTCGACGCTATTGAGGAAAAGATCGACCACTATTCGCGGCTGATCGCCGAGGGGCGTGACTGCGGGGAGACCCCTATTCGCGACGCGAACGTACGATCCGAACAGAGGAGAACAGAATGACGGTGTCCCAGATCGAACTCGGGGACGGCCTGGTGGTCAGCAAACTCGGCTTCGGCGGTATGGCGCTCACTCACGTCTACGGTGAAACGGAACCCGAAGAAGCACTGAAGACGCTCCACGCAGCGATTGACGCGGGGGTGACGCTGCTCGACACTGCCGACGTCTATGGCAAGCCCCAGCCCGGGGCTGTGGGGCCAGCTGGCACGAACGAGGAACTCATCGCGCAAATTCTGGACGTGCGCCGCGACGAAGTTCAGATCGCGACGAAGTTCGGTATCACCGGACAGGTGGGGCCAGGTGTCGGCACGCGCGGAGACCGTGACTATGTGCGCGAGGCGTGCGAGGCGTCACTGCGGCGGCTGGGAACCGACGTCATCGACCTGTACTACATGCACCGCCGGGAGCTTGCCCGGCCGATTGGTGAAACTGTCGCTGCGATGGCCGAACTCGTACAAGAGGGCAAGGTCCGGCACCTCGGGCTGAGCGAAGTCACCGCAACTGAGCTCCGTGAGGCATCCGCTGTGCATCCGATTGCGGCCGTGCAGAGTGAGTGGAGTGTGTGGAGCCGCGACGTGGAGCGCGAGGTAGTGCCGACAGCGATAGAACTGGGCACAGGGTTTGTGCCGTACGCGCCGCTCGGTCGCGGCTTCCTCACTGGAACACTCACGCGAGACGCTGTGGCTTCAAGCATGCGTGCCGGGCAGGCGCGGTTCGATACGAACTTCGGCGCCAACCAGAAAGTTGTGCACATCATCCGTGAAGTCGCCGACGAGCTTGGGGCGACCCCCGCACAAATCGCCCTCGCCTGGCTTTACGCGCAGGGTGAGCGGCTCGGCATTCCGGTAGTACCGATCCCCGGCACGCGCAGTGCTGCGCGGGTCCGGGAGAACGCTGCCGCGACAACGATCGCACTGTCGGGTGATCAGCTCGCGCGGCTCGACAGTGCGTCCGATCTCGTAGAGGGTGGCAGAAATCTGAGCTTTGCGAGTGACGACTGGATATCCGCGGGCCGCGAATAGTGTAAAGCTCAGTCAAAATAACAGGGTGCAGGGAACTGGGTCAGCGGTGTACTCGTAGGCTCGGAGGGTGCTGCTTTCCCTACTGAGAACGTACCTGGCAGCGCATCGGAGGGCGCTCGCGGGAATTGTCGTGCTGCAGTTCGTCGGTGCCTTCGCTGCGCTGTTTTTGCCCCGGCTGAACGCGGACATCATCGACTTCGGCGTCACCCGCGGCGACATCCCGTACATCGTGCGGGTTGGTGGCGTGATGCTCGCCGTGGCCGCAGTGCAGATCGTCTGCCTGGTCGGTGCGGTGTACCTGTCGGCGAAGACAGCGACCGCAGTCGGGGCTGCGGTGCGGCGGGATGTGTTCCGCCGCGTCAGCGGGTTCTCTGCCCGTGAGATGGGGCTCTTCGGTGCGCCGTCGCTCATCACCCGCAACACCAACGATGTCCTTCAGGTGCAGACCCTGATCATGATGGTGCTGACCATGCTCGTTCTGGCTCCAGTGATGTGTGTTGGCGGCATCATCATGGCCGTGCGGGAGGAAATCCGGCTGTCGTGGCTGATCGCCGTAAGTGTGCCTGCACTCGCGTTCACGATGGGTTTCATCATCGCGAAGATGATCCCGGCCTACCAGGTCATGCAATCGCGAATTGACACCGTGAACCGGGTGCTGCGCGAACAGATCACCGGAGTGCGGGTGGTGCGTGCGTTCGTGCGAGAACCCTGGGAGATGAAGCGGTTCGCCCACGCCAACAACGAACTGACCGACACCGCGCTCCGTGTTGGCCGGCTATTGGCGATCGCGTTCCCAGCGGTCATGCTGATCTTGAACGTGACATTTGTCGGCGTGATCTGGTTTGGCGGCATCGAGATCAGTGCTGGACGAATGCAGGTCGGCTCGCTGACAGCAATGATCAACTACTTGATGCTCATCCTGATGTCCATCATGTTCGTCACGTTCATGGCGTCACAGGTACCGCGCGCGGCTGTCTGCGCGGACCGAATCATGGAAGTGCTCCGCACGCCCTCGTCGATCATCTACCCGGCTGACCCTGTCACGGCAATGCCGACGCCTGGCACCGTTGAATTCCGCGACACCACCTTCTGTTACCCCGGTGCGGAAAAGCCAGTCATCGAGAACATTTCGTTCACCGTCACACCCGGCACGACGACGGCCCTCATCGGCGCGACCGGATCAGGGAAATCCACCGTCCTGCACCTCATCCCGCGGTTGATAGACGCGACGAGCGGTGCTGTTGTCGTCGGCGGGGTCGATGTCCGCGATCTCGACCCCCCGGTACTTCGATCATCGTTGGGATACATTCCGCAGCGGGCCTTCCTGTTCTCGGGCACTATCGCGACGAACCTGCGCTACGGCAAGCCTGACGCCACCGACAGCGAACTATGGGAAGCACTGGAGATCGCGCAAGCGGCGGACTTCGTGAAGGCAATGCCCGATGGCCTCGACACCGCCGTGGCGCAGGGTGGTACGACAGTGTCGGGCGGGCAGCGCCAGCGGCTCGCGATCGCCCGGGCGCTGGTACGCAAACCCAGCGTCTACCTCTTCGACGACTCGTTCTCAGCGCTCGACGTCGCCACCGACGCGCGACTGCGCGCCGCGCTCGAACCGCACACGCGCAACTCTGCCGTCCTGATCGTCGGCCAGCGCATCGCCACTATTAAGAACGCCGACCAGATCCTCGTGCTCGAAGGCGGACGTATCGTCGGCCTCGGTACGCACGACCAGCTTGTTCACACTTGCGCCGAGTATCGGGAAACCGTCGAGTCACAGATGGTGGTCCAATGACAGGAGCGCGATGACCAGGCCAATGGCGCCCGCCACCACACCGGGCAACCCGAACGACCGCGCCAGCCAGTTCGTGCCCACCGTGCGGCGCTTGTTTCGCCGGCTGGTGCCGCGCAAAATCGCACTGATCGCTGTACTCGCCTGCACCGTCACGTCCGTCGCGCTGAACGCGATCGGTCCCCGCATCCTCGGCTGGGGCACCGACATCATCTTCAACGGCGTGATCGGACGCGATCTTCCCGCCGGGCTCACCCGTGACGAAGCGGTGGCGCAACTCCGCGCCGAAGGACGCGACACATTCGCGGACATGGTGTCCGGTATGACTCTTGTCCCCGGTTCAGGTGTCGATTTCAGCGCGCTTGCGCGGGTGCTGTACCTCGCGCTCGCGATCTACTTAATGGCATCGCTGTGCGCCTGGGCATCCGGCTACATCCTGAACATTGTGGTGCAGAGCGTCATCCGCCAGCTGCGGGCTGACGTGGAGGGAAAGGTGCATCGCCTGCCGCTGGTCTACTTTGACCGGCACCAGCGTGGTGACGTTCTGAGTCGTGTCACCAACGACATCGACAATCTCTCACAGAGCTTGCAGCAGACGATCAGCCAGATGCTGAACTCGCTGCTCACAGTTGTCGCGGTGCTAGCGATGATGGTGTGGATATCGCCGCTGCTCGCCGTGATCGCACTGCTGACGGTTCCCGCCGCGATGGTGGTGACGGCACTTATCATGCGCCGGGCGCAGCCGCACTACGCTGGCCAGTGGCGTCACACCGGCAAACTCAATGGGCACGTCGAAGAGTCGCACACCGGCCACGAACTCGTTCTCGCGTACGGCCGTGAAGAGGACGCACAGCAGGTGTTCGATGCGCACAACGAGAAGCTGCAGCTGTCCGCGTTTAAAGCGCAGTTCCTGTCTGGGCTGGTTATGCCCATGATCCAGTTCCTGGGGAACCTCAACTACGTCCTTGTCGCGGTGATCGGTGGCATGCGCGTGGCCAGCGGTTCGATGAGTCTCGGTGAGGTGCAGGCCTTCATCCAGTACTCACGCCAGTTCACGCAGCCGCTGTCGCAACTCGCGTCCATGGTGAGCGTCCTGCAGTCCGGCGTCGCGTCGGCTGAGCGAGTGTTCGAATTGCTCGACGCCGAAGAAGAAACCGCTGACCCGGTCGATGAGCAGATAATCGCCGACCCGCGTGGACACGTCGAGTTCGACCACGTGTCGTTCCGCTACCGGCCCGAACAGCCGCTCATCGACGACCTGTCGCTGACAGTGGAGCCAGGGCAGATGGTCGCCATCGTCGGCCCTACCGGCGCGGGAAAAACGACGCTCGTGAACCTGTTGATGCGCTTCTACGACATCGATTCGGGATCGATCCGCATCGACGGTATCGACACCCGCCGAATGAGTCGCGCCGAATTGCGTTCCCGCATCGGAATGGTCCTGCAAGACACGTGGCTCCTCGGTGCGTCCATCAGAGACAACATCCGGTACGGCGCGGACATCACCGATGACGCTGCGGTGATCGCTGCGGCGAAAGACAGTTATGTCGACCGGTTCACACGCACACTGCCCGACGGGTATGACACGGTGCTCGATGAAGAGTCCGGGAACGTCAGCGTGGGGGAGCAGCAGCTCATCACGATCGCGCGGGCTTTCGTCTCAGAGCCGCAGATCCTGATCCTCGACGAAGCGACATCGTCCGTGGATACCCGCACGGAACTGCTGATCCAGCAAGCAATGGCACGGCTTCGCGCCGACCGCACAGCGTTTGTGATCGCCCATCGGCTGTCAACCATTCGGGACGCGGACGTCATTCTCGTCATGGAGGACGGGCGCATCGTCGAACAAGGCTCCCACGACGACTTGATCGCAGCACGCGGCGCCTACCACCGGCTGTACATGAGTCAGTTCGCCGCGGCAGTCACGGAATAAACCACTTGCGTGCGGCCCGCGCCGCAGGCACACTCGACGACATGAAGAGCTGACACCTGTCGTTCCCGCTGTGCGCATCACCTGCCCGGCGGGTTGTCCGTACCGACGGATGGGTGTCTATGCCTCACGAAATTCTGCGCGCAATTGATCTTGTCAAGATTTATGATGGACGCCGCGTCATCGATGGACTGAGCCTCACTGCTTCGCCAGGTGAGCGCATCGGCCTGGTCGGTGAGAACGGCGCAGGGAAGTCAACGCTCCTCAGGCTGCTCGCGGGGGTTGAAGAGCCTGACGGCGGCACCCTCGAACGCCCTTTGGATTCAGGGTTTCTCGCTCAGGAGCTGCCGTACTCTCCGGAGACGACACTCCAGGAAGCAATCGACGACGCGCTGGCGCTCACGCTGCAGCTCTCTGCCGAACTTTCACTCACTGCAGCTGAACTCGCAGACAAACCGGATGATCCCGTAATGCTTGCGCGCTACGGAGCCCTTCTGTCCCGCGCCGAAGAAACCGGGTTGTGGGACGCTGAGAGCAGAGCGGAGAAGGTCCTCGATCGGCTCGGTCTCAGCGGGATCGCCCGGACGACACCCCTTCAGGCCATTTCGGGCGGGCAGCGGTCCCGGCTCGCGCTCGCGGTGCTGCTGATCCGGCAGCCACGTGCGCTCCTGCTCGACGAGCCGACAAACCACCTGGACGAAACAGCGACAACGTTCGTCGAGGAGCATTTACGCACGCTGCCCGGCACCGTTGTTCTCGCGTCCCACGACCGCGCCTTCCTCGATGCGGTGTGCACGACGGTGATTGATCTCGACCCGTCACGCGGCGGCGTGACCCGCTACGGCGGCAGCTATTCGCACTATCTGTCCGAGAAGCAGAAGGAACGCGTCAGGTGGGAACAGCAGTATGCGGCCGAACAAGCGGAACTGCACGAGCTGGAACACTCGGTCACTGTCACCGCACGCGAGGTCAGTCACGGCCGCCCGATGCGGGACAACAACAAACTCGGCTACGACCGCTTAGGCGGCCGGGTCGAGAAACAAGTATCCCGAAGGGTGCGCAATGCGCAGCGCCGTCTTGACGAACTGGAACGCGACCAGGTTGCGGCACCGTCCCAGCTCCTTAAATTCCGCGCGTCCCTGACAAGTGCCAGCGTCATCGAGGAGCCCGCGCTCACGGCGACCGACGTTGTTGTGCCGCGAAGGCTGACGATCGAGGCGCTCGAGATCACCAGTTCGGAACGTCTGCTGGTAACAGGTCCGAACGGAGCCGGGAAGTCGACGCTGCTGAGTGTGCTCGCGGGGACCCTGCAGCCCACGTCCGGATCAGTGAAGGTGGCTGACGGGGTGACCCGGAAAATGCTGCTTCAAGACGTCTCGTTCATCCGGGCGCATCGCAGCGCGTCGCTCGTCTACCGGGAACACGCTGGCGACGACGTGCCGAGCCTCATGGAACTGGGCTTACTCACCGCGACGCAAGCTGACTCATCCGTCGCGCACTTGTCGGTTGGGCAGCGGCGCAGACTCGCACTCGCGATTCTGCTCGCCAGCCCGCCCGATGTCTTGCTGCTCGACGAACCGAGTAATCACCTGTCACTACGGCTGGTGGAGGAACTCGAAGATGCTTTCGATTCGGCTCCCGGCGCTCTGATTGTCGCTTCGCACGACAGATGGCTGCGGAAACGGTGGGATGGTCGCGAAGTCCGTTTGCTGAACGGAACTGCTAAGGAGTTCGTTCCGCTGTCTGCGTGATGTTCCTCGCCATGCCCTGGAAAATGATCCCGTGGAAGGGAAGGATCGAAAACCAGTACAGGCGCCCGAATAAGCCGCGCGGGAAGAACACTGCACGCTGCAGCAGTTCGGAGCCGTCGTCGTGTGGCTGTACGCGCATCTCAAGCCACGCACCCCCCGGCACCTTCATTTCTGCTCGCAGCCGCAAAAGCGATCCGTGCTCGATTTCCTCGACGCGCCAGAAATCCAGTGCCTCACCCTTGTAGAGCCGGTGGGGGTCACGGCGCCCGCGGCGCAAACCTACGCCTCCGACGACCCGGTCCATCCAGCCGCGAATCGTCCAGGCCAACGGGAATGAATACCAGCCGTTTTCACCGCCGATACCCTCGATCACTGCCCACAGCTTTTCAGGGGACGCCGAGGTCGATTGGGTGCGGAGATCGGTGTAGGCGGTTTCGCCCGCCCAGTCGGGATCAGACGGCAGCAGATCCGATGGTGTGTCAGGCACTGCCGCGTTGGACCAGCGGGTCTCGACCTTGCCGTCCTCGATCCTCTGTAGCGCGAGGTAGACGGAGCGGCGGTACGGAGTGAGTCCGCCCTCCGGCTGCGGGACGTAGCCGTCGATGTCATTTTCGTGCGCGACGGCTTCGCATTGCAGCGACTCGATGAGGGGCATCGCGAGGGCTTTGGGCACCGGGGTCACCAGGTTGATCCAATGGCCCGCGAGCCGCGGCGTCAGCACCGGGACGACCAGCATGCGCCGTTTCGGGAGGCCTGCGACGTCGCCGTACGTGCGCATCATTTGGCCGTACTCCATCACGTCCGGGCCCCCGATGTCGAAGGACCGATTCACTCCTTCGGCCACGGTGAGGTCCGCGAACGAGAGCAGGTAGTAGAGCGCGTCACGAACAGCGATCGGCTGAATGCGATTTTTCACCCACTTAGGTGTCACCATGACGGGCAGCCGGTCGGTGAGGTGACGGATCATCTCGAACGACGCGGAACCTGAACCGATGACGACACCGGCTTGCAGCACCACTGTAGGGATCGACGAGGCCAGCAGAATGTCGCCGACTTCGGCACGCGAACGCAGATGCGGTGAGAGATCTCCGTCCGCAGGGTGCAGCCCACCGAGATAGACGATTCTTTTGACTCCAGCGGCTTCAGCTGCGGCGACGAAGTTGCGCGCGGAGTCCCGTTCAAGGTCGGCGAACTTGCCGGCGCCGCCCATCGAATGGACGAGGTAGTACACGACGTCGATGCCGTCACATGCGGCGCGCAGACTGTCAGCGTCGGTGAGGTCGCCTTGTACGATCTCAGCGTCGGGAGACCAGGGGACATCACGAAGCTTGTCGGGGGTGCGCGCGAGCACGCGAACTTTGTGACCAGCCTCGATCAAACGCGGTGCGAGCCGACCGCCGATGTAACCCGTCGCCCCCGTGACGAGGCACGAACTCGTGGTTTCGGGGATGGGCACAGGATCAGGAAGCTGATCATCCGTCATGACGCCAAGCTACCAGCGCGGGACGCGGCGTGCCTCAGGGACGCAGCGGTCTGCCGTGTTCGTCGTGGCCGCCGTTGATGAGGATGAGGATGCCGTCAATCAGGCTCCAGATCCAGCCGAGCCCGCACGTCACGATCGCCACGAGCAACTGAGCGATACCCAGGCCGATTTGGCCGGCATACATTCGGCCCACTCCCGCGACAAGAATGTTGAGGAGTCCCGCGCCCAGTCGGCTCTTCGGCGAGAACGGTACGCCTGTCGCTGGGTCGTACCCGAATGGGGCGCCGGGCTGCGAGAAATACGGTGGGTACTGCGGCGGCTCCCACGCACCAGAATCTGGCCCGGTCGCGCCGAACGGGGGTGGGGGCTGAGTAGCGTCCCACCGATTCTCTTGCTCGTCGCGTCTCGGTCCTTGATCTGTCACGAGTGACAAAGGTACGTCAGAAGTTTCCGACTGTGGACCCTAAGGTGACAAACCCCACCGCATTCGCCGCCAGCTTCGCGGGCGAATGTATCGAGTCTCACTCGGAAACCAATACATCCGCCCGCGAACTCTCTATACGGCGACAGCCGAACCAGGCGCCCTGCAGATTTAGCGCGGCAGGGTCGCCATAAATTCGCGCACTTGCCGCGCCGAGGCGCGCAATTCCGGATCATGCTGCAGATAGTGTTTCGTTTCCCGTGCGATGAGCCCAGAAAGCAGCAGCAGCCCGATCAGGTTGGGCAACGCCATGAGGCCGTTGAGAATGTCCGCAATCGTCCAGACAATCGTCAGCTGAGAAACCGCGCCTATGAAAACCACGCACGTGAAGAAGACACGGTAGGGGGCCACCCCGCGGCGCCCAACGAGTCGCTCGACGCAGCGTTCGCCATAGTAGGACCAGCCGAGGATCGTGGAGAAGGCGAAGAACATCACGCTGAACGACACGATGTAATGGCCCCACTCGCCCGGCAGTCCGATGGTGAACGCGTTGGCTGTCATCGTGCCTGAGGCTTCACGGTCAACATCCCAGACGCCGGTGGTGATGAGTACGAGACCGGTGAACGAAACCACGATGATCGTGTCAATGAAGGTCTGAGTCATCGACACCAGGCCCTGACGCACAGGATGAGTCGTTCTCGCGGCGGCCGCGGCAATTGCTGCCGACCCCATGCCGGACTCATTGGAGAAGATGCCGCGGGCGACACCCATCTGCAGCGCGTAGAGAAATGCAGAGCCGAGCAGCCCGCCAGCTGCCGACTGTCCGGTGAATGCTTCGGAAAAGATGAGTCCAAATGCGCTGGGAATCGCCGCTGCATTCGCGATGAGGATGTAGGTGCCGCCGATGAGATACACGGTGATCATGAAGGGCACGAACGCCGCGGTGACCCGGCCGATGGCTTTGATGCCGCCGACGAGCACCAGTCCGGTCAAAGTGAAAAGGATGAGGCCCGTGACAAACGGGCTGATTCCGAAAGTATTCTCCATCTGCGCGGCTACAGCGTTGCTTTGCGTCATGTTGCCGATGCCGAAACTGGCGAGCACAGCGAAGACGGTGAACAGGATGCTGAGAACGAGCCCCAGGTTGTTCTGGATGCCGCGGTATAGGTAGTACTGCGGTCCGCCGGACTGCTCACCCTTCGCGTCGGTCACCCGGAAGCGCACACCGAGGAAGGCTTCCGAGTATTTGCTGGCCATACCGACGAGCGCCGTGACCCACATCCAGAAAAGGGCACCCGGACCGCCGAGGCCAATCGCCGCGGCGACACCAACAATGTTGCCGACACCCACCGTCGCGGCCAGCGCGGTGGTCAGCGCCTGGTATTGGGTGATGTCCCCGTTGCCTCCATCGTCCCGCCGCTCGATCAGGGCAAGGCGCAGCGCGGGGACAAGCTTGCGGAACTGCAGGCCCCCAAGTCGAATGGTCAGATACAAGCCCGTTCCCAGCAACAGCGGGATCAGCAGCCACGGGCCCCAGACAAATGAACTGATGTCACCCAAAGTGTCTTCAACGTTCGGCATTGGAGAAATGTATATTGACGTCGCCGATCACGTGATTCGAGAATCGGACATTGAGCGAAACTGCCGTAGATGTCCGTTTTCTGTGAGCGAGCTGTCAGCCGTTACAGGCACACTGGCATCATGACGTCGCATCCCTACCTCGCGTCGCCCGCACCCCGGGCGTTCGCTCACCGTGGCTGGCACTTTGGTGAGTTCCAAGGCCTGGAAAACACGCTGGCAGCCTTCACCGAAGCTGCGCGTAGGGGATTTGAGTACCTCGAGATCGACGTCCGCGTCTCCTCCGACGGTGTGGTCGTGGTTCATCACGATGCGACTCTCGACCGGGTTTCCAACATGGAGGGGCGCATCGGCGATATGCCGTGGTCAGCGCTGGCGGAGGCACGCGTCGATGGTCGCGAACCGCTGAGCCGGCTTTCTGACGTACTCGAAGCGCTCCCGGATACCAAGTTCAATATTGATGTGAAGTGCGATGCGGCGGTGGAGCCGTTCGTGGATCTCGTCCAGCGCACCGCCGCTTTCGATCGGGTGGCGATGGCCGCTTTCTCGACCCGGCGCCTGAACTTGATGCGCAGGTTGTTCGGCGCAAGCGGTGGTGTTGTGCCGATCGCTGCGATGACGCCAGCGGCGGTGATGACTGTGTGGTCGTCGAGTCGCCTTGGTGCGCTGGGCTCCCAGGGCGCTCTCCCGAAAGCGATCCTCCGCCGGGTGGCGTGGGGCGGCATGGCACAGGTGCCGAGAACCTATGCGGGACGCACACTAGTGGACCCGAAGTTCATCCGGGCCGTACATGCCCTGGGTGCAGAGGTGCACGTGTGGGTGGTGGATTCCGAAGCGGAAATGCATGAACTGCTCAGCCTCGGGGTGGATGGCCTCGTCACTGACCGGCCCGAGACGCTGCAGCGAGTCCTCAACGAACGCAACGGTTCGTGAGTTACCCGGAGTCACGGCCGACGGAGTCGAAAAGCAGAGTGAGGCCGTTGATCAGTTCGGCCGGGCTCGGCGTGTTGTCCGCGTCGATCAGCCATTGCATGGCGAATCCGTCACACACGGCGATCATGAAACTGGCGATCGCGGCAGTGCGGGGGTCTTCCGCGGAAAGGCCGTCGACTGCTTCAGCGACGTAACCCGCTACGCGGCTGCGGATGGCGCGGTACTGCTCGGCGAACTGGTGGCGCAGTTCGGGCGTTCTTTCCGCCTGGGCGAGCGCTTCGGCGACGGCGACCAGCAGGGGCTGCTGATCGTGGAAGTCGTTGAGCATTGCTGCCCAGGTAATCACGGCTCGCTCGTGTGGTGAGTTGACCTGCGCTGTCATTGCGGTGTTCGCAAGGTAGGTCGTCCAGTCGCTGAACGCGTCGAAAATGGCCGCATTGAGCAGCGCCTCTTTGGACCCGAAGTGGTAGCCGATCGAAGCCAGGTTGGTGCCCGACTCCGCGACGAGGTCCCTGGCAGTGATTCGCGCGTAGCCCTTCTCACTGATGAGCTTTCCCGCTGCAGCGAGGAGGTCTTCCCGATGGCCCATATAGGAGAGTTTAGGACTTCGATCTATACGTGTGTTCTATACGGATGTATAAATAGGAAGAAACAAAGCGAGTGACCTCAACGGAGAGGGACGAAGATGACACAGACCATGCGCCTGGACGTCCCGCCAGGACCGCAACTTCCACTAGCCGTTCAGACGTGGCGCTTTGCGCGCTCCCGGCACGAATGGATTCCTGAGCTGCGCAAACGCTACGGAGACGTGTTCACTCTGAGTGTGTACCCCCAGCGCAACCTCGTACAGCTCGCACATCCGGATGACATCCGCGCGGTGTTCGGTGGGCCACCGGATCTCTTTCACGCCGGAGAGGGAAATATGATCCTGACGCCGGTCATGGGTGAGCAATCAGTGCTGACGACCGACGAGGAACAGCACCGTCGCCTTCGGGCCCTGCTGATGCCACCGTTCCACGGTCAGGCGCTGCGTGGCTATCGGAACATGGTTGCCGCGCTTGCCCGCGACGATGCCTCGGGGTGGCCAATCGGTAAGCCCTTCGCGACCCATTCGCGTATGCAGGCACTCACCCTCGAGATCATCATGCGAGTGGTGTTCGGGGTCGCCGAGGGCCCCCGGCTCGATGCGCTGCGTAATCTGCTCGGCCGCCTGGTCTCGCTGAACTTACTGTTCCTCTTCGGTATTCACGATCCGCGCTTGCGCCGGTTCGGGCCCTGGCGCCGGACGGTCCGGATGCAGGGTGAGATCGACGCGCTTCTCGCCAGCGAGATCAGGGAGCGCCGCCGTGCTGCTGACCTCGCTGACCGGCCCGACGTGCTCTCTCAGCTCATCGCTGGCTCGTCACCTGCCGCCGGGAACGCGAGTGACGGACTCACCGACGCCGAGCTGCGGGACCAGCTGATCACGCTGCTCCTCGCCGGTCACGAAACGACCGCAACCGCGCTCTCATGGGCGTTCCATGAGCTCGCCCGGGACCCGGAACGGCAGCGCCTTGGCCGGGAGGCTGCGCTGAGCGGGGACGACAAGTACCTGGAGGCGATCTTCAAGGAGGCACTGCGCCTGCGGCCCGTTATTTACGAAGTGGCGCGGACTCTGACCGACGACATCGAGATCCGGGGCTACCGTATCCCGGCGGGCTACACCGTGATGCCGATGATCGGTGTCGTCCAGTCCGACACAGAGAACTACGACGACCCTGAACTCTTCCGGCCTGAACGTTTCCTGAATGGCGGTCCAGCGCCGAACACCTGGATTCCCTTCGGAGGCGGAGTCCGGCGCTGCCTCGGAGCGGGGTTCGCGCAAATGGAGGGCACAGAGGTGCTTCGCGCTGTTCTGAGCCGGTACACCTTCAAGCCCGACAGGGTGGCACCCGAACGGGCTGTTCCCCGGAACATCACGCTCACACCCCGCCGGGGCGGGCGAATCGTCGCCTGGCCCGTCTAGTGTTGAGGTGTGAGAGATCGCGCAGACAACACGCAGCTCGCCGTTGAACGGGTGTTCGTGGGGACGCCCACTGTACTGGGGGATTTCGGCCGCGAGCGAGTTCTTAGCGCGATCGCAAAGCAGGAGGTGCGTGGCACGCACATCACGCTGCAGCCCACCAATCTCGACGGCGACCGGCAGGCTGACCTCGTCAACCATGGCGGCATCGACAAAGCGGTTTACCTGTATCCCGCAGAGCATTACAGCGAATGGAACACCAGCCAGTACACGCTCGCCGCAGGAGCGTTCGGGGAGAACGTATCCGTACGCGGCGCGCTCGAACCGGACGTTCGCATCGGCGATGTGTGGCAGTGGGGGGATGCGCTCATCCAGATCTCGCAACCCAGACAGCCCTGTTACAAACTGGGCATGCGCGTGGGAAACAAGGCGATCATCGCTGACATGGTGCGGTCAGGGCGCTGCGGCTGGTACGCCCGTGTCCTTCAGGCCGGCGACGTACCCGTTCGTGGCGCGATGGTGCTGCAGGACCGTAATAGCGACAGTCCCTCGGTGGCTGAAGCCTTCGCAATGCTCTTCGAATCGCCACGCACAGCCAGTAGCTGACAGTCAGCCCTCTCCAAGATCGACATCGCCAGCGCTGAGATCAAGTGCTTGGGCGCAGTATCGCCACAACCGGAGGACGTCCTCTGCTGACTGATGAGTGCCAGGAAGTCGGTGCGCCGCGCGTGAACGCCGGTCATGCCAGAACCGTCCCGGCGGAGGGGGTGGTTGTGAAGCCGCGAGCCACACGATCGTGTCCGCGGCCGACTCAGCGTTGCGCAGCAACGGCTTCATGATCTTGTGGAACCCGGGCAGCGCGTCAACGACGCCCGGCGTGTCCGCCCAGCCGGGGTGCATCGAATGGACGTCAGTGCCCTCCGGGCCCCAGCGCTGCGCCAGCAGGGGAGTCAGCGCAACCTGCATTCGTTTAGTGCGGGCGTAGGCTGTGGCGCCTTTGTAAGTCCCCGACAAGTATTCAGGGTCTTCCACGGGCACGCGCTGCGTATACATCCCGCCCGAGGACACGAAGATGATCCTGCCTTTTCCGGACGCCCGTAGCGCGGGCCTGGCGACCTCGGTGAGCAAAATCGGCCCTAGCACGTGCGTTGCGAGAGTGATTTCGTGACCGTCTGCGCTTTCTTCACGGTGTGACGGCAGCACCCCAGCGTTGTGTACAACAACGTCGAGGCGAGGTTCCTGGGAGATGATGTCGCGACCGGCTTTGCGTACCGACGCGAGGTCGGACACGTCGCAGATAACTGTCGCTATGTTCGCGTCCGGCAGTTCGGCACGGATCGCCTGTTCCGTGGCGTCGCCCTTCTCTTGTGACCTGACGCAAAGCAGCACGCGCGCACCCAATCTGGCGAGACCCAGCGCGCTCGCTGCACCAATACCAGAGCCCGCTCCGGTAACGAGCGCTGTCCGGTCGCGCAGTGCGCCAGACTGGGGGTCGTCCGGCCACGCCGGAAGCAGCCTGCGGGCCGCGAAACCAATCCGCGAAAAACCGCCCACCACGCTGCCCTCTAACACCGCATCCGCGGTACGGGCGAATAAACGCGCACTTCGGGGGCCAATTGACGCCGTCATACAGTCACCTGAATACCTCGTTGTAACTCAGCTTGCACGCTGGGCCAAAGCGGGAATGGCCCCGCTAGTGGCCTGGATAGTAAGGCTACTGAACACCGGCGGATGGTGCGGACAGTTCAGCTACGAGGGGACGAACGTGACTCGGCATCCTCATCGGCATCATCAGGCCCAACATCATCAGGCCCAACATCGTCAGGCCCAACATCGTCGTCAGTACCTTGGAGGTGTCTAGTCTCGTCCGCGGTTTTCTCGTCGAGAACCTCACCGACGTAACGGACTGCCACTGCGACCATCGCAGCGACGGGGACCGCGAGGAACGCCCCAACTATGCCGAACAGCCGAGCGCCCGCGGTGACGGACAGGAGCACCACGACCGGATGCAAATTCATGGAGCGGCTCTGCAGGATCGGCTGCAGAATGTTGCTCTCGAGCTGCTGAACCGCAACGATGATGCCGAGAACGATAAGGGCGTTGACGAGTCCATTCGCGACAAGCGCGACGAGCACGGCCAGCGCACCGGCCACGAACGCACCGACGATTGGCACGAACCCCGCGATGAAGGTGATGATCGCGAGGGCGTTCGCGAGCGGAACCCCCATCACAATCAGGCCGATCCAGATGAAGAACGCATCGACGAAACTGACGATCGCCTGCGCCCGAATGAAGCCGGCGAGTGTTTTCCACTGACGCCGGAGAACTTCGGCGACGTGGTGCGCGCCCGGCCCGCCGGTTGAGCGCAGGAACCAGGGGAGAAAACGCAGCCCATCCTTGAGGAAGAAGAAGGTCAGCACCAGGGAGAGCACAAGGGTGATGAGAATCGACGTAGCGGCCCCGATGCCCACGAACACGCCGGATGCGATGCGGTCCGAGCTTTCCTGAAGCACACCCGCCACCGCTTGTACGTACTCGTTGAGCTGCTCGGGCTCGATATTCAGCGGTGGACCTGAGATCCATTCCTGGATACTGAGGATGCCCTCTTCGGCTTGCTCAGCGAGCGCGGGCGCATCGTCGACAACCGAGGGCACAATCGAGGCAATCAACCCACCAAAAACCCCGAATGCAACGAGCAGACTGATCATCGACGCGAGCGCCGCGGGAACGTGGTGCCGATACAGCCAGCCAGCGATCGGCCAAAGCACGGTCGACACGATGACGGCCAGTGCAACCGGCAGCGCGATGACCCACATCTTGCCGACAACCCAGCCCACGATGTACGCGGCGGCGGCAAACAGGATCAGCCGCAAGCTCCAGATCGCGACCCAGCGGCCGCCTTCGCCAATGAAGTCGCCACGGTGGCGCGCGCGATGTGGGGCACGCGTCCGCTGCAGGTCAACCACTCCTGCGGCCTCGGCCACTTCCGGAACTGGTGAGGATCTCTGATCAGGCACAGGGAGCCCCGCTTCGTCGCTGGTGACGTGACATGGTGTGATCTTGGCATTCACGTTGCTGGTACACAACGTTTTCCGCATGTGAGTCCAGCATCGTTAACCCAGCGTTTCGGTCTGTGTCCGCAAGGTCCGGTAGGTCTGCTTCCACTGTTCTGGCCCGACTATGCGAAGGTAGAAGGAACATCCTGCTCATGATCGAAGGGCTTAGATGGACCTGCACGACTTCTCACTCATCGCAGCCGTGCTTGCTATTGCCGCGGTCGTTGCGCTTCTTGCTGTGCGCCTGAAGCAGCCCCTCATTGTCGCGTTCATCGGCGTGGGCATCCTGGTTGGGCCGGTTGGCCTCGGATGGGTGACCGCCGATGGGACAGTGGAACTACTTGCGCACCTCGGCATTGCCATCCTGCTGTTCCTCGTCGGGCTGAAACTCGATCTGCACCTGATACGGACCACCGGCCCGATCGCCCTCGCCACGGGGCTAGGGCAGGTCGCGTTCACGTCGGTGGTTGGCTATTTCATCGCGATCGCGCTGGGCATGGACACCGTCACGGCGATCTATGTCGCCGTGGCTCTGACGTTCTCGTCCACCATCATCATCGTCAAGCTGCTTTCCGACAAGCGGGAACTGGAGCAGCTCCATGGCCGCATCGCAGTCGGGTTCCTGATCGTCCAGGACATCGTCGTAGTCCTCGTCATGATCGGTTTGACAGCGTTCGGCCAGGAAGGCACCGACAACCTCGCGCTGGGCGTTGGCGAGGTCCTGGCGAAGGGACTTGGGCTCCTCATCGGTATTGCCCTGCTGATGAAGTATGTGATCCCCACGCTGATCAGAAGCATCGCCCAGTCACAGGAACTTCTGGTGCTGTTCGGCGTCGCGTACGCCGTGGCGGTGGCGGCGTTCAGCGACTGGCTCGGCTTCAGTTCAGAGGTGGGCGCATTCCTCGCAGGCGTGTCTCTCGCGTCAACGCCGTACCGCGACGCGCTGGGCGCGCGGCTCGTCAGTCTGCGAGATTTCCTGCTCCTGTTTTTCTTCCTCGCACTGGGAGCGCAGCTCGAGTTCACAGACGCGAGATCCCAGCTCACCGCAGCGGTAATTTTCTCGCTCTTCGTGCTGATCGGGAACCCGCTGATTGTCATCATCATCATGTCGCTGATGCGATACCCCGTCAGGGTCGGTTTCCTCGCGGGCCTCACCGTTGCCCAGATTTCGGAGTTCTCGCTGATCCTCGCGGCGCTAGGCCTCAGCCTTGGCCATATCTCTAACGCGGCGGTCAGCCTCATCACCGTCGTCGGGCTCCTCACGATCGGTGGCTCGACTTACTTGATCCTGTACTCCCATCAGATTTACGACAAGATCGGTCCGTGGCTCGAGAAAGTGTTCGACCGGACTCAGGGCAGGACCGTGGCGCTCACCGACCCGCCGCCGGACACCGACGTCATCCTGTACGGGCTTGGACGTTTCGGCGGGCACGTAGCGGACCGGCTCGGCCAATCTGGCTGGCGGGTTCTTGCGGTTGACTTCGACCCGTACCGGGTGGAGAAAAACGACCGGCCGAACGTCACGGCCGTATTCGGCAGTGCCGAAGATATTCACTTTCTCGAGACGCTCCCACTGGGCCGGGCGAAATGCGTGGTCAGTAGTGTGCCACTGCTGGACACCAACAAAGCGTTAATGCACGGCCTGCGCCATCACGATTACCGCGGCTGCGTCGCACTGACCGCGCACACGATGCACGACGCGGTGGAATTGCAGCGTTCAGGCGCGGATATCGTGCTCGAACCGTTCGACTTCGCGGCGACGACCACCGCGAACTCACTGGCAGAAATGATCGTGGAACTCGAGCGGCGGCGCAACGATGAGGATGGTGCTGCGGGTCCGGTCACCCGATAGTCGTGCCGAAGCCAAGGCCGAGCAGGTACGTGGCCGCCGCTGCGCCGTATCCAATCGCGAGCTGCCTCAGTGCGCGCTTAACGGGAGGCCCGCCCGAGAGCAGCCCGACGATCACACCGGTCGTGAGCAGCGCGAGGCCAACGAGAATGCAGGCAGTGACGATAGCGGCGAGGCCGTGCAGCCCAAGGAGGTACGGGAGCACGGGGATCACGGCGCCTGACGCGAAGAAGCCGAAGCTTGCCGCGGCTGCCCGGACGCCGGTTCCGACTGCCTCATGCGTGTCGCTGGAACTCCGCGCAGCCGCGCTGTCATCGTAATTGTGGCTGCGCAGAACCTCCGCGGCCTGAGCTTCCGCGTCCTCTGCGGACATCCCGCGGGCCCGGTACACCAATGCGAGCTCGTTCTCTTGGACGTCGAGCTTCGGCACAGCGTCGCGGGTTTCTGTGCTGGGAGTCGACGCGTCGAGCAGTTCACGCTGTGAACGCACGGAAATGTACTCGCCTGCACCCATCGACAGTGCGCCTGCTAGCAAACCTGCGAGACCTGCGAGCAGGACGACCTCGTTGTCGACGCCGCTGCCTGCAAACCCGAGAATGAGCGCAAGGTTGCTGACAAGCCCGTCGTTTGCGCCGAACACCGCCGCACGGAAGGTCCCGGAGAGCCGGTTGCGCCCGCGTGTGGCCAGCGCGCGGACCACCTCTTCATGGATGTGTTCGTCGGCCATCATCGCGTCAGTTGCGTCGATGTCCGACGCATAAGGTGACCGTTTCTCGGCGCGCTGCATCAGCGCGAGCACAAATACCGAGCCGAACCTTCGCGCGAACAGTCCGAGCATCCGCGTGCGGAGGTCGCCGCGCTTCGGCATACCGACGTGGTCACCGAGCAGGTTGCGCCAGTGCGCTTCGTGCCGTCCCTCCGCATGCGCGAGGGCGAGCAGGATCTCGCGTTCCTCTCCAGTGCGGCGGTCCGCCAAGTCCAGGTAGACCGCGGCCTCAGCCCGCTCGTTCGCGAGGTGGCGCCGCCAGCGCTGGATGTCCTTGGCATTGGGGGGATTCGCTGCATCACGGCGAACGACAGGATCAGGCGTGTCGCTCGGCATGTGGCCTCTCCTCCTCGATCAGATCTGTTCCCTAGGAAAGGTTACCGTGAGGGGCATATTGTTTCGGCGCACGCCATAACGGCACCCCCGGTGGCAGCGTGCCGTAAATACCGCGCGCGGCGTTGACCGTGCGGGTTTTCAGCACCGGGAGGCCGGTCAGATCTGCTATCGACGATAGGTCACCGGGCGGTCTCGCGACGGCCCGGTCTACGTGCACGCGAACGGGGAGCATGGCGGACTTATCGAGATTGCAGGCAGCGTCGACAAGGACGAGATTCGCGACACCGTCGATCGGAACTTTCGACCAGGGGAGTACGTGGTCGATATGAACGTCAGCGGGGAGGTTTCGGTCGCAGTAAAAGCAGCGCCCGTTCTGAAGGTCCCGGAGCGGGTTACGCAGCGAAAGCAAGTGCGAGCGTTCACTGCCGAAGAGGAACCCTGCGATGTCGTCGTGCTCGAGCGCCTGACGGTTGCAATCGACAACATCTCCGACCCAGACCATCTCGATCATCGGTTTGAGCAGGGGTGCGAAATCGCGAAGGGCGTCCGCTACTCCAGGCCGTAGTACGAGTGGACCGTGTTGCTCCAGTTCGCGTCGGGTGACGTTGTTGTGGAACGCACGCGCGTCGTAAATGAAATCGTTGCGCAAGTGAGCGAGCTGGCGGGTTGGTGTTTGCAGATGGGTCAGCGGGTACTTCGCGAGGATGAGTTCGACGCTCCGAACCATTCTCAGGTAGTCGGGGTCCTCGGCCTCCCGGGCCGCTTCCGGCGTGCGGACACCTCGGCCGAGCAGTACATCCCGCGCGTCCCCCACAAGCTTGAGAATCACAGGCGGTGCACTTTTGCTTTGGCGGAGCGGTCCGTACTCGGCGAATGGGCGCACTTGCGGCCAGTAGTACGCGACGACGCGGTGCGCGAGTTCCTGCACAGGGATGGCAAGCGTCCCGTCGGGGCGTGGCTGGTTCTCAACACACACATCCATGATGGCCATGAGGGTCGCGAGTTTGTAGGTCGACTGCCGTCGTCCCGTTTCCACCAGCGCGACAAGTCGTTGTGCGAACTCCATCGCTGATCCGCCGCTTGCCACAGGGACAGCCTAGCTTTCAGGTCACGAGGTCAGCGCCGATGGCAATGAGGGTGACGGCGCCGACCCCGACAATGGCGACGGTGATGATCGCGAGAGTCCGCGGGCCCGGCATCTCTTCCTCACCGCTTTCCAGGGCCTTCGCGACTTGGCGCCATCTCCGGAACCCTTCGGCCGCAGCGAGACAGGAGAGTGCGACCATTGCGAGGCCGATGACGGTGCGGACGGTCTGGGTGCTGAATGTCGGCACCACGTGGATAACAGCGATCCCGGCGACCATCAGTCCGAGCGACGTGCGCATCCAGGCGAGAAAGGTTCGTTCGCTGGCGAGCGTGAAACGTTCGTCGGGCCGGAGTGGTGCACTCATGAAGCGTCAGTATGCCACCAATGCCGGCGTCCGCTTGCTCTTGCGTTCGCCGTGGGACAGGCGAAGGATTGACGGTGCAGTGGCCGCGATCGTATGGCTGACCGGAGTGGGCCGGCAGTGGACTGCGACGGGCCGGCCACCGGCACGCACACGCGCCGGGCAACGTACCCCCGCGTGAGGAGGGATCGATGTTTCTCCAGGTATTCCAGGGCAAAGTAGCTGATGAGGACGGTCTTCGACGCTGCATGGATCGCTGGTCAGAAGAATTGCGTCCAGGTGCGGATGGCTATCTGGGCAGCACATGTGGCCTCAGTGACGACGGCACGTTCGTGTGCATGGTCAGATTTGAATCCGAGGAGGCCGCACGGCGCAATAGTGCCCGCCCTGAACAAGGTGAATGGTGGGCGGAGTGCGAGCGGTGCTTCGAGGGGCAGGTGACGTTCATGGATTGTCCCGACGTCACGATGTGGCTTGATGGCGGATCAGACGATGCTGGATTCGTACAGATCCTCGAGGGACACACAGCGGATGCCAAACGAATGCGTGAACTGCTGACCCAGAGCGGGGCTCGCCTACACGAATGGCGCCCCGAGATCATCGGCGGGACATTTGGCACGTACGGCGACGACGGCTACATCGAGGCCGTTTACTTCCGGTCGGAGGCGGAAGCGCGCAAGCACGAAAAGATGGAAGTACCCGATGACCTGCGCGAGTTGATGCAGGAAGAAGAACGGATCATGGGCAAGGTCACTTACTATGACCTGCACAATCCCATGATGATGTCCGCAGGAACCTCAGGGATGAGCGAATCTCGCTGACCGCGTAAGCGCGCCCGATGCCGCAGCAGGCGGACATCGGGCGCGAATACGTTCGCTGTCAGCCCATCGTTTTCGAGCCGTCGAGGGACTCGCGAAGGATGTCGGCGTGTCCGGAATGCTGTGCGGTTTCCGCGAGGATATGCACGAGGACGCGCCGCGCTGACCAGCGAACCCCGGGCGGGAACCACGGTGCGTCCGGAAGCGGATGCGACACATCAAGAGTGGGAAGGTCCGCCACAATTTGTGCTGTCCGCTTGGCCACCTCGTCGTACTCGGCGAGCACACTTGCGAGGGTTTCGTTCTCGAGTAACTTGAATTCGTTTTCGCGGGCCTCGAAGTCGATGTCCTCCATGTTGCCGAGAGCTGACGGGCCGTTGAGCACGAAGTTCATCCAGCCGCGTTCCGTTGCGGTGACGTGTTTGATGAGCCCACCGAGGCAGAGTTCACTCACCGTTGTGCGCTGCCGTGCCTGTTCGTCCGTGAGATTCTGGACGGTATAGCGGAGAAATCCCCGTTGCGTGGCGAGAGCTTCGAGTAGTTCCGCACGCTCGCTTGAGAGTTCAGAGTTGACGGGGGAGGGCTGAGTCGCTGGCATGGGCTCACCTTTCATCCTGGCTGATGAGACCACTGTATGATTTATTGCGGCCACTTATTGACCGCAATAAGCCGACTTCTCGACTTTTTCTAAGGTGCGACCAATTCGGCCTCATGCTGCTGTTCGGTCAGGAACCTGTCGATATGCACCCATGTCGTGTCTTTGGCGCCAGGGCCCGCGAGTACACCGAGATGACTGCCGGGTTCCGTTTCGAACCTGACCAGAGGCGCACCTGTCAGCACCTGCAGCAAGTGGCGTGCGGCTGGGACAGAAGTGATGGCGTCGCCGACTCCGGCAACCGCGAGCACCGGGACCCTGAGGTTCTCAAACCGTATCTCCCGATCGCCAAGTTTCAGTCCGCCTCGTGCGAGGTCATTCCGAAGCATGATGCGCTTCCATAGCTGCAGATACAGACGGCCCGGGTATCCCGGCATTTGTCCCATGAAGCGCTCGATAGCCTCCATGCGTGCCAGGCTCTCGGTGTTCGCGAGGTTCTTGGCGATGAACACTGGCTTCTTCAGCTCGCGCTCGATTGCCGTCGCACGGAACGTGAGGCGGACAATAGGTGCGGGCATCCCGCCCATCAGCTTGGTCCCGAGCGTCGTGATGCGGCCTCCGGTAATACGCGCGAGCGCGCGCAGCGGGTACAGATTGGGAAGCTTGGAATAGTCAATCGGTGTAGCAACCGTAGTGATCGACCGGATCGGCAGGTCGGGGTGCGCGGATGCAGCCAGCAGTGTGAGAGTTCCGCCAAGGCACCAACAGACCACGTCGATCGGCTTGCCGCCATGTTCTTCAGATACCCGACGGATCGCGGTGGGGAGGATGTCATCGATCCACTCCTCGAACCCGAGGTCGCGATCGGCGTAGCTTATCGTCCCGTAATCGATGACATAGGGGGTTCGGCCGGTGTCCACAAGGTAGCGCGCAAGGCTCTGACCTGGCCGAAGGTCGAAGCAACTCGCTGAGACCGCAAGCGGCGGGACTAGCAGGACCGGAACGTCCACGGCGGGCGTCTCCGTTCCGGACGGTCGTTCGAAGCGGCGCAGCGTGCGATGCGGCTCGTCGTATATCACCGTCGACGGGGCCGGCTGAGGCTGTTCCAGCCCGCCGCCAAATGTCATCCCCCACGCGTTGCGTGCGGCCGTGGGGACATTCTTGTGGACGCTCACCTGATACTCCCTTGCTCCTGCTGTGAGTGGGATTGTCTCACATAAATGATGCCACCTGCTGTCGGTCGTGGGGGAGAACACAGGAGTTTCACAGCGCGAATGCTCAGATCCGCAACGTTTCGGCGCGAACTGTCTCGGCTATCTGATGGGCCTGGCGCGCGAACTCACCCCAGTATCGGAGATGGACCGTGCTGACGTCGAGGACAATGCCACCGGCGGGCGCGGACAGGACGTACTGCACGCCACGTGAGACAACTGATACGGCATCCAGAGCACCGGGAGCCGATTCAGGGAGTGACAGTTCCGTTTCCCGCACACTCCGTACAGCAGCACCAAAGGGGAGACCGATCACTTCGGTCACTGCCCTCGGATGCCGGACGCGAATTATCTCCGCGAGACCGGCAGCATCATCAGAGCCAGCCAGCATTGGCGTTGTGCCATTGGCTCACGGTGAGAAAGGCCGATACCTCCGGGCCCGCTTCCACTGCGGTGAGAACGGCTGCGAGCGCGATCCCGGACGCGCGCAGATCGGCGCCGAGCATCGCCAGTCCGTCCCTCGCACCGTGGCATGCGCGGCCGCCCCCCTCGAGCGCCTCCGCCGCGCAGGCCCGGCGCTGCTCAGCGTCATCCTGCAGCGGAACAAGAATGCACCCTGGTGGGACGGAGATCCTCAGCACAGCACCTCATTTCCCCTGCGCGAGTTCAGCAGCAGGGCGCAGCGTGTATTCACCTGGCTGGAAGAAGGCGAGCGCCGCTTCGTCCGCGTCACGGGGGTTCCAGTGCCCCTCCCACAGATTTCCGCCCAGCGAGAGGGGGTAGTTCTGGCGCCCCGCGGGAATCGTGCCGAGTCCGTCAAGCGCTAGCGTCTTCCATGTCACCTCCTCGGCGCCCGCCCGCATCGCGACGGCATGCCCTGCGAATGCAGCGGCACTCAGCGCGACAGAGGTGACTCCCAGCGCCCCCGCTAGCGGCTGGGTACCGGGAATCAGGGCGAACGCGCCCGAGGCAATCCCGAGAGCGGTGCTCAGATCGGACGCGGTGTCCGAGATGCTCGCGATTGTGTCAGCATTCTCCTGAATGAATTCCCACGCGAATTCAGGTCCCTTCAGCAGAGTGTCCAGAATCCGCCCGAATTCCGCTCCGGCTCGTTCGAACACGCCCGGTGTATTCGGAGCCAGCGCTGCGGCTTTGTCTAGTTCCGCCGACCTAATCGCGCCTTCACGGCTGTGCTCCACCTCGAGCTGATGGGCGAGCCATCGGATGTGTTCGAGTTCCTCGAGCGCGCTGCGTAACTCGCGCTGTGCAAGAAATGCGCGCAACTGGCTGTCGCTGTCGCCTGCGACGGACTCGAGGGGAGTCAAGTAGGGGTTCATCCGGGCGGCGCTTATCCGCTCCATCGCAGCGCGCGCCGCAGTTTCGAGCTGTTCTGCGCGATGTTGCAGGTCGGCGAGGGTGTACGCCCACTTACGCAGCGATTCAGCGGAGTCCGACATCGCGGTCGCGGCGTCGCGAACCAGTGGGATCGTTGACGCTACACTCTCGGTGAACTGGTGCGCCGCATCACCGGTCCAGCTCTGATCGGCACGTGCAATCGAGGTCAAACTGTCGGCTGCGTCGCTCAGTAGCCGCGCGGACGCTCCGAATCGCGCAGCATGGGCCTCGACGCCTGAAACGTCGCCAGGCGCGGGGTCGAAACCGAGGGCTATGAAATCGATGCGGTTCACCGGCCACCACCGAGAGAGCGGGCGTTGAACTCCTCGGCAGCTGCGTAGAGATCGGCTGCACTTCTGAGGCCGAAACTCATCTGTTCGTGGGCGTCGCGGAGCTTCGCAGCACCGAACCCCCACTGCGCGTTCAGATTGCGTGCTGATTCCGTCAGCTTGGATGTTCCGAGACAGGCCAGATCAGCGTCGTGCAGTTCCCGTGTGGCGGCGTGCATTCCTTCCGCGACATTGGAGAGCACGCCCGCGATGTGGCGCAGACGCACAGGTTCGACTCCTAGGTCCCTCAATGTTCCCCTCGCCCTTCCGGCTGGATGCGTGATTCTGCTGTTGTTGAATAGGGACGCACGGCCCCTGATCTCGGTTCCATCACGGATCGGAAAAGTATGGTGATCGGGATCTTATTCAGTGCTAAAGGCCGTGAGGGACTGCGGCTCTTCGGTTTTGGCGCAGAACTTTTCGGAATGCGCTGCGCGTCGCGCAGATCTCCGTAAGATTGCGAATCAGTGACTGTATTACCCGCCCATTTGTCGGTTGACTGAATGACGCCGGAAATGAGGTCCCGTGATCGGCGGATACCGGGAATCACGAACCGGGTTGTATGGTGATGCCGGGCGTGGGGCTGGAAGGGGAATGGTGGAGGTACGGGGTGGGTGAAACCCATCCCTGGGGTGTCTGTCTCCGAATGACCACAAGTACGACAGTGGTAACTATCAGGCTGTAACGGTCGAGGGGTGAAGATGGATGTACCTAGCGTGAACCGATTTGATGGTGGCTCTAGACGGTCTGGCGTGCGTACTCCGCTGACGTCTGCTCAGGTCGCGATCTGGTTCTCGCAGCGTCTGCACCCAGAGGTTCCTGACAACCTGGTCCACTACGTCGACGTTCGCGGGAAAATCGACGAGGTCCGCCTCGCGCACGCCATCCGTGGCGCCGCACGCGAAACGGGCATTTCGACGGTGGGTTTCATCGAGAGCGACGGATGGCCATATCAAGTGGCCCGGCCCGCATCCGAGGTCGAGGTTCAGATCGTGGACCTGCGAAAGCTTCCAGATCCGTACGTCGCCGCTCAGCGCTGGATGAATGCAGACCGAACTCGGCCCGTGGACATCGTTCGCGACGATCTTGTCACTGCGGCGATCCTGCGGATAGGCGACGATCGTGTTCTCTGGTATTCACGTGTCCATCACCTCGTGGCGGACCCCTTTGTCGTCGCGGCATTGCTGCGCCGCGCCGCAGAGATCTACTCCGCGGACAAACGCGACGAAGCTCCGATCCCGTCGGCGTGGTCGGCTGCGCACAGTGCTGTAGATGCCGAATACGATTACTGCGGTTCAGCCGCCTACAGCAGGGATTCCGAATACTGGACTGAGCAGCTGCATGACGCGGCAGAGCCCATCAGCCTGGCTGGGCGAAGCGCGGAACCGAGCCTCGACACGGTGCGGATCCAGGGAACCGTGCCCGCCGCAGTCAATGCACGTATCGCGTACCGCTCCGAGCAACTCGGGACGACCATTGCGATTGTCGTTGCGGCCGCTTTCACCGCGTATCAATTGCGTGCGACGACGAGCGACGACCCCCTCGTCTCCCTGCAGGTCGCGGCTCGGCCAACCATGCTGCTTCGTCGCTCGCCAGGCGTGCTGTCGAATGTGATTCCGCTGCGCAGCAGAATCACCGCCTCCACACCTGTACGAAGCGCGATACGCGCGGTCGCGGAAGCGACAATCGGAGCACTTAGTCACCAGCGATACCGCCGCGACGACATCATCCGCGAGCTTGGCCTAGTGAGTGATTCAGCGGGAGACTTCGGGCCTGTGCTGAACTTCGCACTCAACGAATCCACTGTCGACATCGGCGGTACGCGCTTCGACGTGCATGAACTTGCTGGCGGTCTGGTCAACGACCTCAAAGTCACACTGCGATCGGACGCCAACGATAACCTGGTCATCGAATTCGAGGCGAACCCACGCTTGTATTCGCACACTGAGGTCGAGTCGCACCACGTGAGATTCCTCGCGTTCCTCGAGCAGTTCATCACAGCTGCAGATTTCACCCACATCGGCGCGCTTCGGGGCTTCGGACCGAATCTGCAGCTCGTACGCTGACCAACGCCGTCGGGCGCATATGAGCCACGACACAATATTGAATCGATTAGCGCGGAACCAGGCGCTCCCCGGATTCGTCAGACCATGACAGAGTGAGGGGAGAACCGATCGTGCACGTGAAATCATGGCATGTGACAGCCCTTGAGCTGTCGATTTTATTGTTCAGTGCTGGACGCGACCGGTTACCGTACCCGCTGCAGCACTCGCTGCCGAATTCAGATGAGGGTGCCACCCGCGAAGAACTGGCGACAGCAAAACGCCGCATTGAAAAGCAACTGTCACGTGAACTTGAGGAAGCCGCGCTCTGCCTCCTCGAACCCGAGAAGTACGCTCAATCGGTTAGCTTTGTCCGCGACGGTGAAAGCGCGAAGAAGCAACGCGCAATTGCCGCAGCTCGGGGTGCTCACGCAGGAGTCGCTGTTCAAGAACCAGGTGCATCGGAAAGCCACGGCGGTGACGTAGTACTGCGCCTCGTTCCGCGTGCAGCGGCCGCGCAGTACGTGGTGGCGTCGCTGCCAGACACCCCCGCGGGACTGTCGCGCAGTGTGACGGGACACACCACCGTTGCGAAAGCTGCGGAAACGCTGATGCCGCAGCGGCATCCGACCCACAGCGACGGTGTCACCGCCGAAATGCTTTTCTCCCGCCGCCGCACAGCCACCGGCGAAGTAATAGTGGGCTCCGGGCCGACGTACAGCACGCGTGTAAACGAGACTGACACCGCACTCAGTTGGATCGACGTTGATGGCGATGGCCGCTACCTGGTGCGAGCAACGGGAAACTCGGACTGTCTCAGTGTTCTTCCAGCTGACGGTGCGCGACTTACCCGAGAGATCCGGCGGTGCCTCGCGTAGCGTGGCACGTTCAGCGACCTCCGCCGCCTCCGCCGCCACCCCCGCCGCCGGAGAATCCGCCGCTGCTCGAGAACCCGCTACTGGCGCTTGGACCGCCCGGTGAACTTACGAAACCGCTCATGGACTCGCTGAAGTGCGCAGTACTGAACGGCTGGGTGCCGTAATACCAGAAGGGCACGATGTGGCGCTCCTCGTACTTCTCGGAAAGCTCGTTGACCCACTTCTTTTCTTGGCCGAATAGCACGGCGTACGGCAGGGTGCGTTCATAAAGCTGAACCACCTGATCAGAGTTGAATGCGCTCATCGGCATTGTTGGCGCGGTTCCGGGGGCCTGCATCGCGGCGATGCGGTCCTTTTCATTCATGCCCACATACCGTTTCAGCCCGTCCAGGTGATCCACGACCGCACGGCCGCGCGGCGTCAGAGGACGAATGTCAACCGCGGCGATGATCGCGATGAGGGCAGCGACAAAGGTTGCCGCTAGCAGCCCATATCGCCAGTCCGCGGGCTGGTTGCCCAGAATTATCGCTGCGATACCGCTGACGACAATGGCGGCTCCAGCGATCGCAAAGACCTTCCATCCGGCTTTCACCCGATTGCGGTAGCCATGCTGAATGGCGTCCTTCCGCGCGGTCGACTGCAGTTCCTGCAGCTGCTGTGTCACGTCGCTGTCTTTGTCCGCGAAGTTGTGCCGCGCGCCCGCAAGGCCGGAGGGGAAGAAGGCATCGATCAACTGACGTTCGTAAGGATTTAGCCCATCGGTGTGGACGAGTTCCACCGAATACTTGTTCGATGACGTGAACGCGCTCTTCTTCTCCTCTTCGACAATCCGAACGAAGCCCCGGACCGCAAGGTCAAGGATCTGAGCCGGAATGGCATTCGCGACGCTGCCTTGTATGCCCGCGGCCTCGATAATCGAGAGCCCCTGAGGTGGAGCGTACTGCAGCGAGACGGGCCCATTGCGCGGCGCACTCCGACCGATCGTCATGCGGATTCGAGTGACCACTCCCAGCACACCGAGGGCCGCGAGCATGGCTCCGATCATCGAGTAGCGTGCGGCAGCACCGATGGGGCCCTGATCGTACGGTGCGAAAGTGCCTGGCTCGAACATGGCGACAAGAGTGACGTTCTCGCCGGCGTCCAGCGGCCTGTTCGCTGTGAAAGTCAGCGTCTGGCCATCGCTCGTCGCATCGCACTCTTCGACGGCTCCGAACTCACCCGCGATGCAGCGGATCGCGCCTGTGAACTCGTCCCGCACTGATTCATCGAGATGCACGCGCGCGGTGAGCGCCTCGAAGGGCTGGCGCCACTCGACGCCGTTCGTATTCCAGTAGAACTCTTGGTGTGCGCCGTCATCCAGAATGACATCCCGCATCGTGTAGGTGAACTCGTACACCTGGGTCCCATTGACGTAGTCGTCGGTGCCAGTCTCGATAACAGTGTTCTCGCCACTCGAGTACTCGTCGTAGATCGGCTCTTCAGCGCCGTTGCGCGTCACAGACTCCACGGAGAGACTTACTGTGTGCCCGTCGTAATGGCGCGGGATCTCACGCACCAGCCCTTTGTTCTGGTCGAAGTCCGGAAACTCCGCCGTCAGCCTCTCGACAACGCGCAGAGAAGCGCGGCCCTCATCATCGCGCGAGAGGTAGTAGTCGGCGTCGAAACTGCTGAACGTGAAGTCTTCGGTCGACTGCGCAACCGCGGCGGGCGCGGGAACGAGAAGCGCGAATGCCGCACACAGCAACAGCAGAGCTGTTCGTCTCATGTCAGGCACGCTAGCACCGGCAGCTGCCATCGTCCCGATCAGGCGTCGTGAGTCCCCTCGAACATATTGCGGATTGTGCATAGGGCCACGTGAGAGATATTTTCTCGATTTCTCCCAACCACGCGCCAAAGGCGCGCAGAATTACCGTTATTACCTAGTTGCGGAGATTCGCGGTGAAGATTCGCGGTGAAGATTCGCACTGAAGAAGAGAGGGCGATTATGAGGTCACGCACATGGAGGCTCACCAGTGCTGCGGCCGCGACCGGACTTGCCTTGGCGTTTGTGACGGGCTGCGGTACCGACACCGATGACGAAGGTCTCGGTGACGCCACACCCGACGCGGCAACACCGGAAGCGACGACAGAAGTAACCGAAGAGGAGATGGAACCGCCCGAGGGCATGTTCTTTGGGTCCGAAGTCGAGGTGGGAGAGGGATCTGCACGCACATTCGTGCTCCTTGACGACGACGGCGCACCGACTGAAGTGGGGATTCGGCTTTCAGAAGGAGCGCTTGAGGCGCTGCCGGACGCGCCTGATGGTCCGCCCGAATTCTGGGAGATGGAACTGCCCGATGAGGCTGAGGACACAGTATTCCAGTTCGTGTCACTCGACTGGGCCAGCCACGGACACGAACCGCCCGGACTGTTCGACGTTCCCCATTTCGACATCCACTTCTACATGATCGATGTCGACGAGGTGATGGCGATCGATCCGGAGGATCCGGACTTTGCGGAGAAGGCCGAGAACGTGCCTGAGCCGCAATACATGCCGCAGGACTTCATCACCCTCCCCGATGCTCCTATCGCGGAAACAGCGGTCCCTGCGATGGGTGTGCACTGGATTGACTCCGAAGGCGGTCTTGTCCCGGGCGAGTACGAATTCGAGGTGGTCTTCATCAACGGGTCGTGGGACGGCGAATACACGTTTATGGAGCCAATGGTCACGCTGGAATTCCTGCAGTCGCGCGAGTCGTTCGAGGCTGAAATCAAGCAGCCTGAGGCGTACCAGCGGACCGGATACTATCCGACTATGTACAGCGTGACTTTCGACGAGGCAACTGGTGAGCACGTCATCACGCTCGGCGGACTGGAGATGCGCGAGGAGAGCTGAGATTTCCTCGACGGACGCGGATTTCCTAGAGTAACTATGAATCTCCTCAGGATGTTTCCTGAGGAGATTCATAGTTTCGTGCGGCAATCCGGAGATTAGTCCGTCAGCGCTCGCAATTGCTCGATCAGACGCACGCGGGCGTCGGTTTCGAACGCCATCGGCGTGACGTTGAGGGTGGTGACACCCGCTTCGCGGAACGCCGCGATCCGTTCCTTCACGAACCCCGCAGGGCCGATCAGCGACGTTGCGCGCACCAGTTCAGTCGGCACATGTTCCGCTGCCTCGTCTTTCTTGCCCTCGAGGTATAGCTCCTGAATTCGGTCTGCCTCGGCACCATATCCGTACTGTGTGGCAAGACTGTGATAGAAGTTCTTACCTTTCGCCCCCATGCCGCCGATATACAGCGCCATGAAGGGCTTGACTAGGTCGAGAAGTGGTTCGACGTCGTCGCCAATGGCAAGCGGGGGACCAGCGTAGATGTCGAGCTCACCCAAAGCGGGGTCGCGCTTTTCGAAACCTTTCGCCAGGGCCTCGCCCCACACGTCCTTCGCCTTCTCCGGATAAAAGAATATTGGCTGCCAGCCCTCGGCTAACTCGGCCGTCATCTGCACGTTCTTCGGTCCAAGCGAGGCCAGCAAGATCGGGATGCGTTCCCGAACAGGATGGTTGATCAACTTCAGCGGCTTCCCGAGGCCAGTGCCCTGCCCTGCTGGGAGCGGCAACTTGTAGTAGCGGCCGTCGTATTCGAGTTTCTCCCGCCGCCACACTTTGCGGCAGATTTCGATGATCTCGCGCGTGCGCCCGATCGGCGCATCGTAGGGAACGCCGTGGAAGCCTTCGATAACCTGAGGCCCGGATGCACCTAGACCCAATACGAAGCGCCCACCAGACACGTAGTCCAGACCAGCTGCGGTCATTGCAGTTAGCGTCGGTGTACGCGTGAACGCCTGCAATATGCCTGAGGCCAGCTGAATCCGCGACGTCTTCGCGGCGAGATAGCCGAGCGCGCTCACCGCATCGAAGCTGTACGCCTCGGCGACGAACACGATGTCGAGTCCCGCTCGCTCAAGGTCAGCGATCTCGGCCGCCGCATCCGCGAACTCGCCTGAGTAGTTGATAGACAGCCCGATTCGCATCCGGATCCCCTTTCGTCGGCACGCTCGACCATACTCCGCGTTAACTTCCGGGCTCATACAGGTCGCTAGCGCGGGGTGGTTAGAGTGCATGAATGACTGAATTGAAAGCGTTCACCGTCGAGAAGCGCGATCACATCGCCGAGGTCACATTGATCGGTCCCGGCAAAGGCAACGCGATGGGTCCGGACTTCTTCGCGGAGCTCCCTCAGATTTTTGGCGAACTGGACGCGGACCCGGACATCAGGGCTGTAGTGCTTGCGGCCTCCGGCAAGCATTTCAGTTTCGGTCTGGATCTGCCCGCGATGGCACCCATGTTCGGCCCGCTGATGGAGCCCGGCGCGCTTGCCGCCCCGCGAACCGACTTCCACCGCGAGATTCGCCGCCTGCAGGATGCCCTCACATCGGTCGCTGAGTGCCGTAAACCCGTCGTCGCGGCCGTGCAAGGCTGGTGCATCGGAGGCGGAGTCGATCTGATCTCTGCTGTCGATATCCGGTACGCGAGCGCTGACGCGAAATTCAGTATCCGCGAAGCAAAGGTAGCGATCGTGGCGGACATCGGGTCGCTGCACCGGCTGCCACCGATCATCGGCGAGGCGCACCTCCGCGAACTTGCCCTGACAGCGAAGGACATCGACGCGCAGCGCGCTGAGAAGATCGGCCTCGTCACCGATGTGCTTCCCGATCCCGCAGCGGCCCTGGACGCAGCGCGCGCGACCGCACAGGAAATCGCCGCGAATCCACCGCTCGTCGTGCAAGGGGTAAAGGATGTGCTGGGCCGCGAGCGCTCCGCTGCGGTTGACGACGGTCTTCGTTACGTCGCGGCCTGGAATGCGGCATTTCTGCCTTCGCACGATCTGACCGAAGCGATGAGCGCGGTATTTGAAAAACGGACACCGGAGTTCAAAGGCAGATAATTAGCAGGGATGCAACGGTGCTGCAACGTTGCATTCCTAGTGTTTCAGCTCACAGCCATTCCTACTTTCGAAGGATGTCCCTGATGAGCTATCGGAGCAGCGGTTCTCTGTGGAAGCGGACAGAGGACCCACATGTCTGACAAACGCGCGCCTGTGGCGGCGGTGACCCCGGCACACCACGACGGCGCTGAGTTCCACACTGAGAGTCAGGACTACCTGGCACGACGCTCACTCCGCGGCGGGACCGCGGGCTGGATACTCCTCGCCGGCCTCGGTGTGAGCTTCGTGATCTCTGGTGATTACGCGGGCTGGAACTACGGCCTCGGTGAGGGCGGATTCGGCGGCTTGCTCATTGCCGCAGTCATCGTCGCAGGAATGTACCTCGCGATGGTGCTGGGCATGGCAGAACTATCCTCCGCGCTCCCCGCTGCCGGAGGAGGGTACACGTTCGCTCGGCGCGCAATGGGCCCCTGGGGCGGCTTCGCTACTGGGACAGCGATTCTCATCGAGTACGCCATCGCACCGGCAGCAATCGCTACGTTCATTGGTGCGTATGTCGAGTCGCTGAATCTGTTCGGCATCACCGACGGCTGGTGGGTGTACCTGGCGGTCTATGCCCTATTCATTGGGATCCACCTCAGTGGCGCCGGTGAAGCACTGAAGACCATGTTCGTCATCACCGCGATAGCTCTTGTCGGCCTGATCGTGTTCGCGATCGCGGCAATCAGCCGTTTCGACTCCGCGAACCTCACGGACATTCCTGTGTCCGAAACCGCTGCGGGAGCGTCGGAGTTCCTGCCGTTCGGGGCGCTTGGCATCTGGGCCGCGATTCCTTTCGCGATCTGGTTCTTCCTCGCCATCGAAGGCGTACCGCTCGCGGCCGAAGAAGCGTCGCAGCCTGAGAAGAACGTCCCGCGCGGAATCATCGCGAGCATGCTCGTTCTGCTCGTCACCTGCGCGACCGTGCTGTTCCTTGCAACGGGCGCGATCGGTGCCGAATCGCTCGCGGACTCAGACAACCCGCTTGTGCACGCACTCGGGGACGGCACTATCGCGAGGGTCGTCAACTACATCGGCCTTGCGGGCCTGATCGCGAGCTTCTTCGCGATCATCTACGCGTACTCGCGACAGACGTTCGCGCTCTCACGGGCCGGCTACCTGCCCACTAGTTTGTCGGTGACGAACAAGCGCAAAGCTCCTGTCCTGGCGCTCATCATTCCCGGTGTGATCGGGTTCGTGCTGTCGCTCACCGGTGAGGGTGCGACTTTGCTGAACGTCGCCGTCTTCGGTGCCGCCCTGAGCTACGTTTTGATGATGGTGAGCCACATCGTCCTGCGGGTCCGCGAACCGCAGATGCCCAGGCCCTACCGGACCCCGGGCGGCATTGCCACCACGTCGTTCGCGCTGGTTATTGCGGTGTGCGCGGTGATTGCCACCTTTTTGGTCGACCCACTGGCAGCATTCCTGGCCCTACTCGTATTCGGCGGGTTCATGGCCTACTTCGGGTTCTACAGCCGCCACCGGCTCGTCGCGAATTCACCGGACGAAGAGTTCGCCGCGCTCGCAAACGCGGAGGCCGAACTGAGATGACGAACTACACCCAGCAGCTCGGTGGCACTGCCTACCAGTTCGGTGGACTGGTCGACCTGCTCGCGAAAGCCACGCCGCTGCGTTCGGGCGACGAACTGGCTGGGTGTGCGGCGCATTCTGATGAGGAACGTGCCGCTGCCCAATGGGCGCTTTCTGACGTTTCGCTCTCGACGTTCCTGAACGACCTCGTCGTACCGTACGAGACGGATGAGGTCACGCGCCTCATTGTTGACTCGCACGACCGCGGCGCGTTCGGTCCGGTTTCGCATTTGACGGTGGGCGGCCTGCGCGACTGGCTGCTCGAAACGATCACGAAGGATGACGCTGCGGCACAGTTGCGCTCTGTGTCACCAGGCTTGACTCCGGAGATGGTCGCGGCGGTCAGCAAGCTGATGCGGAACCAGGACCTGATCGCCGTGTCGAAAGCGATCGAGGTCACTGCGAGTTTCCGGACGACCATCGGAATGCCGGGACGGCTCGCGACCCGCTTGCAGCCCAACCATCCCACTGACAATCCCCGGGGTATCGCTGCAGCGACTCTCGACGGGCTGCTCATGGGGTGCGGTGACGCAGTCATCGGCATCAACCCTGCGACTGATTCACCGCAAGCGACAGCCGATCTTCTGCACCTGCTTGATGATCTGCGCCAGCGATTCGGGATTCCGATGCAGTCCTGCGTACTGTCCCATGTCACCACGACGCTTGGCTTGATCGAGGCAGAAGCTCCGGTGGACCTTGTTTTCCAGTCGATAGCAGGAACGGAGGGCGCAAACAAAGGTTTCGGTGTGACGCTGAACCTGCTGGACGAAGCTAACAGCGCCGGCCGCTCTCTCGGTCGCGGCACGGTCGGCAACAACGTCATGTACCTCGAGACGGGGCAAGGTTCAGCGCTAAGTGCGGGCGCCCACATCGGCACCGGAAACCGGCCTGTAGACCAGCAGACACTCGAAACCCGCGCGTACGCAGTCGCCCGGCACCTCGAACCCCTACTGGTGAACACCGTGGTCGGTTTCATCGGGCCCGAGTACCTTTACGACGGCAAACAGATCATCCGGGCGGGGCTGGAGGATCACTTCTGCGGCAAACTGCTTGGCCTGCCGATGGGTGTCGATGTGTGCTACACGAATCACGCCGAAGCCGACCAGGACGACATGGATAACCTCCTTACGCTCCTCGGCGCGGCGGGAGTCGCGTTCGTGATCACCGTGCCAGGCGCGGACGACGTGATGCTCGGCTACCAGAGCCTGTCGTTTCACGACGCCCTGTTCATCCGCCGCGCTCTGGGGTTGCGTGCGGCGCCGGAATTCGAGGAGTGGCTGACAGGTTTGGGAATGGCCGACGGGGAGGGCCGAATTCTGCCGGTAGACCCAGCGAGGTCGCCGCTGCGTGCGCTGGCAGGGGGAGTGGCATGACTGATTTTTGGGCGCCCCTGCGCGCCTCGACGCAGGCCCGTATCGGTCTCGGCCGCGCGGGGGACGGGCTCCCGACGCGCAGTGTTCTCGAGTTCCGCGCCGCTCACGCCGCTGCGCGTGACGCGGTGCACCAGCCGCTCGACGTGGAGGCGTTCGCCAGCGAGATCGCGTCGGTTGGCCTTGGCGCACCGGCTGTGGTGCGCAGCCAGGTTGCGGATCGCGGCGAGTATTTGCGGCGCCCCGATTTGGGGCGAGTTCCCGCCAGCCTCGAGGAAGTCGCGAGAGCTGACGCTGAGGTGGGCATAGTTCTCGCTGACGGGCTGTCACCGCGGGCGCTGCATGACCATGGCGCCGCTCTCCTCGGCGCCCTTGCCCAGGCCGTTCAGGGGATTTACACGATCGCACCGCCGGTCATTGCGACGTCAGCACGTGTCGCACTGGGCGACCATATTGGCGCGGCCCTCGGCGCGGAGATTCTCATCGTCCTCATCGGGGAGCGGCCAGGACTGTCCGTGGCTGACAGTCTGGGCATCTATCTGACGTACCAGCCCCGGCCTGGCCGTGCCGATTCGGAACGGAACTGCATCTCCAACATTCACCCGCCGGACGGGCTCGGCTACACGGAAGCGGCGAGAATCGTGAAAGGCCTGATCGGTGGGGCCCGGGAACTCGGGCGTTCCGGTGTCGACCTCAAGGACACGTCGCGACTGGAGCTGACGGGAATTACTGCGGTGGAATGAGATTCGCGAGTTGTCTGACATGCTCCGGGCCGTGGCACGTGACCAGCAGCATGGTGACTCCGGAGTCCTCCCATCGTTTGACGTCGTCGCGAACTTGTGCGGCATTCCCGATGATCATTGTCTCGGTCACCATCTCATCGGGAATCGCCGCGGCGGCGGCGTCTTTCTGACCTGACCGGAAGAGAGCCGTCACCTCGTCGACAACGTCGCCGTACCCCATTCGCCGGTACACCTGTGCGTGAAAGTTCAGTTCTGGCGCACCCATACCTCCGACGTAGAGGGCAGTCACCGGTTTTAGCCGGGCGATTTCTCCCGCGCGGTCCTCGGTGACGACCACCTGGCACGTCGCAGCGATCTCGAAGTCGGCGCGGCTGCGGCGAGCTCCCGCACGTGCGAACCCTTCATCGAGCCACTCGTTGTACATGGGTGCGAGGCGCGGCGAGTAATAGATCGCGAGCCAGCCATCAGCGATTTCCGCAGTAAGCGCGACATTCTTCGGCCCTTCCGCGCCGAGCCAGACCGGGATGTCGGCGCGGAGCGGGTGGGTGATCGGCTTGAGGGGCTTGCCTAGCCCGGTCGCGTTCCCGCCCGTGTACGGGAGTGGATAGTGCGGGCCGTCACTGGTTACCGGTGCTTGGCGAGCGAGGACCTGCCGCACGATGGATACGTACTCGCGGGTGCGGGCGAGTGGCTTCGCGAACGGCTGGCCGTACCAGCCCTCAACTACTTGCGGCCCGGAAACGCCAAGTCCCAGGATGGTGCGGCCACCGTTGAGATGGTCGAGAGTGAGGGCGTGCATCGCGCAACTGGTCGGGGTGCGCGCCGAGATCTGCGCGACGGACGTTCCGAGCCGGACTCGTTGCGTTGCCGAGCCCCACCAGGCGAGCGGCGTAAACGCGTCTGACCCCCACGACTCGGCCGCAAAGACAGCGTCGAAGCCTTCTGCTTCTGCCGCGGCAATGAGTTCCGGCGCATTGGCTGGCGGCTGCGCGCCCCAGTATCCGAGCTGCAATCCGAGCTTCATTAGAACAGGTTATCGTGAAAGCTCCAGCAGTTTCCGGACCGTATTGATGTTCCGCGCGGTCCCTGGAACGCCAAGTGCGCGACCGATGGAGGCGTCTTTCATTTCGGGCCTCCCCGCGCCATTGACATACCTGATGTGCATCTCACGACCGATGACGTCCCAGCGGTCATTCCCAGTCTCAAACGTCCGCGCCTTCTCCACGGCCGCAGCAGCTGGCTCACGCAGCAAGAACGTCACATACGAGAACTTCGGATTCACGATTTCGAACGGATGGGCGTCGAGGGCAGCCTGCACTTCATCCCGGGAACGTGAGATCACCTCACGAAAGAAGCCGAAATGGGCTTGGATTGCTTCTTCGAGGGCGCGGTCGAACGCCTCAGGATCTCCCGGAGGCTGACACAGGAGATTTCCGGACGCGATGTAGGTGCGCACGTCAGAAGCTCCCAGTTCCGCGGCGATGGCCCGTAGCTCTGCCATCGGCAGTTTCGCGCCACCCACATTGATGGCGCGGATGAGATGGATGCGGTCACTCTCGACGTACATTGTGACTACTCGACCCAGACGTCGCCATTCTTCACGACGACGCGGCCACGCTGAAGGGGAAAGATCCGGGTCAGGGTCTTGAACGCGAGCCCAACACCGGGAATCTTTGCGAAGATGCCCTGCGGTCCGAGAACCATGCGTCCGGATTTGACGTCATATTTAGCGCCATGCCAGGGGCAGACCAAACACCCGTCCGCATCGATGCTGCCCTGGGCCAGATTTGCGCCAAAATGCCTGCATGTGTGGCTGACCGCGAAATATTCACCATTGTTGCCGACCGCCCAGCTTCCTGCTTGAGTGACCGTGCCTGGGGGCAACTCTTCCTCGGGACCGATTCGGGACATGGCGGCAATCCTTTCCACGGGGCTGACTAGGAGTGGCTATCTGGCAAGGGGCTGGCTTGCAAGGGCTGACTGGGCCAGGCACCACCCGTTTGATTCCGTCTTACCACGCAGCCGCCGTAACTGGACGGTATTGCTGTGAGCTGGCAAACAGACGTGGGGGCATCGGCCTGCTACTGTCACAGCGCACACGTCGGCGGGATGCTCAACGCGATGATCTCTGAGGAGAATGCAGTGGTTGGAACAGTGGAGACTGGCAAGGACACGGTCCAGCACCTGGTCGAGTCCGCGATCAACCACGTCGGTCAGATCTTCGTCATCACGACCGGCATGATCACTGACGTCATTCGGGAGATTGGCGACTTCATTGGTGAGACCCTTGACGTTCTCCAGAAACTCATCGAATCAGCCGTAAGCCATGTTGGTCAGATCGCTGTGCTCATCACACGGGCAATCGCTGGGGTTATCCACGAAATCGGTGAGCTGATCTCCGAGGGTTTCGAAATGATCGAAGCCTCGAAAGCCGCCTACAGCGATCGCGCGCTCTCTAGCCGGAACGAATACGTTGAGGCAGAGTTCGCTCTGTCCTGACTTTACCCCTGGCCGTCAGGGGCTCGCCGCTCCTGTTCAGAACCAGAGATCCAGCTCCTGGGATTATGTACAACCTGTCGATCGAATTCCAATCAATTACGCCGTTTTGGCAGGGCGCGCGCGTGTGTGAAGACAGCCACACTGTATGCGGCGCATGAGTCTCATCACTAGATAACTAAAGACCCTCCGCGCTGAATTTACGGATATCCCTCAATTCAAGGAGTTTGTATGAGTAGCAGCGGTGGGGCGGGCCTGGTACGGGTCCTGGGGCGGTGGGATGTGCTCGCGGTCGCGTTCGGCGCGATGATCGGCTTCGGCTGGATCGTCCTGACTGGCGGGTTTCTCGAAGACGCGGGAACGTTAGGTGCGGCGCTGGCTTTCGTCATCGGCGGCATCATCGTCTCCCTAGTTGGACTGACCTACGCCGAACTTGTCTCGGCGATGCCCGAGGCCGGCGGGGAACACAACTACGTGCTCCGCGGTCTGGGGTCGTGGCCAGCGTTCCTTACCTCCTGGACGCTGGTTCTGGGTTATGTCGCGGTGTGCGCGTTCGAAGCGGTAGCACTGCCGCACAGCCTGAAATATCTGGTGCCGCAACTCGATACGGGATATTTGTGGACGATCGCGGACTACGACGTGTACGCGGTGTGGGCGGCTGTGGGTATCGGCGGCGGACTCGCGATGGCGATCCTGAACTATGTCGGTGTGCGTCCTGCCGCGATCTTCCAGTCGATTGCCGTGGTATTCCTCATCGCGGTCGGCGCGACACTGCTTGTCGGGTCCTTCACCGGCGGTGACCCCGGCAACATGCAGCCGCTGTTCGCCACCGGGTTCTCGGGAATCCTGGTGGTCCTGATCGCGGTACCGTTCCTCTTCGTCGGTTTCGACATCATCCCGCAGTCCGCCGGGGAGATCCGCCTGCCGTACAAAATGATCGGCATCCTGCTGATCATCTCCGTGGCACTCGCCGCCGCCTGGTACATCCTGATCATCCTCACCGTCGGCTCCTCCCTGCCCGCCGATCAGCTCGCCGGCGCGGACCTCGCCGCAGCAGATGGCATGTCCGCGCTCTGGAACAGCCAGACCATGGGCAACATCCTCGTCCTCGGCGGCATCGCGGGCATCCTGACCAGCTGGAACGGCTTCCTCATCGGCGGCAGCCGCCTCATCTACGCAATGGCCGAATCCGGCATGCTGCCCCGCTGGTTCGCCAAAGTCCACCCCCGGTTCCACACACCGAGCAACGCGATCATCTTCATCACCGCGCTGACGGTCATCGCGCCGCTCTTCGGCCGTCAGACCCTGATCTGGCTCGTCGGTGCCGGTGGTTTCGCGATCGTCGTCGCCTACATCATGGTCGCGATCACCTTCCTGGTGCTGCGCCGCCGCGAACCCGGCATGGAACGCCCGTTCCGCGTCGGCCCCGCCCGCACCGTGGGCGTGCTCGCCGTGGTACTCGCCATCGGACTGCTCGTGCTCTTCCTGCCCGGCATGCCAGGTGGGCTCTCGGTACCCGAGTGGATCGTCCTCGCCATCTGGGGCGTGCTCGGACTCGTCCTGCTGACACGCGTACCCCGCATCACACACGGCCCCGACGCCGAAGAACGCATCAGAGCCGCAACGAACAGACAGCACCACGCATCAACCATCAAGAGCTAAGCGCTTTACCACGGGGCGGGGTGCGGCGCGCCTACACGAGCGTCCGCCGCAGCCCGCTGGCCCGTTGTACCTGCCGTGCGACCCCCGCGGCGACCGAGATGTCAGTTCCAATAATCCGGACGTGGTGCCGTGCCCGCGTGATGGCGGTGTACAGGAGTTCGCGCGTCAGCAGAGCGGACGCATCGTCCGGGAGCAGCACGCTGACGGTGTCGTACTGGCTGCCCTGGCTGCGGTGAATTGTCATCGCGTACACCGTCTGAACCGCTGCAATCTGGTTGGGGTGCAACAGAATTGGGTTATCGCCGCGCTGGAACGCCGCCACCACGCCCTCACCTTGCGCAACAACCACCCCGGTGTCCCCGTTGTAAACCTTCGCGTCATGATCGTTTTCCGTCACCAGCAGGGGCTGGCCAGGGTACCAGCGGAAGGGGTCGAGCCGCTCGCCTGTGTCTGTGCTGATCCAGTCCATTGCCTGCTGAGCCCATTGCCGCACGCCGAACGGTCCATCGCGGTGTGCACACAGCAGCCGATGCGATTCGAGCTTTTCCAGTGCGCCTGGCACGTCACCAGCCGTGGCGCGCGCGGTGAGCGCGGCGGAGGCGGCGACGATGTCATGACGGAGCGACGTAAGTTCATCAGGCGGGCAGAATGACACGTCATCGAGTTTGGCGTGCAGGATGTTGAGAACGTCGTCAGCGCGTCCGTCTCGTACCGCCGTCGCGAGTACGGCGATGTTGCCGCCGAACCGCCGGCCGCGGCTGAGCCGGATCACACCCCGGTGCAAGCGCTGCTTCTCGAACGGACTGAGAGCGGCTTCGGCAGGATCGTCGGTGGCGTCGAGGTCAGCACGGATCAGCGTCTCGAGTTGCGGGCTAGGTGACGCGCCAGAACTGGCTGGCCGGGCAACGAGGTCCGCAAGAACGGCTCCAGCTTCGACGGACGTCAACTGGTCGGGGTCGCCCACGAGCAGTAAGCGGGCGTCCGGCCGGACCGCTTCGAGGAGGCGGCACATCATTGTCAGCGACACCATCGACGTTTCGTCGAGCACCACCACGTCGTAAGGCAGCCGGTTGTTCTCATCGTGCCGGAAGCGGTGCCGACTGCCGGGCCGCCAGCCGAGCAGCCGGTGCAGAGTCATCGCGGAGAGCCCCGCGGGGAGCCCGAGCTGGGCGGCCTGTTGATTGATCGATTCTTCAAGGCGCGCAGCAGCTTTGCCAGTCGGAGCGGCAAGTCCGATGCGCAGGCCTTCGCCGTGCAGCGCATACAGCACGGCGAGGATACGTGCGACAGTGTGGGTTTTACCCGTGCCGGGCCCGCCCGCTATGGCGGTGGTCCAGTGGGTTGTCGCGAGTGCCGCGGCGATGCGCTGCCGGTCCGGCGGTGGCGTGACGGTGCCTTCCTCGGTGCGGAACAACCGGACCAGGATGTCGGTGACACGCGCATCGTCGACCGTGGGATGGCTCAGCGCGCGCTGGTCGAGGATGCGGCGGATGGTTTGCTCTTGCCGGTAATACCGATCGAGGTAGAGAAGTTCCCCTTCGGTGGTTGCCACGAGTCGCAGGGGATGAAGTGGATACTCGTGGCTGTCGAGGAGTGGGCTTCGCTTCAGCGCTGCGACAACGTCTGCGCTGTCCGGCCAGGGGAGTTCGTCAAGATCAATCTCGGACTCGACGGTGACTTCCGACAGCCGATTGAGGTCGACACACACGGAGCCGAGTCGCACCGCGCGCGTGGCGAGAGCCGCAGCGAGGAGCGCGATCTCGGATGTTTCGCCGCCTAGCTTCTGCAGTCGCTGAGCGACGTGCACGTCCGCCGGGGCGAGGACGCCCGCCGCATTGAAGACTTGGAGTAAGCCCTGGGCGTTGAGAACGGTGCTGACAGTCATGACCATGCCACCGTGTCTGAGCGTTGCCGTGCCATTGTGAGTACCCGCGACGCGTGACCGGACGGCCCCCACGAATCTCTCGTATGTTCCAGTGCTTTGACACGCTGGGGCCTGTCCCAGGTGTCCTCGTCAAGGACAACTGCGGCGAGTTCCCGTAAATCGTTGAGAGCGCGCACGCAGTGGAAATAGAGCATCCTCTCGCGGTCAGCCCCAGAGTCGGACCCAGAGCCGGCCCCAGAGTCGTCACGGTTCCGATTACCCCGGTCGGCCCTGTATCCCCGGTAGAATGACGCTTGCTGATCTTCGGTGACGGGCGCGGAAGCGAGTACACCCCCGTGATCAACGAACATGAGATCGCGTTCCGGCGGCGCGAGTTCCGCGTCATCCCAGTCGAGGAGATACACCCCGTGCTCGTTCGAGACGACATTCCCGGTGTGAGCATCGGTGTGGCACAGCACAGCCGGTGTCTCTTTGTCCTGCAGCCGGTTTCCGAGCATTTCTGCAATCGACGCTAAATAGGCGATTTCGCCGGTATGTGTGGCCCAAATGGCAGCGAGCGCGGTGACGAGTGAGTCCGTGGCCGGACGCGCGAGCGCGGACTGCACCTCCGCTAGTTCGTCAAGGAGGCTGTGCGGTCTGAAGGACTCTGCTCGCAAACTCGCACGGAGGTGTTCTGGTACGCGCATGGCGTGGACACCGGCGAGCAGACGACCGAATGCGAACCATTGGTCCGCCGTCATTTCGGACCCTGGTTGTCCTTCGATCCAGGGGATGACGCTCAACCGCTTACCTGAACGGATCGACCAGATTGCTCCGGAACGCGTGAGAAGGGGGCCGGGTACGCCGTGGAGGTTGTGCCGCGCAAGGTTTGCCTGAGCGCTTAAACCGGCCGTGCCGCCGCTGCTCAGCTTGATGGCGTACCGTTCACCGTCGTCTGCCGTGCCGCGCCAGGTCTGAGCCGCTGCGTCAATGCCTTCAGTGATGGGGGTGACTGCGTGCAGGGCGATGCCGAAGTCGTCCTCCACCCAGCCGCGGATAGTTCGCTCAGACATCGTTCACGGCTCCTAAATCGTTCGCGGCCAGCATGTCTGAGAGTTGCACGATGAGCGCTGCGGGCGGCTTCCATTCGAAGACACCGTGGCCGGGTGGCGTGTCGGGTCCGACCATCCCGCGCACGAAGAGATATTGAACGGCGCCTAGGTGAACTTCGGGATCGTATTGAGGCTGGCGCCAGCGCAAATAACGATGCAGTGCTACGCAATACAGCAGGGCTTGCAGGGGGTAGTGTGCGTGCAGCATTTCCGCTGCCATCGCTTCGGGCGTGTAGTGCCCGACTGTGAGGTCTCCTCTCCCAAGGCGGTTGGTTTTGTAGTCCGCGACGACATATCGGGGTCCCGGGATGCGCAGGACCGCGTCGATACTGCCGGTGAGAAATCCTCGGAGCGGGGGAGCCTGGACAGTCGTCAGCACGCGGTGATATGACGAGAGGGGATCGTCGGCAGGCAGATGTTCGTGCACCAGACGCGCGATACGCTGCAGCGTGACACGCTCAGACACGGGTTTGTCACCGCCGGCTAGCGGAAACTCGAAATCAAGTTCGGGGAGAAGGTCTCTCGGCAGGACGTCAGCGAGCGTTCCGTAGCCGAGTGGCGTGGTCATCACCGCATGCAGCGCGGTCGCGAGAGCCGCAGGTTCGACCTCGGAATGCCGTCTGCGGATGGCGTCCCGACATCGGTTGTGAAGTTCTGCGGGCAGGTCACCAGTCGACGTGTCGACGGTTTCGAGGATTTCATGCACAAGGGTGCCGAATACTGCTCCCGACGGCAGGTCGTTCATCAGTGAGGGAGCACCACCACGGTCGGAAACCAGTTGCGGTTCTGCGTCAGGCTCATCGGAGATGACGGGTTCTTCTGGCTCGCTGCTTACACCGGCCGGATCATGGGCTGTCGCAATCAATGCCGAATACGAGGTGCGCCGCCATTTCGCGTCGAGCGACCGGTGAAACTCCGCCGCGGCGAGTTCCCGCACCGGTTGAGGCACCGGCTCCCACGAGAGGGCAGGCCCGCCGCCCTTGCCTGCAGCTTCGACTGAAATATATTGCGCCGCAGCCGCGCCCCAATCCTCCAGGATCTGAGCGGCGATGTGATCTTCGGGCACTTTGGCGGGCAGTGCGGGCTCGGAACTATCTGAGCTCCGCCCCATCAGCAAGCGCTGCAGTGGTGCCGTGTCTGTGCCGTACGCTGGCGCCCACCAGAGCACGGTCTGGCATTGTGCGCGGGTGAGCGCGACATAGAGCAGGCGCAGTTCTTCGCCCGCATCTTCTCTGTTGCACCGTGTTCGGTGCCGAAAGAAGTCGGGGCTCTCCTTGCCGCCGATGTCGAGGATGCGGCGTCCGTCATCATCGTGCAGGAGAAGTGAAGACGGGTACGGATCCTTCGCGCCGTCCCAGCCGTACGGCACGTAGACAATCGGGAACTGCAATCCTTTACTGCCATGGATGGTGACGATCTGCACTGCGGCAGCCTCACTGTCGAGGCGCTGACTACGGTTTGATCCGCTGCCTGAGTTCGGGTCCTGGATGCGGCGAGTCAGCCATCGTGTCAGCGCAGTTAGGCCGTAGGAGTTTTCGAGCGCGGCCTCGTTCAGCAGTTGCGCGATGTGGCGGAGGTCAGTCAGATCGCGCTCACCTGACTCATGGCTGAGTAGGCGGGCATCGAACCCCGTGTGCGCGGCGATCCGCTCAGAAACGGCAGCGAACCCGGCTGTGCCGAATAATTCGGCCCAGGCGCGGAGATGACCGCTCAGCCCCGCCATCGCTTCGTCGTCGAGTTGCTCCGGCCGGTACCCCAGCAACGGGGTGAGCGCAGCTAGCCGCACGCGACCAGGCCGGTGTGGCTGCTCCAGCGCATGCAACAACCACAACCACTGCGTCGCGCTGGGCGTGGTGAACACGCTCGCTCCGCCAGCGAGAACTGAAGGCACCCCCACTTTGTCCAGTTCATCGCGAATGTAGGGGATATGTGCCCATTTACGGACGAGAATGGCGATGTCGTTGGGAGCCACCGGACGGGTCTCCGGCCCGAGAGAAACCTGTCGGCCACTGCTGAGCAGTTGCGCGACGTCCGTGGCGAGATCCCGTGCAACCCGGGCGCGTAGTTTGCCTATCGGTGGGAAACCAGTTCTGCCGAGAGGCCCAGACCCAGTCCTGGGCAGGTAGCGCAACCGCAATGGAACGGTGTCCTCAATGCGGGACGTGGCGTGATGGGCGGTGACGGCACCGACGACTATGTCGGGATGCCCGAGGGCGGCACGACCGTAGAGGTGGTCGAGTGCGGCGATGAGTCCGGCGTCACTGCGCCAGTTCACGCCGAGCTGCCGATGGTTGCTGGCTTGCCGTGCGGCATCAAGGTAACTCAGGACTTCAGCGCCGCGGAATGCATAAATGGCCTGCTTGGGGTCACCCACGAGAATGAGCGTGGAGTGCCCGTGAAAAGCACGCGACAGAATCTCCCACTGGACGGGATCAGTGTCCTGGAACTCATCGACGAGCACCAGCCGGTACTGTCGCCGGACGCGCTCGCAAGCCGTGTCACCTTGGGTCTGATCCGACAATGTGTCGCGTAGCAGTATGAGCAGGTCATCGAAGGTTCGTATGCCCGCTATCCGCTTGCGGCGCTCGATCTCCGCCCGGGTGGCTTCGGCGAATGCAACGAGATGCCACGGCGCGCTTCCGTCGTCGGCGTTGATCGGCGCGAGGCGCGCCTGGCGGTCCCGTATGGCGGCGAGCGCGGCTGCGCGTGCGGCGGCCAGGGAAATCGGTGGGGCGGACTCACCTGCGTAGTGCTTCAGGTACAGGTCATCAATCACCTCGGCGGCGAGGTCATCGATGGATTCGGTGAACGTCACGTGCGGCTCGTGCTCACCGGCAAGTCCGAGGCTGTCTAGCATGCGCTGGCAGAAACTGTGTGTGGTGGCGATCGTTGCCGCGTCGAAGTCGGAAAGAGCGTGCGTCAGCCGGTCGCGGCGCTCACGCACCTTCTCCGGTGTCCCGGTGGCGAGATACCGGATCAGTGGGTCCCGATGTAATGCTGCCGTATGAGCATCGGCGAGGCTGAGTGCGGTTTCGGTCAGACGTTCTCGGGTGCGTTCGCGGAGTTCCTGTGTGGCTGCGCGGCTGAATGTCACGAGGAGTAGTTCGGAGAGGCTGGCGCGGCCCTCGGCGACATACCGGGCAGCCAGTCCGACAATGGCGTAGGTCTTTCCCGTACCCGCGCTCGCCTCCAGAATTGTCGTGCCGTCAGGGAGTGGGCCTGTGAGGTCGAACATCAGGGCGCCACCTGCGATTCATTGTCGAGCAACGGGAGCCACAATCGGCAGGCCAGCACACCGAAGCGGGTGGGATCGTCGGACCAGGATGCCTCATCCGCCTCTGGCCTTGCACTAGCGAGTGATGCAAGCTGCGCGCCCGGCCCATAGACGAACGAGTAGTGCTCGTCGGTGCAGTCGCCGAACCTGCCGTCGAACGTTTTGCTTGCTGCTTCGAATGCTTCATCAATTGACCGGCCTGAGTGCCGCCGGTTTGCGTATTCCGCGGACGCGTTCTGCGCGATGGGCAGCGGTGCGGTGAGTCCGCGTTCACGGAGGTCAACTAGACGGCGCAACAGGGCAATTGGATCGTCAGGTGCGCAGATCACGGACCGCCATGCGGGACGCTGCCCCTGCCCGCGCCCTGTGGTGACGGCACGCCAGTTGCCTTGCTCCATGCACGCCAGCGCGACGAGATGCACCCATGCGTGCAGGCGATGCTTGGGGCCGAGCCTGGAATAGATTGTGCGCGCCAAGGTTTCGCCGTGCACACCGGAGACGCTGCCGGTGACACGGCGACCCTGTCCAAGATCGATATCGATGTCATATGTCTGCGGCTGACCTGAGTGAAAACTGTGGGATGCTGCCGAGAGGATGTCGACGGTCGTGCTGATGTCGTCCAGTATCTGGGTGCCGAGGGTGAATGGCGGCAGTGTGCCTCGGCGCAGCTCCGCGTTCCGGAAGTCGTCAATCGTGTGTCCGGACAGCACTGCGTTCAGCATTCTGTCACCAATGTTCCACTTCACCAGGTTGTCGACTTCCGCGCTGAACGCGTCGTCGATCTCGTCTTCCTCGGAGGGCAGGACGACGCCGAGGCGCTGACGAAGGAATGCTTGAACCGGATGCACCACGAAGTTGACGAGGTCGGAGAGGTCTGTGATCGCGGTGTCCTTAGCCGCGAGGAGCATTGGGCGGTCGAGGAACGGTCGGGCAGGCTTTGGCGGTTGCTGGCTGGCGCGGGCGCCGGCGAGCGCGTTCATGTCATAGCTGTGCGGCCTGGCGGGATCGAAGTTGCGGACATCGAAGGGTTGCAGGGGATGAGTGGTGACTGGGTTACTTCCTGCAAGAGCGGTGACGGCGTCCACGACTTCACCGAGCGGGACAGCAGGTGGCAGTCGGTTCCCGGTCACCGGGTCGCAGCCGGTGAAGAACAACAGCAACCGTTCCTGCGCCGCCATGATTGCGTCGAGTAGGAGCTGGCGATCCTCACTGCGCGGGTCGCGCTCGCCGACGCATGGATCCCGGCTCAATACATCGTCACCATCGATTCCGGCGCCGCGCGGAAACTTGTCGTCGTCTAGCCCGAGAAGGATCACGACCCGGTGCGGTACCGATCGCATCGGCACCATCGTGCACACGGTGAGCTCCCCGGTGCGGAAGTTCGCCCGGGTGGGCCGCCCCGCGAGCAGACGCTCCAGCAGTACCCGGACGTCAGGCAAACGAAGCTCTGCTGAGTCGCTGTATCGCGTCGCATCGCCCAGCGCGCTGCGTGCCTCACCTACTTGCCACGCTTCCGCGGCCGGCACCTCGGTCAGCAGATCGAGCGCATCGACAAGGTCGTGGGTCCACTGCCGCGCAGGTTTCAAGCCCTGCAGGGACCGCAGCACGGTGTCGAGCCGGTCCGCGAGTTCAGCGAATTTGCCAGCGAGATCGATATCACCGCTGCCGATGTCGTCGAGCGGAAGCGCCCTGTCGATCCACGCCAGGTCAGACTCGTCCGCAGCTACGCCCAGAAGAATCCGGTCTAGTCCGGTCGCGAACGTGTTCTGCGGGAACCCGCCAAGCCGGAACCGGGAGCGCTGCTGGTCACCGAGCCCCCACCGGGCGCCAGATGCCACCGTCCATTCCCGAAGACGCTCGATATCCTCGTCCTTGAATCCGAAGGCGCGGCGGACCGGACCGTTCGCGGCGAAATCGAGCAATTCGGATGCGGTGACGCGGCTAGCGGCCAGTTCGAGAAGTGAGGCCACGACGCTGAGAAGTGGATTGGTCTGCCGGAGATTCCGGTCCGCGAGCCGCACCCGCAGCTGCTGCCCAGGGTGGGTCGCGATATCTTGCCCGAAGACAGCTCGGATGTGCGGTGCGAAGGTCTCCACATCGGGGCACATGATGAGTACGTCCCGGGGTTCGAGATCGGGGATATCCGAGAACAGGTGCAGCAGACATTCACGCAGAACTTCGACTTGCCGCGCGACCCCGTGGCACGAGTGGATTTCGATCGACGGGTCTGTCTGTGCGAGCGGGGCGGGCGGCTCATCGTTCTGAATGCTGGCCTGGAGGTGGCGCAGCGTGGTGCCGGGCGCCGGGCTGTCCTCGTAATGCGCAACCTCGTCGCACAGAGGTTCAATGCGAAGCTGAAACTCGCGCACATCGCGGGAAAGACTGGCGAGCAGCGGATTTCGTATGCCGAGCACGCTGGTGTCACCTGAACGCCGGGCGCTCTGTGGTGCGCCGCGAAGGTGGTCCCACAGCGCGGGGCTGGGGTGCGGCGTCCAGACGTGTACGGCGCGGCCAGCGGAAAGCGCTTTGATGATGCGCAATTGTTCAGTCGTGAGCCGGGTGGGCCCGAAGAACGACAACCGTTCGGGCAGCGGTACGCATTCAGGCATATCGCGGATGCGTGCACACACGTCCGCGAGCCGTTCCGCTGGGCTCGGGTGACCGATGCGCCCCCGGAGCTCCTGCCAAAGCTGCGGCTGCCAGTCGAGATCGGCGTCGATCGCGGAACCGGCGCCATCGGTATGGAGGCCGGCTGCCCAGTCGACGAGCATGTCCGGCCGTTCAGTGCTGTACCGCCGGAACAATCCCGTCAGGTGTGCCGCGGTCGCATACCTGCGGCCAGCCCGAAAGTCTTGTCGGCCGTCAGTCCGGCGGCCGAAGTGCCGTGCAAGGACCGCGCACCAAGGCTGGCCGACCGACGCGTCGAGAACCTGGAGCAGGTGCCATACGACTCGCTCGATTGCCCAGGGATCATCGTCCGCCGTGACACCACTGGCCGCGGCGATGGCCTCCTCGACGACTCGCGACGGTGCGGGGAACTCGATGTTGGCGGCGATTCCGTCTGTCCGGAGAGGATCGCCGCCCGCCCCGAGCACTGTGGAAAGCCGCTGGGATAGCCAGCGCTCAACACCTTTCGCGGGGACCGAGATCACCTCTGCAGCGAACGGATCCGCGAGTGGCTGCTCGAGGTGCCGCGCGAGTTGAGTCGCCAGCCGGGCTGCAGACCCGGCACGGTGGAGCTTCAGCACAGCGCCTACACCCCTTCCACTGATCCTGCACACAACCGTAACCACTGTGCGCCGCGTCGCGGGCGCAGTTACGCCGTGTCGGCGGGGCCGCCTGCGGTGAGGAGCTGCGCCGTACGCCCCTCCGGTTCCGTCAGCAGCCTGATTACCTGTACAGCCAATGCGGGCGGGCGTCTTTCTGAGAAGTCGATCAAGGAGTACTCTTGTGATCTAGATCACTAGCTAATGCCGAGGTCGCAGGGTCCCAGCCAAGGTGCGGAGGTGGCGGATGGCGTCAGGACCAGTTGCAGCGCACGATGTCGTGATCGTGGGAGGCGGCGGTGCTGGCTTGCGCGCAGCCATTGCGATCGCGGAATCTGATCCCAGCCTGAGCATCGCGATCGTGTCGAAGGTGTACCCCATGCGGAGTCACACTGTGTCGGCGGAGGGTGGTGCCGCTGCGGTCGCAGGTGACGACGACACGTTCGACGAACACGCGTACGACACCGTCTCAGGCAGCGACTGGCTCTGTGACCAGGATGCGGTGGAAGCTTTCGTTGTCGAAGCGCGGCGCGAAATGCTGCAACTCGAACACTGGGGGTGTCCGTGGAGCCGTCGCGACGATGGCCGGATCGCGGTGCGCGCCTTCGGCGGCATGAAGAAGAAGCGCACCTGGTTCGCGGCCGACAAAACTGGGTTCCACCTGCTGCACACCCTGTTTCAAACAGCTCTGTCTTACTCGGAGCTTGTCCGGTACGACGAATGGTTCGCGACGAAACTCTTGGTCGACGACGGCAAGGTCCGAGGGGTCGTCGCGATCGAACTTGCCACAGGCCGTACCGAAACGATCCTCGCGAAATCCGTCATCGTGTGCACCGGCGGGTGTGGCAGAGTCTTCCCCTTCACGACGAACGCAGCCATCAAAACAGGTGACGGGATGGCTCTCGCGTACCGGGCCGGGGCAGCGCTGAAAGACATGGAGTTCGTGCAGTACCACCCAACTGGACTGCCGTTCACCGGGATTCTCATCACCGAAGCGACCCGCGCCGAAGGCGGATGGCTACTGAACAAGGACGGCTACCGGTATCTCCAGGACTACGACCTCGGGAAACCAACGCAGGAGCCGGTGCTGCGCAGCATGGAACTCGGGCCGCGAGACCGGCTTTCTCAGGCGTTTGTGCACGAAATGGAGAAGGGCCGGACGATCGACACGCCCTCCGGTCCAGTGGTGCACTTGGATCTGCGGCACCTTGGCGAAAGCCTGATCAATCTCAAACTCCCGTTCGTGCGGGAGCTGTGCACCAATTACCAGAACATCGATCCAGTGCATGAACTGATCCCGGTCCGTCCCGTCGTGCACTACATGATGGGCGGCATCCATACCGACATCAATGGCTACACGGGAATGCCAGGGTTGTATGCGGCGGGCGAAGTCGCGTGCGTCAGCATCAACGGCGCCAATCGGCTTGGTTCCAATTCGCTTCCTGAACTGCTGGTATTCGGTGCGCGTGCGGGAGCCGCCGCAGCGGAATACGTGCGCACACAGGGCGTTGGCGGACCAGGGGGAGCGACAGCGGCGGTGGAGGCTCAGGGACGTGATGAGCAGCAGCGCCTTGAACGTGAACTCGCCGCCCGTCAGGAGCCGAGCAAGTACCGGATCGCGGATATCCGCGTTGCCATGCAGGACACGATGGAGGCAGGGGCAGGGATTTACCGCGACGAAGAATCGATGCGCGCGGCGGCGGACAAGCTGAAAGAACTGCGCGAGCAATTCGGGCACGCTGGTATCGACGACCACAGCCGCACTTTCAACACGGACCTTATCGCCAGCCTCGAACTCGATGGGATGCTCGACGTCGCGGAATGCATTGTTGCGTCGGCCCTGCGCCGGGAGGAGTCCCGTGGCGCTCATCAGCGCACGGACTATCCGAAGCGTGATGACGAGCGCTACCTCGCACATTCGGTCGTCAATCTCGACAATGACGGCCCCCAGGTGTCTTACCAGCCAGTGACGATCACCCGTTGGCCACCAGCGGAACGGGTGTATGGGAGGTGATGAACCGTGGCGGACACCATCACCGTGGAGGTCTTCCGCTTTCGGCCTGAGCAGGAGCCTGCCCCGGTTTTCGACAGTTACGATGTGCCGCTCCGCAAAGAGTGGGCGGTGCTCGACGCGCTGAACCACATCAAAGACCAGATCGACGGGACGCTGTCGTACCGCTGGTCGTGCCGGATGGGTATCTGCGGCAGCTGCGGAATGACCGTCAACGGTGAACCGAAACTGTCGTGCTCCGCGTTTCTCGTGGACTATGCGCCCGGTCCCGTTCGCGTCGAACCCCTGCAGAACTTCCCGGTAATCCGGGATCTTGTCGTCAACATCGACGATTTCATGGAGAAACTTCCCACCGTTAAACCGTGGCTGGTGCGGAAGTCCGACGAGTCACCGGAGGAGATCGAGGACACTGAGTACCTCCAGAGCCCCGAACAACTCGAGGACTACAAGAAGTACAGCATGTGCATCAACTGCATGCTCTGCTATTCGGCGTGCCCGGTATACGCGCTGGAACCCGAGTTTCTCGGGCCCGCCGCGATCGCGCTCGGACAGCGGTACAACCTCGACTCGCGTGATGAAGGAGCCGAGGACCGCCGGGACGTTCTTGCGTCAGCCCAGGGCGCGTGGGCGTGCACTCTGGTCGGCGAGTGCAGCGTCGCGTGCCCCAAGGGGGTTGACCCGGCCGGCGCAATCCAGCGCTACAAACTAACGGCCGCGTCGCAGTCCGTGAAAGACCTGCTGATGCCGTGGGGGAAAAAATGACCGCCCCGCCCCCGCAGGCGAGCAGTCAGTACCGGCCGTCGCTGCCGCTGCTCTGGTGGACGAAACGACGGACGTATTTCGTTTTCGCGATGCGTGAGCTGTCGTGCGTGTTCGTCGCCTGGTTCGTGGCGTTCATGGTGATGCTCATCCATGCGGTGGGGCAGGGACCCGCCAGGTACGAGGATTTCCTCGACCTGGCGGGACGCCCCTGGGTGGTGGTAATCAACGTCCTCGCTCTCACGTTTCTCATCGTGCATGCGGTCACGTGGTTTCAGCTCGCTCCGAAGGCCATGGTCGTGAAAGCGGGACCACAACAGGTGCCGCCCGCGGCGATCATGGGCGCCCATTTCGCGGGCTGGCTGATCATTTCGCTCATCGTTATGTGGGTGGTCCTGCGATGATTCCGCCAGTTGAGAATCGGCGCGCACGGTGGGAACCCATAGCGTGGTTGTTGTTCAGCGCGGGCGGCATGTCGGCTGCCCTGTTTCTGCCGGTGCTGGTACTTCTGTTTGGTGTGCTGGCACCACTCGGCGTCATCTCACCTAGCCATGAGCACCTGTACGCGGTGCTGAGCAACCCGCTGACGATGCTGGTGCTGTTCGGCGTGCTTTCGCTTTCCGCGTTCCACTGGGCTCACCGGTTCCGCCACATCATGATTGACGGTTTCCGGTTGCGTCCGCTGGCAGGTGTCATCAGCATTGCCTGCTACGGCACCGCCGCGATCGGAACGGTTGTGATAGGTGCCGTGATTCTGCAGGTGTGATTTGTGGTGCAATCCGGCTGTTAGGGTACAGAAGTAACCTGGAGCCGGACGCACCGAGTGAGCGTAAGTGACCACCGAAAATGACACCGAGAACGGTCAGTCCGGCCGTCTCGCGCCTAAAAGCAAGCGCGGCATGCGGACGAGAAATGCTCTCATTGCGGCTGCGCAAACGGTATTCGAGCGGGATGGCTTTCTCGAAGCGCGCATCACGGATATCTCAAAGGAAGCACATGTAGCGTCGGGTTCGTTCTACACCTACTTCGACAGCAAGGAAGAGATTTTCGCTGCGGTTGTGGAGCAGATGCAGGAAGAGATGCTTCACCCACATGTGCGCGAACGTACTGGCGTGAGTGACCCACGGATTCTTATTGAGGCAGCGAACCGCGAGTACCTGCAGTCTTACCGGAGAAATGCGCGGCTGATGGCGGTCTTCGAGCAAGTCGCGCAAATTGACGATGAGTTCCGCGCACTGCGTCGTGATCGATCAAACGCCTTTGTCGAGCGCAACGCCCGGATGATCAAGCGGCTTCAGGAGCAAGGCCTGGCCGATCCGGACCTGGACCCGAATGTGACGGCACTTGCACTGTCGTCGATGGTCAGCAAGACCGCGTACTCGGTATTCGTCCTGGACGCTCAGGCGCCCTTCGACCAGGTGCTGTCGACAGTGAATCAGATCTGGATCAACGCGCTTCAGTTGAAGCCGGAAGCTGACAAAGGGCAACAGGTCTAGTAAGCATTTCGGCGGCTCAATTGATCATCTCTTTGCCCGTTATGTGGGCACCATTCCCCGTACGCAAATTCAATTCACACCGGAATGCACGCTAGACCTGTTGGTGATGTGAGTCACACTAATGCTTTTGTGTCCGAGCAGTCTTGACAGTCGGACTCTGCACGGTCACCGTGGACATAGTTATAAGCAAGCGCTTAGTTAGTGATGGAGGAAGGTCTATGCCCGAAGCTGTAATCGTCTCGGTTGCGCGGTCGCCGATTGGCCGTGCACACAAGGGATCACTGAAGGACATGCGGCCAGATGACCTTGCTGTGCAGATGGTGCGGGCCGCGCTGGAAAAGGTCCCTGCACTGGATCCGGTGCACATCGAGGATCTGATTCTGGGGTGTGGTCAGCCAGCCGGAGAACAGGGCCACAACCTCGGGCGTGCGGTGGCTGTCCTGTCGGGACTGGACCAGGTTCCGGGCACGACGGTCAACCGATACTGCTCGTCTAGCCTGCAGACCACCCGAATGGCGCTGCACGCCATTAAGGCTGGCGAAGGTGACGTATTCGTTTCTGCCGGCGTCGAAACCGTCAGCCGCTACACCCAGGGCGTCGCCGACGTGCCGGGTACGGAGAACCCGCTCTTTGCAGACGCGCAAAGTCGCACCGAGAAGTTCGCTGCCGGCGGCGAGAGGTGGGCTGACCCACGTGAGCACGGCCAGCTCCCCGACCTTTACATCGCGATGGGCCAAACTGCCGAGAACGTTGCGCAGTACAAGGGCGTGACCCGCGCCGAACAAGACGAGTTTGGTGTACGCAGCCAGAACCTCGGAGAGAACGCGATCACTAACGGTTTCTGGGAGCGAGACATCACACCCATCACGCTTCCTGACGGCACCGTCATCTCCACCGACGACGGCCCCCGCGCCGGTGTCACCCTGGAGAAGGTGTCCGAGCTCAAGCCGGTGTTTCGTCCCGACGGTACCGTTACCGCGGCCAACTGCTGCCCCCTCAACGATGGGGCCGCGGCGGTGGTCATCATGTCCGGCACAAAGGCTGAGGAACTCGGCATCGCCCCGTTGGCCCGCGTCGTTGCGACCGGAGTATCGGGACTCTCCTCCGAGATCATGGGACTCGGCCCTGTCGAGGCTTCCAGACAGGCGTTGCGACGGGCCGGTATGACGATCGGTGACATCGACCTCGCGGAGATCAACGAGGCATTCGCCGCCCAGGTAATCCCGTCCTACCGCGACCTCGGCCTCGACATCGACAAACTCAACGTCAACGGCGGCGCAATCGCGGTCGGACATCCATTCGGTATGACGGGTGCCCGCATCACCAGCACACTGATCAACTCACTTCAGTTCCACGACAAGCAGTTCGGCCTGGAAACGATGTGCGTCGGCGGGGGACAGGGAATGGCCATGATCCTGGAAAGAATGTCCTGATGAGCGGGCGTTTCGAGGGCAAATCAGCAATCGTGACGGGTGCCAGCCGCGGCATAGGACTGGCTATCGCGCAGCGCCTGGTCAAAGATGGCGCGCGAGTATGCGTCACGGCACGCAAGCAGGACGCACTTGACGAGGTCGTCACGCAGCTAGGCGGGCCGCAAAAAGCGATCGCGGTTGCCGGGCGAGCAGATGACATCGAACATCAATCAAACGCGGTCAAGCAGACGATCGAAACGTTCGGCAGCGTGGACATGCTCATCAACAACGCCGGGATCAACCCGGTGTATGGGCCAATGATCGACTTGAACCTTGACGCCGCGCGCAAGACTGTCGAAGTGAACTGTCTCGCCGCGATCTCTTGGGTGCAGCAGGCGCACCTCGCATGGATGGGCGAGCACGGCGGCGCCATCGTCAACGTCGCTTCCGTCGCCGCGATCAAGCCTGCTCCAGGAATCGGTTTCTATGGAGCAACGAAGGCGATGCTCAAGTACATAACTGAAGAACTAGCCGTCGAGCTGGGCCCGCACATCCGAGTCAACGCGGTCGCGCCTGCCGTCGTGAAGACCCAATTTGCGACCGCACTGTACGAGGGCAGGGAAGAAAACGTTGCACAGGCGTATCCGCTCAAGCGTCTCGGAATTCTGAGGACATCGGTGGCGTTACGGCGTTCCTCCTATCTGACGATGCTGCGTGGATGACGGGCCAGACCCTCGTCGTCGACGGTGGCGTTACCCTGACCGGGGGCATCGAATGAAGGCGTGGCAGGTGACGGAACTCGGTGAGCCGGCCCGTGTTCTCCGCCTCGCCGACGTGCCGGACCTGCAGCCCGGTCCTGGCCAGCTCGTCGTGCGGGTGCGCGGTGCCGCAGCCAACTTCCCGGACGTCCTGATGTGCCGCGGGCAATACCAAGTGAAACCGCCGCTTCCGTTCACTCCAGGCGTCGAACTGTGTGGTGAGGTTGTCGCAGCAGGTGACGGCGTGTCCGGACTCGGCGCGGGAGACAGGGTTCTCGGGAGTCCCGCACTGCCTCATGGTGGATTCGCGGAGTTCGCGGTGATGGATGCGAACGATGCCTTCCTGGCGCCCGATTCGCTGAACGATGCAGAAGCCGCGAGCTTCTATATCGGTTATCAAACAGGCTGGTTCGGCCTGCACCGGCGTGCAAACCTCCAGCCAGGGGAGACACTCCTGGTCCATGCAGCGGCGGGTGGCGTTGGCAGCGCCGCAATCCAATTGGGGAAAGCCGCCGGAGCTCGCGTCATCGGTGTCGCAGGCGGGCCCGACAAGGCTGAAGTTGCTCGTGCGCTCGGTGCAGACATTGTCATCGATCGGCGCGAAAGCGACTTCGTCGAGGTCGTCAAAGAAGCGACCGACGGGCGTGGCGCCGACGTCATCTACGACCCGGTCGGCGGCGACGTGTACCAGCGGTCCACGAAGTGCATCGCGTTCGAAGGACGCATCGTCGTCGTGGGATTCGCTGGCGGACAGATCCAGTCGGCAGCGCTGAACCATGCACTGATCAAGAACCATTCGATCGTCGGGCTGCATTGGGGTCTCTACACGGAGTACGACCGCAAGAGAGTCCTGGAGTGTCACGACGCACTGACCCGGCTCGCGGCGGACGGGGCCGTCAAACCTCTCGTCAGCGAAGAGCTTCCGCTGGAGAAGGTAGCCGACGGGGTACAGCGACTCGCAGACGGCACCACAGTCGGGCGGGTCGCGTACGTAGCTCAGTAGTCCCACGGCGCTTAACCACCTATCACTTCGAGAAGGAGCAGAAACAATGACCACACAGCAGCGCACCGCGATCGTGACCGGAGCTGCCCGCGGTATCGGTGCAGCCACCGCGAAGAGACTCGCCGAAGACGGTTTCGCAGTTGCTGTCGTCGACCTGGATGAGACTGCCTGCAAGCAGGTCGTCGCGGGGATCGAGTCCGCTGGCGGCCGGGCGCTGGCAATTGGTGCTGATGTCTCGGACGAGGAGGCTGTGAATGAAGCGGTGTCACGCGTCGCCGCCGAACTCGGCAACCCGAGCGTGCTCGTGAATAACGCTGGAATCATTCGCGACAACATGCTGTTCAAAATGACGACCTCCGACTGGGACGCCGTGATGGATGTGCACCTGCGCGGATCATTCCTGATGACGCGTGCAGTGCAGAAGTACATGACGGACGCGAAGTGGGGCCGCATCGTCAACCTATCGAGCACCTCCGCTCTCGGTAACCGCGGACAGGCCAACTACTCTGCCGCTAAGGCGGGCCTGCAAGGCTTCACGAAGACCCTTGCGATCGAACTAGGCAAGTTCGGCATCACAGCCAATGCGGTCGCGCCAGGCTTCATCGAAACCGATATGACCGCAGCCACGGCGGAGCGTATCGGCGTGTCCTTCGAGGACTTCAAGCAGTCAGTAGTCGCGCAAATCCCCGTCGCACGCACGGGAAAGCCCGAAGATATCGCTAACGCGGTGTCCTTCTTCGCCAGCGACGCGTCGGGTTATGTCTCGGGCCAGGTGCTGTACGTCGCCGGTGGTCCTACCAACTGAACCCAGGAGTCACGATGAAGGTTTTCAACGGCGTCGCCGAACTCGAAACTGCCGTGGGTACGCACCTCGGCTACAGCGACTGGCACACGATTACACAAGAGCAGATCAATCTGTTCGCCGATGCGACAGGCGACCATCAGTGGATCCACGTCGACCCAGAAAAAGCTGCGGACGGGCCGTTCGGGTCGACGATCGCGCACGGGTATCTCACGTTGTCTCTCATCCCGAAGCTGGTGTGGCAGGTCTACACCGTCGAGGGAGTGAAAATGGGAATCAACTATGGCACCAACAAGGTGCGATTCCCGTCTGCAGTGCCCGTCAACAGCAGGGTGCGCGCAGGAGTGGAGCTTCTCGGTCTGACAAAGACGAGTATCGGCGTTCAGGTCAGTGCGCGAGTCACGATCGAGCTCAGCGGGGCGGACAAACCCGCGTGCGTTGCCGAGACCCTGTCGGTCGCAGTGCCATGACATCGCAAAGTCGAACCAATCATCGCGGCGGGAATCGCCGCCCGAAACACGATTGAAAGACAGGAAAATAATGACTGACGATATGCGGGGAGAGCTTTCCGCCCGCGTAGAGAAGCTCCTCTCCGACGCGCACCCCGACACAGTGGGTGAATTGGAGTATCTGCGAGCTCGTTTCGACACCGGGCTCGCCTGGGTCCACTTCCCCGAAGGATTAGGCGGACTGGGGATCCCGCGCGCCTACCAGGAATACGTTGACGATCTCCTCACCGCCAGTGGCGCGGCGAATGACCCCTCCCGGAACACAATCGGCCTCGGGATGGCGGCGCCTACCATCCTCGCCTACGGAACCGACGAGCAGAAGCAACGTTTTCTGCGCCCCTTGTGGACCGGCGAGGAAATCTGGTGCCAGCTCTTCAGTGAGCCCGGTGCGGGCTCTGACCTCGCAGGACTCGCAACTCGTGCGGTACGTGACGGCGACGATTGGGTGGTCAATGGACAGAAAGTGTGGACATCGAGCGCACACCTCGCCCAGTGGGCGATCCTCGTCGCACGCACCGATCCATCGGTGGCGAAACACGCGGGAATGACCTATTTTCTCTGCGATATGACGGATCCGGGTGTTGACGTTCGTCCACTCCGACAGATCACCGGTGAAGCGGAGTTCAACGAGGTCTTTCTCACGAACGTTCGGATCCCGGACGCACACCGTCTCGGGAACGTCGGCCAGGGCTGGGAAGTGGCGAACGCGACGCTGATGAACGAACGCGTCGCCATCGGCGGAAATGCGAGGCCCCGTGAGGGTGGCATGATCGGGATCGTCTCGGAGCTGTGGCGCGCTCGCCCTGAGTTGCGGACACCGGACAAACAGGAGCAGCTCCAGCGACTCTGGGTGGACGCGGAAGTCGCACGGCTCGCCGGGAATCGTTTGCGGCAGAAGCTGATTGCCGGGCAGCCAGGACCAGAGGGGTCCGCGATGAAACTCACCTTCGCGCGGCTCAACCAGCAACTCAGCGGACTCGAGGTCGAACTTCTCGGCGAGGAAGGGCTTCGCTACGACGACTGGACGATGCGCCGCCCCACGCACGTGAGCATGACCGGGCGCGACGCCGGCTACCGGTACCTTCGCGCGAAAGGCAACTCGATCGAGGGCGGAACGTCGGAAGTGTTGCGCAACATCGTCTCTGAACGCGTCCTCAAGCTGCCTTCTGAGCCGCGATCGGACAAAAACATCCCCTGGAAGGAGCTGCCGCGATGAGCGCGGAACTCGATCTGCTGTATACCGACGTTGAGGAAGCGCTGCGCGATAGCGTCCGCCGCGTACTGACTAAGCGGTGCGGCCCCGACAGAGTCGCCGAAGTGTATGACACGGGCAGCACAACTGACGATGCGGCGTGGCAGGTGCTCGCGTCAGATCTGGGTCTCGCAGCACTCCTCGTCAGTGAGGAAAATGGCGGCGCTGGTGCGAGCGCTCGCGAAGCCGCTGTGGTGCTCGAAGAACTCGGTCGGGCGGTCGCGCCGGTGCCGTTCCTCACCAGTTCGGTTATCGCGACCACCGTGCTCGAAAAGCTCGGCGCGGCGGACCTTCTCGAGCAGCTTGCAAATGGCGAAAAGACTGCGGCGCTGGTGCTGCCGTTCACAACGGGACCGGACGGATTCACAACAGCTGTTTCGGTATCGGGCGCCGGCGAGCTTTCCGGGACTGTCACAAGCGTCGCGGGTGCGCTCGCGGCTGACGTTCTCATCGTCCCCGTTGCGAGCCAGGGAGGTCTGGATCTGTTCGAAGTGCCTGCTGATGACGCACGCATCACTGCTGTGTCTTCGCTGGACATGACACGGCAGATCGCCGATGTCGAACTGATTGGGGTGGCCGGGACGCGGCTCGCGACCGGTGCCGAAGCGTCAAATGCGGTGCAAGCGGGGCTAGAAACCGGGGCAGCGCTGCTAGCGTCGGAGCAACTCGGTATCGCTCAGTGGTGCCTGGACGCCACCGTCGAGTACTTGAAAGTGCGTAAGCAGTTTGGGCGGGTAGTCGGCGGATTCCAGGCCCTGAAGCATCGCCTGGCGGATCTTTATGTCATGGTCGAATCTGCCCGCGCGGCAGCACGTTACGCGGCAGCGTCTGTGGCAGCTCAAGACCCGGACAGTGCAGTGGCAGCGTCGCTGGCGCAAGCCTATTGTTCGGACGTCGCGGTGTTCGCGACCGAGGAATGCGTGCAACTCCACGGTGGTATCGGCATGACATGGGAGCATCCGGCGCACCTGTACCTCAAGCGAGCTAAGGCGAGCCAGATCGGTCTGGGCACTCCGGGGATGCACCGCAAGCGGCTGGCTGAGCTTGTCGATCTCCCTGCGGCATAGGGGGAGTGCTCCTCAGGCACGTTCAAACCTGAACAAATCTGACTCCCACAAGCAATGGGGTGTCCACGCTGTCGTGGACACCCCATCGGTCGCCGATCATGCCTTCGCGGCGAGTTGTGCCGCGGAAGCAGGGGAGTGGCCGTTGGTGCTGCCAGTGCGGTGCTTACGCAGCTCCTGCCTGGCAATGGCGCGCTTGTGTACTTCGTCGGGTCCGTCGGCCAGGCGCAGCGTACGCAGGTGGGCGTACGCGCTGGCGAGTGGGAAGTCGTCGGTGACCCCGCCGCCGCCGTGGACCTGGATCGCACGGTCGACGATTTTAAGCGCGATCTGCGGCGCAGCAACTTTGATTGCGGCAATTTCGGTGCGTGCGGCCTTGTTGCCGACGGTATCCATCATCCATGCCGCCTTGAGCGTCAGCAGCCGGATCATCTCGATCTCGATACGCGCTTCGGCGATCCAGTCCTGGATGTTCGCGCGTTCACTGAGCTTCTGACCGAAAGTGACGCGCGACTCGGCCCGCGTGCACATTAACTCAAGCGCACGCTCGGCTATGCCGATGGTGCGCATGCAATGGTGGATGCGTCCTGGGCCAAGACGGGCCTGGCTGATCGCGAATCCCTCACCTTCGCCTTTGAGGACATCAGATGCCGGCACAATGACATCTTTGAAGTCGATTTCGGCGTGGCCTTCACGGTCCTCGTAGCCGAAGACGGGGAGGTTGCGCAGCACTGTGATGCCAGGCGCATCGATAGGTACCACCATCATCGACTGCTGGCGGTGCAGTTCGGCGGCTGGGTCTGTTTTGCCCATTACGATCAGTACGCGACAATTCTTGTGCATCGCGTTAGATGCGAACCATTTGCGGCCATTAAGAACGTAGTGATCACCGCTGCGTTCCATACGGAGTTCGATGCTCGTAGCATCCGAGCTGGCTACGGCGGGTTCAGTCATCGCAAAGGCTGAGCGAATCGTGCCGTCGAGAAGTGGCCTGAGGTATTTCTCTTTGTGCTCGTCGGTACCGAAGAGGGTCAGGACCTCCATGTTTCCAGTATCCGGTGCATTGCAATTGCAGGCCTCGGAGGCAATCTCGCTGCGGCCCATAATTTCTGCGAGCGGCGCGTACTCGTAGTTCGTTAACCCGGGTCCCCATTCGGGGTGGGGGTGGAAGAGATTCCACAGACCGCGTGCGCGGGCTTCCCTCTTGAGTTCCTCGAGGATCGGGGGATGGAAATGTGGGTCCCCGGACTCGCGCCTTTGCTCGTGGTAGATAGCCTCAGCTGGGTAGATGTGCTGGTCCATGAACCTGAGGAGATCCTTCCGGTACTTTTGTGCGCGGTCGGAGAGTTTGAAGAATTCCATGGAAACTCCTGTGTGAAAGCAGTGGGCGGGTGGGGGCTGTGCGTGGTCAAACACCGCCGAAGTCGAAAGGGACGGCGCTAGGCGTTCGGTTCACGCGACCGCTTCCTGGTAGCGGCGCATCCCGCGGATCCATCGGTCGTAGTCAGATGTTTTGCGCTGGAAGAAATCCAGTACCTCTGGGTGGGGGAGGATCAAGAAACGTTCATCGCGGATCGCGTCGAGCACGATGCCGGCGACTTCCAGCGGCTCAAGTACCGTGCCGGCCTCAGTCACCGCTTTCGCGGACACCTGTGCGACTGCGCCCGCGGAGTTGCCGTCGCCACCAGTGAGCATGTCGGTGTTGACGCCCATGGGGCAGAGGCAGCTTACCTTGATACCCTGTTTTCCGTACGTCACCGCAAGCCACTCCGCAAACGCGACCGCGCCGTGCTTCGATACGGCGTAGGTGGCCGAACCGAGTTGAGTGATGAGCCCCGCCGCGGAGGCGGTGCTGACGAAGTATCCGCCGCCACGCTCGATCCAGCGGGGGACTAGGAGTCGCGCGGCACGGACGTGGCCCAGGACATTCACCTGGATCGCCTGCCCCCATTCGTGCTCGGACGCGTCAAGACCCACTCCGCCGCCGACACCAGCATTCGCGAAGAACATCTCGACAGGGCCGAACTGCGATTCAGTTTCGGCGATAAGTGAACTCAAGTCGCGTTCGCTGGACGCGTCACCCGCCTGAGCGAAAATGGCTCCCGGGTGATCCTGGGTGAGGCGCGCCGCCGTCGATGCGAGTTTGTCAGCATTGACGTCGGTGATCGCGACGCGTGCGCCGTTCTGCGCTAGCCGCTGAGCGAGAGCCGCGCCAATGCCGCCTGCCGCGCCGGTGACTACTGCTACCCGACCCGTCGCTGTACTTTTAGCCGCTGCGCCGCTGAACTCCATGTCGTACTCCCTTATAGGCGAATGAGCATCTTGCCGGTGTTAGCTCCGCGAAGAAGGCCGAGGAAGGCGTCCACGGCATTGTCGATTCCTTCCGCGACGGTTTCCGGGGTGCGCAACGAACCGTCACCGATCCAGCTGGATGCGAGGCCGGTAAAGTCCGCAGCCAGATCTTTGTGGTCGCTGACGATGAATCCACGCACTGTGAGCCGCTTGCTGATGACCTGCATCAGGTTGTCGGGTCCCGGTCCGGCGGCGGCGTCGTTGTAGTGGGAGATAGCTCCGCACATCGCGATGCGCCCGTTGTCTCGCATCGTGGCGATGGCTGCCCGAAGGTGCTCACCGCCAACGTTGTCGAAGTAGACGTCGATGCCGTCTGGTGCCGCTTCGCGCAGGTGTTTGTCGAGATTGCCCGCCCGATAGTCGATTCCGGTGTCAAAGCCGAAATCCGAGACTAGGCGCTGGGCCTTTGTGGGGCCGCCCGCTGAGCCGATTACTTTCGCTGCGCCGAGATGCCTCGCGATGCGGCCCGCGACAGTGCCGACGGCGCCGGCAGCGGCGGAGATAAACACGACATCGCCGTCGCGGACCGGGGCGATCCGGGTAAGACCCGCATAAGCGGTAAGCCCTGGCATGCCGGCCGGGCCGAGATAGGTCTGCAGCGGAACGGCCGAGCCGTCCACTTGCTGGACGTGAGGGGCGTCGACGAGTGCGTACTCGCGCCAGCCCGCGAAATGCAGGACTGTCGCGCCGACCGGGACGTCGCCAGCTCTGGACTCGATGACGGTCCCAACTGCGCCGCCTTCTAGCGGCGCGTTCAGCTGAAACGGGGCCACATACGACTTCACATCGTTCATGCGGCCGCGCATGTACGGGTCGACGGAAAGCCAGTTGTTGCGTACGAGTACCTGACCGTCGGAGGGGCTGCGGACCTCCGACGTGACAAGTGTGAAATTCTCGGGCGCGGGTTCTCCGGAGGGACGGGATACGAGATGAACTTCGCGGCTTGTGACAGCCATGCGAAACCTCCACTGCGAATCGGGGACCGCGGCGCCCATTGGGTTCAGGCCCGCGATATTGTGCCTCAACCTTAAATGAAGTTGACGTCGGATTCAATGTAAGTGAGCCGCTTAGTCGTCACGATCACGGTAGCGCTGCTGCCCGTTTGCTCATACGCGAGTTCGTCGGCGCGGAACTTAGGATTAACCGGCACGCTCAGTGGCGTGGAATGACGCCCGTCAAGGGATCCTCATGTCGCCATGATGATTGGGTTCGGGGTCATGACGCTCGCGGCGATGAGGAGATACGGGTCGACCTCACGCGTCAGCCGGGTTCCGCTGGTCGCGGTACCCCAGCATCCGCAACGCCAGGTCCCGGTAGTGTCCCGCGATCGCCTGCGGACTCCATTGGCCTTCATCGCGATACCATCGGGCTACATCTAGCCCGAGGGAGAGAAGCGCGAGAGTCGTCATGCGGGGGTCGCCGGTATGGAAATCCCCGGTGGTCACGCCGGCGCTGACGATTTCCCTGACATGACGTTCGATTTCCCGCCGGATCCCCGCAATTTCGTTTAAGTGCTCAGGGCTAAGCGCGGCGAGTTCATAGTTCACGATGCGCGCTGTGGTGTGATTACGGGCGTGGTGCTCAGTGAAAGCACTGATCACTGCGGTCAGTTGGTCGACTGGATTCTCCGAGGCTGACAGTGCGTTCTTAACCAGGCGCAGCGTCGCATGATGACCCGCTCGCGATATCAAATAGAGCAGGTCTTCTTTGGACTTGTGGTGAATGTAGAGGGCGGCCGGACTCATGCCCGCACGCGTAGCGATGTCGCGCGTCGTGGTGCCATGAAAGCCCTTGTCAGCGAAGGCTTCGACTGCGGCGGCGAAGAGGCGCTCGCGGGCGTCCGTCGCCGGCGAAGCTGCACCCACACCGTTCTCAGTCGCGCGGCTCATCACACCTCCTCGCCCCAGTCCGAAACGCTCATGACCCGCGCCTTACGGATCATGAGCGTTCGCTTATTTTGACGTCAGGATACGCCAAAAAGGGCGGGCTACTCCTCCAGATCCTGCTGCACGCGGTACTTCGCGTGTTGCCTTTCCCGGATTGGACGCCCGGTGACGACGTGATCCTCTCTGAGCGCTTTCACGAGGTTGAACATCGTGAAGAAGCCGATGAGGAAGAACGGCAACCCTATTACGGTGATCACCTGCTGTAAGGCCGTCAGCCCGTCGGTACCTGCCGCGGCAGCCAGGAGCGTCGCCGCCACAAGACCTTCGGCAGCGGCCCAGAACACCCGCTGCCGCGTGGGCCCAGCACCGATGTCACCGGTGCAGAGCATGTCAACGACCAGCGATGCCGAGTCCGAGGACGTTGTAAAGAAGATCACCACGATAAGTACCGAGATTGCTGCCACTAAAGTCGTGGCGGGGAAGTTTTCGAGGAAACTGAACAACGCCCCGGGAATGTCACCTTCGTCGACCACCTCCTGAACGAGGTTGCCGTCGCGGTTGCGCTCGATGTCAAAGGATGACAGTCCGAACACGCTGAACCAGATGATGGTGAACGCGGTGGGGAGGCCAAGCACGCCACCGACGAATTGGCGGATTGTGCGGCCCCGCGAGATACGCGCAATGAAGATGCCGACGAATGGCGCCCACGTGATGGTCCAGGCCCAGTAGAAGACAGTCCAGCTTCCCTGCCATCCAGGGTTGACGTCGGCGGCGTCAGTCCAGAACGCGAGCGGCACGATCCATTTGAGGTAGGTGCCGGTGGTTTCGATGATCCCTTTGAGGAGGTACAGCGTGGACCCGGCGAAGAGGATGAATACCAGCAGCCCGATTGCCATGGTGATGTTGATGTTCGATAGTCGTTTGATGCCTTTGTCGAGGCCAGCAACAACAGACGCAATCGCGATCAGAGTGATGACGGTAATCAGAATGACTTGGACGAGTTTGCTTTCCGGGATCCCGAAAAGCGAGTTCAGGCCGGCATTGATTTGCAGAGTTCCCAGACCGATGGACGTCGCGACACCAAACAGGGTTCCTAACACTGCGAGAACGTCGATGCTCTTCCCGATGGGGCCGTGGATCTTGTCCCCGAGCATCGGGTGGAAGATCGAACTGACGCGCATGGGCAGCCCGCGTTTGTAGACGAAATAGGCGAAGGCGAGCGCCGGCAAGCAGAAGATCGTCCACGTGTGCAGCCCGAAGTGGTACAGCGTGAACGCCATTGCCTCTTCTTCGGCTGCTAGCGATTCGGGGACAACGTCCGCACGCGGCGGGTTCGCGTAGTGGCTGATCGGCTCCGCGACCCCCCAGAACATGAGAATCGTGCCGATGCCGGCCGCGAACAGCATCGCGAACCAGGTGGCCGTGTTGTATTCCGGTTGTTCCTCATCACCACCGAGCTTGACGTGCCCGTATCTGCTGATCGCGATCCAGATCAAGAACAGCAGAAATGACGTCACACCAAGGATGTAGAACCAGCCCAGGTTGGCGAGAATCCAGTCCTTGACGTTCTCGAACACCGCGTCGACCGTGCTGGTGAACAAGATTGCGATGAGAACGAAACCGACCGTGATGGCTGCGGACACAAAGAAGATGATCGGATCCGTCCGAAGACCGAAAAGGTCGTGAAACTTCTTGAGCATGATGCTTCTCCTGCCGTGACGTTCGGGAAGCTATCTCCGTGATCTTGCCACTCCCAGAACATGTACGCGCGCCGAATGGCAGGGATCCGCTATATTTTTACGTCCTGTTTTGTGCATATAACGTCAGTGAACAATGGCGTGCACGGAACCTGAATCGAGTGCCCTGCGCGAGCGGATCGCCGTCGAGTGCCAGCGGAACGTCATCTCCCAGGATCGTGACGTTGAGCCGCGCGAGGCGGTCACGACGGTGCACAGGGCTTTTCCCTAGAGTCCCGGTCAGTACTGCGTAGAGCGCGCGAAGATAGGACAGGCGCAGATCCGCGCGGATCCGGCGGACGTCGAGTTTGCCTTCAGCCAGGCTGGTGCGCCCGACGGGAATCCGGTCCGCGGGAGCGTAACCGCCGTTCCCGACGAACAGCAGCCGCAGCGTTGTCTTTCTGCCGTTGATGTTGGCTCGCAAAGGTGGGGACGTGGCGATTTCGCGGACCATCGCGGCAACCAGCGGGATCCATTTTCCGGCGATGCGCTGCCACTTCTTACGAGTCTGCAGGGCCGACGGGTAGCCGCCGATGCTCGCCGTGTTGATGAACGTGATGGGCGTTCCGCCATCGACGGCGACGTCGGCGGTGTCAATGCAGTACGCGGAACCTTCCTCGACGGCGGCGGCGACGACGTCGACATCAAACGCCCCGGTGTCGAGGGCAAAGTGGTTCAGCGTCCCGCCGGGAAACACCGCAAGCGGCAGGCTGGTTTCCAGCGCAGCAGCGGTCACGGTGCGCACTGTTCCGTCGCCGCCGCACACGCCGAGCGCTTTCGGATCGGCGGACTGGATCAGCGTGACGAGTTCGGCGTGCGTCTCGGGCAGCGAATCGCGGAGCGGTATTTCGCTGAATTTGGCGTCCGGCAGGCGTTCGCGCAGAGCCTCAAGCAGAGGCGACGCTCCCCGCCCAGACTCTGGGTTGTACAGAACGATCAGTCCGTCGCCTCTGGGAAGCGCGGGTGCCGGAGCGGTCTCGGCGGGAAGAGCCGGGTCACCGCTGGCGCTAGCCCACCAGCGCCGGGTAGCGAGTGCCGTCGCGCTGCCAACCGCGACGCCCGCAAGGACGTCGGAGGGCCAATGCACGCCGGTGTGCACGCGCGAGTACGCGACGGCGGCAGCGAGCGGGGTTACGACTAGCCCCGCCGACTTCGATTCGAGGAACACGCCCGTCGCGTACGCGCCGGCGAGCGCGGAATGGCCGGAGGGAAAGGACGATGAGCGCGGCACGTCGAAGGTTCGGCGGGCAAGGGGAACCGCGTCCGCGGGGGGACGATGGCGCGGGAAGGTCCACTTCAAAGCGGCATTAGCGAGAAGGCTGCTGAGCGACACGGATACCAGGCCGCGCACCGCGGCGCGCCGGTAAGGACCGCCCAAACCGTAGAGGATCGCGGAAGTGCCTATCCACAGCATTCCCCGGTTCGCGGACCGGCTCAGCCCCGCCATCACAACGTCGACCGAAGAGGGCCCCCAGCGCGCGGTGCGCTCGACAAGATATCGGTCTGCCGCTGTGACACGGAAGGCGGGCTGCATCTTCATAGCGTAGGCGTGAATAGAAACTTTGGTCAGCGGGTAACCCATTAAGGGACTTACGGAGGCGCAATGAGTTTTGATCTATCCCTGACCGGTGCACAGCAAGACCTCGTGGAACGTACCCACGCGTTCGCGGAGGACGTGATCCGGCCCGTCGCAGCCAAATATGACAAGGAACAGGCGTTCCCCTGGCCGGTTCTGGAGAAAGCCGCGGAGGCGGGCTTTTACGGCCCTCTCTTCTACCGTGACCTGATCGGCGATCCAACTGGGCTTTCGCTGCCTCTGTTCATGGAGGAACTGTTCTGGGGATGTGCGGGAATCGGGCTCGCGGTCGTGATGCCTGCCCTTGCCCTCTCGTCGATCGGGCAGGCGGCGACCCCCGAGCAGATGCTGCGGTGGGCGCCGGAGTGTTTCGGCACCCCGGGTGACCTCAAGCTGGCGGCGCTGTGCGTCTCTGAACCTGAAGGTGGCAGCGACGTCCGCAACCTGCGTACGACTGCGAAGCGGGATGGCGACCACTGGATTATCGACGGTCACAAGATGTGGATCGGTAATGGCGGAATCGCAAACGTGCATGTCGTCAATGCGACCGTCGACCCTGATCTGGGGCACCGCGGTCAAGCACTCTTCATCGTTCCGGGTGACACGCCTGGCATCGAACTCGTCCGTAAACTCGACAAACTCGGCTGCCGCGCGTCGCATACTGCGGAGCTGCGCTTTCACGGCTGCCGCATCCCGGCGGATCACTTGCTCGGTGGGGACGAGAAGCTGAACAAGAAGCTCGAACGGGCGCGCGCGGATGCCGAATCGCAGTCGGGCAAGCGGAAGTCGTCGACTCTCGGCACGTTTGAGCAGACTCGTCCAATGGTTGCGGCGCAGGCGCTCGGCATCGCGCGGGCGGCGCTGGAGTTCGCGACGGAGTACGCGAATCGGCGGGAAGCGTTTGGCGCGCCGATCATTGATAACCAAGGGGTCTCTTTCCCGCTCGCTGATATCGCGACGCAACTCGATGCTGCGCGATTGCTGACGTGGCGGGCGTCGTGGATGGGTGCCAACGGTGTGCCGTTCCAGCATGCGGAGGGCTCGATGTCGAAGCTCGCTGCGAGCGAAATCGCTGTCCGTGCGACGGAACAGGCGATTCAGACTTGTGGTGGCTGGGGCTATATCACCGACAACCCGGTGGAGAAGTGGTACCGGGACGCGAAGCTGTACACCATTTTCGAGGGGACCAGCGAGATCCAGCGCATGGTGATCGGCAAGTCTTTAGGCGCGGCGGACGGCGCCCCTCCTCTGCATTTCGACCTGCCCGTTGATGGTGGACAGCTGAATCGGCAGTTCGGCCGGGGCACCCCGCTGCGTACGCGACTTGGACAAGCAGCGCTGTCCGCTAAGGATCGCGTTCCCGCTCCTGCGCTGCGTGCCGCGATGAAGTTCCTTACCCCGCCGAATAGGTGACGGCTACACACCCGCGGCGTTCTCAAGCGCGGTAAGGGATTCGTCGAGGTAACGCAACAGGTGCTGGAGGTGTGGCACTGACTGACGGCACCCGAGAATGCCGAAGTCGAGGGAATCTCCGTTGCTGGTCAGCGTGATGTTCAGGGCTAGTCCGTCCATGACGATCGAAGCGGGATAGATGCCGTCGAGCCGGGCACCGTTCCAGTACAACGGTTTCTTGGGGCCAGGCACGTTCGAGATGACAACGTTGAAGGAGGGCGGGGTGATGCCAGCGAGCCCCGAGGCGCTAGTCAGGCCGAACGGACCCGCAAGCGTCGCACCGAGCGCGATTGCCTGAAGTGGGGAGAGGCCGGACATCATTTCCTTCGCCTGTCCCATCGACCTTCTGATCGCCTTCATTCGTGCCAGCGGATCGTCTTCGTCAGTGCCGAGACTGGTCATCACCAGAGAGACGGCATTACCGCCGTCGCGCTCTCCGGTGAGCGCGTGCAGTGACACCGGCACGAACGCGATGAGCGGCTTGTCGGGGAGTGCGTTCTGCGAGATGAGGTATTCGCGCAGCGCGCCGCCGCACATTCCCAGAACGACGTCGTTAAGGGTGCACCCAAGCTCCGACGCAACACCCTTCAGCCGCGCGATCGGCCATGATTGCGCCGCGAAACGCCGGGCGCCACCGATCGGCACGTTGAACATGGATCGGGGTGCGCGCAAGGGGAGTGGGATATCGCGCTCACGCATGATCTGGCGCCCGATGCGGTACGCGGCGGGAACTGAACCTGCGACCTCACCTGTCAGGCTGAGCCCGGTTTTCGCGAGTGACAGCGGATTCATGCTGCGGCCAGGCTTCGATCGCCGCGGTGACCGTGGAGCGAAAGGGGCCGCGAGATGTTCGTCAGCCGGGTCGTCGGACAGACTGTTCTGCAGAAGGCGCAGTGCTGAGACACCGTCGACGAGTGCGTGGTGAATTTTCGTGTACACCGCGAGCCGCCCATCCGAAAGGCCCTCGACGATGTTCATTTCCCACAACGGCCGGTGCCGGTCAAGAAGCGCGGAATGCCAGAGCGAAGCGGCTTCGAAGAGTTCCCTGATCCGGCCCGGCCGGGGGAGCGCGGAGAGGCGGACGTGGTATTCGAGATCGACGTCAGCGTCTTCGATCCAGGTGAGATTTCTCAGCGTGTTGAGCGGGGTCCCCGGGCGCCGGCGGAATGTCGACGATATTTCAGGTGCGCTGATCAGTTCAGTGTGCAGTTGGCGGGCGAAGTCGTCACCCGCGCCGTCTGGGAGGGTGAACAGCTCAAGCCCTCCGACATGCATGGGATGTTCCCGGGATTCGAGCCCAAGGAAGATGAAGTCGTTCGGTGCCATGAGCCGCATGGTCAGAGTGTAAGCCGGATCACAGAGCCATCGCACTTAAAGGCAGCCAATCCCGAAAGTGCAACTAGATGGTTGCGGCAACCGGGAGAGTGTGCAACCATCTAGTTGCAGCAACCAAACGCTTTGGAGGAAAGATGAACACTGACCTTGACCGCATCGAACGTCAGATTGATATCGAGGCCCCGGCCAGCCGTGTCTGGACGCTGATCTCAGAACCCGGCTGGTTCATCAACGACGGCGCCATCGTCGAGCATAAAATCGATCAGAATGGCGACGTGAGCGTCGTCCACGACCCAGTCCACGGTGCATTCTCGTTTCAGACCGTAGAGCTTGTAGAGCCCAGATATGCCGCGTTCCGGTGGCTCGGCGGGGACGCTGGCTCGACGCTCGTCGAGTTCTGGATCGACGAGCGAAACGACGGAAGCGTGTCGCTCCGCGTGGCCGAAAGCGGCTTCTCCACACTTACGGTCTCTGAAGAGGAGCGGCGCAGGAAGATCGACGACAACACGGAAGGCTGGGAAACTGAACTCGCCGCTGCGCGTTCGTACCTGACCCCTTCGGTGCGGGAACCAGCAACCGCAGAACGAGCAGCCGGGCGGGGATGAATCGGATGCCGTCCTCAACCTTCGCTCCGGCGTTCGCGGCGCTGGGCGACGAGACCAGGTGGAACATCCTGGTTCGTCTCGGCGAGGCGCCAGCATCCGCATCCACGCTAGCCGGTGAATTCCCCATCAGCCGCCAGGCCATCGTCAAGCATCTCGAAATTCTGCGCACGGCTGGGCTCGCCGAAGCCGAGAAGCGCGGACGCGAGATGATATACAGCCCGTTGGGATCTCGGATCAGCACGCTGGGCCGGGATCTCCAGCGGATCGCGGACAGCTGGGATCAGCGACTGGCACGGATCAAGGCGGTCGCGGAATCCGGAGAGCGCCCGGAGTGACGCACATCGTTTCCACGGCACACCGTCTCTCCCGGCCACACACCCCTGCAGCGGGTGTGTGGCCGGGAGAACGGGTGTGTGATGAGGTCAGGGCGGGGCCATTACACTGATCGCGATGCTGTATTCGCTGTCCAGCGGTGACCGGCCTCGCGTCGAGACCGAAATTAAGCGTTCCAGATTCATCGCCGAGTTACGCCGCGCGGACGATGTAGACGCCGCGATGCGCCTGGTGACGGATGCGCGCGCGGAGCACTCCAGTGCCCGGCATCACTGCTTCGCGTGCATCATCGGCGATGAGGGGGAGTCTCGAGTCGAAAGGTCCAGCGACGATGGGGAACCGGGCGGCACGGCGGGTATCCCCATGCTGCAGGTTCTCAAAGCACGCGACCTGGTGAATGTCGCTGTCGTGGTGAGCAGGTATTTCGGCGGGGTGAAGCTGGGGGCGGGCGGACTGGTCCGGGCGTACTCGGGTGCTGTCTCCGCCGCGGTCGACGCCGCCAACCTCGTACCGAGGACTCGATACGAGACGTTCTTGCTCGTCGTCGAGCACGCCCAAGCCGGCCGGCTGGAGGCGGAGCTGCGTGGCCGCGGGATCGACGTGTCCCACGTCGACTACGCGGAACAAGCGACCCTCACTCTCACGTCCAATGAGCCGGAACAACTCGCGTCGACAGTCGCCGAGCTCACCGGGGGACATGGCGAGCTGCTCCCTGCCGGACATATCTGGAAATAGGTCGTGCATGGATGGCGATTGCGCTGCGGCAGTGGCCCTCTCCTTCCACTAGCCGCAGCGTTCTCGCCTCCCCGTGGACGCCTTCCTCTCGCGTCCACCAATAAATGACGCCGTCCCGGACCAATCGGTTCCAGTGAAATCAGGTCTTTTCGGATCTATTGCGCAGTAAGGACTTCCGAGCGTGCGGATCGCCTGCGCACCCGATAAGGTCCCCATAGCAACGACGAGTAATTAAATGGGGGTTGGATCGTGGGTGCGGTGCGGGCTGGAACTACGGCGGTTGCTACTGCGAGTCTGCTAGCGGGTACGGCGCTGTTGCTTCCCGGCCACGCGGTCGCGGAACCAGCCGACTTGGACTGGGGTCCGTGCCCCGAAGGAAGCTACGTCGAGACCGCGCAATGCGCAGAAGTCGAAGTGCCGCGCGACTACGCGAACCCAGACGGGCCGACGATTGAACTGACAGTGAGCAAGCTTCCCGCGCAGGGCCCGAAACGAGGCGTCCTGTTCGGCAACCCCGGCGGACCCGGTGGCAGTGCGCTTCCGATGTTCGAAGACAACCAACTGTTCAGCTGGCCGCAAGAACTGCGCAATGAATGGGACCTCATAGGGGTGCAGCCTCGCGGGCTTCCTTTCGCCACCGCCCTTGAATGCACCCCACCGCTCGACATTACGACGGCCACAATCAACTATGGCGGTGCCACACGCGCGATGTGCGACGCGCAAGACCCCGGATACACAGCCACCATCACCACCGAAACAACCGCGCGTGACTGGGAAGAAGTGCGCCGCAAACTCGGTGACGAGCGGATCAGCATTTTCGGACTGTCGTACGGCACGTTCCTGGGTTCGACGTACGCCACGCTATTCCCGCAGCATGTCGACCGTCTGGTCCTAGATTCCGCGATGGACCCGGACTGGGCGTGGAACGAAGTTCTCTGGCAGCAGAACGACGGTTACAAGCAGCGCGTGTACGCGATGATGCAGTGGATCGCCGACAATGACGAGACTTACGGTCTGGGGGATACCCCGCTGAAGGTGTACCAGCGCTGGTCAGAAGTTGTCGCCACGGAAGCAGGTGCGTCACCCACACTGGTACCGCCCGCCGCGCAGATCGGGGATGTACCGCCAGCGCTCACCGACTTCGCTGAGCAGTACATCGCGGGCATCAACCTCACCGAAGGTGCGCGAACCCAGTTCGAAGGCTGGCTGTCGAACATCATCACGCCGTCGCAGATGATGTCGACGGTTTACGGGCTGACTCGTGAGGCTGCACCCCAGCGCGACATGTGGCCACTCGTTGCCCAGTCGATCCGGAACGGGGGCACGGATCCCGCGGCGTTCGAGATGGACGACGTCATCATCAATGAGCTGCTCCAGTTCCAGGCGATGCAGAACGTCATCATGTGCAACGAGAACCAGGTCGCCGCACGCCCATGGGACTACCCGGCATTCCTCGCGCACAGCTTCCTCAGCGGTGACATGTTCGAGCTCATCGGATACACGTTCAGCTCCGGGGCGGCGTGCGCTGGCGCGCCTCCCGTCACCGTCCCGGTCGACGTCACCAATAAGGGTTTGGCCGTTCAGCCGCTGCAGCTGCAGTCGCGGCAGGATCCGCAAACTCCCTACACCGGCGGCCTGAGCATGTCGGAGCGGATGGGATCACACTTGATCAGTGTCGATGGCGGTGATCATGGCGCGTTCGCCAAAGGCAATGGGGTCGTCGACGCGGCTGTCGTCGAATACCTTCGCACCGGCGCCACCGATGTCGTCACCGCGCCTGAAGCCCCGATCCGTGCACCGTTGCTGTAAGGGGACCCTGCAGGGACGATCCGATATTGAGTAATCTCGTCCGATGACAGGTGTTCACCGGCGGAGGGACGCGGTATGGAGTACACGTTCCTTGAAGGACGGTCGGTGGTCGTTGTTTATCTCGCGCTGCTCGGCATCGTTTTTCTGCGCGCCCAGGCCACCTACTGGATAGGCCGGGGACTCGGTGCGGGTGTTCACCGGTCCAGGCTGGGTGATCGGCTCGGCGACAAACTGGAGCGGGCTGAAGGGGCGATCAACCGGTACGGTCCGCCCGCGGTGACGGTTTCGTTCCTCACGATCGGCGTGCAGACGGCGATCAACCTGACCGCCGGGGCGATGCGCATGCGCTTTGTCCGCTACTTGATCGCAATGTTCGCGGGCTGCCTGATGTGGGCGGCGATCTACACCTTCGGCGGTCTCGCCGTGATGACGGCCTGGGTGTCGATGTTTACGCAGTCACCACTGCTTGCCGTCGGCGCTCTCGCCGCCATCGCGGGACTGATCGGGATTATCGTCTGGCGCCGCAAGCAGCGCGCCGTAGCGGCTCACGAGGTGTAGGAGGAGCAAGTGCTGCACTTGATGCCGCTGTCAGCGTGGCGTGCCCAGTCCGGCGCCTGGATCCGCCCCGCCTCCCTAGCAAGCGAGGGCTTCATTCACTGCACCAGCGACGAAGCGACGCTCACTGCGGTAGCGAATCGTTTCTATCGCGATCAGCCGGGTGACTTTGTGGTGCTTGTCATCGATCCGGAAGCGGTGTCCGCAGAGATCCGGCATGAAGCTGCCCAGCCCGCCCCGCCGCCAGGAGTTGCAAGCGACGTGTTGTTCCCGCACGTGTATGGCCCGATTGAAATCAGCGCGGTCGTCTCGACGATGTATGCGCGCCGGAATCCGGATGGCGAGTTTGTGGGATTCGACGCCCGGCCGCGGCTGAATACCTTTTTGCTACTTCCCGGAGCGGGTTCGGATTCGTGGTACTGGCACCGGGTTGCGCCCCTCCTGGAGGCGGCCGGCAATAGCGTCGTAGCTCCTGACCTGCCCGTGGACGATGATTCCGCCGGGTTTCCGGAGTACACCGATGTTGCGGCACGTGCCGTTGCTGACGTATCGGGACGGCCGCTCATCATTGTCGGGCAATCGATGGGTGCGTTCACCGCTGTCATGACCGCGGAACGCGTACCTACTTCGATGCTGGTTCTTGTTGGTGCCATGATCCCGGCGCCCGGTGAAACTGGTGGCGCGTGGTGGGGTAACACGGGGCAAGAAGCGGCACAGAAGGCCTACGCAGTCGAGGAAGGCCGCAATCCCGAAGCTGCCTTCGATCCGTTCGAACTGTTCCTCCATGACGTGCCGCCCGACGTTGTCGAAGCGAGTGCCGAGCACGTACGGAACCAGTCCGAAACGCCGTTCACGACAGCCTGGATGGGGCCGGAGTGGCCGAGCATTCCCACCAAAGTCATTGCGGCGCGCTATGACCGGTTGTTCCCGCTGCCGTTCATGCAGAAGATCAGCCGGGACAGGCTGGGAATCGAGCCGGAGATAATTGATTCAGGCCACCTGTCAGCGCTGGCCAAGCCACACGATCTGGCTGCGAGGCTGCTGAGCTACGCGAGTGAACTCGACAGTCCGCCCCGCTGAATTCATCTGCTGCGTCACACACGTAACTCTGGAAACGTCAGCTAGGGGAGGGCGCTGCCTGACCCCTGTACCAAACGTGCAATTCCCATCCCGTTTTGTACGTTCGGTACATGGTGGAAAAACGCAATACTGTCCGGCGAGTGTCATCATGGGAGTAGCGTTATCGCATGGCAGCCCCTGGGCGGGAGGATGCGCTGATCGCGCGGCTCGACCGCATTCCTGTCTGGCCTTATGGCAACCGGCTACTGATCGTGATCGGTGCTGGATACTTCTTCGCCTACTTTGACGTCGTAACAATCGGGCTCGCTCTGCCTGTCATCAGTGAGCAGTTCGGCGTCTCCAGTAGAGTCGCTGCCCTCGCAGTCACCAGCAGTCTCATCGGGTACATCCTCGGCGCGTTCATCGACAGCCGCATAGCGGACACCCGCGGTCGGCGCGCGAGCATGATGATCTCCGTGTGCCTGTTTACCTTCGGCACACTCGCTGCTGCCGCGAGTCCCGGAATCGCATGGCTGATCGCTTTCCGATTCATCGCCGGTATGGGTATTGGGGCGGAGATCGCGGCCGTCACCACCTACGTGGGTGAACTGGCTCCCGAGAAGCTGCGCGGACGCGTGACGTGCATCGTTGGCGTGATGGCGTTCGCGGGCTTCGCCCTGGTCCCAGTGATCGGACGATTCCTGATCCCCGCGTTCGACGCAGGCTGGCGGGTGCTTTTCGTCATCGGCGCGGCAGGCGGCCTGACGATCGCGGTGCTGCGCCGGGAGATGCCGGCGTCCGCGCGCTGGCTGCTGGTGCGCGGCCGCGTCGATGAAGCTGAGCACGCGATCGCGCGGGCCGAAGAACGGGCCCGCGCTGTTACGGGCCGGGACCTGCCGGAACCGCTCCCGGCCCCCGTAGTGCAAAAAGAGCGAGCAGGGTTGCTGCGCCCGCCCTACGTGTGGCTTATGGTTCTGTTCACGGTGATCTGGACGGTGTACTACATCGGCAATTATGGATGGCTTACCCTCGCGCCCACACTGCTGACTAACCACGGTTTCAGCCTGACGTCGAGTCTCACCTTCCTGATCGTCACCGGAACCGGTTTCGTGGCGGGGGCGTTGTTAGCGACTGGCCTCGCGGACCGGTTCGATCGGCGTATGACAACCGCTGTGGGTGCGGCGGCGTGGGCAGCGGCGCTGCTTGCTATCGGCCTCATCCACGGTGCTGCGTCGGTGATGTTCTTCGGGTTCGTCGCCTCTGCAACTATCGGCTTCCTGATTCCACTCCTCTACACGTACACGGCCGAACAGTTCCCGCCTCAGTTCCGCGCTACCGGGGTGGCGGTGACTGATGGAGTGGGGCACCTGGGTGGCGCGGCGGCGCCATTGGTGGTGCTGACTGCCTCTGAACTATGGGGCTTCACGGGGGCTTTCATCGTCATGGCGGCCACGGGGGTTGTCACTGCGGTTCTGCTTCTCGTGGTCTCGAGTTGGCGCCGGGAGCGGCAGATGGCAGTTCGCCCCACATAATGGAGGTGATGCCCGCGCCGACAGGGAGGTATTTGTGGACCTAGCTGGACTGCCATGGTTCCCACCTGTTCGTGTTGTGCGGGCTGTCGAGACCGTCCGGAGCGGGCTGATAAAGCTCACCCAGCTGATCGCACCTTCGCCGGTAAACGTCCTCGAACTGGCGACCGGAAGTTGGGTCACGCAGGCGGTTTACACCGCTACCAAACTCGGTATTCCGGACGCTCTCGCGGGCGGGCCGCTCACTGCTGAAGAGGTTGCGGAGAAGGTCGGCGCGAACTCCGATGGAACGCAGCGACTGCTGCGCGCGCTCGCCGCGAAGTCGGTCTTCCGCGAAGGCAGCGATGGTCGTTTCGAACTGACGGCGATGGGACAGTCGCTGCGCTCCGATGCAGCGGATTCGGTTCGTCCGCTTGTACTCATGATCGGGCATCCTGCGCACTGGGAACACTGGGGCGGCCTCTTGTATTCGGTGCAGACGGGAAAGTCGAGTCTTGAGCAGATCAGAGGGTTGAGTGCATTCGACTACTTCGAGGAGGATGAGGAAGTCGCGCAGGTCTTCAACGACGCGATGACGGTCACGTCCGAGATGGTCATCGGACCCGTCCTCGCTGCCTACGACTTCAAGAAATATCGCACGGTCGTCGATGTGGGGGGAGGCCATGGACGGCTCCTCGCCGCGATCTTGCAACAGTCGCCACGCTCGCGCGGGGTTCTATTCGAACTGCCGACAGTGCTGCCAGGCGCATGGGACTTGTTCGTCGACGCAGGTGTCGCCGACCGCGCGGAGGCTGTCGGAGGCTCGTTCTTCGAGTCAGTTCCTGCTGACGGTGATGCGTACGTTCTGAAGAACATCGTGCACGACTGGCCAGAAGAACAGGCCATCGAAATCCTTCGCAATGTGCGCGCCGCGATGCGCGACGATGGGCGGGTTCTGCTGATCGAAGCTGTCATTCCAGAGGGAAACGGTGAGCACGTCAGCAAGTGGCTGAACCTCGAAATGCTCATCCAGACAGGCGGACGAGAACGAACCGTCGGCCAATATTCCGAACTGCTTGAACACGCCGGGCTCAGACTGAACCGGGTAGTTCCCACGATCGGACCAGCATCACTGATCGAAGCGATTGCGCGATGAGCTGAAAGTCAAGTAGAGACTTCTGCCGTGATAGCTGTCACACTGCAAAAGGCGGATCATAGACAGTGTGAGCCGTTATACAAATATGCGCGATCGCAGCCACAAGCACGCGATCGTCCAGACAAAATGGAGGCACTACAGTGACTCGAGGTGTGTTCGAACGCCAGACCGGTCATGAGCAGGTCATTTTCTGTAATGACGCGGAATCCGGTTTGAAGGCGATTATCGGGATTTACTCCACGGCGCTTGGTCCCGCGCTCGGCGGTACGCGGTTCTACCCGTACTCGTCTGAAGAAGATGCGCTGACCGACGTGCTGAATCTGTCGAAGGGCATGGCCTACAAGAATGCGCTCGCTGGGCTTCCGCTCGGCGGCGGCAAGGCTGTGATCATCGGTGACCCGCAGCTGCACAAAACTGAGACGTTGCTCCGTGCGTACGGGCGGTTCGTCGAATCTCTGGGGGGACGCTACATCACCGCGTGTGATGTGGGCACCTACGTGACGGACATGGACACCATCGGTGAGCAAACCCAGTTTGTGACGGGCCGCTCGCCTCAGCACGGTGGCTCCGGGGATTCGTCCGTCATGACATCGTATGGCGTCTACCAGGGTATGCGCGCGAGCGCAGAATACCTGTGGGGCAACGCTTCGCTTGCGGGGCGCCGCGTCGGAGTGGCGGGCGTGGGGAAGGTCGGGCGCCTGCTCGTCGACTACCTCCTGCATGAGAAAGCGACTGTCACCATCACCGACGTCAGTCCCGTGGCTGTCGACCGCGTCAAGCAGGCGCACCCTGAGGTGTCGGTCGTCGACGACACCGAAGCCCTCATCACGTCCGGCCTGGATATTTACGCGCCGTGCGCGCTGGGTGGTGCGCTCAACGACGACACTGTGGCCGTCTTGACCGCGAAGATCGTGTGTGGGGCCGCGAACAATCAGCTCGCGCATGCGGGGATTGAAGACGTTCTCGCGGCACGGGGCATCCTCTATGCACCTGACTACCTCGTGAACGCGGGCGGTGTCGTGATGGTGGAAGATGAGCTGCACGGATTCGATTTCGACCGGGCGAAGCGCAAGGTGGGCACAATCTTCCACACCACGAAGGAAGTATTCACCTTGGCCGCCGCAGAGGGTGTTCCGGCAGCGATTGCCGCAGACCAGATCGCCGAGCGACGGATGATGCACGCGGCAGGCGCTGGTTACTGGCCCCGGGCAGCGGAACTCGCCGCTCACTAGGCGACCGTACGATCGAGGCATGGCTGCCTCCGACGAACCGGACTGGCCGCGCCGTGCGGAAAGCGCGGGCACACTGCGCGCCGTCGACGACCTGGTCGTGCGATGTCGCGCGTGCCCGCGGCTGGTCGAATGGCGCGAGAAGGTGGGACGCGAAAAGCGTAAGAGTTTCGCGCACTGGACGTATTGGTCGCGTGCGGTCCCCAGCTTCGGTGACTCGGAGGCCGCTGTGATCGTTGTCGGGCTCGCCCCGGCGGCGCACGGCGGCAACCGGACCGGGCGGATGTTCACCGGCGATCAGAGCGGCGATGTGCTTTACGCTGCTCTGCACCGGACCGGGTTCGCCAATCAGCCCACTTCAACACACTCGGGTGATGGGATGGTGCTGACAGGAGTGCGTCTCGTCGCGCCAGTCCACTGTGCGCCGCCGGAGAACAAACCCACCCCTGAGGAGCGGAATCGCTGCGCTCCGTTTCTCGCGCGCGAACTGGACCTCCTCGCACCAACTCTGCGGGTGGCGGTAGTGCTGGGTGGTTTCGGCTGGCAGGCGCTGCTAACGAATCTGGCGGGGACAGGCTGGCAGATTCCCCGCCCCCGGCCCAAGTTCGGTCATGGCGCTGACGCGCGAGTCACCCACCCAGATGGACGCCGGCTCACTCTTGTTGGCTGCTACCACCCCAGCCAGCACAACACTTTCACTGGGCGTCTGACGCCGGACATGATCGACACCGTCCTGCGGCGAGCTAGGAGTTTGGCTGAAATCGATTAGCGCTGCCCGCAAGCTCCAGACAGGGGAGTAATCCCACGCTATCGTGGTTGTGAGCTAGATCACACACTTTCGATGTGGGGGTGCCCGATGCCGGTTCCTGGTCCCGGTTATTCGATAACTGTCCGGCTTGAATCACCCCCATCAGTCAGTGCCGCAGGTGATCTCACCACAGTGGTTGGCGGAGCCGGCGGGGTGCTCACCGCGTTCGACATCGTCGATTCGACCGCTGACGCGATCCTCGTCGATATCACTGTGAACGTGTTGTCCTCAGACCATGCTGAAGATGTCACCGCGGCGCTTGATTCGCTGCCCGATGTCCACGTGCGGAAAGTCTCCGACCGAACCTTCCTCGTGCATCTAGGCGGCAAGCTCGAAGTTACTCCGAAGGTCAGTCTGCGTAACCGTGACGATCTGTCCCGCGCGTACACGCCAGGTGTGGCGCGTGTCTGCCAGGCGATCGCGAAGAATCCCGAGGATGCACGGCGGCTCACCATCAAACGCAACACGGTCGCTGTCGTGACGGACGGTTCAGCGGTGCTCGGGCTAGGCAACATCGGTCCGGCCGCGGCGCTTCCCGTGATGGAAGGCAAAGCCGCGCTCTTCAAGAAGTTCGCGGGTGTGGATGCATGGCCAGTGTGCCTCGACACCCAAGACACGGAAGAGATCATCCGCGTTGTCCAGGTGCTGGCGCCCGTCTACGCGGGAATCAACCTCGAAGACATCGCCGCTCCGCGCTGCTTCGAGATCGAATCGCGGCTGCGCGAGATGCTCGACATCCCGGTGTTCCACGACGACCAGCACGGCACCGCGATCTGTGTCACGGCGGCGCTCCGCAACGCCCTGCGGGTGGTCGACAAGAAGATGACGGACTGCAGGATTGTCGTCAGTGGTGCGGGCGCTGCAGGGTCGGCCATCATGCGGTTGCTTCTGCGGCAAGACCCTGCCGACATCGTCGCGGTGGACATCGACGGCATCGTTCACCCCGCCCGCGAGAACAAGGACGACAATCTGCGCTGGCTCGCTGACAACACCAACAAACACCGCATGGCGGGAACCTTGCATGATGCGCTGGTCGGCGCGGACGTCTTCATCGGCGTCTCTGCACCGAATCTCTTTGGTGCAGAACAAGTCGCGACCATGGCAGACAATGCAATCGTGTTCGCCCTCGCGAACCCCGACCCTGAAATCGATCCGGTAGATGCGCACCAGCACGCCGCTGTCGTCGCGACCGGGCGCAGCGATTACCCAAACCAGATCAACAACGTTCTCGCCTTCCCGGGCGTTTTTCGTGGCCTCTTAGACGCGCACGCCAAGGACATCGACGAACCCATGATGCTGGCCGCCGCCGAGGCCATCGCCGACGTCGTAGGCGACCGCCTTAACCCGTCCTACATCGTCCCCAGCGTTTTCGATACCGCAGTGGCACCGGCTGTGGCCGACGCGGTGAAAGCAGCGGCGCAAAAGCAGGCGGCCCAAAAAAGGGGGGATTGAGTGGCCTTATGCTTCCTCTCAGCGACTCACTGCGCTCAGCAGCGGACGGAATTTGGCAGGCCCAGCACAATCACCCCTTTGTTCGAGGTCTCGGCGACGGATCTTTGGACCCTGCTGCCTTTCGCCTCTGGATCCGTCAGGACTACCTGTTCCTCATCGAATATTCCCGTTTGTGCGCACTCGCAGCTGCGCGGGCACCTGATCTCGAGACGATGAGACGCTTCGCCGAATTGCTTCACGAGACCTTGCACGTCGAAATGGGTTTGCACCGCTCCTACTGCACGGAACTCGGTATCACCGAGGCAGACCTGGAACGTGAAGAAATGGCTCCCACTACACAGGGTTACACGGATTTTCTGCTTCGCAGCGCGGCGGTGGGTGATTTTGCTGAGCTTCTCGCTGCTCTGCTGCCGTGCATGTGGGGGTTCAGCGAAATCGGGACTCGGCTGGCGGAGGCCGGTTTGCCGCAGAACGAAGGGTATGCGAAATGGATAAGCATGTATTCGTCCCGCGAGTTCACCGACCTTGTGGTGTGGCTTCGTGAGTTGACCAACGAGATCGGTGCGGAGCTTTCGGGCGCGGCGATGGAGCGGGTCAGAGATGCCTTCATGATCAGCAGTCGTTACGAACTGGCGTTCTGGGAAATGGCGTGGACCCACCAGGAGTGGCCCGCCCAATAGGGGAGACGAAGTTTCAGGTGGTGAGCTCCGTTGGGACGGCAATCACGTCCACCATCGCGTCGCCACGCAGGACGGTGACGGGCAGCGCGAGGCCAATTGCCTCACCGAACAACTGCCGCTGAATGTCCTGCGCGCTGCTGACGGGCTCACGGGCCACGGTGAGCAGCAGGTCACCACGTTTCAGTCCGGCAGCGTCCGCGGGGCCGCCTGACAGTACTTCGACGAGCCGGAGTGCTTCACTGCGGCCAATACGTTCCGCGAGTGGCGCTGGGACGGGCGTCGGGGAGCCAATGATCCCGAGGTAGGCGCGACGCACCCTGCCCTCACCAAGAAGGGTGCTGATGATGCGCTGTGTCGTTGAATTGATCGGCACAGCCATACCAAGGCCGATGCCCGCGACAGCGGTATTTATGCCGACCACCTCGCCTGCCGCGTTCGCTAGTGCACCACCGGAGTTGCCAGGGTTGAGCGCGGCATCGGTCTGGATCACATCTTCGATGACGCGCGTAGCGCGCCCATCGCGAGCGGGGAGGGACCGGCCGAGCGCGCTGACCACACCAGCCGTGACGGAACCGGACAGGCCGAGCGGACTGCCCACAGCGACGACGAGTTCACCGACAACCAGCGCGTCGGCATCTCCCAGCATCGCCGCGGGCGGGCCAGCGCCACGCGTCCGGATGACGGCCAGGTCGGAAAGTCTGTCTGCGCCGACGACCTCGAACTGCTGCTCGGTGCCATCCGCGGAGACTGCTTTGCCACCCGACTCCCGTCCGATGACGTGCGCATTGGTGAGCAGGAAACCGTCATCAGTGAACGCGACCGCGGATCCGCCGCCGTGACGGAGGCTAATGCTTGCGACATGTGGCGTGAGCGTGCGCGCGACGGCTACGACGATCTGGGAATACGCGTCCAGTGGGCGCTGGCTGGGCCCTTGGGGCTCCATAAAAGGATCGAGTGGCATGACGACCTCGCGCGCTGCTGAATTCACACCTGATACCCAACAGTGCGCCCGGTCCGGCGATTTCGCCACAATAATCGCCATCGGCGAAACCTGTGAGCCAAGCTGAGCGCGCGGGTCGCATACTCTCCGCTACGTGACTTCTGATTCTGCGCTGGCGTGCTCGTCGCTGACTGCTTGTGGCGCTTCTGTGGGCGCGTCTGCGGGGGCCTCTTCTGGGACGACAGCGACCCCTAGTTGCTCCTCGACGGTGTCCGCGGCTTGGTGGATTTTGTCGCTGTACTTGCCGCCAGTGGTCTTGTCGATGGTTTCCTCGACACGATCGATTACTGCCCGGACCTTCTCGGGATTCTTCTGAACGAGTCCCTTGGCCTTGTTGATCAAGTTCGTCAGTACCATTGCTACCTCCTCAAGGGGTGCGGTGCGCGCCGGAAATAGCTTCCGGACTGGCCCGATCCCACGGTACTGACGGATTGTTGCTCGGGCTGAGCCCGGCCGTTACGGCAGAATTAGCAGTTGATGAAGTGGTTACGCTCACTTGGCGAAAGCGCGTATTTCGCCGTTAACCGAACGAATCCGCGAAAATTGATAACAACATCTCGCATTTACATGACTTTCGATTTTGTCAAGCGTAGATTGGTGTCAGCGTTATACAAGCGTCTAAGTCTCAACGGGGAGGCCAGCGATGAGTACGCTCATGAATCCGAAGAACATCAAACATGCGGTTGCCCGCCACAAGCCCACGATCGCGACGCTGCCAGGCACCCGCCTGCTTGCGGACACACTGGAACATCATCATCGGCGCGCAGAGCCATTCGCGACGCCACCCGCAGACAGCGGACTGAAACCCGTTCTCGGCGATGCGGGGCTGCCGGTACTAGGGCACACGTTTGAACTCATGCGCCTCGGCCCCGAGTACCAATTGCGCCGATATAACGAGCTCGGCCCCGTTTCGTGGGCGAACATCTTCGGACGGCGCGGTGTCGCCATCGCCGGACCTGAAGCGACACAAGCGGTCTTGGTGAACCGCGACAACACCTACACACAGGGCGGCTGGCGTTATCTGATCGACGCCTTCTTCCATAGAGGACTGATGCTCCTCGACGCCGACGAGCACCGATATCACCGCCGCATTATGCAGGCGGCGTTCACGAAGGAACGGCTCGAAGGCTATGTTTCCGTGGCCGACGAGGTCGTCGACGATCAGGTATGGAAGTTCACGCGCGGCGGTGATGTCGAGCTTTATCCGACGCTCAAACAGCTCACACTCGAAGTGGCGACGCGCGTCTTCATGGACGCGGGAGAAAAAAGTGACGACGTCGTCGCAAAACTGAACGATGCGTTTATCGCCTCTGTCAGAGGTGGCACCGCGATCGTGCGGTACCCCGTGCCAGGCGGACGCTGGGCGCGCGGCCTGCGCGGGCGCCGCACACTCGAAACCTACTTCCGCGAACACCTGCCCGCTAAACGGCGTGAGAATTCACGAGATTTGTTCGCGGCGCTCTGTCACGCGACGTCGGAGGACGGCGAGACGTTTAGCGACGACGACATCGTCAACCACATGATCTTTCTGATGATGGCTGCGCATGACACCGCAACCATCACCGCGACCGCGACGGCGTACCACCTCGCGAAGCACCCGGAGTGGCAAGGGAAAGTCCGTGCGGAAGTGGCCGCCCACGATGGTCCAGTATCTCCGTCCTACCTCGACGGACTGACGACTCTCGACAACGTGATCTCCGAATCACTGCGGCTCGTGGCGCCAGTGCCAGCGTTCATACGCGAAACCACGAAAGACACTGAAATACTCGGGTTCTACATTCCTAAGGGAACGTTCTTGCTCGTCGATCCGTGGGTGAATCACTTGCTGCCGGAGTACTGGACGGAGCCAACGCGCTTCGACCCCGAGCGTTTTGCCCCGCATCGTCGTGAAGACAAGCAGCATCCCTTCCTGTTCGTGCCATTCGGTGGGGGAGCGCACCGTTGCATCGGCATGAAGTTCGGAATGCTCGAAGTGAAAACGATCCTGCACTACCTGCTGCGTACGTACCGTCTCGATTTGAAGCCAGGATACGACGTTCACTGGGACACAAGCTCATTGCCATTCCCGACGGACGGACTGCCTATCACCCTAACCAGAATCTGATCGGGCTGGTCAGGGCCAGGGCAGGGGTTCGGCGCCGCGGGCACGGAGGAGGTGCTCCATGACCGCGGTTTCCTGGCTCTGTTCCTTGATCATGCTGGTGGCCAGGCGCTGAACGACCGGGACCGAAGCGTGCTGCGCCGCATACCCAGCCATGTCGATGCCGCCCTGGTGGTGGCGAATCATCAGTTGCAGGAACTGCACTTCCGCGTCCGTACCATCGGACTGCCTCAACGCATCGACTTCCTGCCAGCTCGCCATACCAGGCATGGGAGGTTCTGTCGCGTCACGGCCGCCATGGCCCGCATGCTCGTGCTTGTCGTCGTGGTCCATCCACGCCATCGGTTCGCTCGAGGCCAGTGGCTGATCGAGGAGTTCCAGCCAGCCTGTCATCATCCCGATTTCCTGTGTCTGGCTGGTCCGGATCTGTGTGCATAGTGAGACCAGCATCGGGTCGATATCGTCACCGAGTGCGTTGCACAGTTCTACCGCCTGCAGATGGTGTATTGCCATGTCCTGGGAGAACCCAACTTCGACTTGCCCGAACGCGTGCGGCACCGCGCTGTCTGCTGCGGGTTCCGCCCGTGGTTCCGTTCGGGGCCAGAAGAATCCCGCGGCAAAACCACCCGCGAGCAAGACGAGAGCCACGATGAGCACCAAAGCGCGAGACCTCATGAGATCGGATACACGCCGTTCTCGAACTGCAGCGCCATGAAGCCGTTGTCCATGCACGTCACCCACAGTTGATCCCCATGGAACGCCGGAGGTGACATGCACCAGTCCGCGGACATATCGATGCCGAGCAACCGGGCCCGTGGGCTCTCGATATCCTGCAGTTCAATGTCACCGTCAGCGATGGCGCGCGCCACGGCGATAGACCCGACGAGGGGCAGGCCGACTATCGCGCCGAGCGTCGCGTGCGTGGAGTTCACAAGCTGACCGGCTTTCCCCACCTGGGCCGGCGGGTTGAAATATGCGATCTCCTTGACGTTGTTCAAATCTCGGACGTCGAAGACACGGATACCTGATTGAACCCACCCGCATGCGAGGGCCGTCGGGTCGACCTTCCGGTCTACCGTGCAATAGTGTGCGTCGTATCCGAACGCACCGTTACCGGAATTGTCGCGCGCCCACGTCCCAAGATTCTCGGGGAGATTAACTTCCAGCTTGATGGTGTTGATCAGCTTCAGATTCTGATCATCACGCGAATCGATGATCTTCACCCCGCCCGATCCGCCTTCGTCGACAGTGAAGAGGACCGGTGCGCCGTCCACTGTGACGGGGATGGTGTGCTGGGTAAGTTGCCCATCGGACCAGAACAGGCGGCCCACGTGAGGTACGACGGGGAACGGGTCACGCCGCTGCACTGAGCTGACGTCAAGCACGGTGATACCGGCAAGCGTCGATATGTACATGCGGTTGCCGTCGGCGGTGATGCCGAAGCCGTGGTTCGAGATCCCCGTGATGCCCGTCCAGATCACCCTCGGGTTGGAGGGGTCGCTCACATCGATTGCGGACAATTGGCCACCGACAGTGCCAGCCGCCCAATAGGTTCGACCATCCGGGGAAAAAGCGCCCTCGTGAGTGGTGATCGGCAGTGGCATCGAGAGCTGGGTGCCATCGCGATGGTTGAGGAGGCGTGGGGTGGCGCAGTCCTCTGACACGTCGTAGATCGAGAAACCACCCGCGCCGACCAGAATTCCGACACCTGTGCCCGCGAGCAGGCCGCGGCCTTCGTGAACGTCGAGGGACTCCCACGTGCCCGCAAGCATGGGCGGTTCTTGCAGTGACCGCACATGCCGGGGATTGGCGGGATCAGAAGCGTCGATGACCTGCACGCCGGTACCAGGGCTGCCCACCTGTTCGGGGATGGGGATATTCGAACCCGTGTACGAGCAATGATCGTATGAGACGCTGACGATTCCCGCGCCAGGGCCCTGATGCTGGCCGACCAGGCTCAGATTGCAGTTGTAGCCTTGTGCGCTGCGGCCGCTATCGCGGTCCGGTCCGGGAACTTGGCCCTGCAAGCCGGGCTCCGGGTCTGACCCCGGCCCACAGTCCGCGCGTTCGACGGCGGTCCGGTGCACCTCGAGAAAGTCGTCAACCGGATCGGCGCTGGCCGGAGCGCCGGCGACGATCAGCGCGAGAGCGCAGGCCGAGGCTCCAGCGCGCAGGGCAGAGCGTGATTGTGACCGTGTTGGTTCCCCCATCCCCGAAAATTATCACGGGCACATAACGTTAACTGGCAATTTCCAAATATCTGTTAACTTCTATGTCGGACGCAGTGTCACAGATGGGGGAAACGCAGCAGGACGGTCTCCCCAGAAGCGTCATCGAGACCGTCGTTGTCGGTGACGACGAACAGATCCTACTTTTCTGGCTGGTCAGTCTTGTTTTCGACGCCCTGCTGCGGGGCTGTGCCGGTGCCGGGCTCGGGTGACTTCTCAGCGTCCTTGGCTGCTTCCGCGACTCCAAGGTTCTGCTCGACAGCGTCACCGCCCTTGCGGATCTGGTCCCCGTACTTCCCGCCGGTCTTGCTGTCGAGGGTGTCTTCCACACGGTCGATAGCCTCACGCGCCTTGTCTGGGCTCTTCTGCGCGAGGTTCTTCGCCTTGTTGACGATGTCGCCGAATCCCATTCAGACCTCCTGAGTTGTTGAAATACGTTCGGTCTCTGGCCACCCTACTGACAGCACGCGCCTCGCGCTCGATGCGCATGCTGGGGCGTAATGTAGGTCGCACTATGGCTGAATTGAAAGAGAAGCTGCGCGCAGATCTGACCGCGGCGATGAAGGCTAAGGATTCCGCGACAACCGCGACGCTGCGCATGCTGATTGCGGCGATCCGCACGGAAGAAGTATCGGGAACCGAGGCGAAAGAGCTCACCGACGCGGACATCATCAAAGTTCTCACGAAAGAAGCGAAAAAGCGGGCCGAGTCAGCCACCGTATTTTCAGACGCAGGCCGCGAAGAACTAGCGTCCAAGGAGCGTGCGGAAGGCGAAATCATCGCGCGGTACCTCCCCAAGCAGCTTTCTGACGAAGAACTCGATACCGTCGTGACGAATGCGCTCGCCGCAGTGGAACAGGAGACCGGGGAACGCCCGGGGATGCGACAGATGGGTCAGGTCATGAAGGTCGCTTCAGCGGAGGTGGCTGGACGGGCGGATGGCTCCCGCGTGGCCGCATTAGTGAAGCAGAAACTCGCTGAGTAAGCACCGGCCGGCAGCAGCCTGACCTACCATCGGTGTGTGCAGCTACCTGTGATGCCGCCGGTGCGGCCCATGCTGGCCAAGGCCGCGGCCGAACTGCCGCGAGCCGACGGTCTGCGCTACGAACCGAAGTGGGATGGCTTCCGGTGCATAGTCTTTCGCGACGGCGACGACATCGAACTGGGCTCGCGCAACGACCGGCCGCTCACTCGCTACTTTCCGGAACTCGTTGACGTGCTGCGGCATGCCGTGCCGGAGAGATGCGTCATCGACGGAGAGATCGTGATCGTCACAGACCGCGGACTCGATTTCGATTTGCTGCAACTCCGGCTCCACCCTGCCGCGTCTCGCGTCACCAAGCTCGCAGGGGAGACACCATCGAGCTTCGTGGCGTTCGACATGCTGGCGCTCGGCGACGATGACTTGACGACGGAGCCGTTCGATACGCGGCGCCGTCACCTCGCCGCAGCAGTCGCCACCGGACCTCACGTTCACCTGACGCCGATAACCGCTGACGTCGCAGTAGCGCAAGACTGGTTCACCCGGTTCGAAGGCGCTGGATTCGACGGGGTCATGGTGAAAAGTGCGTCGCTGCCGTATGAACAGAACAAGCGCACGATGATCAAGGTCAAGCATGAGCGTTCCGCTGACTGCGTGGTAGCAGGGTTCCGCTGGCACAAGGACGGCGAGGGAGTGGGATCGCTTCTCCTCGGACTGTTCGACGATGCTGGGACGCTGCACCATGTGGGTGTCGCCAGTAGTTTCACCGCGGCCCGGCGACGCTCGCTCGTGGACGAGTTGGCTCCGCTGCGCGAAGGTGCCCTCGAAAACCATCCGTGGCGTGAGTGGGCCGACGCGCAAGCCGCAACTACCGGTCGCATGCCAGGTGGTCAGAGCAGGTGGAGCGCTGGCAAGGATCTCTCCTGGGAGCCGTTGCGCACCGAACTCGTCGCGGAAGTGAGATACGAGCATGTACAAAGCGGTCGTTTCCGCCACGGAGGGCGTCTCGTCCGGTTCCGTTCAGACCGCACACCCGAGTCGTGCACCTACGCTCAGCTGGACGAGGTAGCGCCGGCCGAGCTCGCAGAGATTTTCGCTGTGCCGTCATGATCATCGACGCCGCCGGTGTAGAGGTCACGTTGTCGAATCCGGACAAGGTGTACTTCCCCAAGCACGGCTGGACCAAGCGGGACGTCGCGCTGTACTACGAGAGCGTCGCCGGACCGTTGCTCGTGGCACTGGGTGGACGGCCGCTGCTGATGGAGCGGTATCCGGACGGTGCCGACGGTAAGTCGTTCTTTCAGAAGCGGGTTCCGAAGAACGCTCCGAGCTGGCTAGAGACCACTGTCGTTTCGACGCCCAACGGGACGACGTCCGACGCGCTCGTTGCGAAAGACCTCGCTCATATCCTGTGGGGAGTCAACTTGGGCTGCATAGGGTTTCATGTCTGGCCATATCAAGCCGACACTCCCGAGGTGACCGACGAGTTGCGCATCGACCTCGACCCTTCGCCAGGCGTGACGTTCGCGAACGTGCGAGAGGCAGCGGTCTGTACTCGTGAACTGCTGGCAGAGCTAGAAATCCAGTCCCACATCAAGACGTCTGGATCGCGTGGGTTGCATATCTATGTGCACGTCGAACCCCGATGGGACGGCTATCAGGTGCGTGCGGCTGCGGTCGCGCTTGCGCGGGAGCTTGAGCGGCGCCACGCTGATCTCATCACCGCACAGTGGTGGAAGGAAGAACGCGGCTCACGGGTGTTCGTCGACTTCAACCAGAATGCCCCGCACAAGACTGTTTTCGGTGCGTGGTGCGTGCGCCCCAGAGTTGGGGCGCAAGTGTCAACACCGATCAGCTGGGCAGAATTGGACGCTGTCGAACCGGATGTCTTGACGTTGGCTACTGTCCCTGAACTTGTTGCAGCGCATGGTGATCCGTGGGCGGGTAAGCCGAATGGGCCGCAATCGCTTGAACCGCTGCTCGAAATGTCCGAACGGGACATGGCCGATGGTCTTATGGATGCGCCGTGGCCGCCGGTCTACCCGAAGATGCCGAACGAGCCGCCGCGAGTCGCTCCGAGCCGGGCTAAACGCGACCCCGCCTGAGCCAAATCCATCTGTGCAGGTCAACAGAATGGCGTAATTTCGGGGGTTTTAGGTGACACCCGTAGATGGATTCGGGGGCGGGGCTTGCTCTCTGGGTGGGCAGTTACCACCCCTGGGGTCTCTGTCCGCCGGGCGTCACCACGCCCACTATTAGGGGGACGAACGAGCGATCGACCACCGAAACTTCTGGAGAACCCCGTGACGTTTGCCCCCACCATCAAGCGCACCGCTACCGCTGCCACTCTCGCCGCTGCCACGAGCATCGCCATCTTCGCGGGCGGCACCGCAGCGAGCGCCGACATAATTTCTGGCAACGCCGCCGCAACGGTGGATGGCCATTACATCACCATCTACTTCAGTGACGTTGTCAGCGACTACCAATATGCAACCGAAATCACCTGCCAGGTTTTCGTCAATCCCTCGAATGGCAACCCGTTCAGCCAGCTCGTCGACATCGACATTCCAAGCAAGAGCGGCAGCACCGTCATTCAAGGCCAGCCCGGCTACACCTACTACTTCACGGCCTCGTGCACAGACACGTATGACTTCCTCGCAATCCCGGTATACCCGAATCCGGTAACCATCGCCGAGTACCACGAAGATGATTACGCCGCGGACTATGACGAATACCAGGATGAGCACGCCGAAGAGGAAAAGAAGAAGCACCACAACCGCAGGAACTGGATGAGCAACCGCGAAGGTTCCTCCTATGCTCGGAATGTTCTCGACCGTATCTTCGGCTGACCCTCCGACACCCAACCCAGCAGCGGGTGGGGGCCGATCTAGTCGGCGGAGCGAGTGCGCAAATGGGCGCGCTCGCCTTGCTTGCCGAAGAGGCTGAGGATTTCGACCGGTTCTTTTCCGGCCGCGCCGAACCAGTGCGGCACGCGCGTGTCGAACTCTGCAGCCTCACCGGGCAACATCACAACGTCATGCTCACCGAGCAGTACACGCAGCCGTCCGTTGAGCACGTACATCCACTCGTAACCCTCATGGGTTTGCATCACTGGCTCCGCGCCCTGATCTGGAGGGATGACCAGCTTGTACGCCTGAATGCCGCCCGCTCGGCGCGTCAGCGGAATCATCGTCCTGCCGTGATGGGTGATAGGGCGCATGTGAATTCGAGGGTCTCCCGTTGTGGGAGCGTCTACCAGTTCGTCCAGAGTGACGCCGTATGCCCGCGCGAGCGGTAACAGCAGTTCCAGGGTCGGCCGCCGGGTACCAGATTCGAGCCGGGACAGCGTGCTCACCGAGATTCCTGTTGTCTCCGACAGGTCGGCCAGCGTTGTCTCCCGCTGCTGTCGCAACGATCGCAAGTGCGGCCCGACACGGTCGAGTGCGCTACCAAGATCCATACCCCAGAGTTTGCCATATCAGCAAGGATCCTTGCCAATACCGGGACGGGGCCAGCACAATCTCTGCGTAACCAATTCGGGGAGGTAGTGATGGCTGATCAGTTGCTGGACCGCTACGACGCGGCAATCATCGGTGGTGGAGCCGCCGGACTCAATGGCGCACTCATGCTCGCGCGGGCACGGCGTTCTGTTGTGGTTTTCGATGCGGGGGAGCCGCGCAACGCGCCAGCTGACGGCATCCACGGGCTGCTGGGGCGCGAAGGCATGCCGCCCGCTGACTTGCTGACGCGCGGCCGCGCGGAGGTGGAGCAATACGGAGGCACCGTCGTGTCAGCGACAGTCGCGAACGTAGCGCGCGGCGAACAGGACTTCGTTGTTGAGCTATCCGACGGCAGGACCATCCAGGCCAGCCGACTGCTCGTCACAACTGGGCTCATCGATGAACTCCCAGATGTACCAGGGGTGCGGGAGCGCTGGGGCCGTGACGTCATCCACTGCCCGTACTGCCACGGCTGGGAAGTACGCGATCAGGCGATCGGCATCCTCGCAACCGGCCCGATGTCGATGCATCAGGCGCTACTCTTCCGTCAGCTCAGTGACGACGTCACGTTCTTCCTCAATGGCCTGCCGCTGCCGGATGAACAGGCGGAACAACTCGCTGCACGCGCCATCACGACTGTGCCGGAAAAGGTGGCGGGGCTGGAAATCATCGACGACACGCTGACCGGTGTCCGTCTCGACGAGGGCACAGTCATCAAGCGTCAGGTAGTCGTCGTCGCGCCCCGCATGGTGGCACGCGCCACGTTCCTCGACGCGCTCGGGCTGCAATCGCAGGCACACCCGTCCGGCATGGGTGAGTACATCCCCGTTGACGCGGCGGGACGTACCGAGGTCCCGGGCGTGTGGGCAGCGGGCAACGTCACTGACCTTTCCGCGCAGGTTGGCGCGGCGGCAGCCGCTGGAGCCGCTGCCGCGGCGCAGATCAACGCCGACCTCGTACAGGAGGAGACGCAGAAAGCTGTCGCTGAATACCGGAACCGCTAGAACCGCTTCGTCAGGCGCATCTTGAACGGCCGGCCGTCTGGATCCACCACATTGCGGTAGATCGGTGCCGCCATTACGCGCTGCCACCTGGGTGACGAGTCGACAGAGTGGGGCCGCAGCCTGCCCGGCGGGCGCGGCCCACGCTGGCCGCTTTTGTGCCAGTCCTCGAGTTTCTGGGCGCTCGCCTGGAAAGCCGCGAAAAATTCAGCGGGATCGAACAGGTCAGCGACGTCACCCTCATCCCGGTCCAAGTGTTCCCGCGCCAGCACAAGCCGCAGATCGCGGGCAAACACCCGCGCGCCATCACCAAGGCCAGCGGGATCAGCCGGCGCACGCGCGTCACACTCGGCGTCGATGATCGCCGCAGTCAGCTCCGAGTCATGCGTCCAGGAGCGGCGGTTGAAGTTGTCACTGCCGACCGTCGCCCACACGTCATCAATGACACATACCTTTGCGTGCACGTAAACCGGTACAGCGGAGCAGTTTTCGATGTTGTACACCGCAACGCGGTCGGGTCCGGCAGAGAGCAACTCCTCGAGTGCCTCGGCGTGGCCGAGCAGCGCGGACGGGATTGTGAGCACACCTTCTTCGTCGAGGTATCGCGGTACAACCACCATCATGTGCAGAGTGGGATGCTCCCGGAGCGCGTGTGCGAAAACGCGCGCAACATCGAGTGACCACAGGTACTGGTCCTCGATGTAAATCAGCGAACGCGCACGATGCAATGCCTTCGCATACGCCCGTGCGACGCTTCGCTCTCCCTGCGGCGCGAACGGATACGCGGGCTTCCGGCGCGGATAGGTGCGCAGCAGCTGAACGTCACACGTGCCGCGGCGCGGCGGGGAGTCCGGAAACGACGGGATCACGGACGGCTCACGCGGCACTCGGGGCCGGACGATGTCCGGAATCGCCTGCCATGGCAGCCGGGACAGCGCGGCGGGATCGTCCCAGCGCTCCCGGAAAATCGTCTCCACGTCGACGACCGCTGGACCGCGAAGCTCGACCTGCACGTCGTGCCACGGCGGGGTGTCGCCGTATTCGGCGGGGAACGGCCGGGAGATTGGGTCCCCGTCATGGTCAGCGTCGTCGCGGCGACTGCGGGCAAGGTCGATCCCGCCAACGAACGCGACATCATCGAGTTCGGGTGAACAGTATCTGATCACCACGAATTTCTGGTGATGACTGCCGAACGCGAGCACACGCTGATCGAGTACCACTTCACCGCCTGCGGCGTTGATCTTCTCGACAAGTTCGCGGTTCTCCGGGCCGTGGAATCCCATGCTGTCCATGTGCGAGCGCCACAAGAGGCCGCGGACGAGCGCGCCGCGATGTGCGGCGCCAACGAGCGCGTCGACGATGCTGAGGCCGTCGTCGGTGAGGAGTTGTTCGGGGTCTCCGCGCCAGTCCGTGAAAAGTACAAGATCGCCGGTGCGGACAGCGTCTAATGCGTGCGCGAGACGCTCGAAATACGTACGCCCGTGGGGCAAAGGGAGCACCGCGTTCCCGGATGTCCAGGGAGCCAGGGTGGTCGCTGGGTTGTCGCGTTCACGATCCGTCAGGAACCACGGGTGCGTGCTGTCGAATCCGCCGCGCGGCGACTCGAGGTTATCGAGTGACCGGCTCACGAGGTTGCGCACAGATTGTGCAGCAGAGCGGAGAGCGTCTAGCAACGGTCGCTTCTTTCCCGAGTTGTTCTGCTAAGCCCGGCGGTTGTCGTCGCGACGGCGCTGCTCATCGTAAACAGCCCGGTAGATGCGTGCCTTGAGCCCTTCCGGGTCCGGAACGTGCCGCAGCGTCATCTTGCCCTGTTCGGAAGCCGACTGAATGGTCAGCGTGCCGTAACGCATGATGCGCTCCCACAACGACGCTTTGAACGATACGTCGTTCACGCGAATTAACGGAATGCTGCGGCCAGATTTGGTGAGAAATCCGCTGCGCTTGTAGATGCGTTTCGTCGTCAGGATGTACATGGTGCTGCGCCACTGCAGCAGCGGAACAAGCCACCACCAGAGTGAGGCGAGTACGGCGACCCCCAGAACCACGTACACCGCTAGGGCCGACCATTCTTCGTCACCGGGGATTGCCCAGATAGCAGCAGCCGCAATGATCCAGACGATCAGCAGGACGAGGAACTCACGGACCATCTCGGTCCAATGCTGACGCGTCGTATAGAGGGGTGCCTCATCGTCCGCGAAGTAACGCTCCGCAATACCCATGACGAAAGCTTGACACAGCGGGCGCAGCGCCTCGGCGTATCAATGGCGGCAGTGTCGGATTCTCAGTACTGTGCTTCCGTCAGGTGTACAACGAACGAGGGGATGGGGCGATGCAGAGTCCGCACCACGTGCAGTGGTCGGTGGAGCACAATCGCAGAGCGCTGGTGCCCATCGCTGTCATCGTCATCATGGCGGTTGTCGCGGTCGGTCTTGTCGCAGTGTTTTCGCTGAGCACCGGGATCGCTATTGGACTTGTTGCGACGCTCCTCGCGTTTGCGCCGGTAATTCCCATCGCGATGTTGTTCTTGTGGATTGACCGCTGGGAGCCAGAGCCCGGAAGGCTGCTGCTCGCCGCGTTCCTCTGGGGCGCGAGCATCGCGGTCGTCACCGCCTTGATCGGCAGTCTCGTCCTGAACATCACGTGGTTGCGGCTACTCGCCACAGAGAACACTCACGCGCTGGGCCTGGCTGTGACGGCACCGGTGGTGGAAGAACTCTGCAAAGGTCTGTTCCTGCTGTGGCTGTTCTGGTTCCGGAGGCGCGAAATCGACGGTGTCGTCGACGGCATCGTGTACGCCGGGTTAGTCGGCCTCGGCTTCGCATTCATGGAGAACATCTTTTATCTCGGCGCGGCGCTCGAAGAAGGTGGCCTCGCCGGTGGGCTCTTCGTGTTCGTTCTGCGGTGCCTGATCAGCCCGTTCGCCCATCCGCTGTTCACGATCATGTTCGGCGTGGGACTGGGGCTCGCGGTGCAGAGTTCTCGGCCGCTGGTCAAAGCACTCGCGCCGGCATGTGGCCTGCTGCTCGCGATAGCGATGCACGGCTTGTGGAACGGGTCCATCCTGGTGCTGGACGGTGCCGGGTTCCTCCTCGTGTACGCGCTGATCATGGTGCCCGTGTTTATCGGCGCGATCGTGATCGTGACGTGGCAGCGGAAGCGTCTGCAGCGCGTTGTTGCGCAACAACTCCCACGAATGGTGTCCACTGGGCTCATCCATCCCGGGGAGGTGGCTCCGCTTGCGTGCCTGACGAGCCGGGGCCGCTGGCGCACGACGGTTCAGCAGCGTCAGGGCGCGGACGCCGCGAAGGGCGTGAAGGATTATCACGCCGTCATCACCGAGCTGGCGATCCTTTATGACCGTCAGGCGCGTGGAGCGATTGGTGACGATTACGCGAAACTCGAACGCGAACTCGTCGCCGGTCTCTATGACGCGAGGGCCCGCGCGCACAGTTACCCGGCAGCACTCACGACCGCATCACAGGCTGTTGGGCAGCGGAACCCGTACCTGCGGGCTTGATCACGCGGCGGTTCCACGCGACCACACCATAGGCGACGAAAAGCGTCACAGCGGCTGCGGTCAGGGTGGCGCCGTAGAAAGCCTCGGAGACGGTGAATGGAATTGTATAGACAGCCCACAAGACGACGAACGCAGCAGGGGCGGCGGCGAGGCCAAGGTGGATCACTTTCCACTCGGCGGCCCCGATGACATCACCGTCCCGCTGTGCCTGGCGCCCCATTGCAGCGACGACTATCAGCGCGAGGACGTACGTCACGAGGTGAGCGGCCAGCAGCCGGTCGATCCCGCCGATGTACGAGCTCACCGCCACGAAGAGCGGGATGAACGCAACCACTGCGGACGCGTAAATCGTTCCCCGGACCCAGGGTGGTACGGCGATTGGCTGGTTGATCTTCGAGATCCGGCGTGTGTCGGACGCTCGGATCGCGAATACCGCGCCCAGGAAGAGCACGATCGGAACCACCGTGCCGCTCGCGACATTGATGATGTCGTGGGTTGCGTCTGGCCACGCAAGCCCGAAGAGCAAGTATCCGATGCGCAGGAGCGGCGCAGACAGCAGCAGCGCGAAGTTGACAGCCATCAGTGTCTGATGTGTCCGCACATGCCCGCGAACGATTGCTATCACCGCGAGGATGGACGTGGTGAGCGTCGCAATCACCAAAGCCCAGAGCTGCAGGTAGAACGCCGGCCCGGAGAACGTGTCGTCAGGCCCGGTGCGTATGAGGTAGCCGCTCGCGGCAATCATCGAAATGATCACAATAGTCACCTGCGCCCGGCCAATTCTCCGGTGAATATGCAGGTAACGCGTGCGGAAGCGCTGCGAGAACTGGGTGATGCCGAGGAGGATGGCCAGCCCTCCGCCTATCGTGTGGACGAGAAGCCACCCGAGGCTATTTTCGTATGCGGCCTGCTGGTCGAGATGAATTGAACCCTCGCCATAGACGATTTCGTCTCCGACGACCGACGAGAAGGTCGTGTCCCACAGCGACGGCGCGTTTGGGGTGAAGAAGCGAAGCATGTATTCGATCGCCATCGGGCCGTAGACGACGCAGAGCAGCGCGAGCCCGATCCACATCGCTGTGCGGACCTGTTTGTTCTTCATGTGTCGCTCCTGCCGCCGTTGGCTGGGCTCCGCCCGGGTCGTCGCATTCGAGACTGGCAGACCCGAACACAATTTACAAGTAGATTCAAAAGTGAATCTAATTCACAACTGGCTGACATGGAAGGGGGATGTGACCCATTACGCTGTGAGCATGGCGGCATCAGCCCAGCAACATCAGATCGGCGACGCGGCACCACAGAGCCCGCGGGTCAGTCGGCGCCGCGCGCGAAACCGTGAAGCCATGCTCGACGTCGCCGAGCGGCTGCTTTCTGCTGACGGGGTCGATGCGGTCCACATCGAACAGATCGCCGAGGCCGCGGACGTCTCGGTGGGTTCGATTTACACCCACTTCGGCAACAAAGAAGGCTTGATCCTCGCGACTGCAGATCGCATCTTCGACCGCATCCACGACTACCTAGCCATGGCGTATTCGGCGAGTGAGAAGCCGATCGAACAAGTTGTGGCCACCGGAAGTGCTTACCTCAACCTGCTGCTTGACTACCCATTCCTAGTTCGTTTCATGGCGTCTGGACTGCCGCAGCAGGGGGAGGATGGCGTTGTCTTACGCATTCACCAACGCATCGAGGCGCTGCTCACGTACCTCGAAGACAGGATCGACGCGGCAATCTCAGCTGGACAGGCGAAACCAGTCAACAGCGCACACTTCGCCCGGTTCCTCCTGGGATCGTGGAACGGAGTCGTCGCGCTGAGCTTGCAAGGTGACGCATTCCGCTTATCCCGTGACGAAGCCGAAGAGTGCCTATATCAAGCCCGACGCATCATCATCGAGGGTCTCTGCACGCCCCCGTACCTCGATGATGAAGGGCGCGCCACAATCGACCTCCCGCGCGTACCACGCCCGCCGTCAGAATCAGCATGACGGCAGGCCGTAGGGGCGGTTAGAAACTGGGCTCGACTGGAGCGGGCGGGAGCTTCACTACCTGCCCGGCATAGCTCAGGCCAGCACCAAAGCCGAGTAGCAGCGCGATCTGACCGCCCTTGGCCTTGCCGCTAACGAGCATCTCTTCGATCGCGAGCGGAATTGACGCGGCCGACGTGTTGCCGGTGTTCTCGATGTCATTAGCGACGGGCACATTCTCGGCGAGACCGAGGTTCTTCTTCATCAGGTCGTTGATGCGTGAGTTCGCCTGGTGGGGGATGAACACGTCGATATCATCAGTGGAGACGCCGGACTGTTCGAGAACGTTCGACAACGCCTTCGGCAACGTGATGGCAGCCCAGCGGAAAACACGCGGACCCTCCATCCGGATCGCCAGCCGCCCTACCTTCTCGACTTCCGGATCAGTGCCCTGAAGTGCGTTAGCCCGATCCATATACTCCACGAGGTCGTATTGCTGCGCGATCGCGCTGGCGTTTTCACCGTCGCTGCCCCACACCGTCGGAGAGATCCCATTTTCTTCGCTCGGGCCGACGATTACGGCACCCGCACCGTCACCGAAGATGAAAGCGGTTCCGCGGTCGGTCGGGTCGAGGCCGAGCGACATCGTCTCCAGACCGATGACGAGAACGTACTTCGCGGACCCTGCGCGCACCTGGTCCGCTGCTACAGAAAGCGCATACCCAAATCCGGCGCAGCCAGCGCACACATCGAATGCCGCGACGCCGTTGATGCCGAGGTCGTAAGCGACAGTCGGCGCGCCGTGCGGGGTGAGTGTTTTCCACGTCGATGTGGCAAGGATTACCGCGCCAATTTCTGCTCTATCGATGCCGCTGCTGTTGATAGCGCGATCGGCGGCTGCGACAGCCATTGAACGTGGCGTCTCATCGCCGCTGACGAAGCGACGGTTACGAATGCCGCTGCGTTCGAAGATCCACTCGTCGGAGGAGTCGAGAACCTCACATACCTCGTCGTTGGTGACGACTCTGTTCGGACGGTACGCGCCGATGCCGAGCATCGACACATTCTGGTGGCCCTTGGTGGAGGCAATGCTGACCATGGATCTCGGCTCCTTCGCCTTGCGTGCAGGTATCCAACATATCTTGTGGATGGTGCTAGACGTTTCTTCTGGGGGTAACTGGGAGAAATATACTGGTACTCGTGATCTCAGGTAGTCCTGAGCTGGATCTCGTGGTGCGCGAGCCGCCATTGGCGTTGCGCGGACTCATCGATGGTTACCTCGGTTACCGGATGTCAGGATTCGCGCCGGCGCTGCATCGTGGCCTGCCCTCGAGTCACATGACCTTCATCGTCAGCATTGGTTCGCCGATCGTTGTGGTGGAGCAGACCAGCCCCGCTCAGCGGCCGGACCGTTACCGGTGTGTGCTTAGCGGTTTGCAGGCCTCATCTGCAGTTATCTCGCATGACGGCTGCCAGGAGGGCGTGGCGATCGAACTGACGCCGCTCGGCTGCCGCGCATTGTTCGGGATGCCCGCCCGGGAACTGTGGGATCTTTCGTTCGAGTTCGGTGATGTCGTCGGGCGACGCGGTGAAGAGCTGTGGGATCGGCTGCAGTATGCCTCCACCTGGAGTGACCGTTTTCACGTCTGTGATGACGTCCTCACCCGGATGATGACGGCTCGACAAGTCGCCCCGGAACTGGCGTCGTGCTGGCGCGGCATCATCGGGTCCGCGGGACAGGTGCCGGTCGCCGCGCTCGCTGACCACGCGGGGTACTCACGACAGCACCTGGCGCGGTTGTTTCGCGCGGAGTTCGGCCTGGGCCCGAAGCTGGCTAGCCGTGTTGTCCGATTCGATGCGGCACAACGCGAATTGCGTTCGCAGCCAGGAACACCTCTCGCTGACATTGCACAACATGCTGGTTTTGCCGATCAGGCGCACTTCACCCGCGAATGTCTGGAACTCGCAGGGTGCACGCCTCGTGAGCTGAGGGCGGAGTCCGTTCCAAAGGTTCAAGAATCCGTCACCGCCAACGAGTGATCCTTGAGATATGCAGGACACATCAGATCACGCTGAGTTTCAAGACCTTCTCGACCGCTGGGCCGCAGCGATCGTTGCAAACGATGCCGACGCGATCGCGTCGTTCGCCGAACCTGACTGGGTGATCGTGGGCCCCGAAGGCGGACCGTCGCGCCTCTCGGATTTTCTCGCGGTCGTGCGGTCCGGCGACCTCACCCATTCGGAGATGACATTCGAGATCCTCGATGTCCGACGGTTCGGCGACATCGCGCTCGTCCTCGCGCACGGCACGAATAAAGGCGAATGGCAGGGTGAGCCCTTCAGCGCCGACGAATGGGTCAGTGAAGCCTTCGTTCGGCGTGCGGACGGGTGGCGCTGTGTACAGTCAGCGCTGACACCGAACTATGCCGCCGGAACTCCACCGACGGCTCGGTAACTTTCGGAGGCGTAGACACTGGGTGTGGCGATTCCGCGATCCTGGGATAAAAACCGGGACAATAACCGCAAACAGCGGGAAGTAGGTTGAATGCCACCTCAGATCAGGGCCGTTAATGGTGCGGCTCATACGCGAATACTTGGGCTGGGCGTGTACCGGCCACAACGCGTGGTTCCCAACGCTGACATCGTCGGCGCGATCGACTCGTCAGATGAATGGATCCAGACGCGGTCGGGGATCCGCAACCGCCGGTTCGCAGGCGACGACGAAACAGTGATCTCCATGTCCGTCGCCGCCGCGGAGCAGGCGATCCGCTCGAGTGGGATCGAAGCGGGCGATGTCGACTGCGTTATCGTCGCGACCTCCACATACCTGTATCAGACACCGGCCGCAGCGCCGCAGATCGCCTACCAGCTGGGGATGAGGGGAGCGGCGGGCTTCGATGTGTCCGCGGGCTGTGCCGGGTTCTGCCACGCCCTGTCACTCGCGTCAGACATGGTGCGCGCGGGAAGCGCCGGGCACGTCCTCGTTGTCGGTGTGGAGAAACTCAGTGAAAACATGGACCCCACGGACAGGTCAACGGCGTTCATTTTCGCTGACGGCGCGGGCGCGGTGATCGTGGGACCCTCGGACACCCCGGGCATCGGTCCCGTCGTGTGGGGTTCGGATGGATCGCAGTATCAGGCGATTCGGCAAGAGCCAAGCTGGGGTGAGTTCCGCGCAGACTCCTCGATACCGCGTCCTGTCGTGAAAATGGAGGGCACTGCAGTGTTCCGGTGGGCTCCATTCACAATGGCCCCAGTTGCGCGGAAAGCGCTGGAAAAGGCCGGCGTCACGATTGACGACCTTGATGCGTTCATCCCGCACCAGGCGAACATGCGGATCACCGAAACGATGGCGCGAAGCCTGAAAATCCCTGAGCATGTGGCGATTGCCCGCGACATCGTCGATTCCGGCAACACGTCCGCCGCTTCGGTGCCCCTCGCGATGGAAACTCTGCTGAAAAACGGGGACGTCGGTGAGGGATCGCTCGCTTTACTCATCGCGTTCGGGGCAGGGCTGTCCTTCGCAGCGCAAGTCGTGACAATGCCGGGGCTCGCTGCTAACTGACGCCAGAGAAGGATGACTTCCGGCCCACCTCTGCGCGACAGTCCCGAAAGTTGTCGCGCAGAGGTGGGCGGACAGAAATCGGCCCGCGAGGCCGGTGAACGGTTCACTCCGTAGAGTCGGGGGGATGCGATTCGAAGAGCTGGCGTACAAGCAAACGGCCATTGGTGAGGTCAGCCTGCGGCGGCGGTGGGACCCGGCCGTGCAGAAGGACGTCTATGAGGTGAAGCTCGACGACGACTATCTGATGTCCAGTTTGTTCACCGTCGCTGAGGAAGATCTCGCCCGGATCGCGCTCACACATCTGGACGGCGAGCAACTGCACGTCGCGGTCGGCGGGCTGGGGCTCGGCTACACCGCGCTCACGGTGCTCGACGACTCTCGAGTCGACTCACTTATCGTGATTGATGCACTCGCGGAGGTGATTTCGTGGCACGAAGAAGGCCTGATCCCCGCCGGCCGCAGGCTAATGGCTGACGAGCGCTGCCGATTCGTGCACGCCGACTTTTTCGAACTGAACGGAACCAGTTCGCTGGATCCGCAGCGCCCGGACCAGCGATTCGATGCGGTGATCGTGGATATCGACCATTCGCCGCAGCATGTGCTGCACCCGAAGAATGCAGCGCTCTATTCGGTGGACGGGCTGCGTCAGCTCGCCACCCACATACAGCCCGGCGGCGTCTTGGCACTGTGGTCCAACGACCCCCCGGATGACCAGTTCATCACGCGCCTCAGCGCAGTCTTCGCTAGTGCTGACGCTCGTGTCGTCGAGTTCCCCAACCCACTTCAGGGTGGCCAGTCGGCGAACACCGTCTACCTGGCCATCACTGCCGACGCGAATAGCAAAACGCATACGTCCGGTACGGCATCGTGAAGGTGGCTCTGCCTCGAAGTGCGGCGTCGTCGGCGAGGAGCCGTTCCAGCGCTTCATCAACCCGGCGTCGCTCCTCCAGAGACGCGGTCAGATAGGGGCTGCGGCTCCGCGCCAGTTCGCGCAACGTTTCAGGTGCGAGCGGCCGTTCCCAATCCCACGTCTCAAGCCGATCGAGCTGGAACGGGGCGGCAACCTCCGGTTCGGATGTGAGGATCAGATCCTCCGCCGGACTATGCCCGATGATCGCCGTCAGCTTGCGTACCCATTCGACGTCCTCGTTGCGGATATTCCAAATCAGAATCAGGACGCCGCCTGGGGCGAGAACACGGTCCGCTTCTTGTGACGCGGCCACAGGGTCCACCCAGTGCCAGGCCTGCCCGAACAACAGTGCGCGCGCGGTGGAATCGGGGAGGGGCATCGACTCGCCTGTCCCCTGAAAAGTCGGGAGACCTGGGGATTCGGCGCGGAGCTGCTGCAGCATAAGGGGATCGGGATCGACAGCGGTAACAGCATGGCCGAGTTCGATAAGAGCCCGCGTGAGCAAACCCGTCCCCGCGCCACAGTCGATGACGGAACCACCAGCAGTGGGCAGAACCCGCGCTAGGAGTTCCCTCGGATAAGTAGGCCGTGCACGGTCGTATTCTGCGGCTGCCTGGCCGAAACTCGTCGCTCTGTCTGGCGAATTGGCGGTCATTCGATACTCCTAGCTGCGGATTATCCACATGTTTTGCATGCCAACAACTATCATCCGCTTATGGAGACCGGCAGGCCGAAATGCCAAGCACCGAGCGTCGCGCGGCCTTGTGGCACGGAGCCAGCCCGGTGAGGCGCAAGAAAGCCGAGCCGGCGCCCGACCCGCACGCGTTCGGCCGTGAGGCTGCATCCCGCGCAATTGACAAAGCTTTTGAACCGGTCCGCCAAGCTGCCGAGAACGCCGCAGCCGACGCAGTAACCGCAACCGCGTCGAGCATCGCTGAAGAAGTCGCGAGCATGGTGATCGACAGTCCTGTTTTCTCTGCCTCGGTGCGAGCATCGGCAATCACCGTCGCGAGTCCGGTGGGCCGCGCGGCCACGAAGGCCACCTACTTCGCGTCAGGGACGCCGATGGGCAGGGTGGTGCGAGACGTGGCCGGGCTTGCGGCAGCGAGTCCTGTTACGCGGCGCGTCGATAGGGCGGCGAAGGAAACAATAGGTGCCGCGCTCGTCAATGACGCAACCCACGCGGCCCTCAGCGTGGTTGTCGACGCCGCGCTCGACGCTGCAGTGGACGTGGCGATCCCAATGCTCGTCGAAGCGGGCGTAAATGCGGCGTTCGAAGTCGCCAAAGCTGGCGCGCTCCACGGTGCCACCGCCGTGGGCGGAGGACACGAGAGTATTACTGATGCAGTAACATTCGCCACTGGCAACCCGGTGACTACCGGTGCGCAGCGGTTCTTCGTCAAAGCTGTTTCCCTGACCGCGAGGCGGGCCGCGGCGATTGTCGTCGCGCCAATCCTGGGGCGGGCCGCGGAGAAGGCTCGCGGTGAAATTGTCCGGAAGGTGACAGGCGACGTTATCGTCGACATCCCCGTCGCGATGAGCAACGCCGTGCTGGTCACCATCGGTGACGTCATCGAAGCGAACGGCAAGTCCCGCGCCGAAATCGAGCTGCTTTTGAGCGAGGCGGCAGCACATGCAGTTGCCGATGTGGTGCGCAGCGGTGTGCGACCGGTGGCGGGGATGGTTGCGCGCGACGTCCTCACTGGCTCCGTCGTCACGGCGGCGGTCAAAGCTGCCGTCCGCGAGGCGATCGAGGCGATCAAGTCGACCACGCACGCCGCGAGCGGGGCCCCAGGCCGGTTCCGCCAATGGCTGACCAGACGGAACGACGACTGACTTCGCGTCGTGTGCACAAACTCGCGGTCCGCTTGCAGATTTTTTGCGAGTTTGTCCACACGACCGCGAGTCCGTCTCGGCCTCTCGTGCGTCCAACCATGCGTGACAGATTTCGAGACTCGCTCGCCATTCAAGCCTGCCCGTCGCGCCATTCCGCACTACGCCGCGGGCCGGAAGTACCGGCGATTGCTCGACGGCGTGTATGTCGACAGATCGGTGCCGGTGACTCCCGCAGTGAAAGCGCAGGCGGCGTGGGTGTGGTCGGATGGGAACTGCATCCTCTCGGGTATTTCGGCCGCCGCGATTTGGCGGGTCAAATGGCTTCCGGTCGAGGCGCCCGCGGAGATCGTTGTCAAACGGGTCGTCCGGGTGCACAACCTCGTGGCGCACAGGGACGTCGTGTCGCCACACGACGTTGCAGTACGCAGCGGCATGCGACTGACAACTCCCGCACGGACCGCTTTCGATCTCGCGCGCCGGCTTCCTGAAACGGACGCGGTCACCTTGACGGATGCGCTGTACCAGGCCACTGGGATTTCCCCAGATAGCCTGCGTGAATCGGCTGCCATGCGGCCGGGTTACAAAGGGATCCGGAAGCTGCGACGTGTGATTGTGTTGTCAGATGCCGGTGCGGAGTCGCCGCGCGAGACGCAGTTGAGGCTGCTGGTTCTCGGTGCTGGACTGCCCCGCCCAGTTGCACAGTATGTGGTCCGTGATCGTGCGGGCAGGTTCATTGGGCGCGCTGATCTGGCGTGGCCGCAGTGGAAAGTCGCACTCGAATATGAGGGTGCGCATCATTTCACTGATCCGGTGCAGGCGCGGCGGGACGCGCTGCGTGCGAACGCTTACATGCAGGCGGGCTGGAGGACAATCCGTGTGCTCAGCGAGCTGACCCGTGAGCCGGAAGCATTGCTGAACCAGATCATCAGCACTCTGCGAGCGGCCGGCGCTCCAATCTGACTTCGCGTCGTGTGCACAAACTCGCGGTCCGCGTCACAGATTTCTGCGAGCTTGTGCACACGACGCGGTGTCCGCCGATGGAACCACAGCGCAATTCGATGCGTCAGTTCTAGTTATGCGTTTGTACGGGATAACTTGGCGGCGGCTGCGAAGCGTGAGCATCGTAGCCGGGGTATTCGCGGGCACCGCGCTGGGAGCGTGGCTTGTCGCGACGGGCGGCGAATGGCCCGGCTACGGCATGCCTGGGCTGCCGGGCGGGGGAAGCCCGAGCGAGGTGACGGTTGTCGAGTCCTTTCGGGACACGAGGTAAGTCAGCTCTCGACGAGGTCAGCGCCCTTGATGACGGGCCCGGTGCCGAGTAGTTCTGAGGGCGCCGCCATGAGTGGATTGAGCAGTTGTCCGACCACCGGACCGATCCGCGGCAGCGCGGTTTTTGCGCTTTCTTCCTTATCCCACAGATTGACGGTGGCTTGTTTACCGTCACCGAGATCAACGATGAGGCTGCCGATGAACCCAGGCTGCTCGGCGTGGATCCGGTCGAATTCCGCGACATCGGTCGAGTGGGCGGTGAGTTTCTCGGTGTCGAAATGATTGACTCGCACCACGGCATACATGTGACGGCCTCCTTCGAAGGTGGGGTGGTCTCAGGTTACTAACCACAGGCGGGCACGCAGCTAAACTTGCGGTGTGCAGACGATGCCAGAGAATCAGGGTGAACATGCTGCACGTCGTCCGCGCCGCCACCGTGTCGCAATGCTCCTGGTCGCATCTCTCGTGTTCATCGTCGGCCTGGTCTGGGTGGTCGCCGCCTACTTTGACCTGTGGAACATGGTGGGCCCCCGATCGTTCCCCGATGTCGAGGTCACCGAACTCGATGAACGGCAGGCTGCGGTGATCGAGGTGCTTCGCACGGAGTTCGCAGAGAATCCGCCGGGGGAGAAGTACTCGGAAGGCGCGGACGAGGCTTGGTGCGCGAACTTCGTGAGCTGGGTGATGCGCGAAGCAGGGATGCCGCTGGAGAATCCGAACTCCGGGTGGTGGCGAATCCCTGGCGTGTACACGCTGGAGGAGTAGTACCGGGCAGAAGGCCGCTTCGAGTCGCGCGACTCAGGTTACGAGCCGAAGGCGGGTGATGTGGTCCTGTATGCGCCAGGCAGCAAGTTCACCCAGCACACCAGCATTGTCGTCCGCAACGACGATGGGGCCTTGACCACCGTCGGCGGCAACGAGTTCATTCGCGGAGAGGTCGCCGCGCGTAACGTCGGCATGGGCCACTCGGGGATCATCGGTTACGGGGTGCTGTAACAGCTAAAGCCCCAGGAACGTGCCTCCGCTGAGGCCGAGCATCTCGATGAGCGCATACATGATGCCGAAGATTGAGTCGAAAATTTCTTCTCGGGGCATGCCGAGCTGGTCTTCGCCGAGCGTGGAGAAGTCGAGAACGGAGAACGGGGGCATGGATTGTCCTTTACCGAGAGGGGATGTTCCCCAGGAGCGTACGTTGGCTGGAGCGGCTGCGTTGCGGCAGTAGCTGTTTCGTAACATTCACCGGCCGCGTTAGACGGGCCGCTGGAGCGCGGCACGCGCGAACTGGACGCCGCCTGGGGTGATATGGTCCAGCTCCCAGCCTTCCCGCGATAATGCGCCGACCAGGCACAGGTCGTGGTACAGCGGCTGCGTCAAATCCAGCACGTCGATCGCGTCGAGTGGCTCGTCATCCATGCGCCACCCGATTTCTGTCATCAATTCTGCCGTCGGGTGGAGTGCCGAATCATCGGCGAAACCGGCGATAGTCAGCAGCAGCAGTATTAACGCGTGCGACTCGCATGGGTCCGCCGCGATGACGGGGGCTGTTTTCGCGAGGTGGTGCCACAGTGCCAGCGGGTCGTGTGCCAGGTGACGGCCGAGCTTCGTGAGGACCAGCGTCCCTTTCTTCGTTCGCAGCAACCCTTTGTTTTGCGCTGATGCGCGCAGCCGGAGCAGCGGGCCAACACTGACTTCCCGATTCACTTTGAAGATCGCGGGATCGAGCTCGAGCGCCTGAATCCCCTCCTGAACCAGCTTGGGTGGCAGATATCCGGCATTGGTGAGTTTGATGCCGTCGCCCTCCGCGCGCTGCAGCAGCCAGGCATAGCTGGACACCATGGGGGCGGCTTTCTCCGCCGTGATCACGGGGTCGGCGGTGAGGTTCGCGCCCGAAATCAGCCGTAGAACGGGACGCTTGCAGGTGTTCGGCAGTGAGTCAGTGAACTGTTGCACGAACGGTGGCATTTCCACATCGGCGAACATCGCTCGGAGGGCTTTGTTGATATCTCGGGCGCGGAATGGAATCAGCGTATGAACGGGCTGGGGGTGGTGGAGGTTCTGAACGGCGCGCTCATACGCCTGCACACCGCCGCAGTCTTCGGGCGGCCCTGGACGTCGCCCGCCCGTGCACCAGGCGGCCGGTTCTGCGCCGCTGCGCGGCTGCACCTTTTCCAGCTTCAGTGAGTGCATCCAGTTGTCGCCGTAGTCGTAGACGTAATGAAGGACGTCTCCGGGTTCGGAAAGGACCTCGTCGAGGCGGACCTCTTCTTCGGGCACGCCTTCGTCTTCACCCGCATCCGCGTCGAAGGGGCAGAGGTAAAGTTCGCCGCCACTGTCGAAGGGGCCGCCGCCGCTTGAGAAGCGGTGCAAATGACGATCTTGCCAGCCGAAAGCGACTTGCAGCACGTCGTGAACTTCGTTGAGGAGGAGATCCGACGCCAGCTCGAGGCGTCGCCACAGGGGAGGTTCGGCTCCGTTGATTTCGACTCGCACTACGAACGTCACGACGTCCTCGCGCCGGGGGAGCCGGTTGTCGGGACGTGCTGCTGCGTGGCGGTCAGAGGCTGCCGGTCCGGCCACGAGAATCGAGCCGAGCGCCTCGTGAAGCTCGGACGGCGTCATCGTCTCCAAACGCTGCCTGAACTGATCCAGCAGTTGCTCCTGGTCAGCGGGTAGTTCGTCGGGAGCGTTCGAGGGAGCCACAAAGGAACTCTAATGGAATGGAGGGGTCCGCGAAGCCCGGATTCCATTTGTTGGAATTCTCTGTCTGACAGGAAGAATGCACGAATTACCCAAATATTTGCGTTCCGTTAGGGGTATGAAGGACGTCTTTACGGGTATCCACATCAAGTTAGGCGCGATACGCGGGCCGATATAGCGGCACCACCGTGCAACGCCACGCGAGGTGAGGAAACCACAATGGACACCACAACGATCGTCACTATCGTTATCATCGTCGTCGCAGTTCTCGTAGTTGCTGCGATCATCGTCATGGTTATGCGCGGCCGGACCGAACACCGGCGGCGAAAGGCTCAGGAAATGCGGCAGAAGGCCGTTGCTCACCAGCACGAGGTTGCTGAACGAGAAGCGGAGGCGGAGGCGTCTGCAGCGCGAGCGCGCGAAACGAAGGCCCGGGCTGAGGCGAAAGCCGCGGAGGCCGAGCAGATGCAGCATCGTGCCGCGGAGCAGAGGTCTGACTTGAGTGGCGAACGCGAGAAAGTCAACAAGGAGTTCGAGCGAGCGGCGAAACTCGATCCTGACGCGGGCGCCGATCCGCGAACGCCGAATACGCCCCGTGGCACCGCACCCCGGGGTGACGTTCCTCCTGGTGGGGCTCCTCCGCACGGAAGCACGCGCAGGCCCCGCCCCTGACCCCGGTGTTAGGGTGGGCCCATGACTGGCACGCAGCGGCGCAAGGCCGTCGTCACGGGCGCGAACTCAGGGATCGGCTATTTCACAGCGGTCGAACTTGCGCGCGCAGGAGATAGCGTTGTACTCGCGTGCCGGAACGAGCAGAAGGCCGCTGCAGCCGCCGACGAGATTCGGGCTGAGATCCCGAATGCGGATGTCGAATCCGCGAAACTGGATCTCGCGAGTCTCGCTTCGGTGCGCGAATTCGCAGACAGCCAGTCAGGTTCCCTTGACCTCCTGATCAACAATGCAGGTGTCATGATGCCCCCGCGCCGTCTCGAAACCGCAGATGGATTCGAATTGCAGTTCGGGACAAATCACCTCGGCCATTTCGCGCTGACGGCGCTACTGCTGCCCCGGCTGCTCGAAGCCGCTGAGCCCCGCGTGGTGACGGTGTCGTCGCTCGCGCACCGTCAGCGACGGCAGCTGGACTTCGAGGATCCGCAGGAGGTCCGGAGTTACGATCCACACCGCGCATACGCACGGTCTAAGCTCGCTAACTTGATGTTCGCGCTTGAATTGGACCGGCGTGCGCGCGCAGCCGGTTCGCCACTTGTCAGCAATGCCGCTCACCCGGGTTTCTCAGCGACAGGCCTGTACGGCAGTGATGACGGGCTCGGCAGCAACCCCGTTCTGCGCAAGCTCGCGCCCCTCGGCGCCCGGGCAGTGAGTCAGTCCGCGAAGGCTGGGGCGCTTCCCACGCTCTACGCGGCGAACAAAGGCGGCGCCGGTAGTTATACCGGCCCTCGTGCGCTGATGGAGACGCGCGGCAAGCCAGGCCCGGCGAAGATTTCTCGAGTGGCGCAGAATAAGCAGCTCGCTGCGGATTTGTGGGGCATGAGCGAGGAATTGACCGGAGTAACTTTCACGTTCAACTGAGCGCTGCGGCGGATCAGGAGCGCTCGGGGGTGAAGATCCGCATGACCGCGGTGACGAGGTCCCGCTGTGCGGCGAGCGCCCGCCCGGGGTCTTTCATTTGCGAGAGCCAGATCGACGCATTGTTGATGATGCCGTGCAAACACTGCAGAGCGACGTCGATGTTCGCGCAATCGAGTTCACCTGACTCGACTCCCGCGGTGACGACCTGACGGAATATCGCATCGTGTCTGCGGCGCATCGACTTCCGGGCTTCGTCATGCATTTCTGGCCAGGATGTCTGCCACGCAAAAATCGTGCCGACCTCGGGATACTCTTCCGTCATTATCCGAATTTGTTCGTTGACCAGCGCGTGCAGGCGGTCTCGGTGTGCCTCTCCGGGAGCGTCCTCGAGTACGGCTGTCAGTCGGTCCAAGACATTGTTTGACAGCGTCTCCAGCGCTGCGGAAACCAGTTCGTCCTTGCTGGAAAAGTAGTGGTAGAGAGTTGGTTTCGCGATATCGGCGCCGTCGGCCACATCGTCTAGCCCCATCCCTTGGTAACCGCTGGTTGCCAGCAGGGAGATCGCGACACGCACGATTTCGGCCTTGCGGCGCTCACGGCGCCGGGAGAGCCGGGTCGGTGCTTCCCCAGTCTCCACGGTTTCCACGGCTGTGCTCCTCACTCGCGAACGGATCTGCGCAGAAAATACCACAATTCAACCAATAGGACGTTTAGTCGACTCTAGGGTTGAAAAACCACCCACAGAGTCGTAACGTCGTTTGTGTGCATGACGACACCGACTGCTATTTCACTCGGATCGACGAGCATCGTTACCGGCCGACAGAGCGGACCGGCGGTGCATGGTCACCGACGGAGCAGCACATCAGCCCGGTCATCGGAGTGATGATCCACGAGGTGGAACGGTTCATCGCCAAGCGTGAACCGGACAACCTGGCGATCACGCGAATCAGCGTCGACATTCTCGGCGTGCTGAGCATTGAGGACTTCGACATTCATGTCGACGTCATTCGGCCCGGAAAGACCATCGAACTGCTCGAGGCGACAGTCACTGCCGGCGGGCGCCACGCTGTCCGTGCGCGCTTGTGGCGACTGTCGGTCGCGGACACCAGCGCGGTGGCCGGTGGCGTGCAGCCACAGCTCGTGCCGCCCGAGGCCATGGACTCATGGGATATGACCCAACTGTGGCCCGGTGGCTATATCTCCTCTCTGGATGTGCGGACAGCTGCCCCGCCGCAACCGGGCCGCACCACCGCATGGGTGAGTAGCGACGTCGCGCTTGTGGGTAACGAACCAGCGAGCGCCCTGGCTCATTTCGTCGGGCTCGTAGACACAGCCAACGGGGTCGCCGTACGGCAATCACCGCGTGAATGGATGTTCCCTAACCTCGATCTGACGATCCATCTGTTCCGGCAGCCACACGGAAAGTGGGTGGGCCTCGACACGACAGTCGTTTTCGGAACCGGGGGACAGGGGACCACGACAACAACCCTTCACGACGAGGATGGCCAGGTGGGATATGCAAGTCAGATACTCACCGTGCGCAGTATGGGCCGCGCGGCAGCCCGCGTGAGCGCGTGACGCATCGCGGTGCGCTCGGGCGGTGATCGGAAACACTAGCCCTTCTGGGAACACCCCTCGCAGGCAGATCGTTGCTTAAGTAAGTAGTTCACAAATGTGCCTGAAAGGAGGGTCTGTCATGTGCACAGTTCTTTCGGCTGGTCCAGGACGCTTGGACCCTCGCTCGGCGCCTCGGGGCGCGTACCTCGGCCACCATCAAGGACGCGAGATCCCGGTGTATGGTCCGCACAGCGTCTATCCCTCTGGCCTGCCCCACTTCACCGTGCTGAATGGCGGTGCCGGGAAATACATTCTGGCCGGCGAACTGGACTGGGTGAAGAAGCCGTCACTCCGCGACCGCCTCACGCGATCTGAGGTCCGTAAGAGCCCTGGCTGGGTGGCTGCGCAAGAACCCTGGGCGGCCTGAAAACCTAATGCACCTTCACAATCCTTAGTTCGACGCCTGTGTCTCTGATGGCGCGCTGTTCTGCCATCGGCAGTCCGTCATCTGAGATGACGAGGTCGAACTCGTTGAGTGGTGTGAGCGCGTAGAGTCCTTCGCGGCGGAACTTGGTGTGATCGACCAGCAGAATCCGCCGTGATGATGCCTGGAGCATGCCTCTTTTGACCTGCACCGTTTCCTGCGATTGGTGATAGCACCGCCCGCGTGAAATAGCGGTCGTCGACATGAAAAGGGTGTCCGCGCGAACCTTGGCGACACCTTCAGCCGTGTACAGGCCGAGGAATGCTTCGTAAGCCGGGAAATACTCGCCACCGAGTGCGATCAGAGTGATCCCCGGCGTGGCGGCGTGCATTGCGATGAGCGGCTGAAAGTTCGTGATCAGTGTCAGTGGCGTCCGGTCAGGCAGGTGCTGCGCCAGGTGCAGGCAGGTCGTGCTCTCGTCGATCATGATGGTCTGACCCGGTACGACGAGTTCCAGCGCAGCTTTCGCGAGCGCCTGTTTGATGCCGGACTTCGCTGCCATCCGCTGGTTCACGTTGCCGTGAAACACCGCGGAAGGCACGGATGTGGCCCCGCCGCGCACTTTCCGCAACCAGCCTTGAGCCTGCAAGACGTCGAGGTCACGGTGGATTGTCATGAGGCTGACGCTGAATTCGTCGGCGAACTCCCGGGCGCGGGCGAACCCGTCACTGGTGACGCGTTCGCGAATGCGGTTTCGCCGTTCCTCCTGCGTCGTGCTGGGCTCGATTCCGGTCATTTCAGCTCCTGTGCAGACCCTGTTATCTTAACGCCAACATCACATCGCAGCGCACGGCAAGTGCCGTGTTAAGCGGCTTTTCAGCAAATTATTCACATATGGGGAAGCGAACATCACGTTGGCTTCCCCAATTTTGTTGTCTGGGTCACAGTCATAGATGTCTCCTATCAGTAGCTCCTCCACCTCGGACAATCCACCGAATGGAGGCAAGGAATGGAGAGAGACATGACGACTTCATTAGGTCTCCCACACTCGGGCACCGAGCCCCGGCGGTCGTGGGCAGACCGGTTCGGCATGCCGCGAGCTCTGCTGTGGGGCTACGTTGGCTTATTGATTTTCATGATCGGTGACGGTGTCGAAGCGGGCTACTTGTCGCCATTCATGATGGACCGGGGCCTGTCCGGCGAACAGGTCGCGCTGATGTGGACCTTGTACGGAGTCACCGTCGGTATCGCTGCGTGGCTATCAGGTGCGCTCTCAGATCTATGGGGGCCACGCAAGGTTATGTGGCTTGGTCTCGGGATCTGGGCTGCGCTGCAAGTCCTCCTGCTCGCGATCGCGATTCCGACGATGAACTTTACGCTCATCCTCTTCGCGTTTGGCTTGCGCGGATTTGGCTACCCGCTTTTCGCCTATGGCTTCCTGGTATGGATCGCCGCAGCCACACCGCAGCGGCGCCTCGGCACCGCGGTCGGATGGTTCTGGTTCGCGTTTACCGGTGGACTTCCGACGCTGGGTGCGCTGGTCGCTGCGGGGATGATCCCCCTCGTTGGGGAATATGAAACTCTCTGGTTCGCACTGATATTGATCATTCTCGGTGGATTGCTCGCGCTACTCGCTGTCAAAGAACGCACCGGTTATCATCGCCTCGCTCCGGAAGGCGAGCATCCAGTCAAAACGCTGCTGGGCAGTGTGTCCATCCTGTGGCGAAATCCGCGGATCGGCGCGGGCGCGATCGTCCGGACCATCAACACCGCACCGCAATTCGGTTTCCTCGTGTTCATGCCGACGTTCTTCACGGAGACAATCGGATTCACGCTCAGTGAGTGGCTGCGTCTGCTCACCGTGATGTTCGCGGTGAACATTGTGTTCAACCTGATCTTCGGCGTCGTCGGTGACAAGGTCGGCTGGCGCACTACCGTGTGCTGGTTCGGCGGCATCGGATCCGCCGTCAGCATCCTGCTGCTCTACTACGTGCCCGTCGCGGCTGGCGCCAACTATGCGCTCGCACTGCTCGTCGCTGGACTGTACGGGGCGACGCTGGCCGGGTACGTGCCCCTATCTGCCCTGATGCCGTCACTCGCGCCGCAACACAAGGGGCAGGCGATGGCGGCGCTGAACCTCGGCGCGGGCGCCAGCGTGATGGTCGGTCCTGCGATCGCCGGGATCTTCCTCGGACCGCTCGGAGTCCAGGGCGTCATGATTATCTTCGCGGGCATGTACGTCTTCAGCGCGATCCTGGTGCTGTTCCTCAAACTGCCGGGCGAGACAGCAGAACGCCCGGAAACCAACGGCAGCCCGGTGGGCCACCTGGCAGCTATGGCCGGCGGCAGCGTCCTCGGCCACCCGATCATGCTGCGCAAGCCCAGCCCTGAAGATCGTGTCGACGCGATCTTCTTCGACATCGGGGGCACCATTTACGACGACGACTGTTTCGCGCAGGCGCTGCTCACAGCGGTACACGAACTGAACCCTGACGTCACTGATGCCGACTTCTGGGCCGTGTACGACGCCCACCGGCAATACGCGAAAGGCTCGCTGCGCACCACCATCGCTGAGCGATTCGTGGGCGGGCGTCGCACTGAACTCGACGAACGGGCACGGGCACACTGGGAGTATCCGCAGTCCTCGCTGTACTCCGATGTGCTGCCAGTCCTTTCGGCCCTCGCTCAGCAATACACGCTCGGCATCATCGCGAACTCGCGAGAAAATGTGCTTGACGCTCTAGAACGTGATGGGCTCAGGGAATTGTTCACCGTCACCACGCTCGCCGACCAGGTAGGTGCCGTAAAGCCGGATCGCCGGATCTTCCAGCACGCGTTGCTCGAGGCGGGCATCCCAGCTGACCGCACCGTCTATGTCGGCAACAGGCTGGATGCGGACATCCGGCCCGCACAGTCACTCGGTATGCGGGCAGTGTGGATGCTGCGCGGTGAAGCTCCGCCCGCTCCGACCGAACGTCAGCTTTCGGAACCAGACGCGGTGATCAGCTCGCTCACCGGACTGCCACTCGTACTTGAGCGTTTCGCCGGCAGGGAACCCACGCCACCCTCGGCAGTCCAGGTCCACGCGGCAGCGAAGACCGAGGCGCCACGATGACTGCCCTTGCTGTAGACGTCGGCACGTCCATGATCAAGACGGTGCTGTTCGGCGACAACGGTGACGAAATTACCGTGTCGCGGCAGGCCACCGAGGTTCAGCGTCCCCAGCCAGGATGGGCCGAGCAAGACATGATGGCGGTGTGGAACGCGGTGCTGTTCACGATCCGCAGCGTCCTCCCTCAGGCGGACACGCCTGTCCAGTTCCTTTCGATCACCGCGCAAGGCGACGGTTGTTGGCTTGTCGATGAGGATGGCGCACCTACAGGTCCCGCGATCCTCTGGTCCGACGGGCGCGCCGCTGACATAGTCGACACTTGGCGTGATGAAGGTCTGCTCGAGAAGGCCTTCCGATTCAACGGCTCGCTGACGTTCCCCGGCCTGCCGAACGCGATCCTCACGTGGCTTGCCAACCATGACCCGGGGCGCCTTGAACGCTCCGCGGTGTCGCTTTACGCGGGAGGATGGCTGTTCCTTCGCTTCACGGGCCAATGCGTCGTCGACGAGTCCGATGCGTCGGCTCCGTTCCTCGATCTTCGCTCACGAACCTACGCGCCGGAGATCAGGTCGATGTTCGGATTGGAGTGGGCCGAACCATTGATGCCTGATGTCCGTTCAGATGAGCAGCGCGCCGGAAAGCTCAGCCCGCAGGCAGCCGCGGAGCTCGGCCTTCCAGAGGGACTGCCCATTGTCCTCGCTCCTTATGACATCGTGTCGACCTCGATCGGTGCGGGCGCGACGTCACCCGGGCAGGCTTGCACGATTCTCGGGACGACCCTCTGCACCGAAGTGGTCCGGGACACGGTTGACACCACTGGAGAACCCGCCGGTCTCACCATCGCACTCGACTCGAAAGCAAAAGTGCTGCGTGCGTTCCCGACTCTCGCGGGGGCAGAAGTTCTGGTGTGGGCGGCGGAACTGCTCAGCGTTTCGCACCCGCGCGACCTGGTGACACTCTCAGAGCAGTCGGTGCCCGGTGCGCGGGGGCTGGTGTTCCTCCCGTATTTATCCCCAGCGGGGGAGCGAGCACCCTTCCTCGACACGCATGCGCGGGGCACGTTCTGGGGGCTGAGTCTCGAACACGGTCGCGCAGACATCGCCCGGGCCGTGCTCGAAGGCCTGACGCTGGTGATCCGGGATTGCCTCGAAGCGTCCGGTGCACGCACCGAAGAACTCCGAGTTTGCGGTGGAGGAGCGGCAAACATGCTGTGGTGCCAGCTCATTGCTGACGTCGTGGGTGTGCGGGTGGTGCGGTCCGCGGACAGCGAAGCCGGTGCGAAAGGTGCATTCCTGGCGGGGCTTGTCGCAACGGGTGCGGTACCCGATCTGGAAGCCGCGGCGGTCAGGTACGTGCGCACACACACGAGTTGTGACCCGGACCCGGCCCACGCCGCGTTCTACACGCAGCTGTACGCCGAATTCCGGCAACTCCGTGACGTGGCACGGCAAGGCTGGGAAATTCAGGCCCAGTCGAAGGGCACGCCGGAGGGAGTAACTCATGTCTGACGAAGTCTGGCTCGGCATCGACGTCGGTACTCAGAGTGTGCGGTGTATCGCAATGACAGCGGAAGGCCGCATCGCGGGCTCCGGTGCACATCCGCTGACGAGTAACCGAAGCGGAGATCGGCATGAACAAGAACCGGAATCATGGTGGGAAGCGCTCGCAACCGCTAGCAGGGCGGCACTAGCACAGTCGGATGTCACCGTACGTGGCGTCGCGCTCGACGCCACGTCAGGGTCGATCGTCATGACGGACCGCGCCGGGAAACCTGTGACGCCTGGACTGATGTACGACGACGCTCGCGCGACCGATGAGTCAGTGAGGGTTCAGGAAGCGGGCGACGATCTGTGGCGGTCGCTCGGTTACCGGCCGCAAGCCTCCTGGGCACTGCCGAAACTGCTGTGGCTCTACCGCCATGGTGATCTGCCTGAGGGCGCCGTGCTGCAGCATCAGGCCGATTACCTCACCAGCCTCCTCGTGGGAAGGGCAACGGCGGCGGACTCGAGTCACGCGCTGAAAACCGGATACGACCTCGAACACGAACGGTGGCCCGTAGACCTGATTGACACGCTCGGACTACCCGTTTCCGTACTTCCGGACGTGGTGCGGCCCGGTACCGAACTCGGTGTGGTCGGGACGGCCGCTGCCGACGCCACGGGCATCCCCGCGGGAACGCCCGTCAAAGCTGGTATGACGGATGGCTGCGCGGCGCTGCTCGGTTCCGGCACCGTGGGCGTGGGCTCGTGGAACGCGGTTCTCGGCACAACCCTGGTGCTGAAAGGCGTGACGGAACAGCGAATTCGTGATCCGCTCGGCGTCGTCTACAGCCACCGCGCGCCCGACGGCAACTGGCTGCCAGGCGGGGCGTCCAGTGCGGGCGCAGGTGTCCTGTCCGCCGAATTTCCAGGCGCAGACCTCGACGCGCTGAGCGCTAAAGCAGCAGAACGCGACGGCCGGGCATTCACGTATCCAGTTGTGTCGCAGGGGGAGCGGTTCCCGTTCGTCGCGCCCGAACTGCGGCGTTTCACCATCGGCGAAGTCGCCGACGACATCGACTATTACGCGTCACTCCTGCGCGGTGTCGCGTACGTGGAACGGCTGTGCTTCGACTATCTCGACCTGCTCGGCGCGCCGACACACGGCACGCTCAGCGTCACCGGTGGCGGTGCGCGAAGCAGCTATTGGAATCAATTGCGCGCCGACGTTTTACAGCGAACCATCGTCGTGCCCGAACATGCCGATGCCGCGACGGGAATGGCGATTCTCGCCCGAGCCGGAACCGGATCGCTGGCCGACGCTGCGAACGGAATCGAGCGCCGAACAACCACATTCGATCCCCGCGGCGATCAGGCGACGTTGCACGACGACACGTATCTGACGCTGATCGCCGAGTTACACAAGCGGGGCTGGCTGCCGGACTCGGTCGCCCGCCACGCGCAGAATAGGAGAAACCGGTGACTGACCTGACTTTAGTTCGGCACGGAGAAACCGTCTGGCATGCCGACAACCGCTACACCGGAAGCACCGATATCGCGCTGACAGAACGCGGTCGCCAACAAGCTGACCAGCTGGCGAGCTGGGCCAAGCAAGCGCACCTGGACGCGATCTGGGTGTCGCCGCTGGAGCGGGCGCGCAACACCGCGGCACCCTGCGAGCGGGCCACCGGCCTGACCGCATCCGTGGATAAGCGGCTCGCCGAACTCGACTTTGGTGCCGGTGAAGGGCTAACAAGCAGCGAAATGCTCACGCAGTTTCCAGACGCCCGCCGCGCCTTCGAGCAGGACCCCGTCGCTGGGCACCTTCCTGACAGCGAAGATCCGCGCCACGCAACGGAACGGGCGGTCGACTGTCTGAAAGACATTGTCCACAAGCACCCTTCAGATCGTGTCCTTGTGGTCGGCCACGGCACAGTGAAGCGCCTCGTGCTCTGTCACCTGCTCGGCATCCCGCTGCGCCACTACCGCGACATGTTCCCCGTAGTGCGCAACTGTGGTGTCACCACGATCCGCTGGAACGGAACAGGACACGCTGCCCTGATCGAATACAACACCCCCATCGACTTCCCTGCATACGACCCTGGAAAGGACATGACCCCATGACTGTCCGCATTCTCGCCGCCGGTGACCAGTTCGTCCGCACTGACCTGCTAGCGGACGCCCTGCACCAGGAACTCGGCAACGACATCGACGTCTCGACGCTGGAACTGCAGTGGCCAGTAGAACCGTTCGGACGAATCGCAGAAGTGGACGAAGCGTCCGGCAGCGAGGAACAGATGATAGAGGCGCTGCAAGATGTCCGTATCTGTGTCACCCAAATGGCGCCGCTCACCGAACGGATCCTCGCGGCGTGTCCCGATCTGGAACTGTTCGCGGTGGGCCGTGGCGGACCGGTAAACGCGAACATCGAAGCTGCCGCCCGTCATGGCGTAACAGTTACTTGCGCGCCGGGACGGAACGCGGTCGCGACGTCTGAGCACACTGTCGCCATGATGATGGCAGCTGCCCGGCGCATTCCGAATACTCACAGCGAGCTGATGGGCGGTGTGTGGCGCGGCGACTACTACCAGTACGACCAGGTTGGTGTAGAGCTGGAAGGCTCCTGCGTCGGGCTTGTCGGTTACGGGGCCATCGGCAAGCGCGTCGCCCGTATCCTCAAGGGCTTCGGTGCGACGGTGCTGGTGTACGACCCGTACATACGGGCCGATGCTGTGACTGATGTTGATGAGCTTGTTGGTCTCGATGAGCTGCTGAACCGGTCGCAGGTTGTCTCGCTGCATGCCCGGCTCACCAAAGACAATGCGGGAATGATCGGGACGAAAGAGATCGCCGCGATGCCGAGCGGAAGCATCATCGTCAACTGTGCGCGCGGGGGGCTGCTCGATTACGACGCTGTATGTGACGCGCTGGAGAGCGGCCACCTTTTCGGGGCAGCGTTCGACGTGTTTCCCGAAGAGCCGATTCCCGTCGGTTCGCGACTGCTGGCCACACCCGGGATCGTTATGACACCGCACCTCGCATGTGGCTTCGTTCGCTTGGTGGCGGGGTTTTTGCAGCGCTCCGTGGCGGTCTTGTTGCCGCGATCACGCAGGACTGGCTGCAGGTAGGTGTCGCGGTCTGAACCGAGATGGGTGCGCCCGGTCGGGGCCGTTTGGATCGCTGCCGCTACGTCAGAGTCCGAAGGCTCCGCCGCTGACGAGGATCACGATGCCGAGGCCGATGAGAACGATGGGGAAGAGGATGTGCTCCCAGCGTTCGAGCACTTCGGCGATCGGGGGGCGGGTGGCGACGAACTTTGCCAGGGCCACCAGGACCGCGACGAGCGCGAGGAAGACGATGCAGTAGGCGACTACTGCGAGAGGTTCCACGCTGAGGAAGACAGGGGTGTAGACGCCGATGTTGTCGCCGCCGTTGGCAAGGGTGACGCCTGCGACTGTCCACACGCCGACCTTCTTGCCGGCAACCTTGGCCTCGTCGTCATCGTCGTCATCGTCTCCGCGCCAGGCCTGCCATGCGGCCCAGAGGCCGAGGCCCAGAGGGATGAGACCGAAGTACGGGATGGCTGCCGAGGGCAGGAATGCTCCGGCACCGATGGTCACCAGGACCGCGGCACCGAGGATGCCGGCGAATCCGAGGTACTGGCCGGCCAGAATGCGGGCGGTAGTGCCGCGCTGGCCTGCCCCTCGCGCGAAGAAGAGGGAGAGCACGATGATGTCGTCGATGTTGGTCGCTGCGAACAGGCCCATCGCCTGCAAGACCGAGGTGAGGATCATGCGCCCTCCCCAGCTGCGTCGCATCCGGGAAGCGAGCAGGCGGGATCGATGCACGGGGCGTCTTCGTCCACTGCCAGGGTGGCATCGACCAGTGCCGTCAGCGCCTGCGCCAGGTGCGAATCGGCGATCTCATATCGTGTCCGACGACCCTCGGGCTCGGAGACGACGATCCCGCAATCGCGCAGGCATGCCAGGTGGTTGGACACGTTCGGGCGTGTCAGGTCCAGATCTCGGGCCAGTTCCGCCGGGTAAGCGGGATGGTCGAGCAGGGTCAAGATGATCCGGGATCGAGTGGGGTCGGCCAGTGCACGACCCAGGCGGTTCATCACGTCGAGACGCGAAGCAATAGTCAGCATGAACTGAACTATACAGCGCGCACTGAACACTCGGTCACAGGCGTCAGCCCAGATCGCATGCCCGTAAGGGGAACCCTCACCGGACACCACCGCTACTTATCGAGAGTGTCAGTTTCAGAAGTCGACTGCACTCTCAGGCCCGTGATCCCGGGGGTAGTGTCGTCGGGTTCTGAACTCTGGTTGTTCAGGAGTCCTGTGCACTAGGGTCGCGTCTGCTCAGTAGTCCTGTTCTCTAGGAGACAGGCGTGGAGGATGACCAGAACGAGATAGCTGCCTCGGGCTTGCTGGCGGTGCCTGAGCCCGAGTGGGAGCAGGCTCGATTGCGGTCCCAGGTGATCGGTCGCCTGGCCGAGCGCGATCCGGTGAGCTTGGCTGCCGTGGACGAAGCCGCTATGCAGCTGGGGATTTCACGGCGTCGTGTGTACGTGCTAATGAAGCGGTACCGGCAGGGCTCGGGTCTGGTCACCGATCTTGTGCCCCGGCGCTCGGACGGTGGCAAGGGCGGGGCCCGCCTGGCGGAACCCGTGGAGCAGGTCATCCGTGAGTTGGTGCGGCAGCGGTACCTGACGCGGCAGAAGCGCAGCATCGCCTCGCTGCACCGGGAGATCGTGCGGGCCTGTGCGGCGCGGGGTCTGCCGGCCCCGGCGCGGAATACGGTGGCCGCGCGGATCGCCCGGCTGAATCCGGTCGAGGTCGGCCGACGACGGGCCGGGCCCGAGAGCGTCCGACCGTTGCAGTCGGCCGGGGACGAGGTGCCAGTGGTCGAGACGATCCTGGACCGGGTGCAGATCGATCACACGGTCATCGATCTGATCGTGGTCGATGACCGTGAGCGACAGCCGATCGGACGTCCGTACCTGACGGTGGCCATTGACGAGTTCAGCCGGTGCCTGGTCGGGATGGTCGTGACCTTGGAACCGCCCTCGGCGGTGTCGGTCGGATTGTGCCTGGCCCATGCGGCCAGGGATAAGCGGCCCTGGCTGGAGCAACTGGGTGTGGATGCGGACTGGCCGATGAGCGGCAAGCCCAAGGCCTTGTACGTGGACAATGCCCGGGAGTTCAAGAGCGAGGCGCTCAAGCGTGGCTGTGAGCAGCACGGCATCGCCGTGGACTACCGCCCGCTGGGCCGGCCGCATTACGGGGGGATCGTGGAGCGGATCATCGGCACGGTCATGGAACAGGTCCACGAATTGCCGGGCACGACGTTCTCGAACCCGGTGGAGCGGGGAGCGTACGACGCCGAGAAGATGGCCGCGCTGACGGTGGCGGAACTGGAACGGTGGTTGGTGTTGGCGGTGGCCACGTATCACGGCACGGTGCATTCCACGCTGGGTCAGACCCCGGCCGGCCGGTGGGCCGAGGCAGTGGCGAGCACTGGTCCTCCGGCGACGACGGCGAACCCGAGCGCGTTCCTGGTGGACTTCCTGCCCGTGTTCCGCCGCAGGCTCACCCGTACCGGGTTCGTGATCGACCATGTCCACTACTTCGCCAACGCGCTCAAGCCCTGGATCGCCCGCCGTGATCGGCTGGAGCGGTTTCTGATTCGTCGGGATCCGCGTGATATCAGTCGGATCTGGGTGCTGGACCCCGAGGGCGCCGGGTACCTCGAGGTCCCGTACCGGGCGTTGTCGAACCCGGCGGTCAGTGTGTGGGAACACCGCCAGGCCCTGGCCCGGCTGCGCGAGCGGGGTGCCAGCCAGGTGGACGAGGCGGGCCTGTTCCGGATGATCGAGCAGATGCGCACCATCGCCGAGACCGCCCAGAAGGCCACCAAGCGCACCCGCCGCCAGAGGCAACGCCGCACCCACGCCGGAACCACCACGCCGCCGACGCCGGCGTTGGCACCCCCTGTTCCGCCGACGGACCTGGAAACGGTGGGACGGCCGGTGGCCCGGTTTGAGGAGATCGAGCAATGGTGAACGCCGAGGAGGACGAGCCGCTGGATCTGTCGCACTTGCACCCGGCCGCGCAGCCGGTGGCGCGGTTACCGGCCGCCGAGCGGGTCCAGCTGATCCGGGCCGACCGCTGGATCGGCTACCCCAAGGCCGTCCAGGCCGTCGAGCGTCTGGAGACCCTGCTCGGCTGGCCGCCGAAGCAGCGGATGCCGGATCTGCTGCTGGTCGGGCCGACGAACAATGGCAAGTCGATGATCATCGAACGCTTCCGCCGCCAGCATCCGCCCACCTCCGAACCGGACCGGGAGCAGATCCCGGTGGTGTGCGTGCAGATGCCCTCGGAGCCCTCACCTCTGCGGTTCTATACCGCGATCCTGGCCGCCCTCGGGGCGCCCTTGCGGCCCCGCCCGCGCGTCGTCGAACTCGAACACCTTGCCTTGTCGTTGCTGCGTGAGGTGGGGGCGCGGATGCTGGTCGTCGATGAGCTGCACAACGTGCTGGCCGGCCGCGGGGACTCCCGGCGGGAGTTCCTGAACCTGCTGCGGTTTCTGGGCAACGAGCTGCGCATCCCGCTGGTCGGGGTCGGCACCCGTGAGGCCTATCTGGCTGTGCGCTCGGATGACCAGTTGGAGAACCGGTTCGAGCCCTTCGTGCTCCCATTGTGGGAGGCCGACGACCAGGCCAGATCCCTGCTGGCCAGTTTCGCCGCAGCCTTCCCCCTGCGCCGGCCCTCGGTGATCGACACCGAGGACATGGCCCGCTACCTGCTGGCCCGCAGCGAGGGCACCATCGGGGAACTGGCCCACCTGCTCACCACGGCCGCGGTGGCCGCCGTCGAGTCCGGTTTGGAAGAAATCAATCACCGGACGCTGACAATGGCCGACTACTTGGGGCCGACCGAGCGCCGACGGGTCTTCGAACGCGAGCTGCTGTGACCCGGTGGCCGGTGCATCCGGCGCCCGTCCCCGGTGAGGCACTCACCTCCTGGCTGCGCCGGATCGCCCACCGCCACGGGGCCGAGGTCCAGGACCTCGTCCTCGACCTCGGATACTGCCTCTCTTGCCCCGAGGACCTCGACACGGTCCCCCCGGAAGGGTTCATCGACCACCTGGCGGCCCGGACCGGGGCAGCTACCGACACCATCCGGGCCATGACCCTGAACGGGCAGACCCCGTGGCTGCTGGACCAACTCCAGCCCGCGGCACAGGCCTACACCACCTACACCCGCCAACTGACGGTGCTGCTGCCCCCGGGCAGGCGACGGGACCGCGCCGTGGATCACTGGCGCCCCTGGGCGCCCACGGATGCCGGCTGGCAACACCGGGCCTGTCCTCTCTGCACGATGGAATCCAGTCCGCCCTGCCCCTACCAGCTGACGTGGTTGGTGCCGCTGATGCTCTCCTGCCCCGTCCACCATTGCCGACTGGAGCGCTACAACGGCCCGGTCGGGTACCACGACATCTGGCACACCTCCCTGGGCGGGCCCGCACCGCGGCCGGTCAACGCAGCGATCCGGCGGATGGACGAACGGACCTGGCAGGCCCTCACCACCGGTCACGTCGCCCTGCCCCGGCATCGCGTGCACGCCGGCATCTGGTTCCGGCTGCTCAGGACCCTGCTCGATGAGCTCGGCGCGACCCTGACCGAATGCGGTACCTACGGGCGACTGACCCGCGAGGTGTGGGAACGCGCTGGCCACCCGGTCCGCGCCGGCCAGCACCCGTGGCGTCCGTACGAGCACCTCACCGACCAGCAGCAAACCCAGTCCCTGGAAGCCGCTGCCACCGCGATCCACCTACTGGAGACTCGGGTCCTCGCCGGCCTCGGACACGAAGCCGCACTGTTCCTCCCGCCACCGAATATGACCCGCGACCCCGGCCGCCCTCACCAGACGATGGACCCCACTGCTCTGCGCTGGCAGGAGATCAAGGACTCCCTGGACGCCACCGTCGAAGAAGCCCGGACCACCCCGGAGACCGCCCGGCAGCTCTTCAACTTCTGCACCATGTACCGCGGCGAGGACGACCACATCGTTCGCGAAGTACGGGGCAGTTTCACCAAGCTCGGCATCCCCTTGGAGTACCTGTCACCAATGAATGATCCACACCGTCTGTAAGACATAGAATAGATGACGGATTATGTGACATCTTCCCTGAGTTCTTGATGCTGCGGATCTTCTGTCACGAAAACGAACAAATAAATGACAGTGGAGGTGCACGGTGCTCGTCGGGTACATGCGGGTGTCCAAGGCCGACGGGTCCCAGACCACCGACCTACAACGCGATGCCCTCCTCGAAGCCGGCGTGAAGCTGAAAGCCCTGTACGAGGACAAGGCTTCCGGCAAGACCGACGACCGCCCCCACCTGGCCGCTTGCCTGAAGGCGCTGCGGGACGGGGACACCCTACTGGTGTGGAAGCTGGACCGGCTCGGCCGGGACCTGCGGCACCTGGTCAACATCGTGCACGAGCTCACCGAGCGCGGTGTGGGCCTGAAGGTGCTCACCGGCCAGGGCGCGGCGATCGACACCACCACCGCCTCGGGCAAGTTGGTGTTCGGGATTTTCGCCGCGCTGGCCGAGTTCGAACGCGAGCTGATCTCCGAACGCACCAAGGCCGGCCTGGCCTCGGCCCGCGCCCGGGGCCGCACCGGCGGCCGGCCCCACAAGATGACCCCGGCCAAGATCCGCCTGGCCATGGCCTCCATGGGGAACAAGGACACCAACGTCGGGGCCCTGTGCAAGGAGCTCGGCATCACCCGCCAGACGCTCTACCGCCACGTCTCACCCACCGGGGAACTGCGCGAAGCCGGACAGAAGGTGCTGGCCCAACGCCGCTGACCACCCTGCGGTGCTCGGGGAAGGCGGGGTTGAGCACTTTTGGCGGAGCGCGCTGCAGCGGTGCCCCACTCTCATCCGTCGCTCAGACAGTCACGGGCGCCCCGTCCGGGAGAGGCCTGTTAGTCGGTCGTGCGCAGCACGAGCAGGAGGTCTCCACCGGTGACTTGGGTGACGCCGGTAAGGGCGACGCGTTGCACGGTGCCGGCGACGGGTGCGGTGATCGCGGCTTCCATCTTCATGGCCTCAATGGTGGCGACCTGGGTTCCGGCCTCGATGGTGTCACCCTCGGTGACGGTGACGGTGACGGCACCGGCGAAGGGTGCGGCAACGTGGCCGGGGGCGGTGGGGTCAGCTTTCTCGGTCTCGGGCACGATGGAAGCCGCGTGGGTGTCTCGCACGTCGATGGTGCGCGGCTGGCCGTTGAGGGTGAGCATCACGGTGCGCATGCCCTTCTCATCGGCCTCGGAGACCGCCTGCAATTTCACCAGCAGGCGCACGCCGGTGCCCAGGGAGATCACGTGTTCGTGTTCCGTGGTGAGGCCATAGAGGAAGTCGCGGGTGTGCAGCACGGACAGGTCTCCGTACTTGGCCTGGCCGGTCTCGAAGTCCCGGGTCGGGCCGGGGAAAAGTAACCGGTTCAGGGTGGCCCGCCGGGTCGTTGAGTCGGCGGCCAGTGCCCCGGTGTCCTCGGCGGACAGCTCCGTCACGCCCACCTTGACGTTGCGGCCCTGGAGCGCCTTGGAACGGAAGGGTTCGGGCCAGCCCCCTGGCGGGGTGCCCAGTTCCCCGGCGAGGAAGGCGATGACCGAATCGGGGATGTCGAAGCTCTGCGGGTCGGCCTCGAACTGGGCCGGGTCCACGCCCATGCCCACCAGTTGCAGGGCCAGGTCGCCGACGACCTTGGAGGACGGGGTGACCTTCACGAGCCGGCCGAGCATGGCGTTGGCGGCGGTGTACATGTCCTCGATGGCCTCGAACCGTTCGCCCAGGCCCAGGGCGATGGCTTGCTGGCGCAGGTTGGATAGCTGTCCGCCGGGGATCTCGTGCCGGTAGACCCGCCCGGTGGGGGCGGACAGGCCGGACTCGAACGGGGCGTACATCCGGCGGATGACCTCCCAATAGGGTTCCAGGGCGGCGACGGCGTCCAGCGGGATCCCGGTGTCCCTCTCGGTGTGTTCCAGGGCGGCGACCAGGGCCGAGGCTGAGACCTGGGAGGTAGTGCCGGCCATGGAGGCGTCGGCGACATCGACCGCGTCGACCCCGGCATTCACGGCGGCCATCACGGTGGCCATCTGCCCACCGGCGGTGTCGTGGGTGTGCAGATGCACGGGCAGCTCGAACCGTGCGCGCAGGGCGGTGACGAGCTTCGTGGCCGCGGCCGGGCGCAGCAGTCCGGCCATGTCCTTGATCGCCAGGATATGGGCGCCGGCCTGGACGCACTGCTCGGCCAGGTCCAGGTAGTAGTCGAGGGTGTAGAGGTCTTCGGCGGGGTTGTTGAGGTCGCCGGTGTAGCACAGGGCCACTTCGGCCACCGCGGTACCGGTCGCCCGGACCGCCTCGATCGCCGGGCGCATCTGCTCGACGTCGTTGAGGGCGTCGAAGATGCGGAAGATGTCCACCCCGGTCGAGGCGGCCTCGGTGACGAAGGCGTCGGTCACTGCGGTCGGGTACGGGGTGTAGCCGACCGTGTTGCGCCCGCGCAGCAGCATCTGGATGGGGATGTTCGGCATCGCCTCGCGCAGGCGCGCCAGCCGGTCCCAAGGGTCCTCACCCAGGAACCGCAGCGCGACGTCGTAGGTCGCCCCGCCCCAGGCCTCGACCGAGAGCAGCTGGGGCAGGGTGTGGGCGTAGGCCGGGGCGGCGGCCAGCAGGTCCCGGGTGCGCACCCGGGTGGCCAGCAGGGACTGGTGGGCATCCCGGAACGTCGTGGAGGTCACGGCCACCGCCTGCTGTGCACGCAACGCCCGGGCGAAACCGACGGGACCGGTGTCCTGGAGGACCTGGCGCCACCCCGTCGGCGGAGTGTGCCCGGAGGGCCCGTCGAAGGGGGAGCGCATCGGCTCGTCCTGTTTGTCCCCGGGGTAATGGGGCAGCTTCGTGCGCGGGTCGATGCCCTCGACCCGAGGGCCGTGGGGCTGGTTAACCGTGGCTTCGGCCAGCCAGGTCAGGAGCTTGGTGGCCCGGTCGGCGGAGACCCGGGCCTGGAGCAGCTCGGGGCGGGACTCGATGAAGTCGGTGGCCACGTCCCCGGCCAGGAACTGTGGGTCGGCCAGCACTGCCTGGAGGAACTGGATGTTGGTGGCCACCCCGCGGATGCGGAACTCGGCCAGGGCGCGCCGGGCTCGGCGCACGGCGGTGGCGTAGTCCCGGCCGCGGCAGATGAGCTTGACCAGCATCGAGTCGAAGTGCGGGGAGATCTGTGCGCCCGCGTACACGGTGCCGCTGTCCAGGCGCACCCCGGCCCCGCCGGCCGAACGGTAGGCGGAGATCCGACCCACATCGGGGCGGAACCCGTTGGCCGGGTCCTCCGTGGTGATCCGGCACTGCATCGCCGCGCCCCGGATCCGCAGGTCCTCCTGCCGGATCCCGAGCTCATCCAGGGTCTGGCCCGCGGCGATGCGCAGCTGGGAGGCCACGAGGTCGACGTCGGTGATCTCCTCGGTGACCGTGTGCTCGACCTGGATGCGGGGGTTCATCTCGATGAACACGTGCTGACCGGCACGGTCCCCGGCGGTGTCCACGAGGAACTCGACCGTGCCGGCGTTGACGTAGCCCAGCTCACGGGCGAAGCGCACCGCGTCGGTGTGCAGGGCCTGACGGATCTCCTCATCCAGGTTCGGGGCCGGGGCGATCTCCACGACCTTCTGGTGCCGGCGCTGCACCGAACAGTCCCGTTCGAACAGGTGCACTACCTCGCCGGTGGCATCGGCCAGGACCTGGACCTCGATGTGCCGCGGGCGCAACACTGCCTGCTCCACGAACATGGTCCGGTCCCCGAAGGCCGTGTCGGCCTCGCGCATCGCCGCGGCCAGGGCTTCGGGCAGTTCCCGGGCGGTCTCCACCCGGCGCATGCCCCGGCCGCCGCCGCCGGCTACCGCCTTGACGAAGACCGGGAACCCGATCCGCTCGGCCTCGCCCAGCAGGTACTCCACGTCCGAGGACGGCTCCGAGGAATCCAGGGTCGGGATCCCGGCCCGCTTGGCGGCCCGCAGCGCCTGCACCTTGTTGCCGGCCAGTTCCAGGATCTCCGCCGCCGGGCCGACGAAGGTGATGCCCGCCGCCGCGGCCGCCCGGGCCAACTCCGGGTTCTCGGACAGGAAACCGTAGCCCGGGTAGATCGCATCACACCCGGCTTCGATGGCGACCCGGAGGATCTCCTCCACGTCCAGGTAGGCCCGGACCGGGTGGCCCCGTTCGCCGATCTGGTAGGCCTCGTCGGCTTTCTGCCGGTGCAGGGAGTTGCGGTCCTCATAGGGGAAGACCGCCACGGTCTGGGCCCCCAGCTCGACGGCCGCCCGGAACGCCCGGATGGCGATCTCGCCGCGATTGGCCACAAGGATCTTCTGGAACACGAACATCACTCCGTTCCGCTGCCGTGAGCACTCGGAAGGCGCACGGAGCTGTCGAAAGGTACAGGAAGGCCGGGCACCACCCGGTCTCGGGGCGCGGTGAGGCCCCGCCGCGGTGATCGGCCCCACCGCGGGCAGGCCACTGGCCGGCAGGTCCCGACGGCCGGCAGGCCTCGGGGTGAGGGTATTAGCCGAGCAGGATGACGTCGAGCCGGCGTGGGCCGTGGACGCCCTCGACACGTTCGAGCTCGATATCTGAGGTGGCCGAGGGTCCGGAGATCATGGTGATCGGCGCGATGGGCTCCACCCGGGACAGGGCCTCGGGGATCAGTTCCACCACCGATGCGGCCGGCACCACGCAGATGTGGTGGTCCGGGACCAGGCTGATGGCCCGGCGTCCCTCGTCGGGGCGGGCGGTGAGGAAGATCGTGCCGGTCTCGGCGCAGGACACGGTGGAGGAGGTGACCACGGCGTCCACGGCATTGAGTTCTCGGACCCCGAGCACCTGTCCGCGTTCATCCGTGGACTCCCGGATCATCTGGAGGGTGTCGGTGTCGGCCGGCAGCCAGGATGGGTCCAGGCCAGCGGGGACCACGTACCGGGCGGATGAGCCCAGCAGCTCGGTGATGCGTGCCGGTAGGGTTTCCACGTTCTCGTGGTGGACCGTGGCCTTGTAGTCGACGAGCCGGTCCTCGAGCATCTCCAGGACTTCCGCGGCGGGCCGGTCTGAGACGGTCCGGTAGATGCGTTCCACCGTCGGGGCGGTGGGCTGGTCGGCCAGGGCGCCGCGGATGCGGGCCAGGATCTCGGTCTTGGCGTCGGTGCTCATCGGTCGCCCTCCTTCAACTGGTGCGGGTCGGTAGGTTGGGCTGGGTCGGTGTCGGGTACCGTCCCGTCCGCGCGGACCCGGTCTTGCGTTTCGTCGGCGTGTTGGGCCCACCAGTTGCGGAAGGACTCGCGGGGCGGTGCTGGGATGTCGCGGACGTCGGTCCAGCCGCCGGCCATGCCGGGCAGCCAGCCGATGCGTCGGTCGTGGCCGGCCACGGCCCGGCCCAGGGGCAGGGCCCGCTCGGCCAGGGCCATGCGCCGTCCGGAGGACATCACCATCGAGGCGCCCTTCATCATCAGGTCCATCTCGGACGGCGGGTGCGGCAGCCGCTGGAACAACCGGCGCACCCGGCCCGGGGCCGGTCCCGACGCCGGTCCGGTGTTGCGGCCACCGCCGGTGTTCTCGGCGGCGGCTTGGGGGCCGGCCGGAGTTTGAAGGGCGGCGGTGGCGCCGTCTTCGGTGGGGACCGCGTCGACGGCGGGGCGCTGGCCGTGCTTGGTGCGCACGTCCTCGTCGCGCAGGTGCACGAGGATCTCGGGGATGTTGATCTTCACCGGGCACACGTCGTAGCAGGCCCCGCACAGGGTGGAGGCGTACGGCAGGGAGGCGTTCTCCGCCGAGGTGATCCCGGTCAGCTGGGGCGAGAGGATCGCCCCGATCGGGCCGGGGTAGGTCGAGCCGTAGGCGTGTCCGCCGGCCTGTTCGTAGACCGGGCACACGTTCAAGCAGGCCGAGCAGCGGATGCAGTGCAACGCCGAGCGGCCGGCCGGGTCCGAGAGCACCGCGGAGCGGCCGTTGTCCAGCAGCACCACGTGCACGTCTTGGGGCCCGTCCCCGGGGGTGACCCCGGTCCACATCGAGGTGTAGGGGTTCATCCGCTCACCCGTGGAGGACCGCGGCAGCAACTGCAGGTAGACCTCCAGGTCGGCGAAGGTGGGGACGAGTTTCTCGATGCCCATCACGGTGATCAGCGTCTCGGGCAGGGTCAGGCACATCCGCCCGTTGCCCTCGGACTCCACCACGGTCAGCGTGCCGGTCTCGGCGACTCCGAAGTTCGCCCCGGAGATCGCGACCTTGGTGGAGAGGAACTTCTCGCGCAGGTGGGCGCGGGCGGCCTCGGCCAGGTCGCGCGGCTCGGAGGTGAGGGTCTCGTCGGTCTCGGTCATCTCCCGCAGGAAGATCTCGCGGATCTCGTGGCGGTTCTTGTGGATGGCCGGGACCAGGATGTGAGAGGAACGGTCGTGGCCCAGCTGGACGATCAGTTCGGCCAGGTCGGTCTCGGTCGCGGTGATCCCGTGCTCGGCCAGGTGGCGTTCCAGGTCGATCTCCGCGGTGGCCATGGACTTGATCTTGATGGCCTCGGTGCTGCCGGTGGCCTGGACCAGGTTCGTGATGATCCGGTTGGCCTCGGCGGCGTCCCGGGCCCAGTGCACGGTGCCGCCGCGGGCGGTGACGTTGGCCTCGAACTGCTCCAACAGCTCGGGCAGGTTCGCCATCACCGACTCCTTGAGGGCCGAACCGGCCGAGCGCAGCGCCTGCCAGTCCGGGAGCTCGTTGACCACGTTGGCGCGCTTGCCGCGGATCGTGTGGGTGGCGTGGCGGATATTGGCCCGCATCTGGGTGTTGCCCATCTCGGCCCGGGCCGCGGCCGGGAAGGCGGTCTCGGCGTGCAGATTCCCGTGCCCGCGCACGGGGCGGACGGCGGGCATCCCGAGGGCGGTGCGGCTCATCGGCTCTCTCCTGAATCGGCGGCCACGGCCGCGGGGGCATCACTACTGGCCGAACCGGCGGTCGAACCGGTGGCGGCTTGGGTCCGGTGGCGTCGTCCGGTCGGGCCGGGGATGGACAGCTCCACCGGCCCGGTCACCTCCAGCGGGTTCTGCCGGGTGGAGGCCAGGATCTCGGCGAAGTGCACGGTGGCCACCCCCGCACCGGTGCGGGAGATCGCCCCGCCCAGGTGCATCAGGCAGGAGGCGTCCCCACCGGTGCAGACCTGGGCGCCGGTGGCGGTGATGTTGCCGATCTTCTCCTCGGCCATCGCCGCGGACACATCCGGGTTCTTGAACGAGAACGTGCCGCCGAACCCGCAACACTCCTCGGCGTCGGGCAACTCGGTGAACTCCACCCCGGCCACCGAGCGCACCAGGTCCTTCTGCCGGTCACCCAGGCGCAGCAACCGCATCCCATGGCAGGACGGGTGATACGTCACCGTGTGCGGGAACCACGACCCCAGCTGCTCGGCGGCATCGGACACCCCGAGCACGTCCACCAGCAATTGGGAGAGCTCATAAGTGGTCCCGGCCACCGCCTCGGCCCGCCGAGCCAGATCCTCGTCCCCGCCGGCCCGGGCGACCATCGGTTGCTGGTGCCCCAGGGAGGCCACACAGGACCCCGAGGGCGCCACCGCGACGTCGTAGTCCGCGGCATTGAAGGCCTTCACGTGGTTGCGCACCACCGGCAGCGCGTCCTGTAGGTAGCCGCTGTTGACGTGCATCTGCGAACAACACCCCTGCCCGGGCGGGAACACCACCTCGTGGCCCAGCCGCTCCAGGACCCGCACGGTCGCCAGGGCGACCCGCGGGTACATCGCGTCCACGATGCACGTGGCGAACAAGGCGATTCTCATGCGACCTCCGTCGGGGAGCAGTGCTGGACGGCCCAGCAGACCGTGTGGTCTGACCACTGTAGGGCAGTGTGAGGCACCGCACAACCACGCCCTCTCCCGGCGTCCGGTTCTAGCGCCCCCTTAGATGCCCGCCCGAGCGTCCGGGTGCCACCCAGGGGCGGCGCCCAACGAGGGGCCAGACGGGGTGTCCGGTGGCCCGCCCGACGGCACGCCGCGCCGGTGGGGGTTGACCGGTGTGATGCACCTCATATAACTTATGTGACCTGACCACTGTGGTCCGACCACAGCCGGGGCGGTGTCGGGATCCTTTCGCTGCAACCCCTGCCGGCCGGCGTCGAGGCATTGCGCCTCGATGGCGGGCCCCGCCAGATCCTGTCCCCAGAAAGGACACCCCTCGTGGACAATCTCGCCGTGCTGAGCCTTCTAGCGCTGCTGCCCCTGCTGTTGGTGGGCGTGCTGTTGGCCGGATTCCGCTGGCCCGCGAAGTACGCCATGCCCGTGGGGTATGTGGCGGTCGTGGCCATCGCGCTGACCGTCTGGCAGATGAGTCCGGCCGGGGTGATCGCCGCCTCCATCGAGGGCCTCATCGTGGCCCTCACCCTGCTGTACATCGTCTTCGGGGCCCTGCTGCTGCTCTCGGCCCTGACCGTGGGCGGGGCGATGGCCACCATCCGGGCCGGGTTCGACAACATCTCCTCGGACCGGCGGGTCCAGGCGATCATCATCGGCTGGCTCTTCGGCAGCTTCATCGAGGGCGTCTCCGGGTTCGGCACCACGGCCGCGGTCGTGGCCCCGCTGCTGCTGGCGATGGGCTTTCCCGCGATGGCCGCCGTCATGGTCGGGTTGATCGTCCAGTCCACCCCGGTGAGCTTCGGGGCGGTCGGCACCCCCATCCTGGTCGGGGTGGCCAACGGGCTGGGCGGTGACCCGGCGGTAAGCGAACGGGCGAGCGTGCTTGGGCTGAGCATGCCGGAGTTCGTTGACTCGATCGGGTTCTCCGTGGCGGTCATGCACGCGATCGTGGGCATCCTCATCCCGCTGATCCTGGTCTGCCTGCTCACCGGCTTCTTCGGACCCGAGCGCCGCTTCCGCGACGGGCTGGCCGTGTGGCCCTTCGCGATCTACGCCTCCCTGGCCATGACCGTGCCCTACACCCTCGTGGCCCGCTTCCTCGGCCCGGAGTTCCCGTCCCTGTTCGGCGGGCTGATCGGCCTGGCACTGGTGATGTTCACCTCCAGCAAGGGCTTTTTGATGCCCAAGGACCACTTCGACTTTGGCCCCCGGGACTCCTGGGTCGGGCGCTGGACCGGGACCCTGGACCCCGAGAAGGTCCCGCCGGTGTCCCGGAAGATGAGCCTGGTCCGGGCCTGGGCGCCCTACGCCCTGCTCGCCGCACTGCTGGTGATCACCCGGATCGTCACCCCCGTGACCGAGTTCCTGCGCAGCCTGGCCATCCCTGTGGAGAACATCCTCGGCACCGGGGTCAGCACCCGCATCGAACCGTTCTACTCTCCGGCCCTGCTGCTGATCCTCTCCGCGGTATTCGCCTACCTGCTGCACCGCATGAACGGCCAACAGGTCCTGCGCACCCTGAAGGTCTCGGGTCGCCAGCTGGCCGGCACCGCCGTGGCCCTGCTCTTCGCCCTGCCCCTGGTGCGGGTACTCATCCAGTCCGGCCCGGAACTGAACGCCTCGGGACTGTCCAGCATGCCGGTCACCCTCGCCGAAGGGGCCGCGGCGATCTCGGGGGGCGCCTGGCCGCTGCTGGCACCCTGGATCGGGGCCCTGGGCGCCTTCGTTGCCGGATCGAACACCGTCTCGAACCTGACCTTCTCCCAGTTCCAGTTCTCCACCGGCGTCCAGATCGGCGTGCCCCAACCCGAACTCGTCGTGGCCGCCCAGGCCGTCGGTGGCGCCGGCGGCAACCCCATCTCCATCCACAACATCGTCGCCGCCTCCGCCACCGTCGGCCTCCTGGGCCGAGAGGGTGACCTGCTGCGCCAGACCATCCTGGTCACCACCTACTACTGCCTGGCCGGCGGTGTGGTGGCCTACCTGTTCATCCACGGCCTCGGGGCCAACCCCGGGACCATCATGCTCGTCCTGCTGCTGGCCGGGCTGGCCCTAGTCGCGTGGTGGATGATGCGGCACAACACCCCCGCCCCGCTCCGGACCGAGCGGGTGAGGACCTAAACCCGCGGGCCCATCCCCGGACTGTGGGCCAGACCAGCCCACGGTCCGGGGATCGGTGAGCCTCTCTAGAATGAGGTCCTACCCCTTTACCCCAGGAGCCGTCCGTGCCATCAGCCCCCGCCGCCTACACCCTGGTCCTCGACTGGATAGAGGCCCAACTGCGCACCGGACACCTCAGCGTGGGCGACAAACTGCCCGGAGAGCGCCACCTCGCCGAACAATTCGGGATCTCCCGCGCCTCCGTCCGCGAAGCGGTCCGCATCCTCGACGCCATGGGCCTGGTGCGCTCGGCCACCGGCTCCGGACCCTCCGCCGGCGCCGTGGTCATCTCCGAACCCTCCAAGGCCCTGGGTTGGGCGCTGCGCATGCACATCGCCACCCGCTCCCTGCCCGTCCAGGACATCGTCCAAACACGACTCCTGCTGGAAACCCAGTCGGCCCTCGACGCAGCCGCCGCCCCAGACTCCGATCAGCGGTCAGAAATCCTGAACCAGGCCGCTGAACTGCTCCAGACCATGGATGACCCGGATCTGCCTTCCGGGTGGTTCCACGAACACGACTCCCAGTTCCACACCCTGCTCAGCTCCCTGGCCGGAAACGTGGTGGTCGAAACCATCATGGACTCCCTCCGCCAGGCCACCATCAGCTATGTCCAGGAAACCGTCGCAGGCCTACCCAACTGGACCGACGTACGGTGCACCCTTCAAGACCAGCACAAAACCATCCTGGAAGCCTTCCGAGACCGACGCGGCCACGACGCCGCCGACGCCCTACACCACCACATCACCTGGTTCTACAGCCTCAGCGAAGACCACAACGGCACCGACGACCAGGCCACCCCTGCTCCGACGGGCACGGCAAGCGCCGCAGCGTTCCTAACGCTTCATCCCTCCAGGACCACCCCAAGACCAGCACCCAAGTCAGACACCGCTAAGGCCTGACCGGAGAGAATGGAAAGGCCCGGGGCTCGCTCCTCCCTGCTAGGAGAAGGCACCCCGTCGAGGCAAAGCTCCCGCGCGCAGCCCGCGACATCAGTGACCTTCGACGAACCAGATCTCAACGGGCTCGCCGGGCCGGACCGTGTGACAGAACCGGCTAACAAGAACAAGGCTGGACCGAGCATCCCACCGGCGTGAAGCCGGACTGATCAAGGTCGCTGTCGATGACTACTCATCGACGCGGAGACGACGGGGGAATCGAGTGCAGCGCGCTTCTGACATTAGTGAAGCCCACTTCTGAACCTGACAGAGAGGAACGACGGCACGCCTGGCGGGCTGTCCCGTAAGACCCGTCCGGTGAACTGTCCGGTGAAGGGAGGCTATATGACACACTGGGGAGCATGTCCCCCTTGAAGGTCGGCTATGCCCGAGTCTCCACCGACGAGCAGGACCTGACCGCGCAGCGTGACGGACTCGCGGCGTTCGGCGTCGATCCCAAGCGCATCTACGTCGATCACGGGCTCACGGGCCGCAACGCCGACCGTGAGGGCCTGCAGCAGGCGCTGGCAGCGTGTCGGGACGGCGATACATTCGTGGTCACCAAGCTCGATCGGCTGGCGCGTTCGGTCCGTGATGCCCACCAGATCGCCGACGACCTCGCGGCGCGGGAAGTGAAGCTGAGCATCGCCGGATCGGTGTACGACCCGACCGACCCGATGGGGAAACTGTTGTTCAACGTGCTGGCGATGGTCGCCGAATTCGAAGCCGACCTCATCCGTGCCCGCACCCGCGAGGGGATGAAGGTCGCCAAGGCCAAGGGCCGGCTGCGCGGGAAGTCACCGAAACTCACCCCCCGGCAAGAAGCTCACCTCGTCCAGCTACATGCCGCCGACGAGCACACCGTGGGCGAGCTGGCCGAGCTGTTCAGCGTGGGCCGCTCCACGGTCTACCGCGCCCTTCAGCGCGCCGAGCGCGGGCGCGAGAACGCCTTGCAGTAGGTGCGTCGTGGACGCTCGAGCGCGGTGGCGAATCCTCAGGCTCCACGTCGAGGACCAGGTGCCCCTCGCGCGCTTAGCTCGCGAGACCGATGTTGGGCTGCGGACCCTGGAGCGCTGGCACGCCCGCTACCGCGCCGACGGCTACGCCGGACTGGAGACAGCCTCGCGAGCGGACACCGGCTCCCGCCGCCTTCCGCCCGACCTCGTCCACCTGATCGAGGGCCTGGCACTGAGCAAGCCGCGGCCGGCCATCGCCACCATCAACCGCAAAGTCACCGGCATCTGCGCCGCCCGGAGATGGCCGGTCCCCTCCTACTCGGTGGTGTGGGACATCGTGCGGACCCTGGATCCCGGCATGGTCACCCTCGCCCTGGAGGGCGCAGCGTCCTACCGCGACAAGCACGAGCTGGTGCTACGCCGGCAAGCAGAGCTGCCCAACGCGATGTGGCAATCCGATCACACCATGCTCGACATCCTGGTGGTGGGCACCGACGGCAAGCCCGCACGGCCATGGCTGACAACGATCCTCGACGACTGCTCCCGGGCGGTCTGCGGCTACACAGTCTTCCTGGGCGCACCGTCGGCGATGAACACCGCCCTGGCGCTGCGCCAAGCGATCTGGCACAAGACCGACCCGGCCTGGCCGATGTGCGGCCTGCCCGACGTGCTCTACGTCGACCACGGCAGCGACTTCACCAGTGACCAGCTCGCCCACACCGCCGTCGACCTCCACATCCGACTGATCCACTCCACCGTCGCCCGACCCCAGGGACGGGGCAAGATCGAGCGGTTCTTCGGCACCATCAACACCGAGCTACTCGCCACCCTGCCCGGACACATCACCGAAGGGCACCCCTGGCCGACACCGAAACTGTCCCTGGCCGCCCTCGATAGCGCCCTGGAGGCGTTCGTGGCCACCTACAACGACCGCACGCACAGCGAGCTCGGAACCTCCCCGCGCAGCGCGTGGATCGCCGATGGCTGGCTGCCCCGAATGCCCGAGAGCCTGGAAGACCTCGACAGACTGCTGTTGACCGTCGCCAAGACCCGCGTCGTGCGCCGCGATGGCATCCGCTTCCAGGGCCTGCGCTACGTCTCGCCAACTCTGGCCGGCTACGTCGGACGCTCGGTCGTGATCCGCTACGACCCCCGCGACATCACCGAGATCCGCGTCTTCGATCACGACGAATTCGTCTGCAAGGCCGTCAACCAAGAGCACCACGACCAGAAGGTCAGCCTCAAGGAGATCCAGGCCGCGCGCAACGCCCGCCGCCGGGCGCTGCGAGCCGGCATCAACGAACGCATCGCCCTCGTGGCCGCACCTACCGAGACGCCACGGATCACCGAAGCACCGGCTCCGGCGCCGAGGTCGGCGTTGAAGATCTACAAGGAGGACCTCAGGTGAGCCAGCGCTTCATCGTCACCAAGGAGCACCGCCGCTTCACCGAGTTCGCCGACGCCGTGCGCCGCGGGCACACCATCGGTTTGTGCTTCGGATCAGCCGGCGTAGGAAAGACACTCTCCGCGCGCCGCTACGCACACTACGAGAAGGCTCATGACCTGCTGACCTACTGGGGGCCGCGCTCCGACAACGACGCCAAGATCTACGCCGCCTTGAACCGGAGCCGCACCGTGCTCTACACCCCCAGCGTGCTGACCACCCCGCGGACCCTGAAGGACGAGCTGACCCAAGCCATCACCCGCACCAACATGTGCATCGAGCAGCACCTCGTACCTCCCGGCACGGCCACTCCCGAGGCCTGGGGATGGCGACACGGCAGGAACTACGTGGAGCTGATCATCGTCGACGAGGCCGAACGACTGCGTCCCGCCGCTCTGGAACTGCTGCGCGATCGCTACGACCGCGACGACATCGCCCTGATCCTGATCGGCATGCCCGGCCTGGAGAAGCAGTTCAGCCACTACCCCCAGTTCTACAGCCGAGTCGGCTTCGCCCACCAGTACCGGCCCCTGGGACAAGACGAACTGCTGTTCGTCCTCGAGCGACACTGGCGATCCCTCGGCAAGACCCTCGACCCCGACGACTTCACCGACGCCCAAGCCATCGCAGCCATCGCACGGATCACCCGCGGCAACTTCCGGCTCCTCGAACGCCTCTTCCCCCAGATCCAGCGGGTCCTGAAGATCAACGAACTCGACACCATCACCAACGACGTCATCGAAGCCGCACAGAGCACCCTGGTCATCGGTGTCACCTGACCCCGCCACGAAGCGACCGAAGAACCCCGCCATTCAGCAGACGAAGTCACACACCTCGCAGGAGCCAGCAAACAGACCGCGCACAACGCGGCAAAGATAGTTGCTGCGGAAACCGGCCGGTTCCTGCGCGGTGAGGCGCTCGAGAACGCCGTCGCCCCGAACGTCACACGCGCCGGGTGAGGTCGGGGAGCCCATCTCCGCTGAGGTGCGAAAGTGTGGCACGACGTCCGCCGAGCACCATCAACAATGCGCTGATCGGGCCATGCACGTCGGAGCCGCGTCCTGCAGTCCAGTCGGTGTCGGTCGCGGTGAAGCGGACTCCGCGGTAGCGCCGTTTCGCCCACATCGGCCAGATCATCTCCCAGAGCCGGTCGGCGCTGTCGCGCGCGAGTTCGACTGGCATGTGATGATCGCGGCTGAGGGGGAGAGCGATGTCCTGGGCGTGGATGAGTGTGTCGGCGAGAATGTTTCGCTGATTGGTTAACGGCGGAAGTTTGCGTGACGCCGCATGCTTGCGCAGCGCCGCGACGATCTGGTCCTCGGGGTGACTGCCGTAGGCGATTCCGAGCGCCTGGTTCATTTTGTTGAAGCGGCCGTAGTTGCGGATGGCTTCTCGTGCGGCGGCGCGGAGCGGCGGGTTAGCGCCCAGAGCGACATGTGCCGCGACGTCCCGTACGAGCCATCCCTCGCACAGTGAGGGAGCGTCCCATTCGTTGGGGGTAAGTGACTCGAGCATGTCAGCGAGATGTAGCCGTTCCTGCTCGATTGCGTACCACCTAGCTTCGTGATCCATGAGGTTGCCGCTATCACCCGATAGCTGACTTGGGGCTTGTCCCAACGGAAACACCATGTCGGTGTGCGATGTCAGCCATGGCTGACATCGTTTCATCCATTGTGCGATCCCGGGGCAGTCGTGCGATGTCGGCAAAGAATGATCCCGCGCCGTCCCCGGTTGTGAACGCCAGTATGCGGGCACCTGGCGCGGCAGCGTTCCACGTATATGGAGTGCCTGGCGTGATTGTGATGCTCGCGCCTGGCGTGAGCGTGTGCTGCTCGGTTGCCGAGACAAAGGTGATCGTGCCTTCGAGCACGTAGGCCGTCGTTCCCCAGGGCGAGGTGTGGAGAGGAACGAGCGGTCCGGGCCGCACGTCGACTTCGAATAGTTCGTATGCGCCGCCAGTCGTCGCGGCGCTCGCCTTGGCGACGTGAACGCCGTCGAATGTGTCGAGAGCGACACCGTCGCCGGGTGCGCTGTAGTGGCTGTTCATGGTTGTCTCCACGATTCCCAAAAAGTTCGATACACTTACCAATGTAGTCAGACTAGCTGACTAATTCAAGGGGTGTGAAGGGGAAATGGCGAACGACGAATTGCCCGTTGGGCTGCTGATGTTCATTTCGTTCCGGTACCTCGAAGGCCGCGTGCATGAGGCACTTGAGGCCGCGGGGTACGGAGACGTGAGCATCGCGCAAGGCCGAGTCGCAGCCAGGATTGCGCCGGGGGGCAGCCGACTCACCGACATCGCCGAGCAGGCGCAAATCACCAAACAAACAGCAGGCTTCCTCGTCGACCAGCTGGAGAAATCGGGCATCGTGGAACGAGTGTCCGACCCGATGGATAAGCGGGCACGGCTCGTCCGGTTTACCGAACGCGGGAAGAAGCTCTCGGCCACCGCCGATGCCGCCGTCGCGGAAGTCGAGGCCGAATGGGTAGCACATTTGGGCAAACGACATATGGATCAGTTGCGCCGCGCGCTGTCCGAACTGCGGGAAGTCACTGACCCGTACATGTGACGATCGGTGCTGCCCCCAGACAGGACGTGAGCGCCCAAACGGGGAATTGGGCGCTCACGTTCAAGAGTCAGGCTGGGGCATTTCGTCCAACCACGCTGGCCAACGTGATCAACTCCGTGCCGAAGTCTTTAGCGGCTCTTCACTTTTGCGGGTGTCTTACGCATCCGTGTTTTCAACCGCGCCTTCCTGCGTATCCAGTCCCCCGGGGTCGCTGTTTTCCGGATCCAGCGGCCGGGCTGTATGGATATGTGAGTCTCTCTGCAGTAGAACTCACCGCATTCCAGTCGGTCTATTTATGCTACGCCTCGCACTGCACGTCAGCAAGAAGCCAATTTGCCTTATTAAAGGCCTGCGTCCTGGGAACGTGTGTCTGCGCTGACATGTTTGGGGGCGGTGAAGTTCGGGTCGTATAGCTCCCGCCGCTTGTCAACCCTTCGTACGGCCCAGATCGTGGGCAGGACTACGAGGAGGGTAAGTGGCCATCCCATCGCCACCCGTGCGATGCCCAGCCACGTCGTCTCGTCCAGGTTGTACAGCCACTGCTGCACGACGAACCTGGAGAACGCGGCTACGAACCACAGCGCGGTCGCGAAATCGTAGTAACGCAGCGACGTCCTGTCCTCGCGCCAGAATGAACCCTGGAAGTTCGCTGAGGCCCAAATCTGCCCGATCAGCGGTCGCCGCACCAGAATTGAGATCAGGAGTATCGCGCTGATAGCAGCGGTGACGATGTTGCCGATCAGGTAATAGCCCCGCGCTTCTCCGAGGACCGCGGCTACAAATGAGCTGAGGACGACACCGCCCAGCCCGACAAAGGCCGCTCCAAGCGTTTCCCTCCTCAGTAACTGGACGATCCCGACTATCGCAGCAACACCGATCGATGCCCCGATCGCAGCCCATAACCCCTCAAAGTCATTGACGACGATGAAGGCGAAAACCGGCAAGAGGGTCAGGAACGCACCGGAGAATCCGCCGATATACGTCCACGCAAAGACCAGTTGGTCGTGCAGCGTCTCGGGAACCTTCTTGGCCGCCTGTTGCCTCATATCTCCTCCTGGTGCGCTAGCTCTCCCGTGTCACAGTCGTGGTTCTCGTGTTCTGGTGACTGATCCGCGCGATTGAACAGTCTGCTGAGGTAGCTATCCAGCGCCCGCACAAGCGCATGGGCCGGAAAAGCGTCCGGATTGGTCGCGTGGTGAAGGCATAGCCCATCGACGAAGGCCACGAGTGCCGCAGCCTCCACGTCCGTGCTAACGTCCGCGGACAACTCGCCTCGTCGCTGCGCACCCGCGAGAGCGCGCGCGAGGCCATCGATCAGGTTGTGTGTTGCATCGTGGTGCAGAGCGGCCATCGCCGGATCGGTGAGCCCAACGTGCAGGAAGTTGAGCCAGAATCGAAGTTCCTTCTGCCGCTCGGCGTCGAGCGGCAGTACACACCGTAGTAACCGTTCGAGATACGTCCTGATAGGCAGCACTAGTTCGGTCTGGTGGACGCGCTGTTCGGTGCGTTCGAAGACGTGAGCTACGCCGAATCGGAGCAATTCGTCCTTTGTGCGGAAGTACCGTTGAACCAGCCCCACCGATACTCCCGCGAACTCGGCAACGTCGGCCAGGCTTGTCTTCTGAATCCCGCGAGTGGCCACGGCGTCCAGAAGGGCCTCGGTGATCTGCTGACGACGCGTCGATGCTTCCTCGTGGCGGGGCATAAAAAAATATTATCATATTATTTACTTGAGAGGTTCCTGAAGTCGTGCAAGGGCGTGGGACCATGACGGCAATGTGCTCACACCGGCTTCGTCGAGGAAGATACTGAAACGCATGATGAACCACCGCGTCCTGGCCGATGCAGATAGCCGCGCCTACGGCTCGATGCGGGATCAGCCGGTATCGCGCGGCGAACGGTACAAGGTGGGTCAGGAGTTGCGGCACAGTGTGCCCCGGTCGTCCCTGGCTGAGTGGAAAAAGCCTGATGACCGTGCCGATCCCGTCGAGCAAGTCAACGCATCGCATGAAGGACGGCTGGACTGGCTGATCCCGGTGCGGGTCGGACGGATGATCGCGTCACCGTACGGCTTTCTGCGCGGCACCGCGGGACTGATGGCAACTGACGTTGCGGCGCTCCCCGCGACCGGCATCATGCCCGTGATCTGCGGAGACTCTCATATGGGTAACTTCGGTTTCTACGCGTCCCCGGAACGTGAACTGGTTTTCGATCTTAACGACTTCGATGAAGCACACCCAGGGAGCTGGGAATGGGACCTGCGGCGGCTCGTGGCAAGCATCTGGGTAGCAGGACGGCAAAACGGCGCCTCCGAAGATCAGTGCGGGGAAGCCACACATTCGTGCGTGGAGGCGTACCGAGGCCAGTTGCGCCGCCTCGCCGAGATGCCTCTGCTGCAACGCCATTTCGAGCGCCTCGACGTCGATCGGCTGCGCGCCACCGCCAACGACAGCAGCTTGCGTCACCAGATCGAGCGGTCCGCCAAGCGAGCCCGCAAACGCACCAGTGACCGTGCACTGCCACGGTTCACCGAAGAGCGCGACGGGCAGCGCCGCATCGTTGAAGAACCACCACTGATCACCAGCCTCGGCGAGAAGGAAGCCACCCGGCTAGCTGAGGCGCTTGATCAGTACCTCGAATCCGTGCCGTCGCAGTGGCGGCGCGTACTCGCCGGCTACACGGTGCGCGACGTCGCCCACAAAGTGGTTGGTGTGGGGAGCGTCGGTCTGCGCGCATACGTGGTGCTGTGTGAAGGCAGCAGCTCCGACGACGTCCTCTTCTTGCAGTTGAAGCAGGCCCGTCGATCCGTCATTGCGCGGTTCGTGCACGGTGATGACGCGTGGCACGCGCACCAGGGTCAGCGTGTCGTCGAATATCAGCACGCGCTGCAAACGGCGAGCGACCCACTGCTCGGCTGGACGTCCTTCGACGGCCGACAGTTCTATGTCCGCCAGTTCCGGAATATGAAGGGTGCAATCGACATCGATGACATCGACGCCGAGGCGCTCGCGGACTATGCGCGCATTTGCGGCCACCTCCTCGCGAAAGGGCACGCACGTACCAGTGGCGCATCAATGATCGCCGGGTACTTGGGGAAAAGCGACAAGGTCGCGGAATCGCTCAGCAAATTCGCCAAGGCATACGCAAACCAAACAGAAGAAGACCATCAGGCCCTCGTCGATGCGGTGAAAAAGGGGAAGATTCCAGCAGAAGCCTGAACGGGCAGCCGTCCCAGTCGATTTAGCGTTGTGCTAAACACGGATGGCGGTTTCCGGTGGCGGGTTGCTGACGATTGACGGGGGCCATTACGAATTGGGGGATGATTGATGCTGGGGCAGCGTTGCGTGATCATTGCTGCGACATGCGTTGTGCTGGCTGGATGTTCAGCACCAGATGCAAACGATCCGAGCTTGTTCGAGCACACCGCAACCGTGCAAGAACCGGGGTTCTCGTCGAAACCCACTGACCAGGCAGCAGTCGTTGGCAACACAGTTGTGGTGCCATCGGGGCGGGATCTGGTCGCGTTCGAGATACCGTCCGGGGAAGAGGTGTGGCGCAATACCGTGTTCCCCGAGCCTCAGACCCGTGACTTACCTGGCGTCTTCGGGATCAGCGCGCCCGCTGTCCATGCCGACGGGCTGCACGCCACGTACATTGTCGACGTCGAAACTCACCCTTCCAGCTACGAGCATGACCTGGAACTCGTGGTAGTCAGCCTGACCGACGGTGCGGTGCTGAGTCGCAGCAAAGCAAGCACCCGATTCACGCCCACATTCGAGCGCCTGGACATGGTGTACGCGGATGAAACACTGCTCGTTGTCGCGAACGATTCAGTAGTGGTGGGCTTCGACGCCCGGAGCGGCGATTCTCTCTGGACTGCAGGGAATTACGCTGGCGCCAGCGCAGATATTGTTCTCACGGTGAGTGGGCGAGACGCTCTCAGGGCTCTCGATCCCCGCACCGGCAGTGAGCAGTGGACCGCACTCGAAGGCACCGCCGACATCAGCGTTCACTACGTCGGCGACGAACAGATCCTTGTCTCCGCGAACGGCGAGCAAATAGTCCTCGACCCTAGGAGTGGCGCAGCGATGGATCAGGGCAGCCTCACGGGCGTGGCTGAGCATCAGAAGTGCGACCGCGTCACCAGCGACGTAATCCTTTGCGGGCGCAGGCAGCCTGGAGTGCCGGCCGCCTATGACTACGCAACAGGTGAACAGTTATGGGTTTCGCCCGGGGAAGGCGAAGTGATCACAGGCCAGTTCGGCGACGAACTGTATGTCATTCAGGACTACCAGCCGACGGTGAAGGATCTGCGAACGGGTGAGATCCTGTCGACCTGGCAGGGCGTACCGCTCGAACTAGTCGTGGCCGACGGCGCAGTCACCGGACTGAGCCCAGAAGACGGCGGCGCCCTGTACTTTCAGCAGGCTCCCGACCGGGGCTAATTGAAGGGCTGGGAATTGCCGCATAGTGTCGTGGGACTACAGGAGAGGACTGGGATGCGGACACTGATCAAACTTCTCATCGGTCTCGTGGTGGTCGTTGTGGCTGCCGCAGCAGTGGGAGAGGCGCTCGCGCGCTACTTTGTCGGCCGGGAAGTCAGCGAGCCGCTGAGTGACACGTGGCAGACCAGCGTTTCCACCTCGTTCGGGACTCAACCGCTGATACCGGGCCTCCTCAATGACCGGGTCGGTGAAATGACCATCGAATCTGACACCATCACCAGGGGCAGCCTGAGCGGTTCGTCGGTGCTCATCAAACTGGACGGCACCGATATCAGTGACCGCGCCAACCCTGTCTCCGAGCAGGTCAACATCACGGCGCGGGTCACCACTCAGACGATCCTCGAGTCAATCGAAGCCCAAGGTGGTGGCGGCGTCCAGCTCCCACTAGGAGTTGTAGTGACAATCGATGACGTCGTCGCCCGACCGGACCGCAACGCCATCGAAGTGGTTCTCGGTGAAGGTGCCGCGTCGGTGTTCGTCACACCGCTCGTCCAGAATGGGGAGATCGTCACCGAGACTGACGGCGGCACGATTTTCGGCTTCCCCATCCCGGACGAAATCTTCTCCGCCATCCGGAGCGGCACACAGGAATCAGTCGCGGTGCTGCCCGACGGATTGGTGGCGGAACGCGTCGAGGTGACCGACGGCGGCGTCGACGTTTATCTCGCCGGGCAATCATTGGCACTTAGCGAGCTGAACAACGCGCAACCTTGATGAGGAGCTACCAGCGGACTGGCAAAGTTTCGAGTCCTCCGGTGAGAGTGTGGGTCTTGCGCCGAAGCTCATGCGGCTGAACGGCGAGCTCGAGTGCAGGAAAGCGCTGAAGCAGCATGCGGAGCGTCGTTTGCAGTTCGAGGCGCGCAAGAGCAGCACCAATGCAATAGCGGGGGCCGTGCCCGAACGTGACATGCCTATTTGGTGTGCGCGTGATGTCGAAGTCGTTCGGCTTGCTGAATGTGCGCTCGTCGTGGTTTGCGGATGACAAGTCGAGCAGGACGAGGTCGCCTGGCGTTATGGTGACGTCGTCCAGCTGGATTGCCGAACGCGCGTACCGGGGGAGTATCGCGCCCGAGGGCAAGTATCGGAGTACCTCCTCAACCGCAGAGGGGATGAGCTGCGGGCTGCTGAGCAGACGTTCCCGCGCGCTGGGGTGCGTTATGAGGAGTAGTGCGCCGATGTCGAGACGGACAACTGTCGTCTCATGTCCCGCGAACAGCATCCCCGCCGACAGCATCGCCACAGCGTCGACGTCAGTTGTGCCGCTGGATGTGGCGATGAGGTCGGAAATGAGATCAGCGCCGGGGCGCTGGCGTTTCACCGTGACGAGTTCGCGCATGTAACTGACGAGGGCGGTGAGTCCACGCTGTGAACGGTCGCCATCGAGCGTGTCGGCGATTTCTTCCGACCATCTCCGGAAGGTATCCCGGTCGTCGGCGGGCACGCCAAGTAGTTCGCAGATCACCAGCACCGGCAGCGGAAAGGACACCATCTCATGCAGGTCGACCGGCGGACCGGATTCTTCCATGTGGTCTAAGAGGTTGTTTGCGAGTTCCTGCACGGGTTGCTGCAGGGCGCGGAGGCGAGCAGGGGAGAACGCGGGCAGTAGCTGTGCCCGCATGTGCGCGTGGTCGCCATCTTCGGTGTCGTAGTTCCCGAGCGGACCTCCGAAGAGGGCTGAATTGGTCATCCGTGCCGCAGCTTCTGGCTGGGGGTGTGTCCGGCCCAGCCGTGGATCTGTGAGCAGTGCGTGCACATCGGAGTACCGGCTGACGAGCCATGCTTGATCGCCGACCTCGGTTATGACGCGACTGATTGGCGATTGTGCGCGCAGGTCGCTCAGTACCTGAGGGACGCCGAAAACTTCAATGGGCTCGCAACTCAGAGAGGGAGGTGCATCCATGACGACTCCAAGATGGATGTATACGACTCAGTGTATATTTGAAAGTATACTTAGCGTTCCCCGAATCCGAAAGTGCAGTGATGTCTTCCAGCGAGCAGGAGTCGCAGACCGACAGCGGTGTCGCAGCACAGCCCCCAATGCAACGGCGGCTTCCTCGCGCTGCACGGCGTGACCAGATTCTCACCGCAGCGACCACGGCGTTTGCTCGCAGCGGTTACGCGGCCACAAGTCTTGAAGACATTGCGCGACAAGCGGGCGTCAGCAGGATGATCCTCTACCGCCACTTCGACTCGAAATCCGATTTGTACCTGCAGGTACTCGATCGCATGGTGCAGCGCCTCATCTCAGCCACAGAGTCACCGCACTTCACTGAGAACAGCATCAGGCATCTGCTTGACGCTGCCGCCGAGGATCCAGATGGCTTTCAGCTTCTGTTTCGGCACACTGCACGCGAACCCGAGTTTCGCGAACACACGAACATGTTTCAGCAACGGGGTGTCGAAGTCGCCCGGCAACATCTCGCTGCCATGATCCCCGACCAGCAATGGGCAGAATGGGCCGCCGCTCTTGTCCCCGCCGCAGTCATCGAAGGTGTTATCGCGTGGCTCGACGCGGGCCAGCCGGATCCACAAGGAGCCGCGGACAGGTTGATGCGGGTAGTGAGTGGGATTGTGGAAGCCGCGAGCATGGACACGCGCGGTGAGTGACGGTCCAGGACCGGAACGACTAAATCAATGGTTGCGAAGTGTCGCGGCGAGGGCGTCCAGCATCGGGCGCTGTCCCGCGACGAGAAGTGGGCGGGCTTCCGCCACCGGAACCCAGCGGGCGTCGTCAATCTCGGGGAAGGTTTGACGCTTGCCCGAACGCGGCGGCCACTCGAGCTCGAACGTGTTGCTGCTGACCGCATCGACCGTGAACTCAGGCGCCTCGCCAGCGAAAACGTGCACTACCTTGCCCGACGTATAACGAAACGACCCAAGCTTGACGTACGCAACATCGGGTGCTGCGGTGCCGATCTCTTCGGCGAACTCGCGGCGAGCAGTCGCGAGCGCGTCCTCACCGGTCATGAACTCGCCCTTCGGGATCGTCCAGGCGCCCTCCGTCCTGCGCGCCCAGAACGGTCCGCCCATGTGTGCGAGGAACACTTCTAGCGAGTTGCTCATCCGGTACAGCAGAATGCCCGCGCTTTCGGCCACGAACGGAGGATAGCGCGGAGTTGCCTGCTTCGTGCGCAGGCTTTTAGCGAAATGCTAAACCGGCGGATGCGTACTGGAGGAGTAAAATCTCAGCCAGCGCCCTGTGCAGGGCTGCTGAAGGAGGCGTCGGCCGTGTCTGATTTCCCGCCCCTAGGTCATGTAGCTCTGACTGTGAAGAGCTGTGACGTCAGCCGTCCCTGGTACCAAGCGTTATTGGGCACTCAGCCCGTCATCGACGAAGATGCGGGCCCCTGGTATCACGTCGTGTGGGCATTGCCCGGCGGCGGCTTGCTCGGCATTCACGAGCATCCGGGGACACCGAGCGACGACAGTTTCGATGAACGGCGCGTCGGGCTCGACCATGTGTCTTTCCACTGTGGGAGCAGAAACGAGCTCGACGCATGGAAGGGCAAATTAGACGAAATGGGTGTCAGGAATGGAGGGATCACCGACGCGCCGTATGGCTCCGGCCTTTCCTTCCGTGACCCCGACGGAAACGCGCTGGAGTTCTTCGCGGCACCAGAAAACTGAGTTCAGTGCAGCGTCGAGGCCAACTCGGTGCGCTTCTCATAGTGGCGACTCAGACGCGGCGGCGCATCCGTGACCGGCCGGTGCATACAGCGTCTCCGCCTGCTAGAACGCGCTCCCTGACACGTGCAGAGAAGCGCACGCCCGAATCGCAAGATCCTGTGATTTTCTCTGCACATGTGATCCGGCCAGCCGTGCCGTGCGTCTGGTAAGGCGTGCACCCATTCACACCAGCTCAGCGAGGACTCGCACGCGGCCAGTTGCGCGGATACCAGCGTGTGCTCCGAGGCGTCTACATCGAGCGCGGAACTGAATTGACCCCACTGGTGAAAGCACGGGCCGCATGGGTCTGGGCGGACGGGGAGTGTGTGCTCTCCGGTGTGTCCGCGGCTGCTGTGCACAACGTCAGATATCTGCCCGACCAGTCGGCTGAAATCGTCACCCGGAAGGCTGCCCAGGTCCGCGGCCTGGTGATCCACCGTGACCGGCTCGAGGAGCACGAGGTGATGCGGAAACATGGCATGCGGCTGACGACCCCGGCCCGCACTGCTTTTGATATCGCTCGGCGTCACGAACTCGATAATGCTGTGACGCTGATTGATGCGCTGTACCAGGCCACACCACTCACACCTGACATGCTCGCTGAGTACGCGGAACTCAAGCGCGGCAGCCGTGGAATCACTGCGCTGCGTGAAGTTCTGCTACTCGCGGATCCCGGTGCAGAGTCTCCTCGCGAGACACGCCTCCGCCTTCTGATCGTCCGGGCAGGCCTGCCACGTCCGGTAACTCAGCACACTGTGCGGGATGGGGCGGGGCGGTTCATCGCACGCGCTGACCTGGCCTGGCCACGATGGAAGGTCGCTGTCGAATACGACGGGGCACATCACTTCGAAGATCCTCGGCAGGCTAGGAGGGACGCCATGCGCGCGAACGCCTACATGCGCGCAGGGTGGCGTGTCATCCGAGTTGTTAATGAGCACCTGCGAACACCAGAGCTACTGATTCGCCACATCGAGGAGACACTGCGCGACGCCTCCCGCGTCGATGCCGCCTGAGTCTTCACACCCTCGTGTCCCGTATCGAACGCAGGAACTCGCGTAAGTCCTGGGGACCGTTCAGCGCCGCGTCGTGCACTCGTGTGAGGTCGATCTCGGCGTAGGCATGAACCACGAGGTTGCGGAAACCAGCAGCTTTGGCGAGCCGCGAAGCAAGCTCGGAAGGGAGGATTCCCTCGGATGCGAGAGCGAGAAATGCATCCCCGTAGGTTGCTGGTACTCCGAGACCACGCTTCACACACACGGATGTCGCGATATCGATGACGATCTGGACTGCCTGCCAAAGGTGCAGGACAACCGCGTCGGTGGCATCTGTCATTGGGTGCAGGTCTTCCGCATGTTCGGGGAGCCTGTCCCGTACCCGGCGCAGATGCCGTTCAACGGATGCGGCACGTTCGGCGAACACTAATCGGTCCATCATCACATCCCTGCCAGGAACTCGCTCTGTGCTTCCCGAACCACCGGGGCGACGTCATACCAGTGCAGCGCCGCAGCGAGCGCGAAGTCGTTGAATCGTCCGTGCTTGCTTTCAGCAATGATGCGGCCCTCGGATGCGGCCCGGAAGCGTAGCAGACCCGAGGCTGCCCTCAGGTCGACAAGGTCAACATCGTCAGTGCCGAGAACCTGGGTTATTTCGTGGAGAAGGCCTAGGTGATCGACCTCGCCGTGGGCGAGATATCCGAAGTCCCAGTCGGATCCGGGGTGCGCGTCACCTCGGGCCCGCGACCCGTGCAATATCAGTAGGTCAACCGTCGGATAGTCACGAACGAGGCGGGCCAGCCGAAGGATTGCCTGCTCAACGTCCATGGTGCGACTGTACTCGACGCTTCGGGAGCGCTGTCCTACTGGAATCGCCTACCTTCGTCACGCTGATAGCCCCATACCGCCGCCGCCGCGAGCACGGCCGTCCAGAAGGCGAGCATTGCGAGAGCCAGCGGGCTTGGTGAATAGTCTGTCAGCGCGCCCACGACAAGATCGGTCGCGCCACGTGTCGGGACATACGGCGCGATCGTCTCAACAAGAGCAGGAGTGTCGTTGGCGTCGAAGAACATTCCGCCCGCCACCGCGAGAGGGATGAAGATGATGCTGTTCGTGATCATCGTGGCACGCGCGGACAGGTTGTAGCCGATCGCAATGCCCATGATCGTGAACGACACAATCACAGGCAGCAGTGCGAGGGTTGCGAGAAGAACTCGGCTCAACGGTGCCGTGGCCTCCGTGAAAAAGGCTGCCACGAGGACGATAGGAATGACCCCTGCGAGCACGACGGCGAGTCCGGTGAGTATGTTGCTCATGAACTGAGGTCCGAGGCCACCTGGCAATGTGCGCATGTAGGCACCCCAGGGTGATTCGCGGAGTGCGGACACAGTGAACGAGAAATGCCCGACGCAGCCGAGCAGCACAGCGAACACCACCATCGTCGCGGTCGCACCCGTCATGGCCGCGGGATCGTCGGACAGAAACGGGACGATGAAGAACACCATCACAGCGATCGGTGTCAGCGTGATTGCGAGGAATGAGACGGGTGTCCGCGCGGTCTCAATGAGTTGGCGCTTGGTGTACAGGGCAGTGAGAGACATCTGGGGCCTTCCGCGGTCAGGCGACGTGCTTGCTGGTGATCGAGAGGAACGCGTCTTCAAGAGAGGCAGAACGAATCTCGAGGTCTGAGAAGCGTGCTCCCGACGTCACCAGTTCGCGCACGAAGTGGTCCGCATCATTCGTCAGGACGTGGGTGTGGCCGTCGTTGTTTTCGACGCGCGCGGCACCAGGGATCGAGGGCAGCTCGGGACAGATCAGCGAAACCCGTTTCAGGCTTACGAGGCGCCGAACGTCGCGCATACTTCCGTCCGCGATGACGCGGCCGCGGTCGACAACGGCGACACGCTGCGCAAGCGCCTCGACCTCCTCCAGGTAGTGGCTCGTGAGCAATACCGTTCCGCCTTCTTCGTGGAACGCGCGGATACCTGACCAGAGCTGGTGTCGCGCCTCGACATCAAGTCCTGTTGACGGTTCGTCGAGGAAAACCACTCGCGGGTTCCCCGCGAACGCCAGCGCCACCGCGACGCGACGCTGCTGGCCGCCGGACAACCCACCTATCTGGCGGGAACACAAGTCCTGCAAGTCGAAACGTACGAGCAGGTCATGGCGATTCGTCGGGTTCGGATGATGAGCGGCGATGAAGTCGATGAGTTCGCCGACGCGCCACGCTTCCGGAAGCGCTGTTTGTTGCGGAGTGACGCCGATGGCCTGGCGTGTGGCCTCATCGCGTGGGTTGCCGCCACACAACTCGACCGCGCCGGAGTCCGGGCGGCGTAACCCAACAAGCAGGTTGATCAGCGTCGTCTTACCGGCCCCGTTCGGGCCGAGCAATCCGACGAGTTCTCCCGGTGCGATGTCGAGGGACACGCCGTCCACTGCGACCACGTCGCCGTAGCTGCGAGTCACGTCGCGCACGCGCATGATTGGGCTGGTCATGACATCACCTCGGTGCGGTTGGTCATCAACTCCGGTAGTTCTGGGAAGGCGAACGGAGCTGGAAGCTGATGGGGGAGAACAGGCCACGCTTGACCAGTGCTGTCGCTAGCGAGAATCGCGTCGACCGTGTCCGCTACCTTCTCGGCGTCGAGCACGGCGATACCAGCGGCCCTAATTGCGTCGAGCACTTCACGGGGGAAGATCGGCGTATCAATCACGGTGGGGCACAGCGCATTGATTGTGATGTCCTCCGGCGCGAGTACCGGTCCCATCGACCTGACAAGCCCGATGACCGCATGCTTCGTCGCGGCGTACAGAGGGTCGAGTGGGCTCTCGAAAAGCCCTGCCAGGCTGGACGTCACGATGATCGTGCCGCCACCGTGTTCGGCGAAATGCTGGCGTGCTGCCTGGATGCCGAAGACGACACCGTCGAAGTTGATGGCGCGAAGACGGTGGTAACTATCTGCGTCGAAGCTTTCGGTAAGGTTGCCGAAGCCGCCAACGCCCGCGTTGAGGACAACGATGTCGATGTGACCGGCGACCTCGAATGCCCTGGCGTAGTCGGACTGGTTACTCACATCTGTGCGCACGAAAAGGCCACCGACCTCAGCGGCAACCTGCTCACCCTTGGCCGAATCTAAATCTGCGACGGCTATTCTCGCGCCATGCGATGCGAGGCGGCGGGCAATTGCCGCGCCGATGCCGCTCGCGCCGCCGGTGATCAGGGCTGCTTTGTTGTGAAGCTCGATCATGTTTCCGGAACCTCCTCAGATGGGCGCTGGGCGCCGGTGGCGCGTTCGAACATGGTGATGATTTCCTGCTTGTACATCTCCAGGTCGAGCTGCGGGTCTGAGAGGTGAGGTGACACCCCGTCGATGACGTTCCGAAGCGCTTGCGCCATGAACCGCGGGTTAAAGTCGGCGAACTGCCCAAGTTGCTGTCCGCGCGCGAGGACCTCGACGACGGGCCCGATCGACTGCTCTTCGCCTTCGCTCGCGTCGATGCCGGGGAGGTTCGCGAGTGCTCCGCTCGAGAAGATCTCGACGAGCGCGATGATTCCCTTGGGATGGACGGCCATGTAGTCGAGGTTGGACGCGATGTACTCGCGCAGCTGTTCGGCCGGTGTCGATTCCGTGCTGACGCGGGCCCCTATGTATTCGCCCGCGTCGGTGTAGACCTTGATGACTACCTGCGCGATGAGTTCGTCCTTATTCGCGAAGTGGTACGAAATCAAACCCCTGCTGATGCCGGCGGTTTTCGCGATCTGCGCCATCGAAGCGCTGGAATAGCCTGAATCCGCGATCGTCGTGATCGCGGCGTCGATGATCTGCGCACGGCGAGCTTCCTCGATGAAGGACCGCTTGCTTTGGCTGTCTGTTTCAGAATCTGGCTGCACAGCCAAAAAATAGCACAAGCGGCCAGTGGGTGTCGAGGGAGGAGTTGTGAGTGCGCCCGACATGTGCAGAGAACCGCACGCGGATCGACGAGCGGGACGGTGCGTTTTCCCGCACAAGTGGGAGGGTTGTATGCGCGGACCTAGCGCGGCTCGCTCGACTGGATGTCCTGAACCAGTCGAGGCGTCCGCCACTGTCCAATTCTGGACAGCCAGGACCCGACTGGGTAGGACAGTCGCACGACAAAGTAATTGACGTACTCGACGACGCCGAATGCCCACACGGCAAGAACTAGGAGCGCCGCGCCTATGGTGCTGGGCATCCAGACCAGGATGCCAATAAGGCCAGCCGCGAGGAGCGCGACGTTGAATGCGCGAAACCCTCTGTAAACAGCGGCGATTCGGGCTGGCATTGGCCGGGAATGAACCCAGCGGCGTGCTGCGAGCCAGTAGACGCTGGCCTGCACAAGAATTACCAGCAACGGGACGAGCGCACACCACATCGCCGCCGCGTTCTCAGCGGAGGTCAGGCGCGGCAGGACGACAGCGAACACCGCTGCAGCCACGAGTTCTCCCACGCCAAGACTCAGATACTTGCGCCGCAAAGCTTCTCGTCTGTCGTGAGGCACGCCATCGATCGTAGTGGCGGCACGGAACATGCTGAGCAACGCGGAGGTAACGAGCACAACTCGACAAGATCACAAACGGTAATAAGACGTAACGGACTCTCGCCAGCCCTCGATTGACCCGAACGTACGCGTTCAATAATCGGAAGGCTATCTGTGAGTCACAAGAGTTGGGTTGCGGCCGCCGCCGTACTGCCGGTCTTTTTCCTGACGGCATGCGGTGCAGACACCGAAATCACGTCTGCCACAGCAACAGGGACCGCGCCTGCAACTAGCGAAGCCGCGACAACGACCGTCCCGGTAAATGAGGCTGACAACGCGGTCGGGAATGCGCCCGTATCGCCAGCGGCTCCAGAACCCTCGAGTCCCACCGAGCCAGTAGCTAATTCAGGCAGCGCAGAAGGTGACCCCGCGACTGGTACCGGCACTTTCATCATCTCGGCGGCCACCGAATCAGGTGTGCCGATTCCTGGCGTTTCTGTCTCCGTGACAGGCTCGAACCATTGCGACTCGGTGGAACCCACAGACTTCCAGCTGCCCACGGCAGGTATGCCGACAACCGGTGCTGATGGCACCGCAGTCCTGAGCGACCTGCCAGCGGGATGCTACGGATTCGGGCTCGTCGAACTTCCCATCGAAGCCAACCCACTGCCGACAAGCTACTTGGGAACGCAATTGGTTGCCGGACAGGAGAAAACAGTCGACCTGCTGTTCCTCGACGATAGCCCCGCGATCACTGGAACCTTCCGGCTCGTCGACTCAGGAACAGGTGAGCCTGTAGCTGGCCGCGAACTCACCGTGTCCCGCTGCACCGGCGGATCAGGTGTGTTCTACACCGGAGCGACCGCAGCCGACGGCAGCGTAGCGGTGACTTCATCGCTCGACTGCGTCCAGGTGGAAGGGATACGCGGGCGCACCTCGCCCTGCACGATCGACGAGTACGGCCGGCACAGGATGCTCCGAGACGGGTTCGACGAAACACTCCACGTCACTCAGGCGGGCGCCGCAGGGAGCTGCTGACGGCTTCGATCGAACCCACCTGAGGAGCTTCTGGTAATGCTCCTTGCGCCCGATTCGAATAGCCTTGGCCTACTCCGCTACTCGTGCCTCGGACGACGCGCCGCCGCCTCCAACTCGGCAGTATCGACGAGTTTTACTCGCGGTCGCCCGGCTCGATGACCCGCCGATCGCTCGTGCCGGTCGATCCGCGACCATCCATCTGCGTCGATGGGGCGAGCACCGCGGGCCTTGAGGAGATCCATGACGTCGCCGCGCGGGATCTCGGGCGAGCGAAGTTGACCGGAAGCGAGGTCGGCGAGGATTGTGCGCGCGGTTTCCCGGCCGCAGACTCTGTTCATCCCGATACCGCCGGTGGGGCCTCGTTTGATCCACCCTGCAACGTACTGTCCTCGGGTCTGCGGTACTCGGCCATCGTCGTTCGGCACAACGCAACGTTCTGAGTCGAAGGGCAGACCCGGGATGGGGCTGCCGCGATAACCGGCGGCGCGGATGACTAGACCGGTGTCGGTGGTGAAACGCTGTGAGGTCGCGGCGACTTTCACACCTTCGGTGTACACGTTGTGGACGCACGCAATCCCGGCTACGGTGCTTTCTCCAATGATCGATTCGGGTGCGACGAGGTAGCGCATCACGATGCGCCGGTTGCCTGGCGTGATCGGACGGCCGGAATACGCCTGGGCGATGCGGATCTTCGCGGCGAGCATCGAGTCGAGCGTGCCGTCGGCGAGGGCCGCCGCCGTTGATGTGGGGAGCTGCAGGTCATCGGGATCGATGACGATGTCGACTGCTGGAAGGTTGCCCAGCGCAGCGAACTCGCCGATGGTGTGGGCGGCCTCAGCAATCCCGCGCCGACCCAGAACCACGACCTCGCGCACTTTCGAACCTCGCAGCGCCGTAAGGGCGTGATCAGCGATATCGGTGGACGCCAGGGACTCCGGATCACTGACGAGGATCCGGGCCACGTCGAGGGCGACGTTGCCATTTCCGACGATAACCGCCGTCTCACCGGATAGATCGAACTGCTCGTTGGCGAAGTCGGGATGGCCGTTGTACCAGGCGACGAATTGGGTCGCGGAGACAGAGCCGGGCAAATCTTCGCCGTCGATACCGAGCCGTCGATCATGGGCGGCGCCGCTGGCGTGCAGCACGGCGTCGTAGCGCGCGGTCAACTCGTCGAGAGTGACGTCACGCCCGACTTCGACGTTGAGGAAGTAGCGGAACGACTGCCTAGCAGCGGTGGCGGCGAACATCCGCGTGACCGCTTTTGTGGACTGGTGATCGGGCGCGACCCCGGCTCGCACCAGTCCATACGGGGTGGGCAGGCGCTCGAACATGTCGACCGACACTCCAGGCTGTGAAAGCAGTTCCTCGGCGGCATAGAACGCCGATGGGCCGCTGCCGATGACGGCAATGTGCGTGGGGCGTGGCGGCGGCGGCAGTGGCAGCGTGACTGGCTTACGCCGAGTCGGCTGGTGGTCGGTGTAGTAGGCGGCGCTAAGGTCGAGGAAGTGGCGATTGGTCTCGTCGAGTTTGTCGTCGGGTTTGATCGCCGAGACGGGGCACTCGTCGACGCACGCACCGCAGTCGATACAGCCGGCCGGATCGATGTAGAGCATCTCGGCGGTCGCGAAGCCTGGTTCGCCGGGCCTGGGATGAATGCAGTTGACAGGGCAGACGGACAGACAACTGGCGTCGTTGCAGCAGGCCTGCGTAATGACGTGTGCCATCAAATTCCTTGTGTATCAGTTGAATCGGGCTGTGAACGAGGCGAAGCCCTGGAGGGTGTTGTTCAGTACTGGTACTGGATCGCTGACGGTGATCGTGTCGACCCGCGGGATCATGGCGTGCAGGAGGGTCTGCATCTCGAGTTTCGACAGTTGCATGCCGACGCAGGTGTGGATGCCGTGACCCCAGCCGAGGTTGCTTCCGCGCCGGTTCAGCGTGAACCTTTCGGGTTGGTCGAAGTGGCGTTCGTCCATGTTGCCCGCGGCGTAGAGCAGGCCCACTCGCTGTCCCCGGCCGAGCCGGATGCCGTGCAGTTCGGTGTCTTGCGCGACCATTCGGGTGAACCCGCGAATAGGAGATGCCAATCGAACGGCCTCCACGACCGCTGTCGGGACGAGGCTGGGATCTTCGCGCAACTGCCGCCAGGCACCAGGTACTGTTCCCAAACTCCAGAGCAGCTGCGCTGTAGCAAGAATCGTGGTGTCCAGGCTGGGTGCCACGAAGTCGATGATCATGTTCTTGGCTTCGATCGTGGAGATTTCACCGCGATCGGCCGCGTCGAAGATCGAGGACGCCCAGCTGCCAGGCTTCACGGCCGCACGGTTCAGACGCAGCGTGTACAGGTACAGGGCGAGCGAGCGATGAAAGGTTGACAGCGACCGCAGGTTAGCCGGACCGAGCCCGTCAAAGGTTGCCCCGGCCCATCGCAGCATCTGGTGGGGCGTGACCTTGACGCCGACAAGTTCCGCGACCGCCTGCACAGGGAGCCGGGCGGAAAAGTCGGCGACGCCGTCGAAAGAGTTCTGCTCAAGTAACCTTTCGACCGTCTCGACGGCCTCAGCCTCGAACACCTCGGCGGACGGTGAAAGCGCCCGCGATGTCAGCGACCGCATCAGGATCATGCGGCGCGTCAGGTGGGTTGAACTGTCACTGGAGAGTGTGGTGTATCGCCCGAGGGCGTTGGCAATCGGGTTGGCCGCGACACCTTGTTTACTGAGGAAGGTCGTATCGTCGCGCAACGCTTCACGCACATCGTCGAACCGGCCCATCGCCCACATTCGATGCCGCGGCAGCCACACGAGTGGCCCGGTGTCGCGGATCTGCCGGTAGACGGGCTGCGGATTCTTCAGCGTGGCGGTGCTGTACAGGTCGACGTCGACCGAAGGGACACTGAGAGTCTTCATCGGACCAGCCCATCGAGGCGCGCCTGCATCGCCTGCTCCACCCGCGCGGCGAAGTCTGCAGGCGTTTCACCCTCTTCGGGGTACATCGCCGGAAGCACCGATGTGGTGATCTTCACGGGCAGTGGCAGGTACGGGAGGATCGCGGTGATTCCGATCGTCAACCCCCAGGGAATCGACAGTGTCACCGGCAGCGTTTTCACGCGCAGGAGGCGGGGGAGGTAGAGTGCCTTCGCCAATTTCTGCCCGTCGGACAGCACGAACAAGGAGTTGCCCGCACCGGCCGTGACTACGGGTACGACCGGGACCTCGTGTTCCATCGCGAGTCGCGCGTAGCCGCTTCGTCCACCGAACTTGATGCGATGGCGCTCCTGGTACGGTTTGGCAGCATCGACGTCACCGCCGGGAAAGACGGCGACATACTGTCGGGCAGCGAAGGCTTCGTCGGCCGACTCTTTGCTGGCCGGTCGGCATCCTAGTTGCTCGGCGATCGCGCCAAAACCCAGTGTCCAGGCAATCTGGTGGGTCAGGAAGACGACGCTGTCTCTGACACCTAGTTCGTCGAGTGTGGCGCCGAGGGCGTAGACGTTGAGGTCGGTGATTCCCCCGTGTCCGTGGTTGCTCACCAGCAGTGCCGGTGCGGAGGGCAACGGCGAGTCGACGTGCAACTCATGCTGGTTGTGGCGGCGAACGATCGCCAATCCGGCCCGGCGGACAAGGTTAGCCGCGGCGCTCTGTGTGGTCGTCATGCGCGTTTTCCTGAGTAGATGTCGTCGATGAGCGAGGCGTAGTTCCGCATGACCACGGGACGCTTCACCTTCAGACTCGGCGTCAGTTCACCGCTTTCGACAGTGAGTTCGTGGGGGAGGATGCGGTATTGCTTGACCGTCTCCCACTTGTTCAGTCCAGCGTTGACCTTCTTGAGTGCACCCGTGATCGTTGCCTCGGCGTCCACGGCCTCGCCGATGGCGTCGGGGTCGAGGGTCAGCAGCACGCTCGCGAAGTTGCGGCCGTCGGCGACGACGATTGCGTTCGAGATGATCGGGCATTCAGCCTTGATCGCAGATTCGATCGCCGTTGGCGCGATGTACTTGCCACCGCTGGTTTTAAACAGGTCCTTCTTGCGGTCGGTGATCGCGAGGAAGTTCTCATCATCGAGTTCGCCGATGTCACCGGTGGCGAACCAGCCGTCGCTGTCGATCACCTCGGCGGTCTTATCGGGGAGATTGTGGTAACCGCGCATGACGCCCGGGCCGCGCAGCAGTATCTCGCCATCATCGGCGATGCGTACTTCAGTACCCGGGAATGGTTGCCCGACAGTGCCGATCTTGACGTTGCCGGGCCGGTTGACGAAGGAAGCGCCTGTGGTTTCGGTGAGTCCGTAACCTTCCAGAATCGGCAGACCCGCGGCCGCGAACCACTCGGCGATCCGCGGCGGAAGGGCGGCGCTCCCCGAAACGAGGTATTCGAGATTGCCGCCAAAGCGTGCGCGAATCTTGCTGAACACCAGGCGATCCGCGATGGCCAGTTGCGCGGCCCGCCACGGCGGGACGACTTTGCCCGCAGCCTTGCGACGCACCGCGTCGATGCCGACGCCGAACGCCCACGCGAAGATCTTGGCCTTGAGTCCGCCCTCACTCTCGGTGGTGGAGACGACGCGGCTGTAGATCTTCTCGAAGACCCGCGGCGCAGCGGCCATGAACGACGGCTGGATAATTCCGATGTTGTCCACGATGCGGTCGATCCGGCCATCGATGGCGGTGACGAAACCGACCTCGTACTGCGCGGCGAGCAGCAGTTTGCCGAACACGTGGGACAGAGGCAGCCACAGGAACTGCACGTGATCGTGCCGGATGACGTTCTCTGAGGCGACCGCCGCCCCCAGGTAGAGCCAGTTGCCGTGCGTGAGTTCGACACCTTTGGGACGTCCGGTGGTGCCGGAGGTGTACACGATCGTCGCGAGGCTGTCGGGCGTGATCCCGGCGACTGCCTGGTCGACGGCGTCGGGGTGTTCGCTGAGGTGATCGCGGCCGAGTTCGGCGAGTTGGCCGAGCGACAGCACCCTGTCACCATCGCCGGCGCCGTCGAACAGCACGACGTGCGAAACGTCGCCGGCGAACCTGTGGCCGTTGCGCAACTTCGCTAGCTGTGTCTCGTCTTCAGCGAACACAACGACGGCTCCGCAGTCACGGAGAATGTAGTCGACATCGTCGGCGTTGGTGCTCGGGTAGACGGTGGTGGTTGCGGCGGCGGCCAGTGCCACCGCCGCATCGGCCAGCACCCATTCGAGCCTGGTGGTCGCAGCGATCGCTGCCCGCTGCTCGCGCTGAACACCGAGAGCGAGGAGCCCAGCGGCAAGTTCCCGCGCCTGCAATTCTGTTTCGGCCCATGTGAGCGAACGCCACTTGCCGTCTTCTGCGGGAGTGCGAAATGCTTCACGGTCGGCCGAACGGTGGCACTGCTCGAGAAACAGTGTGGCGGTTGATGAGTGGGCCAGGGGCGGTGCTTGAGTCGTCATCGGAATTCCTTGACGGTCGTCGGGTTGATGCCGGCCGCGGCGAGCTGCCGTTGCCACGTTCGCAGGTCGGGGGAGTCAGCGGCGGCCGCGACGATGCGGTCCGGGCGAATCAGCACGGCATCGGCGCGGTAGAAGTCGAGTAGTGCCTGTGCTTCAGTGTCGTCAGCACCGACCCGAACGACTGACAGGCCCAGTGATTCGAAGAAACTGCGGGTTTCTGCGTCGAAGGCGGCGGTGCGGTCCGCGCCGCGGTAGATGATCGCCCAATTCAGTCCGATCAGTGCATCGAGGCGTTGACCTCCGATGACTGGCTGAGCGAAGACATCGCCGGTCCGTTTGCCTCGGCCGCCATGGTGGACGAGTGGGCCCTTGCCGAAGGTGGGCCACAGCGCGGCGACGAACTGGTCCTCGCTGCCGGTAAGCCGGGTGACCGCGCGGATCACGCCGTTGCGTGCCGAGTTGAATTGTGCCGGACCGCCGGTCATCGCGGCGCCGACGACGATCGCCAGTTGTACAACGCGGCGGGCGTACGGTCGGCGTTCCGCCTCGTAGGTGCCGAGAATCCGGTCGTCGGCCTTGCCGTCCAGTACGAGGGCGAGCTTCCAGACGAGGTTCGCAACGTCGCGTACACCGGCGCACAGGCCTTGGCCGATGAAGGGCGGCGTCTGATGTGCCGCGTCTCCGAGCAAGAACACCCGGCCTCGCTGCCACTTGTCGGCGACGACACCGCGGAACGTGTAGCAGGTCTGGCGCAGGAAGGTGACCTTCTCCAAGTCGACGCCTTCGAGCCAAGGCAGGGTCAGTTCTAGCACCCGATCATGGGTGAAATCCTCCGGGCGCTCGCCGGCCTTGAGTCGGAACTCCCAACGGTAGCGCTCGGGACTTATCGGCATGAATGTTGCCGCGCGGTCGCTGTCGCATACCTGCTGGACGCCGTCGTAGACATCGAGCGGTTCCGTGGTGGCAATGTCGACGACCAGCCACTGCTGCTGAAAGCGGAAGTTCTCCATCTTGGCACCGACCACACCGCGAGTCAGGCTGTTTGCGCCATCGCAGCCGAGTACTGCATCGGTCCAGACCTCATGTTCGGTGTCGCCTTCGCGGTACCGAACGCGCACGGCCCCAGGACCCCCGGGTGCTTGTTCGACCGCGAAGACCTCAACGCCGCCGCGGAACTCGACCGAGGGGTACTTGTCGAGCGCTTTGCGCAGCACACGTTCGAGGTCGGGTTGATCGAACATGTTTGCTTGGGGGTAACCATGAATCTGACGCTCGCGGCGAAGATCGGAAAGAACGCGATGCTGGGCGTCCGTGAGGCGCATACCAGGCGCTGGCCGGGAGATCGCATTTACGTCATCTTCGAGGTCCATCGCGGCGAAGATCCGGAAGATCTCGTCGTCGAAGTGGACGGCGCGGGGGAGGGGGTAAACCTCCGGCCAGCGTTCGAGTACTAGTGTCTGAATGTTGCGCTGGCCGAGCATGATCGCGGCGCTAGCACCGGTGGGGCCGGCCCCAATCACCACGGCTGGGATGTACAGCATGTCGTTTACCGAACCGTGTTGTGCTGAGTTCCGAGGTCGACCGCGCCATCGTCGGTGCGGATCGAAGTAATTACCCGGTCGCCGGGCTTGAGGTACGCGTTGCTCTTGGCTTGTCCCTTGACGAACAGTTGCCACTTAGTGTCTTCCGGGAGGAGTCCGGCGACCTTCTGCGCAACCGCCTTGGGCGGCTGCAGGGCGACTCCGCCGGGCGTGCCGGTGAGGATCAGGTCGCCAATCTCGAAGTTCTCAAGCTGGGAGAATTCGGTGAGGGTTGCTGCGGGCTTGAACACCATGTCGTCGGCGAGCGCGTCCTGCCGCTTGGTGCCGTTGACCGACAGCGTGAGCCGCAGTTCCGTCCAGCGGGCGACCTCTTCCGCATTTTCGGGGACGCACAGGTGAGGCCCGACCGGGCAGAAGGTGCGGTAGCTTTTGCCCTTGTACCACTGGCCTTGCGGCAACTGGATGTCCCTGGCGCTGACATCGTTCGCGACCACGAAGGCACCGACGTATTCGGCTAGGTTCTGCGGCGTCACGGTTACCGGTTCCGTGATCGGCTTACCAACAACGATCCCGAGTTCGACTTCGTAGTCGAGCAGTTTCACATGCGGCGGGCGGACGATGTCGTCATCGGCGCCGCACATCGAGGCGGTTGATTTGGTGAACAGCATGTTGAACGCCCGGTTCGGATCCATGCCGGACTCGATCATGTGCGACCGGTAGTTCGCGCCCTGGCAATGCACTCGCGCGCCAGGCAGAGGGTTCAACGGTGTGACGTCCGCGAGTGGGATCCCTTTGGCTTTGGGGTTGGCCAACACCTCGCGGGCGGCCTTGACCCCCGCGGTGAGGACCTCTGCTGTGGTCTCGTAGGTGCTTGGCAGCGGGAGTATGTCGGTGCCACAAACAACACCCCAGCCGTCGCTGTATCGGATCAGGTTGATGCTCATTTCAGGGCTACTTTCGCAAGGCCCAGCAGGCGCCGGGCGGTGAATTCGTTGTCACGGTCGGCGAGTGCCGACGCGATCTGCTTAATGAAGTGCCGGGACGGGTTGGCTTCGAGGAAGTCACGGGTGACGGCCGGGCCCCACTGCGACAGTCTGCTGGCCGACATCTCGGCCCAGCCAGGCTCGACGGTGTTGTCGAACATGTCGCCGTCAGTGAAGTGTTCGACGAGGAAACCGTCCGGATCTCGCCAGTAATCGAACAATTGGCTGCCTTCGATGTGGCGCCCGATTCCCCACGAGTGCTTGTAGCGGTTTTCCTCCAAGTACTGGCTGCCTGCGGCCAGCGCATCGAGGTCGGCGACCTGGAACGCGGAGTGGATGTACTTGCGGCCGGGTCCGAGCGTCATCGCGAGGGTGTGGTGGTCGGCCGGGGTGCTGCCGCGGTCGCAGCGGATGAACGCCATCGTCGGGCCTTGCGCACGCTGACCGGGGAAGTAGAGGAAGTCGCTGACGATCAGGCCGAGGTTCTGCTGGTACCAGTCGAGAGCCTTGTTGAAGTTAGTGGACTCGAGCACGACGTGGCCCAGGCGCTCGACGCGCGCCGGTTCACGCGGCGGTCGCTGGGTCGCGTTGACGCGGTTCAATTCCCCATTGGTATTGAAGATGAGCTTCCGCTGGAGGAGCGGAAGCTCGGGGAGTTCCTCGACGCCGGCGACAACGCGGAGCGGGATCCCGGACGGATCGAGGAGATCGACGCCGACACCACCTCCTGGGCCCGGCAGCGTGTAGGCAGACGCATTGGCCGACTGGGCAAGTTTGTGCACGTCAGCGATGTCGACGGCTTTGAAGGCCGGGCCGATGAAGCGTGACTTCTCGCCCTGGCGGATGACGACGCAGTGTGTTCCGGCGAGTGCGCCGCGCAGATAGAGCGTGTCCGCGGTGCGGGCGGCGGTGATGAAGCCGAAGTCGTGCGCGAAGCGTTCCGCAGCGTCGAGATCGGGCTTTTCGAACTCTAGCCACGCGAGATCTTCGACTTTGATTACCGGGTTTTTGGCCTTGTGCACGCGGTCTCCACGCACGGCGCCCTGCTCGCTGTGCAGCCCCTCGTGAACGTCCTTGGTTGGTATGGTCATATCCGATTCCTTCCGCGGTACTGATGACAGCATCAGTTACGGGAAGTCAGTTGTCAACAACTGTCAAAACTGATGAACAAATCAGTTTTGTGTTAGCGTGGAGTGCATGACTGAGCCAGTTGTCGTGAATCGACTCGAGCGGCGCAAGGCGCGGACGCGAGCCGCTCTGATCGCGGCCGCGCGCACGCTACTCGCCCGCGACGGCGGGACGGAAGCGAGCATTCAGGAGATCACTGACCTCGCCGACGTCGGTTTCGGATCCTTCTACAATCACTTCACCACGAAGGCAGAATTGTTCGACGCCGCAGTGGCGGAAACGCTCGACGAGCACGGCGCGTTGGTCGACCAGGTCACCCAAGGCATCGAAGACCCAGCTGAAGTGTTCGCCGCGGGTGTCCGGCTCACTGTCCGGCTCTTTCGTACACATCAGCAGCTCGCGCAAATCATCACCAACACAGGGCCTGCCTACCTGAAGTCAAGCACTGGATTGGCGCCGCGCGCGCTCCGCGACATTCAGCACGCCCTAGACGCCGGCCGCTTCGACGTCGAAGATCCGGTTGTCGCACTGGCCTGCACCGGGGGCGCGATCCTCGGTGCCCTGCACATCATGGAGGGCCGCTCGGGCATGGAAATCGACCAGGCTGCCGACGAAGTGGCCAGAAACATGCTGCGCATGTTCGGTCTTTCCAGCGAGGAGGCGCGGGAGATCGTGTCGCGGCCCTTGCCTAACAGTGGAACTCGCTGACGTAGTCGCCAAAATCCAGGTGTTGCAAGGTTTCTCGGCACGAGTCACTCGCACAGTTCGAACTGTTCCGCGCCCTCGACGTACTGGTCCCACTCGTCGGAGCTGATCGGGGTACCACGTTGTCTGCAGATTTCGGCTGCCGCCGACTCGGGATCGGTGCTCCATACCTTCACGTGGTGAGACCAGCCTGATGCGGCGATACGGCTCCCATCGCCGATGAAGACGGCGTCATTTACTCGGCCCTCATATGCGGCGGGAGTGCCGATCACCGTTGCTTCGCTCGGCTCCGTAACGTCCCAGAGCCAAATGTTCTCTCCCGCAGTCACAGATAGGGCGCGCCCATCAGGGCTGAAGTCGAGGGACGTCACTTCGGAACGCGGACCTGTGAGCGTCGCGAGAATGGTGACGTCGTCCGGATCCTCGACGTCGTACAACCGGATGATGTTGTCGCCGCCTCCGCCCGCAACGGCGAGCATGGTGCTGTCGTGGTTGAACTTCACAGCGGGCACTGACCCGCTGAACGTTCCGAAGTCGCCTCGTGCGGGCTCAAAGTTGGTTGTGTCGATGACACGCCAAAGTTTGAACTCACTGGCAGACGAGCCTGCGGCGAGGAGTTTCCCATTCGGGCTGAAGTCGATCATTTCGCCGTGGCCACCGCCCAGGTCGAGGTCAGGAAGTTCCTGGGGAGCTTCGGGGTCACGGACATCCCAGACGAAGACGTACGCGCCGGCGTATGACGGTGCGGCGACCAGTGACTTGTCCGGGGCTACGGCGAGCGAAGGAATGAGTGAGTCGCCGTTGTTGCTGAGCTGTCCGACTTGCCGGGGCGCATGCCCATCTCCCAGGTCGAACAGCAGGATGTCGCCTTCGAGAGTGCCCGCCGCAAGGAATTCACCGTCGGCCGAAACATCACCTGAGGCGCTGTGTTCGTCCACCTCGACCCGACTGAGGCGCGTCGGCTTCGATGGGTCGCTGACGTCGAAGACATGCACCGCGCGATCACCGCGCCCCGCAGTGACGATCATCCTGTCCCGCTCGTTGTTATAGCGCATCTGAAAGACCACGCCGGTGATTCCTTCAACCACGGGCCCGGGCACTTGCCAGAGCCGTGCGATGCCATCGCTCGCACCTGCGATGAGTGTCTGCTCATCGGGTGTGAAGGCAACCGACGTCACCAGGCCCGGGGTCTGGAAACTCGAGACGATGGCACCGTCGCTCCAGTTACGAATCTGTGCGGTCTGATCTGAACTCCCAACCGCCAGATGACGGCCGTCGCGAGTGAACGCTACGTCGTTCACCCAGCTGTCGAAACCCGTAAAGGACTCGAGCACGAGAGGTGCGTCGAGGTCGCTGATGTCCCAGCGCTGCACGTCTGTGGCGCTGGTCGCCGCCGCGAGGAACCGGCCGTCCGGGCTGATCGCGATCCCCATGGCGACGATTGCACCGTCGCCATCCAAAAGGAGGCTCGCGACCTCGCTCGGTTGCGAGGCTGCATCGCTGACAGCCCACAGCTTCACTTGACTGTCCGCAGCGGATGTGGCCATCAACTGGCCGTTAGGCGAGTAGGCGATCGCGGACGCCGCTACGGAGAGCGGGTCGTCCACTTCGACGGGAGGGAGACTGATGGGCTGCTGCGGGTTGCTGATGTCCCAGCGAAGCACTCCGCCGTCGGGTGTGCCCGCAGCAAGCACGGTGCCCTCCGGACTGACCACGGCCGCATGGATGGAGGCACCCTCAGTGTCCAGTGCTGTGACGAACTCGGGTTCGGCGCCGTTGACGCTCCATAGTTCGATGCCGTCGCTGCCACCTAGCGCTACGAGGGAACTGTCAGGTGTGAAGGCGACAGCGAATGAGACATGGCGTTCGGATCCGGAATCGAACTCTGCGGTCAGCACGGGCGCACCTTCATCGATCAGTTGGTAGATCCGTGCGATCCCGTCTGCTGTCGACGTCACCAAACTGGAACCGTCAGGACTGATTGCCACGCCCATCGATCCGGGGCTGTGCACCAGCCGGGTGGGGGTCCCCACCGCTGTCGCGTCCATCAGCGCCGTGGTCGCCTCCGTCGTTGGGAAGATGCGATACGCGGCCAGGGCCAGCTGGGAGGCGAGCTCAGGGGAGTCCGCGCGCATCAGGCGCGACTCGAGAGCAACTTGCCGGGAGAGCGCCTCGTTGCGGCTGAGTTCCGCGGAATGTCGCTGGTTGTTCGCGTACACCCCGGCGCCGACGGCTCCGAGTGCGGCGACCACGGCGATGACGGCGATAACCGCCAGGGTTGCGTTGAGCCGATGGAGTTTGCGGCGTCGCTGGCGTTCCGCTTCGGCAAGCTCGTGATGGTGTGCCGTGCTGGCAGCCAGGTATTCGCGTTCCAGGTTGTTGAGGTCGCGTTCGTGGTCGTCGGTGCGCGCCCACTGCCCGAACACTTCGAGCCGTCCGGCACCGAGCAGAGCGCTTTGATCGCGGTCCGAATCGACCCAAACCTGGGCGGCGGACGTGAGACGACGATGCGCGACGAGGCCGTCCTTGTTGTCCTGGATCCACCCCTGAAGCCGGGGCCATTCGCGCAGCAGAACCTCGTGCGTTACTTCGACACTGTCTTGCGTCACGGTGAGCATGCGCTGATCGGTGAAGGCTTCGATCACCTCCCGCACGTCGTCCGGGCGCTCGACGTCGAGGACCTCGGTGAGGGGTGGGTGCTCGACGTCGAGTTTCCGTCGTGCCGTCGGTGCTGACGAGCCGCTGAAACACGCGCCGCGCCGCGGTCTGCTGCGCGGGTGTCAGACTGTCGAATACCCGGTCGGCAGTCTGCTGGACGGCTTCCTTAATGCCGCCCGTCGCGTAGTAATCGGCGACCGTCATACGTTTTCGCTTCGACAACGCACAGGTGCTTAGCAATGCGTGTGAAAGTAGCGGGAGTGCGCCCGCGTCGTGCGTTGCGGGAGAGTCGCGGGGCGCGAGGTCATCGGTCAGCACGCGGACAAGTTCGTCATCGATGATGTACCCGGCGACGTGGGCGGGTTCGGTGATCGCAGCGCGCAATTCTTCCGAAGACAGGGTCCCGACGACGAGCGAGTTTTCGTTCAGCGCCGTCACCAGCAGCGGTTCGGCTACTGCGTGGCCATAGAAATCCGCGCGCAAACCAACGACGAGCCGAACGTCCGGCGGGTACGACAAAAGCTGTTTCAGGAACTCACTGCGCTCGTGTGGGTCATTGCACTGTGACCAGATTTCTTCAAACTGATCCACGCAAAGAATGGCGTTCTGTGTGTCCTTCGAAATACCTACATCATTTAGCGTGGCGTAGGGATGCTGCCCCGGAGTGATCACGTGCAGCACCGCACCGTTGATCCCCGCTTTGCCGCTTTGAACCGTCGCTGCGATTCCAGCACGGATAAGCGACGATTTCCCCGAGCCGGACGGGCCGATGATGACGAGCGGAACGTGCGGCGCCGAAACAAGTCGCTCAATCGCGGAAGAAACGAGTGCGTCGCGTCCGAAGTACCACTGTGCATCGGCCTCAGTGAAGCTGTCGAGACCTTTGTACGGGACCGTGATTTCTTTGCTGCCGCGCCCGGGAGTGCGCCGGGCGCGCGCTACCGCTTCCCACCAGGCGCGTCGGCATTCTGAGTCGGTGACGCCAAGCGTGTTGAGAACACCAAAGAACCCGTCCTGCATTGCTTTAGTTGGGACATGCTGTCCAGAAAACCAGCCTGACGTCGTCCCGTACGGAACGCGGGATTTGTCGGCGACCTCACGAACGGTGAGCCCGGCCGCTTCGCGCAGTACGGTCAGAGCGGCGCCCAGATCGAGCCGGTTCTCAACATTTGAGGGATCGGTGGCATCGGGATTCTCGGCCTTCACGACGAATACGCTAGACGAATTTCATCCCATTTACGCGTAAAGCGGTTTTTGCGGTGGTCAGAGTTCTTCAATATCGACGATGCCGTCCTGAAGTGCGCGGGCAACGAGTGACGCTTTCGTCGGTGCTGCTCGTCCGACCGCACTGTATTTGGCCCGGATACGCCCGAGATGTGTGTTGATCGTCCCGACCGAAACGTTGAGCCGAGCTCCTGCTTGGGACTTTGAGTCGCACGCGAACCACGTCCGCAAGACCTCCACTTCGCGTCGAGACAGCGACGGTCGCGGCAGCGGCGGAGGGTGGTGGTATCGGTGCACGGTAGACATCATCACGAGCAACTCCTAGTTGAGGGGGCCTTGATGGTCCGGTGAATGTCGTCGGAATAACGACATCGGAATGAAGACATCGTCGAACAAAAAACCTGCAGGTAGCAACGCGATTCGGGAAGTCCATCCAAAGTCCATCCACGTTTGCGAGGAATCGGACATTGCTCTCAACCTGCGCTTTCTTAGAGACTGGCATGCGGGCGGCGCCGTTGCCGTGACGCAGGTGGGCCAAACCCGGGGCTCTCCCAGGTTTGTGCCCAATTCAGGGATGTGAACGAACCACTCCGCTGATAGGACCCACAGGTGTTATATACGTATATGGGATTTTCCGAACATCCTGAGCGTCGGTGTCCCCACACCGATCCGGCTCCGGGAAATGTTCACCGAATTGGCTTCGTCGAAGATCACCAAACCTACGCAATTGGCATGGCTGCGCTTCTCGAACATGAGCCTGATCTCGATCTTGTTGCCGTCGCTCCGACGGTAAATCAGCTTCTCCAGTCAGGTATTGAGCTGGACCTCGTTGTGCTTGACTTGCGGTTGTCTGATGGGTCATCGCCGCGCGCCAATGTCGTCACACTCCATGACCACGGACTGAATGTGCTGGTGCTGACTTCCGGTGACGATCGCTACCTGATCCGGTCGGCGGCTAAGGGGGGAGTGCTCGGAGTCGTCCTCAAATCCGAACCGCCCGCGGTCGCCCTCGATGCGATTCGTGAAGCCGCAGCGGGACGACCAGTGGTGACCATCGATTGGGCGGCAGCCATCGACAGCGACCCCGAACTCCACGAAGTTCAGTTGACGGACCGGCAGCGGGAAGTGCTTGCGCTGTACGCGTCGGGCGAGAAGGCGGCAAGCGTGGCACGGAGAACAAACCTCTCCGTCGAGACCGTCAACGACTATCTCGGCCGGATACGGCGCAAATACGCCGAAGTCGGCAGGCCGGCCCCGACGAAGATGGACCTCTATAAACGTGCTCTCGAAGATGGGTGGTTGCCGCTGCCGCGAAAACGCCGCACGCGCTCCCATGACGGAGGCTAAACGTGGAAGTGGATGCCGAGCGGGGCTCAGCTGAGAAACTAGCGCGAAGCTTCGCGCAGTTCATCGGTTGGGGTGCGGTGTTCTATGCCGCAACGATGGCTCCGCTCGTGGTGTCGCAGGTGTCACTTAATCCGTGGTGGTGGACGCCGCTGTTTGTGGTTTTGATGTTCGGCAGCTCGATCGCGCTGATTCCGGTGAGTCGGCGGGGCAGTTTCAAAGCGCTGAAGCGCACAATTAATCTGTACGCGATCATCAACGTGCTCGCCTCCGTGAGCTGGCTGCTGACGTGGACAGGGGAGAGACTCTCAAGCGAAACGGGCACATGGATCGGCTACTACCCGGGCCTCGCGGCGGTGGCGGGGGCAATCGTCTGGCGCTTGAGTTCGGTCCTCGTGTATGTAGCGCTGGTGACCCCGCTAGGAACATACACCGGTTACACGGCACGCTGGCAGGAGGGAGACGAGCCGCTTGCCTCGGTTCTCGTCGGCGGAGTGCTGTTTTCCCTCCTGTTTGCTGCAGCCGTGTTCGCGCTCGTTCGGTCTGGGCGCTTGCTCGATGCGACGGCGCGTGCCGCGCGAGTTCAGGCGGTTCAGACCTCGGTAACCGAAGCCCGGACCGCAGAGCGTAGACGCGTCAACGCATTAATACATGACGGCGTCATGGCGACGCTGATCGCTGCGGCAAGGACACAGAACTGCGCTGAGCTCGCGCGCCAAGCGTCGTCATCGCTTGGAGAGCTCAAACGAGCTCGGGAGGACGACGGGCGAATAGGGACGATGACGTCAAATCAATTCCTCAACAGCTTGCGTGCCACGGTGTCGGAAATCGAGGATAGCGCGCGGCTAGTCGTGACAACTGAGCCGCAGGGCCACTTGGTTCAGATTCCGGCGCATGTCACCCAGGCCTTCTCCGCGGGCGTCGCGGAATCTCTACGGAACGTGCAGCGTCACGCTGGCCTGGGCGCGAACTGTGAGGTTCGCGCGCTGGTCGGGCCCGGAATCAGAGTCGACGTCGTCGATGATGGGGCTGGCTTTGAGACGAAATCGGTGCCTGCGCACAGACTGGGCTTACGGGGAAGCATCAGGGATCGCTTCGCCCAACTGGAGGGCGGCAGCTCGTACGTTGAATCGGCACGAGGGCGCGGAACACTGGTGTCGATGAGGTGGAACATCGCATGACTGCTCAACGGAGCGCCCCCGCTGGTGGGCGCAGGTGGGATGTCAGGGACGCCACCGGGATGCGCACCACTTTCGGTCGGCTGCTGGCAGTTGTGTACTGCGCAGTTCAGTTGGTCCAGGCGCTGAACAGCACCGACGGGATCCGGCACATATGGATCATCGTCGTAGCGTGGGTTCTTCTTAGCGGTGCGGTCGCGGGAGTCATGCTTCTGCCCGGAGACCCACTTCCCCTCAAATCTGCGCTCGCATTGGCATTCACTGCGCCGATAGCGTCAGTACTGGTTCTCAGCCAGCTGCCAGTTCCTGTGGCCCATGCGGGCCAGCTGTGGTTCCACCCCTTCCTGGTTGCCTACTTGGTGTTCATGTGCGTCCGTGGCGCTGTCGGCTGCGCATGGGCCGGCATGCTCATTCAGACGTTGACCGTCGTTGCGTGGGCATCTATGACGGGACAGGGCGGCGTGGTGGGTTTCGCATTGACGGCGATGAACCTTGTTCCACTTTTAATGGCCACATTCTTTGCCTACAAAGTCCGTCCCGTCGCGCGCGCGATCGTCGTCCTTCGGGAGGAGGCCAACGAGCGTGCCGCGCAGCAAGCGGCGGCGCTCGCGGCCAGCGATGAACGGGACCGCCGACTCGCAGACGTTGACGCTTTAGTGCGCCCGATGCTCGAACACATCGCATCAGGAGCACCGCTGACAGCCGCAGATAGAGAAGAATGCCTCCTGCTCGATGCGGAGTTGCGTGACGGCATCCGGGGAAGCTCACTCGTCGGCCACCATGTGATCGCCGCAGCGCGCGCGGCCCGGCAGCGAGGAGTGTGCGTGACATTGCTCGACGATGGTGGGCTCGACGCCGGGAACGAAGTCCTCGCCGGAATCGTCCGATCGCAGCTCTGCCGGGTGCTCGATGCGGCACACTCGGGCAGCGTTGCGGCCCGCGTGCTCCCGCCCGGCCGTTCGATCCTCGCGACGGTGCTATCGCGTGACGGCGAGCGGGAGAGTCGCGTCGAGGTGGACTTGATGGGCCACGTGGTGGCGGAAGGGGTTGCGTCGCGCGTGCCGTCAGAATAAGCGAGGCTGAATGCGCGGAGGCGCAACGCATTCAGCCTCATCATGTTGGACTGTCACCAGGGGAGGACGTTGCCGATGATATTTGGAATAGCGCTAATCGCGTTGTTTGCGACGTCGGCGCCCTCGGTGATAGCCAGCCCGGGAACGTTGCCATAGCCCCAGTAGTAGGGGTAGTACCCGTAGTAACCGTAGTACGGCAGGTTCGAGATCATCTCCATGCTGCCGATCGACAGCGTCGCGGACAGTTCCAGAGGGTCGGCGTTCGCCATCGGAACCGTCATGAACATGGATGACGCAAGGAGTGCGGATACGGCGCCGGCGCGGACGATCGATTTCATGGTGGACCCCTTTGATGAGTGAGAGTGAGAGCAGCCGCACGGTGCAGTTCAAAGGTGCCGGGGAGGTTCTCGTCACTGCCGCCGAAGGGGCGAAGGTGCGACTGCTGACTAAGACGCTAGAGCGCCATTCCGCCCACCGAAACCCGCAACTTCGGTGCCCCCAGAGCTGGGGGACCAGCTTTAGGGACAGACTGCTCAGGTCGTTCGTTTAGGCGATTGTGCAGGTAACAGAGCTATCGTAGGTTCGCTTCATGCAGTCGGGACAGGTACCGGCGCCGGACCCTGAAGACTGGGATCATCCGGCGAGACCGTCTTGGCCTGCGCCTCCTCCGCCCACTGCTCCGTGGCCGCGACTGCCGTGGCTTCTGCTCGCATTGTGTGTGGTCGCGGTCGTCGTGAGCGCAGGCGCGATTGTGGTCGTGCGCGACGGTCTCGGAAGCGGGACGGACGAGTATGCTGCAGCGCAGCTGCGCGGCACCTACTCGGCGGAGCCTACGCGGGCTTGGACGGTGCGGTCGGACGACCTCGAACCCGGGGTGACCTTCGGCGGACTGGGGATGATGACTGGCCCCGAGGTGCGCGATCTCGGTGGAACGCTGCTCGTCTCACTGCAAGATCCCGAGTTCCGCTCCAACGCCTTAGTGGCGATCGACGCGGCCACTGGCGCTGTTCGGTGGCGCGTCGATGATGTCAGCTTTCTGGTGCAGGAGTGCGCGACCACATCGATCGACGGACTAGTTCCGTGCGTCGCGCCAGCGCGGGCGCCCGGGGAGGGGCCGGACGTATCGGAGGTTCGATTCTATCGCTTGTCTGACGGGCAAGTCGTGCGCGCCCAGCGTGTTCCGGACGCGCGATACGTGGACGTCTACGACGCCGCCGTATTCGTCGCTGGTTCGACGACAGAGACGATGTGGATCGCGAAGGGGGAGGTCGCTGATGTCACCGAAGACTGGCGGCAAGAGTTTCGGATGGGAAAGTGTCGCCCAGGCGGTGGCAGTGGTTTCACGGTAGCGGGGGGAATCGCCTGGTATTGGGGTGGGCATCACGGAGTATCGGTGGAGGTTGAGAGTGAGGCAGCGCTGTCCGTGGCGCCGCTCGACGATCCGTATCTCTACCCGCACCAGGGAATCATTGGGACCGAATGTCATTGGGATCAGGGGATCTTCGATCCGCGCATGCACACCGTCGCGAGTACCGGTGGCCACACGAACATCGTGTTCGGCCCAGGGCAGCGGCCTGCGTCCGTTCTTGTGCCGGACCCCGCTGGTGGTGGCCCGTTGGTACTCGGCCATGACGCTTACGAGTTCGCGACCGGTGAGCTGGTCTGGTCGGTAGACGGCAGCGTCACACTGCACACCATCGTCGGTGATGTCGTGCTGGGAAGCCCGGACTCAGTCGGGATCGCCGATCACATGTTTGGCTACTCACTCCGCACTGGGGAGCTGTTGTGGCGCGCGGGCGTCTCACGCCTCTTCGTGCCGGTCGCGTCCGATGGTGAACGCGTCATCGGTTATGAGCCGACCAGCGCCTCGACGGGCATCTACTCGGCGTACAACTTGCGGACCGGTGTGCAGGAGTGGCAGACGCGGAGCGTCGAAGGATGGGCAGTTCTCAAGCCAGCGGGCATGGGTTTCGTCATCGTGAACGAGCACGAACTCGTGTTTTATCCGCCAACGGGCGGGCCCGCGCGTCCGCCCCAGAACGCTGGAGTCGGGCTGGAAGAGCGAGCCTCCAGCTCGCAGCCCGACCAGCTGGTGGTCACGCGATGCGACCAGGCGCCAGAGATGAGCCCGCTCGACTTCCGCACCAACGGCAATGAGCTGATCGTCACGATGCGAATCGTTTCGGCGTGCGGTGGCGGCGACATTGTGTCGACGGATGCGCTGCGGGTGTCAGTGTTTGATGAGGGCGCAGCGGTGGCGTCTGGGGTGTTCGACTTGTCCGCTGCACCACTGTTCCTGCCGCCGAGCGAGGGGTCATCGGGCGCCGACGGATCAGCGTCGAACGGAGCCGTTACCAGAGAGTTCGCCTTCCCTATTCGGTCGTTCTGGCGGCTGCCGATCATGGTTGGTGAATCCACTGGTGTTGATTCGTCGCGAGCCACGTTCAGGCAGTCCGTCGAGTGTCTCGATGAGGGGACGAGTCACGGTCCAGTGTCCGGCGAAGTGACGACGGAAACCACCGGCGACGCGCTGAAGTTGTCAGCCGCTCGCGCTGCGGAGCCACCCGGCATCGACAGCGAACAAGCTGCGATCGATGCGTTGCGAGCGCTGGCCAACGCGGACCGGCCATTCGTCGCGGAGAGTCTGGAAGGGAAATGGGTGCCGCAGGTTTCCTCGAAGCGGTACGGGCTCGACGCCACCGATATCGACGGCACGATGGTGCATTGGAGCCCACAGGAGATACTCCGGCAGCACCTTGAACTGCGCATCCTGTACCCCGAGGTGCGGCTTCTGTACACCGACGAGTGGCCGGTGTTCGACCTCAAAGGATGGTGGGTGACGGTCGCCGGGCTCACATTCGAGGACTCCGGACCAGCGATCGGATGGTGTCACGATCGCGGCATCGAAATGGAACATTGCTACGCCAAACTGATCAGCGCACACCGCGGATCCGCTGGCACCACGCGTTATCGCTGACAAGGCCGAAAGAGGGCTGAGGAATGGCTTCGCGTTACGTTCCCGCGTCGCAGCCGAGTGGAGCGACCGCGATCGCTGCGGCGGTGCTGGCGATACTCGGTGGGGGAGTCGCAGCGCTCGGCGTGGGAGCGTTCCTCGACCTCGTTGCGGATATCGGTTTGGAAGCAGCTCTGGCAATCTCAGGTTTCGGCCTTGCCGGGCTTGACTGGTGGCAAGCGACGGTTGTCGTCGGACAGGTGTCCAATGTGCTCACCGCTGTACTCCTGCTGGTAGGCGCAGCCGCGCTGCTTCAGAAGAAGCGCTCCGGCCGGACGATGATCATCTACGGGTGCGTTGTTGTGCTCGTCAACCATGCCGTCACTCTTTGGGCTTCGTTTCAGCTCGCGCGGAGCTTCCGCGCGGCGTTCAGTGATGCCCCAGGATTCGACGAAGTATTCGGGATAGCGATCGCATACGTGGGATGGCTTTCGCTACTCGCGGTGGCCTTCCCGATTGTCACCCTGTTTCTCGCGGCCTCGCAGAAGACCGTGAGGTGGTGCGAGTCGCGAACGGCCGGGCGTCGCGCCGGTGACCTGGACTTCGCCGAAGTGTCAGCACACTGGCCGCCTCCTTCACCTGACTCCCGTGCTGACGATCGCGATTCTGATTCCTTCCGGCATATCGAGCAGTCCCGGCTGCCCCTGAATCGGCCGTCGGAATCGGCAGACCAGCCCTTGCCGTGGCCGGACCTCGAAACGCTCCGCGCGCGAGCCAGGACAGTCGGTTCCGAGGTAGCGCGTGCACCGCGCGCACACGTGCTGTGCGACGGTGCCGCGATCGCCCTGATGCTGACCGCGCTGTTGTTGCCGTGGAACCAAGAACTGGCGAGGGTCCGGCTCAGCGTTGCGCCGGACCTCGCCGCCGTCATCTGGCTCACCACCCTGCTGGCGATCGCTGGGGTGGCGTGGCCATACCTGGCGCAGGCAGGTTTGGATGCCGCTTCACCGCGTCGCAGCGCTCACTCAATGTTCAGAACGATTGGGGTTACCGCGTACTTGCTGATAGCGACCGCGGTTCTCGTTGTCGACGTCGTTCGTGCGCTGATCGTGCTGGTCGACGCCTCTGTCTGGAGCAAGGGCGTCGGGCCGGGAGTGTGGTTCGCGCTGGCTGGTGGAACGCTCGCCATCTATTTGCGTCACGCCCAGGGTGTTCCGTCGCGAAACATCAACGGGCCCTTAGCTCCAATACAGATTGCGATGACGTGTGTTCTTGTGCTGTGCGGGCTGTCAGCGTTGCTCGCGGTGACGTCCGTCGTGCTCCGTGGGAACGTCGGAATGGCGGCAGTCGGACCGTCCGCAGCGGACTCGTTGCACGCGATCGTCGGTGTCGTGGCCGTTTCACTACCCGCGATCATCCTCGCAATGATCGCGGTGATTGGCCTGCGATGGGATCCCGCACCGTTGTGCCTGACTCTGGCGTGTGTCTCCGGTGCCGTTTTGTTCGCGGGGCTACTGCGCTCGTCATCAGGATCGCGGGGGATCGAATATTTCCTGAGCGGCTCGTACTATGCGATGCCGTTGTGGGCGGTTGCGGGAGCGATGGCCGTTGCAGTTCTGGTGAGGTCGCCGAGCGTCATTGAGGAGGGGCATCGCGGTTATGTGTGGCTGGCGGCGTGCCGGTATATGTTCGCGCTCGTCGCGGTGTGGAGCTTCGGAAGGGGAACCATCTTCGTCCTGCTCGAACTATTGGACGTTGGAAACCTATTGGGACCTGGTGTCCTGACTCTGCCGCAGTCAACAGTTCTGGCGGCCTTCGGATTTGCGACAGGTTCACTCGCAGTCGCCGGAATGGCCAGCCTCAAGGCTCGGTACGGCGTGGGAGCAGATCCGCGTCCGCAGCGTCACGTCGCATTTGTTTGTGCGGCGGGAGCACTCCTGATGGCTTTGGGCAGGGTTGTTGCTGCGGACGCGGTAGGTGGCGCTGGACGCCTCGTGACGATGGATTACGCAATGATCGGTCTCACGGTCGCGGTCGCGGGCGTGATTCTGCTCGCACCTCCGATCCGTGACCTATATGCGGGAGTGGCTTTGTTTCCCAGCTCCGGCTCGACGGCACTCGATGCTGCCGAGCCGGATGCTGCCGAGCCGGATGCTGATCGTGCCGCGGCGTCCGACCCGCACACGTCCAGGCGGGAACTCACGAGGATCGCGCGAGCCCGGCCTGACCTGCGTCCCACAGTGGCGGCGAACCCATCCGCGTACCACGAGCTGCTGGCTTGGTTGCGAAGTCTCGGTGACCCCGACATAGACGAGGCGCTGACCTCGCGCCCACACGCTGAAGGAGCAGGTAAGTAGCGACTCGGTGGGCTGCGCCCCCAGCCTTGGGGGCACGAAAGATGCGGATTCTGCTAGCTCACCGATCGTCGTAGATTGAGGCCAAAGGCGATGTAGGAGCCGGTATCTCACAGTCCTTACGCGCGACAACCATTGGAGCGAAGGAGTGGCGGTGTCTGCATTGAACGCAGCTGGCGCTGGCTGGTATCCGGATCCATCGGGCGAGCGAGGCCAGCGACGCCAAGAGCGATTCTGGAACGGTGCGGCCTGGACCGCGCAAGTGCGTGCGTCACGGTCTACCGAGCCAGCAAAACTGTGGATCGCGTCGGGCCTGCCATCGGCTGGGCCTGGCGAGATCATTCCGCCGCGGCCCTTGCGGCTGGAAGACATCATCGCTGGGGCGGCGCGCCTCATGAAGGCGCAGCCGGGGTGGCTTATCGGATTCCCGGCTGCGGTTTCGGCTGTGATGATGCTGTTGTGGTTTGGCGCCACTGCGGCACTCGGCGTATGGATGTTTAGCAGCATCGATGTGAGCGCAGGGAGTTTCTTCTCGACGATTGTGTTGCTGTTTCTGCTGATCTTCGCCATCGAGCTCGTAGCGTTCGCGGTGATAGCTACCGCTGTGGTTGCCGTTTCTGAGCCTGCGATCCGTGGGAAGGCAATCGAGGCGCGAACAGCGCGCGACAAAATCATCGCATCGGCCCCGCGTCTGGCCGGGTTCATGGTGATTCATGGCGTTCTCACTCTGGCGCCTTATGTTGTCGGCGGCATGGTCCTCGTGACGATCCCGGTTCTGCTCATCTTCGTCCCAGTGGTCTGGGCTTTCACGATGTGGCTGGTGGTGCGGTATTCGCTTACGATCCCGGTCATCCTGCTGGAAGGTGCGACCACGATGCGCGCATTACGCCGCTCAGACCAGCTAATTCAGGGGTCGTGGTGGCGGTCCCTGGGGATCCAGGTAGCGGCCCTAGTGCTTATGTGGTGCGCATTCTTCGTCGGTTACGCCGTGACCTTCGGCCTCGGCTTGTTCTTGATTGGGTCTGGCTGGGCGTTCTACATCGCCGTGGTACTGCTGCTGTATTGCGACCTCACACTGCGCAAGGAAGGCGCGGCGCCAGTGTTGACGAGCGAGGGTTCAGATGACTAGAACGGCATGGCTTCTCGTAGTCACGGTTGTGGTGGGGATCGGGCTGATCGCCATGCTGTTTCGAGCCGCCGAAAACGATGCAGACCGGGCGCAAGCGCAGCAGGTGCTGCCGGAAACGGTGCCGGAACTCGTGCCACCCGTCGCGACCGTTGCGCCCCCTGCCCTCGTGCCTGAGGCAACACGCGTCCCTGTCGTCGTGCCTGACGTGACACGCGTGCCCGTCGTTGTCACCGAAGTGACTCGTGTGCCCGTCGTCGTGCCCGACCCGGTGCAGCCTCGGAACGTGGCACCAGCGCCGATCCAGAACCCCCAGCCCGAGGTGGCCGCTCCGCCGGTCGCCGAGTACACCAGCGAACCTGCCCCACAGACAACAGAACCAGTCATGGAACCCCCGCCACCAGCGGTCTCCAGAGTTGTCATCACGACAGTGGGTGCGGGCAAAGGCCATAAGATCGGCCCCGACATGTACCAGGCAACAACCTATGGGACGGCATCAGTGGTGTTCCGCTGGGAATCGTCAGGTGCTTCAGGCAAAGTCACGGGCGAAAAGTGCACTGTGGTCACGGAAGTCACCGGGCCCGGTGGATTTTCGCACATTGACCGCAGCGCATCATGCACCGGGCGGATGCGTGGAGACCTTACGCTGAGTACGCCTGGCATCTACACCATCACGACGACGGTCACCGGGCCCGACGGGATTACGGCGACGGGGTCGTTGCCGTTTGAGATTGTGGCTGGGTGAGGGTGTTGAGGTTCTGGGCCGGCTGAGTTGGGACAGAGTATCTCAAAGTTTCAAGACAGCTATTGTGGATTCTTCGGCGGAGTGCGAGGATAGTAGCGGGGCATAGGCTCCAGGTTTCATTCAAACTTTCGAAACCGCTTCGCTCACTGAAGGACCCGCCATGTGCGCCTTGCAGTACGGCAGAATGTGCACGCTGGTGGAATCGTCCTGTGGCCAACGCCGTCTTACGGCCGCCCTCGTCGCCTCTTCTCTTCCCTAAGCGCTCTTCCACTGCTGTGCCCGGGAGCCACCCTCATGATTGACACCCATCCCCGCGAATCGGAATCCCTCCTAGCGGAGACAATCGAAACGCCGCCACGTCACCGCGTGTACCGGATCGGCCTAGTCGAAGATCAGCAAATATACGCCATCGGGCTGTCCGTTCTGTTCGCGAACGAAGCAGACCTGAACCTTGTCGCGATCGCCCCCACGGTGTCGTCGCTGCTCAGAGTGGATTATGCCCTCGACCTCGTGATCGTGGACCTGCGATTCGCGGACGGACCCGCATTGCGCTCGGACTTCGCTGCACTGCAGCAACGTTCAATCAAAATTGTGGTGTTGGCGTCTGAAGAGGACCGGTACCTGATCCGGTCCGCAGCCAAATGGGGTGCGGTCGGGGTGATCCTGAGATCGGACTCTCCTGAAGTGGCGCTAGACGCGCTTCGGCTCGCGGCCGCGGCTAAGCCGCTCATGAGCGTCGATACGGAGTGGACCGCAGCCCTCGACGCCGCCGGAGGTGACGTTCGGCTCCCAGAACGCCAGCAACAAGTACTCGCGCTGTACGCCGCTGGGGAGAAAGCGGCGACAGTCGCGCGGAGAATGAATCTCTCGGTCGACACCGTCAACGACTACATCACCAGGATCCGCCGGAAGTACGCAGAGATCGGTCGGCCTGCGCCCACGAAAATGGATCTGTACAAGCGAGCGCTCGAGGACGGCTGGTTGCCTGTGCCACGTCGGCGTCGGGGGAGCACGAGCGTGTCGCGGTGACACCGCCGTCACCGGGCCCGCAGAATCCGCTCAGCACATCCAGGCGAAAGCGCATGAGCGGCAACGAGGTGCGCGATGCGATGCTCGGCACTGCATTGGAAATGGTTTACGTGCATGGACTCACGGTCAGCCTCGACCACATATCGATGGACGCGATCGTCGCCGCGTCCGGGGTCGCTCGCAGTGCTGCATACCGGGTGTGGCCGCGCCGCGAAGAGTTCATCAATGACCTCCTGCTGCAGCTGGCGGCAAGCCCACAAGCATCTCCAGTCGTCTACGACCCACCCACTTTGAAGATGGCTCTCAATGCGTTGATTGAGCTGCGTGAGGGTCTGACGACACCGGAGAGCAGGCGCAAGATCCTCATCGAGGTCTGCCGAATCGGCGCGATCACTAACTTCGAGGATATTCGGCAACGGAATACATGGCAGACCCATATGGCACTGTCTGCAACAGTTCTGTCGTACCCGGAGGAATATCGAAGGGAACTACAAGACGCGATCAACCAGGCCAGTTCGTCCTACGTCGATGGCATGGCTCAGTTTTACGAGGCAATGGGTCTCGCACTAGGTTTCGAGACGATTCCAGGCACTGACTTTCGGTACCTCGCGGCGGTCAGCTCGGCGCTCATGGAAGGTATGGTGCTGCGCAGTCTGACCGTCTATGACGGGCGCGCCGGGCTTCCAGACCTCATCCGCACCTTTACAGCGGATCCATTTAACACAGGCGATGAGCGCGAATGGAACGCGGCGGCTATCTCTTTCACCGCCAATCTCCTCGCCGTGGCCCGGCCATCGGGCGACATCACCTCCGCCGAACTGGACGAAAGACTCGAAAGAGTTAGGCAGGCAATCGCGCGCATCGAGGCCGACGCGGAGGAATCCAAGGAGTGGCTGACGCGGTGAGCGTGGGTGAGGTAGATCGCGCGCCTCGATGCTGCATCCGATACCCCCAGCGCTAGGGGCACGCAATTCGTGGATTCCCGCCAAACTCAATAAGCCATAGAGTGAGTTACATCGGGACCATGAAACTCTGGCCCGTGAACAGGTTCCAAGGAACTTTGCCGGGCTGCCCATCCCAGTTGAATGCGCGCTAGTGGGCTTGTTTGTCTCTCGTATTCTGCGGTTGCAAAGTGAAGGTACGCAAATGGAAACCCTTATCGCAGTCGGTGTGCTTCTCGCCCTTTTCATTTTCGGGTGGTTCTGGAATGTCCTCACCGACTCCGCTGAGGACAAAGCACTCGATCTTGCTGATAGAGCCATCTACGGTCGAGAACGCCAGGCCACAACTGATCTCGGTGAAGCTGCGCTGCGGATCCGCACCAGCGTGAACTCAGCCGACCTTTGGAAAGAGATCAGCTTCCGACTGCCATTGCCCTACGGCAAGCCAAAGTTCCAGGAGTCGCTCTACATAGCTGGCGAGCTGGAGAGCACGCAGGAAGGCAACTACGGACTGCGCATCAACTGGGACGAATGCATTCAGTCAGCGATCGTCGTGATACGGGAGAGCGACAAGCAGACAGTGTGCGAGCACGCCATGCTGCAGTGGGCAGAAAGCGGCATGGCAATGCGTAAAGCAGTCAGCCACTTCAATGCGTTGCGGGAGAATCTCGTCGCACTCGTCCAGGGCATGGATCCGCAAGCACGAGTGACTCTGGTCGACGAACACGACCGGGAGACGCCGTTCACCGCCTCCAAATCGCTCAACTAGATGAAATCAGGTGACTCGCTATGGACGGAGCAGTTCTGCTCATAGTCTTTCTAGTGCTCGTATTCGCCGCCCTCTGGATTGTCGACATGGTGATGGGCGGCGTTGTCCTTGGGCTGTCGAAATTGATATCGGCTCCATTCAAGGCGGCGGGCAGGGCCCGCGAGAAGACCAAAATGGAGGGCTACGCCAACGGACTGACATTCCACACCACCACCCCAGCCGATCGGCTCCGCGCGGCGCTCGCTGACCACATCAACGCTGGCGAATTCCACCCCGCTAACAAAGTCATTCCAGAGAAGGATGAACCGGGCCGATTCGTCATCGGAATTGCCTGGCATGAGCAGACGGAGCTTCAGTTCGAAGGTGGTGGAAGCGCAAAAGGATCCGGCCTGCCGATCGTTGTCGCCGAGGTTACCTATCGAGCGGGCGGGCGTGGATCTACCGGCGTTGTCCGGCTAACTCGCTTTCCCAGCGAGACCGGGTGGGCTGAGGAAGCTGTAATGGAGAACGTGTACCCCTGGCTGCTGACCCCAATTCTCGATCTCGACCCAACGGCTGACGTGCTGAAACGTGAGAAGGCAGTTGGGCGGATATGAAGTTTGGCCGTCGGCGGCTCGACATGTGCCGAGAAATACATCATGATCGGCCGTCGCAGGGGTGCGTTCTTCGGCACGTGTCGAGGTCCCTTCCCACAGCTCGAACTGCCGCGGCTGCTACACAGAAGAGTGCGGGGCGCTCGTTCGACGCAACGACAGTTCGCACCTAATCAGGGCACAGTCGTGCGCCCGAAAACCGCGCTGAAGGATCGTGAGGAGACGAATACGTGGGCAAGCTCGTGCGAGACAAGATTCCCGCACTGATCCGCGCGAGTGGGCGGATGCCGAGTGTCCGCGTGCTGAACGACAACGAGTTCGCCGAAGCGCTGCATGACAAGCTCATCGAGGAAGTGGCAGAACTCCGCGAAGCCGACTCCAGTATCGACTGCCTAGCGGAGGCGAGCGATGTGCTCGAAGTTCTGAAAGCCATCGTCGGTTTACATGGGTTCGACATCGATGACGTCGTGCGAGCAGCTGCGCAGAAGGCTACTGATCGCGGGGCTTTCGTAGATCGACTCTGGCTAGACGGATCGAGGCATACGTAGTCAGCCGCGCGGCCACTGTGGAGGCTGACGCCAGTTAGTGGCGGCCGGCGTGGCGCGATGAGTCGCAGGAGAATGCTCACGAACAATCTGGACGCCAGCCGGTGTTCGATGCTGGCTCGGCATCCATGCATCTTCAGGCTGCGCTGTCGCCGCCGTGAGCTAGCCTCTCCGCGATCCACACTTTGATAAGTGACTGGCGTGTGACGCCGAGACGGGTTGCTTCGCGATCGAGTTCGGCGATCATCCATACAGGGAAATCGACGTTGACCCTTCGGGGTTCCTCCCCGGGGCGCCGTGCACGTGCTGTGTCGAGCACAGCCGACATGTCCTCGCCATCATCGAACCGCTGGTCAAACTCGCTAGCCTTCATAGATGGCCACCTCACCTTCCCGGGAGCGGCGGACAGAGATAATCCGGACACGCATCTCGCGATAGGTAACAATCGCCGACCAGCATCGACCTTCGATCTTCCCGATCACCATCCACCTCGGTTCGTCTGACGTACGGGCAGGAACCTCTACACGATGGGGATCCCTCCACAACGCCTGTGCCCTGTTGAAGTCGATCCCATGCTGGGCCTGGTTCGTGCTGCTCTTGGCGGAGTCGAACTCGAACTCAGGCATGTATAGAAAGTATACCGAGACAGGGTCGACGTGTCGCGGTGGGCCGTCAGGCGATGCGTAGAGCCAACCGTAGATAGATCGTGCACAATTCGGCAGCGTCAGCTCCACATCGGCGGTGCCCGATAACGGTACCTCGCTCGGAATGCGCGGCTGGAATTGCTGTTCAGCGTGATTAGCGAAATGCTAAATCGCTCAGACAAAGCGCGATGTCCCCGGCTATGGCGCGAGGAAAGACGCGTGGAAAGGGCACAGGCCGAGGACCGCCGTACTTCGCTCCCGTAGTCAGCCGCGCGGCCACTGTGGAGGCTGACTCCAGTCAGTGGGCGGCCGGTGCGGGTATGGCGGAGGTGGCGGCGGGTAATTCATGTATTCCGGCGACGGGCGATGAGTCGGCGGAGCTGCGGGCGGCGGGGGAGACGGAGCCGTGCGTGCGGTTCCACTGTGAGGCGCGACGTAGCCAGAACCAGGATGCGAGCGGAAATAGTTCGCCTGACCATTCACGTTCGGTGGAGGGATCGGCGCGTGGTGACTGTTCGTCGAGACTGCTCCTTTGGGCCGAGGCCCACGTAGCGCAAGCCCTGTCGCAACGATGACGAGGCCGAAGAGTATCGAGCCGATGTGGTCTCTCACCGAGTCACCTGGCGTGGTGACCATAACGAGGGTGGTCAGCAGGCCGAAGCCCAGCGTCGCGATCGCGGCGACGTTCCACGTTCGGCCTGACTTTCCGGTTTCCGGAACTGCTGGCTGAGGTTTGCTGCGTTGCTTCATGCGAATCGCGTACGCCCCGCCCACGCATACCCCGGCAATGGCCAGTCCAACGAAGAACTCACCGACTGACGAGTCGGCCACCATCACTGCGAGGAAAAAGCCACCGAGCATGTTGAGAAGGATTGCCGGGATCGGCCATGGGCTTTTCGGGTGCGGCAAGGTCGCTGGAGGTGCCGGCTCGGGCATCGCCGATGGAAGGTCGTGAACTAGTTCGTCAATCTCGTGCTGAAACTTCGCGACTGCACAGTCCCCGGAGCGTTGGGTGTATTCGTCCACGTCCAGATAACCGAGAGACATCGCGCGTGTCAGCAGATCTAGCCCGCGCTGACGTTCAGCGTCACCAATGCGTCGCGCGTTGCCTGGTCCGTTAACAGCGTCCACAGCTCACCCTCCCTTACAACGAGGCTACCGGCGGGAGATGGCCACAATAATCCAGATGGGCAACCAGAGGCCGGCCGTCAGGATCGTCAGAATGAAGTGAAGAAGGTGGTTGACGGGCCGCTGGTAGTTGACCATCACTGGCGAGTTCGATGACGACATGTTGTTGATATAGATCGGCGGGGGACTGTACGGCGGGTAGTAGCCTGCCGCTGGCTGAGCGACGAGGGGAGCGATGTGAGCTGTCCACCCTTGGCCGTCCCACCAACGCTGAATCGTCCGATCCATCGCATCCGGGTACCAGCCGGCCGGTGCCGATGTTGGCCGGTGATCAGGCGTATGAGCAAAATTAGATCCCGCGGCGTGCGGAGCCAGACCTGGCGGCTGCGCATGCGGAAATTGTTCCGTGGGCGTGGCTGACTGCGCTAGCCAGTAGTCATCTTGATGCCCGTAATTATTGCTCACACCACCAAGTTATACGCATACGTTTGGCTTGCACTAGTGGCGGCCTCGCGACCTGCGGACCGCGGCGGACTTGACGCGCCTAACGCTGTTAGGAATACTGAACAGCGTTAGGAGTATTGATGGAAACTGTTCGGGAACGACGCCGGTTGCAGACTCGTGAGGAGATTCTTGCTGCGGCGTGGACGGCGGCACGGGAGGACGGGCTCGCGCGCCTGTCGTTGCGAGATCTCGCCCGGCGCGTCGGAATGCGCGCGCCGAGCCTGTATAGCTACTTCCCGTCGAAAGAGGCGATCTACGACGCGATGTTCGCGTACGGACAGCAGGAGTTCGCGGACCAGGTCGCTGAGACGCCGAGGACCGGCAGCCCGCGAGATGTATTCCGCCGTGCCGCCCATAGTTTCTTCGACTTCTGCGTCAAGGACCCCGTCCGGTACCTGCTGTTGTTCCAGCGGACCATTCCCGAGTTCGAGCCATCGCCCGAGTCCTACAGGCTCGCCGAACAGAATCTCGGCAAGTTCGCCCAGTTCATGAAGGACTGCGGCGTCACCGACCCTCGTGCCATCGACATGTGGACCGCGATGCTCACCGGGCTGGTCAGCCAGCAGCTGTCCAACGACCCCGGCGGTGACCGCTGGGCCCGCCTCCTCGACGACCTCGTCGACCTGTACTGCGATCACATCGGACTTTAAATCGGAGGAATCATGACCATGTCGGCAACACCAGTGACCGTCTCGACGATCGCGTCCATCAGCCACAGCGAAGCGCATGACCTCGCCCGCGAGGCATACGAGCGATTCGCGGCAGTGCTGCGGCAGGTGCAGCCAGACCAGTGGAGCAATCAGACAGATTGTGCCGCGTGGACCGTGCGTGACCTCGCTGGGCACCTCGCGGGGGCCATGCAGTCCGCGGCGTCCGCGCGCCAGATGATCCGGGAACAGTGGGAAGTGAAGCGCCGCGCGAAAACGTTCGGTGGCGATGAGGTCGACCACATGACCGCCATTCAGGTCGAACGCACAGCCCACCTGTCGACGGCCGAGCTCGTCTCGCTCTGTACAGAACTCGCGCCCAAGGCCGCGCGGGGCCGCTCCCGGATACCCGCAGCGGCACGGCGGTTCGCGCGATTCCCGGTGATCATGGGCGATCAGATTGACGAAACATGGTCGCTCGGATACCTCGTGGACGTCATCCTCACCCGGGATACCTGGTTGCATCGCATCGACCTCTGCCGTGCCATCGGCGTGAATCCCGTCCTCGATGCCGAGCACGACGGGCGGATCATCTCCGACATTGTTGCCGAATGGGCTCGGCGCCACGGAAAGCCGTTTTACCTGACACTGACCGGGCCAGCCGGAGGAGTGTACGAAAATCCCGGCGCGGACGCGGAAAAGATCACGATCGACGCCGTCGAATACTGCCGGATCCTTTCTGGCAGAACCAGCGGCGAAGGGTTGCTCGGGGCAGCGGTGCCGTTCTGAGGGGGATCAGCTAAGGGACGGAACACTAGTTGGTAATGGATCGGTGTTTCGCCGACGGGACTGCCGGGTGGAGTCATGAATCGTGCGCCGCGGTCGAAGCATAGGTGTCCGGTCATGCATCAACTAGGGGTGGCCGAATTGCAAGTGCGATCAGGCGGCGCTTGATTTCACCCGCAGATTTCGTCAGATCGAATGTCGCAAAACTAATCTCGTGACGTCTTCGGACTGCGCCTCCCAAACTCCCTCTTTGAGAAATGTCGAAAGTTGATCATCCGTACTGCCGAAGAAGGCCCCTACAAATCAGGCTGGTCTCTTTACTGCAGATTCCTCAGTAGTCGTCATCGCATTTGTTCCAAGCGTTTGATGTTGACCTTAATCGAACGCTGGTGTACCTGTTCTGCTGAAGACAGCGAGCGCTTAGGTGTCCAGGGTCGGATCGTCGCGGCCGTGCATGACGTGGTGAAGTGTTTCCGGCAGGGTTGCAAACGACGCCGTGGCGGGATTGAGACTGAGGAGTCGACTGAGACTGACCGTCCTTTGTTCACCGAGACGCTCGTTGATCTGCTCAGTGGGCATCACGTAAAAGTCCCACTGGTTAACCTCAAGCGGGTTGACGGTCTGCTTGTCGCGGTGTTTGAGGAGGCAGAACACGTAGACGTCGGCTTGCCGTTTCCGTTCCTCTGAGACGGTATTAGTCGTGGCGTCCCACCCTGTTGTGGGGGAGATGTTGAAGCTGACGGCTGAGTGCTGAGTCTGCTGCCACGACTGGATGTACGCCGCTGATTTCACCTCGATTAGGGTGCCGTCCGGTAAGCGGAGATCCGCAGCGTCCCATTCTGTGCGTACCTGGTCGGTAACGCACCCAAGCGCTAATCCGACGATGTACTCCGCGAGCACGCCTCTCAACCTGTTGCTGACTAAGTCTGAGCAGGACCAGCTCCAGAAGTCGGAGACTGTTGCACCGATTGATGAGCCCTCGATCGTGATGGGCTCGGACCCAGTCTTCGGGATTACCGTGATGCGTGGGAGCTTCCCGTTCTTTGATGCCTGCTCCATGCGTTCATTCTCGATGATAAAGCCCTGAACTTGCGGCAGTTCGGCGCTGAGTTCCGTCATCGAAATCCACCGGAGTGAATGGACGAACATCACTCGCCGCTAAGCAGATAGTTCATGATGTTGCGATCCGTTTCCGGCAGGTCGTGGATGGCGACGCCATGGTCGCTCCCGTCGAGGGTGATCATCCGGGCGTTGAATGTGGCCGCTAGTGCCTGTCCTCCGGCGTAGGGTGCGGCGGCGTCTCCTGTCTGGTGGAGGACGAGTGGCGGGTGGCGCAGCTTCTCGCCTGACCATGGCACGGGTTGCGTGACTGGTGCCCATCCTGCGCAGAGCAACCCGGACCCGAAAACGTTAGCTTCCGCGACGATCCGGTTCCCGCCGGTCAGGTAGTTCCAGGCGGTGTCCGGAATGGTGTGGACGGCTGGGGGATTAGCGTTTTCGTTGCAGGTGATCGCGGTGATGACGTATTGCATGAACAGCGGTACGGGGTCGGTGCGGGTGTCGGGTGTGCCGTGGCGGATTGCATCGGCGATGTCAGGCCACGACGAGCTGCGGTAGAGACCGACGAAAACGATGAAGTCATACAGGCGCGAAGGCTGTGCCCCGGCGTAGGCGTATTGCGAAGTGCGCCATATTGGTTTGGTCAGTGCGTCGTCAATGGCGAGGTACTCGTCCGTCCAGGGAGAGAGTTGCGGTGGTGTGTCGCCGGGGCGCGCTGGTGGTGGGGGAACTGGTGCGGGCGCGCCGCTTTCCTGCTTAATCCGGTCCGACCAGCTCTCATACACCCCGCGGGGTGTTGTGCCTAGACCGTAGGTGTCGTTGCGCTGCGCGATCCACGCGAACAGATCGTGCAGGCGCTGCATGCGTGCGGGTACGCGATCGGTGTACAGATTCAGCCAGCGCGAGTCGGGGGCGACACCGGAATCGAGCACCATCTTGCCGACACGGTGGGGAAACAATGTCGCATAATCAGCCATCAGTGCCGCGCCGTAAGACAGGCCGTACAGGTGGATTGTGTTCTCGCCGAGGGCGCGGCGCACCACATCGAGGTCGCGTGCGGTGTTCTCCGTAGTGATCGTGTCGACATACTCCACGTCGCATGCTTGCCGCAATAGAGCACCGACAGCGAATGCACCGGCGGTGGTGTCACATTCCAGGGGGGTCGACCAGCGCAAGCCGCGGGGCTGCATCGCCACAAGATCAAAATGCGCACGCAGCCCGGTAGGGAACGATAGGTCGCGTTCGGTGGAGAACATGCCGAGTGCGTCCGTGCCAGGGCCGCCGGGGTTGCCGAACAGCACACCGCGGCGCTCACCGGTAGCGCGGATGCGCGATACGGTTACCGTGATCGAGCCACGTTCAGGCGCGTTGTGGTCACGAGGGACGGTGACCTCCGCGCACTCCGCGTCCGGTGCTCGTGCCTCGGTGGGGCAGGGACCCCACGTGAGCGGTGTGTCGGCATGCGCGACTGGCGGCAGCAGCGCAGCGACCACCAACAGTGCCGTAAGCAAACCGAGCCTGAACATCTGGGAGTAATTGTGCCCGACTATTCGCCCGACCGGCGCAGCGCCGCAGCGATCGCTTCGGCCCGCGAGGAGACCCCGAACTTGCGGAAGATACTGCTGATGTGGTGTTCGACGGTACGTTTGCTGAGGAAGAGGCGGTCTGCGATCTCATCGTTGGGCAGACCTTCCGAGACGAGGCGCAGAACCTCGCTCTCACGATTGGTCAAGGGCCCCATGGTTCTTGGAGAGCTGCGGCCCGGCTGGCCGAGCTGCCGGAGCAGGCTAGCGGTTTGATCGGCGTCAAACCGTGCCGCCAGCGTTTCGAAGACGCGGAGTGCCGTGTGTGCTTCACTGGCCGCGATCTCGGGTTCGGTTGTCGCTGTGAGGCGGGCAATCGCAAGACGGGTCCGCGCTGCTTCGAGTGGCAGCGCGGCGTCGCTGAAGTGCTTCAAGGCCTGATCGTAAGACGTCAGGGCATCATCATTGTTGCCGACAGCTTCACCCACCAGTCCGGAAGCGTAGCTCGAGTACGCGCGGATGCTGGGCAGTTCGCATAGTCGCGCGAGCCGGGTGAGGCGTGACTCTGCGTCGCGGGCCAGGGGCATGTCGTCTCTGGCTACCGCGATTTCGGTGAGCAGGGCCCAATGCGCGGCGTTCATGGGCGTGCATTCGGCGGTGAGAACGCGGACGAGGACTCGCCGCGCCATGCCCAGGTCGCCGCGGGCGAAGTGCAACCGTGCGAGTGGGCGCACCGCGTACGAATCGAACTCGAAACCAGCCAGCATCCGCGCCGCCTCATCGAAGCGGCCCTGCCGCACCCGCAAGTCCGCGAGGCGAACCATCGCAGACGAGCGCAGGGCCTCGTAGCTCGCGTCGTACAGCGTGAGCGCACTGCAGAGTTGCTCTTCGGCGTCGGTTACGCGCCCAGCCGCGGTGAGGATCCCACCGAAGTGTGTCCGGCAGATCGCTGGAATCCAGTCCGCGTGCGAGCGTGCTCCATACTCTGTCGCGGCGGTCAGCCATCTCTGCGCACGCACCACATCCTGCGCCGCTTCACAACTGAACAGCATGTGACAGAAAATCTCTCCAGCCACAAGGTAATCGGTGACCTCACCACTGATCACCGCCGTCGCGGACGTGTCCAGCAGACGAATCCCCTCGACGATCTCGCCGCGGAGGACTCGTGACACACCGGTGTGGGCCATCGCGGCGAACCGGAGATTCACATCCCCGGTCACCTCCGCGATCGCTTCAGCCCGCGCGATATGGCCGTCTTTCGCATCCGGATCATCGGTCATCAACGCCGCAGCGAGTTCCACCCAACCGGCCTCCGTGCAATCGCCGATATCGTGCGCCAGATCGAGTGCCCGCTGGAGCCACCCCTCGGCTACCGGGGTGTTGCCGTACACAGCGGCATGCAGGAAACTCAGTTCACGTCCCGCGATGTACGCGGCATCCCGGCACCGGCCTTTCTCGCAATACCCGGTGAAGGCGCGCTCGTAGTACTTGACTGCATCACGGTAATCGCCAGCCCATTCGGCTGCGCGGGCATAGTGAAACCCGACGTCCGGGTCATCGGTGCCCGACACCGCGCAGCTAAGGACGTCCCGCGCGGTCTCCCAGTCTCCGTTTGCGAGCGCCCGCTTGCCCTGCTCGAGCTGCTCTGCAGTCTCTGCGTGCACAGTTCCTTACTACCAGGCGGGTACGCACGGAATGGTGTAGTCCGTGTAGGTGCCCGGATAGGTGCGTGCACCGATGTATACACGGCCCCGTGGCAGCAGGCTGGATGTATGACTGCAATAGAGAAATTCCAGGTATCTATCGAGGCCGCCGAAGCGTACGAGGAGCTATTCGTCCCGGGGATCTTCGCCGAATGGGCCCCGCTGATCGTCAAGGCCACCGGAGTCTCCCCAGGACAGGCCGTACTCGACGTGGCGTGCGGAACCGGAATCGCTGCCAGGACAGCGGCCGACGTCCTCGGCGGCAGCGGCACAGTAGTTGGTACCGACCTCAACGAGTCGATGCTCACCGTGGCGCGGCGCGTGCGACCTGACCTCACATGGCAGCAGGCCGACGCGCAGCACCTGCCGTACCCCGACCGCTCGTTCGACGTGGTGCTCTGCCAAATGGGCCTGATGTTCTTCGACGACCGGATCGCAGCACTGTCGGAGATGGCGAGGGTAATGACCAGCGATGGAAAAGTGGGGTTGGTCGTACCCTCAAAAATCGATAATCAGCCTGCGTACTCAAGACTCACCGAGATCGTCGCGGACGAGGCAGGGCCCGAAGGTGCCGCGTTGCTCAGCACTTACTGGTCATGCGGGGACGCTGACGAACTGACCTCGCTACTCAACAGCGCGAGACTCACAGTCGTCGCACTGTATGAGCATCCAGGGACCGCGTCGTTCGCCTCCGCTGATGACCTTGTAAAAACCGAGATTGAAGGATCGCCGCTCTACACGCGGATTACCGAACAGACCTACCAGCGAATCCGAGAGCGGGCGCGGAGAGCTTTGGGTGAGTGGGAAACGAACGGGCGGCTGCATGCGCCGTTGCGGGGGCTTGTTGTGTGTGCGGGGAAGTAGAAGTCGGCTTGCGGGCACATGGACGATGCGAATGGGGGGAGTGGTGAGATAGGCTCTTGCCAACGTGCGAGAACCAAGCCATGATCTCGCGCTCTGCACCTAGCTGCGATGTCCGCTGTTGTTGGGAACTATCCAGTCCGTATCGGACTCGATTCCCTTTGGGCCAGCCTGTGGACCACGCGCGTCAGGGCTGTGCTTTTGACGGTGGTACAGCTCAGTGGTTGCGGTGTTGGCGGCGTATCTGTTGGCGGTAAGAGTTCATCGGACACGGGCGCTGTTTCTGCTCGTCTCGAGTCCAGCCACGCGCATTCGGAACGCAGACGATGCGCGTCTGCGCGTCTGGTCTCGACTCGTCCCCGCACATGATCTGCTCAGATGATTGCGGGAGCAATATTAGTGCGGGTAACAGTCATCGCTACCGGGCACCGATTGCTATATCGGCTTTAGCAAGGCTCGACCGACTAAGGGAACTGCATTCGCAGTCTGACGGTAGGCGCCGAAGGCAGTCCGTTGTAGGTATCCAACGCCGACTTCGCTTCCGCCGACTTCTGATTACGGCTAAGCCCTCAGTCGAGTGCATATCGCGTTCGTCGGCCGCGATCCACCAGTCAGGTGTTGGGTATCCCCGGTCCCTCTCTAGTTCATCGAGCAGCGCCGTACCGCCGTCGCGTTCTCGCAATCCAGGTAAATTCACACTAAACTTCTTTAAGAGAACCATTGACGACGCCGTGTGCACCTCTTAGGTCGGGCGGCCTTGATTCTCTCCTGCGAGAACCAGCACGGGACTGCTGAGCAGGTACTCGTGACCATTTCGTCGACATGGGACTCCCCTCCTGACTGCGGTATTCGGGACTGTTCCTTCGACGTGCCAGTCAGGTGACCGGACGCAATATTCGATCCAGACATCACTCGTCCAACGCCTTAACCAGCGCATCCTGGGCGTCGCGATAGAAGAGGAACGTGACATTGGTCGCGACCTCATCGCTGACGTCAAGCAGTTGCCGACGAGCTGACACGGGCAGCAGTAACGCCGTCGCGCCCTTTTCCATCGCGTGTTCCGCGAGTGCTGCGGCGTTAAGGATTGTCTCGATACCGCCTCCGAGCGAGAGGTTCCCGACCGCGATAAGCCCCCCTTTGAGGGAGCGTTGCAGCATCGCCGATGCGAGTGCGAGCAGGATCGGTAGTCCGAGTCCGGCGCCTGACTTCGCCGCATCGAGGGCGCGGATCTGAGCCGTGAGACTGTGCTCGCGAGGGTCGCGGTCACCGACGAGGCCACGCGATTGCGCAATTAAATTCTGTTCCGCAACCTTGAAACTCTCCCGCAGCGGCGCGGGCGCAGCCTGGTTGAGCAGTCCGCGTGCTCCGGCGCCAGGTGTGCCGGCCGCTTCGATGCGGTAGAGACCCGGGCCTACCTCGCCACTACCTTCGGCAATCGCCCACGCTTGCCCGGGCGGCAGGGGGTCGAGTTCAATGGAATCGGGGCTGGCAAGCTCTGGTGTCGAAACGAAGTGTTCGATGCCCTCACCAATCCGGTAACCAAAGTGAGTATTTCGGAACTCGGCGGTACCAATTCGCCGCTGCTGTTCTTTAACGCGGCGGCGGCACTCCAGCGCAATCCGAATCGCCCACTCGAGATCCTCATCAGAGACCTGAGTCTCGGCGTCCGGGTAGAGCAGCTTTAGGAGGCCATCGACCGTCTTGTTCACTGCGGAGAGGTCGCGACCAGACAGTGCGTCTGAGTAATTGACTCGACCCTGAATTGATGTAAGACGCGACTGTGTCCGCAAATGAGACCAGCACTCGGAGAGAAAGTCGCTGACAAGCCCAAAGTGATGTGTGAAGTAGGTGGGATTGAGCTTAGGAACGTCCCAACCTGGCAGGTAGGCATGGATCCGGTCCATGAATGCGGTGTCGTCACGCATCTCCGGCGGCAGCGGCGAGAGCAGGTGCCCAATCCGCTGCTGGTGTGCGACGTCTACGTCGAAATTGCCAACGAGAACGAGCGAACCATCTGCCCGGATGGACTCCCTCCCTCGCGAGAACTCGCCAGACTCCATGTAACCCTTCATGATGTTTACGCCGTCCTTCTGGTCGAAGGAAACGCCGGAAACTTCGTCGAAGCAGACGACATCAAACTGCGCCACAAGCCCGCGCTGCCCCGTGGCGTTATTGACGAACATTCGAGCAACAGTTGCCTTGCCGCCTGAGATGAGGTGCGCGTACGGCGAGACCTGCTGATAGAGGTGCGATTTTCCGGTACCGCGCGGACCAAGCTCCACCATGTTGTAGTTTCGCTGCACAAACGGGACCATGCGAAGCAGCAGGACATCTTGCTCCCGTTGCGTCAACGTCTCTGGCTCAAATCCCACTGAGCGAAGCAACAGGTGTTTCCATTGCTCGGTCGTGAAACTCGAGCGCCCCTTGGCAAGTTTCTCGAGCGAGTCCCTAGTCGAGAGTTGAATGGGCCGAAGCGAGCCGATCGCGAACGGCTTTCCATTGTTCTCATCTGCGATGACTGCGTCGTAGTAAAGATCGACCTCGGCATAGAAGCCACCGGTGAGCATCCGCTCGTTATCGCGGACCACTGCATCGTCGATTCGAACGTCCTTGAGGCGCAGGCTTGGGAGTTCCGCCACGTACATGTTCGATCTTGCGTCGAGTCTCGCCTTCACAAGGTCGATGAGCTTCACCGTCATGCGCTCACGAGCGCGAGACTTGAACAGCTCCTCCTCGCCAGCGCGGACGGTGCGATCCGCCAGCAACCGGCGAACAATTTGCAGCCCTTCTTCGATCTCCTCTTGATCGGTCGTCGCGCAGTAGCGGCCGATCAAGAACTCGCCGACGTACGTCGGAACCGGGTATGCACCCTTGAACTGCTGCGCGAGGTCCTTCCGAACCACATATCCTTCGAATGCCGATGCCGCAAGCTCGTCTATCAAGTCGAGTGTGATCATGTCCGTCATCCGACGCCTCCTACCGTGGTTTTGAGCTGGGCCACAACCGAACCACTCTCTGACAGGAGTACGACGTATGCCGACGTCCCTTCCGCAGCTTCCTCTTCGTCGACCAGCACTTTGATTTCCCCTGGCTCCGAAGGAGGCTTCGGTCCACCGACCGATGTCAAGGGATTCCCTGGTGCGAGCCGAACCTCGGCGACGACTTCGGCCTCAACTGGTTCGTAGTCAATTCGAACTCGCTGTCCGGTCCAGCGGACCACGTCTATCCGTGCAGACTGGGCCACACCTGCAGCAGCCGAGACCTCGATCACCGGAATCACGCATTCTTGCGGACTGAGGCCGCCGTGCTCGTACAATGTTCCAGCCTCGAAGGCGGTAGCACCGGGTGCGCTGACCATCTCAACCGAATCGTCCCACGTCCAGGGAACGATCGGAAAGTCAGGTCGACTGGCTCCGGCTTTTAGGCGCGCTACCCGCGGTTTCCGTGCTGAATCGCCTTCTGTCAACGCCAGCGGAAGATCCACTTTTATCGCCGGTGATGCGGGCATGACAAAGCCGTGATCGGTCACGACGACCACTTTCCGCCAGCCTGATCCCAGGAGACTATGAACGCGTTCGGATACAAGATCAAGTTGTTGATCGAGCATGTCAGCAAGGGCGTGGTTGTGATCGTGGCCCAGCGCATCGATTGCGTTCGTTTGCGTCCAGCCGATCGTGTTGACGTCGCCGACCTCGCCCGCTTTCCAGTCGAGATACTGCACACCGTCTTCTGCCAGCACAGAGCGGAAGACCTGCCCCTTCACGGAGCGTCCCTTTTCGTCAGCCGCATCAAAGTCAGTACCCGCCACGAAATGAGCCGTGACGGGCGCAACGGCAGGTTGCCCCGTGGGGGTGACTGTGGGGAATGCAGCCAATCTTGAAGATACTGCGACCTCAAACAGCGCCAAACGCTTCGCAAGACGTGAGGCGAGGTCGTAGCGCAGCGCGTCTACGTACACAACGCATGTCCCGGCCGATATTTCGAGCCCCACATCCGCCTTGTAACCGGTAGCGGCAACTGCTTGGAAACGGCGCGCCGTTTCCTCAACCCACGGGTCATATAGTCCCTGGAGCGCCTTACACACTGCTTTTCGATCTGCGGTGGAGGCTGCTGCCGCGATCGCGCGCAAAGCCAGGTCATCAACTTTGTGACCCTCGGACGCATACCAGGAAACCTGCGTATCCAAATCATCGCCGTTCGCCGATGCCGTTGCAAGCTCCGCCAGTTCGCCAAGGTATCCAACTGCGCGAGCCAGCGGTGCCTGTCCGAGCTCGGCCCAGACACTCTCTTCACGCCGAAGATGGGCGGCAGCAAGCTCTTTGACCTCGGCACGTGTCTGCTCAAGGTGGTTCCGCCCGCCCAAACTGATGAGGGCTGCGCGGAGCTCCTCCTCCTGCTCCTGATTCCACGAGGGCCATGAGTCGGGGTGAGGGTCGGAACCACCGAAGAGGTCGCCGTGAGGTCGAGCCTTGTCTAGCAACGCTGGCACGTTCTTGTAGCGGCGCGGATTGTCGGCGAACCGCTCCCAAATGTTTTGCCATGCGCCGCCGCGATATCCAAGGTGTTTAGCTGCCGTCAGTGGACCGTCCTTAACCGGGTCGAATCCGTACGAGGATCGGCATGTCGCTCTAAAGGCATCCCATTGCGTTCCCTTCAGAGCCTGCTGACTGCCATCTGGGTCATCGAGCCACTCCAATAACCACCACGAACTGCGGCTCCGGTTCCGCGCAGAGAACCAGTGCCGTCGCCGCCCGCATCCCATCCGGCGGGAGTGTTTTTGGCTGATACGCAGCGACTCGTTGAACAACCTGATCCATAGACACGGGCATGCTTCACCATAATGCAGCTCTCAGGGGGAGAATCCCACCCCTAGGGTGTCTACGGATTCGCGGGTGGAACGCACATCCTTGAATGACACCGCCCGGACAAGTCGGGCGGCTTTCGCTAGGAGAACACTCGATGACCCGCTTCCGCTCCGCTGCCGCCAAGGCCTTCCTCATCGCCGCCCCGATTGCGCTCATGGTCGGCGGTGCGTCTTTCGCGTCGGCCGTGCCCAACACATCGGGACCGTCCGGCTACCCAGGATATTGCGCCGTTGAGGAAGAAGACGCGGACGGCAACGTGCGGATCAAGTACGTTCCGACAGGTACGCGCTCAGGGCCTCTAGTGTGCGGTGCGGACGGGGAATGGGAAATCGTGTGGAAGACCGGTAACACGGGATCGCGGTACGACATGAACAGCACAGGCGGTGTCTACCTCGCGAGGTAGGTGTGTGGAGGCGGCTACGTGCGGGCGAATATCCTTTCCCGAAGGGTTCCTCGAGAAGGGTGTTTCATGTCCACTAGCCGCTACGGTCCCGCGTCGCGCACTCGTTGGCAACGCCGAAGGATGTCCGGGCTTGCGCTGCTGGTAGTCCCTCTGGCAGCAATCTCGTGCTCTGCTGGAGGCAATGGCGTCACCGGCGTCACCGGCGCCACCGGCGATCCCGAACCCACAAGCCCGGGAGCGACGACAGCGGGCACCGATACCGACACGACAGAAGTGAGTGAGTTCGACTTGCAGGTGGGTGACTGCCTCCTCGCCCCTGAGGAAGCGACAACACCGGGAACTGTCGCTGTCGTGCCGTGCGACGAGCCGCATCAGCAGGAGATCTTCGCGATCTACGAACTCGACGGAACGGAATTCCCCGGCGACGACGAGATCCAGGAGAGAGCCCGAGAAGGATGTCGCGACGAATTCCAGGCGTTTACCGGGACCGAAGAGGAGTCGTCCAGGTATGTCCTCAACTTCCTATATCCCACTGAGGTCACCTGGGCTGGGGGAGACCGCGAGGTCGTGTGCATGATTCTTGACCCCGACGGCCCAGTGAGCGGGAGCCTGCGAGACGTCGGTGAATAGCCCAGAAGTACCGGAGGGGGATGCTTTTTTGTGAGCAGGGGCAAAACGTACATTTCTGCGCTGTAACTGTACGTTTTGACCCTGGTGTGAAAACCGCAATGCCTCTCCGCTCCGGGTGCGGAACGCATGAACGAAACTGTCAGACCCTTCGGGCAATATGTCCGCATGAGGGTGGAGGGATTGGCGGTCACGCAGGCACGAGCGCGTCTTCCAGAACTGGTGGCGCGCGCGCAATACTCGGGTAGATCGACTGTGCTGACTAGGCACGGCAGGGCGGCGGCGATGATAGTTCCGTACGTCCCAGACGCGGAGGAGATGCTCGACGTACCTGACGTGGAGTGCTGGGCTGATCTAGTGGGAGTCGATCGAACAATCGCGTACCGCTGGCTCGACGACTGCAGGAAACGGGACAAGTGGTGGATTCCTGCACATTTCGGCCTGTCAGATGGCGTGTGCTTCTCCGATATATGGACGCGAAAAGCGAACCAGGCCGCGATGACAATAGGGAGATACTGCGACGGCGCGGAGCTTGAGTTTGAACAGTTCGAATGTGAAGAACCTGACCGGGGTCTGCAGTGGCGGATGACGTTCCGATTCGCGGATCTTCCGGACCATCGGGTACTCGGTGCGCTAGCTCGGGGCGAAGGGACAAGGCTGTCAGTCCATCTAAGCAATTGGCGGCCAACGATTGTGGACGCGGTTGCATCCGCGGAGTACCGGATGCTCTGGAATCAGCGTTTAGAACGTTTGGTGGACTGTATCCGGAAGGAGACTAACGGCTGAATGCGCTAGCCGCTGAGCTCTCGTTCAAGGGGTGTGCGGAACGACGGGATGACGACGGTACCGTCGAGTCTGGGCGCGAGTTCCTCCACGGCAGTGGCTACGGCGGAACTCGCTGCGGCACCACGGTCAATCAACAGCGTGGTCGCGATACTGCCATCGGTACGAACCGCCCAGCCGCCGATGATCTCGCCCTCCCACCAAATGGTGGGTCCAATATTGCCGTTTCGGTCAAACAGCGGGGCCGGGTCTTCGGGGAGATACCAGGCGCGGTCCTTCCAGCCCATCGGCGTGGGATCGAGCGCAGGGAGCAGCGTCGCACAACCATCGGCGGCGGCGCTGATTCGATCTGTGACGTCGTTGGCCAGCATCAGACCAGTGCCGGAGCCCACCTCGACAGTCACGATGTCGAGTGCGGCAAGCGCTTTCCTCGTCACGCCCAGCGGCCACCCCGTCCACCAGGCGACGTCCGCCTCAGTGACGGGCCCGAAGCGGTGGATATACGCGGCCGCGAGTTCCTGACGCGCTTTCGCCGTCTCGAGTTCCTCGATGCCATTTGGCCACCACGAATGGCCGGGTTCCCATGTGTGGTGCCGCGACGTCCAGGTGCCGCGGGGTTCACAGCGGACTATCCGTCCTTCCGCGCCCATCATCGTGAGCACTTGAGAGGTGATGGTGCGCCGGACGTCCCAAGCGCGCTCCGTCGTGGGAAGAAGCGCGGTGCGCAGGCGGGGCTCTTCGGAAGCGAGTTCAGTCCCGGTTGCGGTGCCGCGGCGCATTAACGCCGACTCCACCCCTTTCTCGACATCTTCGAGCCACGCAGGCAGATCGTCGGGCAGTTCCGGTTCAGTGGGAACAGTCGCGAGCTGTTTGAGGAGATGCTTGCGGATGCGCGCCGCGACATCGGTTGATGCCCCGTGGTGAACAACCGCGACGAAGTCTGCCGGAACCACGAACATTGTGCGGCGCATCGCGAGCATCCGGACCAGCGCCCGATCGTCGTACATGGTTTTCGCGATGTCACTTAGTGATGCGGACGCGCACCGGGACAGAGCGGAAAGGTACACGGTGGCAGGATCAGTCGCATGCAGAACAACCATGTCGCGTGCAGCCTGCAACGGCGATGACGCGTCACCTCTGAGGTGATGGAACTCGACGAGCCGCGCCCGGCGCTCGGCATCGGTTATGCGCATGTCGTGAGCCTCTCACATGAGTCCCTAGAATTGGGTTGTGACCGCACCGGTGATGGAGTTCGCGCGGGGAAGCATGCGCATCCCTGGGATCGCCGCTGCCTACGGCTACCGTTCGGAGGGGCTCAGTCCCGGTGTCCATCGTGGTTTGCCCTCGCAGTACGTAACCTTCATCATCAGTCTCGACGACCCGATCGAGACAGCTGCTTCACCTGAGGATCTCGCCGCCGGTGTGACGTTGCGCAACGAGGTGGTCATCAGTGGTTTGCACACCTCGCCCGCTTATGTGCGGCAGCCGGAACACCAAGCTGGAGTTCAGCTTGCGGTGCACCCTTTACTGGCACGCCAATTGTTCGGCGTGCCAGTTGGCGAACTATCTGAGCTGACCTATGAGGGCGCGGGTCTGCTTGGCCGCGGAATCGACCTGCTGCGTGAAGAATTGTATGAGCTGCCGACGTGGCAGCAGCGCTTCGAGACGCTGCGCGACTACTTGCACCGACGGCTGGATACGACGGCGCAGTCGCCGCGGCGGGAGCTTTTCGGCGCGTGGAATCATCTAGCTGCCACAGGAGGCGCGGCGACCGCCAGCCAGGTCGCCGATGCCGTGAATCTCAGTTCGCGCCGTCTTACGGACTTGTTCCGCAACGAAACAGGAATTTCGCCTAAAGATGCCGGGAGGCTGATCCGGTTCGACAGAGCGATCACGCTGGTTGGCGCAAGCCTGCGGGGTGGTCATACGCCCGTGTTTGCCGACGTCGCAGCAGAATGCGGTTTCTACGACCACGCTCACCTGGTGCGGGAGTTCCGGCGATTCACGGGGACGACGCCCACCCGATGGCTGGCAGAAGAGTTCCAGAATTTACAAGCCGGTGGCCACGACCGACGCGAAAAATGAACATATGAACACACCTGGACCCACAGTCTGGCCGACGCTGCAGGCACGCAGCGCCAAAGAACTCATCGATTGGCTCACCACCGTTGTCGGCTTTGAGGCGACTGCCGTTTACACCGATGGTGGCGACACCGTCGTGCACGCCCAGCTCGACTGGCCTGAAGGCGGCGGCATCATGCTCGGAGACAACAATCCGAAGGGCTTCTCGCGTGAGCCCGGGACTGGTTTGTGTTATGTCGTCACCGACCATGTCGACGCGCTGTTCGAGAAAGTCAAAGCAGCTGGGGCGAAGATCATTCACGAACCAGTTGACCAGGATTATGGCAACCGCGAATTCCTGGTTGCCGACCCTGAAGGAAATCTGTGGTCGTTTGGTGCTTACCGCGGCGAACCGCGGAAGTAACCCGCCTTTACAGGCCCCTGGGGAGAGGTCCGTTTGCCCACCTCTGAGCGACAGGAGGCCTCGCCCGCTCGATTGTCGCTCAAAGGTGGGCGAATCGAATTCGCCGCTGGGGCACAGGCATGGCCTATTTGGACTGGGGGAGCTTCACTCCTGATGTCTTCGCTTGCCGCGACGACGGGGGAGGCACGAGCGGTCCGATATCGCCGTCCGGCGCAGCGTCGAGATCGACGATGACTGGAGCGTGGTCACTGGGACCTTTTCCTTTGCGCGCCTGGCGGTCTACCCACGCCGCGCGCACTCGTTCACTGACGGGTTCGCTGCCGAGGATCAGGTCGATTCGCATACCAAGGTCTTTGTGAAACATTCCCGCGCGGTAATCCCAGTAGGTGAAGACGCGCTCGTCGGGCCAGCGTTCGCGCAGCAGATCCCGCAAACCCAGGGCGTGCAATTGCGCGAGGGCGTTCCGCTCCGGTTTGGTGACATGGGTGTGCCCAACATACGCGGCGGGGTCGAACACATCGGCATCAGCGGGGGCGATGTTCATATCGCCGCAGACCAGAGAATCTCCCGGATGGTCTGCCACCATATCCCGCAGCGCTGCGAGCCATTCGAGCTTGTAGCGGTAGTGATCAGAGTCTGGCTCTCGGCCATTTGGAACGTACAGCGAGTACACCCTGACGCCATTGCACACCGCTGAGACGGCGCGCGCCTCAGGGTGTGGAAATCCGGGCGCGCCCTTGATGCCCACTACGGGATCGTCGAGTCCTGCGCGCGAAAGCAACGCCACCCCGTTCCACTGGACCTCACCGCTGACGGCGAACTGGTACCCGCGGCTTTCGAGTTCGGCGCCAAGCAGGTCGGCGAACGCATCTTCAGTGAGCTTCAGTTCCTGCAGGCACACCACGTCAGGCTGGCGGTCATCGAGCCACGGGAGTAACCGGGGCACGCGCTGCTTCACAGAATTGACGTTCCACGTAGCGACTCTCACGAAGTCAACCCTACGGAATAACGCAAATTGTTACCCGAGCGTGTACGACGCCATTGAAATCGACCCTGCCTCATGTCCGTCAACCAGTGGTTTAAGTGGTTCGTCCTGGGCAAGACCGGCTATATAGAGCAGTGGAAGGTAATGGTCGGGTGTAGGAACGGCCAGCGCGAAGTCCGAGTGGCCGTCGAGTGCAGCGATCTCCGCAGGCGACGTCGTGAGGATGTCGCGAGCAGCGTCGTCGAATCTCCGGGCCCAGTCGAACCCGAACCCTGCCTGACTGAAGTCGACGGCCCGAAGGTTGTGGACGATGTTGCCGCTGCCGATGATGAGTACCCCGCTATCGCGCAGCGCCGCGAGCTTGCGCCCGAGTTCGAGGTGATGATCGAAGGTCTTGAAGGCGTTCAGGGAGAGTTGCACGACGGGTATGCGGGCTTCGGGGAACGCGTGGAGCAGGATCGACCAGGTCCCGTGGTCGATGCCCCAGCTGTCGACGTCGCACCCTACCCATGTGGGACTGACGGCGTCGGCAACCTCGGTAGCCAGTTCCGGCATACCTGGTGCGGGGTACTCAACGTCAAAGAGTTCCTGGGGGAACCCATAGAAGTCATGAATCGTGCGTGGCGCGGACATGCCCGTAACGACGGTCGCGTTGGTGTACCAGTGTGCCGAGATCACGAGGATCGCTCGCGGGGCCGGAACAGATTCTCCGAAGCTGCGCCATGCTTCGGTGTAGCGGTTGCGTTCGAGTGCGTTCATGGGGTTGCCATGTCCGAGGAACGCCGCGGGCATGCGTTGTGCGGTTGTCATGGGACACGCCTCCGGCTAGTGATGCAAGATAGTTGCGTACGCAAGTATACGGCATGTCGGATTTGGCGCCGGAGATAACAGTCTGCGTATTCCCGAAACCATCAGTTACCCGGCATCTGACGATTGCGAAACAATCGTCCGCGAAACTCCAAGCATGGAGTGGGAGCAGATATTCGACGAGGGACACACATGGCGGGTGCGAGCCCAGCTCGCTGATCGGCCGGGCTCACTAGCGCAGGTGGCGGCGCGCCTCTCAGAACGCCGGTGCAACCTGCTGTCCGTAACGGTGCTTCCGGTCTCAGCATGGGCGGAAGCTGGCAGCGTGATGGACGAGTTCGTCCTCCGCGCACCCATCGAACTCGATGCGACGGACATCGCCGCACTCATCACTGGGGACGGCGTTGAATGCGTCGGAATTACCACAGCGTCTGTCAACGGTCTTGTCGACAGCGAGACGGCTGTCTTACGTGCGGGCCTGGCCGCACTGACCGGCAAGGTACCGGTGCCCGACGCGATCACCCGGCTGCTCAACGCGGATTCAGTGTCACTCGAAACGATGCCAGACGAGCCATTTGACAGTGTCGTACTGAGCGAGAACGGACATGTGGCCCACATACCACTCGATTCACGCCACTGCATCGTCGCGATTCGTGAATGGGCTCCATTCGCAGACGGTGAAGTGGCGCGAGTTGGTGCGCTGCTCGATCTCGTAAGTGAGCCAGAACCCCCGCTGCCTGAAGCGCCGCGGAGTGTCGCGCGGGTACCGGAGGCAGCGTGCACCACACGGCAGCTCAGCTCGCTCGACGTGCAGTTTCTCAATGCAGAGAACGACACTACGTTCCTGCATGTGGGCGGACTGACACTGCTCGACCCGTCCGGCCTGCCCGGCGGACAGCTCACCGTCGACGAAGTGCGAAACGTAATACGGAGCCGTCTCCATCTAATTGGCCCGCTGCGATGGCGGCTGCGCAAGGTCCCGCTTGGCCTCGACTTTCCCTACTGGGATGACACGATCGACCCTGACCTCGGCTATCACATCCGGGCCATCTCCGTGCCCGCACCCGGCACGGAAACGCAGCTCTGCGACCTCGTGGCCGAACTATCAGCGCAGCAACTCGACCGATCGCGGCCACTGTGGGAGTTCTATCTGATCTCAGGCTTGGAGGACGGCAAGCAGGCCCTGTACTCGAAAGTGCACCACGCGGTAATCGACGGAGTGTCCGGAGCCGAGGTCATGGCCGCGGTCATGGACCTCACCCCTGAGCCTTTCCGCGTCCCGCCAGCGTCCGAAACCGTCACGCAGCACGCTGCACCAAGCATGATGAGCATGCTCAAGACGGGCGCGATGAAGTCGGCCCTTCGCCCTGTCGCCTCGGCACGTCAGGTTAGACGCGTGGTCCCACATCTGCTGGATATTCCGGGTGTGGGCGCGCTGCCGGGTGCGGCGCGCGCGGGAAGGGGAGCGAAGCGGTTGCTACGGCGCACTGTGGAGAGCGTTCCGCGTCCTGGCACGCCTCCGAAGGTGGTCTTCAACGAGCGGATTACTGCGGCACGTTCGTTCGCGTATGCGTCAGTTCCGCTTTCTGATGTCAAGTCCGTGAAGAACGCGCTCGGCTTCACCGTGAACGACGTCGTGATGTCGCTGTGCACCACGGCGCTGCGGCAGTGGCTGCTCGATCACGACGCATTGCCTGATGCGCCGATCGTCGTGGGGATGCCGGTGTCGGTTCGCACAGCCGAGCAGCATGGCACCGCAGGCAACCAGATCTCCTTCATGCCCACCACTCTGCCCACGCACGAACCGGACCCGAAGCGGCGCCTGGAGCTGATACGGCCAGTTCTGAACGCCGCTAAAACCCGCTTCTCCAGTGCGCCCGCATCGCTGCTTCACGACGTGACGGCAATGATTCCGCAACTGCTTGACGGCATCATCACGCGCACTGTATTTCGGGCGGCGACATCTATAGCAATGCCCTTTAACCTGCTGATTTCGAATGTCCCCGGGCCACAGCTGCCGCTCTACGTCGCAGGTGCACGAGTGCTGGCGAACTACCCTGTCTCTGTCATCTCCGATATCAGTGGCGCGATCAACATTACGGTGATGTCTTACGACGGCCATCTTGATTTCGGGATCCTGGCATGTCCGTCCGTCATCCCGGATGTCGAGTCGTTCAGACACTATCTCGAGCAGGCTCTCAAGGAGCTGCGCGTCCTCGCGGAGGTCGACACTCTCTCAGTGAATTAGCCAGATGGTGGCCTCACGAGGCACGCAGCACTTGCGTCCCGTTGGCGAGTTGGTCGTGCAGGCCTTGCTTGTGTGCGTTCGCGCTCACGGTCACGGCGATGACTATTGCCGCTGAAAGCCAGAGCACGATGCCGATGACAGGGATCAGCCCGAGGAGCATGAATGCATTGCGGATCGTGGCCTCTATCAGCGTGGGGCGGAACTCGGAGCCCGTGCCCTCGACGAGGAGACCGAAGAGCCGCTTGCCGGGGGTTGAACCCGTCGTCACTTCGAAGATGACGAAGTACAGGAAAGCGAACAGCGCGGCGGGGGTAGCTGCGACAACGTCGGGCACACCGGCGAGGGAAAGCACGAGGTAGGTGGCCGCGCCGAGAGCGAGCGAAAAGACACAGTCGATGACGCGGGCCGCGAACCGGACCTTCAGTCCGGCAGGTTCGAGCACGATCCCGTAGTTGCGCATGCCGCCCGCGGTAGCCACGTGAGGTCACCTCGCAGTCAGTCGGTGTCTAGAGTCCATTATGAATCACGTACGGTGCGACCTGAGGTCTCAGCCTATCCTGCGGCGTGCTGTAAGGAAGTTGTCAGTGTTGCTCTGTATCGTTGCGGCCGGATCGTATTTGGGCGATCTGCGAACATGAGGGGGTGGCACAGTGAGATCCTCGCGCACCGGCATGGCGAGTGTTATCTCAGTGCTCGCTGTGATCCTCATGCTTCTCGCTCCGTCTCAGGCTGCGGCCTTGGAACGGCCCGCTGACAAGATCTTTTACGACGAGCAGGAGGGTGGCGCCGATGCGCCCGGCGGTCTGTACGTAATCGGGGACAGCATCTCAGTGGACGTACCGTACCTGGAGGTCGGGGAGAAACAGGGCCTGCGTGTCTGGGTGCGCTATCAGGCGGGCTGGTCATCGTTCGCCCACCGCACAAGCAAATGGTGCAGCCCCGAGCCGTTCTGCCAGCCCCGGACCTCCGTTTCGGCGGCAGCGCAGAGTGAGGCCTCGACGGTTTTCGTGCAGCTAGGCACCAACGATATCCGCTGCCTGCGACCGGACGCGCTGTGTGCCCCGTACCTGCCGCCCCTCACCCCGGAGCAGCGTGATGTGGAACGGAACCTGATCGCCGCTGAGACTCTCTCAGTCGCGAAAACGCTCATCGATGCCGGAAAGTGCGTCGTCTGGGCGGGGCCCCGCGAGGTCGCGGGTGACACGTGGTTAGCGGATGACGCCGCCGCAATGAACGGGTGGCTGCGCGCGCTGGAGAAAGTGTTTCCGGGGAACTTCTACTACGCCGACTACCACGCACTGAGCTTCGCAGACGAAGCGCTGCTCACGAGTCTTGATAACCCGTGGGCGCACCCAGACGCGGACCGTGTGCATCCGCGTTCCGTGGAGGGCAGGCAGGCGATCGCAGAGTTTGCGGTGAGTACGGCTGTAAGTCAATGCGGCGCGGGCCTGGCGCGCTAGGTCCTCAGGTGCCGCGGGCGGCTAGTATCTCCATGCATGGGAAGTGTTGTGCGGGTAAGCCGGGTCATTCATGCTGCGGCGCCACAGGTGTGGGAAGTGATCACGGACCTCGAGCACGCGGCGGACGTTCTCAGTGGCGTTGTGGGTGTGGAGGTCTTGACCGCCGGAGCCTACCGGGAAGGAACGCGCTGGCGCGAAACCCGCAAGATGATGGGCAAAGAAGCGACTGAAGAGATGTGGGTTTCCGACGTTGACGCGCCCCACCGGACGGTCGTGAGCGCGGCAAGCGCCGGAGTTGTCTACACCACGGTCATCACTCTCGCCGAGGCGGGCGAGGCCACTGAACTCACGATGGAGTTCAGCTCCGAAGCTCCCCCGCAGCACGGTCTCAGAAAGGCTCTTCACGCAGTAATGGCGCCACTTGGTTCCGCGGTGACGAAAAAGATGCTCGAAAAGGATCTCGACGACATCGCTCGTGCGGCCGAGCACAGCTAATTGTGGAAGATGATCCGGAATACGTCCTCGAGATAGCGAATCTTCTCGACATACGGCTGAGTCTGTGTGGTGTACTCGCCGCCTGACGGCATCCCGGCGAACTGCTGAACGGCGCCGAGACCCGCGTTGTACGCGGCAAGTGCGAGGTCAACGGGGTCACCGCTCATCGAGCCAGACTGCACACCCACTGCAGTGTCCGTCAGGTTGTGGCACATGAGGCGGGCTTGGCTGACGGTTGCGTCCGCGATGCTGAAAGGGTTGGCATGGCCGTCTCCGTCCGCGTCAACGCCCCACTCCTCCCAGGTCTCGGGCATGAATTGGCTAGGACCCTGCGCGCCCACTGGGCTGACTGCGCTGGCGATGAAGCTGCTCTCCGCGGCAATCTGTGCCGCAAGCAGTTCTGGGGTGACAGCAGCGCATTCACTGCTCGCACGTTCGATCCATGTGACGAATTCGTTGGGGATAGAAGCGGCTGAGGCGGTGGCTGGAGCGGCCGCGAACGTGAGCCCCACCAATCCCGCACACGCGGCTCCCGCTTTCAGGGCGGAGGTGAAAGTATGTCTCATAGCAACCGAGAGGGTGCCAGGACGTACGCGTGCGACGCCAACTGGGAACGGCATTTCCTAACAAACTCTTAGCGTATTGCCATTCTTTCGTGGTTTATGTCGTTTACATGCAGTTTTAGTCGCTCATGCTGCGGAATCGCTAATGCGGGCGCTACGGTGAGCTATGCCAGATCGCAACGTGCTAGGCGGGGATCTCGAAGAATGCGGCACGGACCCTCTCACCGGTTTCTACCGGGACGGTTGTTGTACCTCAGGTGACGAGGACCTAGGCAGCCACACTATTTGTGCCGTCGTCACAGCTGATTTTCTGGAACATCAGCGTTCAATTGGGAACAACCTGATCACTCCTATGCCGGCGTACCGATTCCCGGGCCTGAAGCCGGGCGACAGGTGGTGCGTGACGGCCCGAAACTGGCTGCGCGCCTACCAAGATGGCGCGGCAGCCCCTGTCGTGCTCGGTTCGACGAACCAGCGGGCGCTGGAGATCGTTCCGCTCGAATTGCTCCGCGAACACGCGGTTGATGTGCCGCCCGATCTGAGCGGCCTCAAGGAGTAGGACCTCAGCGATAATTCACCTGTGACAACTGGACCTCCACCACAGGCGCGCTGGGTGCTGCATCTGGACATGGATGCATTCTTCGCGTCTGTTGAGCAACTCACCCGGCCCACACTGCGGGGCCGTCCTGTCCTCGTCGGCGGTACAGGCTCGCGAGGTGTAGTCGCGGGAGCGAGTTACGAGGCTCGTCCGTTCGGAGCGCGCTCGGCGATGCCTATGCACATGGCCCGGAGGCTGATTGGCGTCACCGCAGTGGTGGTGCCGCCCCGAGGCGTGGTCTACCGCGCGGCGAGCAAACGTGTGTTCGGGGTCGTCAGGGACATGATCCCGGTTATCGAGCAACTGTCCCTCGATGAAGCTTTCGGCGAGCCCGCTCAGTTGGCGGGAGCGCCTGGTGCGGTTGTCGAGGAGTTCTGCGCCGAGCTGCGTGCCCGCGTTCTTGACGTCACAGGTCTCGACGCGTCCGTCGGCGCCGGTTCAGGTAAACAAGTCGCGAAGATCGCGTCAGGCCTGGCGAAACCGCGCGGACAGCGCATTGTGAGCCGCAACGATCAGGAAGCGCTGCTGGCGCCGCTGCCGGTGCGCAAACTGTGGGGGATCGGACCAGTCGCGGAGCAGCGTCTTCGCAGTATGGGGGTTGAGACGATCGGCGACCTGGCCCGACTTTCCGCTTCGGAGGCGAATGCACTCCTCGGCAGTATGGGTTCTGCGCTTCGGGCTCTGGCTCAGGGTATCGACGATCGGCCAGTCAAAGAAGGCGCCGCAGCGAAGCAGGTAAGCGCGGAAACCACATTTCCGCGAGACCTTATGACCAAACCGGAAGTTCGCTCAGCGGTCCAGACGGTCGGGGAATCCGCGCACCGGCGGCTCGCGAGTGATGGCCGCGGTGCCCGGACAGTGACAGTGAAACTCCGCAAAGCTGATATGTCGATCCTGACGCGTTCTGCCACACTGCCGTTCGCCACAATGAACCGTGACGCGCTGATCGGTGCGGCACAGAAGCTGGCGATGGACCCAGTCGAGATTGGCCCGATCCGACTGGTCGGGGTGAGCTTTTCAGGGTTGTCCGCTGCTCAGCAGGAGGTTCTCTTCCCGGAAATCGGAAGTACAGGCAACGAATTGGACGAGGTCACCGAGGCACCGCCCGCACCCGCTGAGACACCGTCCGCCGAGGGCAACGAGTTCCTGCCGGGGGCCGACGTGCATCATCCGGAGTACGGGCACGGCTGGGTGCAGGGCAGCGGGCATGGTGTCGTGACGGTTCGTTTTGAAACCCGCACTTCAGGGCCTGGACCAGTCAAGACCTTCCCCATGCCAGCGGAAGATCTGACACATGCTGATCCGCTGGTGAGTCTTGACTGGCCAGACGTTTGAGGTGTTACTCGTCCGAGGTTGTCGCTTCGTCGACCGTTTCTTCCTCGTCGGGAACGTCGATCTCGGAGCGGTCAGGGCAGACCTTCCACGCTTCCTCGTCGAGAACGAGTTGCACTGTTTCAGTGGTCGGCTCGCGTTCGTCGAGCTGGGTGGTCACCGTTGCGGTCGCGTTATCGCCTTCAACGACGATGTCAGTGATATCGAGTATCTCGATTTGAGGCGCATCCTCGCCGCGTACTTCCTGTGCCCGGTCCCAGACGGCCTCGAGGTCGGCGCCGTTCATCAGCTTCCCGATGAGTTCGTTCATGAACTCAACCTCAGGCTCGCAGGTAGCAGCGACGAAGCCTTCGTAGTCGAAGGAGTTGGCGGCGTCGAGGTAGCTGCTGAGCGCTTCCGTAATTTCCTGATTGGTGGCGTCTTCCTCGGTGGTATCGGCAGCAGCTAGACCGCTGCCAGCAAGGCCGATTGATCCAGCGATCAGAGCAGAGGCCGCAACACCCGCCCCGATCTTGCGTGCGGGGGCGGAGAAACGTGAGCGCATGGTCATGCTGCCCTTCCTGTTGGCTGTCGTGACGCTCGGAGCATATGGCGGGCAGCCTGTTTCACATAAGGGAGGTAATCGAGTTGTTAGACGAGCGATACCCGATCTCAGTGCAGGTAACGGGCCTAGTGGTGTTTACTTGTCGTCCCAATTGGTGCGGCAACTGGAGCGTGTCCACAGAGGTTGTCGCTCAGAGGCGGGCGAACAGGGCAAACACCTAGCGGCATACGACAATCGGCTGGGGCTCGTAGACGACAGTGCGGGTCTGGCGGGATATCTCAGCTCCTGTCGCCGCATTGCGGATCACACGCGTATCACTCGTTGTGAATCCCGGCGCGCCACTGGAGGGCGCGCAGTTCGGGCCAGCGGGAAGCGTGAGGCGCTGCGGTTCGGTCTGGTTCCAGCGTCCGCCGTTGATGGATTCGACGTCGACAGTCTTCGTTCCCCACAGTCGCACCGTGACATTGGCTCCGTCTCCGAACGATTCGATGAGAACGCCTGTGGGGTACGGGTTGCGGAACTTGACGTCAATGGCGCCTTCCCACACAGTGGCCTCGCGACCCGCTGGATATCGCGAAATGTAGTAGCTGTGCTCCTGGTGCTCGACGTCTTCCATCCCGGCGAAATAGCCAGCGTTGTACAAGGTAGTTGCGAACTGGCTCACGCCGCCGCCAATCGCTTCGTCAGGACGGCCCTCGTAGATCACGCCAGAACGGATGTACCCCTGCGCGAGGCCACGTGGACCGGTGTGCCCATTGAGCGAGAACGTCTCGCCCGGCTTGACGACCGCACCATTTACTTGCTGTGCGGCCCGGCGAATATTGTGCCCAGAGTTGGCAGTGAAGCCACCAGTCGTGAACTCCGCAACCACTTCGTCGATGCCGAGACCGTCGGCGTCGGCGGTTGTGAACTCGGCCGGGATCTCCTCATACACTGCATCACGTGTGCGGCCCGCAGTCTCGAGCATGAGATCTGCGAAGCCATCGAGGGTTTCGTCCCAATCAATTTCGCGGCCTGCCTCGTCACGGACGACGTAAGGTCCGAGGTTCCCGAGGACGACCGTCGCATCGCGTGGACCGCGTTCAGTTTCCGCAAGCTGCGGTACGAGGATCTCCCGCGCGGCTTCCTCATCGAATTCGTGGTCGAGGCCACCCTGGCCGTCAGGCTCGAAAGTGAGTACTTCGCCGACCTGATCGCGAGCCAGTCGCGCGGTTGCCCCGTCAGCACCCTCGATGACAAGCTCTTCGGCGACAGCGGGCAGCGCGATTTTGTCCATGGCGGCGTCGACGGCTGTGCGGGTCACACTGACCGGTGCGACCGTCACGGGCAGAGTTAGCGTCGCACCGGAATACCAGCCGCTGAGCAGACTCTGGCGGGCCTGGACAACGTTGAGTTCCTGCCCTTCTTCCGGATAGATCGGCTCCGGTTCCGGCCCACGGAACTCAATGCCACCCTCGCGGGGCGCACGGTTGACGTCCTCGGTGAGTTGCGTGACCGTCGCGTTGAAAGTGTCCTCGTCGACGGCCTGTTCGGGTGGAATGGGGCGTTCACGAACCCAGGTGAGCACGCGGGTGACAGGGTTAAGGCTTTGCGCCTGCGCAGTCGCCACCGTCGCCGGCCAATCAAAGTCGAGGCCCGCATCGACCGGAACAATATCGGTGGTGACATCGCCCGCCTCCACCGTCACAGGTGCACTCGCAAGGGCGCCGAGTTCATGAGCGAGCCGTGATTCGGCACGGGCAGGGTCGAGACCGCCAATATGTACGCCAAGCACCGTCACGTCCCGGGCGACTTTGCCTTGCGCGGCGAAGAGATCAACGCCGTACACGACCCCGGCAAGCACGAAGATCGCGGCGGCGACCAGCAAGGTTGTATGGCGGCGCCGCGGGGTGCCGTCGCTTTCCTGGGAGCCGTCCGAGTCGTCAGGGGCCGGTTCCTCAGGTGCTGGCTGATCAGGTTCGTCGACTGTCACGCGCTCTCCGCCTCGGGAAGTTCTCCCCGAGATCGTAGCGAAAAGGGCGGCCGCCTATCACACAGTCGTGCTGTGCTGCTGTGCGAGCAGCGCACTGAGCACACTGCGCGTGGTCAGTGCGTCGGTGACAAACGGGATGGCGGTGCCCCGCTCAACCCTGCGCACAATGGTCGTCCATGCGTGCAGGGCGGCGGCGACCTCTTGTGGTGATTGTTCTAACAAGGTCAACTCCATCGCTTAGGTGGCTGTGTTGTCAGAATCTCCCGGTGGCACCGCGCTGACCAGGCACCCGAGGGGTGGAGTAACTGCCACCTGACTGTCTGCATCTGAGGATTCGGCCGCTTCAGGTCCGCCGCGACCCGCGCGAGATGTGGCTAACGTGGGAGGTGTGTCGCACCTAGTGTCCGGAGAGGCCGTCGAACTGGAGCTTCGTCACGCGCAGTTCGCGAGCCGCTGCGTGGCACTCCTCATTGATGTCGCGCTGCAGCTGATCGCTCTTTCAGTGCTGCTTGGTGTGCTTTTCTCCGCGATGCCGAATCTGGACGATGCGATGTACGCGGCGATCAGTTTGCTGATCATCGTCCTAGTGATGATCGGTTACCCGGTCGCGTTCGAAACGCTGACGCGGGGGAGGACTCTCGGCAAGCTCGTCATGGGTCTGCGCGTCACCAGGGACGACGGTGGCCCAGTCCGGTTCAGGCATGCTCTGATCCGTGGACTGGCAGGGTTCTTCCTGGACTTCTGGCTTCTCGGACTGTTCGGTACGGTCGCGGTCGTTGTCTCTCTCACCTCAAAGCAGAGCAAGCGCGTGGGTGACTACCTGGCGGGCACCGTGGTCATCCGGGAACGGTTGCCCAGCACGGCCACTGGGGCGAACAGTCCGGGCGCGGAGCGCATGGCGTGGACAGCCACAATGGACCTCAGTGCGCTGCCTGCTGATCTGCTGATCTCGGTCCGCCAGTACCTGACACGATACGAGACGTTCAGCCCTGAGGCGCGCGCAGAACTTGGCCGGAGTCTGGCCGAGCGCGTCGCTGAGTGCGTGCACATGCCACCGCCCGACGGCATGCCTGACTGGCAGTACCTGGATGCGATTCTGGCTGAACGCCGCGCGCGCGAGGAGATATCCACGAATGGCGGAGATTTCCCCCGCCACGTGACCAAGCCGCCCGCCGCCGTGGACGCGAGGAATCCCGACGGCGTGACGCACGACAACCCGTTCACGCCGCCGCGGTGAGTATCACCAGTGACTGCCAGCGTGACCTCAGCGCGAACCTGGCAGACTGACGGCACTTGATCAACAAGGATGAGGGGAAGATGACGAATCAGGGGGACCAGTGGCAGCGCCCAAGCAATGGGGAAGACAGTGACACGCCGCCACCCGTCGGACGAGCGTATCCTTCGGGCCAATCGGGCTCCCGTCCCGAACCCGGCCGGTGGAATGCGCCCAGACCTGGCGTCATCCCGCTGCGTCCCATCGGATTGTCGGAGATCATCGACGGTGCGATCTCGACCATCAGGCGTTATCCGGCGCTGATGCTCGGTTTGACAGCCATCATCGTGACGATTAGTGAGGTTGTCTCGCTGATCGCAACGCTGCCAATGCTCTCCTGGGATCTGGATCCCTTCGCGACGGACCCGCAAGTCATCGATGATGCTGCGTTCGCGAGCGCCATGGGCGGGCAGGCTATCGCCGGTGTGCTGACGGGGCTTGCTGGCTTGTTGCTGACCGGTGTGCTGACCGCGGTGGTCGGTAAAGCGGTGATTGGGCAGGACACCTCATTCAGCGAGGTGTGGGCGGCGGTGAAACCGTCACTGCTGCGGCTGGTTGCCTTGGCGGTCTTGTTCCTGCTAGCGCTCGCGGTGATTGTTGTCGTCGTTGTCGGCATGTTCTTCATCCACCCCGCTGCAGGCGTGCTGTCGATGCTGGCGGCGCTGTTCGCGGTGGTATGGCTGGGGGTGAAGCTCTACCTTGCCGTTCCGGCGCTCGTTCTCGAACGCGCCACGATAATGCGGTCCCTGCAGCGGTCATACATGCTGGTCACGGGCTCGTGGTGGCGGGTATTCGGCATCCTCATCGTCATCGGACTCGTCGTGCTGGTTCTCACGATGATTCTGCAGATCCCGTTCTTCCTGCTGGCAACCTTTGCCGGAGCGGTGACGGAGTCTCTCTTGCTGGCAGCGGTGATCGGCTCGGTCGGCGCGATTCTCGCCAGCCTGCTCATATACCCGTTCGGAGCCGCGACGGTAGCGCTGCTGTACACGGATCTGCGGATGCGCAAGGAAGGCCTCGACATCGAACTTGCCCGCCGTGCGGGACCCGGGTCCGGCGGCGCACCCCCGGGTGCACACTAGGTGACCGTCATGTGGCGCGGAACCATCCCCGTCGAGATCGATCGTGACTCGGCGCGGGAGGCCGCGCGTGAGGAACTGTCCCGCAGCGTCTACACCGAGGCGCAGCCGTCACTGCCCGAACGCGTGATGCTGTGGCTCCTCGACCGCGTTCAGGATGCGATCGACGCGATATTTGATGGTGCGAACGCGCTCGCGCCGGGCGGTCCCGGCAGCCTCGTCATTTTGCTCGCGATCATGATCACTGCGGCGATCATCATCCGGCTCCGCATGGGGCGTGTGGCGCGCAGTGCACGGATGCGCCGGGCCATCTTCTCCGAAACGCGCCGCTCTGCCGCTGAACATCGGCGCCTCGCTGACGCCGCAGCAGCGGTGGGCGATCTTGACGAGGCGGTTCACGAGCGTTTCCGCGCGATCGTGCGCGCTCTCGAGGAACGCGGTGTCATCAACGACGCGGCTGGGCAGACAGCTACCGAGGTCGCACTGCGCGCCGGGGAAGAATTAGCCGGGTGCGCGGAGCCGTTGCGCTCCGCGGCGCGCACGTTTGACGACGTGTACTACGGTCACCGGTCCGCTGCGCGAGGGGCGTACGACGATTTGGTGCGCACCGACGCACTCGTCCAATCAGCGGCACTCATCGAGCCGGAAAAGCAGGGCGCGGTGTGAGTACGGGAAGCACGGCGGTGGGCTCTGACGCGGGTCGAATCTGGCGCGCGGCACGCGTACCCCTTGCTATCGCGTTCGTGGTCGTCATGGTCGGTGTGGTGACTGCGCTGGTGCGCGGCGGGGAAGATGCGGATGCCCTGGATCCGCAGTCACCCGCGCCGAACGGCACGCGCGCGCTGGCCCAGATTCTGGCCGTCGAGGGCGTCAGCTCGGAACTGCTGTACGGCTTCGATGACGCGCTCGCGGCCAGCCCGGATGCCACGGTCGTTGTGTCCGCGCCCGCAACAGTGGGCGCTGAGCGCATCGCCGACCTGGCGGCGAGTGCCCAGAGGCTTGTTCTCATCGCCCCCTCCGACGAAGTCCTGACCGCGCTCGACGCCGGGGTTGTCACGTCAGGGTACGACCGCGTCGCGCCCCGAGAGCCGGGATGTGAGAACCGTGACGCGGGTGCCGCGCAGCGGGCCGTCACCGGCGGCTATCTCTTCGAACCAGATGAGCCGGAGGGTCGCGTCGACGTGTGTTACGAGGGCAGCCTCGTCGTCGTAAACGGTGACGTCGTGCTCCTTGGCGCGGGTGATCTGCTTATGAACCGTAACCTCGGCGAGCAGGGCAACGCTGCGCTGGCAATGCGGTTGCTCGGTTCCAGCGAGAGCGTCGTGTGGTATTTGCCCACCGCGGGCGATCCCGCGCTGAGCGACGGTAACCAAAGCCTTTTCGCGCTGATTCCGAACGGCTGGAAGTTCGGTGCGATACAACTGGGGATCGCGGCGCTGTTCCTCGCCCTGTGGCGCGCGCGGCGGCTGGGCCCTGTTGTTGTCGAGCCGCTGCCGGTGGTCGTCCATGCGGCGGAAACCACGGAAGGACGGGCGCGCCTGTATCGCCGGACAAGCGATCGGGCACACGCGGCAGACGCGCTGCGGGCCGCGGCGCGGGCACGGATCGCCCGGGCGCTCGCCGCACCCGGCACAGACCCCGGGGTCAACGGCGACGCGCTCGTCGATTCTGTCGCCCAGCACGCAAGAGTCGGTTCCGGGGCGGTGCGCGCAACACTGTTCGGTCCGGCGCCACAGTCCGACGGTGAACTGGTACAGCTTGCTGAGGACCTGGACGATCTGGAGAAGCGCATTATGGAGCGCCATCAGGAAGGAATTACCACATGACCGACGCGGCAGCTGACCTGCAGGTGCGCGGCGAACAAGCACGGGAAGCGCTGGTGGCACTCCGCCAGGAACTCGGCAAGGCAATCGTTGGTCAGGACGCTGCGGTCAGCGGCCTCATCGTCGCGCTGCTATGCCGCGGGCATGTGCTCATCGAGGGTGTTCCCGGAGTCGCGAAAACACTGCTGGTCCGCAGCCTTGCGGCAGCTCTGCACCTCGACACTGCGCGCATACAGTTCACACCCGATCTGATGCCCGGCGATGTCACGGGCTCGCTGGTGTATGACAACCGCACTGCGGAGTTCTCGTTCCGCGAAGGACCGCTCTTCACCAACCTTCTGCTCGCGGACGAGATCAACCGGACACCGCCGAAAACCCAGTCGTCGCTACTCGAAGCGATGGAAGAACGACAGGTTTCCGTCGACGGGTCACCGCGCCCGTTGCCGGACCCGTTCGTGGTCATCGCGACACAGAACCCCGTGGAGTATGAGGGAACGTATCCGCTCCCCGAGGCGCAACTCGACCGTTTTCTGCTGAAACTGACGATGGCGCTGCCAAGCAGGGCCGACGAGGTCGCCATTCTGACTCGCCACATGTCGGGTTTCGACCCGCGTGACCTCGCGGCGGCCGGTATCAGCGCCGTCGCCGGCCCGGAGGATCTAGCGGCAGCCCGCGCTGCGACAGCGAAGGTAAACATCAGCGAGGAGATCATCAGCTACATCGTGGACATTTGCCGGGCAACCCGGGAATCGCCTGCGGTGCAGCTAGGCGTTTCGCCGCGCGGCGCGACCGCGCTGATGCATGCGACCCGGGCGTGGGCGTGGCTTTCGGGCCGGGACTATGTGACACCGGACGATGTGAAAGCAATCGCCCGCCCTGCCTTGCGTCATCGCATCGGGTTGCGCCCCGAAGCCGAACTCGAGGGATCAACGCCCGACGGCGTGCTCGAACACGTGCTCGCGACGGTCGCTGTACCGCGCTAGGGGACGGTAGGGGACTGCGATGGTGCTGACGGGCAGGGCGGGCTTCCTCGCCGCAGTGGGCGCACTGGTGGTGGGCGTGTTCATGCCGAGCGCGGCTGGGGTGGTGCTCGTGACTGGTCTTGTTGTGCTCCTGGTGGGTGCCGATGTTGTCTTCGCGGGCAGCGTCCGGGATCTGCGGATGGAGCGCGGTGGAGACGCCGCTGTCCGTCTCGGTGAGACGGCTACTGTTCGGCTTACTGTGACCAACCGGGGATCGAGGCGGATCCGGGGGGTTCTGCGCGATGCGTGGCCACCGAGCGCCGGCGCTGTCCCGGACCGTTTCGACGCGAATCTCGCACCTGGTGGCCGATCGACGTTCACGGTCGCGGTCACGCCCACCCGGCGTGGCGACCGCGCTGCGGTGAAAGTGACAGTCCGCGCGATTGGTCCGCTCGGTTGCGCTGGCAGGCAAGGGCACCACCGTGTCCCGTGGACCGTGCGCGCGTTGCCACCGTTCCGGAGCCGCAAGCACCTGCCGTCGCGGCTCGCCCGACTGCGGGAACTCGATGGTCGTCAGGCGGTGCTGGTTCGCGGCGAAGGGACCGAGTTCGATTCACTGCGCGAATACGTGATCGGTGACGATGTCCGGTCTATCGACTGGCGTGCCACAGCGCGTGCGTCCGACGTCATGGTGCGTACGTGGCGTCCGGAACGTGACCGCAGGATCATCATCGTCCTCGATACAGGGCGCACCTCGGCAGGCCGTGTCGGTGACGCGCCCAGGCTCGATGCCGCGATGGATGCGGCGCTTCTCCTCGCAGCCCTCGCGTCGCGTGCAGGTGATCGCGTCGATTTCGCTGCGTACGATCGTCGTCTGCGCGCATCGGTCACTGGGGTGAGCGGTGCAGGGCTGCTGGCGGCGATGGTTAACGCGATGGCGCCGCTCACCGCGGAACTTGTGGAGACCGACGCGGCCGGTCTGGTTTCCGAAGTGCTTCGCCGGGCGCGCCAGCGGGCGCTCGTGGTTGTGGTGTCGCCAATGGAGCCTGCGTCCGTGGAGGCTGGTTTTCTGCCCGCATTGCGTTCGTTGACGGCGCGGCACCGCGTGATCTTCGCGTCCGTTGCAGACCCGAGCGTTCAGGTGATGTCACGTGCGCGCGGGTCCAGTGACGATGTCTATACCGCTGCAGCCGCTGAACGTACTATCGCTGACCGTCGCCGGGTTGCGGGACTACTGACGAAACTCGGCGTCACTGTGATCGATGAGCCGCCCGAGGATCTGCCACCAGCGCTCGCTGACACATATATCGCACTCAAAGCAGCAGGAAAGCTGTAGCGGCGCCGCGGACCGAAGCTGTTTGCCCACCTCTGAGCGACATTGAGACCGGGAAGGACACCTAGTCGCTCAGAGGTGGGCAAACCGAAGTTGCCTGTCAGGCTGCAACCGGTGCTACGTCACCCGCACTGCGTGCGTCGATGTCGCCGGTCTCTCCCGCCAGCGCCGCACGGCGACCTAGAACGAACACGTACACGAGGAAGGCAAGTTCGGCGGCGACACCAATTCCCACGCGCGCGGCGGTACTCATGCCACTCGGTGTGACGAACGCTTCGATGACACCGGAGATGAGGAGCACCACAGCAAGGCCGAGAGCCATGCCAGCGACAGTGCGGCCTTCCTCAGCGAGCGCCCTGGCCCGTGGGCGCGGGCCAGGATCAATCAGCGTCCACCCCAGCCGCATACCGGCTCCCGCGGCAACGAACACGGCAGTGAGTTCGAGCAGGCCATGGGGGGTGATCAACCCGAAGAAAACGTCGAGCCGGCCAGCATCAGCCATCAGGCCGGCGGCTACTCCGACGTTCATTGCGTTGACGAACAGGATGAACACGACCGGCACGATCAGAAGCCCCACGACGAGTGACGCGGCGGCGATATACGCATTGTTGGTCCACACCTGCGCGGCGAATGACGCCGCTGGTTCCGACGAGTAATACGTTTCGAAGTCACCGCCAGGGCGCGTGAGTTCGGCGATCGAGTCCGGAGCCGCGATGGCGCTCTGCACTGCGGGGCTACTGGCGACCCACGCCGCGATGACGCCCGAAACCAGCAAAAACAGGGCAGCTGTGGGCACCCACCAGTGCCGCGCGCGGTATACCGCCGCGGGGAACCGCTGCGCGAAGAACATTCCAGCATCGCGCCACCCAGGCGCTGATGTTCCAGTGGTGGCGGCCCTGGCTTGTGACACGAGCATTGTCAGCCTGTCGACCAGGACCGGATCAGGCGCCGCGGAACGGACAATCGAGAGGTGGGTCGCCGCGCGCTGGTAGAGCGTGATGAGTTCGTCGGCTTCCGCGCCGCTGAGTCGGCCGCTGCGGCGCGTCAGGACGCGCAGGCGGTCCCACTCATCACGGTACTTCTCGACGAACAGGTCGACGTCCATGCTCACCTTCCTGGATCGTTCATGTCACACTCTGTAACGAAGAGGGGACCGGTCCACGATAGCCGGGTGAGACGCAACGGTGGTCTGAGTGGCACTAGGCCGTTGTACTCACAACTCCACGCGGCGTCAGCGCCCGCACCCTCCGGCTGCACCATGTTGAAACGGCCGGTTACGGTGTATCCCGATTGGGCGCTGCCGCCGCGAAAGACTTAGTGTGCCTCCGCGAGATCGACGACGAGCAGCGAATAATTGTCACGTGTGCGGTGCGCGATCGCGGTGTCGATGAGCTTCTCAGCCACGTCTTTGCCGTCGATATGATGGCACGCCGCCTCAATGTCGCTCGCGGTGAGGACACCGTGAATCCCATCGCTGCAGACGATGTAACGGCCCGCCGCCAGCGGGATTTCCGCGAGGTGCGGTTGTGGCGTCTCGCCGGATCCTCCGAGGCACTGGGTGATTATGTGGGTGGGCTGCCCATCCTCATCAGGAACGACATCATCGGTCGAGAGTTGGTCCACACCGTCAGCGGTCACCCGATACACGCGACTGTCCCCGACGTTGAACGAGAGTATCGACGTCGAACCGAATGCGAGGCCCGCGATCGTTGTCGCCATGCCTTGCTGGCCGATTCGCTCCGCGATGGATTCGATCTGAGTGCTGATCGCGGCGAGCCCGTCAGAGATAGCTTTCGTCGACGTCCAGCCCTTGTGCGCCGCCACGAGTTCAAGAAGAGCGATGCGACTCGCGACGTCACCGGCGGCGTTTCCGCCGACACCGTCAGCCACCGCCACCAGGGTCGGCCTTTCGAGTGGAAACGCGATGCACGTCAGGGTCCCCGTCTGAGTCTGGCTGAACCAGCCATCAACGACGATCGCGTCTTGGTTCGAAGCGCGGAAAAGACCGCGATCAGTAACCGCGTGGACACTGAGAGTGAACGCCACAATTACGAGCTTAGGCGCAGCGCGCCCGGATATCTTGGAGGCTGCGAAAATCACTGCGGTTTGCGGCGGCGGGCGGCTGCCTGAGCGGAGTCGGCGATCTCTCCAATGAGGCGTTCGACCACGTCTTCGAGCATCGCGGCGCCGAGCGCGTGTCCCTCATCATCCGTCACGATAGCGACATGCGATCCCCTCGTTTGCATTCCTTCGAGAGCGTCGTCGAGCAGCGTGTTCGAGGTGAAATGGGGGAGCGTACGAATCGGCATACCGGCGATCGCATCATCCGGGGAAACTGCCTCACCGAGTAAGTCCTTCACGTGTACATACCCAGTGAAATCGCCTCCGGCCGCGACGATGGGGAAGCGCGAGAAGCCCGTTCTGATGCACGCTGCGTGCGCCTGGGCGATCGTCGCGGTGTCATCCAGGCTGACGATGCGGTCACGCGGCACCATGATCGACTGCAGCGTCTCTCGGCTCATTGTCAGCGCGCCGGTGAGGAGACGGTGTTCCTCCTCGTCGAGCAGACCCTCAGCCTTCGACTGGCGCACAAACCCGGCGACCTCATCGGCGGTGAACGCGGTCGCCACCTTTTCCTTCGGTTCGACGCGCAGAATACGCAGCACCGTGTTGGCGAGCCAGTTCACCAGGAGCAGAAGCGGTTTCAGGATCTGAACCAGGAGGTAGAGGATCGGGCCGAGGACCAGCGCGGTCCGCTCGGGGCCCGCGATCGCCAGGTTCTTCGGAACCATTTCGCCGATCGTCATATGCAGGGAGAGCACGATCGTCAGCGCAATGGCAACAGCAATGGGATGGAGCATCACAGCCGGGACACCGAGCGCCTCGAGCGGCACCTCGAGCGCGTACGCGACAGCCGGTTCGGCTACCGCTCCGAGTCCGAGCGAGCAAAGGGTGATACCGAACTGAGCTCCCGCCATCATCAGGGACACATTGTCGAGAGCACGCAAGGTGACCCGGGCCGCACCGCTGCCCTGTTCGGCGCGGGGCTCGATCTTTGTCCGCCGGGTTGAGACGAGCGCGAACTCGGCGCCGACGAAGAACGCGTTGCCGAACAGCAAGAGTATTCCGACGATCATTCCGGTGACGTTGATCATCAGGTCGCGTCCTCCCGGCCATCTGCGGTGTCATCATCCTCGTGTGACGGTGGTTCGGCGAGGCTGAGCCGCAGGCGCGCGACGCGATGGCCGTCGACCTGAGTGACCGTGAGCGCGACGAAAGTATCTGTGGGTATCCCATCGGCGTCGAGATCAGTGAGATTCTTCGCCGGCAGAACGACGGTGTCACCGGGATTGGCGAGGCGCCCGAGCTGTTCGATCACGAGCCCACCGGAAGTGTCAGAATGTTCTCCCTCGGGGAGATCGATGCCTGTGAGGTCAGCGATCTCGTCGGGCCGCATAAGCCCGGGCAGCGTCCACGTACCGTTCGCGAGCAGCCGTGGCCGGCCAGCCGGACGGTCGTGCTCGTCATCGATTTCGCCGAGAATCTCCTCGACGAGGTCCTCCAGGGTGACGACGCCGGCGGTGCCCCCGTACTCATCGATGACGACCGCGAGCTGCAACCCGCTGCGCAGCTCTCGCAACACCCCGGCGAGCGGCATGGTAGACGGGATCGCACGGACCGGGCTCATGATGTCGGCAGCCAATCGCTCGGCGCGTTCATGTTCCGGGACCGCGAGCGCGGCTTTGAAGTGCACGACACCAACCACGTCGTCAATCGATGTTCCTTCGACCGGGAAACGGGCGTGCCCTGTGGAGGCGACGAGGCTCAAGATGTCCCGGACCGGAGTATCGCTGTTGACGAACGTCACTCGGGTGCGCGGCGTCATGACATCCGCCGCGGTCTGCTCACCGAATTCGACGGCCTGGGTGAGGCGGTCCGCGATGTCCTTTTCGAGGAGCCCCTCAGTCGCGGAGCGTGTGGCGATCGCACCGAGTTCCTGCGCGGACCGGGCCGAAGCGAGTTCTTCGCGCGGTTCAACGCCAAGCGCCCGAACCATGGCATTGGAGGCGCCGTTGAGCACAACGATCAACGGTCTGCTCGCCGCAGTGAATGCCCGCTGTGGCCCCGCGACTGCCCTCGAGACCCGCAAGGGCTCCGAGATTGCCCAGTTTTTGGGGACGAGTTCGCCGAAGATCATCTGCGTTACGGTCGCTATGAGAAGACCCGCGCCGAGTGCTACCGCCAGACTCGACGCCTCGGGGAGACCCGCGGACTCCAGCGGCCCGCGCAGGAGTGTCGCAACGGACGGCTCGGCGATGAAACCGATGATGAGACTGGTGACGGTGATGCCGAGCTGCGCACCGGAAAGCTGAGTGGAAAGCCGTTTCAATGCTTTCTGCACGGAGCGGGCGCGGCGATCACCCGCCTCAGCCGCTTCAGAAATGGTGGCTCTGTCCACGGTCACCAGGGCAAACTCAGCAGCCACGAACAACGCGTTCGCGCCGATGAGTGCGAGCGCCAGCCCGAGCAGCAGCCACGCCTCTGTCACGATTCGTCCACCTCATCCGCACCTGGTCCTGCGCTGAAATCTAGCGCAGCAAAGGCCATTCCACACGGGACTGTCACAGGCGAGGGTCGACCGGTTCGGTTTCGAGCGCGAGGACTCCGAAAACGCACTCATGGATACGCCAGAGTGGCTCGCCTTCTACGAGCCGGTCGATGGCCTCGAGGCCGAGTGCGTACTCGCGCAGCGCAAGTGATCTTTTATGGCCGAGGCTGCGCTGGCGCAACCGCTCGAGGTTGTCGGCGAGTGTGTAGTCCGGTCCATAGACAAGGCGCAGATACTCGCGTCCCCGGACTTTTATCGCGGGCTGGATGCGCTTGTTGTGCGGCGTGCGATTGACTGCGGGTTTGACGACCATCCCCTCGAAACCGGATTCCGTGAGCGTGGTCCACCACGACGTGGCGTGGTGCTCAGATTCCGGGTCACTGAGATTAACCGCCATCGTGCGGGTAGCGAGGAACAAGGCCGGGTCAGCGTCGCTCAGCTTCGCAGCAGTTTCGATATGCCAGGCGTGGGGCTGGCTAGCGAATGCCGCGCCTTCCGCCGCGAGCAGTTGAAAGGGCGCTAGCTTGATGTCGGACAGGTCTCTCGTCGGCCAGCAGAACGTGCGGTACATCGCGCGGTAGGAGTTGAGGTTGCTTGCCCGCTGCACACTGCGGGCGCGCAGGTCCGCGACGTCGAGGCCACGGCTTTCCGCCTTCGCCAGAAGGTCCACCGCAGCGGGAAGCACGGCCGCACCAGCGGCCCCGACCGCTCCGTACTGGTCGCGTATGAGTCCGTCAGCCTTCGCGTTCCACGGAAGAACCTCAGTGTCGAGCAGCAACCAGTCACTCGCGATGTCATTCCAGATCGCGGCATCGTCGAACGCGGTGCGGATGCGCGAAAGAAGCGCGTCCTCACGATCGTCGTGGAAGAACGAACGCCCGGTGCGCGTGAATACCGCGCCGCTTCCACGGATGCCGAATCGCCGGTCCGCAGTGTGTTCGTCGCGGCACACCAGGATCACCGCGCGCGACCCCATGTGTTTCTCCTGGCACACGACGTTGTCCACACCCGCTTTGCGGTACTCCGCGAATGCCTCCGCTGGATGTTCGAGGTAACCGTCCCGGGTGCTCGTCGCGCACGGTGCCATCGTCGGCGGCAGATACATGAGCCACCGCGGATCAATAGCGAAACGGCTCATCACCTCGAGCGCTGCCGATGCGTTCTCCGCTGGAATCGTGACCCGACCATAGTGGCGTGTCTCGATTGCGCGCTTGCCGAGTACATCGTCAAGCTGGAGCGAGTACCGGTCACGTTCCGCAGCCGTTTTCGGTGCCGTCGCGAGTGGGCGCGGTGACGCATGCCATTCCTGGTGCGCGGGCACGGAAACAAGTTCACGCTCGGGGTATCGGAGCGCGGTCAGGCGTCCACCGAAAACACAGCCTGTGTCGAGACACATTGTGCGGTTGATCCACTCGGGTTCACTGATGGGCGTGTGACCGTAAAGCACCGTCGCGGCTCCGCGGTAGTCAGTTGCCCACGGGTAACGGACTGGGAGACCGTAATCGTCAGTCTCCCCGGTGGTTTGCCCATAGAGGGCAAATGCACGCACCCTGCCCGAAGCACGGCCATGGAACTGCGCGGGGAGGCCCGCGTGCGCGACGACAAGCCGCCCATGGTCGAGGACATAGTGGGAGACGAGACCATCGAGGAACGCACGAGCGGTGTGTGTGAATTCGTCGCCTTCCGCGGCGAGCTGTTCGAGGGATTCTGCGATGCCGTGTTTGAGCTGAACCTTCTGCCCCCGCAACGCGCGGGCGAGCTTTTGTTCGTGGTTGCCGCTCACACACAGCGCTGCACCGCTGTTCGTCATGCCCATCACGAGGCGCAGCACCCCCGGTGTGTCCGGTCCGCGGTCGACGAGATCGCCAACGAAGACGGCGGTGCGACCGTCAGGGTGGCGCGCATCAATGGCGCGACCGGCGCTGTCGAACGTGACCTTCCAGCCGAGTTCGGCGAGAAGTTCTTCAAGTTCCGCCCGGCAGCCGTGCACGTCACCGATGACATCGAACGGGCCGGTGCGGGCGCGAAGGTCGTTGAGGAGTGGTTCGATCTCGAACTCTGCACCACTGATTTCCGCAGGGGTGCGCAGATGGTGGACGCGCCGGAAGCCCTCACGGTCGAGGTTCTTCAGGGAGCGGCGGAGTTCCCGGTGCTGGCGCCGGACAACGTGCGCACCGAACTGACGGTCCGGGCGCTGCTCATTGCGCTCTATGCACACTGATTCGGGCACGTCGAGCACGATGGCGACAGGCAGAACGTCATGCTCGCGGGCGAGGCGCACGAGCTGCGCCCGCGCTGGCCGCTGCACGTTCGTTGCGTCGATCACGGTGATCCGGCCCGCTGCGAGCCGCTGCCCGGCCACGTAATGCAGCGCGCCGAACGCCGCCGCCGTGGCGGACTGATCGTTGACGTCGTCGGCGACCATGCCCCGGAAGGCATCACTGGACAAGATCTGCGTGGCAGCAAAGTGGCGGTGCGCGAAGGTCGTTTTCCCCGAGCCTGAGGTACCGATCAGCACAACGAGGGACATATCGGGAATTGCGAGTCTCATGTTCCGCTCCTTGCCGTGAAGATCGCCATCTGGGTTGGTGCACCGCGATCAGGGTGCAGCGGCCCTACCGGCAGTAGCTCCGTCGAGTAGTCGTAGGTTGCGGCGGTGGCTTCAGCCCAGTGCTGGAATTCGGTGCGCGACCATTCGAATCGATGGTCGGCATGGCGGAATTCACCTGCCGACAGGCCCGGAAAGAGCGAGTTGTATTCGGCATTCGGGGTGGTGACGATGACGGTACGGGGACGCGCGGCCCCGAAGACGCTGTGGGTGGCTGCAGGCAGCCGGTCCGGGTTGATGTGTTCAATGACCTCCATAAGGACGGCGGCGTCGAAGCCGCGAAGAGCTGGGTCCGTGTACATCAGCGACGATTGCCGCAGCCGCACTGTTGAGCGGGCAGCATCGTCCCTGTCGAGGTGCAGTTTCCGTTCCGCTTGGCGCAACGCATAGGCCGATACGTCAGTTCCGATTATTTCGCGGAACTGGGTGTCGTGTCTCAGATCATCGAGGAGCGCACCTGGGCCGCATCCCAGATCGAGGATGCGTTGTGCATCCGCGCGGCGGAGTTGTTCGAGCACTGCGCGGCGCCGTAGCTCCGCGAGTGGAATGTTGTGCTGGGGAGATGCAGTGACCTCAGCTGGCGCGTCCGCCTCGATCGCAGCTGGTCCGTCGGCGATGCGGTGAAACATGTCGAGTTGCTCGTTCGCGCTCTCGACGAGGGGCCGGGACCTCGCGAGATAGACGCTGGTGATCAGGTCACGTTCGGGATGGGTGCTGAGCCAAGTTTCACCTGAACGGAGAAGTTTGCTGACTTCCGTTTCAGTGACCCAGAAGTGGTGCCCGCCGTCCAGGACAGGCAACAAAACATAGAGGTGACTCAGGGCGTCCGCGAGGCGGAAAGTTCCCTCCAGTCGAGTGTCCACATAGGGTGCCGCGCCCCAGTGCGGCACTGTGGCGTCGAACGGCTGCGTGGCAGCAGTGACTGTCCAGCCCAGTGGGCTGAACAGGCGCGAGATGAGGTCCACACCGTCTTGGCCACTCCGGCTTTCGCGGCCGGAACGGACTGAAAGCGAAGGAACATGGATGCTCAGGGGAATTGATGTCTGCGCCAATTGGGGATGAGACTCGCAACGACCACGAAGCGCGGTGGCGAACGCCGCGCGCAGCGCTACTGCCAATTGCGATCCCGCCGCGTACGGCCGGTCATTGATGTACTGAGCTAGCGGGCCGCTGTGCCGCTGGGAGCGGCCGCGAACAAGAGCGACAGGGTCCACCTCCACGAGCAGCGCCACGGTGCAACGGTCCCGTGTCGCTTCCGGGTAGAAAACGTGGGCCACGCCGTGGGAAACGGTGAGTTGCTGCGCACGGTCCGGGTGTTTGTGCAGTAGAAAACCAAGGTCAGTCGCAGGATGATGGGTTGTTGTGATCGTGAGCAGCACGCCGCGAAGTATGCCGCAGTCCTCTCTCGCGCGCAGTCCAATTACGCTGGGCACAGGAAATCACTGGTGGCGGTGATATGGCAGATTGGGCTTGACAGGGGATGGCAATGCGTATCGCGGTTTTGAGTGCCGCAGTCATTGCGCTCGCTGGCTTTCTCGCCGGGGCTGGGCACGTAGGCAATTCCTCTGTAGCCGCGGCTGCTGATGGCGTTTTCGGAAGCCCCACACTGGTTTCACCGCATTCTCCCGCTTTCGGTATCTGGGCGGTGATCTACCTGGGCCTTTTCGGGTATGCAGTGTGGCAGGCGCTGCCAGCACAAGCTGATTCATTACGGCTGAAGCACATCCGTCCCTTGACGGTCGCGGCGATCTTGCTGAACACCACCTGGCTGACGGTCGTTCTAATGGGGCAGGTTCTGCTGAGCGTGTTCGTGGTTGCTGCGCTCTTCGCCGTTCTTGTCGCACTGGTTGTGCGGCTGGCGGACCTGTGCCCGCGGACTCGTGCCGAACAGTTGCTCGTTGATGGCACCTTTGGTCTCTATCTGGGATGGGTCTGCCTGACGGTGTTTGCGAACATCGCCGTCTGGCTGTCCTCAATGGGGGTGAGTGCGGGTGCAACGGCATGGTCGGTGATCGTGCTTGCCGCAGCGGGCGCGGCGGGCGTGGCACTGATACTCCTGACTGGACGTCGTATTGCCGTCGCCTTCGGTCTCATTTGGGCGCTCAGCTGGATCGCGTACGGGCGTGTGGCAGGGGAGTTGCCAAACACTGCCAGCGCTATTGCCGCAGCTTGTGCCGCATTTGTTGTTATCGCCGCCGTTTTCCTGCAGGTGGTTCCGGGCCGCAGCGCCCCGCGGCTTAGAATGTGGTCAGCCAGGGCGAGGAGTACATGATGTCGCATCACAGCGCTGAGCACCACAAGGGTCCGGGCGGGAGCCACCGCGAGGAGATCGCGCGTGACCTTTTGCGTGAGCATCCCGAGTTCGATGAACCGCATCTGCTCGAGGAAGACGAGAACGTTCCGCCTCGCCCCGAAGAGGAAATCGCGGACGCGGAAAGCTAGAAAGGCTCGCAATCATCATGGATTTCTCGCAGGTTCGTGTCATTCCCGTTCCTGGACAGGGGCCTGAAGACATCCTGATCGATGACCAGGAGCGGATTTACACGGGTCTGCTCGACGGCCGGATTGTGCGCATCGATGAACACGCTGGTGGCGTCGAAACGATTGCCTCATTGCCGGGACGGCCGCTCGGTATCGAATTCTTCGGCGAAGACGAACTCGTGGTGTGTGCGTCCGACAAAGGCCTTCTGAGGGTCGAAATTGAGACGGGCAACTACACCGTGCTGACGGAATCGGTTGACGGCGTGAAAGTGCGCGCGTGCAACAACGCGGCAGTCGCGAGCGACGGCACGATCTACTTCAGCGATTCCTCCACAGATTTCGACATTCCCAGCTGGCGACGGGAAATGATCCTCAAACGCGGAAGTGGGCGTCTGATTCGCCGAGACCTCGACGGTTCTGCCCAGGTCATAGCGGACGGACTACAGTTCGCCAACGGCGTCGCGCTGAGCGCCGACGAGACGACGGTGTTCGTTGCTGAAACGACGACACGCTCGCTGCGGAAGGTGAGTCTCACGGGCACAGACGCGGGCGCTGTCACCGTCGTGTGTGACGACTTGCCAGGTTATCCGGACAACTGCTCCACTGGCTCGGACGGCTTGATCTGGATCGCTCTCCCTAACCCGGAGAAGCGAGTGCTCAGCTATCTGCATCAGGCCCCTGTCCTCGCGCGCACACTGGTTTCGCGGTTACCGGAGTCGTTGATGCCGGGCCCGTCGGACACCGTCGCTGTGGTCGCCGTGAATGACTCAGGGGAAATCGTCCGGCGGTACGCGGGAGCGATCCGTGACTTCCCGATGCTGACATCTGTGCGGGAGTATGACGGCCGGCTCTGGTTCGGCTCACTCGAGGCGTATGGGGTAGCGACAGCGCCGCGCTAGGACCTGCTCACTCGGGGAGATGGAAATCGCCTGCGTTGACGCGGAACTCCGCGAGTACGGCGATGAGCTGAGCGATGTGCTCCTCGGAGATGCCCGGATCAGCGAAAACGAGTTCGTTGAGGTCCTTTGTCGCACGTTCAGCGACGTCGCGACCAGCGTCGGTGATCCGGACGAGGGTGGTCCGTCGGTCATCGGGGTGCGGGATCCGCTCCACTAGTCCTGCCGCCTCGAGGCGGTCGACAGCGTTGGTGATGCTCGTCGGGTGTACTTGGAGCCGTGTGCTCGCCTTACTCATCGGCAGCTCGCCCTGCTGGGTGAACGTGAGGAGCGTCAGGACCTCGTACCGGGAAAAAGTGAGGCTGTGCGGGCGCAGGGCGCTTTCGACTCGGGCAAGCATCAGCTGGTGGGCTCGCATCACCGAGGTCACCGCGGCCATGCCGGACGCTGCTTCTGTCCAGCCGTGCTCCTCCCAATGGCGGCGCGCTTCGGCGATGGGATCGAATGGCAGTCCTTGCTGTTGGCTCACTCCACTATCCTCGCAGGCTCTTTTGTGAGACGTCTCTCCTGGGCAAAATTACTTCTGGGTACCGCGTGACAACAAACACTTGGACGTCCTACTATAGGAGTGTCAGGTACTTCCTTGGGTGCTGCCCAGGATTTCCGGTTCTGGAGAAAGTGATCAACCAGCATGGCTCTACGTGAACTCACGCATTTCATCGGTGGCAAGAACACCCCGTCAACGTCAGGGCGGTTTGGTGATGTGTTCGACCCCAACACCGGCGATGTGCAGGCGCGCGTGCCGCTCGCTGACGATGCCGAGGTGGAGGCTGCGGTCGCAGATTCCGTCCAGGCCCAGCGGGAATGGGCCGCCTGGAACCCGCAGCGGCGTGCCCGCGTGCTGCAAAAATTCCTCCAGCTCATCGACGACGAAAAAGAAGACCTTGCACGGCTGCTGTCATCGGAGCATGGCAAGACCGTCCCAGATGCGCTCGGCGACATCCAGCGTGGCGTCGAGGTTGTCGAATTTGCCTGCGGCATTCCGCATCTGCTGAAGGGCGAGTACACCACGGGTGCAGGAGCTGGTATCGATGTCTACTCGATGCGTCAGCCGCTCGGGGTCGTCGTCGGAATCACGCCGTTCAACTTCCCGGCCATGATCCCGCTTTGGAAGGCAGCACCCGCGATCGCTTGCGGAAACGCGTTCATCCTCAAGCCTTCTGAGCGCGACCCCTCCGTTCCGCTGCGCCTCGCGGAGCTCTTCCTAGAAGCGGGCCTGCCGCCCGGCGTTTTCAACGTCGTCAATGGTGACAAGCAGGCCGTCGATGCGCTGCTCAACCACCCCCAGGTCGAAGCCGTGGGCTTCGTCGGGTCGACCCCGATCGCGCAGTACATCTACTCAACTGCCACCGCGAACGGAAAACGCGCTCAGTGTTTCGGCGGCGCCAAGAACCACGCCATCATCATGCCCGACGCTGACCTCGATCAGGTCGCTGACGCACTCGTCGGCGCAGGCTACGGCTCTGCAGGTGAGCGCTGCATGGCGATCTCCGTCGCTGTGCCAGTCGGCAAGGAAACCGGCGACGCGCTCATCGAAAAACTCAAGGACCGCATCGGCAAACTCACCGTCGGGACCTCAGACAACAGCGCAGCCGATTTCGGCCCGCTCGTCTCGTCGGACGCGGTGGGACGCGTCAACGACTACATCCAGATCGGTATCGACGATGGTGCCGAACTCGTGGTCGACGGCCGGGGCTTCGCGCTCGAAGGGCACGAAGCCGGTTTCTTCACCGGACCCACGCTCCTCGACAACGTGCCGACGACGTCACGCGCCTATCTCGAAGAGATCTTCGGCCCTGTGCTCACAGTGGTGCGAGCAGACAACTACGAGGACGCTTTGCGGCTGCCAACTGAGCACGAGTACGGCAACGGCGTCGCGATCTTTACGCGTGACGGCGACACGGCGCGTGACTTCACTGCCCGCGTCAACACGGGAATGGTGGGAGTCAACGTCCCCATCCCGGTACCGATCGCCTACCACACGTTCGGTGGCTGGAAGCGGTCGATGTTCGGTGATCTGAACCAGCATGGTCCTGACTCGGTGCGCTTCTACACCAAGACCAAAACAGTGACGCAGCGGTGGCCATCCGGCATCAAGGACAACGAAGGCCACTTCGTCATACCAACGATGAAGTGAGAGAACGACAGTGACATTCACACTTACTGTCGAGGATCGAGCGATCCTTGACACGGTCTCCGAGTTTGCGGCTGAGGAGTTCGCGCCGCACGCTGTGGAGTGGGATCAGACGAAGCACTTCCCAGTCGACGTTCTGCGCAAGGCAGCAGCGATGGGAATGGGTGCTGTGTACGTGCGGGAAGACGTCGGTGGCAGCGGCCTGCGGCGTCTCGATGCAGTGCGCATCTTCGAACGCCTCGCGGCGGGGTGTCCCTCCATGGCGGCGTACCTGTCGATTCACAACATGGTCGCCTGGATGATTGACACTTACGGTGCCGACGAGCAGCGGCACCAGTGGCTTCCGAAACTCGCGACGATGGAACACCTTGGCAGCTACTGCCTCACCGAGCCAGGAGCAGGGTCGGACGCGGCGGCGCTCACTACTCGCGCCGTCCGGGATGGTGACGACCTCGTACTCACCGGGGTCAAACAATTCATCTCCGGCGCGGGCTCCAGCGACGTCTACGTGGTGATGGCGCGTACCGGCGGGCCTGGGCCGGCGGGCATTACCGCCGTGATTGTGCCCGGAGATGCGGAAGGCCTGTCCTTCGGGGCGAACGAACAGAAAATGGGCTGGAACGCGATGCCCACCCGTCAGGTGGTTCTCGACGGTGTGCGCGTACCGGTAGCGAATGTCATCGGCGGCTTCGGGAACGGCTTCCGCATCGCGATGAATGGACTGAACGGCGGCCGCCTCAACATCGCCGCGTGCTCGCTCGGCGGGGCCCAGACGGCTCTTGATAGGTCGCTGGAATATGTGGCCGAACGCTCGGCTTTCGGAGCGCCGCTCAGCGAACGGGAAACCGTGCAGCACACGGTGGCTGAGATGCGGATTCAGATCGAGGCGGCGCGGGCGTTCCTGTGGCGTGCGGCGGAGGCTCTCGACGAAGATGCTTCTGACAAGATCATGCTGTGCGCCGCGGCGAAGCGATTCGTCACTGAAACCGGCTACCAGGTTGTAGATACGGCGCTCCAGCTGCATGGCGGGTACGGGTATCTGACTGAGTACGGGATCGAGAAAATCCTCCGGGATCTCCGCGTTCACCGCATCCTGGAGGGAACGAACGAGATCATGCGGATGGTAGTTGCACGTTCGATGATCAAGTCGGCATGACATACCAGAGAGGGGTCCCTGCGGGATGAGTACACCAGTGGTTGGTTTCATCGGTCTTGGTCACATGGGCGGGCCGATGGCCGCGAATCTCGTCAAAGCGGGATACACAGTGATTGGGTTCGACGTTGTGCCGGCAGCGATAGAGGCGGCAACAGCGAGTGGCGTGCAAATGGCAGCGTCCGCGAGCGAGGCGGTGAAGGAAGCCCCCATCGTGATCACGATGCTTCCCAGTGGCCGTCACGTACATTCAGTGCTGGACGAAGTGCTCGGCGCAGCGGCACCGAGCACGCTTTTCCTGGAGTGTTCCACCATTGACGTTGACGATGCCAAGGCGGCCCACGCGAAAGCCAAAGCTGCTGGACACCGCTGCGTGGACGCACCTGTCTCGGGTGGTGTCGGCGGGGCGACCGCAGGGACACTCACGTTCATGGTCGGTGGACCGGCAGACGATGTTGCTGCGGCGCACCCATTGCTCGACGTCATGGGCAAGCGAATCGTCCATTGCGGTGACGCGGGTGCGGGGCAGGCAGCGAAAATCTGCAACAACATGATCCTGGGTATCTCCATGATTGGTATCAGCGAGGCCTTCGTACTAGGAGAGAAGCTCGGACTTACGAACGAGGCGCTCTTCGAGGTGGCAGCAAACGCGTCAGGGCAATGCTGGGCGCTGACGTCCTATTGCCCAGTGCCAGGGCCGGTGCCCGCGTCGCCAGCGAACAACAACTATGAGCCAGGGTTCGCGGTTGAATTGATGAGCAAAGACCTTGGCCTGGCAGCGAATGCCCTGCGGAACGCAGGAGTTGCGGGTGAACTTGGCCTCCACGCGTCGGAGATCTACGAGCGCTACCTTGAAGAAGGGGGAAAGGGCCGCGATTTCTCCGCGATCGTCACGGATATTCGGCGCCGTTCTTCAGAAGGGTGACACTGGCAATACCTCAGATTCAGTGAGAACCTCGCCAGTGATGTCGAGGGCCTGAACCCGCACGAATCTCGGTTCGCCGTCAATCGTGGTTTCCGTTTCGAACCCGTCGCGCGGAACCGCCTTGATGACATCGAGTGCGTCGGGTTCGGCCCCGGCGAGGACCCGCCAGCGTACGACCTCGGTGGCGCCGTTCCAGCTCATCGCGACACTGACGGTGCCCGACTGGCGAATAGTCGCGCTGACCGCTGGTGGGTACTCTGGTTCACCCACCCAGTCACCGAGCAGCGCCCGGTACGAAAACATGTTTGATGGGAAGACCATGTGCCGCTTCACTTTTCCATCAGGCCCGAATTCCGTGAGGCTTGGGCGTGACCCCCAGCCAACGAAGCTGTGTCCATTCGGAAGAACCTGGTGGTTGGCCTGAGTCGCACTCACAACGTTGTCCGGGTTTGCCATCTCGGCGACAAGTTCCGCATGCATCGTTTCCTCGTCGAGTTGAAGGATGAGGGCACGTGAGGCGCCTTCCTCCTCCGCTTCCGAGGACACGTTGTCCAGCAGACTGATACGGCCGTCAGGCAACCAGCGAGCGTCGTGCTGGTAGCGGAACTCGACTCCCGCGCCAAGGGTGAAATCGCTGTTTTTCCCGCCAAGAGTCCACATTATGCCGCCCGTCTCGCGGTCAATCTTGTAGAGGGCGTGGGTATGACGCGCCGAGATCAGCAAATTGCCGTCCGCATCCTCATCGACGGAGTTGATGTGGAAGTAGTCCCACGCGCGCTCCTCGTCCTCGGGTACCGGATAGTCTGACTCGTCAGTGTCGACATGATCGAGTGCATCCCAGGCGAATAACACCTCACCGGTCTCGATATCTACTTCCTGCAGGGCTGACGACCGGATGGGCGGATCCCCTTCAGTACGTGGGTAAGCCATCATCAGCGCGGTGTCACGCGGCGTGATGATGAGGTCGTGGAAGTCCGCGTTCAGCCCGTCACCCATGGAAACGCGCGCGACCTCTTCGTACCGGCCATTCAGAATGATGTATTCGCCTTCGCCCCATCCTGGTTCGAACGACTCACCTTGCCAGTAGGTGAGCACGGGCTCTCCGCGGAAAGTCTGCAGGGTGAGATCGTTCGCGTAGATATCCCCATCGAAGCGGCGTGTCCACACCGGTTCACCGTCGGCGTCAATGATGAGGAGTCCGCTGTGCGGATCGTCCTCCTCTCGATCGCCGCGCACGCGGGGCACCAACAGGATGTAGCCGTCAGTCGCGCTCTCCATGGAGAACACGGTCGACACTTCCGGTGGAACAAGGCCGGGTTCCGTGACGAAACTGTGGACTCCCGGTTCTACTCTGGGAAACTCGGGTTCAGTTTCTCCGCGCATACATCCGGCAGTAAGCGCCAGGACAAGCGCTGACAGGGCACACCGTTTGAGGGCAGGACACACAACCATGATCGTTGCACGCGGCGCGACCGTACGCCACAACCGGGCGGGCTAAGCCGGGCCCGGGGTGGTTACCTTTCGTGCGAGCGTGTACCAAACGTACATTTATCGCCCCGAAGCGTACGTTTTGCCCCTGCGTGGGAAAAAGAGTCCCCGGGGGGGAGCCGGAAGGTGCGGGACGGGGGTTACTTCTGGGAAAGTAGTGGGAAGGCAGCGAGGAGGCATAATGGCCAGCGACGACCGTCCGTCCACCGGTATTCCTCATACCGTTGCTGAGCGGCGCGCCCGAATGACGGATAACGTGCGCGAGTGGTGCCGAGCCTGCCAGATTCCCAACCAGAGTGACGATCTTTCCGACCAGGCGGCTCTTCTGATCGCGACGGGGTATGTCGATGAGGAAACGCGTGAGATTGTGCTGAACCGCCGCCGTGGAGGCCGCGATTTCCCCTCAGCAGGCGGATTTTCCAGCGTACGGCGCCTCGCTGATGACCACGCGAGGCTTGTCCGGAAACTCGATGAGTCCCGCTCGGGCCCAGCGCAGCTGATTGTTCGTTTCCGGATGGGCGAGGCCGAAAGGAAACTCAGCGACGCGCGGTCGGCATTCGTATTGTCGCGGACTCATTATGCGAGCGGCGTCCTCGCCATCCGCCGGGACCGGAAAGCCGGCCTGCACCTCGACCTCGAGCAGCGCAGTGCACTGTTCCGGGCCCTCCAGAGGACTCCCGTGCCGCTGGCTAGGCGCTCAACACCCGGCGATCAATTGCGCAGCGCGGCTCGGGACGCCGCCGCCGAAGGGATGCGCCGACTGTCAGACAAATCGCGTTTCGCAGAATTAGCGCGTGCCGCGAGTGAGCGGATCGCGCTGAGCCCGACTGAATATGCTGAATTCGACGATCAGTATGAAACGCTTCTCTATCTGGCGGGAACACTGTTTGACCGGATCCACGGGTCACTCTCCTGGCATTCCGCATATTTCATGGTGCAACGGGCCCAACTTGATCTCGCAAGTGAACTCGTCCAGATTGCCGTCGACACCGTTGCGCTGCGGGGCATTTCGCGAGAACTCGAAGACGCCCTCGTCTCGGCACGGGATGCTGCCTCGCGCCAGCAGATCCGCGCGCGTCAGGGGGCTCTGGAAAGCGTATGGAGCGAGCTCGTCAACCGCGTGGCAGCGCTGATGCGCATCGACGACGCATTGTCCGAGGTTGAGGAACGCCTGCGATCGTTCGCGGCCGTCCAGCGGGCCGAGAATCTGGATCATCGTATTGACGACCTGCTGTCCCGCTCGGGCACGCGGGAAATGTCAGCTGAGAACATTCACCATGTGTCCGAGCAGGTCGCGGGTGTCGATGAGGTGATTGCCGGCTACCAGGAACTTTTATACGGCGATATCGCGGAACTCACGGGCCGAGAGACCGATAGTCGATGATCAGTTCGTCATCAGGGTAAAAGCGCCTCGCGCGAGCGACATCATCTCAGTGATACGGGCCTCGGACTCTTCCATTTCAGGTACATCCGTGTCGGGAGCGTTAGTCAGCACTACGACCACGTACTTCTCGTCCGCATCGTTCTCTGCGAGATAGCCGAGTGCGGTCACGCCGGGCTCGGAGCCGCCCTTGTACCAGACTGAAGTCCACTCCGCGCCCAGGGCGACGCCACCGTCGTTGTCGGACATCGCGGCCGTGACATTTTCGTCGCCGATTTCGTGGAGAGACCCGAACGCTGCGCACATGTCGCTCGCCGAGCCGAACCAGCCTATCGAGTCGATGTGACGTGAGGATGTCCACGGCTCGGCTGCGGCCAGTTCGGGCAGCGGTGTGTCGGCAATCGTGGTGTTCAGCAGGTTCCGTCGTTCCGCTTCTCCACCGCCGGTGAACTGGTCCGCGAGCTGCGGATAGTCCACGATCTTGAGCTTGAACATCTCTTGCGTGGTCAGCATTGGGCGGTTGGCGTCCGCGTTCGCTGAAGTCTCCGCGACTACCTCTTCGACCGCTTCGCGGCCTACAGCCTCGAGCAACATGTCGCTTGCGGTGTTATCGCTGAACGAGATCATCAGACCCGCGGCTTCCGCCACCGTGACTTCGGTGCCTGGCTCTTCATCCTGGAGGAACCCGGTCGGCCAGCTGCGGTTGTCTTCGGTGACCGCGATGGTGCTCTCCCACGTCAGGTCACCGTCGTCGATTGCACGTTGCACGGCTTCGAGCACGTACACCTTGAACATGGATGCGATAGGCATGACATCGTCAGCCCGCACGTCGTGAGCAGCTTCGCACGCACCATCATCGCCGAGGCGGGCAGCGATGAAGCTGGCCTCGGGTGCCAGCGACTCGAGGCGTTCAGTGAGGCTTTCCCACGACTCTGGTGCGTCTGGGATATTCAGCGCCGGAGCGAGATTCAGCGTGTCAATCATTCCGTCATCGTTTACCCGGAGAGTTAGCGTCAGCTGCCCGTCAGCACTGTTGATGCCGACGACGATCGCGTCGTCAGTAGCGGACTGCACTTCGGTGGGCTCAAGCGGGCCAACTGCCGTGAGGACCTCGTTGATGACCTCGGGGGAGATCTCAGCCAGGAACTCGGGGGACATGCGTTCGGTGAATTGGTCCTCAGGGATCGGCGGCTGCGCTGAGGCATCGAGGAACCACGACGCTTGTTGCCCGGCAGGGGTATCAGGCAGGCTGATTCCAGCGGGACTGACTATTTCACCGCCACCGTCCGGCGCTTCTGTATCCGATCCGCACCCCGCAACCAGCGAGCCTGCGAGCAGTGATGCGATGACGGCGGTGAGTGCTCGCTGAGTGCCCGAGCGGCGGCGCTGCATACGTGCTTACCTGCTTTCCATCTCTTCGTGGGTGAGGAGCCACGTTTTGGTGTCGAGGCCCCATCGAAATCCGCCGAGAGCGCCTCCCGTGCGCACGACGCGGTGGCAGGGCACAAAGAGTGCTGCAGCATTACGGGCGCACGCCGACGCCGCAGCGCGGGCTGCGCGAGGATTTCCGCTGCGTCGCGCAAGATCACCGTACGTGACGGGAGCGCCGGGAGCGACGTCGCGGAGCATCTTCCACGTCTCTATGAGGAAATCTCCGGATTGTTGCTCAACCGGCACAGCGCTGACCGAGTCCAGTTCCCCGTCGTAATAGGCGGTGACAGCGTCCGCTATCGGCTGCACGGCGGAAGCGGGCACTTCCTCAACTGATGAGGGGCGCAACTGGGGGTGAATAAGCCCGGTGAGCGCCGACGGATAGCCCGTCCAGCCCGATGCGAGCACCGAATCGATCTCGGAGACCACAACCGTGAACGGGCCGTTCGGTGTACTGAGGGTCGCTGACCGCCCGCTGATGACTCCAGTCATGACGCTGCCGTCTCCTTTCGGGTCGCGGTATCGCGCACATAATGCCACCACAAGTGCATCGTTGCGTAGGAACGCCACGGTGCCCAATGTTGCGCATCGGCGGCAGTTAGCGAAAGGTCGCTCAGCGATTTCGCAACAACATGGTCTCCATGCAGGAAAATGTCCGGATGCCGGGTTACGCGCATGGCGACGTAGGATGCCGTCCACGGCCCGAAACCATCACACGTGAGCAGCGTGTCATGGAGTTCAGCCGGATCAGCGCCGGGGTGGACGCGCAGCGTCCCTGCGTCGAGTGCCTGGGCGGCGGCAATGATTGAACGGATGCGGCGAACCGGGCCGGAAAGCACCGTCCGGCCGTGCTCCGCGATCGCTGCCGCTGAAGGAAACACCTTGGGTGGCGTCTCACTTCGATCGATGGGAGGCGCTTCCTCGCCGAGCTGCGCCACCAGTCGGGAGGTGAGAGTGATAGCGGCACGCCGCGAAACCTGCTGGCCGAGCAGCGCCCGGATCACCGTCTCGGTGGGGTCCGCGCACCCCGGGACGCGAATGCCTGGACTCTCGCTGACCAGAGGACGCATTGAAGAGTGCCTGCTGAGCGCGCGGTCTACTGCAACGGGATCGGCATCGAGGTCGAGCAGGTGGCGAATACGCGCGACAGCGGGCATGAGGTCGCGCAGGTCGTTCAGCGCGAGGGTCGCCCCCACATGATCTTCGGCGAGGCGCAGGCGCACGGATGCGAGACCCCGAGGAAGTCGCAGACCGCGAGTAAATGATTCGTTGCGCGCGGTTTCCATGCCAGGCACCGCGTGCCCCGATAGGAACCATTGAACCCATGAGGCGTTGAGAGGGGCACGGAAGGGCAAATGCAAAGTCAGCGCGCCGCCAGCTGACTGGCCCGCAGCATCTTCCCGCCGCAGCTGCGACGGCGTGAGGCCGTAGATCCGGGCGATGGTGTCGTTGAACTGCCGCACGCTCGAGAACCCGGACGCGAACGCGGTGTCCGCGATAGGCATAGAGGTCGACTGCAGCAAAGCACGCGCTGTGCGGGCACGGAAGGACCGCGCTAACGCGAGCGGGCCCGCACCGAGCTCCGCGACGAGGATCCGGTTGACGTGGCGGGTGGAGTAGCCGAGTTTGGCCGCGAGGCCCGCGACGCCACTACGTTCGATGACCCCCTCAGCGATCAGCGTCAGGGCGCGTGTCGCCAGTTCGGAGGTGACGTTCCAGCCTGGTGTGCCGGGCGCGGCGTCAGGGCTGCAGCGCCGGCACGCGCGGAAACCGGCCTGCTGAGCGCCGGCCGGGGTGGGGTAGAAGTCAACATTCTCCGCGTGCGGTGTCTGAGCCGGACACGAGGGACGGCAATATATGCCCGTGGTGCGCACCGCGGTCACGAACTGGCCGTCGAAGCGCTGGTCACGTGCGGAGACAGCCCGATAACACAGCTCGCGATTCTGCACCAGTGCGGACACTGGCGGCAGAGACGAGTGATCGTTGGGCACTACTCGATCGTGACACTCTGAATGAAAGTGTGCTAGCGGGAATCGGACATTGCCCTGTTTCTTGGTGGTTTTATACGAGGCGTCGGCCGCGCCGTTGACGCAACCGCATGTCCCACAAACAGAGTCGGAGCGGTAAGGTCCGGATTCCTGCGGGCGTCGCACGATGAAGCACGCCGCCGACGCGCATGCTTGCTCTGAAGAGGGCTTCTCGGCGCGGACCCCAAGGCAGCTGCATCTGTCCACGAAAATGATCAGGCAGGAAGCCTGTTGTGAAGAAGCATCGGACACGCCCGAAGAGACGCGGCAACGGTGCTGGCAGAAAGGTGCCGTAGGCGATGCCGGTGAGGTAATCGCGAACTGTGTCGTCCACAGTGGCTTTATCACGCCTTGTCTTCGTCGGTACCAAGAATCGCGACCGCGAGATAAGTAATGGTGGTGCGAGCCCGCTTAAAGGGGTGCTTGTAGAGGTTGCCGCTATCGACCTGGCTCTCAACGACTCCGTAACCCATGCCGGGTCGGCTGAGCTGCATGATGACGTTCGATCCTGCGGCGAGAAAGCCGAGATGGCTGATACCGCGCACAAGTGGCTGCTTCGCCGTCATGGGTCTTGAGCACCATCCTCTGCGTCGAAATATATGTGATCAAATCATGCGGGATCACTGGAATAATGACAACCGCGTGGCAGTCAGGGTCAGTCGATAAGAAGCGCCGCCCGCATCAGACGGCCGAGGAAGGCCCGAACTCCCGGGGACTTCTCGAAGTTCACCAGCCGTCCGATATCCAGTGCCAGTGCGAGTGACGCGTGAACCAGAAAACGTAGTTCAATAAGCTGGCGGCCGGGCAGTACCTGCTCGAGGAGCGTTGCCCACTCTTCGATATAGAGCCGCTGCGCAGTATTGAGTTCGCGGCGCTGCGCTGCTGGCAGACTCCCAACTTCGGTGAAGTACACCGACATGAGGTCCTGCTGGCCGGACGACAGGCTGACGTAAAGATCGACGAGTCGGCGCAAGCCGTCGAGCGGCGAGGCGGACTCTGCCAGCACCGCTGTCGTGTCCGCGGTCAACCGTTCGCTGGCACGAGCGAAGGCGGCAGCAAGCAGGTCGCTCTTACTTTCGAAGTAGCGGTATACCCCGGACGCGTTGAGGTCTGCGGCAGCGCCGATCTCTTCGATGCTCACGTCGTGGTAGCCACGCTCGAAAAACAACTGGATGGCGGCTTTGAGGAGTTGTTCCCGCTTGGATTGTGGCGTGAGTCCGGCCTGGCGAGGCTGCGATGAGGGCTGCGGGACGATGTGTGCATCGACCCCTAAAACGGACTGGGCGGCTTCCAGGATGATGCGCTGAATCCGCCTCTCAGAAAGTGGTGTTCGATGGGCGGTGATGCTGCCGATGACACTGAGCGCAGCGCCGCTGAGTAGCGTGTACTCGCGGTCCGAAAGCCCGGGGCGCAATCGCTTCACCTGAATGCTGACGTTCCGGTTGACAGTCTTGATGCGGTCGCTCACCGCGCGCCGGTCAGCAGGATTGAGGTAGCGATGCTCCCATCGGTACAGCCCACCGGTCTTACGGTGTTCGATCGTGACTCTGATCAGTGACAGCAGTACTGCTTGGAGGTCGCCCTCCTCATTCGCGCTTTGTGAACCGTTGTTCTGCGGACTGCTCGCCTCGACAAGGACATCAGCGAGGGACAGTGCGACATGCCGGAAGAGTGCGTACTTGTTGGGAAAATGGCGGTACAAAGCGGGACCGGAGACGCCCACTTCGCGCGCGATGTCGTCAATTCCGACCTGGTTGTAACCCTGGGTGCTGAACATCTCGGCGGCGATCCGGGCGATTTGCGCTTTGCGATCTTTCGGGCGTCTGCGCGGGGCGGATGCAGGCGGTCGCGTGCCTGCGGCGATCGTGCCCCGATGGGCTCCCGCGGATTCCGGCACCGTAACTCCCTGTGATGTGCGTGTAAACGGCTGTTGGTGAACAGCCCGTCGAGTCGTATCGGCAATTGTTGCACAAACTTCGTGGTTGCGTCGCTTGACTTTCATCGAATCTCGCGCAAAAGTTAACGCAGATTCTGTGAAGAATGCGCCAGTGGTGGCTGCCTCCAGCGGTAGCTCCAACACTTACGAAACTGCGAAGGACACCGATGGGACACTCTGAAGCGCTCATCTATGACGCGATCCGTACACCGCGAGGGAAAGGTAAAGCCTCGGGGTCCCTGCATTCCGTGAAACCAATCGACCTCGTCACTGGACTGATCGACGCACTCATCGCGCGCAATCCCGCCGCGGACCCAACGACGATCGACGATGTCGTACTGGGCATTGTGTCGCCAGTTGGCGACCAAGGAGCCGTGCTGCCCCGAACAGCCGCATTGTTATCCGGCCTTTCGGACTCTGTGGCCGGTGTACAAACCAACAGGTTCTGCGCGTCGGGGCTTGAGGCCGTCAATCTCGCTGCCCAGAAGGTGCGCTCAGGCTGGGAAGACCTCGTACTCGCCGGAGGCGTGGAATCCATGTCGCGGGTGAAGATGGGGTCAGACGGTGGTGCGTGGCCGATGGACCCTCACAGCAATTACGTCACATCGTTCGTCCCCCAGGGGATTGGTGCGGACCTCATCGCGACGATGGAGGGGTTCAGCCGTACACAGGTGGATGAATTCGCTGTGCGCTCACAGGAACGTGCTGCGAAGGCCTGGTCCGACGGCAGGTTCGCGAACTCAGTCATCCCCGTCGCGGATATGCACGGTATGCCCGTACTCGATCGGGACGAGCACATGCGCCCAGATGCGACGGTGGAATCCCTCGCGGCGCTGCAGCCCTCTTTCACCGTGATCGGTGACCAGGGCGGGTTCGATGCCGTTGCACTCCAGAAGTATCACTGGGTGGAAAAGATCGAGCACGTCCACCACGCTGGCAATTCGTCGGGAATTGTCGATGGCGCCTCGCTGGTGCTGATCGGCAGCGAAGCCGCGGGCGTGCGGAATGGTCTCACCCCGCGCGGCCGCGTCGTGTCAACAGCGGTGGTTGGTACCGAACCCACAATCATGCTGACCGGACCGGCACCTGCCGCGCAGAAAGCTCTGGACAAGGCGGGGCTCACCTTTGATGACATTGACCTGTTTGAAGTCAATGAGGCGTTCGCGTCCGTCGTCCTGAAGTTCATCGCCGATACCGGAGTCGATATCGACAAGGTCAACGTGAATGGTGGCTCGATCGCGATGGGGCACCCCCTTGGCGCCACAGGGGCAATGATTCTCGGCACATTGCTCGACGAGCTGGAACGCCGCGGTGACCGCTACGGCCTCGCCACGCTGTGCGTGGGCGCAGGCATGGGGATCGCCACCGTCATCGAACGCGTATGAACCTACATTCTTTTCCAGGGAGACCACGACAATGAGCACAATCCGTTACGAGCGTGACGAAACTGGTGTCGTCACACTGATTCTCGACGATCCTTCGCAATCCGCCAACACCATGAACGAAGCGTTCATGACGTCGATCCGCGAGGTCACCGACCGCCTGCACGAGGAACGTGACGACATTCGCGGCGTGATCATCACCTCCGCGAAAAAGACGTTCTTCGCGGGAGGTGACCTGCGCGACATCCTTCGTACCGGCCCGGCTGACATTCCCGCGGTCAGTGAAAACGTACGCGGGCTCACAAGCGCGCTGCGCCGACTCGAAACTCTCGGCAAGCCAGTCGTCGCCGCAATCGGTGGAGCCGCGCTAGGCGGTGGACTCGAGATCGCCCTCGCGTGTCACCACCGAATCGCCGTCAACCACGCATCCGTCCAGATTGGGCTCCCTGAGGTCACGCTCGGCCTATTGCCCGGCGCCGGTGGCATCACACGAACAGTCCGCATGCTCGGCGTCGTCGGCGCCCTCACTCAAGTCCTGCTAAAAGGCCAGCGGTTCCGTCCCGCACAAGCATTAGAAGCTGGCCTCATCAGCGAACTCGTTGAAACAGCGGCACAGCTCGAGCCTGCCGCCCGTGCATGGATCGAAGCGAACCCGGAAGCACAGCAGCCATGGGATCGCAAGGGCTACCGCATGCCTGGCGGGACACCGGCAACGCCATCTCTTGCGCAGATCCTGCCGAGCGTCCCGGCAAACCTCAGAAAGCAACTCAAAGGTGCGCCCTACCCGGCACCGCTCGCAATCATGAGTGCCGCGGTTGAAGGTGCACAGGTCGATTTCGACACTGCACAGAAAATCGAAACTCGTTACTTCGCAGGCCTTTCTACTGGCCAGACTGCGAAGAACATGACCCGTGCATTTTTCTTCGACATGCAATCCGCCAACGGCCTCGCGCGTGAATACGGCAGCGATAATCGTGCACCAGTGCGCAAGGTTGTCGTTCTTGGCGCAGGCATGATGGGCGCCGCGATAACCTACGTTTGCGCCAACGCAGGAATGACGGTCGTGCTGAAGGACGTTTCCCCGGACGCGGCGGAGCGCGGAAAAGCTTATTCAGCAAAGCTTCTGGAGAAGGCGGTCGCGCGCGGCCGCAAATCGCAAGCAGCAGCAGATGAAATTCTCGCGCGAATCACCCCCACTGTGTCCGCTGAAGACGCCGCAGGTGCCGAAGCGGTGATCGAGGCGGTATTTGAGGACCCTGACGTGAAGGGGAAGGTATTCGGCGAGATCGAACCGTACCTCGCTCCCGGCGCGTTGCTGTGCTCAAACACCTCGACGCTGCCGATCACGCTGCTCGGCGAGAAAGTCGCACGGCCGGAAGACTTCATCGGCCTGCACTTCTTCTCGCCGGTCGACAAGATGCCGCTGGTCGAAATCATTAAGGGCGAGAAGACCAGCGAGGACACGGTGGGCCGTGCGCTCGCCATCGTTCAGCAGATCAAGAAAACCCCCATTCTGGTGAACGACTCTCGCGGGTTCTTCACCAGCAGAGTCATCGGCACCTTCACCACCGAAGGCATGGCGATGCTCGGAGAGGGCATACCTGCCGCCAGCATCGAACAGGCTTCCACCCAGGCGGGATACCCGGCGCCGGTTCTCGCGCTCATGGATGAGCTCACCCTGACCTTGCCGCGGAAGATTCGCGACGAAACCAAAGCAGGCGTCATCGCGGAGGGCAAGCAGTGGACGCCACACCCCGCAGACGCGGTGCTCGACCGCGTTATCGACGAGTTCGGCCGCAAAGGACGCTCGTCGGGTGCAGGCTTTACGACTATGTGGACGGCAAACGAGTCGGCCTCTGGCCGGGACTGAAGACCGCATTCGGTGGGGACACGGAAATCCCGTTCGTGGATATCAAGGAACGCATGCTGTTCATCGAGGCCATCGAGACGGTGCGCTGTATGGAGGAAGGCGTGCTCGACAGTGCCACCGACGCCAACGTCGGCTCGATCCTGGGTATCGGGTATCCGGCCTGGACTGGCGGCGTAATGCGCTTCATCGACCAGTATCAGGGCGGGGCAGCGGGATTCGTCGAACGAGCACTGGTGCTGGCAGACAAATACGGAGACCGGTTCTCACCACCACAACTGCTGCTTGATACAGCCGCATCGGGTGGCAGCTTCGAGGAGGTTAACTGACGTGTTATCGACGCGATTTACCCGCGCATTCGGCGTGGAACACCCGATCGTCCAGGGTGGCATGATGTGGGTCGGCCGGGCAGAACTTGTTGCTGCAGTGGCGAACTCCGGTGCGCTCGGCTTCATCACCGCGCTTACTCAGCCGACTCCTGAAGATCTGGTCAAGGAGGTACAGCGGTGTCGCTCGCTGACTGACAAGCCATTCGGGGTGAACCTGACGATTCTCCCGTCGATCAACCCGCCGCCCTATGCCGAGTATCGGCAGGCGATCGTCGAATCTGGAGTCAAGATCGTTGAAACGGCAGGATTCAATCCTGCCGACCACCTGCCCTTCTTCAAGGATGCCGGTATCCAGGTGATCCACAAGTGCACCAGCGTTCGGCACGCGATCAAGGCCGAGCGCATCGGTGTCGACGCGGTAAGTATCGACGGATTTGAATGCGCAGGTCATCCGGGTGAGGACGATGTTCCCGCGCTCATTCTCATCCCGGCCGCGGTCAATCACCTCACGATTCCTGTCGTTGCCTCGGGCGGGATCGCGGACGCGCGGGGGCTAGTCGCAGCCCTGGCGCTTGGGGCCGACGGCGTGAACATGGGCACCCGCTTCATGTGTACGGCGGAATCACCCGTCGCGCAGCAAGTGAAGGAACAAATCGTCGCGAACACTGAACGCGACACGGAACTCATCTTCCGGTCCCTTCGAAACACGGCGCGAGTTGCCCGCAACGAGGTCAGCCGCGAAGTGGTTGCGAAAGAAAAAGAAGGCTGCGACTTCACCGAAATCGCACACCTTGTCGCAGGGGCCCGCGGCCGCAAAGTATTCGAAGACGGTGACCTTGATGCAGGAATCTGGACCACTGGACAGTGCCAGGGCCTTATCAACGATATCCCGACCGTCGATGAACTCGTCTCCCGTATGGTCAGCGAGGCTGAGGCCCTCATTTCGCGGCGTCTCGCAGAGATGGTTGCGGAACCTGTTGGCGCAGGGGTGCCGCGATGACCGCATCGGGCAGAGACGCAATTAACGTCACGCTGACTGACGGAGTCCTGCGCGTCACCATCAACCGCCCGGCGCGGCGAAATGCGGTGGATTTCGCCACGCTCGACGCACTTGGTGAAGTCTTGGCTACCGAGGCACGCGCAGACGAGGTCCGCGTGGTCGTGCTGAGCGGCGCGGACGGTTCCTTCTGTTCAGGTGCGGATCTCGCGGCCGCAGCAGAAGGCCCGTTTCACACGCCGGAAGAAACCATGGACAAGGCAAATCGGGCCGTTCGCGCCGTCGTCACCCTCGACGTGCCCGTCATAGCGGAGGTGGCGGGCGCAGCCGTCGGGTACGGGGTCGCTCTCGCCCTTGCGTCTGACTTCGTGCTCGCGTCGGATGACGCGTATTTCTTGCTGGCGTTCACGAAGAATGGGCTCATGCCGGATGGGGGAGCGACGCTAATGGTCCCCGCGATTCTGGGTCGCGCCAAGGCGAACGCTTTGCTCCTGCTGGGTGAACGCCTGCCCGCCGCGGATGCGCTGCGTGAAGGACTGGTCACTGCCGTCCATCCGCGGAATTCGCTGCAACGTCACACGGAGGAACTGGCTGAGCGGCTCGCATCGGGACCCAGGCGCGCGCAGGCACTCACCAAAAGGGCGGTGACAGTTCCGCTGGTGGTCCAACTCGACGAGGCTCTTGCACGTGAGAAGGAGGGACAGTGCGAACTGCTGGCCGGCGCCGAGTTCGCCGAGGCGCTCACCGCGCGCTTCGAGAAGCGCGCGCCAGTGTTCGGATGAACCGTGATTAACTTTCTATGCCCGATTCGGCCCCGGCGGGCGCGGTGGAGCGATTTAATGGCGACCATCGGCGTGAAGTCAATGGGAAGGGACTGAGGACTGATGACCCCAGCAGACGAAAATCAAGGACGGCAACCCGGGAAGGTGCGGCGGCTCACCCACGTGGTGCTGAGTCTCGATGAGACGATGGATCAGGCGAACGGCCTGATGAAGCAGGCAGACACCCTGCTGCCGGAGCTGGTGTATCAGCTGCAGTATCTGAATGACACGCTCACCAACATCAACACCACGCTGGAGCGTGCCAACGGGCTTTTGGACAACGCCGACTGGATGCTGAGCCCCGCGCAGAGTATCCGGAAGCGTCTAACGCCCCGGCCGAACCGGAGCACGTCGAAAGGCAGCAAGAGGACCGCTTCTCAGCAGGACGACCTGCCTGAAGAGGCCGAGCCCGTGGCTGAAGAATAGTTGGTGAATCGCAGACGTCCCGTCCAGGCCCGCTCACACGACACTGTGCAGCGGATCCTGGACGCGGCGCATGACGTCCTAGCTGAACGCGGATATCACGATTGCTCGACGAATCGCATAGCCGATGCTGCTGGCATCAGTAAAGGGTCGTTGTACCAGTACTTTTCGGACAAGGATGACGTTCTCGTCCGTCTCGCCGACCGCATCGCGGAGGACATCACCGCACAGATCAGCCAGCAGATTGACAGGAATCTAGGGCCAGACTGGCAGGTGTTAGCCGCAGCGGTTCTGGACGCTGTTTTCGACGCGGTTGACCAGCACAGCCCGGTGCTGCGCACGATGCTGGCCGATGCTCCACAACTGCGTGTGCTCGAACGCATGGAGAGCATTACCGCGAGAGCGGTCGACGTCGGCAGGACATACATCGCGCTGAACAGGGCGCAGTTCCGTGCGGAACTCGACGTCGATGCGACGCTGGCCGTCCTCGTTGCTGGGCTGACGGCAATCATGAGTGACTACTTGCAGGGGACTTCGCCCATAGAGCAGTCCAGGCTGAAAAAGGCGCTGCGGCAATTGACCTTGAACGCCCTGGTGCCTGACGGCCGTTAGCAGAGATCTGAACTCGCGGCGCCCGCCCGCACCTTATGGTGAAAGGGTTAGCCACCCGCGTGACCGGGAAGTCCCACTAGGTGACCGCAGCAGATCTAATCATCCGTCCAGCCACGGTCGACGATGTCCGTGCGACGTCGTTCGCCCACAGCGAGATGCTGCCGATGGGGCTGTTCCCTGCCCTCGGGGTGCGTTTCTTGCGGCAGTGGCACAAGACGGTGCTTGCCGCCCCGCATGGCGTTCTCCTCGTAGCGGTCGATCGTGCTGACGGCGCATATGGCGGATTTCTGCTCGGTTCGACGGACCACCTCACGCACACGGACGCGCTTTTGCGTGCCTGGCGGAGCTTCTTCGCACTGGCCCTCACGGGTGCGGTAGCGCTGCTTAGGAATCCCTCGCTTGCTGCCGAATTCGCGCGGACACGTGCCGTGCGATGGACGCGCCGCATAGCGAGGGCGTTCGTCCGTTCCTCGCGCACCGCGCATGGTGGTAGTCCGCAAACTGCAGTCCTCGCGGGGGTCGCAGTCTTTCCCGGGTTCCGCGAGCGCGGTGTAGGGGCTGCACTCGTCAACGAATTCTTGAAGCAGTGCGCAACCGACGGTGCTGAGGTAGCGGAGCTGATCACTGACCTGCAGAACGAAAATGCCGCCAGGTTCTACGAGTTGCTTGACTGGGTTCCCGCGGGCGATTCTGTCACACGTGACGGAAATCCTATTCGTCTTTACCGATACTTCTTGAATGGCGGGGGGACACTTCCTTATCGTGATCGGCAATGACATTCACTCGCCGACAAGCTCTCGGTATCCTTGCCGCTCTGCCAGCGGGCATCGTGGTGGGATGCAGCACCGCCAGCGGGTCACGCGTGGGGGAGCCAACGGACCGGATATCAACGCCACTGTCGGCGACGCCAGAATACCGGCCCGCGCCTGAACCTGAGCCTGAACCAGCCCCTCCGCATGTGGAACCGCTCTCGCCGGAATCGAGCCACTGGCTGCCAGGCCCACGGGAGATCGCGCCAGAAATCAAGCGCACCGCCGCTGCGTTTCTGGAGACTGCGGGAACCTGGTTAGCGGGCACTGGCGCTGTCGGTAGCCTCAACGCTGCCGGTGCGCGCGAATCCGCCGCACAAACTGCAACCGTGCTGGACACACCTGACGCGATCGCCAGCACCCTGCGCATGGTTTATCCGCAGTATGGCGGTCTCGCGGGGCACCGCGCCGCCGTGATCGCTCTGTTCGACCAGGACACCGAACTGGTCACCGGTGATCGTTCAACTCGTCAGATTGCGCTTGATCTCCGGCTTTCGCGTTCGGCTGAGGGCGCATGGGGTGTCGATCGAATCAACCCGCTGACCTCGCTTAGCCCACCCGTGGCGCTGAGCTACACAGCACAGTCTGTCCTGGCGGAACCTCGGATCACGCTCTCGGGTCCGGCCGCGCTCGATGTGAGCACGGGCCGCATCAGTGATGCACTACTGCATGTCCTGCTCGGTCTCGCGCGTGAGTACACGCTTGCCGTACAGGTGATGCACACCGGCCATATTCAGACCGTTTTTCCGACGGAGCGCACGTCGAATCATGCAGTAGGCCGCGCGGTCGATATCCGGGAGATCAACGGGATCAATGTGGTCAGCCGTGAGATGCCCAGTGACGTGGTCGCGGACTTCATGCAACGCGCCGCGTGGCTAGGTGCGACCGAGGTGGGCGGGCCGTTCGACCTCAACGGAGACCGGCCGGGTTTCTTCTCTGACGACGTCCATCAGGACCATATCCATGTTGGCATCACCCCCGGACTTGCCCTGGCACACCTCAGGTGACGATTTTCGCTGCGGGTTCGATATGGACGCTGGTGGAATTGAGTCCGCCGTTGCCGGTGAATGTATCGCCGACCTCAGGATCGTGGAGCAGGTTGACGTTGGCGCCTGGGTGCTGGGCGGCGACTGACCACGTTGAACCTTCATGATGTCCCCAGCCATGGGGAATCGCGACTGTGCCGCGAACGATATCGGAACTGACCTCGACGGGCACCGTGATGGTGCCAACCGCTGACGTCACGTCGACGCGCTGGCCGGAGGTCAAGCTTCGGGTCGCCGCGTCTGCCGGGTGCATTAGCACGGTGCAGCGATCGCGCCCTTTGACCATGGTGGGAACGTTGTGCAGCCAGGAGTTGTTGCTGCGCAGGTGGCGGCGGCCTATGAGGCGGAGATCGAACTTCGTGGAGCGCTGCGCAGGTGCATTGACGATGTGTCGAGCCTCGGCAATCAGATCGGGTGGCGCTAGCTGCACGCGGCGATCCTTGGTCCGGATCAGTTTCGTAAGGCGCGGCTGAAGCGGGCCAAGATCGATTCCGCCGGGAGTGTTCTTGATCTTTTTGATCGTGATGCCGCGGGTTCCGCGCCGGAGGAGTCCGTGCGGGCCCAGGGCGACGCCTACCGCTGCGATCCGAAGGGGGCTCACACGAGAGAAGACTCCGTTCAGAAGATCACCGGTGAACTGCCGTAGCGGGAGGGGCGTCACTTCGGTCACGAGCCGTGCGAGGATCTCCCAGTCTTCCAGGCCTTCGTCGGGAGTGTCGAAAACACGCGCGTTGTACCGGGCGTTGTTACGGACACTGAAAATTGGGAACAAGACATCGAACTCTTCTCGTTCGAGCGGCGATACAGGCGGGAGGATGATGTCGGCGTGCCGGGTTGTTTCTGTGACATACATGTCTACTGCCACATAGAAATCGAGCGACGCGAGTGCGTCGGCCAGCTTGCCTCGCTGCGGGGTGGACAGGACTGGATTCCCGGCGTAGGTGATCATCGCGCGGATTCGGCCAGGTCCTTCATTGAGAATGTCTTGCGCTAGCCCGCTGACGGGCAGTTCGAAGCGGAAGGCCTTGCGTGTCCCGCTGCGGTCGGTCCAGTTTCCGTAGGGGATTGGCAACCACCGCAGCCAACGCATCGCATCGACGGGCGGAGTGGTGTACATCTGCCCGCCGGGATGGTCGAAATTGCCGGTCACAGCATTGATGGCGTTAACCAGCCAGTGGGTGATTGTGCCGGTGGTGTGCTGACAGACTCCGATGCGCGCGTACACCACTGCTGAAGACGCGGCGGCGTGTTCACGGGCGAGCCGCCGGATCACCTCAGCATCGACACCGCAGCGAGCGGCGGCGAACTCCGGGGTGACTTCACTGGTCAGTCGGCACAACTCGTCCCATCCGGAAAGGTTCCGCCCCACGACCTCTGAGTCGACGAGTTTCTCTTCGTTGAGCACGTGGAGCATTGCGAGGAGCAAATATGGGTCGCCACCAGGATCGATTGCGACATGTTCGTCGGCGATGCGTGCGGTTTCAGTGCGTCGTGGATCGATGACAACGACTTTCCCGCCGCGTCGCCGTACGTCGCGTATCCGCTTCTTGGCGTCCGGCATCGTCGTCACCGAACCATTCGATACGGCGGGGTTGGCGCCAAGAATAACGAGCCTTTGTGTGCGATCGATATCGGCCACCGGCATGAGGAAACTCGAGCCGAACATGCGCCACGCTGCGAACTCTTGCGGGAACTGATCAACCGACGAAGCGGAGTAGAAATTCCGCGTTAGCAAGGCTGCCCGCAGCAGCAGTCCGTACATCACCGACGGGCTGTGCGCCGCAGGATTTCCGAGATACATGGCGATCGAACTTCGGCCGTGCTGTTTGCGGATGGCCCGCAGGCGCTGCCCGATTTCTGCGAAGGCCGCGTCCCAGGTGATCGGTTCGAATGTGTCGCCGTTTCGGCGCATCGGCGTACGGAGCCGGTCTGGATCGTGGTGCAGGCCAGCGAGCGCGGTGGCTTTAGGGCAAATGTATCCCCGGGACATCACATCTGCGGGGTCGCCCTCGATGAATGTGACGCGCTGACCTTCCGTGGTCACCTGAATGCCGCAGTGCGCTTCGCAAAGGGTGCATTGGCGGTTGACCGTTCGCTGATTGGGCACTAGCTCTCCTCGTGGTCCCACATTCCGATTTCGTCCAGATGCTGGATAAGCCGATCCGCACCGTCGCTGAATTGCGCGTGAACCAGGTGCCGGACCGCGTCTAAATCCCTTCCACGCATCGCCGCAACGAGTTGCTCATGGCTGCTGACAGCCTGTTTGCCCCAGTCCGCGCTCGATGCGTAGAGCCGGTGTGGCGTATAGCGGAGCGCGTTCTGCAGGAACCACGCAAGCTTTGTGCCGCCCGAGATGTGGTTTATCGAGCGGTGGAATTCGAAGACGCTGGTTGTCACGGCGTCGCCGTTGCCGCTTTCGACCGCTTCAGCCATTTCGGTGAGCAGTCCTTCGAGCCGTTTGAGGGAGTCCTCGCTGATGCGTTGTGCGGCGCGGACGGCGAGTTCGACGGCTATCTGTCCTTGTAGCCAGAAGATGTCCGTGATGTCTGTGCGGGTCAATGGTGACACAGCATATCCACGGTGCGGTTCGAGGTGGACGAGTCCTTCACCGCGCAACGTGAGCAGTGCTTCCCGGACTGGCGTGATGCTGACGCCAAGTGCCGCAGCTGTTTCATCAAGTCTGATGAACTCACCGGGTTTCACCTGGCCTGACATGATTGAACCGCGTACATGGTCGGCCACGTCATCGGAGAGCTGAGATCGCCGCCGTAGTGGCGGTACCTTGCCTGCCGCAGTCGCGGGGCGCTTGCTAGCCGTCGGCATTCGTCGTATCCTCCTGTGGCGCTTCCGCCTCCGCTGCGGGATTGTCTCTCTGGACCCGGCGCTACTCTGTGTCTAATCTGATCAAATATAACTCTTAGCTGCGAGTGTACGGGTGAACGGCGCAGCTTGCGAGTGATCCCGTCGTCTCGCACTGGCCTTGGGTCGATGTTTCGCGTTATATTTGATCAAATATCAACACAATGAGAGGTCTCACATGTCTTCGTCTCTTGACCTCGGTTTTACCGCCGAGCAACGCGATTTCGCTCAGGCGGTCGCCGATTTCTGCCGTCGCGAATGTGGCACGCGCGAGCAGCGAGATGCGCTAACGCATCACGGGCAGCACAACCACAACCAGGCGCTTTACGAAAAGATGGCGGAGCTTGGCTGGATCGGCGTGATGGTTCCCGAAGAATACGGGGGTGCCGCGGGAAGCATGGTCGACACATGCATCCTGCTCGAGGAAGCCAGCAGAGGCATGGCGCCAATCGGCGGCATAGGCCCGACCTTCATAACGGGTGCCGCGTATGCGAAATTCGGTACCGAGGCACAAAAGCAAGAAGTACTCGGCGGCATTGTCCGCGGCGCCTCTGAGTCGATCTCGATGTCCGAACCGGAAGCAGGGTCCGATGTCGCCAACCTGAGTTGCCGTGCCGAGAAGACCTCGGACGGCTGGTTGATCAACGGGCAAAAGACGTGGTGCTCGAACGCGCATTTCGCGGAGAACATCTTGCTCGTCGCGCGGACATCACGTACTGGTGCCAAGCATGAGGGCCTGACCATGTTCCACGTCCCAGCGGGCGTCGACGGACTCAAGATCAGCGGCATCGACACAATGGGCGGCAAAGAAGTCAACGACCTCTACTTCACGGACTGCCTGCTGCCGGAAGACGCGGTGATCGGTGAGGTCGACAACGGCTGGATGCAACTGATGACGGGTCTGAACATCGAGCGACTCATCCTCGCTGCGATGATGCTCGGCGTCGCTGAGCGCGCTTTCGCTGACACGCTGAAATTCGTCACTGAGCGTAAACAGTTCGGTCGGCCGGTGGGGACTTTCCAGGCACTGCGCCATCGGCTTGCCGACCTCGCGACTGAAATCGAGTGCTCTAGGCTGCTCGTCTACAGCGTCGCACGGCTTGTTGACGAGAACCCAACGAAGCTCTTCCCCCGCGAAGCGTCGATGGCGAAGCTGAAGCTGACTGAGACGGCAAAGAAGGTAGCCCTCGAAGGCATGCAGATGATGGGCGGTTACGGCTACGCCACCGAGTTCGACATGGAACAACATGTCCGCACCACGCTGGTGTCGTCGATCTACGGCGGCACAAATGAAATTCAGCGCGACATCATCGGCAAGTCCTACGGCCTCTGATAACCGGATCGGCAAACAAAACAGGACCCCGCTAAGCGGGGTCCTGTTTTGTAGTTCTCGAGCGCGGCGGCTAGCGGTACAGCGCCTCGATTTCGCCGCTGTACTTCTTCGCGATGGGCTTGCGCTTCAGCTTCATCGTAGGGGTGAGTTCCTCGCTCCCGGGCTCCCAGAAGGTTGGCAAGATCGTGAACTTCTTGATCTGCTCCACACGGGAAAGCCTGGCATTCGCCGCGTCGATACCAGCCTGGACTGTGGCGACAAGATCGGGGTGAACGCTGAGTTCAGCCGGGTCCACGTTCGATATCCCGTGCGCTTCGGCGAACGCAGCCGCCGCGTCCGGATCGAGGGTGATGAGTGCGACGATGTATTTCTGATTATCGCCGACCGCGACCACCGAACCCGCCAGTGGGCATGCCACCTTCACCATCCCTTCGATGTTCGAGGGGGCCATATTCTTGCCGGCCGCGTTGATGATGATTTCTTTCTTGCGGTCGATGATCGTGAGGTAGCCGTCGCTATCTAGCTGTCCGAGATCCCCGGTGTGCAGCCAGCCGTCACTATCGATGGCCTCCGCCGTCTTCTCCGGATCTCCGCGGTAGCCGCGCATGATTTGAGGTCCCTTGACCAGGACTTCACCATCATCCGCGAGCGCCACCCGCATGCCGCGGATAGTGGTGCCCACCGTTCCGATACGTGGTGCACTGAGCGGGTTGTAGGTCACGATCAAGGCGGTTTCCGACATGCCCCAGACCTCGCTCACCGGAAGACCGAGTCCGAGTACGAAGGCCATCACATCCGGGGCGATGGGCGCTGCACCTGATAGGGCGACGCGCAGATTGTCCATTCCCAAACGCTCACGGAACTTGCTGAGCACGAGCTTGTCGGCAATCCGGTGCTGTACTGCGAGCAGCGGCGGTATCGATTTGCCGTCAGATTTGAGCGTCGCCACTTTGGTGCCGGTGGCCAGCGCCCACAACGCAAGGGACTTCTTAACCCCGGTTTCGGCCGCGAGTGCAGCGTCGAGCCGCGCTTTCAGCTTGTACCAGATAGCGGGGACAGCACCGAAGATGGTCGGCCGAAGTGCGATGAGTGCCTCGATGACCTTCTTCGGATCGTCAACCGTGATGACCTGAGTCCCGGTCGCCACGCTGCGGTAGTGCGCCGCGATCCGGTTCGCGGCATGCGCGTCGGGAAGGTAGGAGATGACCGTGTCGTCGTCCTCCGGAGTAATGAGTGTTTCGACCGCGGTGATTTGCGTCATCAGGTTGGCGTGCGTGAGTTCTACGCCCTTCGGTGGACCCGTCGTGCCAGAGGTGTAGATGATCGTCGCGAGGTCCGAAGGCTGCACCGCGCGCCATGCGGCACCGAAATCGAACGTGGGATCCCCGAGTTCGTCGAGCGCGGACAGACTCATAGTTCCAGCAGGGGCAGTGTCTTCACTGTCGACGCACACGATGTGCTCGACGGCCGTTCCTTCGCTCGCTTGCCGAACCGTATCGAGGAACTGCGGTTCACAAATTACGACACGGTTATCTGCGTTCCGGAAGATGTACTGGATTTGCTCGGCAGGGGAGGAGTTGTAAACCGAGAACGCGCCCGCACCCAGGTGAAGAATCGCCGTGTCTGCAACGTGGAACTCGGGACGGTTCGTCAGCATCATTCCGACTGTGTCGCCATGCTTGACACCCAGTGCTGCGAGGCCAGCGGCCATGCGCTGTACCCGCTTCCCGTAATCCCGCCACGTCAGGCTGACTGATCCGTCAGCCGTCCGAACTGCAGTTTTGCCCGGAATGCGAGCCACCTGCGCCTGGAACGCGGCGCATAGCGTCTCTGAATTGGTTGTGCCCATCTGTTAGGTTCCTTCGATCATGGTTGCGGTGGCCGCGGTGGTAACAGGAATGCTGTGTGTGAGAACTCACGTTAACTTATTGGAAGCCTAGAAGCTAGAGATCCCGTCAATTCGGACTGCTCCGGAGTGTTGTCACATAGGGCGATGCTCGAGCATGCCGACGAGCTTCGAGCGCTCCCGCGCTGCTTTGCGTGCTTGATAAGCGATGGGGAAGTAGCGAAGGCGCTCAGGCAGTGCACTTACCCCGTAGCTGACGGCGAAACCGAATGCCCTGAGTAGGCGCTCATCGCGGGTGGTCCACTTCAGGCCGAGTTTCTCACGCGCCTTCTCGGGCATCGTGCCGACCGTGACGAAGTACAGGAGTTCGCCAGGGAGGAGCGTGAGGACGCGCCATAGAGGGTGCAGTGCCGTTGGCAACTCGATGGAGGGGGCAATCGGCGCACCGTCTCCAGGAACTCGTAGGCCGTGGGGTGCGCCACCAGCACCTCATCGATGATCTCGTCGAAGACCTCGACGTATTCCGCATACGTCTTCGGAATCTCACGCTCTTGCACGTATAGATTGCGCATGAGCTGCACTACTTCGGCGTAGACCGCTTCCTGGTGTTCTTCGGTACTCGGTTCGGTTGAAAAGTACTTGTCAGCCGTGGCGAAACCGTGCGGGGCGGTCAGCATGATCCAGGCCCATGGTCCTGCCGAGAGCGCGTGATGCGTGTTTCCGTGTTCGTCGCGGGAATTGAGAGGCTTGTGCATTTGCCGGAGGCGGTCCGCCTCCGCTAGGGCCTCTTCGCCGCCGTACACCCACGTCATTACGGAGGCGATGCTGCGTTTGGCTCGGCCCAGCGCGTCGGTGCGGAATGTTGAGTGCTCACCCACGACGATCCCGACGGTGGGATGCATGGTTTGTAGGGCGAATGCCGAACTGTTTGTCAGCGCGAAGGTAATGAGTCCTGCGCCGTCCCACAGCTTGCTTCCCTCCGTGAAGGGGACGCGCGGGACGCGGGGCGTACGCTGCGGTGCGGTAGAACGAAGCGAGGTCGTCATTGATCCTCCAATGCAGGGAATTGCTAATGCGTAACGTCAGCAAAGCCCCCCATGAAGGACAGGTTCAAGTCGCGTTCTTACATATCTTTAATGTTCGTCAATAAGGCGCTTTGGCTAGGAAGAATGGCGGGCCGCGGGGGTTGTGTCCGGGTTGTAATCGACGAGTTTTTGCGAACTGGTCAGGTTTTGCGGCCAGGTTCAGCGGTGACGCCAAGTTTCCTGGCCGCGGCGGGGAGCGTTGGGCCCTGGATCAGGGTGAAGATGACGACGAGCACGAGAACGATGTCGAAGAGGTTCTCGGTGTCTGAAATCCCCTGTCCCTGGGGGATCGTTGCGAGAACGATGGGGACGGCGCCGCGCAGCCCGGCCCATGAAAGAAAAGCCTGCTCGCGCAGGGGTAGTTGCCACTGCAGCCTGCGTGTCTTGCTGGACGATGTCTGGTCGTCCGCTTCCGGACTCCGCACGCGGATCATCGCGGCTGAAGTAACCAGCACGGACGCGGGACGGGCGAGCAGCAGAAGTGCGCCGCCAATGATCAATGCCGGTGCGACCGCTGCTGGGAGATCGTGGGGGGTGGCGAGCAGTCCGAGCATGACGAATAGCGTGATCTGTGCGATCCATGCGACACCGTGTGCGAAGTTCAGGGTGTGACGCCGGTGGGGGAGTTGCGCGTTGCACAGGAGCAGGCCAGCGACATATGCCGCGAGAAAGCCGCTCGCGCCGATCGCTCCTGCTGCCCCGAATGCGAGCAACGGCAAACCGAACATGGCTGCCGGATAGAGACCTGGTTCGGGCACGGCGATACGCCGCAGCAGCCACCCGCCAAGCGTTGCTACCACCAGAGCGATGAGCGCGCCCACAATCAGCTGGTACCCAAACATTGCCGCTGACCCCACCAGTCCGGTATCGGCCCATGTGCCGGAGACAACGATGACAACGAGAATGACCACGGGTGGATCATTCAGGCCAGATTCCGCTTCGAGCGCGGACCGAACTCGTGCCTGCAGGGGGAGACGCCGCAGGATCGAGAACACGGCAGCGGCGTCGGTCGACGAAACGATTGCACCGATGAGGACTGCGATCTGCCAATCAACTCCGAGCGCGAATCGGATCACCACGGCGACGACCGCAACGCTGACGCCAACACCCACCGTAGAGAGGAGGAGTGCGAACGGTAGTGCTGGACGAATCTCTGACCATCTGGTGGAAAGACCGCCCTCGGCCAGGATCACGGCTAGCGCGAGAAAACCGAGGACTTGGGCGAGATTCTTGTCGTCAAACTCGATGCCCAGACCGTCTTCCCCGATGATGAGTCCGAGGCCGAGGAAAGCAAGGAGCGCTGGGAGCCCGATGCGTGTCGCAAACGTCACCGCTATCGCGCCGATCAGCAGAATCAGCATTGCGCCTAGGAGGGCGATGTTGAGCTGATCGGTTGTCACCGTTTCCGTTTCCTTCCTTCGTCGTCGCTCGCGACTCGCGTCAGGCTTCTGGTGGTCCCTCGTTCATCAGTTGATCGGCTGCGGCATCGAGTCGCCGGGGCAGATCCGACGACGGGATTCTGGTGGAGTGGGGGATCCGTGAACTTAATGCTGTCCCATAGCCCGCCATCCGGATCGCATCCTCGACGATGGCATCGGGCGTATCCGGCCAGGGAAAGTCGGGTTGCGCGATGAGTAGTGACACGCAGCCGTGCAGCGCTGCCCAAAGGGACAGCGCAAGACGTTCAGAATCGCCTTGCAGGATGCCGGATTCGACGCACTGCGTGACTGTGTCGGCGTGGAACTGGTAGCAAGCCTGAGCGGCCTCCGATACTCCGGGAGTCATCGAGGGGCGCATCATCAGCACCCGGTACTGGATCGGGTGCGCTAGGGCGAACTGCGCGAATGTACGCCCTTGCTCGGCGAGGGCCGAGAACGGGTTGCTGCGTGTCTTTCCGCGTTCTCGCACCTCGGCCCCGAGTTGTGACCAGACCCGTAGGCACACGGCTTCGAGAAGTGCTTCTTTGTCCGCGAAATGGAGGTAGACCGCGGGGGTGGTCACGCCAGTCTTCGCGGCGACCGCGCGCATGGTGAGCGCTTCCTCGGTTCCACTCTCCTCTAGGAGGGCTTCGGCTGCGTCCAGAATGTCGTCACGCAGCCGGGCGCCCTCTCCTGGCCGGGCCCGGTTGCGTGTACGTGTCATAGCCCCAATCCTCCCAGGGTTAAGTTGACACTGTCAACCTGACGACGTTAACTTGATGGTGCCAAGCAATAGCGGTGACCACCGCGATACCTAGATGGAGCCCGTCATGAGCGAGTTCGCGCGAGCAACCCTTCCCAAGCGGAACGATAGGGATCGCTATGGGGTCACCCTCGACGGCCAATGGTCGATTGGGGACAAGTTGCACGGCGGATATCTCCTCGCCGTCGTGGCCCGGGCTGCCGCGGCCCGGGCCGATGAGGCGAAGCCGGACGCGCACCCTGATGTGTCAGCTATCAGCGCGACGTACGTGCAGCCACCGGAGCCTGGCGCAGCTGAAGTCGTCACCGAACTGCTTCGCAGTGGACGCAGCGCGACGCAGGTCCAGGCGCGACTTGTGCAGGGCGGGGCGACGTGTGTGTCCGCACTCATGACTTTCGGCGCGCTCGGTGCTGACGATCCGTACTGGACCTCAAGTGCCCCAGTAGATCTCCCGCCCAGGGAGCGCTGTGTCCGCATTCCCGTCGAGTCGCCCGGTGTTGATACCCGGCTTTCGCTGATGGGGATGGTCGAACAGTACATCGACCCCGCCGCACTAGGATTCGCCATCGGTGAGCCATCGCGACGCGGCTTCGTTGGAACGTGGGTGAGTCTGGCTGACGGCACTGCCTGGGACCCCTTCAGCATGCTTATCGCGCTCGACCCGTCGCCGCCCGTGTCCCTCGAGATGGGTATACCAGGGTGGGCGCCTACTCTGCAGCTGACGGCATTCGTTCGGCGTCACCCGGCCCCGGGCCCGCTGCAAGTGCACACTAGTTCGGCGGAAATCAGCGACGACCGCATGGATGAGACGACGACCGTGTGGGACAGTGAGGGGCGCGTCGTGGGGCAGGCAGTCCAGCTTGCTGGTGTGCGCATTCCCGTGCCCGCCAAGCAGCGCCGCTAGGCCGCCAGGAGCGCTTCGCCGGTGTGACACTGGCGTGTTGCACTAGCGCGGGCACCGCGGATGTGTTCTACTTGAGTCCGGTCGTAGTTTTCGGTGTTCGTTTCGTACGTGCTCGAGATCGATGTTGCGGTCGCAGGGCGCTCGAACCCGGGACACCCTGGCAGGATTGTCAGGAACCCCCTCGTGTGCCCCCGACCACAACCGGCTGGATGGGCTGGAACGTCTACCCATCATCTACCGGTAAGAGAAAGAAGTATCATGGCGCAGGGCACAGTCAAGTGGTTCAACTCGGAAAAAGGCTTCGGCTTTATCGCTCCTGAGGATGGCTCCGCTGACGTTTTCGTCCACTACTCGGAAATCCAGTCAAGCGGTTTCCGCTCGCTCGAAGAGAACCAGCGAGTTGAGTTCGAGATCGGGCAGAGCCCGAAGGGCCAGCAGGCCATCGCGGTTCGCCCCATCTGAGGTAAACCGGTCTGAGGTTTTCCCTCGACTTTAGTTCTATGCCCCCGTATCGCTTGGCGATGCGGGGGCATAGGCGTTTCCTGGCGAGGTTCTATGCGCTAGCGTAAATCCATGCCATTTGGTCATGAAGATTTGAACTCATATGCACTAGTAATTGGTGAATCGCTCATCGATATCGTCAGCCGTCCCGGCCAGGATGTTTCCGCTGCGGAACACGTCGGAGGCAGCCCCTGCAACGTCGCCGTCGGACTCTCGCGGCTCGGGCGGCAGGTTGAATTTGCCACACAATTCGCCGCTGATCGCCACGGTGAGATGATCCGCAGCCACCTCGAAGCCTCAGGGGTGGGAACAACTTTCGTCTCACCGGCCGCCCGGACTTCAACTGCGAAGGCCCTTCTCGATGAGAACGGTGCCGCGCGCTACGAATTCGATATCCATTGGGATATCGCTGCGATAGCAACACCCCACGTGCCAGTGCTCATTCACACCGGCTCGATTGCCACGTTTCTGGAGCCGGGAGCAGAGGCAGTAGCCGCGACGCTCGCGGGGGCGAGTTCGGTCATCAGTTTCGACCCCAACGTCCGGCCCGGCCTGATCACCAACCCCGCACGCGCCCGCGAGCGCATCGACCTTTTCGTGTCATCGGCTGATGTCGTGAAGGCGAGCGACGAGGATCTCGAATGGTACGCACCCGGAGTGCCGCCAGAAGACGTAGTGCGTGACTGGCTTTCCCGCGGGCCCTCTGTCGTCGTGGTGACGAAAGGCAAGGAGGGCGCACTTGGTGCGTGCCGTGACGGAGAAGTCGAAATCGCCCCGCACAAGGTCGACGTCATCGACACGGTCGGCGCGGGTGATGCATTCATGACCGGCATACTCGACTCGCTCTGGTCACGCGACATGCTCGACGGGCGGCTCGCAGCGATCACATGCGATGAACTTGCCGGAGTGCTGAACGATGCGGCGGCGGTTTCTGCACTCACGGTAGCCAGGGCTGGCGCTGATCTCCCAACGCGCGCGGCCCGCGACGCCTACGTCGCCGCACGAGCCTAACCCGAATACCTGCAGCCTGATCTTGACCCACCGCACCGCGGAGTTACGATAAACATCTGAACATCTGTACAGATGAGAGGGTGACCCGTGATTGTGAGTACGCCCGTCCGTGCCGCAGGAGCCGCAACCTGCGCACTCACAGTCGTTCTCACTGGATGCGGGACACAAGCAGCTGAATCTGCCTCCCAGACAATTGTTCTCGCCGATGGCCACGCACTTGGCGGCTACAACCCAGTTGCGGGCTATGGGCCAGCAGGGGAAGCGAAGATGTACGACGGACTGCTGCGACTCAGTGGTGGGGAAGGGTTGCCGGGCTTCGAGCCTGCGCTCGCCGCAGAACTCCCCGAACCCAACAGCGACGCCACATCGTGGACTGTCACCCTTCGCGAGGGCGTGAGTTTCCACGACGGCTCAGCTTTCGGTGCCGAGGATGTCGTCGCAACCTACACCTCGATCCTCGATCCCGCCTCAGCCTCTGAAGTGCGCTCCTCGTTCGACATGATTGAGGCGGTCGAAGCGCTGGACGAAACGACCGTACGTTTTACGCTTGCGTATTCTTATGCCGCCTTCCCGACGAAACTGCTCATCGGGATTGTGCCGTCGGAGTCGGTCGCGGAACGGGGGCTCGCCGCTGAATCATCCCTCAACAGCGATCCGATTGGAACGGGTCCTTACCGGCTGACTGGGCTGTCTCCAGATCGAGCCGTGCTCGAGGCTAACGAGGACTACTGGGGCGGTACGCCGGAGGTGGAACGGATCACGCTCCTGTACGTCCCCGACGACAACACTCGTGCTCAGCGGATGGCCACCGGCGAGTTCGACGGAACGAGCCTGCCGCCCCAACTGGCCGCGACGTTTGCGGACCGCGAGGACATGTCCGTCCAAGCCAGCAAGTCTGCTGACTGGCGGGGTGTATCGATGCCGACGGGCGACCTCGTCACCGGCGACCCAGCCTTGCGCCAGGCTCTGAACCACGCAGTCAACCGAAACATGATGATCGACAACATTTTAGCTGGTCACGGTCGTGCTGCCTATACACCGTTCCCTGAGGTGTACGGGGACGCGCACAACCCTGCGGCCACGTTTTCCCATGACCCTGAGTTGGCGGGGAGATTGCTTGATGAGGCGGGCTGGGAGCGGGGACCGGACGGGATACGGGTGAAAGACGGTCAGCGGGCCGAGTTCACAGTGATGTACAACTCTGCTGACACAGTCAGGCGGGATCTGTCCCAGGCCTTCGCATCAGATGCCCTCGCGATCGGTGTGGAGGTCAGCCTCGAAGCCCTCTCCTGGGACCGGATCACGCCCCGGATCGACACTGATGCGATTCTCATCGGCGGCGGCGATGAACCCTTCGATCCCGATACGCAGGCCTACAAGACTCTTCATTCGGCGTACCTCGAGCCTGATGTAGGGAGTGTCTACGACAACGCGAGTCGTCACGCGAACGCGGTAGTCGACGAAGAACTCGACCGGGCTCGGCGCAGCACTGATCCTGTCGAACGCGCGACCGCGTACCGCGTTGTGCAGGAGGCCTATATCGATGACCCAAGCTACGTATTCCTTGCTTTCCTCGACCACGTGTACGTTTCCAGGGACTCGGACTGGGCGAAGCCACCTCCTGTTCTCGAACCGCACTCACATGGCGTGACGTGGGGACCGTGGTGGTCGGTAAATACCTGGACGCGATCGCGATGACCACCCTTGCCGTCCGTGCGCGTGCGCCGCGGCACCCCCGGAGACGGCGGTACCGCAACCGGGGCCTGCAGACGATGATCATGTACCGGCTGCTGTTGTTCGTTCCCGTGCTCGGCGGCGTCTCCGCAGGCCTATTCGCTGCTGCGGCCGCGTCTCCGTTCGATCCACTGGCTGGCTACCTGGGTAACCGGTACATGACGACCACCGAAGCGGACAAGGCACTGATCGCGGACCAGTTGGGCCTTCATACGCCGTGGTACGAACTCTATTTCTCGTGGCTGCACGCCGTAATGACTGGTGACCTGGGAATGTCGCGAAGCTTCAGTCAGCCAGTGGCGCAGGTGCTCACTGAACGGATCCCGTGGACGATTCTTCTGGTTTCCGTGGGGATGACAGCGTCTGTTCTTATCGCGCTGGCTGTCGGTGTGTGGGCAGGGATGCACCGCGGCGGTGTCATCGATCGGGCGATCGCAGCAGCCTGCATCGTCATTCAGGGACTGCCGCCGTTCGTCCTCGCGCTCGCAGCGATCGGTATTTTCGCAGTGGGGCTGGGGTGGCTGCCTCCAGCTGGCCTCACCGACGCCGGTGCGGACCCCACGTTCGGGCAGGTCGCACGACACCTAGTCTTGCCTGCCGCTGTCCTGGCGGTCTCGCAGCTTCCCTGGGCGCTTCTTGCGGTGCGCGAATCGGTATCGGTCAACCGCGGCGAGGACTACGTTGCAGGAGCGGTCGCGCGCGGGGTGGACATGCGGACAATCACTCGTCGCCACATCCTGCCGACTTCGCTGGCTCCGTTCGTGACCATTATCGGGGTGCGATTGCCTGAGGTCGTTGTCGGTGCGGTGCTTGTTGAGGAGATTTTTTCCTGGCCGGGTGCTGCGGGGGCGCTCGTCCAGTCCGCCCGGGATCTGGACATGCCGCTACTGGCGATCCTCACAGTGGGCACGACCTGCGCGGTCCTGGTTGGCTCGTTGCTTGCCGACATCGCCTACGTCCTCCTAGATCCGAGGGTGAAGGCCGATGGCTAAACGACGCCTCTACATCTGCCTTGCCATCCTTGGGATGGTCATCGCGTACGCCGTTCTCGTGCCGTGGGTTAGTGACGTGAACGATCGGGTGACGAACTTCGCGGCCGCGAGGCGAGCACCGTCGGCGGAGTTCTGGTTCGGCACGGATTCCGCGGGCCGGGATCTTTTCGTGCGCATCGCTTCCGCGATCCGTACGTCACTGCTGGTGGCGCTCGCGTCCGCACTGCTGGCCACCCTGATCGGCGTGCTCGTCGGGACTGTGTCCGCGCTGGCCGGCGGCTGGATCGATCGCATCGTCATGCGCTTGGCAGATGTAGCAAATGCGCTGCCGCACTTGCTACTCGGTATCGTGATTGTTGCGCTCTTCCGCGGGAACATCGTCGCGATCGTGCTGTCGATCGCGCTAACTCACTGGGTGCAGGTCGCCCGCATCGTGCGTTCTGAAGCGCTGAGTCTCCGTGAGCGCGAGTACATCAGCGCGGCAATCCTGGCGGGTGCATCGAAGCTGCACGTATTGCGGACGCACATTGTGCCAGCGGTCGCTCCGCAAGCGCTGATCGCGGTTGTTCTGCTGCTCCCGCACGCGGTCTGGCACGAGTCGACGCTGTCCTTCCTGGGGTTCGGATTGCCCCCGCACGAGCCGAGCCTGGGAACTCTTCTGGAGGAGGCACGCAGTTCGCTGCTGCTGGGTGGCTGGTGGACGCTCGTGTTCCCGGCTGGAGTTCTCGTCATCACTACTGTGTCGGTCGCAGTTGCGGGGTCGGCGCTGCGCACGCTCACTGTCCCACCGAAACCGTCGAAGGTGCCGCGATGACCCTCACAGATGTTGCAGTTCAGGTCGAGAGCGGTCTGGTTGTCCAGGATCTCACCGTCCGTATTCCGCTCTCGCAGAACACCACCGTTCATGCGACAACCGGCGTGAGTCTCGATGTCCCGAGCGGCAGCATCACAGTGCTGGCTGGCGAATCAGGCTGTGGCAAATCGATCGTGGCGAGCGCGGTGATGCGAATGCTGCCGCGCAACGCTGTCGTCACGGGGAAGGTGATGGTGCGTATCGGCGGCGAGGCTGTGAACGTGCTGACAGGAGCCAGCGCTCACCGCGGCCGCCACACCGCCTTGGTGCCGCAGTCGTCGTCGACACATTTCACCCCGGTCCGAACCATAAGGTCGCAGCTCGACGAGACGATAGCGGCGCTCCAATCGCCGCACTGCACAGAGGATCTTGCCCAGCGGGTGGGGCTTCCAACTGAATCGCTGGATTCGTACCCGCACGAACTTTCGGGTGGCCTGGTGCAGCGGGCGGCAATCGCCGCAGCGCTGGCGGGTGATCCCGCCGTGATCGTTGCCGACGAACCCACCGCGAGTCTCGACCGGCGCCGAACAGACCAGGTTCTCGATCTGCTGCGCGAGTGCGCAGATGCAGGTGCCGCAGTGTTGCTGATCACACATGATCTCGGTGCGCTGCTGCGAAAAGACGTGGCGGACACGCTGGCGATCATGTACGCCTCACGCATCGTCGAGACAGGGCCAGCGCGCGACGTCCTCGTCGACCCGTGGCACGAATACACCGGCGGGCTGCTTGCGGCGCTGCCCCAACGTGGACTGAAACCCCTTCCGCGAATGACGCCGGCACTCACGGACCTGCCTGACGTCTGTGCTTACGCTGGGGCACCAACAACACTCGTCACGCGCGGTAATCGCACGGTCAGGGAGCGGAGCATCTGATGCTCGCCGCAACGGCAGTAACAGCAGGCTACAAGCGGGCGGCACCCGTCCTCAACGATGTCGACTTCACGCTCGAACGAACAGAGGTGGTGGGCCTCGCGGGCGAGTCAGGCTCGGGTAAGACGACGCTCGCGCGGGTGCTGTCAGGGTTATTGCGGCCGGCCGCGGGCACAGTGACGCTCGACCGGAAACCGTTGGGCCGGCAGCGCGGGGGAGTCGCGATGGTTTTCCAGTCCCCTCGAGTAGCGACGAACCCGCGGTTCACGCTCGCACAGATCATCGCGGAACCAGCTGTGATCGCAAGACGGCGCGTGGATGTGGCCGAGCTTGCTTTCGGCGTAGGTCTCACCCGGGACTTGCTGAGCCGCAAGCCCCACGAGGTAAGTGATGGCCAGCTGCAGCGCGCGTGTGTCGGACGGGCGCTCGCGCAGCAGCCTGCCTACCTGCTGTGTGACGAAGCAACATCCATGCTCGATGCCGCGACGACCGCGCGTATTGTGCGAACACTGGTGAGCTACGCCGCGGACAGTGCGGCAGGCGTGCTCCTCATCAGTCACGACGAGGACCTTCTAGCGGTGTGCTGCACTCGGGTCGAACGTCTCGGCGATTCACACCACGCACAGTGGTGATGTCTTACTGTCCGATGCGCTGGAACGGCTCCGTCGAGAAAACGACCTCTACGGGCACACCGAAGAAAGCAGCGATCCGGAGAGCAAGGTGCAGGCTCGGACTGTATTCGCCTCTTTCGAGGTATCCAATGGTCTGATAGTGCACACCGAGGGCCTCGGAGAGTTCACGCCGGGAGATGCCGCGCTCCACACGGAGCACGGCAATCCGGTTGTAGATGGTGTCGCTCACGGCGGTAATCGTCGGCCCCTTACTGGTACATTTGCATCGCGCGCTGCTTGCCTGCCTCTACAGCTGAACCTGATTGTCTCCGAGCCACTCGGCGCAGTACTACCGGGGTCAACAGCAGCCCGATGACAGCCCAGAGACCGAGTACGCCGATCATTTCGATAGTGCGCCACGATTCGCCGATCTCGAGGGCGACAGCGTCACCGGGGAGGAGCGCAGAACGCATACCGAGACCGAGCCAGTACATCGGCAGGAACTGGGCGACAACCTGAACCCAGCCCCATAGTGCTTGGAGCGGAAAGAAAATGCCGGAGATACCGAACATGATGATCATGGGGAGCATGCCCCACGTGCCGATCTTGTTAGGGCTCTTGATCAATGAACCGACCACAATGCCAATTGGAAGCACCGCGAGCAGCCCAAGCACGATCAGTCCGAGAACAGCCAGCCAGGACCCCACACCCTGCGCGGCGAAGCCATCGAACAGGAACAGCCCCGGAATAATGAGGATCGCGAGCATTGGTATCGCACTGACGGACTGGAACAGCACCTGTCCGCTGACGTACCCGGTCATCCCGTGTGGCGTCGCTTTCGCGCGCAGCAGCGTTCCGTCTTCACGTTCGACCGCGAGAGCGTACATCGGACCGATGTAGGCTCCGAACGCGATAAGCGCACCCAGGATGCTCGGCAGCGCAACCGCAGGGTAGAGAAGGTCGGTGCCCTCGACCGCGGAGTTGCGGTTGAAGTACAGGTAGACGAGGACGCCCGCTCCGAAGAACAGGTAATACCCCAGGTCCTGGGGGCTTCGGAGGCTGTTGAGGAACTCTATCCATCCGCGGCCCAGTCCTGCGCGGACGGCATGAAGGTGCGGGTTCACAAAGCCTCCTCGGCTATCGGCATGAAGTCGGTTTTCGCGGTTGGTGCGCCGGATTCGTAGCGCTGCACCATGGTCAGGTAGGTGTCTTCGAGGTTCGTGCGCCGGATTTCAAGATCATCGATGTCGTCGCCCCATTGGGCAAAGAGCTCGCGTGCGAAACGTGTCGGTTCCGACGTTGCGTGCAGGAAATGCTCGCCCCCACGCGTCCACCGCACTTCCGCGTCACGAGCGACCGATCGAGCGAGTTGTTCGGGTGTCCCATCCGCCACGATCCGTCCTCCGGCGAGGATGAGCACTCTGTCCGCCAGCTTCTCAGCCTCAGCAAGATCGTGTGTTGTGAGCAGAATCGTGGTGTCTTCGAAGTCCGTGAGTCGGTGGATCAAGTCGTGGAACTCGCGCCGCGCCTGCGGGTCGAAACCGGCGGTTGGTTCGTCGAGGAAGAGGACTTCGGGGCGACCGACGATTCCGATCGCAACATCGAGGCGCCGACGCTGACCGCCGGAAAGGGTGCCGATCTTTTTGTTCGCGTGCTCGGTGAGTCCGACCATCTCGAGGAGTTCGTCTACCTGGTACGGACGTGCCTTTTCGGGGGTGGAGTACGGCTCGTAAAAGCGTCCGAGATTCTCCAGCAGCGCCCGGACTCGCCACCGTGCGTGGTCGCGCCATGATTGCAGCACGACACCCGTGCGGGCGCGCCAATCTTCATCACCTGAGGCGGGGTCGATACCCAAGACAGTGGCGTCGCCGGCTGACCGGATACGGAATCCTTCGAGGATCTCGATTGTGGTTGTCTTTCCTGCCCCGTTTGGGCCCAGAAGCGCAACAACTTCTCCCCGGTAAGCGGAGAAGGTCACACCGTCAAGAACATCAACTGTCCCGTACCGCATCCGCAGATCGCGGACCTCCAGGACTGGTGCAAGCTCGGGTACCCGGTTCGGCATGGAGCCTCTCTCATAGTTGAACTGCTCAAAATGATAGTAGACATACTATCTAAAGTAGCGAGACTCGTACAGTCGAAATTTCTGGATGCTTGAGGTGGAGGGAACCGAGGTATACCGGACTAAGCGCGTCAAACATCCGAGGAAGGAAACCGGCATGGCACCTACACCCACCGGGCGGCTCGTGAGGGCATCTGACCGCACGGAACTCGTCATCAAGCGGACATTTCCCGCACCGATCAGTGACGTCTGGTCGAGCATCACGGACAGCGATCGAACTGAGCGGTGGTACGGCCCGTGGAAGACCAGCGACGGTGACGAACCGCGAGCGGGAGCATCCATCAGCGTGCAGATGCTCTTCGAGGAGGGGCAACCCTGGTGTGACGCCCGGATTGTGCGGTGCGAGCCTCCCCACAGGCTGGATCTGGCACTTCTCATGGGTGAGGATGAATCTGCCGCGTGGCAAATCAGCCTCACGCTGGGGGAGGAGACCGGCTTCACGACTCTTGCCCTAGCCCACCACATCAAGCCAGGCATTGACGTGGGGGATGTCGGAGCAGGCTGGGAGTACTACCTCGACATGCTGGTTTCAGCCCGAGAGGGGACCCCCAGCCGAAGTTTGAGGACTACTATCCCGCGCAGCGTGAGCATTTCAGCAGTCAGGAGATTGCCGAGGACTGACTGTCCACGAATTGTCGCGGTGTGAGGCCAACGGTCGCGGCGAAATCGCGTGAGAAGTGTGCGTAGTCCGCGTAGCCGAGTTCCGCGGCCAGTTCGGTGAGGTCCTTGCCGGGCAATGAGTTCAGGAGGTGCGCTGCGTCTTGCAGGCGGCGCCGGTGAAGGAGCCACTTCGGGGTGACGCCTGTGACGCGAAGTACGAGTCGTTGCAGGGTGCGTTCACTAACGTTGACCGCCACCGATAGGTCGGCGACCCTTGTGGGACCAGACGATTGCTCGGCCAGGTCGACGATCCGGTTGACGAGTCGGTGTTCTTTCGTCAGGTTGCCGGCAAACGGTGCGATCCACTCCTCGAACGCAGCCACGGCTGCGCCGATGTCCTGGTGGTGTAACTTCTCCCGCACATCTGCAACAGCGTCGGTCCCGCCACCGGGCAACGGAATCACCGCTTCGCCGAAGTCCGCTGGCGATCGCCCGGTAAGCAGATGTCCGGCCGACGGTCGTAAGAGAACTCCGAAGGCCGACGAGTTGCCCCTCAGTGTGCGCACCGAGAGACCTTGTGACGGACCGTAGAGCCCCGCTTCTCCGGCTTCGATCACGATATTGCATGCGGGGTAGGTCAGAACCTGCTGGACGGCTTCCTCCCCAGGCGGCAGCGCCCAGTGGGCAATCCAGTAGTGACGCACCAGGTCTGCCACAGCTGCTGACGGGGCATGCCGCTCGATCTGGACGCGGCGGTCGAGCTTGACCGGCCCGCGGCTTTGGGGTGCGTTCATGGGAGAAATTTACCGTGCACTGCCGCGCGAGGTCACTCACTGTTTGCCCACCTGCGCGCGACAATCACATCGTGAGACAGCCTGCCGTGTCGCTGCAAGGCGGGCAAACAGCAATCCTCGTGACCGACATCCGGTCCCGCATCTGTCGCAAATATTCAAGCGTCACTACTAAGCGCGCCAATATCGTCGCTCATATGAGCGAGCAAACGAAAGCAGCAGACGGCCGGTACACAAAGAATGGTTTACCCCGCGGATTCACGAGTCTGACACCCTTCCTGGCAATCGAAGGAGCAGCCGACGCGATCGACTTCTACACCGCGGTGTTCGGCGCGAGGGTTCTCAGCCGGCTCAATGACGGGTCAGGGAAGACCGTGCATGCGGAACTGGACTTCGGCCGAGGGCGCCTGCAACTCGGCGAACCGTCACCTGACTACGGACTAGCCGCCCAATCGGGCGCCATGGCGACCCATTCAATCGGACTGTATTGCCCGGATGCGGACGAGGTGGTGGAACGCGCGGTCCAGCACGGCGCGACAGTGCGCGAGCCACTGGCGACCTTCGTCTCGGGTGACCGGTTCGCCTCGATCCTTGACCCGTTCGGGCAGCGCTGGACGGTGATGACGCGCGTCGAGGACCTCAGTGACGAGGAAAGCGCCCGCCGAGTGGAGGAATGGGCAGCGCAGCAAGCGTTGACTGTGTGACCGCTCAGCTAGGTCACTGGAACAGACTCGTGTTTCGGCGCGCCCACTCCGCAAATGTCATCGCTGGTCTGCCCGTGAGTTCTTCGACGAGCTGATTTGCCTGCTGGGGTGCGTCGATGAGTTCCGCGTGGATATCGACGTACCACTCAGCCTGGTCGCCCATTGCGGGGATGAGGTTCGCGATTGCTTCCTCGCGGGATACTTCGATGAACGGAATCTCCCGGCCGAGTGCCTCGCCGATCTGTCGCACCATCTCGCGTCTCGTGAGTGTTTCAGGCCCGGTCAGCTCGTAGGCCTTGCCGATGTGCCCGTCTTCGGTCAGTGTGCGGGCGGCCACGGCGGCGATGTCCTCCACGGCGATCGGTGCGTTCGCGGCGTCGGGGAACGCGTCGCGAACCGCGCCGGTGGTCTTGATCTGATCAGCCCAGATCTCGGTGTTCCACATGAATTCGCCCGGACCGAGGTGCGTCCATGGCACGCCCGAATTTTCCACTGCTTCCTCGACTGGACGCCACCAGCCGCCGCCAGCTAGGTCGACGATGTGTTCCACACCTGCCTCCCGCGCCATCGCCGTAACGGCACCGGCAGTCTCGACCACTGGCGCGAGATACATCCGTTCCACACCAGCTAGCGCCCGGGTGAGTGTTTCGGGGCGGCCCACGTAACCCTTCGCGATGTCGACGCCTTCGGGCAGTAGAGCTTTCGCTGGGTTCGCGGTCAGTGCGCGGATGTCAGTCGCGCCCAGTTCAAGGAGTTCATCGACGACGAGCCGCCCGATGTTCGCTGTGGCACCCGTAACCAGAATGGTCATAAAGGTTATCGCTTTCTCGTATGACGTACGGAAGACCTTTTATCGTATGGTATACGAAAATGGAGTGAAGGAGTACCGACCGTGACCATCTACAGCGGCTCAGCGGACCCCGATCGTGTGCTTCCACTGCTCTGGCGTCATGCGGCGGGGACCGATGCCGCTGCGCCGACGGCAGGGCGCAAGCCGGGTCTCACGATTGACGCGGTGGTAGCGGCGGGGATAGGTGTGGCCGACGCCCTTGGCCTCGAAGCGCTTTCGATGAGCCGTGTGGCTGGACAGCTCGGAGTCGGCACGATGACGCTGTACACGTATGTGCCGTCGAAGGGGGAACTTCTCGACTTGATGGTGGACAGCGTGCTCGCCACGGCGGAATGGCCATCGGCGGAAGGGCCATGGCGCTGTCAGGTGACGAGATACGCAGATGTGGTGCGTGGCATGTACCGGCGGCACGTGTGGCTTGGGCAGGTGTCCACGGTGCGCCCGCCGATCGGCCCGGGAATGCTCGGCGAGAGTGAATATGTCTTGTCGGCCCTCGCTGACTTGAGTCTCCCACCTCGGGAGCGGACTGCGGCTGCGCACGCCATCACGATGCTCGCGCATGCCATCGGGCGCGAGGAAGCTGAGGCTGCATATCTGGAACGAGTCACCGGGCAAAGCAATGATGCCTGGTGGGGTGACCGGATGGAGCTGTGGGAAAAGTACTTCGAGCCTGAGCGCCACCCCGCAATGACGGCAGCTTGGGAGGGCGGTGGCTACGACGAGACAACCACAAGCCAGACGTCGCACGCCGCCGAGTTCGCACTGAAGTGCTTGTTGGACGGACTCGGCGGTGCCAGTGATGAGGCCAATCAGTCGTCGTGAGTGAGTTCAACTCCGGTGAACTCGGTTTGGGCGCCAGTCGCCAGCGCGGGCGCGCCACCCTCATCGCCATGGCGCAAGAACGTCGGCGGGTCAAGTGTCACTCGCAAGCTGTAGGTGCCCTCGTCGGGAACCGTGAAATTGTTCGCGTAGTGGAAGAACTCCGAGTAGAAGAAGTTCAGGCGTTTGCTGTCGACGACATCGCCTGACTCGGTGACGACGTCAACCGTGATCGGCACGTAAGGGACGATCCGGCCTGTTGATGCTTCACGCGGAACGATCTCGATATGGTGTGTCTCAGAACCCGTGGGCGGCCGGAACGCTTGCTGGCCATCGCGCTCCTCAAACCATGGCTCTGCGTGTTCGACGATGTAAGCAATGTCCCATTCGTCAACAGTGACCTGACCGCCATGCTCCGCGACCTCCTCCGCAAGAGTCTCATACTGCGCGACGACCCCCTCGGGAACGGTTGCGGCCTCATCACTGCTGCAGCCTGAAATTGTGAAAACCGCTGACATAGCTGTGATTCCTGTGAGCAAGGTACGACCGCGCATAAGGACGCCTCCATGAAAGTGAATCTCGCGAATGCGGTGATCATGGCAGATTTCCGTGCAGGGTGGGGAACTACCACCCCTGTGGTGGGTTCTATGGCTGGCCTTTCGCGGCGACGATCGAAGCATGCCCGGAGTTCTGGGCGCGAACGGGTGAGTGAGAGGTCGTTACATGTCGGTCGGGCTGCTTGCGGACATTCACGCTGAACTCGAAATAGAAACACAGCGTGGCAATGTCGACGAAGTCACCCTGTTCACTTTCCGTCCTTGGCGGAACGAATACCTGGAACTCGATTCCCGCCCAATCCCTTGATCAAATGTGACCTGTATCACATACAATGTTTGTATGGCTACCTAAGTAGGGTGCCATCAATTCGATTTGGGAACGGGCCGGGCGCTCGTGTCGCGTACGACGCGCGGCCCGGGAGGAGGCGTCATGAAATCCGCGATCAAGCGGGTCGCGGCGGGCCTGTTCGCTGCTGCTTTCGTCACGGCAGCCACGGTTGTCGGCGGGACAGCAACCGTGCAGGCTAATCCAGTTCCGGTGGCACATGAAACGTGCAATGCGAACCCGGTATTCGGAACTGCCGCGTACTCACAATGTTTCGGCCCCAACGTGATGCATCGCGTCAGGGTGACGTGCTGGGCATGGTGGGCACCATGGACCACGTACGACCGGCACGGCCCACATGTGTGGGGCTTCCAGCAGTCGTGGACGAGCTGTGATGTGCCATTCACGCTGCGGAGCTGGCACGTCGAAGCGCAACACAGGTGAGCGTTCTATGAGGTAGTGCGGTAGGCGACGCGGCGCAGGTCGGGGTGGCGGTCAAGATACTGCGCAAACGTCACTTCGCCTAACGCATTGCCAGGGCTCAGATGGTAACCCTCCGAGTATCCGCGGAAGATAGCGCCCGGCAGAGAAAAGGGCACTATTCGGCGTTTTCTGCCAGCGGCAGACACGTACGCATGCGCGAGGTCCGTAGCCGACTCGACGCGCGGCCCGCCGATTTCAATATCTCCCTCCTCTGGGCTCGATGCCGCGACAAACGCAAGGCGCGCAGCGACGTCACCCGCATCAATAGGCTGAAAGCGAATGTTCGGTACGAGCATTACTGGTGACTTTGCCGACGCCGCGAAAACCGCACGCAGTAGGTCATGAAACTGTGTGGCGCGAACGATTGTCACGGGCAAACCGGATTGTTTGAACACCTCCTCGGCGCGCAGCTTCTGTTTGTAGTAGGGCAGCGGAATTCGGTCCACGCCGACAATCGACACGTAGACAACGTGTGAAACCGCCGTTCGCTGAGCTGCCTCGGTGAGCGTGTGAGCAAGCTTTTCCTCGGTATGGCGACCAAAACCCGTCGCGCAATGAAGGACCGTTTTCGCGCCTGCCATCGCGCGATCCAGGCCTGCTCCGGTACGCAGATCTCCCTGAATCCACTCGAAGTGTTTCTGCTGCGAAGACCTTCGCTTCCGGCTGACGCCCCGAACGTTGTGTCCCCGGGCAAGGAGCCGGGCGACAACTTCGCGCCCGAGCGTCCCTGAAGCACCGGTGACGAGTACGTCCATTAGAGGTACACCATCTCGGCTTTGCCGTGCGTCAACGGGCGCGTCCCGTTTTCCTCGATCACGAAAGTCTGGCTCAGACCGACACCCCCCAGCCCGATGGAACGGAAAGACCCTGGCATGTGGAAAACCATTCCGGCTTCCAATGGCTCAGGGTTATCGATCGTGATGTTGAACGGGGCTCCATCCATCCAGTGGGGTGGATGAGCAAGGCCGACGGGGTAGCCGTACAGCTCGTGGAACACCACGCCGTCGGGGAGCGGGCCGAGAGCCTTCGTCACCTGCTCAGCAACGTCTCTGCACGCCACGCCTGCGCGCGCAGTCTCCAGTACAGCGGCGACGCAGGTTTCGGAGAGATTTGCCAGTGTCTTCACCAGGGCGGAAGGCTCGCCACGGCAAACCGAACGCATGATCGGGGCGTGGTACCGATGGTGAGTTCCCGCGAACTCGAGGAACGTTGAACCATCGACCAGCGGGAGGTTACGCCACGTCGAGTGCGGAATACCGGCCCGCTTGCCCGTCGCCACGACAACTTGCCATGCGGAACGCGAGGTGGCCCGCTCGACTAGACCGGCACTGATCGCTGCGGCAACCTGCGCGTCCGTGGCTCCGGGCGCCGCGGCGGCCGCAATGCCAGCCTCCACGCCACGCTGAGTGGATTCCGCTGCCTTTTCCACCGCGCTGATCTCGGCAGGTGACATCACGAGCCGTACTGTGTCGGTAATGTCCGCTCCCGTCGCCACTGAAACGGATGCGCCACGGAGGCCGTCGACGATAGCAATCGGAGTGCGAGAGTCCGTTCCTACCCGTGCGGTGGTACCGACCTGATGGGCGACGTGATCCCCGACGTTCGCGTACGCGAGATGGGCGACGGCGTACCTGAAATACCGCACCTCTGGAGCGCACGAGCTTGCGACAGCCCGGCCAACTTCGAAATCGGGAACGAACAGTACGAGGTCTGAGCCCGTCACGAGGACTGGCTGCGGAATGGTCTCAGCGGAAAAGTAGCCGCACAGGTATTCCACCGCGGCGGGCCGTGAGACAACTAATGCGTCAAGCCCCGCGCCGGCCATCGCAGCGCGTACTCGGCTGAGTCGCTGCTCGTACTCGGCCGCCGGGAAGGAAGGTTCTTCAGCACCGGACACAGCGGACAAACGGTCGGGATCGGATAGCCAAGGGGGAGTCGCACACTCACCCAGGGGCAGCAGGTTTGGAACTGGGCTCATGCCCCGACCCTACGCGCACTCAGCCCGCCTGGTTAGCTAACTCTTGACGCGTGAGAGGAGTCATTAATGTCTCAGCCTGATCAGCGCACCGTCACCGCGGCGCTCTTCGAACAATGGTCCACACTCGACGCCCTGCTCAGCGAACTCACCGAGGACCAGTGGCTCACACCGACCGCACTTCCTGGCTGGACGGTTCACGATGTTGTTTCACACATCATTGGTACGGAGTCGCTGCTACTCGGCGAACGAGCCCCGAAGACCGACACGAACGTCAAGGACCTCGAGCACGTCCACAACGACATCGGTGCGCTCAACGAAAGATGGGTTTTGCACTTGCGCGCGCATACCCCGCCCGAGATGCTGCAGATATTCCGGGAGGTCACTGGACGTCGACGCGAGTTCCTCTCGAGCCTGACTGACGCGCAATGGAACGAAGAGACGATCGGTCCGGTAGGTCCCACAACTGTGGGTGGGTTCATGCTTATTCGCTTGTTTGACTGCTGGGTGCATGAGCTCGATATTCGTGATGCAGTCGGCATTCCCGGCGACGAAGGTGGGGTGCGAGGCGACCTATCAATGCAGGTGATATCCGGGGCGATCGGCTTCGCTGTCGGGAAGAGGGCACAAGCACCTGCGGGATCCAGGATTGTGCTCGAGTTGACAGGCCCGCTCGCCCGCACGTTTAAAGTGGCGGTAGAGGGCCGAGCCCATCTCGTCGAGTCCTTTGACGCGGATCCAACAGTGCATTTGCGGCTTGCTTCTGGCTTGTTCGTTCGGCTTGCGGGCGGACGTGTGAATGCCCAGGACAATTGGGAGAACATCGAGTCCACGGGAGACTCCGAGCTCGGGCGCCGTATCGCGGAGAACCTCACCTTCACGATATGAGCCGCCCTGCGCCGAGCCTGGGTGCTTTTCTGCGGGTACGTCCAAAGGGTACGTTTTCGAAGAGATTCTGTACGTTCTGCACCTGCTCGTCTAAAAGCATGTCCGGCTGAAGAGCCGGAAGGAGCCAGAATGACTAAGCAAGCGCTGGTGCAGCGCCGGACACTGCTCGTCCTGGTCATTGCTCAGGTGCTGAGTGGGGCTGGCCTCGCTGCCGGGATCACCGTGGGTGCGCTGCTCGCGGAAGATGTTCTGGGCTCGACGAGTCTCGCGGGTGTTCCGGCTGCACTATTCACTGTCGGCGCGGCCGGGGCTGCGTACGCGGTTGGGCAGATCTCGCAGCGCCGGGGCCGGCGAGCTGGTCTCGCAAGCGGCTATGCGGCGGGTGCGATCGGCAGCGGCGGTGTCGTCATCGCAGCGGTGGCTGAATCCCTGCCACTGCTCACACTCTCCCTCCTGATTTACGGCTCAGGCCTCGCTACCAATCTGCAGGCGCGGTACGCGGGCGCTGACCTCGCTGAACCGGCACGGCGGGGGAGCGCGATCAGCATCGTGATGGTCGCTACCACGGCAGGCGCGGTGGCAGGGCCGAACACAGTTACGCTCTCGGGCGACATCGCGTCGCATTGGGGGATACCGCCGCTTGCGGGCCCGTTCATGCTGGCCACATTGGCGTACGGGCTTGCGTCGCTTGTGCTCTACGTGGGGCTGCGCCCCGACCCGCTGCTTCTCGCCCGCGAAATAGCGGCCGCTGCGCCTCAGACAGCAGAAACAGGCGCGATGCGCGCACCGCGACTGCTCGCTTCAGGCGCGGCGGTGATGACGATGACGCAACTCGTCATGATCGCCATCATGACCATGACGCCGATCCACATGCTCCATCACGGCCACAGCCTTGGCGCTGCGGGGATAGTGATCGCGGTTCATGTCGCGGCGATGTACCTGCCGTCACCTGTCTCGGGAATGCTTGTGGACCGGTTCGGTGCACGCCTTGTCGCCGTGGCTGCAGGCGTCACCTTGATCGCGGCCGGCGGGACCGCTGCCACGAGCGAGTCGGTACCGGGACTGATCGCGGCACTTGCGCTGCTCGGGCTGGGCTGGAACCTCGGACTCATCAGCGGCACCACAATGATCACAAACGCGGCGCCGATTCAGCAGCGCGCCCGCATCCAAGGTGGTGTGGATCTCGGAATTGCACTAGCAGGAGCAGGCGGGGGATTCGCTTCCGGATTCATAGTCGCATCCACGTCGTATTCAGTGCTTGCCCTCACGGGCGCGATTATCGCCGCATGCATCGTTCCACTACTGGCATTTCGTTCAGTTGCAGACAAGAATCACAGTGAACGAAAAGTGACTAATAGGCACAAGTAGGTCCGCCTGACAGGAGCTGGGAAAATGTCATTTGTACACACAGAACGCCGCGGCCGCGTCCTCACCGTCACGCTGACAAATCCACCGCTGAATTTCCTGACCGGATCGATTATGGATGAGCTCTACGAGCTTTTCCTTTCCCTAGATAAAGATCACTCCGTTGGTGCGGTGGTTCTGACCAGTGGGGTCAAGGATGTATTCATTTCGCATTACGATGTCGGGGAAATCTTGCACGGAGTTGAAGCCGCAGGCGTGGAACTACCGGCGGCAGTAGCCGGGAGTGTGCTGCGCGCGCAGTCAGCGATCGAGCACGTTCCAGGAGCACGGCAATTGATGGGCCGCACACCGGCGCAGGGCACGCAGTCGTTGCTGCGGTATCACCAGACGTGCGCGCTGATGCAGCGGCTCAACAAGGTGTTCATCGCCGCGATCAACGGCCGTGCGCTTGGCGGTGGATCCGAACTCGCACTCGCCTGCGACATCCGCATCATGGCTGACGGCCCATACCAGATCGGGCAGCCAGAAATCTGTGTCGGAATCATTCCCGGCGGCGGTGGCACTCAGCGTCTTCCGCGGGCAGTGGGGCACGCACGGGCCCTCGAAATCATGCTGGAAGGCCGTCCGCTCAGCCCCGATGAGGCCCGAGAGATCGGATATGTCCACCACCTCGTTGAGCCGGAACGGCTCCTTGAATTCGCCGCCGAGACAGCCGAACGCCTGGCCCGCCGGTCACCGGCAGCCGTGAAGGCAATCAAACATGCGGTGTACGGGGATCCCTCGCTCGCAAGCGGATTACACCGTGAGCGTGCGGAATTCGTTGCAGCCGGGTCGACGAAAGAAGCACGCGCGGCCATGCGCGCCTATCTCGAGTTCCTCGACCAACTCGAGGAACGCGGCGAAGACATAAGCGAAGAAAACTTCGCACCCTGGATTGAAGGAACCGCATTCGACTTCACGGGGTGACGGCATGACCACCCCTTGGGTGGGTATTTCGTGGCGCAGATCTCTCAGAGGATAACGGTGGGTCCAAAAAGGGCCCACCACACCGGAAGAGGGAGAACACCATGAGCATCGAAGTTATGGCGCGGTCGTTGATCGAGGCGGCAGACACGGACGTAATGGAGCGCGTGATCGTGGAGGACGCGGCCTTCGAGTCATTCGCCAGCGAGTACGCGACGATGTCGTCGCGACCGCTGTACGGCTGCAAGGGGTGCCACGGCGGCTGAGGAACCACACCGATGACGACCCCCGCTATGCCGCTTCTGCTCCGCGCGAAGCGCCCTGTCACAGAACTGCACCCACACTCCCGGGACTTCCAGGCGCGTGTGGGCCACCCACAGCGACAGTCCTCCCACGCTGGCCACCCGCCAGCATGCGTGCTCACCCTGACGCGAACAGCGGACCAGGAAATAGACGCATTGTCCCTACAGCTTGCTGCCCAGGGGATCCCACTGGTCCGCATTGACGCGGATCGGTGCACCCAGGCAGAAACGCTCTGGGATCCGGTCACGGGCACGCTGCACTGGGAGGGGAACACGTTTCGGCCTGTAGTGTGCTGGCGCAGATATTTCGACGCGCAGGCAATGAGGCTGCAGGGCACCGGCAGGCATAGCGCGGGACGTCTCGAAACGCACTACATGCGGGACCAATGGTCCGCATGGGGTCACGCGATGGCGGCGAGCGTAGTGCGGCGCATCAATCATTCAGCGGGGTCCAGCCCGCCCGATCGGATCAGTCAGCTACGGGCGGCGCGCTCAGCCGGACTGCGTATACCCGCTACCGCCGTAACATCGGTGCCGGCCAGCGCTCTCAAAGCGATTGCTGGTGAGGGTGATCTCTTAGTCAAGAGTCTGGGGCACCACGCGGTCGAGTCCGCACCGGGACAGCTGCACGGCGTATATCCGGAACGGTTGCGCCGCGACGCGATACGTACGTACACCTCGCCGGAGCTGGCGCCGGTCCTGGTTCAGGAATTCGTCGAAGCCGACAGAGAACTCCGTGTCTACATCATCGGGGCTCAGATGGTTGCGTATGCGGTCACCCGGCCAGCACCAGAGGCGCTGTGGACAACGCCAGATTCCATCTTCGTCGAGGAGTGCACTATCCCCGCCGCCATCGAAGTCGCGCTATGGAGAGTAGCTAACCAATTCGGTCTCGAAATGGCAGCGTTCGACCTGCTCGACGCTCCAGGCGGACCCGTCTTTCTGGAAGTCAACACCCATTCAGATTGGCTCTGGGCGGAGCGAAAAGCGAAGTCTGATGCGGTATCCCGCGCTGTCCACACGATGGTTAAAGACCTCTTCGAGGCACACGACACCGCACCCGAGGGGAGCACGACACATGCCTGAGATCAAAACCGCGGACCACGCCGTGATGTTCACCCAGGATGGGAAAATCGTGTGGGACGACTACGTCAACCACCGACAGTTCGCACTCACGGACGAGAGCTTGCGGATCGTCCGCTGGTTTGGGGTGTGGCGTGAACTCGAATCGATCGGTACGCGCGGCTCGCTCGATCATGCGATAGCGTCACGTCTCCTCGAGGAAGGTGTACTTGTCGAGTACGGTTCAGATCAGCACGTTCGCGAGGAGCAGCTGACCAAGGAATGGGGTCGCTGGGGCAGAGGGCCCGAGTACCAGCATTTCTCCGCGCGCACGACAACGGACGCACGCTTTTATAGCGTGATCGAAGACGAGATGATGTCTGTGGACCGCGCGCTGAGCGATCCACCGCCTTCGCCCTGGCGTACCTTCGACGATGCGCCGGTGGTCCCGGTGGCGCAGCGCCGCCCGGATGATTCAGCTTGGATGCGGCCCCGTTTGGTAGATGCTCTGTACGGTCGGCGTTCGGTGCGCCAATTCACTCAAGATGCGGCACCATTGGAGCAGCTAGGCATCGTTGCGCAATTGGCTGTGGGCGCTGTCGAGGTGATTGACCATCCCGCGTTAGGTCAAGTCGTGCTGAAAACCAGCCCATCGGCTGGCGCTCGAAGCCCTATCGAGCTTTACCTCTACAGCCGCAACGTCGATGGGCTCGACGAGGGGCTCTACCATTTCGCCGCGCACCGGGGCGGCTTCGAACGCATTGGCGCCAAAGTTGCTGCCAGCGAAATGCGGGCGGCTGTGGGAGACCAGCCATGGCTCAGCGAGTGTGCCGCTCTGTTCGTCTACACCGCTGTGCTGGAGCGGACATCATGGAGGTACGCTTCGGCGCGCGCGTACCGCGACATACTCATCGAAGTCGGTCACATCAGTCAGACGGTGCTGGTATCCGCATCCGCCCTAGGGCTCGGAGCGGTGACCGCCACCGCAGTCCGTGACGAACTGCTCGAACGGATGATCGGGGCTGATCCTGCCGCGGAACCAGTTCTCGGGGTCACCGCACTGGGAATTCCATTGGAGAGCGCTTAACCGTGGCCACACAAACCGGTGCGCGCGCGGGTTCGCGACGAGACTTCACCCTGCTGTGGACGGGGCAGGCAGTCTCCGAGCTCGGGAGCCGTGGTTACGGAATCGCGATCATGCTGTGGGTACTCGCTATGACGGGTTCGCCAGCGATCGTGGGGATGACGGCAACTGTCACGATGGCTTCGTTCGCGCTGTTCAATGTGCCCGCGGGATGGATTGTTGACCACGCGGACCGTAAACGCACGATGGTGGGAGCTGATCTGCTCGGTGCGGGGGCCGCGACAACGCTTGCCGCCACTGTTTCCGCCAACTCGTTTGTTCTCGCCCACATCCTTACTGTCGGTGCAGTGCTTGGCGCCGCCTGGTGTGTTCGCGGTTTAGCAGAAGAAGCCGCCCTCCCACACGTTGTTGGTGACGGCGAACTTACGCGCGCTGTCAGTCTGGTGGAGGGCCGCGGTTATGCGGCAGGGCTGGCCGGCCCGCCCCTCGCCACAGCGCTGTACGCGATGGCGCCGGTGCTGCCGTTCGCCGCGCATGCCGTCTCATTTGTGACTGCTGCGTCTACGGCGTCAGCGGTGAAATCTCCACTGCGAACGGCAAGCCTCGAAGACTCTCATGTTCAGGCATCGCTGGGCGACGGGTTCAGGTTCGTGTGGCGGGATCCTTTTCTCCGGCCCGCCGCTTTGATCGGCGCGCTCTCCGTATTGGTCACAAATGGCGCCGGCCTCGTCCTGATCGTCATCCTGACAAATACGGGGGCGGCGGTGGTGGCGGTGGGGTTCGCTCTTGCCGCAGCCTATGGTGCCGGGATCGGTGGCAGCCTGATGGTGCCGCGGCTGCAGCGGCACCATTCAGCTCATGTACTGCTCAGTGTCTCGCTTCTCGCTGGTGCCATCGCCCTGGCGATGATGGTGATGGGTGATCCAGTTGCAGCAACCGTGGGCTACTCGCTCCTGCTGGCCGCCCAGCCGCTATGGCAGGTGACCGTCTCCGCAACAATGCTAGAAGTAACGCCCGATGAGCTTCGCGGCCGTGCTGGCGGCGCGCTCGGCCTGGTGGCTACCGTACCTGCGGTATTCGCACCGCTTTGTGCGGGCATTCTGGCGGTATCGCTGGGCGTCGCGACTACTGTCTCGCTTCTGACTGCCGCACTGCTCGCCGGTTTCCTCTTCACCTTGCGAGCCCGAGGCTTGCGTGCCGTACCGAGCTACTTGCTGGGCCGGGATCGCAGTTCGTTCAGCACCAGACCGTAAAGGAGGTGGTCGGCAGCGAGCGCCGCCCGTTCGGGTGGCGGGCGCTTCCGGCGTAGCCGGATTCCGAAGACCGGTTCGAGTATCACCTCGAACGCTGCCCACAGCGCTAAACCGTACGCCGGACCCATCCACCGGGACTGTCGGATCGGCGGAGGCAGTGCACCGAAGAATGCGCCGCCAGCGGCTCCGTATCCCCAGTGCGCTAAGACGAGAAGCGAGTCAGCTGCCGGGTCGGGCAGCCGGTCCACTAGATGCGGAACCTCCTGGTCGGCGATCATTTCCGGTGGAGTTTCCTTGACGATGCCCGCCTTAGTGCTGAGTGCCCGCATCCCGGTCATACTCATAGCCGCGACTACCCCTCGTACGGCCGCGTGTACGGAATCGGTGCGATTGAAGGTGAGAACGCGCATGGGAATGCGGTACCCCAGCAACCTGGCGGGCAAACGTGACGGCTACGCGCTCGAAGCTGGCATCCGGGCGCGATACCTGGAAGCTTCACTCAGGCGCGCTGGTGGCTTCTCGTCTTCGGTGCGCTTGTACGGTCCGGGCTTGGGGCGGGGCTTCCCGCCCGGGAATGCGAGCCGGAAGATAGTGCGATGTACAACGCCCCATTGGTGCCCGAAGCGCCCGGTGTTGTAGGGGAGTTCGTAGCGTTCGCAGATCTCTTTGACCTTCGGCGCGATCTCGGCGTATCGCGTGCTCGGCATGTCCGGGTACAGATGGTGCTCGACCTGATATCCCAGGTTGCCACTCATGACGTGGAATAGTGGAGTGCCTTCGATGTTGGCGGCGCCCACGAGCTGGCGCAGGTACCACTCGCCGCGGCTTTCGTTCTCCGTTTCTTCCTGAGTGAAGGTGTATGTCTGGTCAGGGAAGTGACCGCAGAAGATGATCGCGTGGCTCCACACATTCCGGATCAGGTTTGCTGTCGCATTGGCAGCCAGAGTGGCAACGAACGCGCGCTTCGCCACAGGGAGGACCGCGTCGGCTGCGCCGATCAGCCTGTTGAGTGTGCGGCGCTTCGACGAACCGGGCAGCAGCTGCCGGATCGGTTCGCTCTTGGGCTTCACCATGCGGCCCTGCGAGGCGGTCTGAGCGGCGCCGACGGCCAGTGCGGACACGAGCGGCCAGCCAATATAGTCTTTGATGATCTGTGCGCGTGCTTTACCTGAGATTCCCTTGAGGTCCTCCCACACTTCGCTCAGAGGCTTCTCGCGCCGCCGAATTGCTTCGATATCCATGTCGTGAACTGCGACGCCCCACTCGAAAAGCGCCGTCAAGGCGAGGTTGTACAGCGGTTGGAGCAGGTACCCCGGATGCCAGGGCTGTTTCGGGTCTATCCGCATGATCTCGTAACCGAGATCTTTGTCCTTGCCGATGATGTTGGTATAGGTGTGGTGAATGTAGTTGTGTGAATGCTTCCAGGCGTGAGCGGTCGAGGCCGTGTCCCAGTCCCAGGTCGACGAGTGGATGTCCGGATCGTTCATCCAGTCCCACTGACCATGCATCACGTTGTGCCCGATCTCCATGTTCTCGAGGATCTTCGCCGTGCCCAGGCAAGCGGTCCCCGCGATCCAGCTGGTGCGGCTGAGCGAGGCCAGGAGGAGAACCCGCCCTGCTACAGCGAGCTGGCGCTGCGCTGAGATGACAGTCTTGATGTAGCGCCGGTCGCGCTCACCGAGGTCGTTGTAGACCTCCTCATGGATCCGGTCGAACTCTTTCTCCAGCTCCAGAATCTGATCTTCAGTCAGATGGGCGAATGGTGATTTCGTGTTCATTGTCGGAATGCTCCTTTCGAGGTGCTTCACAGACTGATGGCGATGTCACCTTCAGCGGTGTTGACGCACGTGCGGATCGTTTCGCCTTTGCTGCCGCCGACTTCGCCGCTCCGCAGGTCACGGATCTGACCGGACAGCAGTGTGCCGACGCATGTATGGCACACCCCGATGCGGCAGCCGTAGGGCATTTTCACTCCGGCTTCCTCGCCGACCTCCAGAATTGGCGTTTCGCCGTCGCATTCGGCCGTCACTTTGCTATGTGTGAGGTGAACCTTCCCGCCCGCTCCGCCCTTGCCTTGGCCGCCAATTACCGGCTGGAAACGCTCATAGTGAATGTGGTCTGATAGTCCATTTTCTTCAAAGTGATCGAGAAAGGAATCGGTCATTTCCCCTGGGCCTGAACAGAAGGTCTCCCGTTCGCGCCAGTCAGGGCAGACGTCGTCCAGCTGGTCAACGGTGAATTGCTGGTCGTGTTCAGTTATCCGGAGGTGCAGTCTGAATCCGGGATAGCGATCATCGAGATCTTTCAGCACATCCGCGAACATCACTTCGTCCGCTTTGTGCGCCGAATGAACGATCACGACGTCGTTGACCTCTTCCCGGTGGTCGAGGCTGCGCAACATGCTCATGATGGGCGTGATCCCACTGCCAGCGCTGATAAACAGCATCTTCTCCGGCAGCGGATCTGGAAGCGTGAATACGCCCTCGATCTCACCGAGGCGCACGATCGTACCGGGGGTAATCCGACGGACGAGATACGGCGACACGGTTCCGGACTCGACGACCTTGGGTGAGACGCTGACCAGGCCATCTTCTGGATCCGGATCGGATGTCAGGGAGTAGGCCCTCCAATGAAACCTGCCATTAATAAGCACACCGAGCCTGATGTACTGCCCTGGCTTGTGTCCCGGCCAGTTGAAGCCGGGCATGATCGAAACGGTAACTGCCTGACTGCCCTGCCATTCGATCTTTTCCACGCGGCCCCGCAGTTCTTTCGTCGTCCACAGGGGGTTAATTAGTTCGAGATAGTCGTCAGGCAATAATGGAGTGAAGAGGTGCCGCACTGCCTTGAGTGCGCGGCGGCGGACAGGATGCACCTCGGGTTCTGCGCCTCGCTCAGCCATTGCCACATCATAAAAGCCTTGATTGTCGCAGGCAACATATATCGAGAATCTGTAAGTAATTCTCAGGAAAGTAAAGAATGGTTACAGCTCACCTAATGATGAATAGTACCCATTTCATCAATAAATTAAACATGCAGTTTTCAAGATCTTTTTAGGGCGTCAATTCCGTAGGTTTCCACACACGCGAGGGCGAGTTCAACCTCAAGGCGGCGCTCAGCAAGTGCGTCCCCGAGTAACGCCTGCGCCTGCTCCACGCGATAGCGAACGGTGTTTTTGTGCACCTGCAACTGACGCGCTGCCCGCGCGGGACTGCTGCCCGCGAGGAAATAGGCGCGCAGAGTTTCGCGTAAACGAGCCGTAGTGTCATCATCCGAAGAGAGTTCTCCCAGCTCCCGTTGGACGAATGTACGCAGCGCATCCCGATCGAGCCCCATGAGGTACGGGATCTGAACCTCGTCGTAACGGGTGAACCGTGCACTCCCGAAACGCGCGGCCGCGACCCGGTTCGCAGCGATCGCCTCACGGTGGCTGGCAACAAACCCCGCGACGCCGCGCATTGGGGTTCCGACCGCCGCGCTAAGGTGCGCAGGCCACGCGCTGATCAGGGCGAGGGCGTCAAGGTCCGGCGACTCGACAGTTGCGATCCACGCCCACAATCCGCGAGCTCCGGACGCCACGGTGAGTGCCCGCGCTGCCCCGAGAGCACGAGCGATCGCCTGCGCTGCGGCTTCCAATTGCGGGAGGATGTCAGTTCCAGGGTCATCCTGGTCGGTCCAGAGCACCGCTGCTGTGTGGTGGCGCCGTAACGGATAGTCGAGCTGGGCGGAGGCGTCGTCGACGGGAAGCTTCTCGCCACGCAAGAGGCCGTGGACAGTTTCAGCACGGCGGGCGAGCGCGCCGCGCATCAGCGCTTCACGTTCCTTGGTGTACGTGGAGAGCAGCACGTCGGTGGACAGCTCTAGCCAGCGCATCGCGAGACCCCACAAGTCGACTATGGCGGCGAGTTTCAGCTCTGGATCGACTGGGATCTCTTGCACGATCTCGTTGAGAAGTGTGAGCGCGGTGGTGCGGCCGGTGCCATATATTTTGAGCAATATCTGCACGTCCATGCCGCGCCGGGCGACAGTGCGGGCTAAGGCAACAGCTTCGGGAGGCGGCTGATACTCGGCGCTCGGTGTTGTCGCCGTCGCCATGAATGTCCTGAGCTGGGCGACAGTGCTGGCGTGCAAATCGCGGCGAAACTCATCATCGTCAGCGAGTTCGGGCAACCGCAGCATGATCTCATCGTTGACGCGCTGCGTGAAGTACTCGAGCATGCTCGGCTGCAGGGCGTCGGCGGTCACCCGCGCGATCCACTGGTCGATTTCGCTATCACGTTCGGCCATTTCCCTCACCGTCTCGCGCCGCGACCAATTCCGTTTGTATCCAGAGTACAAAACTTGCCGGAAAGTCCGGCCTCCCAACCCGAGATTCTGGACGCTGCTAAAGCGCACACTGGAAGGCACCGCGTCTCGCGGTGCCGCAGCACGCTGTACGAACCTGGGAGAGAGTTCATGAGCACACCACTGGCAGGCCGGGTAGTTGCAATCACCGGAGGCGCGCGTGGGATCGGTTACGCCACCGCGAAACATTTGATCGCGCAGGGCGCAAAGGTCGCGATTGGCGATATCGACGAAGCCCAGCTGAAGACCGCGGCGGATGATCTCGGTACTGTCGCCCACAAGCGTCTCGACGTCACCGATGCGGAATCATTCAAAGAATTCTTCGCCTTCGTTGAAGCTCAGGCTGGCCCTGTGGACGTGCTGATCAACAACGCGGGAATAATGCCGGTTGGCTTAGTGATAGATGAGGACGAAACGATCGTCCGGCGGATGTTCGAAATCAACGTCTTCGGTGTGATCACCGGAACCAAGATCGCACTGCGAAGCATGCTTCCGCACGGAGCCGGTCAGATCATCAACATTGCATCTCTGGCGGGCGAAATGACATTCCCGGGTCTCGCCTCCTACTGCGGGACCAAACATGCAGTTCTCGGCTTCAGTGATTCCGTCCGCAAAGAGGTCCGCGGTTCTGGCGTGACAGTATCGTGCATCTTGCCGACGATCACCAACACTCAACTCGCATCGGGCGCCAAGGGGATCCGTGGCATCAGGACAGCAGAACCGGAGGAGATCGCCGCAGCGATAGCGCGCGTCATCGAGAAGCCGGTCCCGCGTACCCGAGTGACCGGGCTCGCTGGTTCGCTCGTACGCGCGCAGCACTTCTTTCCGCATGGGTTTTATGAGCGCATTGGCCGTCTCCTCGGCGCCGACACCCAATTCGTGACGGACCTCGACGTCACAGCGCGTCGCGACTATGAAGACCGCGCCCGCCACAGCTGAACGCCTCAATTTCACTACACGGCGGCAGTATCTGTCGCCAGTACTAAGGGAGTACGCCTGTAATGCCAGCACCAGCCCCACAGACATTTGAGCGCCTCGCTGATCTCGCTGCGATCCCAGCGGGCAGTGAGCGCGAGACACGTCCGGTCGTCGAAGTCTTCACCGGCCAGACAATGGCGAAAGTCGCGGTCGCAACCGCGGCTGACGCCCGCGAGGCGATTGACAACGCTCGCGCGGCGCAGTCCGCGTGGGCGCAGAGATCCGTCAAGGAACGGACCGAGATCTTCCACCGCTACTACAAGCTCGTACTCGATAACCGTGAATCACTCATGGACATGTCCCAGGCTGAGACCGGCAAAGCCAGAGTCTCAGCGCTCGAGGAAGTTCTCGACATTGCGCTCAACGCACGGTATTACGCGCGCACGGCGCGGAAGCTGCTCGAGCCGCGCGCGGCACAAGGCATGCTCCCCGGACTGACAAAGACAGTCGTCCGGCATCAGCCGAAGGGCGTCGTCGGCGTGATCTCGCCGTGGAACTATCCGATGACACTCGCAGTGTCGGACGCGATTCCCGCGCTGATCGCGGGTAACGCCGTAGTAGTCAAACCGGATAGCAACACGCCCTATTGCGCGCTGGCATGCGCCGAACTTCTCTACGAAGCGGGTCTTCCGCGTGAACTCTTCGCGGTTGTCCCAGGTCCGGGCTCCGTGGTGGGAACTGAGATCATCGAGCACACTGACTACATCATGTTCACTGGTTCAACCGCGACCGGCCAGGCGCTCGCCAAGAAGGCAGCGGCACGCCTCGTCGGTTTCTCCGCTGAACTCGGCGGCAAGAACGCCATGATTGTCGCTGAGGGTGCAGACCTGCTCAAAGTTGCGGAAGGCGCAACCCGCGCATGCTTCTCCAACTCGGGACAGTTGTGCGTGTCAATCGAGCGGATCTACGTCGAGAAGTCAATTGCGGCCGATTTCACCGCGGTTTTCCGGGACAAAGTTGCAGCCATGGATATCGGCGCGGGATACAAGTTTGGCCCGGCGATGGGAAGTCTCGTTTCGCTCGACCAGCTCGAGACCGTCAGGGCACACGTAGAAGATGCCGTCGCGAAGGGCGCGACAGTAGTTGCTGGCGGGCAGCCCCGCCCCGACCTGGGGCCGTGCTTCTTCGAGCCCACGGTCCTCACCGATGTGACACCCGATATGCGATGCGCTCAGGAAGAAACCTTCGGGCCTCTTGTGTCGATCTATGCAGTCGATTCTGTGGATGAAGCGATCGAGCGCGCTAACGACACCGAGTACGGGCTCAACGCCAGCGTGTGGGCGGCCACCACAGCCGAGGGCGAAGCGATCGCCGCTCGTGTACGTGCAGGGACCGTGAACGTGAACGAGGGGTACGGTCCGGCATTCGGCAGCACGGATGCCCCGATGGGTGGCATGGGCGCATCAGGAATGGGGCGCCGGCACGGCGCAGAAGGCCTGCTGAAGTACACCGAACCGCAGACCATTGCGACGCAGCGGGTGCTCAACCTCGGGGGGCCGTCCTTCCTGCCACTGAAGGTGTGGGCGCCGATTCTGCCCTACGGCATTAAGGCCCTGAAGTTCTTGCCGGGGCGGTAATGACTACTGCGAAACACCAGTGGCGACAGCATTCACCGTGAGCTGAGTGAAGTCGTCACTGGTGTTCTCGCATTCAGTCCACCTTGTGCAGCGCGTAGAATCCGATCTTCATGTACTTGCCGGCTACGCGGAACAGGATCTTTCCGAGGAAGACGCCGGGTGCGAGTTCAACGAGTTCATCCCGGATGCTGCGAATCAGCAGCCGCGGGTTGGTTTCGATCGACTTGTAGTCGATGACAAGCACTTTCTGATCTTCTGCATCCTTGTCGCGGCTTTCCTCAACATGTGTCTTGAACTCGAATGCGAGCGTGCCGTCCTCAGTTTGCGTCATCGAGTACAACGGCCACAGCAACCGCAATGGTGTCGACGCGCGTGAGGAAATGCGGTTGGAGCCGCCCTCGGGGGCGAAGCGTTTGCCTTCCCATGGCATCCAGAGGTCGGTGACAGCCGTGACGGTTCGGTCCAGAATCGGAAGCGTCGTGGTCATCACGAGCATGCCCTCGGTTCGACCGTGAAGCTCCGCTGGGGGACGTCCCGCCCGGAACAGCGTCTCGAGTTCGCGGGCCGCCCGATCGTAATCACGAAGGTCGCTATCGCGGAGCTGACGTAACCACGCCCACACCTCACCGCATGCCGCTGCACGGTCAGTTTTGGCGCGTTCTCGCAGGTCCGTCAGTCGCTGGACCGGGTCTCCGGAGATAGCGGCTGAGTCGGAACCATTGTCGTCAGCAGGTGACATTAAATACCCCATCCATAGGTGTCGAACGTGATGGTAAGTCTACGGCCGACAGCGGGCATCGTGGTGTAGTTCACACCGCCTGTCACCACCAGGGAATGGGCCACCGTGAGAAGCACAGTCGCGATAGCAGGACGTCTTCTTCCAGCGCGATGATCTCCATTGAATGAATGCCCGTGTGATGAAAGGCGAGTTCTTCCGGGATGCGAGGTCCGACCGTCATCGTCTTTCCGAGTAACACATGTCCGGCGAAGTTCAGCACCGCGACGTTCGCGGGGCGGCCATGGTGCGTCAGCCGGACTTTGACGTGCTGCATTGTGGAGCCGAAACGAATGTTGGTCGTTCGGCCGACGTCGAGGCCGGTGACAGTGCCTGCCGTGCGCACATGCGTCTCAGGCAGGGGCACGCCGTCGTGCGCGAGAACTTCGAGCGTGAACCCAGGGCCTGTCCGGGGATTGCGGCCGGAGTCGTCCGGTGAAAAATTGACTGTCTGGCCGCGCAGATACGAGAGGGGCCGCGTGATCGACAGGGGGGATAGGGGGGACACGGTGACTCCTCCTCATGATCTTCTCCTGCACATTGTGCTCGCCTGCGCGCAACCGTGAGGCCGGTTTGCGTGACCCGTTCAGGATTGCCTCGATGGGCCGTCACTCGTTCAGAAGAAAATCCAGCATTTGGTCTCGAGTTTCTTCGAGGCTGGTCCGGAAGAAATGATGGCCGTCGTTGATGACGTGTAAGCGGCTGTTCGGGATCATCCGCGCCATCCAGCGAGCGTTGACCAGTGGGACGATCGGATCGTCGTTGCCCGCAAGTATCAGTGTCCGCTGGCGCAGCAGCGGCATGAACCAGTGACTGTTCCATCCGGTGACGGCAAGCTGCTGAAGCAGATAGCCGCGCCGACTGACACGCCCTGCGTGCTGCTCTACAGGAATTTCACGGCTTCGCAGCGCGCCACCGTAGATGTCACCCGCGACGCGACGGAGGTAATCAGGATCGTTGAAGCGTCGCGGTGTGGACACCCTGTAAAGGGTGGCGGGGCTTCCGGGAACCATCGGCAGCCCCGGCATAGTGGCCGCGAGTATCAGTTTGCGGCAGCGAAGCGGGTTCTGCAGGGCGAACTGCTGCGCGAGCATCCCGCCCCAGGACAGCCCGAAAACGTCGACTGTGCTGTAACCGAGTTTCGTGAGCATGCGCCGCACGAGTGAGGCCAGCATCGGGAGTATGTAGGGATGCTTCGGCGGTGGTGAATCTCCGGCGCCCGGTACGTCGAATGCGATGACCTCAACCCCACGGAGCGATTCGGCGAGAGGCGTGAGCATCGAGATCCGTCCGCCGAGTCCGTTCATCATGAGAAGCGGCGTGTTTCCTTCTGCACTCTGCGGATTTCCTGGCCAGATCGCGACCCGGATCGCGTAGCCCAGCACCGTCACATCGCGAACTGAATGGGGTCTGGCTTGCGCGGTGATCATTGACCGTCCTTCGTGACGTGCGCTGTGAGGCAGAACCGATTGCCCACCTCTGAGCGACAAAATCTAGTAAGGCTGGACGTTGTCGCTCAAAGGTGGGCAGACGGACACCGGGTAAAACCTCTACCGGTGCGAGAACAGCGGTTTCCGCTTCTCGATGAACGCCGCCATCCCTTCCTTCTGATCATCAGTCGCGAAGGTCGAGTGGAACACGCGCCGTTCGAACCTCACGCCTTCACTCAGAGTCGTCTCGAATGATCGATTGACGGCTTCCTTCGCCATCATCGCGATGGGCAGAGACATGTCAGCGATCGTCTTCGCCACTTCGAGGGCGACGTCGCGCAACTGATCGACCGGAACAACCCGTGACACAAGTCCCGCGCGCTCTGCTTCGTCGACGTCCATGAATCGGCCAGTGAGGCAAAGATCCATGGCTTTCGCCTTACCGACCGCGCGGGTCAGGCGCTGCGATCCACCTATGCCGGGAATGACACCAAGTTTGATCTCGGGCTGGCCGAACTTCGCGGTATCTGACGCAATCAGGATGTCGCACAGCATCGCGAGCTCACATCCGCCGCCAAGCGCATATCCAGAAACCGCTGCGATCGTCGGTGTGCGCAGTTGTGCGAGCTGATCCCATGCGGCAAACCAGTCCTCAAGGAACACGTCAGCGAAGGTTTTCGGGGCCATCTCCTTGATGTCGGCGCCTGCTGCGAACGCCTTCTCAGAACCGGTGATGACAATCGCGCCGACACTGGGGTCACGGTCCAGTTCCCTCAAAGCTGCGACAGTTTCCTGCATCACTGCCAGGTTGAGCGCATTGAGAGCTTTGGGACGATTCAGCGTCAGAAGCGCTACGCGTCCGGATCGCTCCACCATGATCGAAGCCATTGTTTTCCTCACTTCTCGTGAACGTACGTACCAGGAGCCGCCTCACGAGGCGGATAGGTCGTGCTGCCGAGATTTGTCGGTGCGGTGATCTCGTCACCTGAGCGGGGCTGGATCCACTCTGTCCAGTGGGTCCACCATGAGCCGGACTTCTGTTCGGCCTTGCCCAGCCACATGAGTGGATCAGACTCGTCCGCTTTGGCGGTCCAGAACTTCTGGCGAGACTTGGCAACGGGACTGACGATCGTCTGGATGTGGCCTTTGTTCACCAGAACCATCTCGCTGTCACCACCTAGAGCTTGTGTCGTCATATAGCAGGGCTCCCACGTGGTGATGTGGTCGGTCTGCGCGGCGACGACGAAACTGTCGGCGGTTACCTTCGACAGATCTATCGGAGTGTTCTGGACCGTCGCCGTATTCGGCTTGATCAAGTCACCACTCGACATCAGCGCTAGGCTGTCCCTGATGAATGCTGCCGGAATGTTCACGACGTCGTCATTCCAGGCGAGCAGGTCGTAAGCGGGAAGATCCTCACCCCTGAGCCAGCTGTTGATGAGGTTTCCGAACACCAGGTCCTTTGGTCGCATCCACGCGAAGTTATGCGCGATGGTTTTCGCGTCGATCACGCAATCCTTGTCAGCCCAGCCGCCAACAAGTGATTTGATGCCGCGGGTCGCGAGTGTGGTCACCAAGTTCGGCTTGCGGGTGTCGATCATCGTGACCAGATACGTTGCCGAGTGAATCGGATTGCGGCCCTCGGCGGCGAGATGCGCCTGGGTGAGCGCACTCATGGAACCGCCCGCGCAGAAACCAACGAGGTTCAGATCGTCGGCTCCACTGATCGCACGAACCACCTCGAACGCGCGGGCCAGAGCCGCGACATATTGGTCGATACCCCAGCCATGTGGAGATGCCTTGCCTTGCTGCGGGTTTTTCCACACGAGCATGAACGTCTGCATGCCCGAATTGACGGCGTGTTCCACCATTGACTGGCCAGGCGTGAGGTCAAGGATGTAGTGACGGCCGATCTGGGGCGGAACGAAAAGGAGCGGCCGCTGGCGAACCGTTGCAGTGGTCGGGCTGTACTGGAGGATCTCGAACATTTCCTCGCGGTGCACCACCGCGCCCTTGGTGCAGCCAACGTTCTCGCCCACCTTGAAGGGCTCGGTATCGGCCATGCGCGGTAGTCCACGGTTGGTGATGGCGTCGCGAACGAAGTTGCGTGCGCCCTTAAGCAGCGACAGGCCTGCTGTGTCGATCGCCTTCTTCGTGGCGGCGGGATTCGTGAACAGGTAGTTCGCAGGTGAGATCGCGCCGGTGAGTATCCGGCTCAGGTAGCGGGCGCGTTCCCGGCGTTCCCAGTCCCAAGTCTCGTCATCAAAGAAATCATCGACGTATTCGGCCCACGCGATGTGGCTTTGCGCCAGCCGTCGATAAAAAGGGTTTTCTCGCCATTGGGCGTCGCCATACTGAGCGTCGCGCTGTGGAATCTCGATTTCGGACATTCCAAGCGCAATCTTCGACCACTCCGTCATCAGCGCGGTGGTGTGTTTCGCGGTGAGATCCGGACGGGCAAATTTGCCCAAGAGGGTGCGTACCTCTAAAGGGTCGAGGGTCTTCACGCGCAGTCCTTCCGCTAGGGGTTAGGACAAGCGTGGGCTAGATTACAAATCCAGTGAAGAGGAACTTCTGTAAGCCAGCTGTGCAGTTCTGCACATGCCTGGTCGGGAATGGGGACAGAATCGGGTGATCACATGCGTGCTGACGACCTCGTCGTGCTGCTTGAGATAGCTCGCTGCGGTTCACTTGTCGGTGCGGCCTCGGCTCTCGGACTGAATCATGCGACGGTGTCGCGGCGCATATCGGCGCTCGAGGCCGAGTTGCGCACGCCCGTACTGGTCAGAGGTACACGCGGGTGTGAGCTGACTGAGGTTGGTGAACGGCTTCTCGTGTCGTGTGAACAGATTGAGTCGGCCTTGACCGATGTTCGTGACCTTGTCAATACGATCCCGCGGGACCGCGCGCTCTCCGGTCTGGTGCGCATCGCCACGACCGAAGCGTTTGGTGCGTACTTCATTGCGCCGCTTATGGCAGATCTGCACAGGATCAATCCTGAACTGACCGTAGAGATCATCACGCAGACTCGGCTGAGCGCCTATGGAATCGGCGCTGACATCGAGATCGGCGTGGGTGAGCCCGTGGTGAGCCGGCCGGGCGCGGAGAAGCTCACTGACTACTTGTTGGGCCTTTACGCCTCCGCTGAGTATGAAGAGGAGCGGGGGCTGCCGGCTAGCACGGCGGAGTTGCGGGCACATTCGCTGATCTACTACATCGAGGGTCTGCTCCGCGTGGAGGACCTGGACGTTTTGAGCCGCCTGATCGGTAGCCATGCGGTGACGTTCGGCTCAACCAGTGTGCAGGCGCAGGCCGCCGCAACGCTGGCGGGGGCAGGGATCGGGCTGCTGCCCGCTTTTGTTGCCGAGCGAGAGCCCACGCTGCGTCGCGTTCTCCCGGAGGATGTGGCGATCACACTGGAGTTCACAGGCTGCCTTGCGCCCCGGCGGCTGCGCAGACCAGCTTCGGTGACCGTGATGCAGGCGATCAGGGAGATGGTAGCGGAGCGGCGAGCGGACCTGATGCCAGCGTAGGCTGGCCGTATGGTTGCCGTAAATTCAGCGATGATCCCGCTGGGGACCGAGGCGCCACAGTTCTCGCTTCCAGACCCCGCGGGGAAGCTATGGGCCTTCGACGATGTCGCAGGCGAAAAGGGAACGCTCGTCGCGTTTCTCTGTAATCACTGTCCGTTCGTCAAACACATCGCACAGCCATTCGGCGAAGCAGCGGCGCGATGGTCCGATGCGGGCATCGGCGTCGTCGGAATAAACAGCAACGACCCCGATGCGTATCCCGACGAAGTGCCCGAACGTATGGCCGAGCAGTCCCGGGCGTGGGGGTGGAACTTCCCCTACCTGAGTGACGCAGAGCAGTCGGCAGCGCTGGCGTATCACGCCGCGTGTACACCAGACTTGTACCTCTTCGACTCCGGTCGGCGACTCGTCTATCGTGGTCGTTTCGATGCCTCGACACCAGGAAACAATGAGGCAGTGACCGGTGAGAATCTCTCGGCCGCAGTCGATGCCGTGCTCAGCGGGCGGCCAGTGCCCGGCGATCAGATTCCGAGCATTGGGTGCAACGTCAAATGGAAACCGGGTAATGAGCCGCCCTGGTACCGCTGATCACAGAGTGCGCCCGCGAGTAATGTCGTCCGCATGATTATTCAGCTCGGCGAGCACGTACCGCAGATCGACAGTACCGCGTGGATCGCACCGAACGCCGCAGTAATCGGACGCGTGACGATCGCTGCGGACGTCAGCATCTGGTACAACGCGGTGCTGCGAGGTGACTTGGAGTCCATTTCGATCGGTGCACAGACAAACATCCAGGATGGCTGTGTGTTGCACGCTGACCCAGGCATGCCGCTGCAGGTCGGCTCAGGTGTGTCCGTCGGACACAACGCGATCCTGCACGGGTGCACTGTAGAGGACGATGTGCTGGTTGGTATGGGCGCGACCGTGCTGAACGGCGCAAAGATCGGCGCCGGCACGCTGATTGCCGCAAACGCACTGATTCCCGAGGGCGCGCAGATCCCGCCTGGGTCTCTCGTCGCGGGCGTCCCCGGCAAGGTGCGGCGTGAACTGGGGGAGCAGGAAAAGGAGCGCATCAAGCTCAATGCCGCCGTTTACTTGCACAACAAATCGCTGCACGTTGATGCGCGGGAGATCTGAGGTTCAGAACGAGGACGACGCGGCGTCGAGTACTGTCCGGTCGCGATTCTCGAGTAGATCGAACTGGGGTGCGGTTCGGGGGAGTTCCCAGTAGAAAAAGAACCGCGCCGCGTTCCGCTTCCCGTCATAGAAGTCCCCGGCCTTACCGTGCGCGGTGAGCGCCTGCTCTAGCCAGATCCACGCGAGGACGACGTGCCCGGCCGCCTCGAGGTAGACGGTCGCGTTGGCGAGGGCAACGGCGGCATCGCCGTCTGCCCACACCGTGGCGGTGACGGAGGTCAGGCGCTCCGCGGCTCGACGTAATCGTGTCGCGAAGTCGCGAAGTTCGACGTCCCCAGTCTGGTCGGCCCGGTCGGCTGTTTCGCACATCGTCTGCGCGAGCGCTGACAGCGAAGCGCCCCCACCAGCGATCGCGCGGCGGCCAAGCAGGTCAAGAGCCTGGATACCATGCGTGCCCTCGTGGATAGGGTTGAGGCGGTTGTCGCGGTAATGCTGCTCGACGTCGTAGTCGCGCGTGTACCCAGCGCCGCCATGTATCTGTATGGCCAGATCGTTTGCGACCAGGCACCACTGGCTTGGCCAGCTTTTTGCGATCGGTGTGAGCACGTCTAGAAGAATCTGCGCGCGGCTGCGTGCTTCCCCGTCGGGCGCGGTCTTGACCTCGTCCACGAGTTTGCCGCAGAAAAGTTCCAGTCCAAGCGCACCCTCTACGTACGCCTTCTGGGCCAGCAGCATGCGTCGCACGTCGGGATGTTCGATGAGCGGGACCTGGGCGCCTTCGCCGCGGTTAGTAACGGGACGGCCCTGCGGGCGGGAACGTGCATATTCGAGCGACTTCAGGTACCCCGTGTATCCGATGGCCGTCGCACCCAGTCCCACACCGATGCGTGCTTCGTTCATCATGTGAAACATGTAGGCCAGGCCGCGATGTGGTTCTCCCACAAGGTATCCGACAGCTCCCGGCGCGTTCCCTGGTGTGAACGCCCCATCACCGAACACGGGCGCAGTGTTGACCGTGCCGCGGAAGCCCATCTTGTGGTTGATGCCCGCGAGGATGACATCGTTCCGTTCGCCTAGCTGCCCATCATCGCCGACGAGAAACTTCGGGACGATGAACAGGGAGATTCCTTTAGTGCCCGAAGGGGCTCCCGGGATGCGCGCGAGGACGAGATGAATAATGTTGTCGGACAGTTCATGGTCACCTCCAGAGATCCACATTTTCCGCCCAAAGATGCGGTATGTGCCATCGCCCTGCAGAACTGCCTTCGTCGTGATGTCGGCGAGACTCGACCCGGCTTGAGGCTCGGAGAGCGCCATGGTGCCGAGGAATCGCCCGTCAACCATGGGTTTGACATAGCGGGCAACCTGTTCCGGCGAACCGTGCGCGAGGAGAAGATTCGCTGCCCCGACAGTGAGGAGCTGGTACCCCGTGGTGCTGACGTTAGCGGCGTAGAACCACGCCATGCACGCCTGGAAGACCACGTGCGGAAGCTGGGTACCGCCGAGTTCATAATCCATTGCGGCGCCAACGAGGTCAGCTTTAGCGAACGCATCGAGCGCTGTTTTCACCTCGGGGATGACATGTACGGACGTGCCGTCAAACTCAGGTTCCTCAAGGTCGCTCTTGCGGAAATGCGGGGCGAAATACTCAGCTGCGAGGTCCGCGCTCAAGCGCAGCACATCGTCAAATGACGCGCGTGAGTGGTCGGCGAACCGGCTCCTCGTGGTGAGTGTCTCCACGTCGAGCCACTCGTACAGAAGAAACTCGATATCGCGTGCTGACATGATGTGGGATCGCATGACACTCCTTCACGTGCTCGACGCAATCCTATGCGTAGTCGTTGACGTCGCTCCGCTCCAGCTGAATTGGCGCTCTGTGAGATCGAGCGATCCGTCAGCGCGAATACGCAGCACAGTGCTCGCACGCGTGCCGTAGCTGCCCATCCGGATGAATCGGCTCGAGAGAAGCTTCTCGAACAGCCGGGGTACGCCAGTGTCCGGTAGCGAGCCGCTAGGCGCTTTCGTCGTGTCGGTGAGAACGGCGAGATAGTCTTCCGGATCAGCTGAGCCGTCGTCGGTTGCCGCCACTTCGGCAAATGCGGCCTTCCCGTCGACGACCTTCGGCCAAGGGGTGTCGAGAAGTGCATTCGAAAGTCCGTGAATCCCGGGCTGGACCATGCTGGGACCAGTATCGCCGCGGTTTGACGTCCACCAGAGCTCAGAGCCGTCGCTCACGAAGAGACTGAACCCACCAAACTCACCGCCCCGGGCGGTGGCCGCATCGCAGTACTCCCTCGCAGACAGGTCGCCGAGCAGGAAGTCCTTCGGCAGATCACCGCGTGACAAGGTTCCCGCAGCTGGTGCGCCGTCGCGAAAGTTCGTCACCGCTGCGAAACGCTTACCGGCTGTAACACCCATCCATGTGCCTCCCGACAGTTCGTCACGGCCCGCGAGTACGTCGGGTTCGGTACCCCACCAGTGCACTCCCGTCGTGGGACGACGGAAGAACTCGTCGCGATTCGCGGCGACGATCAGCGGCACATCTGGATTGTCCTGCCACGCCAGGAGAATTAGGCACACGTCACGACCGTACGTGCGCGCTGGATATCGGGCTACTAAGGCGCGCATTCGGGGGTTAGCTTGCCGCCGAGCGGCGTAAAGTTCGGACCGAGCAGTCTCTCGCCGACTGCTTATGAGGGAGACTTCCATGGGGCTGATCGTCAGTCGCCGCATGGCGCTGCGACTTGGTTTCGGCGCGGTAATGGGCACGGTCTTTGGTGGTGCGGCCGTCAGTTGCGCGTCGATGCGGGATGAGGCGGACGGTGACAGGGCAGATCCGGATGAGTTTCACGTACCGGAGGTAGTTCGCAGCGCCGATGGTGTGCTCGCGGTGTCACTGACTAGTGTTGTCGCGTCAGTCGACATGGGCGCCGAGCGGCCAGTGACGACCTACACCTATGACGGCATGGTGCCCGGACGTACCTGGGAGGTTCAGGCAGGTGACACCCTCCGCATAGATCTGGTCAATGATCTGCCGGAACTCGATGTTTCGCATGAGGATATGGGCGCGTTTGACATGTCGCGTCCCCACGAGTGGACGACGACGAACCTGCACACACATGGCTTGCACGTTTCCCCGCAAGGGAATGGAGATAACGTTTTTCTCAGCGTCGCTCCGGGCGGAACGCAGCGGTATGAGATACCTATCCCTTCCCATCACCCAGGAGGAATTCACTGGTACCACCCGCACCGGCACGGAGCCGTATGTCAGCAGGTGAGGGCAGGGATGGCCGGGATGATCATCGTGCGGGGCGAGATCGACCAGGTGCCTGAGGTGCGGGCCGCGAAAGAACAGGTGATGGTGCTGCAGGCCATCGAGCTCGGCGATGACTTCCAGTTAGCCGAGCCCATCCCTTACCCCACCACTGAGCAGTCATTCTTCCCTCGCACACAAATCCTCTACACCGTGAACGGACGGTTGACGCCGAAAATCACCATGTATCCGGGTGAGGTGCAACGCTGGCGGCTCGTCAACGCTGCCGAGGGCAAATACATGTCCTTGGCGTTAGAGGGACACGCCTTGAATGTCCTCGCTTGGGACGGACTCACTCTTGCCGAACCGGAGCCGAGCGACGTCGCGCTGCTGTCAGCCGGGAACCGGGTCGAGCTACTCGTGAAAGCGGGAGCGCCGGGTACGTACAACCTCGTACTCACTCCGGGATCTAGCCAGCATCCAGATATTCCCGGCATGCCGCACAGTCCCAACGACCCTGGAGGTTCTACCGAGGAACATTCCCCGCATGAACCGCCACCAATGAGTACTGGAGAACTCGAGGTGCGGCCGATCCTCACGCTAAAGGTGGCCGGCGAGGGTCCCGAAATGAACTTGCCGTCGACGCTTCCCGCGTACGATCCGCCGATGCCGCCGATCGCGCGCACGCGCGAGGTTCGGTACACGGTTGAACGGGAGCCCGGCAACGAGTTCGAAACTTTCGGCATCAACGGGTTTCCGTACAGTCCCGAACGTGAGCCATATCAGCCGCGGCTCGGAACGGCGGAAGAGTGGACGATCGTCAACGCGACTGACCCGAAGCTAGCGCGTCACGCGCACGTTCTCCATATTCACGTCAACCCGTTCAAGATCACAAAAATAAACGGTGAAGCACTCGACAAACCCCTGTGGCGCGACACATGGGTTCTTACCGGTGGCACGGGCGATTCCTTCACCTTCGAAACTCATTTCGCGGACTTCACCGGTCAATTCGTGCAGCACTGCCACATCCTCTCCCACGAGGATCTCGGAATGATGGAAGCAGTGGAGGTAATCGAATGAGCGCACACCTCTCCCGGCGCGAGGCACTGCGCGCGGGTGCGATTCTTCTCGGCGCGGGTATGACCGCGACGTTCATCGGGTGTTCGGCGAATGGCGCCGGCCCACCAGCCGCCGCCCAGGTAGATACAAGCGCGCTCGACGAACTTGCTGCGCGGCTGCGCGGCACGCTGCTACGGCCCGGTGACGCCGAATATGAGGCACGCAGTGCTTCGGCGAACGGCCGGTACCTCAGCACCAGACCCATCGCCGTCGCGCAGGTTGCTGATGAGGAGGACGTGGCGACGTGTGTGGAGTGGTCCGTGCAGAATGGCGTGCAACCAGTGGCCCGTGGGGGCGGGCACAGCTACGCCGGATTCTCGACAACCACTGGTCTGCTGATTGACATTGCTGCACTGGATTCAGTGCAGATCAACGACAGTGACGGCACAGTGGTGCTCGGTGGCGCAGCGAGCAACAGAGCGATGCTCACCGCGAGCGCCGACGGGCCGTTTTTCCTCCCCGGCGGGACGTGCCTTGCTGTCTGCTACGGCGGACTCGCCCTCGGTGGCGGCATCGGTTTCAACACCCACTGGGCGGGGCTCGCGAGTGATCGGATGACCGCGACGCGCATCGTCACCGCGGATGGGAACATCCTCGACGTCAGCGACGCACAGCACGAGGATATGTTCTGGGCGTGTCGCGGAGGCGCAGGCGGCAGTTTCGGGATCAACACGGCTTTTACGTTCGCGCTGGCGGAAGTTCCGCGGCACCCCGTCACACACTTTGACATTAACTGGAGCGGCGCGGATGCTGCGGGCGCGATGCTGAATGCATTCAACATTCTCAGCGCTACTGCACCTGCGGAGTTCAACGCTGACGCCTACGCTCAGGCCACCGAAATCGGGAGCGGCGGACCCGAAGCGGCAATTCACGTCAATACGCACGGCCAGTACATCGGGACTGCAGACGAATTGCGTGACCTACTGGCCCCCGTCATCGCCGCAGCGGGGGAGCCGGACAGCCAGAACATCACAGAAATGGGGTTCTGGGATGCGCAGCGGATCTTCGCCACCGACGAACAACCGTCACATTCGTGGGGAGACATCTCGCGGTTCGCATCCGACCCGATTCCCGAGAGTGCCGTCGGGGAACTGGTCGACCTTCTGGTCGCGTGCCCGAGCCGATCGGATGATGCGAATGGATCAATCTGGTCGCTGGGGTGGGTCGGGGGAGATGTTGTCAACGCGTTCGGGCGAACCGAAACCGCATACGTCCATCGAGGCATGTCGACACTACTGCGGCCGACAACAGTCTGGCCCAACGACGCCCCAGCGTCGGTGGGAAACGACCTCAACCAGTGGACCGACGCTGTCATTGCTGCGATCGCACCTCACACCCCAGACGAGAGCTATCAGAACTTTCCGAATCGGGCACTCACCAACTGGGAGCAGCAGTACTACGCCGAGAACTTCGATCGTCTTGTCGATGTGAAGACGTCCTACGACCCGAATGATGTGTTCCGCAATGAACAAAGCATCCCGGTTCGAAGGTAGGGCAGATGTGAGAGTGCCGATGAATCTGCTGATTCTGGAAGGTCAGTAGTACATGAGTCCCATTGCTGACAGGTACCGCAAGCACGCCGACGCGTTCGAGGCGAAGGTCGCGGGCACTCCGCCCGATGCCTGGGAGCGGCCATCGCCTTGCGAGGGGTGGACTGCACGCGACGTGGTCCGCCACATTGTCGACATGCACGCCGTGATGGTGCGTCCACTAGGCCAACAACTCAGTCCGGCGCCCTCAGTTGACGAAGACCCACTCTCCGCTTTCAAGTCTGCCCGGGGCGACGTTGAGCGTCTCCTCAATGACGACGAGGTGGCGGCCACTGAGATCACGAGCCCCGCAGGATCAATGACTGTCGAGAATCATGTCGATCGAGTCGTTAGTGACGACATGGTGCTTCACGGCTGGGACCTCGCGCGGGCGACGAATCAGGACGACACAATGGATCAAGACGATGTCGACCGGATCTGGGCAGGCACATCCGCGTTGCCGCCACAATTGCTCGATCAGATGCGAACTCCCGGCGCGTTCGGGCCAGGCGTCGTCGTCTTCGGTCCTGAAGTGAAAGTGCCCGGCGATGCGCCCCTGCAAGCGCGCCTTCTCGGAATGATCGGGCGCGACCCTCACTGGACGCCGCCATCGTGACGAAGCGCTAACTCTCAACTTCTGGATCCACCACATGGACTGCCGCTTCTTCAGCTGACGCGGCCCCACCGTCGATGCCTACATCTTCCGCTGAAGGAACGCGCTGACCCTCGTTGTCGGGGTCTTGCTCCGGCGCGACCAGGCGACCAGAACGCGGATCTTCGACGCGCCCGTCGGCTGGATCGCCGCCCGTTTCTGGTTCTTCGCGGGCGAGTCGATCATCGAGAGTTTCATTAGGCTCGTCGTCGAGAGCGAGGGGCTTTTCCGGCGGCGAATAACCCTCATCCAGGGCGTCGTCGACTCCACGATCGATAAGCGAGTCCTCGGGCTGCAACTGATCTTCAGGTTCGGAATCAGCTTCGTGGCCGTATGGGTCAGTCATGCTCGTCTCCTTCGGCCGCGAGTAGACGTGTGCGCGTGCCTACCTCAAGTGTTCCCGTTGGGCCGGTGAGTCAAACCCGGATGGGGGGACGAGTCTGTGCGACGCAACTCGCTTGTGTGCACGATTGAGCACCAAATCAATGGCGGCAGTGCACGTTTGTGCACACGACCGACTACTGAGATTGCTGAGCGTTCGACATCATCAGTTCGTAGAGCTTGTAAACAGTGTCGTCGATGCAGAGGCCGGGGCACGCCGCCGGGTCGGAGTCTGTCTGCTCATCGACGCTGTAGCTGATGACGACACTCGGTTCTGCCTCGGGTTCCGCGAGTTCCTGATCGTCGCCCAGCGAGGATTCGGCCCCATCGCCGCCAGCCGCAATGACAATCCTGGTGTCGATGTCATCGAGGTCAGTCGCCACTTCAGCTGCGCCGCCCTCGCCCATGAGCGGCACGGAAAGGTATAGCGTTGCGGGCAAATCAGTCAGCGTAGACGTGACCGTGTCGGCGAGACTATCGGGCGCCTCTTCGTCTGATCCAGTCAGATGCGCGCCGGTCGCGCTGATTGTCATGGACTCGATTCCGTCGGGAAGGTCGAAGACGTGCTCTCCCGGGGCGTCGAACGTGCAGGTAACGGTGGAATCGGTCACTTCACATTCGGGCGATGTCGTATCGGCCGCAGCATAGGCGGGCACACCGAGAAGACTCGCGGCGGCAAGTACTGCTAGGGCGGAAGAACGCTTCGTTTTCATCGGTAGCCAAGTCCCAACGCACCCTGGGGTGCTGTCGACCAACAAGATGATCCGAACGCTAACAACAACGCTATCAGATGAGAACCGCAGTTACGCAACCGCGACGGTTTCGCAAATCACCTGTCATGCAATCAGCTTCAGCATGTTCTCGCGCACGGCGTCAGCGATCCGCTCGGACGCTGCACGCGCACCGGGGTCCACCAACATGCTGAGAAAGCCGTGCGGCATGTTCGGGAACTGCTCCACGGTCACCGACGCGCCTGCAGCCTCCAGCTCCTTCGCGAACAGCTCACCTTGGTCGCGCAGCACATCCATCCCGGCGGTAGCGATGTATGTGGGCGGCATTTGTGAAAGTTCTTCAGCTCCAACGATACTGAAACGTGGATCGGTGCGGCTGTCCTGCACTGGCACATACCAATCGAAGGCCCGGTCGACTGAGGCCCGGCTGAGTGGGGTGTGAAAGAGATCGCTCGACGGGTACCGGTCGAGGCGCGCATCCAGCGCGGGATAAACAAGCGCCGCGAGATCCGGCCGGTAGGTCTTGTCCGAGGAAACCGCGTAGGCGACGGCGGCCGCTAGGTTGCCGCCTGCACTGTCTCCAGCGATCACGATCGGGCCGCGCACACCCCAGGATTCGGCCTGCTTGATCGCGTGCTTGTACCCAGCCAGAGCGTCAAGGAATGCGGCAGGGAAGGGATGTTCCGGTGCGAGCCGGTAGTTGAGGGAGAACACGCGAGTATTGATGCGTGCAGCCAAGAAGGTGGCAACCGGGTCGTAACCGGCGGCGCTGCCCAAATGCCAGCCACCGCCGTGGATGTAGACGAGAAGCCCCCGCGGGGTCGTTGTATGTGGCTCATACAGGCGACCCGTGACCGCCCCGCCGGGCGTAGCGACAGTCGATTCTGTCACTCGCACTGACAACTTTTCTGGGGGGACACTGAGCTGGGCGAGTTTCTCCATTCGCCACCGCGCGCGCTCACTCGGCGGCGTGCGCGCAGCGAGCTGGGGCGCGAGGACCCTCGAGAACGCCTGGAGCCGCGCGCTCATCCGCTGCCCATCAATCGTTGGACGTGGACCTGCTATGGGTGTCCACAACAGGTCAGGGGTCATTCCTATGAACTTTGCTGCCGCGCGCGCTGCGTTTTGCGCAGCAGCGGCGGCAATACGACGTTGCATGGAATCTTTCTATCAGAGACTGGCCCATGGCGATCTCCCACTGGCCGCCTTCGCCGGACTTGCGTGGCCAGCGCTCTGGCTTCGCTAATCCTAACCTGCGAGACTGGATTGGAAGGAGGCCGATCACTGATGCTCGACACCGCCGCGCTTATTGTCCTCGCGCTAGCGACCTTCCTGACCGGGCTGAGCGCGGGTGTCTTCTTCGCCTACTCCTGTTCGGTAATGCTCGCACTCCGGACGGTGCCGGACCGCATCTTCATCGACGTGATGCAGCGAATCAACAACGCGATTGTCAACCCCTGGTTCCTCAGCGTGTACATCGGATCCGCGCCCTTGATTGTCGTGTCTGTTGCTTTGCTCGCATTCTCCGGGACAGCTGGACCGGCGGTGGCTGCTGGGCTGGCCTTACTCCTGTACGCCACCACGATGCTCATTACCGGGCGGGTGAACATTCCCTTAAACGTCGAACTCGAAGCGGCCGACCCGGATGACAACGCTGAACACCTGCGGTCTGCGCGAGCACATTTCGAGCCGCGGTGGATCCGCTTCAACCTCGTGCGCACCGCCACGGCCTGTGCGGCCGCAGCAGCACTGTGCCTTGCTCTCGCCCTGGCCTGACTCCAAATGAGCTGCGTGGCGGAGAGATCGGACATTGCGGACGACCTCTGGTAGCCTCCATAAAAAGTCTGTGACATCGCGCACATTATGGGGACTGCGCTACGTCCCACAAGGGGGTTTACATGGCGTCATTGTCGACGAAGTTGCGTCATATTGGGGAGGTCGCGAAAGCGGCCGTGGTTCTGAAGCAGCGGGGAATCGTTGATCTTTCGAAACTCGGTGTGAGCCTCGAGGCCGCCAAGAATTCGAAGGTTTATGGCCCGCAAGCCACCATGGCAATTCAGGGTGGACGAAAGTATGCGGATTTACCCGCAGTCGCCGATGAGCGTGGCGAGCTGTCCTATGGCGAACTCGACAAGCAGTCGACCGCGCTAGCGCGCGCGATGAAGGAGCTCGGACTGAGCGAAGGCTCGGCGGTAGGCATCCTCGCGCGGGACCATCGCGGTTTGCTCCTCTCGATGTGCGCGGCTGGCAAAGCTGGCATCCGGCTGGTCCTCATGAATACAGGCTTCGCTAAGCCGCAGTTCGCTGAAGTGTGTAAACGCGAACAGGTGAAGGCGATCCTGCACGACAGCGAATTCCTCGGCTTGCTCGACGCTCTGCCTCCCGATATGCCTCGCATCCTCACCTGGGTGGATGACGGAGACGAGGTGCCCGAGGGTGCGGCATCGATCGACGCACTTATCGCGAGCCGCTCAACTGATCCCTTACCTCCGCCGAAGAAGCCAGCAGGTTTCGTGATCCTGACAAGCGGCACGACAGGGCTTCCGAAGGGCGCACCCCGCGACAAGGTGACGCCACTCGCAACTGCTCAAGTGGTCGACCGGATCCCGTTCCCCAGAAAAGGCACTGTCGTCATTGTCTCCCCGATCTTCCACAGCACCGGGTTAGCGACCTGGCTGATCAGTGCGGCGCTCGGAAACAAGACCGTCACGATGCGCCGCTTCAACGCGGAAGCCACACTCAAAGCAGTCGCGGATCACAAGGCAGATATGCTCGTCGCGGTGCCCACAATGCTGCACCGTATGGTCGAACTCGACGAGAAAACACGGGCGAAGTACGACACATCCTCACTGAAAGCAATTGTGCTGGCAGGCTCTGCGCTCACCCCTGAGCTAGCAACGCGGGCGCAGGACACATTCGGGGACGTCCTCTACAACCTTTACGGTTCCACCGAGTGCGCGATCGCCACTGTCGCGAATCCCAGTGAACTGCGCCGTGCACCCGGCACTGTTGGCCGGTCACCAATTACCTGCGAAGTCGTACTGTTCGATGAGAACGATCGGCGCATCACAGGCAGCAACAAGCGCGGGCGGATCTTCATTCGCAGCGGAGCACCGTTCGAAGGCTATACGGACGGGCGGCATAAGCAGATCATCGACGGGTTCATGTCGAGCGGAGACATGGGTCACTTCGATGAGGATGGACTGCTCTTCGTCGATGGGCGTGACGACGATATGGTCGTTTCCGGTGGTGAGAACGTGTTTCCGCAGGAAGTTGAGAACCTGCTTGTCGAACGTGACGACATCTCCGACGCCGCCGTAGTGGGTGTCGACGATGTGGAGTTCGGTAAGCGCCTGCGGGCGTTCGTGGTCCCAGAGGCAAACTCGGCGAAGGACCCAGAGGAGATTAAGCAGTACGTCAAGAGCAACCTGGCGCGCTACAAGGTGCCTCGGGACGTAGTGTTCGTCGACGAGCTTCCCCGCAATGCGACAGGCAAGCTGCTTCGTCGCGTCCTCGTCGAGATGGAAATAGACACGTAACTGCACCCGGTATCGTGGCTGTCAAAGGCGACGGCGGGTGAAGGGGCGAATGTTCAGTGGGTACCGCGGTACGCGACGCAGCGACAGTGATCCTCGTTCGTGATGGCGATCGTCGCACAGATGGGCTGCTCGAGGTATTCCTGCAGCGCAGGACGAAGTCCATGGCATTCGCAGCGGGGATGACGGTGTTTCCTGGCGGGAGCGTCGAAGAAAGCGATTTCGACACGAGCGTGCCATGGTTCGGCGGTGATACGGCGTCATGGAGGCCGGACGACTTCGCCCGATGCCTTGACGTGCCAGTCCCCACTGCGAAGGCGCTAGTCTGTGCGGCGGTCCGCGAGACTTTCGAAGAATGCGGTGCGCTACTGGCTTGCCGCAGCGACGGCACGGAACTGTCGGCTGCTGAGGTAGCTGACGGGGCGGCGCAGCATCGCGGCGAACTTGTCGCGGGGACCATGAGCATCGCCGAGATCCTGCGGAAGTATGGTCTGGCCCTCCGGGCGGACCTGCTGCTCCCAGTGGACAACTGGATTACGCCGGAACCCAGCCCGCGGCGCTACGACACGCGCTTTTTCCTCGCTGTCCTGCCGGAAGGCCAAGACGCTGATGGGGAAACATCGGAGGCCGATGAGTGCAGGTGGATGGCCCCCTCAGCTGCGATAGCCGAGTGGCGCCGCGGCAATAGTGTGCTCATGCCGCCAACATGGTGTCAGCTGACGCGGCTACTCGATATTCAGTCGACGGAGGAGGTTGCTGCGCTACGGGATGACGCGCGTGCGGGAGAGCCACTGCCGGCGATCCAGCCGATCATGGAGCGTCACGACGGCCAGCTGCGAACCATCTTCCCCAATTGCGAGACCTATTATTTGCAGCAGGCAGACCGTCCGAACGCGACCACATAGTCGAGTCACCCCGTCGTGAAGTCTGCGGCTGGAACGGCAATCCATGTTGCCTCAGCAACGGCGAGCACCTCGCCGTTGTAGTCGAATATCGCCGTCCCCGATGTGCGCTTGCGACCTTCAACGCCGAGCGGCCAGCCAATGACACGCAGCGACGCGCTTATGTGCACCGGCTTGTCGATGCGCACCGCGAGCTCGCCGAGCACGACGGCCACTTCGGGATCGTCGGGCCACACAGCGAAACCGCCAGGACAGTCAAGAGCCGCCCAAATGAAAGCGTCCTTAACGAGACCGTGCTCACCCACACTGGGTTCCGGCACCCACGGAGCCGCAACTAGATCCCGGCCTTCGACCGGACCGGGAAAGATCCGCAGCCCGTCGCCGGGCGCGCGTTCCGGTCCACACACGAAACACCGCGGAAAACGGTGGTCGGTGTTGCCACGGAACCTCTGGGTCGCGGCGATCGCCTTAGGCATCGATGGCACGCTGGGGGGCACGACCTGCACGGTTGCCGGGGTGGCAGTGGCGACGACTTGATCGCCGTCGCGCAGGTTTGCGCCCTCAGCGGTAACGTCCACGGTGAGGGGCTTGTTCAGGGGTGGCGGCATTTTCAAGCGAACCCGTGCGGGCCCCTCCACATACGCCGCGAGCAAACCGCTGACGTATCCGCCATTGCCAGAATCGGATGGTCCGCAGAACCGCGGATCAATCCGTATGACGTCCGCTGTCATGGTGATCTCCTGGCCCGAGCCCTTGCGGGGCCCTGTCTCTGCCGCCTAGTCGTCACGCCTAGGCCTCTGTCATGGGATGCCCGCAATTTCTGTTTTAAGTCCACAGACGCGCGTACAAATAAGTGTAATCTGGATCACATAAAGATACTGGCGAGTAACAACCGTCCCTTCTGGAGGACATCCCATGACCGTTGACGAGAAAGTTCATGCGACTGAGGCGGATTCACGCGAACTCGCTGAAGAGGCGCGCGAAGCAGGGTGGGCAAAACCGTCTTTCGCGAAGGAAATCTTCCTTGGCCGGTTCCCGCTTGAGCTGATCCACCCGTTCCCGCGGCAGCCGCATGAGGTCGCAGTGCGCACAGAGGAATTCCTCACCGAGCTCGAGCGTGTGTGTGCGCAAATGGACAGTTCAGTCATCGAGCGCGACAACCGTGTTCCGGACGAGTATGTCGCCGAACTGGCGAAGCTAGGGTGCTTTGGTCTGAAGATCTCGACGCAGTACGGCGGTAAGGGGCTGTCGCAGATCGCGTACAACCGCGCGCTAATGCTCGTCGGGTCTGTGCATCCGAGCCTTGGTGCGCTGCTTTCAGCGCACCAGTCAATCGGTGTTCCAGAGCCGCTGAAACTTGCAGGCACACCCGAGCAGAAGGAACGATTCCTCCCGCGGTGCGCGAAAGGTGCTATCAGTGCTTTCTTGCTGACGGAGCCAGATGTGGGGTCCGACCCGGCACGGATGGCGTCGACCGCTACCCCTATCGAGGACGGCGAAGCCTACGAACTGAATGGCGTGAAGCTCTGGACTACAAACGGGGTAGTCGCGGAACTTTTGGTGGTGATGGCCCGCGTGCCAAAGGGTGACGGTCGGCGTGGCGGCATCTCGGCGTTCGTCGTCGAAGCCGATTCTCCTGGTATCACAGTGGAACGCCGCAACGAGTTCATGGGTTTGCGGGGCCTGGAGAATGGGGTGACCCGCCTGAACAAAGTCCGCGTGCCGAAGGAGAACTTGATCGGGCGAGAGGGCGATGGCCTGAAGATCGCTTTGACCACGCTCAATGCGGGTCGACTTGCTATCCCCGCAATGTGCACGGGAGCTGCGAAATGGTCACTGAAGATCGCTCGGGAGTGGTCGGCGGAGCGCGTCCAGTGGGGCAGGCCCGTCGGTAAGCATGGCGCGGTCGCCTCGAAGATTTCCTTCATTGCCGCGACCGGGTTCGCGCTCGAGTCAGTGGTCGAACTTACTTCGCAGATGGCGGATGAAGGCCGCAACGATATCCGCATCGAAGCCGCGCTCGCCAAACTGTGGTCCAGCGAGATGGCCTGCGTGATCGCCGATGAGCTCATTCAGATTCGCGGTGGGCGCGGTTACGAAACAGCGGCGTCACTGAAAGCGCGCGGTGAGCGGGCAGTGGCTGCTGAACAGCTTTTCCGTGATCTGCGGATCAACCGGATCTTTGAGGGTTCGAGCGAGATCATGCGCCTCATCGTTGCTCGTGAAGCGTCCGACGCTCACCTGACAGCCGCCGGTGACCTCGTCAATCCGAAGGCTGACATGAAAACTAAGGCGAAGTCAGCGATGAGCGCCGGTGGCTTCTATGCTCGGTGGATGCCCCACCTGGTCGCTGGTAAAGGGCAAGTTCCGACGTCGTATGCCGAGTTCGGTGAACTAGCTCAGCACATGCGCTTCGTGGAGCGGCGGTCACGCAAGCTCGCGCGTGCCATGGTGTACGGCATGGCACGCTGGCAAGCGAAACTCGAATACCGGCAGGGCTTCCTTGGCCGGATCGTGGACATCGGTGCGGAACTGTTCGCAATGGCTGCCTCGTGCGTCCGGGCGGAACAGGAGAGGGCTGACGATCCGGAACGCGGCGCCACTGCGCACGAACTTGCCGACGCGTACTGCCAGCAGGCGCGTCTGCGGGTAAACCGCTTGTTCGACGCCCTCTGGGATAACACCGACGACACCGACCACGACATCGCGAATGGGGTGCTCGACGGCCGGTACACCTGGCTCGAAGCAGGCGTCCTCGACGCGAGCGAGGGTACCGGCCCCTGGATCTCTGACTGGAAAGCGGAGGCGAGTACTGAGGAAAACCTGCGGCGGCCCTACCTGCCGTCCACCCGGGAGTAGCGGCACACTGGAAGAGTGAGGGTCGCACTTCTCGGCGACACAATGCTGGGCCGTGGCGTTGCGGACCGTCTGCGGCAAGACGGTCCGTACGCGCTGTTTTCGCCTGCGCTCCGGGAAGTGGTGGCCGACGCTGACTGCGTCATCGCCAACCTCGAATGCTGCATTTCTGATCGGGGTGAAAAGTGGGATCCGGCGTTCAAGCCCTTCCACTTCCGTGCGCCACCCTCCGCGGTCGAGGTGCTGAACTGGCTGAACGTTGACTGCGTAAATCTCGCGAACAACCATGTCCTCGACTACGGGTACGGAGCATTTCACGACACGCTGCGTTACCTCCGCGAAGCGGGAATCGGAGCGGTCGGTGCAGGTGGCTCTGTTGCGGAAGCACGGCGTGGGGCTGTGCTTGTCAAGCACGGATTCCGCCTTGCGGTTCTGGGTTTCGCTGATCATCCTCCGGATTTCGCTGCGACGAATGTCCGCGCTGGCACCGCGTACGCGGATGTGCGCAACGGAACTCCGGGGTGGCTCACCAGCAGCGTTCACGACCTTGCGCGCGTGGCGGACGCGGTACTGGTCACTCCGCACTGGGGTCCGAACATGACCACCGAACCACTGCCGGAATTCAAGCGGTGTGCGCGTTCGCTCGTCGAATCCGGAGCCACCCTGATTGCGGGTCATTCGGCGCATGTTTTCCACGGCTGCGCACCCCATGTCTTCTACGATCTCGGGGACGTCATCGACGACTACATGCGGTATCGCGATGTGCGGAACGAACTCGGCATCATCGGTTTCGCGGAGATTGGCAGACCACGTTTCGAGGTACTGCCGATCCATCTGTCGTTCGCCTACACCGAGATTGCAACTGGACGCGATCGCGAGTGGATCGCAGCACGACTTTCCGCCGCCTGCGCCGAACTCGGTACAGAGGTGCGGCAGACTGAGGGCGCCGACGGGATGCTGATTGTGCGCTGGTGAGTCGGTGGTTAGCCGCGTTCGGTGGCGTCGACGAATGTTTCTTCGGCATTGCTGGCTCGGTAGGCATCTACGCCGAGCACCGCCATGGCAGGGGCTGTCTGTGTGTGCATCGCCGCGAGCGCGGTGATCTTCTGATCGAGACGTTCCCCGTCCAGGGTGAGATGAAGAGCAAGTTTCTCAACGGGCACTCCCACTGGGCGATCTGCCGTCATGAATACGCCCCACCGCTCGTACGCATCACCCCACTCTGCAAGGTGAGTGTCGGTGAGGCACGCGTGGAGGAGACGGCCCGGGCGCCCGGCTCTGTTCCACGCCTTGCCAACCCACTGAGAGATGGTTCGATGATCAGGATGGAAGGTGCCGCCGTCTGGGCCGAACGTCAGGATCGTGTCGGGCCGGACTTCGTCGAGTATTTCCGCGATTCGTGCGACAGGCTCTTCGGAGTCGATTCCAGCAAGTCCACCGTCGGGATAGTCAAGCCAGCGATGGTCCTTAACGCCGAGCACGGCCATTGCTGCGGACGCTTCCCATCGGCGAACACGTCCAAGTCGGTCTGGTGGCCACCCCACCGGATCCTCCGTGCCCAGTTCGCCGCACGTCGCGGATACGCAGGTAACTCGCTGTCCGTTCGCCGCAGCTGCAGCCATGATGCCGCCGCACACATATGTCTCGTCGTCCGGATGAGCCCAGAGGGAAGCAATTGTTCCGAGTTCGGCTATCGCCGGATAGGTCATCACCAGTTGCCCTTCAGCGTATGCAGTCTCTACGGCAGTTTCCGGGACGCGCTTGGCGACCGCTTCGTGCCTCCGACGGTTCAGCTTATCCCGGACGGTTTACGCGACGGAGCCGTCCGTCGCCCGTCCGAAGAGAGCGGCAGTGTCGCGGAGGTAGTGGACGAGCGCTGTGGGGGCCTTGACGCGGAACTCCGCACCCGCGGCGGCGAGAATGAGCGCTGGCCATCCGAGGTCGTCGACGGTCATCGTCATCACGCACGTAGTTTCGCCTGAGGGCGTGATTGTTGCCCAATGACCTGCGATACGCCGGATCTGCTCTGCTGGTGCCTGAATCTCCACGTCAATGCGGTGCTGCTGTGACAGCGTGGAAAGCCCGCGCTGAACAAACTCCGCGGCGTCGGCGGCGGGGAGTTCACGCGACCGGAAGCGCACGCCAGTCGGCGCGGGGCCAGTAACGCGGTCTACGCGGAAGCTGCGCCAGTCACATCGGTCCAAGTCCCATGCCACGAGGTACCAGCGCTGGCCCAGTGACACCAGGCGGTGCGGTTCGACGCGACGCTCAGCTGATTCACCGCCAGTCTTGGTGTGTGTGAAGGTGAGTCGCTCGCTGTCACGGCAGCACTGCGCGATGATCGTCAGGGTCACCGCATCGACAGCGGCGACGTGTCTCGCTGCGACCGGAACCGTGTAATCCTGCAGAGCAGCCACGCGTTTGCGGAGCCGGGGCGGCATGACCTGGATGATTTTCGTAAGGGCGCGGATTGTCACCTGATCGCCCGTCTCTCCGATGCTTCCGGCAGCAGCACTTCGAAGCCCTACTGCGATGGCGACCGCCTCATCGTCGTCGAGAAGCAGTGGCGGAAGCGCGGACCCTGACCGCAATTGGTAGCCTCCCGCCACACCGCGGGTGGCGTCGACCGGGTAGCCGAGTTCGCGCAGACGGTCAATGTCACGGCGCAGCGTCCGCGGACTCACCTCTAGTCGCCCTGACAGCTCTTCTCCAGGCCAGAAGCGGTGATTTTGCAGCAGGGACAGTAGCCGCAGCATTCGTCCACTCGTATTCGCCATGCCAGTATCGTGCCACTGAATCCGGACAGAATACGTCCTAATTCAGCGTGGATGGCCTGCGAGGACGAGAGCGGGCGTACCGGCGGCGGTGCACTGGTCAAGCGTAGCGAGAGGGAAACTCCCGATCATTGTCACGGCCGCCTTCCGGATCCGGCGGCGTCGTGGTGTCCTGGGACGTGATCGTGTCCTCGAGGCGGACCGCTGGGGGCAGGTGGCGGAACCGGTCGGAATCTTGGCGTTCAGGCATGCGAACCCTTCCCGAGGTTGGTGACTCGATAGTACCCGTCGGTCGTGTGCACAAACTCACAGATCGCCCTGCGCACTGGTGCGAGAATGTGCACACGATGAGTTCTGATCACAGGGCGGGTCAGTATGGGGAAGCCACATTGACGAAGGATGATGACATGAGTGCTCCGCCCGCTCCAGCCCGTCCAGAATCGCACCTCGATCCTCGATACAGTGAGCCTGCCGCAACGCCAGCTGACTGGGACGACGTGCAGACCGCCCTCGAACGCGCTGAGCTGTACTGGTTGTCGACTGTGCGCACCTCGGGTCAGCCGCACGTCACCCCGCTTATCGGCGTCTGGTCGAGCGGGGCGTTCTGGTTCTGCACAGGCGCTCGCGAGCAGAAGGCGCACAACTTGGCGGCGAACCCGCGCGCGACTGCGGTGACGGGCACGAACTCGCTCCGGAACGGCATCGATATAGCAGTTGAAGGCAGCGCTCAGTCAGTCCACGAGGAGCTGCAGCTGCGCACCGTTGCTGCAGCGTACGTAGCTAAGTATGGCGAAGACTGGGCGTTCGAGGTCCGCGACGGACACTTTGACCACCCAGACGGGGGGCGAGCTGTCGTGTACCGATTGACGCCGACGACGGCTTACGCCTACACAAAAGGCACCTACAGCCAAACGCGATTTACGTTCGAGGGCTAGTTCACGCGTGACCGCGCCATCACCGCACTCAGTGCGATCAGGGCCAGTACCGACCCGCTCGTCATGGTGATTGCCATCGCGCGTGCGTCGTTCCCGAGGACGCCGACGACCGGTGCCACGAGGGCGCCAAGACCGAACTGGGCCGCGCCGAGCAACGCGGCCGCAGTACCCGCGGCTTCACCATGCCGGGAGAGCGCGAGTGCTGGAGCGTTCGGAAGGACGAATCCCACGGCCGCGAGCACGAACAGCAAGGGGACGATGAAGCCGAGCAGCCCGCCGGTTTGCGTGACTGCGAGCGCAAGCATCACAGCGCCGGAAAACGAGGCGCCAGTAAGCCCGGCGAGTACGATTTGCCGCGGCGAGAACCGGCTCAGCAAAGGCACATTCATCTGTGAGGCCCCGATGAGTGCAACTGCACCGACAGCGAAGACGAGCGCGAACTGCTGTTCGTTGAGTCCGTAGCCCTCCTGGAGCACGAACGATGCGCCGGCGATATACGAGAACAATGCCGACATTCCGGCGGCGGCGACGAATGCGAGGACGAGGAATTGTTTGTCGCGCAGAATTGTCTTGTAGGTCTGCAAGACGGGAACAATGCGTGCCGGCCGACGCCGCTCGGGCGGAAGTGTTTCTTTGAGCGCAACTATGGCCAGGATGAGAAGCAGGAAGCCGAGACCTGCGAGTGCGGCGAAGACCCAGCGCCAAGACCCCGCGACGAGCACGGCACTGCCAAGCGCGGGCGCGAAGATCGGTGCGGCACCCATCACTAGCATCAGCCTCGAGAGCACGGTGGCTGCTGCGGTCCCGGTGAATAGGTCACGCACGATTGCCAGTGCGACGACCATCGTCGCGGCTGCACCGAAGCCCTGCACGGTGCGCAGGGCACCCAGCACCGCGATGTTCGGCGCGATGATGCACAGCAACGAGGCCGCGACATGAACGATGGTGCCTGCGATCAGGGGCGCACGCCGTCCGAGCGCATCCGACAGCGGACCGATGACGAGTTGCCCGGCGCCGAGCCCGATCAGCGTTCCCGTCAGGGTCAGCTGCACCATTGCCGACGAGGTGAGCAGATCTGCGGTGATCGCCGGAAAGGCGGGCAGATACATGTCGATTGTCAGCGGTCCAAGCGCAACCAGTGCGCCAAGGACAAGGATCAGACGAAGCCGGTCGCGGCGCGCGGGCTCGCCGGCCTCGACGTGAGCGGAATCGCTCAGGACAGCAGAGGTAGTCATGGCGCCTTCTCAAGAAGAATTAATAGCGGAGATACGTGAGGCCATTGGCCACCTAATACACGACATTGTTATCCAGGCAATTATTCCTATGTGAGTGATGGTGTGACGGCGGACACCTTTCTGGCGCCGGATGTGCCCGATTTGACGGTCATACTGGGCAATGTCGGCGTGAGGGCGCTACCCTTGCCGTCGAACCGATTGAAGGATCTTGACTGTGAGTTCTGACAGTGCGAAAGCGTCAAAGAGGACCAGGGGCAGCGCCGTAGCGCCCCCGGCCCGGAAGAAGCGTTCCGGGTGGCGGCACGTCCGGCGTGGATTCGTCCTCATTGTCCTGCTTTTGGTTCTTGTGCCGGCGGGTATGTTCGCCTACGGGTACTACAAGGCGGAGGTGCCACACCCTGTTGACCTGCGAAACAACCAGATCGCGACAATCTACGCGGCGGATGAGAGCAGTGTCCTAGCACGCGTAGCGCCGCCTGAAGGCAATCGGACGAACGTCACGCTCGATCAGGTTCCAGATCATGTGCGCGATGCGGTGCTCGCTGCTGAGGATCGCAGTTTTTACCAGAACCCGGGATTCTCAGTCCGTGGGTTCATGCGCGCCGCCCGAGATAATATTCGCGGCGATGAGGACGCTGGCGGTGGGTCCACGATCACCCAGCAGTTTGTGAAAAGCACCGTTGTGGGGCCTGAGCGCAGTATTGAACGCAAATGGCGTGAACTCGTACTGTCGGCCCGAATGGCACGCGAATGGAGCAAAGACGACGTCCTGACCGCGTATCTGAATACCATTTACTTCGGTCGCGGCGCCTACGGAATAGCGACGGCGGCACAAGTGTATTTCGGAAAGCCGCTTGCCGATCTGTCCGTCGCTGAAGCTGCCGTACTGGCAGCAGTGATCAACCGTCCGTCGAGCCTGGATTTCCAGACCTCCACCGATCCGCTCCAGGCCCGCTGGCGCTACGTGCTCGACGGCATGGTGGAGATGAACGTGCTGACTCCGAGCGAGCGGAGTTCGATCGAGTTCCCCGAAGTCATCCCGATCGAGCAAGTGCCCGACCCTAATGAGGCCCGCGGCCCTGAGGGCCTGATCCGCGCCCAAGTGCTCCGCGAACTCGAACGCATTGGCGTGCGTCAGGAAGATCTCGACACGCGTGGTGTGCAGATCATCACGACGATTGATCCGAAGACCCAGGAAGCGGCCGTGAATGCTGCGCGTGGTGTGCTCGACGGTGAGCCCGCGGACCTTCGTACCGCTGTCGTATCGATCGATCCCCGGAGCGGTGCGGTCAAGGGCTATTACGGCGGTGAGCAAGGCCAGGGGTACGACTACGCACAGGCTCCGCTGCAAACGGGTTCGTCTTTCAAGGTTTTCGCTTTGGTGGCCGCGTTGACGCAAGGAATACCGCTCTCCGCGACATATGACAGTTCACCGGTGACGATAGGGAACCTGCAGATCTCGAACGTCGGTGGCGAGTCTTGCGGCCGGTGCAACATCGCTGAAGCTCTCAAACGATCGCTGAACACCAGCTACTACCGGCTGACGTTGTCGATGTCGAATGGGGCGCAGAAGGTCGCTGACGCTGCGCACGCCGCGGGCATTCCCGAGGAGATTCCGAACCTCCCGGGCAAGAGCCTGAGCCAGGATGGAGGGCCGCCTGAAACGGGCATCGTCCTTGGCCAGTATCAGGTACGCCCGATCGATATGGCGTCGTCCTATGCGACGCTAGGGGCGTCGGGCGTGTTCCACGAGCCTCATTTCGTGCAAAAAGTCATCGCGGCGGACGGCGAGGTCCTCTACGAACGGCAGCCATCCGAGGGCGAACAACGGATAGAAAAGCCGGTCGCGGACAACGCGACGCAGGCCATGATGCCGATTGCGGCGTATTCACGCGGGAACTCGCTTGCTGGCGGCCGTCCTTCGGCTGCCAAGACCGGGACCACTCAGCTCGGAAACACTGGCATGAACAAGGACGCTTGGATGGTCGGTTATACGCCGTCTCTGTCAACGGCTGTGTGGGTGGGGACGGAGCAAGCGCAGGCTCTGACAGACCGCTGGGGTGCGAGCGTCTACGGTTCGACGCTTCCGTCAAGGATCTGGAAGCAAACAATGGACTCCGCGCTGGATGGCACTCCCGTTGAGTCGTTCCCGTGGCCCGCCCCGATTGGCGGCCAGGCGGGTGTCCCTGTGTACACGCCGCCAGCTGCGCCGCAAGCGGTCACGCGGTCGCCTGGGCCCGCGCCTGCGCCGCCGCCACAAGTTGAGCTGCCACCCCTGCCGCAGATACCGCAGTTGCGTGAGGTGGAGATCTTCCCCGGGATCCGGATCCCGCTGCCGGGGTAGGCGTGACACGTCACCGATTTGGGCAACTCACCCACGCGCGGCGTGCACCTCGTCGACACTTGGAGCATGGCGAAGCGCGAAGACCAGGATGAGCTGCCACCTCCGCTTGGGTTTGATCCCGAGTCAGTCGAGGACATTGCCGAGGCCCCGGAAGACGTCAGTCTTCCGAGCCGAAATCCGATCCTCGCGCTGCAGCACATGGAAGGCGCGCTGACTCGCGCTGATCTGGAACACCCCGACGTGCTCACCCGCAGTGAATTCCGCAGGCTGCGCTACCTGATCAGTTTCGCTCGACTCACCGTATTCGAACCCGGTGCGGCGGGCCCCTATGGCAGGCGCGGCCGCGGCGACATTGACGTCACTGACGAAGTGGCGAACTTCCGTTCCCTCGTTATCGACAGACTGCATGACCCGCTTCGCGCGGAGCTCAATACCGAGAAGCGGCTCACCGCAGCGAAGGCGCTTCTCCCGGAGCTTGGCGAGGAACTGCAGAGCTATCGGGCAGCCGTCGCTGAGCGTCATGCCAACGATTTCTCACTCGCCGAACTCGATCGCGAAGTCGGGTACAAGGCCCTCGTATGCATTCTCGGTGGGGGAGGTGGCGCGGGATACGTGTACCTCGGCGGTATGCAACGCCTCATCGCTGGTGGCATCACCCCGTCATATTTGCTGACAACGTCGTTCGGCGCGATCGTCGGAAGCGTGATGTCACGGAGTTTGCCTGTTCCCATGAGTGAATACGTGGACTGGGCGAAGACGGTGACGTATCGCGGCATCCTGGGCCCCTCACGCGTGCGCCGCCGGCACGGGCTGACGGGACTGTTCTCGCTGAACTTCGATGCCTTCGCCGACGATCTGTTCCGCCGGGAAGACGGCGAGCCGATGCAGCTGCGGGATCTGTCGATTCCGTTTGAGACTGTCGTCGCGGGTGTGCGCCGACAATCGTTTGACCGACTGCCCGCGCGCTTTCGGCGCACCGAGTTGGAGGCATTGCGGACCCGCACGCTGCCCCGCACGCGTATCGGAGTCCGGAACTCTGTGGCGGCCCGGATGTGGCAGGCCGCGGCTTTTATCGACACCCGTGTCGTGAAGCCCATCGTGCTCGGTGGGGACGACCTGACCGCCGAACTCAACGTCGTCGACGCCGCGAGTTTTTCGTCCGCGATACCAGGGGTGCTCCACCATGAGACGCGAGATCCCCGGATGGTGCCGATTCTTGACGAGGTGCTGCAGCAGAAAGATGTGGGCGCACTGATCGACGGGTTCGCGGCGAGCAATGTGCCTGTGGAACTTGCGTGGAAACGGATTCAGGACGGTCGCCTGGGGACGCGGAATGCTTGTTACTACGCATGGGATTGTTTTCACCCGCAGTGGAATCCGAGACACCTGTGGCTGCAGCCCATCACCCAGGCTGTTCAGGTACAAATGGTTCGCAACGCCCCCTATGCGGACAGGATTATCCGTTTCCGTCCCACTCTTTCTGCGCTGACGCTCGCTGCTCCCACGGAGGCGATGGACCGCGCAATTCAGTGGGGCACCGCCTCGGTGGAGCAGTCGCTGCCAGTGATTCAGCACATGCTCGACCCAGTGTGGTGGGACGGTAAACAACCCCCGGTACCTGAGGGAACGGTAGAAGTCACCGAACCGGGGCGGCCGAAAGCGAAACCGATGAGCGTGATCCTTGACGCCGCACGCGCGGCGGCAGCCGCCCTCGGTGACAAGGCCCGGCGGAACCGCACTGATCTCCTCGCCAAGAGGCCGAAGAGCGCACCGGCACCGTTACCCTAGCCACATGGCCAGCATTGTCACTCTGACACTGAATCCGGCACTTGACGTCGACACGACAACGAAGGAAGTGCGCCCGACCAGCAAGCTGCGCTGCGGGCCCGCAAGGTATGACGCCGGCGGGGGCGGAATCAACGTCGCCCGTGTCGCACACACTCTCGGTGAAACGGCGTGCGCTGTTTACCCAGCTGGCGGACCCGTAGGCAACGCGCTTCAAGAGATCCTCGCCGGGGCGGGCATTGGAACGAGGTGCATCAACATTGAGGGCGCGACGAGGGAAGGCATCACGGTCAACGAGACATCAACCGGCAAGCAGTACCGTTTCGTCCTGCCAGGCCCCGAGCTGGCGACCACGGAACAGGAAGAGTGTCTGGCCGCTGTCGCCGAGGAATGCGTGAGGGCCGAGTTCGTAGTCGCGAGTGGCAGTCTGCCGCCAGGTGTGGAGACGGGGTTCTACTCGCGGGTGGTAGCAGTTGCGCGCGATGCGGGCGCCCGCGTCATCCTCGACACGTCTGGTGATGCCCTGCGTGACGCCTCGGGGGTCTTTCTGGTGAAGCCCAACCTTGGTGAACTGGCGCGACTCACGGGCCGTTCCCTGGAAGACGAGAAGGGCCGCGCCGCCGCCGCCCGTAGCCTGATTGAGAGCGGACGAGCCGAGAATGTCGTGATTTCGCTCGGCGCCGAGGGTGCGATGCTTGTCACCGCTGACGACGTGGCGGTGCTGCCACCGATTGATGTCCCGATCCGGAGCGCGGTTGGTGCCGGAGACACGATGGTCGCGGGTATCACTGTGGGGCTGTCGCGCGGATGGGAGATGGTGCGTGCCGTTCAGCTCGGAGTTGCCGCGGCGTCGGCCACTTTGATCACCGAAGGCACCGGCCTCTGCCGTCGCGCAGATGTTGATCGGCTGTTCGGCGAATACGCCGGTTGACGCATTATTCATGCGTGATGCGCACCGAACGGGTGCGCGTATTCAGCTGAACTTCGAGGCGGTCGTCGCCTGCTTCGGCTTCGAACTCAACCGCCTGGCGGGTTTCTCGGTTGGTGAGTTCGATATCCACTGTGCGGTCACGTCCGCGATCTTCACCGCGCACTTCCCAGTCATCACGGACATCGAGGTTCTGCACGCGCACAGCGTCGTCCTCGACCTCGACCGTGATGGTGCCTGCTCCTCCGAGGCGGAACATGAACTCGCCGTTCTGGGCGGGGATGTCGATTGAGACGTCGGTGTCGAATCGTCTGTTGTTTACCGTCACATCGATATCTATCGATCCATCATCACTGACGAGCTCGAGTTCAAGTTCGTCGCGGTCCTCTTCCAGATTCTCCTGCCGCCAGCCGGGTTCGAGCTGGATATCACTGAGCGTCACGGCAGCGTCGGAACCATTCTGGACGGTGACGGTAACCATCCCAGCCGGTCCCGCATCGATGGGATAGTCACCCTCGAAGATGACTTCATCGAGCGCCGGCTCGCCTGGTTCGCTCTCGCCGAATTCTGCGGGGGTGGGAAGCGGGATCTCGGTGGTGCGGGCCGGGGGAGTTGTCACCGGCGAAGGGCCAGGATCGTGCGGAGCCCCGCAGGCCACTAGCGCACCGGCACACGTCAGGGCGAGGGCGAACTGGCGTTTCGGTGTGCGCGGCATGGTCTCCCTTAGTCAGTGCATTGTCGGTGCTCGTCCATTTTGACCCGCGAATCGGTGGGAGACGAGCAGACACGTGCGGGTGTGTTGTCAGGGCAAACCCCGATCCGAAATGGGTTGTGCGCACGGATGGCACGACGGCGCGCAAGCTCGACGATTGTACTTATGATTTTTCGTCGCACCCGTCGCTTGCTGGCCGCCCTGCTCACCGGCTTGTTGCTGGTGGGGATTGGGGGTGCCGTAGCACTGATGGTCGCCTGGAATGGAGCCAGGCATGACACCACAGATGTCATCGAGTTCGAGAACGCGCTGGACATCCCTCCGCTCGCCGATTCGCGGACTGAAGCCGACGGGACCCGGGTCTTCGACCTGACGATGCAGCGCGGCACCACCGATCTCGGTCACGGATCAGCCACCGAGACTTGGGGTGTCAACGGCAGCTATCTCGGGCCCACGGTCCGTGCTGCCCGAGGTGAGCGCGTACGGCTTAACGTCTCGAATGAACTCGGCGAGATCAGTACCCTGCATTGGCACGGCATGCACCTGCCTGCGGCGATGGATGGCGGCCCACACCAGATGATCGAGCCGGGCGAGACCTGGTCACCGCAGTGGACGATCGACCAGCCGGCTGCTTCACTGTGGTACCACCCGCACCTCCACGGTGCGACAGCTGAACATGTGTACCGCGGAATCGCCGGTATGTTCCTGATCGATGATGCTGAAACGCCGGAGCTGCCCTCGACCTACGGAGTCGACGACGTGCCCCTCATCGTCCAGGACAAGCGTTTCCGGGACGGGCAGCTCGACCTGCGGCCAGGCATGTTCACTGAGGCCGGAATCATCGGTTCCGACATCCTCGTCAATGGCACGCGAGCTCCGTTCTTCGATGTCACGACTGAGCACGTTCGGCTGCGTCTGCTCAACGCGTCGAATGCGCGGACCTACAACTTCACATTCACCGAAGGTGTCACGTTCGCCTTGATCGCTACTGACGGCGGTCTGCTCGCAGGGCCGGTGCGTCTGAGCCATCTCATGCTCTCGCCGGGCGAACGTGCAGAAATCGTCGTGTCAGTACCTGCGGGTTCATCGACCGTCCTGCGCAGCGTCACCCAGCCGCTTGGGCTGGACATGTGGACGAACCGATTCTCGGGTGGTGACGATTCGCTCGACATTCTGGAACTCCGCGCGGGCCATTCGCTCACACCGAACTCGGCGGTTCCAGACGAGTTGGTGGCCCCGCGTGACTTGGGGGAACCGGCCGTGACGCGGACGTTCACCATTTCCGGTTCGAGCGAGTTCAACGATCAGACCATGGACATGGGGCGTATCGACGAGGTCGTCGAAGTCAATACGACGGAGATGTGGGAGGTGCGCAACGGAACTGGCGCACCGCACAACTTCCACGTTCATGATGTCCAGTTCCAGGTTCTCGACTCGCGAGATCCCGCGCTGGCGGGCCCCAAGGACACCGTGTACATCCCGCCCGGGGAAACCGTCCGGCTACTGATGCGATTTGAGCACTACACGGATCCTGAGGTGCCCTACATGTATCACTGCCACATACTCGCGCATGAGGATCGTGGGCTGATGGGGCAGTTCGTGGTTATCGACGCCAGTGAGCATCAGGATCGGGTACCGCAGCGGTTGCCTCAGGCTGGGCACCATCACTAGCCGTGGACGGTTCGGCTGAACGTTCGGCATACACCCGTGCGTAGCGGGTACCGGCGACAAGGAGCAGCACACCCACCGCGAGGAATGTGAGTACACGATAGAAACCGTCGAGTGCCGCGAGATCGAAGAAGAGGAGCTTCAGCACTGCCATCGCAGCGAGAATGAGCCCAGCCCCGACCATTGCGGTGCGTGCCCGCTGCCGCAGGCCGAAAAGCAAGAGCGCGATCGCGGTCAGCATCCACAAGACGGTCGCAGCGGCGTGGCCACCCCGGAACCCGGCTTCAGAGCCCGCGGCAAGGACACCGGTGAGGACGGCTCCAGCACTCACTGCGTAGAGTCCGACGACCCCAGCGAACGCCCAGATTGTTTCCGACTGGTCCCGGTCCCCAGGGGTCGCGGCAGCCGCGACACCCGCGACGAGGGCCAGCAGCACGCTCGCCGCGATGGCAGCGAGACTTGCCGACTCGATCGCCCTCTCCGAGTCGAACAGCACCTCGGGCTCCGCGCTGGCGAGATACAGGAGCGCGCCGACGACCGCGTACCCGTAGCCCGACAACCGCATTACTGCGGCGCCGGTTCGGTGCGCGGCGACCAGTGCGGTCAGCGCAATGGCGAGTACAACGACGGGGCGCAGGCTTTCCGTCGACGCGGCGAGCGCAGCGCACAGCACCGCGAGCGCCGACACCGCGGCTAGCACGGTGCGTGACGCGACGGGGAAGGCGCGCAAGGCCCATGACGCACCTCCGGCAGCGACAGCCAGTCCCGCCATCAGGATCACATACGTTCCCCGTGTCGTTAGTGCGCCCGTAAAGAGCAGAGGCACCACCGACGTTGCGAGCAGGGCCGGCGCCACAGTGTCGGTGGGGTAGCGCCGTACGACCAGCAATGTTCCGCCGGCAGCAACTGTCGCGAAGACAACTGCGAGGATAACGAGATTCGTTGCATCAGAAGGGGTGCCAAGAGTGATGGCAAGGAGTAACGCGCCCGCGACCGGAATTGTCCGCGCCGCGTTTAATCCTGGCCAGTTTCGCTGATACTGCGCGGGGAAACTCGCGGCGAGCAAGACAATCAGGAATGCCAGCAGCAGAGGGCTCAGCCCGTCGGTGATGACGGGCGCGAGCACGACGGTCCCAATCACAACGATGAGGGCCAGTAGTTGCGAATCCCAGCGCAACGCGAGGCTCAGGCCAGCAGCTGCGACAAGCAGCGCCGTGATCAGCCCGGCTATGGGCGGCACCCATTCATAGAAGGACGTTATGGCGAGGACATCAAGATACAGCCCGGCCACACCAGTGGCCGCGAGGGCCACGGCGCCAACGCGGCCGCCAGGGCGTTCCGCGACGCGCCAGGCCACCGCGATCAGGGCGAGTGAGAAGACTGCACCGGCAATCACCCTCGCGAGTGGCCCGAAGTAGCCGGCTTGGGCCGCCAGTACGAGAAGCAGCACCACACCGACGAGTGTGAGCGCGGCCCCGGAAACCGCGAGCACCCGGCTCACGACTCCCTCGCGGTCCCACCATCGCTGTCGATCCGGGGCGGGGCCCACTGCTCGCTGCGGTTGTTGCGAATATCGCGAATGCGGCGAGTATGGCACTGCCGCAGGGGCGGGCGGCTGAACCGGCGCTGGGGGCTGAACCGGGGCGGGCCGCGAAGTCTCGTGGACGTCGCGCTGGTCGATCCGGTGCTGCAATTCGCCGAGTTCAGCCCGCGCGTAGTGCAGCTGTGAGCTGACCTCGTTGAGGCGAGCGGCAAGTCGCGCAGCGAGCTCGCGATCGTTGGTGTGCGGATTCACTCAAGCATTCTGCACCGCGCACGGCTCAAATGCAGCGCTTCGCCTGGCGGGCCGGGCCTAGGGAAGCAGGGCAGTGAGGAGATCGGGGTCCAGACCGCCGAACGTGTTGAGCAGGAATTCGATCGCTGCGGGACCGCCGAGGCCGCCAGCGATGCCGAGGAAAATGCCGCCGAGCCCGAGCGCAGTGCCGCCGAGGCTTCCGCCGAGGACATTAAGCAGGATGTCTTGAACCATCGAATTCCCCCTAGGGTCATGTACTGCACACGCGATGTCTGCGGTGCTCAGTTATTCAAACACGGCACCAGCTTGGGAATTCATAAAATCGCTGGCTAGGCTGACACTCACGGTGGCAGACTCACTGCATACCTTACGGTGAGGGAGGTCACTAATGAGCGAGCATCATCAGGTTCCTGACGAGCAGAAGCGGCAGTTCAAGGAAGCGCTTGCACACAAGAACGCGCACGATCACGACCCGCATAACAATCATGCTCATGGGCAGGGCAAAGCCCACGATGCTCACGGTGCCGCGGGGAACAGGAAGATGTTCCGCCGCAAGAGCGGCTAACCGGTCGTTCGCAGGGATTCGAGAAGCCGCGTCAGGCCAGAGATTGTATCGCTGAGGTCGCGCACCCGATTGTCGGAGTGCGCGAGCCACAGCGCGGCTTCGTTCATCGCGCCAGATAGCAGGTGGGCGATTGGAGCTACGGGTTGCGAGACGATGACGCCGGTATCCATCAGTTCGGCGAGCGCGGTTTCGAGCTGCCGCATCGATGTGGCGGCGTCGTGTCCTCGCCACGCGTGCCATCCAATCACTGACGGTGCATCGATCAGCATGATCTGCGCCAGACCGGGTTCGGTGCTCGCGGTCAGGAACGCCTGACAGCCGGCGATGAGCTGGGTCCAGGCGTCAGCGTGTGGGGCAGCGGATTCAATTTGTGCTGCGACCTCCAGGTGGCATTCATGCATGACCGCCTCAAAGAGGGCATCCTTTCCTGAAAAGTGGTGGTAGAGACCACCTTTCGTGACACCCGCAGCGGTTGCAATCTCATTGAGGCTGACGTGCGCGTAGCCCCGCTCAGCGAAAAGTCTCCGTGCGTGGCCGAGCAATGCGCGGGCTGTCGTGTCACGTTGTTGCGCCTTGGTGCGTTGGGGCATAACTCTACTTTACCCATTGACCTACCGATGGTCGGTATCTTACCCTTAATAGATACCGACCGTCGGTAGGTGAATGGGGCTATCATGAAACTTTCAAGCTTTTATCCAGTAATCTGCACCAAGAAGCTCGATGAGTCGCGCGCCTTCTATGTGCAACACTTTGGTTTCGAGGTTGCCTTTGAGGCTGAGTGGTACGTCAGTCTGCGCAGGGAAGGGGCACACGGACAGAAGTACGAACTCGCCCTGCTCGATGCCACCCACCCCACACTCCCTGACAGGTTCCGGAACCCTGTGCAGGGCCTGCTGCTGAACTTTGAGGTCGACGATGTGGATGCCGAGTATCAGCGACTGAGCGGCGCGGGTATCGATGTCGAGTTGACTTTGCGCAGTGAAGATTTCGGTCAGCGCCACTTCATCGTCAGCGATCCTTCTGGTGTGCTCATTGATGTCATTACGGAGATTCCGCCATCGGAAGAGTTCGCTGCCATGTTCGCAGCGCAGGACGGCCAGTAGCCCGCTTGTGGCGCAGCGCCTTGTCGGGCTAGGCCGCGCGCTCCGCGCTTACGGCCCGACTACGAACGCATCTGTGGCTGACCGTGACCCCTCGCGTGCGTGGTACACGATGCGGTATGTGCCCGCGCACGTGTCCGCAGGCACCGTCCATTCAGCGCGGGCGATGATTCGTCGGCGTCGTCGTGTGAACGCCACGCGTGTTTCCCAGTCGCCATCATCAGCGATGCGTACCCATCTGCCGTCGCGGTGGTGTTCGACGTCAACGTAATTCGGGCACATTGCATTCGCGGGATGAGCGGCGCTGAACTCAGCGACCACTGTGGCGCCCGGAGGATACGACAGTGAGGGCGCGGTGAGAACCTGGCCATATGTTCCGTTTTCGCGCGGCCGCACGGTGCGTGCCCGCAGTACCTTCCGCGATGCACCACCGCGCTGCCCCTTTGGGAGTGCGGCGCGGCTGGTGAGGTCCCGAGCAAGCCGCACGAATTCCTGCTGGTACGCGCACAGGGTGTAGCGGCCGAAAAGCGTCGATCCGCCCTCATACTGCTGGGAGTCGTACTCTTCTGGAGTGGTGACATATTGGGAGTACGCATTGGAGTAGCCAACGAGCAGGACGTCATCGACGTTCACGCGGAGTTCCGCCGCGACGGAAGTGCGAATGCGAAGTCCCGCGACGATCGTGAACTCCGCCGGTCCCGCGACGAGATACAGCGCACCGATCCGCATGATCTGCAGCGGCAGGATGTTCGGTGTCCAGCCAAGCCGGCCTGACGGCAGCACCACGATACGGCGATCGTGGGAAGCGAAGGGCTTCCTGAGCCCCTCGGGGATACCGATTCCAGGTCCATCTTCTACGCTCCCAGCCAGCGTGGGCAGTCCGATCGCACTGCTACTCGTACGGTGCGGCTTGCCGTCCGGGGTGTAGGCCGGGTCAATCGCGACGTCAGACATGTCGACGTACTGCAGTCGCGAATCCACCCCGCCCACCAGGGGCCGGGCACTACTGAACGCACTCAAAGCAGCACGGAACTGCCGATCCCCGATCATCTGGGTGTTCGTGAATTCATCTCGGGTGGGTCCAGTACCTGGCTTCAGATGAAGATTCGGCGACATATCTCCAGCATTGGTCTGCGGGAACGCGGCGACGAAGGGACTCGCATCGTCGCTATACCGGACTCCCGCATGATCGTGCTCCCAGCGGTACGCCGCGTACCCCTTGTTGTCGCCACTGATCAACCGATTCGTGTTCGTCATCGAGGTTCCATGCGTGGCGAAGAAGCTGATCGCGCCCACATCCGTGCTGCCCTGGCGGAACCGCAGAACCGTCATAGCGGGATCAATCGCGCGCGGAAACTCGCGCTGATCCTCGAGGGGGTTGAGGTCAAAGGCGGGACGTGATCGATTCACACTCGCATCCCACAACTCGGTTTGACCGAACGCGAGGGAACCCGGGGCCATGGCGTCGTGAGCTTTGCCGATTGCCGCCACGATACCGGTGACCACGGCACGAAAAGTCTTCTCGTGGAAGCCCAGGGGCGCAAGGTTATACAGCAGATGGTGCGAGAACCCGCCGGGACCGGCGTGCGTGTGTGTCGCGGTGAGCAGTACATTCTGTTCCCCATACAGGCTGCCGAAGCTTCCACTGAGTTCGGCGAGCACGGCCTGGCGAACGGCGTCGAAGATCATGCCGAGATCCGCGGAAACAAACACGACCCTTTTGGTGCCGTCGTCGACAATGAATGCGCGTGCCCGCAATCGCAGATGGATGCCCCCCGTGCGCTGCTGAGGCATCGAGTACCCCATCATCCCGTTGCCGAACGCCACACCGGTGACGTCGGCGATCCCGCAGCCGACCCTCATCCCTGTCACTCGGCTCAGCGTAGAGAGTTTTGCCGCCTAACGGTGCATCTACGCGGGAGCGACTGCGACGAATGTCTGCCCGGCGACATTCTCGACGCGAACCTCAGCGACGTCGTCAGGTGCTACTAGGGCTGAGCCACTGAGGGTAGTTCCCTCCGCTTCACCGCTTTCGGAAACGAGCCAGCCACCTGCGATCTCTCGATTTCCGTCGCGGTCTACCACGATGAGGTAGCACGGTTCCCCCGCAGGTATGCCAGTGACGGTTGCTGTGAGCCGAATCCAGCCAGCAGCGGGCGTTAAATCTGCGGTGAGCGTCGCACCTGTGGCGGGATCAGATCCGCTGATCGCAACCGGGGCCGGGCCGTCGAGTTCGGTACTTGACGTTCCTATTTGGTACCCGATGACAACGGCGACACCGATGAGCGCCACCATAGCGGCGGCGGTCGCGCCCAACGCGATCGACATCGTTCTGGAGACACGAGCAGGACGTTCCGATCTGGCCTGCCGGACTGCACGGGCGAGGACGAGGTCGGCATCCTCAGGTGCACCGTCGAGGAAGAACTCATGCGGCACGTCGCCCAGTTCGTCCTCGAGAGCGCGCAGGGTATCGACCTCGGCACGCCAGTCAGGGTGCTCCGCGAGATACTGTTCTGCGGCGTCCCGTTCCTCCTGTGACATCTGGCCGAACAGGTACTGTTCGATATCGAAGTCCTTATCCTTCATTCGATTGCACCTCCTTCCTGAACGTGCTCTCTCTTAGTGTTCTTAAAGCGTGATGGGCGCGCGATTTAACTGTGCCGGGCGGAACGCCCAACTTCTCTGCGGTTTCATTGACGGTGTGCCCGAGCACGTAGACGCATTCGAGGACGTCGCGGTGGTGCGCGGGCAAGCGTTCCAAGGCGCCCATCAATTCGAGGCGCTGCGTCACGCGGTCAGCATGATCGGGCTCGACTGGCTCGTGTGCCGGTGACTCGCGGACCTCGGCCGGCCGGGACTGTCGTGCACGCGACCGATCTATGACGATGTTGCGAACCACCGTAAGGAGCCAGCCCCGAACCGATCCCTTGCCATTGACCAGCGCGTCGGGATTGCGCCAGGCGCGCACCAACGCTTCCTGTACGACGTCTTCGGCGGCGGAACGGTCGTTGGTCAGCGATGTCGCGTAGGCGAGCATCGCCCGTCCGTGTTCAGTGAACAGCGCACGGATGATCGCTTCGTCAGCGTCGTTGCGCTGTCGGCGTTTGCGTGACGGCACCATCGTGGCCACCACCCAGCCTCTCCGTTGTTGTTCGTGCAGCCTACTTTTAACACGAACAGATCGGGCAAAACGCTCAAGATCGTGGGATAGTAAAAAAAGAAAATTTCAGGCCTTGCGGTGAACTTTAGTGGCCGGGCGTACGTGTGAACAGTTACCGGGCGGATGAGCCATCCGGGAACAGCACAGAAAGGCCTCACCATGTACCTTCGCTTAATGTCTCGTCTCGCCGCGGTTGCTCTGGCAGCGGTACTTCTCAGCGGCTGCAGCGGTAGTGGGGACACCGGCGCCGTGACCGGCGCAGACAGGCCAGCGGTTACAGAGGCGTCGCTAGTCGCCGACGAAGAGCCAGCGGAAGATGCGGAGACGGGAGACACCGGAGACACAGGCGAGGCCGGGCAAGCGAGCCCCTCCGAACCGGTACTCGCCAAGACTGAAGGCCCCCTGCAGGTTTTCGAAGGGACAGCGCCGGCTGGAGCGGAAAACGCGGTCTCGCTCATCTCCACCCCGAACGGGCAAATCGGCACCTACCTGTCCGATGAGGAGGGCTTCACTCTCTACCGGTTCGACAACGACACGACGAATCCGCCTGCCTCCAACTGTGCGGGTGAGTGCGCCGAAACATGGCCGCGCGTCCTGTTGAACTGGCCAGCCTCGGTGTATGTCGAGGGTGTCGATCCGGACCTCGTCAGCTATATCGAACTCGAGAACGGCGACTGCCAGCTCACCCTCAACAACTGGCCCGTGTACTACTTCGCCAACGACCGGGAACCCGGCGACGTCAACGGACACGGAGTCGGTGACGTGTGGTTCGCGATCGCGCCTGGCGGCGGCAAAGCGCAAGCGAGCTAGGAGCATTCCATGAAATCGAGAGGACCGATTCTCACCCTCGTCGCTGTGCTGGCGCTGGGGCTGGGCATCCTCATTGTCAATATGACGCTGTTCTCACGTTCAGAGTCATCCGATCCTCCCGCAGCCGCGGAAACGGAAACGGCCGAACCAACCGCGGAGACGGTGGAAACAACACCCGCTGAAGCATCCCCCGAGCCAGAGGAGGATGCCCCGGGGTTTCCCGCCGAAGGCATGTACGTGATCGAAATGCCCTCAGAACAGGGACCACTGGTCCTCGGCATCGCAGTCGAAGACGATGCTGCGATCGCGTATGCCTGCGATGGGGCCGACGTCGAGATCTGGCTGCGAGGCGAGGTGACAGGTGACTCGCTCGAGCTGACTGGGCGCGATAACTCTTCGGTGACGGGCAGTTACTTCAATGGCGCCGTCGACGGTGTTTTCGCGCTCGCTGACCAGGAGTGGGACTTCATCGCCGAGGCCCAGTCGCCGCCGGCAGCGCTGTATGCGTTCGGTACGGATACCCGGGTTAGCTGGATTGTTCAGCAGGACGGTTCAGTGACGGGCGTGCAGCGCAACCCCGATGGGTCCACGGAGCCTGCACCAGCGCTCGACCCCGATGGAACAGCAATTATCAACGGCCAGACCGTCCAGGCCAGCCTCATCACTGGCGCCGACGAGATCCCGTAAGGACAGGTGAATGAGTACTCAAGCCCCCGCAACCAGGGGATCATCCGGCCTCATCGTTCCCCTCATTGCTGGTTTGCTGGTTGCGCTCACGCTAGGGGTGTACGGCAGATTCCACGAACCGACCTACTTTTCCGTCAATGTCGCGGGCTTCTCCAGCCCTACGGCGGTGAAAGCGTGGCTCGCGACGGTAGCCATCGCGTTCGCCGTATTCCAGCTGGTTTCGGCGTTCGTAATGTACGGCAAAGTCCCGTCAGTGCGGGCGCCTGCATGGATTGGCACCGCACACAGGTGGTCAGGCCGGATCGCGGTGCTGGCCAGCGTCCCAGTCGCGGTGCACTGCCTCTACGCGCTGGGTTTCCAGGACTACAGCACGCGGGTGCTCGCTCATTCGCTTCTCGGCTGCTTCTTTTACGGGGTGTTCGTGACGAAGATGCTCATTCTGACCAAGAAGGGACTCCCGGCGTGGGCGCTTCCGGTATTCGGGGGTCTTGTTTTCACTGGGCTCACGGGACTGTGGCTGACCTCGTCACTCTGGTTCTTCAGCAATAACGGCCTGACGTTTTAGACAGAAAGGTACCCACGTGGATTTTCAGTGTGTTGACCGCCGTACCGCACTCAAAGTCGCGGGTCTGACGTGTGCGGGCGCCACGGTTGCCGGATGTGCGACCTACGGAGCGCAGGACAATGAGCCCGCCGAACCAGTAGCGCCCGTCACAGTCGATCCGAATGCGGAGGCCGACCCTGCCGAGGCCGCTGACGCGCTCGCAAGTATCGATGATATTCCGGTAGGTGGCGGCGAGGTTTTCGCCTCGGAACAAGTGGTGGTCACTCAGCCTGCCAGCGGCACGTTTCAGGCATTTTCCGCGGTGTGCACGCACGAGGGCTGCATCGTCGCGAACGTTTCCGACGGGACGATCAATTGCTCCTGCCACGGAAGCCGTTTCAATCTTGACGGCTCTGTGGCGAATGGACCTGCCGCCAGTGGCCTTCCACCACGACAGATTTCGATCGCGGGACGGTCCATCATTCTCGGCTAATGCTGCTTCGATCGCTACATCGCTGGCTTCGAGGCGAGGTAGTAGCTATTGAGAATGTCCTGGTCGACATGTTTGATCTCGATGCCGGTGAAGCCAGCCTCCGTCAGCATTTCGGTTGCCTTCTGCTCGCCCCAGGCAGTGCCGAGTCCCTCGCCGCCGAGGGCGAGTGACACCGTCATGCAGTGGGCCGTCGACACTGTGTAGAGCATGACCCCGAGGGGATGGTCCAGGTTGTCCTCGAGCCTGGACGATGCCCGGATATCGACCATGACGAAGGTGCCGCCCGGTTTGAGTGCGGTGAAGATCTGATTCAGCACACGTGCCGGGTGGGCCTGGTCGTGTATCGCGTCAAAAGCGAAAACGACGTCAAAGCGGTTCACTTCCCCTAGCTCACTGACATCCCTCACGATGAAGTCGGTGTTCGGGAGGCCCATCTGGTGCGCTTCACGCTTCGCGGCGCTGATGGCTTCGTCAGCGAAGTCGAAGCCAGTGAATGTACTGCGAGGGTATTCACGACCAAGGAGGTTGAGGGCATGACCGCTGCCACATCCGATGTCGGCGACGCTGATACCGTTCGTCAATCGTTCATGGAAGCCCGGAACGAGAGGAACGATGACTGGCAGCAGTGCGGCATCGTTGGTTGCTGCACTGAGTTCAGCCATGAGTTCGTGGAAACGGGTGTACTCGCTGTACGGGACGCCTCCTCCTGCGCGGAATGATTGGAGCACCTGCTGCTCGACCGTGCTCAGCAGCGGCAGCATTTGCGCCAGGCTTGCCAGGTTGTCAGGCCCGGCAGCTCTACTGAGCAGGGCCCCATGTTCTTCAGGCAGCACATAGGTTTCGGCGGACGGGTCATACCTGACGATCCCGCCGACCGTCATCGCGCCCAGCCACTCGCGGACGTACCGCTCGTTGAGCCCTGCTGCGTGCGCGATCTCGTCGCTGGTAGCTGCCGGCCGGGCGTTCATGGTGTCGAATAGACGGGCCTGGTGACCGATGCTGATCATCAAAGTGAGATAACCGTGGTTGAGGATGGTGAGCAGATTCCCTGCCGCGACCTCGATGGGTGTCATGTTCTTATGCTGCGCCTGAGTTGGCGCACTAGTCATTGGGAGTTCGCCACAACACCGGCATTCGCAGATGGTTGCTCAGTGACGATCTGCGAGCGATCACTTTCGGTGTTGCGTCCCAGATAGCGGAGGACAAAGTAGAGAGGTAGGACGAATGGGGAGAGCAGTATCGCGAAGAAGAGGACTGGTGCCATCAGCCATGGCGATATCCGGCGATCTCTGCTGTCGAGGTAGATCCACCGTCCGATCATGAGGTCCCACGCGATGACTTGAGCCCACAGGCCGGCCAGCGCCTCCGGCTGGGCGATGTACTGCTGCAGGCTCGTGAGGTCGGGTGCGACGACGAGTGCCCAGAATTCTGGGAAGAGCGGAACGATGAGAATCAGGCAGACACTAAGACTGGGCACGACGATGAACGGCGAGGCGATTATCCGTCGCGTGGCCGACCATCTCGGTGCCAGGATCATCATGGCCCAGAACGGAGCGGCGAACAGGAATGACAGGGTGAATAGCAGCTCGGTCATACGGATGCTTCCTTTTTTGAGTACGCGGTATCTCGGTGTTTCGTACTGGAAGTGAGGACGGCACGTGCGCTCACGACCGTGGCGGTGAGTAGAAGCGCCAGCGCGGCGAGCGTGAGCGAATCCGGATGGATCAGCGGCTGCCCGCGAAGTGCCTGCCAGGTGACGAGCGCGACAAACCCCGCGTAGCTCGCCGCTAGCACGCTGATCAGGCGCGTTCTGGTGATTTCGTTCCGCAGGACTGATATTCGCGGGGCCAGGAAGATCAGTGCAAGCGCCGCGAGCGGGATCAGTTGAAGGGCGTGCATTCCGACGAAGTGCGGGATGCGGAGGTCGCCACCTTCGGTGCTCCAGCCAAGTAGTGGGAGTCCGGGGCCTCCATCGGAAACACCCACACTGTGGGCGCCCACCATTGTTGGAGTATCGGCAGCGAGGCGGTCGCGCTGGTCGGGTGTCGGCATGACCATCAGGTACGCGAGACCCATCCCGATTACTGACAGTGTGACGCCATAGCGGATCGAGAGTGTCACGGACCTGTCGCCGAGGTCCTGCCGCCAGAGCAAGACTGCCCAAACCAGGTTGGCGAGGAAGAGGACGACGATCGTCGCGCCCATGATGGACCACAGTGTGGTGTCAAGCTCGGTCAGGGTGTTGAAGTGGCTCTGTCGGCCCCGGATGACTTGGCCGGTGATGATGAGCATTTCACCGAAGGCGGCCACTGTTATCACTGTGCCGAGCCACCAGCCGAATCGCCGCCACCTGCGTTGATACGACATCAGCCACGCCCACATGAGACTGTACGCGAGGAAGGAGACGGCGAACTTGAAGGGTTTCGCCCAGATTGGGGCGCCACCGATTACGCGATCATCGAGAGCGATGCCAAGGATGGAAACGACGGTCAGTGCAGCCATGGTGGCGGCAAGAATCATAAGCGGGCGGTGCGCCTGCCAGAGCGTTCGGACGAGTGTCATAATGATCCCCAGGAGCGAGATGGATAGCAGATACCGCTACTATCGCGATAGTGTAGCTATCCAAATGGAGGTAATGCAATGGCGCATTTGATGCGGATGGCCGAACTCAGCGCTCAATCCGGCGTCCCAGTCGCATCTATCAAGCTCTACCTGCGTGAGGGCGTGCTGCCACCGGGCGAACGGACAAGCCCGAACCAAGCGCTCTACGGCGAGATTCATGTGCGGCGGCTGCGTCTGATTCGCGCACTTCGCGAGGTGGGGGACGTGCCACTCGCCGCCATCAAGACGATAGTGGGCGCGCTCGACGCCCAAACCGGATCTACCCACGAGATCCTCGGAATGGTCCAGCAGGCAATCACGGCGCCGATCGACGATTCAGCGAGGGACGAAGTTGTGGAAACAATGGTCGATGAAATCATCGCGGAGCAAGGCTGGTTCACGCGCCAAAACCCAGCCCGTGACATGGTCGTTGCGGCGTTGTCTCGGGTAATCGAACTCGGAGGAGACCCGGCCCAGTATCGCGAACTGCTGTCCGCGTACGCACGCGCAGCGGAGATCGCGGCACGTGCCGACATTGCTGGGATCGCACGGGAACTCGAGTCAGACACCATTGTCGAGGAAGCGGTGACATGGACTGTTCTCGGTGACACGGTGTTGTCGGGGTTGCGGCGGATCGCACAAGAAAGCGGCTCCGCGAAGTTGTTTCGCCACGAGGAGTGCGAGTGAGCGCGGCAGGAACGGCGCGACGGGCAATCGTCGTGGGAGGAGGTATCGGCGGGCTCGCTTCGGCGGTTGCGCTGACGCGCAAGGGCTGGAACGTTACTGTGCTTAAGCGGGCGCCGCAGTTCCGGGAGATTGGCGCAGGCGTGACGTTGTTCCCGAACGCGATCCGAGCCCTCGATTACCTGGGCTTCGAACCGCAACTTTTTGTCGGACAGGGAATGCGTGCAGGCGGCCTGCGAAGCAAAACCGGTCGCTGGCTGATGCGTCAGGAGGTTTCGCAGTCAGACGTCGCTCCCGTGCACCGTGCGTATCTGCATGACATCCTGCGGAGTGCGGTTCCGGCCGAGTCTCTCATCGCTGATTCCCGCGTCACTGCTGTCACGCTCACTGGCGCGGTCGAGTACTGCAAGGACGGAGAGACACGAACGGTCTACGGCGACCTGATCGTCGCGGCAGACGGAATTTCGAGTGGAATACGCGCGCAGCACTGGCCGGAACTTCCGCCCGCGCAATACGTCGGTGTTACGGCGTGGCGCGCGATCGCGGAAGTTACAAATCCCCACGATTTCGGCTTGACGCAAACCTGGGCACCGGGTGCGGAACTTGGGATCGTGCCGCTTATCGATGGCCGGATCTATTGGTACGCAGCGCTTCTCGCACCGCCGGGTGAGCGCATCGCGGACAATCACGCGTACCTCCTAGAACGGTTTGGTGCCTGGCATGGCCCCATACCCGAACTGATTGCTGCCACCGAGCCGGGTGCCTTGCTCCATCACGACCTGTTCCACGTCTCCCGACAGCCAGAAACGTTCGTTCGCGGCAAAATTGTTCTTCTCGGTGATGCGGCGCATGCGATACCGCCATTCCTGGGGCAAGGCGCATGCCAGGCTCTCGAGGACGCGGCGACGCTCGGCGCGTATATAGGCACGCGGGACGGGCTGGATCGCTACGACCGCGTCCGTCGCGAGCGCGCACATGCCGTCGCAAAGGCGACGACAATGACGGGGCGCATGGGGATATTCGTGCGCAACCCGGCTCTCGCTGCAGCGCGCAACGCTATCGTGCGAGCTACACCCGGAAACATCGCGAGGCGCGCGATGGACCGTGTCACGCGATGGGAAGTTCCGGCCATGTAAGGGAGGCGTCGTGCTGCTGCCAGGCCACGTCGCCCGCGGGGTCGCCGCGGGGACAATCGATCTCGCTTTCCGTAGGTGGACGTCGCTGAGGATCACGGTCGGCTCGGTGTTTACCACGAGTGCGGGCCTGGTGCGGATTGACGAAATTCAGCAGGTAACGCCTGAATCGATCACCGAAGAGGACGCGCGACGCGCGGCTATCCCGACGTGCCTGCCCTCAAGCGGGACGTTCGGAAACTCAAACAGCGTGGACTGACTCAGAGCCTCCCGGTTGGTTATCAACTATCGCCAAGGGGCCGAAAGTATCTGGCTCTCCGCGATGATCATTCGAGGACACAGTTTGATGGCGAAAGCTAACGATCGGTGCACTTCGGTGCGCGCCTGCGACATGTGATCGCTTACAGTTGCCCCGGTAGTGCACCCGACAAGGAGGCGGAATGGATTCGCTGGGTCCCGAGTTTGCAATGATCACCCCAATGCTGGACATGATGGGATTCGTCCTGCCGATCTGGCTCGAGCAGTTCACACAGCAGCAGGTTGACCTCATCAACTACTTGCTGGTGCCGTACGGCATGGAGGCACTTCCCGCTGTCGATTTCGGTCTTGATTACGACATCAACGAAATCGAAAGCGCGAGCATCAGCTGAATCACGCGGCATTTCATCCGGTTTGGGGTACCACTCGTCCTGATGCCCCAAACCGGCTGCGTCCCAAAGTTGGCCCACGCTGAATGTGTGAGAGCGCCAGCTCCTGGGAACCCTCGTGTTGTACGACGAGTTCGCAACATTGAAGGGAAGGAAGCCGATGATCCTGGTGCTGACCGCGCAAACCGGCGTGGAGCGGGACGAACTACTCGTTCCTCTGAAGCATTTCCGTGAAGCAGGAGTTAAGGCGGTCCACGCTGCTCCCGAAGCCGACACGGTGCAAACGTTTCTTCACGACACCGATAAGGACGCGGTAGTCACTGCAGATATCGCGCTGTCAGACGTGAACGCCGCGGAATACGATGCAATCATCATTCCTGGTGGCACCGTCAATGCTGACAAGCTCCGCGGCAACGATGACGCCGTGGAACTTGTCAAAAGCTTCGCTGAGTCGGGAAAGCCGATCGCTTCTATCTGTCATGGCCCGTGGATCCTCGTTGAGGCGAACCTGCTCACTGGGAAGAAGGCAACCTCATACAAGACACTTCGGACCGACATCACCAACGCGGGCGGCGAGTGGGTCGATGAGCCAGTGGTTCGCTCAACTGAGAACGGCTGGACGCTGATCACGTCGCGCAACCCTGGTGACCTGGACGACTTCTGTGCCGCGATCGACGAGGCACTGAGCTGATCAGCGCATAAGTGCCGCGAGATACGGAGTCGTGTCAGCGAGGGATGCTGCCATCGTGCTGTCGTGGTCCTCAGCAGGGTAGTAGCGCACAGTGGCCGGCTCGGTGTTTGCCCGTAGCTGTGACGCCAGAAGTTCAGTGAGCGGGGCCCACACAGTCAAGTCAACTCCGCCCTGCGCTATGAAGAAGGGACGCTCGTAGCCGATGGTGGGTACTTCCATCGCATCGCGAATCACGGCGAAGAAGGACGCGTCGGTCAGCTGGCGCGAGAAAAGCTGACCGATACCGATCCCTGTGACGCGTTCGCGCTGGTCCCAGTAGCAGAGCTCTTCAGCGTCGCTGACCACACGTTTACCGAGTTCGGTGAGGTACGAATCAATTTCGGCATCCGGGTAGGTGGCGCGCAGGCTGGCCATGATGTACGACACGAAGACCGTCAGCCCGGGCTGGCTGACGTCGGGGAGCCACGGACCCGCAGCGGAAATCAGATACTCCAGATGTGACGGCACACCGGTGCCGACGCCGCCACGGAAGTCGAGTTCGGGGGCGTACGCCGGAGCGAGCCGCGTGGTGAAGAGTGTCGCGTGGCCGCCCTGCGACTGGCCTATCGCTGCCCATGTTGCCGAGAGGTCGGCGTCGACCGCGCGGCCCGCTCGTACCATATCGATGACGCTGTAGGCCGCTGCTTCTCCGACCAGGTAGGGATGGACGCCGGGTGTTCCGAGCCCCGAATAGTCTGTCGCGGCGATTGCGTAGCCTTGCGCGAGCCAGTGCCGGAGATAGGTGACATCGCGCTCGGACCGTCCGGCGACCGAGGGTGCGCAGTCATCACCGAGCCCAACCGTGCCGTGCGCCCAGGAAAGTACTGGCCATCCTCCGGCTGGAGGTGTGCCCTCGGGCACGAAGACCGCGCCTGTCACCGGTGTGCGATCACCTGAAGCGCTGGTCGACCAGTAGGTGAGGCGGTGAGCGCGAGCGGTGCCAGGCAACCACAGATGGGCGGGAAGCGGTGCCGAGTTGAGGACAGTACCGGGGATCGCGTTTGGGGATGCAGGTTCAGCGGACGCAGCCGGGAGTGCAAAAACGCTGGCCGAGAACAGAACGAGCGAGAGCACGGACGACGTGACAGTGCGACGCATCCTCTGACCTTATTCGCTTCCTTTGCTCGTGAGACACTTATCGCGTGCGTGAGGTTGAGATTCGCGATGAGAGCATCCGGCTCGGTCAGTTCCTGAAGCTCGCAGGATTCATAGATTCCGGAGCGGATGCGAAAGCAACTATTGCCGATGGTCATGTCGGCGTCAACCGCGAAATTGAGGTCAGGCGGGGCCGGCAGTTGCGTGATGGCGACGTCGTCACGATTGGCGGTGACTCGGTCCGCGTGGTGAGTGCAACGGCTTCCAATGACTGAGAAACACGCTTTTAACCACACCGCATAATGGACGGCAACTTCCGCCGCTAGTGTTTGCAGCCATGCCGCGCCGGTTGCCCTCCCCGCTGATTCCACGCTTGCTGGGGCATCATGACGCGGGTGATCGTGTCCCGATCATCGACGAACTGCGATCCGTGATCTTGTCTGGTGACGTTCCCGCTGGCACCGTGATTCCGCTGCGGGAAGTTGCAGACGCGTTCGGTGTAAGTCAGATCCCAGTGCGCGAAGCACTCAAAACGCTGATGGGCGAAGGCATTATCGCGCATCGCCGGAACGTCGGATACCGCGTCACGCAGCTGACTCGCGCTGAACTACGCGAAATCTACCTGATCAGAGAAGGGCTTGAGAGCGCTGCACTGACCGCGGCTGTGGCGGCGGCATCGGAGAGCGACTTTGAGCGAGCCCGCTCCGTCCACCGTCAATGCGCCTCGGCGTCAGCTGCCAGAGACGGCCGCGAGTACAACCGTCACAGCCGTGAGTTTCATGAGGCGCTGACCGTTCCCTGCGGGATGAAGCGGCTGATGCACATGCTGCAATCCGCGTGGAATCTCACGGAACCCGTTCAGCCCATGGCGCATATCAGCAATGCGGACCGCGCCGCGCTGAATAAAGATCATGGGCGCATGCTCGCGGCGTTCACAGCGCGTGACAGTGCGGGCCTCCTGGCCGCAGCCAACGAGCACAACGAGAGACTGGCGATAGTGGTGGCCGGTCTCGGTCGTGCTGCCGGGCTCACCGACGACGCCGTTTGAGATCCTTCGTCGCGTGTGCCAGTTCGGCACCCCAGTCGCGAGCACGATCCAGTTCCCCCGGAACCAGCGGGCCCTGCATCCCTTCGACGTGGAACACCGCTGGTTTCGCGGCGAGACCAATGTGCCTGTGCTTCAACGCACGGGCGGCGCTATGTGCCGCGGAACCAGGCAGCCAGCGCGGGGAAGCCGCCTTCGTACAAAACACAGCAACATCTACGACTGCGTCACGGTCCGCAAGCGTGGGCAGCCAGTCTCGCAGTGATACGCGCTGGGTGACGAGACAGGACTGACGGTTCGCGGCGTCGAGCCGCGTCTGGGGGCGTGACATGCCGAAGGCATGGGTCGGCCCGCCCGCGACCACAAGGTCCACGTCAGCGAGGGCACCTTCTGTGATGTCGTCAAGGTTGAGAACCGTGACGTCTGCATACTCAGCGAATCCCTCGCCGATTGCTTCGGCGATGGCGCGGGTGTTGCCGAACATCGATTCGTAGACTATGAGGGTCCGCATCATCGAACCTCTGCGGAGTATGGGCAGCGGCGTGATCCGGCGCGAACCCAGTCGGTGTCGGTGCCATCGGCCCCGTTGTTCACTGCGTCGGTCAGCCGGTACTGGGCGAGACGCTCGCTCATCTCGGGCAGGCCGTACAGCGACCCGCCAGAGAGGTCCGCGAGACAGCCGCCGAGAACGGCGCCGATCACTCGCGGGGTAAATGCGTGCCCGAACTGAGTGTGAAGCCGCGCCGTGGTGTCCCAGCACGCAGTGCATGCGGGTGTGGGCGGGACTTCCTGGGCGGTGGGGGACACCTGGCCAAGGATGCTGCACATAGACAACGGGATTTCCTTCTCGCTGGGGATCGACAGGCCGCTATGGGTACTGCCATCACACCGCGTCTCCGCGGTCGCGTGTAGGGCCGTTAGGGGTGGCCTTATGGGACTTTCGGCCCTCCGGGGGAGCGGGCGGGTTCTCACTGTGTGGATCTCGTGTCGCGGATCACCACACGGATCGCTGACACTAGAGGAATGGCAGATTCGACCACCGCACCTCTGGAACTGACGGAACCGCTTCGCGAGGACATCCGCCTCCTTGGCGGAATTCTCGGTGAGATCGTGCGGGAACAGGCGGGTGAGCGAATTTTCCAGTTGGTCGAAACCGCACGTACGGAGTCATTCCGGCTACGCAGGTCCGAAATTCACCGCAGCGAGCTTGCCGCGCTGTTCGACGGCATCGAGACGGCGGACGCGATCCCGGTGATCAGAGCATTCAGTCATTTCTCGCTCCTGGCGAACCTGGCGGAGGACTTGCACCGCGAGCGGCGCCGTGCGGCGCATCGCAAGTCGGGTGAAGCACCCCAGAACAGCAGTCTTGCCGCCACATACCGCAAACTCGATAGCGCCGATCTGCCGGCGGGACGCGTCGCGGAACTGCTGAAAGACGCGCAGGTCTCGCCTGTGATCACCGCGCACCCGACGGAAACTCGCCGCCGCACTGTTTTCGAGGTCATCAAAAGGATCACAGCCCTGATGCGCGAACGGGCACGCCCCGACGTGGAGCCCGAAGATGTCGAGCGGATCGACCTCAATTTGCGCCGCCAGATCCTCACACTGTGGCAGACGGCCGTGATTAGGCTCAGCCGACCGCAACTCGAGACTGAGATCGACGAAGGCCTCCGCTACTACACCATGTCGCTGTTCGAGGTGATCCCGGCGCTCAACGCAGAGATGCGCACCGAGTTGCAACGGCGCTGGCCCGCGACGGACGTCCTGACTCAGCCGCTGGTCCGCCCAGGTTCGTGGATCGGCGGTGACCGCGACGGCAACCCATATGTGACAGCGGATGTCGTTCGTACGGCAACTCGCCGCGCCTCCATGCTCGCTCTGGAGCATTACCTCAATGAGCTCGAAGCGCTCGAGCAGGAACTGTCCATGTCAGACCGGCTAGTCACCGTCACGCCAGAGCTTGCGGAACTTGCGGAAGCCTCCGGAGATGACGCCCCGTCACGTGCCGATGAACCGTACCGTCGCGCTCTGCGCGGCATTCGTGGCCGGCTTAGCGCGACGGCAGGCCGTGTTCTCGATGATCTGCCGCATCACTGGCTTGAGTCGTCGCTCACTTCGTACGGCCGCCCTGATGAACTCCTCGCAGACCTCGAGACGATCGATACGTCACTGCGCAATCACAGCGACGGGATCCTTGCTGATCAACGCCTAGCAGCCCTTCATGAGGCGGTTCTGACATTCGGGTTTCACTTGTGTGGGCTGGACATGCGCCAGAACTCCGAAACACACGAACAAGTCGTCGCTGAACTTCTTGCCTGGGCTGGCGTTCACCAGGATTACGGCTCGCTCAGCGAGACCGAGCGGGTCAATGTTCTGGTCGCCGAGTTGCGCACGCGCCGTCCGCTGATCAGGCCGGACGCAAAGCTGAGCGATCTCGCTCGCGGCGAGCTCGCGATTGCCAGCGCGGCCGCAGCTGCTATCCGTGACCTTGGACCGGATGCAGTGCCGCATTACATCATCAGCATGTGTTCCTCGGTCAGCGATATGCTCGAGGCGGCGATTTTGCTGAAGGAAGCGGGCATTTTCGATCCCGGCAACAGTGAGGACGGCCCATCCTGCAGCGTTCGCCTCATACCGCTCTTCGAGACCATCGACGACTTGCGTGCCGGAGCGAGCATCATTCGGTCGACGCTCGACGTACCGCTCTACCGGGATCTGGTCCGCAGTCAGGGGAACCTGCAGGAAGTGATGCTCGGGTATTCAGACTCGAACAAGGATGGCGGCTACTTAACTGCCAACTGGGCGCTCTACCGGGCGGAACTCGATCTGGTGGAAGCCGCTCGCGATGTGGGAATCCGGTTGCGTTTGTTCCATGGCCGCGGGGGCACGGTTGGCCGCGGAGGCGGGCCTAGTTACGAGGCGATCCTTGCGCAGCCGCCAGGAGCGGTCACCGGTTCACTGCGCATCACCGAGCAAGGGGAGGTGATTGCCGCTAAGTACGCGGAACCGCTGATGGCCCGCCGGAACCTCGAAAGCCTTGTCTCCGCCACTCTGGAGTCGACGTTGTTAGATGTCGAGGGGCTGGGCGACGATGCCGAAGCGGCGTACACGATCCTTGATGAGCTCGCTGAACTCGCACGCGATGCTTACACCGACTTGACGCAACGCACCCCAGGCTTCATCGAGTACTTCAGAACGTCGACGCCACTCGCGGAGATCGGTTCGCTCAACATCGGGAGCCGCCCAGCGAGCCGGAAGCCGACTAAGTCTCACCAGGATTTACGCGCGATACCGTGGGTTTTGTCGTGGACGCAATCACGCATCATGCTTCCGGGTTGGTACGGCGCCGGCAGTGCATTCACAGCGTGGGTGGGTGACGACCAGTCCCGGCTGAAACAACTAACGGATCTGTATAAGCGCTGGCCGTTTTTTCATTCGGTCATGTCCAACATGGCGATGGTGCTGGCGAAGTCCGATGTTGGCCTCGCGGCGCGCTATGCTGAACTGGTTCCGGACAGCTCAGTCCGGGATCTGGTGTTCGGCAAAATCCGGGACGAACATGCCCAGACAGTGGAAATGTATAAAGCAATCACCGGCTATGACGATCTAACGGGCGACAACCCTGCGCTGCACCGCTCAATCCACAACAGGTTCCCGTACCTGGAACCGCTCAACCATTTGCAGGTTGAACTGCTGAAGCGTTACCGGTCCGGCGATGACAGCCCGTACGTGCGGCGCGCTATTCACATGACCATGAATGGGCTGGCGACAGCGCTGCGAAATAGCGGATAGTCACCAGCGTTCGGTGATGACGTCCACGACCGCGTCGGGTGTTTCCCACGGGGGGAGATGCCCCGCGTGGCCGATCGTGGTTATCGTGACGTTGGACATTCCCCGGTACACCTCGAGTGAACGTGGGTCGACACGGCGGTCTTCCAGGCCAAACACGACATCAGTGCCGATTCCGAGTGCGCGGAGCCGCGACGCGAGCGGCTCCTCACCCAGATAGGTGTCGATCGCCTTCGACGAGCCGGTGGTGCCGCGGGGTCCTGCTCGCTGCAGATCATCAACGACAAAATCAGGCACTGTGCCTCCCGGCGCGACGATCGACTGTAGGCCCGCCCGGATCTGGGATTCTGGTGCCAGGCGCCAGACGAGCGGGCCGATGACCGGCAGCCTGATGATCCTTTCGCTCAGAGATCTGGCGCCGGACCGGCTAGCGAGAGTGGGCGACGTGCTGATGAGGACGAGGCGTTCCACAAGCTCGGGGGCCTGCTCGGCCAGTGCGGTTGCGACGAGGCCGCCCATGGAGTGACCGACGATGATCGCTGGTTTGATCGCAGCGTCCCGCAGCACATGAGCGACATGTGATGCTTCTGCGGATATCGGCACGCCACCGATGAGCGCCACGGCGCATGCTGGGACAGACACACGATCGAGGCCGTCCTCGACCTTTTCCCAGATTTGCGGTGAACCACCGAGCCCATGGAGCAGCACAACTTCCCGGTCGCCATCCTCAGTCATGCCCACAACGTACTCGGCATTTCATCACAGGGTGTCGATCAACCCACCCTAAGGTGGCTGTGTCAGACACTTCATTTCCCGCACACTTGATACGTGGTTATCGCTCTCGTCAGCGTTCTAGTGTGCGCTGCTCTCATTGCAGCGCTCGCTGTGCAATCGCACAGGACGCTGTCGCGGCTTCGTTCTGATGCGGATGCCGCGTTCACGGATCTCGCCGCTGAATTGCGTTCCCGGCACGAACTGGTGCCGCGGGTTCTCGCTAGCACCGAGCGATATCTCGGCTCAGCGCGATACGAAGCGTCGAATGTGGCAACTGCCCGCCACGCTGCGCGGACAGCGACGATCGGCCGGCGAGGCTTGCTGAGACAGGCACGAGCGGAAAATGCACTCTCCCAAGCCCTCGCGGATATCTTCAGGTTGGTCTCCGAGGATCCGGCTGGTGCGACCGACCCAACGGTCACATGTGTGCGCGCGCAAGTCGTCGACCTCGCGGATAGGGTTGACTCCTCTGTCCTGCGTTACAACACGGCCGCATCGCGGTACATGGCGAAACGAGGACGGTCTCCGTTTGCGCTGATGACGAGTATTTTTGGATTCGCGCCCCGCGAGACATTCGTACTGGAGGCATAGTTATGGACACCATCAACGTGGCGGTCGTCGTCGGTGCTGTGGTCGTAGCCTTCGTCCTCTGGGCAGGCTTCGTCACAGCGCTCGCCGTCTCAACACGCTCCGCGCCCGTTCGGCCCGGTGAGGCCACCTACGACCTGTCGGGAGAGCCGCCCGCCCTGGTCGCGTTCCTCACCGCACGCTTCCGCGCGGGGGAGACTGCTGCTCCGGCGACGGTCCTCGATCTTGCTGCTCGTGGCGTCCTCAGCATCGAACACATTGGGCCTGAATTGTCGCTCATACGTTTAAGGCGCCAGTCCAGCCGCGATGGGCTGAACCGGTATGAGCGCCTCGTATACGACCGGATTGTGAGTCTTGCGACAGCTGACGGTGTTGTCGCGACGGGTGCGCTTGCGGAGGGCACCGGGCATCTCAATTCGTGGCGCAAAAAGTTCGATAACGCAGTACGTGATGCATCGCGCGACGCGGGGTTATCGGAGGCGCGCTGGCACCGTATACATCACGTGATCCTTGCCGCGGCAGCGGTACTTCCAGCGTTCGCGAGCGGAATCGCATGGGTGGTGCTGATGCCCGTCTCCGAGGGTGAGGACGCTGATCCGATTGGCGGATTCTTCGCTAGCGCCGCGATTGTCTACGCGGTGCTGATGTTTCTCTCCGAGCGGCTCAACACCGAGCGTGGAACACCCGCGGGAGCGCGGGCGGCCGGACACTGGCTAGGGGTGCGCGCGCAATACAAAACGTTGAGCTTTCAGGACAAGTCGGCGGCCTCGGTGACGATTTGGGGCCGCGAACTCGCCTACGCGTCTGCGCTGGGACTTGCAGACCGAGCTGTAGTAAGCCTCCCTATCGCTGTTCCTGCTGATTGCGGACAGGCGTGGTCCGACTTTGGGGGACTCTGGCACCTCGTGCAAGTGCGCTACCGCGGAGATGGTCCGCACGGCCGGGTCTTCTGGGGAAGGTCACCGCGCGACGCGGCGGCCTTGGCGTTGCTGACAGCCGTTATCTTGCTGCCGGTAGTGGTAATCGTTACGGCGCTGCTCTCAGCTTTTGCCGGTCTGCCGGGAAATCCCGTATCTCTGGGCTTCCTGCTGAGTGCGCTGCTTGCGGTCGGTGGTCTCGCGCTCGCAGCCAGCGATTCGGCGTCGCAGCGCACTATCAACGGCCAAGTCGTCAGGCTGCGACGGCGGACGGTCAAGCGTTCAGGTGACTCGGTGACCTACCGTTACTGGGTTGCGATCGATGACGGCACCTCGCGGCGGATCAACGCACTGGGCATCGACGAAGCTGCCTGGTCCTCTCTGACTGAGGGTGACGTCGTCGAAGCGCGGGCAGGCCACAGGCTGGGCTGGGTGTATGGAATCCGCGTGGTTCAGTCGTCCCGGTTCCGGGACGGGACACTCGCGTGACCTTAACGCCAGCGCAGATGCCGAAAGTCCCTCGGGCGCGCGGCCTTAGGCCCTAGCCGGTAGGTTCGCAACAGTAGAGTCTCGGCAGTGGGTGTGTACTCAAGGAGGCGAACATGACGCAGGCTGCGATCGTTGCCGGTGTTGATGGATCTGCAGGTTCGGAACGTGCGGTGCGGTGGGCGGCGCATGAAGCTGTGCTCCGGCGCGCGCCGCTTCAACTTGTCACCGCCATGGTCACCTCGCGTGCCGCGTGGATGCCGCCCGCGTTCTTCACACTCGTCGAAGCCGAAGCAGCAAAGAAAGTCGACGCGGCGCGGCTCATCGCAGAGGACGAGTGCGGAGCCGGGTCTGGAGTGCAGATCACGACGTCGGTAATGCACGAGTCCGCGCGTCCGGGACTGATCAAAGCGTCGAAACACGCTGCGGTGCTGGTTCTCGGGTCGTCCGGCGAGGGGGAGTCTGGTGTTGCGCAACTGCTCGGCTCGACGGCGATCGCACTGGCGGCACACGCTCACTGTCCTGTCGCGGTGATCAGGAAGCACTCACGCAGCGTGCAATCCCGTGCGCGTGTCGTTGTCGGGGTTGACGGTACGAAGAACAGCGAGGCTGCGATCGCGGAGGCGTTCCGCGCAGCCGCGCTGCGGGGCGCTGAACTTGTCGCCCTGCACGCGTGGAGTGACTTCCGGATGTCTACCGCTTTCACAGACGTCGATTTGTCGTGGGAAACGGTTTCCGCGGCGGAAGAAGCAGTGCTCGCCGAACGGCTCGCCGGTTACGCCGCCGACTACCCCGATGTTCCGGTCAGCCGCGCCGTAGTCCGCGATTCACCTCTGCCCCATCTGATTGCGCACTCCCGCCAGGCGGACCTCATCGTGGCGGGCAGCCATGGGCGCGGTGGTTTCACCGGGATGCTCCTCGGCTCGACCAGCGCAGCGCTCATCGAGCACGCGCATTGCCCGGTACTCATTGTTCGCAGCAGGAAATAGTGGGAGAACCATGGACTACGCGCAATACCGAAAGTATGACGCCGTAGGACTCGCGTCCTTGGTCGCAGCGGGTGACGTGACTGCGGAGGAACTGCTCGAAGCCGCTATCGAGCGATGCGAGGCAGTGAACCGGCCGCTCAACGCAGTGACCACGCCGATGTATGGCATTGCAGGCCGGCGTGCGCGGGAAGAACTTTCTGGTGCGCTGGCGGGTGTTCCGTTCCTCATCAAAGACTTGATGCAGGACTACAAGGGGCTTCCGACCGGGAGCGGTTCAAAAGCGCTACGTCACGTGCGGGCCACTGCACACAGCACTGTCGTGCAGAGGTGGCTTGATGCGGGACTCGTGATCTTCGGGAAAACGAACACACCGGAGTTCGGGCTGAAAGGTATCACCGAACCACAGGCCGGCGGAGTGACACGGAACCCGTGGAATCTTTCACATACCGCGGGTGGTTCGTCGGGAGGTGCTGCTGCCGCTGTAGCTGCGGGCATCGTCCCTGTCGCGGGTGCGAGCGATGGCGGTGGCTCGATTCGTATCCCGGCCGCATGCTGCGGGGTGTTTGGCCTCAAGCCCGGGCGCGGCGTCGTGTCGTGTGGACCGCATCACGCGGAGTATCTGCATGGCGCGGCGACAGAGGGGGTTATCTCGCGGACTGTGCGCGACAGCGCCGTCATGCTCGACGTGCTGACAGCGAAACCCGACATGGGCGGGCCGTACCTCGTCGCGCGCCCCGACCTGTCTTACGCCACGCTTGCAGAGCGAGACCCGGGACGCCTCCGCATCGGCTACTCCACGAGGTCCCCGCTGGAAACGGACGTTCATGCCGAAGCCGTCGCGGCTGTGAGCGATGCCGCCGCGCTCCTCGCGCATCTGGGGCACGAGGTCGAGCCGGCCGAGCCAGCGATCGATGGCCGCCAGCTTGCTAGCGATTTCATCGTCATGTGGTGCACGCAGGTCGCAGTGACCGTCGATGAGGTGCAGAAACAGACCGGAGCGAGCGCGGACGATTTCGAACTCGACACGCAGGCTCTCGCCGCGGTGGGACGTGCAGTGAGCGCGACCGAGTACTACTCGGCGCATGAACGCTGGAACAGCTACAGCCGGCAACTCGGCGCGTTCCACGAGAAGTATGACGTTTTGCTGACGCCGACCATCGCGCGGCCTCCGGTGCGGATCGGGCAGCTAGATACGCCACCGGTCCTCAACGCCCTGCTGAGGCCAGTGCTGCGTCTGGGTATTGCAGATAAGTTCGCGTCTACGAGTGTCTGGAAGAACACGGTCCTCGCGAATCTCGCTACTGTGCCGTTCACTCAACTGGCGAATATCACCGGGCGGCCCGCAATGAGTGTGCCAACGTACCGGACGGCTGCGGGGCTGCCTCTGGGCGTGCAGTTCGTTGGTGGCCTTGCCTCGGAGGGCCTGTTGTTGAGCCTTGCGAATCAGATTGAGACAGAGCGTCCCTGGGCCCATCTGGAACCTGTGTGAGAGATCGATGCCAATAGGGTGCGCGACGGGCCCGCACTTGCCACACTGGAAATGATGACGGCAGAGAAGATCACCAGCGCGGACGACTCGGCGCTCGCACGCGACCTGACCGAAGCGATGCGCGGTGAGGTTGATTTTTCAGCCCGCAGACGCGCCGAATATAGCTCCGACGGTTCAAACTACCGTTGCGTACCGGCAGGAATCGTGTTCCCGCTTGATGAGGCGGATGCTGAAGCTGCGGTTGCGGTCTGCCGGAAACACGACGTACCGATAACGACGCGCGGTGGCGGTACCTCTATCGCTGGTAACGCGGTGGGGAATGGCGTGATCCTGGAGTTGTCGCGGCACATGAACCGAATCCTGAGCATCGATCACGAAGCCCGCACGGCCGTGGTCCAGGCAGGTGTCATCCCCGATGTGCTGAACGCTGCGGTCGCCGAATATGGCCTGAGATTTGGTCCGGATCCCTCCACCCATGCGCGCTGCACAATCGGCGGAATGATCGGCAACGACGCGTGCGGCTCACACTCTGTGCGGTGGGGGCGCACTTCAGACAATGTGGTCGACCTCGATGTCCTCTGTTACGACGGCACCCGGATGCGAACGAGCACGCCGCCGGAGCCGATCCGCGAAGCCCTGCGCGGTCTGGCGGCTCGCCATCGTGCCGAGCTGCGTACCGAACTCGGCAGATTCTCGCGGCAAGTTTCGGGTTACGGCCTGCACCATTTGCTGGATGAGAACGGCTTTGACGTGGGCCGCGCGCTCGTGGGATCAGAAGGTACTTGCGTGGTGGTGCTGACTGCGACGGTGAAGCTCGTGGAACTGCCGAAACAGCAACGACTCGTGATCGCGGGGTTCACCGATTCCATTGCGGCTGCCGATGCGGTACCGACGATCCTGCAGCACAATCCGCTGACATGTGAGGGGATGGATGACCGGATCCTGGATGTGCTGCGGTCACGCCGGAAAAACGCAGTCCCGGACGAGACGCTCCCGCGCGGTTCAGCGTGGCTGCTGATCGATGTCGAAGGCGACGATTCCGCCGCTTCGGCGCTCACTGAGGCGATCGCCGACTCCGCTGGTCTCGAAGGCATCTCCACCGTCGACGATCCAGCGATCCGGCGTGCGGTGTTCAAAATCCGTGAGGATGGGTCCGGTCTCGCCACACGTGCACTTGATGGAACGATGTCGTGGCCCGGCTGGGAGGACGCTGCAGTTCCGCCCGCGAAGCTGGGCAGTTATTTGCGTGACTTCGATGCGCTCGTCAAAGAGTACGGACTGACCGGCGTTGTCTACGGACATTTCGGTGAGGGTTGCCTGCACGTGCGCCTCGATTTCGACTTCTCCAGCCACGAGGGAATCGGAAAGTTCGAAGAGTTCATGGAGCGTGCCGCCGACCTTGTGGCTGGCCACGGGGGAGCAAACTCGGGGGAGCATGGCGACGGACGGGCCCGATCAGCGGTTCTGAGCCGAATGTACAGCCCAGGCATGCTTCAGGCCTTTGCCGAGTTCAAGCGGATATGGGACCCGGGAGGGAAACTGAACCCGGGGATCATCGTCGACCCGGCCGGTGTCGCGGATGATCTGCGTCATTCGCCTGATAACCAGTGGCGCAGCCTTCCCGTGAGCTTGGCGTTCCACGAGGATAGGGGAGACATTGGTAAGGCGGTCCACCGCTGCATCGGAGTGGGGAAGTGCCGCACCCTATCCGGTGGTGTGATGTGCCCGAGTTATCGGGCGACCCTTGACGAAAAAGACAGTACGCGCGGACGTGCGCGCGTCCTTCAGGAAATGATTCTCGGTGAAACCATCACAGATGGATGGCAATCCGACGAGGTAGGCGAGGCGCTCGACCTGTGCCTGTCGTGCAAAGGCTGCAGCAGTGACTGCCCGGTCGGGGTCGACATGGCAAGCTACAAGTCCGAATATCTGCACCAGCGCTATCACGGGAAGGTCCGGCCGCTGTCCCATTATTCGATGGGCTGGCTCCCATTGACGGCGCGGCTCGCGTCGAAGACTCCGCGCCTGGCCAACGCGGTTATGGGGTCCGGGCTCAGCAGCGTGATCAAGCGGACGGGAGGGATCGACCCCGCTCGCGAGCTTCCCAAGTTCGCCCCAGGCACCTTCTTGAGGTGGTATTCGGCGCGCGGACGGAAGAAACACGGCAAGCCCGTTCTGCTGTGGGCCGACACGTTCACGAATTTCTTCTCGCCCTACGTTGGTGCGGCCGCAGTTGAGGTGCTCGAGGATGCGGGCTTCTCGGTGCATGTACTCGACAAGCCGTACTGCTGCGGGCTCACCTGGGTCAGCACGGGGCAGCTCGATGATGCGCGGCGAGAGCTGCAGCGGGCATTCGGAGCGGCGGCCCCGCTCGTCGACTCTGGCGTCCCCATGGTGGTGCTCGAGCCCAGCTGCGCAGCGCTGTTCCGCTCGGATGGCGTCGAGCTCCTTCCCGGACGGGAGGCGGAGACAGTCGCCAGGGGAACCTACACGCTCGCGGAGTTTCTGCGGAAGCACGCGCCCAACTGGCAGATACCTGATGTAGTCGGCGAGGCTGCGCTCCAGGTGCATTGTCATCAGCACGCGGTGATCGGCGGTGCATGCGACGCCGCGGTGCTTTCTGAGACGGGTTCCACTACAACTGTGCTCGATGCCGGGTGCTGTGGGCTTGCGGGGAACTTTGGTTTTGAAGACGGACACTTCGAGACGTCACGGAAGGTCGCGGAGACGGGCATACTCCCCGCGCTCGAGAAGCTGCCGGAATCGGTTGTCGTGGCCGATGGCTTCAGTTGCAGGACGCAGCTCGACCAGCTAGCTGGCATCCGTGCTGTCCACCTGGCGGAGTACCTGAGGGCCGGGCTGGACTACGAAATATAGCGCGCGATCTAAGCTGAGCCTCTCGGGGACTGCACAACTTGAGTGCACACGTGTACACTAAGGTTGGTGTGACGTTGAACGGCGTCATGCGCAGTAAGGTGTGCAAGCCCCGGAATTTCGGTAAACGACCGTTCTAGTCCGGGCTTGGAGAATCAGCTCAGAGCTTTCCCGAGGAGCGGTATATGTCCAATCATCACTTGCAGGCCGCGGTTTTTCACGGTGACGCGTTGCGGTACGTCGATGTGGGCGAGGGCCCACCCGTGATTCTTGTCCATGGCTTGCTTGGTTCGCACGCGTCGTGGGGCAGCCAGATCGACAAACTTGCGAGAGACTTCCGCGTGATTGCCGTAGACCTCTACGGATGCGGCGGGTCCGACAAGTTCAAGGGCGACTATTCACTCAGTGCCCATGCGGCGAGCTTGCGAGACTTGATGCAGCACCTCGACATTGAGAAAGCCGCGTTCGTTGGGCATTCGTACGGTGGTGGCGTCAGCATGCAAATGCTGTACCTGTTCCCGGAACGTGTGGAGCGGCTCTGCCTGGTGAGTAGCGGCGGGCTGGGTCCCGAGGTAAGCGCGCTGCTACGCGCGGCGAGCCTCCCCGGCAGCGAGCTTGTTCTGCCAATTGTTGCCTCCCCGGTTGTCCGGGGCCTGGTCGGCGTCGTCGCCGCAGGAATGTCGCTGGTCGGTGCGCCGCTGCGTGCGCCAGCGAGCGTCGCAGAGGTATGGCGAAGCCTAGGGACGGTAGCTGACCCGGCGACGCGCAGTGCCTTCTTGCGTATCACCCGCGGGGTTCTGGGTCCGTTCGGTCAAACGGTGTGCGCCCTGAAGTACTTCCCCGATTACAAGGACCTCCCTGCAATGGTGATCTGGGGCCGTCAGGACCGGATGATCCCGGTCCATCAGGCCGAACGGCACCGCGAGGTCATGCCCCACGCGGAGGCTGTTGTGCTCGATTCGGCTGGACACTTTCCGCATCTGGACGAACCTGAAGCATTCCACGAGGCGATCGTGCCGTTTCTTGCTGCCGGAGCGAACAAGGGCGGCCTCGAACTGCAGACCGGCTGACCTTCTACCTTCCTGCACCGTCCAGTCGGTATAGTCGTCGGCTGGAGGTGGACTGGTGACGGGAAGCGAAGCAGTACTGATACTCGGGGTCTTCATCGGTGGTGCCGCGCCTTGGCTAGAGGCGATCGTGGTGATCCCGGCAGGAATTCTGGCCGGATTACATCCCGCGACCGCTCTGGCCGCGGGTGTTACCGGCAACTTGCTTACCGTCGCGCTCGCTGCCTGGTTTGGTGAGAGAATCCGCCAGTGGTGGCTGGCGCGTAAGCAGCGCAAGGTAGAGACGCACGGCCCGAAGCCGCATAAGTCGCGCCGCAGAGGGTGGATCGAGGCGTCAATGAAGCGCTGGGGTCTTCCCGCCCTTGCGATACTGGGCCCGCTCGGCCTAGGTACTCAGGTTTCAGCCGCGGTAGCGGTCGGCATGGGAACGGGACCGCGCGCAGCGTTCGTCTGGGTCGGTGCGGGCACCGTTGGGTGGGCAATCGTTGCGGCCGCGCTGACCGTCGGGGGAGTCTCAGTCGCTGGCATTGGTGGTTAAGTCTCGACTTATATAAGTAGCCGCTGTATCGTTGGTACGTGCACGCTTTTGATGTTCTCGGTGACCCAGTTCGGAGACGCATACTCGAACTGCTTGCTGACGGGGAAGTCACGTCTGGTTCGATCTCCGCGATCGTGCAAGGCGAATATGGAATTACTCAGCCCGCCGTTTCGCAGCATTTGAAAGTTCTGCGTGACAACGGGTTCGCCTCCGTGCGCAAGGATGGTTCGCGCCGTATGTACACGGTGAGTGCGGCCCCTTTGCGGGAGGTGGACGAATGGCTCGACCGATTCCGAGCGTTCTGGCAGCCCCATTTCGATGCTCTTGCTACTGAGGTTGCTCGTGGGTAAGCGTGCCCGCCGAACCAGCGATGAAAAGAGGCAAGATGATTGACGTCATACACCAGATCAACGCAGTCACCCGCTCGGTCGAGTCGCGAACTCTAGAAGCAGGTGATGCTCGGGTTGTCACTGCGAGTCAAGTCTATGACACCGATGTGAAGGACCTCTGGGATGCTGTCACGAACCCGGAACGGTTGCCACGATGGTTTTCACCGGTGTCGGGTGATCTGCAACAAGGCGGCACCTTCCAGGTTGAGGGTAATGCTGGTGGCACGATCTCTGCATGCGATCCTCCGCACGGCTTCAGCGCAACGTGGGAATACGGAGAATCAGTGAGCTGGATCTCGGTGCGCATCAGCCCGGCAGAGGGCGGTCACGCCCAGCTCGAACTCGAACACACCATGCTTGCCGATGACCATTGGACGCAATACGGTCCGGGCGCTACTGGGGTTGGGTGGGACTCGGCGCTTCTTGGTCTTACCCTGCACTTGCGCAGCGGTGAAGCTGCTGACCCGAAGGCAGCGGAGAAGTGGATGATGTCCGAGGACGGAATCGCATTCATGACCGGTTGCGGCAATCGATGGGGCGCGGCGCACATCGAGGCGGGCGCAGATGCAGCGACTGCAGAGGCTGCAGCGCAGCGGACGATTGCGTTTTACACTACCGTCCCGGAATAGGCTCGGCGTCAGGCCGCGTCGTCGAGAAACTTGTAAATATCGAGCCGAAGCCGGTCTGAAGTGTCCTGGACTGGGAACAATGCACGCGTCGATTGGTCGTTCGCGCGCAGAACCCCGAGCAGGATGTGTTCCGGACGGATTGTGCGATCCTTCCGTGCTAGGGCCTCACGCAGGGCGAGCTCGAGTGCTTTTTTCGCTCCGTCGGCGAATGCGAGGTGCTGACCGAGGAGACTTCCGAGCCAGCCGCGCCTCGGCGCTGGAGTGTCCAGAATGTCGCGGCCGAACTTGTTGTGGATGTCGCGGCGTACGGCATCGAGGTCGATACCGATGGCGGAGAGGGCTTCGGAGTCCATATCGCCGAGCTCTCCCGCCGACTCCAGCGAGCGTGTGACGGTCTCGGGCGTGACGCCATGCTTGCGCAGGGTCTCGCGGAGGTGCTCAGGTGCTGTCCGCGAGAGCGAGAGCACCAGATGTCCTGCGCTGATGACAGGGGAGCCGAGGTCCCTAGCGCAGTTCTGCGCGCCGACGACAATCTCGCGAGAGTCACGGGTAAATCGTTCGAACATCACAACCTCCGGTTGTACTTTTTGTGGACCGCCTGACGGCTGACCTCGAGTGAATCGGCGATCGCCTGCCATGACCAGCCCTGGCGCCGTGCGTTTTCGACCTGGATTGCCTCGAGCCGTTCGAGCAGGCGGCGAAGGGCGAGGACCGCGCGGAGGCCGGTGGCTGGATCTCCACTTGTCGCTGAAGCTGCGAGTTCCGTCGCTTCCGTCATGCTTGTCAATCTATATTGACAACGCATGCGTGTCAACTAAAGTTGACGAAGGCGAGGAGGCGGCCGCCCGAGTAAAGGCCCGGCCAACGCCCAGCAGGCAAAAGGTAAACGCACCAGGTACGTTCGACCCTATGTCGCTTGTCGAGCTTGAGGAGTCCGTACCGCAAGGCACATCCACAGCGTGGCCTGGATTGTTGCGCGTCCGGCCACGATCGATCGTGGCACTCACTGTCGCCGCACTGGGGCTGGCGTGGCTAGCGGTTGCCCTTATCGACGTCGCGGGCCTCGTTGACATCAGTGGTGATGTGCCGCTCTGGCTGTCGCTCTTCAATGAGGGAATTGTCGAAGTCACCCAGTGGATACTGAATGCCCTGGCGGTGGTCGCGGCCAGCTATATCGCTGGACGCCTGGCCGGGGGGAGGTACGCGGGTGGCGCGTCGTTCTTTTTCGTCCTAAGTATTGGGCTTGCGCTGATTCTCATCGAAGAGGCGGGGAACGTCCGGCTCGCCATGGCTGAATACCTCGGCGCGATGTTCGGCGGCCAAATTCTCGGAATGCATCCACATGTCGTGGGGGCCGTTCCCGTCTACGCGGTTCTGGCCTTCTTTCCCGTCTATGCGTTGCTGCGCTACGGAAAATACGTGTGGCGCGCACCGACAGCGCGCTGGTATCTCGTGATTGCTTACTGCCTCTACGGCGGATCCCAGCTGGCTGCGCTCACTTCGCACCTAGCCGGAGTCTGGTACGCCAAAGCCGGCAGTGCCGTAAACGAGCTGATATTCGGTGGCGGTCTTCCGGCACTGCCCAACGTGCACCAAGGTGTGACCGACTACTTCATCGTGGATTCGCTCGTCGAGGAAACAATCGAACTGCTCGCGGTGGCCACGATGCTCGCAATGATTCTCGCCTACATCCACGACCTTCGGCGAGGCGCCGTCTCGGCGGGTCAGAGCCCGAATCGCGACTAGCCGAGCGCTTAGCGCCCGTGCTAGTGGGGCACATCACCCTGGTGCAGGAGTCACCCGCGTGGTCCAATTATGTATACCAACATACATATTGGAGGGCGCATGACTGAGAATCCCGACATCGCGAAGATGAGCGGCCTGGAGCTATTGCGGGCGATGGTCGCGATGCCAGATCAACCGCCTAACATCGGCCGGCTGATCGGCATGGAACCCGGAGTGATCGAGTTCGGGAAGGTGCAGTTGAAGGTGACTACACGTCCGGACTACGCCAACCCGCTCGGTACCGTCCACGGCGGGATCTGCGCCACACTCCTGGACTCGGTAATGGGGACTGCCGTGCACTCGACGCTCGAGGCTGGCGTCGGCTACGGCACCCTCGAACTCAAGGTCAACTACATTCGCACTGTTCCCACGTCAGGTATTCAGCTCACCGCCACGGGCACCACGATCCACGTCGGCCGCACAACCGCTACGGCCGAGGGACAAGTTCACGACGACCAGGGCCGTCTTGTCGCGCACGGGACAACAACTTGCCTTATCTACCGGTGACGGCAACTCACCCCCACGGGGACCCTGGCGGGAGCATGAAGGTGAAGTCCCCCCACGGCGTGTGGCAAAGCACCGTGGTCGGAGGTGGTGGATAGATGAGGATCATCGGGAGCACCTCGCAATAGGGGACGGGCACCGCGTGCGCGGGCTGCACACCAGGTGTGCCTGCGCCGGCGATAGCGGGAGCACTCACAATCGCTGCGGCGGAAAGCATGCCCGCTGCCGCGACGCGCATGAGTTTTGGTCGCTGTGTCATAGTTACCTAGCTTACGTCTCGGATTTCCGCTGCGGGCAGTGCGAGTGAGCGAGCAGCATCGCGTAACCGGCTGACACCCGTACACGGCGAAAGGTGCGCACAGTGGCCACAATCAGCACCCATGTTCTCGATACTGTCAAGGGCCTGCCCGCCACCGGGCTCACCGTGGTCCTGCAGGCACAGGACGGCGCCGAGATCGCCTCAGTCGTCACCGATGGTGACGGGCGCGTCAGCGACGTTGCTGGAGACGACCTTCCCACAGGTGTGCTGCGTCTGGTCTTCGGCACCGGGGCGTACTTTGCGGCGCGAGGCGTGCAGGCTTTCCACCCGGAAGTGGTGGTGTCGATCTCACTGACCGAACACCGCCACTACCATGTGCCGCTCCTGATTTCGCCGTTCTCGTACACGACGTACCGGGGAACCTGATCAGAGGTTCTGCGTTAGCCGTTCGGCGAGCAAACGAGTGAAACGCGCAGGATCCCGCAGTTCGCCGCCTTCCGAGAGCACAGCCATTCCGTAAAGCAGTTCGGCGGTCTGGGAAAGAGCCGGGTCGTCAGCACGCTCGCCATGCGCGTCACGAAGACTCGTCACGAGTGGGTGCGCTGGGTTGAGTTCGAGGATCCGCTTGACCTTAGGAAGCGGCTGACCTGACGCGCGATACAGCTTCTCCAGCGTCGGCGTCATATCGAACGTGTCACCAACCAGGCACGCGGGCGAGGTAGTGAGGCGCGAAGAGAGTCGCGCGTCTTTGATCTCATCGCCAAGCGTTGTCTTGAGCCAATCGAGAACGTCAGCGAACTCCTTGTCCCGTTCCTCCTGCTTGGATTTGTCATCGTCACTCGGTTCGTCCTCCAGGTCGACGTCGCCCTTGGCGATCGACTTCAGGGGCTTGCCGTCATACTCGCCTACCGCGTCTACCCACATCTCGTCAACGGGATCGGTGAGGACGAGCACTTCGACGCCCTTCGCGCGGAAAGCCTCCATATGGGGTGAGTTCTCAATGAGTTCGCGCGTCTCGCCAGTCATGTAGTAGATCGCATCCTGCTTCTCGCCCATGCGATCCACGTATGCCTTGAGGGTCGTGACCTCTTCCTCAGATGACTCATCGCTGCTTGCCCGGGTCGACGCGAACGACGCGATTTCGAGCAGCGTCTCCCGGTTTTCCGTGTCCGAGAGCAGGCCCTCCTTCAGGACGCGGCCGAACTGCGACCAGAATGTGCGGTACTTATCCGCGTCAAGGTCCTTGATTGCTCCAAGAACTTTCTTGACGAGCCGCTTCTGAATCCGTTTGATCTGGCGGTCCTGCTGCAAAATTTCCCGCGAAACGTTGAGTGACAGATCCTGAGCGTCGACAACGCCTTTGACGAAGCGCAGATACTGGGGCATCAACTCTTCGCAGTTGTCCATGATGAACACGCGTTTGACGTAGAGCTGCACGCCCCGAGTGTGTTCCCGGGTGAAGAGGTCGAAGGGCGCCTGCGACGGTATGAAGAGCAGTGCCTGATACTCGAACGTGCCCTCGGCCCTCATCGCGATGGTTTCGAGTGGCTCATCCCAAGCGTGACTGACGTGCTTGTAGAACTCGTTGTACTCGTCAGCGCTGACTTCGTCCTTGGGACGTGCCCACAGCGCCTTCATCGAGTTCAATGTGACGGTTTCAATGGTGGTTTCGTCGTCGGTGGTGCGTTCGATTTCCATCCTGATCGGCCAGGAGATGAAATCGGAGTACCGCTTGACGATCTCCCTGATCTTCCATTCCTTCGTATAGTCGAAGAGATGATCATCGGAGTCTTCGGGCTTGAGGTGCAGGGTGATTTCTGTGCCCTGCGGGGCAGTGTCGATGGTTTCGATCGTGTAGGTGCCCGTGCCCTGGGATTCCCACCGCGTGGCGGTGTCCTCCCCAGCACGTCGCGTCACCATGGTGACGTTGTCGGCAACCATGAATGTCGAGTAAAAGCCGATTCCGAACTGGCCGATAAGGTCGGCTGGGGCTTCAGCATCCTTCGCTTCGGCGAGCGCGCGGCGCAACTCACCCGTGCCCGATTTCGCCAGCGTTCCAATAAGTTCGACGACCTCGTCACGTGACATGCCGATACCGTTGTCCCGCACCGTGAGCGTGCGTTTATCCGGATCCGGCGCTATCTCGATGTGCAGGTCGCTTGTGTCTATCTGCAGATCCTTGTCGCGAAACGCCTCGATCCGCGCTTTGTCGAGCGCGTCCGAAGCGTTGGAAATCAGTTCACGCAGAAACGTGTCCTTGTTGGAGTACACCGAATGAATCATCAGCTCAAGAAGCTGACGTGCCTCCGCCTGGAATGTGCGTTCCTCGACCTGAGTGCTCACTGACTATTCCTCCCGTTTCGTACTGGCCTGACAGCCGACGAAATAGTACTCGGATTCGGGGCAAGCCGACCACTGCCGGGAGGCAGGAGCGTCCAGCAGGGCGGCCGCGTTGCGGCGGCTCTGCTGCATCGTCAGCGCGCTACCAGGGGCGGGAGAAAGTGAGGTCTCCGAACCAGGTGTGACAGATGATCACTGGCCCGAAGAAGGGGAACTGCGCCTCCTCGCAATAGGGGAAGAGCACGGCGTGCGCTGGCTGGACGCCGGGTCGCTCCGGTGTCTCAGCGACCGCGGCCGCGGGCGCCGCGAGCGCGAGGCCTAGGGCCAGCGCGGCTCCGCACATTGCGTGTGATTTTTTGCGCGAACGGGCCATTTCTGCCTCCTCGGAATCATTCGAGATCCACGTGATCAAGCATGACACGAAGGAGGGCACGAACGGCAGGGTCTGTGGGCTATTTCAGCCTCGAACCACAACCCAGCTAGGAGGTCGCAGTGAACCGGTCAGCCGATTCACCCCGCAACCGGCCTGCGGGCAGTTTCCTGCCGCAGATGACGAGCAGGAGGTCCTGGGCGAGACCTTCCACGGTGGCACCGGTGCCGAACGTGAAGTCGAGGTCCGTGGCCGCTAGCCGAACTCCTGACAGGTCCGCGCCGAAGAACTTCACCGACGACGAGTTCGGTGTCGTGTCGGCGAGAACGATGGCGAGTCGCTGAGGGGGTACCAGATATTCGAGTCCGAGCGCCACAGTGATGTCGAGGCCGTGGATGATGTCGTGCCCCAGCGGTGCTTCATATCCCGACCCTGGTGGTTTCCACGGATGATCTGCGTTGGCGTGCAGCAGCCCAGCGAGTTCGGCAGGGGTGAATGCCGACCCATCGCGACGTGCCGTCTGGTCAGCCATCCGGTTGAAGTTTCCGCGGGCTTTGAGCATTTCCAGCACAAACCTCGGGAGTGAGTAGCGGAATCCGATGGTCATGTGCGCAACCACATCGCGAACTCGCCAGCCCGCACACAGACTGGGAGCCTCCCAGGACGCCCCGGGAAGACTGTCAAGCAGGTCTGCGAACTCTCGGCGCTGCGCCCCAATATGGCGCCGGAGCACCGCTGTCTCAGTCATTTCAGAGTCCCACTTCCGCTCAGCCTGTCAGCTCTAGCTCTGTCTTAGTTTATGGACCTCACGGAAAACACAGATTCATCGAGTGCACGGCATTGCGCTCTGCGCCTGGCAGAGTGTGTCCGGGGCAGTCCCGTGACCCGAGGAGGCAACCATGATCGACCGGAGTTCTGAAATCCCGGTTCTCGAAGCTAGGTCGCTGCGACTTGTAACGCCCTCGCTGGCAGCGGCGCTGGGCGTGCCGGACTTCGCGAATGAACTTGGGATGGAACCCGCTCGATCTGCTGGTGTCCTGCTCCTTGATGGGCTCGGTGCCGAACTTCTTTCTCAGCACGCTGACGACGCGCCGGTTCTGTCCGGGCTGGCGTCCCGCTATCGCAACCTGAGTGCCGGCTTCCCCGCCACCACGTCGACCAGCGTGACGGCGCTTGGTACTGGCCTCCACGCTGGCGAGCACGGAATCATCGGCTACACGTTCCGTGCGGGGGCGAGCGACGCGCCCGTTCTCAATACCTTGCGGTGGTGTGCGCACGCCACCAAGGGACACCCAGATCTGCGTGATGTCATCGTCCCCGAAACTGTGCAGCCCCGCCCAACTGTTTTCGAGCGAGTCGCGGCGCACGGCGTCGCGGTGTACCGGATTGTGCCCTCCGACCATCATGGTTCAGGCCTGAGCCGTGCGGTACTGCGGGGAGCGGGCCACGATGTCGCGGCGGACAGTCTTACCCAGCTTGCTGACGGCATCAAAACCGCGACGAATACACCTGGCCGTTCGCTGACGTATGGATACTACGGCGGGATTGACCTGGCAGGACATATCTTTGGCCCGGGCTCGCCGGAGTGGCGCGCGCAACTTCGCGAGGTCGACACCACTGTCGCCCGTATCGCCGAAGAGCTGGGTACGGACACCCTCCTCACGATTGTCGCGGATCACGGCATGATCGATACTGGCGACGATCGCATCGATATCGATACAGAGCCTGACCTGGCGGCTCAGTTAGTCGAGATCGGTGGCGAGCCACGCGTTCGCCACCTCCACACAGTCGCCGGATCCGCAGGGGATGTTCTCGACACATGGCGCGCGGTTGCAGGAGACCGGGCATGGATTGTGCCGCGTGAGGAAGCGATCTCCGCGGGCTGGTTCGGGCCGACGATGAGCGAGCCGTTTCGCCAGCGCCTTGGCGACGTGATCGTCGCGGCACGCGACAACTGGACCTTCGTTCGTTCAGTTGCGGAACCGATGGAAACCGCACTACGAGGGCACCACGGGTCATGGACTCCTAGGGAACAACTGGTGCCCCTCATCCAGATTCGGGCCTGAGGTCGTTACGGGGACGGCGGTTCCACCGAAGGGATAGCGATGGGGCACAATTCCACGTCATTCGCTGGCGTGTACCGGGAACACGTAACGCCAATCTGGCGCTACGTTCGTACCCGGGTGCCCTCAGACTCAGACGCCGAGGACGTGACAAGCGAGGTGTTCGCAGCGGCCATCCGATCGTGGGGAGATTTCGACCCCCAGCGCGGCGCAGTTGGAGCCTGGCTGACAGGCATCGCCCGGCATGCTGTCGCGGACTGGTGGCGCAAACGGGTTCGTGAGGTACCGTCCGACGGATTTGGGCAGCAGGGCGCCAGCGCGGAAGGACCCGAGGGCGAGGTGGTGCGGCGCGACAGCGCTGATGACCTTCGCCGTGTGCTTTGGATCCTCACCGAACGGGAGCGGGAGGCTGTGGCGCTGCGATTCGGCACCGAGCTCACGTCAGAGGAGATCGGCGCCCATCTCGGAATTTCAGCGACAGCAGCCCGGATGCTCGTCTACCGCGCCATCGGAAAACTCCGGGAGGTGATAACCGATGAACGATGAACTTTCCGCCGCGGACGCGCTGGACCAGGAAATTACCGAAACCCTGCAGGGGCATCCCCCAACGGGTTCTGACCCGCGCGTGCTGTGGCTTGCCGCCTCGATACGAACAAACCCGCCAGCGGCGCTCGAACGCCGCGTCGCACAGATAGCCGCGCAACAAGCGCGTCACCGCTGGCGCAGCTTTCAGATCGTCGCCGCTTCACTTGCGGCGCTGTTCATTCTCCACGGGCTCAGTGGCTTCTTCGCCGGTGAATGGATCGCATCGAATCTGCGTGAGCCGTTCAGCCGACACGCCGCGTTCGAAGCCGGACTCGCCTTTATCGCTGCCGGTGCTGCCGTCGGTGCAGGTGCGATTCGGAGGCGCTGGGCGCCGGTTTCCGTAGCTGCGGGCACACCGCTGGGTGTCCTGCTTGCGACGCACGGTGCCCGGGAAATCGCAGTCTTCCCCTACGGCGCGGCGCTGCACCTCACGGAAGGCGCACTTGCCATCGCGCTTTTTGTGATCTGGCTCAGAAATCACCGTTACAGGAAGGCTGGACGGCGCGAAGAGAAGTCATGACCACGACAGTTCGCCTGCGAGCCCCGATGTGGACGCGAATTGTGCTCGCGGTTTTAGCAGTGCCACAACTGGTCACTGGGTTGTGGGCGGTCATCAATCCCCGTCACTGGTACGACACGTTTCCGGGGCTCGGCCCGCTTTTAGTTGCCGCCGAACCGCCCTTCAACGCCCATCTAGCGACCGACGCTGGTGCGGGGTTCCTCGCGGTCGGTGTGGTGGCTGGGGTTGCAGCGCTGTGGGGCGAGCGCCGCGTTGTACTTGTTGGTGGGCTCGGACTTGCAGCTTTTGCATTGCCGCACTTCCTGTATCACGCCGCCAGCCCAGCGCCGGGCCTGAACGCGACGTCCAACACGGTCAACGTCATTATCCTGAGCATTGCTGCGCTGCTGCCGCTGGCGGTTGTCGCGGCGTCACTGAAAGGACGCGATACATGAGGGCTTTGCGCAGAATCTGGAATTATCTGGTGGTGTTGCGGCTCGCGCGGCGCAACAAATCTGATTTGGCGCGGTGGATGATCCGGCGCCCGCAGTTACTTGCCGCGACGGGACTGTACGAGACGAGCCTGCTGTTCAGTAATCGGGTTGACCCGGCGTTGAAGGAACTTGCTGAGTTGAAGGTGGCCACACTCGTGACATGCGAGTTCTGCCTGGATATCGGTTCTGCGCTGGCCCTGAAGTCGGGTTTGACGGAACAGCAGATCACGGAGCTCCCTCGCTACCAAACGAGCCCCGCCTACACCGAGCTGGAGAAGCTCGTCATCGAATACGCGGAGGTGCTGACGGCAACACCGGTGGTCGAAAAGGAGGAACTCCGCAAGCGTCTGCTCCAGCATCTGTCGCGCGCACAACTTGCCGAGCTCGCGGCCACCATCGCGTGGGAGAATCAGCGCGCCCGCCTCAACCAGGGCCTCGGTGTGCGGGCCACCGGCATGTCGGATGGGGCTGCGTGCGCGCTGCCCGACCGGTAGTGGCGCGTATCGTCACTGGACGACCGGACCGCCATCGGTACGGTCGCGCTGGCGCGCGAGAAACGCACGCTCAGCATGGTTTTCGGTGAGTTCGATCGCGGCCGTGTAGGCAGTTGTCGCCTCCGCGCGGCGTCCGAGTTTGCTGAGGAGGTCTGCGCGGACAGCATGAAAGGCGTAGTAGTCGGTCAGGTGCGTTTTGTCGACGGCGTCGAGGGCTTCTTGCGCGCCCTCGACCTGTGCGACTGCGACTGCGCGATTGAGCGCGACAACCGGGCTGGGGGCTATGGTCATCAATTGCTCGTACAGGGCCAGGATCTGGGCCCAATCGGTATCAGCGGCAGCGGATGCGTCCGTGTGGACTGCATTGATCGCTGCCTGAATCTGATACGGTCCCGGCTGGTTTCGCCGCAAACACGCTCGGACTAGCTGCTGACCTTCGTCGATGAGCACTCGGTCCCAGAGTTCCCGGTCCTGATCGTCAAGCAGGACCAGAGCGCCCTCGGCGTTGCACCGGGCTTTGTTGCGGGAAGCCAGCAGCAACATGAGAGCAAGGAGCCCTTGCGCCTCTGGTTCGTCGGGCATGAGCTCGACGATGATCCGGCCGAGACGAATTGCCTCGGCACACAGATCTTCCCGGACGAGCGTGGCGCCCGTACTAGCCTTGTACCCCTCATTGAAAATGAGATAGACGACAGCGAGCGCTGCGGAGAGCCGAACTGGCAGGTCGGCTTCTGCCGGAACACGGTAGGGGATTGCGGCGTCACGGATCTTCCGTTTTGCGCGGACAATTCGCTGTGCCATCGTTGGTGCCGGCACAAGGAACGCTCTCGCGATCTCCTCGGTTGTCAGGCCACCGAGGAGCCGCAAGGTCAGTGCCACCTGCGCTGGACGTGCCAGCGCAGGATGGCAGCACGTGAAGATCAGGCGGAGCCGGTCGTCGAGCACCGCTCCCTCCTCCCCGGTGGCTTCCGCTTGCCGTAGGAGCAGTGCTGCCTGGTGGCGCTGCTGACGGGAGGCGTCTTTCCGGAACCGGTCGACTGCACGGTTTTTCGCAGTGGTGATAATCCAGCCTGCTGGGCTGGGGGGAATCCCGGAGTGTGGCCAGCGGCTCACCGCCGCCGCGAAAGCATCTTGCACAGCTTCTTCCGCAACGTCGATGTCGCCGAATGCCCCGATCAGCACCGAAACAGCACGGCCATATTCTTCACGAAAGATACGATCGATCACTGTGGGGCTGGGTGGGGTGGACATTATTCGGATGTGCCCTGGAACGGCCTGACCTCGATCGGGAGGGTAGTGGCACGGGCTGCCTTGGTGCCCCATTCGAGCGCGGCGTCGAGGTCTGGAGCTTTGACGATGACGAGTCCGCCAAGGCATTCCTTCGACTCTGTGTACGGACCGTCGGTGACGAGCGTGCCGTCGCCGTTCTGCTGCACGACTGTCGCCGTGTCGGGCGGGAATAGCCCGCCTGCGAAAACCCATGCACCGGCTGCTTTCAGTTCCTCGTGAAATGCTTCGATGTTGCGCATGATGGGTTCGAGCGTTTCGGGTGGGGGCGGATCGCCGACGGGCTGAATGACGCTCAAAAGGTAGTTGTTCATTGCATGCTCCTTGCCTGTTTGTGGTCCTCACTCTCTATACGATCGGCAAGCCCTCAGATCGACACTTCAAAAACCTCCGTTGTCGCGCCCGAGTCGTCGAGGAGGTGCTTATGCGCGGTGCGGCGGTAGTCGCTGCGATACTCCTCAAACGCCTCCGGGGACGGAAACCAGAGAACGTGAACTTCCCTGAGTCCGTCACGACTGCGGAGGCGTTGTTCGAGGTGCCCGCCGTGCTCAGCGAGCAGTGGCAGCACAATCTCCTCGTAGCGCAAGAAGCTTTCGATTCCGCCTGGGGACAGCCGGGCCACCATCACATATCTGGCGCCGGCCTGTGGCCCGGAACTAGCAGAAGCATCCATCGGGCACCTCCTTTTCCGAAATGCTACGCGCTCTCATGGGTGACGAGCGGTGCCGCGGGCGCCCGCTCTGGGGGCCGCCATCGCGGCGGCGATGAGCAGGTAGGGAAGTGCGAAAAGTACGAATACCCACGCGTGTCCTGAGAAGGAGAACAGTCCCGCGTAGGCGAGAAACGCCGCCACGGTGAGTATCTCGGTCCCCAGGCCCGCGACAGAGGTCACTGTCGCCCGGCTTGGTCCGGTGATTCGATGCTGCAGGCGGGCATCAGCCACCACACTCGTCATCTGAAACACACCGAATGCCGCGCCGAGCGCGATCCAGCCGAACGGCGAGCCTGCGAGCGCACCAAGCGCCATCAGTCCAGCCCCGGCCGCAACGAGCACTGCCAGGCTGCGAATGTGGAGCCGCGCGCCTGCGCCAGCGCAGAGTCCACCGGCCGCGACACCTATCCAGATGACAAGAACAACCCACGGCACCAACTCCACGCGCACGCCGTCTTCGACGGCAAGGAGAGGTACGTACTCTTCCAGCGATTCCCACAGGGCCGGTACTACCGCGGCAAGAGCAACGGCCGCCAGCACCGGCCGGCTTTGGCGGATCTCCCGCAGTCCTGCACTCAGGGTGCGGAAGTACGCGGGTTCCGTCTCGGTCTCGCTCGTTGCGGCGGTACGCGTTTCGGGCAATAACAGGGCTGATGCCGCGCACATGAGGCAAACCAGGACGCTGGCGGCGCCGATGGCAGCGTAGCCGCCGAGGGCCATGACTGGAATCGCGACGACAGTCGAAACGCCCACAGCAATCACGCCGCATGATCGCGCGACACCCATGATCCGCGCGTACTGCTGCGCCGCACCGCGCGTATCGAGTTCGGTGAATACGAGCGCTTCGAGCGCGCCCGAGGACAGTGTGCCGCCTGCGCCCCACAGCACAAAGCCGAATGCGAACGCCCAGTACGAGGGGAAGATCAGCCAAAGCGCGAAAGCGGTAGCGGCGAAGAGCGGTGCACACGCCAGCAGGAGCCGCCGCGAAACTATGTCAGCCAAAGCGCCGGAGGGAACCTCCAGCACTATCGCCGTCGCAGACCAGATGATGAACAACGACGTTATTTGTGCGACCGACAAGCCTGTGTCGGCGAACAGCACCGCGTAAAAGGGGTACAGAAGTACGAACTCTTCGAGAGCGGCATACGCGTAGAGCGGTCGGGACACCCTGCGGGCAGGGGTACGCGCTACACGGGTCGGCAGGGTGAACATTGAGACCTTCTGGGTTGTACGGGCTGAGGACTACGTGATGCCGACCCCTCCTGGAGGGGCACGAGTCCTGGCCGCACAACGGCCTCGGCGTGAGGATCAATGTCGGTGACGCATAATCGAAAGTATATCGCGGCGCGACCCTATCGGCACTGCCGTGTGTGATGCAGTTCTGGCGGCCGTGTCGACCATGTCGACCATAATGAGCGTGACGGATGTATCGGAAGGCGGGACGGTGCGATGACGCAGGCGAAGGTCACGTGGAACAGCGCGGCATCTGCGCGTGACGAAGACGGCCCGGACGCCGTCGACCTGATCATCAGACAGTGGGCCACAGCTCGGCCGGAACTCGACGTATCAGCGATGGCGATTTTTGGGCGCTTGCACCGTGCTTTCCTGTTGTATCGCACGCAGACTCATGAGCTGTTCGAACGGTATGGCACGAACGAGGCCGGTTTCGACGTGCTGGCGACGTTGCGCCGTTCCGGCCCTGAGCATCGGTTGACGGCGGGGCAGCTGGCGAAGCAGTGCCTAGTGACAACTGGTGGTGTCGCCCTGCGTGTCAATCGGCTCGACACGGCGGGGCTGGTTTCGCGTGAACGTGACGCTGAGGACGCGCGTGTGGTGTACGTAAGTCTGACGGACAAGGGTCGCCAACTCGTCGACGACGTTGCTGACGCGCATTTCCGGAACGAGGCGCACATGCTAGACGGGCTGCCGCCGGAGAAGCAGGCGATTCTCGCAGAGCTTTTGAGGGATCTAGAGCGGGCGCTGCGCAGTGTCGAGCCACCAACGGAGGACGGCGAGCCCGCCCCGCTCTAGTTGTAAAGACAAGCTTCCGCTACAGCAAAAGCTCGCGATTTCGTTGACTATCTTAGCGCTAAGAGATACAACTGAAAGGGAGTGGTCTACCTCACAGCCCTGAGGAGGCACTCACATCACACGACGCAAGCTTTTGCGAGGAGACAAATATGAGCCGACTCCGACTGGCGGCCATGGCGACCCTAGCTTCCGTCCTCAGTGCAGCGCTGACTCTCACTGGATGCGGGGCGATCGCCGGTGCGCCACAGGACCCGGACGGCGAACTGGAAAAGACTGAATTAACGGTGGGGGTGCTTCCGCTCGCGGACTACGCGGCAGTGTACTGGGCTCGCGACCACGGCTTTTTCGAAGCGGAAGGCCTAACCGTAGAGCTCGAGCCGCTGCAGGGTGGCCCGATCGGTGTGCAGAAAGTGATTACCCGGGAAGTGGACTTCAGCTTCTCGAACGTCATCTCGTCATCTATCGCCGCCTCACGCGGTGCGCCGATCCAAACAGTGGTCGTCACGAGCAGTCTCGGACCTGGTGGGCTAGGAATTTTCGTGAACCCAGATTCGCCCATCCGCGAAATGAGCGACCTAGACGGCAGAACCGTCAGCATCAACACCACCAACAGTATTGGGGATGTCGCATTCCGGAACCTCGCCGACTCGGTGGGGGAGACGGCACAGCCGAACTGGGTTGAGGTGCCGTTCAATGAGGTCATACGCGGCGTTCAGGCAAACTCGATCGATGCGGGCTATCTGCCGGAACCGTTCGCTTCGGCCGCGCGGGATGCGGGACTGCGCGAAGTTGTCGCGTTAGCGGAGGGCCCGAACATCGGACTTCCCGTCTCGAATTTCATCGCGAGTAAGCCGTTCCTCGCGCAGAACCCAGACACCACTGCAGCCTTTGTGCGCGCCATGTACGCCGCCGGCATTGACATCAGCGAGAACATCGAGGAGTTTCGCGCCTGGCTCCCTGGAGTAGCAGGCGTGGCGCCCGACGTCGCCGAACATATGGCACTCCCGATCTTCGAGGAAACACTCGATCTCGAGCGCCTGCAATCCCTCGGTGACACGCTTGTTGGACAGGGCCTTCTCGACGAATTCGACGCACACGAGTTCGTCTTCCTACCCGCGGAAGTTCAATCATGAAACTCATCCGAGAACCTCTCAGTATCAAACAGCAGGTCGCGTACGGCGTTGCAGGAACCATCGGGATAAGCGCCCTCACCGAGGGCCTGCTGCGCAGCCCGGTGATCGATAAGCCGGGGCTGCCCATTCCGAGTGCAGTTTTATCTGAATCCATTGCTCTGCTAGGGAATTCAGCTTTCATGACCGAGGTCTGGTTCACCATGCGTCAATGGGCGCTCGGTCTCCTCATCGCGGCGATTGCCGGAGTTGTCCTCGGTGGGCTGATGGGTGCGTTCCGCAAGGTATTCATCGCATTCGAACTCCCCGTCGAATTCTTCCGTCCGCTGCCCTCCATCGCTATCGGGCCGATCCTCGTGCTCGTCCTCGGTGCTGGCATGCTTCCGCTCTCCCTCACAGTCGCAATCGCCTGCATGTGGCCGATCCTGCTCAACACTATGTATGGCGTGCGCGGAACCGACCTTGTCGCGGTGCAGACAGCACGCACCTTCGGTGAGTCCGCACTCGGGGTGTTTGCGCGCATCAAGCTTCCAAGCGCGCTTCCTTTCGCCTTCACTGGCATGCGGGTGGCCGCATCGATCGGCCTGATCGTCGCGGTCAGCGCGGAGCTGCTGATCGGCAGCGGCGACGGCATCGGCGGATTCATTCTTCTGCACGGATCGGTGTCCACCGACATGGATCCGATTTACGCGGCAACCCTCATCGCTGGTGTGATCGGCGTGCTGGTCAGCCTGCTCTTCGTCGTTATTGACTCCACCCTGTTCCGCTGGAAGAAGGGACTTGCCCAGTGAGTATCGCCCCGGCTAATTCAACAATTGAAGGGCAGGTGAAAGCGATGAACTCCAGGAGCTCCACGGCAGCGCCCGCGCAAACGCAAGGTGTTTCGGTTCACCGCCATGCCGTGCCCCCAGCGCGCAACGTGTGGGTGTCGCGCGCGGGCCGTATCGGATTGCGCCTCATCGTGCCCCTCCTCCTTCTCGCCGCGTGGTGGGCGATGTCGAGAACGCCGATCAATGGACTCTTCATCGCGGATCCCGCCGCTGCGTTTGGCCGCGTATTCCAGGACTACCTGAGTGCAAATCCGAGGGACTTTTTCCTTGGCCCAGTCGCGCAGGAGCATTTCCTGCCAAGTATCACCCGCGCGCTTGCCGGCCTTGCCCTTGCAATACTTGTTGGTGTGTCCCTCGGGGTAGCGCTTGGCGTCGTTCCCGTGCTTGCGGCACTCTTTCAGCCGCTGATTCACCTCGGACGTTCGTTGCCGAGCCCCGCACTCCTCGGTGTGTTCTTCTTCCTGTTCGGCACGGGGGACAGCCCGAAAATCTTCCTCATCGCATTCAGCGTCGTGTGGCCAATCCTGTTCAACACGATTCACGGTGTGGAATCAATCGGCGCGAACCGAGCTCAGGCCGCGGCAGTGTTCAAGATCCGCTCGCGTGACGTGTTGTTCCGCATCCTGCTTCCGGGCGCTTCACCCAAGATCTTCGCCGGTATCCGGACCGCGCTGGCGCTCTCACTCATCGTCATGATCATTTCCGAGCTGCAGCGGTCGGAGAACGGACTCGGATACTTGCTGCTCTCCACTCAGCGCGACTTCGACTACACGGGCTTCTGGGCGGTCCTCATTGTCCTCGCCCTCGTCGGGGTGACCTTCAACTTCGTCTTCACAATCATCGAACGCCGGGCTCTGGCCTGGCACAGAGGAGCCACTGATCAGCATGACTGAAGCACAGCACATCCGGGACCGCGGCGATGCCGACAGTCCAGCCGAACTCGACCTCGACGGAGTCTCGAAAGCGTACGGTGACACCCTCGCAGTCCGAGATATCACAGCGTATGTACCAGCGGGCAAGGTCAGCGTCATCGTGGGGCCGTCCGGCTGCGGAAAATCGACGCTGCTGCGAATCATCAGTGGCCTTGACTCGCCCACCGATGGGAGCGTCAGTTTCAACGGCGTCGTCGTCGACGGTGTGCCCGACGGGCTCGCCATGGTCTTTCAGGACTACTCGCGCTCGCTGTTCCCCTGGATGCGAGTCGATTCGAATATCGCGTTTCCGCTCAAACGAGTGCCACGTGAGGAACGTGCTGCCAGGGTGCAGGAAGCAATAGACGCGGTCGGGCTCAACGGGAAGGAAAAGCTGTACCCGTGGCAGATGTCCGGCGGGATGCAGCAACGAGTTGCTATTGCGCGCGCGCTGGCGTGCCACCCGAAGTTGCTGCTCATGGATGAGCCTTATGCTTCGGTCGACGCACAAACTCGGGCGGAACTAGAAGACCTGCTGCTCAAAATTCAGGCGGAGAAGAACATTACGGTTCTCGTGGTCACGCATGACATTGACGAAAGTGTGTACCTCGCGGATCACATCATTGTGTTGTCGAAACCACCGAGTGTGGTGGCGGAAACGATCGAGGTGGATCTGGCCCGGCCGCGCGATCATGTCGTCACCAAGACTGATCCGCGTTTCGTGGAGATCCGTGGGCACGTAACGCGGATGCTGCGCGGAGCGGCGGTCTCGGCGTGACCACACAGAAGCCCCACGTTGCTATTTGTGGCGCAGGTATCGGCGGGCTGACAGCCGCCCTTGCGTTACGGAAGCACGGCATCGATGTCCAAGTTTTTGAGCAGGCAACGAGATTCGGCCGGGTGGGCGCAGACATCAACCTCACGCCCAACGCGGTCCGGGCGCTCGATGAACTTGGCGTCGGCCAGCAGTTGCGGGATTCCGCCGCGAGGCCACAGTTCCGGATCAGCCGCATGTGGGACACCGGTGCAGAAACATCGCGGATCGAGATGGGCGCATCTGCGGAACAGCGGTACGGTTCGCCCCAGCTGACACTGCACCGCGGGGATCTAATGTCAGCGCTCGAGACTGAACTTGCGGACGATTGTGTGTCACTGGGCATGAGGATGGCGGGCGTCGACCTCGAGGCAGGAAACCCAGTTATTCAGTTCGCGGACGGCACAACCTATCAAGCGGACATCGTGATCGGAGCTGACGGTATCCATTCCGCCGTCCGAACCAGCCTGTTTGGTGAAGAGGTTCCGACATTTACTGGAATGGTGGCGTTCCGTGCCGTGATATCCGCAGCCGACGTGGCGGGTCTACCGAACCTAGACTCTTTCACCAAGTGGTGGGGCCCGGACCCTGAGACGCAGATCGTGACGTTTCCGCTCAGTCAGGGCAAAGAGATCTTCGTGTTCGCGACATGCGCCCAGGCGGAGTGGACCGAAGAATCATGGACGGCGCCCGGCAACATCGCTGAACTTAACGAGTTGTACCGTGACTTTCACCCGGATGCCAGGGGACTGCTCGCGGCCTGCGGCAGCGTCCTGAAATCGGCGCTCTACGTTCGTGATCCGCTTCCCGCATGGTCGCGAGGTTCGGCAGTTCTGCTTGGCGATGCATGTCACCCAATGACGCCATTCATGGCGCAGGGAGCCGGCCAGGCGATTGAGGACGCGATCGTGCTGGCTCGTGCACTCGACTCCAGTGACTACGGTTCCATTTACGAAGCGCTCAGCGGGTATGAGAAGACACGCTGGGATCGGACCGCGCAGATCCAGCACGGTTCACGTTCGAACGATTGGCTTAAGGTCGCAGGAAACGCCGATTGGGTTTACGGCTATGACGCGTGGACAGCTCCGCTTGCGTCAGCCGCCTGAGGATCTAGCGGCCCTCACAGCGTAAGGACCATCTACTGATTTGAAACGACAGCACAAAAATTATCTTGACACTAAACATCTTAGCGCTAAACTAAATATGTGACGTAGCGAACACGTCCAACCCAGGGAAGGCCTCACATGACACTCAGCAGCGCAGCACCAGTTGGCACCGCGGCTGTGTCCACCCAGCTCCGTGAACCCAGCACGCGCGACGAGATCTATGTCGCCGGCCAATGGCGCCAAGGCAGCGGAGCTGTCATCGAATCAGTCGATCCCGCAACGGGTGACGTGTTCGCCACGCTGCATAGCGCCACCCCGGGAGATGTCGGCACCGCCGTCGAGGGCGGCCTCGCCGCAGCGGCACAGAGCAAGTGGGCAGACCAGTTGCCGCACGAACGCGCGGCAGTTCTGTACCGCATCGGCAACGCAATCGACGCTCACGCGACCGAGATTTCGGCGCTGCAGACCCGGAATACCGGAAAGACACTTACCGAAACCCGTGCCCTGGCCTCCAGCGCAGCCGCCACGTTCCGCTACATCGCAGCTGCACTGGAAACGATGGAGGACGAAATCACCCCCGCACGCGGGAACTACCTGTCGATGTCGATCCACGAACCAATCGGCGTTATCGGCGCCATCACGCCCTGGAACTCGCCCATCGCCAGCGAGGCGCAGAAGGTAGCTCCCGCGCTCGCAGCGGGGAACGCCGTTGTCTCGAAACCACCAGTTTGGGCCCCATGGATCTCCCTGTACCTCGCTCGGCTTTGTGACGAAGCCGGACTCCCACGAGGGCTGTTCTCAGTCCTGCCAGGGCCAGGCCGCACCGTCGGTGACGCGCTCGCGCGGCACCCCAAAATCGGGAAGATCACCTTCACCGGTGGCACCTCGACAGGGCGCACGCTCGGACACGTCGCTGCTGACAAAATCATCCCGGTCACGCTCGAACTGGGCGGCAAGTCCCCGACGGTCGTCTTCGCAGACGCGGACATGGATCAGGCGCTGGCCGGGGTGCTCTACGGCATCTTCTCGTCAAGCGGGCAGAGCTGCATCGCCGGGTCACGGGTCTTTATCGAACGCGCTGTGTACAGCGAGTTCGTCGACCGACTGGTCTCGGCTGCCAACGAGTTGCGCGTGGGTCCCGGCACGGATCCTGGCACGCAGGTCGCGCCGCTGATCACGCACTCCCACCGGGACCACGTTGCGAGCATGGTGGACGAGGCGCGGAGCGAAGGAGCGGTGGTGCTCGCAGGCGGGTATGCACCCGGCGGCGACCTGGCGGATGGCGCCTACTATCGTCCGACAATTCTTGCCGGACTCTCCAATTCCGCGCGGATCTGCCAAGAAGAGGTCTTCGGCCCCGTCGCAGTAGTCCTGCCGTTCGAAGACGAAGACGATCTGGTGCGACAGGCGAACGACAGCGTGTTCGGGCTGGCGGCGGGCATCTGGACCGGTGATTACCGGAAGGCCTGGCGCACCGCGCGCCGCATCGACGCCGGCACCGTCTGGATCAACACCTACAAGCAATTCAGCATCTCGACGCCCTTCTCCGGCACGAAAGAAAGCGGGCTGGGAACCGAGAAGGGCCGCGACGGTATCCGGTCGTACATGCGCCAGAAGAGCATCTACCTGGATTTATCCGGACAGCCCATTCCCTGGTCCCGCTAACCCACCACGAAAAGGACAACCATGAGTGACCACCCCTACAGCCCCGCATTCGCGAAAGCCGGATTCGGCTTCGTCTCCGGCGCGCTTTCCGTCGACAACGCCGGGATCGCAGTCGCCGGGCGCGCGGAAGCGCTCGACGCGGCAATTGCCCGTCTCACCGAGCGGCTCGCCACCATCGGGATGGACCTGAAAGACGTCATCAAGACGACGTACTTCGTCACGGACGTCACCATGCGCGACGAAGCGAACACGCACTACGAACAACTTTTCGCGGAGCCGCGCCCCGCACGCTCGTTCGTTGAGGTCGCCGCCCTCCCATACGGCGCGACCGTCGAGATCGAAGCAATCGCCTACAAGTAATCCCACAGAAAAGGACCGCAGCAATGACGAACGTCGAACAGCGCACCAGCACACCCGAACTCGAGACCCTCATCGACTCGTGCATCGCGTCACGCGAAACACGGGACGAAGACTGGGCAGCACTCGGATTCCAGGCACAAGCTGGGGGCGACCGGTTCAAACGGGCACAGATCCGTTACATCGGCTCCGGAGCGACTGGAAACCATGAAGACGACAACCGGATTCTTCGGGCCGATCATTTCACCTTCTCCAACATGCGGCTCCCGGTCGGTGCAGTAGGTCCTGAACACACGCATCACGACGTTGAAGAGGTGTTCTTCGTGCTCGAAGGTGAACTCGAAGTGGCTGTGCACGATGTGGAAGATGGCCACAAGAAAGCGGTGCGCCGCCTCGGCTACCGCGACCTGATCCGAGTGCCTGCCGGTGTCCCGCGGAGTCTCGCAAATGTTGGCGACACGGACGCGCTCTTCTGCGTCATCATCGGCACCCCAAAGCCACAGCTTCCCACTTACCCACCCTCGTCAGAAATGCACGGCGTCACCCGCTGACGCACACCAGGACGAACGAAGGATCAGCAATGAACGAGCCCGTTGAGTCCGCGTCGGTACGGCACACCCTGCGCGTCAAGCAGAAGACATGGGAGGCCGACGGCGTGATCAGTCTCTCCCTGGTCGATCCCTCCGGCAGGCCACTGCCTACATGGGAACCCGGCGCCCACGTCAGCCTCCGCCTGCCCAACGGACTTGTTCGCGAGTACTCGCTCTGCTCAAGCCCGCACGATCCGTTCGTCTGGACAGTTGCGGTGCTGCGAACCCCCGATTCACGTGGTGGCAGCAGCTATGTCCACGAAACACTCTCCGTGGGTGAACTAGTCGAGGTGGAGGGGCCACGCAACGCGTTCCACCTCGAAGAAGCGCGACGCCACGTCCTCATCGCGGGCGGGATCGGTGTCACACCGATCCTGGCGATGGCGCGCAGGCTCGAAGAACGCGGCGCCGACTGGACCATGCTGTACACCGGCCGGTCACGCTCGACAATGGCATTCGCTGACGAAGTGAAGTCCTTCGGCTCGGAGAAAGTCACCATTCACGCCGACGACGAGTCTGGCGGTGCGTATCCCGACATCCGCGGGATGCTCCACGCGCTGGATCCCACGTCACTGGTGTACTGCTGCGGGCCCGAGCCACTCCTGCAAGCTGTGAGCGACGCGATGACCAACGCGTCATTGTTGCGAGTTGAACGCTTCAAAGCTCCGGAGCGTACGGCGAGCGACGATGAAACAAGTACCGGCTTCGACATCCTCTGCGAGCGGAGCGGTACACGCGTCCCAGTTGCGGAGAACGAATCCGTGCTCGACGCGCTCACCGGTGCCGGTGTGGAGGTTGAGTCTTCGTGCACCGAAGGGATCTGCGGGACATGCGAAGTGCGGGTCCTCCGCGGCGACGTCGACCACCGCGACTTCCTCATGTCACCAGAAGAGCACGAGGCGGAAGGAACGATGTTCGTCTGCGTTTCCCGGTGCCGCTCCAAAGAACTGGTCCTTGACCTCTAGATCTTTCACCAACCCACCGAAGAAAGGACCGGCACCCGATGTACAACACCAGCGCCCCCATCTGCCGGCTGCGCGCGCTCCGCTCGGTTTCCCTCAAAGTCCCCAACCCCGCCGCCTCAAAAGACTTCTACGACGAGGTGTGGGGCCTGGCCACCGTAGAGGCTGACCAAGACCGGTTCTGGCTGCGGGGCACCGGAACTCAGCATCACGTGCTGCGCCTCGAGCAAGCCGAGAACAACGCGCTGGGCGGTATATCTTTCGCTCTTGCCACTCCGCGGGAGGTGGACGACGCCGCGCGCCAGCTCGAGAAGCTCGGCATCCCGTTGCTCCGCGCACCCGGTCCGCTTGACGACGCGGGCGGAGGATACGGCCTGCAGCTCATCGACCCGGAAGGACGGATGATCGAACTTTCCGCCGACACGTTCGCGGTTTCAAATCAGGAGCCAGCTGGGCGTCGCGCCGTGCCCCGCAAGATAGCGCACGTGGTGCTGAACACCACCGACATTGACCGTGCCACCGCGTTTTACACCGAGGTCCTGGGGATGCGGATCTCCGACTGGTCAGAACACAAAATGGCGTTCCTGCGGTGCAACAGCGACCATCATTCCATCGCGTTCAATCAGGCCGACTGGACCTCGATCAACCACGTCGCGTACGAGATGGAAAGCGTCGACCATTTCATGCGCGGGATCGGCAGCCTCAAGACCCACGGCATCAGCCCGAAATGGGGGCCCGGCCGCCATGGCCCCGGTGACAACACTTTCTCGTACTTCACCGACCCCGCAAATCTGGTGTGCGAATACACCTCCGAGGTCGCCCAGATTGATGAGGACAGCTGGTTGTGCCGCACATGGAAGCGAACCGCGGAATTGTCGGACCAGTGGGGCACGGCAGGTCCACCCACCGCAGCGGTCCGCAATGCGATGGCCGGTGTCTCTGACACGGGGTACCGCGATGCGGTTCCAGCAGGCATCGACAACTACTACTTCGGTGGCAACTGAGATGCGCACCTCCGTCACCACCAGTGGCATCAACGTCGTCGTCAGGGGAGAGGGCCCACCTGTCTTCCTGATGCACGGAATCGGCGGAAGTGCACAATCGTGTGAACCCCTCGCAGGGATCCTCGCCGACAACGGGTACCGCACCCTGTGCTGGGACGCGCCCGGCTACGGTCACTCCGCTGATCCGGTGAGCACCGAAGACTTCGACCATGTCGAGGCTGTCGCCGAAGTGTTGCATTTCCACGACGCTGCACCGGCGCACATCTTCGGCACCTCGTGGGGCGGTGTCCTCGCGACGTGCCTCGCGGACCGCTATCCCGAACTCGTTCGCACACTGACGATCGCGGACAGCACACGGGGTTCCGCTGTGACATCGGAACGGGCGCAGGCGATGCGCACTCGCATCCGCGAGCTCGCTGCGCAGGGCCCGCGAGCGTTCGCCGCAGCCCGCGCCCCGCGCCTCGTCTCGCCGGATGCTGACTACAAGGTCGCGGCAGCAGTCGAAGCGGACATGGCGCGGGTCCGGCTGTCCGGTTACCGCGCCGCCGCGGAAATGATGGCACGGACGAACACGGCGTCAGTCCTGCACTCCCTCACGCACCCGGCGCTCGTGCTCGTGGGAGACGGCGATTCCGTGACCGGCGTCAGTGAATCCCGCCTCCTCGCCGACAGCATTCCAGGTGCGCAGTTCGGCCTGATTCTGGGAGCCGGACACGCGGCCTGCCAGGAGCGTCCCGATCGGGTCGCGGCCCACATGCTGCGATTCCTCGAAAGGAACGAGAAATGAGCCGACTGACAGTCGTGACAGGGGCGGGCCGCGGCCTCGGTTATGCAATAGCCGAACGCCTCGCCGCGGCGGGTGACCATGTCGTCATCGCTGAACGTAACTCTGAGAATGCAGTACTCGCGGAGAAGCGGCTGCGCGCGAAGGGCTACCGCGTCACCAGTGTTGTCACCGACATCTCCGACCGGGACTCAGTGCGTGAACTCGCTTCCGTCACTGAGGAACTTGGTGGCGTGGATGCTCTGGTCAACAACGCGGCACTCGCGGACGGAGTGGGCGGCGACGCGTTCTGGGAACTCGACGAAGATTTCTTCGAACGTGTACTGCGTGTCAACACCTTCGGGACGTGGCTCGTGTCGAAACACCTGTACCCGCAACTCGCGGCGCAGGCTCGCGGTGCGATCGTCAACGTCGCCTCGGACGCCGCCCTCTACGGTTCTCCCCGCCTCGTGCACTACACCGCATCCAAAGGCGCGGTGATATCGATGACCCGGACAATGGCACGCGACGCTGGACCGCACAACGTGCGGGTCAACGCCGTCGCGCCCGGCCTGATCCGCGTCGAGGCCACCGAATCAGTACCCGCGGACCGCTTCCAGCTTTACTCCGATAATCACGTCCTTCCCCGCGAGCAGACCCCGGAGGACGTCGCAGGCGCTGTCGAGTACCTGCTTTCCGAATCAGCCGGGTTCATCACCGGCCAGACGCTCGTCGTCGACGGCGGCTTCGTGATGGGCAACTAGGGAGCACATATGGACCTCAACCTCAGCGGCCGGACGATAATCGTGACGGGTGCCAGCTCTGGCGTAGGACTGGCGACGACGCGGCTGTTACTCGCCGAAGGCGCCCAGGTGGCGGCGTGCGCGCGAGATGGCGAGCGTCTGCGCACCGTCCTCAGCGATCTGCCCGGGGCGTCGCCCCACCGGCTATTCACCGCAAGCTGCGATGTCACCGACCGTGATTCCGCGCAACGCTTCACCGACGCGGTCCTTGGCGAATTCGGCGCGATCGACGGGCTGGTGTGCAATGCAGGGCGGTCGCTCATGGCAACGCTTGACGATACTGACGATCAGGCGTTCCGCGACGAATTCGAATTGAAGATCTTCGGATCCTGGAACATGGTTCGAGCCGCACGGAAAGCCCTCGCGGCGTCCGGCGCTGGCTCGGTGGTGAACGTGAACGCGATCCTGTCCCGGCAACCTGAGAGTCGGCTTGCGGCAACATCCGCGGCCCGTGCGGCGCTGCTGAATCTGACGCACACGCTTGCCGAAACCCTCGCGGAAGACGGCACGCGCGTCAACTCGGTTCTGCTCGGGCTGATCGACACCGGGCAGTGGCGGCGACGGTTCGAAAGCTCCGGTACCACTCTCAGCTATGACGAATGGAGCGCGGAGATCGCGGCGAACCGCGGAATCGCTCTTGGTCGTTTCGGCAACGCCGATGAAGTTGCGTTCCACATCGTCACCCTCCTCTCGCCGCGCAGCAGCTACACCACCGCAGCCACGATCGACGTCGGCGGCGGCGTCGCCCGGTACGTCTGAAAGCGAATCAACATGACAGAACAACGCGAACCCACCGGTGGCGACGTCCTTGTCCGAGTGATGAAACGTCACGGCATCGACACCGCCTTCGGTGTAATCAGCATCCACAACCTTCCACTCGTCGAGGCAGTCGACCGTGAGCTCACTTTCGTCGCGGTCCGGCACGAGGCGGCTGCGGTCAATGCCGCCGATGCATACGCCCGGGCCAGCGGGAAAGTGGGGGTTGCGCTCACCTCGACGGGGACAGGCGCCGGCAATGCGGCCGGATCCATGATCGAGGCACTCACGGCTGGCTCCCGGGTCCTACATGTCACGGGCCAGATCGACAGTGAATTCCTCGGCAGCAATCGCGGCGTGATCCACGAGGTGCCCCGTCAGCTTCAGATGCTCGACGCTATTTCTGGATACGCAAGCACCATCGTCGACGCACGTGACGCTGAGCGGGAACTGGAAAAGGCGATCGAATGCATCACCACCGCGCCTTCCGCGCCAGCCAGCATCGAATGGCCAAGCGACCTTCAGTACCTCGCACGTCCCGAAGATCAGCATCCGGTTAACCGGCCGACTCCGGTCCCGCTGGCCACCGCAGACGACGAGAACGTGGATGACGCGCTCCGGCTGCTGGCCTCTGCGGAACGCCCTCTGATCTGGGCAGGCGGGGGTGCCGCAGGTGCAGGCGAGGAACTCGCAGAACTTCTGCATCAGGTGGGCGCCGGTCTGCTGACCAGCAACTCAGGGCGCGGAATTGTGCCCGAGAGCGATGAACTCGTCATCGGGAACTTCGCATCCGCTCCTGGCGCTGCTGGTCTCATTGCGGACGCGGATCTGTTGCTGAGCATCGGCACCCATTTCCGTTCGAACGAAACAAAGAGCTACCATCTGCAGCTCCCGAAACCGCACATCCAGATCGATATCGATCCTCTGGCGGTGGGCCGGGTATATCCCGCGGATGTCTCACTGACTGGAGATGCTCGTACGGTCCTCGGCCAATTGCTCAGCGGACTCCCGGCGCGCGAGCCGAACCGCGAATTTACAGCGCAGGTAACACAGACTCGCGAGGCGGTCCGCGCTGCACTGACCACCCAGATCGGCGGCTATGCGGAGATCTGCGACTCGCTGCGCGACCAGTTGCCAGCTGAGTCTGTGGTGGCACGCGACGTGACGATTCCGTCAAGCCAGTGGGGCAACCGGCTGCTGCCGTTCTTCGACCGCGGCACGAACATCTTCCCGCTCGGCGGAGGTATCGGTCAGGGCCTCGCTATGGGTATCGGCGCGGCGTTCGCCCGGCCCGACGTGCCCACGGTGGTTCTCGCCGGTGATGGCGGTCTGGCTGTACACCTCGGCGAACTCGCGACCCTGGCTGGTTCTCAGGCCTGGTGCGTGGTGCTGATCTTCAACGACGGTGGCTACGGCGTATTGCGGAACATGCAGCGGGCGAATGGCTTCGCGCGCAGCGGCGTCGACCTGTACACCCCCGATTTTGGACTGCTAGCGCAATCACTGAACATTCCCTACACACTCGTGCGCGGTGCCGGTGTCTTCCCTGACGCCCTGCGCAGGGCCCTAGAGCACAGGGGGCCCACGATCATCGAGGTCGACGTTGAAGCCCTCGACCCCGCCCCGCAGGAATTCACGCCACCTGTTCACATTCCCGTCGCGAAGGGACGGTCATGACAATTGTCTGCCTGCATTCCGGTCCGGGGGCTGCGGAATTGTTCGCGAGCCAACTCGGTGCGTTTGATGGGTCCGCCTGGGAAACGCCCGCGGAACTGACGCTGCGGCCCGCTGTCGACTCGAGTGTCGAAGAGTGGGTCACTGCCGCGGCCCATGTCATTGCCCAGACCGACGACGGCCAGCGTCATGTCCTTGCCACGGGGGAGGCCGCGTTCGGGGCGATCATGCTCGCTGCCGAGCACCCCGGTCTTGTGACGAGCCTTGTCCTTGGGGATCCCGTGGTCGATGAATCCGATGACAACTACTGGCGTCAGATGAAGCGCGTCCAATGTCCCGCCCTGGTGGTGGCGTCCGCGCCGGACCGTGCGACTGACGTCGCACAGGCGCAGTCAGTCGCGGGAGGCATCGCGAATGGGGTGTTCGTGATCATCGACGGATGTGAAGCACCCGCACACAAGAACCGGGACAGCTCGTTCAACGAGTGGCTCGTCTCGTTCTTTGCGATCGCTGAGGGACTGCGGTCGCTCTCAGACCCCAGTGAACCGAACCAGCCTGCAATGGAGGAAGTATGAGCACCCAGTATCTCGAAGTTCACCAGACGCGGAGCGGTGACCTCAGTCCGTACGAGGAAAAGCTCGCGGGGTCACTGATGGAGATTTTCAGCCGCGGAACCCACGACTTGGCTGGTGTCGTTGACGGCCTCAACCGTCTCGGCCTCACCGCACCTGATGGAAATACCTGGACAGAGGCGAACTTCCGCGCCGAAATGAAACGACTGGGAGAATGACATGAAGGTCAAGAAAGTTGTCGGCACCCGCAAAACACTCGACGCCGCAGAGCTCGCGGCAACAGGGCTCCGCGACCGCTGGTACCCGATCTACCCGTCCAGGTTCGTCAAACCCGGAGGCATGACGAAGGTGACGCGTCTCGGCGTCGACTGGCTGCTGTTCCGTGACGCACGCGGCAAGCTCTACATGATCGAAGACCGCTGCCCGCACCGGAGCGCGCCACTCTCGGTCGGACAGCATCTCGGAGATCGCATCGCGTGCCGGTACCACGGTGTTCAGGTCGACGGCACCGGAACCGTAGTGTCAGTCCCCGGGATGCCCGGTTGCGCGCTGGAAGGCAAAAAGGCCACTGTTTCACTCGAGGTAGCTGAGGCCGCAGACACCATTTTCGCCTTCATTCCGCTTACCGAAGACTCGAAACCAACGCCTTTTGCCCTGCCGGAGCGGCTCGCCGATGAGGCGAACTCCTGGTTCCTGAACTACGCCGAATGGGCCGGGCCATGGCGCTTCTACATGGACAACGTGCTGGACCCGATGCACGGTGCCTTCCTTCACCGCGATTCGCATTCGATGTTCGGTGGCGACGTCTCCGCACGCTTCCGGATCCGGGAAACCGAGCGCGGCTTCTTCTTCGAGAAAACTGACCAGCGGGGGGTGAACTTCGATTGGGTGGAATTCTGCCGGGGTGCGATGGATTACGTGGACCTCGAGATCCCGTACGCGGCGTCAGCCGGCCCGGGAGGGGTCTTCGGAATCGTTGGAATGGCGACGCCGATCGATGAGAACAACTCCGCCATCTTCCATTGGCGGACCCGTCGTGTGAGTGATTGGGAACGTGACGTGTGGCGCTTCTTGTTCCGCGCGAAACTCGAGGAGAACCATTGGCAGGTACTGGAGCAGGACCGCATGGTCCTCGAGGCGCTGGCAGCGGACGCCGACGTCGACGAGCATCTATATCAGCATGACCTCGGTGTGTCGCGCATCCGCCGCCTGTACCGGTCGGACGCGAAACAGCAGGCTGCGGCATTGGCAGGGGAGTGAATGCTGCTGACGATCCTTCTTCGGCACGATCAGACTCAGAACCTCGAGCAGCTGCAAGGCAAGCTCGACGACGCAGACTGGTGGCACGGTTTCCCGCCGGACGGGTGCGAAATCGTGTCCTGGGTCGTCGCAATGGGAATAGGCCAGATTGTCACGCTCCGCCTAGACGCGAGTGATCTGGGGAAGGTGAACGTGGAACTGGAACGGCGCGCATGGGGAGTTTTCAGTACGGAGTTTTATCCGACGTACGATTTTCTCCCCGTCCGCCAGCGACTGACTCGCGAGTCTGATCAGAGGAAGAAGGCATGACCCGAGTTTCCGCACCGTCGGTGCCCGAGCCGCCGCGGCCGGGAATGTTCAGCAACGCGCGCGTGCACTCTCAGCACTTCGTCATCTCAGGTATGCACGCGGGCACCGCTGCCGGACCCATTGGCGGCGAGGACACGTACCTGCAGGCGCGCGAGGCCTTCCGCCGCGTTATCGCGCTCACTGAAGCGTGCGGAGCGACCGCGAATGACATCCTCATACTGCGCGTCTATCTGACCGACATCGCTGACAAGGTGGCAGTCGGGAAGGCGCGGGCGGAGGTCTTCACCGGCGACTTCCCGTGCTCGACGCTCGTCGAGGTGTCACGCCTGGTCGAACCCGGACTGAAAGTAGAGATCGAGGCACAGGGCATCATCGGGGCGGCGGCGGCGCATCGCGGTTAGCCTGCCTAGCTGCTCGTCAGGATCACGAGTTGCTGAGTTGCGCGGGTCATCGCGACGTAGGTATCGACAGCTCCTTCGATGCCTGTTCCGAACTCGTTGGGGTCGATGAGTATGACGAGGTCGAACTCGAGGCCTTTCGACAGCTCGGGGGTGAGCGATCGGACGCGGGGATGCGCACCGAATGTCGCAGCGTCGATTCTGCGCGCACTGATGATGCAGGCGACTCCTTCAGCATTCGCGGTGAGCCAGTCATCGAGGATCGGGCCTAACTCGGCGGCCGCTCGATGGACGACAGGGATACCGCTGTGCCGCACGGAATTCGGCACGTTCGCGTCGGGCAGCACCGCCCGGATTATCGGCTCGGCTTCGTACATGATTTCTTCCGGCGTCCGGTAGTTGATGTTCAGTGATCTGTGGCTGATGCTCGTGAAGCCGAGCCGCTGGAGCCTCTCCTGCCACGTTTCGGTGAATCCGTGCCTTGCTTGTGCGCGATCGCCGACGATGGTGAAGCTGCGAGAGGGGCAGCGGCGCAACAGCATATGCCACTCTGCGTCGGTGAGTTCCTGTGCTTCGTCGACGACGATGTGCGCGAACGGGCCTGCAAGCCGGTCTCGCACAGCGTCCGGTGCCGCGGTTTCGTCGACGAGGGCATCGCGCAGGTCTCGGCCACGCAGCATCGGCATCAGGCCTTCGCCGTCGTCATATTCGTGTGATGCGATGAGCTCGTCGACGACCCTGTCCATGTTCGCCTGCTCGGCGGCGAGGGCGGCCTGCCTGCGACGCTGTCGTCGTGACTCTTCCGGATCGCCGAGCCGTTGCCGTGCTGCGTCGAGGAGTGGAAGATCTGCCACGGTCCACGCCTGGGCGGGCGGGCGGTGCAACTTCTCCACTTCCTCGGGAGTGAGCCAGGGCGCGCACATACGCAGGTAGGCGGGTACCGACCACAAGTCGCCAACCACTTCAGCTGCGTCGAGCAAGGGCCAGGACTTGCTGAAAGTAGTGGTCAGTTCCTCATTCTGCGCCAGTTCCCGGCGCAAGAGTGCTGCTGGTACGTCACCGTCGCCGTGCTTATCGATGAGAATCGACAGCAGCGCCTCCCAGACCTCGTAGCGCGCGTCATTGTGTGGGGTGCCGAGTTCCGCCGCGTCGAACGCTTCCGCCCAGTCTGCGGCGCTGAGCCAGATATCAGCCCAGTAGGTTTCGACCAGCAGCCCCTCTGACGGTGGCGTCTCGTAGAACCTGACGGCCGTCTCGATTGCCTTCACCATCGCCGCAGAGGACTTCAGCAGCGCCACGTCCGGGTCGTTCTCGATCGTCGCGGCAGCGCCTTCAGCGATGAGTTCCCGCACTGTGCAGGTCCGTACGCCCTCCTCACCGAGACTGGGGAGGACGTCGGCGATATAGGCCAGGTAGGGCTGGTGCGGGCCCACGAACAAAACTCCGCCGCGGTGGTGACCGAGCCGAGGGTCAGCGTAGAGGAGATAAGCGGAGCGGTGGAGCGCGACGACGGTCTTTCCCGTGCCCGGACCGCCGTCGACGACTAATGCGCCGCGCGATCCCGCACGTATGATGGCGTCCTGGTCGGCGGCGATGGTCCCTAGCACGTCTCGCATCCGGGGAGACCTGCTGCTGCCGAGACTTGCGATGAACGTAGATTGATCGTCAAGCGCGGCATGCCCTTCGAGCCCCTCCGGGGTGAAGACCTCATCCCAGTAGTCGCTGACGCGGCCCTGGGTCCAGCGATATCTGCGGCGACTGATTAGGCCCATTGGTCTGGCGTGTGTTGCTGCGAAGAAGGGTTCCGCCGCTGGGGTGCGCCAGTCGACCAGCAGAGCGTTGCCGACGCGGTCCGTGAGTCCAATCCGGCCGATGTACAGAGGCCGGGATCCGTCTGCGCGGACGATGCGCCCAAGACACAGATCGAGCCGGAAGCGCTGCAGGACACGCAAGCGAGCGGTAATCCGGCGGATCTCGAAGTCGCGGTCCATCGCCTCGCGCCCGGTACCCCCGGGGGCCTTGCGCTGGGCGTCGAGCTGGTCGGACAGGTCGGTGAACTGCTGCTCGAAGCTCTCCGAGATAGCCGCGAAATGCTGATCGTCGCAGGCAATCAGTGCCGGATCCGATTTGGGGGCGAGATGCATGGGAATGCTGAACGCGGTGGTGGTCACCGAGAGATTCTGCGCCCGTACCGGGGTCTTGCGGCAAGCCCCCGGGTCCGCTATAGATTGAAAGGGGCAGGGGGTTCCCAGGTGTGGCAGCGAGTTCCGCCATTTCACTTCAGTCTGTTCGATCACGTTCACGAGATCTCACCTAGCGGACGACGTAAAGTCGGATGTGTCTTAGCGACTTTGATGGAGTAAGAGTTAAAGAAAATGGCGCGTGATACCGGCTTCCCTGCAACTGATGCAGAATTCGATTTCGCGCGGCAGCGACGCCGCGCTAGCCTGTCCAAGCTGTCGAAATGGATGTTGGGGCAGTCTGCCGACGTCAACAGCATCCTGCCCTTCGACGAGGTGGTTTCGGCGTTGGGGCGGCGTGAAGAGCGCCAGGTCGGTCTTCGTGTGATCGATGTTGACGACATCGTCGGGTCAGTTGATCGCACCAGGGACTTTGACCACAGATTCCGCCCGACCACATCGCGGACGCGTGAACGGTGGGAACGGCTTGCCGTGGCGCAGCGGCGGGGCGAGGCGATTCCGCCAATCGACGTGTATCAGGTCGGCAACATGTATTTCGTGGTCGACGGCCACCACCGCGTGTCCATCGCGCGTGCCGTGGGCATGAAGAACATAGAAGCGTATGTCACGGAGATTCGGACAAAGCTGTCGCCCGAGGGTGTGCACCGCCGCGGTGACATCGTCAAGAAGGACCTGCGCCGCTTGTTCGTCGAACGTGTTCCACTTGCCCAGCCGGATCGTGGCAAAGTGAAAATGACGGACCCGTGGGACTACCCGAAACTAGCCGAAGCGGTAGAGGCGTGGGGTTTCCGCTACATGCAGCAGCAGCGTGTGTTTTTCGACCGGCAGACGATCGCGAAGCGGTGGTTTGACGAGGAGTACACGCAGATCGTTGAGATGGGCCGTGATTGCGGAGTCCATATGGATAAGACCGACGCTGAGCTGTACATGTGGCTGACGAACGAACGATATCGCATGATCCGGTCGCACCGGTGGGACGAGAATGTGGCTCGGGAACTTGTCGCGAAGTCGATGGGCCGCAAGTCGCGAGCGGAACCGGGGCCCCATCGCCGCCGAAGGAGTTAGGCCAGTTGTAAAACTAGCCCGGCAGCCCATGAGTGCACTAGGGCATATCATCCCATGATTGTGTTCTGCGCCACAGAATTCCGTACCATAGGCGTATGGTACGGATATTAGTTGTTGCAGATGAAATTGTTCCAAGTTTGTATAGTCCGAGTGTCCAAACAATTAAGCCGGATCTCATCGTCGCCGCAGGTGACTTACCGTGGGATTATCTCGATTTTCTGGAATCCTCACTTAATGTCCCGCTAGTTTTTGTCCCAGGTAATCATGATCCCGAAGTAGAGAAGAAGAATCGTTCGGGCCTGTGCATGCGTGATGGCATGCCGTGTAGCTCGGTGCAGCCATATGGTGGCATCAACGTCGACGGGACGGTGGCGGAGGTTGCTGGATTGCGCATCGCCGGACTGGGTGGATGTGTACGCTATCGCCCCGGCCCGAATCAGTACTCTCAGCGACAATACGCATGGAAAGCGCGGCGGCTCGTGCGCAAGGCACGGCGCGCTTTTGGCCGGGATTCCGGTATCGACATTCTGCTCACGCACGCACCGCCATTCGGGCTCGGGGACGAACAGGACCGGCCACATGTAGGAGTGCACGCGTTGCATCGCGTGCTCGCTGAACTGCAGCCACGCTGGCATTTGCATGGCCATATTCATCCCTACGGGGTTGCGCGCCCCGATCGGCAGGTCGGACGAACGACCATTCGCAATGTTGTGCCGTGGAAGATCATGGAAATCGAACCCGCGTCCACGATCTCCACAGAACACCGCACTGTTTTGTCGGGGTGAGTAGCTCGGGATATTCGACGCTAGTCGACGTCATGAGCGCCCGCGGTCAAGTGGCCGAGCACGAAGCCAGGGGCTCACCTTCGGGGGCTCCGGCCAATGCAGTTTATTGTTTGCCTGCCTTTGAGCGACAGCAGTGAGTGGTGTCGCTGAGAGGTGGGCAAACAGTTGGGGGCTGTTGGTGCGGGCGTTGGGGTCACCTCTCGGTGAGGTTTTTGCCTGTTTCTGTGTCGAAGATGTGGATTTTTTCGGGGTTGAGCCAGAGTTGTGCGGGGTGGCCGGTTTGGACTGGTGAGGCGGCGTCGAGGCGGGCGGTGATTTGGGTGCCGAGTTCCATGTCTTGGCCCATGTCGCGGGCGAGGTCGTCGAGGTCGGGGGAGTGGGCGCTTTGGCCGTGGACTCGGAAGTAGGCGTAGATGTCGGAGCCCATGGATTCGACGAGGTCGATGGTGACGGGGAATGTGTGGCCGGGGGTGTTGCCGGTGAGGGTGGCGTCTTCGAAGTGTTCGGGGCGGGCGCCGATGATGACGTTGCGGTCGGTGCCTGTGGTTTCGAGGGTGCGGCGGATGCGGTCGGGCATTTCGATGGTGCCGAGGTTGCTTTTGAGGGTGTTGTTTTCGATGGTGGCGGGGAGGAAGTTCATGGAGGGGCTGCCGATGAATCCGGCGACGAAGAGGTTGGCGGGGTGGTGGTAGAGCTGGGTGGGGGAGCCGACTTGCTGGACGATGCCGCCGCGCATGACGACGACGCGGTCGCCGAGGGTCATGGCTTCGGTTTGGTCGTGGGTGACGTAGAGGGTGGTGGTGCCGAGGGTTTTCTGGATTTGGGCGACTTGGGTGCGCATTTGGACGCGGAGTTTCGCGTCGAGGTTGGAGAGGGGTTCGTCCATGAGGAAGGCTTTGGGTTTGCGGACGATGGCGCGTCCCATGGCGACGCGCTGGCGCTGGCCGCCGGAGAGGTTTGAGGGTTTGCGGTCGAGGTGCTGGGTGAGTTCGAGCATGGTGGCGACGTCGTCGACTTTTTGTTTGATGGTGGTTTTGTCGGTGCCGGCGAGGACGAGGGGGAAGGCGATGTTCTCGGCGACGGTCATGTGGGGGTAGAGGGCGTAGGACTGGAAGACCATGGCGATGTCGCGGTCTTTGGGGGCTTTGTCGTTGACGACGGTGCCGTCGATGCGGAGTTCGCCTTCGGTGATGTCTTCGAGTCCGGCGACCATGTTGAGGGTGGTGGATTTTCCGCAGCCGGAGGGGCCGACGAGGATGATGAATTCGCCGTCGGCGATGTGGAGGTTGAAGTCGTCGACGGCGAGTGCCCCGTCGGGGTAGCGCTTGATGACGTGGTCCAGGACGATCTCGGCCACTGGGGGGCTCCTTTGCTGAGGTGGTGCGGTGGCGGTGCCGGAGGCTTCGCGGTGCGGGGGGCGGGGTTAGCCTTTGACGGCGCCGGAGGTCAGGCCAGCGACGATGCGGCGCTGGAAGAAGAGGACGAAGATGACGATGGGGATGGTGATGATGACCGCGGCGGCGGCGATGGCGGCGGTGGGGCGTTCGAAGGTGGTGGCGCCGGTGAAGTAGGACAGTGCGGCGGGCACGGTGCGGGACGCGCTGGTGGTGGTGAAGGAGATCGCGAAGAGGAAGTCGTTCCAGCAGGCGATGAACACGAGGATCGCGGTGGTGAAGACGCCGGGCATGGCGAGGGGGGTGATGACTTTCCGGAATGCCTGGTAGGGGGTGGCGCCGTCCATTTTGGCGGCTTTTTCGAGTTCCCAGGGGATTTCGCGGAAGAACGCGGACAGGGTGTAGATCGCCAGTGGGAGCGCGAAGGTGACGTACGGGATGATCAGGCCGAGCCAGGTGTCGAAGGTGCCGATGGCGGTCTGGATCTGGAAGAGGGGGGTGACGAGTGCGATCTGGGGGAACATGGCGATGAGCAGGGACACGGCGATGATGGTTTTTTTGCCGGGGAAGTCGAGCCGGGCGATGGCGTAGGCGGCCATGGTGCCGAACACCAGCGCGATGAAGGTGGAGATCAGGCAGATGCCGATGGAGTTGATCAGGGCGCGGATGAATTCGTAGTCGGTGAAGATCTGCTGGTAGGACTCCGCGGAGGGGGAGCGGGGCAGGAAGTTGCCGTCGTTGAGGGTGCCGGCGTCTTTCAGGGACAGGGACACGATCCAGATGACGGGGATGAACGCATACAGCAGGACGAGGATGTTCACGCCTGTCCACATGGCTTTGCGCTGGGTGGTTTCTTTCTGGTAGCTCATCTGCGATCGTCTCCTGCCCCTGGTGCCGCGGCCCCGAAGAGCTTGATGTATATGAACGCGATTATCGCGATGCTGATAAAGATCAGCACGGACATGGTGGACCCGATGCCGAGGTTGAGCCCGCGTATGAGGTTGTTGTACGCGAGGATCGACACTGAGGCGGTGTCGTTCGCGCCGGCGGTGAGCACGAAGATGTTGTCGAAGATGCGGAACGAGTCCAGGGTGCGGAACAGCAGCGCGACCAGGATGGCGGGTTTGATGATCGGGACGGTGACCCGCCAGAACCGCTGCCAGGCGTTCGCGCCGTCCATGGACGCGGCTTTGAGCAGGTCTTCGGGGACCAGCGCGAGCCCGGCCATTAACAGCAGCGCCATGAACGGGACGGTTTTCCATACTTCGGACAGGATGATGATCCATAGTGAGGACCAGCGTTCGGTTAAGGGTGCGGAGTCCCCGGCCAGCCAGCCCAGGTTCTGGGTCCAGGCGAAGCGCCAGGAGAACGCGGCGACCACGGTCACGATCGCGTAGGGCACCAGCGCGGAGGTGCGGACCAGGCCGCGGCCGACGATGGTGCGGTGCATGACGATCGCGAGGAGCATGCCCAGCACGAGCTGGAAGAACGTGCCGATCACGGTGATAAACATCGTGACACCGAACGCGTTCCACCAGATCGGGCTCGACAGCACGGTGATGTAGTTACCGAGGCCGATGAATTCCTGATCATCCGGGGTGCGCAGGTCGGACCGGAAAAACGACAGCCACACCGCGTAAATCAGCGGGTACGCCGCCACGGCGAGCATCACGATGATCGCGGGGGCGCACAGCAGCAGACCGAGGCGCCGTTCGGCGCGTTTGCCTTCGCTGTGGCGCTGCTTCGCGATCGCGGTGCCGGTGTCCGCGCCGAGCGCGGCCGGGCCAGCTGAACTCGTGGTCATGGCAGGATGCCCCTTCCTTCCAGGGTGTCCTGAATGCGATCGCGCAGCTCGTCAGCTGTCGCCTCAGGGTCAATCGCCGCCGGTGGTGACAACGCGGACGACACGATCGTGGAAATGTTCTGATAGAACGGTGTTTTCGGCCGCGGGACCGCAACCTCAAGCTGCTCAAGCAAAATCTCATACATCGGATACGCTTCCTGGAACTCAGGATTCTCGTAGATCGTCACATTGACGGGCACCTCACCGGCGTCGAGTGCTACTTGGAGCTGGTTTTCCGGGCTCCGCAGGCACATCGCGGCGTCGAACGCCTCATCCGGATGCTCGCTATACGTACTGATCGCGTAATTCATCCCGCCGAGCGTGACGCTCGGGGTTTCCCCAGCCACCACCGAGGGATACGGGGCAAATGCGAGATCCTCGTACACCGCTCTGGTGCGGGCGTCGGTCTCGGCCGCGCCACGCATCGCGCTCAGGACGTAGGGCCAATTGAGTGCGAACGCCGAACGGCCCTGCTGCAACTCAGCGAACACCTCCGGCTCCTGCGCGTTGGACAATGACGCACTCGCGAGCCCGGAGCGGGCATATCGCTGGAGAAGCTCAAGCGCTTGCACAGTGTTCTCGTCGATGGTGGCTTCGGTGCTGTCCTCATTGACCAGATCACCGCCGAACGAGTTCAGCAGCGTGTTGAACCCCACGACCAGACCCTCATACCGCGCACCGGTGAACCCGATCTCGTAAATCTCGCCGCGATCCCGCAGGTCAGACGCCATCTCGAGCATCTCATCCCACGTTTGCGGCGGTTCCGGGGTCAGCGACGGCCGATACCAGAGAAGCTGCACGTTCGTGTGTTTCGGGATGCCGTACAGCACGTCCTGCCAGGTCGCGGTGTCGATCGGGGGCTGCAGAATGTCGGCAGTAGCGAGTTCCGCCTGCTCGGGTGTCAGCTCCCGGATCCAGCCCGCTTCCGCGAACTCCGCCGTCCACGTCACATCCATCCCCAGCAGATCCATACCCGAATCCCGCGACGCGAGCCGGCGCACGAACTGCTCACGCTGACCGTCCGCATCCGCGGGCAGGAGATTCCCCTGAATCCGGTACCGGCCCTCAGCAGCCTCATTACACGCAGCAATGATCCGGTCAAACCCCACCGCTGCAGTGCCGCCGTATACGTTGACAACCACCGTGTCATCCGACGCGCACGACGCTAAACCCACAGCCAGCGCCCCGGCCGCTGCCGCCGCCGTGACTTGCCTCCACCTATGCGAGCGCACCCTGTGGAACGATTGCTCCATGCTTCGCTCCTAGAAGTTAAGTTCATTATGCGGTGATGTACATCACAACGGTCCTCCTTCGTTCGCGTCGGCAAACAGCGCTTTACTGCCACTGTTACCGGATCGTTATGATCTTGACGGCGCATTCTGCGACTATCGAAAATTGGGTTTACAGTTCTTGTGCCGCCGTCTAATTCAGAACTTGAGCGCCTCGCATGAGTGCGGCATTGAGCCGGAAGAAAGCGCTGCGTCGGGGTCAACCCACAAATCAGGAAAGCGGTCCGGGCGGGCGCCCGCTGAAAGCGGCCGCCGCAACAAAGCCAGCCCTGTGAAGGCGTAGAGCCCGATCGCGATAAAGGGTGCGAGGTGCCCAAAATCGTTATAGCCGATGACGGGGTGTATGCCGATCGCGGGCACGAGCGCTGCCGCCAAGGCGGCGCCGACAGTGACGGCCAGCGACCGCGCACCGGGCCGCAATCCACACCACACAATGGGTAGCAGCGCGATGCCGGCGGCGAGCAACATCGCCCCGAACGCAAGCCGGTCCGCCGCAATGAAGGCGCTGAGTTGCTCGCTCACCTGGCTCAGTTCGTCAGCGCGCACGCCGAGGTATTTCACATCCTGGGGGACAAGCACAGCACTATGTCCGACAGTGGTGATGAGCAACCCTCCGACTACCAGTCCAAGCCCCGAGAGGGCAAGAAGCACGCGCCCGCGGCCTGCCGGGCTCCACAGCCAGGCAGCCGCGCCTGGGCGCATGAGCGTGCGGATACCGCGTTCTGCGTTCGGAAGATCCCTGAAGGAAAAAGCCAACGAGACAAAGAAGAGGACCGAAGCTGTAACGATTACTGCGGTCTTGTCAGTGCGCTGTGGAAGCGTGGCCAAATGAGCGCTCAGCAGACCCACCGTGGCGGCGGACCCCGAGAGAAGAAGCGCCCACCACGCCCACGATTTACCCTCACGCAGGGGGCTTAGCGTAAGCCAGGCCCAGAGGAGTCCCAGGCAGACCATTGCCCCCGCGAGATTCACGCGGTTATGAACAATGAATGCCGCCAGCGGCCCATCAGCGTTCTCCACTGCAGCGGCTGAAATATTAGCTGCGCCAAGTTCACTCGCTAGCCATCGCCGGGTCGCGGCGAGACTCGACATCAAACCTGCCAACCCGGCAAGTACCAGCAGGCCAGCCGCAATTCCGAGACCGGCCAGTGCGGAGCGGCGCACGTCGTCCACCGCGTGCGCCGGCGGATGCGCGGGACGTATAAGTCCGTGCGACTTGCGGGAAACACGGATATTGGTGTTGATGCGACGGGGCAGACCTGGCCCCGCGAAGATGAGGCCTTCAAAAAGGGCCAGTAAGTCCGCACCGTTCTGCAGGGCGGCCCTGGCGTCATCGGGAGTCATGATCCCGGGCCCGGCCACTACTGCCAAGTTTTTCCCAAAATGGCTGCGCAACAATCGTGTGAGCGCTGCGGCGCGCTCACGTAAGAACGGGCCGTGCTCACGGCCCCCGGGCAGCAGATGCGTGCGCGCACCGCTGAGAACAAGCCCAGCGCACCCAGCGGCGAGGGCATCTTCACCTAGCCGTAAAGCTTCATCGGGCGACAGGTCTACCGGCAGCTGGACCAAAACGGGTCGATCCGTCACAGTGGCCCAGTCAGCCAGGATCTCACGCGAATCGGCGTTCGGGACGATGTAGGCATCTGCCCGAGAACCGAGTTTCGCAAGTACCGCGGTGACGTCGGGTCCGGTGACCGAAACGAAAACCGGTCCGCTTCGCGATAGCCCATCTTCGAGTTGGGGAATAACGTCGTCAACATACGCCGCATCTGCGACGCTGGTCAGAATTCCGCACAGCGAATGCATCATTCGGGTCGATGAAGCACCCTTGGGGCGTTGTTCACTCGACACCGGGCCGACCACGGTGAAGCCTGCACCGAGGTGACGCCACATCCGGAGGCCGCTGCCGTCGAGGTCCACATGCTGGCCGACACCTGCGGGCGAAGCGAACCGCAGACCCATCACGGTCCGCGCGACACTTGGAGACGGCCGAGCCGACGCCATAAACTCGAAAAGCCTTCGCCCCCAGACGAAATTACCCTGAAAGCTCACTGCATTCACCGTGAGCCTGCGAGCGAGCGTGGCCGAGAGAAGTCGTGTGACGATGGGACGGTAGACCACGTAGGTGTAGTCAGGCATTGGAACCCCCAGGGAGCCTGCTCGGAGCGAATACTTCGATGCTCCCGCGCAACTGAGGTGACGGCTAGAGACCCTAGGGGGAGGGTGTGACCCACCTGCGTTCAGTGCGCGCGGTGATCGGTGACAGGTGTTCGCGGCCCGAATTTTGGCTTAAAAGCCAGACCGCTCGACTCGAGCAACAGGACAGCTCGGTACCTGTGCGGCCGAAGCGGCTCCATGTATTCGAGCATGCGGTCGTCATCGAGTGGTCTGCCGAGCAGGGTCCAGCCGATCATCGCGGCGAGATGAAAGTCTCCGACGGACAGAGCGTCTGCGTCACCTAGCGCGCGCTGAGCAACCTCAGCCGACGTCCACACGCCGACCCCAGGGATAGTTTGGAGATGCTGTCGGGCAACTGCGGGTACAAGGTCGGCGATACGCTCCAGTTGCTCACCAGCGCGAGCCGCGGTGACAATCGTTTTCGCGCGTCGCGGATCTACGCCAGCTTTGTGAAATTCCCACGACGGTACGCGGCGCCACGCGTTAGCCGACGGCGGAACCCACATGGGCCGAGGCGCTGGCCCTGGAGCCGGGGTACCGAACTTGCGAACCAGGCGGCGCCATGACGCACGTGCTGCGATCCCGTGCACGCGCTGTTCGAGAATCGCAGGCACCAGTGCTTCGAGGACGCGGCCAGATCGGCAGATTCGCACGCCGGGACTGCGATGCTGCGCCTCAGCGAGCGTCGCATGCTGAGGTGCGAAGGTATCCGGTTCGTCTGCGGCGCCGAGGAGCGCAGGCACTGTCGTCGTGAACTCTTCCGCGCCGTCTCCCCACGCGGCGACTGAAACGGTGCCTGCGTCAAGCTGGCTGATTCGATAGGTTGCAGATCCAGACGGCATCAGCGTCGTACGCCAGATCGCACCGTCTGGCGCGTGAAAGTGGCACGGATCCCCGGCGCCGCGCGCCAGCGGGCGCAGTGTCGCCGCGACATTAGTCGGATTAGCGACCGACATAGTGAGCACGACTTAACGATATCCATCACCTCAGCAGACCAATCGTGCAGTCTGCAGCGAATGCAGGCGTTAGAATTCGCCATGGTCTTGAGCCGTGGACCCGCCGGGCTTTAGCGTTCACGATGACCCGTGCCGGCGGACAGCCACCAGATGCGACGGTCGCGGGTGAGGCGTCGCAGCCGCCCAGCATGGACACCCACCCGGCGGTGCCGGAGATCGCCGACCGTTTTTCGGCAGCCTGGCGCTCAGCTGATGTACCCCCGGATCTGGCTGCATTTCTGCCAGATTCACCTGCGATCCGGCGACTCGCCCTGATAGAACTCGTCAAGATCGATTTAGAGAACCGCTGGATGCGGGATGAGCATCCAAAGCGGCTAGCCGACTACATGCAGGAACTTCCGGAACTCCAGGATTGGCCTATTCCGCCGGACCTGATCTACGAGGAGTTCCACGCCCGACGCCGGAGCGGTAGCGAGCCTGACCCTGCCGAATACACCTCGACCTTCCCTGGTCAGAGTGGCACGCTAGCGCATTTACTTAGCCAGGAGTCCTACCACAGCACACTGATGGCGCATTCGGGTGCACCGGTATCGCTGGACGAGATCAGCGAAGGGCAGCGTATTCACGATTTCGACCTCATCACCGAACTTGGCCGTGGGGCCTTCGCGAAGGTGTTTCTCGCACGGCAGCGGTCAATGCAGCGTCTGGTCGCGGTTAAAGTGTCTGAGGCACATGGCACCGAACCGCAAACGCTGGCGCAGCTGGACCACGACTACATTGTGCGAGTATTTGACCAGCGTCTCTTGGAGGGCAGCAAGTTAAGGCTGCTCTACATGGAGTACGTACCCGCGGGAACACTGTACGACGTTCTTGAACGGGTGCGTGTTACGCAACCGGCCCAGCGTAGTGGCCAGCTGCTCCTTGACGTGCTTGACGGTGTACTGGGCAACCGCGGAGAGCTTCGCCCCGGCGAGTCCACCATCCGTGGCGAGCTCGCGACGATGTCGTGGCCGGAAACTGTAGCGTGGCTGGGGAAGCGGCTCGCTGATGCGGCAGATTACGCGGCCCGGCACGGTGTTCTGCACCGAGATATCAAGCCAGCGAATGTCTTGCTGACGGCAGAGGGACTGCCGAAGCTCGCAGACTTCAATATTAGTTTCAGCGCCAGCGTGAAGGGCGCGAACCCAGTAGCCTACTTCGGCGGATCCTTGCCATACATGTCTCCGGAGCAACTCGAAGTCATCCATCCTGATCATCCGCGCGCGGCCACTGACCTTGACGCGCGAAGTGATCTCTACTCCCTGTGTGTGATGTTGTGGGAACTGCTCACTGGAAGAAAGCCATTTGATGACGGGGGAGTTGCCGGTGGAGATCGCAGCACAATCGATGCGATGCTTATCCGTCGTGCCACTGTTGAGGAACCGTCGCTCCAGGTGTTGCCCCAAGACTGCCCGACCGCTTTGCGCCGGGTTTTGCTGAAGGGGCTTTCTCCGGATCGTGAAAGCAGGTGGGCGTCGGGGGCTGAACTCGCTCAGCAGTTCCGAATCTGCCTCGATGAACACGCACGCGACCTGGTTTACCCGTCTCCAGATAGCTGGCGGAAACGCCTCCGGCGCTGGAACCACCCGATCATGGCGTTCGCGATCGCTGCCCCGAATGCACTCGCGATTCTGTATAGCTACAACCACAACAAGTCACTGATAATTGATCAGCTCGCCTCGTCTGTGCAGGAGCAGTTCGACACCATCACTCGTCTCAGCTATCTGATCGCGTTCCCGTTGGGCGTGGTATTCACGATTTCGATGCAGCTGTATTTTCTCTCTGTCGCACGCGGACTTCGGCGGGGGCTTTCGTACTCGCGGGCACAGCTCGCCCGGGCACGAGCGCACACCCTGCTTCTGGGACAGCGAGTCGTACTTCTGTGTTTCGCTCTCTGGGTCACGACTGGCATCGGCATTCCTGTGACGCTCTATGTTTCAGGCGCAAGCGTTCCCGCGAGCAGCTATGCGCACTTCATCTCGACGCAGCTGGTGTGCGGCGCGATCGCCCTCGCGTACCCGTTCTTCCTCGTCAATTTCTATGCGGTGCGGTGCTTGTATCCGATGTTTGTGCCACTTGGAGAGATCAGCACAGACGATGCGCGCCGTCTGCGCCGCCTCGACCACCGCAGTGACGTGTTCTTGGCGATAGCCGCGGCGATTCCACTCATCGGCGTGGCCGGAGTCACATTTATTCCGCCCGAAGACTTCGCGTCGGTGATAGTTGCGGTACGGGTGCTCTGTGTCGGCAGCGTCATCGCATTCGTTCTCGCCTATTGGTTGTTCCGCATGCTCGAGAAGGACGTCCGCGCGCTTGAGCGGGTTGCTGCAGTTCGATGAGACCGCTATCCCACTGTAGTGGGACCACCTTCCATTATGTGGACGTCCAACTATAGGATGTTGTTTAGTTTCTTGACAGAAGTACTGACCATCTCGCCAATGCGGGCGTTACCGGGTCTCCTTGCGGCAGCCGCAAGGCAGGCCAGTTCCGCCCCGGGCAGGGGAGGAAAACATGAGTGATGTGCTGATCGAGAAGTCCGGCAGGCTCGGTCTGATTACGCTGAATCGTCCAGCGGCGATAAACTCCCTGACCCACGACATGGCCCGGGACATCGCGGCCGCGCTTGCGGCGTGGGAGCACGACGACTCGGTGCGTGCTGTGGCGATAACTGGAGCTGGTGAGCGCGGCCTCTGCGCGGGCGGCGATATCGTCGCCATCCATCGGGATGCCCAGGGCGACGGCAGTCAGACGAAGAGCTTCTGGCGTGACGAGTACACCCTCAACGACCAAATCTCCAAGTATCCGAAGCCGTATGTCGCGTTGATGGATGGCATCGTCATGGGCGGCGGAGTTGGTGTCTCGGCGCACGGCAGCGTGCGAATTGTGACTGAGCGTTCGGCCATAGGTATGCCCGAGGTTGGGATCGGTTTCGTTCCTGACGTCGGCGGTACCTACCTACTCGCCCGGGCGCCAGGGGAACTAGGCACGCACATTGCCCTGACCACGGCGCGACTCACCGCAGGCGATGCGATCGTGTGCGGCTTTGCGGACCATTTTGTGCCGAGTGCAGAGCTCGAAGCGCTGCTCGCCGCTCTGTCGGAGGAAGCGCCGCACGAGGTCATCTCGCGTTTCGCACAGCCTGCACCGGAATCCGAACTGCATACACAGCGTGAGTGGATCGACAGTTGCTACAGCGCGGACACCGTCGAAGAAATCGTGGCAAGGTTGCAGCGCAGCGCAACACCGGAAGCGGGCAAGGCCGCACAGCAGATCCTGTCGAAGTCGCCCACCGCCCTCAAAGTGGCACTGCGGTCATTACGGAGCGCCCGTCGCTCTCCGAGTCTGGCGGTGACACTCAACGAGGAATACCGTGTCTCGCTGGCATGTTTGCGGTCGCCGGACCTGGTGGAAGGCATCCGCGCGCAGGTCGTCGACAAAGATCGCAACCCCCGATGGTCGCCAGCTCAGCTCGAGGACGTGTCGGACGATCTTGTTGCCTCGTTCTTTCGTGACCTCGGCGACGAGGAACTCGGACTCAGCTAACCATTCAGCGTGTCTGTAGCGCGCCAAGGTTGCGCGGCAGCGTAACGTCTCTTCGCGTGATTACGGTGAGTACAGATGGTTCCTGCCTGAAGAATCCTGGCGGTGCGATCGGCTGGGCCTGGGTTAACCATGACGGGCCGAGTGCGTCCGGGGGCGCTGGCTCTGGAACTAATCAGATCGCAGAGCTCACCGCCCTGCTCGAAGCGATAGTCGCTCATCCGGGCGCGGAGCCGCTGGTCATCGAATCTGACTCGCAGTACGCGATTAAATGCGCATCCGAGTGGCTGCCTGGCTGGAAACGCAAGGGCTGGACGACAGCATCAGGCAGCCCGGTCAAGAATCTTGGCCTCGTGCAGGCGATTGACCGCGCAATACAGGAGCGTCCGGGTGCCGTCACTTTCACGTGGATACGCGGTCACACTGGCAACCACCATAATGAGATCGCCGATGACCTCGCAGGCAAGGCGGCACGGTTAGCAGCGGGGCAGCTAGCCGTGTGACAGCACTCCGTCACTGTGTGGTGCCGGAGTGAGGGCCGTTGCCGTGTGGGACAGGATGCGCCCGAAAACGTCCTTATCAAGCGCGGGATCGGCCGCGCGCTGAATCCCGATGCCGAGTGCGAGTCCGACAGCTGCGATCGCTAGCGTTTCCTTATCCATGGGAAGGCGCAGGCCTGCCTCAGATTCGAGCCGGGCAAGCAGTGCCGCTACGTGCTGGCGAATCCTGGCATACCGCGCGGCGTTGGCTGTGCGAAGGGTGCCGTCATGTGCACTGAAAGCATTGATCTCAATCTCGAGCCTGGCGATTGAGATGTCGCCCAGGACGGAGGCGCTCCAGTCGCTGAGGCTGGTGATCCAGGCATCCGGCGACTCAGTTACGGCATCCGCGACGCGCGCGATGGCGCGATCGGTTTCACGGTCATAGATCGCGTCCACCGCAGCAATTCCAAGTTCCGTCTTATTGGCGAAGTTCGAGTAGACCGCGCCCGTCGTGAAGCCTGCTTCGGTCGCAACGTGGCCGAGTGAGGTCGCGCGGAATCCGTCCCGCAGGAACAGTTCGACGGCAGCCGAAATTATCTGGTACCGGGTGCGTTCCTGGCTCTCCGTGCGGTTGAGTCGCGGCATGCGCACGATGATAGTGCAGCTTGACAAGTCCGCACCAGGATTTAGGATAATGCCATTATCTGGATAATAGGAAGATCTCTGGAAGGCTGTCAATGGTGACGCACACGCCAGTTCCCGACCACGACGTCATTGTCGTAGGCGCCGGCTTCTCCGGCATCGGTGCCGCGATCAAGCTCGACCAGGAAGGATTCGACTACCTGGTCGTTGAAGCCTCCGACGGCGTCGGGGGCACCTGGCATCTGAACACGTACCCGGGCGTCGCGGTCGACATACCGTCCTTCAGTTACGCGTTCTCTTTTGAACAAGGACACCGGTGGTCGCGGACGTACGCGCCGGGCTCAGAACTCAAGGCATATGCGGAGCGTTGCGTCACCAAATATGGTCTGCGGCCTAACATTCGCCTCAGCACCAAAATAGCGAGCGCCGAATTCGATGAATCCTCCGATCGGTGGCGGCTGGTTACCGATGCTGGCGAGGAGATGACCAGCCGTTTCGTGATCTACGCGGTCGGCCCGTTCAGTGAGCCCCAGACTCCGGACATACCAGGTATCGAGTCCTTTGCCGGTACCGTCATGCACACGGCCCGGTGGGATCATAGCCAGGACCTAACCGGCCGCAGAGTGGCCATCATCGGTACTGGTGCGTCCGCGGTACAAGTCATCCCGGCCATCGCGCCGGAGGTCGAACGCCTCACAGTTTTCCAGCGGACACCGATCTGGGTGCTTCCGCGCGTGGATCTGCCGCTATCCAGGGCAGCGCACCTCGCGCTCGACAAGCTTCCCCTAGTCCGGCGTGCCGCGCGCCTTGCAAGCCAAGCCGTCGTCGAAACCACATTTGTGGTCGCCGCCCAGTACAACCGCACCTTGCCGATGCTTGCGGGCAGCGGATCGCACGCGGGCCGTCGTTTTCTGCAACGCGAGGTCAAAGATCCTGTCGTGCGAAAAAAGCTCACACCGAACTATCCGCTTGGATGCAAGCGGCCCAGCTTCTCGAACACCTATCTCGCGGCATTCAACCGCCCAAACGTCCTTCTGGAAACCGATTCGATCGCCAAGGTCACTCCCGGTGGAATCATCACTGTGGACGGCACAGAGCACGAATTCGACACGCTGATCCTCGCAACCGGCTTCAAGCTCTTCGGGCCGGGCGGGATGCCTTCCTTCAGGATTTCAGGTAAGGGCGGCGCTGACCTCGCCACCTGGTGGGAGGAGAATCGCTACCAGGCCTACCAAGGCGCCAGTGTCCCTGGGTTTCCCAACGTCTTCACCATCTTGGGGCCCTACGCCTACAACGGTTCGTCCTACTTCGAACTGATCGAGAATCAGCTTCGGCACATCATCCGGTGTCTCAAAACAGCGGAGAAGCGCGGAGCGACCCGAGTGGAAATCAGTGAAGAAGCCAATACCGAATACTTTGAGGCGATGATCGGCCGCCGCGAGCGTCAAATCTTCTTCAATCAAGACTGTTCCAACGCCAACAGCTACTATTTCGACCCGAATGGCGATGTACCGTTCCGGTCCGCGACAACCCTGCATTCACGTTGGGCGAGTGGCCATTTCAGCATCGACCATTACGAATTCACCCATCGCGAGCCGTCGCCCGCGTGACATGCTGGAGCACATGAGCGATGACACAGGCTCCCTGCGAGCGGACATCGACCCGGTTCTGGCCTTTCAGGAAGCCCACCAGCTCCCCGGACTGGTTGACGTGCATACCCATTTCATGCCGAAACGGGTGATGGACAAAGTGTGGGCGTACTTCGATTCCGCGGGTCCGCTTACGGCTATCGAGTGGCCAATTGCCTACAAACTCGAGGAGGACGTGCGCCTGCAGCGCCTCCGCAGTTACGGGGTTGTGGCGTTCACGTCGCTGGTCTACCCCCACAAGGCGGGCATGGCGGAGTGGCTGAATCAGTGGGCGGCGGATTTCGCTGCCCGGACCCCGGACTGTCTTCACACAGCGACGTTCTACCCTGAGGAAGGCGTCGAAAAGTACGTCACTTCCGCGTTAGAGTCTGGCGTCCGGGTGTTCAAGTCGCACATTCAAGTAGGGGATTATGACCCCCTGGATCCATTACTCGATGGCGCGTGGGGAGCTCTTGCGGACAGCCGCACTCCGGTCGTGATCCATTGCGGGTCGGGGCCTGCACCCGGACGCTACACAGGTGCGCCCCCGATAGCAGAGCTCATGAAGCGGCATCCCCGCCTTCGGCTGATCATCGCGCATATGGGTATGCCTGAATACTCCGATTTCCTGGCGCTCGCCGAGGCACACGAGACCCTTCTGCTTGATACAACGATGGCGTTTACCGATTTCCTGAGCGACCGGGCGCCATTGGACCGGCGTGATCTGCCACGTTTGCGGGCCCTTGGTGATCGCATCCTCTTCGGCAGCGACTTCCCAAACATTCCCTACCCGTACGTGCACGCCCTCGAGATCCTGGCGAACCTCGAACTTGGGGACGACTGGATAAGGGCAGTCTGCTACGACAACGGGGCGCGGGTCTTCAGCCTCGCCGTGTAGTGCTGCTTCGTATTCAGTCCCTTGCGCGATCGCGCCCCGGGGTCGCGGCGCGCTGGATTATGCCATCAGATGCAAAGAGGCTGAGTGGTTCGCGACGCGGCAGCACGACACCGAGCAGACCGCGCAGCAGAGCGCCGCTCATGTTGGCGTAGTCAAAGTAGTCACGCCACACAGCAATCTTTCCCTCGCGGAACTCGAACGTTCCGCATACCCAAAATTCGGTTCGCAGCCGACCCAGGCTCAAAGCATCGGTGCGCTCCGTCAGCACCGCTCGATCGTCGCCGCTGATGTTGCGGAACTGGACATCAAACCGGATGGCAAGTTTGTCCATCATCACGAAAGCCTGCCTAAGGCGCGATTTGCCACGAACCTTAGGCAGAGAAACGTTGTGCCACACGACATCTTCAGTTACAAAGCTCAATGCCTGCTCATAATTGCGATCGCGGAGGGCGGCAAGAAACTCAACCACCGTGCCCGTGTTGGTACTGGTCATGTGACGTCCTCTCATTCGAGATCCTGGCGCCTACGGATTCTCCCACGTTCTGTGGCGCGCCTGAAATGCTGCGGCAAGTTTTTGCGACACTCCGCGAGAATCTTCCGGCTGGTCTACGCTCCGGATATGCCCCTGACACAGCCTTCCGGCGGGCACCACTCTCACCGGCGTAGCGTCAGCGTCAACCCCATCTTCACGCGAGAACCACTCGAGATCCCGCACGATCGGTTTCCGTCTGACCAGCTTGATCCTGATACCGCCTACCAGATCGTTCACGACGAACTGATGCTTGACGGTAACGCCCGCCTCAACCTCGCGACGTTCGTCTCGACCTGGATGGAACCGCAGGCCAGAACGCTCATGGCCGAATGTTTCGACAAGAACATGATCGACAAGGACGAGTACCCGGGCACAGCCGAACTCGAACAACGATGCGTGCGCATGCTCGCGAACTTGTGGCACGCCCCGCCAGCTGCCGCTCCAACAGGCTGCTCGACAACAGGGTCCAGTGAGGCATGCATGCTGGCTGGCCTTGCACTTAAGCGGAGGTGGCAGCAAGCAGGCGGAGAAAAGCGCGGCCGCCCCAATCTGGTTATGGGCGTCAACGTCCAGATTTGCTGGGATAAGTTCGCCGCCTACTGGGACGTTGAACCGCGACTAGTCCCGATGGAGGGTGACAGGTACCACCTCACCGCGGACGCAGCTGTGAAGTACTGCGACGAGAACACCATCGGCGTCGTAGCGATCCTCGGTTCGACCTACGACGGGAGTTATGAACCCGTCGCCGATATTTGTCGCGCTCTCGACGATCTGGAGTCCCGCACCGGCTGGAACATTCCCGTCCACGTAGACGGCGCTTCAGGCGCCATGATCGCTCCGTTCTGTGACCCCGACCTTGAGTGGGACTTCCGCCTCGAACGCGTCGCATCGATCAACACCTCTGGGCATAAGTACGGTCTCGTTTATCCGGGTGTCGGATGGGTGGTGTGGAGAGATGCGGAAGCACTTCCCGATGAACTCGTCTTCCGGGTGAACTACCTGGGTGGTGAGATGCCCACCTTTGCGCTGAATTTTTCACGGCCGGGAGCTCACGTTGCCGCGCAGTACTACAACTTCATTCGCCTCGGGTTCGACGGATATCGCCGCGTTCAGCGAACATGCCGGGACGTCGCGATGCACCTCTCCGGAGCCATCGCCGAACTTGGCCCCTTCGAACTTGTCACCGATGGCAGCGAACTGCCAGTGTTTGCCTTCACGGTGCGCGACGACGTCACTGGCTATTCGGCTTTTGATGTGTCCGCAGCGCTGCGCGAATCGGGCTGGCTGGTACCTGCATACACATTCCCCGCCAATCGGGAGGATCTTGCCGCATTGCGCGTCGTCGTGCGGAACGGATTCAGCCACGACCTCGCTGACCGTTTTCTCGACGAGGTCAAGCGTGTGCTGCCGAGATTGCACCGGCAGGACAGCCCGCAACGCGGAAGTGAAGCGGCGTCTTTCTCGCACAGCGCTAACCGGACGTAGCTTTGTTGCATGCACATGATGTTCACGCGGCGCCGCCGCACCGGCCTTACCGCGGTATGCGCAGCGGCCGCGCTTGCACTCGCGGCTTGCGGCGGCCCGGCTGAAGAACCGCCACGGCCCACACCCACACAAACGACGCCCGCACCGGAGCCACCGCCCCCGCCGCCACCCGACCCGGTGACGGCAGTGAAGATCGACAATGTGCGCCAGGCACGCCCCCAGACCGGTCTCAGCCTCGCAGATATCATCTACGTCGAACCCGTGGAATATGGGCTCACCCGGCTACTTGCCGTGTACAGCACGGAAGTCCCCGACGCCGTCGGGCCCGTGCGCAGCGCACGGATCACCGATATCGAGTTACTCGCGCAGTTCGGCGAACCTGTATTTGCGTACTCTGGCGCAGCCCCGCACGTCCTCGACGCGCTGAATGCCACCCCGATCATCTCCGCCACCGAAGCGGGGGCGAGGGGAGCCTTCTATCGGGAACCGAGCCGCGGCGCACCCCACAACCTCTACCTGCGTCCAGCGCAGCTGCCCCCGCCGGGACAGGCTCCGGACATACCCGTAATGGTCACCGGACCCGGGCCGGAAAACGGGGTTCCGTCGCCCGAATACCGTGCCCAGTACGAAACAGCCCTTTATGACTTCACTTGGTCAGAGGAAAACCAGCAGTGGATGATCAGCGTCGACGGCTCGCCGATGGAGACGACCGACGCGGGGCAAGCATCGACGCCGAATGTGGTTATTCAGGAGGTCGACGTCAGGATTGAGCCAGCTGGGTCCCCGGTGGCCGCAACGGTCGGTGAGGGTGCCGCCACAGTCTTGCGCGACGGACTGCGATACGACGGACGCTGGACGCGCCCGTCACCGAGCGAGCCCACCCGTTACGTAAGCAACGAAGGTGAGGAGTTGCCCGTCGGTGAGGGCACGGTCTGGGTACTGCTAGTGCCCGCTCAGTAGCGCCGGAGCAACGCTGCGAGGGCCTGCCCGCCACCAATGCACATCGTGACGATGCCGAGTTCGAGGTCGCGGCGGACGAGATCCTTCGCGACACGCAGCGACAGGATCGCGCCGGTCGCGCCCACCGGGTGGCCGAGCGCGATCGCTCCGCCGTACGGGTTGGTTTTCGCGGGGTCGAGCTTGGCATCCCGGATGACTGCGAGTGCCTGGGACGCGAACGCCTCGTTCAGCTCAATGGTGTCGATGTCGTCCGGGGACGTGCCCGTCGTTTCGAAGAGTTTCTGAAGCGCAAGGACGGGGGCGTATCCCATCAACTCGGGTTCCATCGCCGCTGTAGTTACGGCTTCGACGGTAACCAGCCCTGTGAGTTCGCGCTGCTTCACCACGGACTCGCTTGCGAGTACTACTGCCGCACCGCCGTCGTTGATGCCTGAAGCGTTGCCCGCGGTCACCGTCCCGTCTTTCTCAAACGCTGCGCGAAGCTTGCTGAGCACTTCGATTGTCGTATCAGGTTTCGGGTGCTCATCCTTGCTGACGGTTCGAGCGTTCCGCCCTGAGATTTCGACGGGAACAATCTCCTCGGAAAAGGCGTCCTGTGCTTTCAGCGCGGCGGCGCGCTGCTGTGACTGCAGGGCGAACTCATCTTGCTCCAGGCGGGAGACGCCGTATCGCGTCGCCACATTCTCAGCTGTCACCCCCATATGGATGCTGTGGAAGGGGTCGGTCAGCATCATCACGGTGCCGTCAACGAGTTTGCGGTCACCGAGCCGGTATCCGGCGCGGGCATTGAAGTCGTAGAAAGGCATACGCGACATTGACTCATCCCCACCCGCGAGGGCGATGTCGGCGCCACCCCAGCGGATCTGCATCGCGGCCGACCAGATCGCCTGCAAACCGGACCCGCAAAGCCGGTTCACTGTATAGGCGGGAACGTTCTTCGGCAGGCCCGCGGCGACCGCAACCCGACGGGCGTTGTACGCGTCGGGACCGACCTGCCCGATGCAGCCCATCACAACTTCATCAACATCGGCGGCGTCGATGTTCGCCCGGAAGAGTGCTGCCTTCGCTGCCGCTGCGCCGAGTTCGTGAGCCGGAACATCTTTGAACGCGCCGCCGAAGCTGCCGATGGGTGTGCGTGCACCGTCCACAATGACAATTTTGTCGTTGTTCGTCATTGTGCTGATAGTAGGGCATACGGTGTTCGCCGCCGCGAAAGCACGAACTGTCAAGCATTTTCCCGTTCGCACGTCCGATACTTGAGTCATGACTGAGTTGCCTCGTGACCGGGTGCGTGAACTTCTCGATGCTGTGCTCGACGACGAGGCGAGCGATCGTGACGACATGGCGAGGCGTGTTTACATCTCGCCGTTTCATTTCAGCCGTCAGTTCCGGCTCGGTACCTATGAGTCTCCGGTCGCACTGCGGCGGCGAGTCATCCTGGAGCGCGCAGCGTGGCGGCTTCGCCGCGGGGAAAGCGTCACCGACGTGGCGTTGACCGAAGGCTACGAGTCCGTCGAAGGGTTTTCGCGGGCATTCTCGCGGGCGTTCGGTTTCCCGCCGAGCGCGGCAGATCGCACCAGCACCCACTGGCTGCCCGCACCGAACGGTATCCACTTTCACCCGCCAACGTCATTATGGGTGGATTCGGCAGAAGGGCAGCGGAGCAGCATGGACCCCACGACGCAGATGGTCCACCATGACATCGACGACACGCGCTACCTGCTCGAACTCGCGGGGAAAGTCGCGGTCCGGGACTACGACAGGCCACTGCTTCCCCGGCATGTCGTGCTCGGGTGGGATGGTCCTGAAGAATCCATCGCAGCGGTTCTGGAACATCTCATCTGGTCGAAAGAAGTGTGGCTCGCATCTATTGATGGCGCGGATGTCCCCGCCCGCGGGGGCCGGGATATCGGGGCGCTCGCAGCGAGGCACGAGACCGCTGCGCCGCGCTGGATCTCAGCGGTGCAGCGCATCGCAGCGGAGGACCGGTGGGGGGATGTGCTGATCGACGCGCTGTGCGACCCGCCCGAGAGCTTCGTTCTCGGCAGCGTGATCAGTCATGTCATGACCTTCTCCGCATACCGTCGCCAGGTAGTGCGGCAGATGCTCCGCAACGTCGGCGTGGAAGCAGACCAAGGCGACCCCATTATGTGGCTGCGTACACGCCACCAGCCCGCACACGAAAGGCAAGACAGTTGAGCCGTACTCAGTTCTACACCGCTACGAGCCTGGACGGGTTCATCGCCACTTCCGATGATTCACTAGCTTGGCTGCTGACTCGCGCCCACGACGAGGACGGACCGCTGAACTACAACGAGTTCTTCCGCGACGTAGGGGCCATGGCGATGGGGTCAACCACCTACGAGTGGGTCATTAATCACGAGTTCAAAGACAAGGACCCAGCGGACTGGGTGTGGCCCTATTCCATTCCCGGGTGGGTGTTCACGCACCGGGACCTGCCAGTGATTCCTAACTCGAACATCACTTTTGTCCGTGACGACGTCGGCCCGGTGCACCAGCAGATGATGGAGGCTGCAGCGGGGCAGAATGTCTGGATAGTCGGCGGTGGTGACCTGGCGGGACAGTTCGCAGATGCGGGGCTGCTCGATGAGCTCATCGTGTACCTCGCGCCGGTCACTTTAGGTGCGGGCAAACCGCTAATGCCGCGGCATCTTGAACTCAAGGTTGAGGAGGTCGGGCGCAACGGTGAGTTCGCCTGCGCCCGCTACTCTGTGGTCCGCTAGCTCGTCGCGGCGATGGCGAAGGGAAGTACGGCTGCGGCCCCTGCGCGCCGCAGCGCGTACGACGCCATTGTGAAGGTCCAGCCGCTGTCGGTTACCGCGTCGATCAGCAGGATGGGGCCAGCTGGAAGGCTCGCTGGAATCTGCCACGCCTCGTAGAGCCCCGCCACACGGTACGCCGAGTTCTGTGCCGAAACGCCGACGTGATCGTCCCGTAAAGGCAGAACGCCAAGGTTGGTGAGCTTGCCGATGTCGGCAAGTTGCGTAGCGAGGGATTCTACGAGCAGAGGATGAGACTGCGATTGCAGCGCAAGCACCGACTGGGGCCGGTCCTTCCACTGCCAGGCCTTGAGCACCGAAATGCTCGCCCGCACAACTTCATCGGGTGCGGCACAGTCAGGCTGGTCTAGAAGCGCGCGCAAACGCTGACCCCAGCCGAGATCGGTTAGCCGACCGATGGCGCGCCCGGGTTCTGGCCCTTCACTGATTCTTCCGGAAAGCGGCACGCCCAGTTTCGCCATACCCGACGGCCATTGCCGCCGCGGCGCAACGTCGACGCCTGGGCGCGATAGGCGCTCCGCGGTCGCATTTGCTGTCGACGAATCAACGTCGGTGCTGAACCGTGCGCCTGCACAATTGTCACAGCGGCCGCACGGAACCGGAGCAGGACCTAGCTCAGGATCGTCAAGCTGGCGGCGCAGAAACTCCATCCGGCACATTTGCGTGGTGGCGTACTCGGTCATCGCAAGCTGCTCCGCTAAACGAGCCTCATCGAGGCGCGAATAACGTTCACGGTCGTACGACCAGGATTCGCCCGTCCCCGTCCAGCCGCCCTTGACTCGGCGTACTGCGCCGTCGACATCAAGAACCTTGAGCACCATCTCTAGACGGCTGCGTCCAAGGTCAACAAGGGGCTCGAGGGCCTGCGTTGACTGCGGCCGCTGCGGATCGAGCGCGCTGAGAACCTTCCGGACGACGGACTCCGCGGGAAAAGCCACCGATGCGAAGTACCGCCAGATGTCCTTGTCTTCAGGCCCAGGCAGCAGAAGGACCTCCGCCCGGCTCGCCGCGCGGCCGGCACGGCCCACCTGCTGATAATAGGCGATCGGCGACGACGGCGCGCCCATGTGAACCACGAAACCAAGATCCGGCTTGTCAAAGCCCATTCCTAGTGCCGACGTGGCGATGAGGGCCTTCACCTGGTTGCCAAGCAGTTCCCCTTCGAGCACTTCACGTTCCGCGGCGTCCGTCCTTCCGGTGTACGCCGCAACTTCGTAACCATGCTCCTTGAGGAGCGCAGCGAGATCCTCCGCTGCTGACACAGTGAGGGTGTAGATGATCCCGCTGCCCGGGAGCTCTCGTAAGTGTTCCGCCAGCCACGCCGCACGCTTGCTGCCCGCACCAAGATTGAGGACGGACAGATGCAGAGATTCTCGGTCGAGACCGCCACGAAGCACTAGTGTCGCTCCATCGGCGCCCACACCCAACTGTTCCGCAATGTCGGTGACGACCCGGTTGTTGGCTGTCGCGGTGGTCGCCAGAACCGGCGTTCCCGGTCGAAGGTCACCGAGCAGACTACGGATGCGACGGTAATCGGGGCGGAAGTCATGCCCCCAGTCGGAGACACAGTGCGCCTCGTCGACCACGACCATTCCCGCGTCGCCAGCAAGATGGGGGAGCACTTGATCTCGGAAGTCAGGATTGTTCAGACGCTCCGGACTCACTAGGAGCACGTCGAGTTCGCCCGCGGCCACCTGGGCATGGATGCCCTCCCACTCCGTCACGTTGCCCGAGTTAATCGTGGCGGCAACTACGCCGGCACGTTCGGCGGCGGAAACCTGGTTGCGCATCAGCGCGAGCAACGGCGACACAATCACGGTCGGGCCTTTGCCGTCAGCGCGGAGCAGCTTCGCGGCGATGAAATACACCGCTGATTTACCCCAGCCCGTCCGCTGAACCACAAGAGCACGCCGCTGTTGGGCAACGAGAGCCGCGATCGCGGTCCATTGATCATCGCGCAGTACGGCACCTGAACCAGCGAGCTCGCTGAGCAGATTCTGCGCGCGTGATCTCAGGTCGGGGGCAAGCACATCAGACATCACCCCATACTGCCTGACGCCTGTGACAAGTTCGGTCCCGTTATTCAGCCCAGCGGGGTTCTGCTGTAAACGAGGCGGAGAGCCACAGATCGTAGCCAAGATCATCAAGCTCGTCGGAAATCTCCTGACGGATTCCGTCCAGCGCTTCGACACTCCGCGCGGGAGTGTCAGGACCCACCACGAAATCGACCTCGATCCCGAGTTGACCACCCACCTTCGCGCTCCGCAGAAACGTATCCGCAAAGCCGTGCCGACGTTCTAGCGAGTCGACGCACTCGCGTACCCGCGTCTCCAGTTCCGCGGGCGGCGGCATCAGAAGGACCTCGCGGAAACCTTGGATGAGCAGCCGGACCGGCATCGCGAGAAACAGCAGGCACACCATAGCGACCATCGCGGGATCGACGTAGGCGGCGACAGCATCGTTGCCTTGACGCTGGAGCAAAAACGCAACGATGAAGCCGACAAGCACGCCAGCACTGAGCACGGTGTCCATCAGCCACTGGGTTGTTTCGGCGCGCACCAAGTCGGATCGTACGGTGCGCTGCTTGCGATGGAGATACGCGGTTATCAGGCCGCAGCCAACAGTTGCTGCCGCGGCGTAGATGACAGCCCATCCTGCGTCTACCTCCCGGCCACCGCTGAGCAGATCCATCACGGCAACCGTGAGCGCGTAAACGCACAGCGCGCCGATAGCGACTGCTTTGACGATGATGGTCAGCGGCTCCAGGACATCGCGGCCGAAGGGAAAGTGTTTGCTTTCGCCCTTGCGGATGATCCGGTGCGCCAGCAGCGAGAGAAGAGACAGCAAGACGCTGATAAATGAGTAGAGCCCGTCGAACACGATCATCTGGGACTGGACCGCCAGGCCCCAGCCGATGGCGAGGACCGCCCAGAAGAGTGCAGCCCAAACGGACAGAAGGATCAAACGGCCAACGGTGCGCGAGTTATTCATCGCCGCTCAGATTAGCCGCGCGCGACCGCAGACTGGAAACGCTCATCGCGCAACCCGATGCCGGGGGAGACCTGTGGGGGTACGGTCGACCCAAAGTCACGTCAGGTTCACTTGGAGGTACTCGCAGATGGCGCACGCACTGGTGCTCGGTGGCGGATTTGGCGGGATTGCTGCAGCGCATGAGTTGCGCCGCCGGCTTCCCGCCGCCGATGAGGTGACACTCATCGCCGCGAGCGACACATTCTTTGTGGGTTTCGCCAAGCTGTGGGAGCTAGGAGGGATCCGTCCGCTCGCTGATGGCACTCGACGTCTGACGGACCTCGATGCACACGGCATCCGGTTTGTGCAGGCGGAGATTACGTCGCTCGATGCGGGTAAGCGGACGGCCGAAACCAGTGCGGGGACCTTCACGGCTGACGGCCTCATCGTTGCGCTCGGCGCCAGCTGCTCGCCGAAACACAGGCGATTCTTCGAACTGGGCGTGCACAACCTCTACAGCGCGAATTCGCTCCCGGCGATCAAAGCCGCGCTCGAGGAGATGAGAAGCGGAACGATTGTGGTGAGCATCTTCGGCGCTCCTTATCTGTGCCCGCCGGCTCCTTTCGAAGCCGCGCTGATCGTCGACGAGTGGCTGCGCGAACGTGGCCGACGTGACGACATCGAGGTTGTCGTGACAACCCCGCAGCCGATCACCCTTCCAGTCGCCGGGCCGGACGCCAGCCATTTCCTTGCTGAGCAGCTCGGGGCTCGGAATGTCACCGTGCTCACTGAACACAAAGTCGACGATGTCGAAGCGGACGGCACCATAATCTTCGCGAACGGGAGAACGGTCCACTCCGATCTCACGCTCGGTGTGCCGGCGGCCTCACCGCCAGCAGTGGTCTCTCAGAGTTCCCTAGCTGGCGCGTCCGGCTGGGCTGAACCAGACCGCGAGACATTCGCAACGAATGCCGACCGCGTTTACGCGGTCGGGGACTGCACCATGGTGCCCACAGCCACCGCGCAATTGCCGAAGGCGGGGGTATTCGCGGAGGCGGAAGGCAAAGTCGCGGCCGCGAACCTTGCTGCAGACCTCCATGGCGGCGAACGCGCGCGTTTCGACGGGCATGGCTATTGCTACCTCGAACTGCCCGGACGCAAGGTTGCCCGGGTCCAGGGCAACTTTTACGCCGAGCCGCGCCCTGATGTTGAGCTCAGTGCACCCGATGAAGCGTCTTTTGCGGCGAAGCAGCAGTGGGAGTCCGACCGGCTCGCACAGTGGTTCGGGTAACGCGCTAGTCGGGCAGCAGCGGAACGGAAATGCCCGGATCGCGTCCGAGCAGTGCGCCCCGCGTCAGCGCTGCCTTACCGAATTTGTCCCAGATGCTGTCGACCGCGCTATCGAGCTGGCCTGGCGACGGTGACGCAACTGTACCGAACGGGAGCGTGAGCTGAGTCCCGGCCTCATCGGCAAGGTTGCCAACTGCGACGCCGACGAGCGTGATGCCCCGCTCGTCAATAAGCTGTTGTGCCTCCGCAAGCAATGACCGCGCCACAGCGAGCAGGACCGCTGTCTCGGATGTTGGCAGCGAAACAGTATGAGAACGAGTGGCACGTGTGTAGTCGCCGAAACGCAGGCGCAAGACGACGGTTCGCCCAGTTCGGCGCGCGGCCCGCATCCGGCGGGCAACCCGATCGACGAGTGTAAGCAGCGCGGCATCGATGTCGTCTCGCGCGTGCTGTCCGCGTCCGATTGCCCGTTGTGCCCCGATGGAACGCCTTCTTCGCCCCGTCTGGACCCGCCGCGGGTCGCGGGCATGCGCTAGCGCGTTCAAATGCCGGGCACTGGCTCGGCCGAGTATCGTCGCGAGTTCCGCCTCACCCGCCCTCGCGATGTCGCCGACCGTCGTAAGACCGAACTTTCGGAGCCTGCCGGATGTCACCGCGCCAACGCCCCACAGCCGCTCGATCGGCAGTGGGTGGAGGAAAGCGATTTCTGCACCGAACGGCACAACGAGGAGCCCGTCGGGTTTGGCTACGGCGCTCGCAACCTTCGCGAGAAACTTGCTCCCAGCGACACCGACGCTAATCGGTAAGCCAGCCTGTTGCCGCACATCAGTGCGCAGCCGTTCCGCAATTTCACGGGGCGTTCCTGAGACCTTGCGGAGGCCACCCACATCGAGGAACGCCTCGTCGATGGAAATACCCTCAACGAGGGGGGTGGTATCGCGGAAGATCTGGAAAACCACGCGACTGGCCTCGGCGTACGCAGACATCCGGGGAGGAACGACGATCGCCCGAGGGCACAGTCTCCGTGCCTGAGCGCCACTCATTGCCGTGCGGACCCCGAACGCTTTCGCCTCGTAGCTCGCTGCGAGGACAACACCCCCACCCACGATCACGGGGAGACCGCGCAGCCGGTGGTTGTCGCGCTGCTCGACAGAGGCGTAGAACGAATCGAGGTCAGCGTGAAGAATGGTCGGATCCCCACTGGACACGAACATATGTTCGCATGGGGGTATGACAGATTCCGCGCTTCCGCATTAACCGAGATCCAGATTTACGAGCATGTACAAAACGAACATTCCACACTGAGGCCTGTCCATTTTGTACATGCTGACAAACTCACATCCGGCCCTCAGAGGTCGAGGTGGACTCTTAGTGCCCGTTCGATCTCGCCGAGCACCCGCTTTGGGACCGTGCCCGTGCGCTCTCCGACCCGTTTCACCGAAATGGATCGGACTTGGTCGCAGTGAGCCTTGGAATCGCCCGGAGAACCCGCGTCTCCGGCCGGAATCAGCACGTGGAACGAATCGAAACGCCGAACGTCCCCTGAGATGGGCACGACTGTCACGAGCCCCCGCTCCAGCCTTTCTGCGGCGCGGTTGGCCCGGTCATTGCTCACGATGATGGCTGACCTGGTCAGGTCCTTCGTGCCACCTGGCGTACTGAAGTCCACGTCTCGCACCTCACCGCGCCTCACTGTGACAGTCCATCCGCGATCGCCAGTTCCCATACGGCTGCGTCGTTGGCGTCCGACCAACTTTCCAGTGCAACTCGGTACGCGTCCTCGAGCCGGTTATCGCGTAGTGCCTGGATCGCAGCGCGCAAGCCGTCGTTCCGTGATTCCAGCCCAGTTCGGCGCACATAGTCATCAAGGGTTCTGACATCGTCCCGAGGGAGCGTCACGAGAAACTTCATAGGGCCCAATGCTACGAGGAAAATCCGTAGACTCAATCCATGGTGGATCCAGTCCTGCGCCAGATTCCCGACGGGATGGTCGACATCACTGCACCGCAGGAGATCGACGGATTGTCATACATCGATCCGAATGATCCGGCGATGCCGATGTATCGGGTCATCGCGAACAACCGGCAGCCAGTTGCGCTGCGGGACATGATGATCAGGCCAGTCCGAACTGGTTATATCGGCACTGGCGCGCCGAAGCCAGACCCAGCACTCGTCCCACCGACAGGTGAGGAAGCAGTCCCGGACGTCGACGTATCCGAGGTTTACCTCCCAATCGAAGGAGGAGTGGCTCGCTGCCAGCTTTACCGGCCAGAGAATGCGCCGCCAGACGCCACCCTCCCGGTCATCGTGTACTACCACGGCGGCGGCTTCACAGTCGGTTCCTCCGAGGACACCGACTTCATCGCGCGGAAGCTCTCTCACAGCAACGATGCGCTGGTGGTCTCTGCGAACTACCGGCTAGCCCCCGAATTCCCCTTCCCGGCGCCGTTCGACGATGCGATGGGGGTGTACAAGTGGGTGGCCGAGAACGCCGCGCGACTCGGAGGCGACGCGCGACGGATCGCGGTGGGCGGTGACTCAGCAGGGTCGAACTTCGCCGCCGCGGTACCACTGCGGGCGCGCGACGAAGAGGTCCGGGTTCCCGATGCAGTGATTTTGCTCGGGGCGTTCACCGATTTCCACGGCGAGCGGTGGGAGTCATTCATGCGCATGGCTCCGCGCGGCATCGTGTACGACTCTGCATTCTTCGGCTTCATACGTGGCGCGTACCTACCGAACACAGAGTGGTCCCACCCCTGGGCTAGCCCGATCGAGGGTGACCTCACCGGCTACCCACTTGCGATCGTCGCTACGGGTACGCATGACCCGATTATCGACTCAGCTCGCGCGTTCGGCGACCGCATCCGCTCGTACGGCGGGCGGGTGGTGGAGTACTACCCCGAAGGGATGCCCCACGGTTTCTATTTCTTCCCCGGTGTGCACGCGGAAGAAGCAGTTGCGTTCCGCGTCGTTGCAGAAACTCTGCGGCCCCTGCTCTGGGATGAGGAGACGTAAGCCTCACCAGCCTCACCAGCCTTGCCGGCCCCCGCAACTATCCGCGCGGGAACTTTGGGTACAGCACACCGGTTATGTGCTGCACGACGCGCACAACCTGGCTGGAGTAACCGAATTCGTTGTCGTACCAGAGGTACACGACGGCATGGTTTCCATTGACGATCGTGGCCTCGGCGTCGACGACGCACGCTGCTCGTGAGCCTACGAAGTCAGTCGACACCGTTTCTGGTGACGCGATGAAATCGATCTGGCGCTGCAGCGGTGACGTCAGAGAAACCTCACGCAGGTGAGTCACGAGCTCGTCGCGGGTCGTTTCCTTGTCGAGTGTCAAGTTGAGGATCGCGATCGAGACGTCGGGAGTGGGGACCCGGATCGATGAGCCGGTGAGCTTTCCGTCAAGTTCAGGGAGGGCCTTGGCGACGGCGGAGGCGGCACCAGTCTCGGTGAGCACCATGTTGAGCGGTGCCGAACGGCCACGCCGGTTGCCTTTGTGAAAGTTGTCGAGGAGGTTCTGGTCGTTCGTGAACGAGTGGACGGTTTCGACGTGGCAATAGTTGACGCCGTATTCGTCGTTGATCACCTTGAGCGCAGGCACAATGGCGTTGGTGGTGCAGCTCGCGCAGGAGATGATCTGATCGCTGTCCTCGATCACGTTGTGGTTCACTCCGTGGACGATGTTCTTCACATCGCCCTTTCCTGGCGCGGTCAGGACGACTTTGGCCACGCCCGGCCGCAGGTGCTGCGACAGGCCGGCGCGGTCGCGCCACTTACCAGTGTTGTCGATAAGGACAGCATCGTTGATGCCGTAAGCGGTGTAGTCGATGGTGGTGGGATCGTCGCTGTAGATGACCTTAATTTCGTTGCCGTTCGCGACGATTGTTTCGTTGGCTTCATCGACATGGATGGAGCCGTTGAAGTGGCCGTGCACGGAGTCTCGCCGCAACAGCGAGGCGCGCTTAACCAGGTCGTTGGCGCCACCTTTGCGGATGACGATTGCTTTCAGGCGGAGGCCGTTCCCGGATCCCGACTTCTCGATCAGAAGCCGCGCAAGCAGCCGGCCGATACGGCCGAAGCCGTAAAGAACGACATCTCGTGGCGAACCGTCGTGGACATTCTCGGAAGCGAGCGCACCCGCGACTGCCTGCCGGGTGAACTCATCAATGGACAGGCCTTTAGGGTCTTTCTTGTACGACATCGCGAGGTGACCGATGTCGATGCGTGACGGTCCAAGATCAAGTTCGGCGATCGTCTTCAGAATGGGGAAGCTGTCTTCGATGGCTAGTTCGGCATCTTCGATCTGACGAACGAAACGGTGTGTTTTGAGGATGCCGACAGCGGACTTGTTCACAAGGGACCGGCTATGCACGAGGATGGTGACGTCCTTGCGCCGATACAGCTGTCCAATGATGGGGATCATTGCTTCAGCGAGCTCTTCGCGGTGCTGCCAAACTCCGAATGCATCGTCAGTCACTACTGGTCCTCCATCGTGAACGTCCATGCTCCGGCGCGATGACCGGCGCATACTCCGGAGAAGAGCGTACTTGAGCGGTACAAACGGAGGTATCAGCGGATGTCCGATTTGTAACTACGGTCACACGGCGCTGTCGCTGGACCCGGTCAGGGCACGCCGGATCAGCGCTTCGACACTCTCCCGCGCGGGCGCTTCGTCTGCGAGCACGACCTGCATCAACAGTCCGCACAGCAGCACACCAAGCATGTGGCCCGTGACTGGGTCTGTTCGGCGGGAGAGGACCTCTGCTAAAGCGTTGTCCCAGGCTACTGCCGCCTCACGCAGGTGTGGGCGGTGCAGCGCGAGTGCGTAGAGGTTGTATTCAGCCATCGTGTCGCTGCGTGTTTCACTGACGGATCGGAGGACGAACTCGGACAACGCTCGCGCGATGTCGGCGTCCGGGTCCAATGATTCCTCCCACGCACGCAACGCTGCGACGCTGCGCTCCGCCGCTCTTGTCAGGGCGGCGGCAAGCAAATCATCGAGGGTGGCGAAGTGATAAGTCGTCGAGCCTAGAGGCACTTCGGCGGCTGCAGCGACGCGGCGGTGAGTGAGCGCGCTGACACCTTGCTCGGTGAGCACGACGATCGCCGCCTCGACGATCCGGTCTCGTCGGTCAGGATCCGTGGGTCCGCGCTGCCGCCGCGCGGGTACGGGTGTCACTCGCTGCACATTCCTAAAGTATCTCGGGAAGAGTATGGACGCTAGTACACAAAAGCGTGTACGTTTGTCCACATCGCGTGTGATGCACGTCACCATGGGAAAGGTTCTCGCCGTATGAACGACCTCTATCTAGAAGGACGCTGGGTTTCTCCCGCGCAGACCTCGCGTGGCCGAGCAATCATCAACCCCGCTGACGGCAGCGAGCTCACAACGGTAGACGAAGCCGCGCCGGACGACGTCGACCGCGCGGTGCGCGCCGCGCGGAAGGCCTTCGACGACGGCTCCTGGCGAGAAACTCCCGCGCGCGAACGCGGCGAGATTGTGAGAACGGTAGCGACCCTGCTCGAGCGTGACAAGGAAAAGATCGCACACACCGAAAGCCTGGACACCGGCAAAACCGTTGCGGAAGCACGAATCGACATCGACGACGTAGCGGCGGTCTTCCGCTACTACGCCAACCTGGCAGACACCGACGGTGGGCGCATTGTCGACGCAGGCAGCAGCGAGGTCGTGAGCCGGGTCGTGTATGAACCGGTTGGAGTGTGCTCGCTGATCGCGCCGTGGAACTACCCGCTGCTGCAGATGTCCTGGAAACTCGCCCCGGCACTGGTTGCGGGAAACACCACTGTGATCAAGCCAAGCGAGGTCACCCCACTTTCGACGATCCACCTCGTCAAGCTGCTTGACGAAGCTGGCGTTCCCGGCGGCGTCGTGAACTTGGTACTCGGCGGCGGCCCAGAGGTCGGTGCAGCGATGGTGAGTCACCCCGGCGTCGATCTCGTCTCGTTCACGGGCGGGCTCGCAACCGGCAAGCGGATCATGGCCGCGGCGGCCGAAGGCGTGAAGAAAGTGGCACTCGAACTCGGCGGTAAGAACCCCAACGTCGTCTTCGCCGACGTCGATCTCGACACCGCTGTTGACTACGCACTTGCCGCGGCGTTCTTCCACTCCGGTCAGGTGTGTTCGGCAGGATCACGGCTGATCATCGAAGATGCCATCCATGACGAATTCGTGGCCGAGCTTGGGCGACGGGCCGATCTGATCCGTCTCGGCGATGGTCTCGACCCCGAAAGTGAATGCGGACCGCTCGTGTCCGCGGAGCACCGCGACAAGGTCGAGGCCTACATTGCCACGGCGCAATCAGAGGGAGCACGGCTCGTCGCCGGAGGCTCCCGCCCCACGGATCCAGGACTCCAGGATGGCTATTTCCTCCGTCCCACAGTGTTCGCCGACTGCACCCGGGACATGACAATCGTCCGCGAAGAAGTATTTGGCCCCGTCGTGAGCGTCGAACGCTTCGCCACTGAGGCCGAAGCGGTCCGTCTCGCGAACGATACCGAATACGGCCTCGCCGGAGCTGTGTGGACGAATGATGCGTCGCGTGCTCAGCGCGTCGCCGCAGCCCTCCGCCACGGCACAGTGTGGATCAACGACTACCACCCGTACGTACCGCAAGCCGAGTGGGGCGGATTCGGCAAGTCCGGGATCGGACGTGAACTCGGCCCAAGCGGGCTCGACGAATACCGCGAATCGAAGCACATTTATCACAACATCGCCCCGGCACCCATGCGCTGGTTCAAGGGCGGCACAGGAGGTAACGAGTGACCAGCAAGCGCTACGACTACATCATCGTCGGCGGAGGCTCCGCCGGGTGCGTCCTTGCGAACAGGCTTTCCGAAGATCCTTCGAACGAGGTACTCGTGCTTGAAGCGGGCCGCCGGGACTGGAGCTGGGACCTCTTCATCCACATGCCAGCCGCTCTGACCATGGTGATCGGCAACCGAATGTACGACTGGTGTTACGAGTCCGAACCCGAGCCCCACATGGGTGGCCGGCGCGTTTCGCACGGGCGCGGCAAGGTTCTTGGCGGATCGAGCTCTATCAACGGCATGATCTTTCAGCGCGGCAACCCGATGGACCTGGAACGCTGGGCGTCAGACCCGGGAATGGAAAACTGGGACTACGCGCACTGCCTTCCCTACTTCAAGCGCATGGAGCACTGCGCCGCGGGTGCCGACGAGTGGCGTGGCCAGGGCGGACCGCTGTGGCTTGAACGCGGCCCCGCGAAGAACCCGCTCTTCAGCGCGTTCCTCGAAGCGGCCCAGGAAGCGGGTTACCCACTGACGTCCGACGTGAACGGATTCCGGCAAGAAGGGTTCGCGCGATTCGACCGCAATATCAAGAACGGCCGCCGCTGGTCCTCAGCCCGTGCCTACTACCACCCGGTTAAGTCACGTCCGAATCTGACGCTGCGCACGCTCTCACGAGTTAATCGGGTGCTGTTCGACGGTAAGCGCGCCGTGGGCGTTGAATACAAGCGGGCTGGCGGCCCGCGCCGGACCGTCTATGGCGGGGAAGTGATTCTGTCAGGCGGTGCAATCAATACGCCGCAACTGTTGCAGCTATCAGGTGTCGGCAACCCTCATGACATCGAGTCACACGGCATCAAAATGGTGCACAGCCTGCCGGGTGTGGGAGAAAATCTGCAGGATCATCTCGAGGTGTACGTTCAGCACGCCTGCACGAAACCCATTTCGTTCAACCCGGTCCTGAAGGTCCGGAGCCGGCCCAAGGTCGGAGCGCAGTGGATGTTTGGGAAGAAAGGCCCCGCAGCAACGAACCATTTCGAAGCGGGCGGGTTCGTCCGCGGCAACGATGTCGTCGATTATCCGAACCTTATGTTCCATTTCTTGCCGATCGCGGTGCGCTATGACGGGACGGCCGTCAACGCGGAGCACGGGTACCAGGTACACATCGGTCCGATGTATTCCGACGTGCGGGGCAGTGTGAAGATCAAATCTGCTGACCCCAAACAACATCCCGCATTGCGGTTCAACTACTTGTCAACCGAGAACGACCGCAAAGAATGGATCGAAGCGATCCGGGTGGCTCGCGAAATCCTGAAACAGCCCGCCTTCGCCGAGTACGACGGCGGCGAACTCTCGCCTGGCCCTGAGGTGGAGTCCGACGAGGAAATCCTCGACTGGGTTGCTCGAGACGCAGAAACTGCGTACCACCCCTCGTGCACGGCACGTATGGGCGTCGACGAGATGTCTGTCGTTGACCCGAATTCGATGAAGGTGCACGGACTCGAAGGTCTGCGCGTCGTCGACGCATCCGCAATGCCATATCTCACGAACGGCAATATCTACGCCCCAGTGATGATGCTCGCTGAGAAAGCTGCCGACCTGATTCTCGGAAACGCTCCGCTGGAGCCGTCGACGGCGAAATACTACCGATACCGCGATCAAGAAGGGTGAGTCCAGTGGTGGCCGCAGAAGACAGTGCCCGGACTGAGTCCGCGCAGAGCACCGATCGCAACCGCATCAATCCCGTTGTCTTCTTCGGGTCGTCCGCGCTGATCATCGCCTTGTCCGTGTGGGCGATCATCACTCCGGACGGCGCCGCGAATGCTATCGGCACTGTCGTGGGGTGGATCTCCACCGGCTTTGGCTGGTATTACTTTCTCGCTGCGACACTGTTCTTGATCTTCGTGGTGTATATCGCGCTGTCACGTTACGGGACCGTGAAGCTCGGCCCGCAACATTCGCGACCGGCATACAGCATCTTCGCGTGGGGGGCGATGCTTTTCGCCGCAGGAATTGGCATCGACCTGATGTTCTTCTCGGTAGCCGGACCAGTGACTCACTACCTCGCCCCGCCCGAGGGAGATCCGGAGACCATCGAAGCTGCGAGGCAAGCGATCGCCTGGACGCTCTTCCACTACGGCATCACTGGGTGGGCCATGTACGCCCTGATGGGCATGGCGCTCGGCTACTTTGCCTTCCGGTACCGCCTGCCCCTTTCGATTCGGTCCGCGCTCTACCCCATTGTCGGGAAGCGTATTTACGGCGGCATAGGCAACACAGTCGATCTCGCTGCCGTCATCGGCACGATCTTCGGAATTGCAGTGTCGCTCGGGATCGGCGTGATCCAGCTGAATTTTGGGCTGAACTTCATGTTCGACATTCCGATAGGCACAGCCGCTCAGGTCGGACTGATCGTGGTCGCGGTACTCATGGCGACCGCTTCGGCAGTCGCCGGAGTGGACAAGGGAATCCGGCGATTGTCGGAACTCATGTCATCCTGGCTATTGGTCTCATGCTCTACATCGTGATTTGGGACGACCCAATCCGACTGCTCAATTCCTGGGTGCTCAACATTGGCGACTACGTTAGCCGCTTCCCAGGAATGACACTCAACACCTTCGCATATGAACAACCGACCGAATGGCTCGGCGACTGGACCCTCTTCTTTTGGGCATGGTGGATCGCCTGGGCACCCTTTGTCGGGCTCTTCCTTGCGCGAATTTCCCGCGGCCGCACGATCCGGCAATTCGTCGCAGCAACCCTGATCATCCCTTTCCTGTTCACGCTGACGTTTCTGTCGATTTTCGGCAACACTGCACTCGGTCTCATCCGGGATGGGAATGCTGAGTTCGGGGAGACGGCAATGAATGCACCCGAGGAGGGCTTCTACACACTGCTCGCACAGTATCCCGGCGTGACTTTCAGCGCTGGCCTCGCGACCTTCGTTGGGTTGTTGTTCTATGTGACGTCGGCGGACTCAGGCGCGCTGGTTATGGGAAACTTCACATCGCGCCTCGCCTCGCCAACGACGGATGCGTCCCGCTGGGTCCGGATCTTCTGGGCAGCGGCAACAGGGCTGCTGACGATGGCCATGCTCCTGGTGGGCGGACTCGGCGCATTGACGAGCGCGACAATCATCATGGGCCTGCCGTTCTCGTTCGTGATGTTCCTCGTGATGTGGGGGCTCTACAAAGCGCTTCGGGTGGAACGCTTGCGGGAGGACGCCGCGCGCACCAGCATGCCTGCATCATTGTCCGAGAGAACCGGCGGAGAACCGCTTGGGCCTGGACGCACGTGGCGTCAACGGATTGCAAGGGCGATGACCTACCCAGGCAGGCGTGCGGTCGATCGTTTCATCGAGGAATCGGCACGTCCTGCATTTGCTGATGTGGCAGAGGAAATCCGCACCCAGGGCGGGGATGCGACAGTTCTAGAAGAGCCTGTCGAACCTTTCGATGTTCCCCATCTCGAACTGAGAGTTTCCATGGGTCAGGAGGAGGATTTCGCGTACTGCATCTGGCCAGAAGAGCACCCAACACCGTCCATCGCGCCGCTTGCGGTGGGTGCCGTGGGTGCAACCGAAACCACGTACTACCGGTTTGGTGTGTACCTCAACGAAGGCAGCCAGGGGTACGACGTCATGGGATACAGCAAAGCGCAGCTCATCGGTGACATTCTCGACCAGTACGAACGTCACCTCGAGTTCCTGCGCCTACACCGTGAGTCGGCTAACGCATCAGTTCTCCCCGAACATGGATTGCCCGCGTCGGACGCACGTCCAGACGACCAACCCATTTAGGCAGGCCCAATTAGCCAACCCGGGGGAGTACCCCAGAATTAGGGTCACACCGTGATCTTGACCCCATGATCACCTGCGGCGGATACTGAAGGGAGCGGGTGGAGCCGCTCTGCGGCTGTCCCACTCGCTGCCGAGGCGCAGGGGTTGGTTATGAAGATGCGCAGGATCGCGGCGGCTGCCGCAGGCGTAATGATGGCGCTCGTGGTCGGGTTCGGTACGACAGCAACAGCACAGGTTCCCCAAGTGAGCTGGACGCCATGCGTGTCCTATGCGAAAGCCTGTGTCCAGCTATCTACGAACCAGGCGTGGCTGATGAATAACGGCTGGGTGACCTATGGTCCAACTCCAATCCGCCACGGCAAACCCGGATATGAGACGCCGCCGGGAATATTCAATGTGACATTCAAGAACATCAATCACTGGAGCACGATTTACGACGCCCCGATGCCGTACTCGGTCTTCTTCAACGGCGGTATTGCGTTCCATCAAGGTTCGCTTGATTCGGGGTCCGGTGGCTGCGTCCGAATGACCATGGAAGCGGCGCAAACCTTCTACTACACTCTCCAGCCTGGTGACGTGGTGCACGTGGTGTGGTGACCTACTCCAGACGCGGCGACTTCCATGAGTTCCAGTAGGTAATCTCCTGGACCGGGCGTCTTTTGGCGGGCCGGAAGTCGGTTCCCTTGGTGTAGGCGACAGGCAGCAGGGCCGCTTGTGTCACGTTGGCGGGAAGGCCCAGAATGTCCGCAGCTGCGTCTTCCTCGAGCAGGTGCAGCGTCGTCAGAACGGAGCCAAGTCCTCTGCTGCGCAGGGCGAGCTGGAAGGACCACACGGCGGGGAACACTGAACCGTAGAGGCTGGCCTGAAGGAACGTGGAATCGACGCCGTCGCGCGGGCTCAGAACGCACGGCACTACGTGCACAGGAACGCGGTGCATGTTGTCGGCGAGGAACTGACCGGAAGAGACAAGGCGGCGCTGCTGCTCCCGAAAGCGTTCCGGTACGGAGGCGATCTGTGTGTCAGCATCGCCGTAGTAGCGTTCCCATCCGCGCCGGTAAATCTCAGCGAGTGCTGCTCGTTTATCGGCATCGGTAACGACGAGGAAGCGCCATCCTTGAGCGTTCGTGCCGGTGGGTGCCTGCACAGCGAGCTGCAGACATTCCTCGATGACGTTACCCGGAACTGGACGCTCCAGGTCGAGGCGCTTGCGCACCGCGCGTGTAGTGCTGAGCAATTCGTCTACGGATCGGATATCCATCGCGGCAGGCCTCCACAGTTCACCGATAGTCGCTTCGTCATACTCGGGCGTTCGATACGGTTGGCAATGTTACGAGGAAATACGAATAATTACCGGCGACGTCAGGCCGGGAACGATATGAGGAAGTTGCAATGGGAACCCAGGCAGCGCAGCTGGAGCGGCACCACGTAGTGATCATCGGATCTGGCTTCGGGGGCATTTTCGCTGCCCAGAAGCTCAAGCACGCAAATGTGGATGTGACGTTGATTGCGCGAACCACCCACCACTTGTTTCAGCCGCTCCTTTACCAAGTGGCAACGGGAATTCTCTCGGTTGGTGAGATCGCAGTGCCCAACCGGATCATCCTCCGCAAGCAGAAGAACGCGCAGGTGCTGCTCGGAAAGGTCGTCGATATCGACGTGCGGAATCAGACTGTCACGTCAGAAGCGTCCGATCACACGACTGTCACGTCCTACGACAGCCTCATCATCGCAGCAGGTGCAGAGCAGTCGTATTTCGGGAACGACCACTTCGCACGGTTCGCACCCGGTATGAAAACCATTGACCATGCCCTCGAACTCCGCGGAAAGATCCTCACTGCGTTCGAGCGGGCAGAGCTGTCGGAAGATCCGCAGGAACAGGCAAGGCTTCTCACGTTTGTTGTCGTGGGGGCGGGGCCCACCGGTGTGGAGATGGCGGGGCAGATTGCTGAGCTCGCGCGCCAGACCCTCGTCGGGGCGTTCCGCAACATCGATCCTTCTATGGCTCGTGTCGTTCTTGTCGATGCCGCTCCACTCGTGCTTCCTCCTATGGGGGAGAAGCTAGGCGGGAAAGCCCAGCGGCGCCTCGAGAAAATCGGTGTGGAAGTGCTTCTCGATACGTTCGTGACCGACGTCGACGAGGGCGGTCTGGTGGTCAAGGACAAAGAGGGTAACGAACGGCGGATCCCTGCATATGCCAAAATCTGGGCCGCTGGCGTTTCGGCAAGCTCCCTAGGCAAGATTGTCGCCGAACAGACCGGCACCGAACTCGACCGCGCGGGCCGGGTACGGGTGAACCCGGATCTGACAATCAAGGGGCAATCGAACGTCTTCATCGTCGGTGACATGATGGCGCTTGACGATGTCCCGGGTATCGCCCCGGCCGCAATCCAAAGTGGAACTTATGTCGGCAAGCTGATCAAGTCGGAGGTGGCGGAATCGGCCGGCGCACCGGGCGACCGGAAGCCATTTAAATACCTCGATAAGGGCAGCATCGCTGTCATCTCGAAGTACAGCGCGGTCGGGCGTGTTATCGGCGGCAAGATCCCGGTGACAGGGGTCGTGGGCTGGTTCATGTGGCTCGCTATCCACTTGTTCTATCTGGTCGGATTCAAGAACCGTTACAGCACGCTGCTGTACTGGACGTTCGCGTTTGTGTCGAATGCGCGTACTCAGCTCAACGTGACAGAACAATGGATGCTTGGCCGCCAGGCGATCGAGGAAGTCGAGGAGCGGAAGAAAAAGTCCAAGCCTCAAGCGGGGTAGTGGCTACAGCACTTTTGCGGGAAGCGTCAGAATCAGAGGTCCCTCTTCCGTGATTGCGATGCTGTGCTCGGAGTGCGCTCCGCGCGAGCCGTCCGCGGAACGGATGGTCCAACCGTCATCGTCAAGAATGATTCGATCGGTCGTTTTCGCGAACCAGGGTTCTATCGCGAGTGTCATTCCGCACCGCAGCTTCATGCCCCGACCAGGGATGCCTTTATTCGGCACATGCGGCTCCTCGTGCATTGTTCTGCCCAGCCCGTGGCCACCGAAGTCGGTGTTCACGGGGTAGCCGTATTTGTTCGCTACTGCACCGATGGCTGCCGACACATCGCCTAGGCGGTTGCCTGCGCGGGCGGCTGCGATGCCCGCAGCAAGCGCGTGTTCAGTCGCTTCAAGGAGGCGCTGATCGTCACCTCGTGGTGTGCCGATGATCATGCTGCGCGCGGAATCAGCGACCCAGCCGTCGATTGCGACCGCAAGGTCCATGCAAAGGAGGTCGCCGTCACGCAGGGTGTAGTTGGATGGGAGTCCGTGCAAGACAGCGTCATTAACGGAGACACACAGCACGTTGCGGAAGGGGCCTGAGCCGAAAGATGGTGAGTAGTCCCAGAAACACGATTCCGCGCCCCGCGCTCGGATCATGGTGCGCGCGTGCTGTTCGAGTTCACGCACGTTCACCCCCACTCCGGCCAGGTCAGATAGCTCGTCGAGGACTGTCGCGACGAATGCCCCGGAAATACGCATCCGCTCGATCTCTGCTGGCGTCTTGAGTTCAACCACAACCCCTGCCCCTCCTGTTGGTATTTAAATACCACCTTATCCGGGTAGGTATTTAAATACCACTCGCGGTACCCTCACTACATGGTCAGGAATCCGCTCACCCCAGAACAGATCGCCGCGGGGCGCCGGCTAGGTGCGCTTCTCCGTGAAGCTCGCGGCGATAGCGCGCTGGCCGATGTCGCATCCCGCGCGGGGATCTCACCCGAGACGCTTCGCAAGATCGAAACCGGCCGCATGCCAACCCCCGCCTTCGGCACGATCGTGCACCTCAGTGTGGCACTTGACGTGCCGCTGCAATCAATCGCTGATGCCTGGCGTGATGTTGACGCGTTCGAGAAGGCGTCATAAGGCTGTGGACATCACCCGCCAGCCGCCCGTCGTTTTCGTGCACGGAATCCGGCTCAGTAGTGCCGCGTGGGGAGAACACATCCGTCGCCTTCATGCCGCGAACCATCGCGCAATCGCGGTCGACTTACCTGGCCACGGCAAGCGCCGCGGCCAGCCATTCACGGTAGATGGCGCGACCGAGGCTATCTACGAGGGGATCGATGACGTGGGAGGCAGAGCCCTCGTGGTGGGTCATTCCCTCGGCGGGTACATGACCATCGCGGCAGCCGCGCGAACCCCCGAGAAATTCGCCGGACTCCTGATCGCAGGCGCGACAGCTATTCCGAACAGGTTGTTTGGCCTGCCATTCCTTGCGGCGCATCGCCTACTTTTGCGCCTGCCGGACCGGGGCGATCGTCTCAGTCGTTCACTGCTCGAAAAGTTCGCCGAACCACCACTTGTCGACGAAATGATGCAGGCAGGAATAGCCACGGAAGTCATTCCGGACGTGGTGCGCGAGGTGACACGATTCGATGTGCTCGCAGCGCTGCGCGCCTACGCCGGGCCAGTGTGGTTTGTCAACGGCAGATTCGACCATTTTCGCGCGCATGAACGGAACTTCCTTGCCACTTCCGCGAACGCAACCCGGCGTGTGATCCCGGGCGCCGGACACTATCTTCCAGCCTCGCACACAGACGCATTCGCCGCGATAGTCAAGGAAGCAGCAGCAACCCTTACAGGAACGTCGACGAGCTAGCTTCACATCGCACGGGGAAGTTCACTGACCGTGCAATGAAGCACTTCTCGTGAGCACGTTCGTGAAGGCGCGTCAGCCTGCGCTCGGAAACCCCGGCGCGCAGAGTAACTTCCGGCCGCAGAACCACTTCGGAGAATTCCCCAGCACCATCCGGGTGTTCAACCATGTGGCCGATCGCGTGGTCGACATAAGAGGTCACTATGACGCCCGAATTCGCCGCGAGGCCAAGGAACCAGAGCATATGACACTGGGCGAGCGCGGAAACGAGAAGTTGTTCTGGGTTCCACCGCTCAGGGGTGCCGAGGAAGCTCGCGTCTGCAGTGCCGAGAATCGTCGATCGAGCTTGTGACCGCACAGTGTGGTCCCGTGAGTAGCGAGTGTAATCAGCTGTCTCACCAGACCATTCGACCGTCACCTCATATGTGTGGTCCGCAGACACGCGCTTCTTTCCCTCCTCCTGGATTCAGTCTCTACGGTTGAGACGTTACCGCTGCGACGCCGTCCAAACGGTAGCCTCCGCGGACACGAGGGCACTGAGGGGGACGTTCCGGTACCGTTTCACCGAGCAGAAGGGGAACGTGATGAGTGCCGAGATTTCTGTCAGTTCAGTGGGCGCCACGAAGATCGCGGCATGGGACGACCTCCTGCCGGAGCAACCCGCATATGCGCGTGTCGCGAACGTGGATCTGGTGATCATCCGCCACGGCGGAAACCAGGGCGTTTCCGTGATGTACGGGCGGTGTCAGCATCGTGGTGCTCTGCTGTCCGACGGAACTGTTCGGGCGGGACGGTTAGTGTGCGGTCTCCACGGCTCCACCTATGACGCCGAGACGGGCACCAACATCCACTACCAGGGTGCAGACCTGAAGAAGTTTGATGCCTGGGTCGAAGACGGTGCGGTCTGGGTCGATGAGGCAGAAATCGCACGATGGGAAAACCACCATCCGCAGAAGTACGCGCGAGATGCTTACCAGGGCCTTTACGCTGATTTCAAGGGCACTCCGGAAGAACCACACAACGGCGCAATCCAGCGTCTCGCGGCGGACGGTCTCACCAAGGTCGGGCATCACGGTCAGGTCGAAGCGATGGGGGTACCGCGCGCGGACCTGCCCACCTGGGACGATCTGCAGCTGGTGACGGCACAACTTGCAACTCCGCCGCTACTCGATGACGCCGCCGTCGGTACTGCTGTCACGATCGGACCGCGAGCCGCACGTCCGCTGCGCCTCGAAATCCCGCTTTTTGTCTCTGACATGAGTTACGGAGCGCTTTCCGAAGAGGCGAAAACCGCACTCGCCAGCGGCGCCGATCTTGCAGGCACAGGTATCTGTTCAGGGGAAGGCGGAGTCCTCCCCGAAGAGCAAGCTGCGAACAGTCGCTATTTTTACGAACTCGCGTCGGCGAGATTTGGGTACACGCTCGAAAAGGTCACTGCCAGCCAGGCGTTCCACTTCAAACTCGGGCAGGCGGCGAAGACCGGAACCGGTGGGCATTTGCCGGGTCACAAAGTAAAGGGCAAGATCGCGCGCGTTCGCGGGCTCGAAGAAGGTACCCCAGCGGTTTCTCCGGCCCGTTTCCCAGACCTCACAAGTGTCGATGACTACCGGCGTGTCGCAGCCGAGATCCGAGAGGCCACCGGGGGGATCCCGATCGGCGTGAAGATGTCTGCGCAGCACATCGAACGCGACCTCGACGCTGCGGTGGCCATCGGATTCGATTACGTGATTCTCGATGGTCGCGGTGGCGGGACGGGTGCTGCTCCGCTCCTCTTCCGGGACAACATCTCCGTACCGACGATCCCTGCGCTAGCGCGAGCGCGCCGCCATCTCGACTCGATCGGGGTGCACGACGTCACCTTGATCATTACCGGTGGTCTGCGCACCCACGCTGACTTCATCAAGGCACTCGCATTGGGCGCCGACGCCATCGCTATCGCAAACTCGGCGATGCAGGCCATCGGATGTCTCGGTATGCGAGCGTGCCACACGAACAAATGTCCCGTTGGCATCGCCACCCAGGACCCAGTCCTGCGTAACCGACTTCCCGTCGACGAAGCGGCGCAACGGCTCGCTCGATATCTCGGTGCCACTGTCGAACTGATGCAGGTGATGGCGCGAGCATGCGGGCATGACCATCTTTCGAAATTTAGCCACGACGACCTTGTTACGTGGAAACGTGACGTCTCCGCACTATCGGGCGTCGCTTTTGGAGGTGTGACCGCGCCTTAGCGCTTCGTATACTGCGCGGTCACGCTCGCAGCTCCACTGTCGCTGTTCGATGCAGCCGGTGGCTGCCGTCCTCGGCGATGACGGCGTGGTCGATGAGCGCGACTGCGGTGTCGTCGGTGAGATCAAGCGTCATTACCCCGTTGCGAAACCATGGTCCGTGCGGGATCGTCCAGTCGAGACCAGTGTCGTCGACCTTCGCTCGGTGCGCGATCCACCGGAATGCCGAGGCAACAGTTCGTGCGCCAAGAATTTTCTTCGCTTGGCGGACTGCCTTCGGCAGCGGGTTCCGGAACGGCGACATCGTGAGCTGGGTAATCGCCATGGGGGAGAGCGGCAAGTCGTCCAGTTTGCCGGCGCCGATGTACGAGCTGTGGACGTCTCCCGACAACCATGTGAACGTCCGGGGCTGGTGCGGTTTGCGAGCAGCATCGCGGGCGAGCGCCACCATGTCGAGGAACGACGCGCGGAACGCGCCCCAGTGTTCCAGGTCTAGGGCACGGCGAATTCGCTCGCCCGTACGGGCCCATCGGGGTCCCCAACGGCCTGCACAAACTGCTTCGTTCCAGCCTTCGAGCTGATGAATCCCGGGCAGCATAAGCACCGGGAGGGACGTGCCGATCAGGATATGCGGCGCGTCGGATTCGAGGACCTGGTCGCGCACCCACCGCCACTCTTCTCGGTCAAGAAGCCGTCGGTCCGTCTCGGTAAGGTCCCTCGAACATCTGGTGTCGACCATCACAAGGTGCGCGAGCCCAAAATTCCTCTCGAAGCTCCACCGCGCCTGCTCCGGGTGCCGGTCGGAGTCGAGCGCGAACCTTCTCAGGAATTCGTCCCGGCCCGCTTCGTCCCGCGTACTACGCAGTGCGTTGAAGACGACATTGTCTGCGAGCTGCGCGGGCGAGAGGTTACCGAGGTGCTGGTAGACGCAATATGAGGAGAGTGCGCCTTCGACGATCCGATTCCAGTGGGGGTTCTGTGCGGCTTCGTGCCGCCACGCAGACGAGGTATTCCAATCGTCACGCAGATCGTGGTCATCCAGGATCATGCACGTGGGGACGGTTGAGAGTAGCCATTGCACATCCGGCTGTGTCCACGCCTCCTCGTAGAGGATTGCGTACTGCCCGAAGTCGACAGCGTGAAGCTGCCCGTCGTCTTCGCGGGTGAGGTGTTCGGCGAGTGACTCCGGACCATTGTCGGCATACACCTGATCGCCGAGGAGACACAGGACGTCAGGCCACTCCGAGGTATCGATGCTCATCATGAAACGCGACAGCGCGACGAGTGAGTCCGCACCCAGTTCCTTCGAAACCTCGGGGGAGAGGTCGCCCGCTCGGTAGCAGGAACCAAACGCGATTCGCGTACGGCGGCCCGGAGATGCCCCTTCGGGGAGAGTCCGGATCACGCTCTGGGGCCGAACTGCCTCGCCCTCCGCGAGTTCTGACGGCCACGTCGGTTCGCCGTCCAGTTCGAGCGCGTACGGAAGTGCGCTGCCTGGGGCGAGGCCGGTGAGCACGATCAAAGCGAAGTTCCGGCCATGGACTGACCAGGTGGCCTCGGTGACCAACTGATCGTCGCAGCGCACGGTCACCCGGCATGCACGATCCGTCTGTACCCAGACCGTTGCGGAGTCCGCGTCGACGTACCTCAAGAGCGGGCCGACCATGAGCTCTGGTGTCCTTCGCGAAGCTGGATGCACGCTGTCATTCTGCGGGCCAATGCTGACGGATACCTGAGAATGCGTGTTACGCATTGCCCGACCGTCGCCAGTTGAGCGGGGTGGTCCCGTGGTTGCGGCGGAAGATTCTCGTGAAGTAGCCGGGATCAGTGAAACCTGTGTGACGCGCGACTTCCTCAATAGGAATATCCGTGTCCGCAAGCAATCGACGTGCTGCGGCCATGCGCCGCTGCACAATCCATTCCCCGACGGTACGACCAGTCTTGTTCTTCACTGTTGTCGTCACGTGCCCAGGAGTCAGGCCGACCGCTCGCGCGATATCTGTTAGCGCCAACGGTTCAGCGTAATGGTCCTCAATGTGCGCGAAGACGGCTGCAAGGAGGGGCTCGTTCTTTGTTTGCAGATCCCGGACGACGTTCTCGCCTAAGCGTGCCGTGTCAACGAGGAGCAGGGTGAGGTGCGCCAGTACTGCGTCGCGGTAACCATCGCGGCGTTCTTTCAGTTCACGCTCCAGCGACTGGAAACGCTGGGACCACGTGTACCTGTCCTCTTCTGGGACATTGAGCCACTGTGCGGTTTCGGTGGCGCCGTGGACGAAGCGACTGAGAAGTGGGTGAGAACGCCACTCACCCGAAGCGCCGGTTCGCAGTACTTCTGGCGGAAAGAACACGATCCACCCGCCGCCTGAATCATCGGAGTCATGATCGTGTGCCGACACCACCTGGCCCGGTGTCACGACACATACATCACCCGGCGCTATCAGGTGAGGCTGGCCCCCTGTGCGCACGCTCCCGCCACCGTCTTCGAAGAAGCAAAGCACAACGAAATCGTGTGCGTGGGAGGACTTCTCCGGCGCCCGTACGCCCGCCTCGAATCGTGTCACGCTCACCGCTGGCAGCCCCGGACTGACCTTATAGCTGACGACAGGGGTTCCGTCGCTGAGCCGGCGCAGCATCCTCGTGCTCATCACGGTCCCCGTCCTGCGAATATCGTCCTATAACAGCCGAATATCACCCGTTCCCCGCTACTGCCTGCCACTTTACGCTAAATAGCATCCAAATATCATCCGAAGGGAACCAGAGAATGACTCACACCGAAGCACATCCGCACGACGAGTGGTACCTTCCCGGTTTTGGCCGTGACTGGCTTCTGCCTCTGTACGATCCATTCAGTAAGCTGAACAACCTCCGGCGCTATCACGAGCTGCTACTCAAGCAGGCCGCACTTTCTCCCGGCGATAGCGTTCTTGAGATCGGTTGCGGTACAGGAAACCTCCTTCTCCTAGCCAAGAAGCTGCATCCGTCTACGGAGTTCACCGGCATCGACCCCGATCCGAAGGCCCTCAACCGTGCGGAGAAGAAAGCGGCCCGCGCGCACCTCGATGTGCGGTTCGAACGCGGGTTCGCGCAGCGGCTGCCCTATGACGATGATTCGTTCGACCGGGTGCTTTCCGCCTTCATGCTGCACCACCTGCCGACAGAGGTGAAGCAGGATGCCCTAGCTGAGGTCCAGCGTGTGTTGCGGCCAGGAGGACAGCTGCACCTCGTCGACGTGACGGGAGGCGCGCACCGGTCCCACGGTTGGCTGACCCGCAGCAGGCGCGCGAAGGCACATATCCATGACCACCTCGGCGAGGGCATCCCTGATCGTCTGCGCGCCACGGGGTTTGCTGACGTACGAGAAGTCGACCACCGCGCTACACGGTTCGGACGGCTTAGTTACTTCGAGGCTTCTTTATGAGGTCCTGAGTGACTCGAGAAGTCCGGCGGACGTCAAAGAGCCTGCGGTGACTAGCTCGAGGTTGGCGAGCGACCCCTCGTGCACAGAATGTTCAGCTGCAGCCACGCAATCAGCGACAACGTGGACAGTGAAGCCGAGATCTGTTCCGTGCCGCGCTGTCTGCTCGACCGTCAGATTCGTTGCCACCCCCGTGATAAGCAAGGTGTCGACACCCTGCTCCTTCAGCCACTGCGGGAGGGCACTTCCAGCGAGTCCGGAGAGCTTCTGGTTATCACTGATGTGCTGCTGGGCTGCCAGGTCTGCCATCTCAGGAATGACCTGGCAGCCAGCGCTGTCCGGACGGAATGCAGATTGCGCCGAACCGACCGCGGACATGAAACCTGTGTTGCGAACGAGGAGTCCTTCGTCTTCGGGGATGGTGAATCGAGTGAACACCAGGGGGATGCCTATCTCGCTGATCGCCTGATGGAAAGCGACAGCACGATCCACTACGCCGCTGCTGGCGACTGGTTCGGCCAGCATCGGACCGAAGAAACCCTCCGGCTTGATTACATTCACCTGCCAGTGCAGGCCAAGAAGCGCGGTTCGCTGAGCCTCGAACGTCATCCCGTCATCCTGCCACCGGTACAGCCCAGAGGCCTCTATTCGCAGTCGACCCACTCGAGATAACCAGTGCCGGTCACCGGTTCACCGTTCCACACGCCGCTGTAGGTGTAGGCGCCGACGTAACCTCGTCCGTGGCCGTACCGGAGCGGAGAGTCGACGTCTGCATCGAAGTGCAGTAGGTCGTCTCCGTTTTCCCGTACTGTCCACCGTAGTTTCGCGGGGACACGCATCTGCCGGCCGCGCGGGTCGATTGCTAGCTCGCTCTGGTATCCCAGAACCTCCATGGTGACGTCGTCGAAGACGCGCGCGTCACCGTCGAGGCTGCGAAGATGGGCGAGTCTGCACGCGGACACACCCGCTGCGCGCACATCGGTGAGCAACAATTGGGTGCGTTCGTTGAGGTTGATGATTTGGTAGGTGAAGAAGTCCACGGGGAGCTTCAGAGCCTCGGGCAGCGGTTTAGCGGTCAGGGATTGCGGTGACATGTAGCGCGCGTACTCGAATGTGCACAACCCTGAAATGTCGGTGTGACCGTTCGCGTCCTCGATCGATCCCGTGTACGTGGCGAGCAGACTGAAATGGTCACACACTGGAGATCGCACGAACCAGGACACCACCTGCGTCGCGGTTACTTGCAGTTCGACGGCCATGTGGCCGTAGCGTGCTGACAGGGCGTAACGCGGATGCTCACACCTAATGGTGAGGTCATCGCCCCATTGCAATAGGGAACTGTCTTCAGCGAGTTGGCAATCGGCGCTCGTGTCGTATGCCCGGTAGTGATGCTCCGGGCCGTGTGCAGTGGAGGACAGCACCGTCGCGGTGCGTCGTGCGTCTTCGGAAACGAGATAGTCGTTGTCGAAGCAGAGGGCACCTGAAGCACCGATGAGGGTCATCGTATTGAGGTACCGGTACGGCTCGGGCAGTTCAGGGATGAACACCCCGTAGTGAGTGCATGCCCACCGAGCGGAATTGATCTGTGGCGCAATTATTTCGGGACAGTCGAAGGGTTCAGATGAGGCGCCGATGCGGCTATCCAGGCGAGGAGCGAGCCCCTTGAGCAGCATCGTTGAGGCCAGCTTCTGCGGCAGCGTTGCCACGTGTTCTCCTTTGATGATTCAGGTGCCCGGTATTGTAGGCGCGATCCGATTGGTGCTAGCGCGTTCGTGGATGATGAGGGCGAGCTCGTCCGCGTTCTGGTCGGGAATCCAGTGCGTAGCGTCGGGGAGCGTGACGAATCGGTAGTCACCGGTCACGTAGCGTTGCGTGAGGCCGGCGCCCTGCTTACTCAGCGCCGTGTCTTTGGCGCCCCATACATGCGTCGTGGGGACGGCCACCTTGCGCATCACTTCCAACGGGTTATCCAGCAGCATGGCGCGGTACCAGTTGAGAGCGCCTGTCAGCGCACCTGTCTGGACGATCTCCTCGTGGACGGCCTCGATCTGGGCGCTCGGCATGCCTGTCGATGAGAGGGCACGAGCGAGCAGCCCTCTGTTTCGCCGGATGAGCATTTCGGGAAGCCATGGGACCTGGAATAAGCCCATGTAGAAGGAGCGCAATGCTTGATCGCTCGTGAGCATCGACCGGACGAATGCAGCACTGTGCGGAACTGAGACTGCGGTGAGGGTCCTGACCCTTTCGGGGTGGCGGGCGGCGGTTGACCATGCGACAGCGGCTCCCCAATCGTGGCCGACGAGATGTACTTCGGGCGCACTGATCTCGTTCAGCAGCTCGATAGTGTCGCGAACCAGCGCACTCATCCGATAAGCAAATCGCCCGCGCGGGCAGGCGAAAGGGGTGTAGCCGCGCTGGTTCATCGCAAACGTTCGATAGCCCCGTTGGTGCAAGTGGGCAGAGACATCCGCCCACGATGATGACGTTTGCGGGAACCCGTGCAGGAGCACCACAGGTTCGCCCTCTAAGGGTCCCGAATCGACCACATCGAAAACGAGATCATCGTTGAGAACGACGTGTATGCGTGAGCGTTTCATGAACGAACCCCTTTCGGCGGGCACTCCGTTGTGCCGCCTCGGTTAACTTACCCGACGGTAAATTACCGTGCATTCATATGAAGCGTCAACCGGACCCGCCAAAGATGTTTAGATAGGAGACAATGAGCACCGCAGGAACCAAAGGGGTGCCGCGCGCGCAGCGTGAGCAGCAGATCCTCGACATAGCCACCGATGAGTTCGGCGGCAGCGGCTACACGGGCACGTCTCTCGCCGCGGTAGCCGCAAGAGCGGGGATCTCGAAACCCCTGATCGTGAGTTATTTCGGTTCCAAGGACGGGCTATATGCCGCGTGCGCGGATCGTGCCGGAACGAACTTGTGCGACCGCATAGAAACCGCACTCGAGGCTCAGGGGCCGACCGCTGTGCGCGCAGAAGAGACCTTGCGAGCGTTCTTCGATGCGCTTCAGCGGCGGCCGCACGACTGGAACATCATTTTCGACCGGACTCTCCCGGCTGACGGGCCAGCAGCCACAACCGCGCGCCGAATCCGAACCCGCCTTGCCGACCAGGCAGCCCGCGGGGTAGCGGCGGTAGGCGCGATGGAACACGTCACCGACCCCGATGATCTCTCCGTCCTGACGGAAGTCTGGATGAATATCGTCGGGGCAATTGTCAACTGGTGGCTGCGCCACCCCGACCAAACGGCAGAACAAATGATCACGCGGTCCAGCCGTATCATCAACCTCATGACCAACCGTCCCACGCGCGGCCATGACTCCTGATCCGCTTCCGGTTCAGCGCGACCGTTTCGACCTTCCCGAAGACGTCGCGTATCTCAACTGTGCCTATATGTCGCCACAGCTGCGCACTGTGTCGGAAGCTGGCATCGAAGCGGTCAAGCGTAAGGCTCAGCCCTGGCGGCTCGCACCCTCTGATTTCTTCACGTCTCTCGAAAAACTGCGCCACCAATTCGGCGCACTCACCGGGCTTGACAGCGAAGGCGTGGCGCTGGGTCCGTCAGTTTCATACGGAATGGCGACGGCTGCATCCAACATCGCTCTGCGCGAGGGTGACCAGGTCCTCGTGCTGGCCGACGAATTCCCGTCACCGTTCTACGCGTTCTCCGCAGCCGCTGCGCTCGCCGGGGCTGAGGTGCTGACAATCCCGCGCCCACCCTCCGCCGAATGGACGCAGCAGATCCTCGCGGCCATTGATGAACGCACAGCTGTGGTCGCTATACCGCCGTGCCACTGGACCGACGGAGCCACTGTAGACCTCGTGGCCATCGGCGCAGCAGCGCGCGAAGCTGGTGCTGTTCTGGTGGTCGATGCCAGCCAATGGCTCGGGGCGGAACCAATGGATGTGACTGCGATTCAGCCCGATGTCGTGTGCGCCGTGGGCTACAAGTGGCTGTTCGGTCCGTTCAACCTGTCGTACGCATGGTTTGCGCCGCATCTGCGCACTGGCGTGCCGCTCGAAGGCAACTGGCTCTCGCGCGCGGGCAGTGACGATTTCAATCGGCTTGTTGAGTACACGGAGAACTTCCAGTCTGGCGCGCGACGGTACGACATGGGCGAAGCGTCGAGTTTCATCCATGTACCTATGGCTATCGCAGCGCTCACGCAGGTTGAGGCCTGGGGAATTGACCGAATCGCAGCCGCGACCCAGCAGCACATCAAGCAGATCGTTTCGGACGCTGAGGGCTTGGGACTCAGCGCGGTACCCGAAGCGCACCGGAGCGCACATCTTGTAGGGCTCACGCTTCCGGCGGATGGGCCCAGCGATATGCCGCGGCGTTTCAACGATGCCGGGGTGTACGTCTCGTTCCGCGGTGGCGTACTGCGAGTGGCGCCAAGCGTCTACAACAGTAGAGAGGACCTCACGCGATTCCGCGATGTCCTCGCGGGCTGCCTGTAGATTCACCACGCCCGGGCGGCTATCCGAAGCTCCTCACGGACAAGCGTGACATGGGGGTTGGTCGGAGGCCCCGACCGCCACGCCAGGTAGGTGGTGTTGATCGGTGGATCGTCGGGTGAGAACAGTTCGACGAGCGCGCCACTCCCAAGTGCCTCGCTGCACAGATATCGCGGCAGCACTGCGAACCCCGCATCGGCGACCACGGCGGCCTTGACTGAACGAAGATCTGGAACGGTAATAGAGGGTGACTGTATGAGTCTGCGCCCAAACACATGCCGCCAGTATCGCCTGGTGATGGGCAGATCCTCCGCGTAAGCGATGAGCGGAGCTCTATGGAGTATGCGTGGGCCCTCGTCTGCGATTCGCTGGGATACCCCGGACGTGCTGAGCCGTCCCGCCCAGGCGGGTGAAGCAACGAGAACGAACTCTTCATCCATCAGCGGAACGGATTCGACTGACCTGCTGCGCGGCCGGGTCGTTGCGATGACGAGGTCATGCCGTCCCACACGCAACTCATCGAGGAGTGGATCAGTGTGTCCCGTGGCTATGCGCACTCGTACTCCCTGGACCACCAGCGGAGTCAGTGCGGGCACGACCCGCGCTGAAAGAAGTTCAGCCGGTCCAGCGAGATGCACTGGCTCAGCGTGGTCCTGCGGATCGGCTGATGAAGGCAGCGCTGCAACGGCGAGCGAATCGAGTGGCCCCGCTATCTGAGCGGCGAGCGCGTCCGCGTACGGAGCCGGCGAAACTCCGCTTCCGCGCCGCGCAAAGAGTTCGCGTCCGAGTTCTCGCTCAAGCGCCGCAATGTGGGCTGTCACCGTGGGTTGCGACAACTCGAGAACGCGTGCCGCGGCAGTGAACGACCCGGCGCGGTGAACGGCAAGGAACGTGCGTAAATGGTTCAGATCGCGTGCCGCATCCGCCATAATCACCGCCTATCAGTAATCTAATACCAGACATCAGAAATCCTATTGGAAATGTGATGCGGTGCGTGCTTAGGGTCGGGCTATGCCAAAGATACTGTTCGTAATGACAGGCGCCGACAAATGGACGCTGGATGACGGCACACAACACCCCACCGGTTTCTGGGCCGAAGAGGCCGTCGCGCCCTACGAAGCCTTCCGCGAAGCCGGATACGACGTAGTCGTAGCAACACCAGGCGGCGTTGTGCCTACGGTAGATAAAGCGAGCCTCGCGGCCGATGCAAACGGGGGCCAGGAGGGGGCAGACAAGATTTCGCAGGCCCTCGACTCGTTCACGGAACTGCAGCAGCCCATTGAACTCGAACACATCGATCTGGACGGCTATGCAGCCGTGTTTTATCCCGGTGGGCATGGTCCTATGGAAGACCTCGCGGTCAACGCGGACTCTGCGAAGATCCTCACGGAGACGCTCCGATCCGGCAAGCCACTGGGCGTGGTCTGCCACGCACCGGCCGCGCTTCTCGCAACGACAGGTTCTGACGGCAAGTCACCATTTGAGGGCTACCGCATGACTGCTTTCACCAATGCCGAGGAACAGCAAGCCGGTCTCGCTGACAAAGCCAAGTGGCTTCTGCAAGACCGGCTCGTGCGGATCGGTGCGGATTTCCAGGAAGGTGAACCGTGGTCGCCGAACGTCATCGTCGACCGCAACCTCTTCACTGGTCAGAACCCAGCCTCCTCCGCGCCGCTCGCTGAAGTCATGCTCGCGTCGCTGAATAACGAGAAAGGGCGATGAATTTCGAAGGCAGCGCGGGTCAGTAGCTCAACCGATACGGTTGCTGCGAGAGGAGTCTGTGATGGCTGAAAATGAGTACGCGATGCCACCTGTCACGCCCCACCTAGTGGTGGACGGTGCCGCAAAAGCAATTGAGTTCTATAAGGCCGCATTTGGTGCCGAAGAAGTGCAGAGAGTGCCCGCCGAAGACGGCGAACGGCTCATGCACGCGGCTGTGACTATCAACGGCGGGCTCGTGATGTTGATGGACGACTTCCCAGAGTACGGAGATGGTCAGGGCAGCACGCCGCAGGCTCTGGGCGGCTCGCCAGTAGTCATCCATCTCGAAGTCGCGGACGTCGACTCCGCGTGGAAGCGCGCCGTCGACGCGGGTGCGACCGTCCTCATGGAACTCGCCGATCAGTTCTGGGGTGACCGCTACGGACAGGTCAAGGACCCCTTCGGGCATACGTGGTCGCTGGCATCGCCTAAACCCGAGTAGACCGCACGATATCGAGAGCCGCGTCTTTGATCTCGGCTTCGGACAACAAGACGTGAGCCGCCGCGCCGCCAAGCGGGATGAAGCTATCTCTGCTTGTCACGCGGCGCAGCGGCCCGGTGAATCCATCGTCGGCAAGCAGCGCGAAGATCGCTTCACTGACTCCGCCAGAGCGTCGGGTCTCGTCAACCACGAGAGCCCGGCCGGTCGCGCGCGCCTCACGGCGGATGTCGTCAGCGGGAAGCGGCGCCAGCCATCGCAAATCGAGCGTTCGGGAATGGATTCCGAGACGATCGAGTTGGCGCGCGACACGGAGGCTCATTCTGAGGCCATTGCCGAAGGTGATTATCGTGAGGTCGGTCCCGCGACCGTATGTCCGCGCCTGTCCGAGCGGGACATGGATCTCTGGGTGACTCCGCGCCACCCATCCCTCATCACCGTCCTGGTGCAGATCTCTGGTGTGATACAGCGCAATGGGTTCTAGAAACACACAAACTGCACCCGCGTTCCTGGCCGCCGCTACGCAAGTCTGCAGCATCGCGGCAGCGTCATCAGGACGGGACGGTGACGCGATGATCAGTCCCGGTATGTCGCGCAGCGCGCCAACCGCATTGTCGTTGTGGAAATGCCCGCCGAAGCCCTTTTGGTACCCGTAGCTCGCGACGCGAACCACCATCGGGTTGCGATACTGGCGATTCGAGAAGAACTGCAGGCTGGCGCCCTCGCCGCGAATCTGATCGGCCGCATTGTGCAGGTACGCGAGATACTGGATTTCCGGGATTGGTAAGAGGCCAGCAAGTCCCGTTCCCAGTGCGAGGCCGAGAATCGTTTGCTCATCGAGCACGGTGTCGAAAACCCGGTGAGAACCGAAACGCTTCAGCAGTCCGCGCGTAACCCCATAAACTCCGCCTTTCAGCGCGACATCCTCACCGAAGACGATGGCTTCCGGGTTCTGGCTGAGTATGTCCGCAAGCGCCTGGTTAATGGCTTGCGCGAGCGTCCGCAATTCGGGTTCCTCGCGTTTTCCGGTCGTCTCAGCCGGGCACGGTTCGGCCGCGATGCTCGCTTCCGCGACAGCGAACAGTGGCCGCATCACCTCTTCCGTGGTCGCTAGCTGCGGGGCGGTACTGACCTCTCGCGCGATATCTAAGATCTGCGTTCTCTTGTCCTCATACAGCTCGAGGATTCCTTCGGGGGAGACGCCCGCGCACGCCACGAGATATCGTGCCGTCTTGATCAGCGGATCCTCGGCCAGATCCGCCGCAACCTCACGCGAAGTGCGATATGCCGGTTCATAATCCGACCCGGCGTGGCCCATAAGCCGAACCGTGCGCAAGTGCAGGAAGGCGGGCCGCCGTCGCGCACGCACCCACTCCACGGCGGCGACTGCTGCGCAGTACGTGTCAGTGACGTCCGTGCCGTCTGATCTGAAGTACTGCAGCCCGTGCCGGGCTTTGAAACTCGATTCGATCCAGCCGGGCGGTGTGCGAGTACTGATACCGATGCCGTTGTCCTCGCACACCAACAGCAGCGGTATGGGGAGACGTTGATACGACGCGTGCAATGCTGCGTTGATCGCACCGAGCGCGGTTGAGTGGCTGGCAGACGCGTCGCCAAAACTGCAAATGACCACCGCGTCGGATGGCCACAAAATCGGAGTTCCGAGTCTGGCTGCGCGACCGATCGCGAACGCTGCGCCGACAGCGCGCGGGAGATGGGAGGAGATAGTTGACGTTTGCGGAATGACGTTGAGATCGCGTCGTCCAAAGACCTTGTGGCGCCCGCCTGCGATGGGCTCCTCCGCAGCCGCGACGATCCCCAGCATTACGTCCCGCAACGGGTCGCTGCCCCTCACTTGCCTGGCACGCTCGAGGAAGAACGCACCGGACCGGTAGTGCAGAAATGCGGGATCTGTGACACGTGTCGCCCGGGCGACCGCGGCATTTGCCTCATGGCCGGACGACCCGATGGTGTAGAAGCCTCTCCCTTGCGCGCGAAGCCACCGCGCCGCTAAATCGAGGTGACGACTACCGAGCTGAGAGTCGAACAGTTCCAGGATGTCGCATGCAGAAAGTTTCGTGGTTACCGGGAGGTTCGATGGCGCTGCCATGGCGGCCACCGCCTCAATGAAGTGGTCATCAACCGGCTCAGTCATTGCCCGGCCTCCTCGGCGCTCCTCCCATGATCGTACGGGCGAGGCCAGATTGTTGTGGCGCCACTCGACAGAAAATTCGCATGCGGAGGTCACCGAAACAGGCGGGAAAACGTCGTTAGTGTTGACTTGCGCAGATGGATTCCATTCGAGGGCAAGGACGGCCACTGCGACTCCTGCGGTAGATTTCATTCATGCCCGATGAGCGCGCTGATCAAGGCCACGTGCAATTCCAGCCCGGAGCCCCAGAGCTTGCGCTCCTGCGTTCTGCGCTCGCCCCGTTTCGGCAGTTGACCAGACCGGTCATGCACGGCATTGAGAACATCCCAGCGAGCGGTGCGGTGCTGGTGGTGGGCAACCACGGACTCCTGGCTCTGGACATGCCGTTCATGATTGATGAGATACATCGCGGTACGGGACGTTTTGTACGCGGGGCAGCGGACAACGCGCACTACGCGATTCCGGGCTGGCGTGACATTCTGACCCGGTACGGCGCGGTACACGGTACGCGTGACAATTGCCGCGCTCTCCTCGCTGCAGGTGAAGCCGTGCTGTTGTACCCCGGGGGCGGGCGTGAGGTAGCTAAGCGCAAGAATGAGCATTACAAACTGATCTGGAAAGAACGACTCGGGTTCGTCAGGCTCGCGGTCGAGGCGGGGTGCCCTATCGTCCCTTTTGGGGCCGTTGGCGCTGACGACTTTTACGACATCGTCGTCGATGCGGACCATCCGGCGCTCAGCCCGCTCCGATCACTTGTGGAACGGTTCGGAGGCCGATGGGACATTGTTTTCCCGCTCGTCCGAGGGATCGGGCCTACGCCTGTGCCACGGCCGCAGCGTTTGTACTTCTCCTTCGGAGAACCGGTCACAACGAGCCAGTGGGCTGGCCGTCAGGACGACACTGACTTGCTGCGATCAGTTCGTGATCAGGTCAAGAGCGCCGTACAACGACAAATCGACTTGATGCTCGACGAGCGCGAGCAAGCTCAGCGGAAACGATAATGACCGCTCAACGATGGGCAATCTGCGCCGGCATCAGTCAGCTGAGGAAGCTACATTGACGCACCGCTCTTAATGGGGCCAACCTGGAATGAGCAGGGAAGAAGGTGCGTCATGACGATCGACCATATTCTGACCAACGACGAGATGCTCGCTGGCCTCACGGCTCAGCAGTTAAGAGAACTAGTCGGCCTCGTCGAGTACGACCCCTCTCACGACCGTTTTCCGGTCAATGGATGGGACGCTGTGGTGTGGGCAGTTGGAAACGCCACCCAGAGCGCGCACTACTTCCAGTCCGCGATGGGAATGGAATTGATCGCTTATTCAGGCCCGCGAACCGGTAATCGTGACCACCAAGCCTATGTACTCCGCAGCGGTGCAGTGATCTTTGTGCTTAAGGGCGCGGTTTCGCCCAGCAGTCCGATCGCCGAACACCACCGCACGCATGGCGACGGTGTGATCGATATCGGGCTCGAGGTCGCGGACGTCGACCGCTGCGTTGAACAGGCACGCGAGGCTGGTGCCCGTGTACTCAGTGATTCTCACGACGAAGCAGACGAGTATGGCACAATCCGTTGCGCTGCCATCGGGACGTACGGCGATACGCGGCACACGCTCGTGGATCGCAGCCGCTACCACGGCCCGTACTGGCCCGGATATGTATCGTGCGCATCCGGATACCGGAAGCGCACGGGCTCGCCCGATCGGCTGTTTGACGCTCTCGACCACGTCGTCGGCAATGTCGAGTTCGGGCGGATGAATGATTGGGTGGACTTTTATCGCCGCGTCATGGGGTTCACTAACCTCGCGGAGTTCATCGGTGACGACATCGCCACCGAGTATTCAGCGTTGATGAGCAAAGTCGTGACCAACGGCAATCATTGGGTGAAGTTCCCGCTCAATGAGCCGGCCGTTGGCAAGCGCCGTTCACAGATCGACGAATATCTCGATTTCTACTGCGGACCGGGAGTGCAGCACCTGGCGCTGGCCACGCCAGACATCCTCACAACAGTCGATCACATGCGACTCGAGGGGGTGGAGTTCCTCTCGATCCCCGATGCGTACTACCTCGACCCCACGCTCAAGGCCCGAATCGGGAAGGTCCGCGCCCCCGCAGAAGAGCTGCGCAAACGCGGTGTGCTTGTCGACCGGGACGAAAACGGCTACCTACTACAAATATTCACGAAGCCAATCGGGGACCGCCCGACTGTCTTCTTCGAACTGATCGAACGACATGGGGCGACAGGGTTCGGTAAAGGCAACTTCAAGGCACTGTTCGAAGCGATCGAACGTGAACAGGAAGCTCGCGGGAACCTCTAGGATCCGGCGAAATGTGCCAGTCATCGTGCGCGGCTAGGATGACTGGGATGAGTTACTCCGCTGCTCCCAACGAGCCGTTCGACGCTGTGATGTTTGATTTCTCAGGCACATTGTTCAGGTTCGAAGAGGACGACAGTTGGCTGACCGGACTGACAGATGAACTTGGACGACCCTTCGACGTCCATCAGCTGACCGAAATTATGCGCCGAATGACCGCGCCAGTTGGACAGATGGTTGAACTGGATGACGAACACCTTTACGCGTGGACCAATCGTGATCTCGACCCCGCGCTACATCGCCGCGCGTACATGGAGGTTCTGCGCAAGTCCGGTGTGACACGCGAAGAGCAGGCAGCGAGTCTCTACGGGCGAGTGATCGACCCGGCATGCTGGACCCCTTATCCCGATGCCGCCGATATGCTCATCGGGCTGAACAAGCGCGGAGTCAAGATCGCCGTCCTCAGCAACATCGCGTTCGACATTCGGCCCGCGTTCGCGGCGCTCGATGTCGACGGTCTTGTCGACGAATTCGTGTTGTCGTTTGAGGTGGGCGCGGTCAAACCGCACCCCAAGATCTTTGAACATGCGTTATCGGCGCTCGAAGTGGAGCCGCGCCGCGCACTAATGGTCGGCGACAGCGAAGAAGCAGACGGCGGTGCGCACGCACTCGGGTGCGAATTCGCTCTCGTCGATCCCCACCCGACGAAGGAGCGTGTCGACGGTCTCGCCGCCGCTCTCACGAGCTTCGGGCTTGGTCCAGTCAGCAGGTGAGGAGGCGCCCATATCGCTGCCAGCCGGACTGTTAGCGAGGACGCCAATCCCGACGGCAATAAACAAGAGCGTTATTGCGGCTGCGATTACGCTGCGCTGTACACGGGCTGGGGGAGGCTGACGAACTTCGAGTGGGACCAGGAAGGATTCGGGGTCGGGATACGGATCTCCGCCCACTCTCACAACCTCCCGTAAGTCGCCCTCGTGCCCCGCACAATTCGTCGATCCTCTTCCGAGGCCCACGCTACCTTCGCTGCACTGTTCCGGTGCCCTGGCGCAGGCTGGGCGCGCAGATCTTTACCAGACAGTTGTCGAAGTGACGCCTATCGATGCCGGGTACTCGAATCCCGCGGTCAGGAAGCGCTCGCTTCACCCCTCGTGGAGCAACCGTCGCATTGGGTGCGGATATCGGGCTCTTCGTGGTTAGCCCGCGGGGCACACACAGCCTCTCGTCATTGCGCCGTTCTGTGTGGCCAAGCAATACCGAAGCGAGATAGCGTCATGATCGCGGGTGGGATGGCCGCACATATCGCAGTCATCTGAATTCTTGGGCCTAGCCGCAGCAGGGGGTTTCGTTGTTGGGGCGGAGGAGGTGACGTATCCGGTGAGGTTCACTGTGGCCATTCCTGACTGCCCAGCCGGAATGCGGCGAGGCGTAACGTGCGCGGTCCCGCAGCGGCTGTCGCCCCTGGTTGATATGGGTGCGCAACCTCAACCCTACGCTGAAACCGGCTCGCTGAGGACGCCCCGTCGCTACAAGTCTTTTTTTGGGCCGCTGTCGATTCGGCTGCATTCCGTTCGTCGTCATCATGTACGGCGCTCAGGCCGTGCGGACCGAAACAAACTATGACTGGAGTCGAACGATGAAATACATGCTGCTGATCAACGCCGGTGCGGTCGACGAGAACGGTGGCGCCGAGGGTTGCGCTCCCGAGGACTGGATGGTCTACGACAAAGAGGTGCGAGAAGCCGGGATCTTGGTGTCGGGTGAATCACTTGCGGACCTTGTCACTGCGACCACGGTCCGAGTAAGCCCAGACGGTGAGCGAACGGTAACCGATGGGCCGTTCGCAGAATCACGTGAAGTTCTTGGTGGCTTCTATGTGCTCGATGTGCCCAACCTTGATGTTGCACTCGACTGGGCAGCGCGCTGTCCCGGCGCGCGGGGCAGCGGTTCGATAGTCGTGCGTCCGATCGCAGATTTCGATGCATAAAAGCGGTGGCCGATGATTTCTCCTCAACTGAGGCATCTTCGCTAGTCGACACCGTGTTCCGAGAGGAGCACGGTCGTCTGCTGGCGTCGCTCGTCAGCCAGTTCGGTGACCTCGACCTGGCTGAAGAAGTCGCATCAGAGGCAGTGGAAGCGGCACTGACCCACTGGCCGAGACAAGGCGTGCCGGACCGCCCGGGCGCTTGGCTGCTGACAACGGCCCGGCGCAAAGCGGTCGACCGGTTGAGGCGGGATCGGGTGCTCGCGCTCAGGGTCGCTGTATTGCAGGCGGAACTGGAACGCACGGAACTGGTGGCGCCGTCATCTGAGGTGAGCGATTTTCCGGATGACCGTCTGCAGCTTTTCTTCACCTGTGCGCATCCCGCGCTGCCCGCTGAGGCGCGTGGTGCGCTCACGCTGCGCTGTCTGGCGGGGCTGACCACACCCGAGGTGGCGCGCGCGTTTCTGGTGCCAGCAGCAACGATGGCTCAGCGAATCGTGCGGGCCAAGAAGAAGATACGTGAGGCACGAATCCCGTTCCGGGTGCCTGCATCCGACGAACTGCCTGCACGTTTACCTGGCGTTCTGCAGGTGATCTACTCGATCTTCACCGAAGGGTATGTGGCGAGTTCGGGCGCGACACTGCAGCGGCTCGACCTGGCCGACGAGGCCATCCGGCTGGCATGGATCCTGCATCGGCTGATGCCGGCAGAGCGGGAAGTCACCGGCCTTCTCGCTCTCATGCTGCTCATCCACGCTCGGCGTGACGCACGGACAGGCCCAAGCGGAGAACTGGTACTGCTGCAAGACCAGGACCGCAACCTGTGGGATCGCGAGCTGATTGATGATGGCCAGCGGCTTGTGGCGCGCTCGCTGAGCGGTGGGCCAGCAGGTCCATATGGTGTACAAGCCGCGATTGCGGCACTGCACAACGGAGCCGACGACTTCGCCACGACCGACTGGCCGCAGATTGTCGCACTGTACGACGTTCTGCTCGCCCTGGAGCCGTCGCCTGTCGTCGCGCTGAACCATGCGGTTGCGATCGCGATGCGTGATGGTCCGGAAGCAGGTCTCAGGTTGCTCGACGAACTTGCCGCGGAGCCACGGCTCCGCGACTACCATCCCTACGCCGCCGCTCGTGCCGACTTGCTAGCGACGCTCGGCCGTCTAGCTGAGGCTGAGACCGCGTATCGTCTGGCGCTCCGACTGGCTGGCACCGAGCCCGAACGGGACCACATCACACGGCGCCTGAGCGCACTTCGCACTCAGATGGATGACCGGTGAAAACGCGCCGCGGCTGCATCACCCGAATGGAGTCCACATGAGGTTGTAGGTCCATCCCAGGCTGACGAAAAGAAGTGCCGCAAGCGCGACAAGTGAATAGTGCACGCGTCCGAACGTGCTCCACCACCCGCGCCTCCACGACACCACTGCCGCGACGACACTGGCTGCCGCCGCCAGCGCGCCTACCGTCACGGGAAGTAGCAGCCAGGCAGGACTGGTGAAGAGCCATTGTTCGAGAACGGCGTTGTTCGCGAGGCCATAAGCAAGAAGCGCGATGAGTGCCACGCTCGAGGCGGCTGCGAGGCCAGCAATCAGGCGAGCGAGGGAAGCGCCCCGCGGGCTGTCTCGGTGGGCGCGCCGCCGGATCCACCGGATAGCCGCGGCGACAGGCCAGGCGAGGACAGTCAGCAGCACCAATGTCGCTGCGGCCCAGCTGATGAGGTGTGCGCGTGGCTGTTCGTACCAGGCAGCCTTCTCGTACGCTTGGGTGGGGTTGATGTTCAGCGCAAGTGCGATTACACGGCCGTCCTCTTCAACGAACGCGGCCATGTCCTCCCTATTTTCGGCGACGAAGAGCCCTTCACCCGCCGGGAACCACGTCTGGTCGAGAGCGGAAAAGCCCTCGATCGACAGCGTGCCGTTGTCGTTGGCGCTGACGCTGAGGTTGTCCATAAAAACTCGAAGCTTACTGAAGTCAGTGACGCTGTTCCGTGTGGTGACGAACGTGCCCTCGTAGCGCGAGAGATCAACGCTGGGGTCCGGTGCCGCGTCTGGCCACGCGGATTCGGCGGCGAAGGTGTCGAGGAATTCCTTGACCACGGAGAACCTCAGGTCCTCCAAAGGATTGCTGGCCGTGCTGTTCTCACCGTCGTCACCGTTGACCGCCACGTAGATGCCCATATCGAGCTCAGGTACCACGACATACATCGTGTGAATACCGGGCAGATCACCGCCGTGACCGAGCCCTGACGGCGGACCGAGCTGAAACTCCCAGGTACCGTAACCAGCGCCAGTAACTCGCGGATCCATTCCCGACTGCCGGGTGAGCATTTGCTGTGTCGATTCAGGGGAGAGAACGCGCTGACCGTCGAGTTCACCCCCATGCAGTAGCGTCCGTATAAACCTGGACATGTCTTCTGCGGTGGAAACCGCCGTACCCGCTGGGGCCCCCGCCAGGTGAATCTCCATCGTTGGTGAACCATCCGCATAGTAGGTGGTCGCGACGTCGTACTTTTCTCGCGCTTCGCTCGCGGGAAGGAACTCGGTCGACGCCATTCCCAGCGGACCAAATATGTTCTCCGAGGTGTAGTCCTCGAAAGACGTGCCCGTGACCTCTTGCACAACAAAGCCTGCAAGACTCATTCCGTAATTCGAGTAGGCGACGAACCGCCCTGGTGGCTGGACGCGTTTCATGCGTGTCCGCGTCACGTATTCCTCAAGCGTCGGCAGCTCGTCAGCACTGCGTGCGCCATCTCCGCTCAGCGCATCCTCAAAGCCAGCAGTATGCGTCAGAAGATGGTGCATTGTGACTGGCTGACCTGGATAGGTGTCCGCTACTTCCGCACCCGGTCCCAGGTATGTGTTGATGTCCGCGTGCAGGTCAAGGAGTCCGCGGTCTACGAGCTGCAGCACCGCCATCGTGGTGAAGGATTTCGCGACGGATGCGGTCTCGAACGCCGTGGATGAGGGCGAGATTGCCTGCTGCTGTTTGACATTGGCATATCCGTATCCTCCGGCTGCGGCCTGCTCGCCGTCAGCGACGATCACCGCGGCAATTCCAGGCGCGCCGTGCGCGTCAAGCAGTGCGGGCAGCCGCTCGTCGAGGAAGTCCTGAGCGGTCTCTGGGGTCAGCTCGACTGCTGCGGCGTCGGAATCCTGAGCGGCCGCGGCTGCGCTAGAAGCGATGATTGCTAAGGCAGTAGCGATTGATACGAACACGCCGCGGTGACGTCGGAGGGCAACCATCACGAGTCCTTCGTTTGTGTGAAAGGTACCTACATGACATTAAGCGTGATGGTCGATCTTGACAGTGCTGTGGGCCCCCTGGTTTCGGTGGGGCTAGCACCACCGCGCCGCCGAATACCAGGAGAAGGACCCCGCGCGCTTACCTTTGAGGTAATCGACCCAATGACGTTCGGTCAGCAGAATTCTCGGTAAGACACCGGCCGCAAACCGTGGCCACCGGACCGAGGAGAGAACCATGCCCACGTTGGACTCCAAGAGCTGCAGCGCCTACGCGATCGCCTACCTGCGTGACGTCGAGGCAGGCCGCGAGATCGTCGAATACATCAAGCGGATCGACGCCACCCTCGAACCATTTGGTGGGCGGTTCCTCGTCCACGGCGGTGCGCTCACCGCAATGGAAGGGGAATGGCCGGGTGACGTCATCATTATCGAATTTCCTAGTCGTGACGACGCGTTCGCGTGGTACAACTCGTCCGCATACCAGGAAATCTTGCCCTTGCGCACAGAGCATTCGAATGGCATCGCCGCGGTCATCGAGGGTGTACCGCAGGGATATCGCGCAACAGAAAAACTCAGTCAGCTGTGACGCCTGCGTTTACTGATCGCGCAGAGATTCCAATAGTCGCAGCCAGACCTCGCTGACCGTCGGGAAAGACGGCACAGCGTGCCAGAGCGTCTCGAGTGGCACCGCACCAACAACAGCGATCGTCGCGGCATGAATAAGTTCGCCCACGTCCGGGCCAACGAACGTTGCGCCGACCAGGCAGCGAGTTTTCTTGTCAATTACCAGCTTTGCGTGGCCGTCGAAGTCGTCCCGTGAGAGCGCGGATCCAGCCACTGCGATGTCGAGCTCCGCTATTGCCACGTCGTAACCCTCGCTTGCGGCCGCCTTTTCCGTAAGACCGATGGATGCGACTTCCGGTGCGGTGAAGACCACCTGGGGCGCTTGGTGCAAGTCCGCGGTTGCTCGGTACTTCGGGTCTTCAAATGGGTGCCCCTCGGCGCGAGCGGCTATCACGTCACCACAGACCCGCGCCTGGTATTTACCCATATGCGTGAGGGGGGAGCGGCCATTGACATCGCCCACTGCATAGAGCCAGTTGCCTTTAGCACCTCGAACTGTCATATGGTCATCAACCTCGACGTAGCGCCCCTCTTCGATCCCGACCGTGGCAAGGCCAAGTCCGTTCGTGGACGGGGCTCTGCCCGCGGCGACGACGATCTCATCTGCCTCGAGCGCCGAATTGCCGAGATCAACAGTGACCGGCCCGCCGTGGATTTTTCCTTCGCCGGTGTCGCGGACTGCTGGACGATCGACGCTTTGAGGGCTAGTGCCGAATAGAATTTCCACGCCGTGACTGCGCAGACTAGAGGCAACCCGTTCACCGGCGAACGGTTCTGCCTTGGGCAGCAGAGATTGTCCGCGCACTAGCAGCGTCACTTTGTCTGCACCCAACGCAGCGAACCACGTCGCACATTCGCAGGCGACCACACCGCCGCCCACAATAACCACCCGCTTCGGCAGTTCGTGCATATTGGTCGCATCGCGGGATGTCCACGGAAATGCGGCGCGAAGCCCGGGGATATCGGGGATGCTCGCCGCGGTTCCTGTTGCCAGTACCACCGCGTGTCGGGCCTGTAATGTCCGATCGCCGACCCGGACGAGCCGCTCACCAGCTAGCCGCCCAGAACCGCGAATCACTTCGATGCCGTTGTTGTTCGCCCACTGCACCTGTGACGAGTCGTCATGTTTGCTGACGAACGCGTCACGCCGGGCATACACCGCGTCCCGCTTCAGCCCCCCAGGTGCGAGCCCCTCACTTACGCCTGGCATCGCCCGCGCTGCGGACAGGAGGTGCGCTGGCCGCAGTAGTGCCTTACTTGGCATGCACGCCCAGTAGGAGCATTCTCCACCGACCAGTTCGCGTTCAATGAGCGCGGCTGTCCGGTCGCTGCCCGCGATCGCGTAGGCAGCTGCGTTCTCACCGGCGGGGCCGCCACCGATCACAATGACGTCGTACGTGTCATGGGTCATAACCTACGGTAGCCGCCGCGCACCGGGTCACGGACAAGTATGACGACTATGCCAGGCCTGTCTCACGCGGCGGCTCGTGAACCGTACGGCGCGCGTCGTACCAGCTGTCACCCGCCGGTTTGCCGTCGAGGTTCCAGCTCCACGAGACGGTAGGTGTGATGCGTATGAAAGTGCCTGGTCCAACGACGCCGACGCGTTCAAACGGTTGCTCGGCACGGCCATAGACCCTGATTGAGCGCGCGATGAATGGGTCGAACGAGACAAGATCGTCTATCACCAGTGCGACCTTGTGGTGGCTGCCAGCGACGTTGCGGAACTTGCGTGTTCCCAGAACTTCCGCACCGATTCCGCCTACCCAGAAATACGTTCCATCGAATTCGAAGGCTACCGGGACAACATCGGGCTGCCCGTCGCCGGAAACGGTCGCGAAACGGGCCACCGGCTGCGAGCGCATATATTCGACTTCTTGCTCAGTAAATGTCATCAGATGGGGTTTCCCTTGGACTCGGTGCGACCGCTGAGATACCGCGGTTGCGGATGCTGTTCCTGCAGGGCATCCGGCGCGGAGAGGCGCCACGCTTCGTATAGGAGTTCACAAAGTTCGTCTGCTTCGATCCGTTCCAGATAGACAACCACCCAGCCGAATCCACCAGCCGTGAACTGGACTTCGAACACGTCGGGTCGCTCCGCGACTAGCGCCGCCTGCTCGATCAAAGTTTGTTTGAGGCCAACAGTCTGCGTGCGAGGCCAGTAGTATCCGAATCGTTTGCCGTGCACGCTAAACGACGTATAGTCGCGGCCCTGAGCTCGCTCGACACCCGCAAGGGTGTCGAGCATCCGGAAGAACAGATCACTTTCAACCACGGTTCTCACGCCTTAGTTCCACACCACAAGTCTGACTGATTCCGGGTTGTCATGGCCGTCATATTCGGACTTGGGCCGGGCCTGTTGTGCCCCGTACGACAAGGTGGGGTTCGAAGACGATCTCCCGGTCAATGATGTCAGGAGCACCCTCAATACGGCCAATCGCACGCTCAACGGCAATTCGGGCGAGTTCGCCCGCATCCTGCCCGACAGTCGTCAGGTCCACGTGCGACATACTCGCGAGGCGACTGTCGTCGTAGCCGACCACCGAAATATCGCTTGGCACAGAAATCCCTTCGCGCAGAAACACATCAAGCACACCAACGGCGCACCGATCGTTGAAGGCAATAACTGCGGTCGGCCGTGGACTCAGCGAAAGAATCAGGCGCGCCACCCGCGCGCCCTGCTCCTCATCGGCGCCTCCGGCCAGGACGATGGCACCCTGCGCTAGTCCACTGCGTCGCATCGCTGTCATGAACCCGCGGCGTCTGTCCGCAGCTCCTGGAGCTTTGCCGCCATCAATTTGCGCGATGCGCTGATGTCCCAACGCGGTGAGGTGGTTGACAGCCTGGTGCACACCAATGTCGTCGGCAGAACGAACGACGTCAACGGTCTCCGCGGCTTTGCCCCGGAGGCGACGAGCAACTGAAACGACCGGGAGTTGCTGGCCGAGCTCGATAAGACGATCGGGTGATTGCTGCGGTCCGAGGAGTATCAGTCCGTCACAGCGGTGTGCAAGGAGGGATTGCACCGCCCGGTCCTCGCCGCGGGCAGGAGTGACGGCGCTTAGTGCTACTTCGTACCCTGCTTGTTCAGCAGCGGCATAGATACCTTCGACCAGGTCGCTGTGAAACGCTTGCTGCAGGCCAAATTGAACCCCAATAAGCCTGGTGTGACGCTGCCGGAGCATCCGTGCTCGGGCGTCTGGCTGGTAGCCAACTTCCCGGGCCGCCTCCAGGACTCGCGCCCGTGTCTGTTCGCTCGCGCCTTTGGCTCCACGCATGACGATCGAAGCGAGCGCCGTTGACACGCCTGCCCGCTTTGCCACCGTGACTAGCGTGGGTCGCTTCACAACAACAGGGTAGAACCAGGGTTCTCAGCCGATAACAGTGGGCGTACGGGTGCACCCGTTTCCACTGATTTGATCGCGGCGAGTGCAATGGCAAGCGCTGCCCGTGCGTCCGATCCTGTGACGTCCGGTGCGCGGCGTTCACGCACGCATCGCGTGAAGTGCACAAGCTCATCGATGTATGCGTCACGAAACAGATCCTGGTCATACCGTACGGTTTCGGCCGATGCGCCGTCTGAGGTGTACGTGGTGGAGTGGGCGCTCAGGAGGTCACCCATCGTCACGAGGCCGGCTGAGGCAAAGACTTCAGCGCGGACGTCATAGCCATAGACTGCCTGAAAACTCGCGTCGGCGGTGGCGACGGCCCCGTTGTCGTAGCGGATCAGGACGACAGCGGTATCAAGCAGGCCCTGCGCCTTGAAGTCAGGCCGTATCACCGCGTCCGCAGTCGCGTACACCTCTATCGCTTGTGCTCCAGGGTTGAGCCAGTTGAGCGTGTCGAAATCGTGGATGAGTGTCTCCATGAAGATCGTCCACTGCGGGATTCGGGATGGATCAGCGAGCTTAGGGTCGCGCGTGTTCGACCGTAGGAGCTGCGGTGTGCCCAACCGACCGCTGGCGATCTTTTCCTGTCCCGCGCGGAAACCGCGGTCAAATCGGCGATTGAAGCCAACCTGGAGCGGCACGTTCGCCGCTTCTGCCGCCGCGATTGCCTTGTCGGCTTCCTCGAGCGTCATCGCCATGGGCTTTTCGCAGTAGATCGCCTTGTTGGCCTGGGATGCTGCGACGACGAGGGCTGCATGGGTACGCGCGGGCGTCGCGATGACTACCGCCTCGATGTCCGAATCGGCCAGCAACTCCTCGATGCTGGTGTACGCCTTGGGGCAGCCCAGTTGCTGGGCGAGGCGGTGGGCGAGGCCGGGAGCGGGATCGGCGATCGCCGCGAGACGTGCTTCCGGGATACGACGTGCGAGGGCTTCAGCGTGGAATGTGCCCATTCTCCCGGCGCCGATGAGGCCTACGGATACTGGAAAGGCAGAGGTGATCATGAGCGTCCTTATCTGGGTTCACAAGTTAGGGGATGGGGCAAAGGCTTGACGGAATCGTTCGATAGCCAGGTGGTCGTCGCCGCTCGCCCATGCCTCCATCGCTATCGAACCGTCGTAGCCCACATCGGCGAGGACTTGCGCGATAGCTGGATAGTTGATTTCACCCGTTCCGGGCTCACAGCGGCCAGGAACATCAGCCACCTGGACCTCGGCGACTAGGCCAGCGCCGACAGCGCGGCGCGTTAGTTCGATGAGGTTTCCTTCACCGATCTGTGCGTGGTACAAGTCCAGGTTCATCCGCAGTCCTGGGCTGTTTACGGCCTCCACGAGCGCGAGGGTGTCTGCAGCTCTGCCGAAGGGTACGCCTGGGTGATCCACCGCTGCGTTGAGGTTTTCCAGCATGAATGTGACGCCCGCCTGTTGGCCGAGCTCAGCAATTCTAGACAGGGTCTGGAACGCGGTCAGCCACATTGGGCCAGTAGTTGCGTGCGAAGGATGCACCGGGAGTCCCTGCGCATCAAGACCAGTGCCGTGGAGATTCAGCCGGGGGCAGTTCAGCTTCTCGGCAGTCTTAGTGGCCTGCTGCGCTGTGCGCAGTAGCTCGTCGGCGCCCTCTGCATCGGTGAGAGTGCCGCGCAGATAGCCAGTCATTGAAGAGAATCGCGCGCCACTGCGCGCGAGGGCGTCGACGTCGTGTTTGCTCAAATCCCAAATCACAGCAGCGAACCCCGCGTCGTCGAGCGCGCGAACACGCTCTATCAGTGGACGGTCGAGGAATACCATCTCCGCGCACACTGCCAGTTGTGTCATGGGCGATGCCTTTCGAGATGTAGAACGTTCTAGTAAACTGAATACTAGAACGTTCTAGTAGGAAAGGCAATAGGCCAACGGCGGCCCGGCACCTCACGTGGCCTGTTACATCCCGTAGGACCTCCGCAGAAGCCTGATCGCGCGCGCGTTGCCTGCCAGTAGCAGGAGCAGGGGAAGCGCGAACAGTGCGGCGCTCGGCAGCGACAACTTCGGCGTCCAGCGCGTGTCGTCCGCGAATGTCGGCTCAGTGAGTGCATCGGCATAGCCAACGTAGATCAGCAACGCAGCGAACCCGCACGAAACAAGAAGGACAAAGATCGCCGCCGCGGACGCGCCGCGACTGAAACGCGGCAGCAGCGAAGCAGTGATGAGACCGCCGATCATGATGGGCACAGTGACGACAGCACCGAAGAAGAGCAGAAAGAACCAGTTGAAGACGGCGTCAGCCAGCCATGACGTTCTTCCCACTTCGTTGAACAGGAACGTGAACGGAATCAGCGCCACAGTGAAACCTAAAGGTGCCGCGGTCATTCCAATCGTCCACCGACGCGCCGACTTCATATCCATCGGTCGATCTTCGCAGACGAGTGGCGGGTCAGACGTCTCCGAGACCGCGCGCCGCCAGTGCTTCCCCGGTCGCGCGAGCGTGCGCGACCGAGCGGACAGCCATAGGGACGAGTAGGGCGCGGGGACTTCGCTCTAGGCCCCGCGCGCGGGCCGCCTCACGCGCTTCATACGCGACCGAAAGCAGAGCCGGTACTGCGCGCAGCATGAGTCCGATTGCCAGGCCGACCCTGTCCGGGTTGACTCCGAAGTGGCGCAGTGGGTGTAGTGCACGCGTCACGGCGTCGAGTATCGCATCCGAGGAGGTTGTCGCTGTCACAACCGTCGCGAGGACCACGATGGCAAGCATGCGGGACGTCACCTGTACCCCGTGGACGAGGTCTGCCTGCCACGAGTGGAAGCCAAGAAGGATGGCCGCGACAACAAGTAGCGGCCGCAACGCCCGCATGAAGGTGAAGACGTTGGTGCGTGACCAGATGACACATCCGGACGCTGCACCTAGGGCCGCAACTGCAAGTTCCGGGCTGCGAATAGCGAATGCTGTCGCACCGAAGCCGCACAGCGCAACGAGCTTGACCCCGGCAGGCAAGCGATGAAGCACTGTCGTGCCGGGCTGGTAGAGGCCGAGCAGATTGGGCTGCCCGGTCATGCCACAACTGCCTGGTAGTAATCAGTGGCAGCCCGCGCTGGTCCGTCAAAAACGATAGTCCCGCTGTCGATCACAAGGGCTCGGTCACAGCGCGACGCGAGTTCTAGGTCGTGGGTGACGATCACGAGCTGCTGAGGGAGTGAGAAAAGATAGTCGCCTATGCGGCGCGTGTTTCGCAAGTCAAGGAGTGTTGTCGGTTCATCGGCGATGAGGACGTTGGGCTCGGCGGCAAGTGCTGCCGTAAGTGCCAGTAGCTGTCGCTGGCCGCCCGATAGTGAATGCACGCTGACGTCTGCGAGGTGATCCAGGCCGAAACGCGCGAGCCAGGCATGCGCCTCCATGCGCCGCTCGTTCTTGCTGAGTTTCCTCCGGCGCAACGAGAGCGCCACGTCCTCTGCTGCGGTTGGCATCACAAGCTGCGCGGCAGGGTCACTGAAGAGAAAACCGACGCGTCGCCGAACCGCAGCACTGTGCTTGCGAGTGTTGAGGCCATCGATAAGGACTGATCCCGATGACGGCTGAGTGAGGCCATTCAGTAAACGGGCGAACGTGGACTTTCCCGAACCGTTCGGACCAATCAGCGCGATGCGCTGTTCGGTTAGTGAGGCTGTGACTGGACCGAGGATTGCTTTCGCGCGATGGGGTTCGGGAAGCGCAACCGTCACACCATCTAGTTCAATGCGTGCCATCAGGCTGCCGCGAGGATTCAGGGCTGACCGCGTGGTTTGTTGCAAAGCGCCGGGGGAGTAGGTCGGGAAAGGCACGATGTACGGCAGTGGCGACTATCGCCATGGCGATGTTCTTAATGACGTCGCCTGGCCAGAAGGCCACATCGAGTGCGAGTGCCTGGGCGAGGGAGACATCCAGCTGGATCGACAGTCCGATAATCCCGAAGGTGTGGATGAAAGCGAAACTGCTGGTAATCCCTGCTAGAAAGACAAGCGGGGTCTGCCATCTCAAGTGTGTCCGCAGCAGCTGTTCCACGAGGAAACCGCACAGCGCCGCAGCAAAGGGGAAGGCCAGCAGGTATCCGGCTGTTGGGCCCGCGAGGACGCCCAGCCCGCCCGCTCCTCCTGAGAAGATCGGGAGGCCAGCGAACCCCACGAGCAAGTACAAGCACACTGCCAGGAAACCGCGACGTGCGCCAAGTACAGCTCCCGCGAGTAGGACCCCAAACGTTTGCAGCGTAATCGGCACGCCACTTGCGGTTAATTTGAGCGCGGGAAGAATCGCGCAGACGGCGATGAGAGCGGCAAAAAGGGCCACTAACGCCAGGTCAGCGGTTGTGTCGCGGGACCTTGTCAGTTGTTTTTCCATCGAAGAATTCCCTTTCTGCCATACCTGAACAGTGTTCACCTGAATGGTGTTCAGGTTAGCCGATATGCTGGGCGTGTGGCTAACTCACTCGACGACGTCATCGATGGCGCGCTTCGTGTGCTCGACGCACGAGGGATGGAGTTCTTCTCCATGAGGCGCGTCGCAGCCGAACTCGACGTCCAGCCGAGCGCGCTTTATCACCATGTAGAGAACAAGCAGACACTGCTGACTCTCATGGCAGCGAGAATCGTCGGCCCGGTAACTATCGACGAGGACCTCGTTGCGGTATCGCATCGACTACGGGACGCCATGCTGGGCATCCGGGATGGGGCCGAAGTGGTCGCGACGGCGACGGCATTCCGGCTTGGAACATCCGAACTTGAAGCCGAGCTAGCGAAGTACTCCTCGCCTGACATCGCTCGCACGCTGTTGATTTATGTCATCGGGCACACCCAGGCCACCCAGTTGCACAGTCAGGCAAGCACACTCGGACTGATACCCCACGATCCCGACCTCGACGAGTCGTTTGTCCGCGGCCTCGCGATCATCTTGGACAGGTGACGCCTCCGCCCTGGTGTCTGTTTTTGTCAGGGGTGGTTGTTAGCGTCGTTCGTATGTTCGATTTGCTGGTGGGGGCGCTGGATGGTGTTGGGGTGCAGGATTTCGGGGAGCTTGATGATGCGGGGGTGATCGCGGTGGCGGCGGTGTGGCATCGGCTGGAGTCGGTGGTCGCGGAGCGGAAGTACGCGGCTGCCGCGGAGCTGTTCCGCCGGTACCGGGCGCGGGAGGATAAGCGGGACGGGTGGGTGCTGGATGCGTATGAGCAGGCCGAAGCGGAGATCGGTGCCGCGCTGGGGATCAGCCGCCGCGCGGCCGGGGATGTGGTGAATTTCGGGGACGCGCTCGCAGCGCGGCTGCCGCGGTTCCGGGAAGCGGTCGCGGCGGGACTGGTGTCGGTGTATCAGGCCCGTCAGGTCGAGGTCGCGACCCGGAATGTGACCGAGACCGCGATCGGGGCGGTCGAGGAGCAGATCCTGGCGCGGGTGCTGGCCCGTGGCGGTACCGCGACCGGGCGGCGGCTGCGTGATCTCGCGGACCGGGTGATCACCGCGGTGGATCCGGACGGGATCCGGGTGCGGCGGCAGCGCGCGCAGGACGAACGGTATGTCGAGGTCTCCGCCGCGGAGGACGGGATGGTGCATGTGCTGGCCAGTCTGCGCGCAGACGAGGGACGGTTCCTCGACGCGCGGGTCACGGAAATGGCGAAAGAGGTCTGCGCGCAGGACCCGCGCCCGTTCCCGGTGCGCCGAGCAGACGCGCTGACCGCGCTGGTCCATGGTGAGTCCCGCCTGGTGTGCCGGTGCGGCAGCTCCGACGGGCGTGTCATGACAAGTGTGTAAGTCCTGGGTGGGTCAAGATCGGCTGGTGTGAGGACCGGTCAGGAAGGACACCTTGTGGCAGAGAAGATATCGGCTGGTGAGAAGGTGGTGCCCCCGGTGCTGGCGGGCGATGGGGGTGCCGCGCGGCTGCTGGCGCAGGTTTTGCCGGAGGAGAAGATTGATTCTCTTATTCAGGAGGCGAAATCTTCCGGGACGCCGCTTGATGGTGTGGATGGCCTGCTGAATCACATGACCAGGGCGGTGCTGGAGCGGGTTCTGGATGTGGAAATGACTGAGCATCTTGGTTACGAGACTGGTGACCCGGCCGGGCGCGGCACGGGTAATTCCCGGAATGGGAAAAACACGAAAACTGTTTCCACACATAATGGGCCCGTTGAGATTTCGGTGCCGCGTGACCGTCAGGGCAGTTTCGAGCCGAGGATCGTGCCGAAACGCAAGCGGCGGACGGGCAGCATCGAGGAGATGATCCTGTCGCTGTACTCGCGCGGTATGACCACCCGTGATATCGAGGCGCACCTGAAGGAGGTGTACGGTGTCTCCGCATCCCGGGAGCTGATCTCGAAGGTCACCGACGTGGTCGAGGACGAGATCCGGCAGTGGCAGTCCCGCCCGCTCGATGAGGTGTACCCGATCCTGTACGTCGACGGGATCCGCATCAAAGTCCGCGACAACGGCATCGTGTCCACCAAGGTGGCGTACCTGGCCATCGGTGTGGACACCGATGGGTTCAAGCATGCCCTGGGCTGCTGGATCGCGGATAGCGAGGCGGCGCGCTTCTGGCAGAAAGTCGTCACCGATCTGCGCAACCGCGGCGTGCGTGACATCCTCATCGCCTGCTGCGACGGCCTGACCGGGCTGCCCGACGCGATCCGCTCGGTGTTCCCCGATACCACGGTTCAGACATGTGTCGTGCATGTCCTGCGCAATGCGATACGGTTCGTCTCTCACGATGACCGCAAGAGGGTCGCCGCAGCGATGCGGCGGATCTACACCGCCCCGAACCTCGAGGGCGCCGAGCTCGCGCTGAAAGAATTCCGGAAACAATTCGGTGATAAATACCCAGGCGCCGTGGATGTGTGGGAACTGGCGTGGGAGGAATTCATTCCATTCCTCGACTATCCAGCCGAGCTGAGAAAAGTCGTGTACACGACAAATATGATCGAATCGATCAATTTCCAGCTCCGGAAAATAACGAAGAACCGGGGGCATTTCCCGGACAATGATGCCGCGATGAAGCTGTTCTACCTGGGATTACGAAACATCTCTAGCTGGCGTGGCGGCACGTCCGGCACTGCGACACCCGGCTGGAAAATCGCCCTCAACACACTGGCGAGAACCTTCCCGGGAAGACTGAAATTCTGATAGCGTAAAAACGGACGTAAGTCATCTAGAACTTACACAGAAATCGTGACAGGCCCGCTCCGACTGCACCCAGCGCGGTGAGCTGCCTGCCCGCCGGAAACCGGTCGTGCATGTCATCCTCACCGACACCGCACTGACCGGGCAGGACCACACCACCCCGGCGTATCTCGACGGGTACGGCATCATCGACAGCGCCCTCGCCCGCGAGATCGCCGCCCACGCGGTCATCCGCCCCCTGACCCCCAGCCAGACCCACCCCGCAGTCCCGGCTGATCCGCCTGTACTGAGCGATCCGGTCCCGTCGGAGCCGGCCTGCCCGGGCGACGCGGCGCTGACGTACCGGCCCAGCCGGCAGATTGCCGATCAAGCCCGGGCCGAGCACGGCACCTGCCAGTGGCCGCACTGTGACCGGGCGGCATGGGAATGCGACCTCGACCATCACGATCCGTTCAACCACGCCGCCCCGGAGGCCGGGGGCCGCACGGTCACGGCGAATCTGGGCCCGTTATGCCGCGGCCATCACCGGATCAAAACCTTCTGCGGCTGGACCTTCACCCCGGGCAGCCACAACACCATGGTGCTGCACGCACCCAGCGGACTGACCTACACCCTCTACAAGTCCGGGCCCGTCGAACTACTCACCGGCACCCCACCCGCGTTCCCCGCCCCGCACACAGCACCCGCACAACTAGCGCGAAAAACCCGCACCCGCACCCAACACCGCACCGCCCGTGTCCGCACCGAACGCGGCATCAACCACGCCACCCGCTGCCAGAACACCACCGGCACCGAACCACCCTTCTAACACCCAGCACACCCCACAACCCGGCCGGAAACACCCCACCCGCCGGGCACACACCCACACCCAAAAAACCGACTTATCATCTCGAGCGTCGGAATCCGCCCTCGGAATTGATCACTTGGCCGACAACCCAGCGTCCTTCGTCAGAGACCAGCCAAGCGATCAACCGTGCCGGGTCATCGGGCGTACCCACTGTGCCCCGGGGGAACGCGGCGTGTACTTCCGTTACCAGCGATACGTCCCGATCGGTTGTCGCTGCCGTGAGGTAACCGGTATCGACCGGGCCGGGATTGACGGTGTTGAGAATGATGCCGCGTTCAATCAGGTCTGATGCGACCGTCTGGGTCATTCCCGCCAGCACCGATTTCGCCGATCCGTACGCAATCTCGTCACGCATGGGCCCGAGATGCTGACCCGAGGTCATCCAGACGACGCGCCCTCTGTCAGCTATCTCGCTTCGGTCGGCGCGGTACTGCCGCGCGAACGCTTGTGTCAGCAGGAGTACGGAGCGGGCGTCCACGGCCCAGTGCCCGTCGAGCATGTCGGCATCAATGTCGAAGAGGCTCCCGTCACTGCCGCTCCGTGCATGGTTGGCTACCAGGATATCGATGTGCCCGAATTCGCGAACAGCCTCATCCATCACCTGTTGTGGCGCATCGGGATTAGCGAAGTCGACACTGCGGTCCACTACCCGCGGAGCACCGGGGAGGTCGCCTAGCAGGGCGCCCAGGTCGTCAGCACCCCACGGCTGTGCTGCGTCGTGTGGAACCCAGTGTGTGAGGTATAGCCTGGCCCCGAGCGCAGCGAGGCGTCGCGCAACGGCATAGCCGATTCCCTGACGACGGCTGACACCCGTGATCAGCGCGACGCGCCCGGACAAGCCATGACTGTTTATCACGGTCTCATTCCACTGCGGGCGGCGGAGATCCGCAACCGAATAATGCCAGCGCTCATTATGCTGGCTGCTCGGTCAACACCCGCTTTCGATAGCTGAGGGAATCGCTCGAAATCTAAACTATTCTTTCGCATTAGTGCGGTCTTTGATATTTCAATAGTTGGGGCTGATTGTTGAAAATGGAACCGTTAGCCTGGTTCTCGCTTCGAAATCAGAAATCTAGCATTCCAAACGTGACTAATTAGCGCTAAAATAGCTTCGTTATCTTGAACCCAGCCAGCCTCGGAGGCCACGATGGCTCTCAAACAACGAATTGGTCAATTCATGATAGTCGGCGCCCTCGCTGCGGGCGTCACGACTGGGGCGCCCGCTGTTGCGAGCGCCGCTCCGGAAATGTGGCCGCATCCGCATTTCTGCGTCTATCCAGGCGGTTTCGGGACTCAGTGGGAAGTCTCGTTCTTCCACGTCACCTTGTTCACGACACCCTGCATCTGAGTCCCGATTTGCCCGGGCCCTGCGACACCGCGGGTAACTAATTGAATTCGATTTCAACGTCGTCGGTCAGCGGAACTGATTGACAGGCGAGGCGTACACCTTGCTCCAATTCGTAACTGTCGAGCGTGTCATTGGCAAGAAGCTTCACCTCGCCACTAATGAGGGTGAATGCACAGGCGCCGCAGGAACCTTCACGGCATGCGTAGGGGGCGTCAATCTCTTGGCTCAATAGCAGATCAAGTAATCGGGACTCACGGGGCCATTTAAGCTCGTGCCTGTCACCGGCGATGTCAACAGTGGCGCGGACCGTGCACAGATCCTTTTCTTTAGGTTGCGGCTCACGCGCCCCGTCGGCATGACTGAATGGGTTCGAAGTCAGGGACTGAAACTTCTCGCGGTGGATGCGGCCCGCGGCCATGTTGCTTATTTCGAGTGCTGCTGCGGCAACGTCCATGAACGGTTCGGGCCCGCACAGGTAGGCGTCATGCCGACCGTTGACAGGGATGCTTGTGAGCCTCGCTGCGAGGGAATCGGGATTGGGCAGTCCGGACTCACAGTCCCACGAGTAGTGCACCGTGAATCGAGAGGGGTATCTGTGTTCGAGTTCTTCAAGCTGCGAAGCGAAGATCGTCGACTCGTGATCTCGGTTTGCATAGACGAGAGCGAGCGAGTTGCGGTGGTCGTGTAGTGCCGTTTTGATGATGGACATGATAGGGGTGATGCCACTTCCCGCCGCAAACAGAAGGAAATCCCGATCCCAGTCCTGCGGCGTGAATGATCCGCTGGGTGCTAGGCAGTCGAGTGCCAATCCAGGCATAGCGTTGTCGCACAACCAATTAGAAGCATATCCGCCTGGCACGCGCTTCACTGTTACAGCTGGTCGGGCGTCTGTGGCGGGTGAACTGCACAGCGAGTAGCAGCGACCGACCGATCCAGCGCCGCTGTCTGGAACGCGAAATGTAAGGAACTGTCCGGGCTGGTACGCGAGCGGCGCACCAGACGCCGGTGGTTCGAACACGAGGGTGACTGCATCGGGCGTTTCGCGCACCACTTCGTCGATGGTGAGCTGATTTAGGGGCGGCATCCTCGTGGCTCCTTCTAGAACTTACCGACACGACTTCTTACCTCTGTTCATTGTGCCATTGACAACTGGCACAATCATGAATGATGCTATGTGCATGGTAGATCAGTCAACGTCGACGAGATCCCCGCTTCGCGCTGTGCCCCGGCAGGCATCATGGCGTTCGCGGGCAGCGGCAACTGGAACACGTTGTGTGCTGCGCAATTTGACAAATGTTGTTCCGCTCAACAGGCCCGGCGTGTGGTTCGCACGACAGCTAGTGTCCGTTTCGATGGGGGTTCTCGGGCCGCCTCTGCGTGGTACGCGCGTCGAACAGGTCAGGTCCGGCGCAGTCCGGGGGGAGTGGGTACGAGGGCCAGGTGTCACACAGTCCGATCGGGCGATCTTCTACATCCACGGCAGTGGTTATGTGGTGTGCTCAGCCCGTACGCACCGGGGACTCGCATCGAGGCTCTCGCAGGCATCTGGTGCGCCTGTTTTCACTGTCGACTACCGGCTGGCGCCAGAACATTCGTTCCCTGCCGCCGCGCAGGACATCGAGACGGCCTATCGGTGGCTCCTTGGGCAGGGCTACGTGAGCGACCAGATAGTGGTCGCAGGGGACTCGGCCGGCGGTCACTTGGCGGTTGACTTGTTCATAGAAAACGCGCGAACCCAAACACCCCAGCCTTCCGCGGCGGTGCTGTTCTCACCGCTCATCGATCTCTCGCTTTCTCTTGCTGAAGCCAAGGAACGAACTCGCAGAGATCCGATGATCAGCGCCGAAAATGCACGCAAGCTGGTATCCCTCTACACGGGCAGGCACCCCGCGGATCATCCACGAATAAAGCTCGGTCTCGCTGCCGGAACCGCGCTGCCGCCACTGCTGGTGCAAGCAGGCGGGGAAGAGATGCTCAGCGCCGATGCCGAATACCTACGTGCCCTTGTCACCCAGACCGGGGGCAGTTGCGAACTGGAGATCTGGCCCGGTCAGATGCACGTTTTCCAGGCGCTGCCACGCCTTATTCCGGAGGCTCGGCCAGCTCTGCGCCGCGCGGGGCATTTCATAACCAGAGCCTGGTCGTCCAGCGACCTGTCCCTTAATGAGCAGGCAGGCTAATCATGAACCAGCACAGGACAAAGCCTTCGTACGGCGCACGCGCCGTAGTCACAGGTGCGGGCAGCGGCATCGGACGGAGCATCGCCGTTGAACTTGCCCGTAGAGGCGGCGACGTGATTTGCGCGGACGTCGACCGTGACCGGGCAGATAAGGCCGCGCAGGAAATCAACGCGAAATACCCTGGCAAAGCCCACTCGTACTTCTGTGACGTCTCGGTTCGCGGAGACGTTGAGAATCTCGCCGCGCACGCCGAAACCGTTTTCCGCGGTCCAGCCACGCTGGTCGTCAACAATGCGGGTGTCGGAATCGGTGGCAAACCGGTCGGCGAGATCGGCTTCACCGACTGGGAGTGGGCCTTAGGCATAAACCTTTGGGGAGTCGTCTACGGCTGCGAACTGTTCATGCCGCAGCTGCGGCGGACGCAACCAGCCGGAATCATCAACGTGGCGTCCGCTGCGGGATTCGCAGCAGCGCCACTGATGGCTCCCTACAACGTCTCCAAAGCAGCGGTGGTATCGCTCTCGGAGACGATTGCCGCCGAACTCAACGGAACGGGAATCACCGTTTCGGTTCTATGCCCGACATTCGTCAAGACCAACGTCGCCCGCGACGGACGGATCACCGCTCAGTCCTTCAGGCTCGCTGACTTCCTCATGAAATGGACAGGACACTCACCCGCACGAGTCGCGCGCATGACACTCGACGCCCACGACAAAGGCCGTTTATACATCCTGCCCCAACTCGATGCACATGCCCTCTGGCATCTCAAGCGCCACCTGCCCCGGCAGTACACCTGGGCGCTCGGGCTGATGAACAGAACCCTTCCGCGCGAGCAAGCGCAACCACCCGTACGTGAAACGACAGGAGCCTGACATGTCCTTCGACTTCGATCAGATGCTAACCAAGATCAAGGCACGCCAATGGTCACTCGCCGACATCGACTGGGATGCTCCCGGCGTGGAGACAATAAGTCCCGACCTGCATGCACGGCTCAAACCATTCATGGCCGACCTCGTGTGGATCGAAAATGTTGGTGCACGAGGGTTTGCCGCAATGGCGAAGAAAGCACCAACTGACACTCTGAAAGAGATCTACCGGTACTTCCACGCCGAGGAGCAGCGCCACGCTAACGCGGAGCTTGCACTGATGCGCCGCTGGGGCATGCTGGACGGCGACGGAGTCCCCGAACCCAACATCAATGTCAAGCTGGTGATCGACTGGCTCGACAAATACTCCGACAGCATGTCCCTCTCTTTCCTCGGCACCGTGATCCCGATGCTGGAAGTCGCGCTCGATGGTGCGCTGGTGAAGTTCATCGTTGACGAGATCAAAGATCCCGTTTGTCAGGACGTATTCCGGAAGATCAATGCTGACGAATCCCGGCATCTCGCCGTGGACTTTGGCGTGATGGACCTTCTCGGACACGCGACGGCACGGAAGATGGCCATAGACCTCGTCGGTGGCTGGCTCAAACCGTCGCTCATCGTCGGTGCGCTCAGTTACGTGCCTTTGCTGAACAAAATGCGTGACAACGTCGTCGCGATGGGAGTGGACGAGGAGAGGCTTTACGCCGCACTCAAGAGATTCAAGGCTGCCGGGGACCGCAGCGCGTACTCGCGACGGCTACCGATGTACCAGATCATCAAGGTGCATGCGGCAATGGTGATCGACCGTAACCACCCGTACCACCTGTTTGCGGACACAATGGTAAAGCTCACTGCTCGCTACCCGAGGCGACTCCTCCGGCCCCAGCCTGCGTGGTCGAAGGAACTGACGTACGAGGCCGCCGCATGAGCGCCCCGGCGCCACTCGACGTGGCGATAGTAGGTGCTGGTTTGCCGGACTCGGTGCAGCGATTCGGCTGCGGCATAAGGGTATCCACAACTTCATGATTCTCGAGCGGGGCACTGCGGTGGGTGGCACGTGGCGTGACAACACCTACCCTGGCGCCGCCTGCGATATCCCGTCACAGCTCTACTCCTACAGCTTCGCGCCAAACCCGGACTGGTCGCACACCTACTCAGGCAGCGACGAAATCCTCACCTACATCGAACACATGGTGCGTGAGTATGACCTGCAACCTTCAATCCGATTCCGCCACAACGTCACTTCACTCGACTTCGATGAGACCACCGGCCTGTGGACCGTCGCTGTAGAAGGCCAGCCAGCCCTGCACGCCCGCGCCATAGTGGTTGCGTCGGGCCCGTTGTCCAACTGCAGTTTCCCTAACATTCCCGGCATTGAAACCTATGAAGGCCACAAGGTTCATAGTGCGCGGTGGGATCATGACTACGATTTCGCAGGCAAGAAAGTTGCTGTCGTCGGTACCGGCGCCAGTGCCGTTCAGATCATTCCTGAACTGGTTAAGAACGCGGAATCGGTGAAGGTTTTCCAGCGCACGCCTGGCTGGGTGCTCCCACGCATAAACCGGCGAACCAGTGGTGCAACGAAGGCGCTGTACCGCCAGCTGCCCGCCGCACAGTCAGCCGCACGGCAAGCCTGGTTCTGGGGGCACGAGACCGTTGCGCTTGGTGTTGTCTGGAAGACCCCACTTACCCGCGCGGTTGAGCTTGTCGGTCAGGCTCACTTGCGGGCGCAGGTCAAAGACCCCTGGCTCAGACGTCAACTAACGCCGGATTTTCGCGCGGGATGCAAGCGGCTGCTGATGACCAGCGACTACTATCCAGCGTTGCAGCGCACCAACTGCAAGCTGGTGACCTGGCCTATAGTGCGTATCTCACCGAAGGGAATTCGCACAGCAGAAGGCATCGAGCACCAATTCGACTGCATCGTCTTCGCGACCGGATTCGATGTGTCGAAAACTGGGACACCCATTCCCATCAGAGGCCGCGGTGGGAGAGTGCTTGCGGACGAGTGGAGCCGCGGCGCGTATGCCCACAAGAGCGTCGCTGTGTCTGGATATCCCAACCTGTTCTTCACATTCGGCCCCAACTCGGGGCCAGGCCACAACTCAGCGCTGGTCTACATGGAGGCACAGATCGACTACATCACCGAAGCGATCAAAATCATCGTTGAGCGTGATCTCACGATGCTCGATGTTCGCAGAGATCGACAAGACACATACAACGCCCGGCTGCAGCGGCGCCTGCGCCGAACCACATGGAATTCTGGCTGCTCCAGTTGGTATCTCACGGAAGACAAATTCAACGCAACCATGTTCCCGGGTTTCGCCACTGAGTTCGCCCACCAGCTACGCGCCGTCGATATGGCTGACTTCGACGCAGTGGTTCAGCCACGCCTGGTAGAAAGAAGGTAAATCACCACTTTCAAGCGACCGTGCGCGGGAGGACCAGCTTCGGATGGCGGAGTACAAGATCGATGACCTTGCACAGGCCGCCAACACCACCACCCGCAATATTCGTGCCTATCGGGAACGCGGCCTGTTGCACGAACCCCAGCGTCGTGGCCGGATAAACTTCTACGATGAGTCACACCTGGAGCGGCTGAAGCTCATTGACACGCTGCTCCAGCGCGGTTTCACCAGCGCGCACATCATCGATTTCATTGAGGGGTGGGAGAGCGGCAAGAGTCTCGCTGAAATTCTGGGACTGCCCAGCGCCGTCACCACGACGTGGTCCCGCGACGAGACACTCGAGCTGCCTCTGGAAGGAATCGAAGCATTCCTCGGAGCGCGCGATCGAGAACTCTTGGACAAACTCATCGAGATGGGCATGGTCTCGATTAGCAACGACAACGCCGTATTCGCGGAAACGCAACTGGTCGAAGCGTTCCTCGAACTGCGCGATTTCGGCTTCGAACTGCGCCCTCTGATAGACGTCATGGGTGCCGTGACCGAGCACGTCGACCAGATCGCTCAAATCATGATCAGGGCAGGAATGGACCTGATCGAAAATCAGCAGCGCGGAAGTGGCGCACCAGAACGCACAGAGGACGTGGGCCGCACTATCGACGCCATCACGCGGCTTGAGAATGTGGCGGTGAAGTCAGTTCACATCCTGCTGGCTCGAGCCGTCGATCACAACCTCAAGCAGGGACTGGACCAGTACTTCGACGGTGCTGCTTCGTCGAACTCTCGCCCTCCTGCCCAGCCCTCGCCCTAGACTTGGGCGCACCGGCACCCGGGACCTGCACTGACCGAATCGAGGAGCGCGATGGCTTTCGGCGAGAGCGTAGCTGGGCAGATGCTCGGTACCGTGCGGGCTCTGGCGCAGGGGGCTACAGGAACGTTCACCCGGCCCCTTTCGGGATTGATGCCGCGGTTCCGGCCCGGTGATCTAGAAGCCCGCGATCCGGATTCGATCCGCGAACTTCTCCCCGGGCTGTGGTTGCTGATGAGCCTTTGGTTCCGCCCCGACGTGCGGGGTTTACACCATATACCTGGCAAGGGCCCAGCGCTGATCGTCGGCAACCACACCGGCGGCCTGCAGTCACCCGAAGTGTTCATCTCCCAGCTCGCTATTTCCTCGTACCTCGGTACGCAACGGCCGTTCTATCAACTCGCCCACAGATTGGTGCTGAACTCACCGTTCGCTTGGATTCTTCGCCGGTTCGGCACAGTTGAGGCGGATCCCGCCAATGCTGACCTAGCCCTCTCTGAAGGAGCTGTGCTGCAAGTCTTCCCGGGCGGTGACTATGAGGTGTTCAGACCGAGCTGGGAATCAGCGAAAGTGGACTTCGGCGGCCGGAAAGGCTTCCTGCGTCTCGCCTACAAACACGACGTTCCTATTGTTCCGCAGGTGACGATTGGTGGCCAAGAGACCGCTCTGTTTCTTTCCCGGGGGGAGTGGCTCGCTCGATTGCTGCGCGTTGACCGGGTTTTCCGGCTCAAAACCATCCCCATCATGGTGTCGGTTCCCTACGGGCTCACGCCGCCGTTCGCGCCATTTGTGCCATTGCCGTCAAAAATCGTCATTCAGTATCTGGAACCTATTGATCTTCGCGCCGAGTATGGCGAGGCCCCAGACTGGGACGAGGTCTATGAAGATGTTCTGGCGCGCATGCAGGACGTGCTGACGGCCCTGCAGATCGAGCGGAAGTTACCGGTGATCGGATGAAGTTCGAGCAAAGAATCGAAGTCGATGCGCCACCCGAAGTGGTGTGGGAAGCCTGCGCGGACCCTGCGCAGCTCGCACGCTTCGTAGGCGCCGCAATGACCGTGACGCCCGCAGAAGAAGGACAGAAGCCAGCACTTGACGGGCGTTACCGGATTCATCTGAAGCTGGGCGCCGCACTGGTAGGCGGCGACATCATTATCGTCGACTTCACGCCCGCCCGCGAATTCGCCTGGAACGCGTTCACCGGCGTCGATCATCGTCTGCGCCTGCGCTTCCGGCCTCTCAGCAATGGCCGCACAGCGCTGACGCTGCGCTTCGCCTATGACGCTCCCGGTGTGCTGGGTACTGTCGCGGATCTCGCCGCCTATCCCAAGGTGCACTCGATGTTCACCAATGCGCTTGAGGCAGCGAAGCTCGAGGCCGAGCACAAGACAGCACCACAGCCAGCGCCACCCTCGTTGCCCCGCCGCGCCATTCGGGAACTTACGTATGCCGGTGTACTGGCGCGCAGAGGGATTGTGCGGCCGATGAGGCCAGATACGCTAGTCCGGCTCGCGTGGGCAGCGCGGACGTGGGGGCTGAGCCTAGGGACAGCGGTCGCGGCGGGGGCGATCCGCAGCGGCGGCGCGCCCCTCATCATCGATGAGTTCGGCACCCAAACCTATGCTGAGGCGGACGAGCGCAGCAACGCGATCGCAAGCGGTCTCGCGCTGCACGGTGTCACTGAAAGCGACACGGTCGGCGTTCTTGCGCGCAATCACCGAGGTTTCCTTGAGGCCGCGACGGCAGTGGCGAAAGTCGGCGCTGACGTTTTGTTGCTGAACACTGAGTTTTCGGGACCCCAATTGCAGGAGGTGACGACGCGGGAGGCCGTGTGCGCCGTTATCTACGACACGGAATTCCACGCGCTGATGGGGGACAGTCCCGCACACATGCTGCGGGTGCTCAGCGACGCCGAACCTGATGGTGATGCGCCCAGCCTCGCATCGTTCGCCGCCGAATATCATGGACGTCGTCCGCCGGTCCCTAATCGGTCAGGGAAGCTCACGATCCTGACCTCCGGGACAACGGGAACTCCCAAAGGCGCTACCCGCGGTGCTGTCGCAGCTGGTGGCACTCTCACCCTGGAGGCGCCGGCAGCGCTCCTAGGCCGTATCCCGCTTCGCGCGGGGATGCGAATCGGTCTGGCTGCGCCGGCCTTCCACGCGTGGGGTCTCGCGAACCTGGTGATGGCGCTGGGGCTGGGCGCATCTGTCGTGATGCGGCGCAGGTTCAGCGCCGAGGAGTGGCTCGCGGAGATCGACCGCTCGAAATGCGAAGCGTTCATCGCGATCCCGGTGATGCTGCAGCGCATCCTCGATCTCCCGAAGGACGTTCGCGACAAATATGACACGTCGTCCCTCGAAGTGGTGGCGGTCTCGGGTTCCGCGCTGGCGGGTGACCTCGCTACTCGGTGGATGGATTCCTTCGGCGACAACCTGTACAACCTCTACGGTTCCACTGAGGTTGCCAACGCCACAATCGCCACCCCGCAGGATTTGCGCGCGGCGCCGAGTACCGCTGGGCGGCCGACCCGCGGCACGACTGTGCGGCTCTTCGACCAATCCGGCAAGGAAGTGCGGCAAGGCGAGACAGGTCGCATCTACGTCGGCAACGCACACCTTTTCGAGGGCTACACGGGTGGCGGTGACAAGGAACGTATCGGTGGCCTCATGGCGACAGGTGATCTCGGACGATTCGACGAGGCGGGCCGTCTGTTCGTAGTAGGCCGTGACGACGAAATGATCGTTTCCGGCGGGGAGAACGTGTATCCGCGAGAAGTCGAAGACGTCATCGCCAGCCACACGTCCGTCGCCGAAGCCGCGTGTGTTGGTGTCGATGACGACAAATTCGGTCAGCGCTTGCGGGCGTTCGTCGTCCTCCGGGATGGCGAGACACTCTCTGCCGACGAAGTGAAAGATTTGGTGCGCGCACAACTTGCGCGCTACAAGGTGCCTCGTGACATCGAGTTTCTCGACGCCCTACCGCGCAACGCTGCCGGGAAGATCGTCAAGCGCGAACTTCTCGATACCTGAGCCTGGCGGCGTCGGACCGCCGTCTACCCACTCGTCCGCGCTGCGAGTGTCCGCTCCACGTACTCGGCGAACTTCGTCAGCGCGTAGTTGACCGCAATGAATATAGCGGCGACCACGACATACACCTGAATGGGATTCGCGAGATTCTCGATGACCAGGCGGCTCATCTTCAGCAGTTCGATGTAACCGCCAAGCACAGCGATCAGCGAGGTGTCTTTCAGAACGACGACGAGTTGGCTGATCAGGGCCGGCAGCATCACCCGGAAAGCCTGAGGCAGCAGGATCATCCGAAGACTCTGCCACCGCGTCAAGCCAAGCGCGAGTGCGGCTTCGTTCTGGCCCTTGGGCAGCGACACGACACCGCTTCGCACGATCTCCGCGATGATGACCGAGTTGTAGGCGGTGAGGCCGATAACCAGCACCCACAAAAGGTCCCCGCCTGGCAGTACGGAGAGGTCGAAACGCAGCACGTTGTCGCCAGGGATCGACACACCGACCCGGAATTCGTCCGCCAATCGCGAAACCAGATAGATAGCGAGAATGACCGGTAATCCGCGAAACAGCTCGATAAACGCAACAATCGGTGTCCGCGTGATCCTGCCCGCGGATATGCGTGCCACACCGATAGCTACACCGATGATCAGGGAGAGCGCGATCGCGAGTACCGCGGCAATCAGCGTTCGCAAAAAGCCATCACCGAGCCGTGCCCACACGTGAGCGAAGTACTCGTTGGTGGGGTCGATCAGCGGTCCCCACTTCGAATACGAAAACTGTCCCGACCGCACCAACTGGAGGATCGCGACACCGATGACTGCGAGCACCGCGACGGCAGCGATGACACTGAACATCAAAGTGCGACGGCGCGCGCGGGGCCCGGGCGCGTCGAACAGCACGGTGGCGCCGTGTTCAGGAGGCTTCAGAGTCGTGAGGGCTTTCATCGTGCGATCGCCACCTTCCGCTCAATAACCTGCAGAGCCAGTCCGGAAGGAATGGTGATGCAGAGGTATCCGACTGCGACACCGATGAAAACGGGCAGCGGTGCGTAGCCTTGTGCGCTCGACAGGTCCATCCCGGTGCTCCAGAGGTCGCCTCCGACGCCGAACGCGCCGAGCACCGCGGAGTTCTTGAACATCGCGATGATGACGCTGCCCAGCGGCGGCACCACTGTCCGCATCGCCTGAGGCAGTACCACGAGCGTCAGCGACTGGCCGAAACCGAGGCCGATGGAGCGCGCAGCTTCAGCTTGACCGGCGGACACTGAATTGATGCCCGAGCGGACGGCCTCACAGACGAATGCTGAGGTGTAGATGATCAGCGCCGCCAGACCGAACGCGTAATAGGACGTGTTGATGCCCAGTTCTGGGAGACCGAACGCGAAAAAGAACAGCACCAGCGTCAGTGGAGTGTTTCGGACCACCGTTACATAGGCCGAACCGACCCACTTGAGGATAGGGATTGGTGATACCCGGAACGTCGCGATGATCACGCCAAGGATAAGTGACCCGATGAGGCCCCAGAGGCAGATCATCACCGACGTCAGGAACCCAGATAAGTACAGGTCGAAATTGTCGATTACCACGCCCATCGAATTGTCCCTCCGATAGCTGGGCCCGAATGGTTGCGCAGAGCGGTCAGGTACATGGATCGAACTCCGGGAGTTCCGGCGTCTGGGCACCTTCTACGGAGCCCGCCGTGTCGAGCCATGCCTCCGTGTAGGCACCCGAGTCGTAAGCGAGCTGAACCTGTTCGTTGATGAACTCGCAAAACGCAACATCGCCTTTGGTTATGCCAATGCCGTAGGGCTCTTCTGTGAACTGCTCACCCGCCATCTTGAACTCACCGTCGGATTTCGCGACGAAGCCCAGAAGGATGACGTTGTCTGTAGTCACCGAGTCAACCTGCCCGGTGCGAAGCGCGTCCGCGCACTTGGAGTAGACGTCGAAAAGCACGAGTTGGCTCAAATTGGCGAGGTACGGCTGAATCTCCTGGCTGGGCGTTGACCCAGTGACCGAACACACCGTTGCATCAGGGTGTTCGGTGAATGATTCTGGACCGGTGATTCGCTCGTCGTCAGCGTTTACCATCAACTGCTGACCGGCGATGTAGTAGGGGCCCGCGAAACTGATCCGTTCACGGCGGCGATCGTTGATGGTGTAGGTGGACACCACCATATCCACATTGTCGTATTCGAGAATTTCTTCCCGCCGTTGAGAGGGCGCTTCGTAGTAGTCGATATCGCTCGGTTCGAATCCGAGCCCGGCGGCAACGAATTGTGCGATTTCGACGTCGAAACCGGTAAATCCGCCCTCTAGCCGCATAAGCCCAAAACCGGGCTGGTCGAATTTGATGCCGACGCGAAACCTCCCGTCTTCGACGATTCGCGCCATGGTGGTGCCTTCGTCAAACACGGGATTGTCGACAACCTCGACACGGGATTCGACGTCCGCGCCCCCCACGCTGCCGCAGGCGCTGAGCGTCATCATCAGCGCTGCGCCGACAACGGCTGACCTGCTGGCAATTATTCGGCGATGCATAGAATTGCCCCAACTTCCCTTTGATAGCCGTGGAGCGGCTAATGGGCGAGGATCTTAGACAGGAAGTCCTGCGCGCGGCTGCTCTGCGGATTCGTGAAGAATTCTTCCGGGGTGTTCTGTTCAACGATCTCACCGTCAGCCATGAAGACCACGCGGTCTGCTGCGCGCCGGGCGAACCCCATCTCGTGAGTGACGACGACCATCGTCATGCCCGACTTCGCCAGCGAGGTCATCACGTCCAGTACTTCGTTGATCATTTCGGGGTCAAGCGCCGAGGTTGGTTCGTCGAAGAGCATGACCTTGGGGTCCATGGCGAGCGATCGAGCGATCGCGACCCGTTGCTGCTGTCCGCCGGACATCTGTGCGGGCATCTTCTTTTCCTGCACCTCCACACCGACACGTGTGAGCAGTTCACGCGCACGCTCGACGGCTTTCGCTTTTGGTACTTTCCGGACTTTGATCGGGCCCAGTGTGACGTTGTCGAGCACAGTCATGTGGGAGAACAAATTGAAGGACTGGAAAACCATGCCCACGTCCGAGCGCAACCGGGCTAGATCTTTTCCCTCTTCGGGAAGCTCTTTTCCGTCAATTGAAATCGTTCCAGATCCGATAGTTTCGAGCCGGTTGATCGCTCGGCACAATGTGGATTTGCCCGAACCTGATGGTCCGATTACCACCACCACTTCACCGCGGTGAATTGTCAGGTTGATATCGCGTAGTACGTGAAGGTCGCCGAAGTGCTTGTTGACATCCTTCAGGACCACGAGTGGTTCGCCGACGTCGGTCATGAGATGACTCTAGGCACTTGTTTCCTTGGGGGCGCAGCGAATCGGGAAATCACCGGGTCGACATCGCCGCGTCATATCGCGTCCAGGCCTGCGCCTCAGTACTGTGATGTCCCATGGCGAAGGATTTCAGTTTCTCGGTCACAATTGATCATCCAGTAGCGGAGGTGCATCGTGCCTTCATCACGCCGGAGCTGTGGCAGCGCCGGGTCGAGGGTGCGGAGAACGTCACGATGACGACAGAAAGCCCAGGGCCGGGAACAATCGAAGTCACTGTCACTCAGAACATTCCTAGCGAGTCGCTCCCGGCGATCGTGCGGAAGGCACTGCGCGGCGACCTCAGCATTGTTCGCACCGACAACTGGGGCCCTCTTGAGGGGGATCAGGCGGGTGCGAAGTTCACTGCGCAATCCACAGGGCTGACCTCCAGCACGGAAGGCACGCTGGTGCTCCGTGCGGATGGTGCGCGAGCCACTTTGGATGTCGAGGGGCGCACCGAAGTGAAGGCGCGCTTCATCGGGGGAGCGATCGAACCGATGATTGTGCAGATGGTGACCAAGCTGGTGAAGTCGGAGTGCGACGACACTGCCACCTGGATCTCGGAGCGCGCCGAACAAGCGTGACCACTCCTCACAGAGTGTGATCGTCGGGGTCCACGATCTGATCTGTTATCCACCCGATGTAGCGGTCGGCTGATGCGCGGGTGACTTTCCGCGCACCCGACTTGATGCACGCGTCTCCGAACGCACTGTAGAGCCGATCGAACTCGAGATGTCCGGCGGTGTCGGCGATCTGCTCAACCAGACGGGGCGGCAGGGGAATGAGATTGGGGAAGCTCCTCATGAATGAGACGCTCGCTCTGTCGGCGCCCACCATGATCGTGTCGCCTGACAAGACTGCTCCGCGACCTCCCGCGGCGCGCTCAATCAGCAGGAGTGAACTTCCAGGAAAGTGCCCGCCGCATTGAACAAGTTCAATACCTGGCAGCACACACTGTCTCGCTGTCCAGTATTTGATGACGGGATCGGGACGTGTGACCCATCGCCGGTCACTGCCGTTGAACCATATGGGGACGTGGCCTAACCGGTGGCTGAGTGCCACACTCGCTCCGACGAGGTGTGGGTGGCTCGATGCGATTGCGGAAATCCCGCCATGCTGGAGGAGCCAGTCGACTAGAACGGGGCCAGCGAAACCGGGTGGCTCCCACAGCACGTTCCCGCTATCGGTTTCCACGACGAAGGTGCGCTGACCGACCCCCACGGTTGGTGTGAAGGTGAGTTCAAGAAGTCCGTCCTCCAGCACACGGGAGGTCAACTGTCTCCGGGTGTGGGCGTCATCGTCGAGTCGCACCCACTGCTGACCGACTGATGGGACGTATTGGCGGTCATCGGTGCAGATGATGCACAACTCGGGTGGAGTGCCCGCGGGCGGGTACTCGTTCGCGCAGGTCACGCAGACCCAGCTCTTCTCGTCGCTGACCATATGTCATCTCTAGCACGCGGTTGTTCTTCATGATGGGCTGCGCCGCTGGGGCCTTTTCTGAGGAGCGCGGCTGCGGGTTCGGCATGCCAGGATGGCTGTGTGGATATTCGTGGTCGCGTGCTCGCACTTTCGAGGTTCCCGGTGAAGTCGACGGCTGGGGAGTCATTGCAGTGCGCGACCGTGACGGGGCAGGGTATTGATCACGATCGAATGTGGGCGGTGTTCACGGAAGACGGGCGGATCGCCAGCGGCAAAACTACGAAGCGGTTCCGTCGGGTTGACGGTTTGTTGTACTGGCGGTCGACGGTCGATGGTGATTGCGTTCACCTTCATGCACCTGACGGAAAGGTGCTGTCTGTCAATAATTCTGCTGCATCGAAGGCACTGTCGGACACCTTCGGCCAGCCGTTGGTGCTGAAAGAGGCGACCGACGAGCCGCACCACGACGATTGTCCAGTTCACCTGGTGACCACATCGTCGATTGAGAGTGTCCAGCGGAGTCTTGGACAGCATATCGATGCTGCTCGTCTGCGTGCGAACATCCTGATTGAAACGGTTGACGCAGGTTTTCCCGAGGATCAGTGGGACGGCGTCTCTCTCGCGATCGGGCCGACAGTTGTTCTCCGCGTCGACGGCGGCATGCCGCGGTGCCGAATGGTGGATGAGCCGCAAGTCGGCGTGACCGCTGAACCCCGGATGTTGAAGTCGATCGGTATGACGCGCGGGGCCGAGCTCGGAGCTCGAGCGACGGTCGTCCAGTCAGGGACGATCACAGTCGGGGACGCCGTGTGTGTGCTGGGGTGACACCCAATTGGGGGCGCCGGTGTCGCTACTGCGCGTCGTGCAGAACGAGACCGAGGGTGTGCCGGTGCCCTGAACGTACACGGCTGACACCGTGGCGAACAGCGCATCGCGACCAGCCGCGTTTTGTCCTCATTGGCCGGTCGCGGGTGGTGAAGATGAGTGCGTGACCTTGTTGGAGCACGGTTACTGTGCCTTGTGATTGTGCTCGGGCGCGCTGTTCAACGAGCATGAACTCGCCACCGGTGTGGTCGACTCCGGGACGGTCCAGCCCGATGACGACCTGCAGCGGGAAGACGAGGTCACCGTAGAGGTCGCGGTGCAGCGCGTTCCAGTCACCTGTGGTGTAGCGCAGCAGTAGTGGGGTCGGTTTGTACTGTCCTGCCGCATGACATTCACTGAGCCAGTCGGCGAAGTCGTCGGGCCATTGGGTCTGATCTCCCAAACGGTCAGCCCAGCTTCGAGCGACGGGCAGCAAGCGATGGTAAAACTCGGCACGCATCGTCATGATCGGCTCAGGGACGGGTTCCGCGAAGTAGCGGTATGTGCCCTGTCCGTACCGGTGCTGGGCCATGTCAACCGTGGTGCGGAACTTGTCGGCGTCATCCCACATCGCGACGAATTCAGCGCACTCCCCGTCAGTGAGGAGCGGGCCGGTTTGCGCGCATCCAAACGCATCGATTTCGTCGGTCAGACGTGGCCAGTCCAGCGATCCGATCCGGTCCGCCAGGCTGGCTGTTGTCGCTCTCATGCCGCCTCCAGAGTCAGCAGGGTGTTCTTCGCCTCTGCGCCGCCGATGTACTGGCCGATTGTGCCGTCGGTCCGCACAACTCGGTGACATGGAATGACGAGTGGCAGAGGGTTGCGGGCGCAGGCGCTGCCCACAGCTCGTACAGCTTTCGGATTGCCGATGGCAGAGGCGACAGCTGCGTAGCTCTCCCGCCGCCCGTAGGCGATCTCGCGCAGGTGATCGAGTACCTGCAGCCGGAAACCACCGAGGAACCGCAGGTCAAGCGGTAGGTCGAACTGGGTGCGCGTCCCGGCGAAGTACTCGTCGATCTCGCGGGCGGCGGTGCTGAGACGACCGGGCGCACGCAGGACCCGGGGACTGATTTTGTGTGCGAGCGATGAGAGCACTGTGTCGTGACCTTCGCTGGCGTAGGCGATCCGTACCAGTCCGATGGGGGTCGCTGCGAGAAGCAATGGTCCCAGTGGGGTGTCGAGAGTGTGGTACGCAACGTCAAGAAGAAGTGCTTCCTCAGCGGCGCGTTCCAGTCGGCTATGCAGCCGCGCCAGCACCTCGGCTTCGTCACCACCAAGTCCGCTTATGAGGCGCCCGTGATCACTTGTTTTCATGATGGATCGTCCTTCGGATAAATCGCTCTTAATGTTCTGATGCCATCGGCGGCCGCACGGCGGGCAGCTGCTGGGGAGTTGTCGAGTAACTCCGCGATCTCTGCGTGCGGCAACCCGGCGAGATAGTGGTAGGCCACGGCTTTGCGCTGTTTATCGGGCAGCGACTTGAGCGCCGCCCACAAATCTGGGTCATAGGTCTCGGGGATACCGATGCTGGCGTGTTGCTCTGGCAGTCTTTCGGCGGGGATCGGTGAACGCGAATTCGTTCGTGCGACATCGATCGCGCGTCGATGGGCTATGGTCACGAGCCAGGCTTCTATGTTTGCCGACGGGCTGAGGTCCGGGTAGGCGCGCATGGCAGACAGAAATGTCTCGGACCAGGCATCTTCAGCATCGGCTGGGCCGAGTACCGCGCGGCACACGCGCAGTACCATCGGGCCGTATTCGGCCACCACGTCCTCGAACGGTCGCACTGTCACACCCCGTAGACGTTTCGGAGCGGCAAAATGTGAGATTGGCTCAAGCTAGGCCGTGCTCAGCTAGCCATTCGCTGGAACGTCGGCGCGATGCCCGGCACAGCCACGCGTCCTGAATAAGCTCCACTAGCTCTCCGTACGGGATCTCATGCAGTTTCGAGGCTCTCACGAGCACGGAGAGGTGGCCGTCGAAATGCGCGGTGGTGAAGTAGGGACGCTGACGATCCTGGATGAGCGACTTCTTCTCACTCTCGCTCGCTACCCAGACGACGATCACGTCGTCATACCTCTCCCCAGTGTCGGGATCGAATGCATCTGGGCGGGGGTTGCGGAAGAAAACGAACGATTTCCCACCGACTTGATAGACCGGGTTAGTGCCCGCCTTCTCCACCTTGACGTATGGCATCCCACCTGCGATTTCGTGAACATCTGACACAGTTGCAGGCCTGTCGTCCTCGGTCATCAGCACAGCTTACGAGGATCTGCCTCTCGCGGCCGTTGAACCAATACCAAGCGCAACAGAATCTGAGTTCATGCACCATGAAAGTGCCCAAGAAGGAAAATACGCGGCTAGAGAGTTGGGATAGGAGGCCGGGAACAATGCGCTGGACGCGACCGATGACCACTGGGACGCTACTTGTCCTTGCGGGCGCAGTTGGTCTCGCACAAGGAGACGGGCTTGTCTCGGGGATCGGAGTCGCCGGTGCCATCGCGGTGGTATGCGGGCTCCTGCTAATCGGGGCGGGGCTCGTGCAGTCGCGAGGCAAAACCCCCGCTCCTCTCACGGAGGCTGATAGGGCGAAGTATCGGCGCATCGCAGAGGAGGAAGGCGCAGTCCGAGCCGTCAAACAATTGCGGACAGATCATCCTGGCATCGGATTGGCCGAAGCAAAACGGATTGTCAGCGGCACGGAGGACGGGTGAGATTGGCGGACGCGGCTGCACGAGTTGCGTGCAGCCGCGGTAGGAGCAACTAACGCAGCTGCACATTTCCAGTGCGCGGGTCTCACCTGACCTTGCGGAACCGGCCTGATGAGAAACCCGCGCCCGCCGTGAGCGCGTAGCCTCAGGCCGCTGCCTGAACCTCAGCCGCAGGCTTCCAGGGTGTGAACTTTCCCCGCAGGACCCGCTTGGGAACGGATTTCGCGTTGCTCAGGAACCCGTTCGGCAATGAAAGCCGGAATACTTTCTTCCAGGCGGACCCGACCTGTTTCGGGAGGGGGCCACTGATGTATTTGAGTTCGTACCGGTCGAACACCTCGCGGACCTTCGGGGCGATCTCCTGGTAACGGTTACTTGGGAGGTCTGGGTAGAGGTGGTGTTCGATCTGGTAGGACAGGTTCCCGGTCATGAAGTGCAGCAGTGGGCCGCCAGAGATGTTGGCGGAGCCGAGCATTTGCCGCAGGTACCACTCGCCACGGGTCTCGCCGTCGATCGAGGTCTTCTCGTAGGTCTGCACGCCTTCAGGGAAGTGGCCGCACATGATCACGGAATGAGTCCATAGGTTGCGGATCAGGTTCGCGGTGACGTTCGCGAGGAAGGTGGTGGGTGCGGAAGGTCCCGACAAGAGCGGGTGCACCACGTAGTCCTTCGCGGCCTGCTTGCGGATTTTGGCCAGAATCGCTTTGCGCTTGCTGTGGAACTCTTCCTTGTCCATGCGGCCTTTGAGGTACTTGCCGATTTCGAGGTCGTATGCGGCGATGCCGTATTCGAAGAAGCAGGCGTTGACGAAGTTGGCGAGCGGCTGGATGAGGTGGTAGCGGGTCCACCTCTGGTCCTCGTCGACACGCATGATGCCGTAGCCGAGGTCGTTATCCTTGCCGAGGACGTTCGTGTAGGTGTGGTGAAGTTCGTTATGGGAGTGCTTCCACATCGCCGCTGGTGAGGCGTTGTCCCATTCCCAGGTTGTCGAATGGATCTTTGAGTCACGCATCCAGTCCCACTGGCCGTGCATCACATTGTGGCCGATTTCCATGTTCTCGACGATCTTCGCGAAGGCGAGACCCGCGGTCCCGATGAGCCACGCTGGCGGGAGGAGCGAGAACAGGAGCACACCGCGGCTGCCGAGTTCGACCGTCCGCTGCATTTTGATGACCGAACGAATGTAGTTGGCGTCGCGCTCGCCGCGGCTGGCGACGATCTGGCTGCGGATGGCGTCGAGTTCCTGACCTAGGTTTTCGATGTCCTGAGCGGTGAGATGGGCGATGGGGTTGTCTTCTATGCGCTGCAATGGAGTCATATCAAATTCCTTATACGTCGATATTGCACGAGCCTGCCGCAGCAGACACACACGTTTGGATGAGGACGCCTTCAGATGCTTCAGTGATGTCGCCGGAGCGGAGATCTCGCACCGCACCCTCTTTGAGTGGCACGACGCATCCGAAACAGACTCCCATCCGGCAGCCCGAAGGCATGAGGACCCCGGAGCCTTCACCGGCGTCGAGCAGGGATTCTGATCCGGCAGCCTCCACGGTTGTCCCGGATCGGGTGAACGTCACTTTGCCGCCGTCTCCGGCGACCACTGGCTCGATCCGGAAGCGCTCGGTGTGCAACTGCCCGGTGAGGCCACGTTCGGCCCAATGCTGTTCGAGAGTGTCAAGCAGCCCCGCAGGGCCGCACGCCCACGTTTCGCGATCAGCCAGGTCACCGACCAGTTTTTCGAGTTCTGAGACGGTGAGTCTGCCGCTGGTTTCGGTATGCCGTTCAATCAGCTGGATCCGTCCTCGCTGTGCGAGCTTGCGAAGCTCGCTCATGAAGATCATTTCGGACGCAGTAGGTGCGGAGTGGACGACAACCACATCGTCGAGATGCTCCGCTTTGTTGCGCAGCATCCCCATGACGGGGGTTATGCCGCTCCCCGCAGTGACAAACAGAACCTTGGCCGGAACGTGGGCACCGAGTGTGAAATCACCCGCGGCACCGTCGAGGTGCACGATTGTGCCGACGCGCGCACGCCGGACCAAGTGGTTACTGACGGTCCCTCCAGGGATCGCTTTGACCGTGATGGCAATACAGCCGTCCACGCGGTCCGTTTCGGATGTCAGCGAGTAGGTCCGCCATTGGCGCACACCGTCGACGTCGATCCCGAGCCGAACGTACTGGCCTGGTTCATGTGGCTGCCAGTCCCGCCCGGGCCTGATCACGAGGGTCACTGCGTCACGCGTTTCCGGGTGAATCGCGGTGATCCGGCCGCGTAACGCAGTACCGGATCGCAGGGGTGCGACGAGATCCAGATAGTCCGACGGGACTAGCGGTGTGGTCGCAATCTGGGCAAGCTTGACCAAACGGTCACGCAGGGTGCCGACAGTGGGTGATTTCGGTGCCCTTGTTGTCATATCTCTACGATCTCCTACTTCGCGGCATAAACTCTTGTCCGTGAAGCGTGAAAGATCAGTCGGCTTTTGTTCGTCAGGAATAGTTCATGGCAAATGAGCGGGCTGAGCGTGATCTGGGTCTCGTTACCGGCCTAGCCCTCGACCCTGAGATTGTCGCCGCCCTTCAAGTAGGTCTGCCCCGGTTCGCGGAGCTGACGGTCGCCGCGGTCATGGTAGAGGTACCCAGCTACTCACGGGCCTTCAGCGGACGCATGGGAAAAACCATCGAAGGCGCGGTCCGAATGGCCCTCGGGGCGCTCGTGCAGATCGCCGCGCGCGCCGAAGGCTCGGACCTGAGGTCGCCTCTCCCCGCTGCGCTCGATGGCGCGTACGAACTCGGCAGAGGGGAGGCGCGCAATGGGAGGTCGATGGACGCACTCCTCGCGGCCTATCGAGTTGGCGCGCGCGCTGCCTGGCGTGAAATGGCAACGACTGTCGTTGAGAGAGGGCTGCCTGCCCTCACCGTCGCGCGGTTCGCCGAACTCGCGTTCGCGTTCATCGATGAGCTCTCGGCTGCAAGCATTGCCGGTCACGCCGATGAACGTGCCACGACCGGGCAAGTCAGACAACATTATCTTGATCAGCTCGGGCAGAACCTCCTAGCTGGAAAACCAGAAGAGGCGCTGTTGTCCAGCGCGGAGCGTGCGACCTGGCAGGCGCCGGACACGCTCACCGCGGTGTTACTGCCGCTCGCGCAAACCCGCGGCCTCATGTCCCGGTTTGGTCAAGCGACATTGCACATCACAGAAGAACTCCCTGGTATGGAGGCGACTGATCCTTCCGCGGTTCTTCTGATTCCTGATATGGACGGGGCAAACAGAGCTACGCTGCTGCGACTGCTCGAGGACCGCCACGCTATCGTTGGTCCGGCACGCGAATGGACCCGTGTGCGCTCGTCGTATCAGCGAGCGCTGCGCACCCGCGAAATCGTACGCGGCGACATCGCCGCACCCATAGACACTAATGAACACTTGGTGGAGCTGATCCTCACCGCAGACCTCGAGGCAGCCGAGGACCTCAGGAACCGCGTACTCGCACCGCTGGCCGAGATCCGGGCCAGCTCCGCCGAGCGTCTCGGCGAAACGCTCCGGTCGTGGCTGCTTCATCAGGGGCAGCGCGACCTTGTGGCGGCAGACCTGTACGTGCATGCCCAGACGGTGCGATATCGCATGACGCAGTTGCGTGAACTTTACGGTGACAGGCTGAGTGATCCGCAAACCGTTCTTGAACTCATTGTTGCGCTGTCAATACCGAGCACCCCTGACAACGACGAAGTCACCTGAGCACAAATCGCTCGTCGTCGACCATCTGCTGCGCAATGCGGCGTGCGCGGATGGCAGCCCGGTCGGCCTTGAAGTTGAGGTCTCTGCGAGGCCGGGTCTCTTGATCCAGTTGCTGCTGGACTGTTTCGAGGACGTCCTGATCACGTTTGCCCATCTCGTGAAACATGGTCCGCAAATATACGGTCACCCTGTCGTCAGCGATCGCGTAGTTGCGCTGGATCTGCAGGAAAACGTGGGTGGCCCCATGACTTTCCGGCGTGAAACCTTGCACTCGCAGCAGCACGTAGGGTTTCTCCCCATCTGGATCGACGATGTAGCGCTGAACGTGTAGCGCGGGGGAGACGAAGATCCCTTCCTCAACCCTGGGCAGCTTCGTATCCGCCGCGAGACCCGCAACGTCCATCTCCCACGACGCCGGACGCGTGGGGACCGTCAGACGAGAGTAGGACACCGACAGTTCGGAGACTTCCACTTCATTCAAAGGCGGAAGTGTGTGTATATCTGGTGGTGCTGCTTCGGGGTACATGTGGAACACGTTGGTCAGGTCGAGGTAGTGCTCATGAAGTAGCAGGTAGTTTGCCCGCACGCGGGACACCTCGAGCGACTTCCCCCATCCATCTTCTTCCGCGGACCAGGGGATTCGTGGCGGCGGCCGGAGACGAGCAGCCGCAGGCTCACCGAGCCAAAGCCACACGAACCCCGATTTCTCGTGGATCGGGTACGTCCGCACTCGGGCTCCTGGCGGGACGTTCTCTTGAGATGGCACGTCCACGAGGCGACCATCAGCGTCGTATGTGCAGCCGTGGTAGCCGCATACGATGCGATCGTCCTCGATTCTGCCCTTCGAGAGAGGATAAGCCCGGTGCAGGCAGCGGTCTTCCATTGCGACGACTTCACCTGTGCCTCGACGGAACATCACGACCGGCTGGTCGAGTACCCGCCGAGCGAAGAGCCCGGCTATCTCCTCGCTCGCTGCGGCTATGTACCAGCAGTTGAATGGATAGTTGGGTCTCATAGGTCCAGCACCAGCCTTTCGGACCTGGATCGCGAAACGCAGATCATGATTGTGTCTCCACTTTCTCGCTCCGCATCCGACAGTACGGAGTCACGAGGGTCGGGGTCGCCTTCGATGACATCGCATTCGCAGGTGCCGCAAACGCCTTCCATGCAAGAACCGAGGACGTCGACGCCCGCTTCCTCGACCGCTTCGTAGATCGTCTTGCCTGGCGGCACAGTCACACTCACACCGGACCGCTGGCACTCGACCTCAAAAGCGCTGTCTCCGCCGACGGCAGGCTCGAATGCCTTCGCGGCAAACCTCTCTATGTGCAGGCTTCCGGTGGGCCAGCTCTTGCATGCTTGTTCAACTGCGCTGAGAAGCCCTTCAGGACCACAGCAGTACACAACGGTGTCTTCGTCAGGCGCGGAGAGTTCCCCGGCCAGGTCAAGCATCCCTGTCTCGTCCTGGGGACACACCGAGACCCGATCGCCGTGATCTCCCAGCACGTCAAGGAAAGCCATCGACGACCGTGTTCTGCCGCCATACAGCAGCTGCCAGTCAGCATTGGTCGCTGCGGCAGCGGCGATCATCGTGTAGATCGGGGTGATGCCAATCCCGCCGGCGATGAACTTGTACCGAGCCGCCTGCACCATCGGAAAGTGGTTACGCGGGCCGCGAACACGAACGGTGGCTCCCTCATGCAGTTTGTCGTGGACGAACTGTGAACCGCCGCGGCTGGCCGGATCGAGCAGCACGCCGACTTTCCACTCGGCGCTGTTGGAGGTATCCCCACAGAGCGAATACTGGCGTATGAGCGTCGGTGTCATCATCAGGTCGATGTGTGCGCCAGGTGTCCATTCAGGCAAGTCAGCGCCCGCAGGGTCCGCGAGAGTAAGTACCACAACTCCCTCCGCAACGAGCTCACGTTTTCGTACCTGAAGGTCAAGTTCAACTTCCCGATAGGTGCCCCTGTTCCGCTGGGGCGATTCGGCGAGGAGTTCCGGGGCGGTCATGATGTCCGCCGCACTGGGATCGAGTTGTACTGGTTGAGGAACAAGGCCCGGACACGGGTCGGTTCGCCGTCGAGCTCGAGATTGGGGAAGCGCTGCAATGTCTGCTCGATCCACAGCCGCAGTTCCAGGCGAGCGAGGTTAGCGCCGAGGCAGAAGTGGCGTCCACGCCCGCCGAAAGCCTGATGCTTGTCGGCGAGGCCGGGACGCGTGATGTCGAACTTATCTGGATTCTCGAACGCGGTTTCGTCGCGGTTCGACGCCAGATACCAGAGCAAGACGCGGTCGCCTTCCTTGATCGTTTTGCCGTGCATTTCGATGTCGCGGGTCGCTGCGCGGGCCATGAAGGCGAAAGCTGGATAGCAGCGAAGCCCCTCTTCGACTGCCGCCTCGATCAGTTCGGGCTGTTCACGGAGTTGAGCGAGCATTTCCGGGTTCCGCAGCAGTTCAAGCATCGTTGCACTGTAAGTAGCCCGGGTGGAGTCGTTACCGGCTGACATCAGCAGAATGAAGAACGTTGCAAGCTCGAGTTCGTTGAGCTTTTCGCCATCGACTTCAGCGTCCATAAGCGCTGACAGCAAGTCGTTCTGAGGGTGTTCGCGGCGCTGTGCGATGAGTCCATTGACGTATTCGATGATCTCGGTGACCACGCCCGCGGTGTCGGACCATTGATCGCGGATCGCGGGGTCCTCGAACGCGGTGAACACATTGGTCCAATGCACCAGCGTCGCATCGTCTTCGGGCGGAGTACCGAGGAAAGAGCCGATGACGCGGGCCGGGATTGGTCGCGCCACATCAGCCACGAGGTCGAATCTCTCCTGGTCAGCTACGCTGTCGAGAACCCGTCCGATGATCTGGCGGATGTGATCTTCGTGTTCGGCCACTCGCTGCGGCGTAAACGCTTTGATGACAAGTGCTTTCAGACGGTCGTGGCGCGGGGGATCCATCGAGATCATCTGCAGTCGCTGAATATCGAGTGGGACGCCAATATCGTCGAAATGGAATATTCCGCGTTTTTCCGACGAGAACGTCTTATGGTCGCGGCTTACCGCCCGCACGTCATCGTACCGAGTGATCGACCAGAAGCCACCTTCGCCGGGTGCTGAGCGCTGCGCGCTGAAATGAACCGGGTCTTCGCGCTGGAGTCGCTTGAACAACTCATAGGGAGGCCCGCCATCCCACACGGTGGAGTCTGCGAGGTCGATGCTGTGGAGGTCATTCGGCGCTGTTGAGGTCATAGTCTCTCGCTTTGTCGGTTGGGTGCAAATCACGCTACGGAGCGAGAATCGATGTGCCGATGGCACGGCGATACCAACTTTCGTGCAGCCTTTGTAGGCTCGATACAAGCTGGAATTCCCGAATGACTCCCGGCACAAGCTCCGCTTAATTACGCTCCGCACATGACGCGCGACGACCGGGAAGACGGTGACTACCGTGCCGTCGTCGCTGACTCCGCGGCGGCAATCATCACGCGGCTCGATGACCAGTTGGGTGCGATAACCCGCTCCACGCAGGACACTCTGATGCGGGAAATCTCGGAGTTGCGGGATGATGCTCAGCTACAACAGCTGCTGCATGACACCGTTGCAGCGAATATCGATACCGTTTTCGCGGCAATCCGCAATGACATTTCCCTCGACCACATTGAGCCGCCAACAACCGCGCTTGAATATGCACGCAGACTTGCGCAACGTGACGTGTCTGCTGACGCACTGATCAGGGCCTACCGCATCGGTCATCAAACGGTGCTGAACGTGGTGATGGAGGAGATCCGCGGCTGTGATTTCGACTCCCAGCTAATTCTTGACGTCATCGAACGAATCACCGCGCTCACGTTCAGATACATCGATTGGATCTCGCAGCAAGTGATTCGGGTGTATCAGGATGAGCGTGATCGCTGGCAGGCGAGCCGCAACAGCCTGCGCTCGTCGCGCGTGCGTGAACTGCTCGCGGGTGGTGACACTGATACCGATGCTGATCTTGATGTTCTGACATCGGCAATCAGCTATCCCTTGAGAAGGGTTCACCTGGCAATCATTGTGTGGTGTCACGATCAGCAGGGAGGGGGCGAACTCACGGCCATCGAAAGGTTCGTGCACAAACTTCACGAAAGTGGGGTGGCCGGACCTGAGTCTCCGCTCTTTGTCGCTGCCGACCGGCTCACGGGGTGGGTGTGGGTCCCGGTGAGTGCGGCAGCAAGAGCAACTGTGCAGCAAGCGGTCCGCGATGCGGTTGATGCGACGCCGCAAGCCCCTTTCGTTGCAATTGGGCAGCCGCTCCACGGACTGGACGGTTTCCGTCGTTCGCATCAGCAGGCGCAGTTGGCCCGCACGGTCGCGCACGCAACGGGACAGCAGGAAAAGCGGGTGACCGATGCCAGCGAATGTGGCGTGCTGTTGTCGGGCCTGCTTGTCGAGAACGCTGATGCGACGCGCTCTTGGGTGGGTGAAGTTCTCGGTCCCCTTGCGTCACCTACGGAAAGCGACGAGAGATTGCGGGAGACGCTGCGTGCTTTCCTGCGGGCCGACTCGGGTTACAAGAGCGCGGCGGAGGAGCTGCACATGCACCCCAACACCGTCAGATATCGGGTTCGGCGCGCGTTGGAGCGCCGTGGCCGCGAGATCAGCGGCGATCGGCTCGATGTCGAGGTTGCCCTGCTGCTGTGCCATTGGCTCAGAGACAGGGTTGTGGATTGAACATGCGCCTAACGGGAAATTGATCCCGCGCTCACCCGCGCCCGGTACTCGCGCGGCCCAAGTCCTTTCCACCGCCGGAATGCCTGCGAGAAACTGGATACTTCCGTGTAGCCGAGCCGGTGTGCGACGTCGGCGACAGGCATGCGCCCGGTGATCAGGAGTTCCTCGGCAAGTCCTTCTCGAATCTCATTCGTCAACGCGCGCAACGAGGTTCCTTCTGCCGCGAGTAGTCGGCGCACTGTTCGACTGCTCATGTGCAGTTCGCGGGCAGCTTCTTCGAGTGTGAGCGGCTGGGTTGGGTCCGCAAGCAACAGGTCCCGTACCTGACCGGACAAGCCTGCGCGCGCTTCGCGCTGGTTGAGCAAGTCACGGCATTGAGACTGTGCGAGTGCTCTCGCGTATTCGTTCGCTTGCGTCAGTGGCTCGTCGAGGTAGAGGGGATCGATCACGAGTGTGTTCTCGTCCGCGCCGAACACGGGTGCAGTGCCGAGCATTTCGGTGTAGCGCTCGATACCATCGGCGGGTGGTGGGAAGGTGTAGGTGACCCGCCGGAGCGGGACGGATTGTCCGACCAGTTCCTGCTGGAGGTTCTTTATCGCAGCGCTGTCGCGCTCGGTGACGAATCTGCGCACCGCGACTGGAACCTCATCTGGGTCGAGAACTAGCCATACTTCGTCGTCATGCAGACGCGCGGTGATTCGGCAGAACGCAAATGTCAGTCCGACGAAACGTAAGCCGACGTCGATCGCGTTGCGCAGCGTTGGGCTGCTGATCAGTGCGAAACCCCAGATTCCATAGGTTGTCAGGTGGTACTGGTGGCCTACCTCGATTCCCAGACCGGGCTCGTAGTCGAGGGCCTCAACGGTGTTTGCAATGAGCCGCAGTTCCTGCTGGGCGGTCACCTCAGTGGCGGGGTTTCTCAGGGCACTCATCGTGAGTCGTGTGCCTTTAAGGCACGTCGCGAGTGCGACGCCGCGGGCCTGCGCGAACTCGATGAGCAACGCCGCGCTCGCCGGCGACCGCGGTATCGCTTGCCGGATCACTGCAGGTACCTCCCGATCGCGTGGCCCCTTCGGAGTGGCCATATCTAGTAACTCTTGGGCCAATTATCACCTGTTTTCTGCGATCTGACCTTCATATTCTTGATTTCAGTCCCAATACCGACGAGTTAAATGCGAGGACATGACAATGGGAGCAGCCCGCCTTACACACGCACCTTCAGTTGCCATTATCGGCACCGGCTTCGGTGGCCTGGGGATGGCGATCCAGCTCAAGAAGGCTGGCTTCGACAACCTCACACTGTTCGAAAAAACCGATGATGTCGGCGGAGTGTGGCGCGACAACGACTACCCAGGGGCCGCGTGCGATGTGCCCTCGCACCTCTACTCGTTCTCCTTCGAGCCGAAAGCCGACTGGTCACGCCGGTTCGCTCCGCAAGCCGAAATCCACGAATATCTCCGCGACTGCGCCCGAAAGTACGGCCTGCTGCCGCACATCAAATTCAACACGGAAGTACGCGGCGCAAAGTTTGATGAGCATGAAGGGGCATGGGCGGTGGAGCTCGCTGACGGACGCACGCACCGTGCAGATGTCGTTATTACGGCAACTGGTCAGCTCAGCCGCCCCGCTTACCCCCGGATCCCGGGCCTCGACACGTTCAAGGGCGAGATCTTTCACTCCGCCACGTGGAACCACGACTATCAACTGGAAGGCAAGAAGGTCGGCGTGATTGGCACGGGCGCTTCGTCCATCCAGTTCGTGCCAAGAATCGCTGCCAGCGGCGCCCAGGTCGAGCTGTTTCAGCGCGATGCCGCACACGTGATCCCGAAGCCCGATTATGCCTACTCTAGGGCTGCGGTGGAGTTGTTCCGCCGCGTCCCAGGTCTGGTTCGGCTTTCGCGGTGGGCCACGTACGCCACGCTGGAGCCACGGGCGCTCGCGTTCACGAAGTTCCCCAAGGCGATGAACGTCATCGAGTGGCGTTTTAAGCGGCACCTGAAGCAGACCATCAAAGACCCGGTACTCCGTGACAAGCTCACCCCGAAGGACCCGATCGGCTGCAAGCGCATCCTGATCTCCAACGAGTACTACCAGGCGCTCGCCCAGCCGAACGTTGACGTTGTGAACTCGGGAATTACCGAAATCACACCTGATGGGCTGGTCACCGCTGATGGAGTTCTGCACGAGGTGGACGCGATCGTTCTGGGGACAGGCTTCCAGGCCACCGATTTTCTCTCGCCGATGGAATTCACCGGGATTGAGGGGAAGACCCTGAACGAGGAGTGGCGAGAGGGAGCCGAGGCGTATCTCGGCATCACGGTTGCTGGGTTCCCGAACCTGTTCATGCTGTACGGGCCGAATACAAATCTGTCGCACAGCTCCATCGTCTTCATGCTGGAGTCCCAGATCCGCTACATCCTGCAGGGCATTACACGCCTGGCTAAGGGTGACATCAAGTGGCTCGACGTACTGCCTCACGTCCAGGGCGTATTCAACGCTCAGGTGCAGAAAAAGATTGGCGCCACAGTCTGGGCAGGGGAGTGCTCGAGCTGGTATAAGACTGCATCCGGCAAAGTGACCAACAACTGGCCAGGCTTCACGTTCGCTTACCGCCGTTCAACGCGCACGTTTGACGAGAACGACTACCACGCCGCACCTGCTCAGGCCCCGGCGTTTTCAGGAACGGTTCAGTCATGACGCTGGCGCGGCAGATGATGAGGCTCGTAGTGCGGGGCGTCGTCCGGCCCACACTCTCTCCCTCGATACCGGTAGGGGTGCAGCGCGCAGTACTCGATATTGCAGGGCGGGTCGCGAAAATGCCGCAGGGCACTCAGGTCAACCGCATCTCGCTGTACGGGTGCCCAGCAGAAAGAGTGAAGACTCCAGCTGCAGATGCGCACCGGGCTGTGCTTTACCTGCACGGTGGTGGCTACACGGTTGGGTCGCCCAGAACGCACCGGGCGTTGGCCGCGCACCTGTCCGCCGCAGCCAGGATGCCGGTCTATCTGGCTGATTACCGGCTCGCTCCAGAGCACCCGTACCCTGCGGCGCTCGAGGACGCGATCAATGCGTATAAAGCGCTTTTGCAGCGCGGCATTGTGCCCGGACGAATTGCGATCGCGGGTGATTCCGCAGGGGCTGGGCTCGCACTCGCGCTGTGCACCACATTGCGCGATGGGGGAATCCCTGCACCGGCGGGGATTGCATTGATGTCGCCCTGGGTTGACCTGACCCTGACCGGCGTGCGCGACGATAATCGTGACCCGATGCTCCGCACGGCCTGGCTGCGTTCCTGCGCTGCTCGCTATGGAGGGGTCACAGAAAGCCTGACGAATCCGGCGCTATCACCCATGTACGCGGACTTGTCCGGGCTGCCGCCGATGCTTGTGCACGCCGGAAGCGACGAGATTCTCGGTCCCGACATCGACAGATTCGTCGAGCATGTGCGGAACGCGGGCGGCGCGATCCGCCAGCGCATATTTCCCGGGCTATGGCATGTGGCGCACCTGCACGCGGGCCTGGTGGCCGAATGTACCGATGCCACAGAAGAAGTCGGCCATTTCATCGGTTCTGCAACTACCCGCAGCACAAGTGACGTGTACCACTTTTAGTTACACACATAGCGCCAGTTGTGTACTTATTTCACACTCGACGCTATTCTGTATACAGAGCTAGCGCCTAAGCAGGAGATTCCATGCAGAACAGTCCGCACAATCTGAGGAGGCCGCGAGCAATCCACCCGTCTACTACTCTTGAGCGCATGGCCGAGGCCGAATGGTCGCCAAACCGCTACCAGAGAACTGCGCTGACACTCATGCGCCGCGCTGTTCTCGACGCCCTCAGTGAACAGCTGAAGGTCAAGAAATGGTCTGCGGTCACGATGGCGGACATCGCCTCAGCAGCCGGAGTTAGCCGCAAGACGCTCTATAACGAGTTTCAGTCGCGCAGCGGCCTCGCCCGCGCCTACGCTTCCCGACTTACGAGCGACATCGCGGACGCGATCGTGCGGGAAATCTATGCCAATCCCGGCGCGGCATATCACGCCGTTCATGCCGCTTACCTCGACTTCTTCCGCCGCATAGAAGCGGACCCCCTCGTCGAATCACTGCGGGCTACCGATTCACCCATTGACCTGCTGCGCATGATCACCGTGGAAAGCCAATTCCTTGTCGACCACGCGTCCCCCGTCATCGCAGAAGCGTTCCAGCGCAGCTGGGTGAACGCGAGCCCGCATGACGCCCGTGTCCTTGGCGAAGCGATAACCCGCACTGCCCTGAGTTTCGTTGCCCTCGCGCCTCGAGACCGCGACGAAGCGGTCTCGGGTGTGGCCCGCATTTACGCGCCCTACATCGAGGCAATCTCGGCAGCCTGACGGCCGGAACTCCACAAGTCACACCACCACGTCCACGTTCACCGTGCGTACGGCGAACGCCGAATCGTCATACCCTGAGGAAGATTTGCCATGCAAACACAAACCCCCGCAGCAGCCACCACACCCTCCAATCCGCAGACCAAGGCACGCGCTTCGAATGCGCCTCGCGATCCACTCAGCCGTTTCATCACCAGACGGGTATCCAAAGCCCAAACCTCGGACGGGCCGAATCCAGCCTTCATGCGCATATTTCAGCGCCCAGTTTGGGACTTTCTGTGCGACAGATACTTTCGTCTCGAAATTAGCGGATGGGATCGTTTGCCGAAAGAACCGTCCCTACTTGTGGGCGTTCACTCTGGAGGCTCGCTCACTATGGATGCGTGGACGCTCGTCCACGCATGGCACCGTCGTTTCGAGGGAAAACGAATCCTGCACGGCACCGCTCACGACGTGCTCATGGCCGCACCGGTACTCGGCGACTACTTCAAAGCTGTGGGTGTCATCCCCGCATCGCGACATGGGGTTTCAGCCGCACTCCAGGAAGGACGCGATGTGGTGGTCTGGCCGGGCGGTGAGCAGGACGCGATGCGCAGCTGGAGTAAACGCGACAAGGCCGTACTCGCCGGGCGGAAAGGGTTTGTAAGGCAGGCGATCCGGTCTGGAGTCCCAATCGTTCCCGTTGCGACCACAGGTGGCCACGACACGGTATTCGTCCTCTCCGAGGGACGTTCACTCGCGCGGTGGAGCGGGCTGAACAAGCGCCTGCGGGGAGCGACAATGCCAATAATCTCAGGCTTTCCATTTCCGCTGGCAGTCGAGATTCTCCCGATGCACATCCCGCTGCCTGCCAAAATCCGCACCGAGATCCTAGAACCAATCATGGTGGACAGCGATCCCGACCGGGTCAATGACGCAGCGTACGTCGACGCGATCTACGAGCAGGTCGAATCTGCCATCCAGGCGGGGATGGACCGTCTCGCGCAACGTCGGCGCTTCCCGATCTTCGGCTGAACGAATCGCCACCAACATCCCGAAAGCGAAACGATGAGCATCGAGCTTCCAGATTTGACGATGAATGATGAAATCCGCGCTCGCCAACCGTTCTCGGCCCTTGCCGCGGCTAGAGCCCCGCAGCTAGCGATGCGGATCAGCGCAGCACCCGATGCTGAACGGGTTATCACGACCGCGCCCCACGATGGTTCCATCGTGGGAGACCTGCCAGTATCGACCCGCGAAGACGTCGATGAGGCGTTTGCTGTGGCGCGACAGGCGCAGCGCGCTTGGGCGGCGACTCCGGTCCGGAAGCGGGCACGCGTTATTGCGCGCTTTCATGACCTTGTCTTGCAGCGGAAAAACGAGATTCTTGACCTGATTCAGGTGGAGAACGGAAAGACCCGCAGAGATGCTTTTCTCGAGGTCGCGGACATCGCTCTGACCGCCCGCTACTACGCACGCACAGCGCCGTCGCTGTTGAAGACCAGGCGCCGTCGCGGCGCATTTCCAGTGATCACCCATACGACTGAACTACGTCACCCTAAAGGCGTCGTCACGGTGATCTCACCGTGGAACTACCCGTTCAGCCTCGCGGCCGGGGACACTATCCCCGCACTGCTCGCCGGAAACGCGGTTGTTCAGAAACCAGATACGCAGACCGCGCTCAGTGCGCTGTGGGCCGTTGACCTTATGTATGAGGCGGGATTGCCACAAGGCCTGTGGCAGATAGTCGTTGGGCCCGGCCGAGTACTTGGTGACGCGCTGATGCAGGGATCCGACTACATGATGTTCACCGGTTCCACCAATTCAGGCAAGGGGATCGCTGGTGACGCGGGCGAGAAACTGATCGGTGCGTCGCTCGAGCTGGGCGGCAAGAACGCAATGGTCGTTCTCGACGATGCTGACCTGGACAAGGCCGCAGAGGGAGCGGTGCGTGCCTGTTTCTCGTCAACCGGGCAGCTGTGCATCTCTATCGAGCGTCTCTATGTACATCGGTCGGTGTTCGACGAGTTTGTGAAGCGGTTTCTCCGCCGGGTCGAAGACATGCAGCTCGGTGCGGTGTTTGATTTCAGCTGCGATATGGGGTCGCTGACCTCGCGTTCGCAGCTCGCCGCTGTTGCCGGCCACGTGGACGATGCCGTAGCTAAGGGCGCAACTGTACTCGCAGGTGGGCGGGCGAGACCCGACCTCGGGCCGCTGTTCTACGAGCCGACCGTCCTCGCGGGCGTCACCTCTGAGATGGAGTGTTATCGCGAGGAAACCTTCGGTCCGCTGGTTTCGGTGTACCCATTCGACAGCATTGATGAAGCTGTACGCCGCGCGAACGACACCACCTATGGGCTCAACGCGAGTGTCTGGACGCGCAACGGTAAACGTGGTCGCGCACTCGCTGCGCGGCTATACGCGGGAACAGTCAACGTCAACGAAGCATTCGCCGCGGCGTGGGGCAGCGTTGATGCCCCCATGGGCGGCATGGGGGAATCCGGGCTGGGACGGCGCCACGGCGCGGAAGGCCTGCTCAAGTACACCGAAGCACAAACCATCGCGCACCAGCGGGTCATCGGATTCCGGCCCCCTGCGCGGATGAGCTATCCGCTCTGGGCGGGCGCACTCACCGCAGCGTTTGTGGTGATGAAGAAGGCAGGCATGAAATGACCTTTGACTATGACGTTCTCGTCATCGGCTCTGGATTCGGCGGCTCGGTCGCCGCGTTACGGCTCACCGAGAAAGGCTACCGAGTTGGCGTGCTCGAGGCCGGACGCCGATTCGACCGCAACAATCTCCCGAAAACTTCATGGGATCTGCGGAACTTCCTGTGGGCCCCCAAGCTGCGGTGCTTCGGTATGCAGCGCATCCACATGGTGAAGGACGCGGTAATCCTCGCTGCTTCCGGTGTCGGCGGCGGGTCGCTGGTGTACGCCAACACGCTCTACGAACCGCTCGATCCTTTCTTCCAGGACAAGCAGTGGTCCCATATCACCGACTGGCGCTCGGAACTCGGCCCGTACTACCGGCAGGCCAAGGCCATGCTCGGCGTACAGACCAACCCGGACGTCACTGCGGCTGACGAAGTGATGAAGCAGGTTGCTGAGGAGATGGGAGTGGGGGACACGTACCACTCCACCCCAGTCGGAGTGTGTTTCGGTGGTCCGGCAACGAGGCCCGGCGAATCGGTGGGTGACCCGTACTTTGGTGGCGCGGGTCCAGAGCGCCACGCGTGTATCAGGTGCGGTGAGTGCATGACGGGATGCAAGTACAACGCGAAGAACACACTGGACAAGAACTACCTGCACCTTGCGGAACGCAACGGGGCAGAGGTCCGGCCGCTCACCACGGTCACAACCGTACGGCCATTATCTGAAGGTGGGTACGCTGTCGACACTGTGCGAACCGGGCGCAGCACCCACCGCCGAAAGAACCTCGCTACCTTCACTGCCGGACAGGTCATTTTCGCGGCCGGGACCTACAACACCCAGAAACTCCTCCACCGCCTGCGTGACGAGGGTGCGCTGCCGGAAGTGTCACCGCGCCTCGGTGAACTGACGCGCACCAACTCGGAATCAATTCTTGGCGCCAAAAGCCGTTCTGCCGCTAACGATTACACCCGCGGTGTCGCGATCACCTCGTCATTCCATCCGGACGAGCACACCCACATCGAACCAGTCCGCTACGGCAAGGGCAGCAACTCCATGGGAATGCTGCAGACCGCGCTGACCGATGGTGGCAAGAAGATCCCGCGATGGCTGACCTGGGTGCTGGCCATGATCCTGAGCCCCCGGAACCTCACCTGGTTCTCAGTGCGCCGCTGGTCCGAGAAAACGATCATCCTCCTGGTCATGCAAACCCTCGACAACTCGATCAATATCCGCGGGAAGAAGGGTCTATTCGGAACCTACCGGCTCACTTCCAGTCAGGGGCACGGCGCACCGAACCCCACCTGGATCCCGAAGGGTAATGAAACCGCACGTCGAGTCTCGAAAAAGATCGATGGGGTCCCCGGCGGCACCATCGGTGAGATCGCGAACATCCCGATGACAGCACACTTCATCGGTGGCTGCCCGATCGGTGATAGCCGCGACACAGGCGTGATCGATCCTTGGCACCGCATCTACGGCCACCCAGGGCTCCATGTCACCGACGGGTCAGCGATCACCGCGAACCTCGGTGTCAACCCGTCACTGACCATCACCGCCCAGGCTGAACGTGCGCTCGCGTTCTGGCCCAACAAGGGTCAGGCCGACCACCGTCCACCCGTCGGATCGGGTTACACCAGGCTGCCCGCCATCGCGCCGCAACACCCCGCAGTCCCCGAACACGCACCCGCAGCCCTCCGCCTGCCCATTGCGGATGTAACACACGGCCGCGCCCTGACCGCTACGCCCGGCCTCAACGCTGAAAAGGAAATCTCATGAGCATCACCCAGAACCCTCACCCCACCGCTGTAGCGCGTGAGTTCAGTAGTCCCGCGACGTACACGATCCCGGAAGACGCGTCATGCGCGGATGTCGTTGCACGCCACGCCGCCGAAACCCCGAACTATCCGCTCTTCCAGCGCCACACCCAAGGGAGCTGGACAGAGGTAACCGCATCGGAATTCAAGAATGACGTCTACAGCGCCGCGAAAGGCCTCATCGCCCTTGGAGTGGCTCCGGGTGACCGCGTGGCACTCCTCGCGAACACGCGTTACGAATGGGTCGTCCTCGATTACGCCATCTGGTCGTCCGGGGCAGTGACGGTGCCGATCTACGCGTCGTCTTCACCGGATCAGGTGGCCTGGATTCTAGAAGACTCCGCAGCGGTCGGCCTGATTGTGGAGACGCTGGAGAACAAGAGGAACGTCGACACCGTCGCTGCCGCTGCGCCTGCCCTCAATACGGTCCTGGTGATCGACGGTGGTAGCACTTCAGCAATCAGTGAGCTAGCAACCGCTGGGAAAGATCTCGCTGATTCAGCAGTTGATGACAGGGTGGCGGCGCTCACGGCCGCCGACCCAGCCACCCTGATTTACACATCAGGCACAACGGGACGTCCGAAGGGTGTCCAGTTGGCGCACCGCAATTTGCTGTCCGAGTCAGCGTCAATCCTCGCATCGAGCTTCTCCTCATTGCTGCGGGAAGGCAACAAGACCCTGATGTTCCTGCCGCTCGCGCATGTTTTCGCCCGTGCGATCTCGGTCGCTTGCGTGGAAGCGAAAGTCACCGTGGGCCACACGTCCGATGTCCCGAATCTCGTCGAGCATTTCGGGAGCTTCCAGCCAAACCTCATCCTGTCAGTGCCGCGAGTGTTCGAGAAGGTCTATAACTCTGCCCGGCAGAAAGCCCATGATGCCGGCAAAGGCAAGATCTTCGACAGGGCCGCGGAGACTGCAATCGCCTGGAGCCAGGCACAGGATTCTGGCAATATTCCGCTCCCGCTTAGAGTCCAGCACGCGTTGTTCAACAAGCTCGTCTACAGCAAACTTCAGGGCGCGCTCGGTGGACAGTGCGAACTCGCCATCTCCGGCGGCGCCCCGCTCGGCGCACGCCTCGGCCATTTCTTCCGGGGCATCGGTGTCACGATCTACGAGGGGTATGGGCTCACGGAAACCTCCGCGGCAATCACCGTCAACACGATCGGCAGGCAGAAGATCGGCAGCGTGGGACGACCATTGCCAGGTAACAAAGTACGCATCAACGATGACGGTGAAGTCTTGCTAGCCGGTCCCGTGGTGTTCTCCGGTTATTGGCAGAACGAGAAGGCGACCGCTGAGTCGATCGTGGACGGCTGGTTCCACACCGGTGACCTCGGCAGCCTGGACAGCGACGGTTACTTGTCGATCACCGGCCGGAAGAAGGAACTAATCATCACCGCCGGGGGTAAGAACGTCGCTCCGTCCGGACTCGAGGACGTGCTGCGCGCGCATCCGCTGATCAGTCAGGCGGTAGTCGTCGGTGATCAGAAGCCGTTCATCGGTGTGCTGATCACCATCGATTCCGAGGCGTTCCCAGGCTGGAAGGACCGCAATGGCAAGCCCGCGGGCGCAACCATTGCTGACCTGCGCACCGACGTGGACCTGATCATCGAAGTCGAAGAGGCCGTCGCCGCGGCGAACAAAACCGTATCGAAGGCCGAGGCCATCAAGAAGTACACGATCCTTGATGTCGACTTCACAGAGGCCACGGGCGAACTCACTCCATCGATGAAGCTCAAGCGCAACGTCGTGGCGGACAAGTTCGCTGCCGAGATCGACGCGCTCTACAACCAGTGAAAACCCTCGCGACACTCCAGCGAAAGCCTCACCATGCGGTTCATCAATCCTGTTGACTATTTCTTTCTTGCACTCGAAGGGCGAGAGCGTCCGCTGCACGTGGGCGGGCTGCAGCTCTTCACACCGCCCGAAGGCGCTGGCCCCGACTTCACCCGGGAGCTGTACACAAAACTGCTCAATGCTGACGCCGTATCGACGCGATTTCGCCAGACGATCGGCTCAGTGTCGGCAACACCAAAGGCATTGAGCTGGCGAGATGAGGGGAACATCGACCTCGATTACCACGTGCGGCTGTCCGCCCTGCCGCGTCCGGGACGGATCAGGGATTTACTGGAGGTGACGTCACTCTGGCACAGTGCGCTCCTCGACCGGCACCGTCCGCTGTGGGAAATCCATCTGGTTGAGGGCCTCCATGATGGACGGTTTGCGGTCTACACGAAGATGCACCATGCGCTGGCGGACGGTGTCACCGCCCTGAAGTTGATGCAGTCCTCGCTCAGCGAGGACGCCGGCGCCGCATCCGTGCCACCGCTGTTCGCCCCGCACAAGCGGCAATCTATCAAGGCTGGCGGCGGAGGCGCGTTCGGTGCGATCAAGGCGGTTGCCGGTATAGGCCGGGAAGCTACCGGTCTGGCACGCGCAACCGCGGCAATCGGCTGGCACATCGCACGTGAACGCGATATGCCACTGCCGTTGCGTGCACCGCGCACAATGTTCAACGTTCCTATCGGTGGAGCGCGCCGCTTCGCCGCACAATCGTGGCAGCTCGACCGCATCAAAGCGGTAGCCAGGGAGGTGAACTGCACGCTCAACGACGTTGTGCTCAGTATGTGCGGGGGTGCGCTGCGCGAATACCTCCTCGAACAACACGCACTTCCTGACGCACCGTTAATTGCCTTCGTCCCAATATCACTGCACGGCAACGGGAACGGCGGTGCAGGCAATGCTGTCGCGGCAGTCCTCGCTAACCTGGGCACCGATACTGCTGATCCGCTCGTGCGCATCGAGACTGTCACACGCTCGATGCGTCAGGCGAAGAAGATGATGGCAGGCCTGACACCGGTGCAGGCGATGGCCGTGTCAGCCGCGATGCTCTCGCCGTTTGTTACGTCGAGCATGACGCGTAGCTGCGGTACGGTGCCGCCGACGTTCAACGTCGTCGTCTCAAATGTCCCTGGTCCTAAACGCACCATGTACTGGGACGGAGCAAAGCTTGACGGTGTTTATCCCGCCTCCATCATCATGGACGGCGCCGCGTTGAACATCACCCTGACGAGCAACGCCGACACACTGGACTTCGGGATCATTGGCTGCCGCACCGCAATTCCACATCTGCAGCGCCTGCTCGTGCATCTCGAAACTGCCCTCGCTCGCCTCGAAGAGGCAGTGCTCACCCGTTGACGGTTGGGCGCGCCAACACTGGGGAACCGAAGCCGGAGAGGCGCTCTCGCAGGTCGCGACGGCGATCGCCGAGGACGTCGAAACCTTTCAGGAGATCATGAGTCGTCTGGGCATACGGAGAAACCCCGTCAAAGCTCGGCTGGCCGCGGCCTCTGAACATGTGGGCCGACTCAAGCTGAACCGACGGCTAGTGCGCTATTCGCCGCTGAACCGGTTCGATGAGCTTGAATTCCTTACGATGGGGAAACAAGCGAAGAAGCAGCTCTGGGACACGCTCGCGAACCTCGCTGACCTTAAAACGCGGTTGCCCGACGTTGACTTTCAGCACTTTGCCGACAGGGCGGAACACCAGCGAAGCCTGCTCGAGCCGCACGTATCAAGGCCGGTATCGCGGCGTTCGGAGGCGCCAACCGTGAAGAGTGAGCGCTCAACGACGGCGCCGTCAACACCAGCGTCTGCGGGTTGTTCTCTGCGGCGGCCCTCGCGCGCGCGGCCTGATCAGAAGCTCTATGGCCCTACCCGGCGACACGCAGGTCAAACACCGAGACGTTCATCCTTAGCGCGTCGTACGTGACCATGGGGCGAATGTCCTTGGCCGTAGCGGCGCACTTGGTGTCCCCGACCCTTTTCGCAACGCCGAAAAGAATTGTGGCAAGAGGTCATCAGCACTGACAGCCGGGCGCCAATCCAGTTCCGTGTGCGCGCGGCTGCAATCAAGGAGCGGGAGTTGCATCGCCATGTCGATCCACCCGGGACTCGTGGGCTGCAGCCGGGATTTCCACGTCAAACCCGCTGCGCCCCGAAGGGCCGCAACCGGCGCGGGAGGACCTGTCCCGCCGAAGATTTCGGCCCAGGATTCCCGGTTGATGACAGGACCCGCGGCGAGATTGAACGCACCCCCAGCACGGCGGTTTATCATTCGTGTGACGGCGTGCGCGACGTCGTCGGCATGAATGAACTGCACGTGGAGGTCCTTGGGCAGCGGCGCGAAGCGGAAAAGCACATCTCGCAGCAAGCGTGTTGGCACAAGTGGGCCGAGGAAGTAGCGCGATATCTCGGCAGCTGCATCGTTCTGCAGGATGAGCGTGGGCCGAACGCGTGAGATCGTCGTGTCTCCGGACGCAGTTCGTTCCAGGAGGTGCTCACAGAATGCCTTGTCCGCACTGTAGTAGGAGCCAGGAATCCCGTCGTGCGGCCATGCCTCAGTCGCAAACGCGCCCGGCGCGGCAGGTGAGTAGGTGCCGATAGAGGACATGTACACCAAGTGCGGCACACCCTCGTCGATCGCGGCCCTCACTACCCGGCGCGTTCCCTCCCGGTTGACGGCCTTAATTTTCCCCTGGTCGTGGGATGGCTGAATCAGCCAGGCGAGGTGGACAACCGCGTCAGCGTTACGGAAGGCCTTGCGCAAGGTCTCGTCGGATGCGTCCGTTCCGATATCCATGGTGATCCACTGTGCGGCGTTGTAGGGGGCGGCTTGCGGCGGCGGACGCCGTCGCGCGATGCCAGTAATTCGGTGGGGCCCGCCCGTGTCCCCTGACAGCACGCGCAGCAGCGCGGTGCCGACGTTTCCAGAAGCTCCAGTGATCACGATGTCCACGGCGCGTGTCCTCTCCGTTCGCCAAGCCCGCCCGCCATCTAAGGGTTTCCACGGGTGGATGCCCACGAAGGCGCCGATTAATCACGTCGACGTGTCGTCGTCTGTCACCACCGTCCCGTCGTCGTAGGTGATTGTTAGTGACGTGCGGTATGCGCCTGGAGGGTGCGCCTTCTTGGGTCGGCGAAACGGTTCATCGCCGACGTACCACGCGTCAGTGGCTACGTAGTGATAGCCGTCCTGGATACCGGTTCCTGGCAGTCGCTCCCATTCGAAGTAGACGCTTCTGCCTGCGTCCAGACCACGATGTTGCACGGTCGACGGGGTAGAAATGTGAATCCAGCATCCTCCGGGGGTATCCGCGGAGTCGATGACACCCCAGCCAGCTTCCACATTCCAAGTGCGAACGATTCCAACCGACGGCATACGCTCATTTCACCACCAATTGAGTCTTGCTGGCACCTGTGTGTCTGCCAGCCTGAAGGACCCGCTGTGTCGTGATTCAATGTGCTCATGATGGACACGACAGGCGGTTCTCGAATTGTGAGCGCGCACCGTCAGATTGCGGCTTCACCCGATCAGATCTTCGCGCTCATAGCTGATCCGTCACAGCAGCCCCGATGGGACGGCAACGACAATCTTGCCGAGGCGCAGCCCGGCCAGCGCGTGCGATGCTCAGGTCAGGTGTTCTCAATGACCCTGACCAACGGCAACGTACGGGAGAACCACGTCGTTGAGTTTATCGAAGGGAGGCGCATCGCGTGGCTGCCGTCAGAAGTTGGTCACGCGCCACCCGGACATCTGTGGCGGTGGGAGCTTGAGCCAGTCGGTGACACCGCTACCACCGTCACGCACACCTATGACTGGTCCCGGCTTACCGACGAGAAGCGCCTAATACGTGCGCGCGGCACGACACCTGAAATGCTGCAGGCATCAATAGCGAGGCTCGCCGCGATCGCTGAAGCACAGTAGGGCGTCAGTTTGTGTCCGCGCTGTAGATATCGCGCAGGAAGGTGACGAGCGCGTCGTTAACCTCATTCGGCCGTTCCTGCTGGATCCAGTGCCCCGCGTCTTCGAGAATGATGGAAGCCCGCAGATCGGTGAGGATGGCGGGGAGTCTGTCGGTCCGTGTGAACTGAATGACCGGGTCACGCGCGCCGGCGATGAAAAGCGACGGCTGGTCGATTGCTTTGCCGTCCAGATGCGCGCTGAGTTCCCAGTCCCGGTCCAAGTTACGGTAGTAGTTCAGCCCGCCCGTGAATCCGGTCTTGCTGAAAGTGTCGATGTAGTAGTTGAGTTCAGCGTCGCTCAGCCAGGGGGGAGTCGGCATGTCCGCGCCGGACTGACTCACCATCCGTCGCGCACTGATCACGTCGTCCTGGAGGAGTGTCCGCCGGACATCTGCAGCAAGGACCGCGTCTGCCACGCCTGGCTCCTGAAACCAGCACATATAGAAATCGTCGGTCAGCCGGGACCGCAGGATCCGCAAAGGCGGCGCCGGCGGACGCGGAGTCGCCGGTACGCTCAGGCCCGCAACAGCACGTACCCGCTCTGGGTATTCCAGTGCAAGGCGCCAGACGACAGATGCGCCCCAGTCGTGCCCCACGAAGATCGCATCGTCCGCGTCAACATCGTCGAGTAGGCCGATGAGATCGCCGCAGACGGCCATTATTCCGTAGTCCTCGATTCTGTCTGGACGAAAACTGCCGCCATAGCCACGCATGTCCGGCGTGAGCGTGCGGAATCCCGCTTCAGCGAGCGCGAAGACCTGGTGCCGCCATGCGAATCCCAGCTCGGGGAACCCGTGGCAAAAGACAACAAGCGGCCCCTCACCGTGCTCAGTCACTTGGAGTTCGACACCGTTTACAGCGACCTGACGACTGCCTAGGTTCTGCCAGTCCTCAAAGAGATTCTGCCTATTCACTATCCACTCACCTCGCGTGCTTCCGGGTCTGGTCGTGGGCTGAAGCCTGGAGCGTCCACGGCATCGGACTTGCGTCCGGCGACCATGAGACCACCAACTACGACGAGGGCGCAGAGGGCCATCGCAGCCCACCATGGCAGGCCCAAGCCAACTGGCACAAGCCCGAAAACAATCACGACAGCGCCGACGAAGAGAGCGTAGGGGAGTTGGGTTCGGACGTGGTCAATGACGTCGCATTGCGATGCCAGCGACGAAATGACGGTGGTATCTGAGATGGGTGAGCAGTGATCTCCAAGTACTGCGCCAGCCAGGATTGTCGAAACCGACGCGAACAGAATTGGATGTCCCGCCGCGTCCGCCAGACCACGCGCATCGAGTACCGCCCACGCGACAGGAACAGCGAGCGGGGTCAGAATGCCCATCGTCCCCCAACTGGTGCCAGTCGAAAACGCGACTGCGCCCGCCACGACAAAAAGCACTGCGGGCAGAAGGAACAAAGGCAGGGCAGTCCCGAGAGCGCCAGCGAGGAACTCGGCGGTTCCGAGGATCCCGGTCAGCGCCGCCAGAGCCCAGGCGAGGACGAGGATGATCACGACGTACAGCACCGATTTAACGCCGGCAAACCATGCCGCAACCACATCGGCGATCGTCAAGATCCCCTGGCTCATGCTCAATGCTGCAGCGACGAGGATCGCGAGCAGCGCACCCCATAGCAGCGAACTGAATGGGTCACCGTCCCCGACGATCTCAATGATCGAGGCACCCTCGCCAGTAGCGAAGAGGCCCGCCACGGTGGTGCCAACTAGCACCAGAATCGGCAACAGTGCATTCACGAGTCGACGCGGTGCCTCCTCGTGCGGGGTCAACTCGTCTTCGACGCCGCCGAGTCCGATATCCGCGCCCTCGCGTGACACTGCACCAGTGGTTCGTGCCCGCCGCTCAGCCTGGAGCATCGGGCCAAAATCGCGGCCGCTCAACGCGATCGCGAACACCAGAGCGAGGGCCAGGATGGGGTAAAAAGCATATTTCAGCGATTCAACGAACACCGCAAAGCCGTTCGCGGTCAGGTCCGTCCCAGCGATAGCATCGTCGATCAAGACGACCTGAAATCCGATCCAGGTTGACAGCAGAGCCAGTGTCGCGATCGGCGCGGCCGTAGAGTCGACAATGTAGGCGAGCTTCTCCCGGGACACACGCAGTCGATCCATGACCGGACGCATCGTGTTGCCGACAACCAAGGTATTCGCGTAGTCATCGAAAAAAATTGCGACGCCCAAACCGCCCGTAGCCACCTGACCGCGCCGGGGCGTCGATGCACACCGCGTCACGATGCGCACGATTCCGTCCGTGCCACCATTCTTTCTCAGAATGCCGACGAGGCCCCCGATCATGAGCGTGAAGGCAATGATCATGACGTGGTCGGGCTCAGCGATCGCATCCACGACGTAGACGCCAGCGGAATCCAGGAGTGACGTCACTAAACCCCACGCCGAAAGTCCTTCCGCTAGCCACGCGCCGAGCCAGACTCCCGCAAAGAGTGCAGGGAGGATCTGCCTTGTGAGTAGAGCGAGGCTGATGGCGACGACCGGCGGAAGCAACGACCACCACCTGCCGGTGGCCGCAGTAGACGAACCGTCAACCGCGCTCCCCATATCCATTGTCTGGTATAGGAGCACTCCCAGGATCGCTACGACAATTGCAGTCGCCAGTACCAGCGTGCGGCGCCGGGTTCGTGACGAACCGGACTTCTGCGTGCCGAACGGAGGCGTGCTGCTCGCGGGATACTTGGTCTCGGACATGCAGTGTTCCTTTGGGTTCGCCTGCTGCGCGGCTGCGCCCAGCCCGCACGGGACGTCCATACTTCGAGGCAGCGGAAGCTGCCCGCAGGATCAGCATGACAGTACGGGCGAAGCCCTGGGAACGATTTGGAACCTGCCCGGTTCAATATTGCAGCCGTCAGGAAACGCATCTACGCGGTTACGCGTTGTCGCTTGACGAAATCGGCGTGTATACATTCAGCAGCACGGCAGCAGGTTAGATCATGACTTCTGGCACGTTACGTGAGCGAACCCGCGACCTACACTTCCTCACATGCTCAGTGCGAAACGTCCAATACTGGCTGTGCGGATCTCTATCGTGCTAACTGGTGCTCTCCTAATCTGGCTTGGAGTCATTTCCGTAACCCAGAGACTTTTCGGCGAAGAGATGTCCTTCCATGCCCACGCCACCAACGCTGTGGGCGTATTCGTCTTGGCCGTTCCTCTTGTCGTCGCTGCGCGACGCTATCTGGACCGGCGGACCTGGTCTGGGCTCGGAGTCACCAGCTTGAGGCAAGGCTGGCTATCTTTTTGGGGAGGGGTGGTGACGTGGCTGCTTCCTGCATCCATCGGTCTCGCGGTATGTGTGGCCTCCGGGTGGGTAGAAATCAGCTTGCACTCACCGGCCATGCAACTCCTCGGGGCGGTACTTTTGCTCACTGTTCTTGTCCTCGTCTACGAGGCGTTTCCTGAAGAAGCGATTTTTCGCGGCTACGTATACCGCAATCTGAGCGCGGTAACAGCTCCGTGGATCGCTATCATCGGTCAGGCGATTCTGTTCGCGATCTGGGGAACGACGCTGTGGGTCGTTCTCAACGGTTGGGGCGTGCTGGCGGAACGCTTGATTCTCTTCTTCGCCATGGCAGTTGTCATTGGATGTATCCGTGCCATCTCCGAAAATATTTGGGCTTGCGTTGGTTTCCACGTCGCGTTCCAGGTTTTCATGCAGCTGATGCTTGGTGACTTCTACGTGCAGCTGGAGATCTCCAATCAGCAGGCTCTAATTCTCGCTACCGCTGGTGTTGCTTTCACCTTCGCGACCACAGTTGCGGGCTTTATCTGGCGGGGCCCAACGAATTGGAAGCACGCAGAACCTGACCCGCCACAGCTCGAGAATGCCGCCGGGATGCAATCGGAAAGGTGATCTTCGGTACTGACCCGGTGCGCTTCAGCGGTTGTGTCCGATCAGCAGAACCTCTTCCCGGGGCTCGGTGCTTACCTTCTGGGTCATACGATTGCCTCGATCCGCGCGGGCACATGCTTATGCCACGGTGTTCCGGCGATTGGGTCACGCCACTTCAGATCCGTGAGTTCGTTGGGAGCGACTCCGACGCGCTCAGTTGCACCGTTCGGTGTGGGCAGGTCAAGGCCCAAACCATTGGGAAGTGACGCGTGGCCTGGTTGCATCCGGTCATTCAATTCGACTGTTGCGGTTGCAGTTCCGCGCGAAGTGACGATCCGGGCGTCCGCGCCGTCAGCTAATCCGATGGTGGCAGCGTCGCCGGGATGCAGGCGAAGTGCTCCCTTTGTATCTCTGCGGCGCCATGACGCATCCCGGAATATCGTGTTTGCGGTGAACGCGCGACGTTCACCAACTGAAAGGACGATCGGGAATTCATCCGTAGTGTGCCGCGCGGGTGTGCTGCGCAAATCTTCCAGCAGGTCCACGAGCTCCGGGATAACCAGCGGGAATCGTTTGTCTTTGTGTGGGATGTAGTTCCACGCGTCCTCATGGTCGTCGAGGGTGAAGGTGACCCCTGATCGGCTGGCGAGAATGGCGTCGAAGAGCGCGTTGGCGTTGCGATGACCTGCACGTCGCATGGAATCGCCGTGCATCTTTTCGATGCGGAGCGCCAGCGCCCACAGCACGGCCGCTGAACGTGCATTTTCGGGAAGCGTCGGTCCGAGCGTCTGGTACAGCAGGTAGGGCGCTATCCCCATCACCTTCTTGTCAGCGGCTATGAGGCCCGCGAACGCGACTTTGTAGGCCGTCCGGCCAAGACGTGCGGCTGCACGCAGAATGGTGACGTAAGTGGACGGCACCCCGCCGATCTCGCGGATCAGCCGAGAGTAGATTTCTGGCTCGGCGAGCGTGCCCGGCAGTGGATCGAGAAGCGGCGCGCGAAGGTGAAAGGTGTTGCGGGGGAACTCAAGGGTGAAGAAGGTCGCTTCCCACTTCTCGAACTGGCTAGCCGCGGGCAGAACGTAGTCGGCGTTGCGCCCAGTTTCGGTGAGCGCGATGTCGATGACGACAGACAGTTCGAGTGCACGCATGGCTTCTCGGAACCGCTGCGAATCGGCAAGGGAGTGGGCGGGGTTCGAGGATTCGATGATCATCGCGCGGAAGCGATCAGGGTGTTCAGTGAGGATCTCCTCGGCGATAACGTTGCAGGGCACCATCCCCCCGAGGATGCGGGCACCCGTCACTGGCGTTGCATACTCGGTCAGGCTGTAGCTGGCTAGCGGTGCCATCCACGAGTGTGGCTGCATGGCACCAGGTTTCCCGAAGTTTCCGGTGAGCAGCCAGATCAGCTTGTTCAGGTACGAGATGAGCGTGCTGTTGGGGCCTTGTTGCACGCCAAGGTCTTCATAGGTCGATACACTCGCCGCGGTTGCGATCCGCCGCGCTACCGCTCGGACGGTGTCCTCGTCGATACCGGAGATCTGGGCGTATTCGTGTATATCGACATCACGGAGAACGTTGAGGATGGTATCTGCCCCGACGGTGTGGTCAGCGATGAACCTCTGATCGACGAGGTTTTCCTGGACCAGTACTCCCAGTATCGCGGTGAGGCACCACGCGTCAGTTCCTGGGCGAACCTGCAAATGATAATCGGCCATGTCTGCAGTTTCTGTCCGCACAGGATCGAGCACGATCATCGTGCGAAGCGGGTCCTTCGCGATCTGCTGGAGGACGGTCCGCGCGCGGGGCACTCCGTGCGATTGCCAGGGATTCTTGCCGATGAACAGTGAGACTTCAGCGTGCTCGAACTCGCCTGTGGTGTGCCCGCCCGTGAAGTGCGCGTCGACAAATCCTTCGCCAGTTTTTTCCTGGGCGAGTGCGGTCGACCGATATCGCGCCCCGAGCAGACGCATGAGTGCGCCGCTATATGCGCCGCCGAGATGGTTGCCCTGGCCGCCGCCGCCATAATAGAAAATCGATTTCCCGCCGTGTTCCTCCCGGATAGCGGATAGTTTTTCCGCGATCTCACGGATCGCGCCCTCCCATGTGATTTCGGTGAACGTACCGTCTGCTTCACGGCGCAGGGGCGCAGTCAGGCGCGCACCGCCATTTTGGTAGTGGTCGAGTCGCAGCGCTTTGTTGCAGGTGTAACCTTCCGACGCGACATGATCTTTGTCGCCGCGAATCTTCGCGAACTTCCGGCCGTCGAGAGCGACGGTGATGCCGCAGTTGTTCTCACACAGGATGCACGCGGTCTTGTGCCACTTCTCGCTGGCTGTCATGACTTCTCCGTACTGACGACACCGGAAGGATTTACTATGACAGAATACATATTGGCGGACGTGTGACCACTCCTTAGCAACGAACCCGCGTTGTGGGCTATCAAAACCAGATCGCCATCGGCCGACCGTCGCTGCTCAGTTCCGGTTGCTCAGGCAACGCCGTGGCAGCTCCCACGGCGATCCGATGAGCTGACCATGCGGCAGCCGCAGCGTCCAGCACGTCGTCAACGGGAACAGTGCCCGCAGCACCCAGGTCATCAGGTACGGCGATTCCACAGGCCGCGAGGAGTGCCCGCCGCGCCATGACGCCATTCCACGTCTTCTTGGAGTAGGGCAGCGGTGAACCGTTCATCCCCGCGAAGCTCAGCTCGGGGTGGACCTCGCGCAACGGCTGTTCTATCGTGCCGGAGAGGGCATTTGCCTCGAGCACTTTAATGCGCAGCGCGTAAGCCTGTTTGGTGAGTCCCTGACCGGTCAGTTGCCGCGTCCGCTTGTTCGCGGCAATCCAGTTATCCTCCTCCCAGACGGAAATGGGCGGTGCTAGGAAGATACTGTTGCGGCGCACACCCAGAGCCCGGCGAGCTGCCAAATCAGCTGCTCGCCAGCCCTTTTCAGGAAAACCCAGCGGAATATCAACGCCGATCACGGCACACCCCGGGTCACACAGCGCGGCGAGTGTCGGCGCTGATTCCACGCGGACTAGAGCGCCGTCATCCAGTTCAACGCCAATCCAGCCTCTCGCATACCCGTCGATACCCCGGACCCTCGTCACCGAAAAATACTGTCATGTTGAGGTCTCACTTCTACGCGACTTCGCACACCACACTGTCCCCGTAGTAGTCAAAAGTCGCCTCACCTTGGTGCTCCCAGAACGAGACACCGTCCCTGCCGTACCGGGCGCCACTACCGGACATCTCGATAAATAAAATCACCTCATTGCCCTCCCACGTGAAGACGCCAGCTTGAGGATCACCGTCGTTGTAATACCGGGCAGTGAGTTCCTCGCCGTCCGGACAGTTGTATCGGGCCTCCGTAGGGGCTGCCGTCGCCGGATCAGCAATATGCAGTTCGACCAGTCTGGTCAAGTAAGCCTGCTGCACGCATCCTTTGGGGTCCGCTTCCTGCGTGCATTCCTCACGCTGACTGTGCCAATCGATTTGCGAGGCTTCGAGGGCTTCCTTGTCCGCTCCGGGAGTGTTGAGCACCTGCTCATACTCCGAGTTGAGGCGTGAATCGAGATCTGCCATGTCCGTGTCAGTGCACACGAGCGACTCGATTTCCGAACTCGGGGCAGAGCAGTCGAACGTGGGTGCTGCTGCCGCGGATGTTTCCGCCGCGGCGGGAGGGGACGTGGGAGCGGTGTCATCGGGATCAGAAGCCGGTGGCGTTGTAGCACATCCAGTAGCCAAAAGGCCGACCATGAGGACTATGAGACGCTTCATCAGCGGATTTTACCGCCGCCACGTCCCAGAGTGGCCGATATGCACTAAAGACGAAGACGCCCCGAAAGCTCAGTGAGCTTGCGGGGCGTCTGACGAAACGCGGTGATCAGTTCAGGTCGAACCGATCGAGGTTCATCACCTTGTCCCATGCGTTGACGAAGTCGTTGACGAACTTCTCCTTGGCATCGTCGCAAGCGTAGACCTCTGCGAGGGCACGCAGTTCGGAGTTCGAGCCGAAGACGAGGTCAACTGCAGTCGCCGTCCATTTGACGTCACCCGTCGCGCGGTCACGGCCTTCGTACACATTCTCTGTTGACTCGGATGCTTTCCACGTGGTCCCCATGTCGAGCAGGTTGACGAAGAAGTCGTTGTTCAGCGAGTCGGTCTGGTCCGTGAAGACACCGTGCTTCGTCTTCCCGAAGTTCGCTCCCAGAGAGCGCATTCCGCCTACCAGCGCGGTCATCTCCGGCGGGGTCAGGTTCAGGAAGTACGCGCGGTCAACCAGCAGCTTCTCCGGCTGCAGCTTCTCGCCCTGGCGGAGGTAGTTCCGGAAACCATCAGCGCGCGGTTCGAGAACGTCGAATGAGTCGGTGTCGGTCTGCTCCTGCGACGCGTCCGTGCGGCCAGGTGCGAATGGGACGGTGACTTCAACGCCTGCATTCTTCGCGGCCTGCTCCACGGCGGCGCAGCCACCGAGCACGATCAGGTCAGCGAGTGACACCTTCTTGCCACCGGTTTGCGCCGAGTTGAACTCCTGCTGAATGCCTTCGAGGGTCTGCAGCACCGAAGCGAGTTCAGCTGGCTCGTTCACCTCCCAGTCCTTCTGCGGGGCCAGGCGGATCCGGGCGCCGTTGGCACCACCGCGGTTGTCGGTGCCGCGGAAGCTCGCCGCGGAAGCCCATGCTGTCGAGGTGAGTTGGGAGATCGACAGACCAGAGTCAAGGAGCTTGCCCTTGAGCGACGCGATGTCCTGGTCGTCGATGAGGTCGTGGTCAGCAGCAGGGACGGGGTCTTGCCACAACTGCGGCTCTGCCACCCAGGGGCCGAGGTAGCGGGTCACCGGGCCCATGTCGCGGTGGAGCAGCTTGTACCACGCCTTCGCGAACGCGAGAGCGAACTCGTCAGGGTTCTCCAGGAAGTGCCGCGAGATCTTCTCGTAAGTGGGGTCGAAACGAAGCGACAGATCTGTGGTCAGCATCGTCGGAAGGTGCTTCTTCGACGAATCCTGCGCATCGGGAATGATCGGCTCAGCGTCCTTGGCAACCCACTGGTTCGCTCCGGCCGGGCTCTTCGACAGTTCCCACTCGTAACCGAAGAGGATCTCGAAGAACCGGTTGCTCCACTGGGTGGGCTTGTCGGTCCAGGTTACTTCGAGTCCGCTGGTGATGGAGTCGTTGCCCTTGCCAGTGCCGTACGTGCTCTTCCAGCCCAGGCCCTGCTCCTCGAGGGGTGCGCCTTCAGGCTCAGGGCCGACATGTTCGTCAGCATCCGCGGCGCCGTGGGTCTTACCGAACGTGTGGCCACCAGCGATGAGAGCGACTGTTTCCTCGTCGTTCATCGCCATGCGGGCGAACGTCTCGCGGATGTCACGGGCCGCTGCGAGCGGGTCGGGATTGCCGTTGGGGCCCTCTGGGTTGACGTAGATGAGACCCATCTGTACTGCGCCCAGCGGGTTCGCGAGCTCCCGGTCACCGCTGTAGCGCTCGTCGCCGAGCCACGTCTCTTCGGGGCCCCAGAAGATCTCCTCTGGCTCCCAGACATCCTCGCGTCCGAAGCCGAAGCCGAAGGTCTTGAAGCCCATCGACTCGAGGGCGACGTTCCCTGCGAAGACGAGGAGGTCAGCCCATGAGACGGACTTTCCGTACTTCTTCTTCACAGGCCAGAGCAGGCGCCGGGCTTTGTCGAGGTTCGCGTTATCGGGCCAGCTGTTCAGCGGTGCGAAGCGCTGGTTGCCGTCGCCCCCGCCCCCGCGGCCGTCGAAGATGCGGTAGGTGCCGGCCTGGTGCCAGCTCATCCGGATCATGAGACCGCCGTAGTGACCGAAATCCGCAGGCCACCAGTCCTGAGAGTCCGTGAGAACTTCCGCGACATCGCGCTTTAGTGCCTCGACGTCGACCTTCTTGAACTCCTCGGTGTAATTAAAGCCGCCGCCCATGGGATCGGACTTGGGGGAGTTGTGGCGCAGGACCGAGAGGTCCAGCATATTCGGCCACCAGTCCTTGTTCGTCCGGGGACGGTCAGTTACGGGAGTTGGCGCATCGATCGCCGGGTTCTCGCTCTCGCTGCCGTGGCCCGTGACGCCGTGCGCAACGGGACAACCACCCGAGCGCCTTTCCTCGTTCATATCTCCTACTACGGCGTCGTGATTCTCGGCCATTGGATTCCTTCCGGTGATGGGGGGCTGGTACGGGATTAATCAGGAACTTCGGGCTGTGGAGCAGGCAGGGCAAACGCCCCAGTAAATGACCTCCGCCTCGTGGATTGAGAAACCCTTGGCGTCGGACGCCGCAAGGCAGGGTGCCTCACCAACCGCGCAGTCGACATCAGCAATCGCACCGCACAAAGTGCACACGACGTGATGGTGGTTGTCTCCGACTCTCGTCTCGTAGCGAGCGACCGAGCCGGACGGTTGGATACGACGCAGCAAGCCCGTGTCAGTCAATGCTTTCAGCACGTCGTACACGGTTTGATGCGACACCAGACCGAGAGCCTCCCGCACAAGACTGATGATCGAATCGGTGTCGGAGTGTGGATGGTTGTGGACCGACTCCAGCACCGCTAGCCGCGGTCGTGTGACACGCAGCGCCGCCATGCGGAGCATGCGCTCGAAGTCCGGAGTCGTAAGCACAGCCCTAAGTGTGACCCATTTTCTGGAATCATTCAAGTATTTGATCTCATTGAAATGATTTTTTCCGCACAGGCGCCATGAGTCGTCAGTCGCGAGCCCAGCGGGACTGGAGTGACACTTGCGCTACGACTCGGGACGCGCGCCTTCTGAGGCGTGTCGCGCGCGCAAGACCTCAGCCGCGTGCGAGCACCATCGCAAAGTGTCTTCCTCAAATGCTCTGCCTCGCAGACCCGTGAGGTACGGACCAACGCGAGGACTCTCTTCGAGATAGGTTTGTTCATCTAGGTCACCGCGCAGTTGCCGCAAAAGCTTTTCGAAGAGTGCAATCTTTCCGCGCGCCTGCTCGGCGCGTTCCTCGAGTTGCTCGACCAGATCAATCATTGAGCCGGCCTCGGCCGCACGAACTTTGACCAACAGATCATCCCGGATGAACGAGGGCTTTGAACCAGCTGAAATGAACTCAGCGAGCTTGCCGCGCCCGGCCTCTGACAGTGTGAACACACGCTTGTTGGGCCGCCCTTGCTGGATGACTTCGCGCCCGGTGATGAGGCCTTCCCCTTCGAGTTTCGCGAGTTCTCCGTAGAGCTGCTGCGGCAGCGCGTGCCAGTAGTTCGATACTGCAACGTCGAAGGTCTTCGCGAGCTGGTATCCCGACATCTCCCCATCGAGCAGGGCAGCGAGGACAGCGTGCCGTAACGCCACAGGCGAAATCCTTCCCTAGTCACTTCTTGACATAGTAAACAATAAGACTATGTTCAGTGTGTGTCTCACACCACTCAAGGAGTCAATTGATGCACCCTTTCCGAGCCGCCGTTGAAGCGCGAGACTTCACTACTGTGCCTGACCTCTTCGCTGAAGACGTCGTCTTTCACAGCCCAATCGCGCACAAGCCGTATCAGGGCCGCGACATGGTGGCGCTCATTCTGGGAGCAGTCATCGAGGTCTTCGAGGACTTCGAATACGAGACAGAGATAACCGACGGCGAAAATCACGCCCTGATCTTCCGCGCCCGTGTCGGAGACCTGAAGTTGCAGGGCTGCGACTTTTTGCACACCAACAGTGACGGACTGATAGACACCTTCACCGTGATGCTGCGGCCCCTCAAAGCAACCACCGCTTTCGCCGAGAAGATGGGCGTCATGTTCAAAGCCGCTATGCAAGCGCAGGGGAGCTGACGTGGTTTCCTTCGAACTCAGTGAAGAACAGCAGGATCTGCAGCAGTGGGTGCGGCAGTTTGCTACCGACTACATCCGTCCGGCTGCCGACGAATGGGATGCACGTGAGGAGATGCCCTGGCCGGTGATTCGGGAGGCCGCCAAAGTTGGCCTGTATAGCTTCGAAACGCAAGCGCAAGTGTGGGGCGACCCCACAGGGCTCTCCATGCCGCTGGTTGCCGAAGAGGTGTTCTGGGGTGACGCAGGCATCGCCATGGCGATGTTCGGCACAAACCTCGCCATGGGTGCAATATTCGCGTCAGGGACTCCGGAACAGTTTCTCGAGTGGGGTCCGCAATGCTTCGGCGATATCGCTGACCCGAAAGTCGCCGCCTTCTGTGTATCCGAACCTGATGCCGGTTCCGATGTCTCCTCACTACGGACGCGGGCGCGCTACGACGAAGCGAGAGACGAATGGGTTCTCAACGGGCAGAAAGCATGGATCACCAACGGCGGTGAAGCGGGCATCCATGTGGTCGTCGCCTCTGTAGAACCCGATTTGAAGTCACGCGGGCAGGCGACGTTCATCGTGCCCCCAGGCACACCAGGACTCGTCGCCAACCGCAAGATACTGAAGCTCGGACTTAGAGCGTCCCACACGGCTGACGTCTTCCTCGACGACGTTCGCGTACCCGGCCGCTGCCTGCTAGGCGGCAAGGAAAAACTCGACGAACGCCTCGCAAAGGCGCGCGAAGGCCGAAAGACCGCAACGCAGAACGCGATGCGGACCTTCGAACTCACCCGGCCAGTTGTCGGTGCTCAGGCACTCGGAATTGCCAGGGCGGCATACGAATATGCACTCGACTATGCGAAAGAACGAGTGGCCTTCGGCCGTGCGATTATCGAAAACCAGGCCATTGCTTTCGATCTGGCTAATATGCGCACCGAAATCGATGCTGCCCGGCTGCTTGTCTGGCGTGCCGCATGGATGGGACGCAACAACAAAGCATTCGACGCTGGAGAAGGCTCGATGTCCAAGCTCAAGGCAAGCGAGGTAGCCGTGATGGCTACCGAACGCGCTGTGCAAATACTCGGCGGTGCCGGGTACTCGCGGGACCACCCAGTCGAGCGCATGTATCGCGATGCCAAGATTTACACGATCTTCGAAGGCACGTCGGAGATCCAGCGCTTGGTGATCTCGCGCGCGATCTCCGGCGTATCGATCCGCTGAGTCACGTCGCGCTCATCATGATCGGCTGCCAGAGCAGCACAAAACCATTGATCAGAATGATCGCGAAAATGTTGACCCAGAACCCCGCCCGAACCATGTCGCCGATCGTGATGTAATCCGATGCGAACACCGCAGCGTTCGGCGGCGTGGAGATGGGCAGCATGAAGGCACAACTCGCTGACAAGGCCACCACCGCCATGATCGAGTACGGATCCACCCCGATACCGAGCGCAAGGCCGATACTGATCGGTATCAGCATGTTCGCTACCGCAGTGTTCGACATAATTTCGGTCATAAAGAGCACGATGATGCTCAGCGAGACGATGATGAGCACGAACGGTAGTGACGCAAGTCCGCCCAGCAGTTCACCGAACCAGCCAGTAAGGCCGGAGTCCTCGAAAGCCGCCGCAAGCGACAGGCCACCACCGAAGAGCAGCAGCAACCCCCAGGGGAGCTGCTTCATGTCCTCCCAAACCAGGAGCCCACCGCTCGCCTGCCGTGCGGGGAGCAAGAACATGGCGACAGCACCGATCATCGATATCGACGTATCAGAAAGCTGCAGCGCCGCAGGCAGGAAACCGCTGCTGATCCACAGCAAACCCACAATCGAGAAGATCGCTAGTACAGCCCTTTCTTCGTACGACATCCGCCCGAGCTGCCTGAGCTGCTCGCGCGCGAAGTCTGTCGACACAGTCGCCGTCGAAGGCACCTTCCGGCACACGACCCGAGTCAGGTAAAAATACAGCGCCACCAGCATCAGACACGCCAGCGGCGCAGCGAAGAAGAACCACTCAGCGAAGGAGATTGTGCGGCCGAGGCTCTGCTCAGCGACAGCCGCGAAAACCGCGTTGGGCACTGAACCGATCAGCGTTGCCAGACCACCAATAGATGCCGCGTAGGCCACCGAAAGCAAAAGCCCTTTGGCGTAGCGCCGTAAAGTCTGCTCGTCGTAGACCTCTTTCTCGCGCAGCTCCGCAATCAGCGCGAGAGCGATCGGCAGCATCATCAGCGCTGTTGCTGCGTTCGAGATCCACATCGACAGGGCAGCGGTGGCCAATATGACGCCCAGCATTATTCGCTGGCCGCCACTGCCGACCATCGTGATGATCACCATCGCGATGCGCTTGTGCAGGTCCCACTTCTGAATTGCGAGCGCGATGGTGAAGCCGCCCATGTACATGAAGACGAGGGGATGGGCATAGGCGGCTGTGGCAGTCGCCTGATCAGTCCCGCCCAGGAGGGGCAGCAGGAAGATCGGCATCAGCGACGTCGCCGGAATCGGCAGTGCCTCCGTGATCCACCAGGCAGCCACCCACAGGGTGACTGCCAGCACGGCACGAGGTGCGTCGTCGAGTCCAGTCAGGGCAGGGATGAAGTAGGCGACAGCGAACAGCGCGGGGCCCAGCGCGAGCCCGACCCGTCCCCGATTGATCCTCGGCGACGGGGGCTTTCTGGTGGGCCTATCGGCCATCGTGGCTAGGCTCATGTGAGCTCCTCAAGCATGGGGCTGTGGTCAGTGATAGCTCCCACTTTGAGGCAGCTCCTATGAGGCACACCACACTCTTGTCCGATGCCTTACATTCCCTTAAGACGATCGCTTACCCGCCGGGATCTTCGGGGGTGGCCGGGTTAGGTAACGTAGTCAGGGCAGTATCCACGTCATCTTGGGCGGGAAGAGAAACTTCGTGCGAGTCGCGGTCGTTGAGGACGACGATGGCGTCGGCGATGCGCTTGTCGACGCTCTTACGGCGCGCTCGCACAATGCCACGCGGATGCAGCGCGGCGAGGATTTACTCCTCCATCACAAGGGATTTGACGCTGTCCTTCTCGATCTCGGACTCCCGGACGCCGATGGTCTTGTCATACTGCGGAATCTGCGAACTGTCAGTGACGTGCCGGTCATTATCCTGACCGCGCGGGACGACGAGCGTTCTGTGGTGCGCGGCCTGCGCGTCGGTGCCGACGACTACCTGGTTAAGCCACCCAGACTCAACGAACTCGTAGCCCGGCTCGAAGTGGTCACGAGACGACGCAGATCCGAGCCCGACCATGCTCCAGACTTTGTTGCGGCCGGAGACGTCCAGGTCGACCTGACCGCACGTGTGGTGACAGTCGCGGGAGAGGACGTCGGCCTGACGTCGAAGGAGTTTGACCTCCTAGCCGCGCTCGCGAGTCGTCCCGGTGAAGCCGTCAGTCGGCAGCAACTTATGGATGAGATCTGGGGCGACGCGTATGTGGCGATTTCGCGAACGCTCGACGTCCACATGAACGGGTTGCGATCCAAACTCAATAGGCCCGGATTGATCGCCACGATCCGGGGTTACGGTTACCGGTGGGGACACTAAGTTGCGGACCCGTGTGCTCGCAGTGCTGCTCATGTTCGCGGCGACAGCAGTCCTCTCCTTCGCGATTCCCTTGGCGTTCACTGCCTCAGACGCGCGAACGCACGAACTGATGCTGAGCAGGACCGCGGTCCTGGACTATTTCGCCACCCTGGCGCACCCGGGGTTTTTCACGGGCGACGCGGATTACCTGAGGGGCGAGATAGACGACTACTACCACCTCTTCGGTGAGGCTGTGCTGATCGCCGACGCGGCGGGAGTACCGCGCTACGCGTCAGGACTCGACCTGGCCGATCCGAAGGTGAGCGCCGCTATCGACGCCGCCCGCCGCAACGAGCAACTACCAGTCCCCACCAGGCTTACTCCCTGGAGTGCTGAGGAGATGCTGCTCGCCCGCCCGATAGGTACTGGCGTTCACTCGGAGGGCGTCGTTGTCCTCTCGGTTTCGGCAACGCGAGCGCAGAGCGATATCGCCCGAACGTGGGGGCTCATTGCCGCCACTTCAACGGTCGCGCTGGCGCTGGTCGTCGCCCTCGCGCACGTCCTGACACGATGGGTGCTGCGTCCGCTAGATGCGCTGTCATCGGGAGTAGCTTCTCTTACTCGCACTCTCCCGAAAACAGATGAACCCGCCCCGCTCACCGACCACTACACCGGGCCGCCAGAGATTCGTGACCTCGCCCGCTCATTCGACGCAATGACGCACTCGGTGCTGAACTCAGCATCCGCCCAGCGACAGTTGATCACCGACACTGCGCATAAACTGCGAAACCCGCTCGCCGCGCTGCAGATCCGGCTGGACATGCTTACCTCTGACGTCCCAGAAACATCGCTGCCCTCGCTCGATCGGGCCGCTGCAGAAGCGCAGCGCCTGCGCTCCCTGCTCGACGGCATGCTGAAACTCGCGGCTGCGGGAGTGCCAGAACGGTTTGAACTTGCCGTCGCGGGGTCCGGCAAAGCTGCCAGTTGTGATGCTGTGCTTGTCGCTGCCGAGAGAGCGGACTCCTGGGGGGCGGCTTTCGCGGCTTCAAAAATGCTCCTGACAACTGAGTTCAGTGAACCGCATTGTGAGGTAGCGATCAACGAAACGTCGCTCGAGGAAATTCTAGATGCGGCCCTGAGCAACGCGCACAGTTACGCCGGAGCGGGTGCGAAGGTGACGATATCGGTGCGAAATGTGGGGGAGACTAGTGAAATCACGGTTACCGATAACGGGCCAGGCGTACCTTCGGACGAGATCGGCCGACTCACTGAGCGCTTCTACCGGTCCACAACTCAGGGTCAGGCCGGTACCGGACTCGGCTTGTCGATCGCGCACGCGCTGGCGGACGCACATCTCGCTACACTGCGGGTCGAGCCCGCGAAACCGCACGGATTGAGTGTGGTTCTCGAAGTGGCGGCAGCACGGCGATTCCCGCGGCAGGGCGGGTGACCAATGCTTACAAGACGTATGTTCCTCCTCCTCGTTGGGGCCGCGGCAGCAGGCTGTGCGCAGAGTGGAGGACCCCAGCAACTGCGCCTCGCGTCCGGGGAATCCGCGGGGACATACTTCCAGTTCGCACGGTTACTCGCGGATGCCTCTCGAGATTCACGGATTCGAATGGTGCCGATTGAGACTGACGGTTCGCGTACGAACATTCGTCTCCTCCTCGACGACGCAGCAGAACTAGCGCTCAGCCATGCTGATGCGGTTCCCCAACGCACCGACTTGGCTGGGAGTGGGCTGGCTGCGATTGGCCGTGTCTACGAGAACTACGTCCAGCTGGTCGTCCGCGCCGACTCCGAATACTCGGCACTCACCGAGTTGCGTGGCCGGCGGATCGTGCTCGGCGCGCCGGGTTCCGGAGTCGCGGCAGTCACTGCGCCCCGGCTGTTGAGTGCGGCCGAGATGACGGAAGAGGTGGACGCCCGCTACATGAACCTGACCGACGCCATCGGCTCGCTGGAACGTGGCGACATCGACGCGCTGATCTGGGGCAGCGGTTACCCCACACCTGCCCTTGCTCGCCGTGGGTTCCGTTTCCTTTCGCTCGGCCCTAACATCGAGGCGCTGCAGAATGCCTATCCCGGGCTATACGACCATGTGCAACTTCCAGGGACCACCATTGACACGGTCGGTGTCGCGAATCTCTTACTCACTCGTCGCCACTTGCCATCCGAAGCGGCGTCGGAGGTCGTTCACATCCTGGTGAACAAGGCCCGTGATCTGATTCCGGCGCACGCATTAGGCACTCAATTCCTCGACATGCGGTCGCTGATCGGGACGCGGCCAGTTCCGCTGCATCCCGGTGCGGCAGAAGCGTACCGGCGCTTGCACGGTTGACACGGTAATCAGCGCCAGTACCCGGTGAAGGTTACGGCGTCCTTCGGGAGCCCCCGCTCGTTCACGAGATGGCGGCGGATCGACGAGACGAGCTTCTGGCCGCCCGCGATGAAGGCATAGCAAGGATCGTTCGGCAGGCTGACATGGGCGAGCGTATCGAGAATGCTCAGATCGTCGGTTTCCCTGGCGAGCCAGGTCAGGTGCAGGTCGTGCATCGCGGGCGGATTTCGCGCATCGTCGCTGTGCTCGGTCTCAACGAGTGCGATGGTTTTCAGGTTGTTTCGCTTGGCCATCGTGCCCCCGTTACGTAGGTTAGGTGAGGGCAACCTAACTCAAACTAGGGGCTAGCTGAGTTCGTGCGCGGCGATCGCTGTGCTCAGAACTGAGCCGTTGAGATCTAGATACAGTTCGCGTTCTGTGATGGAGAGCGTAAGAGCGTTGCGGCGTTCGATCGCGGCGACCGCCGCATCGATGAAATGGCTATCGAAACTGTAGATGGGAATCTCCTCGACCTTATGAATCCCTTTCCCTACGAGTTGCATGCGCACCTTTTCCGGGTCCCGGTGCGTGTACACGGCAGCACGGCCGGCCAGTTTTCTGCCGCGATGCACGCGGTCCGCGTCGGGGGCTCCGACCTCGATCCAGGCGGTGATGCGTCCAGTGAGATCTCGAATCAGAACAGCTGGTTCGTCGGTCGACGAGACTCCGCCCTCACTGAACGCGATGCCTTCCTGATACTCGAGAAGGTAGGCCAGTAAGCGCGTCAGCATGAACTCGGAGGTCTCCGACGGATGACGTGCGACGCGAAGATCCAGATGTTCGTAGACACCGCGGTCGACGTCGGCGAGGTCGACCGCGAAGCTGAACATCGTTGCACCGAGGGCCATGACGCTCAGCCTACGGGCCCATCCCGTACGTGCGCTGTGCGACATCGTGAAACAGCTTCTGTGGGTGCGCATCGCCGCCGAGTACTTCCAGCAGGACTCGTGCACTCGCGGCGATCGTGTGGACAGGTTTATCGATGGGGTAGTTGGAAGCCCACATCGTCCGGTCTGCGCTAAAGCTGTCGTGCAGGTGACGAATGAGCGGGGCCGATCGATCGACGATCTTCGGTAGCTGTGCGACATCGATCGGGCGGCGCAAGTCTCCGCCAAGCAGCGGCATTCCCAGCCCGGAATGCTTCGCCACAACATTCGGAAACTGCGCCAGCGTAGCGATGTCGTCCCGCCACTTCGCGAGCAGCGAGGACCGGTCTCGGCCTGTCGTACCGGTGTGCTTTCCGCGTGGGCCGAACAGCCCTACCGGGGTGGCATAGTGGTCGAGAACGAGAGTGGTTTCCGGATACTCCCGAGCGAGCACTGCGGCGTCGGGAAGCTGATGCGAATAGAGCCACATTTCGAAACTCAGACGCCGATCCGCGAGCGCTGCAAACCCGCGCAGGAATGACGGATCGCTGAGGACTCCTGGATGAGAGCAAAAGTCGCGGACCGCCGGGTCGGGATGGTTGCTTGCCGAGAATCGGACGCCGCGTACTAGTCGGCTCGCTGCGGTTTGCGCGTCGAGGACGTCTCCGGCATCTTCCCACCGCGGGTCGGCGTGCACAACGATCGCCCCAAGCTGTGGAGACCCGTCCTGACCGAAAGGAAGCGCTGCCACCCAACGGGTTTCGTCAACTCCACCCAAATGGCCGGAAGCTTGCCACGCGGCTTCGATATGCACCACAGACGTCACCGGCAACTGCCCGGCATCCCGCAGGTAATCACTGGGCAGGTAGGGCTTCATGGCGTGGTGGGGATGCCCGATGAACTCGCGGTCAGACCGCGGTGCAGTCCAGCGAAGTGCGCGCGGTATCTGCGGGAGCGGACGAAACAACCGTGCCTTACGGGTGGTGTGCCGAGGCGTTGTGTAGGGGTCCCACTGGTGAATGTGCGGGTCGATCATGGCTATGGGCCACGGCGAATTCACAAACAACTCCCTCTTAGACGGTGTCTGTCGTGTCGGTTCATCGTGTCATTCACCTTCGATACGCGCGATGACATGCACCGCGGTTGCTTTCATGACGGCAGTAACACGAGAGCCGGGCGCGAGCCCAAGGTCTTCACACGCTGGGCGGGTGATGTAGGCCGCCAACGGCACACCGGCGTCGAGTTCTACCCGCTGCAGCGGCCCCTCAGAGACAACTGAGCGCACCAGCGCGGGGATGTGGTTACGTGGGCTTGCACGGTGCGGCTCGGTCGCCTCTAGGGCCACGTCCTCCGCCCGGATACAGGCAAGGACCCGGGTACCGACGACAAGATCACCAGGATCTAGCGCAGTGAGTGTGCCCGACGACAGACGGATGTGCACCACCCCGTCGCCATTACCTTCAACGGTGCCAGGCAAGACATTTTCGACGCCGACAGCCTCAGCGACATGTGGCGTGGCGGGTTGTGAGAAGACGCTTTCGACTGGCCCCTGCTGGTGGACGTGGCCGTTAACCAGAACGACGATCCTGTCGCCGAGGGCTAACGCTTCGGTGCGGTCGTGCGTGACCAGCAGAGTGGGTGTACCCGTAGCCACCAGAATTGAGCGAAGTTCAGTGCGCAGCCGGGCGCGCGTGGGTCCGTCAAGCGCCGAAAGTGGTTCATCCAGCAGCAGCAGCCGAGGATCTACGGCGAGCGCGCGGGCAAGTGCGACGCGCTGAGCCTCCCCGCCGGACAACTCCGAGGTCGCGCGCCCTGAGAGATGCGTCGCGCCCGCTGTGGCCAGCGCACTGTTGGTGCGGGTTCTGCGCTCACCGCGAGGGACCCCGACAAGTCCATATGCGACATTGGCGTCCACACTCAGGTGGGGGAAGAGTGCATGGTCCTGGAAGAGATAACCCACACGCCGGTGCCGGGGCCGTACTTGGTGGCGGCCGTCGTTCCATACTTCCGGGCCAAAGGCGATCCGGCTTGGGGGTGCAGGTTTCTCTAGTCCTGCAACACACCTCAGCAGTGTCGTTTTCCCTGCGCCCGATGCGCCGAAGAGGACGGTGACGGGCGCGGCGGAATCCATCGGCAGTTCCAGGTCCACGTCGAGCAAACGGTGGCGAACACGGATAGTCAGGGCCGGGGCCATGCGGGCCTGCCTCTCCGGTTGATCGTGTACGTCGCGACAAGTACGACAAGTGAGAACAACAGCAGCACAAAGCTCGTTCGTGCCGCGGTTGCATGATCAAAGGCTTGCACACTGTCGTAAATCGAAATGGCGACCGTCCGTGTCTGGCCGGGAATGTTGCCTCCGACCATAAGTACCACCCCGAACTCGCCGATGGTGTGTGCGAACGTCAGTACTACCGCGGTAACCAGCCCTGCACGCGAGAGCGGCAGCACTACTTTCACGATGGTCGCCGGCCACGTCCGTCCCAGCACTGTTGACGCCTCGAGCAACCGCCGGTCAACTCCTGCGAAAGACGCCATCAGCGGCTGCACAGCAAACGGCAGACTGTGCAGGACCGAGGCGATAAGCAAACCGTTGAAGGTGAAGACCAGTGGTGAACCCGTCAACTCGATCCACCACCGCCCGATCGGAGAGCGGTTACCGAGGGCGACGAGAAGGTAGAACCCCAAGACCGTCGGCGGTAGGACCAGAGGCAGCGCGACAACTGCCTCCACGACCACTGTCCATCGCCTGCGTGAATACGCTAACCAGGCCGCCAGCGGAATGCCCATGAGCAGCAAGACAACCGTGGTGGCAGCGGCGAGGCGCAGGCTGAGTACCACCGCGTCCCAATCCACGCCCGTCAGCCTTCGCCATCGGGTGGGGAGAACCCGTATCTCGACAGGATCTCCTGCCCGGCCGGGGAGGTCAGAAAATCCGCGAAAATGTGCGCGCTTTCGGACGCACGGCTCAGTACCACGCCGCCCTGATTCAGCCGCGGAAAGTCATCGAGGGGTACTTCACTGAACGTGCCCAGCTCGCTCAAGCCCGGCGATAGTGCCAGAGCGAGCGCGATGATTCCCGCGTCCGCATTGCCGGTCTGCGCGAACTCGGCAGCCTGCGCGATGTTTTCGCCCAATACCAGTTTGCCCTTTAACTCTTCCAGCACGCCCGCGGTTCGCATCGCAGCCTCGGCGGCCTGCCCGTAGGGTGCGTGCTGCGGATTAGCGATCGCGACGGTCTTCACGTCGTCCCTGACCAGCCCCGAGACGCCCGCTGTGGGGTCTGCAGGCGACCCATCAGCCGCCCACACCACGAGGCGCCCTGTCGCATAGCCGAAGACATCAGCTGGGTCCGCGAACCCGCTGTCAGCGAGAGCTTCCGCAAGCGTGATATCCGCTGACAAGTACACATCGAACGGTGCGCCGTTGCGTATCTGCTGGACGAAGTTGCCGGACGAGCCGTAGGAAACGGAGATCTGCCAGCCGTCGTGTTCGGCTTCGAAAGCGTTGATGATCTCGTCGAGGGCGAACTTCAGATCGGCCGCGGCCGCTACAGCGACAGTCTGGGATTCGTCATTGGGATCGCCAGGCGCGCCACACCCGGTTATCGCGACCATCACCAGAAAGAAAGCTAGGGCGAATCGCCGCAACATCAACCCGGGCTTTCTGTTTCGATGATGGCGTTTGTGGCCTTCACGACAACCGTCGCCGCCACGCCGGGTTGCAAGCCCATTTCTTCGGCGGCGTCGCGGGACATCAGCGACGTCAGGCGGAATCGGCCGGCCGTCACCTCTACTTGAGCCATGAGCCCGTCCTTCTGCACCTCAGTCACGATCCCTCTGATGCGGTTGCGCGCGGATACCCGCCCACCGCCACTGCCGCTGCTGGCGCGTTCACGCGCAAACGCCGCGATCTCGGCGCCATCGATCACCTGACGGCCCGCTTCATCAGCGTCGGCCACAAGGAGTTTCTGCGAAACCCACCGGCGCACGGTATCGTCGCTGACCCCAAGGAGGTCAGCAGCTTGACTCAGACGGAATTGCGGCACACAAGGCAGCATACATACCGCAACAGCGGAATTATAGGCTGCAGGAACCCGAATATCAGGAATGGTCTGATAGCAAACTGGCGCACCCTGTTGTCTGATTTGGATCGAGCCCTTGCGCTGCTGCGGCGGCCCGTGCACGCCCCAGATTCCACTCGAGAACATCATCGGACAGGTTCGGCGGAGCACTGACAATGCACGCGGCAAGCTCAGGAGGGAGCCCTGCAACGATCGCGGGGGTGGCGTCCGGGCCCAGTCTGCGCAAATAGTGGGTGTCGATCTTTCCAGTCTCGTTGTAACGGTCAATGTTCCGCTGAGCCACAAAGGCTTCGGGGTTGATCAGGCCGATCGCCAAGACGAAAAGTGCAGCCGAAAGCAGCGCGCCGCGGGGAATCCAGCGCCCGTGGCGCACGATTCCGGCCGCGAGCACGAACATGAGCAGTAGACCCATCCAGAATTCGAAGGCGATAACGAGTACGCGCAACACGGTGAAGCCGTACGCCTCCTGGTACACATACATTCGCAACAGTGCTGAACCGACAACAGCAAGTGCAAGTACACAGAGGAGCCCCAGCGAAACATTCAGCAGAAGGCGGTCATTCGCCGTTACTCGCGGAGCTTTCCTGGCCGCAAGCGCTACGGTGACGAGCGTCAGGAATGTCACCGCGACAAGCTGGCCGAACCCCTGGTGCACGTACTCGGCGTACGTGAGTCCGGTAGTCCGCTGAACATAGTCGTGGCCACCCCACATCGCGGACGCTTGTGCCGCGAGGAAAACACCGAAGATGGCGATCACCAGACCCAGCGGGACGAGCCATTCGAACCGGCGGTGCACTGGTTTGCCTGACACCATCGCCGCGTTGTTCACCGGCGGAGGATTGATCGCGACATATGTTGCGGCGAGTACAGTGCCGCCGACGAAGAATCCAACGAATGATCGGTAGACAAAGCCGTCCGCGTTCACATCCGGGATGATCCGGTCGGCCCACGAACCAAAAATCGCATCTCCGGAAGCGAAGAGCCCGCCGAAGATCACCAGGGCCGCAACCGAAATCACTACGGTGCGGAGCACCGGCCAGATGATCGAATGACGCGACAATGCAGATATCGAACGGCCGAGCAACGGGAGCCCCCGAAGAGCCGCAACCGGCCAGGAGGCCGCCGCAAGCACTGTCGCAGCAACAGCGCGTGCTCCCGTGAGCGCAGACATAGTCAGAACCACCACGATGAGCACTGCGAGCACGGACAACCAGTCGGCATCGCGCAGCACCAGCAATGACCCCAAACCAGCACTAACCAGTGCGAGTGCCATCGTCCAGGGCGCGCGTTTGCGCACGGACGCGGCAAACACCACGCCGCCACAGACAAAAAGTACAAGCAGCGCTCCCAGGCCGATGTTGTTGCGTTCCGGCAGGATCAGGGCAGCGAGCACGCCGACACCCACACACCCCAGGACGAGGTCGGGACGCGCTTTCTGGTTGCGTTCTGGCCAGGCATTTCCAAACAATTGGGCGACTGGCGAGGCTGCAGGAGGCGTCGGGGCTGAACTTCGGGCTGGCGGTGGTTCGGCCACAGCCGCTGAACTTGCGTGGGGCACGGAATTCTCTTTCGTGGGTTCTGGGACAGAGGCAGGGGAGGGCACGGTCGGAAGGACGGCTCGCAGGTGTGCACCCGAATCGGCGGGCAGCACCGAAATCGATCCGCCGTGGAGTTCGCACACCCAGCTAGCGATCGCCAGACCAAGTCCGGTGCCGCCGCCGGAGTCGTTCCATGAGCCGAACCGTGTGAAGACACTTTCAGCGCGGTCAGCGGGTATGCCGGGCCCCTCGTCGAATACTTCGAGCGCCCACCGCTGGGTGTCGATGGCGCCGCCACGCACGGTCACGGTGCCTCCGACCGGTGAGTGACGTACTGCGTTGTCGAGCAGGTTCGCGATCACCTGCGCCAGGCGGCCAGCATCGGCGCAGATCTCCACTTCGGCAGGGTCTACGGACACGTCAAACCGAATGTGTCGCTGGTCCGCACCTGCGGCGTTCGCTTCGCGGACTCCCTGATCGATGAGCTCAGCGAGATCAATGCGGGAGATAGTCAACGGCGTGACTCCACCCTCAACTCGACTCAAATCGAGCAGATCGGACACGAGCGCGCTAAGGCGCTCAGCTTGGGCGAGAGCTGTCCGCAGGCTTTCCGAGTCCGGCGAGATGACCCCGTCAACCAGGTTCTCCAGCAACGCTTGCTGGGCGGTCAACGGGGTGCGCAGTTCATGCGAAACTGTCGCCACAAGCTGACGCCGCTGCTGGTCAGCAGCCGAAAGGTCCGCTGCCATTGTATTGAAAGCCCGGGCAAGTTCGCCGACTTCGTCCCGTGACGTCGTCGTCACTCGGCTGGAGTAGTCACCCGTCGCCATCACGGATGCTGCGGCCGTCATCTCGCGCAACGGTGAGGTCATACCGCGGGCCAGCCATTGCGTCACCGCAAGCGCGACAGCCACTGTGACCGGCATTGTCAGCCAAGCTGGGACACCGGCCCGGCTGCCTGCCTCAGAAACGAGCGCTGCGGCAACAATGCTCAATGCGACGAGAATTCCTAGCTTGACCTTGATCGAGCGGAATCCGTCGAGCGGCCGGTCCGGGTTCACTGCGCCACCGCCAGCGCATAGCCGACCCCGTGCACAGTCCGGACGCGGTGGGCCCCGATCTTTGCGCGCAACGCTTTGACGTGGCTAGCCAGCGTCCGAGTGCCCGACGAGTCTGGCCATCCCCACACCTCGCGCATCAAATCGTCATGTGAGTGAACCTTGCCCGGTTGCTCCGCGAGCAAGGCAAGGAGGTCGAACTCGATCGGTGTGAGGTGCACGCTTGCACCCTCGATCGTCACTTCGCGGGTGCTGCGGTCGAGGGTGAGGGCATCGAAAGAAATTCGGCTCGCGCCGCTTGCGGCAAGTTCGCGCGCTCTTTCCACGCGGCGCAGCAGCGCGTGGACCCGCGCCACGAGTTCGCGCATCCGGAAGGGCTTCGTCACGTAGTCATCGGCCCCCACGCCGAGGCCAACCAGAAGATCGGTCTCCGCATCACGGGCAGTCAGCATCAGTACCGGAACCGGCCGCGTCGCCTGAATCCGCCGGCAGACCTCGGGCCCATCGAAACCCGGAAGCATGACGTCTAATACGACGACGTCAGGCTCATGAGCATCGTGGGCCAGCACCGCTGCAGGGCCGTCGAACGCTTGAATGACCCGGAAACCTTCCGCCGTGAGGCGATCCGATAGGGCCTGACTGATCGTGGGGTCATCCTCAACGAGGAGGATGGTCGAAATCGTCATACCGAGAGCGTATGCGCGCGCGCCTGCAGGTTATGGGCACGCCGTGTGGAGATTCTGTGAAGCAATCCGCCACTTGGAGTCCCGGGCTCCGCACGTTTCAGGAGACGGCGAGCATCAATGCCAGCACAGCGCCGCTCGCTGCTAGCGTCCAACCGAGGGTTCCCGCGAGGAACGCCCACGCGGCTGTGGTGATTCGCGCCGCCGAACGTCTCGCCGCGTACAGCCCGGCTGCCGCGATGATTAGCGGGGCCACCAGCATCAGGTACCACGGAACCCACACGTCAAGCAGGTACAACCCACGGAAGAGGCCTGCCCACACGAATGCGCCCGCAACGAACCCGGCAATGGCCTGGCTCGCGTGGCCCGTGGCTGTGAGAGCTTTCGATCTGCCAGGTGCTTGCGCTCTGGACGGGTCTTGTGGCGTACTCACGGTCCCAACTGTATGTGCTGTGCGTTGAGCCGCGCGGCCTGCCGTGTGAGGTAGTCGCGTTCGGCGACGCTGGAGGCCAGCCGAGCAGCTCCGGCATAGAGCCGGGCCGCGGTCAGGGGATCACCGTCGCGCTCGTGCAGATACGCCGCGACAGCGTTGTAGCGGGGAAGGGCGGGGTCGAGTTCCGCAAGGGCGGCCAGCCCTGCCCGTGGTCCGTCCGCCTCGCCGACCGCCACAGCCCGGTTGAGGCGGGCCACTGGGCTGTCGGTGAGACGCACCAGTTCGTCATACCACTCAACAATCTGCACCCAGTCAGTCTCCTCAGCCGTCTGGGCGTCAGCGTGGAGTGCAGCGATGGCGGCCTGCGCCTGGAACTCGCCAAGCCTGTCGCGGTTCAGCGCCGCCTGGAGCACGTCGACGCCCTCCGCGATCATCCGTGTGTCCCATAGGCTGCGGTCCTGCTCGGCAAGAGGCACGAGGCTGCCGTCCGAGCGTGTTCGTGCCGGGCGCCGTGCATGGTGCAGCAGCATGAGTGCGAGCAGTCCGGCCACCTCCTCGTGGTTCGTCATGGCCGCCACTTGCCGGGTGAGCCGGATTGCCTCGGCAGCGAGGTCGACGTCTCCGGAGTACCCCTCGTTGAACACCAGGTAGAGCACGCGCAGCACGGTAGCGACGTCGCCGGGCTGGTTGAACCGGACGCCCGCGACGGTCCGTTTCGCCCGGCTGATGCGCTGGGCCATCGTCGCCTCTGGCACGAGGTAGGCCTGCGCGATCTGACGCGTAGTCAGGCCGCCGACCGCACGAAGTGTCAGTGCGACCGCCGAAGCAGGAGTGAGGGATGGGTGTGCGCACAGAAAGTACAGCTGAAGCGTGTCGTCTGCCGCTGCGCCCGGGGCCGGGCTGGGCTGAACCTCAACGAGCACCTCGCGCCGCCGCCTAGAGGTACTGGCGCGCGCGGCGTCGACAAACTTACGCCAGGCAACTGCGACCAGCCAACCCTTGGGGTCGCGGGGCGGATTGTCCGGCCATACCCGCACGGCCTCTACCAGGGCGTCCTGCATGGCGTCCTCGGCGGCCGCGAAGTCAGCTCCGCGGTGGACGAGGACGCCGATCACGGCGGGAGTGAGGGCCCGCAGCAGGGTTTCGTCCACCGACCGTCACTCCCTAATGGTCGGCGGCGCGGCCAAGAACGGGCGCACCTCGAGCCATTCGTGGATCGGTTTCCCACCAGCACCCGGGGCCGCCGATAGTTCACCGGCCAGCTCTAGCGCTCGGTCGTAGGTGTCGACATCAATCACCATCCAGCCAGCGATCAGGTCCTTGGTTTCCGCGAACGGGCCGTCAGTGACCGGTGGCCGTCCCTCACCGTCGTAGCGGACGAACGTGCCTTCCGGGGACAAAGCCTGTCCGTCGACGAACTCGCCCGTACCCTCGAGCCGATCGGCGAAGTCCTGCATGTACTGGATGTGGGCCGAAACTTCCTCCGGCGTCCACTGTTCCATCGGCACATCGTTGACCGGCGTAGGGGCGCCTCGGTAATGCTTCAGCAGAAGGTACTTGGCCATCATGTTCTCCTTAGTGCGGTACGGCCCATTGTGGTCGCGTTCACCCCAGGGACGAAGCTGTGTGGGGGTTCTCGACATCCCATCGCAACATTTTTCTGGCGAAACTTGGACTAGCCACGTTGATGCGGTCGTCCGAAGGATGTCCGGCGACAAAGCTAGGCAACGCGCGCGAGGACATGGGACGATTCAGGAGTGACGAGCACACCTGCCTCGGCGCAGTACTTGCGAGACCTCGCGTTGCTGCGTCGCGTTCGCGACCGGATCGACCGGGAATACGCGCAGCCCCTTGACGTGGAAGCGCTTGCCCGCGATGTCCACATGTCGGCGGGCCACCTCAGTCGGCAGTTCCGGGCCGCGTATAGCGAATCGCCGTATTCCTATCTGATGACCCGGCGTATTGAGCGCGCGATGGCGCTTCTTCGCCACGGTGACCTCAGCGTCACAGAGGTTTGCTTCGCGGTGGGGTGTCAGTCGCTGGGCACCTTCAGTACGCGTTTCACCGAACTGGTCGGCGTGCCGCCCAGCGTCTACCGGCGGGACTCAAAGAACGAGACTGCAGGCATCCCGTCATGTGTCGCGAAACAAGTCAGCAGACCGATCAGGAATCAAGAAGCGAGGGTGTGGCCGGCGAACTTAAAGTGACTGCCATGGACATCACAATCAACGCAAGTTTTCTTCCCCACACCGATCCTGACGCATCGCTGGCGTTCTACTGTGGCGCCCTCGGCTTCGAGGTCCGTAAAGACGTCGGGTACAACGGAATGCGCTGGATCACCGTCGGCCCCCCGCAGCGACCCGACATGAACATCGTCTTGACTCCACCCGCCGCCGACCCCGGCATTACCGAGGAGGAACGCCGCACCATCTCCGAGATGATGGCAAAAGGCACATTCGGTGCGATCATGCTGGCGACCACAGACGTCAACGGCACCTTCGAGAAAGTTCAGGCAAGCGGCGCGGAAGTAATGCAGGAGCCCACAGACCAGCCGTGGGGCACCCGCGACTGCGCGTTCCGCGACCCCGCAGGTAACACCGTCCGCATCCAGGAAGTTCACTGATTGAGCAGGTGGCGCAGCGGAGACCGCGCAGGCCGCATCGCGTTCCAGAGGGAGGCACTATGAGCATCACCACTGAAATGTCTGAACCGCCCGCGCGGCACGCTGCCGACAGCCACGACCTGATCCGCGTGCACGGTGCGCGGGAAAACAATCTCAAAGACATCAGTGTCGAGATCCCGAAGCGGCGGCTGACGGTGTTCACCGGTGTGTCAGGTTCGGGCAAGAGTTCACTGGTTTTCAGTACGATCGCCGCCGAATCTCAGCGCATGATCAACGAAACGTACAGCGCGTTTGTGCAGGGGTTTATGCCGACGCTGGCGCGCCCCGAGGTCGACGTGCTCGACGGGCTGACCACTGCGATCATCGTTGACCAAGAGCGAATGGGCGCAAACCCCCGCTCGACAGTCGGCACCGTCACTGACGCCAACGCGATGCTGCGCATCCTCTTCAGCAGACGCGGACAGCCTCACATCGGCTCTCCGCAAGCGTTCTCCTTCAACGTCGCGTCGATCAGCGGGGCTGGCGCAGTGACGCTCGAAAAAGGCGGCGAGACGGTAAAAGAGCGTCGCACATTCAGCGTCACCGGCGGCATGTGTGCCCGCTGCGAAGGCCGGGGAAAAGTCACCGACTTCGACCTGTCTGCCCTGTACGACGAGAGTCTCTCGCTCAACGAGGGTGCGCTGACAATCCCCAACTACAGCATGGATGGGTGGTACGGCCGCATCTTCCGCGGCTGCGGGTTCTTCGACCCGGACAAGCCGATCCGCAACTTCACTAAGAGGGAGCGCTCAGCCCTCCTGTACAAAGAACCCACCAAGATCAAAGTCGACGGCGTGAACGTCACGTACGAGGGCCTGATTCCGCGAATCCAGAAGTCGTTCCTTTCCAAAGACCGGGAAGCGATGCAGCCCCACATCCGGGCCTTCGTCGACAGGGCTGTCACCTTCACCACCTGCCCAGAGTGCGAGGGCACGAGGCTGAGCGAGCTGGCCCGATCCTCGAAGATCAACGGGCTCAACATCGCTGATGCGTGCGCGATGCAGATCAACGACCTCGCTGTGTGGGTCCGTAGCCTGAACGAACCCTCCGTGGCGCCGCTCGTGACGGCGCTGGGGGACACCCTCGAATCGTTCGTCGAAATCGGGCTCGGTTACCTCTCCCTCGAGAGACCGTCGGGCACACTTTCGGGAGGCGAGGCGCAGCGTGTCAAGATGATCCGGCACCTAGGATCCTCGCTGACTGACGTCACCTATGTATTCGACGAGCCGACGATCGGACTGCACCCGCACGACATCCAGCGGATGAACGACCTGCTGCTGAGGTTGCGCGACAAGGGCAACACCGTCCTCGTCGTGGAGCACAAGCCCGAAGCCATCGCTATCGCTGACCATGTCGTCGACCTCGGCCCGCACGCCGGTACTGCTGGCGGTGAGGTGGTGTTCGAGGGCACTGTGGACGGACTGCGGGCCAGCGACACTCTTACCGGCCGCCACCTCGACGATCGGGCAACTCTCAAGGACACCGTGCGTTCGGCTTCCGGCACGCTCGAGATTCGCGGCGCGTCCACCCACAACCTCCAAGACGTCGACGTCGACATTCCGCTCGGGGTGCTGTGCGTGGTCACGGGGGTGGCGGGTTCCGGGAAGAGCTCCCTGATCCATGGGTCCGTCTCAGGCCGCGATGGGGTGGTGACAGTTGACCAGACAGCGATCAAGGGATCACGCCGCAGCAACCCCGCAACCTACACAGGACTGCTCGATCCGATCCGTAAAGCGTTCGCGAAAGCCAACGGTGTTAGGCCTGCCCTTTTCAGTGCAAACTCGGAAGGTGCGTGCCCCACCTGCAACGGCGCTGGAGTGATTTATACGGAGCTGGGCGTCATGGCGACCGTCGAATCACCGTGTGAAGAGTGCGAGGGGAAGCGGTTTCAGGCGTCGGTCCTGGAGTACACACTGGGCGGGCGGAACATCGCTGAAGTGCTCGCGATGCCGGTGACTGAAGCTGAGGATTTCTTTGGTGATGGCGAGGCACGCACCCCCGCGGCGCACAAGATTCTCGAACGGATGGGACAGGTAGGGCTCGGCTATCTCAGCCTCGGGCAGCCACTTACCACGCTGTCCGGCGGCGAGCGGCAGCGCCTCAAGCTCGCCACGCACATGGGGGAGAAGGGTGGTGTCTATATCCTCGACGAGCCGACTACCGGTCTGCACCTCGCTGACGTTGAGCAGCTTCTCGGCCTGCTTGACCGGCTCGTCGACTCAGGAAAATCTGTAATCGTCATCGAGCACCATCAGGCCGTGATGGCGCACGCGGACTGGATCATCGACCTAGGGCCGGGAGCGGGGCATGATGGCGGCCGGATCGTCTTCGAGGGAACGCCTCAGGAACTCGTTGATGCTCGATCAACACTCACGGGGGAGCACCTCGCCGCGTACGTCGGTGCGTAACCCTGCCCTTCCCCCAATCCATCTGCGGAGGTCAACACAATCACCCGAAAACACCGGTTTTAGACGACATTCGTAGATGGATTTTCGGGTTTGGGAGTCACAACCTGATCATGGGCATCGGAGAGAGTGGGTGCGCGAGGAATCGCCCGCCAATCATTTTGACGAGTTTCGGGTGAAATCCGGCATCCGGGAAGGCGTGCAACAAATCCCTGTATTTTCGCCTCGGAATCCCGAATGCAATGAGACCGAGGGTGACATCGATAAGATCTGCCCTGCGCACGATCTCCACAGGGCTGATCGCGCGGCCTGCGGGGCGCAACTTGTGGTGGTGCTCGATCATCTGCGCGACCGCGGCTCGATGGTGGCCCTGGCCATGCTCGTCGAGCCACTGGTGAGCTAGCGCAACGCTCGGGCCGAGGTAGTCCATGGTGCCAGCTGACCAGATTCCGAGGTCATGGAACGCAAGCGCAGTCAGATACTCTTCCCGCCCGCTCGGCGGGATTTCGCTGTCGGGGCTTCGCTCCCACAACAAATCACACAACCCGAGCACGCGAAGGACATGATGTGAATACGCGGTGCGGTCAGCGCCCAGCGCCGACGACCAGGGTTCAAGCCGCCGCTCGATTTCACGCTGCGCTTTAAAGTCCATCTGACTCTAGAAATTTCGCGGATACGGGCATGCAACCCAAGCTATCAGGCAGCACCCTCACCGGAAACTCTGCAGTTTGTGGTGCTGATTCGCTCTACCCAATCTAGGTGTGCTGCGGGGACGTATGCACCTGGCTGGCCCACAATTTCGTAATACGGGATGCCTGATGGGTAGACCTTGCGAGGCCCAGCCACAACTATGAGCCCACCGTTGCGCGAGGCTCGATAGTTCCCGAACGGGACACCCGCCGGGTCTACCCGGGGGGCCGGCCGAGAATTACTGCGACACATGATAAGTCTGCCTATGATCTCGCAACGCGGATGCGAAGGCGGTGAATGCCAGCACCGCTGCTGACACCACGATCAGGCCGCCAGCTTCTGGAAGGTAGCGCAACACGCCGCTGAGGACGCCTTCAGCAGACAGAATCACCCCGGCGGCAAAAACTACGACGCCCGTGGCACCAGTGACGAGCGCGCGCATCCACTCGGCCTTCGACCCGAAGTCACTCATCAGTCCATAGGCCACGAGACACCCAGCTATCGACAGCCCGACAACTGCAATGAGCACGCCGAACTGCACGAGGCCGCCCGTCAGCACCGCATTCTCCGCAGATCTATCCACAACGAAGACGCTACGGCTAGAAGGAGCCGCGCACATCCTCCTCGCGGATGATATGTCGACCGTGCCCATCAGCCTTAAGTATGAGACGAACGGTGGGGCGGTCCCGGGTTTACTCTCGTGCACGCCAGGCGCGCTCAAACGGAAGGCGCCACTCAAGGGGAGCGATCAAGTCCTCGATATTGCGGGGACCCCACGAACCGGCCTCGTAAGGGTGTACCGGCGGGGGGTTGTCGAGCAGCGGTGCGGACACTTCCCACAGCCGCTCGATGCCGCGGGAGGTGGTGTAGAGGGTGCGATCGCCATGCATCGCGTCCAGTATGAGCCGCTCGTACGCCTCGAGCACCTCATCCGCGTCTGCTGTTCCTTCCAGACCGAACTGCATGCTTTGTTTGTCCAGCAGCATGCCAGGGCCGGGGCGTTTGCCGTAGAACGAGATGGACATTCGTGAATCGTCGGCCAGGTCGAAGGTCAAGTGATCAGGCCCTTGCGTGCCCACGCCGCAGCCTGCGGGGAACATGCTGCGGGGCGGATTCCGGAAGGCGATAGAGATTATCCGCTGACCCTCAGCCAAGCACTTGCCGGTCCGAAGATAGAAGGGCACTCCCGCCCACCGCCAGTTGTCGATCTCGCACTTCAGGGCAACGAAGGTCTCGGTATCCGATGTCGCTGAAACGCCGGGTTCCTCACGGTAGCCGCGGTACTGGCCTCGTACTACATTGCTCGGATTCAGCGGCAGCATCGACCGGAAGACCTTGTTCTTTTCCTCGCTGATCGGTTCCGGTGCGAGCGCCGTCGGCGGTTCCATCGCAACGAACGCCAAGACCTGGAAAAGGTGCGTCACCACCATGTCGCGGAACGCGCCGGTCGGCTCGTAGAACGCAGCGCGGCCTTCCAGAGAGAGCTGCTCCGGAACGTCGATCTGAATGTGATCGATGAATGTCCGGTTCCATATTGGCTCGATGAACCCGTTCGCGAATCGGAAGGCAAGGATGTTCATCGCCGGTTCTTTGCCCAGGAAGTGGTCGATACGGAAGATCTGCGACTCAGCGAAGGCGGTGTGGATGGCTGCGTTCAAGGCCTTCGCGCTCTGGAGATCAGTGCCGAAAGGCTTCTCCATGATCACCCTGGATCCTTCGACCAGGCCGGCTGCTTCCAGCGTCTGGATAACCGGAATCGCGGCCGCGGGCGGCACACTCAGGTAGTGCAGCAGTCGAGTCGGGCCCTCGAGCGCCGCTTGAGCTGCTTTCACCGCCGCGGACAGCGCCTCAGCTCCCTTTTCCTGCGGCACGTAATGCAGTTGCCTCGCGAACTGTTCGAGCTGGTCGTCGTCCGCTGGCCGACTCGAGAACTCGCGACACGCCCTGACCGCTAGTTCGCGAAACTGAGCGTCGTCCATGTCTTCCAAAGAAGTGCCGACAATGCGCATGTCAGGTGCGAGCCGCGATATCGCCAAGTGGAACATCCCGGGAAGCAGTTTCCGGCGTGCTAGATCACCAGTAGCACCGAAAAGCACCACAACGTGCGGTTCGGGGCTGACTCTTTCATCGTCAGGTGTCACGCTGCCATCGTTGCACTTTGCAGCTCGTCGCACGCCCGGAAATGACGCAGTCTGTAGTTGCAGCGGCGCGGGCTTGAAGGTGCTTGAATACAACCATGTTTGCGCCGGATATCGTCGCCGCACTACAGGCCAGCCAGTGAGACGCAGAACTGACGATCATCCGGAAGCGACTCGGCCCGGATGACGAGGCATTCGGTGTTCGTATGCGCATCCTCTTCGACATCGCGAAAGCGCACACCGAACTGCCGCTCGCCGAGGTGCAACGGCTGCTTCAGCACCCTGCATATGAGCCTCGCATGGTCGCTTTCTGCATCCTCGACTTCAAGGCCCGGGCTCGGATCACACCTGAACAGCGGAAAACTTTGTACGACTGCTACCTCGACAACCATGACCGGATTACGACATGGGACATGGTCGATCGTGCTGCGCCCCGGGTAGTTGGCGGGTACCTCGCAGGTAAGGACGTCGAGCCGCTTTATGTACTCGCGCGGGCTGAGGACCCGCTTCGTCGCCGCACCGCGATAACTGCACCGCTGTTCTTCGTCCACGCGGGATCCGATAGCGACGTTGCTGCTGGTTTTGCGATCGCTGAACTGCTAGCCGCGGACCCACATCCTTTCGCGCATAAGGCAGTCGGAATCTTCCTCAAGCATGCGGGGGAGCGGGACCGTGGTGCACTGCACCAGTTTCTCCACCGTCACGCAGCATCGATGCCGCGGGCGGCGGTGCGGCTCGCTATCGAGAAGCTCGGGAAAGATGAGCGTCGTGAGTATCTGGCCTAGCAATCGCAGCGGGAGACCGACTTGCTTTCACGGTCTTACGGGGTGACGTAGGCCTTTTCAAGCTCATCGAGAGACTCTCCGCAGGCGAGCGCGAGCCGCTGCAAGCGCGGCAGAGTGTCTCGGCATCCGACGAAGCCGAAGTTGAGGGTTTCGCCGTAGCTCTCGCACGTGATGTTCAGCGGTCCGCCATGCATCAGGAACGACACGGGATACACCGAGGTGAGCCGATTGCCTCGAAAGTAGAGTGGCTGCGTCGGACCCGGCACGTTGGAAATGACCACGTTGAAGCTGGGCGGGATCACCCTGCCAAGTCCCATTTTGGCGAGACCAGTCTGAATCATCAGGGGCGAACCAACGTAGGTTGTGTAAGCAATGATCGCGGCGCGGGTCATGTTCTCCATTTGTCGTTTCGCCGCGCTGGTCGACGAGACAACGGCCCGCAGTCGGTCCTCGGCATTGTCAGCATCGGTGCCTAGTGAGGCGAGCATCCCGCCGACCATGTTCCCGCCGCCGTCATCGTCCTTTGGGCGGATATTGACAGGCACGAACGCGACCAGGGACTTTGCCGGGAGCGCATCGATGCTCTGCAGGTAAGAGCGCAGCCCGCCACCGCAAACTGCCAGGACAACGTCATTCAGCGTGCAGTTGGCTGCGTCGGCGATCGCCCGCAGACGCGCAAAATCGTACTGCTGGGTGGCGAAGCGCCGGTTGCGGCCGATCCGGCCATTGAGGATGCTGCGAGGTGCCTGCAGCACAGTGATAATCGGATCGTGCTTGCGGAATCGGGAACGCGCCAGTCTGCCGAGGCCCTTGCCGATATCGCGGGCAGACATCCAGTGGCCCGCGACGGCGCTGACAAAGGAGCCCTGGTCGGCTGGCGCGCTCTCGTCTGAAGAATCGCTGACAGGCTTGTTGCGCCGGGGCTCGGGCGGGATCTGAAAGAAGAACGGTTCATCGGGTCCGTCGGGAGTATTGGAGAACGAACGCATCAGCATCTTCACGGCGGTATAGCCGTCAACCAGCGAATGGTGCACCTTGGTGTAGATGATCAAGTTGCCCGACTCGTGGCCCTCGATGATGTAGCACTCCCACGGTGGGCGACGGAAATCGAGCGGACGGCTGTGCAACCGCGAGACCAGCACACCAAGTTCACGTTCGCCGCCCGGAGTGGGCAGCGCTGCCCGGCGCAGGTGATACATCGCGTCGAATTCGGTGTCCTCCACCCACCGGTGCGCGGGGTTTTTCAGGAACCGGGGGGTCGCAAGTTTGCGGTTCCAGGGCGGCTGCGCGGAACTCATTTCCTGGAGCTCGTCGCGGATCTGCCTGCTCATCTCCCCAGCGGTGCCCTTGGTGACCTCGATCTCGATCAGCCCACCGACGTGCATCATCGAATCGGGCGTTTCCATGTACAAGAACATCGCGTCGAGCGGGGACAGCCACTTCGCCATGCCGCTAAGCTACCCCCTACGGCGAGAACTATTCGGCTTTTCTGGGCACCAGCCGCGTGCCGTCAATAGTCCGCCGGATCTGCGTTACCTCCTGAAGACGACGCAGTTTGTCCGGGTTCCGGATCGCGTAGATATGAGTGATTCGACCGTTCTCAACGCTGATACTGATTGTGGTGTCGAGCTGCCCATTGTGTTCCACACGCAGGCCAAGGGCGCCGTTCAGCCATATCGATGCGAACTTGGCGCCAGGTGCGAGGGACGCGAACCTGGTGAGCATCGTCGCAACACGCGTCGCGCCGGTGACCGGGCGTCGCACGGCAGGAGCCAGTCCACCTCCGTCGGCCACGAATACGACGTCTGGGGCAAGCACATCGAGGAGCGCTTGCAGGTCGGCGCTGCGGCTCGCAGCCCAGAACTTTTCCACCACTGCCTGTTGTTCGGCGCTAGTAACTTCCATCCGTGGCCGACGGGCGGCGACATGCGCACGCGCACGGTGCGCGATCTGCCGTGTGGATGCCTGGGTTTTGCCGAGAGCCGCCGCGATCTCTTCGTACGGCACATCAAAAACTTCGCGCAGCACGAAGACGGCGCGTTCTGCTGGTGCGAGTGTTTCCAGCACAGTGAGCATGGCGATGGAAACGCTTTCGGCCAGCTCGACATCCTCAGCGACATCGGGGCTGGTCAGCAACGGCTCGGGTAGCCACTCTCCAACGTAGGTTTCACGCTTCCGACTGAGGCTGCGCAGCCGGTCGAGTGCCTGCCGGGTGACCGTCTGCACCAGGTAAGCCCGCGGGTCACGCACAGCCGATTGTTCGGCCCGGGCCCACCGCAACCAGGTCTCTTGCACCACGTCTTCGGCGTCGACGGCAGAGCCGAGCATCTCGTATGCGACCGTGAAGAGCAGGCTGCGGTGGGCGACGAAAGCGTCGTCGCTCATCTCGCTGACGTTACCTTTCCTGATGGCTGCGCGAGCGGTTTGAGGCCGCACGAAGCCGCCAGCCCTTCCGCTTCAATGCCAAGTGCGACATTGTTCCGGGAGTAGAAATTAGCCAGCGCGACAAATGCGGTGAGTTCGAGCAGTGCCGGTGTCCCGAGCGCCTGCAGCAGCCGCGCCGACAACTCGTCGGTGACAGTCGGTGGGGTCTGGCTCATTGCCTCGGCGTATTCCAGCACGTCTCTCTCCAGCGGGGTGAACACCTCGGACTCTCGCCAGCGGGGCACTTCGCGGGCCTTCACTTCGTCAAGCGACTGATTGTGCGCCATAAAGTACCCGAGGTCTAGACAGAAGCTGCAGCCGACCACGGACGCGACTGCCATGTGCGCGAACGACTTCAGGCTTTCATCGCACTCGTTCCATTTCCTCGATTTCTGGCCGAGCCCGAAGCTGAACTTGAGCACCTGCTTGTGGTTCCATGCCACTTCGAGTGACTCGGGTACTTTGCCGAACATCCGCTTGCTGAACTTCTTTACTACGGCCCCGTAAAGGCCCGTGATCTCTGCCTTGGGGACCCGAGTTGTGCTGGCCATGTCTCCTCCTAATTGCGATGCCTTTACATAGAGACGTCGGCGGAGTCGGGTTTGTGACACGGTTCAGAGTGAAATCTTCGGACGTGCACCAGCAGCGAAACGGCCCAGCGAGCGGACTACTCTGGCGTGCGTGAGCCGACTGCCCGCCGTGTTGCTACTCCTCATACTCGGGATTTTCAGTCTTCCCGTATCAGCGTTCTTTCTCGACGGTCCGGGAACTGAGAACTGGATAGTTCCGGTCCACTTCGTGGTGATGGGGGCGGCGGGCGCGCTTGTGGCCTTCTGGTTGCCGCTGGCGCAAGATGGCGCTTCACCTGGGAAGCGAATCCTGGTGGGCGCCTCGACCGGAATCGGGCTGGCCATTGTCGGTCTCGCCGTGTTCTGGTTCCTTCTCAACGGGATTGGCGGCGCCTAACCCCGCCCGCCCGTTATTTGCCGGCCAGCACCAGCGCTTGCGCCGCCTCGTCGCCTTGCGCGACATCGCGGGCTGAGCAGCACAGCAGATCGACCCCGGCGTCCACGGCGGTGACCGCGCGGTTACCAGTGCTTCCGTACTGCGCGAGCGCCCCGGCCTCTACCGCATCGGTCACGATCAGGCCCCGGAACCCAAGTCGTCCGCGTAACCGCCCGCGAAGGATTTCAGAAGACATTCCCGACGGGCGCGCGGGGTCGAGTGAGGGGTATACCGCCCACGATGGCATCACCATCTGAACCCCCGCCTCTATCGCCGCTCGGAACGGGAACTCGTCAATATCGCTGAGGACGTGCTCCGGCAGATCAATAGTGACTGGCCCCAAATCCGTGTTCTCATCGGCAGAGGCTGCGCCCAGACCCGGGTAATGCTTCGCGCACGCACTGACACCCATCGATTGTGTCGCTCGAATGAAAGCTGAACCCGCCTGAGCGACCGTTTCCTTGTTCATGCTGAAGCTGCGCTCGTATTGGTCGAGGAAGTCTCCCTCGGAACGGTAGACGCCCATCACGGGGGCGAGGTTCGCGTTCATTCCCGCCGCAAGCAGCGCCATGGCTGCCTCCGTGCCTTGCGTTCCTCCGGCAGCACCAGGGTTTGGCTGGGCGCCAACCTGTTTGGCCGACATCGCTGGTCCACCCGGGAGACGCTTGACCATTCCGCCTTCCTGGTCGACGAAGAGCCGCAATACGTAGCCCGACCCCAGCGCAGCGAGCGTCAGTTGTCGCGCCACATCAGCGATCTGCCCGCCTGACGTGATGTTTTCACCGAAGAAGATGACGCCCCCGATGCCGCGCCGGATCCGGTCGAACAATTCCGGCGGGGGAGTCAGGCCGGGGTACGAATAGATGACCCGCCGCGCGCCGGTCAGCGGCGCTCCGATCGAACCGAGGGGGGAGGCTGGGGCGATCGCCCCGCCTGCTGAGAGCGCACCTATCGCGCCGGAGACCGCCGCTACCCTGAGGAATGCCCGCCGATCCATAGCGCACCCACTTCGTGGCTGAACATGTGATATGTGTCACTTCAGGCTAGGCGGGCCCATCGCCGCTCTGTCACAGAACTGTATCTGTCGTGACGTATTCGTTACCTCTGGCGGTGGTTGGCGCCGGGGATGCACACTTCCTGCAAATACTGTGGATCTCCTCGGGAAACACGGTAGCTGTCAACCTGTCTGAGACAGGTGGGGTGGTTTGATGTTGATTCCGGTGGCTTCGGGGAGCCGGGGTGCTTGTGGGGGTTGCCGGAATCGTTTGGGGTGGGCGGCGTAGTACTGGTCGAGGTGTTGTTGCCGCTGGTGCTGCACGTGGTGGGCGGTGCTGTGGTAGACGCTGGCGGGGGTGTGCCAGTTCAGGCCGCTGTGGCGGTGCTGGTGGGCGTAGGTGTGCAGGTACTGCCCGGTCCATTCGCGGGCGTGTTCGATGCTGTCGAAATGGTCCGGGCAGTTCAGGTCGTATTTCAGGGTTTTGAACATTGATTCGGAGAACGGGTTATCGTCGCTGACCCGGGGCCGTGAGTACGACATGGTGGCGCGGTGGGGGATATTTTCGAGCAGGCTGGTCAGCTCGCTGGCGCGCATGGCGGCGCCGTTATCGGAGTGCACGATCGCGGGCGCGCCGTGCGCGGTGAGCGCGGCGGTGAACATGTTTTTCGCGTCCGCGGCGTTCTCGCTGTAGCCGATGTACCAGCCCACCGGGTAGCGGGAGTACACGTCCACGATCAGTCCGAGCCGGTAGCGGTCCTGATTACGCGGCCCGCGCAGTTCGGTGGTGTCCCAGGTCCACAGCTCATTCGGCGCGGCCGCTGGCACGACGGGTTTTACCCGTTTGCTGCTGGCGCCTCGGCGGATCCGGCGTCGGTCCCCGGTGAGCTTCTCGCTGCGGGCAACGCGGTAGAACGTGCTCAGCGAACAGCCGATGTTCTTCGCATCGAAGGCCCGCCAGTACGCCTGCAGCACCGACAAATCCATGTACTCCTCGCAGCCGAGCAGGTCAATGATCGTGTCACGCTCGGTGTGACTCAGCGCCGCGGGCTGCTCCCGCCGGGCTTGCGGTGTTGGATCGGTGACCGGCCGATAATGCTGATAGCCACGGGTGATGCGGTAAAACGACGACCGCGCAACACCAATGAGCGTGCATGCGGCGAGCACGCTCATCCCGGCCGCGATAAGAGCGAGGAGCACGCCGGTCAGGACAGGTTCTTGCGCTGCAGCCACCGTGCGTACTCGTCCGCGCTCATCAGCGCTGGCGGGATCTGTTCGTGCTGCTCGCTGGAGCTCTCGTTGATCCCATGCAAGAGCTCGTAGGCTTTTCCCAGGATTTCCTGAACGGCTTCAGCCTGGGCGACCTTCTTCTTCAGGGCCTCATTCTCGCTGCGTAACCGCGCTAACTCGGCCCGATCACGATTACTCACACGGTTCCTTGACTTCTCTGAGGCAGCCACCATCGCGGTGGTGTATTGCCCCCGATCATATGCCTGCAGCCAGGGGCGAACAGTTGCCTCATCCAGGCTGAACTCGCGCAGCAGCCGGGCCTTCGCACCACGCTCGGTGCAGTCCTGCCAGCGCCGCACAAAATTTACCCGGAAGGCCAGCGGAAACATCCGCTTTCCAGTCGGGGACCGGCCGATCTCAACATCACTCGTCACGGGGATCCAATCCCCGCCCTACCCGTCAGACGGTGTCTCACCACCATCCTGACAAATACGGAACAAACCGAGTAAATGCGTAGTTTCCCGAGGAGATTGCGGTTCAGTGACCTCTTCTGATCCATTCTTCGAGGTAGGGGGCCTCGGTGCCGATGGTGGTGCTGTCGCCGTGCCCCGTATAGACGCGGGTGTCTTCAGGCAGAGCGAAGAGCTTGTCGCGGATGGAGCCGATGATGGTCGGGAAGTCAGAGAAGGACCGACCCGTCGCGCCGGGGCCGCCGGAGAAGAGGGTGTCACCCGAGAAGAGGGCTTTCGCTTCCGGGAGATGCAGCGATATCGAACCTGGGGAGTGTCCGGGTGTGTGAATGATTTCGATGTCGGTTCCCGCGATGGCGATCCGTTGCCCGTCGTGCAGCGCCCAGTACTTTTCGCCTGGATGGCTCATCTGCCAGAGCTGGTCATCACCGGGGTGCAGCAGCACGGGTGCGTGCAAGTCCTCCCCGAGCTGCGGGGCCACGGTGACGTGGTCATTGTGGCCGTGGGTACAGATCACCGCGGTGACGTTGCGATTGCCAGCACCGGCGATGATCGGTTTCGCGTCATGCGCGGCGTCGATAATGATGACGTCGTCATCGTCACCGATGAGCCAGATGTTGTTGTCGACATCCCAGGAACCACCGTCGAGTTCGAAAACACCTGCGGTCAGGACGTGTTCGATGCGCAGCTGCCCGCTCACAGGACCACCACCGAACGCAGCACATTGCCACCGTGCATGGTGTGGAACGCTGCCTCGACCTCGTCGATCTTGATGCGTTCGGTGACAAATTTCTCAAGCGGCAGCCGGCCCTGCTGATAGAGCTCGACGAGTGTAGGAAAGTCCCTCTCCGGCAAGCAATCTCCGTACCAGGACGACTTGAGCGAACCACCGTGGGAGAAGAAGTCCAGCAGCGGCATCTCGAGTTTCATGTCCGGAGTCGGCACACCGACCAGCACGACAGTGCCAGCCAGATCACGAGCGTAGAACGCTTGCTTCCAAGTTTCCGGGCGGCCGACCGCGTCGATCACAACGTCAGCACCGAACCCGTCGGTGAGTTCCTGCACCGCCTCGACCGCATCCGACTTAGCTGCGTTCACGGTATGTGTGGCGCCGAGTTCCTTGGCCCATTCGAGCTTCTTTTCGTCTCGGTCCACCGCAATGATCTTCCGTGCCCCGACAAGCGCGGCACCCATGATCGCTGCGTCACCGACACCGCCGCAACCAATTACGGCGACTGTATCGTCGCGCCCGACACCACCGGTGTTCACTGCGGCACCTAGCCCAGCCATCACACCGCACCCCAGCAAGCCGACGACGGCTGGGTCGGCTGTGGGGTCCACCTTCGTGCACTGTCCAGCATGAACCAGGGTCTTCTCGGCGAATGCACCGATTCCGAGGGCGGGGCTGAGCTCGGTGCCGTCGGTCAACGTCATCTTCTGCGTTGCGTTGAAGGTGCTGAAACACAGGTGTGGACGACCGCGTTTACACGCGCGGCACTGCCCGCACACGGCCCGCCAGTTGAGCACAACGAAATCGCCGACTGCTACCGAATCCACACCGGCGCCGATACTTTCAACGATGCCTGCGGCTTCGTGACCCAAAAGGAAGGGAAACTCGTCGTTGATACCGCCCTCTCGGTAGGTCAGGTCGGTGTGGCATACCCCGCATGCCGCGACCGCGACGACGACCTCACCGGGCCCGGGGTCTGGGATTACGATGTCGGTGACCTCAACGGGGGCGCCCTTCGACCGGGCGATCACACCCCGAACCTGCTGTGACATAAACGTTGTGCTCCTCACCAAACGAGCTTGTTGAGCTGAGTTGAATGCACATGTGCGCATCTGTGGATTGACGCTACCGCTCATACCCAACGGCGGGATCTAGCCGTACGATCAGTAATTACTAGACTGTCAGCCAACACCTCGGGACGGGACATCGTGACAGCACCACCAATCTCTGACGCTGAGCGACTCCGTTCGATCCGGCAGGTAATCGCGGGGCCGCTGTTCGAGATCGCCCACCGCTTATCAGACTTCCTCCAGCCACGCTGGCCGCACACCGCGCTTGTGATCTTCACTCGCGAGTGCACCGGGCGGCCGCGCAAAGTGGCTGGTGAAGCCCAGATTGTCTCAGCTGTCACCATCGATGAGCTCGAAGTCATTAAGGACGACGCCAGACCAGCAGCAGGCTACTCCGGCACCAAGTATTTCGGCGGTCAGGCACGCTGGATTTGGGCGGCCCGCGATACCACGGACACTCTGCTCGTTCTCGTGCCGCAGACGCCGGGCACGCCCGCGCCGCATGATGAAGAATTGTCGGCGGTCTTCGGGCTGGTAGCGACCTCGATCAGCCAGCAAGTCGTTCAGGCGAGCCCTGACTACCTCGCGGAGTCACGCGCCGCGTCAGTCGAGCGGGCACGCACCATCGCCGAACTCACTGCAGCCCACGAAGCAAGCCTCGCTTCGATTCTCTCAGCGTTGCGCTCAAGGAGCCTTGACGATGCGCAAGCCCGGATCACAGCACGTGAAGCCGCAACCGCGGCACTTCTCGCGTTGCGTTCCACCCAGACGCATGACCGAGCGCTCTCCGAGGAAACACCTACTGCGGCGTTCAAGCGGCTGCGCCGCGAAATCGCCACTCTATTGCGTGACCAGACGATCAACATTGACTACATCGCCCCGCCCGCCGGTGGGCGTCCGATCCCGGGAGAGATCGCGTATGCCGCTCGCGCTATGACCGCCACCTGCACGCTCGCGTTCACTGCACAGGCGGACCTATCCAGGATCCGCATCGGATGGCAGTGCGACGGAACAAACCTGATTGTGGACATCCGCGACCAGGGCCCCGGCGGCCTCGATAGCGATACCCTGCGCCACCAGCTTGATGCGCGAGCTCGCGCACTAGGGGCAACCCTCACCATCGAGGTATTGGACGGGTGGGGCAGCAGGGTTATCATCACCTACCCGCTGGAGCCGCCCGCCACCAGGGCCAACGAAGAACTGCTCGCCGACCTCAACGCGCGCGAACGAGAAGTGCTTGCCCACCTGTCCAGCGGCAAACGCAACAAAGCGATAGCGGATGAGCTCGGTGTCAGCGAAAGTACCGTCAAATTCCACGTCGGTAAGATCCTTCGCAAACTGGGAGTAGCCACCCGCGGCGAAGCCGTGGCCATTGGGCTGCAGCCGGAACAGGGCAGGGCAGTACCGGAAGTGAGTACTACCCGCTAGCCCGCCGTCGGCTCAGAAGGGACACTGCGAGGGGCGAGAGCACTCCGATAAGCACTGCGACCACCAGGATGATCGTGTGGCTGACGGCGGTTGCCTCAGCAAGCCCGGCGGGCGGGAAAAATCCGACGATGACGCCTGCCGTCGAGAAACAGATACCCACTCCGCAGATCAATCTGACTCCCCAGGCACCGCCTGGGATGGTGAACGGGCGTGTTCGCTGAGGCTGCGTTTTGCGCAGTTTCAGTGCGGAGGCGAACATCATCGCGTACATGATCAGATACAACTGCACAAGCAGGGCGCTCAGTAGCCAGAACATGCTGGCAACGCTTGGCTGGAAGATGAATAGCAAGCTGAGCAAGGAGCCAATCACGGCCTGGCCGATCAGTACGGGCTTCGCGGCGTTGCGGGCCGTATGCTGCGCGAACCGTTTTGGAAGGTGCCCATCACGCGCTGCGGTAGCCATTGCCGATGGGGTGGCGGCCATCCAGCCAGCAATCTCGCCGATCGCATCTACATAGATCGCGAGCGCCATCAGCGGGACCAGCCAGCCGATATGCCAGATGTGGTCGACCCCAACGTTCATGGCCTGCACTATTCCGGCGGTGATGTTGATCTGCTCGCTCGGCACTAGTACCGCGATCGCGAGAGTTGCAGGAACCATCAAAACCGCGATCATCAGCACGGACACCAGCGTCGCCAAGGGATACACGCGAGCCGGGTCGCGCATTTCCCCGATTCTCGTGGCCATCACCTCAATGCCCGCGAATATGAGGATCGCGGAAAGTCCGAAAGTGATGTTCGCTGGTTTAGTGAGGTCCGGGATCAGCTCAGCAGACGATCCGGTGATGTTCGACGGGCGATCCTGCATCAGGTAGGCCGCGGCGAAAGCGACCAATACCAGGGCGGGCACAATAGTCCCGACGATCGCGCCGAAAGTGCCCAGCAGTCCCGAACTGCGCAAGCCTCGCAGGCTGAGGACGGTCACGAGCCAGATGGTGCCTACGACGAGTCCCGCAACGTACGGCTTGTTCTCAGCCCCGGCTTCCCAGCGAAGGGACAACGCGAACATTGCAGCCGCACCGGTCAGCACTACCGTCCAGAAGACTACGTTCTGGAACCATTGGAGCCACGTCGCAACAAACCCGGCACGCGGACCGAAGGCCTCGCTGACCCATACATATACGCCACCATCGCGCTGACAACTCGTTCCGAGTTCCGCGGCAACCAGCGCGGCCGGGATCAGGAATAGCACGATGGCCACACCAAGGTAGAACACCGCGCCCAGGCCGTAGGTAGCGAGCGCCGACATCCCGTTGAGGCTGGTGATGATGCCGAACATCAACATCACGACCAGGAAAAGTCCGAGCGGACGTTGCCCCGGAGGTCTGCCGCGGGCGGAGCCTCGTGAGGCGGCGCCGTGGAAGGACCTCACCGGAGAAGCCTAACCCTGTTGCGGGGAAAAGCTACTTGGTTCCGTAGATGCGGTCGCCGGCGTCTCCGAGGCCAGGCCGGATGTATCCGTGTTCGTCGAGTTCGCGGTCGACGGCAGCGGTGTAGATCGGTACGTCTGGGTGCGCCCGGTGCAGGGCTTTGATGCCTTCCGGGCAGGTCAGAAGGCATGCGAACTTTATGGATTTGGGCTCGAACTCCTTGAGCCTTTCTACAGCAGCGATAGCGGTGTTGCCCGTAGCGAGCATCGGGTCAACAACCACGATGTCCCGCTCGCCCAGGTCATCCGGCATTTTGAAGTAGTACTCGACAGCGACAAGTGTTTTCGGCTGGCGGTAGAGTCCGATATGGCCAACGCGGGCGACCGGCACAACTTTGAGCATCCCGTCGAGAATGCCAGTGCCTGCCCGAAGGATCGACACAAACACGACCTTCTTGCCGTCGATGCTTACACCCGTTGCCTGCTCGAGCGGGGTGTCGATTTCAACTTCGTGGACCGGGAAATCTCGGAGCACCTCGTAGGCCATTAAGGTAGAAATCTCATCAAGCAATTGCCGGAAGTTCTTCGTGGACGTTTCTTTCCGGCGCATCAAAGTCAGCTTGTGCTGGATCAGCGGATGGTCGAGTACATGTAGTTCACCCATGAGGGTCCCTTCTAGAAGACCGAACCATCACTGACGATTGAGAGCGGCGGCAGTCCACCGCGCAGCCGCTGCGCCAGGGCGCGCCCGGCCGCCCACGTTCCGCCTTCAAGCACGCACGCCAGCGGCATTTGTGCTGGGTTGACGTCCAGACGGGCACGGACCATCGGGGCGAGTTCGTCGAGCAGTGCGATAGTCAGCGCTCGCCACTCGACCACCAGTTCGTCGCCAACGGTCCATTCGCGTGCTGCGTACTCCGGATCACGCAGCCGAAGTAAACCGGTGTCGAGCAGGAGGCCACCGTTACGGTACTCCGGAAGCCCCGTCAGTGCGGCGACCCCCGACACGGGTAGACCTGCGAGTTCGAACGGCTCGAGGAGGGAGTACGTCATCCACTGCGACAGCTTGTGCAGCGGCATCCAGCCGTCGGTGAGGCCGGGCCCGGCGACGGCGGCATGGCGCCAGCAATCGCCCAGGGGTTCCCCACTGATCGCGTTTCCGGAGGGCCAAATACCAGAGAGTGCAGTGAGCAGGATGGTCAGAATGTCGTGAGCCGACGGTTCCGTCAGGTCGTCGAAAAGCGCGGAAGGGCGTCCAGCCGAAGTCGCCGCGGAAACCGCAGCACCGAGGCGATGCAGCAGTTCAACCCGGCCATCGAGTCCCACAATCGGGTTGGCACTACTTACCTGGAACGCCTCAGCCAGCTGCGGGGCAGTCAGTCGCCGTAAACCGTCCGCGTCGGCCTGCAGCGGGCTGGCGGGATCGCTGGAAAAAAGACCGCTGACAAACGCATGCCAGCTCGCCACTCCCAGCCCCTCCGACCGTGTAAAAACCTGTCCGCTCGCGTGCTCCGCGAACGCCCAGTCCGGTCCCGCGCCTGCGTCGAGCAGAACGCTGACGATTGCAAGGTCAATCATTGCCGCTGCGCGGACCTTCGGACTCGCGTCAGCAAGACCATTTTTCAGATCGCTGAGCCGGTCCACGCCGCCGGCCTCAAAATGGCGCCAGCGGCTGTGGTACGGGATCGTCAAGCTGGGGTAGCGCTCGCGAGTGATCGCGGCGACTTCGGCGGACGCTAGATCCAGCGCATCGTCATCGACGGTGAACCAGGTAGAGCGCCCGTCGCGCGCGCGGTGCAGCAACTGGTTCGCTCGATCGCGGATAGCAGCCGTTGATCGAAGCGCAGCGGCCGCACCAACGGGATTGTCCGTCGTTTCGTCCAGTCCGCGTCCTCGGACCTGCTTCAGCTGTTCCGCCCCCAGGACGGGGCCCGGCGTGAAGTAGCCGGCAGCCATTTTGGCGTCCATTTCAACACGCGCATCAGGTGGAATCAGACCGTCCGGAATATTGACGCGCTCACCTACCTCGATTCCCGAAGCAGTGATTGCGTCGTATTTCATGTTGCTCATCGACACCAGGCGGTGGATCTTCCGGATTCCCAGCCAGTGCAGGACGTCAGGCATCAGCTCCTGGAACCTCATGTCTTGCACGCCGGCGACGCACTCGGTGCGCGCAAAGTATTGGTCCGCGGTGTCGCCACCTGCCTGTCGTTTTCGCGCGTTGTAGACGAGGAACTTCGTAACTTCTCCGAGCGCTCGCCCTTCCTTGCGGGAGTACGCGACCACACCTGCACCGCCTTGCTGGGTGCCTCTGATGCACTCTTCGATCGCATGAGTCAGGTAAGGGCGGCAAGTGCAGATGTCCGAGCCGAAGACGTCGGAGCCGTTGCATTCGTCGTGCACGCGTGCTGTCAGCTCCACCGCAGGGTCAGCGAGGTCAGCTGCCTTTCCGAAGATGTACACCGTCTGACCGCCTATGGGCGGCAGGAACACCTCCAAGTCGGGACGGGTGACGAGCTCCGGGAACATCCCGCCGGTTTCTTCGAACAGCACACGGCGCAGTTCCGTCTCGGTGCAGCCGAAGCGAGCCGCGATACCCGGCAGAAACCAGACAGGCTCGACCGCCACCTTCGTGACTACTGCCGCGCCATTTGTCAGCAGAATCCGTCCGTCCGGCACGAGACGGCCTCGCGCGATCGCGTCAGCGATTTCCGGAACCGACACATGCGCCTTCGTCACCGCGATCGTGGGCCGGATGTCCATGCCGGAGGCCAGATCGTTCGCGAACGCTTCAGCGATCATCGCGCCCCACGGATCCATGCTCACGATCGCGCCGGGCTCCCACCACTGCGGATATGGACCTATCGACTCGGTCGGCGCTGTGTTCGTTAGATCAGCACGATGTTCTCTCGACAACGCGCCCGCCGCGACCGCGAGCGCACGGTACACGCTGTACGAACCGCTGTGAGTTCCAATGACGTTGCGCTGCGCACGAGTGCTAGTTGTGCCGATGATCGGGCCACGGTCGCTCGGCGCTGCCGCGCCCCAGGTGATCAGTGGGGCTTTTGCGCTGCCGCTGTGCGATGTCAGCCGGATATGGCCGGCCGGATCCACGCCGGCCGGAGGCAGAACGTTACTCGCGTCAGCGGACATGTTCGCTCCCTGTATCCGCGCCTGGCCTTGGTTAGCCCTGATGAGCGGAAACTTCAAGAATACTGTCTCGACTGGCGATGTGCTGGAGGAGCCGAGCGGATTCATCCTAAGGTTGATCTAGATCGCGTGGACTTGCTTGCCTGACGCAGAGGGGAAATGGCACATGATGATCGACCGCAGCGCCATCATCGATGCACCGATCGAACACGTCTGGTCCCGCGTCGTGAGTCCAGACGGTATCAATCATGAAATGCGGCCGTGGATGACGATGAGTCTGCCACGCGGGTCAGAATCGCTCACGATCGACAATGTGGTTCTCGGCGAACCGCTAGGCCGGGCATGGCTGAAACTGTTCGGTGTGCTGCCTTTCGACTACGACCACCTCACGATCGCCGACCTGGAGGCTGGCCGCCGCTTCCACGAGAAGTCCACGATGCTCAGCATGAAACGCTGGGAGCACGAACGAACTCTTTCCTTTGTGCCCGGTGGCCGAACGAAAGTCCATGATCGGATCACGTTCGAACCCCGGATTGTGCTGCGGCCAGCTACGCGTTTGCTGGGGCGAATTCTGCGGGCGTTTTTCGGCCACCGGCATCGACGGCTTCAGCAATACTTCGGCCAATTTGTCCTCCAGAGCACGTGGCGGTCACGCCAGATTGAAGCGCATAAGAACGCGCGGGAAACCGCTGAGAACTGATTCCGTATCAGCGACATACCTGAACCCTGCGGCCTCAAAATTCGCTCGGAGTCCGGGGTACGCCATCGTCAGGTCTACCTTTCTTCCGCGGTTGTCGAGCGGGTACGCTTCGATCGCCGGAGCGCCGTGGTCGCGCGCAAAACTGGTCGCGCCGGCAATTAACGCGTGTGAAATGCCACGGCCGCGGTGCCCGGGGCGGACCCGGATGCACCACAGGGACCACACAGCAAGGTCGTCCACATGCGGAATTTTCCGGTTGCGAGCGAACGCTGTATCAGCACGCGGGGCGACGGCGGCCCACCCCACTGGAGTGTTCCCGTCGTATGCGAGGACGCCCGGTGGCGGATCACCGTGTACGAGCCCTGCGACGTATTCGCCGCGTGCCGGACCGCGCAACTCGTTGTTGAGCTTCGAGGGAATCCGGTAGCTCAGGCACCAGCACACATTCGCGTCGGGGCGTTTTGGACCGATGAGCGCGCGCACGTGGTCAAAGTCAACGGCCGGGCGAACGTCAAAAGCCATCGCGGTCAGGAATTCTCGGGTACGAACTGGTTGGCACCGAAGACCGCACCGGCGGAATCCTGAAGCACCGACATCCGGACCCAGGGCGCGTCAGTCGGTGGCATCACGACCTTGCCGCCGAGTTCGACAGCTTTGGCGGCGGTGGCGTCGGTGTCTGCAACGCCGAAGGTGATGCCCCAGTGGGGCTGGATGTCTTCTCCGCCGGAGGAGAGGGGATTCAGGCTCGCCACAACGTTTTCGAACCCTGCAGGAGCGCCCATCTCCGCCATCGAAGCGGTAGTGCCAGGTGTAAGACGATCAAGATGCTCGCCATATCCGGGCAGAGTCCACATCTGTCCACCGGGACCGAGGTCGAGAATCTCCCAGCCGAAGACCGCTTTGTAAAACTGCTTGGCTCCTTCGGGATCCGCGCTGTACAAGTCGTTGAAGTTCACGCTGCCAGGCTCGTTCACCACGGCGGAACCGCGATGACCACGTGGCTCCCAGATCATGAAATGCGCTCCCTCGCGATCCGAACAGACCGCCATTCGCCCCTGGTCCAGCACATCCCAGGTACCCATCAGGACCGTTCCGCCCGCCTCCTTGACTCGGGTCGCGGTCTCGTCGGCGTTCTCCACCCAAATGTAGGTGTTCCACACCGCTTGCCGCGGCATTCCCTCCTCGAACCCTGTGACGGCGGCGACGTCACCACCAGGGAGCCGGCCGATCAGGTATTTCGTCGTCGCGTCGGGCGGCATCATGTCCTCGCACTGCCACCCAAACAGGCCGGCGTAGAACGTCGCGGCAGCATCTGGATCAGGCTGATTGGTATCGGCCCAGCAGGGCACTCCCGGAATGTAGCGATCAGGCGCACTCATTGTGATTCCTCTCCGATCAATGGATTGCTATCCACAATCATGAATCTGATTTAGGACAGTTGACGTCCTCAATCAGAAAATCGGCGTCGCGGTTCATTCTCACGTGCTGATGATTGAGACAGGGCTCGTGCCGCCAAGTATCGTCAAACCGACGCGCTCACTGGGGATTACGAAGAAGGGACTATCATGCGTCTCGTCCGAAATACCAGAACTGCCCGAAATTGTATTGCCATTGGCGCCGCGACCTTTGCGTGCATCGCAATGACGGCCACAGCCGCGGCTGCCGAACCGGTCACCATCAGCGAGACGCCGGTGGCTGTCTTCCAGCTGCCCGCGCACAGTTTTGTGGTTTCAGGCCTCGTCGTGCCCGGGATCCACGCCGCCGCAGTGACCGTGGCAAGCCCGGAACCAGGTCGCGTCACGTTCGCCGCACCGGCAAGACCCGAAGTGTGCGCAACGACGTTCGGCGGCGCGCTGGTGCGCATCGACTATCTCAATGTCACGACAGGCGCAGCAGGCAGTGCGATGGTGCGGCCGTGCGAAAACTTCCTCGAACCGACCCCGACGACCGCGACTGTGAATACCGGTCCCGGCCCGGTCGTGTTCAGTGTGAGCCTCACCGGCTCGGCGTACAGCCCCACAGCAGGCCAGCCATCACTGCCTGGTGTCGGGACATTTACCGCACCGTAGCTGCTCGGACAACTGCCTCGTCGTGGCGTTTGGCCGTGCAGAACCACGCGAGGTGACACCATAGAATCCGTGCCACCAACTCGGGGCAATCGGCGGACTTTGGCGGCCACGGTCGGAGCGGCTGGGATATCGCAGTTGCCGACCGCCGCCATCGTTGTCGCGCTCGCCTCGATTCACCACGAATTCGGCACGTCGCTCGAAGCGCTGCAGTGGACAGTTACTGCTTTCCTGATTCCCTACACAGCCCTGATGATCGTGGCCGGCCGCGTCGCCGACGTCTTCGGGCGCAGACTGATTCTGCTCGCGGGCACCGGTGCATTCGTGGGCGGTTCGGCGCTCGCCGCACTGTCTGTCGGAGCGCCAATGCTGATCGGGAGCATTGCCGTCGCTGGCGCTGGTGCAGCGGCCATGATCCCCTCGTCGATGTCAGTAATCACCGATGTTTTTTTCGACGCGCAGCGCGCTGTAGCGATCGGCCTGTGGGGTGGGGCGACGGAGCTAGTTTCGGGAGTCGGGATACTCATTGGCGGTCTCCTTACCGAGTTGGTTGGCTGGAGGGCAATCTTCCTCGTCTGCATCCTCATTGGTGTTGCCATTCTCGCCACTGTTGTTCTTGCGACTCCCGAGTCTCGAGACCCACATGCGTCGCGCCACATCGACTACCTGGGTGCGGCAGTCTCGGTGTTCTTGCTGTCGGCGCTGAGCCTGGCTCTCATTCAAGGTCCAAGCTGGGGGTTTGGTGCCCCATCGACGATTGCGCTGTTCGCACTGGCAGCAGCTGCGGCAGTGGTATTCGTCGTGGTCGAACTCCGCGTGCCGTTCCCCATCATCGATTTCAGCTTATTGCGGCGGCGAAACTTCGCCGGGTCGCTCGTGGTGATTTTTGCGCTCGATTTCTCGCTGGGTGCTCTGTTGTTCTTCTTGCCGCTGTTCTTCCAGCAAATGGTCGGTTACTCGGCAATCTTCACTGGGATCGTGCTGCTGCCGCTGACCGGGCTGATGGTGCTCGGTTCACCACTAGGCGGAAAGATCGCTGCGAAAGTGGGGCCGCGCCCGCCAATTGTGGTGGGGCTTGGGTTGATGTCGATTGGTATCTTCCTGATGACCCGCATGACGACCGAAACGACGGTGGCGCAGCTGTGGCTGCCAACTGCGATCATCGGGTTCGGCACAGGCCTGGCGCTGACGCCGATGAACCTTGCGGCCATGAATGCTGTCAACCCTGAACGTGCCGGAGCCGCATCAGGCTTACTCGTCACGCTGAGTGGCCTTGGGGCGACGATGGGAGTCGCGCTCACGGGAGCGTTGTTCAATGAGTTGCAGGCGAATCGCGTCGTGACTCTTCTGGCGGGGATGGACACGACAGTGACGGAAGCGCAAGCACGGAACCTCACCGGGCTGCTCGCGGATACGTCACGTGCTCGAGCCGAACTTGACCAAACCGTTGGGGTGGGTGAGTCGGAGGCAGTCGAGGTTGTCCGGGAGGCTTTCGTCTCGGCGCTGAACAGCAGCCTATTCATCTCTGTGGCGCTAGTGGGCGTCAGCGTGCTGCTTACGGTGCTGGTAATGCGCAAGGAACCAGCGGCGCCCGAAGATCTGGGGCCGCCGATTGGCGCACCACCGTTTCGCCCCGCTCAGTGAATCCATCTTCGCAAGTCAACAGAACCGACCATTTTCGAGGGGTTTACACGACACCCGTAGACGGATCTGAGGTGGTGGCGGTAAGGGTTCGGACCATGGTTTCTAGGTATTCGGCGGATAGGTCCACTTCGTCCGGTGTCGCGTGGGCGAGTTGGGCAACACCGAGATAGCTCGCGTAGGCGAGTTGGGCGCGCCGCGCCGCCTCGCCCGGCGGGAAACCCAGTTCGGTGAACTGTTCAGCGAGGTAGTCGAGCCGCCGCCGCGTGACTCGTCCCAGGACTGGGCCGACGAGTGGGTGGCGCGCCGTTGCTTGCAGTGCCAGCTCAGCGCGCGCGGCATCGCTTGTGTGGCCTTCGACAGCCCCCACAATCAAGGCGTGAAGCCTGGGGAGTCCGCCCGGTTCTGCCTCGATTTCCGTGATCGCATCGTCAGTGCCGACACGTTCCCATAGCTCTAGCGCGGCAGTGACCAGCTCCTCCCGGCTTGAGAAGTGCCAGTAAAAGCTCCCTTTCGTCGCACCGAGGCGCGTTGCGATCGGTTCGATCGCAATGGCGGCAAGCCCACCTTCCGCTAACGCCTCGAGCGCTGCCGTTGTCCAGTCAGAGGCGGTTAAACGCTGTCGCGACGGCATGTCCATACGGTACCGTATGGACATAGGAACCATACGGCACCGTATGGAAGAGAGGGAACATGCGAATTCACAACGTCCACCAGAGGGTTGTTCCCGGCAGCCCGAACGACATCGCGCCACTGCTGGCGACGCTCGGCCAGCCGAACGACGTGCTCTACCCGCCGTTATGGGAACCTATGCAGTTCGACGGCCCTATCGCAGTCGGCGCGAGTGGCACCCACGGCACGATCAGCGCCTATGCGCCTGGGCACCTGATGGAGATCACGTTTCCGAACGGCATGGGGATCACCGGAACACACACGTTCACAGTGGCCTCGTCCGGGGCGCGTCACTCATTGGTACGGCACGAGGTCGACGCAGATGCGACCGCGAAGGCCTGGCTCATATGGCATACGCTGATCCGGCCGTCCCACGATGCCGTGCTTGAAAGTCTGCTGGACCGCCTGCAAACTGCCCTGAGTGAGCCGCCTGCGCGACCCTTCGCCCCGTCCGTTTACGCGCGCTTGCTGCGATGGTTCGAGCGCCCGCGCGGCATCGTGCGGAGGACGTCAGACGAGGTCGAGATTATCTAGGAGGCGTTCAGCGACGTCCGTGTCGCCCCGTAAAGTGATATCGCAGGAACGCCATGGGACCCGGCCCGTACCCCAGACGGGAAACTCCAGGACCTGGCCGATAATGTGCGCAACAGCCCCCGTAGTGGTGCCCGTGCGTACGTGTAGTCCTCCGTCGCGCAGCGGCTCGATCTGCCACGTCCCACCGCCGGGGCCGTGCAGCGTTAACGAGACGGTGGCGTCTAGCCAGGCGAGCTGTTTGCGGTGTGATTGCTCGAGCAGCTTTGTCAGCCAGGCCATCATCGCGGTCATGCGCTGTTTGTCAGTTGGTGGGGCGGGCCGTTCGAGCGAGGGAGCGATGTCGTGGCGGAGATGTGTATGCCAATCGAACACGTACATCGCGGGGAACAGTTTGATCGGATAGCGACCTAGTTCGCCTACTGGCAGCGGCAGTCGGCCCACCGCGGGGGCGGTTAGCAGGTTGAGCGCGATTATGCCACGCCTGGTCCAGGAGGTGAAATCGTCGAGCACCTGTTCGGGGGACCGCGATCGCGACTTGTCGACGCTGCGGTCGTTAAGCCGCTCGATCTGTTTCGTTGCCATGGCGGGAATTGCAGCGGGCGTGATGAGCGTCCGCAGACTTGCCGCCATATGCGTAACCACATCTTTGACAGTCCAGCCTTGCGCCATGCTGGCGGCAGCCCAATCGTCTGTGGTGAGGCCACTGCAGAATTCAAGAATGGCTTGGCGTTCAGCTCGAAGGGCGGCCAGGGATCCCGATGTCATAAGTCGAAGGCTTTCTCGAGTTCGAGCAGGGCTTCCCCCGTACTCATCGCGAGGCGCTGCAGGTGAGGCAGACTTCCGCTGTCGCCGGTGAACCCGACGCCAAGCCGGCCTGAGCTTGAAAAGAGCGCGATAAATAGCCCGAGACCGTGGTACAGCATGCCGAGCGGGTACATCCCCTCTAGCGGCGCACCCGCCAGATACTGCTGTTCGAGGGGTCCGGGCACGTTTGAAATTGACACGTTGTACGGCGGCGCGCCGCGACCGCCCGAGCCGATAAGGTTCTGCAGGATGAAAGGCCCCATGAACAAGGCCGGATACAGCTCCGACGCACGTTTTGGCATGTCAGCAAGCTGGGCTTTACCCTCGCTACTGGACCGCGCGATCGCGCGCAGCCTTTCGGCTGGGTCGGCGATCTGAGTGCCCAGGTTGACGACAATCATGCTGAATGCGTTGCTCGTGTGTTCGTCGTTGGCGTCGCGGACGTTGACCGGTGCACCGGCGGTCAGCGTTCTCAAAGGCAAGTTATCGAACTCGCTGAGATATTGGCGCAGACCCCCAGCACAGATAGCGAGGAATACGTCATTGACCGTGACCCCGGCGGCCTTGGCGACTGCCCGTATCCTGCTCACGTCATAGCTTTGGGTAGCAACGCGGCGCTGACTGCCAATGCGGCCGTTCACCACCGAATTAGGTGCGATAAACGGCACCGCGAGATCGTAATCGCCGCGGCGCCTACCTTGAACGATCATGCTGCCAGCTGACCTGCCCAGCCCCGCCGCTGTCTTCGCGGTACCAGCTATCACATCGCGGACAGCGCGGACCCGGTTCGCGAACGGGACCGGCTCCCCGGCAGTGGTTGTCCTCGGAGTCGGTCCGATAGTCCACAGTGCGCGGACCGGCGCCGAATCGGGGAACGGAGTGATCATCTTTGAAATCTTCTTCACTCCGCCGACAGCGTCGATCAGCGCGTGATGCACTTTGAAGTAGATCGCGAAGCGGCGGCGTTCTAAGCCTTCGATGAGGTAGAACTCCCACAATGGTCTCGTGGTGTCGAGTGGACACGAGTGCTGTCGGGAAATGAAATCGCCAAGTTCGCGCTCGCCACCGGGTTGTGGCAACACGGTATAGCGGAAGTGGTAGTCGATGTCGATTCGGTCGTCGGGTACGACGTCCCACTTCGGTGCGAGATTCTTGAGCGCGGGGCGGTGGATTTTGTAGTTGAACGGCGCACCGAATGCTGTTTGGGATCGGAGTTGTGCGGCGAGTTCGCCGACCCAGCCGTCCTCAGCGTCGTCCGGTAGAAAGAACGTTGCTAGGCAGGCCACGTGTTGCGGAGTGTTCTCGCTCTCGGCGGTGAGGAAAAGTCGGTCTGCGATCGCTACTTTGGGCATCTCTCCAGGCTTTCTTTGCGCGTCCGGTTCAGACCTGACGGTCGTGGTTTCGCCAGTACGGCTCCCGCAGTTCGCGTTTGAGGATCTTGCCACTCGGGTTCCGGGGGATGGCGTCGATGAACTCGACCCTGCGGGGTGTCTTGTAGGCGGCGAGCGATTCTCTCGCGAATGACTGGACCTGTTCGGCTGTCAGCGTTTGCCCTTCCGCTACGCAGATGACGGCCATGACCGACTCTCCCCAGTGCTCATCCGGAATGCCGAACACGGCAACGTCGGCGACTGCTGGGTGACCGGTCAGGACACGCTCCACCTCGGGTGAGTAGACGTTTTCACCTCCGGTGATGATCATGTCCTTGATCCGGTCTTCGATGTAGACGTAGCCGTCCTCGTCAACGCGGCCGATGTCGCCGGTCCGTAGCCAGCCGTCAGCGGTGATTGTCGCGGCGGTATCTTCCGGACGGTTCAGGTAACCAACCATCTGTTGTGGTGTGCGGAACCAGAACTCGCCGTGCGCCCCGGGGGCGACATCCTGCTCGGTTACGGGGTCGACCACGCGAACCTCAGCACCGGGAACGGGCTTTCCCGTGGACCGCAGCCGTTCGGGGTGGACTTCGTCGCGATGGGCGTCCGGATCAAGCAGCGTGATAACTCCGGCAAACTCGGTCTGTCCGTAGACGTGGACGAACTTGGTGTCCGGCCATTCGGCCAGGGCACGCTGCACGGTCGGGAGTGGCATTGGGGCAGCACCGTAGCCGATGAAACGCAACTTCGAGAACCCTGCAATTGCCTGCGGCCCCGCAGCGAGGACCGCCGAGATAACCGGGGGCACAAGGAATGCGCGGGTGGCGCCGGCGGCGATCGCACCGAACAGGGACGCCGCATCCGGCTCGCGGGTGATGATCGACGGTACGCCAGCGTGAATACCGAGCAGCGCATACGACGTGCCGCCGACGTGGAAAAGTGGCATCGCAACGAGATTCACGTCGCTGTCGCGATCGAAGTGGAAGAGCGTGGCGACGTTCTCGGTGTGGGTCACGAGGTTGCGCTGGCTCAGCATTACCCCTTTCGGGCGCCCGGTTGTGCCGGAGCTGTACATGATGACGCAGACGTCGTCGGGCGACACATCGGGCTGCGCCGCGACCGGTTGCGCGTCTCGGAGGAGGATCTCGTACGTGTCGTTATCTCCTCCGATTTCGATGACGTGCGCCAGGTTGCCGATCCGCGTCTCGCTTGCCGCTACATTCGGCTGAAATTCAGCGCCACAGAAGATCCTTGTGATGCCGGAATCCCGAATTGCGTAGTCGAGCTCGTCGCCAGCAATCCGCCAGTTCAGAACCACTGCGGTTGCGCCCAATCGGGCCGCGGCAAGGATGGTCTCGAGACATGCGGGATGGTTCTTGTCCAGAAACCCCACCCTATCGCCACGAGTGACGCCGCCCGCGCGCATCGCGCCAGCAAGTTTCCCGATGCGGTCGTCCCATTGCGCCCAGGTCCAGGAAGAGTCGCCGTAGCGAATGGCCACTGCGTCAGGCGTTTCGGCCGCCCATTTACTGGCGAGGTCGCTCAGATTCGCGGTTGCTGTTGTGTTCATGGTTTCACCTTTCAGCTTTGTCCGGCGCGGTCGTTATAGGCGGCGCGCGCAGCGGGGTTGTGAGGTTGCAGAATTGCCGTCTCAGAGCCGAGCAGGCGGAGGAATGCCTCCTGAACTGGTTTGGGCATCAGTCCGGAGCCACGTGTGATCATGCCGAAAAGCGCCGGGATATACACGCGTCGATGTGATTCGGTGCTCGCCATCGCTTTGACGACTGAGGAGGCGACCTCCTCGACTGTCGCAACCCGCACCCCGGGTGGATTGGTGAGCCCGGCCGCGAGTTCGGTGCTGACAGTGCCAGGCAAGATCGCTGAGAACTTGACGCCAGTGTGGCGGTGCTCAAGGCGGGCGGAATCGGTGAACAGTACGGTGGCCGCCTTGCTAGCGTTGTAAACAGCGAGTCCAGGAATCGCGGTCTCACCCATTGTCGAGCACATGTTGACGATGTGGCCGCGGCCGCGCGGCACCATGAGCTCCAGCGCATGTTTCGTACCGAAGATCACACCAAGCGTGTTTATCTCGATGACACGGCGGATGAGGTCATCCGCTTGCTCGAGCAGCGGACCAGTCGGCATGATGCCGGCGTTGTTGACCAGCGCATCCAGCGGGCCGAGTGCGGATTCGGTGGCATGCAGAAACTTCGCGAACGCGTCGGGATTTGTCACATCCAGCTTCGCCGAATAATCGGCGTCCAGGGTGTTCGCGGCCTCGTTTAGCGCGCCTTCATCGATGTCGCTGATTGCGATCATTGCGCCTGCGTGCTTCGCGGCGCGGGCGATCGCGTATCCGATGCCGCGTGCGCCACCAGTGATCGCGATAACCCTGTCTCCAAGTAGTGGTTCTCGCGGTTCCTTGTGCCCCAAAAATGCTGTCATTTGATGCGCATTCCCTTCATGAACTTGTAGATCCACGTGAGCAAAGTGGCATTCTTCGCGGCGGATATGCCTGGCGGTGGATCGAACCCAATGACGTGCTGACTGGCGACAGTCTGAAGTTCGCAGTATTCGAGCAGGCCTTGCTCGCCGTGACGGCGACCGAGCCCGGAAGCTTTCATACCGCCCATTGGGGCGTCGTTGGAGGCATAGGCGGAGCCGTAGCCCTCATTGATATTCACTGTGCCGACTTGAAGGCGTTCACCGACACGACGCGCCCGCCCGACGTTCTTGCTCCAGACACTTGCGTTAAGGCCGAACTCGGAGTCGTTCGCCTTGGTGATCGCGTCAGCGTCATCAGTGAACGAGTAGACAGATACGACCGGTCCGAACGTCTCCTCGCGGTATACCGCCATCTCCGAGGTGACTCCCGTCAGAACAGTCGGTTCGTAGAAGTACGGCCCGATGTCGGGGCGGACCCGCCCGCCTATCTCAGTCTTCGCGCCTGCGGCGACTGCGTCGCTCACGTGCGCTACCGCCTTGTCGAGCTGACGCTGCGAGCTCAAGGTGCCGATGTCGTATCCGAAATTGAGTCCGCTGCCGAGCTTCAGTTTCGCGGTGTGCGCGACGAGCTTGTCGAGGAACGTGTCATAGACACTTTCGTGGACATACACGCGTTCGATGGACAGACACAGCTGCCCAGCCGTCGAGAAGCAGGCTCGCGCAGCTCCTTTCGCCGCACTGTTGAGGTTGGCGTCCTCGAGTACGATCATCGGGTTCTTCCCGCCGAGTTCGAGCGTCGAGCTTATTAACCGCTGCGCCGCGGACGCCGCGACACGGCGCCCGGCCTGCGTCGAGCCTGTGAAGCAAACATGGTCGGCGCCGTCGATCAGCGACTGGCCGATCACATCCGGTTCCCCAACCACGATCTGCCATAGCCCCTCCGGCAATCCTGCCTCGACCATTAGTTCACGGGCGCGAAGCGCCGTCATAGCGGTCTGCGTATCCGGCTTATGAACGACGGCATTGCCAGCCAGCAACGCCGGAATCGCGTCACACACGCCCAGGGAAAGGGGGTAGTTGAACGGCGAGATCACGGCGGCGACACCTTTCGGGCGGCGCCGTTCCGTGGCCCGGGTGGCCATCGGTAGAGCACCTTTTCGCTTTCGTGGTGCGAGGCAGCCTGGCGCGGTACGGCCGTAATAGAGCGCAAGCCCCGCGACGTCCAGAGTTTCCTCGAACGCGCTGCTCCGAGACTTGCCGTTTTCGGCCTGCACGAGGTCGATCAGCTCGTCATTGCGCAGCACTTTGTCGTGGTACTTGATGAAGACCTCGGCGCGGACTTTCGGGGGAGTCGCGCCCCACGCTTCCTGGGCACCGCGGGCACGTGAGAAGGCAGCCGCGACATCGGCTGCGGTCGACGTACGCAGTGTGACAAGCGGTTCGCCCGTAAACGGCGCATTCAGTGTCACCGTCGGCCCGGTTCCGTTCAATGCAGCCGCCAGCCGCAAAGTAAGTTCGTCGGGGAGCATCTTCGTTGTGGTGGTCACGAGCAGGAACTCTAGGTCTGGCTTCCATCCGCGACCATGGCCGTTCCGGAAGGCGTAATGTCATTTCCGGACATGTTGAATGAAGCCACCGGCCCGTCATGGGACCACACGCGAAGCGCCGTCGCCGCGCGAATTCTTGTCGAAATCGGCGAGTCACGCGGCCTGACGGGTGCTGCCGCTTTGGCCGGCACCGGCTTGCAGGTGTCCGACCTTCACGATCCCGGTGCCGAGATCGAGGCCGGGCAGGAGCTGGCAATCGCTCGCAACTTGCTGCGTCGCTTGGGTGATCGTCCGGGACTCGGTGTCGAAGCGGGCAGCCGATACACGCTTGGCAGTTTCGGGATTTGGGGGTTCACGATGATCACGAGCCCCACTGTGCGCGACTTAGCCCGGCTCGGCACCCGCTACTCAGCGCTGTCGTTCGCTTTCATCCGACCCGTCTACGTGGAGGACGACACCGGCGCGCGGATTATCTTCGACGACACCGAGATCCCCGACGATGTTCGTGACTTCTTTGCCGAACGTGAACTCGCCAAGATGCTCACCCTCGCCCCGGTCATCGTGGGGACCCGTCCAGGGTTCCGAATTGAGACCCGATTCGACGGACCGCGCGCGAACTCACTCCGACTGCTCGCCCCGCGAGCCGATATCCGCGTCGCGAAACCTGAGCATGCTATCGGTTTCACCCGGCACCTTCTCGACGATGCGATGCCGCAAGCCGATCCAGTCACCGCACGCGTGATGCAAGCTCAATGCGCGGAAATCTTGCAGAAGCGCCGTAAGCGCCGAGGCGTCGCCGCCCACGTCCGAGCACGCATTCTCGCCCGCTTAGACGACCCGCCAGGAATGGTGGAGATCGCCCGTCACATGCAGATCGATGAGCGGACCCTGCGCCGCAAGCTTGCAGATGATGGGACTTCATACCGCGAGCTCGCCGACGAAGTGCATTCTACGATGGCCCGCGAACTCCTTATCGGTTGCCAGCTGACAATCGAAGAAGTCGCCACCCGTCTCGGATACAACGACGCCGCCGCGTTTTCCCGCGCGTTCAAACGGTGGACGGGACAACGACCCGGAAGTCTTCGCGACGCCGACCGGTTGAGCGCTCTACCCTCTTCACCATATAGGGGAATAGGGGTCTTGCGGCAAGACCCCCTTTGATGTCGCAGAATAGCCCGGTCCAGGCCAGACCTGGGGAGATGGGGGCTTCGCATGATTGATGTGATCATTGTCGGCGGGGGACCAACGGGTTTGATGCTCGCTAGTGAGCTGCGCTTAAACGGCGTGCAAGTGGTGGTGCTGGAGAAAGAAAGCGAAGCGCCGAAGTGGGTCCGCTCGCTCGGCCTGCATGTGCGCAGCATTGAGGTGATGGACCAGCGCGGTCTCCTTGAGCGGTTCCTCGCACAGGGGAAGCAATACCCCGTAGGTGGCTTCTTCGCAGGAATCGATAAGCCCGCGCCGAGGGGACTGGACACTGCGCACCCCTACGTCCTTGGTATTCCTCAGACCATCACGGATCGCCTTCTGGCCGAGCGCGCCGCAGAACTGGGTGCCGATCTCCGGCGCGGCTGTGAAGTAGTCGGGCTCAGGCAGGACGGCGAAGGCGTGACCGTCGAACTGCCTGACGGGACGCATTTGCGCTCGCGCTATGTTGTCGGCTGCGATGGAGGCCGGAGCACGGTGCGCAAGCTTCTTGGCGTGGGGTTTCCCGGCGAGCCGTCCAGGTGCGACATTCTCTTGGGTGAGATGGAAGCCGATGCGGCACTGAAGACGGTGATGACCGTGGTAGCTGAAGTTCGCGAGACGGAGAAGCGGTTTGGCCTCGGACCTCTCGGTGATGGCGTGTATCGGGTTGTGGTGCCCGCCGCAAGGGTGTCCGAGGATCGCTCGGTCGCGCCGGTCCTCGATGAGTTCAAACAGCAGTTGCGGGCGTTCGCTGGAACCGACTTCGGTGTACATTCGCCGCGCTGGCTGTCCCGGTTCGGCGACGCTACCCGGCTAGCCGAGCGCTACCGGTCCGGCCGGGTGTCGCTTGCCGGGGACGCGGCACACATCCACCCGCCGATGGGTGGACAGGGCCTCAATCTCGGCATTCAGGATGCGTTCAACCTTGGCTGGAAACTGGCTGCCGAAGTGAATGGCTGGGGGCCGCCGGGGCTGCTGGATACCTATGAAACGGAACGCCGCCCTGTGGCGACTGACGTGCTCGAGAACCCTCGCGCGCAGGGGGTGCTGCTGTCGACGGATCCCGGTCCGCAGTCGGTGCGCAGGCTGGTCTCGGAGTTGATGGACTTCGAGGACGTGAATCGGTTTCTGATTGAGAAGATCACTGCGATATCGGTTCGGTACAGCGTCGGCGAAGGACATGAACTGCTCGGCCGGCGGCTGCGCGACGTGAGACTGCAGCGTGGGCGACTGTACGAGCAGATGCACGGTGGCCGCGGCGTTCTCGTGGATCAGACGGGCCTGTCGGTTGCGGGCTGGGCGGACCGGATCAACCACATCGTCGACCACAGCGACGAACTGGATGTGCCCGCTATCCTGCTGCGCCCTGACGGCCACGTCGTCTGGGTGGGGGATGAGCAGCAGGATCTAGACCACCAACTCGTCCGGTGGTTCGGGAGGATTTCTGTATCAGATCCGATACACTGAATGAGTGCGCGACATCAGCAACTTTCATGAACTACCGGCAAGGCTTCAGAAGGTGATTGAGTCCGCGGTAAAGCTTCAGCAGGTGGTTCCCGACGCGGTTCTCGTCGGAGGAACCGCAGCAGCTCTCTATGCCAGCCATCGCGAGTCCTTCGACCACGACCATGTTTTGACTGACCTGGCTCAACGCTACGAGCAGATCCTTGAGGCCGTCGAAGCGACCGACGGGTGGGCGACAAGTGTCCGAGCGAGTCGCCCGCCGATGACCCTCATGGGAACACTGGGTGGAATTGAAGCAGGTTTGCGCCAACTCCGGCGGACCCATGCATTAGAGGTCGCCGAAGTCGAGATACCGCGCGCAGGGCGGCTCCAGATACCGACTCTGCACGAGATGGTGCGCGTCAAGGCGTACCTTGTCGTCCAGCGTAACCAGGTGCGCGACTACTTAGACGTCGTTGCACTGGCTGACCGGATTGGCATCGACGAATCGGCCGCGGTCCTAGCGTCGATCGACGAATACTACGACGACCGGTCGCGCGGGGTGGATTCGGTTGTGACCGCACTAGTACAGCGTCTTGCCGAGCCAAATCCACGAGATTCAGCGGTCACGAAACAACTGGCTGCATACAAGGGGCTCGACGCAAATTGGCACCAATGGGGGACCGTACGCGCAGCGTGCTTGGAGTTGGCCCACGCGATTGTTGAGGCGAGATCATGAGCTTTGCCTTCCGGAACGTAGAAGGGTCTCCGGATCAACCAGTCGACCAGTGGCCTTATGAAGCGATTGTGGCGACGATTGAGCGCGGAACCCTGCAAGACTGGATACCGGTCATCAATGCAATCCGAACGTCACCATGGGGAGTGGTAGCACGGCAGGTTGAGGAATACCTCGGATATGAAAGCCCATACGGCGTAGGGGCTCTCCTGCGGTCGACCATTGCACGTGCCCGCGCGTCGGCAGAGGCGTCAGAGCGTGCAGAGGTTGCTCGCAGAGTCCGCGCGTGCGTTGAACGCTCTGGACTGAGTCGCGAGGAGTTTGCGCGTGCCCTCGGGACGTCGCGTTCACGATTGTCCACGTATTGCAGCGGTGCTGTGATGCCGTCTGCGGCGCTGCTCGTCCGGATGGAGCGACTCGCTAGTTAAGCTGGTCTACTTACTCAGCGCGCCGACAAACCGATACGCCTCGTACGCCAGGTCCCGCCACAGCGCGAGCGTAGATGCGGAGTCCCCTTCTGCGGGGAGGACAATCCATTCCCGCATCGTCCGCTTTCCCATCACCACAGCTTCAGCGGTTCCCTCGTCAACGAGCTCGGCCGCCCGGGCCTTTGGCAGCTTCACGATCAGCTCGCCGTTGCTGCCCAGGAACGCGAAGACCTTGCCTTCGACCCGCAGCCCTGGGCTACGGAACATTGTTCCCAGTGTGACATCGTGGTCATCCTGGAAATCATGCGCGATCTCGTCGAGTAGATGGCGGTTGAGTACCTCACGCCCGTCAGTCATGACGCCTTCCCTTCGGCAGTATCCGATTGAACGCTTTGATCGAGCCGTCAATCACCAGGCCTTCAGCTTTAGCGACCCGCACGCTGAGCTGTCCGGTGAAGACCGCCACGAGAACCTCCGGGGGCGCTGCAACGGTGGCATCGGGCTGGAGATCGGTGGAGCACGGACGGACTTCGACTTCGCCATTTCCAGCGATGACGTCGCAGCCATCGTGCAAGTCACCGAACCGAACACTGGTAGCCGGTGCATTAGGTGAGTTGTCCCGGCACAAGTAGCGCAGTGGCAGTGAGAACCAGTGCATCCGGAACTCGTCGTCGGCCGGGGGAATAGCCATCAACGGGGCTCCCCATCGGGTCAGCTCGCGTACAACCCCTCCAAGGTCACGTCCACGGCCGGTCAAACTGATCAGGGATGTCGCCACAGGCGGTGGCTCGTGATGCCGAACTATCAAGTCGGCCGCTTCCATGTCCCGGAGGCGGTCTGCCAGGAGATTGCTGGCAATTCCAGGCAATCCTCGGCGCAAGTCTGAAAAGCGGCAACGCCCTTGCGTCAGCAGCTCCCGAACGATCAGGAGAGTCCAACGGTCGCCAACTATGTCCAGAGCGCGTGCCATCGAGCAGTACTGGTTGTACGAGCGCATAGATCGATACTAGCAAGATGGTTGATCTAATTGTCTGGTCTGTTTAGAATTTCAACCAGAACACCACTGAATGGAGTCGCCATGACAGTCGTCAGCAGTAGCGCGCCATCCGCGCTCAAGACCTATTACGGCATCCTCACGCAGGGGATCAAAGACTATAGCGACGGCGACAAACTTTCGCCCCTGCTCGTGGAGGACTTCGACTTCGAGGGCCCGATTGCCGGACACGAAATAGGGGCTGCCCTTTTCGTGGAGGGAGTCAAAGGCTTCATCGCAAACGTCAGCAAGATCGACCTGATCCAGGAAGTCCACGACGCACACGGCTCCGCCGTCATTTACGACGCGCACATGCCGAAAGGCGTCGTGCGTCTGACAGAGTTCTTCTCGTTCGTCGACGGCAAGATCCAGCGACTACGCCTGCTCTTCGATCCCGCCGACTACCTTGCCAAAGGCGGCGGATAACCGCGCTGCGCGCGACTCCTCCGGCGGGTTTGACCTTGACACGATGACAAGGTCTTAACTGTCCAGGGAAGGAGGCGGTTGCGATGAAGACAACCAACAACGACCTGGACACCCGCCTTATTGACGCACTAGCTGCTACTCGATCCTCGACACGGCTGCGTGCGGCTCTCATTGCCGGCACGAGACCTGACGAAAGGCTCGTTGAACCGCTTATCATGCGGTGCGGCACCGAACCAGATTTCTTCGTGCGCGACATGTTGACATGGGCATTGACCCGGCACCCGGCAGCGATTACTGTGCCGAAACTCCTCGAGAAGCTGCGCTCAGAGGCCGCGCAGGCTCGCAGCCAGGCCTTGCACACACTGTCCAAGATTGGTGACGAGAGTGCGTGGCCCGAGATAGCCGGACAATTGCTGCGCGATGCGGACGACGAGGTCGCGCGCAGCGCATGGCGAGCTGCCGTCGCACTCGTACCTCCAGGGCGCGAAGCTGAGCTGGCCACCCTGCTTTCGACGCAGCTTGGACGGGGAGATGAAGACATACAGCTAAGCTTGAGCCGTGCCCTCATTGCACTCGGCGAAACGGTCCCGTCGCTGTTGGGCGTCGCGATGAAGAGTGCTAACCCTGCGGTGCGTGCCCACGCGATCGCGACCGAGCGGCTGCTGCATGACCCTGACAGCGAGTTCGCTTTCGCGCTGGAATACGCCAATCGGATCGCAAATACTGGTCCGGCGCCGGTGGGGGACTCATAGTGTTGATCGGCGAGGTGTCGCGACGCTCGGGGGTGAGCACCCGCATGCTTCGGCACTACGAATCCCTAGGCCTGGTGACCCCGACGGGGCGCACATCGGGTGGCTACCGTGAGTATTCCTCCGATGACATTCAGCGGATCTTCCACGTCGAAAGCCTGCGGTCACTGGGGCTGTCGTTGCGTGACGTGCAGCGCGTACTGGACGACCCGCAATTCGCACCAGCCGATCTGGTAACTGACTTGATACGCCAGACCCAGCGCAGGATCGACCGTGAGCAAGAACTGCTCGCAAGGCTCCAAAGAGTCGAAGAAACGGAGCCAAGTGATTGGGGTGATGTGCTGGGCATCATCAGAATGCTTCGTGCCCTGGACTCAGAGCATGCAGCGCTCCGGCAGCGAGCCGTGTTGTCTGCATCGCCAGACGCGCCCTTGCCGGCGGAAGTTCTGGCCGATGCGGTGCTCAGTGAAGCCGACCCTAACGTCGCTGGAGCGATGATGTGGGCGCTGGCGCGCGCAGGCGGCGACGGATTGGCGCGGGTAGCAGCAGGTTTGGCTTCTCGCGATGTCGACGTGCGGCGGCGAGCTGTGTTGGCTATCGCGGCGGTACAGAGCCCGGAAGCTACGGGTTTGCTTCTGGGCACGCTCGCTGACTCCGATGACGTGGTCCGCAGGCGCGCGGCGCTTGAACTCGGGGCGCGGGGACAGGTGGACGCGGTGCCCACTCTGATCGACATGGTGGTTGCGGGAACGGGCGACGTCGAGGCCGCTGAGAACCTGGGGAGGCTAGCCGACAGTTCCGGCATCGCCGAGGAGATTGTCCGCACCCTCGTTGACAAGCTTGGTGGCGACGCCGCGGCCGGTACGCGGTTGCGTCTGGCCCAGGCACTCGCTGAGCTTCCCGGCCCTGCCGCCATGCAAGCACTTTCACAGTTGACGCTTGACAAAGATCGCACTGTCGCGCTCACTGCCGAGACGATCCTGCACGGTCGCGAGTCCCCAAGGCGATCCGCGCGCCGTCCCACTGGCCCGAAAAACGAGCGGCCAACAGGGTAGAACTGGAGCGCCGACGAACGGCATGTCCAGTCCCCTGAAATACTGGAGTCGTGACCATACAGCACCAGCCTGCCGAACTCGTTGAACAGCGGAAGAGACACATCCGCCGGTTCGCGAACGTGATGGATTCGAGGTTCCGGATCCCCGGCACCAAACAAACGTTCGGCATCGATCCCATTCTCGGCCTCGTCCCTGGCGGGGGAGACGCCGTCGGCATGGTGATCAGCGCGGGCATCGTCATCCAGGCTGTCCGTTTCGGAGCACGCGGCTCAACACTTGCGCTGATGCTGTTCAACGTCGCAATCGACGCAATATTCGGCGCCATCCCTATCCTTGGGACTGTCTTCGACGTGTGGTTCAAAGCGAACAACCGCAACGTCGCACTGCTCGACCGCCACGTCACCGACCCAGAACTGACCAGAGCTCAGATACGTCGCCGAGTCTTCTGGCTGATCGTGCTCGTAGTCCTGTTCACCCTGCTGCTGCTCATCGTCCTGCTCGTCGGGATCGTGGCGCTTATTGCATGGCTTCTGAACAGGTAGGCCGACTTTGCAACAACCTGGGTCTCATAGGGATTCGGCATGACCCTCACTCCTCGCGTTGTCGACTGGAATCCTGATGGTCGCGACGATCACCGCGCTCTACGGACAAGCGGTGATGGCGAATTGGGAAGCGGCCATCGCGGTCGCTGTTGCCCTGGCTGGACTCTGGATAGCGCGGATGCGCATGACCGCGCGCAGAACTGTCCCTGAACGCCGCGTGGGATACGGGCTCGCCGCGCTCCTCGCGATAGTGGCAGTACCGGGTCTCCTGCCCGTCGCCGCCTATCACTGGGGATACCTCACGTTCCTGGGGGCGGCTTTCGTGGTTCTGGGTTTAAGATCGGGTCAACGACTTACATGGATTTCCGGGGGAGTCACCGCGATCGTTGGTGTTCTGACGGGGTCGGCAGTCGCGCGAGACGTACTGCTCGGTATCCAAGAAACATCGACTGGTGTGGGCCCATCAGTAGCAGCGCAGACTGCGCTAGGTCTTCTCGTACTGCTTCTCGCAGTGCGGGATCGCAAAGCGAAATGATGCTGGCCGGTCGAACGCCCTACTCGCCTTGTGTGCCCACCGGTGTGACACGCAATGCGTAAGAGACGACGTCGTGGTTCACCGGGACGCTTTCGCCACGATGCAACCTCGCGGGTCCCACATGGTTCACGTTGTACCACCCGAAATGCTCGGTGGGCGTTCGGTTTGCACGACGGCAGATCGATGCGCGTTCGGTCACCAGAACCCGGCCTGCGGGCTTCGTGTCGTAGTCGACCATAGATAGCGATCCCACACCAGGAATCCCCTCAGCGTCGTTTCACCCACCGCGTCGATGCCGTCCGGGATCATCGTCGTGAACCCATTGCCGAGGTGCGCGACTCGTTCCGTTCGCCCGTGGATGGTCACCTCTTCCACCTGGGCCGCGACCTCGCACGTTAGTTCACGAGGGACACTTCGCATTTCGGGTGTAGCCCAGTACGTTGAGGGTTCGCACACCTCACCGACCTGTGGCGCGTCGGGAAACGGTTCAAGGTCCTCGATCATCCACAACGCTGGTCTCGGCGGGGTCATGGCATCGTCGTAACATCGAGTTGCATTCCACCGATGATGGGACGCTGCTCATACCCAAGAGCGGCGAGGGACTCGCAGTCGAATGGCGTTTCTATCAGCCGCGCACCCATGTTGGCGAGCGTATGCGTGATTATGTGTGCAAGCTGTCCAGTGACGACACTTTCAGTCCCTTGCACGACCTCGAGAACATCGATGCATGCGGTGGTCTGGTCCAACCACCGTGCGGCTGCATGACCGACGAAAGGCTTTGCGTACTTTTTGTTCGGGTATGCCTGGATCCATGCCGCTAGAGTTCCCGAATTTATTGACGCACGCGGTGTTTCAATGCTGAGTCCAGCATCGGCCAGCCAGACTCCAGACTTTTCGTGCATCGGGACAGGACCGATGCCGAACTCACAATGTTCATGATCGATTCGGCGCGTGGAGACATGGATCGTCTTGCCGATCCTGGTGCGGATTCCCCACACGAGTAATCCTGTCCGGAGATCTTCTTGCCACCTGAACAGTGCTTCGCTTGCGTACCGGCCAGGTGTATCCACAGGCGGGCCACGGAAATCGCCTGGTGATTGCGGCATCGGGACCGACAATGCGAACGTGTTCGGATTCTTAGCCCAGTGGAAATACACGACGATCGAGTGATCCTCGACGTGAATTCGGACCGGGCGGAAAGCGCTGTCCACAACTCCGCGCACGCGTACCTTGTTCCGCAAGTGCCGCAAGGTTTCGCGAGCTGTCTCAGTCAGGGCCTCGAGGCTCTCGCCCGTCATTTCCACCCGCCAGCCACCATCTGGCTCGGTATGCGGATCCCGGATTCCCGCGGTAACGGCATAGGGGCCGAAACGCTCGATGTACGAGAGCAGTTCGTTTGATGACGGGTCTGGATCGAGCTTCCGTGCATGTTCGATCGCGTGCCAAACCCGACTCCACGCGAAGTTGTCTGGCGCTAGCAGCGGGGTGCCGTTCTGCGCGAGGAGTACAACATAAATTCGCTGCTTGTACCACATACGGGCCCGCACTCGATCGCTTACGCGACGGTGCCACAATAGCTCGTAGGCGTAGTCAGACCAATACTTGCCCAGCAGTGCACGGGCCCACGCCTCGCCTTCAGCTTCGGAAACCTCGTCGAGCAGGTTGCTTCTCGCCGATTGACGATTGGGAAACTGGCTCGAGTAGCCCTGTACATGTATTCGTAGGCAGACAGGATCGAGACTGTTACGGAAGGAGCCTAGGTCTCCTGCACTCTGGAAACTGTGGACGATAGCTACCCGCAATGCGGGATCCGTCAAGGACGCTCCATCGATCGGGGACGTGCCATTCGGCCAAGGAGGATCTGTGCGCGGCAAGCCTCGTTCGGCCGCGATATTGGCTAAAACTTTCCGGTAAACGGAGATCTGCTCCGAGAACAGCTCAGCGAGTACGTCAGTCATCGCGGCGCGGTCGAGCTCAGGACGTCGCTCAGCAGGCCGGGACATTCTTTCGGCGAGTTGGCAGCATCCGGTAAACTTAGCGAACAATCATCCACCGCGCGAACGATTTTTGCGACGTCTGATTCCGGATATTCAACGTGTTGGGATTAGCGGGGCAGCGACGTGTGGCGATTAGCGTCGTCCCAGCAATTAGCAGGACCATCAATATTGACCAGGCAATAGCATATATTGTGGGCGCGTGAAGCTCCAACGAGCCGTTTCTGCTGACGCGTTGCAGATCGCGGAAATGCACATTCGGTCGTGGCAGCGCGGCTACGCGGGCCTTCTGCCGCGAGGCTTCCTCGACAGGCTTGACATCGGTGAGTTCGCGGCGGGTTACACCTTCGACTCCGACGGGCCGCTAACTGTCGTGGCGCAGGATCACGATGGCGCGATCCGTGGATTTGTGACCACCGCGATCCGGCCTCCGATGGGTCGCGTCATGGCGCTGTATGTCGACCCAGATCACTGGCGAGAGGGGATCGGCGGTGTGCTGATCAACGCTGCGCTCGATAGGTTTCGTGCCGCGGACATCCATCAGCTCGAGTTGTGGGTGATGATTGGAAACGAACGAGCCCAGGCCTTCTATAGATCACACGGCTGGCAGCCTGACGGGACCCAACAGCGAGAGACAGTTCGGGGTGCGGTGGTCGATGAGTTGCGCTTCCATCTTGAAATAGGACGGGAAGGAATGTAAGTGATGACAGGCACCGATGCGGGTACCGGCAAAACAGTAAGTCTTCAGCACTGTGGCTGAAACTCGCTCACTCGCACAGCTGTACCGGCACTTTGGTGAGACAGAGGCCGCGAGGGAATCGCCACTGTGCGCGCACGTCGCCCTCGCACTCAGCGACTCCAGCGAGGCGCTGCACACCATCGAGGCCTTCCCCGCGCGTAAGCGGCACCCCAGGGTGATTCTTGCGGCGCTGCACGACCTTGCGCTCGCTGGACGAGCACCCGAACTTGCCGCCGCTTACGACAGTGCAGACGGCGACGTGGCTGCTACCGCGGCGATCGACACGCTACTGCGAATGACTGACTCGATCTCCGCCATCGTTGCGCAGCGGCAGCCGCGGACCAACGTGACGGGGCACAATGCCGTTCTGTATCCCGCCGTCGCCGAGGCGGCACATCGGTTGGGCGCCAACATGATTGGGCTAATCGACATGGAGTGTTCCGCGGGACTCAATCTCAATGTCGACCGCGTCGGCATCACGTACAGCAATAGACAATCACTGGGCAACTCGTCGTCACCCGTACAGGTGTCGGCTTCGATCGTGGGAAACCGCCCCTCCCGACGCACGTAATGCCCGAGGTCATCGCCCGTGTTGGTGTCGATCTCGATCCCGTCGATGTGGCTGATTCGGTTCAAACACGCTGGTTGCGCGCTTCCCTGTGGCCGGATCAACGGGAGCAGATCGTAAGGCTTGAAGCAGAGATGGCGTTGGCGGCGACGGACCCTCCGCAGCTTCTTCGTGGTGATGCTGTCGAGGCGCTGCCCAACGCGATTGCGTGTGTGCCGGCAGAAGCGTTGCCTGTCGTCATCACGACGTGGGCCCTGTCGCGATTCTCACTTGAAGACCGTTTGCGATTCCTGCATCGACTCGACGAAGCGGCGACACACCGCCCAGTGGCGTGGGTTTCAGCGGAGGGGGTCGGCGTCGCGCCGTCGATACCGACGCTCGGTGATCGCAGAGCCTCTGGGCACAGCATCATTGGCCTCGCACTGTTCGATCACTCGTCTCTGCACGCTGAGGCCGTTGGCCGCTGCTGGGCCCGGGGCCGCGTAATGGCGTGGCTGGCTTAACCCTTGCGGCCTGGCGAGGCCGAGGGGGAGCGTTGGGCCTGAGCCTCAGGTCTCACGGACGCCGGTCTCACCGAGCCTCGCTGCACGAGACGCCTGCGCCGGTAGGACATGGCCGCGATAGCGAGGGCGATCGACCACACCGGCCACAGCAAATGCGGAAGCAAAACAAGGGGGACTTCAGTCATCTCGGATATCGCGTCGCTTTCGCCGGTAACGATCTGCAGCAGAATAGTCCGAGATGCGGCCATGATCAGCGCCGCGACAACCAGGGCGGGGAAGACAGCCAGATTGATCGGGACGCTGCTTCCTCCGATCCGTGGAATCCAGCGCGGAAAGCGCTCTCCCCACTGCTGAAACAACCCGAGCGTGAGCACCGCGCCGACGATCGAGGCACCAGCAAGGCCGAGGCCAGCCGTGGTTAGTTCGTCAGTAAATTCCTGGTGCCGGAATCCGGGAGCCTCGACAGCCATGAGTATTCGGCTAGCGGCATAAAACAACGGCGCCGCAATGGCGATGAGCGCGTAGTTGCGTGTGCGATTCGTTGCCTGCTGTATCTCACGCTGAGTGTCGCGTGGTGCCTCAACGCGATGACGTTTGGATGAATGCAATCCGATAAGCAACCCAACGCATCCGGCGGCGACGAGTATCTGCAGCATCAGCGAGAATGACACCAGGATCTCAAGCTCGTTGACATTCCCTGTGACTGCTAGAACCACCGCGTACGGCAGGTACCCGAGCACCATCAGAATGCTGTGGTCCAGCAGCAGGCCGGCGATGACAACCGCGGTGATACAGATCGTGCGCACATGCCTGCGCGGCCGGACCGTCAGCGCAGTTGCCGAGACGAGGAACCCCAGCGCAGCGACAAGGAACCAGATCGTCACCAGCACGCCAGGTAGCGGAAGCATCGAATGCCCAAACGTGTCGGCGCCGTTGGCGAAAGGGTTGGGCTTATCGGAGAATTCCGACACAACGGCGGAAACAGCCAGGGCAACACCCGCTACTACTGGCGGGATCAAATGCAGCGGTTTCGGCATACACCGATCATTGGCGGTTCCCGCGAAACGAACATCCCCCACAGGTGTCTTGGTTCTCACCCAGACGAGGGATGTGGCAGTCGCTGGATGTTTACGCCGTTACGCGACAGTCAATGCCTGACAGGCTCAGACTGGGCCAGGAGTCCAAGTCGCGCAGCATTTGCCGGTCGTGTGTAGAGATCACCACCGCTGCCTCCGTCGTGCTGAGCGCCTCCGTCAGTTCGTCGACGAGAGCGATGGACAGGTGATTGGTCGGCTCGTCCAACAGCAACACTTGCGGTCTGCAAGCAAGGACGAGAGCGAGATCGAGGCGGCGCTGCTGGCCCATCGACAGTTCGCCGATTCGCTTGCCGATCTCCTGTGACCGCAGAAGTCCGAGCGACGACAGCGATACTGTCGCGCCAGGAAGAACTATGCCGGCGGAGACCAGCATGTCGGTGTGCGCGCGAAAATGTTCGCCTGCCCTGCGATCCAGTGGGAGCCGCGATTCTTGATGCAGAAGAACCACTCGCACGCCGTCCGCTTTCTCAGTTCGCCCGGTGGTGGGGTGCAGCTCTCCCGCCAATACAGACAACAGGGTGGACTTTCCGGAACCGTTGGGGCCTGTGACCACATGTTTAGACCGTCCGTCGACGTTAAGTGACGTGGGTATGCGCAACCGTCCGTCGACCGACACCTCCTCGGCGGTCAACAGGGAGGCGCCGGGCCGCGTCTGGAGTTCGGGAAATCGGAGTCGCTGCGGGGGTTCGGGGACAGGCAGCAACTGAGCTTCCAGCGCCGCCTGCCGACGATGCACACTCTGGACGAGACCCGCTGCACGAGTCGCGCGTTGGTGCTTTCCAGTACCTTTGCCCGGTCGCCATCCGCTGACAAGTCGATTCTGCGCTGCACTGAGATCGATACGGAGCCTGGCGGTCTCAGTCTGTTGCTGCTCATACTCTTGTTCCCACCGCGCCCGCTCGCCCGCGCGTCCATCGCGGTAGCCGGTGTAGCCCCCTCCGTACACACGGGGACGACCGTCTGGGGTCGGATCCAGGTCCAGGATGTGTTGCGCGACATCGGAAAGCAGAGCCCGATCGTGGCTGACCACGACCACTCCACCCACTCTGGCCCGAAGAGTTACGGTCAGATAGTCGAGCCCCGCGCGGTCGAGATGGTTGGTTGGCTCATCGAGCAACAGGAAGTCGTCATCCGCGCCGAGCAAGCAAGCCAACCGAACCCGGTAGCGCTGTCCAACAGACAGTTCGGTCAGGCGGCGCGAACGATCGGTTTCGGCACCGAGACCGTCTAGTGCGATACCGACACGGCGCTCAGCGTCCCACGCACCCAACGCCTCGACCTGTTCGAGTGCGACCGAATATCGCTCATCAGCCTCCGGCTCTCTCAATGCAAGGCTGAGGGATGCGGCATCGAGTTCCGATAGCGCTGCTAAAGACTCAGCTATCGAATCTGCCACGACCTGCCCGACAGTCCGTTCGTCTGTGGTCAGCATCTCTTGCTGTGCGAGGCCGATAGTGCCGACACGCGAAACGGTGCCGCTGTGCGGCGCCTGGGTTCCGGCGAGGACGTGCAGAAGCGTGGACTTGCCGCGGCCGTTTTCGCCCACCACCGCCCACCGTGAGGTTGGAGTCACGGACAGGTTGACGCCGCTCAGTACAGGTGTGCCGCCGAACGCGACCGCGATATCAGAGAGGACAAGTTGCGCATCCGAACGCGCAGGAGTGATCGTTGAAGGCATTTCTCTCCCAAAGGAATGCGGCTCGATTGCCCGCACATGAGTTGACGGAGACCCACAGGGGTCAGAAGTTCACCGTTACTGCCGACCCGGATTTCTCAACGGGGTCGGAGTAATCAGATGGGTCCGTCACTCAAAGATCAAATGCATGCCGCCACGATAACAGGCCTCCCGAGGTTGAGGCCACCGAGTTTATTCTCACTACTGCACTCGGGGTCGCAGGAGATGACACTGGTCTGCCCACCTCGCAGCGACAACTATCCAGGTTGTCGCTGCGAGGTGGGCAGACTGTCAACGGCCGTCCAGGGCAATGACGGCTTACCCGAGCAGGTTGGTCAGTGTGTAGCTGGCGACCATGTATGGTGCGCCGGTCGTGACGGCGGAGTTGATGCCGAGGTTGGCGGTGTTGTCACCGTCGATGCGGGTGCCCTGAGTGTCGGTTTGCGCGCCGGGGTAGTTGTTGGCGAAGTACACGGCCTCGCTGTTGGTGCCGGAGATTCCGTAGGTGGCGTCGATGGCGAAGCCGTTCTGGTTCCAGGTCGACGCGCTGACTGTTTCGGTTTCGTGCGGACCGATCGTCTGGGTGGGTGCCTGGATCCAGTCACCGTAGGGGTTGTCGGAGCCGTGCAGGTACATCGTGTGGTCCGTGTTGTTCGTGATCGACATTGTGATCGTCGCTGGATAGTCCGGGATGGCGGCGTGGGCGGCTCCGGCCAGGCCGACCGCGGTGCCGGTGAGGGCGAGCGCGGCAAGTCCTGCGCCGATGATGATGCGGCGGCGGTGAGTCTGGGTGCGATCGATGGTGGTCATTTTGGTGATTCCTTCCGGGGCGGGATTTCTGGTTCGTGGTGTCCGGTTCGTTCCGGCGATGAGATAACTATCCCGCGAAGCCGCACTCAAAACAGTCCTCCTACCAGGCCATACGCCGGTGGAACCAGCGTTCCACCGATTGGGGGACACTGACCTCCGCCGCCGGTAAGCGAGGCCCGCGTGCGCCTTGGTACGGTGCGATCCCGATTACGCAGCATTGTGCCGCTGACAGTGCCACGCTAATGAGGTGGCAGAGAAAATCCGGGTGGTTGTTGGCGACGACCACCCACTGTTCCGCGACGGCGTCGTCCGCGCCTTAACTGCCAGCGGGTCAATCGATGTCGTAGGGGAGGCAGATGATGGTGTCGGTGCGCTGGCGCTGATCCGAGAGCATCGTCCGCAAGTTGCTTTGCTCGACTACCGCATGCCGCAGCTCGACGGTACGCAGGTGGCCGCAGCCGTGCATCGCGACGAATTGCCGACTCGGGTGTTGTTGCTTTCAGCGCACAACGAGTCCGCAATTGTGTACCGCGCGTTACAAGAGGGCGCCGCCGGGTTCCTGCCGAAGGAATCGACTCGTGCGGAGATTATTCGCGCTGTGCTGGACGCTGCTCGCGGGAAAGAAGTGCTCCCCGCCGGCCTTACCGCGGGACTCATCAGTGAGATTCGTCGACGGAACCAGCCTGCCGGGCCGGTGCTGAGTCCTAGGGAGAGGGAGGTACTCGCTTTTATGGCGCAGGGAATGAGCATCCCGGCAATGAGTCGGCAGATGTTTCTAGCCCCTTCAACGGTCAAGACGCACGTACAGCGTCTGTACGAAAAGCTCGGCGTCAGCGATCGCGCGGCTGCGGTAGCCGAGGCGATGCGAAACGGCCTACTGGAGTGACATTGTTCAGCCGGTACCAAGACCAGGTAATCGAGCGCTACGTGAAAGAAGCCGTCCAGGTCACGGCAGTGCTGCGGTTGCCCTTGGTTGCGTTGATCGCGCTGCTTGGACCTGTCATCCCGGTGCGCGACCATTGGCTTCCGTTCCTGTTTCAAGGACTTCTCGTCGCGTACGGCGCTGCTGCTGCCGGGTGGCTGTGGTGGGTGTTCAAACGTCCCATCGGCCAGTGGGCGGGCTGGTCCTCGACAGTGTTTGATCTGCTTGCGCTGCTTACTCTATGTGCAGCCTCGGGCGGAGCAACATCGCTGCTCCTTCCAGTTTTCTTTCTGCTGCCAGTCGCGGTCGCGTTTCTGTACCGGCCCGGCCTGACCGCGACATTGGGCGTCGGCGTGGCAGTCGGGTACCTGGCCGTGTGGCTTCTTTTCGTGGTCCGCGATGACGACGTCGACTTGCACATTGAGGTGTACCTGTACTTCGGGTTCCTCCTGTGGCTGGCGGCGGCGACGACAGGGCTCTCGTTTGTGCTTGTCCGTCGTTCCGCGACGGTGGCCGCGTTACTGGAGACGCGCGAGCAGCTCGTTACCCAGTCGATGGGGACGGAGGAGCGTGAACGTCAGCGGCTCGCAGAAGCACTGCATGACGGCCCGCTGCAAAACATCCTCGCGGCCCGCATGGACCTGGAGGAAGCTCTCGAAAAGCACGCTGACCCTTCCGTTGCCGCAGCCGAGTCAACGCTTCGCGAGACAGCCGCGCAGCTGCGATCAACGGTGACCAGCTTGCACCCTCAGGTTCTTGCCCAGCTCGGCCTGACACCCGCGCTGCGTGAACTCGCCGAACAATACGCGCGCCGCGGCGGCTATGAACTTCGCATGCGCCTGACTGATGTCAGCCGCCCCGGCTGTGAGTCCCTGCTGTACAGGGTGGCGCGCGAATCGCTGGCCAATATCAACAAGCATGCACACGCGAGTAACGTCGAGGTCGAGCTCTCCGCGACGGCGGAGGAGATCACACTCACCATCACAGATGATGGGGTGGGCTTCGACCCAACTATTCTTTCTCATAGAGTCGCCGAAGGACACATCGGAATCGCGTCGCAATATCTGCGGGTCGAAAGCTGGGGCGGCAGTTTTGATGTCGTCTCGAGCCCTGGGACGGGCACTCGGGTCGTCGTCCGGATACCGCCTGGCTCTGAAAAAAATCGCTGAATAGGCTCACTCTGGTTTAACTCGGATTGACGCCGATTAACCTCGAGCGCGTAGGAGGTCTACCGCTCATGAGGAAACTGGTCTACGCGATCGGCGCGTCCCTGGATGGCTACATCAACGACCGCGACAGCAGCATCGACTGGACTGTTCCGGATGAGGAACTACACCAGTTCCACAACGACAGATACCGCGAGATCGAGATTTCGCTGCACGGCCGCCGACTGTACGAGCTCATGGCGGAGTACTGGCCGCATGTGCCTGAGAACGCGTCGCAAATCGAGCGCGAGTTCGGCAGGCTCTGGACGGCGAAGCCTAAGGTCGTCTTCTCCCACACGCTCACCGAGGTCCACTGGAACAGCACCCTGGTCAATGAGAACGCGGTCGAGGAAGTCCGCAAGCTCAAGTCCGGAGGCGATGGCGTCATGGAAGTTGGCGGCGCGAGCCTCGCGGCCTCATTGATGCCACACGGGCTGATCGACGAGTACCAGCTATTCGTCTCGCCCGTGGTGCTAGGCGGCGGCACACCGCTCTTCCCACCGCTAGACAATCGCATCCAGCTCCGATTGGCCGAGACGAGGCACTTCAATACCGCATTGATGCTGCGCTACGTCGCTGACTGACGGCCGGTTGGCTCTATCGGGAGTTTTTGTGACGATCACACCCGGAACCCGGGCGTGATCGTCACAAGTCGGCGCGAGGGAACCGTCTGGCAAATCGTGCCGTCATAGATTGCTGTGACGCCGAGACTCGTTAATAAAACTATGGCCCGCAGGACGGCGTGATCACCCTGCAGCAGGCAATCTCAGCCGGTATGAGTCAATCAGCCGTCTCACGCCGTGTCTCTTCAGGAGAATGGCGCCGACTCGAAAGAGGCGTGTATCTGAGATCGGATCACCGGCTCACCGACGCTGCCCGACTTCGGGCTGCGGTGTACTGCGCCGGTCCGGCCGCTGCAGCTTATGGCCCCAGTGCTGCGTGGTGGCTGGGATTGGACGTTGCTCGTCCTAGCCGGCATTGGGTGACCACTCCGCGCTCGACTTCACCCGTCCGCCGGCGGGGTGTGCAGGTACGGCACCGCGACCTGCACACCGCGGACCTCACGATGCACCGCCATCTTCCGCTAACTGCGCTGCCACTGACTGTCATCGAAGCCGCGGTTTTGCTCGACGATGCAGCAGTGGTCGATCGTGCACTACAGCAACGGATAGTGACCCTGGGCGAACTCGACTCGGCGCATGAGCGGAACAAAGGGCGCCGGGGAAGCAAGACCGCTGCGAAGTTACTGAAAACTGCCAGAAGCGGCGGTGCGTCAGAAGGCGAGCGCTTGCTGCACCGTCTGCTCCGCGAAGCGGGGATAACCGGGTGGAAACCGCATGTCCGTGCCTGCGGTTTCGAAATCGATGTCGCGTTCGATACGCAGCGTGTTGCCATTGAAGTAGACGGCTGGGCATGGCACGCGGCGTTCTGTGACATGTACACGCGGAGGGCGGGTGTCAACATCACGAAGCGTAGGTACGCGCGACCCCGCTGCGCTGCAGTTCTGACGAGTTCTCGGGATATGGAAATAGGCGGTTATCTGCAGAGTGTGTGATGCGTCGCACAAATCTCGAGCCGGATAACATATCACCTGCTAAAACACCCGCCGCAGCGGTCGTCGAAGCGCCGGTACAGCAAGCACACGGCATTGCCGACATTACGGGAATGTAGCCTAATACACCTGTCCACCTAGGGAGTTTCTTCATGATTGTTGGTGTCCTGCGGGAGGTTGGTCCCGGCGAGACGCGTGTGGCGGCGACGCCTGCGACTGTGGGGCAGCTGATGAAGCTCGGGTACGACGTGGTTGTCGAGCCTGGTGCGGGTGAGCTGTCAACTTTTTCGGATGTGGCGTACGCGGATGCTGGTGCGTCGATTGGGTCAGTTGCTGAGGCTGACGTGGTGCTGGGAGTGAACGCGCCGTCTGCGGAACAGCTGGGTGCGTTGAAGTCCGGGGTCACGTTGATCAGTACGCTCAACGCGCGGTTTGATGAGTCGCTGGTGCAGGATTTGTCGCAGAGGCCGCTTACGGCGTTGTCGATGGATGCGGTGCCGCGGATCTCACGGGCGCAGTCGCTGGATGTGTTGTCGTCGATGGCGAACATCGCGGGGTATCGCGCGGTCGTCGAGGCGGCACACGAGTTCGGCCGGTTTTTCACGGGTCAGGTCACCGCGGCGGGAAAGGTCCCGCCAGCCCGGGTGCTGATTGTGGGCGCTGGCGTGGCGGGTCTGGCCGCGATCGGTACGGCAGGCTCGATGGGCGCGGTCGTGCGCGCAACGGATCCGCGCCCGGAGGTCGCTGATCAGGTCGCGTCTCTCGGTGGTGAATACCTCGCGATCGAGAACCCGGAGGCCGAGGTCTCCGCCACGGGATATGCCAAAGAGATGGGTGATGATTACAAGGCCCGGGAAGTGCAGCTGTATACAGCGCAGTCCCGCGAGGCGGACATCATCATCACTACAGCGCTGATTCCTGGGCGCCCGGCGCCGCGGATCATCACCGCCGAGATGGTCGCGTCGATGAAGCCGGGTTCGGTGATTGTAGATATGGCCGCGGCGAACGGCGGCAACGTCGAGGGCACCGTCGCAGGTGAGCGGGTGGTCACCGATAACGGGGTGACCATTCTGGGGTACACGGATTTGCCTGGCCGGCTCCCCGCGCAGGCGTCACAGCTGTACGGCCAGAACCTGGTTAACCTTTTGAAGCTGATGACCCCGGGCAAGGACGGGCAGCTCGTCGTCGATTTCGATGATGTGGTGATCCGTTCGATGACGGTGGTTAAAGACGGCGAGTGCACGTGGCCACCACCGCCAGTTCAGGTATCTGCCGCCCCAGCGGCTGCGGCGGCTGAGGTGGCCGCGCCGGTGGCGAAGGAACCGATGTCGCAGGGCAAGCGGATCGGTGTGGTCGCTGCGGCCGCGGCGGTGCTGTTCGCGCTGATTGCGGCGGCTCCGGCAGCACTGCAGGGGCATCTGATTGTGTTCGCGTTGGCGATCGTGGTCGGGTTTTATGTGATCGGGCATGTGCATCATGCGCTGCATACCCCGCTGATGTCGGTGACCAATGCGATTTCGAGCATCATCATTGTGGGTGCGCTGTTGCAGGTCGGGGTGGGTAAACCGGTTGTCACCACGCTCGCGCTCGCAGCGATTCTGCTGGCCAGCATCAACATTTTCGGTGGCTTCGCGGTGACGCGCCGCATGCTCGCCATGTTCTCGAGGAGCTGATTCGCGTGCTCACCCTGTCTACTGCCGCTGCGGCGGCCTATGTGATCGCGGCCCTGCTGTTCATCCTCGCGCTGGCGGGATTGTCCAGGCATGAAACCGCGCGAGCGGGCAACACGTTCGGCGCGCTCGGCATGGCTGTGGCTTTGGCCGCGACGCTCGCGCTGGCCTTTGATGACGGCATCAGTGTCACCACAGTGGTGCTGCTAGTGACCGTCGTGCTGATCGGTGCTGCGATCGGACTGTGGCGTGCCCGGGTGGTGCAGATGACCGGGATGCCGGAACTGATCGCGCTGCTGCACAGTTTCGTCGGTCTGGCTGCGGTGTTCGTCGGCTGGAACCGGTATTTCCAGGTCGAGGCCGATCCCACCGGACCGTACGCTGCCGAACTCGCCGAACTGGATTTGCTTGGCATCCACGCCGCCGAGGTCACCATCAGCGTGTTCATCGGCGCGGTCACCCTCACCGGTTCGATTGTGGCGTTCCTGAAACTGTCCGCGCGGGTCAAGTCGACCCCGCTGGTGCTGCCCGGTAAAAACTTCCTGAACCTGGGTGCGCTCGCCGCGTTCGTGGTGCTGACCGCGTGGTTCGTGATTGACCCGCAACTGTGGATCCTGATCACGATCACCGTGCTCGCGCTGCTGCTCGGCTGGCACCTGGTCGCCTCCATCGGCGGCGGGGACATGCCCGTGGTGGTGTCGATGCTTAACAGCTACTCCGGCTGGGCCGCGGCCGCGCTGGGTTTCTTGCTGCGCAACGATCTGCTCATCATCGTCGGTGCCCTCGTTGGCGCGTCCGGTGCGTACCTCTCGTACATCATGTGCAAGGGCATGAACCGCTCGTTCATCTCCGTCATCGCCGGTGGCTACGGGATCGAGGCTGGTCCTTCGTCGGACACTGATTACGGTGAGCACCGGGAAGTCACCGCGGATCAGGCTGCGGATATCCTCGCGGCTGCCCGCACGGTGATCATCACTCCCGGATACGGCATGGCCGTAGCGCAAGCGCAGTACGCGGTCGCGGAACTGACCCGTAAACTCCGTAACCACGGTGTCGAGGTCCGTTTCGGGATCCACCCCGTCGCGGGACGGCTGCCCGGCCACATGAACGTGCTCCTCGCGGAGGCGAAGGTGCCGTACGACATCGTGCTGGAAATGGACGAAATCAACGAGGACTTCGGTGACACCGACGTCGTGCTCGTCATCGGGGCGAACGACACCGTCAACCCCGCCGCCGCCGAAGACCCCTCGAGCCCGATCGCGGGCATGCCGGTCCTCAACGTGTGGAACGCCCGCAACGTCATCGTGTTCAAACGGTCCATGGCATCCGGCTACGCAGGCGTACAAAACCCGCTCTTCTACCGGGAAAACACCGCCATGCTCTTCGGCGACGCCAAAGACAAAGTCGAAACCATCCACCACGAACTCGAGCAGGCTCACGCCAGTCACTAACGCGGGACGTCAAAACGGGCGTACTTCGGCCCCGGGAGCACACCGTGCTGCCGGGGCCGATCCGTATCTTGTGCACAGTTCAGGGCAATAGCCGACAGCCGCATCAGCCTTATTCCCACGGGGCATCGCGGACCTTGTACGGCGAGTCCACGCAACCGGTTCCGCTGACGATATTCGCGGTTCCGATCTCCCAGGCTGTAGTGATCCCAGAGCCGCCACGATGGATCTCCACGAGCCGGGCTTGATGGTCGCCCTGTAGCACCGATGCCACCTCGCAGAGTCGCACCGACTGCCACGCCTCGCCGTCCAGCACCGGGTACACGACCGCTACCGGCAGGATGAAGTAAGCGCTCACTGCGAGAATGGCCGTATTGGCCAGCCTCACCCGGCGATCAGGCGGCAGAGGTTGCTGACCGTTCCGTACCCGAACCACGTTTCGCAGCAGGTGAAGCTCGTCCGGTAAGCGATACACCAGCGTCGCGATCGCCGTGGCCACCGCCCACCACGGACCAAACAGCGCCAGGGCCCACAGAAACCCGATCACAGGCCGCGCGAGGTCGCTAAAAACATCCGCGAAGCGGTAGCGCTGCTTTTTCGCCACCTTTTGCTGAGTAAGCATGCGGCGGGAAGCGTCCCCGAGAAATTCGAACAACCGCGAATTGCTGATAAGGACGAAAAGTATGAGAAATAGAAGGGGGTAACGCAACACATTGTCGATCAGCAGATTGACCCATCCGGAGGGACCATGCAGCCTGATGACCTCGCCAGTGATAGCTGGGCTTTCGGTGACGTAGAGGATCTTCAGGAAGGGGAAGCTCAGCACTAGTGCGATGATCACGAGCTGCGCGAGCTGAGTGCGCGAAACGTCAGCTTCGCCGACGTAGTCTGGAACAAAATCGGCCTGGCCAGACGGCCCTGAAGCGTCGGAGTAGTTGTCGCTATGCCCGCCGGAACGATCCATTCTCTGAGTTAATCACGAGGCCTGCGGAGACGAGCCGTTCGAGGTGAAGCTCCGCGGTCCGGCGTTCGACCGCGTCAACATAAGGCGCCGAGACATGTGGCCGATACACCAGACGGTGGGTCACGATCGCATCCAGTGTGCGGGGCTCCGCGAGGAAATCCAGCAGACGATCTTCCCGGCTCAGCAGTTTGTCGCGGTAAAACCCCAGGCGTTCGCGGAACTCGCCGCTACCCTCGATCACTCCCTTGTGGTGAAATGTCCCGTACCACCGCGCTTCCATGGCTGCCACACGGTCGATTGAAGCGAGGAAATCGTCGACACTGCTGCCGAGATCACCGTACATCGGGCCGAATGAGGTGAGATCGATGTCAGCGACGTACAGGAACCCGTCGGGCTCGACCAGAACGCCACAGTGGCCTGGAGTGTGGCCTGGCAGGTGAATGACGGTCGCTGTGCAGTCACCGAGGTCGAATACCTGGCCGTCGCCAATTCCGGTGACGCCATCACGAGTAGGAGGAATCCCGTACTCGTTGAGCATCACGTGTTCGACTTGAGCTCGCTCGGCAGCGCCCAGACCGTACTGCACTAGCATCGTGTCGAGGGATGCGACGGACGGCACGTCGAGGTGATGCGCGAAAGTCGGCGCATTGAAGTGCCGTAATCCCGCGAGATGGTCCTCGTGGCCGTGACTGATGAGTACGAGATCCGCGCCGACTGGATCCTTTTGGAGCGCAAGTGACGGGTCGATCACAAGCGTTCGCTCAGATCCACGCACAACAACTGAGTTTCCGTAGGGGACGACTCCGCCGTTCGCGGCCACCAAGACTGAGACGCGGCCGTATGACTGTTCGTTTAACATCGGACGTGTTAAGCGCCTGCCCGGTGCGGTGCGCTGACATCGTCGACAAAGCGGGCTATTTCATCGAGCGCTTGGGATGCGGTCCGCGATACCCTGTGCGCCACCTGGAAAACGTGGATCCTGCGGTGGTACAGGCTTAGCTTTCCGTTCCCGCCGGCCGCGTTCAGGTTTTCGATGTAGTGCTCGGCGTCTCCGGTCAGCAACTCGGCGTCGCTAGCTTGCACAAGCACCGGTGGCATGACCGTCAGGTCGTCGTTCGTCAGTAGTAGCTCCGGATCGGATGGCGCGACGCCACGCCAGTGCGGTTCCATCAGCGCCCGGCCAGCGTCGGTGAAATACGCAGGCGCTTTCGGGTGGTTGCTGGTGAGCCAGCGGCGGCTCATGGCCATCGTGGGGTCCACCACGGGGGATAGGGCGACGACACCCGCGGGGACTGGCAAACCCGCCCGATCGGCTCGCGGCGGCAGACCTAACGCCAGATGCCCACCGGCGGAGTCTCCGCACACAACAATCTGCTGGGCACTGAGTCCGGAATCGATGAGCCATGCGTACGCGCGCAACACGTCGTCGACAGCAGCCGGGTAGGGGTGTTCCGGGGCCCTGCGGTAATCCACCGAGAAGACCGGCCGCTTTGTACGGGCCGACATTTCGCTGGTAAGCCCCCGGTGCGACAGAGGCGATCCGACCACGAATCCGCCGCCATGGATATATAGCAGGACAGCACCATCGCGGGGGCCAGCGCCGGGGCGCTCCACCCACTCACCACGCACCTGACCGTCCTTGAAGCGCACGCGGACTTGCTCGGCCTTAGTGGCCGGGTCGGCACGCAAATCAGGCCGGGTCATATAACGCTCGAGCATGACGCGCATTGCACGGACCTCGGCCATCGTGATCGTGCCGCGCGAACCGAGGCGTCGGGCATACCGCCCAGCGGCGCGCCGGCCGCCGGTCAGCGCAGCGCGGCGCAGTTCATCCAGCCTGGAAGCAGTAGGGCGCATAGTTCGATGGTGCCACATACTCCGGCTACATCGCCCCAGCGCTTCGAGCGCTTGAGTTCGGGTACGGCGCAAAGCACAACAGCGGCTGCCCACCTCTCAGCGACAATTTTCCCCATTTAGCGGTCTGTTTCTGGCCTATGTAAGCGCAAGAGTGAGAGGGAGACCTGGACCGCCGCAGCTAGGCGATCCCGAGTCGCCGCACAGCACCTGGTGAGCGTCCCGTCATTTTGGTGAACGCCCGGCTGAACGACGCCTCGGACTGGTATCCGAGCTTTGCTGCCACAGCGGCCACCGTGGCATTTTCGTGCAGCAGAAGTGACTGTGCGGTTTCCATGCGGCAACGCGTCACATATTGCATTGGCGAATCACCGACGACTTCAGTGAATCGAGCCGCGAAAGCTGAGCGCGACATCGCGGCGTTCCGGGCGAGCGATTCCACAGTCCACGGTGCGCCCGGCGAGCGATGTATCGCAGCGATAACCGGCCCGAGTTGCGGATCGGTCAGTGCGCCAAGCCATCCGGGCCGTGAGTCAGTGTTGGTCGCGAGCCAGGACCTGATTGCTTCAATTACGAGAATATCGGCAAGCCTGGTCGTAACTGCTTCACCACCAGGACGCAGATGCCGCAGCTCCGCAGCCATCAAATCAAGCACATCTCGGACGCGCGCGCCTCGTTCGTGTGACGCGTCGATATGAATTACCGGTGGGAGAACTGCCAGGAGCCGGTTGACGGTCGGCTGGTGGAAACTGACGACACCGCAGATCAGGGTCGTGCGCGCCCCTCCTCCGCCGCAGCGCAGGATCGAATAGTGGTCGCTGACCATCAGTTGGGGAAGCTGGTCAACTCGTCCAGTGAGAGCGACGTTCGGCTGGCTGCGCAGGATATGCCCCCGGCCGTGAGGCACCAATGCGAGGTCACCGGCGCGGAGGTACTCGGTTGTCTGCTCCGTCTCCAGCCAGCAGCCGCCCTCTGTGACCACGTGAAAACTCAAGCAGCCATCGAATGGCGGCATCTCGAGCGCCCATGGTGCGGTTGCTTCCGTGTGCGAGTAGAAAACGCCGCGCATCCGCAGCAGGTACAGCGCCTCAGCGAGAGCATCCTGCGGCGTCCAAGGCTCTACCGATACTGGACGAACGGACATAGTTAACAGAGTACAGGTCATAGATCATCCTGCAGGGGATACATAGCGTGGACGTATCGAATAGTTGTCGGCGCTACAGCCGGCGAAGCACATGGAGGTCGACTGACATGAAAATACTGGTAGCTGGCGCAACAGGCGGTTCGGGACGTGCTGTCGTCACAGAATTGCTGGCACGCGGCCATGCCGTTACGGCGCTCGCCCGGCACGCGAGCGCCCTCACATACCTCAGTGCCAACGGATCGCTTCGCACCATCGACGGCGACGTCACCGATCCGTCGTGTGTGCGGGATGCAGTACAAGGTCAGGATGCAGTTGTCGTGACCCTCGGAATCAGTGAGAACCCCGTGAGGGTGCGCTTGCTCGGACCGAAGAACTCCGCGCCCGACGTACGTTCCCGCGGCACACGCATCCTCATCGAAGCGATGCGCACTAGTGGCGTTTCGCGACTGATTGTGCAGAGCACATATGGGGCTGGTGAGACGGCCGGCAGGTTGCGGTGGGTGGACCGGCTGTTCTATGAACTGCTCATCAAGCCACAGGTCGCCGACCACGAGAAACAGGAATCCATTGTGCGGGCAAGCGCTCTCGACTGGGTGATCGTTCAGCCCGTCCACCTCAACGACCAGCCATCGAGTGGGAATCGCCATGTGTCCACTGCCGGTGAGGTGGCGTCATGGGTGGTACCACGAGCGGACGTCGCCACCGTGATCGCCGACGCTGCCGAAAACCCTGCCTACGTTGGCAGTTCAGTAGCTGTCTCCGCAGAATAAGGAGACGCACCAGCACGCGGGAGGTATCCTTCTCACCGATAGCCGTCGCGCCCGGTAGCGTGAAAATATGGTCCAGGCAAACAGCGGGCGGAAACGGCGCTCCCGTCCAGCAGCAGGGCTTCCAGCGATAACACCCGCGATGATCGTGGATGCCGCGTGCGAACTGACGGCGGAGTGTGGCGTCGAGGACTGGACCCTCCGTCAGCTCTCCGCAGTGCTGAACGCCTACCCGGCGGTGATCTATCACCATGTGGGGGACCGCGAAGCCGTTGTCGCCGAGGTTATTGAGCGTGTTGTAGCGCAAGTCCGCGTGCCCGGTGACGATCTCACGTGGCGTGCCTGGTTTGCGGAGCTTCTTTCGGACATGCGCAGGGTTTTACGGCGGTACCCGGGAGTCGCGCGCAGGCTGGCGGTCCACGGGCCGACTGTTCCCTCGGCGCTGGCCATCATCGATAAGGGCGTTCGCAGGCTGCGCGCGGGCGGCTTCGGCGATCGCAGCGTGTTCGTCTATAACTACCTGCTCACTCAGGTTTCTCTGTTCATTGCCCACCAAGATGATCGTGACGCCGCTGTGGAAGTGCGCATGCGCGGTAGCGAGGTTTTCAGCTCTTACCGGGAGCGTGCGGACCTTCCCGGCTTAGCGGAAATGGGCCGCCTGGTGTATGAGATCGGACAGCAGCCAGACGGCCCATCACGGTACTTCGACGAGTTCTTTGAGTTCACCCTAGACCGGGCGCTGGACGGCGTTGCTTCGCTGCTGCATCAGCCATCCGCATCTAACGATCTTGGGTAATCCGCCAGCCGGACGCGTCCCGCCGTTGTTCCCATAGCCGCTGATAGAGGCCATTGCGGTTCAGTAGATCATCATGAGAGCCGACATCGAGTACCGCGCCACGCTCAAGCACGACGATCTGGTCGGCGGCCATGATTGTCGGCAGCCGGTGCGCGATGACGACGACGGTACGTTCGCGCGCTAGTTCCGCCAATGCCGCGGTGACTGCCGCCTCGTTGTCCGCGTCGAGCGCAGCGGTCGCCTCATCCAGCAGGACAATTGGAGTGTTTTTCAGCAGGGCGCGTGCGATCGATACGCGCTGACGTTCACCACCTGACAGCCGTGATCCGCCCTCTCCCACACGGGTCTCGAGACCGTCCGGCAGTCGATCGACCACCTCATCAAGGCGGGCCTGGGTCACGACGGCGGCAACGTCAGCGTCAGACGCGGTGGGATTTCCCATCCGGATGTTGTCCGCGATTGTGCCATCGAAGAGATACACGTCCTGGAAAACCATGGAGATCTCCCGCATGAGGGTGGCGGCGGGGAGGTCGCGTACGTCTTGACGGCCCACCACGACAGATCCGTCAGAAACGTCCCAGAAGCGCGCTATTAATCGAAGCACCGTCGATTTACCGGAGCCGGATGGTCCGACCAGCGCGGTGAGACTTCCCGGCTTACACGTGAAGGACACATTCCGCAGGACTGTTGTGGCGTCATAGCCGAATGTGACGTTGCGGAACTCGATGCTTCCGTCGTGCGGTTGCTGTGGACTGTGCGGCTCGGGCAGTGGCTCGGCCCTAAGGATTTCGCTGACCTCATCGAGCGCGGCGCGTGCGAGCTGAATGCCGTTGCCGTACGCCGCGACGTGGGTGAGTGGTTCCGTAAATCGCACAGTAAGAAGGAGAGCGCCAACCGTCTCGCCAACACCGATTTCGCCGCCGAGAACGAGGTACACCGACAGGATGACGACCACAGCTAATCCAGCTTCGATCACCAGCATGTAATCCGCTAGGGGACGCTGACCCCGATTAAGACTGCGGCGTGTAGCTGCCCGGTCAGCGTCGAGTTCGCGCTCGAGTGTCGTCCAGCCTTCTTCGGTACGGCCTGCGGCCCGCAGCACAGGCTGTGCCTGTGCGAATTCGACGATGCGTGCGGTGACTGCTGCGTGGGCGGCGCCTTCGGCAGCATGTTCCGGCGCTGTGCGCCGCTGAACCCGTCGGTACAGTATCCACGCCAGCGGTCCGGCCGCTGCCATCGCAAGAGCGAGGCGCCAGTCGACGAAAAGAATGACCACACCAACCGTGACCGGCGTCGTTACCGCGATCACGAGCTGCTGCAGAAACGCCACCGGAACATTCATGGCGTTCTGCAGTGACGTCGACATGACTGAGGAGAGTTCGCCGGCGCGGCGAGCGCTGAACCAGCCGAGGGGAAGCTGCATCACATGCTTGGCGATGCGGCGCATCAGGGCGTCCGTCACGCGTTCGATCCCCACGTAGTAGCCCTTGTGCGAGGTCACCATGAGCGCAATCCCGGAGACCAGTGCCCCTGCAGCAGCGAGCGCGAGCCAAAGCCAGGCGCGTTCGAGTTGACCGTCGACCAGTGCACTGAGGAGCGGAATAAGCGCAGCAAAGACGAGGCCCTGAGCGACGCCGGCAATGGCGTAGCCTGCGATCTGCCCCCGCATGCCCGTGGACTCGCCAAGGATTCGTTCTGTCTGGCTGATCATGCCGGTACACCTTCTTCCTGTGTACGCCACAAGTGCGCATAGAGTCCGCCAGTTCGAAGCAGCTCGACGTGGGTGCCCGTTTCAGTGACGGCACCGTCGTGCAGCACCACGATCTGGTCAGCCTCGCTGATCGTGCGCAGTCGGTGCGCTATCACGAGGACTGTGCGGCCGCGTGCCAGCACGGAAAGCGCTTCCTGGATTTTGGTTTCGTTCTCGGGGTCGGCGTGAGCAGTGGCCTCGTCGAGGATGACGATCGGAGCGTCTTGCAATAATGCTCGCGCTATCGTCAGCCGTTGCTTCTCGCCGCCTGATAGCACGACTTGATCGCCGATCACAGTGTCGTATCCCGCGGGCAGCTCAATGATGCGCTCGTGGATGTTGGCAGCTCGTGCCGCGGCTTCGACCTCAGCAGCGCTAGCCGAGGGGCGGCCTAGCCGGATGTTGTCAGTGATCGTTTCTCGCAGAACGACGACGTCCTGGAAAACCGTCGCTATGCTGGCGAGCAACTCAGCCGGAGCGATGTCGCGAATGTCGGTCCCGCCTATCCGGACTGCACCTGCAGTGACGTCCCAGAACCGCGGAATCAGCGCGGCGACAGTCGACTTCCCAGATCCGGAAGGCCCTACTAGCGCAGTGACCGTCCCTGGTCGCAGCCGCAAGCTGACGTTCCGGAGCACCGTGGCACCCTCGTCGTACGCAAAGGTCACACCGTCGAAGTGAACGTCATATCCACCGAGCGGCTTCGGTTTCGCGGGTACAGGAAGTGAGGGTTCAGAAAGCACACGGTCCACGCTGGTCGCGGCAACCTTTGCTGTCCGGATCGCCCCCAGGAGCTGGCCGAGCAGTAATATCCCGGTCGGCAAACCGACACCCACAGCGAGGAACGGGAGCACGTCAGCGACGTTCATCCACCCCATTGATATGAAAGTCATACCCACGGCGGTGATCCAGACGATGAGCATCGCGGGAGAGAACAGGAAGTTCATCGCGTTGATGCCACGCCCGGTCGCCGACATCCACAGCAGACCGATCTTGGTGAGCCGGTCAGCGGCACTATCGAATCGTTTCATCCCATGGCTGCGTTCACCGTATGTCTTCACAACCTCGATACCGTCAGCGAGTTCGACTGTCGCATCTGCGAGTTCGGAAAGCGCCCGGTCATAATCGTCCATGTACAGTTCGTAAACGCGCTGCATCATGGGCATCACGGCCAGAAAAACGACGATCACATAGCCAACGACCATCAGTGTGAACCGCCAGTCGATGATGGCCATGTAGACCACCGCTGTGAGCGGGGCTATCACCGCGGAGGTGACGTCACCAATAGTGTGCGCGATGATCACGTGCATTCTCTTGACGTCTTGCGACACCGCCTTCGCCACTGTCGCTGAGCCGTTTCTGCGGAACCAGCCAAGTGGCAGCGCTCCGAGGTGTCGCGATAGCCGTGCGCGTGTCGCATAACGGAACTCTGCGTCCGCGTAATGACACATCTGCGTCGCGGTCCCGTACAGAAGGAGCCGGGCTAACGCTGCAGCAACGCCAACAATCGCCCAGATCCATACTGCGCTCGAATTGCCGGTTCCGTGTGTAATGAGCGCACGCCCAATTTCGGCGACTGCGATGAACGGGAACACCGAAGCAACAGCCGATAACGCTGCCAGAACGCCACCAGCGATCAAGGTGCCTCGCACCGGGCGCATTAACCTGCCGAGCGCTCCGGGTGTAATAACGGGTGACTCAGTACGATTTTCAGGATCAGGCATGGTGAGCTCTTCCTAGGTAGGGGTACTTGGCGTGGCCCCGGGTTTCGAGTCCCTTCACGGTCGAACGCGCCAGGCTCAGCGTGTCACCCAGGCCCCAGATCACGGTGTTGCCGTCCTCGAACATCCTGTCCTGCACTGTGTTCCAGTGACGGCGCCGCTCGGCGTCTTCCGTCGCGGCCATCGCTGCTCCCAGCGCTTCGCGGTAGGCAGCGTCGGCGAAGGCCATTGCAGGGTGGTGGGCGTTGAGTCGGCCGTACAGTACCGCCAGCGGGGCGGGCGGCGCGGAGAACGCCACGCCATTGGCCGCTGCAAGGCCATCCGATTCATAGAACTCAGCCAGCCCGACTTCCTGCGGTCGGGCCGACAGCCCGATCTCACGCCACTGTTCGCAGGCGAGTTCGCTGCTGGCGTTAAAGCCGTTCTCCCATTCGGCCGTACGGATCGTCACCGTTGCGTTCTCGGCGCCGGCAGCACGCACGAGCCTGCGCGCTTCGTCAACGTTGCGCGCCAGCGGATCTCGGTCCGAGAAGTAGGGAGCACCCGCACACACCAGGTCGTTGCCGGGTACGCCGTAGCCGAGGAAGACAGTGTCAACGAGGCTTTGCCGGTCGAGGGCGAGCCGCGCCGCTCGGCGCACGCGGGGGTCGTCGAACGGCGGACGCGTGGTGTTAAGCACGAACCCCATGGAGGTTCGGTGGAGGGATCCGGCAGCACCGAGTTCGACATCGCTCGCCGAGATACCGGCTCGCGCAGCCGTATAGGGGATATCACTTGTGTAGTCTGCCTGTCCTGAGATGAGGGAATTCACCTTCGCTTGCGCGTCCGTGACACTCAGAATGCGGATCTCATCGCTCGGTGCCGCGCCACCCCAGTATTCGTCGAACCGCGTGAGTACAGTTTCTCTGCCCGCCGCAAAGTCCGTGATACGAAACGGCCCAGTTCCAATCGCGCTCTCTAGAGTGAACGCGCTGGTGCCGGCCTTCACCATTTTTGCGGGGAACGCAGCGAGCATCGTCGCCGGGTCACCGAGCGGTTGCAGCGTCGGCACCCAAACGCTATGTTCACCGCGTATTTCGATGCCGGTCATATCGAGGTACGCCTGCAGTTCGCTGGGGTAAAGGCGCTCGGGCGAGCTCATAAATTCGAAGCTGTATTTGACATCTGCCGCGGTGAATGGGCTGCCGTCATGCCAGCGCACATCGTCGCGGAGGTTGAGGATGAAGCTGCGGGCGTCGGGGCTGATGGCCGCGTCGCGCGCCAAGGCGGGCAGCACGTCGCCCTCGCCGAGGACGAACAAGTTCTCGTAAACGACGTCGTTGCGGACGAAGTCGGCAGGGGCTGCGGTGGCGTAGGGATCGAGCGTTTCCCCAGCTCCTGCGCCGGTGAAGACCGCACGAAACGTTGCGCGGCTTCCGTCCGCTGCCGCGTTTGTGGCCCTCCCGTTGCCCGTGGACGTTGCCGCTCCGCACGCGCTGAGGAGGGCCGTTGTACTCGCAGCACCTAGCGTCAGCCCGGCAAGCTTCAGGGCGTCACGCCTATTCATGACCATGTGCCATCCTTAGTAGGGTATCCTAATGTCTTGAACATAGTTCAAGCTATACCGCGAGGGGCTCGCGACCTACACTGAACGCCACTCTATTGGAAATAGTTGTCACTTTGAAGTGGGTAGCCACGCCTCTAGGACGGACCCATGATCTATCGCCTGCTGCTGCGGCGTGCCGCACTCAACCTTCTACTGTTGGCACTGTTGAGCGTGGTGGTGTTCGCAGGCGGTCATGCGCTGCCAGGAGACCCAGTTGTAGCGAGACTGGGGCCTACCGCGTCGCCCGATCAGATCGACGCGGCGCGAGCAGCCCTGGGGCTCGACCAGCCCGCCCTTACCCGGTACGGCGAATGGGCATTCGGCCTGATGCAAGGCCAGTGGGGGCACTCGATCACGGGCACTCCGGTCGCCGACATGCTCGCCGAGCGCATGGGCAACTCGCTTCTGCTAGCGGGACTAGCAATGGTGTTTCTTGTACCCGCCTCTCTGGTGCTGGGTGTGCTAGCTGCCCGCTACCGGAACTCCGGCACGGACCGCGGCATCTCGGCTACCGCACTTGTACTGGTATCAATACCCGAATTCCTTACCGCCACAGGGCTTATCGCCGTGTTTGCGATCGCGTGGCCGCTCTTTCCTGCCGTCTCGCTCATTCCCGCGGGCAGCTCGCCGCTGCAGCACCCCGCAGCGCTTGTGCTGCCCGTTGCCACGTTGTTCCTGGTGGGTCTTGCTTACGCGACGCGCGTGATCAGGGCCAACTCGGTAGCGGCGTACCAGTCACGCAGCGTCGAGTACATGCGGCTGACCGGTGCGCGAGAAAAGCGGATCCTCCGTACCGCAGTGCTTCCCGCTGTTCTGCCCACGGCAATTCAGGTCTGGCTCCTCACCGGAGTGGCACTCGTGGGCGGTGCAGTACTCGTTGAGCGTGTTTTCAGCTACCCGGGGATCGGTGACACCCTCGTGCAGGCGACAGTGACAGGGGACCTGCCAGTTGTTCAGGCGCTGACACTGCTCCTCGCCGCAGTGATGCTCGCTGCGCTCACACTCGGCGACATCGCGGTACTCCTCATGACGCCGCGTCTCAGAACGGGACTCGTCACGTGAAAGCTCGATATGCTGCCCTGACGTTGCTCGCAGCTGTAGTACTCCTCGTACTCGCGGGCCCCGCGCTGGCACCGCACGCTCCAGACGTCACCGCAGGGCCCGCCTACAGTCCGCCGGGCGAGTCTGGGCTTCTCGGGACTGACCATCTTGGGCGTGATGTCACCTCACGAATGCTGCACGGTGGATCGTCTGTGATCGCGACTAGCGCGCTAGCCGCACTTGGGGGCACCACCGCTGGCGCCGTGATCGGGCTGACCGCTGCATTGTCGGCCACTGGGCGGCGCTGTCTCGAATCTTTGCTCATGCGGCCCGTTGACGCGGTGGCGGCAGTACCGCCGATAGTCCTGATGCTGCTCGTGCTCACCGCGATGCCGGGCCGGGCGGGCCTGATACTTGCGGCGATCATCGTTACGGCACCGCTGTCGGCACGCGTGATCCGCGCAGCCGCGGTCCAAACCACCGGACGCAGCCACGTTGAGAACGCGATAGCAAGAGGGGAGAAGTGGCACTGGCTGGCAGGCCGCGAAGTCTTGCCACTGATCGCGGGCACGGTGGCGGCCGACCTCGGCATTCGTTTCGTCGCAGCTCTCTACGTCGTCGCAGCGGCGGGCTTCCTCGGAGTTACTGCAGGGCCCGACAACTGGGGCAGGCTCATCGCAGATATGTTGCCTGGGGCTGCCCTTCAGCCATGGGCTGTTATCGCCCCCCTCACTGCGATAGCAGTGATCACCGTAACGGTGAATCTCATCGCGGACCGGTCGCTCCACGGCGCGCGGGGAGTGCTCGCGTGAACCACATAATCGATATGCGCGACCTGAACATCACGTCATCCGAAGGACCGATCCTCAGAGGCGTGACACTCACCGTCAGTCCGGGTGAATGTGTCGCGCTCACAGGGCCCTCGGGTTCCGGAAAGTCGACCATCGCACTCGCTACGCTCGGCCACATCTCTCCGGGTCTGCATGTGAGTGCCGGGAGCCTCCTGGTGCGTGGTGAGAACGTTCTTCCGGCACCACCACGGTGGCTGCGCGGGGAGACCATTGGATACGTACCGCAAGACCCAGGTCCGGCGCTCAATCCGTACGCGCGTGTGAGCGCCACCCTGCTCGGTGCGATGCGCTTCCGTCCTTCGCGTCGCGGTCAAAGAGAGGCTGTCGCACTCCTGCTCGACAAAGTCGGCATGTCGGCGCAGCTCGCCAAACGGTATCCGCATGAGCTATCAGGCGGCCAGCAGCAACGCGTACTCATCGCTGCCGCGCTCGCCGCCGAGCCAGCTGTCCTCGTGCTTGACGAGCCGCTTACCGCGCTTGATCCCGCGTCCCAGCGAGGCATACTTGACCTGCTGCGGAGGGTGCGCGATTCGGGCGTCGCGATGCTTCTCATCAGCCATGATCACACCGCGGTCGATGCGATCGCCGACCGTCGGTATCACGTCTCCGCGGGCCGGGTCATCGTCGGCGCAGGGCCACAGCCCCGTTCAGTGCTGACACCAAACCGGAGCATGGTCCGCAGGCCCGAAGCCCTCACCGTCAGCGAAGTATCGGCTGCTCATCGACGTGATGAACCGCTCTTCACGCGGCAGTCCCTCGTGATCAGGCAAGGTGAAAGCATCGCGCTCATCGGCCGCTCAGGCAGTGGAAAGAGCACTTTTGCACGGTGCCTCGCTGGCTTGCACATTCCCGTCGACGGCGTTTTGAGCTTGTCCGATGGCAGTCCGGTCCCGTGGCGCGTTCAAGACCGAAGCAAGCTGCAGAAGGCCGCAGTCCAGCTCGTCTCGCAGAGTCCCGCTGAGGCACTACATCCACAGCAAAGCGTGCGGACAGCGCTCGCACGGCCGTTTTGGACGCTGCACGGTGTTCGGGCCTCAGAGGAACAGCTAGCCCGATTGCTCGAGGCTGTTGCCCTCCCAGATTCGGTGATCCACCGGCTGCCTGGCGAGCTATCCGGGGGACAGCGGCAGCGAGTCGTCCTTGCTCGTGCGCTCGCAGCCCGGCCGCGCGTCTTGGTCTGTGACGAGGTGACCGCCGCGCTCGACGCTGACACGCAAGCAGCGATACTCGCTCTCATTGCTGAACTGCAATCCCGCGAAAACATGGCCGTCGTCCACATCACCCACGACGAGGCTGTCGCTTCCCACGCACACAGAACACTCAGTCTTACTGACGGCGCGTTCGTCGAGCTGCCACGCCTTCGAGCACGCCTCGCCTACGCAGGGAGAAACTCGTCATGACACCCACGTTCCGCAGGTTGCTGATCGTTCTGCTCGCGGGATTCACGGCACACCAAATGTTGGTGCCGCTCGTTGCACCGCTTGGGCGTGCGCTCGCCCTCACCGAAACCCAGATGGGTCTGGTTGTTTCGGTCTCCGCGCTGTCTCTCGCCGTATCGAGTCCGATATGGGGGCGGGCACTCGACAAGTACGGGCCGACAGTCGTACTCACGTCCGGATTATTATGCGCGACAATCGGACTGGCGGGCTTTGCAATCGCCGTCTCCGCGGGCCTCGATCAGACGCTCGAACCCGCGACGGTGATGACCGTCATGCTCATCACGCGAAGCATCTTCTTCGGTACGGGCATCGCCGCGCTGCCCGTCGTCGCCATCGCAGCAGCCACAGCGTCCGCGCGTGATGAGGCACAGCGCACGAAGGCCGTAGGATTCGTAGGCGCTGCGCAAGGCCTCTCGCTGGTCTTGGGGCCCGCAGCTGGTGGTGCACTTGCTGCGGCGTCTTTGATGGCACCGCTGATAGTTTCACCGATCGTTCTTGGACTGCTGGGTGTGTGGGTCGCGGCACGTGTGCGCCCAGAGGTTCGCGCGACGTCAATCGATACAACACCACTAATCCGTGTCCGCCCCTGGGACACAAAAGTCTTTGCTGCACTTAGCATCGCATTTCTGCTGTACTTATCCTTGGCGCTTATCCAGGTTGTAATTGGCTTTCTGATCGCTGATCGGCTCCTTCTCGGCCCAGAACAGACCGCGGGCGCGGTCGGAATCGCTCTGTTTCTGACGGGCGTCGTGCTCGTCGTCACCCAGGCGGCGCTAGTGCCACGGCTAGGCTGGCCAGCGTTACGGCTCGTTCGAGTTGGGGCGCCGATCGTAATCGTCTCGTTCGCGCTACTGCTCGGCGCAGGTCAGCTGTGGGCTATCACGGCGGCTTTCATGTTTCTTGCGCTCGGACTCGGGCTCGCCATTCCGGGATTCACGGTTCTCCCGACACTCGCCGTCGATGAACGCCAGGCAGGCGCCGTAGCTGGGCTGATCACTGCCACAACCGGGCTGACTTTCGTCATTGGTCCGGTGACGGGCACGGCGCTGTATGAAGTCAGTGAATATGCGCCTATCGCGGCATCGATCGTCGTCGCGACGATAGCCGGAGTGGTTGCGTTCTCGTCCCGTGCGCTGCGCGCAACCAGGCAACCGGGTGCAACGGTTTCTGCACCGCGTTAGCTAAACAGTGTAGGTCTGCGCGAAGGAAATAGGTTAGGTAAGCATTGCCTACTGCAATGGGCTAAAGTTCTACGCGATAGCGAAATAATGATTGGAGCGTCCGTGTCGGCAAGCACCCTGCAACCACTAGGCATTACCGAATCTGTGGCCTTCGACATGATCGTTGGTGACTTGACGCGGAGAAGTTTCTTTACCGGTATGGCAGCGACCACCCTGGCAGCTGCTGCCGCGTGCTCAACTACGGACGCAACCGATGGCCTCGGCAACTCGGAGACACGCACGATCACAACACATTACCGCCCAGTCGAGGTGCCCCGCAGCCCGCAGCGCGTCATTGCTGCATCCTACTGGATACCATTTCAGATGTATGCGATCGGCGTTCGCCCAATCGGCGTGTACGACTACTCGGGCAACTTCGATCAGCTCTCACCCGCCATGCAAGAATTTATCTCCAATGTATCGGTCATCGGGAGCTGGGCTGACCTTGAAATAGAAGCCATCGCCGCCCTGCAGCCGGACCTCATAATCGGTAACGCAATGGAGATCGACGAGGGAGTTTTTGCCTCACTCTCCCGGATCGCGCCGACTGCGGTCTTCTCGGCTGATACCCGTGCTGATTGGATGACGATCCTCGACGGTGTTGCCGATTCGCTAAATCAAGCTGATGCGCTCAACGGACTCCGCGCCGAATACGAGCGGACTGTCGCTGAAATCGCCGAGAAGTACCTGGGAAAGATCAGCGAGCATACCTGGGCTTCAGTGTCATTTGGCCACGGAGAGGGCGAATTTTCCCTGCAGCATCCTGACAGTGCAGCTGGCGCACTGCTCGCGGCCATTGGTGTGGAGTTTGGCCGTGCGGCGGCCGCTACCGGCACTGAATACAGCTACACCACGTACTCAACTGAGAACTTCACGGTGATAGACGACGTCACACTGGTCGTACATCCCGTCGGTGGACGAGGCGAGCCGCTTGCAGCGGTCGAAGCAGTTCTCGCACAACCAACATTTCAGGCCACACCGGCCGCCCAGACCGGTCAGGTCTACGGCGTCCGGTCTCTGTACGACGTCAACGATTATCGCGCAGCGATCGATGCGCTCCGCAACCTTGAAGCAACCGTTCTTGCACAGCTGTGAAAATTAGTCCCAAAAAACATAAGGAAAGCTATGGCAATTGTCGCGCCCGTACGTGTTCGCGAGCGAATTCCTGCGTCCCGCGGAGGGCAAAGACCGGTAGACACGCTCTCTCGCCGCGGATTTCTTGGCGCTTTCAGCGTGTTTGCGGGGAGTGCCCTAGTAGCGTGTGGAGGCGCGTCTCCCGGCTCCCAGAGCACCTCGCAAGGCAGCATTGAATTCGAGTTCGGCGACTACCGTGCTCTTTTACCGCTGCACCCTAAGCGTGTTGTCGTGCTTGACTCTCGCGCTGCGCTGGATTTTGCAATTCTCTCAGGTTTCCCGATCGTCGCGACAAATTGGGATGAAGACAGTTTTCTCACTGGCCTTCTGCCGGACGGAGTCGAACGAATCGGAGGGACTAACACAGAACCGGATGTGGAGTCGATTCTGAGCTTCAATCCGGACATGCTGGTTGTGGGTAGTGGCTGGTTCGATCATTACCGTGAGCACGGGCTGCTGAATTTCGATATGGCTCCCACATTCGTCGTCGCCCAGGGTGATCCGACTAGCCGGTGGCGCGAGGTAATGACGCAGCAACTCCACAGCATTGGGCGGGGGAACGAGGCCTCCCAGGTTCTGCTGCAGTACGAGCAGCAGCTCGACGCGTCCAGACGCCAGATAGGTTCGCTGCTGGACGGAAAGAAAGTAGCTATTGGCGGTGCCTGGCAGGGGGAATACTGGCTACAGGGTGACACCTTCTGCACGTCTGTTGCCGAGGACTTAGGTATGACGCTCGTCCGGGATACGTCGACGCCGCCGCGTGACGGGAACTGGTTCTACAGCGCTGAGACAATCAGCGTTTTCAATGACGCAGATCTAATTATCATGCAGAACATCGATGCCCCGGAAGTCGAAGCGCCAACCTGGCAGCGAATCCCTGCCGTTACTGCGGGTCACGTGGCCGAGTTGACTTACGACAATAACAACGGACTTGCCCTGACCGCGATCGACTTCGCAAAGAGTTTGGCCGATTCCGCTCAGCTTTTACGCTGAGGGATTCTACGAGGAACTAGTCGACGATCTCGAGAGGACCCAGAATATATGACGATTACGCGCGCTTCCGCACCGTATTCCGAAGCCAGGTGGAACCAACTGGTTGATCAGCTGACGCGGCGAGACTTTATGATCGGTTCGGCGTCGCTCGCCGCTCTCCTCAGTGCCTGCTCGGTACAGCAGGGGGACAGCGACCAAGGCGCGTCGGCAACTCGGACAGTAACGACCGCTCTCGGGACATACGACATTCCCCTCGAACCACGCCGCGTCATCGCCATCGATTCTCGACTTGACCTCGAACCGGCTGTTTCGCTGCAGCTACCGCTGGTCGGTTACAGCTACAGCGAAGCCGAGCGGTGGGTTCCCGTGGAAGGAGATCTCGAAGTCTTGACATCACCGGTGAACCTCGAAGAGGTCGCCGCTCTACAACCCGACCTCATCATCTGCACGGACCTTGGTACTGAAGACCCTCAGTGGCCGCGGGAAGCACTAATGCAGATTGCGCCCGTTCTGCCGTTGGACTTCACGCTGCCATGGCGGGAATCACTGACCCAGCTTATTGGCTGGCTTGGCATTTCCGATACGGGAAAAGCACGGGCGGCCACCGCCGAATACGAATCCAAGCTCGAGGACATACGTGGACGCCACAGAAGAGGGTTAGCGGAACACAAGATCGCCCTCATCAATTACGGTTCCGGCGGAGCAAACGGCACTGCACCTTCCGGAATCGCGGCACAGGTTGCGCACGACCTTGGCATTGAACTGTACCGGCCTGTTGAAGGCAAAGATCCCATAAGCCCAGAACGCTATGACCTTCTAGCACCTGCTGACGGGCTCCTGGTCACCACTGCAGTCGATGGTGCCCCAGACCGCGGCACCGACGTGCTGTGGGGTGAGATTCCAGCAGTTGCGGCCGGCGCCGTAATTTACAGCAATGGCAATGTGAATTTTGGCTCCGTTTACACTGCCAGCTATTGTCTCGACCTCTTCGACGACCTCTTAACGCGCCTCAATGCGCGTGGCGTCAATGGGTGAGAACGGGAACCGGACCCGGTTCGAACCTTATCGACAGCCGTCCTGTGGCGTCGTCGACGACAACCTCGGCGCGGACGTTGTACACCGTGGCAATCAGTTCAGTTGTCAGGACTTCAGCGGGCGCTCCTCCAGCAACAACCTGCCCGTCCTTCAGTACGACCACACAGTCGCAGAACATGGCGGCAAGGTTGAGGTCGTGCAGGGCGATCACGCTCGTAACAGGCAGCCGGGTAACGAGGGCCAGTAACTCCAGTTGATGGTGGATATCGAGGTGGTTGGTCGGCTCGTCGAGTAGCAGCTCACGGGGATTCTGCGCGAGAGCGCGCGCGATCTGCACCCGCTGCTTTTCACCGCCGGACAGTGTGTGCCACAACCGGTCCGCCTTTGCCGTGAGACCTGTGTGCTCGAGTGCCGAGGCCACGGCGGTGTCGTCGGTCGCCGGGTCACCACCAAATGTTCCGCGGTGCGGGATTCGTCCCAGACGCACCACATCGCGAACGGCGATGTCGACTTCCGTATCCGCGTGCTGACTCACGACCGCAACAGCACGCGCGATGTCTCTGCGCCGCAATGTCGTCAGGTCGTGTCCGTCCAGTGTCACGACACCCGCAGTCGGGCGAACGACTCCATTCAGAAGGCGCAGGAGCGAGGACTTCCCGGACCCGTTGGGACCGAGCAGTCCCACCGTCGCACCCGGTGCCGGCGTAACCGTCACACCGTCGACGACCAGCGAGCCGCCACGATTCCAGGTGACACTTTCGGCGTGCAATGTCATAGGGCCCTCCTCCGCCGGGACAGAATGACGATAAACACGGGAACACCAATTAGGGCGGTACCGACACCCACCGGCAGCGGTGTGGGAGCGAAAGCCACCCGGGAGATAGCGTCCACCCACACCATGAATACGGCCCCCATAACAGCGGTCGCGGGAATCAGCCGACTGTGCCTTGAGCCCACCAGAAGCCGAGCCGCGTGGGGGAGCACGAGCCCTACGAAACCGATAGCACCGGCGACGCTCACCAGTGTCGCGGTGATGAGTGCGGTCACGACGAGAAGGAGCAGCCGGACCTTCGTGACGGAGATGCCCAGGGACGCAGCGACATCTTCACCAAACGCGAACGCGTCAAGAACATATGCGTAGTGCAAGCAAATGGCGGTGCCGAGCAGCACGATGACGGTGCACAGCACCACGTCGTTCCATCGAACGCCTTCGAGCGAGCCGAGCAGCCAGAACATCACGCCGCGGGTCTCGTCGGAGTCGGCGAACGCGAAAATGACGAACGATGTGAGAGCCGAAAACAGTTGAGTAGCAGCCACACCCGCGAGAATGACGCGGTCATTGCTGCCGCCGGACAGCCGCGCGAGCAGTAACACCAGCCCGAACGCGACGAGCGAGCCGATGAATGCACCTCCGGACAAACCGAGCGCCATCCCTCCGACTCCAAGCACGCCCACGACCACGGCACCCGTCGACGCCCCAGAGGAGATCCCAAGAATGAACGGGTCAGCGAGCGGGTTCCGGAGAAGGGACTGCATGATGACGCCGCACAGGCCGAGTCCGGCACCGCATGCGGCGGCCACTAGCGCGCGGGGGAGACGTTCCTCCCACACGATCGCGTTCTTCGTCGGCCGCACCGGGATGTCCGCGAGCCCTGCGTGATTCAGCAGGACGTCACGGACATTGACCATTGACACGTCCGCGGGCCCTAGCGTGATCGCGACAAGGATCGACAATACGAGCACGAAGAATCCTGCGCACGCGATCAAGGCACCGAGTACCCACCGCTGCCGAACCGGCACGCGTCCACCGGTTTCTGCGGACTCGAGCGTAAGGGTCAAGACGGCACCTTCAGGTCGAGGAGTCCCGCGGCGAGTTTCTCGAGCCCGTCAACGGTCCGAATAGAGGGATTCATTTCCGCGCCGTGCAGTGCGATGTAGTGCCCATTGCGCACCGCATCGAGGTTCCTTGTGAGGGGATCTGATTCGAGGAAGGCAGTCTTTTCCGCCAGGAGATCCCCGGGGAAGCGGTTGCGCAACAAATCACCGAGCACGAGGACATCGGGATTGCGTTCGACTACAGTCTCCCAGCCGACAGGCGCCCAGTCGTCCGTCAGGTCCGAGAACGCGTTCTCGGCGCCGACGCTGTTCGCGAGCAGGTTCGGGGAACCGAGACCACCGGCCACGTAGGGGCTCTTAGTATCGGCGAACCAGAAAGCCAGCGAGACATCCGCTGCCCCGATGCCTGCGAGCGCGGCAGCCTCGCGACCCTGCAACTCTTCGATCAGCTTCTCACCCCGATCGCTGACGTCGAAGATTGCCGCGAGTTCGCGGATCTCCTGATACAGCGCGTCCATCGTCAGCGGACTGGTGCGCTTGCCACCGCCGTTGATGCTCACGCCGTTATCGCAGTCCGTGGGAGAGAGGTATGTCTCCATGCCGGTTTGTTCGAAACGGTCGCGATCGGCCACACCGCCCTGTGCGAAATGCCGGCCGAAAGACGCCGTCACGAAGTCCGGATCTGCGCCAAGGACGACCTCGTAGGTTGGAGCGTTGTCTGCGAGTCGCGAGACCAGCGCGTTGGCTTCCGCAAGATTTTCACGGATAGGATCCGTCCACGACGCAGTGCCCACCACCCGTTCGGCGAGCCCCAGGGACAGCAAGATCTCAGTCGATCCCTGGTCCAGCGAGACCACCCGCTGTGGTGCGGCGTCGACTGTTACTGTCCTGCCGCAGTTATCGAGGACGAGCGGGTAGATCGTCGTGCCCTCTTCATTTGAAGCGGCGGCGCCGCTATCTACAGCCTCAGATTGCCCACATGCCACCAGTGCGCTCGCTAGTGCTGCGGTGAGAACCAAGATGCCAATTCGCCCTGCGGTAATGCTCATAATCGTCAGTGCCTTCTGCTTCGTCCAGATCAATGCGCCACCCGAGCGCAGATCCGTAGACAGTGATCAAAAGGCGCGCGCGAGGAAGCGGGAGAACTCTAGCATGAAGTGAGCCTAACCTAAGTGCCGGTAGCGGGTCATGTGGCGTTCACGCGCGCGCTTCTGCAGATTTCCTCAAGAAACCATCAATGCCCGTAAGAAACACGGTAGCTGTCAACCTGTCTGAGACAGGTGGGGTGGTTTGATGTTGATTCCGGTGGCTTCGGGGAGCCGGGGTGCTTGTGGGGGTTGCCGGAATCGTTTGGGGTGGGCGGCGTAGTACTGGTCGAGGTGTTGTTGCCGCTGGTGCTGCACGTGGTGGGCGGTGCTGTGGTAGACGCTGGCGGGGGTGTGCCAGTTCAGGCCGCTGTGGCGGTGCTGGTGGGCGTAGGTGTGCAGGTACTGCCCGGTCCATTCGCGGGCGTGTTCGATGCTGTCGAAATGGTCCGGGCAGTTCAGGTCGTATTTCAGGGTTTTGAACATTGATTCGGAGAACGGGTTATCGTCGCTGACCCGGGGCCGTGAGTACGACATGGTGGCGCGGTGGGGGATATTTTCGAGCAGGCTGGTCAGCTCGCTGGCGCGCATGGCGGCGCCGTTATCGGAGTGCACGATCGCGGGCGCGCCGTGCGCGGTGAGCGCGGCGGTGAACATGTTTTTCGCGTCCGCGGCGTTCTCGCTGTAGCCGATGTACCAGCCCACCGGGTAGCGGGAGTACACGTCCACGATCAGTCCGAGCCGGTAGCGGTCCTGATTACGCGGCCCGCGCAGTTCGGTGGTGTCCCAGGTCCACAGCTCATTCGGCGCGGCCGCTGCCACGACGGGTTTTACCCGTTTGCTGCTGGCGCCTCGGCGGATCCGGCGGCGGTCCCCGGTGAGCTTCTCGCTGCGGGCAACGCGGTAGAACGTGCTCAGCGAACAGCCGATGTTCTTCGCATCGAAGGCCCGCCAGTACGCCTGCAGCACCGACAAATCCATGTGCTCCTCGCAGCCGAGCAGGTCAATGATCGTGTCACGCTCGGTGTGACTCAGCGCCGCGGGCTGCTCCCGCCGGGCTTGCGGTGTTGGATCGGTGACCGGCCGATAATGCTGATAGCCACGGGTGATGCGGTAAAACGACGACCGCGCAACACCAATGAGCGTGCATGCGGCGAGCACGCTCATCCCGGCCGCGATAAGAGCGAGGAGCACGCCGGTCAGGACAGGTTCTTGCGCTGCAGCCACCGTGCGTACTCGTCCGCGCTCATCAACGCTGGCGGGATCTGTTCGTGCTGCTCGCTGGAGCTCTCGTTGATCCCATGCAAGAGCTCGTAGGCTTTTCCCAGGATTTCCTGAACGGCTTCAGCCTGGGCGACCTTCTTCTTCAGGGCCTCATTCTCGCTGCGTAACCGCGCTAACTCGGCCCGATCACGATTACTCACACGGTTCCTTGACTTCTCTGAGGCAGCCACCATCGCGGTGGTGTATTGCCCCCGATCATATGCCTGCAGCCAGGGGCGAACAGTTGCCTCATCCAGGCTGAACTCGCGCAGCAGCCGGGCCTTCGCACCACGCTCGGTGCAGTCCTGCCAGCGCCGCACAAAATTTACCCGGAAGGCCAGCGGAAACATCCGCTTTCCAGTCGGGGACCGGCCGATCTCAACATCACTCGTCACGGGGATCCAATCCCCGCCCTACCCGTCAGACGGTGTCTCACCACCATCCTGACAAATACGGAACAAACCGAGGAGATCGATGGTTTCTTGAGGAAATCTCGCGCGTGCGAGCCGTAAAGGACCCTGGTGGAGTTCGGGCAGATGACCCTACCCTTGGGGCATCTCAGTCATAGGACTGACTTGACGAGGAGAACGCATGCACGACGTCGACGTCATCGTTGTAGGCGCGGGACTCTCCGGACTGAGCGCGGCGCGCAAGCTCGTGGACGTGGGTAAGTCCGTTCGAGTGTTAGAAGCGCGTGACCGTGTGGGCGGCCGCACCGAAGGTGGTGTAGTTCAAGGGCATCCGATCGAACTCGGCGGCACGTGGCTGGGCGAAGGCCACACCGAAATGTACGCCCTGGTGGAGGAACTCGGTCTCGAAACCTTCCGAACCTGGAACGATGAAGGCAAGCTGCTTCTCCATCTTCTCGGCAAGAAGGCTCACCTCGCCCCAAAGAAAGGGGCCATTCCAAAACTCAACCCGATCGCGCTCGCCGACCTGTTTCAGGGCCTCATCCGATTCGGCCGGCTCGCGCGCACCGTTGACCCCGCCGCGCCTTGGCTGCACCATCGGGCGCGTAGCCTCGACGGACAGACCTACGAGTCGTGGGTGCGCCGAAACCTGCGGACACCAAGCGGCCGTGCCTACTTCCGCCTTGCCGCGGAGGCGATCTTCTCAGCCGACGCGGCCGATATCTCACTCCTCCATGCGCTCTTCTACACCGTAAGCAACCGGGACCTCGAAACTCTGATCTCCGTCGACCAGGGTGCACAGAAGGACCGCGTAGTCGGAGGCTCGGTTCTGGTGGCGCAGCGCCTCGCGGCGGGCCTCGACGTCCGTTTGGGCGCCGCGGTCGGCGACGTTTCACAAGCCAGCACGGGCGTCTCCGTACGTACGCGATCCGGCGAGACACACTCCGCGCGGCGCGTTCTCATCACACTTCCGCCGACACTGGCCGGTCGACTGCACTACGAACCAGCGCTTCCAGCCTGGCGGGACCAGCTCACGCAGAAACTCCCGGCGGGGACCGTCATCAAGAACTTCGCGGTCTATCCGACACCTTTCTGGCGCAGGAAGGGCTTGAACGGGCAGGCGATCTCGGACCAGGGACCAGTGAAAGTGACTTTCGACGTCTCACCGCCCGGCGGTGAAGTGGGCATCCTGATGGGGTTTGTCGAGGGAAGCGAAGCTCGCCATTGGCAGCGCCTGCCCAAAGACGAGCGGCGTGCCGGTGTTCTTGACTGCTTTGTCCGGTACTTCGGTCCGGAAGCCGCCGATCCTATCGACTACGTGGAGAAAGATTGGAGTGCAGAGGAATTCACGCGCGGCTGCTATGGTGCCCACTTCGCACCCGGCGTGTGGACCAGCTACGGGGAGGTCCTTCGCAAACCCGTGGGGCGACTGCACTGGGCGGGGGCAGAGCACGCGATCGAATGGAACGGCTATATGGAAGGCGCAGTCCGTTCGGGCCACCGAACCGCGGACGAGATCCTCGCGGTGCTTTGATAACGCCGCGCCTCCTGGTGTGGCTGAAATCGTCAGTTACTTGTCCTTGCCGCCAACCGTCCTTCCGGAGACGATCAATGAGTGCAGTGTTCAAGCGATGTCCGTGAGGTCGTTGTCGTCGTGTTCGACGGCTGCAACCTGCTCGACATCGCCGGCCCAACGGATGTCTTTCGGACCGCATCGTTGCTGGGCTCGAACCCCGGCTACACGGTTAGGCTCGCGTCGCCGGGCGGCAAGACAGTGCGCACGGAGAGCGGCATCAGCATCGGTGTGGACGCTTCGCTCACTGACGCATCGCAGCAGGCTGGAATCGACACGCTACTCGTGGCCGGTGGTCTGGGTGTTTATTCCTTCGCCGACGATCACCCAGCCGCGATTGACGACCTTCGAACCATTTCGGCCACCACGAGGCGCACCACCTCGGTGTGCTCAGGTGCGGCGATCCTCGCGCGTGCTGGCCTGCTCGACGGTTATCGGGCGACCACACACTGGGCCGCATGCGGGCAACTACAAACTGACCATCCAGCCATAGATGTGGAGGCCGACGCCATCTACGTTCGCGACCGTGACCGGTGGACGTCAGCTGGCGTCACCGCTGGCATTGACCTGGCACTGGCATTGGTCGAGAACGACTGCGGTTCTGAGATCGCACATCAGGTGGCGAGCTGGCTCGTGGTCTTCCTCCGCCGCCCCGGCGGGCAGTCGCAGTTCAGCATGCACATGCGCAATCCACCGGCGCGCACGCCAGCACTGGTGAAATTGCAGCGCTGGCTGCCCGATCATCTGGCGGAAGACCTGTCCGTCGAAACTCTTGCTTCACGCGTAGACATGAGCCCACGGAACTTCGCCCGCTTGTTCCGCAAGGAAGTTGGGGTCACGCCAGCGGTGCTCGTCGAATCGTTGCGGGTCGAAGCGGCGAAAGTCCTTCTGGAAACCACCGATCTGCTCATTCCCGCGATCGCGACCCAAGTAGGGTTCGGGCGCCCGGAGACCCTGCACCGGGCATTTGCCCGACGTGCAGCAACAACACCTGGCCGGTACCGGCAGCACTTTCAGACCAAACCAAAAATTTCCTGAGGAGCAAGCATGCAGATCGCGATCGTGGTGTACCCCGGTATGACCGCGCTTGACATCGTCGGCCCGTACGAGGTGCTACGTTGCATCCCCGGAGCTGACTTGCGTTTCGTATGGACCGAGCCTGGGCCCGTGATCGCTGACAGCGGCGTTTTTGTCATGGCAGCCACGCATTCCTTCGACGAAACTCCCGCGCCGGACATCGTATTGATCGGTGGGTCCGGAGCTGCCAGTGGCACCATCGCAAAGAACCAGCAGTTACTGGAGTGGCTGCGGCGAACACACGAAACCACGCAATGGACCGCGTCGGTCTGCACCGGGTCGGTGGTGCTGGCCGCCGCCGGCCTGCTCGATGGAAAGCCCGCGACTACGCATTGGTCGGAGATGTCCGTGCTCAAAGGACTCGGGGCTCAAGCCATTAGCGACAAGCGAATAGTGCACACCGGAAAGATCGTCACTGGAGCCGGCGTCTCAGCAGGCATCGACCTCGCCCTATGGCTAGTCGGAAGAATCGCGGGGGATGACGTTGCCCGTGCCGCACAGCTAGTGATTGAGTACGACCCGCAGCCGCCTTACGACAGCGGGAGCCTGCAAAAAGCGACTGCTGCCACGAAACGCAGCGTGGCTGCGTTCGTCGGCCGGGAGGCGAAAAAGCTGGCTGTGACCGAACCGCGCGCCTTCCTTCGCGAAACCACCGCCCTGTCCGAACTAGCGTGGCGTATCGCCGTCCGCAAAGCACGACGTCACAGCCCTGGGCGTCGCCGAGCCAGGGGGTCCAGCGGAGCTGCGTGAACGAGTCTGCCGACCATCTATCGAGGTCGGCCTGCGGCCCGCGGATCTGTTTCCCAGCCTTGGTGGCACTGCTCTAAGGGAGCGTCCGCGCTGATAGAAGAATGATGACGATCGCCGGTCGTGTCACTACCTCCGCTCACAGGCGTCGGGCCATCACAGATTTGCGACAGAAACCATGGATTTCCTCAGGAAGTTCCGTATTTGTCAGGATGGTGGTGAGACACCGTCTGACGGGTAGGGCGGGGATTGGATCCCCGTGACGAGTGATGTTGAGATCGGCCGGTCCCCGACTGGAAAGCGGATGTTTCCGCTGGCCTTCCGGGTAAATTTTGTGCGGCGCTGGCAGGACTGCACCGAGCGTGGTGCGAAGGCCCGGCTGCTGCGCGAGTTCAGCCTGGATGAGGCAACTGTTCGCCCCTGGCTGCAGGCATATGATCGGGGGCAATACACCACCGCGATGGTGGCTGCCTCAGAGAAGTCAAGGAACCGTGTGAGTAATCGTGATCGGGCCGAGTTAGCGCGGTTACGCAGCGAGAATGAGGCCCTGAAGAAGAAGGTCGCCCAGGCTGAAGCCGTTCAGGAAATCCTGGGAAAAGCCTACGAGCTCTTGCATGGGATCAACGAGAGCTCCAGCGAGCAGCACGAACAGATCCCGCCAGCGTTGATGAGCGCGGACGAGTACGCACGGTGGCTGCAGCGCAAGAACCTGTCCTGACCGGCGTGCTCCTCGCTCTTATCGCGGCCGGGATGAGCGTGCTCGCCGCATGCACGCTCATTGGTGTTGCGCGGTCGTCGTTTTACCGCATCACCCGTGGCTATCAGCATTATCGGCCGGTCACCGATCCAACACCGCAAGCCCGGCGGGAGCAGCCCGCGGCGCTGAGTCACACCGAGCGTGACACGATCATTGACCTGCTCGGCTGCGAGGAGCACATGGATTTGTCGGTGCTGCAGGCGTACTGGCGGGCCTTCGATGCGAAGAACATCGGCTGTTCGCTGAGCACGTTCTACCGCGTTGCCCGCAGCGAGAAGCTCACCGGGGACCGCCGCCGGATCCGCCGAGGCGCCAGCAGCAAACGGGTAAAACCCGTCGTGGCAGCGGCCGCGCCGAATGAGCTGTGGACCTGGGACACCACCGAACTGCGCGGGCCGCGTAATCAGGACCGCTACCGGCTCGGACTGATCGTGGACGTGTACTCCCGCTACCCGGTGGGCTGGTACATCGGCTACAGCGAGAACGCCGCGGACGCGAAAAACATGTTCACCGCCGCGCTCACCGCGCACGGCGCGCCCGCGATCGTGCACTCCGATAACGGCGCCGCCATGCGCGCCAGCGAGCTGACCAGCCTGCTCGAAAATATCCCCCACCGCGCCACCATGTCGTACTCACGGCCCCGGGTCAGCGACGATAACCCGTTCTCCGAATCAATGTTCAAAACCCTGAAATACGACCTGAACTGCCCGGACCATTTCGACAGCATCGAACACGCCCGCGAATGGACCGGGCAGTACCTGCACACCTACGCCCACCAGCACCGCCACAGCGGCCTGAACTGGCACACCCCCGCCAGCGTCTACCACAGCACCGCCCACCACGTGCAGCACCAGCGGCAACAACACCTCGACCAGTACTACGCCGCCCACCCCAAACGATTCCGGCAACCCCCACAAGCACCCCGGCTCCCCGAAGCCACCGGAATCAACATCAAACCACCCCACCTGTCTCAGACAGGTTGACAGCTACCGAGTTTCCTGAGGAAATCCATGGTTTCTTAAGGAGATCTCGCGCGTGCCTAGCTAGGCCGTTGCTTATTCCGCGCTGCCACTGAACAGGAGAGTCAGAAGGTCCGGCACGGCGGGTTCTGCGGGTGTTGGAGCCCCGCCAGGAATGGTGACAACCCTCGATGCTTCCTGGACCGTGAACGCGGTGGCGGGGAACAGTTGCAGTGTTTCTTCGATGCCCGGGTAGTCGGATACCCACATGGCAGGGTCAGTGTCGTCGCTTGAGCACGTGGCGAGCACGACGTATGTGCCGTCCGGCACGTCGCTAACCGTTTGTGTAGCGCCGCCCGGCTGAACTTCGCCGACGGCGTAAAGCGTCTGACCGTTGCGAAGAACTTCCTCCACCGGCGGCAGGACGCCCTCTGGCGCGGGCGCAAGGGAAGTGGCGCACTGAAGCACTGAACCTGAGTTGTTGGTGATGGTATTGGTGACGCTCGATCCGCTCACCGCGTATGCGTAGCTGACATCGGTGGGCTCGGCTGCTGCGGCCAAGCCGGGGGACGTCAAAGCGAGCGGAAATGCCGCTGCGGCAACGAGTGCGGTACGAGCGATCGGTCGCATCAAGTGTCCATTTCGATTCGAAGTGTCAGACGATGCTCGTCAGCTTCCCACACAATGCCCTAATGGTGTGAGGTAGATGCAGTTACCGCTCCCGGACCGCGTAGGTCAGGTGGGTCACCCGCTGCGTCGGCTCCGCGCGGACCGGCTCCAGGGCCACGCGGGCCGCGTCGACGCCCTCGAACAGGCGGATTCCGGAGCCAAAAAGCATGGGTGAGAGCGCGATTGAGAATTCATCGATCAGGCCGGCGTTCACGTACTCCAGTATCGTTGCGCCGCCACCCGCGATGCGGATGTCTCGGTCGCCCGCGGCCTCGCGGGCCTGCTCGAGCGCGGCCTCGATGCCGTCGTTGACGAAGTAGAAAGTGGTCCCGCCCGGCCGCTCCCAGGGGTCACGCGTCTCATGCGTCACGACGAACACCGGCGTGTGGAACGGCGCCTCCTCCGGCCACGCCTGCTCACCGGCATCGAACATGCGCTTGCCCATCACGCTCGCGCCGGTGCGCTCGAACGTCTCCCGGACGATGTCATTGTCGCGCCCTTCCTCGCCGCCCTTGCCGAGCTTCAGGTTCTCCCGGAAGAACCGTTGCGGGAAGATCCACTGCTGCAGTTCCCTCCACTGCCGTCCCATCAAGTCCTCGACCGACTCAGGCGCAATGAAACCGTCCAGCGACATCGTCACGCTGAAGAACACCTTCCCGGCCATCAGTTCTTTGCTTTCATCTGAAGGGTCTCGGTGACGTAGGCAGCCAGGTTTCTCAGGGTCTGCTGTCCGCCCTCGATCGCGTGGTACTTCTCGACCGCCTCGTCACGCAACTCCTTGGTGGGGAACACCGTGCGCATCTCGATCCGGGTTACTGCACCGTCGGGGGTGAGCGTGATGACCGACTCGAAAGCGTTGGGGTCGCCGCGAGATTCACCGTGGAGTAGCGCGATCTGTTGCGGCGGGGTGATCTCGGTCCAGGCGATCCACTCCTGGTAGTCCGTCCCGTCCGGTCCGTGCATCACGAAGTTCCACTCTCCGCCGACGCGGAACTCGAACGCCCGCGTGGTGGTGGTGAACCCGTGCGGCCCCCACCATTTCGACAGGTGCCTCACGTCGGTGAACGCCTCAAACACCAGTTCCCGTGGGGCACTGATGACTCGGGAGATCACTATCTCCCGGTCAGCCGTCGCTGACTGCGCCGGCGCTCCTCGTCCCATCTCGCTCATCAGCTACTTCTCCTGCGTTGTCTGCTTCAGGTCCTGCACGTATGCGTCCAGTCGGTCGAAGCTCTCGTTCCAGAATTGCTCGAACCCGCCGGTCCACTCGTGGATCGGCCGCAGTTCGCGGGCATCAAGGCCGTACAGGCGCTGCTTGCCCGCCTTGCGATCCCGCACCAGCCCGACTTCCCGGAGTACCCGCAGGTGTTTGGACGCCCCCGGCTGGGTCATCCCCAGTTCCTCGGCCAGCTCGGTCACCGGCCGCTCACCCGCTCGCAGCAGTACCAGGATCTCCCGGCGCTGCGGCTCGGCGATCGCGTTGAAGACGTCCGAAGTTGTCGCTGCTCGTGCCATAAATGCCATCATATTCCGATATCGGCATGCGTCAAGCTATGGAATCTGGCGGTCTGTTACGAGACGTTCGTGACGCTTGTCAGCGGTGCGGAACGCGCATCCCGGATAGGGGACTGATGCAGACGAGTTCATCGAGACTGCAGGGCTAGTCTCACTGGAATGAGGATACTGATCTAGACGCATGGAACTCGCGGCGACGTCCAGCCGTATATTGCACTCGCGCACGCTCTCAAGAATGCCGGCCACTCGCCGACCATCGCGGGGCCACGCTGCTTTACCCACGTCGCCGCGCCGTATGGGCTCGAGTATCTCGGCCTCGATGACCAGTGGAACCGATTGACCGACGACCCGGACGTCCGGTTTGCACTGGAATCGAATTATGCAGGGCTGAAAGGTAAGAAGCTCGCGTTCACCGTCGTCCGCCGTACGCGCCGATACATGGACACCGTGCTTGAAGAGATCGCCGGTGTTGCTGCGCACGCAGACTACGATCTGGTCATCCACCACACGCTCGTTCCAGGTCAACATATCGGCGAGTACCTCGGCGTCGCGGCTGTGCCCGTCGCGCTCCAGCCCGTATGGGTGCCCACATCGGCGTTTCCGTCACCGTTCGGCCCGCAGTCACTCCCAGCATTCCTCAACCGCGCGACATATCTCTCCTCACAACTTTTGTCACGAGCCACAGTGGGCGGCATCGGCTCCTGGCGTTCCCGCCAGTTGGGTCTGGCCAGAAAAAGGCGCGGGATGCACAACCAGTTCCTTCAGCCTGATGGCACCCCGGCCACTGTGCTTCAGGCTTTCAGCAGCTCCGTTTTGCCAAAGGACCCAGACTACCCAGATTCGGTTGTCACAACTGGCTTCTGGTACTTGCCCGACCCCGAAGGCTGGGCTCCCGACGCTGCGCTGCAGAAATTTCTCGACGCGGGAGAACCCCCGGTTTATGTGGGATTCGGATCGATGACCGGCCGCGATCCAGACCAGACCGCAGAGACCGTTGCGGCGGCGCTTCGCCTCGCAAAAGTGCGCGCGGTAGTGGTGACAGGCGAGGGCGGAATCAGCGCCAATCCCTTCACTGAGAACGTATTTGTGAGCGACGATGTGCCGCACAGCTGGCTCTTCCCGCGCATGAGCGCAGTTGTGCACCACGGCGGAGGTGGCACAACCGCAGCGGCGATGAAAGCTGGGGTACCTCAGGTGGTCTGCCCATTCACCGGGGACCAACCATTCTGGGCGCGGAAGATGCACCGAATCGGCGTGGCGACGCAACCCGTGCCACAAGCTGCGACGACACCTGAGAACCTGGCACAAATTATCACTCAGGCGGCCACGAGCCACGGGATGAAGGAGCGCGCGGCAGACGTGGCAGCCGATCTCGCCTTGGAGCGAGGTACAGCCCGTGCTGTTGAGGTAGTCGAAAAGTTGGCACCAATTTGACCCGGCCCCGCTGAACAATTGCAACCACCGCCCAGCAACCACAATTGAGGAGGTCTACGAACGTGGCCCAGCGAATTCTGCACGTCGTCACCAACGTCGATCATTACGACGATCCATCGCACCCGACCGGCCTGTGGCTCTCGGAGCTGACGCACGCCTGGCACGTCTTCGAAGAGGCCGGTTACGAGCAGGACATCGTCAGTCCTAAGGGTGGGTTCTCCCCGCTCGAGCCACGGTCGCTGAAGTTCCCGAACGTCGACAAGACAGCGAAAGCGTGGAAGGCGGATCCCGCCCGGATGGCGCTGCTCGAGAACACCAGGTCGCCCGACAAGATCAACCCGGCTAATTATGACGCGATCTACTACACCGGTGGTCACGCCGTAATGTATGACTTCCCGGACAGTGAAGGTCTGCAACGTATCTCGCGTGAGATCTTCGAGAACGGGGGAGTTGTCTCGTCCGTGTGCCACGGCTACTGCGGCCTGCTGAATGTCAAACTGTCCGACGGTTCGCTACTGGTCGAGGGTCGTAAACTTACCGGCTTTGCCTGGACTGAGGAAGTGGTAGCCCGCGTCGACAAACTTGTGCCGTACAACGTCGAGGAAGAAATGAAGAAGCGCGGCGCGGTCTACGAGAAAGGTCTCGTGCCGTTCACGCCCAAGGCCGTAGTCGACGGGCGCCTGGTGACCGGCCAGAACCCACAGTCAGCGAAGGCGACCGCGAAGAAGGTCGTGGCCGTACTCGAAGGATGACGGGCCGGGAACCAGGGTCGGCACGCCTCTGGGGATACTACTGGCCAAACGTGTAGCGAAGATCCTTGTTGATCAGCTCGTTCAACCGTTTGCACATGTGGCCAATCGCGGATGCATCGTAAACCATCCCGTCGCTGGCGAGGAGTGTCCACCTCACATCTGAGCCACCATGGTGGTCGTCGACAATGTCGAATCTGATGTGAATATCCGGTCTACGCGGCCAGATTGAGCTCCAAGAAACAAGGTTTGGGAAAGCTGCCCCAAGAATTGCCGGTGCGCGCTCATCCTTAAGCAGGATCAGCCATGGCCTCGTCGGGTCGCGATGGAAATCCGTCAGAGCCTCGAAAATTGCATGGGGCGGCGCTGGCTGCCTGCGCCGTCGAGACCCTATCTCACCCACCTACGCACGTTAACCCATCTCATTTGCTGCGCAGGCCGGTTGCGTGACCACAGCTTGGACGGCGCCACGTCGAGCGCGGGCGTCGGTCAGATCATGGCTGCCCAGAGTAGGCGGCTCCGATCGTGCACGCGAGGATCGTGAGGCTGAGCGCTGCGGCGGTGGACAGGAAGGTCCCAAATCGGGCATGCAGTCTGTCTGACCGGGGTTCACGCAATCGCTGATGCCTGCTTCAGCCAGCGCCAGTACATCCACGTTGCTCACCGTCCTGCTTCGTTGGCCCTGAGAAGCTTTCGCCCTGGTAGGGCCCATCCTGGTCGATGGTCGGCGCGGGGACTTCTCTACTTTTGCTGCCAGATCTGGATCAGGTACGTCTCATCGGTGACGTTTGTGAACCAGCCGCGGTTTTCGAGGCGCCCGTTGATGTGGATTCTCACTTGGTAGGTCCCGGGCTTATCGGTGAGGGGCTCATTGATACCGGGGAAGCGTGTTGCCATGCCTGTCCAGAGGTAGAGATCGCCGGTTGTGGAGGTGACATGGGTGTCAAATACCTCTTGCCATCCTGTTTCAGGCTGTGCCGGCGGGGCGGGCAGAGTTTCGACGGTGACCGAGATGTCACCGTATTGTGCGCCGGCGCAGACAAAGATGATCTTTCCGTCCGTAGCTGGGGCGATGCAGTCGTCCGGGAGCAACGGAAACCGCGGTAGCGCGGTGGGCTCGTCCATGATCGTGAAATGTCCATCCGATTCACCTGCATCGTGCTGAACGATCCTGTCCTCCATCTTGCGCTCCGAATGTTCAGTAACCATTGGCGTGGTGGCGGACTGTTCGGCTTCGCTTGGGGTGTTCGCGCATCCTGCCGTAACCGCCGCTGCGACAGCGAATCCCGATCCCCATGCTGCGAGCGCCTTTCCAGGTAGCCGCGCGTGTAAGCGGGAAACGGACTCTGAACAGAGGTCACCGAGTGCTTTCACGCTTGAGGCAACGCTGCTGCAAGTAGCCGAGTGCGATCGAGTCATATGCGCAATCATGGCTAACCGTTTCGGTGACATCGGCAGCGGGTGGGGTAGTTCGACCATGGCTGAGCGTCGAGGCCTGCTTGTACCTCTGGACGCCGTTCATCCAATACCGGTACCCCCGTAGCGAAACCCACCCTGCAGGTGGCTCCCGCTACGGGGAGTGGTTTTCTTGGGCTGCCTCGTCATACGAGGGCGGCTGCTGAGCGGCCTTCCAGCGCGGAGACGACCAGGTTGCTTTTGGCCAAAGCCGAGTTGGTGTGCACGGCGTCGGCCCATTGCGCGGTCGTGGTGACGGCGGCGAGGTTGGACTGCAGCAACACCATGAGTGTCTTGTGGAGTTCTTCGGCCGATACGCGTCCCGCCTCGTTCGCGAGGTGGATAGCACCGGAGGCATCGGACAGGATCTCCGTCGCGAAGCCCAGCCCTTCCGCCTCAACAGCGGTGGCGATGTCGCAGTTGTTGGTCATGTAACCAGCAATGGTGATGGTGTCGACATCCTTCGCGCGCAGCCACTCCGCAACGTCGGTGCCCGCGAACACGCTCGAGTACGTTTTGTTCACGTGCTTCCATGCTTGGGTGACGCGCTTTTCGATCTCTGGGTGCAGCGCCCACCCTTGCGAACCCTCCACGAAAACCGGTGCACCCTCTGGCATCTGGTGCTGGACAATTACGACCGGCACGTCGTTCGCGGCAGCGGCCTCGACCACGGTGACGATGTTGGCCAGAGACTCGTCGCGGGGCGGGTACTGGACCTGCAGCGGTCCGTCGAAGTATTCCTGCTGTACATCGACAACGATGAGGGCGCGGCGTGGTGGGGTCATGGGGTTCGCTCCTTGCGTTGGATCAACTCGTGTGTCGGGCCTGTATTGGGCAGCCGCCTTCGATTCTGCGGTAGGTCTATCCTTGAAACGAGTGGCATGAATGCAAAGTTTCGATGAGATTGGGCCAAAGGAGGCATCGTGCGGATTGCCTTATACGCCTTCGACGGCATCACGATGTTTCACCTGGCCGCGCCCATGATGGTCTTCGGGGAAATACGCCGCCTCGGCATCGCCGACGACTGGGAGACACGGCTGTGGTCCGACCGAGCCGGAGCAGTCCGGACGGAGGAGGGATACTCGATCGGCGATGTTGCGGGACCTGGCACCGCTGACTGGGCTGATATCGTCATTGTTCCTTCCTGGCCACTGGCCCTGACTCCGCCCAGCGACACGTTTGCCCGCACGCTGACCGGCGCCCACACGCGCGGCGCCTTAGTTGCCGGGCTGTGCCTCGGCGCATTCGCGGTCGCCGACGCGGGCCTGCTCGACGGTCGAGCAGGAGTCACACACTGGCAAGCGATGCCACAACTCGCTCAGCGGCGCCCCGGAATCCAGGTCGATTCCTCCGTGCTCTACATCGACCACGGTGATGTGATCACTTCCGCCGGAACAGCATCAGCGATCGACGCCTGCCTGCACATCGTGCGCAAGCATCTGGGATCCGCGGTCGCGGCACGCGTCGCGCGCAGCCTCGTCGTCGCGCCGCACCGGGAGGGCGGCCAGGCGCAGTACATTGAACGTCCGCTCGCGCAGCCTGCCACTGACACCGCGATCTCTGAGTTGATGAACTGGGCGCTCACGCGCCTCGACCAGCCACTCACAGTCGACAAGCTCGCCAGACAGGCTCGGATGAGCCGTCGTAGCTTCATCCGCCACTTCCAGCAAGCCACGGGCACCACTCCAGCCCGCTGGATACTCGAGCAGCGCTTGCATGAGGCGCGCGCGCTCCTGGAAACCACCGACTGGAGCATCGATCGAATCGCCTCAGCCTGTGGGTTTAACAGCACCATCACCTTTCGCCAGAACTTCACTACTGCATTCGCAACCACACCCACCACCTACCGCAGGCAATTCACCAATACGCCGGAGGCGCCGGCCGACTGTTAAAACTGACCCCGCGCCGGAGCCGCATTGGGGCGAGGCGTAGGGCGCGGGTCGGGTGACCGCTGCCGGGTGGGACGCGTAGGTTCGGGCTTTGTCGCCGGTCAACGGAGAGTCGTTTGGGGTGCTGCCGCTAGGTCGGCTCGGCCAGAACGCACATAACTGGAATATGCTTCCTAGGAATATACTTACGTGTTAGCATTTTGGCTGAATGTTCAAGGTTCACGCCCGGGCCGCCCGGGGTGGACAACTAGGCCACCTTCACCGGAGGCACAAACAAGGAGTGAAATCTTATGACCGAGCAAAATATTCAGGTCGCCCGCAGCTACTTCCAGGCAGTTCAGAGCGGGGACTTTGCCACCGTCGGCGCGTTGCTCGCCGATGACGTCCTCTGGCACCAGCCCGGCGCCAACCAATTCTCCGGCAACCACCAAGGCCGCGACGCAGTGTTCGCGATGCTCGGCGCCATGATGCAGGCCAGCGAGGGCAGCTTCGCCATCGACACCATTCACAACTTCATGAGCAACGGCGACCTAGTCGCGGCCCCACTGCATTTTGCGGGTCGCCGTGACGACGCCGCGATGGCCATGGACGGTGTTGACCTGCTGCGCATCAACGACGGCAAGATCACTGAAATGTGGCTGTTCTCTGCCGATCCGGCCGCCGAAGACGCCTTCTGGGGCCAGTAACCTTTGACCTGCAGGAATCTCGGACCACTGAGGAAGCGTGACGTACCGCGGTGGTCGAACGTCACCGGCGCACTGACCTAAATGGAGTATCGGAAATGACCGACCTGAAGTCGCTGTTCGACAACCTGATTCGCACGGAGATTTGGCTGTGGAACGTCGTCGACAACGCTCTGCGGGACGAATGCGATCTGCAGCTGACCTGGTTCGAGATCCTGCGGTTCCTGGCGCGTGACGGCAGCGGCCGCGTCCAGGACATCGCGGCGGAGTTCGGCATCACCGTTGGCGGCACCAGCAAGGTCGTCGATCGTATCGAAGCCGCCGGATACTGTGCGCGCCGCGCCAATCCCAATGACAGGCGTTCCTCACTCGTCGAACTCACTCCTACCGGACATGACGTACTCGACCGTGCCATGGCAGTGTTCGAACGCGAACTCCAGCACCGCATCGGCACGGTACTCGACGGCCAGACCATCGCAGCCGTCACCGCCGCCCTCGCCGCACTACACACCGCCCACCAGGCACCCGCCGACCGACAGTGAACGGACCCCAGCACACCCGCCGTGAAGAGCACCGCAGGCGGATTCGGCGACGTGTTCAGGTCAATCGGCAACGAGTACGGCCGCACTGTGCCTTAAATGTGCTGTGCTCGCGTTGCCGACGGATCACGTACCAGTACGGAGCGATCCCCGTCGCCCCGTCGGTTTGAAACACCTTTGCGACGTCTTCGAAGTACCGCTCGACTTCTTCGGCCCAGAAGAAGAGTTCGAACGAATCAAAACGCACCTCGGCCGGCTAGCTGCTGACCAGAGACCCGCAGCAGAAGACCCATCAATGCACGCACCAATGACGACATGGATGAAATAGCTGCTGCAGCAAAAGAACTCAGCGATGAGGACCGAAGCATCATCCTTGACCTCGTGCGCCGACTGCGTACCAGGCGCCGCAAATAGAAGCCATCCCTCTCTCCCCTTGAGATTGCTGCACCGGGTGAGCACCAGCATTGCTCACGCCGCGGTATTCCTTCACTGGATGCCGCCCAGGCACTCTGCAAAGACATCGACCCCACAGCCACCTAGGCCTGGCCGGGCTCGGGTGGCGCTTGAATCAACTCGAGGCCATTCCGGCAATGGTGGTTCCTTGCTCACGCGGCTCTGAGCTGCTCACACTCCCTGTTCGCGGATTCAAAGGGCGGTATGTCGACGGCGCTCGAAACTGGACAGTAACGGCGCCCTGCGCCGCGCCCAGGAACTCGAAGATGATGCCGCCGACGCACTCGAATCAGTCGGTTGAGACCCTATCGCCCATGATGAGGAGATAATGCGAACCGTGGATGACCACGATTTCCTCACGGGGACACGCACCGGCTACGACCGCACTGCAGGCCGATACGCCGAGCGCTTCCACACTCACCTCGATGACAAACCCCTGGATCGCGCGATGCTCGGCGCTTTTGCTGAACTCGTTGCAGCGACGGACAACAAGCAGGTCATCGATGTCGGCTGCGGCACTGGGGCGACCACGAAGATCCTCCATGACCACGGAGTCGAGGCATTCGGCATTGACCTGTCACCCAAAATGATCGACCATGCTCAACGCCTCAATCCGGACCTCACCTTCGAGGTCGGATCGATGACCAACCTCGCCATTCCCGACGCCAGCGTCGGCGGCGTTTGCGCTTGGTATTCGATCATCCACATCCCCGATGGACACCTGGATCGCGTGTTCGACGAGTTCGTTCGCGTCCTGGCCCCCGGTGGCATGGCTCTATTGGCGTTCCAAGTCGGAGACCAGCCCCGAGTTCTCGAGGAGGCATTCGGCCAGCAGATCGAATTGACGTTTTTCCGCCGCCAGCCCGACGACATCATTCGCAGGCTTGAGCGGACTGGCCTGCGCAGGTATGCCGAACTCGTCCGCGAACCCGCAAACGACGGGTTCGAGTCCACCCCGCAGGCCTACCTAATCGCCCAAAAGTCGTGACGGCCAGGAAGTTCGATCAGCCAGAAGCGAAGATGCCGTATGAGTACCGATGTCGCCCAATCGTAGGGGCCAGCGGATCTTGCTGATGCCGCCGACGTAGATGGTTGTCCATCCGGGCACGGGACGTGGAGCAGAGCGCGGCGATCGCCGTCGAAGGATGTACAGGCTTTCCGAAGATTGACGGAGGGGCCGGTAAATCTTCATCGGCAAGTAACTGCAGTGCCGCCGGGGGAGAGGGCACTCAGATGAACTTCGGTTCATTGAAGCCCACTCGCCGGTAGAGTTCGGCGACGGCGGACTCTGGTGGATAGGGCGGTGTACGAAACCGCTGATGAGATCGGCATGACGGTCACCGGATGGTGGCGGTGGCCGCCTTTCCTGTAGTCATAGTTTCCGGGTATGACACGAGAAGCCCCTCGGCGCAAGCAATCTTCCGCGGCCGCGGCCGCGGCGCAGCTCAAGCCGTGGCTGGTACGGTGCTCAGCGCCCGAGAATCGACACGCTTGTTGTACGCGTCGAAGGCGCGGTAGGCGCGGTAGTAGGTGAACATCTGCAGACCCCACGTGGTCAGCGCCAGAGTGTAGAAGATCGTGCGCTCTGCGTCATCGCCTGGGATGTGGACGAAGTCGTAGGTCGCGGCAATGAGGAACCCGCAGGCGGTGGCAATGCCGGCCCACACTGCGTGGCCGCGTTCGCCGATCTCCCACAGGCGTTTCACGAAGTAGATCAGGAAGATCGTGGTGAGCACGTTGGCCACGATGTAGAAGATCTTGCCGGAGAGACCGATCTCCTCCGCAAACCGACTGAGGATGAAGCCCGCTACTGCAGCGAGGGCGAACACACCGATATCCATTGCCGCGGACGGCTTATACCGGTGGGTGACCTTCATCAGCCCGAGGACCAGGATCAGCGTGATACCGATGGATCGGGAAAAGGCGTCCAGGAAGTACGCCATGGAGTACATCGGACTTTCCTGGCCAGCCTGCAGGAGGGCGTAGATGAGGAAATTGGTCCCCGACGTCGCGACAATGATCCATTCCAGGCCGAGCAGGTAGTTTCTGAAGTTCCGGATGAACAGGACGCCGTAGATGAAGCCGACGGCGATCATCCAGATGTCCGCGACCATGAAGAGTAGTTCCCAGATGGCCATGATTTGCTCCTTGAGGGTGACACCAGCCGACCAGCGGCGTGGTCATTTCGTTAGGGTTGCCAAACGGTCGGAGGCGCGGTCGGCGAGCCAGCCCGCGTACAGCGCGGGGCTGCTGACGAGGCTGGGCCAGAAGCGCTTGCGGCCGTGCCAGATTGCTGCCAGGTCGTCGTGCAGTGGTGTGCCACAAGCCCGGTCCGCCAATAAATTGCCGACATACTGGGCCTGGGCGAACCCGTGGCCATTGCAGGCGAGCGAATAGAGCACGTTGTCAGACGCCTCGCCGGCAACGGGAAGCCACGTGGAGCTCATGCCGATCCAGCCGCCCCACGCCCGCTTCGGTTTGACGTCGCGCAGCCCCGGGAAGCGATCGCGGAATCCGCGCACGAGGTCATCGGCGACACGACGGTCGGGCGTGCGGTCGGGCAGTGGGTTCCGCCCAGTCTGTATACGGCGGGTGCCAAACACGATTGTGTTCTGCGGGGTGACGCGGTAGCTCTCGATGATCATGTGCAGCGTGACCATCGGGGCACGGCTGGTCCAGCCGATCTCGTCGAGTCGCTCGGAAGCGACGGGTTCAGTCTCGACCAGAGAGGTCCACACTGGTGTCGCGAGGTTCTTCGGCGCTATGGAAAGGCCCCCACTGTAGGCGTTGGTGGTTAGCAGCGCCTTGCGAGCCCGAACCGTGCCGCCCGGGGTTTCGACCGTGACCTTCCCACCAGTGTCGGTGACGTCGCGGGCAGGGGTGTGCTCGTAGACGCGCACACCGGCAACGATCGTCGCGGCACGCAGGCCTAGAACGAATTCACCGGGATTGAGCGTTCCACCGACGCCCTCGCGCACTCCGCCCAGGAATCCGTCCGGAAGCCCCGCCGCACGCCCTTCGACGAACTCGGCAGACGATCCGGCGTCCGCCATTGCCTTAGCGTTGCGGCGTGCCCGCCGCAGTTGACCTTTGGAAACGGCAGCCATCACAATTCCGGCCTGTTGGTAGCCGCAGTCGATTCCGTGGTGGGTGATGGCGTCCTCGGCGAAATGCACCGCATTTTCGGCGTACCGGTAAAGGTTGCGCAGCCGCTCGGGCTTGAGCAACAGTCGCAGCATCTCAGGATCGGCGGCGATCGAATTGGTGATGTATCCGGCGTTGCGGGAGCTGGCGCCCCAGCCGAGGGTCTGCGCCTCGAGCAGCACCACGTCGACGCCCTTGCCGGCGAGGCGGAGTGCGGCCGACATGCCACCAACACCCCCGCCGATCACCACCACGTCGCAGGCGATGTCAGTGCTAAGAGATTGTTCGGTACTGGCAGGTGGTTCGGCCCAACCAGTCTCGTGGATCAACTTCATCGTCACCCCTCCGTCTCGGCTGCGGGTATGACGGCGGTACCGCGAGCGCGCACTGCGACGATGGCGGGTTCGACGAGCTGCGACCGGCCAGTCTCACCGACGGCGCGGCAGATTACGCGCAACTCGAAATCGACTGTGCGACTGCGGTTCCCCTTCTTCACCAGTCGGGCCTCTGCTTCTACGACGTCGCCGCCACGCACCGGGGCGAGGAACTCGACCGACGAGTAGCCGGCGAAAAGGCCCTCGTGACCGTCGGTCTCGATCGATAGGTTCGTGCCGACGTCGCCGAAGAGCTTCAATGCGTAGGCGCCGTCGACGAGGTTGCCCGCATAGTGCGCGTCGGAGAAGGCTACATAGCGCCGGTGGACCGTCCTGCTCATGAGATCTCCTGATGGATGGGGCCGAGTTGGCGGGACTCTGATTCGCCGTCGATCGCGATCCCGGGATAGCCGCGTTTTGCGATCTCGGTGCACATGCGGCGGTACTTGCCCACACCGCCGACATAGCCCATGAAGGTGTTCGGCTTACCCTTGACATTGGAGCCGCGATACCAGGAGTCGGTGGTGGCGTACAGGGTGTCGGCGACGGTTTCCTCGCTGATGTTCACCCAGTCGTTCTGCCCCTCGGTGGTGGCCTCGACTCGCGTCGCGCCGTTGTCGCGGGCGTGTTCGATGAGGTCGGCGATCCAGTCCACGGCCTGCTCGATGGTCATCACCACGTTGCTGGCGAGAGCGGGGCTCTGCGGTCCCGCGACCATGAAGAAGTTGGGGAAGTCCGCGGTCATGATCCCGAGGTACGTGCGGACGCCGTCCTGCCAGGCCTCCTGAAGCTTCTTCCCGGACTCGCCAGTGAGGTTCAGCCCGTATAGCGGACCGGTGAAGGCGTCGAACCCGATGGCGAGCACCAACGCGTCCGCCTCGTACGTCTCCTGCGAGGTGACGATCGCGTTCGCAGTCATCGTCTCGATCGGCTCGTCGCGCAGCGACACCAACGACACGTTGGGCCTGTTGAAGGTCTCGTAGTAGTCCGTCCCGAAGCAGCTGCGCTTGCCGCCCAGCGGGTGGTACTTGGGCACGAGCAGCTCGGCAGTGGCCGGATCTTTGACGATTTCGCGGATCTTGTTGTGGATGAATTCTGAAGCGGTCCGGTTCGCCTCAGGGTCCGTGAGCAGGTCGATGAACTCGGCACCGACACCGTTGAAGCCACTAAGCTGGTAGGCCGCCTCGTAGCGCCGCTGCCGCTCTTCGTCCGATACGTCGAATGCTCGGTCCGTCACGGGACGCTCGGGGATTCCGCCAATCGAGTGTCGGCACTCCTCGCGGATCTCGAGATAGTCATCCTTGATGGACTGGATTTGCTCGACGGGGAGTTCGGAGTTACGCGCCGGCATCACGTAGTTCGGGGTGCGCTGGAACACCGTGACGTGCTCCGCGACCTGAGCGATTAGCGGAATAGCCTGCACACCAGACGATCCGGTGCCAATCACGGCGACGCGCTTGCCCGCGAGGTCATCGAGCGAGATGTTCCAGCGGCTGGTCGACACCTGCAGGCCGGTGAAGTTCTTCAGGCCCGGCACGTCGAAGTCCTTAGGGGTCGACAGGCCTCCTGCACCCGAGATCAGGTAGCGGCTGCGGCGCTTTTCGCCGTTGCCCAGCTGGACCTCCCACAACCTGTCGTCCGCGTTCCACGTCGCGCCGACCACCCGCGTATTGAAGGTGAAGTGCTTGCGCAAGTCGAAGCGGTCGGCCACATGTTCGATGTAGCTGAGGATCTCGGCCTGTGGCGCGAATCGCTCGCTCCACGTCCACTCCTGCTGGAGCGCCTCGTCGAACGAATACGAGTAGTAGATGCTCTCGACGTCGCAGCGGGCACCCGGATAGGTGTTCCAGAACCAGGTGCCGCCGACACTGGGCCCGGCTTCGAATCCTGCGAAAGTCCACCCGGCGGTTGTGAGGCGGTGTGCGAGGTAGAGGCCGGAGAAACCGGCGCCGACGCCGATGATGTCGACGACTTCGGAAGGTGAGGTAGAGGGGGAGGAGTTCATCGCATTCAGGCTTTCGTCGAAGGTGGTCAGATGACTCGGTCAAATGACTTAGTATGAGTAAACCAGTGGTACCAATCACAGTCAAGGGGTGAACGCTGGATTGACGTGGCGTCGTCTAGCGCGCTTGGCGCAGGCTCGCCAGTACGGCCTTGGCCGATTGCTCGCCGGACGTGGCCGCGTCAGCGAGAGACGGCATGTCAAGCTGGTAGTCGCCGGCGAGGTAGATAGGTCCGAGCGGGTCACGCAATGCCGGGAGCGAGTTCCTGCGGCCAGGTGCCCAGAAGGGCACGACCCGGCGGTGCCGGCGCACGATGCCCTCACCCAGCTTCCCGTCGAGCTCGGGGAATACGGTAAGCAGGTCCTTCGCGAACTGCGACACGATCTCTTCGCCTGGCAGGTCGAGCAATGCGTCGGCTTTAACGCCGCCCGCGAAACATGCCAGTGCTCCACCCGGCTTTCGGTCGCCGCCACTCCGCAGCGCCGCAGCGTGGTTGAACATGGCCTGGAACGACAGTTGCGGAGTGGAGACGGCGAAGTAGTCGTCCCATCGCTGCGGACCTGGTTCGTCTGTAAAGAATCCGACTACCACGTATCGCCCGTAGGTGATGTCGTTGAAAGCGTTCCGATACTGCTGCGGGAGATCCGGGATAATCCGCTCGGCGACATCCGCGGGTGTGGTCACGATCGCGCGCTTGGCCCGCAGCCGCGCGGGGCACTCGCCGTCGAGGTAGTCGACGACCACGCCGTCAACGTCGCGGCGCACTGAGTGCACGGCGAGTTCAGCCGGATCCGGCAACCAAGTTCTTTCGCCAGGACGTCGGTCAACGTCTGGTTGCCGCCCACCGGCAGCGAGAAGTTCGGGATCTTTTCCGGGTCGGCCAGCGCGAGGCCCACTGAGGTGACGAACTGGGTGGCGGCAGTCTCGTCCACCTCGCATCCCATCCATTGCGCCGACCACGATCGGACGACAGCGCTAGCCAACTCTGACCGGACTCCCTTGAGGAGGTACGAGGCCAGCTTAGTGTCGAGCTTGGCGCGCACCCGTTGTGCGATACGGTTCTGTGATTCCAGGAACGGCATAACCGCGAGGATGCGTGCACCGACGATGGCCATCCCGATGCGGTCGGTCATGGTCATCCGCGTGCGGAACATGAGCGCGACGGGATTCGACGTGTCGACCAGCTCGCCGTTCAGGTACAGCGCGACGCTCTTGCCTGCCAGCGAGCCCATCTCGATGCCGTGACGGTCGAGGGCATCGATAAGCGTGCCGGTGCCCTCGGTGAACTGCGTGCCGACGTTAATCCAATAGTCGCCCTGCCGGACGGTGTCTACACGCCCGCCGGTGCGGTCACCGGCCTCGAGTACAACCACGTCGGTCTCAGGCGACAACGTGGTCGCCGCCGTCAAACCCGCCATACCGGCGCCGACGACGACCACCTCAGTGGTCTCTTCTTGTACCTCGTGCGTGGTCATTTGCGTTTCCTTACTCCCGATCGACGGTTGCTACATGGGAAGGCTGGGTGAGTCGATACCGACGACGCGGTCGCCGCAGAAAACCCGTACGGACTCACCTGGGCCGTGACCACCTATTCCTGACGTGCCCCAGAAGCTCTGTGCAGAACCGTCGGCGAGATCGGCGATCTTGGCTCCGTTGACGCGCACCTCACCCGACAGCACCCGCGATCCGACCTCGATGGCGCGGTCGAGGTCGGAGCCGAAAACATACGCGTCCAGGCCCGACGGACTGGCGTTGGCCACACGCAGGGCGTCCTCGTCGGAATCCACGGCATGCAGGCTGACGATTGGACCGAACAGCTCGTCGGTTGCCACCGACGCGTCGACGCCCGAAGCGACGGTGGGCGACAGGAAGAATCCGTCAAGTGCGGGGAGCTTTGCTGGCTGATGGATCGTCGCGCCATGGGCCCACAGTCTGTCGATCCGGCTCTGCAGGGTGGCGAAATGTGGGGCGTTCGAAACTGGACCCAGCTGCGTATTCTCGTCGAGTGAGTGCCCCACCTCGATGCGGGCGACACGATCCAGCAGCGCTTCACGGAGCGGCTCGAGGAGGCTCTTGTGCGCTAGCACTTTTCCGGGTCCCTCGCACCACTGACCGTTTAGTTTGGTCATCCCTTCGAGGATCCCGTCGGCTGCCACATCGATGTCCGCGTCGTCGAGGACGAGGGCCGGGTTGTTACCGCCGAGCTCGAGCTGAAGCACCTTGAAGTCCTCCGCGGCCGCGCGGGCAATCGCCCGGCCCGCGTTGGGGCCCCCAGTGAACGAAACGATCTTCACGCGGTGATCGCCCGTGATCGACGCGCCCACGTCACCGGCGCCGTGCACGAGTTGCAACGCACCATCGGGCAGCCCGGCCTTGATGAAGCACTCGACGATGATTTGCGCGCTGCTCGGCGCATGCTCCGACGGTTTCAGGATTACGGGGCAGCCGGCGGCCAGCGCACTCGCCATCTTCGCGGCGGGGATGAAACTGGGGCCGTTCCACGGGGTGAGGATGGCCGCGGGACCCCACGGGACCTTGTAGAGCCGGACATCGCGGCCGTCGGCCGCCAGCGACGTGCGCCGGGGGATGGTGCGCAGCTCCGCAGCCGAGGAGCGGATCCGATGCGGAAGGAACTGCGCTACCATACGCGCGTTCGCGATCGGGACGCCGCTGGTGAGAGCATCGGTTCGAGCGATGTCCTCGAGCCGGGCCTCGACGATGTCGGCCGCGCGCTCGAGGACAGCGATGCGCTCCTCGCTCGCGGCGTCATCCCAGCGTTCGAATCCGTAGGACCGCTCCGCGTGGTGCAGAGCTCGTTCCACATCGTCCGGGCTGGTCGTGACGGCACGGTGAACGGGCTGTCTCGTGTTGGGGTCGAGGTTCCACGAATCCGGGATCGTCCGGCACTCGGACCACTCGTCCGCGATGTAATTGATCGGCTGAGGCAGTTCCAGGTTCGGCATCTGCGGCCTCCTTCGGTGGGTAGTTCAGGTATGGGTGGATTCGTGGACTCGGTGTGATCAGGCGGCGAGGTCGGCAACGATGCGGGTGACCTCGCCCGACTTCATTGCCTCGAAACCCTTGTTGACCTCTCCGAACGGGATGACGTCACTCACCATCTCGTCGAGCAGCAGCCGGCCCTGCAGGTACAGGCGTGCGAACTGAGTGATGTCCTCGTGCGCCTGGCCCGAGCCCATGTAGGAACCGATGAGGCGCTTCTCGCCGAAGAAGAAATCCGATGCCGGCAGAGTGAGGTCGGTGCCGTCAGGTGCGATGCCGACCAGACACGCGGTACCCGTGGCGCGGAGGACGGACATTGCTGTCGCCGCGGTACGCGCGGAACCGACCGCCTCGAACGAGTAGTCCACCCCGTCACCGAGGACCTTACGAATCTCGGCAGCGACATCGGCTGCGCCATTCACGACGTGCGTGGCACCGTACTTGCGTGACGCCGCGAGCCGGGCATCGTCGAGATCCACGGCGACAATCGCCGAGGCACCGGCGAGCCGGGCACCCTGGATGATGGCCGAGCCCACGCCGCCGCAGCCGATCACGGCCACTGTGGCACCTGGGCGTACTTTCGCGCCGCGGAACACGGCCCCGACGCCGGTGATGATGCAGCACGAGAGCAGGCACCCGACGTGCAGCCCCACCTCGTCTGGCAGCTTCACCAGCGAGCTCTCCCGCATCAGGGTGTGGCGTGAGAACGCGCCGATGTCGCCGAGCCGCTCGACGGCCTGGCCTCCGGGCAACTGGAAGGCAGGGCGGGGACGCTGCCGGATCTGCGGGACGCGCTGGCACTGCGTCGAGTGCCCAGCTGCACAGTTGCGGCACAGCCCGCACGAAGGGGTGAGGGCCCCGACGACCCGGTCCCCGGGGCGCAGCGAGATCACTGCGGAGCCCACCGACTCGACGACGCCCGCCACCTCGTGCCCAACCACGACAGGCAGGTCGGCGTGCACGGTGCCCGTCATGTAGTGGAGATCGCTGTGGCACAGGCCCACGTTGGACACTGCGATGCGGACCTCGCTGGGCTCGGGATTGTCCACCACGATCTCGGTGAATTCCAGTGGTTCGTTCAGCGCGGTGAGAACTGCTGCCTCAGTGGTGATCATCATCGTCTCCGATCTCAATTGCTCTGTGCGGGCGCTGACGGCGCCGCGTTCTTCAGCGCGGAATTTTTGGATGTCCAGAAGCCCTCGATGCCTTCGCTGAAGGCGCCGGATTCCCAGGACTGCCGGGCGGCGTCGTCTTCTCGGGCAAACGCGGCCTCGATATCTTCGGGACGGGGGCGCAGCAGACTCAGGTGCAGCGCGGTGACGCGCGGATCGGAGTTCCACTGTCTGACCACCTCGACCGCGCGGTTCACCAGCTCGTCCGGGGCAGCGATCTCGTCGAGAAGCCCGATGCGCAGGGCTTCATCCGCGCCGATCCGCTGGGAGCCCAGGATGATTCGCATCGCGTGATTGCGTACGAGTCGACCCATCAGGAAGCTCGAAGCGTTGGAGATGATGATCCCCCGGTGGTTTTCCGGCTGGTAGTACTCGGCGGCGGGGTTTCCGATCCGCGCGTCACAGCACAGCGTGATCTCCGAGGCGCCGCCGACCGCGATCCCGTTCACGGCCGCGATCACGGGAACCTTCGCCTCGAGAATGGCGCGGGTGATGTCGTGGAAGGTCGCGAAGGCCTCGCGAAGCTCCTCGTAGGTGCTCGGCACCGTCTGCAGGTCTTCACCGGCGGAGAAGGCCCGCCCCGTGCCCGTGAGAACGATCCCGCGGACGCGGTCACCGGTCCCGAAGCGGCGGATGGTTTGCGCGAGCAGTACCCGCGTGGCCACGTCCATCGCGTTGAGTTTCCCGGGGCGGTTCAGCGTGAGTATCGCGACATCGTCGACGATGTGCACGTTCAGGTAGGCGTTGGTCATATCTGACTCCTTAGTTGCCATTGCCCGCTATGCGCGGTGGCTTCAGGTCATAGGTGATGCCGGGTTGATCGGCGGAGCGCGCCTTGAGCACCGGCTTGGACACGCGCTCGGAAGGGGTCCGCGGGAAGTCCGCAACGAATTCGACGTATCGCGGAACCTTGAAGCGTGCCAGCTGATTTCGCGCCTGAGTGATGATCCGCAGTGCCGTCGCGCGGTCCTCTGCGACGCCGGGGAACAGCTGCAAGTAGGCTTTGACTTCCTCGCCGAACAGCTCGTCCGGTACACCGACCACTGCCGCAGCAACGACGCTGTCGTCGCGCTCAAGGACGCGCTCGACCTCGGCGCTCGCGATGTTCTCCCCGCCGCGGCGAACCATGTCCTTGATACGGCCGACCAGCCGGTAGCTATCCGCCTCGCGGAGCGCGATATCGCCGGTATGCAGCCAGCCGTCGCGCAAAACCTGGGCCGTGTCTCCGGGCCGGTTCCAGTAGCCGAGCATCATCGGTCTGCCTGAGGTGATCAGCTCGCCGGATTCGCCCTCGGCGACGTCCCGGCCCTGCGGATCGACCACTCGGACCTCCTTCGTGGGAACCGGCAGCCCCAGCCGGCCGCTGCCGATGTCGGCCGTGTTTTCAGGAAGGCTGACCAGATCAACTCCGCTTTCGGTCATCCCGAAGATCTCCCGCCACGGTGCGCCCCAGCGCTGTTCGAGCTGAGCATGCAGGGCGACGGGAATGGCCGAGCACAGCACAAGGCGCAGATCGTTGTTGCAGTCCTGCGGGCTCGGTGGCTGCTTGAACAGCAGCGTGGGCATCGAGCCGAGTACGTAGCAGAACGTGGCCCGGTGCCGACGTACGTCGGCCATGAAACCCGACGCGGAGAACCGGGGGAGGACCACCAGCGGTGCACCGATCGTCAGGCAAAGTGAGGTGTTCCACTGCGGGTCCATGTAGGAGAACGGCTGCGAGGTGAGTACGACGTCGTCAGGCCCGAGGTCCGCTGCGCCCGCGCAGACCCAGCCCAGCCGGATCCAATAGTCGTGGGTCAGCATGCACGCTTTCGGGAATCCGGTGGTCCCTGAGGTGTACTGGAGATTTGCGAGAGTATCTCCGGAGATGGCGACCTGCGGCCGGGCCGCCGGATACTGGGCGAGCTCGTCGCTCGACCTGACTTCCACGATCCGGATGTGGGCCAGATCGGCGTTCGCGGCGCGCACCTCATCGACAAGCGTGGTGTGCGCGGCGTCGGTGAAGATCAAATGAGCGCCGGAGTCCCGCAGCACGAATTCCAGGTCGGCGTGCTGGTACGACGAGTTCACCGGCACCGCAACGCCACCCGCCTTGAGGATCGAAAGCCAGGCAATTGGCCACTGCACGACGTTAGGCAGCATGATCGCGGCTCGGTCACCCGTGCGGACGCCGTCTTCGGCGATCAGGCGGTGCGCCAGGCGCGAGGTCCACTCATCGACCTCGCCGAATGTCCAGGAACCTTCTGCAAACCGAAGGAACTCGCGGTCGGAGAAGTTGTCGGCCTGGTTCGCCAGGAGGTCGATGAGGGTACCGAGCGGCGGAGCCATAGCCATGCGATCGAGTGCGATCGCGCCCTCACGGCGCACTACTTTCACTTCGGTCATGTCGTCCTCTGCGAGATTTCTGGGTTCCGGTCGCGTTGCCGCGCAGCGGGACTGCCGCGGAACCCGGGACTTGAATGTGATTGCTGTCATAACGATAGCGCGAGTTGGTCGTACGATCAAGTCATATGACTTATACATCTGAGGGAGCGAATTGACGCGTTTTCACTTTTCTGGGCAGGGAGAAGCTGTTAGATTGACTTGATCAAACGTCCGTAAATGCTTTGACAGGAGGGCCGCATGCCGCGCATTCCCGCCGCCGAACGTCGCGCCGAACTTGTGGCAGCGGCCGTGCGCGTGATCGCCGCGCATGGCGTGGACGGTGCCACCACACGCCGCATTGCTCAGGAGGCGAAGGCTCCGCTGGCAACGCTGCACTACTGCTTCGCCACGAAGGAGGAACTGTTTGCGGAGGTCTTCGGGTACGTTGCTGGGCAGTATCGAGAAGTGCTGACGCGCAATGCCGTCCACAGTGAAGTGGAGACCAGTGCGCGCGCTCTGCTGCGAGGGCTGCTGGAGTGGTACCTCGACAACCGGGACTTCGGCGCTACGATCATCGAGCTAGTTAGCTGGGCCCAGCGCCAGGAGGGCGAGCAGGCCGAGATGATGTACAACGAGGCCTTCGCAACCATGCGGCCCATTCTTGAGACCGCCGAGACCGCTGCTGGCCAGTCGGTTGACTCAGACACCGTCGATGCGCTGACCTACATCGTGTCCGCGCTGTCTGACGGGTTCGCGCTTAACTGGCTGGTGTTCACCGACCGCACGGCAGCGGAGCGACAGATCGAGCTCACTATCGGAGTGCTCGATAGCTGGATGGCTGCAAACCTTGGCGACGCCACCGAGCCTGCGCCCCGGGCCTCGAAAGCTCCCTCCGAGCAGAATCTACGGTCTCTCGTTTCCTGGGTAGGCGTGGACTAACACCGCACTGACCCGAAAGTGACTGTGGGCCGCAACCGTTCGGTAGCGGCCCACAGTCTTCCTCATTCAGATTCGCCTACTGCCCTCGGTAACGATCCAGCTCAACGTTGGATCGTCGCGCTCCATCCACTCGGGATGCCACTGGACACCGAGCACTGGCGAGCCTGGCAGCTCGACTGCTTCAACGACGCCGTCAGCCGTGCGCCCGGTGACCACGAGGCCGGCGCCGCAGCGGTCAACTGCCTGATGGTGCCACGAATTTGTGACTGCGCTGGCGCCGAACAGCCGCTCGGCAATCGAACCAGGCTCGAACGTCACCTTGTGGTCGTCGAAACCGTCGGTGAGCGGGGGAGACGCTGACAGGTGCTCGACGGAGCCGGGCGGCAGGTGCGGGACCAGCGTTCCGCCAAGTGCGACGTTCAGAACCTGCAGGCCGCGGCACACGCCGAGAATCGGGATGTTCCGGTCGAGCGCTGCCTTAGCGAGCGCAATCTCGAAGGCGTCCCGTTCGGCGTCGTGGACCATCGGATCATCTCGTGGATCCACATCACGAACTACCGAAGTATCACCGCCCCAGCACGTGGGATGGACATCTTGGCCGCCGGTAATCACCACGCCGGACAGCCAGTGGCACAGTGCATCCGGGTCGGCGTCGTAGGGCAGGTTCACCGGAATGCCACCGGCCCGTGCGATTCGCTCGGAGAAGTCGGACATGAAGGTGTCGGTGAACAGGTGACCGTACCGTGTGTCCAGACCCTCGACTAAGCCAAGCCGAACCCGGCGGCCGGTTGTGCCGATGATCGGGCGGACGGCGCCCTGCGCCGCGTTGCCCGCGGTCACGGGAACTCGAAGTATCGGGCCGACTCCCACTCGGAGAGCTCAGCGAACGGATCTCCGCCCGTAGTGTGGAACTGCATCCACTCCCAGCGCCGGGTGCCGACCCAGTAGTCGACGAACTCATCACCAAGCTGCTCGCGCAGGATCAGGTCCGTCTCGAGCGCCTCCGCCGCCTTGGTGATGGTGTCCGGCAGCCGCTCGAGGTCGGGCACACACCACGCCAGGTCACTGACTGGATCGGGCGGCTCGATCTCGCCGTCGACGCCAGCGATCACACCGGCGAGAATCGTCGCGACCGCGAGGTACAGGTTCACGTCGGCGCCCGGAACGCGGTACTCGAGGCGCGAGTACTCCGGATGCCCGCATACCGCTCGTACCGCAGTGCTCTTGTTGCTGATGCCCCACGTGACCGTCGTCGGCGGGCCGCTCAGGTCGACCAGGCGGCGGTAAGAAGTAATTTGCGGAAGCATGATCGACGTCGCGCCCCGCATTGTCGCGAGGAGTCCGCCGACGGCGTGCAGCATTGTCGGCGACGGCCCATCGGGAGCATAGAACACGTTGACGCCATCACGCTGCAAGGACATGTTGACGTGCGAGGCTTGGCCATACCCCGCGGTCGGCTTGGCCATGAAGGTCACGGTGTGGCCGCGCTCGAAGGCCACCTCGCGCATCACCTGCCGGGCGCGCGCCCAGGCGTCGCATACCGAGATCGGATCACCCGGGACCAGGTTGAGTTCGACTTGTCCTGCTGCGTCCTCGTCGCTCCACGCCTCCCACTCGATGCCGATCTCGTCGAGTCGGTGCGCGACCGCCGACATGTAGTCATTCCAGTCCTTCGATTTTGCAAGGTGGTAGGCGGTGCCCGCGGAACCACCGAGCGGGGTTAAGTCGCGATATCCCTTTGCTCGTGCCTCGTGGATGGACTCCTGAAACAGGGTCGCCTCGATCTCGACGGCCACAGTGGCTGTGAAACCGCGTGCTGCGAGTCGGTCGACCAGCTTCCGGGCGAGGTTGCGCGGACAGATACCGACCGGGGTGCCGTCCGCTTGCCAATAATCACCGATGACGGACTGCAGGCCCGGACTCCACTGCACGAGCGTTGTCATGTCCGGACGGAAGTTCAGGTCGGCGAGGTGACCGCGCCAATCGGGGTAGGCGAATCCAAAGGCCGGCGCGTTACCGAGATCGAGGCCGAAAAGCAGATCGGCGAACGCGAAGCCTGAGCCCGCGCTCGCAGTGAACTTCTTGGGCGCGACGTTCTTTCCGAGGAAACAGCCCTCGTGATTCGTGGCCTCGAGCCGGACCGTGTGAACAGCGGGAGCAAGACCCGTTGAGGTAGTGGTGATTTCAGACATTGAAGCGAACCTTCCAGGATGCGGCGACTAGGACCGATAGCTGCGAGAGCGTGCCGCGCACGCCGATCAGACCAGTGGACAGGGCGGCGACTAGGTCATCGGCGCCCGTGAAGATGCCGGTCAACAGATCTGGGGGACCGGCGATCACATAATGAGACTCGCCCTCTCCGACGACCTGCTGGTCCAGCCCCTCGGGGCCGTCGGCGATCGCAACAAGAACGTCAGGAACCCCCGGTACCGACCGGGCCGCCGCCCAGAACCTCTCCGCTGCGACTTTCCAATCCGGAAGTGGTGGCGACAGCAGCGTCAGCGTCACTGCGGCAAGAGCATCGGCACCCGCACCCACAGGTTCTCCGATCAGTGCGAACCGGCCGTTCAGATCGACAGTCAAAGTGAGGTCGGGCTCGGCGAACACACCGTTTGATACCGCAACGGCGCCGTTCGAGATGCTGATTGTCGCAGCCTGCGGAGTCTCGTGGGAGCGGAGAGCGATGGTGCCTTCCAGCCCTTCCAGGATGGAGTTCGCACTGTTCGCGCGGACGGAGTCAGCGATCGTCCGGCCAATCAGCCGAACGATCGGACTCGCATCATCCTCGATACGAACTTCGACCCCGCCGAGCTCGTCAACCCCGCATGTCGCGGGGCCGATCGTGGTTTCGGTCATCCTTCTATCCTTTCGATTGTGACGAGATCGCCTGTGCGGTGACCGTCAGCAGCAGATTCCAGGGATCGCCCTAGTTCTGTTCATTTGTCTTGGTCATATGACTATGATGGTGAGGCACAGATCACTACTTGTCAACGGCTTGCGAGGTCCTGAGATGAACGACGACACTTCCGCTTGGTGGAACCTGCTGGACGACAACGCGAAAAGCGCGGCCCACATGATTACCCAAGTTCTGCGGAAACCCATTCGGGAGCTGGGGCCTGAGCAGGCTCGCGCCCTCTTGAACACAACCCCGACGGCGGCGTCGACCGCGTCGGTGGACCATTTCGAACAAATGACCGTGCCGACCCGGGCGGGCACAATCGAGGCCCGCCTGTACCGCGGGGACGGTGCCGACGGCAACAGTCCTGCCCTGGTCTACCTGCATGGCGGCGGTTTCGTCATGGGAACCCTGGACGGACCCGACGATGTGTGCCGTGCGATTGCCGCCGGGTCTGGCTGGTCAGTCGTGTCCCTGGACTACCGTCTAGCTCCCGAGAACCCGTACCCGGCAGCGCTTGAAGACTGCCTCGATGCCTACGCGTGGCTTTTACGCACAGCGCCGAAGTACGGCATCGATCCGAACCGTATCGCGGTCGGGGGCGACTCCGCGGGTGGCAATCTTGCCGCCGCCCTGTGTCTGAGCCGACGGGACAAAGACCGCCCCCTCCCTGTGACTCAGGTGCTCGCTTACCCCGCAGTCGACGGGACGTTCACCGCGCCATCATGGTCGGAGTTCGCCGACTCGCCGTTTTTGGGCGCGGCGGATGCGCGCTGGCTCTGGGATCAATACGTTGGCCGAGGATGCCGAGTGGACGACCACCTCGCGGCACCTATGCGTGCCCAGTCACTTCGCGGCCTGCCGCCTGCGCTGATCCTGACCGCTGAGGTCGACCCGATCCGCGACGACGCCGAAGCGTACGCGGCGCGGTTGCGCCAGGACGGTGTATCCGTCTCGCTGATCAGGTACACCGGCGTCTTTCACGGATTCTTCACGGAGGTCAATGTATTCGCGCAGGCGAGGCGAGCTATTGACGAGGTTTGCCGGCACCTGCGTGATTTTGCGCGCGCATAAGCTCCGCTCCGTCCCGGCTGCTGCGGTCGCCGTCCTCGGTCAGCAGGCCCGGTCCCGGTGCCAGCTCAATATCGCGGGCGGTGAGATCGTCTCCGCAGCAATCGCATTCGAGCCGCACGTGCGCTTCGCCGGAGCAACCGCGGTGCTGATAGTGCACGGGCGGGCCTTCCGGCGCCATGTAGACGTCGCCCCAGTCCTTGATCGCCATCAGAATCGGGTAGAGGTCGTGTCCCTTTTCGGTGAGTCGGTATTCCTCATGAGCGCTGCCGGGAGTCTTCTGTTTGGCCAGGATCGCGTGATCGACAAGCCGGTCTAGGCGGTCTTGCAGCCGACTGCGGGACACGCCGAGCGCGCGCTGGAACTCGTTGAACCGCCGGATGCCGGTGAACGATGTTTTCAGCACCAGCAGCGTCCAGCGGTCGCCGAGGATCACCAGCGGGCGGGTGATCGAGCACGGGAAGTCGGCGAGATCGTCATAGCGCATGCATCGATCTTACCCTGGCTAGTTTCAAAAGAAGACTGCTCGTGCTAGCGTTCAGTCTCGAAATGAGACTATGGGAAGAAGGGGACACGATGGAAGCGGTTTACTTCGAGCGGCACGGGGGACCAGAGGTCCTGCACTACGGGCAGCGGCCCACTCCTCGGCCAGGGCCGAACCAGGTGCTCATCGAGGTGCACGCGGCAGGAGTCAACCCACGTGACTGGATGCTGCGGCAAGGAACCTACGTCGGCCGATACCTAGTCGGCCGACCCCCGACCATCCCCGGAAGCGACGTATCCGGTGTGGTCGTCGAGGTAGGGGCTAAGGTCGAGGACTTCGCGGTCGGCGATGAAGTCTTCTCTATGCAAAGCCAACTCGGCCACATGGGCGGTTATGCACAGTACATGGCGGTCAATGCCTCGTGCGTGGCGCTGAAGCCACCGGCGATCAGCCATATCGAAGCAGCGGCAGTGCCGGTGGCGGGACTCACCGCCTGGCAGAGCCTATTTGGTATAGCCCGCATCTCGGCGGGCTCCAAAGTCGTTGTGGTGGGCGCGTCCGGCGGGGTGGGGCACTACGCGGTCCAGCTCGCCAGCCATGCCGGAGCACACGTCACCGCCGTGTGCAGCGCAGCCAACGCCGAGTTCGTCCGCGGCCTCGGAGCAGCTGCGGTCGTTGATTACACCGAGGAGCGATTCACCGACGTCGTTAGTGGCCAAAACCTTGTCTTTGACACCCTCGGCAGGGAGAGCCTGGACAGCTGCAGCAATGTACTGGCCCGCGACGGGCTCTACATCACGACGGTGCCCAACCTCGCTACCTTCGCGCGATGGGCGCAGTCCACCGTGCGTTCCCGCATCCTCGGTGGCCAGCGTGCATCGGTCATCGCCGTGAAAGCACGAGGCCAGGAGCTGAGTGCCATCGCCGACTTGATGACGCAAGGGCACATCCGGTCCGTGGTCGACAGTGTCTACCCCCTAGCCGAGGCGGCCGAGGCGCACCGTAAGAGCCGAACCTTCCGCACCCGCGGCAAACTCGTGCTGCAAGTCCGCGGTTAAAAGCGCAAAGCAGTGACCGCGCACACGCTGTCGCACCCCTGTGTCACTATGAATCGTATCTGGAGCTGGGCAGGAGACTGCGTACAACGGTGCTGGATCGCGTTCTCCTCGACATCGAACCATCCCAGAGAAAGGTGATGATTTTGACCGAGCAGACCATGAAGATCGATCCGGTGAGATTGGCCGAGGCGGTGGCATTTGCTGCCGACAAGCACAGTGACCAGACCCGCAAGCGCGCCGAGGGGGACAGCCGGCCGCGAATTCCGTACATCAGTCACTTGATGGCAGTATCCGGAATGGTGATCGAGGATGGCGGTGACACTGATGAGGCCATTGCGGGCTTGCTGCACGACTACATCGAGGACGTCGATGAAAATGGGGCCGACGCGCTCGAGCAAAGATTCGGTGCGCGGGTCCGCGACATCGTGATCGGGTGTTCCGGTGCCAAGAAGGAGGAGATCCCGGACTTCCGGACCCGCAAGCAGACCTACCTCGATCACCTGACCGCCACCCGAGACCCAGCGACAGTGCGCGTCTCCCTGGCCGACAAGGTCCACAACGCGCGTTCGACTGTCAGCGATCTTGAGACTGATGGCCCCTCAATTTGGGACCGATTCAATGCTGGCGTGGAGGATCAGCTCTGGTGGTACATCTCGCTCTCGGCGGCCTACACCGACCACGCGAACGACGGTCGCGCTGATGCGCAGCGGGCTGCGGAACTGCGTCGCCTCGTCGACCGGATGACAGAAATCAGCAGGCAGTGACCGCGCGCGGCACTTCTCGACAAGTGCCGAAGAATGCACGTCAGTTCCAGGGCGAATTGGTTCGTTTCTCTGCACGAGTGCACAGTCCTCACAAGCGCGGCGATCTTGTCCTCTCAATCGCGTACCTCGAGGTTCGCATCTGATTGGCCGAATCCTCTGATCATGGGTATCAGGACCTCTTTCGCGTTGGCGAGCGGGCTGATTGATCGGCTTGCTCGACTTTGCACAATGGCGCCTTCAATGGTGGAAATGGTTACGTCCGCGATCATCTCTGCGGTATCTATTGGGATGGCGTACTCAACAAACGCACCGACAAACTGGTTCCTCCATGCTGTGAACACATCAGCTGCGGCGGCCTGGATGGCCGGTTCCGACGGTCCCGACTGGGCCGCTGCGTTTATCGGACAACCACGTACGTAGTCGGTCTCAAGCAAAGTTGAGATCCAGTCATCGATGAGCGCTTCGACGCCCGAAGCCGGGCCGGCTTCAAGGAATTCCGCGATCTGACGGGATAGATGGCGTCCCGCCACACGAGTTGCGTATTCGATCAACTCCGATTTTCCGCCCGGAAAGTTCTGATAGATCGATCTGCGTGCGGTTCCACTGTGCTCAAGCAGTTCCCTCAGCCCCGTGGCATGGACACCTCGTTCGCACATCAACGCGATGGCGCTGGTCACCAACCGCTGCCTCGGTCCTTGTGTCATCGTCGTCACCCCCTGTAGACCAATCAATCTACTTCTGCGTAGACTCTGCCATTGTAGATCGTCCGGTCTACTTTCGCCGTGATGTGAGGACTGATTTCATGAAGACCGACTGGGACGCCATCGTCATTGGCAGCGGAATGGGCGGAATGACCGCAGCGGCGTATCTAGCCGCCAATGGAAAGCGCACACTCGTGCTCGAGCAAGGTGACGTTCTTGGCGGCTGCACCCATGTGTTCCGACGAAAGGGCTACGAGTTTGAGGTAGGGGTTCACTATCTCGGCGACTGCGGACGACCAGAAGGAAACATCCCCACAATCTTGCGAGGCGTCGGCGCAGAGGGACGGATCGAGTTTCAGGAGATTGATCCAGATGGGTTCGACGTCCTCAACTTTCCATCAGTTAGGTTCAAGGTGCCGCGAGGTTGGGACCTCTACCAAGACCGGCTCATTGAAGCTTTCCCCGACGATGCCGCTGCGCTGCGCCGCTACATGCGCATCATCCGCAAGCTGGCCAACGCAGTGGACCGGGCAACCACCCCCGCCTCGACGAAAGGCTTAGCCGCCACGATACTGCGGGCCGGCTGGGCCGCTCCGTTCGCGATCATGCCATTGACCCGCGTCTTCGACGTGTGCGGCATCGGCCCTGCACCACGACCAGTGCTCGGAGGACAGACACCGGCGTTCGCCTCGCCCGCGACCCGCGCACCTGCAATCGTCCAAGCGGGGTTTCTCAAAAACTACATTGAAGGCGGTGCCTACTTCCCGGTCGGTGGGGGTCAGTCAATGTCCGCAACCATGGCAGAAGTAGTTCGCGCCAACGGCGGTGATTACCGACTCAATGCGCGCGTGCGCCAAATTCTGGTCGAGGACGGCGCGGTGACCGGGGTTTTGGTTGACGGTGGCGACGTGTTCACAGCACCGGTCGTGGTTTCGAACGCCGACCTTAAGCGCACCTATCTCGAATTGCTCGACCCCTCAGATGTGTCGGCGGTAAAAAAGGCGATGGTGTCGAACTATTCGATGGCGTGGCCGCTGTTCAACACCTACTTTGGCCTCGATATCGATCTGGCTAAGACGATGACCAGCTCGCAGATCTGGAAGTTCCGTGCCGACGCTGACTTCGGTCCAATGCAGGATGCGATCAACTGGAAGAAGGCCGGGGGAGACCGCGAGGTCTGGTTACGGGCCGTGCGCGAAAACGTCTGCGCGATGATCCATATCGGAACCAACAAGGATTCTGCGACTCCGCTGGCACCTGCGGGCCATTCAGTTGTCGAGGTTATGACCTATATGCCTGCCGATCATGACCTGTGGGGCATCAGCGATGATGGGCCGGTGGGCGGTGAGAAGTACCGCGATAACCCGACGTATCTTGCGACCAAGGACGCGGTCACCGATATTCTGATCGACCTCGCCGAGGAAGTGATTCCTGGTTTCCGTGAACATATCGTGTGGCAGGAGGCCGGCACCCCGATCACCCAGGAGCGGTACACCCACTCCACCGCGGGCGGGTCGTACGGCATCGAGATGAACTTACGCCAGATCGGGCCGATGCGACCGGCCCCAAAAACCGACATCAAGGGACTGTACCTCGCGGGCGCGAGTATGGGATGGGGCCCCGGTGTTGAGGGCGTCATGCTGTCCGGTGTCGGCGCAGCGGGCGCCGTCGTCTCGAAGGATCTGTTCAAAGAGATTCGCAACGGAAAGGTCTTCGGCGTAGCCGACCAGATGCCGCCCAAGGGTAATTACTGGGACCCGCTGGCCGTCGCGACCGACACGGTCCTGCGCGGCGCCAAAGCGCGCCCTAAGGTCGTAAACGACTAGGTGTACCGACGTCACTTCTCCGATTCGCGAGGCCGGTAGAACAGCCGCGTTCCATTGCGGGGGACGACAACGACCGACCGACGGACCGGTGACTCTTCCTTTGTGCTGGCAGGTCTGAAGTCGCCGTGTAGTAGCAGTGTGTGCAGCACAGTGGTCAGCTCGATCATTGAAAAACTTGCACCGAGGCACCGTTTGAGTCCGCCACCGAACGGAATCCAGGCGTACATGTTCGGACGCTGGTGAAGGAATCGTTCTGCGTGGAATTCGTGCGGCTGCGCGTACGTCTTTGGGTTCTTGTTGACGGCGTCAATGTACAGAACGATTCGCGTACCCGGCTCGAGGACGTGGTCACCGAGCCGATAGGAGGTCGTTGTCACGCGGCTGGTGAACGGCACAGGAGGACGTAGCCGAAGCGTCTCGTTGATCACTGCGTGGGTGTACCCAGTCTCGCCGGTCTCTGCCTCAGCACGGACTCGCGCCAGTACCTCGGGTCGGTGCAGCAGCGCATCGAACAGCCACGACAAGGTGGTCGCGGTGGTTTCGTGTCCCGCAAGCACGAGCGTGACGAGGTCATCGCGGATGGCGCTATCGCTCAGTCCGTTGCCGTCCTCGTCGCGCACCTTGAGCAGCACGCTGAGTACATCGGTACGAGTCGCCAGGTCGGGGTCAGACCGACGTTCGGCGATGAACGGGAGCAAGACGGACGCCAGGTCTTCGTTAACACGGTCCCGGTGGCGTCACCATCGCAAGGTGCCGAAGCGGCGCAGCGCATAGCGCATCGTCGTTTCTTCGGTCAGGCCGAGATCAAGGAGTTCCTCGAATGGGTGACCCAACCGTTGGATGTCGCCCGGATCGTTCACCCCGAAGATCACGCGCACGATCACATCGAGAGTCATCGCCCGCGCTGCGTACAGCAACTGAAAGGGGCGATCGGTCGGCAGTCGGCCATCGCTCATCGCGTGGCGGACTCGATGATCGGAACGTAGGAGCGCAGCGCGTCGCCGTGCAGCGGTGAGGTGAGCAACCGTCGCCCGCCGGAGGTGCTCCGGTTCTTCCTGCACGAACATCGAGTCGTGCCCATATATCGCGGCTGCCGGGCCGACACCCTCGCCGCCAAGCAGCACCTGGGGGTTTTCGGTTAGCACCTGTTTCACGAGACCGGGTTCGGAAACGAGGACCAGGTTCCCAAAGCCGAATACCGGAACGCTGACGATCGGACCGTACATCCCGAATAGCTGCTGGCCGAGGCGTTCCCCGCCTATCAGATAGCCGACAGCGTAGAGGAGTCCGAATACGATCAGGCTCTCGAGATGCTGATTCTGCTTAGCAGGGGCGCAGCCGACGCCGAACTGTCGGATCCGGACGGTGAAGCGATCGTTTCTGGCGTCCTCGCCGCCCTGGCAGGACAGCCCGCGTTTACTCGAATGTTCTTCCTCGAAGCAATGGCGGCAGGGCAGCGGATCCGCGAACGACGAGACAAGGCGATCGACGACTTCGCAGCGGCCGCGCGGCCAAGACTCAATTCGTTTCGAGCCGCCAGCAACCCGCCACTGGCGCCCCTTGAGCAAGAGGACGTTTTGACCCTTGTCGGCGCCTGGATCGAGCTGATAATCCACCACCTAGTTCGTCACGAGGCATCGACGTTGCCCACATTGACCCAGCGGATTCTCCGGCAGGTGCGGCGGTTCTAAAGCGACTCCGCACCTCAAGCGGCGCATCGAAATGTGCGGGGCGGGTGAGCCTCATCGAGCGAGGACCGAATGCAACATCGTTGGCTTTACCGGCACCTCTGCACATTCCCGAGGCGGGCAAGACCATACAAGCGAAGGCAATCTTCGGAGCCTGATGCGCCAGCTCGCCTGACAGCACGCGAAGGTGTCGACAATGGGCGTTGCCGTGCGGGGCGCCGGCAAAACTTCTCGACATGAGAGTGAACAGGCCAAGCCGTCTTCGACACACTTACACACCCCCACTGAATCCACTCCCATTCGTTGTATTCGCTGTTCGCAACGTCACAGCGCCGCACATTGCCAAATTGAGACCGATTGGTCTACCGTTTTCAGAGAACAACCGTTCACTGATATTGACACTGACGCATGACTGGTTGCTCCAGCCTTGACCCCATCCAGGCTCCCGCAGCGTCCTCACGGGCGTGCCCCATGTCCGGCCGAAGTCAGCCACACACTCAACCCGTAGGAAAAAGCGATGCCTGACACCAAAAGACTGACCCCCGAACAGATCGAAGAATTCGGTAAGGAAATGGAGGGAATACGGGCCCGCGTCGTTGCCGATTTGGGGGAGCGAGATGCCACGTACATCCGCAATCTCATCGACGTGCAGAAGAAGCTCGAATTGGCAGGGCGCGCGATGCTGTTCTTCGGCTGGCTGCCCCCGGCCTGGCTCGGTGGCATCGCTGCTCTCTCACTGTCGAAGATTCTCGACAACATGGAGATCGGCCATAACGTCATGCACGGTCAGTACGACTTCATGCAGGACCCGGCCCTGACCTCGAAGAACTTCGACTGGGACAACAGCATTCACGCCGACAGCTGGTTGTACACACACAATTACATGCACCACACCTTCACCAACATTATTGGCAAGGACCACGACGCCACCGGCTACGGCGCCTTCCGGATCACCGAGGAGACCCCTTGGCATCCGATCTGGCTGCTAAACCCAGTCTTCAATCTGGCGCTGCAGCTGACCTTCCAGTGGGGGACTGCCCTCCAAGAGCTTCAGTTAGAGAAGTTCATCTCAGGCGAGAAGTCGTGGGACGACATGAAGGAAGGCCTCGCTCGCGTCCGTGGCAAGGGTGGGAAACAGGCATTGAAGGACTACGTCATCTTCCCGCTGCTGTCGGGCCCGGGTGCGCCATTCACATTCGCCGGAAATGTCGTTGCGAACGTGGTTCGCAATCTGTGGGCATCAAACGTGATTTGGTGCGGCCACTTCCCGGAGGGGGTCGAGACCTTTTCCATCGAAGAGACCGAGAATGAGACTCTCGCTGGCTGGCACTATCGTCAGATCCTCGGCTCGGCGAACTTCACCGGTAATCGGTACGTCGACATCCTGTCGGGCAATCTGACCTACCAGATCGAGCACCACGCGTTCCCAGACCTCCCGGCGCACCGCTATCGAGAGATTTCGGCCGAAGTGAAGGTGATCTGCGAGAAGTACGGAATCCCCTACCACGAGGAGTCGATGGCCCGGCAGGTATACAGCACGTGGAAGAAGGTCTTTCGACACGCGCTCCCTGACCACTTCTACACGCAGTCGCCGACCGCGACGCTAGCCGACATTGCGATGCTCCCGGTGCGGACAGTACAGCGCCAGCTCCAGGCGGCTTAGGTTCCGCATCGCAGGGAACGCTCAATTCCCCGGCTCGCCCAACACTGAGGCCGGGGATTTGAGCCGATCGGCCACGTATCGATTCATTAGGCGGTTCCAAACTAATCTGCACTCCGCGATAGAAGGCAAGTTGCTTCAGGGGTTGGCCTGGCCCGCGCTCCGATGGGAGCCGCACCGACTGCGGTCAAGATACGGACGGATTGGCAGTGCGCGGCTTGTAGCCGACTCTCGACAGATGGGGACAGGGTCCGTAGCTGGCGCCGAAGTGGTCAGCCCACGATCGGTCCTTCGAGTCAGGGAGAAGCCTCCGCGCCAGCGCGTACGCACGTAGCGCGAACTTCACGGCCTGCCGAACTGCTGCGCTCGGGCGTTCGATGTGCAGAACGTCGAGAAGTTCGTCGCCGCAGAGCACGGTCGCAGCTTTGAATCCGAGGGGTTTGAGATGTCGCGTTAGCCAGCGAGCTGCGAAGTCGTCGAGCACCGCACGGGCAACTGCCTCGCCACCGGCTGAGTGTGCCCAGTTGTCCCGTTCATAGCGGAGCATCCACTGCCAGAAATCGTCGTAGTAGCCGGGGATGTCGTGCAGGCCCATCGCGACGCCGACTCCGTGCCAAAACAGCTGGTTGGCTAACTTCTCGTCGTCGGTCAGGAGCGTTATACCCAGCTCTGACGGAATCCGATCGGCCTCGAAACTGAGCGAGGCGAGGGTATAAAGACTCTGGTCGTTCGTGATCGGGAAGGGAGCGTGGATCTCGTTCAACCGTGCGATGGCGGCCTTCCCGCGCTCCGACGAGTAGCCGTTCTTCATAAACTCACCGAAGAACACCAAGGTGTCGTCGTTTCGTTTGCGGCCGTCCTTGATCATCGGACCATGACCGTTTCGATGCACGACTGCAGCGATCGAGGGAACTGCCATCTGACGGCAGAACGCGACGGTGTACAGCGCTGCGGCGAGGACGGGATCTCCGAATCTGACTTCCGCCACCAAATGGGTCATCCGCTCGTGGTCGAGCCGGGCGTCCAGTGTGGACTGTTCCGTTCGGGCCCAGCGCGCACGCCGCCGAAGACTACTGAGGAATGACTTTGACTTCATGACGGCCTCCCAGGTCGATTTCGATGATTGCTTCGCCCCTCACATCGGGGGTGAGGTCGGAACTCGCCGCGCCATGAACGCGGTACGTGCGATTGGGGTTTAGCCGGGCAATGCACAGTGTCGTGCGGACCGGGCCGGACCCAGGCCGCAGGACGAGATCGAGCGCCTTGCCGTCGGTGACTGCCTTGGCGACCAGAACCTCGGGATAGGCCGTGTCGGCCAGGATCGGGCCGGTCCGCCACTCGGCGGGGGGCGCCATAGGCGACGAAGTCCCGAAAGCCGCTAGCCCGGTTGAACCGGCTGTGGAGTGCGTACAGATTACCGAGCCCGGAGAGGGCTGAGTAGCGACGCGCGCCATTCTCCTCGACGGGTTCACCACCGAACTCGAGCTGTGCGATCGCAGCGGCGGCGGTTTGCTCGTCGCCCATCTCGCGGGCCGCCATCGTGATCATGGCCTGGCCGTAGGCGTCGTTGCCGAAACGGTAATTGCCCGCGTCGAGCCGGGTACTGACACCGACTGGGAACGAGACTCTGTCGCCGTCCCGGCGGATCTCCTGGTCGCGCACGATCCACCAGGTCCGTTGTGCCAGGTCGGGGAGACCGGCGTGCATCCAGAACGCGGTGGTGAGCTGGATCGCCGGTCCGGCCCACACGTTCCATGACAATCCCAGACGATCGCATCGAACGCCGATGATTCGGCCATCGGGGCGAAGGAATTCGGTCTCGTAGGAGTTGTGCAGGCGTTCGATCACGTCGTCGGCAAAGTGGGTTCCGTGCAGTCGATCATGAGTGATCAAGGTGTTCAGCCCGAAGGTATTGCAGACGGTGTACGTCCAGTTCGGTTCGCAAGCGAACAGCGTGTAATCCGAGGCAAGCATGTTGCGGTGGATAGACTCGGCGAGAGTCGTGAAGCTGTTCTCGTAGGCGCGGTCTTTGTTCCAGCGAAAGGTGAGCGCACCCGGCGCCGAGAAGCGGGAATCGTTGAGCGTCTCGTACATGCCGACTTGGAGGCCGAGAAAGCCCGTCAGCATGATGTTTTCGCGATCGACCGGGTCCGGATTCCAGCGCAGATTGCCCCAGAGGTTCTCCAGGGCCCAGTAGCCCCATACTCGTCGGTCGAGCATTTTCAGTACTGCATTTTGCTGTGCCTCCGCGAGATACCCGGCAAACGCTGGAGTGCGGGTGTATTGCGCCGTGGAGAGCGCGTAGCCGAGCGAGTTCAGCTGGTACCGGATCGCGGATTCACGGAACTGGTCGATCTTGGTGAATCCGGTGAATTCGTCGATGGGTTGCAGCGCGAGGTCGAGGGCATAGCGGAGTGCGGCAAGGTCCTCCTCCGAAGATTCGGTTACCTCGGGTATTCCGGGCGGGCCGGTTATGACGAACTTCTGCCGGGCAAGCCGCGTGTTGATCTCGCGGCCACGCGCTTCCTGACTCCGGAACCGGACTTCGTGAATCGCCACCGCGACCGTCAGAATAACCACAGGGATCGCGAGAATAATTGTGGGGGAGACGGTCTCGCCACCGCCTATGAATGCGGGCAGCAGCGCCAGCCCGATCCAAACGAGCAACGGAAGAACGATGGGCCCGGCCGCCCACCATATCGCGACAGCCAGAACCAGCACGATCACACCGACGACCGCGAGGACTGGGTGGCCCGCATACGACAGGTCTCCGCCAGGCATCGTCATGCCGAGCGCGAAGGCTGTCACAGCGACTGGAGCGCCGACCGTCACGGTGATCAGCGCGGCGAGCCACAGTACACCCAAGCCGGCGATTGATCGCGTGATCCGGCGTCGGGTGACCGGACCAAAACGTCGAGGGTGATCCGGCAGGAGCACCGTTCGGGCGTGGGTAGTGCGACGTGGGGTGGTCACGCGATCCTCCGTTTGAGCGGCGTGTGAGGCTGGCGACCGCGCGTGAACTGCCAGCCCAGATGTGCGCCCAAAAAGCTGACTATCGCGAAGGCCACGATGTGCGCAACGAGCAGCCACGGTATCGCTGGTGTGGGTCTGCGGTGATGCATAACTGACACACTGTCAGGTTGACTGACAGCGTGTCAACTTTGTGTTACTCTGCGAATGTCCGTACGACGAGAAAGGCGCACTAGTGACGCAGGCTGCCCCCCGCTCAGTGGCTGGCGATCGTCGCGCGCCCAGTCGGGGCGACCGACAACGCGCCCTCATAATCGATGCCGCCGTCAATCTGCTCGGTACAGTCCCGATCGCAGACTTGTCGGTCTCGCAGATCGCGAAGCGCGCGGGCGTCACCCGACCGGCGTTCTACTTCTACTTCGAATCGAAGTACGCGGTTGTCGCGGCTGCTCTCGAGCAGGTCTGGCGCGAAGTCGAACAGGCAACGCAGGGGCTGGATTCATGGGAGTTCTCGGAGAGCCCCGCAGGACTCTCCGCCTCGATGATCAACAACATGGTGAGGGTGTGGCGTGCCAATTCAGCCCTCCTCACCGCGTGCGCGCAGGCGCGTTCGTCAGACGCGCAGTTGGCCAAAATGTGGACCGATTTTGTCGACCAACTGACCGCTCGCGTGACCAGGTTCGTCGTAGCCCTTCGCGATACCGGGCAGATCGAGCCGGCATCTGACGACGTCCCAGCTCTCGTCAAAGCACTTATCGCCATGCCGATCGCGATCCTGCTGGATGAGCCGGGCACGATTCCCACCGACCGTTTGATCGAAGCCGTCAAATCAGTCTGGTATGTGTCGATCTGGCGCAGTGGCCCGAGAGCACATACAGTCCCACTCGGCGTGAACGAGTCCTGACTTTTCACCCCGCCGCCGATGGCTGTGGTGCCTGATCTTTCGCAACCGTGGCGACGCTGTCGTCAAACTTGCTGGTCGTGGCCCAGGACCCGTGCCGCCATAGTGGCCGTGAACGATGCGATTCGTTCTGGCGGAAAGTCGTCAGGTTCCTCAAGCGCGATGCGACCCGCGTCGAGAACCAGGGCCAGTAGGGCCTTGGCCAGCATTTCGACGTCCGTATCCTGCGGCATCGACGCGCGTGCTCTCTGCTCGAAGATGTCGGTGATCAGCTCCTGCCCGCGCTGCAACCGCTTGCGGAACGCGGGCGGGTAGCCGGCTGGCAGCAGAATCGCCCGCCAACGCTTCGGTTCAGCGAGAACCGCACCGAGATAGGCCTTGATCATCTCGGCGATGTTCTCTGGTGCCGAAGTCTGACTGGCCGTTCCGAATACGTCCGTCAGCTGGGCAAGTGCGCGGGCTTCTTCGCGTTCCAGAACTGCCCGGAGGATGTGATCGCTGTCGGTGAACTGGCTGTGAATCACGGGCCGGGTTACGCCGATCGCTTTGGCGAGTCCATCGACGGTCACCCGTCCCACGCCGTGTTCGACGATGACATCGAGAGCGGCATCGAGGATCTGCTCGCGTCGCTCTTCAGGTGCCATGCGGGGAGCGTAAGGCCGCTTCTTTGAGCCGTTTCGGGTAGTGCCTGATGTCATTGTCACTCCTTCATCTGCGCTCGCAGGCACGTCATCTCGAGTTCTCCTAGCTCCGCGTTGGGCTGTCCTGCCAGCTTATCGATCGATGGGAGTTTGCTGTTGCCTGCCGTGAACGCGCGGTGAGCCCGAACATCAGTTCCCTAAACAGGTCTTGACAGATCATGGCCCCACGAGCAATATACATCTTTGTAGCTACAGTGCTGTATATTCACGGCGTAGCAATATTAGAGAGGTCAGTTGATGCGCGAACGTCGGTACTGCGTCATCGGGGCCGGATATGCCGGCCTCGGAATTGCCAAGGCGTTCATCGACGCTGGGCTCGACTACGACCACTTCGAGGCGACGGACCATGTCGGTGGCAATTGGGCTCACGGCGTTTACGACTCGACGACGATGATCAGCTCGAAGCAGGCATCGGCCTATTCGGATTACCCCATGCCGGACGACTATCCGATGTTCTGCTCGGCGGCGCAGATGCGCGCCTACCTGCAGGATTACGCAGACCATTTCGGCGTCACCCCGCGCATTTCCTTCAACACCGAAGTCACTGAGACCACCCCGATCGATGCCACTGGCATGGCTGGCTGGACTGTGCGTCTGGACTCAGGCGAAGTCCGGCGGTATGCCGCGGTCGTGGTCGCCAACGGGCATTACTGGGCGCTCAACATCCCGACGTATCCGGGTCAGTTCACGGGAAAGCAAATTCATTCGAAGCGGTACCGGAACCCTTCCGATGTTGAGGGCAGGCGGGTGCTGGTCGTCGGCGCGGGCAATTCAGGGTGCGATTTGGCGGTTGAATCCGCAAACGCGTTCGGTTCCGCGGATCTATCCATGCGTACGGGCTACTGGTTCATCCCTAAGACTATGTGGGGTGTTCCGGTCTCATCGCTGGACCAGATCTGGGCGCCGCGTTTTGTTCAGAAAGCCGCCTTCAAGGCCGCGCTCATGGTGACAGTCGGTGCGTACGAGCGGTATGGACTGCCCAAGCCCGGCCATGACCTCTTCGACAAAGACGTCACCGTGAACAGCACGATGCCGTACGCGGTTCTCCATGGGAAGGTGAAAACCCGGCCGGAGATCAAGCGGTTCGACGGTCGGACAGTGCACTTCGTCGATGGCTCGAGTGGCGAGTACGACACCATTCTCTGGGCCACCGGATTTCGGACTGCCTTTCCGTTCCTCGCGCCTGACCTGCTCGAATGGCACAACGGACAGCCCCTCCTTTACCAACATGTCGTGCCACCGCGGCTGGCGAACCTGTATTTCTTCGGGAACGTCGCGCCGAGAGCCGGTGCCGGCAAGCTGATCACCGAGGGTGCTCGCCTCATCACGAAAATCGCCCTGATCCAAGGCGAGGTTCCCGTTCCGTTGTCGAACCTGCTCGCGAAGATTCGCAAGCCACAGTCGACGATGCTCGCCGGCCAATCCGAGCTTCTCCTCGACATCGCGGTGCTTCGCCGCCTCATTAACACCTATACGGCAATCGACCGAGCCGCGCTCGGCCTCCCGAGCCAAACGATCCCCGTACTTCCACGAAACCCATTGACGGAGAAGAGAATGTCGCTTCCCAAACCAAATCCGGCCCGGCCTGCGGTCGTCACCGGCGCATCCTCGGGCATCGGCACAGCCCTCGCCGAAAATCTCGCCGCGCGTGGCTACTCCCTGATACTCGTAGCACGCCGCAAGCAGCGCCTCGATGAACTTGCCGTCCGCTTACGCACCGGCCACGGAGTGAACATCGAAGTGATCGCGTGTGACCTGTCAGATGCGGAATCGCGCGCGAAGCTCGCAACTGACTTAGGCGGCCGAGAAATCGCAATCCTGTGCAACAACGCTGGCTCTGCCACCTATGGGCGGCTCGTTGACATGGACCCCGATGCGGAACGCGACCAGGTGTCACTCAACGTCAACGCCGTGCACGACCTCACGCTTGCCGTCCTTCCGGGGATGATCGCGCGGCGCAGCGGCGCAATTCTCATCACCGGCTCGACCGCCGGCAATCAGCCGAGCCCAAACAACGCGACGTACTCCGCGAGCAAAGCGTTCGCGAACACGTTCGCCGAATCGCTGCATGGCGAACTCGCAGGCATCGGGGTGACCTGTTCACTGCTCGCTCCCGGACCGGTGCGCACCGAGTTCGCCGAGGCCGCCGGTATCCCGTCGCTGGAAAGCCTGCTCCCTGGTTACCTGTGGGTCAGCGCTGAAGACGCAGCCAAAACCGCGATCGCCGGTCTCGCGGACGGCCGACGCCGCATCGTGCCCGGACTGTTCGCCAAGGCCCAGACAGCGGGAGCGGCTCTCACGCCCAGCAGACTGTCGAACCCGGTCCTGCGCGCGGTCTACGGACGGCTGTGATGAACATTCTCGATGGACTCAAACACGCGTCCCGGCTTGCCGCCCTTCCCGATCGTGGCTTGATCTATCGCGATGCGCATTATCTGACGGCTGTCGTCGAGATCGACCCCGAGAAGATGCAGCCGTGGCTGCCCGCGGGCGTTGCGCTCGCTGAACCCGCAATCGCGGACCTGTTCTGCGCGTGGTTTCCCGACTGCAACTACGGCTCGGTCTATCACGAGGCCGGCCTCTTCGTGCACATCAAGACCGGTATCGGTCCGTTCGCCACGACGGGCATCCATTGCCCGTGGATGATCCTCGACGACGACGCCGCCCTCATTCTCGGACGTGAGGTCCTTGGATACCCGAAGAAGCTCGGCTCGATCGATTGGTCGATCGATGGTGACGCCATCAAAGCGACGGCCACCCGCCGAGGCACAACTCTCATCGAGATGCACGGCACCCTCGGAGTCGTCATCGACAATGCCCCACCGATCCTCGGCCGTCCGCACCGCAACGTCGTCGGCAGTGTCTTGCCATACATGGTCGCGTTCACTCCTGGCGAGCATGCCATCGAAGTTCGCAGCGCGAACCTCGACGTTTCGGTCGCCAATTCCGAGCGCGACCCACTCCGGAACATGGGTGTTGGGCGAGTTATCGAATCCCGCCTGCATCGCGTCAATCTCTCGGCAGGATCACCGCCCGTACCCATCCGGCCTGTTCTGCCGACCTTCACCACGTCCCGCCTCAACGGAAGAATCCTCTGATGTCAGTCACCATCGCCAGTCCGCTCACCCTGCCGTGCGGAATCACGCTGAAGAACCGCATCGCCAAGGCAGCGATGAGCGAGCAGATCGCGGAGGCCAACGGCGCACCCTCGGAGACGCTCATCCGGCTCTACGCAAACTGGGCCCACGGGGGAGTCGGCATGCTGATGACCGGCAACGTCATGATCGACCACAACGCGCTGGTCGAGCCCCGCAACGCGGTTCTCGAAGACGACAAGCACCTCGACCTTGTCGCCCGCTGGGCACGTGCCGGAAACGCTCACGGTGCCGCCATGATCATGCAGATCAATCATCCTGGACGGGTACCGGTCCTGCCGCTGCTGCGACAGCCGGTCGGCCCCTCGGCGATCCGTCCCGGTCAGCTCGGCTACAACCTGCGTAAGCCACGCGCCCTGTCGAAGACGGAAGTCAAGGACATGATCGCTCGCTACGCGCGCACCGCCCAGCTTGCGGTGGAGGCCGGATTCAACGGTGTGCAGGTCCACGCTGCTCATGGCTACCTGTTGTCGCAGTTCCTCAGCCCCAAGGCAAACCACCGGGACGACGAATACGGTGGCGATCCCAAGCGCCGCATGGCAATGCTCCTCGAAGTGGTCGAGGCCGTTCGTGCTGCGATCGGTCACGATAAGGTGCTATCGGTCAAGCTCAACTCGTCGGACTTCGAGAACGGCGGCCTCACTGCAGAGGAATCGTTGGACGTTGCTCTCGCTCTTGAGGCCGCGGGAATCGACTTGCTGGAGATCTCTGGCGGCAACTACGAGGCACCGGCAATGACTGGCGTCGTCAAGAGCAGCACCGCCAGCCGGGAGGCGTACTTCCTGTCTTACGCCGAACAACTGCGTGAACTCAGCAAGATTCCCTTGATGCTCACCGGGGGAGTGCGCACCGCCGAATTCATGAACGAAGTCCTCGGTGCGGGCGCAGTCGATGTCATCGGCCTTGGCCGACCCATGGCTCTCCACGCCGACTACCCCGCCAGATTGCTGGCCGGCACCACGCAGGAGGAGTTGCCCAGGGCGCCGAGGGCCGGATTCGGTCCCGTCGACGCCTGGATGCAGCTCGCCTGGCACGCCGCCAACTTCGAACGCATCGCCAACGGTTCTCCGAAGCCCCTCACTCCCGGCCTGATCAGGGGACTGGCGAAAGCGACCGCGACGATGTCCCGAAAGGCCCTGACTCAGTGACACGAGCACGGCATCGGCATCACCTGACCGCTTATGCAGTCTGTCTGCTCCACTCGTCAACGGTGCCGAATGCGTCGACAACATTGAGCGCAAGTTCCACGTAAACGCGGCGCTCGTCCACAGGGTGACCGAGCAGCTCTTCAGCTTGCCGGATGCGGTATCGCACCGTATTCGGGTGGACGTTGAGAAGTGCGGCAGTGGAATCCGCATTACTCGACTGCGCCAGATACAGGCGGACCGTGTCACGCAGTCGATTAGTCGTGTTGTCCGATGCGGCAAGTCCGCCCAGTTCTCGGCTGACCAGTACCTTCATGCCGTCCTCGCCCATCAACCCAGCGGCAAGACACGCCAATTCGGTATCGACATAGTACGTAACCGGAGGCTGAGGGCTGCGCCGCGTTGCAACCGTGTGCGCCGCGCGCGCTTCGCGATGACTTTGTCGAAATCCATCAACTCCTGGCGAGGACGTGCCGACCGCGACGTGGACGTGCTCGCCCAACCCGGCGACCGCCTGGGGTGACAAACCGTGTGCGGGTTTTCGCGTGGCGACCCAACACCACAGGGTCCGAGCCCCGGATCCGATCGATAACGGCCGACGGCCACCGATCGCCGTACCGATTGTCGTCGCGGCCGTTTCGAGCAGACGTTGTACGTCGGCATCGGGAGCGTCGTCGGCGACCCACAAGATGAATGCGGCGTGCAGCTGATTGAGTGGGTAAGACAGTGCAACGCTGGAGGCGTCGAGGTCTAGCGGCCGCTTCGCCAGAATGGCCTGCACGGTTTCGACCCGTCGGGCCATTGAGCCCCGCTGCCACTGCTCGCGTTCGGTGTTGAACGCGAGAATCATCGACTCGATCGCGGTATCGAGCCATTCGGATAGCCGAGTCCAGAATCGCAGCAGCACCTCCGAGCGGAGGTCGGACTCGGGGACCTGCGTCGTGAGGACCTCCGTGATGTAGGTCCAGACCGAGCGCTGTCCAACCCGGTAGATCGTCAGCAGAACCGGCAGGTCGAAACCACGACGAGCAATAGTTCGTGCCAAATCGAATGCCTCGGGAGCTAGCTGCACCTCGAAGTTCTCCCGCGCCACCATCGAGAGGAAGCCGCGCCAGTGGGCGCGCGTACTCCCGTGTAGCTCGGCGACCAGTGTTGCGTCGGTACTTAGCTCCGGGATCGCCTCCAGAATCTGAGCGTCGACAATTCCGACCAGCCGATCCAGAGTTTCACGATCCTCGCCCGCACGAGCGAACCGCTCCAACCACTCCCGGGTCTTCGATGCCTCGGTGGGCATGGTCGCTCCTTTGTTCCACGCAACAGAGTCACAGAAGTTTGTTGTCGTGCTGACCCAAGAATATGACTCCCGTCACCCCTGATGCTCGTAGTGGTCCTGTTCATACCGACAAATTGCAACGCTACTCGAGGAGTTACATCTCATGAATCTGGCCGCAAATCTGACCGCGACGGCTCAGCGCCGCCCAGACAAGGTCGCGATTCGACTCGACGACGCGGTACTGACCTACGCTGAGTTCGATCAGGCGAGTCAGCGGATCGCTGGTCTCCTGCAGCAACGCGGAGTACGCGCCGGGGACCGGGTCGCGCTGATGGCGCCCAACGTTCCGCACTGGGCGATCGTCTACTACGGGATACTCCGCGCAGGTGCGATCGCAGTGCCAATGAATCCGCTGCTCAAGGGACGCGAAGTCGCCTACTACCTGAGCGATTCGGGTTCAAAACTCCTGTTCGCCTGGCACGGGTTCCGGGAGGACGCGGAAACCGGTGCCGAGATCGTCACCATCGACCCCGCCACGTTCGGTGACATGCTGGCTTCCTTTCCTGCCGTCGACGAAGTCGCCAAGCGCGCCGACGATGACACCGCCGTGTTGCTGTACACCTCAGGCACCACGGGAGCGCCGAAGGGCGCCGAACTCACCAACGCGAATCTGACCCGCAACATCGACATCTGCGCGCACGATCTGTTCGCCGCCACCAGCGATGACGTGATCTTCGGCGGTCTGCCGCTGTTCCATGTCTTCGGTCAGACGTGCGGGCTCAACGTCGCGGTCGCCGTGGGCGCCACGCTAACCCTGCTGCCGAAGTTCGAACCCGCCCGGGCGCTCGAGATCGTGCAACGCGACCGGGTCACGATCTTCGAGGGTGTTCCGACCATGTACATGACGATGCTTAATCACCCTGAACGCGGACAGTACGACGTATCGAATCTGCGCCTGTGTGCGTCCGGCGGCGCGGCGCTCCCGGTCGAGGTGCTCACCGGTTTCGAGCAGACTTTCGGTGCGGCGATCCTCGAAGGGTACGGACTGTCGGAAACGTCTCCAGTCGCGTCGTTCAACCTCGCTGACCGGCGTCGCGCAGGTTCTATTGGCACGCCGATCGCCGGCGTCGAGTTCCGCCTGGTCGACGACGCCGGCAACGACGCCGCACCGGGAGAGGTCGGCGAGATCGTGATTCGCGGCCACAACGTCATGAAGGGCTACTGGGGCAAACCCGACGCGACCGCCGCCGCCATCAAGGACGGCTGGTTCCATTCCGGTGACCTCGCACGCCGTGACGACGATGGGTATTACTTCATCGTCGACCGCAAGAAGGACCTGATCATCCGCGGCGGCTACAACGTCTACCCGCGCGAGATCGAAGAAGTCGTGTACGAGCATCCCGCGGTCGCCGAAGCCGCCGTCGTCGGCATTCCGCACGATCAATGGGGTGAGGAGGTCGGCGCGGTCGTCGCACTCAAGCCGGGCGCGAACGCCACCGACAGCGATATCCAGCAGTTCGTCAAAGACCGGGTCGCCCCCTACAAGTACCCCCGCGTCGTTCGGATCGTCGATGCCCTCCCGAAGGGCCCTACCGGAAAGATCCTCAAACGCGAAATCCGGTTGGGGTGAGATTACAAACCACCGACAGACCCTGAACTCACTCGTCTATTCACGACAGGAATGACCCCATGATCCAGCACGACTCCCACTTCATCGACGGTCACTGGCAGATCTCGCACGGCATCGACCGCCTTGAGGTGGTCAACGCCGCCTCCGAGGAGGTGATGGCCACGATCCCCGTCGGTGACGCCCGAGACGCCAACGCCGCGGTCAGCGCCGCACGGACCGCGTTCGAAGCCTGGTCCGCGACGCCGCCTGCCGAGCGCGCCGGATATCTCAAGCGTGCAGCCGAAGCACTCCAATTGCGGCAGACCGAAATCGCCACCCTGATCAGCCAAGAAGTCGGTATGCCTTTCGCCTACAGCAATGTGGTGCAGGCGGGACTGCCGGTGCAATCCTTCGTCTCGATCGCCGAAATGGCCTTGAGCTACCCGTTCGAGGAAGAGGTCTACAACTCGCTCGTCGTCCGGGAACCGATCGGCGTGGTCGTCGCGATCACGCCATGGAACTACCCGCTGCACCAGATCGTGGCGAAGGTTGCACCGGCCTTGACGGCCGGATGCACGGTCGTGCTCAAGCCCAGCGAGGTCGCGCCGCTCAACGCCTATGTGCTGGCCGAGGTGTTCGCCGAGATCGGCCTGCCACCGGGCGTGTTCAACCTGGTCACCGGTACCGGAGCGAGCGTTGGCGAGACGCTCGTCGCCCACCCGGATGTCGACATGGTGTCACTCACCGGCTCTACTGTGGCCGGTCGGAGAATCGGTGCCGTCGCCGCTCAGACCATCAAGCGGATCGCTCTCGAACTCGGCGGCAAGTCGCCGCTCATCGTGCTCGACGACGCCGATCTCGTTGAGGCGGTGACCGCCGGACTCAACGGGTGCTTCCTCAACTCCGGCCAGACGTGCATCGCCCTGACCCGGATGATCGTGCCGCGCTCGCGGCTCGCCGAAGTCGAAGCGATCGTCAAGGCGGGAACCGAATCGCTCATCGTCGGTGACCCATTCGACCCGTCCACCGTGCTCGGCCCGCTGGTATCGGCGACGCAGCGCGACCGGGTCGTCGAATACATCGAGAAGGGTGTCGCCGAAGGCGCCCGTCTCCTCACCGGCGGACCCACCGCGCCCGAGGGCCTGGGCCGCGGATTCTATGTTCGTCCTACCGTCTTCTCCGACGTCACCCCCGACATGACGATCGTGCGCGAGGAGATCTTCGGACCCGTGCTCGTGCTCCAGGCGTACGACGGCGAAGACGAGGCGGTGCGCCTCGCCAACGACACGATCTTCGGACTCAATGCCGCCGTCTACTCCGAGTCGCAGGACCGCGCTGTCGCCGTCGCCCGCCGGATCCGGGCCGGTCAGGTCCAGATCAACGACGGCGCCTTCAACATCCACGCTCCGTTCGGCGGCTACGGCCAGTCCGGAAACGGCCGTGAGTTCGGCAAATGGGGGATCGACGAGTTCCTCGAGACCAAGTCGATGCAACTTCCCTGAACCTCACCAACTTACCCAAGGAACACGATCATGGAATTCACACCGAAACAACGCCGGACTCTCACCGCGGTCGTCGACACCTTCGTCGCCTCGGTCCCGCGCGACGACGATACGGACGGCTTTTTCGCCACCAAAGGCAGCGACGTCGGTGCCGATCTTGCCGCCGAGCAGTATCTGTTGGCCCATCTTCCGGCGGATCATTTCGCTGGGTTGCAGCAACTTCTCGACACTGCCGCCCTCGTCGGGCTCAAGAACCAGCCGCAAGCTGTACGCGAGTCGATCGTCGGGAATCTGGCGCGTATCAGCCCCGAGACACAGGGCGCGATCGCCGCGCTCTACCAACTGTCGGTGATGTTCGCCTATGGCCTCACCGATGCCGAGGGACGTAATCCGTTGTGGACCGGCATGGGCTACCCCGGGCCGCAGCAGTCACCGCCACAGACACCGAAGACGCTCACGACGGTCACACCGACGAGCGATACGACGCTCGACGCGGATGTTGTGGTGATCGGTTCGGGCAGCGGTGGCGGCGTCGCGGCCGCACTGCTCGCCGAGTCCGGAAAGCGCGTCATCGTGCTCGAAGCCGGTGGCTATCGCAACGAGTCCGACTTCATCCAGAGCGAACTCGCCGCATACCAGAACCTGTTCCTGCGCGGTGGATTCTTTCCGACCGCGGACGGAATGGTGAGCCTTGCTGCCGGCGGCACAGTCGGAGGAGGCAGCACGGTCAACTGGTCCAATTCGCTACAGACCCCGCAGACCGTGCGTGAGACGTGGGCCGACGAGTTCAAGCTCACCGACGTCGCCGGACCCGAGTTCGAGGCTCAGCTCGCGGCAGTGTCCGCGCGGATGAAGGTCAACGACGCGGTCGCCACGCAGAACGAGCCCCACCACCGACTGTCCGAAGGTGCTGCGGCGCTGGGCTATTCGTACCGACGCGCGAATCTCAACGTTGACCCCGACCGCTACGACCCGAACCTGATCGGCTACAGCGGGATGGGTGATCAGACCGGAGCCAAGCAGGGCACGATGAGGACGTTCCTTCAGGATGCCGCGGACTCGGGTGCGCAACTGCTGCCCAACGCGAAGGCGCAGCGGATTCTGACGTCGGAGGGAACCGCCACCGGCGTCGAGGCGACCTACACCGACCCAGAGACGAACCAGACCTATCGAGTCGTCATCAACGCGACGCAGGTCGTCGCGGCTGCGGGCAGCCTCGAGACGCCGGCCCTGCTGCTGCGCTCGGGCATTGGGGGCCCCGCAGTCGGGGCTGAGCTTCGGCTGCATCCGGCTAGTCTGGTCACCGGCATTTATGACGAACCGCAGGATCCGTGGTTCGGTCCGGCCATGGCCGGCGTTGTCAACGAGTTCGCCGAGGCCCACGACGGCTACGGCTACCTCATCGAGTGTGTACAGCATCTTCCCGGGCTGTTCACCACGGTCGTGCCCTGGCAGTCCGGTGCCCAGCACAAGGAGCTGACCCACAAGTATCGTTACCGCGCCGACTGGGTGTTCCTGGTCAAGGACCGCGGCGCCGGCAGCGTCACGATCGACGCGAATGGCGAAGCGGTGCACTGGTATCCGTTCACCGACGAACTCGACCGCCAGCACTTCCGGGAAGGCGCCGAGACCGCGATCCGTATGCAGGAAGCTGCTGGCGCACAGCAGATCTTCCTCGCCGGCCAGCCGTTTGCTCCGTGGCAGCGTGGTGAAGACCTGGAAGCGTTCATCCAGAAGGTCAACCAGATCCCGATAGGCCCCGGCGGCACCCCGGTGTTCTCCGCACACCAGATGTGCAGCGCGAAACTCGGCAACGACCCGCTGACCTCGGTCGCCAACACGCTCGGCGAACTCCACGACACGCAAGGCGTCTGGATCGCCGACGCGAGTGGCATGCCGACGTGCTCCGGCGTGAACCCCATGATCTCGGTCATGGCGCTTGCCCGGCGGACGGCGACCAACATGCTGGCTGCGCACTGACCCAACCCAAATGAGCCGCGGTGCCGCCAGTTGTCTTCCGGATTGGGACAGCGTCCGTAGCTGGCCAACGTGGTCAGACCACGATCGGTCAGTAGGCTCAGGGAGAGTACTTCGCGCCAGGGCGTACGCACGTAGCGCAAACTTCACGGCCCGCCGAGCCGAGCGCGTTCAACTGATACCGGATCGCGGCTTCGCGGAACTGGCCGATCTTGGTGAATCCAGCGAATTCGTCGATGGGTTGCAGCACGAGGTCGAGGGCATAGCGGAGTGCGGCAAGGTCCTCCTCCGAAGACTCGGTTACCCACCGGGATAGCGAGAATAATTGTGGGGGAGAAGGGTTCGTCGTCGACTACGAATAGGGGCAGCAGCGCCAGGCATCGTCATGCCGAGCATTCGGCAGAAACACCGTTCGGACGTGGGCAGTGCGACGTGGCGCAGTGGCCCGATAGCACATACCGTCCCGTTCGGCGTGAACGAGGCCGCCTGAGTATCGGCTCTGACGATGCCCCAGGAAGTCGAACGAACTGCGCATCGCAAATCCTTGGCTTGAAATGAGCGTCCCCAGGAGCCGAAATGCTTCAGGTTTCATCTGACGAATCAACCTGCAGTGGTTAGATGGGAACCCTGCGTTGGTCATGCGACCGTGTTGCGGCGCTGCTGCACATGTCGGTCAATACGTTCCTGCAGCCGGGCGAGTCCTTCTTCCACAGTGATACGTCCTTCGACGTATTCCTGCATGTCGTCCTCGGTCTCCTGAGATACCTCGGCACCCTCAAGCCGGGCCGAGTGAATAGCTGCGGCAACACTGCCCTGGCGGCGCATCTCCTCGGCAGGAGAAATGTGCTGTGCCACTGTGCTCTACCTCCGTTGCGGTGTGGCCTTCATCGTACGGTCGTCGTTTCCGGCAGACGCTGACACGGCACTCCCTTCTTTCAAGCTGGTGCATCGTGCGAGGACGGCGCCCGCTAGCGCGGCACACGATTTCCTTCGGTGTGCCAGCTTGGCGTCGACTCTGCGGCCCGCCGGCCTACGCGGTTCAGGTATCGCGTCTGGTGTCGATCGTCGGCGAGAGCGCTCCTTGGATCATGATGGGGTCGCTGGTAGCGAGGGTGAGCGCACGTCGGGCGGCTTGCGTAATGAGCATGCGGTCGAAGGGGTCTCGGTGGGGCCAGGGGAGTGCGCCCGCCATGATCGCGTCCGCGCTGTCGATCGCGATGGTTTCCGCGCGGAGGTTGCTGATGGTTTCGTCCCAGACAGATAACAAGGCTTGCCCGCCGGGGAGTTTCCCGGTGTGGGTCTTGATCGAGACTTCCCAGGCGGACGCGGCCGATACCACGAGTTCGGTCGACGGTGTGGCGAGGAGTTCGAGTACCTGTGGCGACATCTTGTCTGGCGCTGCGGTCAGCCAGAGCACGGCGTTTGTGTCCAGCAGGACGGTGCGCGTGATCACTCGTGACCTTCCCAGAGTCCGAGCTCAGATTCGTCGAGGGGTGCGTCGAAGTCGTCGGGAACGGTGATCTTCCCTTTGAGTTGACCGAAGGTGCGCGGTGTCGGCGCCGATGGCGACAGGATTGCCACGGGCCGACCGTGGCTGGTGATTGTCACCGGTTGCCCGGTCGACTCGACCTCGGCCAGGAGTGCGTTCAGTTTCGTCTTAGCCTCGGTGCTGCTGATCATCCTCATGGGTACCAGGATATCCGGGTACCATCAATACAACTAGTAGCACTAGTCCGAAAAGTGCGACAACCGGCAATCCGCGATGCTGCATGTTGAACCAGCGGGCCGGAAGAGGTGCATTTAGCATCGCATCCGTCGACATGACACTGGAGGTTGCTTCGTCAGGAATGTCGCCGCATAGGGAGTCAGCTTCGGCGTTCATGATCGAGGAGATGAAGCTCGTCGTCAGGATGCGCAGCACGTCGGGGGTGGGTCGTAGCGGGAGTCTCAGACGTCAACCACGGTCAGGCCGTCAATGCCCTCGAAGTCCTGGCCGTTCCGGGTGTACAGCGGAAGCCCGTTGGCGATTGCCGTCGCCGCGATCAGCGCATCGTATGCTCGGGCTTTCGGCTTGCGTCCCGCCCGCCTCAACGACGCTGCAACGACGCCAAACGCACGCGCAGCATTGGCGTCGAAGGGGACCGGATCGAAGTCTGACTCGGCCTGCTGCAAGTGCGCCTGCCTGGCCGCGCGTTCGGCGTCCGAACCTGCGACGTGCGGTCCGACTGAGAGTTCGGCGAGGGTGATTGCACTGATGAAGCATTCAGCGGGGAGGGCCGCCTCGTCGAGTTCGGCAAGATCGATCAACGCCGAAGTGTCGAGCAGTCCGTGCTCTGAGCGCGTCTCTAGGGGATCGTTCACAGCTCAGCGTCGATGAGTTCGTCGATCTCAACACGCATCAGATGAAAGTCAATCCGGGGGAGATGCTTTCGGCTCGCAATCAACGCAGCAGGGCGCGCTGCACGCCGAGGAGACGGCCGGATCTCAGCGACCTCGGCACCATCGCGTGTCACCCTCAGTGACTCACCACGAGCGACGCGGTCCAGAACAGCACCGCCATGATTCCTCAGCTCACGAACGCTCACACTCTCCATTCCGTAAGTGTATCACCGGTGATACGTGGGACAACTCGGCCGTTTGGTCATTGCGGGTGGGAAACTTCTCGTAGAAACACCGTTTCGACAAGCCTGCACGCGCACTGACATCGTCAATGGTGACCGCTTCTCGGGTTCGCTCCGCGAGCGCACTGAGTCCCGCGTCCAGCAGGGCATCACGGCTCTGCCGCACCCGATCCGCATCGTTCAGCCGAGCATTCGGCAGAAACACCGTTCGGACGTGGGCAGTGCGACGTGGCGCAGTGGCCCGAGAGCACATACCGTCCCGTTCGGCGTGAACAAGTCCGCCTGAGTATCGGCTCTGGCGATGCCCCAGGAAGTCGAACGAACTGCGCATCGCAAATCCTTGGCTTGAAATGAGCGTCCCCAGGAGCCGAAATGCTTCAGGTTTCATCTGACGAATCAACCTGCAGTGGTTAGATGGGAACCCTGCGTTGGTCATGCGACCGTGTTGCGGCGCTGACACTGCTGAGTATCAAAAACCCTCGCTGACCCAGCGTCCAGGCCCACTCTTCGCCAGTCAATCTCGTTGGAGTGCAATATCACCGCTTCCCTCGGGATGGTGTTGAAGGCGTGCGATCCCGGGCTCCTCAACGACTTGTCAACGACCTTCCCCGGCTGTGACAGGCGCAGTGCAGCCACCAACTAGACCGGGAAGGAGTACTACAGGAAGCCGCAGACGTTTGGTGAGATACACGCACAAGGCACCTCGAGACTGTCCCAGTCTCCAACAAGCTCCGAGACAGCCACACTGGCTAGGGCTGCGGGGGAGCACGCGACCTCTCGAAGCTAAACGTGCCGTAAAAACGTTTTCAGTGCCGCGGGGGTGAAGTATTGATGCGTCCGCATCCCCAAAGGCTCGGCTGAGGCTACGTTTGCGGCGCTGTCGTCGACGAAAATGCACCGGTTAGGTGCAACTCCGAGTTGCGTGGCAACCTCAAGATAGATCCAGTGGTCCGGTTTCGCTGACCGAAGCACCGAACTGTTGAACACCCAATCGAACTCGTTGTTAAGGCTGAGCTTTTCAAGATCCTCGTCCAACCGGTCGGTAGCGTTAGAGAGTAAGACAACCGTTCGTTCCTTCCGCTGTTCCCGCACGATGTCCAGCACTGCGTGATTCACAGTTCCGACAGCGTCAGACCACAACCGCACGGCTGTTTCCGCGGCTTTTCCGTACCGGGACGAGAGCCTCGCGCAGATCTCTGTACGCCACCTAAGGTCGCTGATCTCGCCCGTCACCGCTAGCCTGAGCAGGTCGTGGTGGCCCAAGACGATTCCGGAAAGAGCTCCGTCCGGTAAACCGCTGGCAGCCTCCGCAGACGACATGATTGCCGGGTCCCAGAGACGAACGACGCCATCCAGATCGAGAATCAACGATTCCATGTGCCAAGTGAACCACCTTGCGGACGGCCACGCTGACCCTGCGGAACCGCTGTAAGGCGGCAGAGATGCGTAAGGATGTGTGCTGCTCCTTCGGGGCATCGTGCAGACCTGGCTATCTCCCATATGATTCGGTTTCGGCATCGACAGTATCCGGAGGCGTGAGATGGGCTGGCGGCATACCAAGCGGGCGTTGTTCGCGCGGCACAGCAACCCGTGGAGCGCTTGGACGCGCTGGGCGAGCGCCCCGCTGATTCTAATCCCAGTCTGGCGACGTAGCTGGCGCGACGCCGCACTCGTCGGCGCGTGGATGGCGATCAATCCGGTCGTGTTCAGCAAACCCGCCCACGACCGAGCATGGTCCACTCGGGCGATCCTCGGCGAGGAACTGTGGATCGAAGAACGGCCTATGGACGCCGCCATGGCCGTCGACGCCGCCGCGACCGCGGCCGGAATCACTGCGATGATCGCGGCCCATCGACACCGAACCGTCCCTGCTGCAGCCGCCACCGCCGCGATGATGGGGTTGCTGATGGTGTACTGGGAGCTGATGGCCCGGTACCTCGACCGCAACGTGGGCCTTGACAGGGAAGCGCCCAGTCTCAAAAGACTGGTTCGGACTGATTCCCCGTGACCATGCTCAGGCTGTGCGCGACTTATTGCAACTTGCGCTGCAGGCTCGGAGGTGGTGATCGATCGTGAGTACTGCAGGAACCGAAGGCGTGCCGCGTGCAGTGTGAGTCCCAGTTGCTCGATATCGCTGCCGAGCAGATAGCGCGGACCGGCTATGCCGGGTTGTCAGTGGGAGACGTCGCGATGCAGGCCGGGGTGTCGAAGCCGCTCGTCTACGCCTACTTCGACACCAAGGACGCCACTGGATTCGGAGTTTGGCGGCTTGCCGGTGGCATCGTGCGCAGGTGAAGTCACCGGTGCTGCGTGGGCGCCCGCGCACGGTGTTGCAAGCGTTGACCTCAATCGTCATCGGCAATCACCCGTGCGGGTACCGGTCAAGTACCAAGCCGTCGGACGACCAGCACCGACGAAGGCCGCACTTCTCGCGCGATTCGTTCAGGATGGCATCGTGGACCTCGACGATCTCTACAGTGACTACCAACGGGCGTGCGATCGCCGAACTCATTCCACTGCGACGTTGCCGCACCGTCACTCGCGATCAATTTGCCGCAGGATCTCGAAACGCACCGATCGTCGACGTAGAGCGGTTTCGTTCCGACCTTAGCGATACGCTCGCCGACGACCTGACCGACCCGTATGCAGACTAAAGGGGAGGACGGCCCCCTCTGTTGATATCGAGCACGAACCTGCGGATCATCAGAGATGACCAGGTCCAAGGCATCGAAGTATGGGGATAGGCTTGGGCCGTACCGTTACTTCCGTGCGGCGGTCAGTGCGGTTTCTCGGGCAGCGAGGAACAGATCGGTACAGCGGTCGATCACGGCGTCGCGGTGATAGCGACCGTTGTCTTTAAGAAGCGCAGCAACCAGTTCGGCGAAGCCGCCGACGAGGAACATAGCGGTGATCTCGGCAGTTTCGAGATCGACCTCGCGCATCGGATCTGTGGCCTGCGCAGTGACAACGATGATCGCTCCGATCATCCGTAGCCCCTGCTCGCGAAGGGGCACGAGAGCCGGAGTGGTCAGCGAGTCGATCACCAGAATCCGGCCTTTGGCGGGCTCGCCGACCAGCAATTCCGTTGTCGCACTGAGCGCGTCCCGTACTCGTGAGCGCATATCTCGGCGGGTGTCGGTCGCTGGGGCGGTCCCGGCAGCGACGACTTCCTGGAGTACCTGATCGAAAATCGCCACGATCAACTCGTCGAGGTTGGTGAAATTCTCGTAGAAGTAGCGCGGTGCCAGCTTCGCTCGCTCCAGCACGCCCCGCACCGAGACCGCCTGCACGCCGCCCTCGCCGATCAGTGCCAGTCCGGCGCGTAGTAGTTGCTCACGTCGCTGGGCCGTACGGGCTGAGGCTGATTGCCCGCCGTAGGCGCGTTGTTTCACCACCATCCATCCATCTTGACACAGGCGTTGGCAGACTATCTAATTGTGGTAACACTCGTTGGCAGATACGTGCCTGGACGCAAAGGAGCGACCATGACCGCCGTACGTGACCTCTCACTCTCACAGGGGGAATCGGACCGGTTCGAGACAGTTTCGCCGGGCTCAATCACGGTCAAAGCGATTGGCGACTGGCGATTGCTGCTGTTGTCGGTCAACGCCTTGGTCCTGCAAGCGGCTCACCCGGTCATCGGGGCTGGGGTCGAGGATCATTCGATCTACAAGACTGATCCGTTTCGCCGGCTGGACCGCTCGTGGTATCCCACTGTGGCACTCGCGTTCTACGGTTCGAAGTCCGTTGAATACGGCCGGGACCTGCGAGCGGCGCACAAACGCATCGGCGGGGTCGACCACCTCGGGCGCCGTTACCACGCCTGGGATCCCGAAGCGATGTTCCTGACTCTGGCCACCGGGTTCGAAGCAATCGAGAAGACCGCCGAACTGTTCGGCGATCCTCTCACTCCGCAGCAACTTGATGACGTCTACGCCGATATCCGCCGGATGTGCGCGCTGGTCGGAATTCCGGACCGTGCCATGCCCTCCGATGTGCCCGCCTACCGCGCATGGTTCGAGACCATGGTCAATGAACGCCTCGAAGACCACCCCGCCGCCCACGAAGTACTGGATCTGCTCGGCCACCTCGGGGACTATCCACCGCCGCTGCCGCTTCCCGCATTCCTGTGGCGCCCAATCGGCAACACCATCGGTGCGGTGATGGAACTGGTCACTGTCGGAACCCTGAATCCGGTCATGCGTGAGCGCCTCGGGAGGAACTGGACCGCCAGCGATCAGCGTCGCTTGGAGATATTCGCCGTCGGAGTTCGCACCGTGAACAAGATACTCCCGACGCCGCTGAGACAGATCTCGAAGACCCTCGCCCTGCGCCGCCAGCCCGCCATCACCGCCGAGATCGCCCGCCAAGCCGCCACCGCAGTCCCCGCACCCACCTGCCCAATCGGAGCGCACGGCCAAACCGGCACATAAACCTGGGCGCAATCTCGGAAGGTCCTGCTTGCCGGCGCAGCGTGCGTTTCAGTGACGCCGTAGCTGTAGCCGAGCATTTCGGCGACGAGTGGGGCGGGAGTTACTTGCGCTTGGCCGGCGCGATCGCGACCTCGAGCTCGGCTTCGACAGTGACTTCCCAGTCGATCGGGGAGGCGGCGATCTCCGCCAGGCCGATGCGCTGTTATCGCATTCAGTTCTACATGGCGGCATGACTAGGACCACCCGGCTACGCGGCGCAATAGTCGGGGCCCTGCTTACGGCAGATGCAGTCAAGGCGTCCATCACATCGCTGTCGTCGGCGCCATGAGCATCCGACTGGCTACAGCGTCGACGATTGTCGCTGCCGCTCGCGGTCACCCGCGTGCGTGCACACGAGTACGGACATTTGTGCACTCGACTTCGAACATCGACACGACCGGCGGGGACGGCGTTTGCACTCGGTTACCGGTACCGCTGCATGTTCGATCCGGTCGTATTCAGTTGATGACGACGCTTTTCGAGAAACGTGTCAGCAGATGAAGAGGGGGAGTCGCGTGGGCAGATGCAGTCGGCTACGTCGCCCCCCTCAGGCCGACAATGAGGAGGCTGATGGCGTGTTCAAATGCGGCGTTAACCCGCTCGGTTTCGTCCGTCGCAGCTAGGTCGAGGTGCAATCCACGTATTAATGCGAGCACGATTGTCGCGGTCGTTCGCGCGCGGTCCTGCGAAGGCCGCTCGAGTGAACTTTGATGCGGTCACCGGGCCTGTCTTGGTTGTTTCGGGTGAGCTTGACCGCGTTGTCGTGCCGGCGATTGGCCGTGCGACGGCTAAGAAGTACGCCAACGCGACCTACGTTGTGATCCCTGGTTCCGACCATATGGTCCTTTCCGGCGCGGCCCTGCCCACAACGATGGGACATATCGATCGTTGGATGGAAGCCAACAAGACGGCGGTGAGGGAAACCTCGGCCGAGGCTTTCGATCTCGTCGTACTTCCTGAGAAATCGGCCTAACGCTGTCGGCGCCGGGAGTCCTGAAGGCGTGCCCGCATCTGCACTCAACTTCGGCGAGAGCGGTTACAAAAGTCCGGGCCTGGCAGCTGTGTTGCATCAGATGCAATATGCAGTTGTTTACTTTACATAATGTAGATTATCGGCTAAACGCAGAAGACCCGTTCAGCCACTCAATCCGTCGCGTAAATACTCGTCCGCACAATCACTCGTCTCATAGACGGCACGGCATCTGCGCAGATTTGGAGGCCGACGGCACACGGCCGCTTAGTGCTTCACTGGCTCACGCGACAACTCTCGTCGCGTTGCGCGGTGACTAATGTGGTGCGCGCCAGTCGGCCTTCATGCTCGGTTATCCGGCAACTGAGCACCCACGCCTCTAACCGTCACGTGACGTTTAGAGGGCATCTGTCTGGGACCGACTGGTACCTAAAAGGCCGTTCTTAACGTGCTATTTGGTGCTCACGGGAAACGCCGCGATGAATGGTGAGTCATAGCCTGTCTTGCCAACCTTCGATGCTCCGCCTGGCGAACCAAGCTTGTCGAAGAAGTCTGCGTTGGCTCCGATGTAGTCGCACCACTCGTCGGGTGTGTCGTCTTCATAAAAGATCGCCTCGACGGGACAAACCGGTTCGCACGCGCCGCAGTCCACGCATTCGTCGGGATGGATGTACAGCATGCGTCCACCCTCATAGATGCAATCCACGGGACATTCCTCGATACATGCCCTGTCCATGACATCGACACAAGGCTCAGCAATGATGTAAGTCATAGATTTCCTGTCAGATTGCTTCCAGCCGGGCGGGAACATATTTGTGCCAAGGGGTTCCAGCGAACGCGTCGCGTAATTCGGCTGTTGTGAGCTCGTTCGGCGCGACACCCGCGCTTACAGTGCCTTCCCCGTCAGGGAAATCGACACCGAGGCCGTTGGGCAGGGCGATGTTACCTCGCTGCATCATGTCGCTGACCTCGATAAGAACCTCGGCGGACCCACCACTGGTAACCAGGCGCGCACGGTCACCATCTGAGATTCCGAGCATGGCAACGTCATCAGCGTTCACGCGCAGTGCTCCGTCACGATCACGGCGACGCCATTCAGGGTTCCGGATGATCGTGTTTGCTGTAAACGACCGCCGCTCCCCCGCGGCGAGCACGAGCGGATACTCGTCAGTGGTCCACGAGGACCGTGCGGTGGCGAGGTTGTTCACTTCCTCAAGCAGATCGTCGATAACAATCGTGAACCGCCGGTCTTTCCGGGAAACGTAGTTCCAGACTGTGTCCCACGTGTCCGAGGTGAACACCACGCCCGTGTCGGAGTCGAAAATCTTATCGAACAGCGCGTTCCCGGGTGCGAGTCCCGAACCAGTGAACCCTGCGCGGGCGACGGCGTCAGGGTTCGCCGCCGCACACATCTGGGCCGCGCCCCACAGTACTGCGGCGCCCCGCATGCGCTCGGGCAGTGTTTCACCGAACGTTTCATACAGGATGTACGGCGCGAGATTGGCGATCTGTGGCTGGGCCACGCTGAGCGCCATAAACGTGGCACCAAAGGTGTCACGACCAGTGTGTGCTGCTGTCCGAAGCTTGGTGAGTGTCGCTTCATCAACAGCGTTCATGCGCCGCAGAATCCGGGCATAAATCTCGGGTTCAGCCATCGTCCCCGGTAGCGGCTCAAATACCGGCTTACGCAGGTGGAAGACGTTGTGCGGAAACTCGAAATTGAAGAATGTCGCCTCTGGCTTCTCAAACTGGCTGGCGGCCGGTAAAACGTAGTCTGCGTTGCGTGCCGTTTCGGTGAACGCCACATCAACGACGACAGTCAGGTCCAGCGCACGCATTGCTGCCCGGAACCGTTTCGAGTCCGGAAGTGAATGGGCGGGGTTGGTGCTATCGAGCCACATGGCCCGGAACCTCTTAGGGTGGTCGGTCAGGATCTCCTCGGCGATCGAGTTACACGGAATGAGGCCCCCAATGATCCGCGCACCGGTCACGGGTGTGCGCCGCGCTCCGCCCCCCGAATTGCTGACTTGAGGTGGTCCCCCAAGAAGCGGTGCCAGCGTCTCGACAAGCGCCCGCGCACTAGGCTCGACCACGCTTCTGAGCCCCGGAGTGCGTGCTGCGGCAGGGAACAGAGTTGCGGCGGCTGCGGCACCCGCCTGAATCGCCTTGTTGACGGCGCGTTTCTGTACGCGCTGTAACGGTGTCGGAGTCTTCTTCGTCGCGCCTCCTGCACCTCCCCCGGCGAGAGGTACGAAACTCGAGTGCAGGAACATTGTCCCTGGCCTTCCGAAATTGCCGGTGAGGATCCAGGGCATTTTGTTCATGTAGGAGACCAGAGTGCTGTTGGGTGCCTGCTGGGTGCCCAGGTCTTCGTAGACGCACACACTGCGTGCGGTTCCGATCCGACGTGCCGCCGACCGAATCTTCTCTTCAGGCACACCACAGATCGCGGCGAAGCCGGGAATGTCAATATTCGTGAACACGGTTCGGACCTGCTCAAACCCCGTCGTATGATCGGCGATGAACTGTTGGTCGACGAGCTTCTCCTGCACAAGGACGGCCACCATGGCTGCGATTAACCAGGCATCGCGACCGGGCTTTACTTGCAAATGATGGTCGGCGAGAGCCGCGGTTTCGCTCACTCGTGGATCTACCACGACCATCGATTTCTCAGGGTCTTTCGCAACAGCTTTCAGAAGCGGCCGGGCGCGGGGGAAGCTATGTGACTGCCACGGGTTCTTGCCGATGAACACAAGTACCTCGGCGTTCTCAAAATCGCCTTTGGTGTGGCCTCCGTACAGCTTGCCGTCAACCCACATCTCGCCGGTTTTTTCTTGGGCGAGAGCGTTCGAGTAGAACTTGCTGCCCAGCGCTGCCCGCAGCGCGACCGCGTTTGCGGAGCCTAGATGGTTCCCTTGCCCGCCACCGCCGTAGAAGAAGATGGTTTCCCCACCGTACTGGTGCCTGATGCCAGTCAGCTTGGCGGTAATTTCGTCGAGAGCAGTGTCCCAGTCAATTTCCGCGTATGTGCCGTCCGCCTGGCGTTTCATAGGGCCGCTTATGCGGTGCGGACCGTTCTGGTACAGGTCGAGGCGCATCGCCTTCTCGCAGGTGTACCCCGCGGACGCGGGGTGCGACTTATCACCGCGGATCTTCGCGATCCTGCCACCATCGATGTCCAGCGTGATACCGCAGTTGCACTCACAGAGCACACATGCCGAGTTTTTAGTCGTTAAAGCCTTGGGGTTCATAGTGCTCCTCGACAGTGTTCTGAACAGTGGCCGCGTTCAGTCAGGCATTCCAATAGTAGCTAGTATGACAGAAGACATACTAGCGTCACGTGTTGAACACTCCTTGGTTTATCGCGCGACCGATTCCGAACGTGCTAGAACCGTCTTGCCGGTGGCGGGGACAAGCCGGTTCCTCAACGACCAGGAGGTCTCATGCCCACACATCGTCTAGCCAACGAGGTGCAAGCATTCGAAGCCCACGCAACTGACGCTGACCTCAACGATCTGCGCGCGCGACTGGCCGCGGCGCGGTTACCGGAAGCTGAAACGGTCTATCCCGCCGCGACCACCCCCCGCCGATGGGAGCAGGGCGTTCCCCTCGCAGACCTCGTCGAGCTAGTGAACTACTGGCGCACCGGGTACAACTGGCGGTCATTCGAAGCGCGCCTTAACGGTATCGGCCAGTTCCGCACGACCATTGACGATGTGGGAATCCACTTCCTGCACCGCCGATCCGCGCGCAGAGATGCCACTCCTCTTATCTTGACGCACGGCTGGCCAGGCAGCGTTGTTGAGTTCATCGATGTCGTAGACGAGCTAGCAGATCCGAAGGACCCAAACGCCCCAGCGTTCCACGTTGTGGTGCCATCGCTACCCGGCTTCGGTTACAGCGACAAGCCGGCCACCACAGGCTGGGGGGTCGGAAAGATAGCGGCCGCGTGGGTGGAACTGATGGGAAGGCTCGGCTACCGCCGGTTCGCAGCTCACGGCGGCGACTGGGGAGGTGTGATCACCACCGTTCTCGGAGGCAGGTTCCCCGCGCATGTCCTTGGCATTCACACGACACTGGCGCAGGCACCGCCCGGGCTGACGACGGACGGGCTGACCACCGTCGAACGCAAGTGGACCGAGGAAACCCGCGATTTCTGGCGCCACCGCGCGGCGTACGCAAAGCAGCAAGCGACCCGGCCGCAGACCATCGGCTACTCCCTCGTCGACTCACCAGTCGGGCTTCTCGCCTGGATCCTCGACAAGTTCGCTGAATGGACAGACACCGAAGACAGCCCGTTCGAGACGATCTCAAAAGACAGAGTTCTCGACGACGTCACCCTGTATTGGCTGACGCGGACCGGCGCATCGGCGGCCCGTATCTACCGCGAAAGCCACGGCGGTGTGAATTCGCTCGACCCTGAACTTCGTGTCGATGTGCCCTCAGCAATCACCATGTACCCCCGTGACATCGAAAAGTGTCCGCGCCCCTGGGCACAGGAGCGGTACCGACGAATCGTTCGATGGAGGGAGCCTGAAACCGGGGGGCATTTCCCGTCACTGGAGGTTCCCCAGTTCTTCGTCAAGGACATGCAAGATGGCCTCGCCGCAGTGCTGGCCGCCAATCTGTGAACATGCCTGCGCCGGATACGCCGCATCATCCTCGACCAACCGGAGCCATGTAGTCACTCACGAACTCCCGGTGCCACCACGCGCCGGTCCGCTCTCGCTCCGCCCGAGTTGTGAATCTATAGACGTACATCCGTGCCCGCACCCACCTGGGAGGAGTCTCCGCAAACGGATTATGCCTGAGCAGCTTCAGTGTTGCGGGATCATTCTCGACGAGCTTACGCGCGAGACGTGGCAACCACGTTTGCGCGTATCTCGGCGAGATCGCTGCGAACCACATCAACCAGTCGAGGCGCAAATGGTAGGGCGCAAACTGCCGTGGCCTCCGATAAGGGTCGCCGGGTTTGCCTTTAAAATCATATTCTCGCCATTCGGCGTCGTCTGTCGGCTGATCCGCTTCGGTACCTTCGAGGATCACTTCGTACCGTGTGCGCGTCACCCGGCCGAATGCTCCGTACGTGTTTACAAGATGGAGCTTGTCGAAGCTGTAGTTCATCAATTGTTGCCGCGAGAAGAGATTCCGAGCGGGCCGGAAACTCAGCGCAATTACGAGCGCTGTCAATGCGATTGCTGCGATGGCGTGCCACTTGGGAACCGGCTCTGCCACAGGCGCATTAAGTGGTATCACCTTCGACCACCACGCGCCATCGATCACCGACAGCGCAAGCACGATCGTCAAGATATTGAGCCACGCGAAGTTGCCGCTCACCACCAGCCAGGTCTGGGTCACGACAATGATCACCGCTGCGAGCGAAGCAACTGGCTGCGGCGCGAACAGAAAGAATGGGACCACGAGCTGGGCGAAATGGTTGCCAGCTACTTCTAGCCTGTGGAGCGGCTTCGGGAGATGGTGAAAATGCCAGCTCAGCGCGTTAGGCATGGGCTGTGTTTCGTGGTGGTAATACAGACACGTGAAGTCTCGCCAACAGTGGTCGCCATGCATTTTGATCATCCCCGCACCGAACTCGAGGCGGAAAAGGACCCAGCGCAGTAGGAACAGCACCAATACGGGCGGTTCCGCAGGTCCCGCTCCGATGAATATCGCGAGGAAGCCTACTTCGAGAAGCAATGACTCCCAGCCGAATCCGTACCACGCCTGCCCCACGTTCACGATCGACAGGTACAGGATCCACAGGAGCGCCCACATGGCCATGGAAGCCCAGAGCGGGAGCAGATCGCCGATACCGAACATTGCAGCGCCCGCGAGCACCGCACCGCACCAGGCGACGAGGGCGAAGAAGCGGTCCGAATAGTAGATGTGGAAGATACTTGGTGACTGCCGCCAGCTACGCTGCTCCAAGTACCGCGGTATGGGCGTCAGCCCCCGGGAACCGATCAGTGCGCGAAACTGGTTCGCTGCGACGAGGAACGCAACGAGGTACACGAGACCGAGCCCGCGCTGGAACATCCAGCGGCTCAGCCAGTATCCGGACTCTCCGAACCACTCCATGCCGCACCTCGGTGACTCAGCTAAGCCTACAACGCTGCGCCGCCACCGGTCACTTGGGGGCGAGGTGCACGACCGTGACGTTCAGCGCCTAGCGCTCCCCGCCGTCGCCCGACACATCCCCAACCATGATCACAATTTTGCCCTGGGCTCGACCAGAGCGGCTGCGGTTGTAGGCTTCTTGGGTTTCTGCGAATGGAAAACGACTGTCGATGATCGGCTTGAGTTCGCCTGACTCGATCATCTCGTTGAGTGTTTCGAGGTCACGCCGGAGCGGGCGGACTATCACGCCTCGCTCACGAGGGCTGAGACTTGTTCTTATCGCAATGACGGATCGAACATTGCCGCCGGTCGAAACGAAATATCCTTTCGGTTTCAGGATCGCGGCACATGATTTTGGTGTCTCGTAGGACGTGACGTCGAATACCAGATCGAAGGGACCCGAGTCGCGCCGGAAATCACCTGCGGTGTAGTCGATCACGGCATCGGCACCTAAATCGGTCACGCGCGACCGGTTGCGTCCGCTGCATACGCCAGTGACGTGGCAGCCGAGCGCCTTGGCGATCTGCACGGCGAGAGTGCCAACGCCACCGGAAGCACCGATGATCAGAACTTCGCTGCCCGGCATCGCTTGTCCGATGCGCAACCCTTGCAAAGCGGTCAACGCAGCGAGCGGTAAAGAAGCCGCTTCGGCAAAATCGAGACCCTTCGGCATGTGAGCTATACAGCCCTCGTCGATCACGGCTTGCTCCGCCAGCGACGCAGTGCGCGGACGCATGTCCATGCCGTACACCTTGTCGCCAACCTTGAAGTCTGTGACGTTGGCGCCGGTGGCGCGTACTTCACCCGCGAGGTCATCGCCGAACAGCGGCGGCAGCCTCTTCGTCAAGATTGGTGTAGCTAGGATTGCCGCAGTTCGGTTGAGCTTCCAGTCCTTCGGGTTCACCGAGGCTGCCTTCACGTCAACCAGAACATCATTCGGTCCGGGTTTCGGTGGTGCACTTTCGCCAACGACCAGGCGCGTTCCTAAACCTAATCCTGCTGTCTTGATTGCTTTCACAGGGCACCTCCATCTACTACAAACCTACCGGGGTGTCGCTTTTCAATGTGTCGCACGATCAGCCGGGCTGCTAACTGAAAGCTACGCGGGCTCAGTCACTGCACCAGCAGCGGTGGAAGGATTTCGGCACCTCTCGCTTGACGGGGTAATGCAGGGGTGCGGCGGCCCCGATGAAGATCGAAGCGGCGGATTCGAGCGCGGCGGATGGATCACCCCGTACTTTGATGACGAGGGGGGTGCGTTCATCGTCGACGTCTATCAGCGCGCGGATGCATTTTTGTTCGGGCGGCGAACGTATGAACTCTTTGGCAGCTACTGGGGAAAAATGGCGGACACCAACCCCATCGCGACCGCTTTGAACAGCCGTCCGAAGTACGTCGCTTCGACCACGCTCACCGAACCTCAATGGAGCGGTACGGCCGTCCTCATCGGCGACCTCGCCGCCCGCATCCGCGCACTCAAGGCGGAGACCGGGCGAGAACTGCAGGTTCACGGCAGCGGTAAACTAATCCAGTGGCTGCTCGCCAATGGCTTTATCGACGAAATCAACGTGCTGATTTTCCCCGTGATCGTCGGCCAGGGCGCTCGACTATTTCCGACCAGCGGCCCGGATATTGCACTTAGCCTCCTGGTCTCCCAGACCACCCCGTCAGGTGTGACGATCCAGACCTATCGGCCAGCCGGGCGTCCGCGGTACGAAACAGCTGGCTAGGGTCGACAAGGACAACTCTGAGGGATCGCGGGCCCACAGGTGACACCGATGAGGTTTTCGCAAAGAAGACGTCTCCATATAAGACAGCCAACTACTGTCGTACAAAGGAGATGACGAACGTGGAAACGACGAACACACGCAGCGAACCAGGCCCGATTGGCGTAGCCGAGGCGCAATTCATGGCAGCCGCTCAATCAGAGGACACTACGCAGTTCGCGCTACTCACAGAGCAGTATCGCCGCCAGCTGCAGGTGCACTGTTACCGGATGCTGGCCTCGTATGAAGACGCACAAGACATGACCCAGGAAACGTTCCTGCGTGCGTGGAACCGGCGCGAAACGTTTCAGGGCAGAGCGTCGCTGCGCACCTGGCTGTACCGCATCGCAACCAACTGCTGTCTCGATTTTCTGGAGAAACGCAGAGACCGCACCCCCGTACCTGCCGAGTTGCCGGAAGCAGGTACTGAAGTCCGGTATTTACGGCCTTATCCCACGCACATGCTGCCCGATGATCCCCAAGAATCAACGGTGGCGCGTGAAACCATCGAGCTCGCCTTCATCGTCGCCGTCCAGCATTTGCCTCCTCGGCAGCGCGCCGTGCTCATCCTGCGTGACATCCTCGGCTGGCCCGCACGCCAGGCGGCGGACTCGCTTGATCTGAGCGTCGCCTCAGCGAACAGCGCCCTTCAGCGTGCCCGGGCAAGCATGCGAGAGCAGCTTCCCGATGGCCGCCTGGACTGGCGTGCCGCTTCAGTCCAGACCCTGACCGCAGATGAGCGTGCACTTGTCGACAAGTACATGGCGGCACACGAGCACCTCGACATGGAGAAACTGGCGGCATTACTTCGCGACGACGTTCGCTTCGCCATGCCACCTCAGCCCGGTGTCTGGATCGGCCGCGAAGAGTGTGTCAACGCCTGGGTCGAAGGCGGTCTCGGCGCTCCCGGGCTGGACGACTGGCGTTGTATCGCCACAACAGCAAACGGGCAGCCCGCCGTCGCAATGTATCTGCGCAAACCTGGCGATTCCGCACATCGTTCCTTCGCCATTGATGTCCTTCGAGTTGCCGACGGAATGGTTGCGGACATCACGGCGTTCAGCGACGACGTTTTCGGCTCGCTCGGATTGCCTGAGGTGTTTGAGGAGGCGGAGCCCTCCAGCAGGGTTTAGGCGCGCGCCGCTAGCTCAGCCAGCCGCTTATCGATGATCTCGTACGGTCTGTACGCTTCAAGTTCGGTGCGGATCCGCGCGACATTCCCGCTAATCTGCTTGTCCGCAAGTACTTTCTGCAGGGCCGCGCGGATTTGCCTGGCACTCGGTCGCTCGGTGCGCAAGTCCACACCGAGCCGGTGATATCCGATGCGAGCGTTGTCATCGTTTTTTCCCTCACGGGTGCCGGCGCAAACTACTGGGATGCCGTGGCGTAGTCCAGCTAGCACGCTGCCGAAACCACCATTGGTGACGAATGCATCCGCATGCGGGAACAAGTCGTCGTAGTCGATGAAATCTGTGATCACAACATTCGGGCTTGTGAAGCGGGTGCGCAGCTCCTGAGCGTTCTTCCCACCTGTGGTCGCCACGATCACTTCTGGACCGCCAGCTAGCGCCGTCAGTGTGGGGATAATTAGCTTGCCGGGGTCGTCATTGTCGACGGTTCCCTGGGAGACGACGACGACGGTCGACTTAGGGTCGAGAACTTCGTCCGGGACTGGTGAGCTAAACGCGGGGTCGCGTTTAGCTGGCTTGAGCGGGCCTATGAACTCGGCGTTGCTGGGCAACTGCAACTGGGGGTACTCAAGCCCTGGCGAGCCCACGAGAAACACTCGTTCCGCGCACTGAAGGGGCACGCGGAGCAAGCCGTCGCGAGGTATCGCGGGAAGTCCTTCCTCTTCGAGCACCTCGTTATAACGCAGCACGGCCCGTTTCATCGTGCTGTTGCCCAGGGTGCGCGCAACACGCTCCCGCAGTCGCCCAGCTATCGTCCTCGCAGGCTGTAATCCGAAGAACGGCGGAGGCAAACCCGCAACGCCGACGTAAGGCGCGGGCGCCACAGCGAAGGAGAACACCGGTACCTCAAGCTTTTCCGCGACGAGCTTCGCCGCGTACAGGGCTGCGTCACAGAACGCGACCTCGAACGGAAAGTCGTCCCGGATTGCGGCGATGTCACGGTAATGGTTTCTCACATTCGCGACGAAGAATTTCTCGGCATCGAAGGAAATTCGTTTAGGCCCTTTCAGGTGTCCGCGTTCGGGATACAGGTCGTTGAGGTTGTCCCCTGTGATCTCGGTGGCCCAGCGGTACGGGAGCGAGGGTATACCCAGGGCATCAACTTTCGGCTGATAGACCGGCCCGGCGTACCAGCGGACGTCGTGACCGCTCGCGAGCAGATGGAGTGCCACGCCCGTGAGCGGATTGAAATGGCCCTGTGCGGGGAGGGTAGCGAAGAGGATCTTCACTCCTCCGGCCGCCCGTCCTCCATCAGCCGCTTGAGGTCCGCGAAGTTCTTCTTCATCTCTCGCTTCAGTTGCCACGCAGTGATTCGGTCAATCGCCGCGAGGAGCCCTGACTGGTTCATCCGCATGTGACCGCTCACCCGGGTGCCGGAGCCAGAGGGCGCCGTGCGGTAGGTGAATTCGAATGTCATCGAGGCGGATCCGCCTGTGAACGTAACCTCGCGGTCAGGTTCGAAGCTGGTGTACTCGTTGTCGATTCCCAGTCGGCGGCCGAGGAACCGACGCACCGCGCGGTGCCTAGTACCTACGCCGATTGGACCGTCGGTAATGCGCATAACCTCGTCGAGGCCGTCCTGCCAGCGCGGACCGTTGGTTTGATCGGCTATGAACGAGAAGACGTCGCCCACCGGCCGCTCGATCACTGTGCTGTCCTCAACGTCGATCATGATCTACCTCGATTCCGCATGTGTGGCTTATTGGGGTGCAGCAGTGTCCAGCCGAGCGCAGCAAAGAGCAGCATCCATCCTGTGATGGCGAGCCGGGCCCCAACGAATGACATCGCCAGCGCCGGCATCATCGGAGCGAACACCCAGACTCCGGCGGCAAGGGGCACCCAACTCCGCCAACCGCCCCATATGCGCGCCTTTCGCACGGCGACGCCCGCTGCGACAAGTCCGGCACCGATAACGATCGACGTCACTCCGTAGACCGCGCCAAGTCCCGCAACAAGTGTTGTGGTCATGGTGTCGAAGCGGGCGGTCACGGCTGCGATCTCGGCTACGGTGAGTCCGGCCATTCCCGCCAGCGCGGCGTAACAACCCCAGCGCCCGGTTCTAGACGCTCCTGTCGCGCCTGACCACAACAGGCCCAGCAACCCGAGGAGAAGCCCAAGATGCTGGATGGCGAACCAAACCTGGGTTACCGCGAAAGCGCCCGGTGACTGCGGGTAGCTCCACATGTCTTCCGACACCGCTGGCGTCTGCGCGGCTACGGCCAGGTAGATGCCGGACGCTGCTCCGAGCAAAGCTGCGACGAAACAAGTGAGGCCAAAGATGCGGAGCCTCGATGCGAGGGTGGTGCCTGCCCTGCCTTGTGCGGGCACCTTTTCCACACTGATGTTCATGAGGAGCCTCCGAAGGAAGGCGAATAATTTTTAGTGTAGCACTACACTAGTGGGTGACCCTAGTGAAAGTTGCAAGCTATGCCGCCAGGTGTACGAGCTGAGCGCGCCCGCGCGACCCGCCGCAGGATGGTTGCCGCTGCCTACCAACTGTTCTGCGCGAACGGCTACCTTGGCACATCTATGGCTGCGATCGCGGCTGAGGCTGGCATCGCGGTCCAGACGCTCTACTACACGTTTCATACAAAGGCGGAGCTCCTCGGAGAGGCCATCGGTGCCGCCGTTGTCGGCTTCGAATTATGGGTGAAGCCTCCACCTGAGCCCATCGAAATCACCGACCTGCTGACCTGGAACGACTGGTGGCCAGACTTTGATGCTGCGCCTGACTCCCGCACGGCACTATTCGTCTACATCAGCAACGGCGTCAGCATCCTCGAACGCATGGGCCCGCTGGTCACTGCGATGCACGGCGGGACTGGGGATCCGGACGCCGAGGCAGTCGTCCAGATCGCGGAGCAGCGCAGAATCGCGACCTACCGGGAGATCGTAGAGCGGATCGCTCACAAACCGGGTGGGCTGCGGGACGGCATGACGGAGGCCGAGGCGACCGACATCCTGGTAGTTCTCTTCAGCGCCGAGGTGTTCCACAGCATGGCCAGCGGCCGCGGGTGGTCGCGAGATCACTGCACGCGGTTCTTCGTTGAAACCCTTACAAGTCTGCTGCTCGGGCCCGAGCTCGCGGAGTGCCATTGACCACTCCACCACCGGCGGCGAGCCGCATCAGGTCGGTATCGACATCAATTGACGTCTCTGATCCTCCTGCGCTGCCGAACTCGTGCTGATAACTCCCCCACGACTCGTCGCGGACTTTGGACGCGAAGCCGCTCTCCATGATAAGCACAAGTTCCCTCGCAGCACGATCAATACGTTTATTCAGCTCGCTGTCGCTCCAGTCCTCCGACGACGCGAACAGCGATGTCGGAACGGTCATAGTGCGCAGATAGGCGAATAGGCTGCGCATCTGTTCGTCGACCACGAGCGCGTGCCGCGCGGTTCCGGCGGTGGCTGCGAGCACCACCGGTTTGGCGATGAGCAGGTCGTTGTCCAGGACATGGAAGAAGGAGCTGAACAGGCCGCTCGGTGCTGCTTTGTACACCGGTGCTGCGGCGATAATCCCGTCTGCAGCAGCGAGTGCCTCTACCGCCTTGGTCATCTTGGCGCCCATCAATTGCGAGACCAGCGCTGTGGTGATCTCGGTGGCAAGTTCGCGGAGGTCGATGACGGTGAGGGTGATCGAGCCGTTTCGTTCGCGGGTCAGAGTCTCGACGCGCGCCGCTATCCGGTCAGCGAGTAAGCGCGTCGACGATGGGTCGCTGGTGCCGCCGCTGACGACGACGAGCCGATAGGGCGTGCTGTTCATTCTGCGTCCTTTCCGTATGCCGCGAGCTTTGCGCAGAGTTTTTGGAGTTCCTGCATTTCATCGTCTGTTAGCGCATTTCTGAGTGCCCGTGCCACACTCACGGCGTGCCGTCCACCCACCTGGTGCTGAACTTTCCGCCCTTCATCAGTGAGTGCGAGCCGGACTCCCCTGCCGTCGAAGGGATCTCGTGTTCGTTCAATTAGCCCTCTTTCCACCAGACGCTCGACCATTCGTGACAACGCTGGCTGGCTGAGTAAGACGTGGTCATTCAATTCAGCGAGCCGCTGCGGATCGCTGCACTTGGCTAGGGCGTACAGGACGTCATACTCACGCATGGTGAGCCCCCGCCACACGTCCTCCGCCGCAAAGCGTTTCATCAGAGTCGCATGTGCCGTCAGAAGCGCCTCCCACGCGTGGTTGGCGCTTCTGCTTGCGGTCGACATTAACTGCCAGCCTTAATGTCTCGGCTGTCCTGGTAGGGGGAAGTTCCCGTGAGATTGTCGCCCCGGTTCGCGTTCGGGCGAGGCTGCCGGGCAGGCCGGTCCCCGTACTTAGCCGTCACGCGTCTGGAATGCGTTGGTGCATCAGCTGATTCAGGATCGCGCCGGGCCGCAAGTTCCTTGCGGAGGACGGGTACGACTTCCCCGCCGAGCAACTCGAGCTGATCGAGGACGACGTTCAGTGGCAAGCCAGCATGGTCAATCAAGAAAAGCTGCCGCTGGTAGTCGCCGATCTCGTCGTGGAACGTCAGTGTCTTGTCGATGACTTCCTGAGGACTTCCCACGGAGAGCGGTGTCATCTCGGCGAACTCCTCCATTGTGGGCCCATGACCATAAACGGGGGCCTCATTGAAGTAGGGGCGGAACTCCTTCCACGCGTCCTGCGACTTCTTCGCGATGAAGGCCTGGCCGCCGAGTCCAACGATGGCCTGCTTTGCGGTCCCGTGGCCATAATGTTCGAAGCGCTGCCTGTAGAAGTCGATCAGCCGCTTCGAATGTGAGGTCGGCCAGAAGATGTGGTTCGCGAAGAACCCATTGCCGTAATAGGCAGCCTGCTCCGCAATCTCTGGGGTACGGATCGAGCCGTGCCACACGAACGGCGGTACATCATCGAGCGGACGCGGCGTCGACGTGAATCCCTGCAAGGGTGCACGGAAGTTACCTTCCCAGTCGACGACATCTTCGCGCCACAACCGGTGCAGCAGGTTGTAGTTCTCCAGTGCGAGCTGCAGGCCCTGACGGATGTCCTGGCCGAACCACGGATAAACCGGCGCAGTGTTGCCACGGCCAAGCATCAAATCCATCCGCCCCTTCGAGAGGTGCTGCAGCATCGCGTAGTCCTCTGCGATCTTCACCGGGTCGTTGGTGGTGATCAGCGTTGTCGCAGTCGTCACGATGAGTCGTTGCGTGAGGGCAGCGATGTGTGCGAGCAGTGTCGTTGGTGAGGATGAGAAGAACGGCGGATTGTGATGCTCACCGATCGCGAAGACGTCCAGTCCCACTTCCTCGGCCTTCTGCGCAATCCGGACGACAGCGTCGATGCGTTCGGCCTCACTCGGGGTCGTGCCGCTTACCGGATTACGGGTGATGTCGCTGACCGAGAATATTCCGAACTGCATCAGAGCCTCCCACGATAATTTCAATGCGTTTGCATCTACTCCAACCGGGAGTAGTTGAAAGTTATTCCATCTATCCCGTGGTTCTTACAGTGGCAACGGACGTTCGCGCACCACGTGCTTCATCACCAGTGTCGACGCCACGCGCTGAACCCCAGGTAGCCGAGTGAGTTGCTCGTCGTAAAGACGCTGGTAAGCCGCCAGGTCCTCACTTACTACCCGCACCAGATAGTCCGGCTCACCGAAGAGTCTCTGCGCCTCGAGCACGTTTGGTATCGCCGCGGCGGCTTCCTCGAACCGCACGAGCGTCTCGTGATTCGCTTCGCGCATGGTGATGAACAGCAGCGCCTCGAATTTAAGCCCCAGCGCCTCTGGGTCGAGCGCTGCCCGGTAGCCCCGGATAACACCGGACTCCTCGAGTTCACGCAAACGGCGGTGCGTAGGCGATACCGTCAGCCGCACCCTCGAAGCGAGCTCAGTGATACTGATTCGCCCATTCATCTGCAGCTCAGCAAGAATATTTCGATCGACCGCGTCCATGGCGATAATTCTTCCACCTGACACCGGGCGCGTGATCAATCTTAGGAACCTATTTGGCGTATTTCGGCATAGGTTTTGCTAGAACCTCGAATACTGCGGAAGGATCTGCTGATGAGCCCGACTCAGGTGGTGGGATTTTGGGTGATTGCGGTACTGCTGATCGCCCTCCCTGGACCAGACTGGGCGTTCACCATCGCCGCTGGCGTCCGTGACAGAACGGTCTATCCCGCGGTTGGCGGACTCATGGCGGGGTACGTCCTTCTCACCGGCGTTGTCGCTGCTGGGGTGGGCGCACTGGTCGCGGGAACACCAGCAATCCTTACCGTGCTCACGGTTATCGGTGCCGCATACTTGCTGTACCTGGGCAGTTCGCTTGTGAAGGACCCCGGAAGTCCGGGCCTAGAACTTGAAAATGCAGCGGAAGCCGTCCCGTGGTGGGCAAGGTCGCTGCGCGGCGCTGGCGTGAGCAGCCTCAACCCGAAGGCCCTCATCCTCTTCCTGGCGCTTCTCCCCCAGTTCACCGACCCCAGCGGTGCCTGGCCGATCCCGGTGCAGATAGCGCTCCTCGGAGCGTTGTACATCGTGACGTGCGGTGCGTTCTACTCAGCAGTGGGCGCGGGTGCGCGCGCTGTGGCGCTGACCCGGCCACGTGTTATGAGAGCAGTACCCCGAGTCTCTGGTTTCGCGATGGTTGCGCTCGGGCTGGTGATGCTCGGGGAGAACGTCGTTCCGCTGCTCTGACGCCCACCTAACTAGATCCTGATACCGAACTCCCGAATCTTCCTGTATACCGTTGCCCTGGAGATGCCCAGCGCCGTCGCAGCACCGGCCTTGTCGCCTTCGTGGAGAGTGAGCGCATCGACGATAGCGTCTCGTTCCAGTGTCTCAATTTTGCTGAGCGTCCGGCGCGTTGTTGCTTTGCACTCGGGCGGCAGTTGGTGCGGCTCGATCAGGCCGCGGCGGTGGTGCCGGTGCAGTTCCTCGAGGACGCTCCGTAGCTGCGCAGTGTTTCCCGGCCACCGCAAACGAGCCAGCTGGTTAAGGGACGCAGCTGAGAGGACAACGTCGTCCGCGCCGATCGAGCGCAACAGGTCACGGCTGAGCTGAGGAATATCCTCAGCACGGTGGCGCAGCGGCGGCACGGTTACGGTCTTCGGGAAGAGCCGAAAGCTAGCGAACGCACTGCAGACATCACCGGGACGCACGGTAAGCGCAATCCAGGATTCCGCTGCATGCGAACCTTCACGTACGGGCTGAAGCAGATGGGCAAGCGCGTCGAGGTCGGCGTCACTAAGGGAGTCAGCGTGCCGGATCAGCAGATCCGAACCGCCCTCCAATTCCGCGTCGGCTTGAGCGAGCACTTTGCCACCGAGTCGCGCGGCGTCGAGCACAACGAGGGCACGGCCACGCGTCACATGCTCATGTGCGGCTCGCGCCAGTGCCGCTTTGCCCGTTCCCGGTTCCCCATCCAGGACGAGCCACTCTCGCCGCCTGCACGATTCCGCTACATCACGGAACGTGTGGCGCCACAACGCACTCATCCTCGCGATCGATGGAGGATCCGGGTCCTTCGCGATTCGCGGACCACGGGAGCGTCGGACGGTCTCCTTAATACGAATAACCCCACCAGCCACTCGGTCGTTTACGATCGCCGGTTCATATGACAGTCGTGCTGTGACCCCACTCGGCAGGTCGGCAAGCAAGGTTGCGGGTTGGGCCCGGCCGCTGGTGTCACGCGTCCGCTCGATGATGACAGCCTGGTCCCGCGAATCGAACTGCTCCTGGGCCAACGCATTCACCATCAGGACGTCTTCCCCGATCGCGATGACTGGGCGCCCCGAACGACGGCAAGCCGCATGGTAGCTGTGCAGCAAAGCACGTTCCCGCTCACTGGCATCGTCGAGAATGCGCTCACGTATCCGGTGCGCCGCTAGCTTCGCGAACGGCAGCAGCAGCGAGTTGGCGTGTCTCGCCTCGGTTGTCAGGTCGATCACGCCCAATAGCGCGCCCGAAGTGGGGTGTGTGATGAGCGCACCCGCACACGAGAACGATTGCAGCGGCCCCGCGTAGTGCTCGGATCCGTCGATCAGGATCGGAGCGCCGACTTCAAGTGCGGTGCCGATGCCATTGGTGCCCACTGCTGACTCCGCGTAGACAAAGCCGGGAGCCAGATGAACACGATCGAGTGCCTTCAGCAAGCCACTGTCGCCCCCATCCCGGCTGAGAACAGCGCCCTCGTTGTCGGTGAGTATCAGCGAAACGGGTTCGTTCTCAATTTCTGCGGACATCGCTGCGAGTACCGGGCGAGCCGCACGAAGGAGCACCGAGTCTGTGACTCGCTCTTCCACGAAAGCAGCGGTCGGCGAGTCATTGTCACCTAGTGCTTCCCGGGACCTCCGCCACGAGATCCGCAACCAGTTTCGGATCTCGTTCGTCGACTCGATTCTCAAGGACGCCTCCTATTCTCAGCGCGGCACTTCCTGCAGCTTCAAACAACATAAGAACTCCTGAATGTGATGCCCGTCTCATAGTGAGACAAATGCAACGCGCCTCACGGTGTTGTATCGAATTCGCACCGTCCCCCACACGAGCTGGCAGTCCAGTCCAGCTCCCGAGCAAGGAGGCGCATCCATTGAGTAGGCAGAGCCTGACCAAGGCGCATGCAAAAATCACCGAACTGTCGTGGGAACCCACATTTGCCACCCCAGCAACACGTTTCGGTACGGACTACACGTTCGAGAGGGCTCCGAAGAAGGATCCTCTCAAGCAGATCATGCGGTCTTACTTCCCGATGGAAGAAGAAAAGGACAACAGGGTCTACGGCGCCATGGACGGCGCGATCCGCGGAAACATGTTCCGCCAAGTTCAGCAGCGCTGGCTTGAGTGGCAGAAACTCTTCCTTTCCATCATCCCTTTCCCGGAGATTTCCGCGGCACGCGCGATGCCGATGGCCATCGATGCGGTACCTAACCCAGAGATCCACAACGGGCTGGCGGTACAAATGATCGACGAGGTTCGCCACTCCACAATCCAGATGAACCTCAAGAAGCTCTACATGAACAACTACATCGATCCAGCCGGATTCGATATGACGGAGAAGGCGTTCGCGAACAATTACGCGGGCACCATCGGCCGGCAGTTCGGCGAGGGCTTCATTACCGGTGACGCAATCACCGCGGCGAACATCTACCTCACGGTTGTCGCGGAAACTGCTTTTACCAACACGCTTTTCGTGGCGATGCCGGACGAAGCAGCGGCCAACGGTGACTACCTGCTCCCCACGGTGTTCCACTCGGTGCAGTCCGACGAATCACGGCACATCTCGAACGGTTACTCCATCTTGTTGATGGCGCTCGCCGACGAGCGGAACCGCCCGCTGCTCGAACGCGATCTGCGGTACGCGTGGTGGAACAATCATTGCGTCGTCGACGCCGCGATCGGCACATTCATCGAATACGGCACCAAAGACCGGCGCAAGGACCGCGAGAGCTACGCGGAGATGTGGCGACGCTGGATTTACGACGACTATTACCGCAGCTACCTCCTCCCGCTGGAGAAGTACGGACTGACAATTCCGCACGACCTGGTCGAAGAAGCGTGGAAGCGGATCGTCGACAAACACTACGTCCACGAGGTAGCACGGTTCTTCGCTACCGGCTGGCCGGTCAACTACTGGCGCATCGATGCCATGACCGACACCGACTTCGAATGGTTCGAAGAGAAGTATCCAGGCTGGTACTCCAAGTTCGGCAAGTGGTGGGAAGCGTACAACCGGCTCGCGTACCCCGGGCGGAACAAGCCGATCGCATTCGAAGAAGTCGGCTACCAGTATCCCCACCGGTGCTGGACGTGCATGGTGCCCGCACTGATTCGTGAGGACATGGTGGTGGAGAAAGTCGACGAACAGTGGCGCACCTACTGTTCGGAGACCTGCTACTGGACCGACGCTGTGGCGTTCCGCGGTGAGTACGAAGGCCGGGCGACGCCGAACATGGGCCGCCTCACCGGCTTCCGTGAATGGGAAACGCTTCACCACGGCAAGGACCTAGCCGACATTGTGCAGGACCTTGGGTACGTGCGTGACGACGGCAAAACCCTTGTTGGGCAACCGCACCTACAGCTCGACGATCCGAAGAAGTTGTGGACCCTCGATGACGTGCGTGGCAACACGTTCCAGAGCCCGAACGTGCTCTTGAACGAAATGTCCGACGCTGAACGCAATGCCCACATCGCCGCTTATCGGGCGGGATCAGTCCCGGCCTGACTCAGGCTCGGTGGGTGGCGCCGCGGTCACTCCGGCGCCGCCCACCGCTACCAGAACACTACTTTTCAGAGCTCAGGAGAAGGCCCATGGCCGACAAGCACCGTATCAACTTCGAGCCCGTCGACATCGAGATGGAAGTCGGTGAAGACGAGTACATCCTCGATGCCGCATTCCGACAGGGTATCCACCTGATGCACGGCTGCCGCGAAGGGCGGTGCTCGGCCTGCAAGTCGTTCGTCCTCGACGGTGATATCGACATGGATAACTATTCGACGTTCGCTTGCAACGAATCCGAGGTCGACGAAGGCCATGTACTGCTCTGCCGGGCGACCGCGTACAGCGACTGCACAATCGAACTGCTGAACTTCGACGAGGATGAACTTCTTAGCGGCGTCCCTATCCAGAACGTGCGCACACAGGTTGCCGCAATCGAGTCCGTGACCAAAGACATTGTCTCGCTACGGTTGCAGCCCGTCGAACCGACAACATATGTGTTCAAACCCGGCCAGTATTCCGACTTGACAATCCCCGGGACTGAGGACCACCGCTCGTTCTCCATGGCGACGACACAATCGACGCCTGAGCAGGTCGAATTCCTCATCAAGAAGTACCCTGGCGGCAAATTCGCCGGGCTGCTCGACGACGGGATCACGGTCGGTGACGAAATTGCCCTCACCGGCCCGTACGGATCATTCACCCTCAAGGAAGGCCACGTTCTGCCGATGGTCTTCATTGGCGGCGGCGCAGGTATGGCTCCGCTTCTGTCGTTGCTCCGGCACATGAACGAAACAGACAACACCAGGCGGGTGCACTTCTACTACGGCGCTCGCACCCCACAGGACCTGTTCTACGTCGATGAGATTCTCAAACTCGGAAAGGGATTGACGGACTTCACTTTTGTGGCCTGCCTCTCGGAGTCAATGGATCCGCCTCCCCTAGGTGAGATCACGGTGGAGAACGGAAACGTCACCGACGTTGTCGGCCGAACCGAAACGGACCTCGCCAAAACCGAGGTGTACCTGTGTGGTCCGCCGCCGATGGTCGATGCCGCCCTGGAACTGCTCGAGGCCAACAACACCCCGCACGACCAGATCTTCTACGACAAGTTCACCAGCCCTGCCTTCGAATAGGCGTCACAGAATTCACGTAATCCACAGCCCTCCTCCACCGACAAGAACTGAGAGAAGAGATGACCGCAACTACCGGGAAAAAGCAACGTAGCTTCCCCACGATTGAATTCACTGACTCAGAGGCCGGGGCGCTTGAGTTCCCCAGCTCTCGCAGCCGATCATTTACCTATTACACGCCGGCCAAGAAGCGGTCGACGACGTATGAGGACGTCACCGTCGATGTTCAGCCCGACCCAGACCGTCATCTGACTCAGGGCTGGATCTATGGCTTCGGTGACGGGCCCGGTGGGTACCCGCAGGAGTGGACAGCCGCGAAATCGTCGAACTGGCACGCGTTCCTCGACCCGAACGAGGAGTGGGACCAGACGATCTATCGCAACAACTCTAAGGTCGTGCACCAGGTCGAGTTGTGCCTGTCCAACGCCAAGCGCGCCCGCGTTTACGACGGTTGGAACACGCCGTGGCTGACGTTCATCGCCCGCAATCTGGGGGCGTGGATGCACGCCGAGAACGGGCTGGCGCTGCACGTCTTCACGTCCATTCAGCGGTCCTGTCCGACGAACATGATCAATACCGCCGTCGCAGTGAATGCGGCGCACAAGATGCGCTTCGCTCAGGATCTGGCGCTGTTCAACCTGGACCTTTCTGAGGCCACAGCAGATTTCGACGGTGCGCTGCACAAGGAGGTGTGGCAATCGGCACCCGAATGGCAGCCAACCCGCGAGGTTGTGGAACGTCTTACTGCCGTACCTGACTGGTGTGAGCTGCTTTTCGCGACGAACATCGTGTTCGAGCAGCTGGTCGGCTCCTTGTTCCGCACCGAACTGGTCATGCAGATCGCTGCCCGCAACGGCGACTACATCACGCCCACCCTCGTCGGTACGGGTGAGCATGATTACGACCGCGATGTCACCTACACCAGGAACCTGTTCCGCCTGCTTGTCCGGGATGCGGAACACGGCGAAAGCAATAAATCCCTCTTCGCCGAGTGGCTGGATACGTGGGTGCCGCGTTGCCTCAACGCTGCGCAGGCGCTCCAACCAATCTGGTCGCAGCCCGCCGACAAGGCAGTGACATTCGCGTCAAGCCTCGAAGCCGCACAGGCGAAGTTCAGTTCTCTTCTCGAGGAAATCGGCCTCGACCTCCCTAAGGAGTTGCACAAGTGAGCATGCAATTCGGTTCAGCCACAGAGTTCTCCAACATGTGTGGTGTCACCCTGATGAATACCCCTATCGGACGCGTTGTGGCTGACGTCATGGGTGCCAAGGAAGACGTACAGCTTACGGAGTATCCCTCCATGATCCGCGTTGACGGCGTAAGGCTGCTGGAGTTCGACTACGAAGAACTCACCGATGCGCTCGGCTCCGAGTTCGACGGCTCGATCTTCGAAGAAATCAGCTCCACCCACTACGGGCGGATGGTGCACCTCGACGACAAGACGATGCTCTTCGCAAGCCCCGAGGACGCGGCGGAGTACATCGGCTTCGACCTCACCGCGCACTGACACAGAACGACGGTGTGCCCATCTACCCAAGCAACAGGAGTCTGTTATGTACGAGAAGGACGGCGAAAAATACTTCATCGTCGATGGCCACGTCCACATCTGGGACGGCCGCAAGTCGAATCAGCGCAATATCCACGGACAACAGTTCATTGACTGCTTCTATGACTACCACCAGAACCTGAGTCCTGAAGAGTACGTGTGGGATTTCGACAGCTACGCCTACTACGGCAGCGAGCGCTTCATGAAGGACGTCTTCGTGGACGGCCATGTCGATCACGCGATCTTCCAGGCCACGCTGCTCAGCGAGTTCTACCACAACGGGTTCGGCCAGACCGAAGAGGCGTTCGGACTCACTCAGGAGCATCCTGACAAGCTGACATACAACCACGCGTACGATCCTCGCCACGGCGAGAAGGGGCTCGAGCAGCTCAGGCGGGACGCCGAACGGATGAATCTGAAGGGCGTAAAGCTCTATACCGCGGAGTGGTTCGGCAGCTCACGGGGATACAAACTCGACGAGACGTGGTCGCGGCGATACCTGGAAGAGTGCATCAAGCTGGGGATCACCAACATTCATGTTCACAAAGGCCCTACAATCCGTCCACTTGACCGTGATTCTTTCGACGTCGCGGATGTCGACAAGGTCGCTACGGACTATCTGGAACTGAGGTTCATCGTCGAACACGTGGGCCTCCCCCGTCTCGAAGATTTCTGCTGGATAGCGACACAGGAATCGAACGTGTACGGCGGCTTGGCTGTCGCGATGCCATTCATTCATTCGCGGCCACGATACTTCGCGCAGATCATGGGCGAACTTCTCTACTGGATCGGCGAGGACAAGATCCTCTTCGGCAGTGACTATGCGCTATGGACGCCGAAATGGCTCATCGAGAAGTTCGTGGACTTCCAGATTCCCGAAGATATGACCGAGTATCCGGCGATCACGGTGGAACAGAAGAAAAAGATCCTTGGGCTCAATGCGGCAGCGCTTTACGATCTCGAAATACCGGCCGAGTTCGCGCCGCGTGAAACAGCCGGGCAGGAGAAGGTGGAGGTTGCGGCTGGAGCGCGAGAGGCCGCGTCGCTATGACCGCGCCGTCCGTATGCAAGGCAGACCAGGTGATCGCAGCGCTCGGAACCGTTTCGGACCCGGAGCTCGATGAGCCGATCACCGAGCTGGGCTTCGTCCGGTCCATTACGTTCGACGACCACGGCGTGATCGTTCATCTCCGGCTTCCCACCGCGTTCTGTTCTCCGAACTTCGCCTACCTCATGGCTTCTGACGCGCAAGATGCGCTGCGCATGGTCGACAACATCGGCAGCGTGCACGTACTCCTCGACGACCACCATGACAGCCAGAAGATCAACGCTGGTCTCGCGGCAAACGCAGGCTATCGGGGAACATTCGGTGAGGAAGCGGAGGAGAGCCTTGCGGAGTTGCGCCGGACATTTCTCCGCAAAGCCCACACGGCGGCGATGGAACGGTGCGTCGAGGCCCAGTTGAAGCGAACGGGCGTGCGGCTAGATGAAATTCATCGATTGACTCTTCGCGATCTGCCCGCAGGCAAGCAAAAAACGGCGCTGCTGAGACGGCGCGTTGATGTTGGACTCAGTATCTGTCCGTCGTCGCGTGTCGTCGTCGACGACGCTGGTCGTCCGCTTTCCCCCGATGCAGTTCCGGCCCGACTCCGGTTCGCCAAGTCAGTACGCATCTCAATGGAAGGCAACGCCCATTTCTGTCGCGGACTGCTTGCGACGCGCTACTCCGACGGCGGGAACAGCAACACACCCCAAATACTCGACATCAGGACAACGAGGAGGCCGGCATGAAGGCCGTACAAGTTGTGGGTTACCACACGAAACTCCAGCTCAACGACATCCCCGTACCCACGGTCGAGAGCCCATTCGACGTCATCGTGAAGATCGGCGGAGCAGGGGTGTGCCGGACTGATCTTCACATTCTTGAAGGCCAATGGGAAGAAAAAACCGGTGTCGCACTTCCCTACACGATCGGCCATGAGAATGCGGGATGGGTGCACGCCGTCGGCAGTGCAGTCACCAATGTTTCGGAGGGTGACAAGGTGATCCTGCACCCGCTGATCACCTGCGGGCTGTGCCGCGCCTGCCGATTTGGCGACGACGTGCACTGCCAGAACAGCAGTTTCCCTGGAATCGACACGAACGGCGGATACGCCGAATACCTCCGTACTACCGCCCGCAGCGTGGTTCGAATCGATGACGGACTTGCCCCCGCTGATGTTGCCGCGCTCGCGGATGCAGGACTCACTGCCTACCACGCGATAGCGAAGGTAGCCCGGACAACTCGGCCCGGCGACGTGTGCGTCGTCATCGGGGCTGGAGGCCTCGGCCACATCGGAATCCAGGTGCTGAAGGCGATTTCCGGCGTGACGATCGTTGTTCTCGACCGTAACCCCGCTGCCGTCGACCTGGCCGTGAAGATCGGTGCAGACTTCGGGATCGTCGCTGATGGCACACAGGTGGAGCAGGTGCTGGAACTGACGGGCGGTCATGGAGCTGAGGCGGTCGTCGATTTCGTCGGCGAAGGTGGCGCCACCCGCGAGGGCGTGGCGATGCTGCGTCGCGCCGGAAACTACTTCGTCGTCGGATACGGCGAGAACATCGACGTCCCGACGATCGACATCATCTCCACCGAAATCAACTTCATCGGCAATCTCGTGGGTTCTTACAACGACCTGCAAGAACTCATGGTGCTCGCAGCCCAGGGGAAAGTCACCTTGCACACCACGAAGTACAAGCTCGACGAGTTTCAGACTGCGCTAGACGATCTCGACGCTGGACTAGTGCGGGGCCGCGCGATTCTCGTTCCATAACACCCACCACACATCACTTAGGTATGAAAGGAAATGCCATGGCAAAGGAGCTGCGGTACAACAAGGACGCACGTCTGCGTCTCGAGTACGGCGTCAATGCCCTCGCCGATGCGGTCAAGGTGACCCTCGGCCCCAAAGGCCGCAACGCGGTCCTCGAAAAACTCACGGGCCCACCGACCATCACGAACGACGGTGTGACCATCGCGCGGGAAATCCAGTTGCGTGACCCCTTCGCGAATATGGGGGCCCAGCTGGTCAAAGAGGTTGCGATGAAGACCAACGGTGTCGTCGGTGACGGCACGACAACCGCAACTGTCCTGGCGCAGGCGATGGTGCGTGAAGGGCTCGCCGCGGTCGAATCCGGCGCGAACCCGATGCGCGTGCGGCGCGGCATCGAGCGGGCCGTTTGCGTAATCGTCGACTCGCTTCGTGCGCAGGCCGTGGACATCGTTGGCAAGGAGGATCTGCAGCGCATCGCCGCCCTTGCCGCCAGCGATGATGAGGCGATCGGCGAGGCCATAGCGACGGCGGTCAACTATGTGGGGAGAGCGGGGGTCGTCACAACCGAAGAGAGCGATGTGCTCGGGATTTCTGTCGAAGTTGTAGATGGCATCGAATTCGACCATGGTTACATTTCTGGTTACATGGTGACTGACCAGGAACGCATGGAAGCAGTTCATGACAACCCACTGATCCTGCTCACCAACAAGAAGGTGACCAAGGTTCAGGAGATTATGCCAGCGATCGAGGTCGCGAAGCGCGCCGAACGCCCACTTGTTGTCCTCGCGGAGGATGTCGACGGCCCCGCGCTGCAGTTGCTGGTCGGCGGCAACATGCACAACACCATGCAGTCCGTGGTCGTGCGAGCTCCTGGCTTCGGGCACCGACGTGTCGCTGAACTCCAAGATCTTGCGGTTGCGCTTGGCGGACACGTCGTCGCAAAGGACACCGGTGTTGAACTCTCCGAGGTGACGCTCGAACATCTCGGTTCGTGCGACAGGATTACCGTCACCGAGAATTCGACGACGATCGTTGGCGGTCACGGTGACCCGAGGCTTCTCGACGCCCGGATCGGACAACTCGAAGCCCAGTTGGAGAGAGCGAAGATCGAGGCCGATCAGGACAGTTTGCAGGCGCGCATCGCTCGTTTGAGTGGCAGTGTCGCCCTCATTCGTGTTGGCGGCGCGACCAGTGTCGAACTGAAAGAACGCATGCTCCGCGTCGAAGATGCCCTCGCTGCTACCCGAGCGGCCCAGGAGGCCGGGATCGTGTCTGGTGGTGGCACTGCTCTCGCCCAATCACACCGCGCCACTGCCGAGCTTGAATTGACTGGCGACGAAGCGATTGGCAGCGAAATCGTGCGCCGGTCACTGACCGAACCTATCCGGTGGATCGCGAACAACGCGGGTTACGACGGTGATGAAGTCGCAAGTGTCGTACCGGATCTGCCACTGGGACACGGCTTCAACGCTCTGACTGGTGAGTATGGCGACATGTTCGATGAGGGCGTCATAGACCCGTTGAAGGTAACGCGCGCCGCGCTGGAAAGCGCGGCATCGATCGCAGCGCTGCTCATCACCACCGAAACCGCGATTGTCGAAGAGATCGTCGGCAATCCCGGTGCGATTATGGCTCCGGGTTTCGGTGATCTCGCTGAGGGCATGGTCCGACCGTCGAATATCTACTAACACGCAGAATCGAGATACGTGATGATCTTCATCGTGGTGCGGTTCAAGGTCAGGCCCGAATTCCAGGACAGTTGGCTGGACATCACAAAAGAGTTCACTGCAGCCACACGCTCGGAACCAGGGAATCTGTGGTACGAGTGGTCACGCAGTGTGGACGACCCAGCGGAATTCGTGCTCGTCGAGGCGTTCCTCGACGGGCAGGCTGGTGCGGAACACGTCAATGCCGACCACTTCCGTCGGGGCCTCGACGCGATGCGGCCGGCGCTGAGCGAAACTCCCCGCATCATCCACACTGAAGTTCCCGGCACCGAGTGGTCCCGGATGGGCGAACTCGAGGTCGTATGACCCAGGCCGTCGCGGGCATTGTCCGGGAACTAACAGCATCGCTCGGTGGTGCCGTGATAACGGATCCCGTTCTGTCAGTTGGTTATCGGCGCGACCAATCGCACCTCACAACCTTCGGTACGCCCGCAGCGGTGGTTCGCGCCCGCGACGTGAGTGATGTCGTCGCCACTCTGCAGGCCGCGCATAAGTACGGCGTTCCTGTGGTCACACGCGGGGCTGGCACCGGGCTCGCGGGCGGGGCCAACGCGGTCGACGGATGCATCGTCCTGAGCATCGAACGGATGAACCGGATTCTGGAGATTGACGAGGAGGCGCGCACAGCTGCGGTCGAGGCCGGCGTGATTAACGGTGACCTCGCTTCCGCAGCGGCGGCGTGTGGACTCTGGTACGTCCCTGATCCGGGCAGCCGTGATATCTCGACCATCGGCGGCAACCTCGCCACAAACGCAGGCGGTGCGTGCTGCGCGAAATATGGTGTGACAGCAGATCATGTCGCGCGCATCAAAGCAGTGCTCCCGGACGGCCAGATCATCCACACGGGTGCCAGCACACGGAAGAACTCTGCCGGCCTCAATCTCACTCAGCTGCTCGTCGGTTCGGAAGGAACGCTTGCCGTAATCGTCGAGGCCACTGTGCGGCTTCGACGCAAGCCAGAGGGGGTGACCACCCTCGTCGCGAGCTTCCGGGACCCGGCGGATGCGGTCTGTGCCGTGATGAGGATGCAGTCGGTCGCTGACCCGTGTCTTGCCGAACTCATGGATCGAACAACCATCGCCGCCGTCAACCGGATGACGAAGATGGGGCTCGATGAGTCTGCTGGCGCGCTTCTGCTGGTCCAGTGCGACGGGGCTGGCGCAACCGAGGAGGTGAAATGCTGCGCCCAGGCGTGCAGCGACTCACGTGCCACAGAACTGTATGTGACCAGCGATGCGGAGGAAGGCGAAGCCCTGATGCGAGCGCGACGGGCGGCTCTGACGGCGCTCGAGCAACTTGGCAGCACACTATTGGATGATCTCGCGGTCCCTGTACCGCAGCTCACACACATGCTCGAAGCGATTACGCACATCGCCGATCGGTATGGCCTCCTCATTGGCACGTTCGGTCACGCCGCCGATGGAAACCTGCATCCGACAATTGTGTTCGATTCGCGGGATGAGGAGATGGTGCTGCGTGCTCACAACGCGTTCGATGAGATGGTTGCCCGCTGTCTGCAACTCGGCGGCTCGATCACGGGGGAGCACGGGGTTGGTCTCCTCAAACGGCGCTACCTCACGCGAATGGTGGGGGCAGCGGAACACCAGCTGATGGCTGGGATCAAGTCAGTCTTCGACCCTGGTGGGATCCTCAACCCCGGCCGCTCGCTCTGAGTCTCATTTTGAGACGCACACTGAACCCCGGAGGACTACGCTATCTACAGGTCGCCGAACTTCGCAGGAGAGGCATTTGCGGCGAGACGGATATGGCAGGCGCTGAAAGATGACAACGAAGGACGTGCAGGTAGCGCGGGAGCGTTTTCTCGCGGATAACGAGCTCGACCGCTCCGTACGGGCGGCGATCTCCACGTCATGGCGGCGCTCGAAGGCCCTCAGCGTCCCCACCGACCGTCTCGACTTGGTATTCGTCCGTGAACCGAAACTTGACAGCCCGCTCATGAGAGCTGCAGGTCCCGTCCTGCAGCAACTCGCCGATGGCCTGGCTGAGGAACCGGTGAGCGTTATTCTCACCTCAGCTGACGGTGTTGTGCTCAACCGGATCACCGCCAGCCGACGCCTCGATAGTGCCCTCGACAACGTGTATCTCGCGCCCGGCTACAGCTACGCCGAAGAGTACATCGGTACCAACGGCATCGGCACCGCCATTGAGACCCGTCAGCCGACCCTGGTGGTTGGCGCCGAACATTATGCTGACTGCCTTGGTCAGCTCGCATGTGCGGGCGTTCCGATCATCCACCCTATTTCGGGTGCCCTCGCGGGAGTTCTCGATCTAACCGGATGGGTCGACGACGGCGGTCCCCTACTCGCCACGCTTGCACGATCGGCGACGAATCAGATCGAGGGCCGACTACTCGCACAGGCAAGCGCTGCGGAAACGGAGCTGCTCAACACCTATCTGAGTGCATGCCGCCGCGCACCACAGATAGGCACGCTCGCTGTCGGTGATGAGGTCGTGCTGATGAACCGTCGGCTGCGCGTCGCCCTTGACGCCGAGGATCAGGCTGCGCTGCTCGAGCATGCCCTCGACGCGATGCATGTGCCTACGGGAACCAACGTTATCTGCGAGCTCCCCAGCGGGCAGACCGGGCGTCTGACGCGAATCGACAACTTTGCGTCAGAACTACGGCTCGATATGGCGTTGTTTCACGTCCACCTCAACGACTTTTCTGCGCCGCATTTGTTGCCTGCACTCGAGCCCGCGCACCCCTTGCCCGGGCTTGCAGGAAAAAGTGCCTCGTGGCGGCGCAGCTGCGGGGAGATTTCTCGCTGTGTGCGCGACCGACAGTGGGTCGTGGTTGCGGGAGAGCGCGGTACCGGCCGGTGCGAAGCGCTTAAGGTCTCCGTCGCACAGCATCGGGCGGGCTTGCACCCGCGAGTCGTCGCTCCAGAGGACTTCGCGGACATCTCGCGGCTCAGCCAGGAAATCGAGCAGGTGGTGGCCCGCGAGAACTTCACTCTTATCCTGCGCGATATCGACACGCTCAGCGACGCCCAATTGGCCGTAATCGCTGACCTATTGCAGGGACACGAGAACAATGGCTGGGTCGGTGCGACCGTTGGCTGCGCCGAGCACAAAGCCGCGGTGGGAGCCCTGATCTTGCCTTTCTTCAGCCGCACAATTAGCGTGCCAGCGCTTCGCCACCGCATCGAGGATCTTGCTGATCTCGTCCCCCACTTCCTTCGGCAGCTCAGCCGCGGCTCGGACTTGACGCTTTCCCCAGCCGCCATGCAGCAGCTGCGGAAATATTCGTGGCCTGGCAATGTGCGGGAGTTGCGGCAAGTGCTGCGCGATGTCGTCCAGCGGCAGCGCTCCGGAATCGCCGATGTCCATCAACTCCCGGCGGCGTGCCGCGTTGTCAGCCGTCACGCACTCACCCAGATCGAAGCACTCGAACGCGACGCAATCCTCCGTAGTCTTGAAGAGAACCATGGGAACAAGAAGGCCGCAGCTGCAGCTCTGGGCTTCTCCCGTGCCACGATCTATCGAAAGATCAAGGAATTCGGCATTACGCTCTGACACGGGTTGTGTCGGAATATGAGACGTCCTCGGTGTTTGATCCGCATGACGATTGATCTGCACGCATCAGACATCAAGCGCCTCATACACGGATGCTGCACCGGTCCGTCCAGAGGTGTGTCCAGCAGGAGGACCAATCGCCATGACTACCGTCGAACGCCCAGCGGTCAACACCACTCGCGTCTGGCTCGCCGCGCCGCTATGTCGTGCACCGGAGCCCAGTGACCGCCCAGTCGTGCGGGACGACCTGATGCGTACGTGGGTTCCTGCCGTGGGGGCCGTCTATTGCAGTGCCGATGGACGCCATCGCGCCACGTGGCAGCAGCTACGCGTTCAGCATGATCTCGTGGAAGTCCGTACACGCTAAGCCGCGTCCAGCGAACCGGATCCCGATAAACTGGCAGTTCGGGATACACCATCCGTCGACAGGAAGGATGCGCATTGGCTGGCAATTCGGCACCGACACGGTCTGACAACTCGTTTTTCCAGCGTGCTGAAGGCAAGTTCTCTGCAAACGAAGCGTCGACCGCGTGTTTGCTTATCGACCGGGACTTTCGTGTCCGGGGACTCAACGCAGCTTTCGCGGAGGCGACCCGGCGTCCCCGCGGCGAACTGCTTGATCAGGCTCTTTTTGACCTTTTTCCGGATAACCCGAACAATGCTGAGGACCAGGTCGACCGAGTCGCACGATCGTTCGAACGCGTACTGCGCTTCCGTCAGCATGACACCCTCTGGGTCCAGCGTTACGAATTCCCAGATCCCGCCAAGCACGGCGCTTTCATCCCGAAAGTCTGGACACTGAATCATCAGCCAATATTCGACAGCGACGGCTCAGTGCTCGGCGTGGTTCAGCACAGCGAAGACATAACAGCCCTCGATGCGGCTTTGGCGTCGCTCGCTGACACGCTGGCCGCTGCAGACGCTGATGAGGACCACTGGTGGCACGTTCTGCGTCGGATCGGCTCGGCAGGTCGCGCTCTGCCCCGTTACCGCGAAACGTATCGGGCCCTCGCCCAGGAGAACCATCAGCTGCGCGAAGCTCAAGCGGCTCGCGCTGTGATTGAACAGGCCAAAGGCGTTTTGATGGGACAGCGCCGTTGCTCACAAGATGAGGCTTTTGAGATCCTCCGGGAGATATCTCAGGCGACCAACGAGAAGCTTCGGGACGTGGCTGCGGCGCTCGTCGCGGACACCACCGGTCATACGTCTGCGTGATCTAGTCTCGCCAGCGTTGTTGTCTCACCCCTGCGCTCTGCAAGGGCAAGACCGGCATCCCAGCCCGGTGCTCGACCGCCACCGGGTGGAGTGACGACCGACATGTCGTGTCCACTGGACGCAAGTAGCCATGAGACAAGCGAATTCGAGTTCCACATGTCGCCCACGCGCAACTGATCCCGTCCCCACGTCAGCGGCGGAGCCAACCGAACGAGCGTCATTACACGCTGCACACGGCCCTCGTCGCTACTCACGCGCTGCGGGCTGTCAACCGCATCGGCGATGTCCGGAATGAAACCACCCTGCCAGCAGCGAACCTCGTAGCGGAAGAGCCGGAACCGTCCCAGCCAGCGCGCACCCACAGGACCGACGCGAACAACTCCCCGCTGCGTGGCCTTTAAGTTCCATACTGGGGCCATTTCGATCGTGTAGCTGCCGCTGCTGTCGCCCACGATGAGGGCGGAATGATAAATGTCCGCGGCAGGCCTGTGGCTGCGTCGCGCGGAGATTGCCTCGTACAATCGTCCATTCCAGCGCACCACTCGTCCCCCCGCTCCGAGGGGAATCCAGTAGAGGTCGATACTCGATTTTCGCGCCGCTACCATCGCTTCTCCATCCGCCGCCCTACATCAGTGTGGGCCGGACCGTTGTCCGAACATCAGAGCCTCCGGGCACCCGAAGCGGGGCCCTAGGTCCTCACTAGCAAGGGCCCGGAGTTACTTGCCCTTCGCACCCGATAGGACGACGCTTGGAAGATGAGGCACCTTAGCCGCGCTGACCTTCCCGCTGCCCGCACGATCATGCGAACAATCATCGAGACGTTCAGTGGCATCGCCCTGATAAAAATCCATGTGCTGCTGGGACGGCCCCTCCGGAAGTGGCGGACCACATGGGGCACAACAGCGGCTGAACGGCAGCGAGGTTATCCGGGAGACCAACTGCTGCCCAATCCGAGTTGGCGTTATACACACGCTGTGACGATCGATGCGAGACCAGCTCAGGTATGGCCCTGGATCGTACAGATTGGGCAAGGCCGCGGAGGGTTCTACAGTTACGAAGCACTCGAGAATCTGATCGGCTGCCGCATCTCCAACGCACACGAGATACTGCCCCAATTCCAGGATCTCGAGGTTGGCGACACAATCCGGCTGCATCCTAAAGCGCCTCCGATTCCGGTCGCGCTGATCGAGGCGGAACGCCATCTGGTGCTTTTCGCGTCGGATGCCGAATCGAGCGACGCGACAGTATGGGGGTTCCACCTCGTGCCACTGGACGGTCACCGCACGAGGCTCATTGAACGTGGCGGCAGCACTCACGGTGACACCCTCCGCAGCCGACTCGCTTTCGGCCGCATGCTGCTAGAACCGATCAGTTTCGTGATGAGCCGGAAAATGCTGCTCAGCATCAGAAGGCTCGCGGCTCGTGATGTTCTAGTTAGTTCCTAACACAACTGCCAGCTGCTTCTTTAGTGCCGAAAACTGGCAAGGTGGGGACCAAATACCCTATGACTGAGGCCCGGCAAATCGGACGCTCAGTGTATGTACCCCATGCACGTCGATCACCCGACGACGTTTCGTCTGACCGTCCCGAACATGAATTCGGATCATTGCGCTGGCATCGTCACGGCATCGCTGCGGCGTCTACAAGGGATCCACGAAGTGCACACGAGTATCGCGACTCACTCGGTCAGGGTGTCGGTTGCGGACGACACCACCATCACAGCACTCACAGATGCTGTTGAGCGAGCCGGATACGAAGTTGTTGACGCCATCGCAGAACATGATCAGTCGGCCAGCAGCGTGCTCGATCCTGACCTTGTAGAAGAACGGCACTTTGCGGTCGCCACTCGGAGACTCGTAATCGCGGCGGTACCGACTACCCTCATCATGATCCTGATGATGGTCCACATGCTGTGGCTGCCAGTTCCAGGTTACCTAGCCATCGTGGCTGCTCTGGCGTTCCCTGTGGTGCTTCTCTACGGCGGCTGGGCAACCCACCGGTCAGCGTGGCTGTCGCTGACAAATCGCACCGCCAACATGGATGTGCTGATCTCACTGGGCAGTCTGCCGCCTTATCTCATCGGTCTCGCCGGCTTCATCTACCCGATGACATCGTTCATCGAAATGGCCGCAACGATCATGACCTTCCACATGTTGGGCCGATACCTCGAAGCCCGTGCGAAGGGTAGCGCCTCCCAGGCGATTCGCCGTTTACTCACCTTGGGAGCGAAGACCGCGAGTGTTCTGCGCGATGGCAACGAGGTGGAAGTTCCCGTCGCCGAACTCGAGGTCGGTGACGTGATGGTCGTGCGTCCCGGCGAGAAGATCCCCACCGACGGTACGGTGATCGAGGGTACGTCGCACGTGGACGAATCGCTCGCGACCGGCGAATCGCTGCCAGTTGCGAAGCAGGATGGTGACACAGTACTCGGAGCGACAGTCAACAAAGAAGGCCGATTGAAGGTCAAGGCCTCTCGCGTCGGCGCCGATACATTCCTGTCGCAGGTCATTCGCCTCGTCGAGGAAGCCCAAGGATCGAAGGTACCGATTCAGGAGTTCGCGGACAGGATCACAGCTCGATTCGTGCCCGCAGTGATTGTGATCTCGCTTGGCAGCCTCGCGGCCTGGCTCGTGTTTGGTGAGCGCCTTCGCCCGATCCTCACTTGGGGCGCGGGCTTCCTCCCTTGGGTCAACCCCGAGGCATCGATCCCGGTGGCAGCTGTGCTCGCAGCGGTAGCAGTTCTCGTCATAGCGTGCCCCTGCGCCCTTGGGCTCGCCACGCCCACTGCGTTGATGGTGGGTTCAGGGATGGGCGCCGAACACGGTGTGCTCATTCGATCAGGTGAGGCCATCCAGACGTTGAAGGACATTAAAGTTGTTGTCCTCGACAAGACGGGCACGATCACCCGAGGCGAACCTGAACTCACCGATGTCGTTGCGGCGCCGGGTATTGATGAGACGCAAGTCCTTTCGATTGCAGCTACGGTGGAGAACGCATCGGAACACCCGTTAGCGAGAGCAGTGGTCGACGGTGCACGCCAGCGAAACATCCGCGTTGGCGACGTCCACAACTTCCGTTCCGCAGCCGCCCGTGGCGTTGAGGGAACAATCGGCGCGAGCAGGATCCTCATCGGGAACAGGCGTCTCCTTGAGGAGTCTGCGGTTGAAGGACTTGCGGCGCTCGACGCGGATCTAGCGCAACTGGAACAGCGCGGCCGAACTGTTGTGCTTGTGGCTGAGAACAACGTCGCGATCGGGCTCGTGGCGGTCGCGGACGCCATTAAATCCGAATCCAGGAACGCGATCGCCGCGATGCACACGCTCGGGATCCATGTCGTCATGCTCACCGGTGACAACGAACGCGCTGCCGAAGCTGTCGCCGCGGAGGTCGGTATCGACGAAGTCCATGCAGGCGTACTACCCGAAGGCAAAGTTGATGAGATCCGCACCCTGCAAGCGCGTTTCGGCCCGCATATCGTCATGATCGGCGACGGCATAAACGACGCTCCCGCTCTCAAGCAGGCGAACGTTGGGATCGCCATCGGCGCGGGAGCGGACGTTGCCATCGAGGCTGCAGACGTGACACTAGTGAGCGGCGAGTTGACCAAAGCTGTCGAAGCGATCCGGCTGTCGCAGGCCACCTACAGGAAGATCGTGCAGAATCTGTTCTGGGCGTGGTTCTACAATGGCGCCGCAATCCCGATCGCAGCGATAGGGCTGCTTCACCCCATGATCGGTGTTGTCGCCATGACAGCCAGTTCGTTGTCGGTCATCGGCAACTCCGTGTTGCTGCGGCGCACCAAGCTGACGGTGTGACTCAGGCGCTTCGCAATAGTGACTACTCGCTGTGACCGAGTGACTGAATGAACTCTCCGTGCCACGTGTGGTACCACACCGCGCCAGTACGACCATGGACTGAGAGCATTCCCACGGTATGTCCATCGCGCTCAGTGTGGAGTGTGTAGTAGCCGGGAAACGAGTGAAGCTCGCCAGTCCGGAGTTCTGGCCGAGACTTCTCAAGCCATTCATCTGCCAGTGCGCGCGCTCGTTCCTCGTCAATGTTCGGTCGATCCGCCCGCGTATGCACGGGCATCATTCCGTACGCGGTATTCCACATCATCGCCGGGCCCCACTCAACCTGCACGTCACCGGTTTCCCGGTCGACAATCACCTCTGTTGCGCCCCCGCCATCTCGCTCAACGAGTTCAACGTAGAAGTGGTTGCTGAACTCCATGACTTCGCCGACGTGCAGATCCCACTGCGCTGCGAGTCTCTCGGCGCGGCTAGTTGCCTCACCGATGTTCTGGATTTGTCCGGGCCCCGCGATGAGCACGCCCATGCCGCCAGGCGCCATGGGCGCCATCATGTGCTGACCGTGTCCGGTCCAGCTACCCGGGCCCCACTCGGATTCGACGGGCGCCCCGAAGCTCCAGACAAGCGTTCCCACGAGCGCAGCGGAAGACACTGCGATCACCGTCAAAGGCATGATTTGTGAGCGCCGCACCACACTCACCGCAATTCCCGGCGATGTTCCGAAAGACGCTTACGGGCCGCCCCGTACTCGTCGGCATCGATCTCACCGAGCGCGAAACGACGATCAAGTATTTCCTCCGGAGATTCCCGATGGCTACTTCCGCGTTCCGGTCCGGGGCCGCCTTGAGCGAGACGCATGACCGCCCAGACAATCAGAACAATCAGACCGATCCACAGCACTGGCATTAGCATCATCCACAACCATCCAGCCCCGTCCCATCCGTACATCATCGCTCGCCTCGCTCGAGTATCGGTTATCGGCGGAATGCCCTAATCATGAAGTATGCGCCGGTCGGTCGCCCACAGGTCAGCGCCAAGAGTCTCTCGTCAAGAGGACCAAAGTCCTCAGTCTTCCGCACGGACTTATCAAGCCGTCGAGGTTAAGGACCCTTGACCTCTCCACAATCGACCTTCGCCTCTTTCCCTCGCGCTTGTTTGCTGGCGATCCTTGAGGAGTCAGACGAAAACAGCTCTCCCCAGGACTAATCCTTGTTGGAGGGAAGCCCATGCACATAAACACACAACACACAGTTGAGACCACTTCTCCAGCTACTGACGTCGTCCTTGAAGCCACTGGGATTGAAAAATCGTACGGGCGGGGATGGTGGCCAGCACGCCGCCACCAAGTGGTGCTCCGGGGCGCTGACGTCACATTGCGCCGCGGTGAGGTGGCTGGACTCGCCGGTGAGAACGGCTCAGGCAAGTCCACCCTGATGAAGATTCTCGTCGGAGCGTTGCGGCCCGACTCTGGCAGCGTGATTCTTTCGGGCCGAATGGGCTATTGCCCCCAGGCGCCGGTTGTTTATGAACGGCTCACTTGTAACGAGCATTTCGAACTGTTTGGGCGCGCATACAGAATGACACCCGATGCGGCGCGCCGATCCAGTCGGAACCTCTACGCCGCGCTAGGGTTTGAACGCTACGCCTCCACACGAACCGATCAGCTTTCTGGGGGCACTCTAGCGAAGCTCAACCTCGCGTTGGCGCTTCTAGCAGATCCGGATGTGCTGCTTCTCGACGAACCGTACGCAGGCTTCGACTGGGATACTTACCTCAGGTTCTGGGAATTGGTTGAACAGCGCCGCGCGTTAGGACGCTCTGTACTGATTATCAGCCATTTCCTTGCGGACCAAGAGCGTTTCGACCGCCTCATCGATCTCAAGAACGGTCTGGCGGTCGGCAGATGACCAGCGCAACGCGCACTGGAAGCCGCCGCGCACACAGCATGTTGTTTGTACGGGGATTCCTCGTTGACTATGCGCGCAACCGAGTCAACCTGATTGTGCTCGTGTTGGTTCCCGTCGTTTTTGTCATGGTGGCTTCAGGTCCTCTGGCGGACTTCTCCAGATTGCTCGGAGGGGAGGGGCCTTCGGTAGAAAGCGTGACAAGCGGCTGGGCGGCTGGGTTTCTCGCCGGTATCGCTATGTACTTTCAGACCCGTGCCGCGCGTACAGCCGATAGGCGACTTGTGCTCGCAGGATTAAGTCCTCTCCGCCTCGTTGCAGCGAGACTCACCACGGGCATCCTCCTCGCATTGTTCGTCTCTGCAGCCGCGGTGCTGGCTTTGACTGTCCGCACCGGAGTTGCGGCACCAGGTCGCGTGCTGTTCGGCACATTGATGTTTGCTCTTATCTACGTGGCGATCGGGGCGGTGGTAGGCGCGCTCCTGCGCGACCCCGTCAACGGCACTGTGCTGATCTTGTTCATCTGGATTATTGACGTCTTCTTCGGTCCCGCTTTCGTCTCGCCGGAAGAGATCACAGCACGTTGGCTTCCCACACATTTCGTCACATTGTGGATGGTGGATCTGCCTTCCCGCCATGGCGGGCAACTCGACGACCTCGGCTGGGCACTGGCATGGACCACCGGTGGGATTCTGGTGAGCGCGTTAGTGGTGACGAAGACTACTCGGACAATGCACCCCTCTGGCACAGAACGGTCACCGGGTAGCTTTCAGCAGCTGAAAACCGCCGTCCGGATGGGGTTGCGCGCAATTGGTCGCAACGTGGTCTTATGGGCATTGCTCGTCGCTATTCCTGTCGTATTCATCGTGTTTGCCTGGGCGACAACACCCAAGCAGTTTATGACGCTGACTTTGATCGACGGTGGTCAGCAAACCAGTCAGACGTTCTGGCTGCCCGAGATCCACGCGGGAACTATGACTCCCATTGCGGTGGCTTCTCTGTCAGCCCTGATTGGACTTTTCGTGGTCCTCGACACCCGGATCGGAGATCAGCGGCTCTCGCTCGCGGGCTTTCGTCGACTCACACTGCTCGCCGCCCGGCTCACGGTCATCGCCGTTGCAGTAGTTCTTGTGGCCGGGGTGTCCCTGCTGGTAACTGCAACTGTATTCGATGCCGAGCAACCGCTCGTGTACGCCGCCGGCAATGTGGTCCTGGCGTTTACCTACGGGTTAGTCGGCGTCTGCCTCGGACCGGCTCTCGGCCGAGTGAGCGGGGTTCTTGTCGCGTTCCTTGTGCCATTCCTCGACGTCGGGATCAGTCAGAGCCCGATGCTGCGCCCCGAACCCGGCTTGTGGGCGCGCGCGCTTCCCAGTTACGGATCGAACCGAGTAATTCTGGATGGTGGACTAACCAGGCATTTCGACGAGTTCGCAAGCGCCGCCCTCGCTCTAGTGTGGATCGTCGTGCTATTGCTGACCGCAGCGTGGATATTTCGCCGCTCCCCCGGCCGGTAGTTCGGCTATTAGGGTCACTTCTCTCTCAGTTCGCTGATTTCAGAAACGATTTCCAGGGAACGCAACCACGCGGAGCGGTCGGTGGCTGCTGATAACACGATCAACTCATCGGCATCAGCGTGCCCCGTGAACTCATCGAGATACCGCTTTACCTCGGACGCCGTCCCAACCGCGGAATATCGGCCCATTTGCCGAACTTGCTGGCCCGCGGGAGAATCGAGGAGCAGGTCTGCTTCTTCTTGAGTGAATGTTTTCCCCCGCCCCACCAGTCGAGTCGCCCGGAACCTTTGCGCGTCCTCGAACAGGCGTATGGCTTCGCTCTTGGTGTCTGCTGCGATCACATTGACCCCCGCGATGACGTAGGGGTGTTCGAGTTGCGGAGACGGCTGAAACTCACGCCGATATGCCGAGACCGCGGCTTCCAGAGCGTCCGGGGCGAAGTGCGACGCGAATGCGTACGGCAGGCCGAGCGCTGCTGCGAGGCGGGCCCCGAAAAGCGACGAGCCAAGAATGTAGAGGGGGATGTGCGTTCCTTTCCCAGGGGTCGCTTCCACATCCGGGATCACGGATTGGTCGGAGAGGTAACCCTGGAGTTCGAGGACGTCACGCGGGAAACTGTCGGCAGACGCTGGCGTTCTCCGCAGGGCACGCAGCGTCTTCTGGTCGGTGCCTGGCGCGCGCCCGAGCCCAAGGTCGATACGCCCGGGGTGCAGCGTTGCGAGGGTCCCGAACTGTTCAGCGATCACCAAGGGTGAATGGTTCGGAAGCATGATCCCGCCGGCACCGAGGCGGATCGTCGACGTGTGTGCCGCGATATGTCCGATCAGCACGCTCGTTGCGGATGATGCGATCGACTTCATGTTGTGGTGCTCGGCGTACCAGATCCGTCGGTAGCCCCACTTCTCGGCGTATTGCGCCATGTTCGCGCTGGCGGCGAAACTGTCACGAACGGTTTCATCGTCCGCGATCGAGGCGAGGTCAAGTATTGAGAGCGGCACCGTAATTCCAACAGCAGTCAGCTCTGTAGTATTTCCCGGTGCAGTGGCGAGCGTGAGGAGGAACGCGCATGGAGATGGTTCCGCTCCTTTTCGTCGCAGCTGCCGCGGGCTGGGTTGACGCGGTTGTCGGTGGAGGCGGTTTGCTCCTGCTCCCCGCATTGTTGCTCGTCTTTCCTGGTGCCGCGCCTGCCACCGCGCTCGGTACCAACAAGCTCGCAGCGGTCTCTGGGACGGCGTTTGCTGGCTGGACATACTTTCGCCGAGTTCCGGTCAACGCGAATCTCCTGTTGCCCATCTTTCTGCTCGCGTTCGCATTTGCCGCTTTGGGTGCGTATGTCGCGTCAAGTCTTCCGGCTGAAGTTTTCAAACCGATCATCCTGCTGCTGCTAGTGACCGTGGGCGTGTTCGTGGCGGTGCGGCCACGTTTCGGCGCGGCCCCCGACGCGCCCGCCACCCCTACACGGCAGAAAGCCCTCATCGCTGTGGTGCTGTGTGGCGTTGTTATCGGCTTCTATGACGGAATACTCGGGCCCGGTACTGGAACCTTCCTCATCATCGCGCTCACCATGTTTCTGTCGCAGGGATTCCTGCAGAGCGCCGCGATGGCGAAGGTCATCAACACCGGCACCAACCTCGGTGCCCTCACTGTATTCGCTGCCCAAGGCCACGTGATGTGGCTCGTTGGGCTTGGACTCGCCGCAGCGAACATTATTGGCGCCCGGACCGGCGCCCACATGGCGATCAACAGAGGTTCGGGATTCATCAGGATTGTGCTGCTCGCGGTAGTTATCGCGATGGTTGTGCGCCTGACGTTCGACCTTGTCGCACCATAACGCCCACTACTCTGAAACTCGTCGCCAGCTTCCGCGTATGTGAGGGGTGCATAATGGCCGTTGCAACCGCCAAAGAGGTTTCCCGCGAAGAACTGCTCGGGTTTTTGCGGACCCGCCACCGCAGCGTGCTTATTACGCACAAGCACGCTGGTGGACTGCAAGTCTCCCCCGTCACCTCCGGGATCGACGACGAGGGCCGCGTCGTTATCTCGACCTACCCCGAACGCGCGAAGACCGTCAACATCAAGCGCGAACCGCTTGTGACCCTCTGCGTACTGTCAGACGAATTCAACGGCCCGTACGTCCAGATAGATGGCTCGGCCGAAGTGCTTGACATACCTGACGCTGTCGAGCCCCTTGTGGAGTATTACCGGTGCATCGCCGGTGAACACCCCGACTGGGACGAGTACCGTGCCGCCATGCGTAAGCAGCGCAAGAGTCTGATTCGCGTCACGATCACGTCATGGGGTCCGATCGCCACTGGTGGTTTCCCGCCCGGGCGGGAAACGTGACTGATCAGAGCGCCACGGACTCGCGCGCAAAGTAGTTGCGTACAGCTTCTCTGCCCATTTCGACGCTGCGCCGGAGCACCGATTCGCGGCGTTCGACCGTGCTCACCAGCGGGGCGCCCTCAGGTGGCCTGACCTGGACAGCCGCTGGCGAACCACAGGACATGTGCCTTTCGAGTTCGATAGCGCGGAGTTTTCGTCCTCGCCACGATTCGATCGACTCGGGTGACCGCGCCGCGAGATAGCCTGTCACGACGAGATGTTCGACCGCCTGGGAAAACCGGCTGCCGCGTACCACCGCGTGAGCTGCACTCCGGGTGCGGAGGACCAGAACATGCGTCGCGCCCCAGTGCCGCGCTGACGCTACCGGCACAGGCTCCGCGAGCCCCCCGTCGAAGAACTCCCTATTACCGACGACTACCGGTGGCCCGCCCACTAGGGGCAGGGCACAGCTCGCGCGCAGGGCAGAACGGATCTGCTCTGGGCCTGTCAGCAGCGCGTTGAGGTCCGCGGCTCGCCCATCAGCGAGCGCTGTAGCAATGGGGTGAAAGCTCGTGGGGTTGTGCATGATCGCGTGGAAGTCCATCGGGGCGATGCTCCGGTAGACGGTGTCGACGAGGTGGGCTGTGTCGAATGCCCGCCCGCGCGTGAGCAGCCGGGACGGGTCGACGACACGTTTGACGACGCGTGGGTCCCACCAGGTCCACATGGCCTCGCTTGCTCGCCCGGTGAGGAACCACGCGGCGTTCAGCGCTCCTGCCGAGGTGCCGAAAACTGCGTCGAAGCTACTGCTGAATCCGAGTTCTTCAAGAGCCGCAACCATCCCGCCGGAGTACGCACCGCGAGCCCCGCCGCCTTCGATAACCAGCGCAACCCAATGCGGGTCGTCGCGCGTTGCCGCCGTTGTTCCGGCCGTTCGCCGCGTATCCAGCACGCTGGCAACGGAGAGCGCCTCGAGGGGATCGAACACCATGAGCGGCAATCTACCCATATGTTGGGGTGCACGCCGCTTTGGGGCTTTGGTCCCTTGAGGTTCGGCCCAAGTTCTCTACCCGTGGCGGCCCTGAATGTGTGGGATGGGATGCATGGAGCGTAGGGACCGCGTGGACCGAACAACGTCTGTGGGCGCTTCGGTGAGCGCGCGCGGACATTTCGCCCGCACGTGGACCCTGGCGTTCGTTGGTGGTGAACTCGCCGGTTTCGTTCCGCCCGCGATCGTGGGCGTGGCTTTGGGAACTCTTGGGGCGCACGACGTCGTTTTCGTCGTTGCGCTAACGATCGCGGGAATCGCAGAAGGAGCGGCGCTCGGTGCGGCGCAAGCGTGGGTGCTACGTCGCTTCGCGCCGTCGATTGACTGGAGGCGGTGGGTGGCGGTCACCGCCAGCGCCGCTGGATTTGCTTGGTTCATTGGAATGAGCACGAGCCAGATCGGCGGCGCGTCGCCACTCGCGCCCTGGTTGCTGGTGTTGCTCTTCGTTCCCCTATGGCTTGCCGCGCTCCTCGCCATGGGTTTCGCACAGTGGACGGTGCTACGGCGTGTTGTTCCTGGATCCTCGAGGTGGATATGGGTGACGGCTGGTGCCTGGCTCATCGGGGTCAGCATTCCAGTTATCGCGCTCTCGATCGTTCCGGACGGCTGGCCGTTGTGGAGCCACGGAATCGTTGGTGTGGTCGCAGCCGTGGCCATGGGTCTCACGGTGGGTGCGCTCACGGGCCGGACACTCGCCTCGCTTCTTGCGAGACAAACGCGCAGCCTGCGCATGCTGGTTGAGCCGGGCCGGTTCGGGGTACGCGAGGCATGAACAGTCAACAGGAGGAGTCCCCATGCCACTGCGTACACCAACAGCGCAAAGCCCTCTAGCTGCCATCGTGACCGGCTCCGATTCGGGCATAGGACGCGCGATCGCGTCCGAACTCGCAGCACAAGGTATCAACGTCGGCATCACCTACAACAGCGACATTCAGGGCGCAGATGAAACGGCTGCGGAAGCCCGTGAGCACGGTGTACGGACCGCAGTCGCCAAGCTGGATCTCACGGGCCTTCCCCAGTCCGCACATGTCATCGACGACCTTGCGGATGCCTTAGGCGCGGTCGACATCCTCGTCAACTGCGCGGGTACCGGATCCTCCCAGCCCGCGTTGGACATGTCGTTCGCGCAGTGGCGTGAAGTGCTGTCAGTAAACCTTGATGGAGCTTTCCTCTGTAGTCAGGCGGCAGCGCGGCGAATGGCGGCCCGCGGCGAAGGTGGCCGGATAATCAACATTACGAGCGTGCATGAGCACGCGCCGCGCGTGGGCGCCGCCCCGTATTGCGCCTCGAAAGCCGGTCTCGGAGCGCTCACGAAGGTTCTGGCTCTCGAGCTTTCTGAATACGGGATCACCGTCAACTCAGTGGCACCTGGCGAGATTTCTACGCCAATGACCGGCCAGGCTGATGTTGACCCGAATTCGCAAGACCGGCCTGGCTACCCGCTCAAGCGGCCCGGGCATGCGCATGAGGTCGCTGCGGTCGTGAGCTTTCTCGCTTCGCCAGCGGCGGAGTACGTGACCGGAGCGTCTTACGTCGTGGACGGAGGCATGCTTCTGATGGGGCCGCAGGCGAGCGGCGCGCTCGAGAGCGCGGCGTGGCGCGAAGGGTAATTCCTCTGGTCTCGATACTCGTTCAACCGTCCCGGCGCAGCATATGGCGCAGCACATCTTCGGCGGTGAGTACTCCAGCGATCGCGGAGCCATCCATCACGACCACGATGTCCTGTCCCGTCTGCAAGGGTGTGCGCGTCACGACACTGCCGAGATCTGCGTCGATCCCGACGACGGAGCCGGGAGGGAGCGGCCGGGCGACCTGGCCGACCGTCGTGTTTACCCGGTCTTTCTCGGAAATGTTCCACAATTCGGCACCGCTGACCACGCCGACAGGCTCCCCGTCGTACCTCACGACGGGGAAAACGCTGCCGCGAGACGTGTGTGGGGTGCGTGCCAGGAAAGCATCAACGCACCACCATTCCGGTGCGGCATCGAACACCTGGGACATCACGTCACCGGTGCGGATACCGGTGAACTGGGCGCGTGCGGTCTCGGTAGCACGCTCAGCCGAAGCCGCCATCAGCATGAACCACCCGATCAGGACAAGCCACAGTCCGCCCGGAGAGCCGAGAATCGTCTGTATGAGGCCCAGTGCGATGAACGAAAACCCCAGGATTCGACCGATGCCTGCCGCCTTGAGCGAAGCCTGCGCACGGTCGCCTGTGCGCCGCCACAGGAATGCGCGCAGCACGCGCCCGCCATCAAGTGGTGCCCCGGGCAGCATGTTAAAGACAGCGACGATAGCATTGACAAGACCAAGCCAGATTATGGCCGCTAGCATCAGCGGGTCCAGCCACGTGCGAGTCAGGTAGGCGGCACCGAAGGCCACGATCGCTATGCCCATGCTCGCAACCGGTCCGACAATGGCGATTCTGAACTCAGCGCGGGCATCCCGGGGATTCGCTTCGAGTTCGGCCACGCCGCCGAGCAGCCAGAGCGTGATGCGTTTTACCCTGACGCCATGCTTCTGCGCCACAATCGCGTGTGCAAGCTCGTGCGCGAGAAGTGAGGCCAGGAAAACAACCGCGCCGACGATCGCGATTGGTGCGTAAGCCGCGCCGCTTCGCCCTGGGACGGCGGCCGGCAAAATCGATGTCGCCAGGATGATGGTGATGAGGCCGAAGATCGCCAGCACTGACCAGTGCGCGCCGATTGGGATCCCCCGCACCGTTCCCATTGAGACTCGTCCACGATCCATACTCGCCTCCCACGACTTGGCAGCGCCGTCACTACCCATTGTCCGCGTCGCTGAGCCGCCGAATCTGCTCAACGGACCACGGGCTCAACAGGCGGGGTGCCTCGAGTGCGAGAGAGACTACTGTGGCCCAGGGTAGCCAGGCCCAGTCACAGACTTCTTCCGGATTGGGTTCGGGATCCTTTTCGAGGGTCCCAGTCAGAATTGGGCAAAACTCATGCTCGACCATGCCGCTCGCGTCGACAGCGCGGTAGCTGAATTCCGGCACAGCGATTTTCACGCCAATGGAATGGGCACCGAGTTCAAAGTGCACGCGGCGGGCCGCTGCATCCACGAGCGACTCACCGGGCGCCGGGTGACCACAACATGTGTTCGTCCACACGCCCGGCCACGTCTGCTTGCTGAGTGCACGCCGAGTCATCAGCACTCTCGTTCCCGTGCTGTCAAAGAGGTAGCACGAGAATGCGTAGTGATACGGCGTCTCCGTACTGTGCACCTCCCGCTTGAGCATGCTGCCGGCCGGCTGGTTATTCCCGTCGAGCAGCACGACCAGCTCGTCGGATTCTGGCTGCACGAGGAGTCTCCATTCCCACTGCGCGGGCGGCTGCCAGTGTGGTCACGCAACTCGGCCGCCGCGACGAGTAGACGCAGCACCAGCATACTTACCAGCTACCTCTTGGCGTCGAACTCCCCGAGCACGAAAAGGCGAAATGCCTGCACTGGTCTACTCATTACGGTTCCTGCTTTCCAGATGATGCCGACGTCGCGAGTCGCACCTGGGCCCGCCAATGGAATCTGAACCAGGCCTTCCGGCAGCAACGGGTTCTGCTCGATAGGCATGATCGCCACACCGAGGCCAGCCGCGACCATCCCAGAGATCGTGAAGAGTTCGGAGGTCTCGAACGTGATGCGCGGCTGGAAGTTGGCGGCTGCGCAAAGTTCGTCGAGGATGCGGCGCATACCGTAACCCTGGCGCATCGTGATAAACGGTTCCGACGCAGCCTCAGCAAGGTCGACGCTCTGCCTCGTCGCCATGGGATGGCCTTCCGGGACTGCGAGTGAGAGCTGCTGATTGGTGAGAAGGCTCCACGCCACGCCGCCGGAGACTGGACGTGGAGAAACGATACCCACGTCTATTCGCCCGCTCTCCACCATGTCAGTGATGACGGTCGCCGCGTCTTGGGATAACTCGAACCGGACTCGCGGTTCGTGTGAACGGAATTCACGTATGAGGCGCGGGACAAGACGGACACCGAATGAATGCAGGAAGCCTATGCGGACGGTGCCCTGTGAGGGATTGGCCAGATCTGCAATACGCCGCCGTGCGGCGTCGAGTTCCGCCTTAGCGCGGCGCGCGTGTTCGAGGTAGATCTCGCCATTGACATTCAGACTGATGCGTTTGCCGTGACGGTCGAAAAGCGAAGCGCCGACCGACTGTTCTAAACGCCGGAGCCTCCGTGAGAGCGTCGGCTGGGCAATGCCGAGTTCTTCTGCCGCAGCGGTGACCTGCCCATACTCGGCAACTGAGATGAAAAGGTGAAGCTCATCACTCTCCATGCTGATATCCCTCCGCCGACCAGCCTATATACGGCATCAGCATAGAAGATCTATCGCTTATGCATTTCCATTAAATTACTACCGGGGCGGACGATCGATGCCATGACCGCCGTGATCGCCCGCTCGAACTCAGTTGAGCCCTACCCTGTGCGTTCACGCGGGTACCGCCGTATAACCGCGGCGCTCTTCATCGCGGGAGTAACCACTTTCGGCTCGATGTACTCGACCCAAGCCGTACTCCCCGAGTTCACCCGGTACTTCGGCGTGAGCCCGGCGACGTCCGCACTAGCCATGTCACTGACAACCGGCATGCTCGCACTGACGATCATTCCGGCAAGCGCCCTATCAGCGCGGTTCGGCCGAACCCGGGTCATGACCATCTCCGCTGTCAGCGCCGCGGTGATCGGAATTCTCATCCCCCTGTCCCCCACTATCGAAGTCGTACTCACCCTTCGAGCCCTCCAGGGTGTCGCCCTCGCGGGTGTCCCTGCTGTTGCCATGGCGTACCTGGCCGAAGAAGTGGACCGCGCCTCTCTCGGCCAGGCAATGGGCCGCTACATTGCTGGTACTACGGTCGGCGCGCTCATCGGACGTCTCCTGGCATCCTCGATGCTCGATGTCACATCGTGGCGCTGGGCGCTCGAAGTTGCGGCACTCGTCGCCGCGTTCAGCGCCATCGTGATGATCCGGATGCTGCCGCAGTCCCGGATGTTCTGTCCGCAACGAACGACGCCCTCAACTGTGGCGCGCGGTGTGGCCAGTCACCTGAAGAACCCGGCGATGCTGTCGCTTTTCATGCTCAGCTTCCTGCTGATGGGCGGTTTCGTCTCCGTATATAACTTCCTGGGGTACCGGCTGCTCGACGATCCATTCCGGCTCACCGCCACCCTCGCTGGGCTCGTTTTCCTGTTCTACCTTTCAGGAACAGTGTCGTCCCCTAAAGCCGGGCAGCTCAGCGATCGCTTCGGGCAGCGCCGAATTCTGCTCGGGGCTGTCGCGATCATGGCGTGCGGACTATTCCTCACGTTGCCCGACTACATGCCTACGTTGTTGACTGGCGTAGCGATCTTCACCATCGGCTTCTTCGGCGCGCACTCCGTGGCAAGCAGCTGGGTAAGCAACCTGGCCGCCAGCAACCGCGCGGAAGCGTCGTCGCTCTACCTGTTCAGCTACTACTTGGGCTCATCATTACTGGGCGGGACGGCAGGCCTTGTGTACATGTCTGCGGGCTGGTCCGGGATGGTCGTGTATGTTGGCGTCCTCGTCATTGTGGGTTTGCTGCTGGTGACGGTGACGCTGCGTTCCCGCAATCAGGGTCTTTCGGCCCCTGTGTCCCGGTTATCCGCCGGCTAGATTCGGGTTCATGATCGCGTGGAAAGACATGACCCCGGCCCAGCGTGGAGTGCTCCTCGGTGCGGCGTCCATACAACTCAGTCTCGCCGTGTCCGCCTGGGCCGACCTCGCGTCCCGCCCCGCAGGTGAGGTGAACGGATCGAAGGCGAAGTGGGCCGGGATCATTGCGATCAACTTCGTTGGTCCAATTGCCTACTTTGCCCGGGGCCGCAAGCGCTGAACCAGCGATGTACCCCGTTCGGGAAGGACGGATAGGACAGAAATGGCAACCCCGACCGTCTGGTTCACCCGCCCGGAAACACCAGCGGATCAGCCATCGATCCGTGCGGTCAACCTCGCTGCGTTCGACACCGCAGAGGAAGCTGATCTCGTCGATGCGCTGCGTGCTGACTCTGCGTGGATCGACGGGCTCTCCATCGTCAGCACGGACGGTGACGGCATGATCGTGGGCCACGCACTGATGACGAGGTGCCACGTCGACGATGTGGCCGCGCTGTGCCTCGCGCCGTGCGCGGTTCGGCCCGAATATCAGCGCTCCGGTGCCGGGGCGGCCGCAATCCGCGCGGTGCTCGACGCCGCGCGCGAAATGGGTGAGCGGTGCGTGATCGTGCTCGGACATCCGACGTACTATCCACGGTTCGGGTTCAGCCGCGCGTCCCAGCACGGAATCAGCCTCAGCATCGAGGTGCCTGATGAAGCGCTGATGGTACTGAGTTTGGACGGCGATCCGGAACTGCCCCGCGGCACCGTGCGCTACGCCGCACCATTCGGTATTTGATCTCACGCTTTCGCCCGAACTGTCAGGCGCGTTTCGCTCCAGCAACCACAGCCCCCGCTGCGATAGCTACGACACCCAGCGCCAGGATCGAAAACTTCAGCAGCGCTGCCCACCACGCAATTTGAGGCCAAGGCTCCGAAGGAGTCGTAAGCAGCAGGTTGAGCAGCGCTACATTCTCGATCATGTCGAACATGCCGGCCACGATCTGCAACGTCGCAAGTGCCCGCAAAGCCATGACGAAACGTCCGAATCGCTGTGCCACCCAGAGACATCCGATTGCGACGGCAGGCACCCAAGCAAGGATGAACAGGAAATCCAGCCCGAGGTTGAACGCAGCTTCGATACGACCACGCTCACCCCAGCTGTCCAGCATTGCCGCCGCAGCCTCCGAATCGCCCACAAATTCGAAAGACACGATGCCATGCGGCGCAAGATCATTGGTCAGGCTGCCGCTCGTAGCCCACATTCCCGCAGAAATGAGCACGGTCGCCGCGAGGAAGCCGAGGAACAGTTTCCACAGGGTGCGCGGGTGAAGGGAGTGGGGTGATACGGGCACAGCACGAATACTGCCAGATTTCACTCCATCTCGGACTCCGCCAGTAATTGTGCTGCCTTAGCTGGTTCGCGTAGCGCAGCGGCAACGAGATGGCGGCGTTCCCATTGACCGGCCGTCCAGCACAGGGCGCGAGCCAGCCCATCGTCGGTCGACGCATGAAGGTTACCCCCAGCGGTGAACCATTCGACCTCAACGTCATTGACTGTGAGAGGAGTGTGGTACCAGTAAGCACTCGCCGCGCCGATGATGAACTCCCGGACCCCGGGTGGTACATCACGCTGCGAACCTGTCGAGGTGACTCGCCCTTCGACTTCTTCGCTCGCCAATGCGATATCGAGAACATCAGCGAGGTCGGCGGCCAGTGGCGCGGGAACAATGATCAGGGGCTGCCCCGCCACTAAAGGCAGCAGTTCCGGCTGGTCAAGGATCAAAATTTCGTTGGCGTGAGCAACGACAATCTGGTTTCCCCGCACTGCCCGCGTCCGATCGGGCGGGGTCACCAGGTCGGCGTCAAGACCCGCCAGTTCCCGCCAGACCGTTCTTAAACCGTCGCGCTCCACGGGCTTCTCTGGATCTCCCAGCCTGCCAAGCAAATCTTCGGGACCGCCGGGCTCAGTAAGAATCTGTTGCAGATTACGCCGCACACCTATCGCCCGCGCCAACCCCGGGTCGACAGAAGACGGTATTTCCGCGTACAGGCTCTGCAAAGCTGGGTCCGCGTCCGCTGTACGGAATGACGACATCAATTCTCCGCTGACGCGTGCATTCATGCGGAGCCACCAGGCCGAATAAGACGGCACGTCGATCGTTTCACCTGTTTCCGTCAGCACTCGGCAGGGAGTCGTGACAGCAGCACGTACAGCAGGATCTTCCAGCATTGCCAGCGCGTGAGGCCAGCGATCGTCGGCAACGAGGTCAAGGTCGGCGACGCATACCAATTCAGCGATCATGGGCGGGACTGCCGGATCGCCGAGTCGGTGGAGAACCTCCTTGCCCCATGCATCGAGGCCGTCAATCAGTCCATCGAATGTCGCGTCGAGATCGTGACCGATCTCCACATTTTCAGCGCGCATGATAGTGAAGGCCCACAATGCGCCGACGGCCCGGAGAGGTTCGGTGCCGTAGCGCTCAACAACCGAATCGTGCACCGTGCCCAGCGGTGCGTCGTCGTACAGGACTCCCTGAATCGGCGCGCCCGGTATGACCAGCTCCGCCGCGGCCGAGAAGTCGTCCTCGTCGTCGCGCAGCGCGAGTTCTGATAGCCACGATACGTCCGCAGTCGTGATCCCTGACGCTTCCACGAGCATCAGCACGGCATCGGAAATGGCTTGCGGGTCATCGCTTTCGAGAGAGCCACGAACGGCCGCTTCAGCGCGCGGATCGGTGAGCGCGGAGGCTGCGGTCACTGGTGCCGCACCGAGCCGCTCGAGGAGTGGATCAGCGGCGTCCGGATGAATTACACGCAATCCGAGAGGGGCAAGCGCATCGGGATTCAGGTGTCCGCGCTGCTTGGTTCCGTCCCATTCCGGGGGTGGGAGGAGCGCGGTCCGCGCGCCTTGCACTAACCGTCCGTCCGCCAGCGGCACCGGTAGCGCACCCAGTTCGCCTAGGTCGGAGCCGTGGCCGGTAGATGCCCGGATGGCAGCATAGAGCTGACCCCACCAGACTGGGGAGTTCTGCCGTCCGGCAAGAATGTCGGCGACATCCGCGAGGCCTAATCGACGTATTCCGAGCGTGCGCAGGGCCGGAAACCGGGGCGTCCACGAACCAGGAAGAAGCCCAGAAACAATCGGCGCGAGCATGTCCGCAAGTGGTGCCGCGCCCTCCCCCGTTCCCAGATCGAGAATGGCGGCATCAGACGGAGCGACGCGCTGCCCCTCGTGTGTGACGAGAAAGGGAGTTTCGATAATCGCGGGTGACAGCTGCTGTCGTAACGCTGCTTCGAAGGAACCGCTGCTGAGCGAAGCGGAGGGAACTAAGTCGAGCACCGACTGGCCTTCGAAGCGAGTCAGCAGCTCGCAATAGGCATCCGCTGCCTGCGCTATAAGGAAGTCGGTAGCAGGCCCTGGCTGAATCTTGCGCCGGTCTGCGCCGAGCGGGAACGTACCGATCAGCACTGCGGGAAGGTCGAGCGCCGTGTCGCTTGGCGTGGGTGCATACACTACGGGTTCCACGTCCGGCGGCATCGGCGCGACCGATCCCGCCTCATTCACCGGCGTTGCCCATGTCAGCGTCCACGCGGTGTGTCTGCGTTCCTCACGCGGACGATCAGCGAGCAGCGCATCGGCGTGGACACCACTGCGCCGGACGGCGCGCCATAATGTCACGGTGCCATCCACTGTGGTGGCGAAGTCCGCGCCGTTCGCATCCTCGGAACGTGTCAGCAGTCGTTGCTGACCGTCGATCTCGATCACGACTTCCGTAAGGCCGGTAAGGGCAACGAGCAGTGTTTCTCCGGTCTGCTGCAGCAGATCCCGAATGCGCTCGCGTTCCCCTTCGGAACGCAGAAGCATCGCTACTTCGGTGTCGTATCCCGTGTGTTCTCGCGGTTCGCAAGGAAACGGAAGTCGCAGCGCCGGAACATGCCCGCCGCGACTGTGCACCTCGTTAGCGAGCCCAGTCAAAGCTTTTGTCGTGGAGCAGGATTCAATCATGGAGACCACCGCGTGCCGAGCGTCCTCCTGGGAAAACCGCACCGCGCTTCCGGTGGACGAGACGACGATGTCATCACTGACGGCGGCGACCGCCGAGAATCCCACACCGAACCGACCGGTTGACGCGCCCGCGTCGCGTTTCGAGGAGGCCCGCAGAGTCGACAGCGATTCGACGCCTTCCGGCGTGAGCGGTGCGCCGGTGTTGGCGGCAGTGAATCGCCGCCCGTGCAGCCTCAGCCGAAGGCGGCCAGGCTTGTTACCGCGGCGTGCCGCGTCCGCTGCGTTCTGAGCGAGTTCGACGACCACCCGGTCGCGGTATCCGCTCAGCGCAAAATCTTCTTCAGCATTGGCGTCTTCGCGGAAGCGAGCTGGCGCGTCGGCCCAGGCGGCAAGGACACGTCGCCGGATTTCCGAGGTCCCGAAGGGGTCACCGGCTGACGTGCTTTCCGGCATTGTGGATTCATCTTCGCGACGCATTTCTCTAGCTTGCCAGCATCGCGTCCACAATGGCCGCTGCCCGCACCGCACGCCACAAGGAGTTCAGCGCATTGTATTAGAGCACCCGCTCCGTTACTGTCTCCTCATGGCCCGTCCGCGCATCCACGATCTGGATCACGTCTATGACGCGACGGAACGCCTCCTCGTGCACGCAGGGCCAGCGGCCGTCACCGTTCGCGCGGTCGCTGCCGCAACCGGAATGCCGAACGGCGCGCTATACCACGCGTTCGGCTCGCGAGCCGGACTTCTGGGCGGCACATGGCTGCGTGCAGCGCAGCGCTTCCTGACGCTACAGACCACGCTCATCGACAATGCTCTCGGATCGACGACGGACGGGATCGAAGCGGTAGTTGCGGCAGCGGACGCTCCAGCCGTTTTCGCCAACCGGTTTCCGGCATCCGCGAAGATGCTCCACACCGTGAACCGCAACGAACTACTCGGGCAAGATCTGCCGCCAGACACAGCCACGGACCTTGGCAAGCTCGAACAGTTCCTGACCGATCTGCTGGTCCGGCTGGCCCTCAGACTCTGGGACCGCAAAGATCGCTGGGCGGTCGACGTGATCACCACCTGCGTGGTTGATCTCCCCACAAGCATTCTGCTCAGCCGGGATCGTCTGAAAAGCTCCATTGCTCGTGAGCACCTGCGCGCCGCCGTGCGCGCAGTACTGGAAGTCGGACCACCGCCACTTACAGCCCCAATTAAGGAGTAACCGCATGGCAACCAGCCTCACCTACCACGACAAGATCGCTGTCATTGACCTAGGTGACGACGAAAACCGTTTTGCACCAGAATTTATCGAAGCCATGAACGGTCACTTAGCTACTGCGGTCAGTGACGGCGCACAAGCGCTGGTCACTACCGCCAGCGGAAAGTTCTATTCCAATGGCCTCGACCTCGAATGGTTAATGGCAAACGCAGACCGCACCCAGTGGTATGTCGATCAGGTGCACGCGCTTTTCGCGCGTGTCCTCGCATTGCCCATACCGACTGCCGCAGCACTGCCTGGACATGCCTTCGGCGCGGGCGCAATGCTCGCGATGGCCCACGACTACCGGGTGATGCGCGCCGACCGCGGCTTCTTCTGCTTCCCTGAAGTCGACATCCACATCCCGTTCACCACCGGTATGGCGGCGCTCATTCAGGCGAAACTCACTCCGCAGGCCGCGATCGCTTCGATGACAACTGGCCGCCGCTTCGGCGGTACGGACGCGCTCGCCGCGGGAATCGTCGACGCCACCGCGGTGGAAGGTGCTGTCAAGAATGACGCGATCGGGATGGTTGCGCCGTTAGGGATCAAGGATCAAGCCACACTCGGCGCGATCAAACAGACGATGTTCGCCGATGCGATCGCTGCGCTGACGAAAAAATCTGAGGCGGAGGACGTCTAGATCCTGGAGAGCGCCGCTGCTCACAGCGGCGCTCTCTACAGCTAACGGGCTGCGGCTGGACTATGAGCCGAACCCGCCGCGGATTACTGCGTCGAGACCTCCGTCGAGGTACAACCTCCAGAGGTGCAGCGCGAACTCCAGTGCTAGGTCAAAGTCGAACATCGGGGACCCCTTCCCTTCGTTTTCCCGACCCTTTTTAAACGGCCAGCCAGAGGCGGCCTTACTCCATTTCACCACCAATGGGCTAAGATTTCGAGTGCTAATTAGCTACCCTAATAAGAAACGTGCTGTCAGTTTCCGGAAAGCCACGCGCGGTCACGCGCATTGTGCTGACGTTGCACGAGGGCAGTTAGGGGCAGCAGATGAGCATCGAGCAGACCCGCAGAGCACTGCACGGTGTGGCAGAGCTGCTAATCGCCGGGCCTCAATACCGGCGCCACGGCACAATTAGGCTGACGGTAACGCCTGGTGGATTCGGGGGCACTGCCTTGCCTGTGCGCGTAGACGGATCAGAACTGGTCTGGGCAATGGGGCGAGCCCGCATCACCGTTCCACTCCACGACATCGCGGAGAACGCACACATTGATGCCGGTGCGCCCCATGGCCTCTACACCGACGGAAGTGGCGTCTCCCTCGATGAAGTCATTGAGATAGACCCAGCAGCAGCCCGCCTTATCTCCGGCTGGTTCAGGCTGGGAGACCGGGCACTGCGGCATTTTGCTCCGGACTTGACGCCTGTGCTGTGGCCCGAGCATTTTGACCTAAGCATCACGCTCGAGAACACCACCTACGGTGTGAGTCCCGGCGACCAGAACGTCGACTTGCCGTATGCCTACGTCGCGCCCGCTGACAGGGGTGACCTTGGCGGAACGGACCCATTCTGGAATGCAGGTTTTGGCGCCTTCAGAACCATTGATGACATTTCGACCGAGCGTTCCATGATCGAGTTCTTTGAAGCAGGCAGGAAACTGCTGCTGAATCAGTGAGACCGTCTCGGGATCTTCTGTGCGAACTCCACAATGTTGCCGTCTGGATCTGCGATATGCAGGGTGCGTTCGCCCCACGGACGATCGACTGGACCGGTCAATGGCGTCACACCCAGCGCGCGCAGCGATTCAGCGGTGGCATCCACGTCGCTGACACGAAATCCGAGCTCGCCACATGGCGCCGTTCCAGCACGCTGACCGATGAGTTCTGCCAGTTTGCTGCGCTCGAACAGCGACAATTTGACGTTCTCCATCGCGAACTCGACATAACCGTCTCCCTCAATGCGGACCTCGAGCCCGATGATGTCGCGGTAGAACCGAACAGACTCGGAAAGCGAGTCGACGTACCAGATCACATAGTCAACGCGGCGCATCTTCGCGAGGCTATCAGTGCACGATCAAGAGCGGCGACTGTGCGCTATCCAGCAGCGCGATGCTTGTCGAGCCGACCACCATCCCCATGAAGCCACCGCGCCTGCGGCTCCCAACAACGACCAAATCGAGCGTCTTCGACAGCTTCGCGAGGGTGCGTGCCGCATCATCGGCAACCACGCAGCGGCTGACGTCAACTTCAGGGTACTTCTCGCTCCAGCCCGCAAGCGCCTCCGCCAGGATGATCTCCTCCGCCACGCGCGTTTCGTCCCACGGAAAGTCCCGGCCCGCCAGCGCTGACGCTGTCCCAATCTCAGCCCAGGTGTAGACGGCGATAAGCTCAGCGCCACGCGCAGCCGCTTCTTCGAAGGCCGTGCCGATCGCGGTCTCATTCCGGCGTGTTCCGTCGATGCCCACGGCGATCTTGCCGTTCCGGGAATGCGCCGCACCTGCGGGCACGATCGCTACCGGGCACTGTGAATGGGCGGCGAGTGCTGCAGCCGTGGATCCGATGACCTTGGGAATGCCCGAATCCATCGCACCCTGTGAACCCACAACGAGCCTGCTCGCCGACTTCGACATCACGACGAGTTCACGCACAGGCGGTCCCGTGACGATCCGCGAGAGGACGTCGACCAGCCCGTCACCAACCTCCTCACGCACAACACGTTCAGCACGCTCGATCGACGCGACACTCTCTCGTTCCAAGTCAGCAAAGTAACTCGACGGCATCCACGTCGACAGGAAGCCACCCGTCACACTGAAAAGCATGAGCGGCGCCTGCGCCTGTGACGCATCATGTGCCGCCCAGCGCACTGCGTCGTATGACTCCTCGGATCCGTCAACACCCACCACTACCGGCTGCTTCTCACTCATAGAAGCTATCTTCCGGGGATTATGGGCGGTGCGAGAGAGCCGAAGGTCACCAGAATTAAGGCCCTAGGGATGATCAACCGGGGCGCGTTACGCCGCGTCACCGGTCGGCTCAAACTCTGGCAGCGCAGCCTCCGCTGCGCCCAGGACGTTTGTGATGATTTCGCCAAAGCCGCGTGGGTCGTACAGCAGCCAGCCGTGACTCCCGTCGACCGTCACCGCCTCTCGGCTGCCCGCGGCGGCGCGCATCGAGGCGGTAGTGGCGGCGGGAATCACGTTATCTCGACTGCTCCACACAATCACTACTGGAAGCCGTCTCCGCTTGAGCTCTTCTAGCTCGCTTGTGAGGTCCGCCGTGCGCGCCATGAGCCCAGCCTGCCAAACAGACCTGAGATTTTTGACGAGGTTTGGCACGGCATCGCGGATTATTACCGGCAAAATCCTCGTCATTTGCCGCACGGGAAACAGATCGGCAGACAAGTGCAGTCCCCAGTCCCACAGCGGCCGTTCCACCAGCGACCTCGCGATGCCACGATCATCCGTCCAGGCGGATCCACCGATCGAGTTCACGAGCACAAGTCGCGCGACAAGATCCGGGTGATCATGCGCGGTACGAATTGCTACACCACCGCCGAATGAATGGCCGACCAGCGTCACAGGTGCAGTAATTTCTCCCCGCGCGGCAAGTTCACTGATGAAATCGGCGACCCAAACCCCATACTCCTTCAGGGTGACCTTTCCCGGATGCTTTCTCAGCAATGTTGCAGATCCACCGAAACCGGGCATCGTCGGCGCGACAACTCGCATACCCGCGGCAGCCAGCGCCTGGAGGCTGCGCGCGTAGGTCCGATGGGTAAGTCCCCATCCATGCAGGAAGACCACGCACGGCCCGCGTCCTCCAACAAGGTATTTGGCACGTGAACCAGCGATGACGGTCACGCGCGTTTCGAGACTCACCGTTCCTGAGGCGCACTGTATCGCCATTTGTCACCGCCGTTCACCGACCTGAAAGGCACTCTTCCGGGACCTTTCGGAACGATCCCGGTGCGCTACATCGGGAGGTTCTCTGGAGTCTCCCGAATTCATTCGTACTTATTCAACACGCGGACCTCGCTCTAAAATTCCCGCACTCGAGTGGTCATCAGTTGGCGGCACGCCATGTGTCGTCTCATATTCCCGAACGTACGCAGACACTGCGGTTGCGAGCGTGGGAAATATACGGTTCTCCGTCACCACGCTGACGAGGCCCCCTGCTTCTAGTGCCTCGCGAATGTCCTGCTTGACGCGAGCAATCCCGAAGACCACTCCCCTGCGCTCCAACTCGGCCTGCAGTTCGATCAGCATGTCCATAGCCGTGATATCGATCTCGACGTTCGCTTCCGCATTGAGGAGAAACCACTCAGCCCGCACAGGCGCATCGTCAACCGCAGCGAGAGCACGCCGCCGAAAGTCGTCTGCGTTGGCGAAGAACAACGGTGCGTCGTACCGATACACGACTAGTCCTGGAATGCGCAGTGAATCGGGATAATCATCAATGTCATGCATTCCGTCGATTTCCGCCGGATATCCGAGGATCGCGTCGTGCGGCCGCGCAACTTTACGGAGCACATCAAGAATCGACAAGGCGAGCGCAGCTAGTACGCCGTACAAAACCCCGAAAGCAAGAACCGATATTGTAGTCGCCAGAGCGAGGAATAATTCGCTCCGCCGAAACGCGCCGATCCGCCGGAATTCGCGGATGTCGACGAGCTTGATCGCAGCGAAGATAACCAGTGCGCCGAGAGCCGCCAGAGGGAAGACGGCAAGAACGGTCCCGCCGAACAGGAGCACAAGACACACCGCCGCCAGCGCGACCAGCGAATGGAGCTGCGTCCGGCTTCCAAACACATCACCTACCGCGGTGCGGCTGGCGCTGCTGCTCACTGGGAAACCTTTGAAAAGCCCGGCTGCGAGATTCGCCGCGCCCAACGCGAGTAGCTCCCTGTGAGCGTCGACGCGATAGTGGTTACGGGCCGCAAAAGCGCGTGCGGTGAGCACGTTGTCGGAGTAGCCGACGATCGCGACTCCCAGCGCGGGCAACAACAGCATCCCGACATCTCGAATTGTCACCATGGGAACTGAGGGAACCGGGAGGCCTTCGGGCAGCGCCCCGACAACAGCGACCCCCTTCTCCCTGAGGGATAGCATCACCGTCAGTCCCGAGGCCACGAGCACAGCGAACAAAGTCACTGGAAGCCGCGGCAAAGCTTTTGTCGCGGCGAGAAGGAACAGCAGTACGGCGATCGCAACCGACAGTGTCGGCCAATGCACAGTGGCGATGTTCTGCAGGAATGAGCGCACTTCAGTCAGCATCGAGTGTCCACGAACCTCAGCACCCGTTACCTTGCCGAGCTGACTCACGATCATCAGAACTGCGATGCCCGCCATGTAGCCAACGAGAACCGGCCGGGACAGCAAGTCAGCGAGGAACCCTAACCGCGCTGCCCAGCCAATGAGGCACACGACTCCGACTAGCATCGCGAGCGTCGCGGCAAGCGCGGCGTAGCGAACCGGATCACCCGCCGCGAGCGGACCGATGGCCACCGCCGTCATCAGCGCGGTTGTCGACTCAGGGCCGACGGAGAGCTGTCGCGACGAACCCACCAGGGCGTATACGACGATCGCTACCGCGATCGTCCACAACCCGGTAACCGGGGGTAACCCCGCGACGGCAGCGTACGCCATGACCTGCGGGATCAAGTAGGCAGCGACCGATACCCCCGCGAGAACATCGGCTCGTAGGTAGTCCTTCCGGTAGCCGCTTGTGAGCGTCGGCCAGCGTCCCTCGTCAGTCACGGTGGCTCCCAGATCAACAGGCGGCTGAGTAATCTCAGCCTTCCGCATTCCGGAGCCGCCCGGGAGGGCCGATCGTCGCCCCCGTTAGGGACCTTCTGCCCTCACCCTGCCACGATCACTCGTTCCGGGGATCGTCTTCAGGATTGATGTAATCGAGTGCCCACGGGCCAACCGTGCTGAGCTGAATGATGGTCTCCCCCTCTGCCCTGGCGTGGTGTGGGTTCTCGGGCGGAATCATGATGTAGGAACCCGTGTCGAGCTGCGTCATGTCATTCGCGATTTCCTCGCCATGACCGACATAAAACGTTCCAGAGATCACGGTGACCCGTTCGGTCGCGGGATGTGTATGAGGCGGGATGATGTAGCCGTCGGGAAGCTTTAGGCGCAGCGCAAAATAGTCGCTCACGGCAGGATCACCATCGAGGACTGCGACCTCTGCTCCCTCAGGCAGCACCTCTGGCCCCGGCTCCCACATAATGTCATCGGGCGTGAATACTGCGTGCTCGTCATTGGCATCCTCACCGTTGGACTCGTCGTTGCCGATGACAGCGTCCGGGCTAGCCGGGGCTGCGCCGTTCATATTTGGGTCATCTGCATCCGCGCATCCCGCCAGCAGGCCCGCCGTCAGTGCGCCGGCAGCGACGCAGGCTCGAATTCTCATTTCAGTTCCCCTCACTCGTCAAATTACTCTTCTTTACCCCATTGTTCTCTTTGCCCGTTTCGTCTCAATGACCCAAGTGATCAATTACCGTGTGTGGCCGCTTACGGCAGGTAAACACGGTGTTAGTTCGAGCTCTGAACGGGTAGCCGGTTTACACACTCGTTTGGAGAGGAGCGACGGATGAGGCACCACTCAGACGCCGATGCGTTAATCGGGATGACGTGTTATGGATCAGATGGCGAAAAAATCGGGAAAGTCATTGACCTCTATATCGACAATGCGACCGGCGAACCATCATGGGTCACGCTGCGTACCGGACTGCTCGGCGTTAAAGAGTCACTGGTACCGATTACTGAGGCGACGGTAACTGACGATGGCCTGCAGTTTCCGTTCACGAAACACAAGGTCAAAGACGCACCAGACATGGGCACAGAGGGAGACCTGACGCCCCAGCAGGAAGCGGCGCTCTTCCAGTACTACGGCCTGCCGTACCAGGATCCGAACATACAAAAGGCAGGTCAGCCTGTGACGCTGCAAGACGCCAATCCAGCGCCACCCGCACCCCCAGTGCCCCGCGCGCCTGCACACCGCGAGCCCCGCCCTGATGAATCCGGATACCGTGAAACACAGCCTGCCAGGACGGTGCCCCCCACGCCCGTAGCGCCCGAACACGGAAAGCCGCCCCCTGAGGGAGCCACTCCTGAAACACCCCGCCCTGAACCTCAGGGCCCCCGTCTGCGAAGACGGATTGTCCGGGAGACCCAAACCATTTCGGTGCCGGTCGAGAGGGAGGAATACGTCGTTGAGGATGACGATGACGAGCGCCGTCCACCCCCATCACGCAGATAAAGTACTGGTACTTACCACTACACTCTGGACTTTTCGGGCGTATTGTCAATAGAAAGGACAGCACAACGGTGTGCTGTCCACCTAGCGCCGAGGACGGTTCACGATGACATCGTCAGACTCGCTTCGAGAGACCCCCGTCGAGGAGTGGCACGACAAGAAGCGCTACTGGTGGATGCTCGGCTTTGTGGTGCCGAGCCTGTTTTTTGTCATGCTCGGCGCTATCCGGCTGTTCAACGAGGCAGGCTGGACCGTCCCGTCCCATATTGCCTGGTGGATGGGGCCGATCCTTGTATATATTCTCATCCCGATAATTGACGTTCTTCTCGGGCCCGACGGCTCGAACCCGCCCGATGAATGGATGGAACGTCTCGAGAAGGACAGGTACTACCGCTACATTCTGTACGCCTACATTCCTCTGCAGTACGTGGCATTCTTTGCCGCTTGCTACTTGCTGACAGCGGACAGTGTGAATTGGCTCGGTTATCCTGACGGACTCGCGCTGATCGACAAGATCGGACTCACGGCAAGCATCGGGATGATCGGCGGTATCGGTATCAATACCGCACACGAGCTGGGTCATAAAAAAGAGCACCTGGAACGCTGGCTGTCAAAGATCACCCTTGCGCAGTCGTTCTACGGTCACTTCTTTGTGGAGCACAACCGTGGCCATCACGTCCGAGTCGCCACACCTGAAGATCCCGCGAGTTCACGGCTCGGTGAGAGCTTCTGGGCATTCTGGCCGCGCACCGTCTGGGGCAGCCTCACATCCGCCTGGCACCTCGAGAAACAGCGCCTCGCCCGCGGTGGACACAGCCCATGGACGATCAAAAATGACGTCCTCAACGCATGGCTGATGTCGATAGTCCTCTACGCCGCGGTCATCGCAATCTTTGGTTTCTCACTCCTCCCCTGGCTGATCGTCCAGGCCGTCATCGCGTTCTCCCTGCTCGAGGTCGTCAACTATCTCGAGCACTATGGGCTGCTTCGGGAGAAGACACCAAGTGGCAGGTACGAACGGTGCAGCCCTCGGCACTCCTGGAACAGCGACCACATCTGCACGAACGTCTTCCTCTACCACCTGCAACGCCACAGCGACCACCACGCGTACCCGACGCGGCGCTACCAGATCCTGCGGAGCTGGGATGGTGCGCCAAGCCTTCCCGGCGGTTATGCGAGCATGATCTTGCTTGCGTACTTTCCACCGATCTGGCGTCGAGTTATGGACAAACGTGTGCTCGCGCACTACGAAGGTGACGTCACCAAAGCGAACATCCAGCCGAGCAAGCGAGAGAAGATTCTGGCAAAGTACGGCGCCAGCACAGACAGTTAAACCTGCTGGATATGGTCGAAATCCGCGGGGCGTGAGCAGTATTCGCGCACCGCGTTCGCCAGCCGGGATGCATGGCTGCCGTCTGCATAACGATGGTCGAACGTCGCCGTCACAGTCAGCATGGGACGGACGACGATCTCGCCGCGCACCGCTACAGGACGGTCCGTAACAGCTCCGACGAGCACCAGCAAGGGAACCTTGTAATACGGCGCCAACGGAGAGAAGGCGCGCCCGACTCCCCACATGCCGACGCTAGTTACCATTGCGGATCCAAATGCCTGCCGCCGCATCCCTAATCGCGCCAGGTCGAGATTCCGGTCAGAAGTTGCCCATGCCGCAACACGCAAGCCGATACGCAGAACAGGCAGAGGAAGACGCGTCATCAGCGCTTTGCTGCGGCCGAAATCCTCGTCCCTGCCAGTCCCCAGTGAACGCACGCGAGCATCAAGCTCCGCAGCGATGTCAGCCACTGGCTGGGCGTCAACGTCAGCTACCTTGACTCCAGTCAATTCCTCCCCATTCTCCGTGGCGACGATGAAGAAAATGTCGACGCTCTCCCGCGGGTACACCTTGCGACGAGTGATACGCACATTGAGTTCAGGGACGCACGTGAGTCCGTATGCGAGAGCCTTGCCAACCAGATGGGTAAGCGTGACGTGCGCGCCTGTCCGGGCACGTTCCTCCTGGAGAAACGCCACCAGTGCCCCTGCATCGATCTCGAGTTCACCGAAGAACTGAGGATCCTTCGGCGGACCCCAGGAGGCTCCCGCGAGCTTCCGCCAGCCACGGATCTTACGGCCATTGGATCCTTGAAAGACTCGGTCAGGCACCATGCGGCGGCTTCTCCTCGTCTGGTCACTCGGTTCAGATGGACAGGCACTACGGTGCGCTCAGCAGTTCACAACCAATCATGGAGCGTGAACGCGAATCTGGATAGGGTTCGACACCTCCACTTCGTTAGAGTCGAAGGTCCCACCGCCTGGGAACGTTTGGCTCTACCCGCTTCATCCGCGCGCCGGAAGCATTGGCAGGCATCAGCACATCAAGTTGAGGGAGCCTCATGATGGACCGCCAGATGCCCGATGCGGACACGATCAGATCCGCAGTTTCGCTCGCACTTCGCGCACCGTCGGTACACAACACCCAGCCGTGGTTGTGGCGCATCGGTGACGAAAGCATCAATCTGTATGCCGACCGTTCTCTGCATCTGCGGCACACCGATCCTGACCAGCGCGACCTTATCCTCAGTTGTGGAGCCGCGCTGCAGCACATGCGGGTAGCCCTCGCAGCGCTTGGCTGGCGCTCCGAAGTGCACCGGCTGCCGAATCCGGCTGACAAGGATCACCTCGCGTCGCTCGTGCTGCACCGCCACCACCCGAATGAGAAGGACGTGGCTCTCGCTGCCGCGATCCCCCGACGCCGAACTGACCGGCGCCACTACGGCGCATGGCCCGTACCCCCTCAGTATCTTTCCCGGCTCGCACAGTGCGCCGAGGACGAAGGCGTCGTATTCCGTGTGCTTGAATCGCGCGGCCGTTTCGCAGAACTCATCACAGACGCTGCAGCCATTCACACAACCGATAGCGCATACCAAGCTGAACTCGCGACCTGGAGCGGCCGGCACGGTTCCCCTGACGGCGTGCCTTCACACAATGCGCCAATCGCGGAGATCACGGCAGAGGGCATATCTGCCCGCCAATTCGCCTGGCCCGCACTTGCGCCAGCACCGGGCACCGACGCCGCCAGCGACGAAGCGGAAGTTGTCATGCTGACCACGGCGTCGGACGACGTACTGTCCCGATTGCGCGCCGGTGAAGCATCGAGCGCGGTACTGCTCGAGTCCACAGTACTGGGGCTTGCGTCCTGCCCGATCACTGAGCCGCTCGAGGTCAGATCTACACGCGAACAGGTACAAAGCGATGTCCTCCATGACAGTGGTGTCCCCCAGATCGCCATCCGTGTGGGGTGGGCGCATATCAACGCGGACCCACTTCCCGCGACCCCCCGCCGTCCTGTCGACGACTTCATTCGTCCGCTGGGAAGCTGACCGGAGGCCCCTTTATGGACTATGTGCGAACGATTCAAGAAGTTCGTCTCGAGGATGCCTCAGAAGCGGGAGGCAAGGGCGCAAATCTCGGTGAGTTGCAGGCCGCGGGACTCCCAGTACCCGGCGGGTTCGTCGTACTCGGAATCGGGTACGCACTCTCGATGGACCGCGGTGGAGTTGCCGGAGAACTTTCTGCGCTCCATCGTGAGGCCCTGTCACGCGCAGGTGATAGCGATCAACTCAACGAAATCTGTGACCGACTCCAATCGCTCACACACAAAGCTGCGATGGACGACAACATCCGTGAACAAATAGCTGCTGCGTACACCGCGCTCGGCACTAGCGAATCCGTTGCTGTCCGTTCATCGGCGATCGGCGAGGACAGTCTCGCAACGTCGTTCGCAGGGATGAACGCTTCGTTCACGAACGTGATCGGTGAAGATGCCGTCATCAGCGCGGTGCAACGGTGCTGGTCGTCGCTCTTTACCCCCCGCGTCATCAACTACCGTGCCAGCCAGCGCATTACGTCGGATCCGGTGATGGCAGTTGTCGTTCAGAAGATGCTGAAATCGGACCGCAGTGGTGTCGCGTTCACTGCAGATCCCAGCACGGGGAACTCCGGTGTGATCATCATCGAAGCCGCGTCCGGGCAAGGTGAAGTCGTCGTGTCGGGTGCCGTCGAACCTGACCACTATGTGGTCAGCAAAAGCGACATGAAGGTCAAGAGCACACACCTGGGTCACCAGACCTTCGAAATCATCGCTGACGAAAGCGGTGGAGACCGGCAAGTCCCGGTCGACCGCCACACGCAGCGAGTGCTCAATGATCGAGAGGTTGAGACTATCGCCAGGCTGGCACGACGCGCTGAGGACCACTATGGCTCGCCCCAGGACGTCGAATGGGTTTTTGAAGGCGGCACGCTGTGGTTTGTTCAGGCGCGCCCCATCACCACATTGGGAAAACCTGCCGCACCTCCGCTTTCAGCACCCCTGTCCGTTCCGCTGATCACTGGCCTTGGTGCCGCGCCGGGACGGGTTACGGGCGCCGTCCGGGTCCTCGCCATGCCGAGCGCAGGCCATCGTTTGGCCGACGGAGATATTCTCGTCGCCCCAATGACCAATCCGGACTGGATTCCTGCCATTCGCCGTGCCGCCGCAGTGATCACCGATAGCGGGGGCATGACGTGTCATGCTGCGATCGTTGCTCGCGAGCTCGGAGTTCCTTGCGTGGTGGGCGCGCGCACCGCCACGTCGGTTCTGTCGGATGGCCAGATCGTCACCGTCGACGGCGCTAGCGGCGAAGTGTTCGCGGGCAGTGTGCCTGCGAGTCCGCAGATATCTCAATCACGCCCCGCCACGTCCGGACCCATCAGCTTCGTGCCGACCACCGCTACAAAAATCTACGTCAACCTTGCGATGGCAGAGAAAGCGGAAGCCGTCGCAGCAGAGCCGGTAGACGGTGTCGGGCTACTGCGCGCGGAGTTCATGCTGACAGAAGCACTCGGTGGCCGGCATCCTCGAGAACTCATAGCGAACGGCCAGCAGGAAGAATTTGTCGCATCAATGGCCGGTGCCCTGGGCAGGATCGCAACGGCATTTGCTCCGCGCCCCGTTGTTTATCGGGCAACGGATTTGCGTTCGAACGAGTTCCGTGGGCTCACCGGCGGCGCAAAGTTCGAGCCTGTTGAGAACAATCCGATGATCGGGTACCGCGGCTGCTACCGGTACATTCGCGAACCCGAAATGTTCAGGCTGGAATTGGAAGCGATCCGGCGGGTTCGAGAGCGTACACCGAACGTTCACTTGATGATTCCATTCGTCCGTACCAAGTGGGAACTCGAGGAGTGTCTTTCGCTCGTTGACGCGTCTCCGCTTGGCCGTCATCGGACGATGAGTCGCTGGGTGATGGCTGAAGTTCCCTCCGTCGTGCATTGGCTCCCCGAATACATCGGCATGGGCATCGACGGAGTGTCTATCGGAAGCAACGATCTGACCCAGCTCATGCTCGGGATCGATCGTGACTCCGAGCAGTGCGCCGAGTTGTTCGATGAAGCTGACGCAGCTGTGCTTGATGCCATTGAACGGATCGTCGTGACCGCCCGCAAGCATGGGATCACCTCGTCGCTGTGTGGACAGGCACCGTCATCACGTCCAGGTTTCGCCGAACGTCTCGTGGCAATGGGCATCACGTCGATCTCCGTGAACCCGGATGCGGTAAACGATGTGCGCACCGCTGTGGCCGCAGCAGAACAGCGCATCATGCTCGACGTGGCGCTCAGCCACGGTCAATCAGCGGCCCATGGTTCATCGAGGGCGTGAAGGGTATCCAGCGTGGTGGACACATGGCATCTTGCATTCGATCATTACGATCCAGCGAGCGAGAAGCTGCGGGAGGCGCTCTGCACAGTCGGCAACGGATACTTCGCGTCCCGGGGTGCCGCACCCGAAGTCTCCGCGAATCAATCGCACTATCCGGGTACCTATATCGCGGGTATTTTCAATCGTCTTACCGATGTCGTATCAGGAACCACAGTTAGTAACGAAAGCCTGGTGAACTGCACCAACTGGCTGCCCTTCAGCTTTCGCGCGGGCGGCTCCGAGCAATGGTTCGACATCGATAGGACCGACGTCCTCGAATACCGGCAAGACCTCGATATGAAGCGTGCAGTCCTTGAACGGTTCGTCAAGGTGCGGGACGAATCGGGGCGAGTCACTCGGCTCACGCAGCGCCGCTTCGTTTCCATGGATTCACCGCATGTTGCTGCCCTCCAGGTAGCAGTACGACCCGAAAACTGGTCTGGTTCGCTTGAGGTGCGTTCAGCCCTCGATGGTGGGGTCCGGAACGACCTAGTCGAGCGTTATCGTGATCTCTCGCGGGTGCATTTTTCGAACGTGGAAACCAACTTTCTCACAGACGACTCGGTGCTCATCGAGGCCGAGACAACAGAGTCACGGATTCGGACCGCGGTAGCGGCGCGGACGCAGCTGCGACATGACCACCACGCTGAACCAGCTGAATACCGGCCCTTCCGTAGCTCCGCAGAGATCGGGCATGTCATCGGCGTCCCCATTTCAGCGGGGCAGGAAGTCACGTTCGACAAAGTCGTCACCGTGTACACCGGGCGCGACAGCGCCTGCGGCTCACCGAGCGTCGCGGCCGCCCGCTGGCTGCCGCGACAGGGGTCCTTTCGCGCCCTGCTCGACAAGCACGTCACCGCGTGGGAAAGGCTTTGGCAGCAGTTCGGAATCGATGTTGACGGTGACGAACGCACCCAGCGCATCATCCGGCTCCATCTCTTGCACATCCTGCAGACACTCTCACCGCATGTGGCCGACCTCGATGTGGGCGTACCGGCTCGCGGCCTGCACGGCGAAGCGTACCGGGGCCACATCTTCTGGGACGACCTCTTCGTTTTCCCCGTTCTGAACCTTCGTTTGCCCGCACTGACCGCAGCGCTGCTGAGGTACCGTTTCCGTCGGCTCCCTGAAGCGCGTCAAGCAGCGCTCGATGCCGGCTACCAGGGCGCGATGTTTCCCTGGCAGTCCGGCAGCGATGGCCGGGAAGAAAGCCAAACTCTGCACTTGAATCCCAGATCGGGACGCTGGAACATCGACGCGAGCCAACGGGCGCATCACGTTGGTCTCGCAATTGCCTACAACGTGTGGCAGTACTACCAGGCGACCGCCGACAACGAGTTCCTCGCAGACTTTGGAGCGGAAATTTTGGTCGAGATCGCCAGGTTCTGGGCGTCGCGAACCGAATTCGACGCGGTGCGGGAACGTTTCGTGATTCGAGGTGTCATTGGGCCCGACGAGTTCCACTCGGGCTACCCCGAAGCCCCGTATGACGGAATCGACAACAACGCCTACACCAATCTGCTGGCAGCGTGGACGCTTCACAAGGCCGGTGAGATGCTGGCCCTGATTTCTGATCAGTCACGCGCTGAATTGCTCGCCGCGCTTCGGATAGACGAGGGCGAAGTAGCGCGATGGGACCACATTTCGCGCCGGATCTTCGTGCCATTTCACGACGGTGTGATCAGTCAGTTCGAACGATACGGGAAGCTGCGTGAACTCGACTGGGATAAGTACCGGAAACGGCACGGCGACATTCAGCGCCTCGACCGGATCCTCGAAGCAGAGGGTGAGGACGTCAACTCCTATCAGGCATCCAAGCAAGCCGACGTACTCATGCTTTTCTACCTATTCTCGTCATCCGAGCTCCTGGAGGTGCTTTCACGGCTTGGGTACCATGTCACTCCGGACATCATCCCGCGGACGATCGAATATTACTTACCGCGAACATCGCACGGATCGACGCTCAGTGCTGTCGTGCACGCCTGGGTGCTCGCCAGATCCCGGCGATCCCACACGAGTGACTTTTACAGTGACTTGCTCGATGCCGACCTGACAGATATTCAGGGTGGTACAACGTCGGAAGGTATTCACCTCGCCGCGATGGCCGGGAGCGTGGACATATTGCAGCGCTGCTTCTCAGGACTGGAACTTCGCGATGACCGGATCATCCTCAACCCTTGCTACCCGGAATCTCTCGGCACGGTACAGTTCGGGCTCCGCTATCGTGGAACGCGACTCACAGTGCGCGCCAAAGGGACTACGGCCGAAGTGTGTTCCGCCCCCGGTCCCGGACTTCCTGTCCGCATTGAATGCAACGGCGCCACCGCGAATTTGTCGCCTGGATGCTGCGAGGTCTTCGCACATTGATCACGCGCTGTTCCGAGAACGCGCTGACACAGACACATGCGAGGGCGCCGGGTGACAGAATGGGTCTATGGTGCCTTCCTTCGAGACTCATGGTGAGCAGCCGGGCCAGGTCCGCGGAACCCTCTCTCAGCTCAGATTGCGTGAACTTCTCCGCGAAACCCAGCAGCGGATCGAAGAGATGATCGACTCGAAAGACCGCACTGATGGTCTCATCGAGGCAATGCTGGTTGTCACCTCGGGACTCGACATCGATGTCACATTGCGCACCATCGTGCACAAAGCGATCGAACTCGTTGACGCGCGTTACGGTGCGCTTGGGGTCCGCGGACACGACCATTCGCTGGTTCAGTTCATCTATGAGGGCATCGACGAACACACTCGCGAACTCATCGGTCCTCTCCCCGAGGGGCGTGGCGTGCTTGGACTGCTCATTGACCAGCCGAAACCGATACGCATGGATGACCTCTCGCGCCATCCGTCCTCCGTGGGCTTTCCGCCGCACCACCCGCCGATGAATACATTCCTTGGAGTTCCGGTACGGATTGGTGAGGAGGTCTTCGGCAATCTTTACCTCACTGAGAAAAACGATGGCCAGCCGTTTACCGCCGACGACGAGGTTCTCGTCGAAGCGCTCGCCTCTGCCGCGGGTATCGCGATCGCGAATTCCCGCCTTTACGAACAGGGCCAGATCAGGCAGGCCTGGATTGAGGCGACTCGTGACGTCAGTACAGAATTACTCGCTGGGCACGACCCCGATGTGGTGTTCCGAAACGTCGTCACCAAGGCGAACCAGCTCGGCGGCGGCGAGATATCCTTTCTTGCGCTACCAGAAGACCCTGAATTGCCTTTCAACGAGGTTCACGAACTCATTATCGTCGAAACCAGCGAGAAGGGCTCCGGTCTGATCCGGACCCGGATCCCGCTAGGGCGTACCTCTTTCGGGGCAGCGTTCATCGAGCAGAACCCGCAACGCTGTGAGCGACTCGAATTGCAATTTCCGGAACTGTCCCCGCACTGTTCAGGGCCGGCCTTGCTCCTGCCCTTGCGTGCAGAGGAGTCGAACAGTGGGGTCCTCGTCATCGCCCGCAGCCCGAACAGCCCGCCGTTCACCGATGAGCAGATGGGAATGATGGTCGGCTTTGCCGACCATGCCGCCCTTGCGTTGCGGCTCGCTGATGCGCAGGCACGGGTGCGCGAACTGGACATCATTGCCGATCGCGACCGTATCGCACGTGATCTGCATGACCACGTGATCCAGCGCCTCTTCGCAATCGGGCTCAGCCTCCAGGGCGCCATTCCCCGAACCCGGACGCCGGAGATCCGGCAGCGCATCTCCGATGCCACGGACGACCTTCAAACGGTGATTCAGGAAATACGGACGGCCATCTTCGACCTTCACGGTGGCACACATGGATCAGGCGGTCTGCGCAAGCGCCTCGACGAGGCGATCGCGCAACTCACGCGGGACAGCCCCCTCAAGACATCGGTACATATCGCCGGTCCGCTGTCCGTCGTGGAACCGGAACTTGCAGACCATGCCGAAGCTGTTCTGAGGGAAGCCATCAGCAACGCGGTACGACATGCTCACGGCAAATCGTTGACGGTGAACATTCGCGTCGACGACGACCTGAAGATCGAGGTTGTCGACGACGGCGTGGGCGTGCCCGCAGGAACACCGCATAGCGGGCTGCGGAACATGCGGTCCCGCGCTGAAGATCTCGACGGCGATTTTTCCGTCACGAGCACCGCCGACGGAGGGACGCGGGTCATGTGGTCCGCGCCCCTGCCTTAGCCAATCAAGCAGCGCTAGCGTGCTGAGATTCTGTCGCGGAGGCAGCGCTGCTGCCTTCCAGAAGGACTGAGACGACAGCGTCAGGGACATCGTTCATCGGCACATGACCGGCGAACGGCATCACTACAAGACGCGCGTGAGGGAAGACGCCGCGTACACGTAGTGCCTGATACACCGGAAGAATAAAGTCGAGGCCACCCCATTGGACCGTTACCGGGACTGAAGAATCAATTGGACCACTCAGCGTGAAGTCCGATTCTGCGACGCGTTCTGCAGTGACGTTATTAGCTAGCGATGCGGCGTCCGCCGCCGCATCCTCCGGGCTGATACGCCACGGTCTGCTGAAGAATGGCGCGAGCGCGGCGCCGCGGACAACCGGGTTGCGCAGAACCTCAAGCCGGACTGGGCTAAGCAGCCGCGACACAAAACGCAAACTGCGGAAGGTTTCGACCGTGCGCCGTTCATCGAGCGAGTTGACCCAAAAACCTGCGGGCGACAGCGCGGTTGCCGATGCGACGGCTCCCCGAGCCGCGAGTTCCAGCGAAAGCCAGCCGCCCAGAGAGTTACCCGCAATGTGCGCCCGCTCGCCGTGCGGCGTTACCTCATCTACGAAGCGTTCCAGGATGTCAGCCATCATGTGCGCGGCATTGTCACCCTCGCCGAGCTGCGGAGACAGACCATGCCCTGGTAAATCGACGGTGACTACCCTGCGATGCTCGGCAAGCTTGGCGATCACCGGTGACCACGCCTGCTGCCGGTGCACAACACCGTGCACGAGAACAAGAGTTGGGCCTTCTCCGTAGATCTGGTAAGCCAGGTCCATGTAGCTGCGTCCTCACCCTGATACCGGACCAGCCATTGCATGCAGGCACGTCGGTGTGCCGTGCGACTTGATCCAGCGCGCATGCGCCAATGCATGCGCGATTGATTCACCCTAGATTGAAACAATTAACGTTGTAAATATGGCGCGCCGAGTTCGATTTGGTGTCCCTTCCCCACCCGGGCGACGAATGTGAGCTACACCACTTGATGGGTCATGGGACGAGTACCGCGGCTCCACTGAATCGGCCCGCGGCAAGGTCGCGGAGCGCCTGGTCCGCCGATTCAAGCTCGTACTCGTGAGTCGTGACCGACAGCGTATGCGTGCCAGCGAAGTCGAGAAACTCCCGCGCCTGCGTGCGCGTATTCGATGTGACGCTCCGAATCTGACGCTCACGGAACAGGTGCCGCTGATAGTTCAGCGAGGGAACATCAGAGAGGTGAATCCCTGCAAGCGCAAGCGTGCCGCCCGCATCCAGTGCCTCGAGCGCAGGCAGTACGAGTTCCCCGACAGGGGCGAAAAGGATCGCTGAGTCGAGTGGCTCGGGAGGCGGGTCCGCTGCACCTTGAGCGGAGGCTGCACCGAGTTCACGAGCGAGCAAGCGGGCATGTTCTCCTCGCGTCATCACATGCACTCGTGCGCCCTGTGCGATCGCCACCTGGGCCGTCAAATGTGCACTGCCGCCGAAGCCATATATGCCCAGCGCGCCACCCTTCGGAACCTCCGCGCGGAGCAGTGCGTGGTAGCCGATGATTCCGGCGCAAAGCAACGGGGCCAATTCGGTATCTGAATAGCCGGCAGGAAGAGCCAGTGCGTATTCAGCGGGGACCGTCGCATACTCGGCGTAGCCGCCGTCCGCATCCCAGCCTGTGTAGTGCGATTTCAAGCACAGGTTCTCGGCGCCGCGGCTGCAGTAGCGGCACACACCGCACGTGTGACGGAGCCACGCAACACCGACGCGGTCTCCTGCAGAGAATCCCTCTCGGACTCCAGCACCGGCAGCGACGATTTCACCTACCACTTCATGTCCGGGCGTGACGTGAGCGCGGTGCACGGGCAGATCACCTTCGACGACATGCAAGTCAGTCCGGCAGACACCGCATGCCACGACGCGCACGAGTAACTCGTCGTCGGCCGGGTCCGGCACCGCTTCGGTCATCATGGTCAGCGGCGCCCGCGCGTCTGGGGCATGTCCGACTGGGCCCGGTTCTGTAACCCGCCAAGCACGCATTCGCTTCACCTCACCGTCCATTATCGTCGTTAGCGCTTACTTTCCCGAGATCTCAGCAAACTCGCTTGACCCGCTTCCGGGCGAGAAGTCGACACCCGCGCGCGAAAGCCCAGAGTCTTGACGAATGGGTGCCGCGGGGAATACTGGTGGACAAAATTGCCGTGTTGTGATGCATGCTGACGCTTCACCAACTATCGTCAGCGTCGTATACATGGCATGCTGGCGTGTCAGCATGCCACCGTCTTCACTGGAGAGGACAACGGTGTCGTCAACAGAAGTACAGTCAGGCGCTCCAGTTACCGAGTGGCGTGACAAGAAACGCTACTGGTGGCTGTTAGGCATGTTCGTGCCCGCGATCATGCTTGTGGTGATTGGCCTGGTGCGCGTGTTCAACGACCTCGGGCTCACGCCCGTTGGGCAGGTCTTATTCTGGGGTGGACCGCTTCTGGTCTACATCATCATCCCGACGATCGACCTGATTCTAGGGCCGGATGGATCAAATCCGCCGGATGAGTGGATGGACCGTCTAGAGAATGACAAGTATTACCGCTACATTCTCTACGCCTACATTCCATTGCAGTACATCACTTTCTTCCTGGCCTGCTACTTGATCACAGCGAATGATCTGAGTTGGCTTGGGTTCCCTGAAGGGCTGGCCCTAGTCGATAAGATCGGCCTTGCCGTCAGCATCTCGTTCGTCGGCGGTATCGGGATCAACACCGCACACGAACTGGGCCACAAGAAGGAAAACCTCGAACGCTGGCTGTCGAAGATCACCCTCGCGCAGACGTTCTACGGCCACTTTTATGTGGAGCACAATCGTGGCCATCACGTCCGGGTCGCCACACCGGAGGATCCTGCCAGTTCGCGTCTCGGTGAGACGTTCTGGGCATTCTGGCCGCGCACCGTGTGGGGCAGCCTCACTTCCGCCTGGCACCTCGAGAAGCAGCGCTTCCGGCGTATGGACAAGTCGCATTGGACCATCAAGAACGACGTGCTCAACGCATGGCTGATGTCGATCGCGCTCTTCGGAGTGGTCCTCGCGCTCTTCGGCTGGGAGCTTTTGCCATACCTCGTATTGCAGGCAGTTCTTGGTTTCTCACTGCTGGAGGTCGTCAACTACCTCGAGCACTACGGTTTGCGCCGCCAGAAGCTGCCAAGCGGGCGATACGAACGCTGCACACCGCAGCACTCCTGGAACAGCGATCACATGTGCACGAATGTGTTCTTGTACCATCTGCAGCGTCACAGCGACCACCACGCCTATCCGACGCGGCGCTACCAGATCCTGCGGAGCTGGGACGGTGCACCGAACCTGCCCAGCGGGTATGCGAGCATGATCGTCCTCGCATACTTCCCGCCCATCTGGCGGCGCGTGATGGACAAGCGAGTTCTCGCCCATTACGACGGCGACATCACCAAAGCGAACATCCAGCCGAGCAAGCGGGAGAAGTACCTGACCAGGTACGGCGCACCCGCGAGTGAGGCTGGAGCGACAACCTAATATCTCGGAATGTCAGTGCGGTCCCGGGCCTTCAAGGCTCGGGACCGTGTTGCGTTTTCGGACCACTGGCGCCAGCAAAGCACCTAACCGTTTGCCCACCTCTGAGCGACATTTGACGTCATCCGCTTGACGCCTGCACCAAGCAGCCGCGAACGTCGCCTTAGTTGTCGCTCAGAGGTGGGCCAGCAGTAATCGGCTCTGAAACCCCGCTCCCCGACGCACCAAACATGTCACACCCTCGGTGCAAGACTATCGCCGTGACAAGCAACAACCTACGGGCCTTCAAGGCTCGGGACCGTGTTGCGTTTTCGGACCACTGCCGCCAGCAAAGCCCCTAACCGTTTGCCCACCTCTGAGCGACAATTGACGCCATCCGCATGGGCGCTCCAAGCAGCCGCGAACGTCGCCTTAGTTGTCGCTCAGAGGTGGGCCAGCAGTAATCGGCTCTGAAACCCCGCTCCCCGACGCACCAAACATGTCAGACCCCGATGCAAGACTATCGCCGTGACAAGCAACAACCTACGAATAGTCAGCGGAATCGAACTGCGATATGTGCTCACGTGGACTCTGCTGAGATTCGGACAAATGACGGTGAGCGAGCTGGCGGAGTCACTGCATGTCCAGGGATTCGGGACGCGCGGACGCACATCGAAGAATATTTCGGATGCGCTCAGGTGGGAGGTCGGCAAGGGCAGGGTGCGCCGAAGGGGTCGCGGGCTTTACGGACCGGGCAGCATGCCGCGCCAAACAGAGTCCCGCATCCGTGATCGGGTCCGCGGGATGAGAGAAAGGGCAACAGCTACTTCTTCTTCGCTGCTTTCATCTGCCGCTTGAAGTCGCGCACCTCCTGGAGCGTCTGGTCATCCACGACATCCGCGATCGACCGCCGCGCACCGTCCTGCCCGTAATCTCCCGCCGCCTCACGCCATCCCGTGGCGTCGATCTCCAACTGCTTTCCGAGCAGCGCGAGGAAGATCCGGGCCTTCTGGTCACCGTAACCGGGAAGAGCCTTGAGCCGTTTGAGGATCTCCCGACCGTCCGGGCTGCCCTGGGTCCAGATCGCATCCGCCTTCCCGTCATAATTGTCCTCCAGATGCTGGCACAGCGCCTGAATTCGCTTCGCCATCGCACCCGGGAATCGATGTACCGCCGGGGGCTGCGCGCACAGCGCCGCGAATTCCTCCGGATCCATCGCGGCCATTGTCGCCGCATCGAACGACGCGAGCCGTTCAGCTAGCTTCTTCGGGCCCGCGAAAGCCGTCTCCATAGGGATCTGCTGATCAAGCAGCATCCCGATAAGAAGCGCGAGGGGGTCGGAGGACAACAACGCGTCAGCGTCGGGATTTCCCACTAATCTGAGCTGCACCATAAAAATAGTGTGACATGACGACGGAACACCACCCACCAATCCCCTCCCGCATCAGTCTCATTTCGCGAAGAACACGTTTTGGCAAATACGCGTTGCGTCGCTTTCTGTTGTGCCGCTGAGTTTCTAGTGTCGGCGGTGTTCCCTGAATTCCCTAATACAGAGGTGGGTCATGCACCGTCACATTTGGTCTCGCCGCATCGTCGCAACAGTCGGTTCCGCTGGAGTGGTCGTTGCACTCGGCGCTGCAACCGCCGCAGCTGAGCCGGAAACGGGCCCCGTCCTCGGCACTGAAATTCCCGCCGGAACTTTCGACGTCGCAGTAGAGCCAGCACAAACCGATGACACCGATCAAGAAGAGGCCGTCGGCACAGTCGATGCGCTTGACGAGGCTCCCGAAACCACCGAAGCCAGCGATGACGCTGAGGACGAAGCGGGTGAAGCGGAGTCCACGCCGCCCGCAACGGACTGGCTCAACGCGACACTGACTGTGCCCGCTATCAACGGCTGCCCGGATGAGGCAACCGTGACATTTGAGGAAGGGAAAGCCGAAACCGATACGCAGGTGTACCGGTTCGCCTTCGACGGGGTCGTCAAGTACGGCGACGTCACCGGAGACGGCAACGATGAGGCGCTCATTCTTCTCGACTGCGGCCCGCGCGACGCGCACTACACCGGCGCTCTCGTGGCGTTCAGTGAAGGCGATGAGGGAATCGAGCCGGTCGGTGTGGTCGTAAACCCCGCAACATGGACCGAGCGCCCAATCGATTTCACGGTATGGCATGGGGACATCGCAGTGGCAATGATCGATATTGACCTCCCAGCCGTCGCTGAAGACGCAGGTGAGATTTCGACAGAGTATTACCGCTGGTCAGCTGACACCGAATCATTCGAGCGGATCGACAACTGATATTCCGGGCGAAGATCACGTCACACCGGTAACGTTGTGGCGTGATGCACCCCGGTGTTGTTGACTCCTGGATTCGTTCACCTGAAGACGCAATCCACCTCATCAGCGAGCACACAATCACGCCTGCCGCGGACTTTACGGTTGGGGCTGAACTCGAATGGCTCGTGATTCGTAAATCGCATCCAGCCCATCGTGTTTCCGTGGAAGAAATCGCGCGTGCACTCGGTGTCTACGCGCCCAACGGCAACGGGCGTTCCGCACCGTTTCCCCGCGGATCCACGCTTACCCTCGAACCGGGCGGGCAGGTTGAACTATCGAGCGCACCAGCATCGTCCGCGTCCGCGGTCATCGACGCGCTCACTACCGATTCCACGGTGCTGCGCGCATGTCTCGCCCATGAGTCGCTCGAACTCGTAAGCGCCGCCGCCGACACGGTCCGAGCCCCACAGCGGATCCTCGATGCGCCCCGCTACCAGGCCATGGAGACAGCATTCGACCGTAACGGGCCCGCGGGTCGCGTGATGATGACGAACACGGCAGCGGCGCAAGTGTGCGTTTCTGCCGGGACGTCGATGGCGGACGCAGCTCAGCGGTGGGCGATGCTGAACGAAGCGGGGCCTGCACTCCTCGCGGCGTTCGCTTCGTCTCCCCGAGTCGCTGGGGGGCTTCCCGGCCGCTGGGAGTCACAACGCATGCGGTCCTGGTTCACGCTCGATCCGCAACGAACCACCTTGCCCGACGGATGCGGCGCCACGGACGAATATGCCCGATGGGCGCTGACGGTGCCTCTGTTGTGTGTGCGCCGCGATGGCGGCTGCTGGGATGCGCCTCCCGGCCTGACACTCGCGGACTGGATCGATATGGGCGGGACCTCGAAAGATCTGGGTTTTCTCCCCACGCCGTATCCCACTGCTGACGATGTGCTCTACCACCTCAGCACGCTCTTCCCGCCTGTTCGTCCACGCGGCTACTTTGAGGTGCGCTACCTCGATCAGCAACCGGGCAGTCAATGGCGGGCCGCCGTCGCTGTGGTGAGCACACTCGCCCAATCGGCATCCACCGTCAGCGCGTGCCGCGAAATTGTCGCTGGAACGACGCACCTATGGCATGAGGCTGCCCGGCTCGGAATGCGGCACCCTGATCTCCGCGCGGCCGCCGGGGAACTCCTCGCCCTCGCGGCCAGCCGCGCGGCGAGTCCCACACTCTCTGAACTCATCTCGCAATACCGCGGGGACAAACAGCGACTCGCTATGGCGACCGCGCCGACGGCACGCACGCCGCCACGAGGAGAAGTATGACCAGAGAAGAATTGCGCACCGATATCGCGATCATCCTCGACCGTGCGCGTAAGCGGACGAGTCTGCTCACCGAGACTGTGAGTGACGAGGAACTCTGTGCCCAGCACTCACCGTTAATGAGTCCGCTCGTATGGGATCTCGCCCATATCGGTAACCAGGAAGAGCTGTGGCTCGTGCGGGACCTCGGAGGGCGGGAGCCGGTCCGAAAAGACATTGACGAACTTTACGACGCATTCCAGCATCCCCGTGCAAGTCGGCCTCAGCTGCCGCTGCTCAGCCCCTCGGAGGCTCGCGGATACGTGAGGACGGTGCGCGACAAAGTTCTTGATGTCCTCGACCACACTCCGCTATATGGAACACCGTTGAGTGATCATGGCTTCGCGTTCGGGATGATCGCCCAGCATGAACAGCAGCATGACGAAACGATGCTCGCCACCCATCAGCTTCGGCGTGGCAGTGCGGCACTCCATGCTGCTCCGCCGCCACCGAAGTCGGCAGCAGTGGGTGGTGAGGCAGTTGTCCCTGCTGGCCCGTTCGAAATGGGAACTAGCAGTGACCCTTGGGCGCTGGACAATGAACGCCCCGCACACAACGTTCATGTCGATGCGTTCGCGATCGCGCGCGCACCGGTCACCAATGGCGAGTACATCGAATTCATCGGGGACGGCGGCTACTCCCGATCCGGGTTGTGGTCCGAGGCGGGATGGGCACACCGCAATGCTAGTGACCTCACAGCACCGCTTTTCTGGCGTCAGGATAGTGACGGCGTCTGGTGGCGGCGCCGCTTCGGTCTCGTCGAGGAAGTTCCGCTCGACGAGCCCGTGGTGCATGTGTCGTTTCACGAGGCTGAAGCATTCGCCCGGTGGGCAGGTAAGCGACTGCCCACCGAGGCGGAATGGGAGAAGGCTGCGCGCTGGGACCCCACGACTGGCCGTTCTCGGCGTTACCCATGGGGTGACGAAGCACCGTCTGCGGAACGCGCGAACCTCGGGCAGCGGCACCTCCAGCCTGCAACCGTGGGCGCCTATCCCGCCGGTGCGTCCCCGCTTGGCGTCCACCAGTTGATCGGGGATGTGTGGGAATGGACCTCAACGCACTTTCGTGGATATCCGGGGTTCCGCTATTTCCCCTACGCCGAATACTCGGAAGTCTTCTTCGGTACCGCACACCGTGTTCTGCGGGGCGGTTCGTTCGGCACCGACGAAGTCGCGGTCCGGGGGACGTTCCGCAACTGGGACTATCCGGTCCGTCGGCAGATCTTCGCGGGCTTCCGGCTTGCACGTGACGCGGAGCAGGACGAGAACATCTGACTATGTGCCGTCACCTCGCCTACCTAGGACCGCGTGTGTCCGTGCGTGACTTACTCACCGATGGGGAGCACTCGCTGCTCAATCAATCGTTCCAGCCTCGGGATATGCGGCGCGGCGGCGTCATCAACGCGGACGGCTACGGGGCTGCCTGGTGGGACTCGTCAGACCTGCGCAGGTACCGGTCCATCAAGCCAATCTGGGCTGACGCGTCAGGTTTTGAAACGCTCGGCGCTGTCGGCGGAAACGCCGTTCTTGCCGCCGTGCGAAGCGCCACGATCGGTATGCCTGTTATCGAAACTGCGTGCGCCCCGTTTATCGACGGTTCATGGGCATTCAGTCACAACGGCTTCGTCGCTGGCTGGCCCGCCTCGCTGGCCGAGCAGGCCCGGGATCTTCCGGTCACCGACCTCATGACATTGGAGGCTCCCACGGACTCTGCCGTTCTGTGGGCACTGCTGCGTCACCAGTGCGCGCCCGACGCAAGCACTGGGGAGTGGGCAGCTGCCGTCGCTGAACTCACCAACAGGGTGCGTGAGAGCGCGCCCGGCTCCAGATTGAACTTCCTGCTCAGCAATGGCTTGCAGATAATCGCGACAACGTGCGTTCACGCACTTTCCGTTCTGCTCACTGACGACAGTGTGCTTGTCGCAAGTGAACCCACCACTGATGACAAAGGTTGGCGGCACATCAAAGATGGACAACTCATCGTTGCCGAACCTGGACGCCTCAGCATCACGCCACTAAACCGCCAGTAGGAGCTATGACGAAGCCGCATCGCATTGATATGCACGTCGACCCCATCAACCGTGAGGCGTCGCTGATTTCTGATGTGCAGCAGGGCCTTTCACACCGCCCGCGCTCGCTGCCTCCCAAATGGTTCTATGATGCCGCGGGGAGTGAACTGTTCGAGGCGATCACCCAGCTACCTGAGTACTACCCCACACGCACGGAACGGGCTCTGCTGCGTGAGTGCGCTTCCGAGATTGCCGCGCTGACGCACGCGGAGACCCTCGTCGAGCTGGGTTCGGGTTCGTCCGAGAAGACGCAGCTGCTGATCGATGCTCTCCTCGCTGCCGGGAACCTCACAACGTACGTGGCCCAGGATGTCTCCGAAAGTGCACTTCTCGGTGCGATGAACGACATCGCCGATCGTTATCCAACGCTGGATCTGCACGGCGTGGTGAGTGACTTTTCGGCAGGGGAATTTCGGGACGGATTACGTTCCCTGCCGCACTATCCGGACAGCCTGCTCGCCTTCCTAGGCGGCACGATCGGAAATCTCGTACCCGAGGAACGAGCACATTTCTTTGCCGCTGTGAGGCAGAAACTCAAGCCTGGAGAACATCTGCTCATCGGCGTGGGGCTTATCGCAGAGGAATCTGCCATGATTGCGGCTTACGATGACGCAGCCGGCGTTACTGCTCGTTTCAACAAGAATGTCCTCAACGTGCTTAATCGCGAACTAGGGGCAGACTTTCCAGTTGATAAGTTCAGGCACGTCGCGGTCTGGGACCGGGCCAACTCGTGGATTGAAATGCGTTTGCGTGCTGTCGAAACCATGACGGTCCAGGTAAAACGCGCGGAGCTTTCGCTTCAGCTAGCTGAAGGTGAGGAGATCCGAACAGAGATTTCCGCGAAATTCGATCTCGCGGCCTTTTTGGCGGAACTTGAAGACGCTGGCTTCTCCCGGGTTACTGACTGGCGCGATCCAGTGGACCGTTTCGCGCTCATCCTCGTAAATGCCTTACCGGCCAGTATCTGACGTTTTGGCCACGGGAACATTACGGTCACATAAGGATTTCCCACCGCACTGCCACACGCCTATACCATAAGGAGAGGGTCGGAAACAGCATTTTTAGGTGGTGTGTGATGAAGAAAACACTCTCGGCCCTGGCGGGATCGGTTCTCATAGCCGGTGCACTAGCTGTAGTGCCAGCGTCGACCGCTTCTGCGACTCCTGCCCCGTATTGCGGGATCACGTGGGGTTCTCTGAATAAGTCGCAGATGCAGATGACGACGGCATCGGTGGTGAATGTCCGCTCAGGGCGGCACAACTGCTTCGATCGGCTCGTAGTTGATGTTGCCGGGCCGGTAACGGGTTACTACGCGGAGTACGTAGACACTGTGCGACATGATGGCTCAGGACACCCGGTGCCGCTACGCGGAGGCGCGTACCTCCAATTCATCGTTCAGGCACCCGCGTATGACCAGCATGGCAACCAGACGTACAGACCTGCCAATAATCGTGAGCTGGTCAACGTCAACGGCTACCAGACGTTCCGGCAGGTTGCATGGGCTGGAACATTCGAAGGCCAGACGACATTCGGGGTCGGCGTCCGCGCTCGCCTGCCGTTCCGTGTCTTCACCCTCGACGGCCCTGGCGACTATCACAGCCGGGTTGTCATCGACGTCGCACACTACTGGCACTAGCGCGAGAGTTCGCCCGCCTCGCACACGGTTAGAAAAGCTCCGAGTTCTTCGAGCCCGTGCGGGGTGGTCGGCATGAACTCGGTGAGCGTCGGCGACCGCACAATCATCGCGAGCCACTGCCCGCGTGAAATGGCGACGTTAAGCCGATTGCGGTTGAGCAGAAAGCTCATGCCACGGGGCACGTCTTCGATAGCGGACGCGGTCATCGACACAATAGCGACAGCAGCCTGGCGGCCCTGGAACTTGTCGACAGTGCCCGCCATCACCTGGTTAAGCCCGGCCATGCGCAGCTCAGCGAGAATTGTGTTGACCTGGGCGTTATAGGGTGCAACCACGATGACATCCTGCTGCTCGAGTAATCGTTCGGCGCCGCGTTTCGGGCGCCAGGGTGTGCCGAGAATCTTCTGGATCTCGGCACATATCGCACGGGCTTCCTCTCCGGATGCGGTTGAATTGCCCGTATGGGGAACCGTGATTGTCCTCAAGCCGGGCGGTATTCCGGTGAGGAGCCGCGCAGTGGTCACGGACTCTTCACTTGTCAGCCGTCCTTCATAGGAGAGGCCCGAGACCACACCGCAAAGCGCAGGGTGCATGCGGAAGGTGCGCTCAAGGAAATAGCCGAATTCGGAGGGGATAGTGCCGTGGTCCCCTATCAGCCAGCCCAGCGCTGACTCGTCGACGGGTTCCGGGTGGGTCCCCTGACTGACCTGCGGGAGCTGTTGCGGATCCCCCAGAAGCATCAGGTTGCGGGCGGCCGCTGATACAGCGATCGTGTTCGCGAGGGAAAACTGGCCAGCTTCGTCGATGACGAGAAGGTCCAGCGAACCCGCAGGAACCTGGTTCGGGTTGGCAAACGTCCATGCCGTGCCACCGACTACGGCTCCCCCGCTGCAGCTCTCCAGCGCACCGGCAATAGCGTTACGCGACCCGAGGGTCGTCCACAGAGATGATCCGAGTCGGTTGTCGGGTTTGAAGACCTGGGATCCCGGCACATGCGCTTCGACGATGCAGTCGAGCATGTTTTCGACAACCGAGTGGGACTGGGCAACCACGCCCACTCGCCACCCGTGCTTCAGGACAAGCTCCGCAATGACCTTTGAACCCGTGTAAGTCTTGCCGGTGCCGGGAGGACCTTGTACCGCCAGGTAGGAATGGTCGAGGTCACGCAGCGTCGCGATGATCGCTGCCGCAGTCTCGTTCGGAGCTGTGGGCGCGACAGGACCCGCGCCCGACAGAGTGCGCGGAGGTATCCGTCGCAAAACGTCCACCGCAGCTGTCCTCGGAATCTGCGGCCACTGGTCGGCGAAGCTCTCGGCGATGCGCTCGATTGCGTCCTTCAGGGGCTGCGCGGATGGGGGCGGCCCTGGAGTAATCGCGACGGGTGCGTCGCTGTGCGGCTCAGCGCCCTTCGGACATTTCTCTTCGAGGTAGATACATTCGTCGGATACAGGCAAACCGAGCTCATGGCAGCGTGTACTGCTCAGCAACTGCGCGGTGGTGAAGCCGCGGGCTCCTGGGACTGGCTGACGCGCACTTTGCGGGCTCGGTGCGTCGTACAGCGCAAACACATCGCCTCCCGCGCGGAGGGTGGCACCGTTTGGTGCTTCACCAGCGATCCGCAGCACGCGGCGAGGCACACGCTGCCTTGGTCCCATTGCCCAATCGCTCACCACGTCACAGCCTTCGATAAGGAACGCTTCAGAAGACTCCGCGAGGTCCGATACCGACGCCGATAGGCGATCGAAATGCCCCCACCAGAATGGTTTGTCCTCACGCCAGTGGTAATTCATTGCCGCGGCGAACATCGCGGCTGTCTGTTGTTCCCCCGACCGCCGCATCTGGGGCAGTTCACCCGCGTATTCGAGGAGCTGCACTTCGAGCGGGGAAGTGTCGAACTCGCCGTTCGCGTCTTCAGCCGCTTCTGCAACGGGGTTGGCAAGGGGCACGCTTTCTGCCTGCGCGCACCGGGCAAGCCAGTTGCGGAGATGCAGTGTCGAATCGCAGTCATACCGGTTGTAATCCTCGATTGAGGCGAGTACTCCAGCGGCTTCCTCTGCTGCCCCAGATTCGGCCAGCCCTGTAAAGCGGGCGTATTCGGCAATCGAGTCGCCCGCGGTGGTAACGTCGCCGCCTCGCAGATGTTCGCCCATGTACAACGGCTCGAGCTTCTTGATGCTGTACGACGGCTTGCCAACGCGAACTGCCTTGCGCACCAAAGGATAAAGGTCGACGAAGACATTGGCGCGCAGCAAGGTGTCGAGTGTGGCTTCGCATATGCCGTGGCGGCCGACGAGGCGACGCAGCGCGGTCTTTTCGTAGGGCGCGTAATGGTAGACGTGCATATCCGGAAAACGCGCGCGCCGTTCGGTGACATACTCGAGGAAAGCGTGCAGCGCTCGCTTCTCTTCAGCACGATTGTGTGCCCAGAACGCACGGAAAGTGGTGTGCACGCCGGGGTCGTGGTCGATACGGGCGTCCGGTGCCTCCACGATTCCGAAGAGGTACTCGAGCCCCCAGTCTGTCGAGCCGTCCTCAGCCCAGAGTGGGTCACCTTCAAAATCGAAGAAAATATCGCCGGGACTTGGCTGGGGCAGTTCACGCAACGCGGCTGGGTTGTGAACAACGTAATGCGGCTGCCCCGTCCTTTCCTCCTCAACCTGCGCCCCAGCCTGTGCACGCAGCCTGGCAAGCGCGTCCGGTGAAATCCCAGGGACTGTCGTCTTCGGATCTAGCGCGGCGAGCTCGTCGAGCGTCCGCACCCCTGCCCGCTCAAGCCGGGCCCGCTGCACCGTGGTGAGGCCCGCCACCAGGATGACGTCGCGGGTTCGCGTGATTTCATCAGCAGCGAGATCACTGCGCACGTCGGCGCTGTACCGGGGGTCGCCCCACGCTACCGGCGCGTTCTGAGCAAGATGCCCACTCAGGATCAAGTCGAGGCGAGCCCGCCGCTGACGGTAAACGGGCAGAACGTCTGATAAACGGTGGTCAGTGATGGTGCCGTCACCGAGAACAAGATGCATGACCGGTGAGACGGCGACACCCGCAGAGATCAACTGATCCGCATAGGCTGCGAGCTGCAAGAGTGCCGGTACACGCGCGTGACGTGAGAGCTTGGTGTCATAGACCGCGTACGCGGCACCATCGGACGTGTCCTCACGTACCAGGAAGTCACAGAAACCCGCGAAACTCCCATCGAAGAACGTGCCCTGATAGATCACCGGCGCATTGTCCTCGATTGCCGCGAACGTCTCCGCTCGTGCCGCGACGAGCCCCTCCTCCGTGAACGAAGGACGCCCGAGGCTGACGACCTTGTCTCCGTGCTGATCGACGAACTTCTCCAGCAGCCGGTGCTCATGCGCATCGCCGAGCTCGGCCGTCCTGGCGAACATTGGATCCTCGATGGCCGCCGCGGCTGGATACCGGCCAAGCTTCATATCGAGAGTGCGCAGGAAATCGAACTCACTCGCCGCGGCGACCGCAAGATCGGTCGCGCTGTAGACCACCCGGGGGGCGTTCGAGTTGGATGCCTCATAGCCGGCAGCTGCTGGAAGAAGAAACACGCGCCTAGCCTAGGCGGCTCCTCTGACAGATATCGCATTCGTGGCTGGCGAACGGTGAGCGTCAGCGCTTGCCGGAATCACTCCGGCCGAGTACGTGAAACGCCGCGAGTCCCAGCACGGCGATGACAGCGAATGCGGAGCTGGGGAGAACTGGACCGAGCATCGCACCACCGAATGGGGCACTGAAAAGCAGCGCCACCGCGAGAATAGCTATGATCAGGCCAGCGAGGATACCCACACCGCTGAGTTGCGCGACTGATAGCTGAGGCGGCAGCGGACTGCGGGCGGCGGCAAGGATCTGCGCAAGCGCCCGAGTGGCACCATGACGCCGCAGCGGTTCCTCGACGGTTCGTCCACGGTAGCTTCGGCGAAAATCTCGCGCTGTCGACGTGTGGACACCGCGGCTCACGGGTTTGCGGCGACTGCCGGAATTGTCTGCGCGCGCCATGTGCTCGCAACCTCCTCCGGCATAACGTTCAACTTTAGGTTGATTCTAAGCGCATCTGCGGGACCCCGTAACCGTGTTTCGCGGTTAGCTGCATCACGGTGAATTAGGTTCTTGCGTTAGCGAATTCAGGGTAAATCCCTCAGCCGCGTGCAATTCTTCAACACTTAGGGTTGACTTACCTGTTTGTGACCTCCGACCCCGCTGCGCCACAGACTGGCACCGCGATCCTGCGCCGCACACTGCGGCGTCATCGATCTCGCCTCAGCGGCGCCACCGCGCTATTGGCAACGCATCAGGCCGCCGAAACTGCTGTACCAATCGCGATAGGGCTGATCGTGGATTACGCGATCGCAGTCGGCGACCTACCGCGCCTCGCTTTCTCCCTCGCCGGGCTCGCAGCGCTGTTCGTCGTGCTTTCCTTCGCCTGGCGCTACGGAGCCCAGCTGCTCAACGTGGCATACCAGCGTGAGTCCCATGCGCTGCGTGTAGAAGCCGCCCGCCACATCCTGAACCCGCGTGGGATTTCGTCATCTATGGCGACCGGGGAGTACATCACCGTATCCACGTCAGACGCCGACAACGAAGCCAGCATTCTCGACGCCATACCTCGCGGCATCGCGGCAACCGTCGCAATTGTGTTCACCGCTGCGGTTCTCGTAACAATTCATGTCCCGCTCGGGCTCGCGGTCGTTATCGGCACCCCGCTAATTCTCATATTGCTCCATGCCGCGACTCCCCACCTCGTCCGTCGTACGCACGCACAGCAAGAAACTGTCGCGCGGACGTCCGCGATGGCGACAGACCTGTTGAGCGGACTCCGTCCGCTGCGCGGCGTCGGGGGTGAAGCCGCCGCATCCCAGCGGTACCGGAGTGCCAGCCGCCGAGCGCTCGAAGCACGAATAAGTTCCGCGACCGCGCAAGGCGCGTATACGGGCGCAAGCATGACCGCCAGCTCGCTTCTCGCCGTCGCGGTAGCCGGCGCCGCGGGCTGGCTTGCCCTTAGTGGCTCCCTCACTGTGGGCCAGCTGATCATCGTCGCGGGGTTAGCTCAATTCCTGCTCGAGCCGTTGTCGACCCTTGCCGCCGTTCCCGGGCTGCTTGCCCGCGCCCGCGGATCCGCTGACCGTCTAGCACTCGTCCTGTCTGCACCCCCACTCCTCCCCGCGGGTGAGCGGGCCGCCCTAGCACCGGGCACCTTGACGCTGCAGGAAGTGGAACACCGCTCGCTGCGGTCGGTCTCACTGACTGTCGCACCAGGCGAATTCGTCGCGCTCTTCGCCTACGATCCGGCTGACGGCGAAGCTCTCGCTAGCGTCCTCTCAGGGCAGATCGCACCCAGTGAGTACCGCGGTGCCGTCTGGATCAACGGCGTACCAATCGCGACTGCAGAAACGAACGCCGCGCGCGCAGTCTTGCTGAGCGAACCCCACCACACAGATCTCTTCGCGGGAAGCCTGCGCGACAACATCACCCTGGGAAGTAGAAGTACGAACGCCACGAACGACACGGACGACACCGTCCTGCGCGAAGCTTTGCACGCGTCGGCCGCCGACGATGTGGCGGGTCTTCACCGCGACGGGCTCGACCACGTTATCGGTGAGCGCGGTGGCACGCTGTCAGGTGGCCAGCGGCAGCGCCTCGCGCTCGCGCGGGCCCTCTATGTGCGTTCCCCGATTCTCGTTCTGCACGATGCGACCACCGCCGTAGACGCTGTGACGGACTACGAGATCGCGCGCGGCGTGAAGGCGGCGCGCTCGGGCCCGGGGCAACGCCACACCACCGTGGTAATCACGACGAGTCCGGCATTCTTGTCCGTCGCGGACCGCGTGATCGTCATCAAAGACGGGACGGTTACCGGTGAGGGTTCCCACGCCGCGCTCGTCACGAACGATCCGCCCTACCGGAAGGCAGTGGCACGATGACCCAGCAGTTGCTCCCCATCGCGCGCACAGTTGCCACGGCGCGATGGCTGGTGCGCGAAGTGCTTCTGCGCTGGCGCCACAGCCTCCTCACCGTGGTGGTTTCGACGCTGGCGGCAGCCGCGGCAATCGTCCCCATCTGGGTACTCGGAATCCTCGTCGACAGAGTGCGCGACGGCGCCCCCGCCAGCGGAATCGGCGGGCTAGTAGCAGTGATGGTCGCGGCCGCGCTCGCCGCGGGCGTGCTCAGTGGGATCGGTTACCGGCTCATCGCATCGCTGGGCGAAACAGTGCTCGCTGATCTTCGTGAGAGATTTGTCGACCGGGCGCTGCGACTGCCGCTGCACCAGGTTGAGGCCGCGGGCCGCGGTGACCTGCTGGCACGCGCGGGTGACGACGTCGCCGTAATCAGCCGTGCTGTGTCAAACGTGGTCCCCACCCTCATGACAGCGATGCTTACCACCGTGCTGAGCATCGCCGCTATGGTCGGCCTCGACTGGCGCCTCGGTCTTGCTGGTCTCGCTGCACTGCCGATGTATGTGCTCGCGCTGCGTTTTTATCTCCCGCGTTCCGGGCCGCTGTACGCGGAGGAGCGCGTAGCGATGGGTGAACGCACACAGGCACTCGTCAGCAGTATCGATGCGGCGAAGACCATCCGCGCCTATAGGTATGAAGAACCTCGCCTTGCTCTGATCGACACTGCTTCCGCCCGGGCACGCGACATAGGGATCACCGTGTTCCGCCTCGTCACCCGATTCGCCGCGCGTGGCAACAGAGCCGAATTCGTCGGACTCGCTTCAGTTCTCGCGGTCGGCTTCGCGCTGGTCAGCAACGATACAGTGACCGTTGGGCAGACCACCGCGGCCGCACTGCTGTTCCACCGCTTGTTCAACCCGATCGGCATACTGCTTTGGACGTTCGACGACATCCAGTCAGCTGGGGCAAGCCTCGCTCGCCTCGTCGGGGTTGTTCAGATACCCGCCATCGGGACCAGTTCGCAAACAACCACACCGTCGGAGCCCACCGATGCGAGCCTGGAACTGCGGAGCATCAAGCACACGTACGACGGGGAAAGCTTCGCGTTGCGCGGAGTCAATCTGCACATCAGTCCTGGTGAGCGTGTCGCTATCGTCGGTGCGACGGGTGCGGGAAAGTCGACTCTGGCTGCGATCGCAACGGGCACTCTGGCGCCGACGTGCGGTGACATCCGCGTTGGTGGTGTCGTGCTGAGCGACCTGGGCGGCCAACTGCGCGGCCATATCGCCATCGTCACGCAAGATGTCCATGTCTTCGCCGGTTCCCTGGCCGACGATGTCCGGCTCGCTGCGCCGGAGGCTCCCGACAGCGACATCCGCGCCGCGCTCGCGGCTGTCGGTGCACTCGTGTGGGCTGATGCGCTGCCTGATGGTCTCGGAACGCGGGTCGGTGAGGGCGGCCATCCACTGACGGCGGCGCAGGCGCAGCAACTCGCCCTCGCGCGCGTCCTGCTCGCGGACCCCGCGATCGTGGTCCTTGATGAGGCGACAGCGGAAGCAGGAAGTGCAGGGGCTCGCGACCTCGAGCAATCCGCGCTCGCCGTAACAGAGGGGCGCACAAGCCTAGTAATCGCGCATCGTCTCACACAGGCGATGACCGCGGACCGCGTCGTGGTGCTCGAACACGGCATGATCACCGAGGAGGGGACACACGCCGAACTCGTGGCACGTGGCGGCCACTACTCCGCGTTGTGGCGCGCATGGTCTGGGCAGGTCACGGGAACGCCTCAGCACCTCCCTCAAGTTTCCCGATAGGCTGCAAATGTGGGAAGACGCCCGACCGACAACAGCGAATCCGCCAGAACGCCCGTCCTCACCGATGGCGTCGTCACGCTGAGGCCGTGGAATGACGCGGACATTCCAGCAGCCGAGCGCGGTCACGACGAGGAAATCCGCCGCTGGACGGATGCACAGTCGGCGAACACCCTGACCAAAGCGGTCAAGCGCGGGCGCGAGAAACCAGACCCGGAGCGCGGCGTCAGCCTCGTCATCGAGCACGACGGAATAGCTGTCGGATATGTCGAGGTCCGGCGTACCACCGACGACACTGGTGAGCTCTACTGGGTTCTGTTCGCAGGCCAGCGGGGCCGGGGGCTCGCTACCAGGGCGCTAGCCCTGCTCGCCGAATATGCCTTCGACGAACTTGGTTTCGCGCGCATCGAAGCCCACGTCGACGTGGAGAATCTTCGTTCCATACGCCTCGCGACGCGCGCCGGGCTGCGCCGTGAAGGCCTGCTCAGGAAAGGGCGGCGCCAGGGGAAAGAGCGCAGAGACACTGTGGTGCTCGCCCGCCTCGCCGACGACCCGCCGCTACGCGACCCCGGCGGATTTCGCGAGATACTCAACGCTTTCCTGCCTCGGAAGCGCGCGATTTCGCAGATGCTCATCCGCGATGATGCAGACCGCGTGCTTCTCTGTGAACTCACGTATAAGCGGGACTGGGACCTTCCTGGCGGGGTTGTCGAGGTCGGAGAGTCGCCGTTTCTCGCGGTCAGTCGGGAACTACAGGAGGAATTGGGCCTCGATGTGCCTGCCGGACGACTGCTGCTGACGGACTGGCTGCCGCCCTGGGGCGGCTGGGACGACGCGGTGTGCCTGGTTTTCGACGGCGGTGCTCATCCGTCCTCATTGCTGGACACGATGGTGGCGGATGCCAAGGAGGTGCGCACCGCTGAGTTCTGCACGGTTGAAGAAGTACGCGCCCGTTGCACCGACTTCACTGCTCGCCGGATCGAATCGGCTCTCCACTCGCTGGAAGGCGGTGGGCCGCAATACACCGAATCAGGACGCCCATGACACTCGATCAACTCGGCACAATCGAACTACGAGTGGGAACAATCCAGACGGTAGAGGAGAACCCAAAAGCCCGGAAACCGGCCTACGTCCTGACAATCGACCTTGGCCCCCTCGGGCAGAAGACCTCAAGCGCGCAGATCACGGACCGGTACGAGCCCGATGACCTAGTGGGCCGACAGGTGGTGTGTGTATGCAACCTGGAGCCGAAACGCGTCGCAGGAGTGAAGTCGGAGGTCCTCACCGTCGGTGTGTACACCGCTGACAACACCGTCACGCTGGTCTCAGTGGACCATCCCGTCGCTAACGGAGCCCTGCTGGCGTGAATCAGCTCTGCGGGCCTGCCTCGTGTCCGGGGCGCCCCGGAGTGCGGCGCTGCTCTTTCATCTCAGCCTCGTGAATATGGCGGACACCGCCGGCCAGTTTTTCCCGGGCCTCTCGTTCTATCGCGCGGAACGTGGACCAATATCCGTCGTCGAACTCCTCGACGACCTGGAACGTCCACCGGCCAGAAAGTACATTCAGGCCGATGACGGTGTCTTCGATCCGCTGAGCGAGTTCGGTGTGGCCCGCGTCCCTCAGTTGTTCTACGGCCTCGGAGAGCTTAGCGTCGCCACCACCGATCAACTGATGGAACGAGTAAAGGTGCCCCCGTGCTCGTTCCACCATTTCCAGGGCCTCCGACATGAGGCCGAGCGCGGCCACTGTGGTGTCGTCGACACCTTCAGGCCGTCGATGGTCGGATGGTCGCGCGATCGGAAAGTCGTCAGTCACGTGTCAACTCTACTTTCGTGCGATGCGCCTGTTCACGGCGCGCAGCAGGCGTAAGGGCGTGATCTGTGCGCTGTTGAACATCAGCGCGGCCTGAGTTCCTACCGGAATGTGGGTCGGGCGCGGAATAGGGTTCCGTGCGGGACGTGTGGTCTGGAAGATCTTGTCGGCCACATCACCAGCGGTAAGGTTAACCCCCAGCGAAGTCATCGATCCAGTACGTTCCGTCGCGATCATCGAGGTGTCCACGAACAGCGGCCAGAGCGCGAATACTCGTATGCCCTCAGGGCGCCACTCGATGTCCAGGGCTTCAGTTAGCCCCCGTACCGCGAACTTGGATGCGGAATACGCGGCGAGTTCAGCCTGCCCGTAGATCGCGGACGCCGAGCACATATTCACGACCTGCGCGCCCGGGGTTGCCTTGAGGTACGGATAGGCCGCGTAACACCCGTTCATCACACCGTCTACGTTCACGCGAATAACGCGCTGCTGCGCATCGAGCGGCAGATCGACGAAATTACCGGCCCGGAGGAGTCCGGCGTTGTTGACGAGAATGTCTAAGCGTCCGCTCGTCCGTTTCATGAAGTCATCGAGCACGCCCTGCCACTCGTCTGCATTTGTCACGTCGAGCGCGGCCCCGGTTACGCTCCCCTTGGGTGCCTCGGCCTGCAGCGATCGGAGACCGGCTTCGTCCACATCGGTGGCGCACACCAGATAGCCCTCTGACGCGAACCGCAATGCGGTCGCACGGCCAATACCCGACGCGGCACCCGTTATGAACACACTTCCATGTGTAAACGCCATTGACGGCCCTCCCCCTCAACGAACCAGCCAGCCACAGTTCTCACTCAGGACGCTACCTGTTCTCGCGACAAGAACTTCGCGGGGTGATGTATCAGTTTCGACACGCAAACCGGATACATCACCCCGCGAAGCTGGCGGGCGGGCAGCCGCGTCAGTGACGGCTGTTCGCGGTCTCCCACGCCCTGTCATAGGGGCTCGAGCCACGCTTCGCGACGTCCTTACTCCGGTAGACGACGTATGGACGGAACAGATACCCCAGCGGGGCACTGAACACGTGCACTAGCCGCGTGTACGGCCAGATCGTGAACAGCACGAGCGCCGCGATCGCGTGCAACTGGAAGCTGACCGGGATGCCGATCATCAGGTCCGGATTTGGACTCAGCATGAAGACACTGCGGAACCACGGGGATACTGTTTCGCGGTAGTCGTACCCGCCAGCGACGATGTTCTCCCAGACGGTGTTCACCATGCCGGTGAGCACCGTGAAGATGAACACCGCATACATGAAAACGTCGCCTTTGGTGGTTGCTTTCCGTACCGACGACACAGTGATTCGCCGGTACAGCAGAATAACCAGGCCAGTGATCACGGCAATTCCAGCGAGGGTTCCGGGAATCACGGCCAGATAGTGATAAGCGTGATCGGAAATACCGAGGGCCTGTGTCCACGATTTCGGGACCGCAAGCCCTCCGACATGCCCCGCGATCACTGCGAGCAACCCGAAGTGAAAGAGCGGGCTGCCGATTTGCAACAGGCGGCTCTCATACATTTGCGACGAACGAGTGGTCCAGCCGAACTGGTCGTGCCGGTACCGCCACACGTGGCCAAGCGCAAAAGAAGTGAGCGCAACGTACGGCAGAATCAGCCACAGGAAAGTATTCACTGGTGCCCTCCCGAGGCGCCGGGGAACGAGGGCGTCGGGAGAAGTTCCGGCGCCGTGACAGTGGGGTCTATCGAGTAGGGGTCGAGTCCCACCTCTTCTTCGGGCGGGCCTTCAGCGGCGAGCACACGGATTTCGGCGCGGTCGGTCGTCGTGAGCGGGCGCAACGTGTCGCATAGCGCATCGACCACTGCGGCATAGGGGGATTCGCTGTCGTGCAGCGACAAGCGCAATAGTTCAAGGACGGCACGGTGGCGTGCCAGGATCCGGCCACCAGCACGCGCGTCGATCGTCGATGCGAACTCCAGGACCGCAGGCAGATAGTCCGGGAGCTCCTGCTCATCCATCTCGGCACCAGCCGACCTGTAGGCCTGCTTCATCATCAGCAGCGCACCACCACGCTTCCGCGTATCACCGTAGGCGTAGTAGGTGAGGTGCAGACTCGACCGGCGGCGCATATCGAACGTTTCGACGTAATGCCCCGCCAGGGCAATCTGGTCGGTGTTCTGCGCATAATCCAGAAATGACTTCAGCTGCGCCCGAGCGGGTCCGGGTACGCGCGCCACCGCCGCGACCAGATCTGGGAGCATCACGAGGGTCCGGGGGTGCGGATAGTCGAGGAGCAATGCGCACAGCCTCCACACGAGCCGCATGTCGCGTTCGGTGTAGTCGTCGCGTTTGCGGCGCCCGCGAATGATGCTCACGACACGCTCTCCGGGTGTTTCTCCGCCGGGTCCTTGGGAACGCCTTCAGGCACGATTCCGCTGGTGGACTTACCATCCCAGTTCAGCAAGTTCACCCGTCCCGTTTTGTCCTCTGGGGCTGCGCCATTGGTGTCATCGAGAAGGTGGAACTTCTCTGCCATGACGTCAAACGCCGTCATGCCGGGGCCGCCATCATTGTCGAGACTGCAGGACGTCGCGATCGCTTCGAGACGGTGCGCATCCGACGTCGCGCCGGTGGGGATCACGTAGCGGTCCTCGTACTTCGCCAGCGCAAGCAGCCGGTACATCGCCTCGATCTCGTAAGTTGTAAGCCGGACGGACGCGGCGATCGACGGATCGACCTCTTCCTGCAAGTTGACCTGGCGCATGTGGGCGCGCATCGCAGCGAGGCGCTGCAATGAGGCACGTACAGGTCCGACATCACCGGCCGTGAAAAGCTCCGCGAGATATTCGATTGGGATTCGCAGGGCGTCGATCGCCCCGAATAAGTTGTCGCCGTTCTCGCCGTCACCGCCGGATTCGGTCACCGCGTCGACAACCGGGGACAGCGGCGGGACGTACCAGACCATCGGCATCGTTCGGTATTCGGGATGCAGGGGCAGCGCGATCTGGTACTCGGCGATCATCTTGTATACCGGCGAGTTCTGGGCCGCTTCGATCCAGTCGTGCGAAATGCCGGCTTTTTCGCATGCGTCGACAACGCGTGGGTCGTGCGGGTTGAGGAATACGTTCAGCTGGGCGGGGTACAGGTCCTTGTCATCAGGCACCTGAGTCGCCTGGGTGACAGCGTCCGCGTCATACAGCATCACGCCGATGTACCGCAGGCGACCAACGCAGGTCTCCGAGCAGATAGTCGGGATCCCCACCTCAACGCGCGGGTAGCAGAAGGTGCACTTCTCGGCTTTGCCGGTCTTGTGGTTGAAGTAGATCTTCTTGTAAGGACAGCCCGTCACGCACTGGCGCCAGCCTCGGCACTTGTCCTGGTCGACGAGAACGATCCCATCCTCGGCGCGCTTGTAGATGGCACCCGACGGGCACGACGCAGCGCACGACGGATTGAGGCAGTGCTCGCAGATGCGCGGCAGATAAAACATGAAGGTCTGCTCGAACTCGAGTTTGATCTTCTCGTTCACCCGCTGAAGAATCGGGTCCTGTCCCACCTGCTCCGAACCGCCACCGAGATCGTCGTCCCAGTTGGCGCCCCATGTCACCTTCGTGTCTTCACCGGTGATCGCCGACTTCGGCCGCGCCACCGGCGTCGTATCCATCGGGCCTGACCCAAGAATGGTGCTGTAATCGTAGGTCCACGGTTCGTAGTAGTCCGCGACAGTCGGAAGGTCTGGATTCGCGAATATGTTGCCGAGCCGCTTCAGGCGTGACCCCGACTTCAGGGTGACCTTCCCGCGTTTGGTGCGGGTCCACCCGCCCTTCCACCGCTCCTGATCCTGATACTGGCGCGGGTACCCTTGGCCTGGGCGGGTTTCGACGTTGTTGAACCACGCGTATTCGACACCAGGACGATTCGTCCACGCTTGCTTACACGTGACCGAGCAGGTGTGACAGCCGATGCATTTGTCCAGGTTCATCACCATGGCAATCTGAGCCATTGGTTTCATCAGTACTCAACCTCCTGCGCGCGACGACGGATAGTGGTGACTTCGTCGCGCTGATTGCCGGTCGGTCCGTGGTAGTTGATCGCGAATGACTGCTGTGCGTAACCACCGATCATGTGGCTCGGTTTGATCATCACGCGTGTGAGCGCGTTGTGGATGCCGCCGCGTTTCCCGGTTCGTTCGATACGAGGCACATCGACCGCGCGGTCTTGGGCGTGATACATGAAGACTGTGCCTTCAGGCATGCGGTGGCTGACGATCGCGCGTGCGACCACGACGCCGTTCCGGTTGACCGCTTCAATCCAGTCGTTGTCCTTCACACCGATCTTGTTCGCGTCGACCTCTGACATCCAGATGGACTGACCGCCCCGTGACAGTGTGAGCATGTGCAAGTTGTCCTGGTAGGCAGAGTGAATGGACCATTTGGAGTGCGGTGTCAGGTAGCGCACGGTGATGCCTGCCGTGCCTTCCTGGTTCCCCACATCCCCGACGCGTGGCTCGCTGAACAGCGCGGTCATGTCCAGCGGGGGCCGGAAAATGGGCAACTGCTCCCCCAGTTCAGCCATCCACTCGTGGTCGAGGTAGAAGTGCTGACGGCCGGTGAGAGTGTGCCACGGCTTGAGCCGCTCAGTGTTGATGGTGAATGGCGAGTACCGCCGCCCGCCTGACTCCGAACCAGACCACTCCGGGGAAGTGATTACTGGCACTGGCCGGGATTGTGTGTCTGCGAACGTGATCCGCTTGCCTTCGTGTTCCGCGGCAAGGTCAGCCAGCTTCGTTCCGGTGCGGGTTTCGAGGCTCAGGAAACCTTCGGTGGCGAGACGACCGTTGGTGGTTCCCGAGAGCGCAAGTACGGCCTCCGCGGCGTGGGTGTCCTTCTTGAGCGACGGCCGCCCAGCCGCGGGTCCGGTCGGTATGACGCCGTTCATTTCCTTGAGGTATTCCACCTCTTCGGCCGGGTAGGTCGTGACACCTTTGACGGTCAGGCCTATCTGCTCAACAAGCGGTCCGAGCGCTGACATCTTGTCCGCTAGTGCCGGGTAATCTCGCTCTACGACAGTGAGTTTCGGCATGGTCTTACCCGGGATGGGTTCGCACTCGCCTTTCTTCCAGTCCAGAACTTTTCCTCCGGGCTGGGCGGTCGCATCCGCCGTGTCGTGCATCAGCGGCGTGGCGACGACGTCTTTGCGAACACCGAGGTGTTTCTCGGCAAGCCAGCCGAATCCCCGGGCGATGCGGTGGAACGCCTCAAAGTCCGTCTTCGATTCCCACGGCGGACTGATGGCCGGCGAGAAGGCATGCACGAATGGATGCATGTCGGTGCTCGACAGATCGTGTTTCTCGTACCACGTTGCTGCGGGGAGAACAATGTCGGAGAACAGAGTTGTCGAGGTCATCCGGAAGTCCAGCGACAGCAACAAGTCGAGCTTGCCTGCGGGTGCTTCGTCACGCCACTTGACTTCCTCGGGCCGGATGCCCTCCGCGTCAGTCGTGCGCAAGTTCGTGTCGGCACCGAGGAGGTGTTTGAGGAAGTACTCGTTGCCTTTCGCTGATGAGCCGAGCAGGTTCGACCGCCACACAGTCAGCACTCTGGGGAAGTTCTCTGGGGCGTCCGGGTCTTCGCATGCGAATTGCAGGTGCCCCGATTTCAGTCCGTCGACCACGTGGCTGACAGGGTCCTTGCCGAGGCGTTCCGCTTCGTCCGCGAGGTCGAGTGGGTTGCGGTTGAACGTGGGGTAGGACGGCATCCAGCCGAGCCGCGTGGCCAGGGCGATGTTGTCGGCGGCGGTCCGGCCCCGGAACGCGCCCTTGGCGAGCGGCGACGCCACGACCTCGGACGTGAAAGGGTCATAGCGCCACTGATCCGTCGCGAGGTACCAGAAAATGGTGCCCTGCATCTGGCGCGGTGGACGTGCCCAGTCGAGACCAAACGCGAGCGTGCCCCACCCAGTGAGAGGTCGGCACTTTTCCTGTCCGACGTAATGAGCCCAGCCACCGCCGTTCACGCCCTGGCAGCCAGTCAGCAAGGTGAGAGCGAGGAAGGAACGGTAGATCTGGTCTGAATGGAACCAGTGGTTCGTTCCCGCTCCCATGAGAATCATGGAACGGCCACCGGAGCGGTCGGCATTGTCGGCGAACTCTCGCGCCACCTTGATGGCTGAGGCGGCTTTGACTCCGGTGATTCCTTCTTGCCATGCGGGTGTGTACGGCTGGGAAGGATCGTCGAAGCCCTTGGGCCAGGAGCCCGGCAAGCCGTCCCTGTGCACTCCGTACTGGGCCAGCATCAAGTCGTACACGGTGGTGACGCGCTTGCCTGCAACTGTGCGCACCGGGACACCACGAGTGAGAACTTCCGGCGTTGTGGTGTCGAATCGGGGCAGTTTCACCTCTGCGGTCTCCGCCGATCCGTGCAGTGTCAGTGCCGGAATCACGTCGCCGAGATCAAGGTTCCATTTCCCCTTTCCGGACGCGGTGAATCGGTGGCCGAGTGAACCACCTGGCACCACTGCCTCCCCCGTCTCCGAGTTCAGCAGTACCGTCTTGAACTCCGCGCCTTCCGAGGTTGATCCGAGATCCGCGGCCGTGAGGAACTTTCCCGGAACAAAGGACTGACCTGTGCTGTCGTCCTCCAGCGTGACGAGATAGGGCAAATCCGTGTATCTGCGGACGTAATCAAGGAATCGTGGCGTCGTCTTGTCGACGAAGAATTCTTTCAGAATGACGTGTCCCATGGACATCGCCAGCGCGCCATCGGTTCCTGGGCGGGCGGGCAGCCACTCGTCGGCGAACTTCGTGTTGTCCGCATAGTCCGGAGAGACAACGATAACCTTCTGGCCCCGATAGCGTGCTTCCGTCATATAGTGGGCGTCCGGTGTGCGGGTGACCGGCACGTTTGAGCCCCACATGATGAGATACCCGGCGTCGAACCAGTCAGCTGATTCGGGCACGTCCGTCTGGTCACCGAACACCTGGGGTGAGGCTTCCGGCAAGTCCGCGTACCAGTCGTAGAACGACAGCATCGTTCCGCCGAGCATCGAGACGAAACGCGCACCAATTGCGTGGGACACCATCGACATCGCCGGAATGGGTGAGAATCCAGCGACACGGTCCGGGCCGTACTTCTTGATGGTGTGAACATGCGCGGCCGCGATCATCTCCGCCGCTTCCCACCATTCAGCGCGGACGAACCCACCTTTGCCGCGTGCACTTTTGTAGCGTCGCGACTGTTCTGGGTCTTCGACGACGTCAGCCCACGCCAGCACTGGGTCTTTCAGTCGCTCCTTGGCAGCGCGGTACAACTCAAGGAGCGTTCCGCGAACGTACGGGTACCTCACCCTGGCCGGCGAATACGTATACCACGAGAAAGACGCACCACGCGGACATCCGCGGGGCTCATACTCTGGTTTGTCCGGGCCGATAGACGGGTAATCCGTTTGTTGCGCTTCCCAGGTAATAATTCCGTCTTTGACGTAAATCTTCCACGAGCACGATCCCGTGCAGTTAACGCCATGCGTGGACCGCACAACTTTGTCGTACGACATTCGGTCGCGATAGAACGCGTCTGCCTGGCGTCCACCGGACTTGTGAATCGCCCGTAAGTCGCCGGAAGCGTCACCTCGCTGAAAATGACGTCCGAGCCTTAAAAGCGATTCCGCTACATCTGGGGTGCCGGTGGTACTGGCACGCTGATCGGCGAGGTCGGTCACAACTGTCCTCTCGAGGGAGCACCTGATGGCGGATCCGTTAATTCCGGCATCTGGCGCAAACTGCGATGGGCTGAGCAGGTTGGGACGACTGTATATACCGTTTGACCTGCGGTTCAACGCTGATCACGTATCGCACGCCGAAGCCTCGCACCCGGTGCGACCCGTGCAACGTCCCGGTTACATCAAATGTGACGAAAGCGATAGCTGTCGTGGACTGAACAGGGACTTCGCCTCCGCTCGACGCACCGCCGCCCGCTGCGCGGTGAAGAGTGCGGAACAAAGAATTAACTATCTCGAGGCGGTGACAACGCCGGCAGGTGCCCGATTCTCCACCCCTAGGGTGCCTGGATACGAAGCATGCTCGCTGCGAACCTAGAGAAACACGACCTGCACCGAAGCTCGGAGAACCGCCGCGATTGCCGAAACAGCGGAAAACACCGGCAGCGCAGCGTAAACGCACGGGCGCAAATGGTGGCGCATTTGATCGGGCGTATCGAATGATAGACGCCAGTGCGGCCGAGTGGGAAACTATGAATGGCTGCCCACAAGTCAATCATCAGCGGGCACGTGAAACGTCCTCCAATAGAAGGCTGGGACGAATGGCAGAAGAAGGCGACACACCTACGCCCGGCGGTTCTGGGCCGGGGATTGCCGACGAACTTTCGGCTGCCGGTTTCATCAATGCCCGAATGGTTGGTCGAGGCGGGTTCGGCACGGTCTATCGATGCGTCCAGGCGGCTGTGGGACGTGTAGTCGCCGTCAAGGTCTTGTCCTCCGACCTCGACCGCGACAATCGCGAGCGCTTCCTGCGCGAGGGCCACGCCATGGGACGGCTCTCCGGACACCCGAACATCGTCAACATCATTCAGGTCGGGACTACCGATTCGGGCCGCCCCTACATCGTCATGCCCTTTCACCCGCGTGATTCGCTCGCCGTCCGGTTGCGCCGCCATGGCCCAATCGCCTGGAGCACGGCGATAAGCATCGGCGTGAAACTTGCGGGCGCGCTCGAAACCGCGCACCGCTGCGGAACTCTTCATCGTGACGTCAAACCCGGCAACATCCTGATGTCGGACTACGACGAACCACGCCTCACCGATTTCGGTATTGCACGCATCGAGGGGGGCTTCGAAACCGCCACCGCGGCGTTCACTGGCTCTCTTGCCTACACCGCGCCGGAGGTCCTCGAGGGGAACAAACCAACGCGCGCGGCGGACATCTATGCTCTCGGTGCTACCTTGTTTGCGCTGATCACGGGTAAAGCTGCGCACGAGCGGCGCACCGGGGAGGAACTCGTCGCGCAGTTCGTGCGCATCACGACACAGCCGCTACCGGACCTTCGGGAGCGAGGCATACCCGACGATATTTGCGCCGCGATCGAGAAGTCCATGGCAATCCGCACTGAGGATCGCTGGCAGACCGCCGAAGAGCTCGGCCACGAACTTCAGGCTGCTCAGGAACGTCACGGACTGCCCGTGGACGATATGGCGATTCCCGAGTTCGACGCCGATGATCTCGACACCGCCAGCTCTGCGTGGCCGGCGGACGGCGCGGCCGACTTCGAGGAAACCGAGGCCTCACCACGCGCACCCGAGTTCACCGGGCCGAGCGAAGTACACGCACCCGCCGGGGAAAGCCGCGAAACGCAGCCGCCCAGCATCCCAGTCGCGCCTGTGCCCCCAGTCGCGAACCCCGCAGCGCCCCCGCCGATTCCAGTGTCGCCGGAACCCAGTTCCGGGCCACCGGATAAGTCGTCATCACGCCGGAACTCTCGTGTGCTGACTTATGCGGCGATCGCCCTCATTCCCATTCTTGTCATCGCGGTGGGCTGGGCGGTGTGGCCGCGCACCAGCCCGGCCACCTGTACACAGCCGCCCTACTCGGCTGAAGAATGCACGTTCGAAACCGTGGCTGATTCCTGGTCACCGTATCCAGACGCGCCGCTAGCGCGTCAGCAGACAGCGACTGCCGTCGATGATGGCGGCATCGTCTGGGTCATTGGCGGGCTCGACGAGAACGGAACGAGCACTGAGGCGGTACGGGGCTACGACCCCGGTGGCGGAAGGCAATGGCGTACAGGTCTCAGTCTCCCGGAGCCGGTGGACCACGCCGCCGCCGTGTTCTACAACGGGGAACTCGTCGTGATCGGTGGCTGGCTGGACGGGGGCAGCACCACCACCGGTCAGGTACTTGCACTCCGGGACGGGCGGAGGTGGGTCGAACTGCCTCCCCTCAATCATCCGCGTGCTGCCGCCGCAGCGGCCGTCGCAGGAGGCAAGATCGTTGTCTTCGGCGGGCAGTCTGGTGGCGAACTGGTGCCCGAGACCGAGGTTTTCGACGGTGAACGATGGGTCGACACGGCTGCGCTTCCAGTTCCGCGTGAACACCTCGCGGCCACGACCGATGGGTCCTTCGTCTACGCGGTCGGAGGTCGGCAGCTATCTGTCGACGACAACACCGCTGCGCTCGATCGGTATGATCCCGAGGCGGAAACCTGGACGAGCTTGCCCGAAATGCCAACACCTCGCGGTGGGCTCGGCGCGGCATTCGCTGATGGCCGCATTCTCGCGGTGGGCGGCGAACTCCCAGACCGGGTCAGCGGTGTCACCGAAAGCTACGACATTGCTACACAGACGTGGTCTCGGCTGCCTGAGATGACGACGCCCCGCCACGGCATGTCCGTAGCCGCGGTGAGAGGCGAAATGTTCGCCATAGGCGGGGCCAGCCAGATCGGCCACCGCGGCACCACGAACGCCACGGAAACACTTCGAATCCCTGCTCCGCGTACCGACCCCGACTGGTGGGTGGAAACCGCGCGCTCCAACACACCACGGCAGTGGGCGGCAGCAGCGGTGGTCGACGAACTCCTGTGGGTAGCGGGCGGCATAGATGATCGCGGGTCCACCACTCTCGTGGAGGCGTTCGATCCGAGTGGCCGGCCTCCCGATTGGCGCCGCGGAATCGCTCCCCCACTGCCTGTCGACCTGAATCACGCAATGGCAGTCAGCTACCGAGGTGAGCTTTTCGTCATCGGCGGCTGGTCAGCGCAGGGCGGTGATACGTCGGCGATCGTTTCGGATCGTGTGTTCGCGTTACGCAACGGGCAGTGGGCGGAAGTCGCCTCGCTGAATCACGCACGCGCCGCTGCCGCAGCCGCGGTGGTCGGGAACCGGATCGTTGTGTTCGGTGGCCAGGCCGATGGTGAACTGGTTGGCCCCACCGAGGTGTTCGATGGCAATGAGTGGACCGTCGCTGGTGACATTCCAACACCACGGGAACATCTCGCAGGCGCGAGCGACGGTACATACGCCTACGCGATCGGTGGACGCGCCCTAACTGTCGACAACAACTCGGCAGCAGTCGAACGATTCAACCCGGCGACTGGCGAGTGGGCCTTCATGCCGGGCATGCCAGAAGCGCGTGGCGGAGTCGCAGCCACATACGTCCCCACTGCGGCACGCGAGGGATACATCGTCGTGGCGGGTGGCGAAGAGGCCGCGCACGTTCTCGATATCGTCTACGCGCTCAATCCAGCGACGGGCGCCTGGACGCAGCTGCCTGATCTGCAAACTGGCCGTCACGGAATGTCGCTGACAACAATCGGTGACACCGTCTACGCAATCGGCGGTGCGACCCGGCCAGGCCACACCGCCTCAACGAACGCTGCGGAAACTCTGCGCTTCGGATGAACGCGTGTCAGACGCACAAACCATCGTCGGTGACACCGCGGGCGCACATCACGGTGCGCTCGACAGTGCGCAGAGTAACCGTTCCGTTCTCCTCGATACCGAACACCAGCAACCGATAGCCCATCGTCGCGTCGTCACCGAGCCCGATCACGTCATAGGTGACTTCGTGAAGGTCCCCGCGGGTCGCCGGGCCAGACTGCACGACTCGCGCTGGCGGCTCCACGGGCGCGAAATAGTCAGCGACCATCTCACCGAGATCTTCGATCGAGTCCGCCGTGTATCGGCCTTCAGATTCTACGATTTCGCTCGTCGCGTCATCGGTCTGACCGAGCTCGGTACTATTGCGCGCGTTAAGCCAGCCGCTGCCCTCATCGCTCTCCACCTCGAACCATGTTGAGTCGGGCAGTTGCCAGTTGTTTCCAGTGGCGGAAAGAGTCACAGTCAATGGGTCCAGTTCGGCGACAACTGATTCCGTAGCCCCAGGGTCCTCAAGCAGCGCGATCGTGTCCGGGTAGGTCACGCCGACGATCGCGACGTCCGCCCCCTCAGACGGCCCGAACAGACTCGGTTCACCGGGCAGCGCATCCTCATCATCTGCAGGCGCCTCGGTAATCGGTTCCTCAGCAGTGGCAGGCGAGGTGCCCGGCACAGTGGTTTCGCCAGGGTCGGGCGCGTCTGGCTGTGCACACGCGGACACTACAAGGAACGCCACGGCGGCGCCCGCGACGACAAGTCGTTGCTTAACACGGCAGTCCATGCGCCCCATGCTACGACCCGGTGCCCGGTTTGCGGATAACGTCGCAGCAGCCGTGACCCTGCCGATACCTGAAGGTTTCCCACTGGCACTCATCGGCGAGGATGGAGGCATGCCTACGCCCGCGACGTCACCACATTCGCCGGTGACCGCCACCGTGAACCCCTGGGCTGGGCTGTGGGCTTTGTGTCTCGGCTTCTTCATGATCCTGGTGGACACGACAATCGTGACGGTCGCAACCCCGACGATCATGCGGGAACTCGATACCGACATCGCGACAGCGGTGTGGGTAACGAGCGGCTATCTGCTGGCCTTCGCGGTGCCATTGCTCATCACAGGACGCCTCGGCGATCGGTTCGGTCCTAAACGCGTATACATGGCCGGGCTCATCACGTTCGCCTGCGCGTCGGTCGCATGCGGTCTGTCCGGCAGCATCGCCATGCTTATCGCCGCCCGCGTGGTGCAGGGACTTGGGGCATCGCTGATGTCGCCGCAAACAATGGCGATCATCACGCGAACGTTTCCGCCCGAGCGTCGTGGCGCTGCGATGGGCATGTGGGGCGCGGTGGCGGGAGCCGCAACTCTCGCTGGTCCCCTGCTCGGCGGTGTCATCGTGGGCACGCTCGGCTGGGAATGGATCTTTTTCGTCAATATCCCGCTGGGCGTCCTCGCATTCGTGCTTGCGTGGCGGCTCGTGCCCGACCTGCCGCGGACAGCACGGCGAATCGACGCGCTGAGTGTGGCCCTCAGCGCGTGCGCGGTGTTCCTCATTGTCTTCGGGATTCAGGAAGGCTCGAAATACAGCTGGGGAATCATCATCGGATTCGTTTCCATACCGCTCATCATCGCGGCCGGAGTCGTGACCTTCGCGCTTTTTCTGCTGCGCCAGGCGATTGGGACGCACGACCCGCTGCTACCGCTTTCGATCTTCCGTGACCGCAACTTCTCGCTGGCAGCCTTCGGTATCTCCACCATGGGCTTCGCGTCGGTAAGCATGTTCCTGCCGGTCATGCTCTACGCGCAGGAGGCCCGCGGATTCTCTGCCGCGCGGGCCGCCCTACTGCTAGTGCCTGTCGCTGTTCTCGCGGGCGTCCTCGCCCCGTTGGTGGGGCGTGCCGTTGATCGTATCGACGCCCGGATGATCGCTGTGCCGTCCTTCCTTCTTCTCGCTGCATCCACCGCGTGGCTGGGTCTGATAATGCGCCCAGACACCGAGTTCTGGCTGCTCGTGATCCCGCTGACGCTCATCGGCATCGCAAACGCAGGAATCTGGTCACCGCTATCAACGACGGCAACGCGCGCGCTCGCACACACCGTCGCGGGTGCGGGTGCGGGCGTCTACAACACCACTCGGCAGACGGGCGCTGTACTCGGCAGCGCGGGGATTGCCGCGCTGATGGCGATGCGCAGCACGGCACTGGGGGTGCCGGTAGCTCCGGACGGCAATACGGTCGTCCCTACGGGTTCCGCTGATGCGTTCAGCATCGCGATGGGCCAGTCGCTTTTCCTCCCCGCAGCCGTCCTGCTTGCGGGTGCTGTGGCAGCGTTCTTCTTCGTACCTCGTCACTATCGCACTCCAGCACCGACCGCGTCGTAACCGAGCCTGCCGACGCTGCCGGCGCTGCCCGCCCAGCACTGCGTGGATTTCCCGTATTTCGTTACATCTGGATCACGTATGTGGTGATCTGATCCAACGCGGCTGCCGACTGAGTCCGAGGTGACTAGGGTCGGGTCCGTTCTATTTGCCAGTGACTAGACGCCAAAAACAACGAGAAGGCATGCGGGTCAATCGCGAGCAGAATCGTGGCGCGTGAGTGCGTGGGAGCACGGCGGGCAGGTTGTTTCGTATGCCGCAGATGGAAGGGAAACCGTCCCCGTGGAGACGACAGCAAGGAAAGCCCTCAGTAATGCACGGCGAACTGGATACTTGGCGGGTGCAACGGTGTTTGCGGCCGCGCTGAGTGGCTGCGCCAGTGGATCCCTCACAGTTGACGAACTCGCCGAGCAAGGCTCCATCAGCGTTGGCTTCGCAGGAGAAGCGCCCTACAGCTTCGAAGAGGCCGGCCAGCTCACCGGTGGCACGGTTGCCCTGCACCGCGAAATCTTCGGGGCGCTCGGCATCGGCGAAGTCGATGGTATTCAGACGGAGTTCGGTTCGCTGATCCCCGGCCTGAACGCGGGTCGCTTCGACGCCGTCAGCGCCGGCATGTCCATCCTTCCTGACCGCTGCGAGCAAGCAGCGTTCAGCGAGCCTGAAATCGTCTACACGACCGCCTTGATGGTGCCGGAAGGCAACCCGCAGGGGCTGACTGACATGCAGTCCATTGCTGATGCGGGCGCCAGCATGGTCGCCCTGACCGGAGCGATCGAAGTTGATTACGCGAACGCGCTTGGGATCGACGTCACACCTGTGGGCAACCCCGTCGACGGCATGGACGCCGTAATCGGCGGGCGTGCTGACGTGTTCGCGCTCACCGGTGTCTCACTGAACTACATGGCCGAGAACCGCCCTGACGCGCCCGTCGAGGTCACCGAGTCTTTCGTGGCGGAAATCAATGGAGTCCCGCAAGTCGGTGCTGGCGCGACAGTGTTCCGCCAGGATGACACGGAACTGCTCGACGCCTACAACGAGCAGCTCGCGGAGATCAAGTCCGACCCCGATCGCTGGCTCGAGATCATGGAGCCCTTCGGTTTCAGCATCAATGAGTTCCCTGGTCCGGAGCTCACGACCGAAATGCTCTGCGAAGGTGTCCCCGGTATCGGTGACGGCGGTGCCGACGAGGACGGTGAATGAGCAATTTCGACGCGTTAAGAGAAGCGCTCCCCCGCATCATTGACGGCGTCATCGTCACTGTGCAGCTCACGCTCGGGGGAGCGCTGCTCGCACTCGCCGTCGCGATACTATTCGGGCTCGCCGCCCGTCTGCGCAATCCAATTGTGCGGGGCGGCGCCAGGGCGTTCATCGAGGTCTTCCGGGGCACTTCCCTGCTGGTGCAGGCATTCTGGCTGTTCTTCGTCCTCCCCGCCTTCGGGATCCGTCTAGACCCGATCGTCGTAGGCATCCTGGCCTTGGGCCTCAACTATGGGGCCTACGGGGCCGAGGTGGTACGCGGCTCCATCAACGCTGTCGCCAAGGTCCAGTGGGAAGCTGCGATCGCGCTGAACTTCAGTCCGGCGCAGCGCATGCGGCGGGTGATCTTCCCGCAAGCCTGGGTCCTGATGATCCCAGCGCTGACGAACCTCATGATCCACCTGCTGAAAGGCACCGCGATCGTCACTGCGATCACTTTGCAGGACCTGACATTCCAGATCAATCGTCTCCGGGAGAGCACGGGCGACACGTTCTTCGCGTTCGGTATCGCGCTCGTCATCTATTTCATACTCGCCTACATCCTCACGCTGGTGATGCAGCTAGTAGAAGCGCGCGCGAAATTCAAGCTCGGGCGCGGCCCTTCGATGCGCGAGATATTCAAGCTCAAACCTGACGTCGACGAGGCCGTGACCGTGGGGAGGAGGTAGCCATGTGGAGCTGGCATCACGCGTGGGAGTCGCTTCCAGTCCTCCTGGAAGGCTTCCGCATCACCCTGCTCGCCACTGTCCTGGGCTTCGCGATCGCCGCCACTGTCGGACTCGTCGTGGCGGTGCTGCGCATTGCCCTGCCGAAATGGCTCAGCTGGCCGCTGCACGCGGCGATGGAGTTCGTACGCCTCACACCACTGGTCGTGCAGCTCCTTTTCGTCTTCTACGCGGTACCGCCCGGCGTATCGGGCCTGCAGGTCGGCATCATCGTGCTGGGCATCCACTACTCGGCCTACATGGCTGAGGTGTACCGGGCAGGCATCGAGGATGTGCCGAAGGGACAGTGGGAGGCCGCGCGAGCGTTATCGCTGCCACCGACACGTACCTGGCGGGCGGTGATTCTCCCGCAGGCGATCCGGCGGATCATCCCGTCGCTCGGCAACTATGCGGTGTCAATGTTCAAAGACACCCCCTTCCTCTTCTTCATTTTCGTGGCTGAGATGGTGACCCGGGCGCAGCAGTACGGCGGGCAGACATTCCGCTACACAGAGCCGATCACCATCGCTGGGGTCATCTTCCTCATCGCCAGCCTCGTAACCGCCTACTTCATCCGGAGACTGGAGAACCGTTATGCCACACAGCCAGGGTGAGCCTCACCCGAAGATCCGGTTTGAGGACGTCGTCAAGCAGTTCGGCGACAACGTTGTGCTCGACCATTTGAACTTCACCGTCGACCGCGGTGAGAAGGTCACGCTGATCGGTCCTAGCGGCTCGGGTAAGACAACGATCCTGCGACTGCTAATGACCCTCGAGAAAGTCAACGAAGGTGTCATTTGGGTCGATGACAACCCGTTTTCGCATGAGCAGCGGAAAGGCTCGCTTGCCCCGGCAAGCGAGAAGTACCTTCGGCAGGCGCGACGCAAAATAGGGATGGTCTTCCAGCACTTCAACCTCTTCCCGAACATGACGGTGATCGAGAACCTGACCGAGGCACCGGTCCATGTGCTCGGGCGAAGCAAGGAAGAAGCAGTCGACCGGGGCAGAAAATTACTCGACATGGTGGGTCTTGCGGAGAAGGAGAACGCGCACCCCTCGCAGCTTTCGGGCGGTCAGCAGCAACGCGTCGCGATCGCCCGGGCACTCGCGATGGACCCGGAAATTCTTCTGCTCGACGAAGTGACCTCAGCTCTGGACCCCGAACTGGTCGTCGGCGTACTCAATGTCCTTCGCGACATCGCGCTCTCCACCGACATCACCATGCTCATCGTGACGCACGAAATGCAGTTTGCGCGCGACGTTTCGGACCGCATCCTCATGTTCGACAAAGGGAGAATCATCGAGGAGGGCGCACCTGAGCAGATCTTCACGGCACCACGAAACGAACGTACGAAAACGTTCTTACATGCGGTGATCAGCCACTGAGCCCCTCTCCAGCGGCTGGGCGGGGAATCGCCCAGCCCAGCCTTCCAAATGCGGGCCGTACGCCACAAACCGGGCCCCGAGTGGCCTAGTTCACGAACTTACCCGTACGATCTTGTCGATCGTGATAAATCTTCCCCAGTGGACTGCGATAAAGGAGCACGCGTGGGTAAGGCACAAAACGCTGGCGGCAGTGGCCGGCGAACGCCAGCACTCAGGATACTGGTCGCGCTCGCCGCGCTACTCATCCCACTTGTCAGCGCCGCCCCGGCAAGTGCACAGCCCGGCCCTCGTGTCGACCGGATCGATCGCATCGGTGATCGATTCGCGATTGTGCATGTCTACTCCCCCTCGATGAATCGCGTGATTCCCAATGAGGTGTATCTTCCTGCCAACCAGGGCGCGGCAAGTCCGACCCTCTACCTCCTCAACGGAGTTGACGGCGGCCAGGAAGGCAAGAGCTGGTTCCAGAGCACCCGGCTACGTGACTTCTTCTCGAACAAGCATGTCAAGGTTGTCAGCCCGATCGGTGGGCGCTACAGCATGTACGCCGACTGGCGGCACCCCGATCCGGTGCTGGGCGTGAATAAATGGCAGACCTACATGACGTCGGAACTGCCGATTGCGATCGATAACGCGTTCCCGTCGACGGGGCGCAATGCGGTGGGCGGACTTTCCCTCAGCGCTGCTTCCGCTCTTGACCTCGCAGTCCAGGCGCCGAACCGGTATCAGGCAGTCGCCTCTTACAGTGGCTGCGCCCGGACCAGCGCTCCGGAAGGCGTCGCGGCGAACGCGGCGGTCGTCGCGTTCGGCGGCGGAAATGTCTTCAACGCCTTCGGCCCGCCGGGTGACCCCTCATGGGTTCAGCACGATCCCTTCGTCAACGCAGAACGCCTCCGCGGTAAAGCAATCTACCTCGCGGCTGCGAGCGGTATCCCGGGCCCAGCAGACGGAGTGACGGGCCTCGCTGTCATCGGACAGACCCTCGGACCGGGGGCCGTAGAGTTCGCAACGAACCTGTGCTCGATGGCTTTCAAGAGCCGGCTGGATTCCCTCGGGATTCCCGCGACGCTCTCTCAGCAGGCGACCGGTGCACACACCTGGGGGCTGTTCGAGCAGCAAATGCGTGATTCGTGGCGAGTGATCGGCCCCGCGATCGGCGCGTGACGGTGAACGCCCGCTAGCGTTGCCTGTGTGATCTTCCTGATCCTGGCACTGACGCTGTCGGGCATTTTCCTGTACCGGCTCCTGAGAGAGCCCAGGCGCCTCAGCAACGGTGTCTACTTGATCTTCGCCCTCATGCTGACGGCACTCTGGGCGATGACTGGTGACACCGCGACCCCACTCCCCGCACTAGTCGGGCTCTTGGTCCTGGCCTCGCCCTTGCTCGTTCTCGCGCTTGCCGGTTTCCTGCTCACCAACGGCGTCGTTATGGTGCGCCGCGAAGGCGTATCAGCCGCCAACATGCTGTCATTCCTGGCCGGTTCCCTCCTGCTGGCGCTGCCGGTAGGTGCAGCGCTTGCCATCGCATCCGGCTCTCCCGTGCTCACAGTGGCCGCCCTCTCCCTCACGCTCGCAAGCACTTACGCAGGTTTCGCATTCACCTGCTTCCTGCTTTATGCCTGGGTGTACAGTCGGCTTCCCGTGCGCCGCGGGCATGGTGCGATCATCGTGCTCGGCGCTGGGCTGCTCGATGGCGAGATCCCGCCGCTACTCGCCAATCGGCTCGATCGTGCGCTCGCTCTCTACGAACGCGAACGCAAAGCGGGCCATCGGCCGGTCATCGTCCCATCGGGTGGTCAGGGCGATGATGAGCCAATGCCCGAAGCGCACGCGATGGCACGGTATCTGACAAGTCGCGGGATAACCCCGGCTGAACTTCTGCCTGAAACGCGCTCCACGTCAACCGACGAGAACCTCCGCTACAGCAATCACGAATTGACTGCAGCCGGTGTACAGGGCCGACTCCTTGTCGTGACGAGTAACTATCACGTGCTCCGCGCCGCGATTCTGTCGCGCCACCTAGGCCTTCGCGCGCACGTCACTGGTGCGCCGACAGCACGCTATTACCTGCCGAGTGCATTCCTGCGCGAGTTTGCGGCACTGATGGTGCAGTACCGGGCGCTTAACTTCACGGCATGTGTTGTGCTGTTGGCGGTCCCACCGCTGCTGTATCTAGTGGGGGAAGCGCTGCACACTGCCTGGTAATGCGGGTTTGCGCTGAGAGCAAAAGGGACAGATTTCAACGGCCCCACCATGAGTGAGCCTGATGGCCTACGGTGGGTGGCATGACGATAGCGTCCCGTGCACGGCCCGCGATGCCGTGGTTCCGCCGGACCGTCGCCGCAGGTTCCGCGAGCGCGCTGTTACTCACCGGAGGGGCCGCGGCTGCGGGCGCGCTTCCAGCTGCGAATTCTCCTGTTCAGCAGCAGTATCTGTCAGCGCCAATCCTGTCAGGCATCGATGCGATGGACGTACCGTCGCCCCTGCCTCCGCAGGGCAGCCTGATCAGATCGTCGCCGCTCGACAGCACGGTGAGTGTCCCCGATTCGGGGCTCAGCTACCGAATTCTCTACTCGACGCTGAATCAGCGGGGCGAGCCGGCAGTCAGTACGGGGACAGTGTCTGTGCCGCCGGGCACGCCGCCGCCCGGAGGCTGGCCCGCCATCATCTGGGGACACGGAACCACAGGTATCGGAGATGACTGCGCTCCCTCCACATTGCCGAGCAATCCCTCGCGAGAAGTCGCGGCCAACTACCCGTCCTACTGGCTGCGTCAGGGCTACGCCGTCGTCGCCACGGACTACGCAGGCCTTGGAACCCAGGGCCTTCATGCCTATCTGAATACCCAGGCCGCTGCGCACAGCATGCTCGATGCGGCGACAGCGGCGCACGAGCTCAATCTTCGGCTCTCGCGGACCGCCGTGGCGCTTGGACATTCTCAGGGCGGTGCCGCAGCCCTCGCGGCCGCCAATGCCGCGCCCCGTAACGGTGCGCTGGACTTCCGCGGTGCGATAGCCGTTGCCCCTGCGGCACACACCGACGCATTGCGGCAAAGCGCGCGCCCGTCACCAGAGACTCTTCCCGGAAATCTGACCGCGTATGTTCTCTACGCACTTGCTGGCTTCCGAGATACCTACCCTGACTTGGATATCGACGCCCGTCTCACCGACAAGGGCCGAGAACTTCTTGCACTCGCGGAACGTCTGTGCAGCTCAGAGATGGGTGCTGCGGCTAGGCCGTATCGCATGAATGAGCTCTTTGCAGAGCCGCTCGGCGACATCCCCGGATTCGATCAGGCACTCGACGAATATATGCGTCTACCCTCGAACGGCTACTCCACATCGTTGCTCATCGTCAGCGGGCTAGATGACGATCTGCCTCCTGAGCCCGCGATCAGCCTCGCTGAGAACATCCGGGCAAGCGGTGGCCACGCGGTCAGCCGGACCTATCCGGGCGCTACACATGTGAGTGTGCTCGAGCATTCCCTCGATGATGTGCAGAGTTTCATTGGTGCACTCTTCAGCCCCAACCCGGAGCGGGCATTAGATGCGGCGGGATTTTAGCGAAATACGGTGAACTGGCGCGCATTACGGGCGTGGCGCGAATAGGGTCATCACAAGCAGTGCTGACCGTCGAGGAGTTCACGTGATGAAACGAACTGGCCGCCTAGTCGCCGCATTAACTATCAGTGCTCTTGCGCTGACAGCATGCTCAGGAGAACCCGGTGACCCACTCGCGACCGATGGACCATCCGGGCAGGTCGTAGTGGGTTCAGCCAATTTCCCGGAGAATGTTCTGCTCGCGGAGATCTACGCGCAGGCACTCGAGGCAGAGGGCACGACTGTGCGGCGCCAGTACAACATCGGCAGCCGCGAGATCTACTTCGGACAGGTTGAGCGCGGGGCTATATCCGTGCTCCCCGAATACAACGGCGCCCTGCTCGCCTACGTGGACGACGGGAGCGACGCCCGGACGACCGACGAGATCAACGAAGAGCTGCGCGCGGCGCTGCCCGAAGCGCTCACAATTCTCGATTCCGCGCCCGCGGAGAACAAGGATTCATTGGTTGTCACCGAGGAAACCGCGGACGAATTCGAGCTGAGTTCGATCGAGGACCTGGCACCCGTTGCCGCAGAAATGCGCATCGGGGCTGCCCCCGAGTTCCGGGACCGGCAGCAGGGACTCGTTGGGCTCGACGAGGTGTACGGCATCGAGTTCGGCGAGTTCGTGCCCACTGATAATTCCGGACCGATCACGATCAGCTCGCTCGAACGAGGAGACATCGATGTTGCGAATATCTACTCGACAGACCCATCACTGACCACGCGGCCGTTCGTTTCACTTGACGACCCGGAAGCGGTGTTCGGTTCGCAGAACGTCACCCCGCTAGCAGGGGCAGAGGCACTCGATGAGCAGAGCATCTCCGTGCTGAACGATGTGTCCGCCCGGTTGACCACTGAAGTTCTGACCGAGCTCCTCAGCCAGGTCGTCGTTGAACGTCGTGACGTTGACGAAGTTGCCCGCGAATGGCTGGAATCCGCTGGTTGATGATCACTTTCGATGAGGTTACCAAGCGATACCCGGACGGGACGATAGCGGTCGATGGCCTGTCACTGGACGTGCCCAGTGGTTCGCTGACGGTTTTCGTCGGGCCGTCGGGGTGCGGGAAGACCACCTCGCTCCGCATGATCAACCGCATGATCGAGCCGACATCCGGCCGCATCATGCTTGGCGGCCAAGATGTCCTCACCCGCGACGCCCATCACCTCCGACGCGGGATCGGATACGTCATCCAGCATGCCGGACTATTTCCGCACCGCACCGTCATCGACAATGTCGCCACTGTGCCGAGATTGCTCGGTGCCTCACGCCGGGATGCGCGGTCGCGCGCCGCGGAACTACTCGAACGTGTCGGGCTGGGCAGCGAGTTCGCGAAGCGTTACCCGTCGCAACTCTCGGGTGGCCAGCAACAGCGCGTCGGGGTAGCCCGTGCACTCGCGGCGGACCCTCCCGTGCTGTTGATGGACGAGCCCTTCTCCGCTGTCGACCCGGTAGTCCGAAAAGATTTGCAACAGGAACTGCTGCGGCTGCAATCGGAGATCAGCAAGACGATCGTCCTCGTCACCCACGACATCGACGAAGCGATCACTCTCGGCGACCGGGTTGCCGTCATGCGTCCTGGAGGTACGCTCGCGCAATACGCGGCCCCTGCGGAACTCCTGACCGAGCCTGCCGATGATTTTGTGGCCGAGTTTCTCGGCCTCGATAGAGGTGTTCGCCTGCTGTCTTTCTTTGGCGCGAATGGTCTTCCGCTGCGCACCGACATTGTTGTCTCGCATTCAAACCACGAACAGCTCAGGGCAGCGCAATCCGGTGAATGGTTACTGGTCACCGACGACGATGACCGTCCACTCGGCTGGCTCGACGGTGCCGCATCCGGCGACGGAACATCGCTCGGCTCCGCTGCGCTCCACAGCATCGGGCACGGATACACACCGGAGACCGATTCGTTGCGCGCTGCACTCGACTCCGCGGTCCTCTCCCCCTCAGGACACGCGGTTGCGCTGGACGGGGACCGTAGGGTCCTCGGTGTCATCAGTCAGGAAGACCTCGCGCAGCAGATCCGCAAAGCGCATCTTCGCTCGTCGCGGAAGGCAGTACCGTGATCGTGGCGCTGTCGACGTTCAGCATCCCTAGCTACCTCGGCACATTTACCGAGTTGCTCGGCCAGCATTTGTACATGGCGCTGACCGCGTCACTTCTCGGGCTGGTCATATCGCTGCCTGCGGGGCTCGCGTGCGTGCGATGGCCGCGCCTCTATCCTCCCGTACTCGCGGTTGCGAGCGTGCTGTACTCCATCCCCTCACTCGCGTTCTTCGTTCTCCTGATCTCCTTCACCGGCATTACACCCACAACCGTGATCCTCCCTCTTGCGCTCTACACGCTTTCCGGACTGATACCGAATGTGGTGGACGGCTTGCGGTCGGTTCCATCTGAGACTCGGCAGGCGGCCACTGCGATGGGAATGCGCCGTCCGCGTCAGCTGGTCACAATCGAACTGCCCCTCGCATTCCCAGCCGTGATGGCCGGTCTCCGCGTTGCGACAGTCGCGAACATCAGCATGGTCAGTGTGGGCGCCCTGATCGGCATGGGGGCTTTCGGCTCCCTCTTCACCGCGGCGGCGCAACTCGACCGGGTAGAACTCGCTGTGACGGGCATCGTCATCACGATCATCATGGCGCTGACCGTAGATCTCGTGCTGCTTGCCGCACAGTGGTATGCCACACCGTGGACGCGTGCGGGCGGCTCAGCACCGATCGCACGGCGCACACCATTTCGTTCGCTGCGCCGCGCCACGCGGCAGACATTCGCACCGGGGGTGCGGACTCCATGACGACGCTCTGGTTCTATCTCACCGACTTCCTGAGCAACCCGGAGAGCTGGCGTGGCACCGACGGCATCCCCAACCGGATGATGGAGCATGCTCTATATACGGTCCTCGCGCTCGTGATATCGATTGTGCTGGCGTTCCCAGTGGGTCTGTGGACGGGTCATTCGGGTCGCGGCGGAGCGGCACTCACCGCCCTCGCAAACTCGGCGCGCGCACTGCCCACCTACGGTGTGCTTGTTCTGCTTGTGGTCCTGATGGGCATCGGGCTTGTCCCCGTCCTGATACCTCTCGTCGCGCTGGCTATACCCCCGATTCTTCTGAACACTCATGAAGGTATTCGCGCAGTTAACCCGCAATTGACCGACGCTGCGCGCGGAATGGGCATGACAGGCTCGCAGGTACTACTCCGGGCGGAACTCCCTGTCGCACTGCCGTTCATCCTGGTCGGTATGCGGACCGCTGCTGTTCAGATTGTCGCAACCGCAACGATCGCTGCCGCCGTCAGTTTTGGTGGCGTCGGGCGCCTCATCGTCGACGGTCTGGCCCGGCGTGACTTCACGCTTGTCGTGGGCGGAGGCGTTCTAGCGGCCGTCGCTGCACTCATCGTGCTCGCGTTCTTCGCTGCGCTGCGACGCTTCCTTGTGTCTCCTGGGCTGCGCGCTCACGCCAAGGGCGGGCACTGAGCCGGAACGATCCGGCAGTACCCGCCCCGTGCGCTGCGCGAAATCAGGCGAACGGCGACCCTGAAATCGGTGTCAGCGGTGTGAAATCGCGGCTGCCGAGGTGCTCCGGCCGTGGTTGCGTTCCTGCGAACGGCTGCTCGAGCAGATTGTCCACGCTATTGAACACCAAGAAAATGTTCGCACGCGGGTAGGGCGTGATGTTGTTCGACGACCCGTGCATTGAATTCGAATCGAAGAACAGGGCGCTGCCAGCGGGCCCCGTGAACTGTTCGATACCGAATTCGTATGCGAGCTCCGTGATCGCGTCCTCGCTTGGGACACCGATTCGCTGCTCCTGCAGTGAGGATTTGTAATTGTTTTCCGGCGTTTGACCGACGCATGGCACAAATGTGCGGTGCGCGCCCGGCATTAGCATCAGTCCGCCGTTGAACGGATAATTGTCAGTCAGCGCGATTGATAAACTAACCGCGCGCGGGACGGGCATTCCGTCTTCCGCGTGCCACGTCTCGAAATCAGAATGCCAGTAAAAACCCGTACCAGCAAATCCAGGCATGCAATTGATCCGGCTCTGATGAATGTACACATCGGACCCGAGAATCTGCCGCGCACGATCAAGAATTCGCGGAGTTCGGACCAGCTTGTCGATCAGGGGGCTGACCTCGTGCACCGCGAAAATCGAACGAACTGTGTCGGAACCGCGTTCCCGCACAATCAGTTCGGTCTTCGCGAGCTCGGGATCAGCCGAAAGACGCTCCACTTCCGACCAGCAGTGCTGGATCTGCGCGGGCGTCAGGAGCCCCTCTTCGATGTGGAAGCCTTTTGCTTCATACCTGGAAAGGGCATCGGCCGTAAACGGCCCCGGAGTGCTGCCCCACCTTGTGGGATGAGGGCGCCCGAAGCTGGCTGCCCTTGAGGAAAGACGCGAGGGATAAAGGTCACCAATCGCGTTCCGAGCGGTTGTCATATTAACACACCCTCCTAAATCAGAGCCTGCGGCAATAAGCAGGCACAGTTATTAGTCGGACGCAACCACGGTAACGCAGTTCTCGTTACCGTGGAAACTCACGGATGCAACGGCGCGCTTCCGGCGTTACAGCGGGTGACAAATTCACCCTCAATTAGTGGCGTGGATCACAGATGTCACGCATTGCGTAATGCGGAGCTGCGGTACGGACTCACCCGCTGCGGTTCAGAGGCTTTCCCCGGTCCACGTCATCAGAGAACCGCCTAGCGCGAGAGGCACCCGGAGACCAACACCACGTGCGTCCTCATCAATAAGTACCTCCTCTCCACAGCCGGGATACTTCAATTCGCTGGTGAGCGCGCGCGGCGTGCCAAGCACATCACCGTGGCCCAGCTCCAACGTGTGCATCACCAGCGGAGCTGTGTCCACCCGAGCGCACAGTGTGCCGCGCCAGAACCCCAGACCGTGCTCGCCCCACCGGCCGATCTGAACACGTTCGTTCAGCCGTACCACGGCAGACGCAGCGAGTTCCAATTCAGTCGTCGCGTCGTGCTCCGCCCGGCCAGCCACGATCAGGGGTTCTGGCTCCCAATCCAGATACCCGTCAGTCCCGACGCCAAACATCCAGTGGGAAGCCGATCGAACGAACTTTTCCCCAGGCAGCGCGACAGAAGCTGCAACGGAGCGGACAATAAGTCGCGCGCCATCACCGACTGTCACTCGTGCGCTTATCTCATCGCCACCGAGCGGGGTCATCGCTGTTCCGATCACATGAACCGTGTCCGGTCCCGTTATCCGCGCGGCCAGGCCCCCCGATGACTGGATACGGGGCGAGCGGCCTTTTTCTGCGTCGATTACCAGTTCAGTGCGCATGTACTCCGTCAGCTCCGGAGTCTGATTCTGTTCCGGAGCTGAATCGCTGCACCTGCGCACGTACCCACTCCAGCACGGGACTCGCGGTGGGGTCCTGTGTCAAGGAGGTGAAAACCGTGGGGCGCCCTTCCCGGACCTTGGCCGCGTCACGATCCATCACTGAGAGGTCTGCACCGACCAGTGGAGCGAGGTCAGTTTTGTTGATCACCAGCAGGTCCGAATAGGTGACGCCAGGCCCACCTTTGCGGGGCACCTTATCCCCGCCTGCCACGTCGACCACGAAGATTTGCACGTCGATCAGTCCGGCGGAGAACGTCGCGGTCAGGTTGTCCCCACCCGATTCGACGAAGATGAGATCCAGCGGCGGATTCGTTTCGATCAGGTCATCGATCGCGTCGAGGTTCGCGGTGATGTCATCACGGATCGCTGTGTGTGGGCATCCTCCGGTCTTGACGGCCGTAATACGTTCGTCCGGCAGCACTGCGTTGCGGCGCAGGAAGTCGGCATCCTCGGTCGTGTAGATGTCATTAGTGAGGACAGCGAGTGACAACTCCGCATACAGTTCCCGGCACAGACTGGCGACAAGCGCTGTTTTTCCCGAGCCCACGGGCCCTCCGATGCCGATGCGCACCGGTTCGCCTGGCCGCCGCTCGCGTGCAGGACGGGCTGCGGCATGGGAATGTGGTTCTCCACCTAGAAGATGCGGGGGCATTGGCACTCTTTCTCTCAGGACACGAACAGCGGCATCTCACGGCGGGTGTGCCGCTCAGCCAGAACATCGAACAATGGGTCAGACAAGCTCTGCAGCTCGGTAGCCGCGCGCTGGGCGGTCGCATCGCACAGCGATGACAGGGTGAACGTTATGCGGGTCACGTGCGCCGGATCGAGCGCGAGCAGTCGTTGCGCTGCCGTGGCTGATCCCGTCATCGCCGTGTAGACAACGGACAGTGCAGTTTCCTGCGGGGTGAGGTCACATCTGCGGGCTACCGCGCCAGCGACCACGGGCAGGTGAGGCTTGGCGGTGAAGCCGGTCCAGTCGTCTCCGGGCCACACACTGCGCGCCAGCCGGAGAAACCCTCTGCCCTGTGCTCGGGATGCGGCACGGGCGGCAGGTGACGGGGTGCGCGCGTCAGTCTCGGCATCAGCCTCGCTGATGCCGAGACCGTCGCACACCGCAGCGGCAACCGAGCCCGCCACTAGACCGCTGGTGCGAATTCGTCGTACCAAAAAAGCTTCGAGGGTGCCCAGGTCGCGAACAAGACCGGACGTCACGGCCTCTTCCATGCCACCGGAATGGACGTGTCCCCCGATCGGCAGCCTCGAATCAGCCAGGGCGAGAAGATTACTCAGCATCACGTCAGAACAGAAAGTATCGCTGAGCCATGGGGAGTTCCGCAGCTGGCTGCTCGTTCCACACTTCACCGTCGATTCGCACCGTGAACGTATCGGGGTCCACCTCAATCGACGGGCGGGCATCGTTGAGCGGCATGTCGGCCTTACCCACCGTCCGGGTGTCCTTCACCGCGACAAGGCGACGATCGCAGGCGAGTCGCTCCGCGAGACCATCTTCAAGCGCGACCGGCGCTACGAAGTGGACCGATGTTGCCGCAGCGACTTTGGGTGCGGCACCGAACATGGGGCGGGGCAACGCGGGCTGAGGAGTGGGGATTGAGGCGTTTGCATCGCCCATCGCGGCCCACGCGATTGCACCGCCTTTAACGACCGCATGCGGGCGGACGCCGAAGAACGCCGGGTCCCAGAGAACGAGGTCCGCGAGCTTTCCCGGCTCGATGGAGCCGATCTCACCGTCAAGACCGTGCGCGACTGCAGGGCAGATCGTGTACTTCGCTATGTAGCGCTGCACACGATTGTTGTCCGCAGGACCGTCGCCGGGTAATGCACCCCGCCGTTTTTTCATCATGTGTGCTGTCTGCCAGGTCCTCATGATGACCTCACCGACGCGTCCCATCGCCTGCGAGTCACTGCCAATCATGGAGATTGCGCCGATGTCGTGGAGCAGATCCTCCGCCGCGATCGTCGAGGGCCGGATCCGGCTCTCCGCAAAAGCCAGATCTTCCGGTATCGAAGGGCTGAGGTGGTGACACACCATGAGCATGTCAAGATGCTCGTCTACCGTGTTCACGGTGTGCGGACGGGTGGGGTTAGTCGAACTCGGCAGCACATTCGGGTGCGACGCTACGGTGATGATGTCGGGCGCATGGCCGCCACCTGCACCTTCCGTGTGATACGCGTGAATGCTGCGGCCTTTGATCGCGCCGAGCGTCGATTCGACGTAGCCAGCCTCATTGAGTGTGTCGGAATGCAGGGCGACCTGGATACCTGAGGCGTCGGCCACCCGTAGGCACGCGTCGATTGCTGCGGGTGTCGAACCCCAGTCCTCGTGCAGTTTGAGGCCGGACGCCCCGGCGCGAATCTGCTCCCACATGGCGTCTTCGCTGACCGTGTTGCCCTTGCCGAGCAGCGAGAAGTTCATCGGCGAGGAATCAAGCGCCTCCAACATGCGGGCGAGATGCCAGGCGCCAGGGGTGACAGTGGTCGCTTTGCTGCCTTCAGCAGGACCGGTGCCGCCGCCGATCAAAGTCGTAAGCCCGGACCCAATGCCCTCGTCGAGAATTTGCGGACAGATGAAGTGCACATGGCAGTCGATGCCGCCGGCAGTGAGGATTTTCCCGTTACCCGCGATGATTTCAGTTGACGGGCCTACAACCAGGCTAGGGTCGATCCCGTTCATCGTGTCCGGGTTACCGGCCTTGCCTATTCCCACGATCCGGCCGTCGCGGATGCCGACGTCCGCCTTGATGACGCCCCAATAGTCAACGATGACCGCTCCGGTAATGACAGTATCGGGCGCGCCATCCGCGCGTGTGGCGCGTCCTTGACCCATCGACTCGCGCAGCACTTTACCGCCGCCGAAGACGGCTTCGTCGCCCGCTCTGCCTGGCCCGCCGGACCGGTCTTCAGTGATTTCGATGAAGAGGTCTGTGTCCGCGAGCCGGATGCGGTCCCCGGCAGTGGGCCCGAATAGCTCCGCGTAGCGCGCTCGACTTATTCGTGTCATCAGCGATCCAGCTTTCCGGGAGGGGTGAGGCTCAGGCCATGCACTTCGCGGGTGCCACCGAGAGGAACAAGGGACACAGTGTGCGCGATGCCAGGTTCGAACCGGATCGCGGTACCCGCGGGAATGTCGAGTCGATGCCCGTGCGCGGCCGCGCGGTCAAAGTCGAGTGCCGGGTTTGCTTGCGCGAAGTGAAAGTGGCTGCCCACCTGAACGGGGCGGTCGCCAGTATTGACCACCTCAGCCTCGATTCGCTTAGCACCGTCGTTCAATGTGAGTTCACCCTCAGCGGTGATGACTTCCCCCGGAATCATGCGGCCTCCTCGGGCGCTGCTAACGAATGGGATGGTGGACAGTCACGAGCTTCGTTCCGTCGGGGAAGGTTGCTTCTACCTGGACGTCATGCAGCATCTCGGGGACACCTTCCATCACGTCGTCACGCGTGAGAACTTCCCGGCCAGACGCCATGAGTTCGGCGACCGTACGCCCGTCGCGAGCGCCCTCGAGAACGTGGTCGGTGATGAGCGCGACCGTCTCCGGGTGGTTGAGCTTCAGGCCACGCGCTTGCCTTCTCCGTGCGAGGTCCGCGGCATAGCTGATCATGAGCCTTTCTTGCTCATGCGGCGACAAACGCATCGAATCTCCTCCGGCTGGGCCACGGCGGTGCTTGGGGACTGCTCAGTGCTCGGCAGGTGCGAGGTTAGCAGCCAGTTCACCACGTGTCGTTCGGCGATTCAGGAAAGGTGAAAGCTGTTAACGGGGGCTTAACGTGACGCCGCCACGCTGGGTTGACGAGACTGAGCAGCCAGCGAAAACGACAGGCTGTGAGATGATGGGACAAAACGAATCCGAACCCACAATTTGTTAGGGGGGTCGCAGGTGACTGGAGTTCTAGTCGGACTCTTGGTAGTCATTCTCATCATCGCCGTTATCGCCGTGATCGCTGTCGTCAGCATCTACAACGGACTGGTAACGCGCCGCAACGGTTACAAGAATGCGTTCGCGCAGATCGACGTCCAGCTGACGCGCCGGCATGATCTCATTCCGAACCTGGTAGAGACTGCCAAGGGCTACATGAAGCACGAACAGGGCACGCTCGAGGCTGTCATCAATGCGCGAAACTCTGCTGTGTCCGCGCAGAACAGCGCCCGCCAGAACCCTGGCGACCCGAACTCGATGAACGAGCTTGCGGGGGCGGAGAACACGCTGACGCAAACCCTGGGGCGCCTGTTCGCACTCACTGAGTCCTACCCGGATCTCAAAGCGAACCAGAACATGATGCAGCTTTCCGAGGAACTCACCTCCACGGAAAACCGTGTGGCCTTCGCACGCCAGGCGTACAACGACGCCGTCATGGCCTACAACAACAAGCGGGAGGTGTTCCCGTCGAACATCATCGCGGGGATGTTCAACTTCCAGGCTGCTGCACTGCTCGAAGCAGAAGGACCTGACACGCGTCAGGCTCCGCGCATCACCTTCTGAGGGCCGCTCGATCAACGGGACGCGCGTCACTGACTTCGCGTCCCGTTGTGGTTTCACTGTTAAGGGTCGATGTGCGCGTGGGAGAGACACATGAATTTCTTTGAGCGCCAGAAGCAAGTGCGCCGGTCTTCGACAAGGCTGGTGGTGCTCTTTATTGTCGCGGTGCTGGCAATTGTGATGCTCGCTAACCTTCTAGTCGTGGCCGCCTCGCTTTCTGGCGGCTCCGATCCGGGCGAGGTCGCGACATTTGCGGTCCTGGTGACAATAGGGACGCTGGTCTTCATCGGCGGCGTGTCATTCGTCCGCACCATGTCGCTGCGCAGCGGCGGTGGCAGCAAGGTCGCGCTGGCGCTCGGGGCGGTACCAGTGCCCGACGACACGACGGATCCGCACCTGCGCCGCTACCGCAACGTCGTTGAGGAAATCGCGATCGCCTCGAGCACACCGGTACCCGATCTGTTCGTGATGCCAGGTGAGCGCGGCATCAACGCGTTCGCCGCAGGCTACACGCCTGCAGACGCCGCGGTGGCCGTCACCCAAGGCGCACTCGAGCGGCTCAATCGCGACGAGCTTCAGGGTGTGATTGCCCACGAGTTCAGCCACATCATCAACGGCGACATGCGTCTCAACATCAGGCTCATCGGAGTGCTTGCGGGATTGACGGCACTGTCCGTTATTGGTCGGGTCCTGCTCTATTCCGGTGGCGGCAGGCAGCGCGGGAACAACAACGCGGGTGCCCCCATCGCGCTCATCGGCATCGTAGCGCTGCTCGCCGGCTTCATCGGGGTTTTCTTTGGCCGCCTCATCAAAGCAGCCGTCTCGCGCCAGCGTGAGTTTCTCGCCGACGCTTCGGCCGTGCAGTTCACTCGCCAGACTTCCGGGCTGGCGGGCGCTCTCAAGAAGATTGGCGGCCTCGACGACGGGTCAAAACTGCGCAACGCGAAGACTGAGGACGTCAGTCACATGCTGTTCGGCGAAGGGATGAACTTCTCCTCGTTCTTCGCGACGCACCCCCCACTAGTCAAGCGGATCCAGACGCTCGAACCCGAGTTCAGCCCTGAAAAGCTCGCGGACCTGCAACAGCGGTGGCGCTCGAATCCGCCTTCGGGGCTGCGCGAGGACGTTCAGCTCGGTCTCGTGGCCGAACACGATATCCCGCCCTCGAGTGCCGACGGAGCACCGCGGCGGCAAGCACCTTCGTCGGGCGCACGTTCCCGATCACCGATCTCCGTCGATCCCGCAGCAGTGGTCGCGGGCATCGGCGACCCCTCCTCAACGTCGTACGCACACGGTGAGCGGATACGACGCGATATCCCGCGTTCGCTTGCCGACAAGGCGCACGACGGCACTGCTGTCGTGCCACTCGTGTTCGGTCTGCTCATGTCCACCGAACACGAAGTGCGGACACGTCAGCACGCGATAATCGCGGAAAAATATGGTCGTGAAGTAGCAGACGCGTCCTGGCACGCCGGTGGCGAAGTGCAACAACTTGACCCTCATCTGCGGCTCCCCCTGGCAGAGATCGCGTTCCCGGCCCTGCGCCACCGTGGTTCGGACGACGTCCGGGAAATCATGGGCACGCTGAGTGACCTCATCGCCGCCGACGGCCGCGTCAGCGTCTTCGAATACTGCCTCGGCACACTGGTATTCACCGGATTGCATGAAGTCCTGACGCACAAGCCGCGCTGGGGAGGCCGCCGCCACAGCCTCAGCGGCAGCCGTGATGCCGTGTCCACGCTCCTCGCGGTTCTCGCGCGCGTAGGAAATGACGAACAAGCCGCTGCTCAGAAGGCATTTCAGGCCGGTATGAACGTGGTTTTTCCCGGTGAGCAGGCGACCTTCGCGCTACCGGACGAAGGCATCCTCGCACTAGAGCACGTATGGCCGATTATCGACGGACTCGCTGGGGAAGAGAAAGGCAGACTCGTCGAGTCCGTCGTCACAACGGTGATGGACAACGGCCGGGTGACGCTGGAGGAAGGCGAACTCATCCGCACGGTGTGTGCTGTCCTGCACTGCCCAGTTCCACCTCTAGCCTGAAAACGTGGGCAGCGATAGCGACTCGTGGAATGCGCGTAAGGCGCCGGTAACGACGCTGCGCACGCTGCTAATGCCAGGCGCTGGTCCTGCTGGGCCCCCGGCTGAAGGGCCTCCACTCGGGTACCTCGACACCTCGACATACGACATCCCCCTACCCGAATCCGGTGCTGCATCCACTCAGGATGCGTGGAACGACCTCCTGAATCGCAGCCGGAGACAGATGTCACACGACGGTGTCTCCTACGAAGCGTATTGCCGCGCAAGCGCGGACATCACCATGAAAGGCGGAACGACCTCCGGGATCGTGTATCCGCTTGCTGTCTGTGAGGTGGCACGCTCGTTCAGGCTCCGCAACGTGGGCGGTGCGTCCGCTGGTGCGATCGCCGCTGCGGCGGCAGCCGCAGCTGAACTCGGACGAATCCGGATGTCCGCGCGGCTCCCACTCGATCCACCGGATGACGGGCCCGCACCAGGCTTCGCCGGGCTGGCAAGCATCCCACAATGGCTGACGCAGCTCGAACCAGAGGCACCGGAACGTGAGAAGCACCGTCTCGCAGAGCTTTTCACTCCCTCATCGAAGTCAGCCGGGGATACGAGAGCTTTCCGGGTGATCGCGTTCTGGCTGAGTCGCGGCTCCCGGATTCGGCAGCTGCCATCGTTGCTGCGAGGTGTCGGGATTCCCCCCGTGGCAGTTCTTTTCGCCGCACTCGCTGTACTTTTCGGCGCGCTGGCACTTGAGTCTGCGGGCACCGTAAGCGGCCTTGTCGCGCCCTGGTGGGCGCTGGCCCTTTCCGTGTTCGCGGCGGTCGCGGGAACAATTCTCGTGGCCGGTGGCAGCGCTAGTGCAGCAGCGACTCTGGTGGCATGGTGGCGCCAGGGCCGCGCTGCGGCGCGAACTCGACCGTGGTCCGGTGAAAACCGTGAGTATTGGGCGCTTCGCGCCTCCGGCGCGCCTCGTGAACCACTGCCGGTGCGCGCCGTCTTTGTCGCAGTCCTGTGGCTGCTCGCGGGTCTCGCGTCCTGGGGCGTGGTGGCCGCAGCCCTAGCTGTGGATGACAACGTGGACGTCACACTCACGCTTGCGGTACTGGCGGCGACAGTGGTCGCCGTCGGCCTGGTGGTCGCTCTGGTGGTGTGCGTGGCGGCGCTGCGGGTCTACCGGACCTTTCGTTCGGAGCGGCACTTTGGCGTGCTCACCGGGGACACGCTTGTGCAATGGATCGACCTGCAGATGCGTGGACTCGCGGGACAGAAGTCCGCAGTCACGTTCGGTGATCTGTGGCGGGGCGCCCGCGACGCATCACCGGCGCTGACTGAGCAGCTCACACGCGATCCATTTGAGCGAACGGTGAATCTCAAACTGATGGTCACCGACCTATCCCAGCAGCGTCCTTTCCAGTTCCCGCTGCCGCCGCAGCAGCAGCTTGAAAAGTCCATCGGCAGCAAAATCTATGTCTGCCCAGACGATCTGCGAGCGATCTTCGGTGACGGCCTCACTGACGCGATCGCGCCCCCGCATGGTGGCGGCGGGCTGTATTACTGCTGGGACGACGCGAGCGGGGGTTACGAGCCCCTGGAGCTGCGGCCCCTGGCGGAACCGTGGGATCTGCCAGTGGTGTTCGCAGTGCGCGCGAGCATGTCACTTCCGTTCCTGTTCCGGGCGGTGCGCACGTTCCGTGTTCGCCCGCCAACAACGGTGCGTGACAACTTCGGGATCCCGATCCCCGCGGACGGCGCGGCTTATACATCACCGACTCCACCTCGGAACCCGCAGGCAGGGAACCCGCAGACGGACACGCATCCCTGGCTGCTCGCCGAGGAGCTCTGGCTTTCCGATGGCGGCATCACGTCGAACTTCCCGGTTCACCTTTTCGATCGTCAGCTTCCCGAGTGGCCCACCTTCGGCCTCAACCTCGGATCCCATCCCCTGGGTTATGAGCACCAGGACGTCTGGCTGCCGGAAGACTGGCAGGCGAACGTCCCGCGCTGGGTCCGCGTTGGCACGACGCCCGGGAGCTTCCTCAGTGCCATCCTGGACACCGCGCGTGGATGGCGGGACGTGATGCAAACCCACATGCCTAGTGCGCGGGGCCGCGTGGCGTGGGTGTGGCTGCGGCGCGACGAGGGCGGAACCAACCTTTTCATGCGCAAAGAGACCGTAGCGTCCTTGTGTATGCGCGGGGCACTCGCAGGGATGCGCCTGCGCACGCGTTTCGAAGGCGACAGTGACCGTTGGCATCGACACAGGTGGCTGCGGTTGCGCGCGACGGTTCATGCACTCGACGAACTGAGCGACGATGTGACGATAGCTCTTCCGCAGTACCGCGACTTGCTCGACCCTGTCGGCGCTTCCCGCGCTGCCCGAATCGACACGGTCGAGGCACCGCCGCCAACTTTCCTCCCCGGGAACGATTTCTGGCCGGCGGCCCGAGACCTGCTCGACGGAGTGGCGGCACCCCGCGCCGCGGACGCTGACTTGCGGAGAAACACCCCTCACCCCGCACCGGAGCTACGGCAAGTACCACGGGTGTAGGCTCATTCGTGATCACGCCAGAAGGAGACAGTTCTTAAAGTCTCACGGTGTTAAGGGCACAGAATGACTCACACTGCCTTTCTCGAGGTTCCCCATCAGTCTGTTCCTGTGTCCGCCGGTCAACTGAGGTATCGCCGAATGGGCGCGGGAGAGCGCCCGCCAGTTCTGTTTCTGCACGGCGTGTTCGTCAACGGAGATGTGTGGCGCAATGTCGTTTCCCGCCTCAGCGGATCCTTTGACTGCGTCGTCCCTGATCTGCCATTCGGTTCGCATCACACACCCATGAATGCAGACGCCGACCTCAGTCCACTCGGCATCGCGGACCTGATCGCGGACTTTATCCGTGCGCTCGACATCGCGCCAGTTCGCCTTGTCGCAAACGACAGCGGCGGGGCGTTCGCGCAGATTATGACGGCGCAGCATCCAGAGCTCGTTGATTCACTAGTCCTGACGAATTGCGACTGCTACGACAATTTCTTCCCCCTCATATTTCGTTATCTCACTCCCCTTTCCCGAATTCCGGGCGGACTTTGGCCTATCGCGCAGTCTCTGCGGCTGAAACCCATTCGCCGGTCACCTCTCGCGTATGGCTGGTCAACCGCGCGGCCACTGCCGCCACAGGTCGAGAAGGCGTACGTCGCCCCGCTGCTCCGCAGCGAGATTCGCCGCGACATCGCTAAAGCGATGAAGGACGTCCATCCGCGTTACACGCACGCGGCAATCGAAGCGCTCCGTACGTACTCGGGGCGCGCACTAGTCGCGTGGGGCGACGCCGACAAGTACTTTCCGCTCAGACTGGGTGAGCAACTGGCGCGCGACATTCCCAACGCTACTTTCGTAAAAATCCCGGGTGCACGCGCGTTCGTGCCTGAAGATGCACCAGAGGAGCTCGCTAAGCTGGTCAGCGACTTCTTCACATGAGCGGCAGTCCGGTTTGCGCAGGTACAGTCGAGTCCGGAACGGTCAGCAGGCAAAGGAAGGTGCTGATGAAGGGCAATACGCTCTCTGTGCGGCGGACGATTCCCGTTGAACCAGAGAAGATTTTCGCACTGCTCGCGGATGCCGCGAAGCATCGCGAGTTCGACGGCTCAGGCACCGTTGTCGGTACCCGCGAAGAGTCCCGCCCACTGGCGCTCGGCACCAAGTTCGGAATGTCAATGAAAATGGGCTTGCCGTATTCGATGGCGAACGTCGTCATCGAATACGAGCCGGATCGCCGGATCGCTTGGAAGACAACCGGTTTGGGTGGTCTGCTCGGTGGCAGAATCTGGCGGTATGAGCTCGAACGCATTGACGGCGGCACCGCGGTCACCGAGACGTGGGATCTATCCGAGGACAAGCAGCGCTTCTTCCTGAAACGCAGTAAATTCCCGGCAGCGACAAGGACGAATATGGCGCGGACGCTGGAGCGGATCGAAGAAGCTGTCGCACGATAGCGGCGTCCAGGTGACAATAAGCGGGTGACTGAATCCCGGCTGCTCATTCGCGGCGGCTGCGTGCTCACCATGAACGGGCAGCTGACCACCTATGATGATGGTTTCGTTGCCACGCGGAACGGGGCCATCGAGGCGGTGGGGGCGGGTACGCCTGAGCCAGCCCAGGGAGTGCACGTTATCGATGCGAGCGGCTGCGTCGTACTCCCTGGTTTTGTCAACGCGCATACTCATCTGGCGATGACCCTTTTCCGAGGCATCGCGGACGATCTGTGCTTGCAGGACTTCCTGACTCGGGTGGTGGGCGAGGAATCACGCACCCTTGGACCGTCGCGGGTTCTGGCCGGCGCGATCGACGCGTGCCGGGAGTCGATCCTGTCAGGGACCACGGCGGCGCTCGACATGTACTGGTTTCCCGATGAGACGGTGCGGGCTGGGGAACGTTTCGGCGTCAACGTCGCGACGGGACCGGCATTCGCGAACTTCGCCACTCCCGAGGGCACGAGCGTGGAGGAGAAACTCGACCACGCCGAGCGCCGACTGGCTCAGTCCGCTGCAAACCCGGGATCCGCGCCGCAATGGCTGATGCCCCACAGCACCTACGCCCTCACGGGTCCGCAATTGCGGGCTCTGGGTGAGCTCGCCGCCCGGTACGGTGCGCGGATTCATGTGCACGCGGCGGAAAACGCGCGTGAAGTCGAGTCCGTTCGGGACATGCACGGCGGATCACCGATAGAGGTGCTCGCGGAGACTCGGCTGCTCACCGCGCGTACCGTCGTGGCGCATGCGGTCGAACTCAGTGAGCGAGACATCGTGCTCCTCGCCGAAGCGGGCGCATTCGTCGCGCACTGCCCCTGGTCAAACCTCAAACTGGCGTCGGGAATCGCACCGGTACGCGCCCTGATCGAGGCCGGAGTCAAGGTGTGCCTCGGAACCGACGGCGCCGTCAGCAGCAACTCGCTGGATGTCTGGTCGTCCATCCGGCTCGCTGCGACACTGCATAAATGGCGCGAACGTGACCCCGCTGCCGTAGGTTCACGCGACGTCATGGCGATGGCGACGCACCTCGGTGCGGCTGCTCTCGGACTGGAAGAATCGCTCGGCTCCCTCGAGCCGGGTAAGCAGGCGACAATGCAGATCGTGGAACTCAGCGGACCACATCATGCGGGTCCAGCGGACGTGTGGTCCGCGCTCGCCTACTCGGCACGGCCCGGTGACGTCCGTGACGTCATCGTCGCGGGCAGACAGATCGTGCGCAATCGCAGCATCGTTCACGGCGATTCCTGAGCGGTGCGCCATCCGGCAAGCACTTCGTGTATGGCCCCGGCGCCGAACAGTGGCCTGTCGGGTAGTGCCAGTCCGGCTGGATGCAGCAGGAAGGGCCGTGTCTGCGCGCCTCCGAGACCGCCATGCGAGCCGACCTGTTCCTCGAACGCCGCTACCTCGTCAGTGACCGGTGAATACACACTGTTGATCATCAAGTCCGGCGTATTCCGAAAGCTATCGGTGCGGCGAACCCGCTCGAGAGCGAGCTGACCAAAACTCTCAAGTGGATTCTCGCCTTCCACTTCACCCGTCTCGACGGCAATCGATCCGTGTGGACCTATCACGAGAGACCCTCCGCGTTCGCGCGCAACGAGCACAAACCCGATTCCGGGATGCCCGGCGAGTGTGGGAATGAGGGCAGGGTAATTCTCGCTGATCCACTCCAGCGTCGCACGTCCAGCAATCCATGGGAAGCTGACCAGCCCGAGGTTCCCTGAAGCCAGCACGATCGGCTCGGTTGACGGCTGATGCTTTTCAGGTGCGTCGATCTCACTGTGCAGCGCGGCCGCGGCAAACTGGAGCGTCTCCGCTCCGCGCCCCAGCGCGCCTGTTTGTTCGTCACCTGCCTGCGCATGGGCGATCTGGCGGCGACGCGTCAGTATCCCACTGAGATGACGCGGCAGCGGGTGGTCCGGCGGCGGGAGCGCACACGCGCGATGCACGAGAGCACGCAGCGGCTCCTGGTACCGCTGCCTGAACGTCGCACCCTGGGACTGTCCATGGTCCGAAAGCACAATGACGTGGTAGTCGCGCCGGACTTCCTTCACGACCGACAGCAGCAGCCCGATCTCAGCGTCGAGCCGGCGCAATACTTCGAGGGTCTCCGGGCGGTCCACGCCCGAATGGTGCGACACCTCGTCGTAACCGACGAGATCCGTGTAGATGATGTCGCGCCCCTTGATGAGATCACCGATGACCGCCGCCACCGCGACGTCGGTCAGCACCACCGTCGCGAAGGCACGGATAAACGGGTAGAGGCCACCCCGGCCGACACGCGGCTGGAAGTTGTACCGCCGCTGCCGCCCTGACTGCCTGATTTCCCGCACCACCTCGGCAACGAAACGGACCGTCGTGCGCGTGGCATTTGCAGGGTCGATGAAGTACGCGCCGTACCCGTTTCCTGCCCCCATCCGCGGGCCCCGGAACTGGCTCACAACCAGCATCGTGTCGTCCGCACCCCCCGTGAAGAGATTCCCCCGGCTCGCTCCTCCGGCGAGAAGGGCAGCGTCGTTCATTCGCTGCCTCTCCAGCCACAACGTGTCCTCGGGGCGGTTGCTGACGATGACGCGTTTCTCGTTCTTGTCGTACCAGCGGAAGGCGGGCACGTCCCAATTCGTCCCGTAGAAGATGCCCAGCTGGCTCGCTGATGTTTGGCAGCTCCAGTCGGTTTCCCAAGAAACCAGCTGGTGAGATCCAGTGCGCACGAGTGTGGCGATGTTCGGCACGTGGCCCGAGGCCACGGCACGACGCAGCACATCGTAGCCAAGCCCGTCGATCTGGATGCACAGCATGCCAGGCGGACCTGCGCGCTCCGCGTCGCCGACACGGCGCAGTCGCCTCCGTTCGCGCCGCATCACCATCAGCTGATACGCCTCGTCATGAGTGGAGGCGATGACGCCCGAAACCAGGGCGGTAACCACAGCGACGACCGCGAATGTCACCACAGTCGCGAGAGTGCCTTCGATCGCCGCGATCGGCACCACGTATATCGCGATGAGAAAGCTCACGACGCTGAACGCCATCACCACCACGTACAACAGCACAGGCCCCACCCAGAGCATGGCTTTGAGAAGCAGTGGCCATAAAACCGCGTTGAGAACACCGAAAACCACGGCGATAGCCAATGCCCGCACGAACGCTACGAACGCCTCGTCAGTCGCTTCCCGCAGCGAGAACCCTTCAAGGAGCCCGTCTAGCATCAGGAGTGTTATCGCGATCAGCGCGGTGAGTAGCGCAAACTCACCCAGTGTGCGCAATCGGCGATTCATCAGCGCGACCTCCCCATCGAGAACCGCATGATCACAATAGCCCGAAACGACAGCCGCCGGGCGCTTGCCACACCCGCGCGCCGGAGCCGACGAGCGAGCTATGGGCTTAAGCTGGAGTTTTCAGGTACAAACAGTAGAGTCCACCAGTGTCGATTTCAGTAGGCGAGAGTATCGCGTGAGGCCAAAGCCAGCAGTTTCGATTCAGTGGCACGGCCACGCCACCACGACGATCGTCGATAGTGGTACCCGAGTCCTCACCGACCCCGTGCTGACGAATAGAGTCGGGCACCTGCGCCGACGTCGGGGCCCACGCCCAGGCGACGCTGTCTACTCACCCGATGTTGTCGTGCTCTCGCACCTGCACAGCGACCACACACACATACCATCGCTGCAGCTACTCGACCCTGGTGTCCCTATCATCGTTCCCGCCGGGGCTGTCGGTGCGGTCCGCGGGTTGCGCGCATTCGGCGATCGGCTCATCGAGGCACGCATCGGTGACACGATCGCGATCGGCGCGCTCAGCATCGACGTCACGCCCGCTGAGCACGACGGCCGCCGCTGGCCGAGGGGCCCGGCGCATGCCGATGCCGTGGGATACCTGATCAGAGGAACCGCGACCACTTACTTCGCCGGGGACACAGATCTGTACCGCGAGATGGACCAGTGGGCGCCGAACTGCGATATGGCACTGATTCCGGTCGGCGGCTGGGGGCCCAATCTGGGGCCCGGCCACCTCACCCCGCAGCGCGCTGCGGAGGCTGTCGCCCATATCGGTGCGAGTCACGCTGTACCAATCCATTTTGGGACGCTGTGGCCGATTGGTCTCGACAAAGTCCGACCCGAGCGCTTTCACGACCCCGGCGCAGACTTCGTTACCCACGCCGCACGAGCAGGCGTGGCTGCAACAGAACTCGAACCCGGCACCACCGTCTCGTGGCGCGCATCAGCGTAGCCGTTCAGCCTCCTTGGCGAGACTGACGAGCGAGTCGACAAGCTCGCGCAACTCTCCCCCGTTCGCGCCCTCGGCGATTGCCGTCGCCACGTCTTCAGCCGCGCAGCGGACCTCGAAAGCCCGATCCACCAGAGCTGACGCTTCAGACGCTGACAACACGACAGCATCCGACGGAATCGAGGTTCCCCGAACTGTCGTCCGGTGTTCGTACGCACGCTGGCGACACGATTGCCGACAGTACTGCCGACGCCGTCCCACCCCGTTATCCGGTACTTGTCTCCCGCACCATTGGCACGCGTGCGGGCGCCGTGCAAGTCTCGCCACGGGGATAGACATTAGCGCCCGAAATGAACGAAGCCACGGATCAACGCGCCTGCACGCCGCAATGCCACCACGAGCGAGTAAAATGTAGCGGCCACCTTCTACCGGGAACCTTTCCCGATGCCGGTGCGTTGAAATGCTATGTACGATCCGGCGGGCGAACACGCGCGGCAGCGCGAGTCCGACGATGAAAGGGGAAAGCGATGGCAGATCGGGTCCTTCGAGGGAGCCGTCTCGGCGCTGTAAGTTACGAGACCGACCGGGACCATGACCTCGCCCCGCGCCGGTATGCCCGGTACCGCACCCCTAGCGGTGAAGAGTTCGAGATTCCTTTCTCCGACGATGCGGAGATCCCCGGCACCTGGCTGTGCCGCAACGGTGAGGAAGGCGAACTGGTTGAGGGCACTGCTCCCGAAGCAAAGAAGGTGAAGCCGCCGCGCACACACTGGGACATGCTTCTCGAGCGCCGCAGTGAGGAAGAACTCGAAGAGCTTCTCACTGAGCGTCTCGAACTGCTCAAGCAGCGCCGTCGGCGGCCAGCTTCCAGCTAGCGCTACAACGACAAAGGGCGGCACCCGAGGTAACCCCGGGTGCCGCCCTTTGTCGTTGTCGTTATGCCTTCTTACGGCGCAACTTATTGATTCTGCGCTCCCATCCCCACTGGGTGACCTTCAGCAGCGCTTCACGAACGATATTGCCACTCATCTTCGATTCGCCGCGCTCACGTTCGGTGAACGTGATGGGAACTTCACGGACGTTGAACCCGGACTCGATGCTTCGCCACGCGAGATCGACCTGGAAGCAGTAGCCATGCGACTCGACCTCGCTGAGATCAAGGTGCTCGAGAACGCTACGGCGGAAAGCCCTGTATCCACCGGTGATGTCCTTCAAACCGACTCCCAGCGCAAGACGCGAATAGAGGTTACCGCCGCGTGAAAGCCATTCGCGGCGCTTCGGCCAGTTGACGACAGAGCCGCCAGGTACATACCGGGAACCCAGGACGAGGTCGTAGCCAGCGTCGATCTGGTCAAGCAACCGGTGCAGCTCCTCAGGTGCGTGGCTGCCGTCCGCATCCATTTCGACGAGCACACCGTAATCACGCTCGAGGCCCCAATGGAAACCAGCGATGTAAGCCGCGCCCAGACCGTTCTTGGCTGTGCGGTGCATCACGTGGATGCGGTTCTGCAAATCAGCATCCGCGAGCTTGTCAGCGAGTTCCCCGGTGCCGTCCGGGCTGCCGTCGTCGACCACGAGGACGTGTGTGTGAGGAAGCGCGGCATGCAGGCGCTCAATGATGATTCCGAGGTTGTCACGCTCGTTGTAGGTGGGGATGATTACGAGCGTGCGCGCGCTCGGCCGTGACTCGTCAGAACCCGAGTCATTCTGGCCACTCGCCCCTGGGGTGCCCGCCGCCATTGGCTGTCCTTCCTGCCGGTCTCGCATTACTTCCACGTGTTGAGCCACACGCGAACCACACGCGAGTGTATGCGTTCAGCTCGGTGTTGAATCTAATGCCACCGTCTGTGGTTTCGCTTGGTGCCCGCGGGATTCGTTGCGGGCCTCATCTTGACGGTGAGCGATCACACCTGCAACCGCAGCAATGAGAGCAAGTGCGCCGACGAGTCGCTCTGGCCACGGCCCGAGAACGGTGGCCAGCGTGTTTGCCGTGTGCAAGGGCACCTCAGCGACGAGCACATCTGGAACGAAAATGTCGGACTGCTGCTCTATGACCCCGGTCGGAGAAACGATCGCGCTGACTCCGCTGGTTGCTGCGACGATTACCGCGCGGCCGTGCTCCACCGCCCGCACCTGGGACATTGCGAGCTGCTGGAAGGTCATATCCGTATCGTCCACGGTCGTGAATGTCGCGTTGTTCGTAGGCACTGCGAAATACTGAGCGCCGTTGCGCGCCGCGTTTGTGAACGCCCGGTCAAAGGCGACCTCGTAACACGTCGCCACACCGAGCGGCACGCCTGCGGCCGACACGACGAAGTCGCTATCCCCCGGCACGAAGCTGCCCGCCATGTCAACGAGATCGGAGAAGAACAGCCCGAAGAAGCCGCGCATCGGCATGTACTCACCAAACGGCTGGATAATCGCTTTGTCATGCCGGTCCGCAGGCCCCACGTCCGGTTCCCAGACGACAGCGGTGTTGGAGAACGTATTGTCGCCGTTGTACCGGACCGCTCCTACGAGAATCGGCGCCCCGACTGCCCTAGCGGCACCGGTGATGATCTCAGTGGCATACATGTCACGGAACGGATCGATGTCGGATGAGTTCTCCGGCCAGATCACCACATCCGGCTGAGCCACGTCACCGCGATCGATCGCACGGGCCAGTTCGTGCGTCCGTTGTACGTGGTTGTCCAGCACGGCACGGCGCTGCGCATTGAAGTCGAGGCCGAGCCGCGGCACATTGCCCTGTACCGCGGCGACCGTCAGTGTCGAGGATGACTCAGCGAATCGCGCCACCGCGGGAGCGAGAACAGCGGCCGCAACAAACGGTACGGTCAGCGCGAGTCCACCCACAACGAGGCCAGGCAGAGCACGCGCCCGGACCGCCGCTACAAGGCCGATAGTTCCCGCTCCCACGAGGGCCACCGCGAAACTCAGCCCCGGCGCCCCCAGCGTCGATACAAGCGCCAGCAATGGGCCTTCAGACTGCCCGAACGCCAGTCTTCCCCACGGGAAGCCGCCGAACGGGAACATCGACCGGAGCCATTCAGCCGCTGTCCAGCACGCTGCGGCCGCTGGTATTGCGAACACGATCGGTAACCGCCACACCAGCACAGTCCCAATGCCGAACACACCAAAGTAGACGGCGCACGCGAAGGCGAGGCCGAGCCACGGCACGGGACCCACATACATCCCAACCCATGGCAGTAACGGGACGAAGAAACCGGCACCACCGAGGAAGCCGTAACCAAAACCGGATCGGACGCTTGCCCCGCCCGCACCGATGCGCGTGAGAACGGCGACGAGCACCGCTACCCCGATCGGTGCGAGGAACCACGTCGTTCGCGGCGGGAAGCTGAAGTAGATCAGCAGCCCCGCAGCGAACGCGAGCAGGCAGTTACCCGCGACACGCAAGGTCGCACCCGTGTCGCCGTTCATGCGCGGCGCTCGTAAATGACGCGGCCTCGGTGCACTGTTCGTAAGCAGACCGGCAAGGCATCCTCTAGGTGAGGCAGTGCGGGGACACGGGACCGTGGGTCTGTGGACCACCGCTGCACACTGTCGCGGGGCGCCGAAACTACAAGGTCGCCCGTTTCCCACACTGCGTACGATGCGGGTGACCCGGGGACGAGGGTCCCGGCGAGTCCATCGCGGACCCCGCCTGCCCGCCAGGCACCCCGAGTGGCAGCCGAGAATGCCGCGCGGGGCGATACACCGTGGCCTTCCGTGTTGTGGTGAACAGCAGCGCGGATCATTTCCCAGGGCTCAATGGGGGTTACGGGGGCGTCGGAACCGAAAGCCAGCGAGACTCCCTTCGCGGCGAGCATCGAGAAAGGGTTGAGTTCCGCTGCGCGCTCGGCGCCCAGACGCTGTGCGTACATACCCTCAGGACCACCCCAGAGCGCGTCGAAAACCGGCTGCATACTGGCGATAACTCCGAGACGCGCAAGCACTTCGGCCTGCGTGCTGCTCACCATCTCGACGTGTTCGAGCCGATGCCCACAACGGGCAACCTCTGGGCCACTGAGAGTCGTTTCCGCGCGTTCATATGCCCGCACCGCCGCAGCCACCGCAGCGTCACCGATCACATGGAAGCCCGTTTGAATTCCCGCCCTGGTGCACGCGATGACGTGACTCGCCATCGTGTCCTCGTCGAGGTAGGTGCGGCCGAACTGATCCCCCTGCCCATCGTGGTAGGGGTCGCAGAGCCATGCCGTGTGCGAGCCAATCGCACCGTCCGCGAAAAGGTCACCGCCAAGTGCGTGTGCACCCGTTACAGCAATAAGTTCTTTGGCTTCTTCCGGGGCCGACACGGCTTCGCCCCAGTAGCCGCGCACCTCGACACCATGTTCGGTCGCGAGGAGTTCCCTGAAGTCGGTGAGGCCCGCGATCTCAGGGCCACCACATTCGTGGACACACGCCACCCCGCGCGACGCGGCGTGACCCAGCAGCGCCTCCCGCGCGCGCGCTCGCTGTGCCGGCGTGAGCAGATCGCCCGCGGCGGTTCGCACCAGATGGTGTGCTTCTGCCGTCAATGGAGCGTCAGCGGAGAATCCCGGTGCCCCGGTGAGTCCGGGCGCGGCCTCGCGCAACGCCGCGGAGGCCGCAGCGGAATGAGCGTCAACCCGCACCGCATACACGGCGCGGCCAGGTGCCGCGGCGTCGAGTTCCTGCGTGCTCGGGGGACGCTGGCCGGGCCACGCTGTTTCATCCCACCCGGTGGCCCAGATGACGCCATCGTCGTGGCTACGTGCGTAATCGGCGATCGCATCGAGCATCGCGTCACGTGACCCGCAGTGCGTGACGTCCAGGCTGGTGAGAGCCAAGCCAGCTGCGGTGGTATGCACGTGCGGGTCAACGAACACCGGAGTGACGAATGCGCCCTGCAGATCAATCACGTCAGCGTCGGGGTGCAGAGCGCGCCCGGGCCGATCTTCACCGAGCCAGACGACTATTCCGTCGGTTACGGCCATTGACGTTGCGCCGGGCGAGACGGGGCTGTAAATGCGCCCGCCGACTAGAAGCTGAGTTCCCACGACGTGTCAGTCTGCCTCGTACCGGCGGCGCTCGCGCTCACCGTCGCTTTCGCGGGGTGTGTCGTCGCGGTTTCGATCGAGTTCACGGATGTAGTCGTCGTCGGAGTTGTTTCCAGCGTGAGACGTCTCTTCTGAATACTGGCCCGGCTGGCGCTGGTCTCTGTCCGGGTCCTCGACAGTTTCTTCACTGACGACGACGCCATCGACCACGCCATGACGGGAATCGGCTGGAGACCGGTACGCGCGCATCGTTCCCCATCCTGCGGCGCCTGAAGCCGCGGCGACGCGGTACCGCCGAACCGCGAGAAGCATGATCACTGGCCGGATCAGTGCGCGCGTCGGCGGGAACAAGATGAGCACGCCCAGCGCGGTGGTGACAAGACCAGGGATGATCAGCAAAAGCCCCGCAATGGCGATCAGCATGGTGTCAGTGACCGCGCCCGCCGGGGAACCCCTCCCATCACGCAAGGCCCCGAGCTGTCGCAAAGCCGATTGTGTCTGCATCCCGAAAAGCATGAAGCCCAGCAGGGTCGCGCCGAGCACCACCGCCACCGTCCAGAGAATGCCGACCGCCTGCGCCAGCAGCACAAGGGCCGTCACCTCGGCGATGACGTAGAGCAGAAATATCAGCAGAAACACGGATAACCCTTCCGGCGGCACAGATCGTTATGTCCAGTGTTCCGCAAAAGACTGATCTGCGGCTACTGCTCGCGTCATGAACCCGGTCTCACCAAGCCGTTCTCGTAGGCGAACACCACTGCCTGCACCCGGTCGCGGACGCCCAGTTTCGACAGGACTCGACCGACGTGGGTCTTGACGGTCGCCTCCGACAGGTGGAGCGCCGACCCGATCTCAAGGTTCGATAGGCCGGCCGCGACAAGTCCCAGGACCTCTCGCTCGCGTTCGGTCAGCAGGCTCAGCTGTTCGGGTTCTTCGCTCGGTGCGTGCTCGCCTGCGAGGAAACGATCGAGTAGGCGCCGAGTGATCTTGGGTGACACCACCGCGTCCCCTGCGGCGACGACTCGAATGGCGGAAACCAGATCCTCCGGGGGCGTGTCCTTGAGCAGAAACCCGCTCGCACCTGCCTGCAGCGCACCTAGGACGTGCTCATCGAGATCAAACGTCGTCATCACGAGAACCCGCGTTTCACAGTGCGACTTCACGATCTGCCTGGTCGCCGCTATCCCATCGAGCACCGGCATACGAACATCCATGAGTACGACGTCCGGTGATGAGCGCCTGACCTCGTCCACTGCTTCTTTGCCGTTACCGGCCTCACTAATCACTTTGAGATCAGGATGCGCATCGATAATCATACGCAACCCCATGCGCATGAGTTCCTGGTCGTCAACGAGAAGTATTGTGATCGGCACGCCCTCACCCTAGTTACTCGGTGGGCAACTGAGCGTGCACCCTCCACCCTTCTCCCGGCCTGTGGCCAGTTTCCAGCGTGCCACCGAGCACCGCTACCCTCTCTCGCATCCCCACAAGGCCCTTGCCACTTCCGATGTCTCGCCCGGTGCGGGATTCGCCATTTCCACCGAAGTCACTGATGGTGACATCGACCACCCCGTCAATTCGCCGAACCTGAACGCGCGCGCGAGCACCCTCTCCCGCGTGCCGCAGCACGTTCGTCAGAGACTCTTGAACCAGACGGTGGATGCCCAGACCAACAGCCGGACCGAGGGCATCGAGATCGCCGGTCAATTCCAGTTCGACGGGAAGACCGGCGTCACGCATCAACTGGGCGGTCCGCGCGAGCCCAGCTGTTCCATACTCAGGCATTTCGTCCGGGACCTGCTCCGTGCGCAGCAGCGCGAGAGTCCTGCGCAGTTCTGCGAGCGCCTGCCTGCCCGTCGACGCGACGGTTCCCATTGCGCGTTCCGCGAGTTCGGGGTTGTTCTTGATGGCGTAGGTGGCGCCCTCGGCCTGCACGATCATCACGCTCACCGCGTGGGCCACCACGTCATGCAACTCCCGCGCAATCCGTGTCCGCTCCGCGGCCACAGCATCCTGCGCAAGCCGGTCGCGGTCTGACTCGGCAATCACCAGTTGCGCTGCGATCTCCTCGTGATAGCGATGCCTGACAGCCAGCACCTCCGCCGTAAGCCAGGCGATCGAGTAAAACAGCACGAGGAAGAATGCGCTGGCAGGCATGTCATAGCCGAGCAGGTCAACCTTCAGGGCAGTATCTACGACCAGGCCTGCCGCGAACACTCTGGCGACTTTCCGGTTCACATGGATCACAAGCGTGTACAGCGCGACGAGCAGCAGCACGCCTGACGGGTGGCCAATGTTCGACTGCTCGTGAATCGCGAGCATCACGGTGCTTGCGATAGAAGCAAACAGAATGACGAACGAGGAGATGATCGGATGGGAGCGGCGCCAGATCACTGGCACACACATCGCCAGTCCCATCAGAAGGAACAGCGGTGGATTGTCCGTCGCGGGGGCCGTGATCGCTTCGAGGAGCACGAACAGCCCCGCGAGCAGGCCGTCGGCTACCCTCGGCTTCTCCCGGAGCCACATACTGAATCGGCGCACAGGCCTAAGAGTAAGCGCTGTGCCTGTCGAGTTCCCGTGGCACACCGGCTAGCCTCGACAGAGTGAGCGCTTCCCGGCCCGTAGACGACGAATTCCTCTCGCTGCCAACAACGCTTCTTGCTGAAGCCGCACTGGCGACTGCCCAGAAACTGGGTGCATCCCACGCGGACATCCGAGTGCATCGCGTTCAGTCCCAATCCCTTCGGCTGCGCGATGGTGTCGTCCAGTCCGCCACGGAAAGCACGGACATCGGATTCGCCGTGCGGGTAATCGTGGACGGGACCTGGGGCTTCGCGTCACACGCGCAGCTCAGCCCCGATGTCGCTGCGGAAACCGCCCGTCGCGCAGTGGATGTCGCGAGGGCACTGAGGATCCTCAACCGCGAGACGGTTGAACTCGCCGACGAGCCCGTCTACCGGGACGCCACCTGGGTCTCGCAGTACGACGAGGACCCTTTCACGATTCCCTTGCCGGAAAAGACCGCACTGCTCGCAGACAACTCTCAGCGTCTTCTCGCAGCGGCGGGAGTACACCACGTGACAGCGTCGTGCCTCATCGTGAAAGAGCAGTCGTTCTACGCCGACACCAGCGGCTCATCCATCACGCAGCAGAGAGTGCGGCTGCATCCGCAATATGAGGCGATCACTGTCGATCACGAGGCCGGCGCGTTCGAGACGATGCGGACGCTGGCGCCGCCGGTGGGCCGGGGGTGGGAGTACCTGACGGATCATGCGCTCTGGGACTGGACGAGCGAACTCACTGATATCCCTGAACATTTGCGCGAGAAGGCGCAGGCTCCCTCGGTAGTCGCTGGCGCCACAGACCTGGTGATCGACCCGACCAACCTGTGGCTGACGATTCACGAATCGATTGGCCACGCAACGGAGTACGACCGTGCCATCGGGTACGAAGCCGCTTATGCCGGAACGTCATTCGCCACACCAGACAAGCTCGGAACACTGCGGTACGGCACTCCGATCATGCACGTGACCGCTGACCGGACGGTCGCCCACGGGCTCGCCACAATTGGCTATGACGACGAGGGTGTCGCCGCGCAGAAGTGGGACCTCATCCACGAGGGCACCCTGGTCGGCTATCAGCTCGACCGTACCTTCGCGCCACGACTTGGACTTGACCGCTCGAATGGATGCTCGTACGCCGACTCCGCACACCACGTCCCGATTCAGCGGATGCCCAACGTGTCCCTGCAGCCAGACCCTGAAACGGACAGGTCGACGAACGATTTGATCAGCATGGTCGATGACGGCGTCTACATCGTTGGCGATCGATCATGGTCAATCGATATGCAACGCTACAACTTCCAGTTCACCGGCCAGCGCTTCTACCGGATCAGAAACGGACGGCTTGCGGGCCAGGTTCGCGACCTCGCCTACCAGGCGACAACCACAGAATTCTGGGGCTCGATGGAAGCAGTCGGAGGGCCCGGCACCTGGCGGCTCGGTGGCGCGTTCAACTGCGGCAAAGCGCAGCCCGGTCAGGTAGCGGCCGTGAGTCACGGCTGTCCTTCAGCGCTTTTCCGCCAGGTCAACGTTCTCAACACCAAGCAGGAGGCCGGTGCATGATTCCCGCGGCTGACCTTGTCGACCAGGTCCTGGCCCTCTCTGTGGCCGACCATGCGATCGTGATTGTCACCGATGTGAGCGAAGCCTCCTTACGATGGGCGAACAGCTCGATGACTACCAACGGTTCGTCGGCGTACCGCCGCTGGACCGTGCTGTCATTCATGGACAAGCCTGACGGCACGTCCGTGGGGGTAGTGAACTCAGCGAGCGCCGATGCCGGCGACATCCCTGACCTCGTGCGAGCTAGCGAGGAAGCCGCCCGGGACGCCGCGCCGGCAAAAGACGCGATGCCCCTCCTTGGCGGACACGGTGACGAATCCGATTGGTCTGCGCCCGCGGAATCCACCGCAATAGAGGTTTTCTCCACGTTCACGCCCACCCTCGCGCAGCAATTCAGCGGGCAGGACCGCCTGTTCGGCTTCGCACATCACGAAGTTCACACCACCTGGCTGGGTTCGAGCACAGGTCTGCGCCGACGGTGGGTGCAGCCCACGGGATCCATCGAGATCAACGGCAAACGTGATTACGGAAGTCACACCACCAGCGCATGGGTAGGCGCTGGGACGCCAGATTTCACCGATCTCGACGTCAACGCTCTCCTCGCCGACCTCGACACCCGGCTGGGCTGGGGGGCTGTGCAGCGCGAACTGCCCGCGGGCCGGTATCAGACGATCCTCCCGCCCTCCGCTATCGGTGACCTTCTCATATACATGATGTGGAGCATGGAGGGCCGCGGCGCTGAGGAGGGGCACACTGCGTTTGCGCGGCAGGGCGGCACGCGCATCGGTGAACATCTGACGGACATCCCTCTCACGCTGGCGTCAGATCCGCACGCACGCGGACTTGAGTACGCACCGTTCGTGACTGCCACAGTGTCGAGCGATCTGGTGTCGGTTTTCGACAACGGTATGCCCGCGGAACGCGCCGAGTGGATCCGCGACGGGGTGATCAATGCGCTTGCCTACCCACGCGCACACGCGCACGAGTTCGGCGCCACACCCACGGTCCCCGGTGAGAACCTCCTGCTCACCGGTGGTTCGAAGGCGACGCTCGATGAGATGGTCAGCAAGACCGAGCGGGGGCTCTTGCTGACCTGCCTTTGGTATATCCGCGAAGTAGATCCGGCTTCCCTGCTGTTGACGGGTCTGACGCGGGATGGCGTCTATCTCATCGAAGACGGAGCCGTCACGTGTGCGGTCAACAACTTCCGGTTCAACGAGAGCCCGATTGATCTGGTGCGGCGGATCACCGAAGCTGGCCAGACAGAGCGAACCCTTCCCCGGGAATGGAAAGACTGGTTCAACCGGACGGCGATGCCTCCGGTCCGTATACCGGACTTCCACATGTCGTCGGTCAGTAAAGCGACCTGAGTCACGCCCTGCTCTCGTGTTCCTGGATGAACGTGGTAACCGTCGTGACGTAATCATCGGGATGCGTGAGGTGCGGGAGGTGTCCGGCACCCGTATACAGCATCGTCGTGACATTTGGCAGCGCGTCGGCAAGCTGAGAAACGATCAGGCCGAACATCTTCGGACTCTCAGAGCCTTCTGTCAGCAAAACTGGACGGGCGAAGGTGCCAAGCCCGGCAAGATCCGCGTTGAGCGCCTCCGGATCCCTGATTTCGTCAAGAAAGGTCGGTGCATTGGTGACAAAGACATCGCGAATGACCTGAGGAAGCTTCCGCCAACTACCCGGGCCGAGCGCGACATTCTCGACGAAATACTCCGCGGCGCCCGCATGGTCACCAGATTCAATACGCGCGGCCACGTCCATGATGCTGGACCGCGCACCCTCCATCACTACGCGCGTATCTGGGTCTTCGACTTCGCTCAGCAGGCCCATCAGTGGTGGTTCATGCACCACAACTCCCCGCAGCAGGTGCGGATTAGCAACCGCGAGCCTCAGCGCAATGCACGAACCGAACGAGTTCGCGACCACCCAGGCGGGGACGATGTCGAGGTAACTGATAAGCGCCGCGAGATCTTCCGCGTCCTCAGAAATACTTCCCTGCCCTGGAGGACGCTCGCTATCACTGTGCCCGCGCCGATCGTACGAAACGACGCGGAACGATTCCGCGAAGCGCGAAAACACAGTTTCCCAATTCGTGTGAGACGCCCAGGAGCCGTGAACGAAAACAACAGGAACCGGACTTTTTCCGGCAGTCTGATACGCGATGCGAAAGCCATTGATTTGCGCGAATTCCATAGTCATCATCTCCCGAACTACGCCTCTTTAATCATGCCACTTCCCTGCCCGCCAGGCGAGCGCACAGCTAACCACCGGGATCTGGAGGTGAGGGCGATACGATCGTCGAAGCGCAATTCTCAACTGGGCAGAGAGTCGTACCGATGCCGATTCCCACCATGAGTGCGCTGACGAACGCGAGCACCCACGGCCAGATGTGCCGCCCGGGGATATTCGCGTGCGCACAGTTTCGGGGCCTGTTCATACGTTCGTCCTCCGTTGTGTTTTTCCACCTACGGAGCTAGCGTGACGAAAGGGTCTGACAAATTCGAAGCGTGTAATTCGCTATTCTGTTAGCGAACAGCTGAATCACATAAATGGCATTTACTGCGGGACGGTAATAGCGAGACCGATTGTGCCCTTGCGGCCTCGGCGAAGGATGCTTGCCTTCACGCCGATCCAGCCTTTGATTCCGTATTTCTTCGCGATTGCAGCGCGCGCCTCTTCAGTGCCGGCGTCATCGAGCACCTCGGCTGCCGCCTCCACCGGTTCGCTTTTGGGTCGGCCCCGGAGATCGCAGACCGAAACCTCCACGCGTGGGTTACGCCGGATTCTTTTCACCTTGTACGAATCTGTGGGCGTCCAGACGAGAAGACGCTCCCCGTCCGGGGCAGCCCATACCGCGGTCGCCACACCTTCGCCGCTTTTGCGGAAGCTGGTGAGGAGGATGTATTCCGCTTCCGCAAGGTCAGAAAAAGACGGTGCCATTGGTGCCATTTCCTTAGCGTACGGCGTCAGCGAGGTAAGCGCCCGCCTTCACCGTGAGCAGCGAAAAGATGCACGTGCTCATCGGTGACCGTCACATGAATAACCTCACCCTTTGCGGGCGGCCGGCGCCAGTCAACTCGAGCCACAAGCTGTTCCTCGCGGCCACCAATCATTGCCCGGCCGTAGACGAACGCTTCCGAGCCGAGTTCTTCAACCACATCGACCTCGACACGAAGCCCAGAACTACTCACTTCGAAATGCTCCGGGCGGATACCCACGATCAGTTCACCGCCCGCCTCGTCGGCCGCGGGGCGCGGTACGCGGATTGCCAGTTCACCGAGGTTGACAATGCCACCAGTGACCGGCGCCGGGTAGAGGTTCATCGCCGGCGAACCGATGAAGCCCGCCACGAAGACGTTCCGCGGGTTGCGGTAAAGCTCACGAGGATTGTCGCACTGTTGCAGTACGCCACCGTTCAGGACGGCGACGCGGTCCCCCATCGTCATCGCTTCCACTTGATCGTGGGTGACGTACACCGTCGTTGTCGCGAGGCGGCGCTGCAGCTGGGCGATCTGAGTACGTGTCTGTACGCGCAGCTTCGCATCGAGGTTGGAGAGAGGTTCGTCCATCAGAAACACCTGCGGCTGGCGGACGATAGCCCGTCCCATCGCAACCCGCTGGCGCTGACCGCCAGACAGAGCCTTCGGCTTTCGGTCCAGAAAGTCGCTCAGCCCGAGCAGTTCGGCTGCATCAGCAACACGTGACTGAATTTCCGCTTTAGGGGTCCGGGCCAGTTTGAGAGCGAAGCCCATATTCTGCGCAACCGACATGTGCGGATAGAGGGCATAGTTCTGAAAGACCATGGCGATATCGCGGTCACGGGGATCAAGATGTGTGACGTCTTTGTCCCCGATGAAGATCTGACCTGCGTCGACATCCTCAAGACCGGCGAGCATTCGCAGGCTGGTGGACTTCCCGCAACCCGAAGGACCGACGAGGACGAGGAATTCTCCATCAGGGATGTGGAGGTCTAGCCGGTCAACGGCCGCAACGCTGGAACCGGGATACACCCTTGTCGTTTCAGCGAACGTTATCGACGCCATTGATCCGCTCCCCTTCACTTCTGCTGCCACAGTGCTCGTTCCGCGCATTCACTGTATGTGACGCCGGGCGGACCGCAGCGATGTGACGCTCCGGTTCACGGCACACCCGGTCTACCGACCAGGACCCCGCTGCAGCGGGTGTGTGGCCGGGACAGCGGGTGTGTGGCCGGGACAGCGGGTGCTAGTTCGCTAGCCCGTATTCGTCGGTCTCCCCAAAAGGTCCGTCCTCGTCACCGGTGTAGTACACGGCCGCGAGAATTCCGACGGCGGCGCCGGCCGAGCCGCCGATGACCATCGCGAACAAGATAAGGTCGGCCACAGCCACGAGCGCGGCCAGGGCAACACCAGAAACGAGCAGCATCCACACTGCGACGTTGGTGGCGGAGTTCTTCGATGCGGCAGACATGCGGGCTCCTCGCGGAAACCGAATCGGCCCTAGATCGGGTCGACGATTTCGTAATGATCGGTGCGGCACTGCACGCGAAACGACGGCAAAACGGTTCCGACCAGGATAGCGGGAGCGGAGCCTGCAGAGTAGTCAGGCGCGGGAGAACTCTGACGCCCGCGCAATCAGGCCGTGGCTGGGGCGGACACCGGTGTACAGAGCGAATTGCTCGGCGGCCTGCAACGCAACGACCTGCGCACCGGTGATGACAGTTCGCTCGGCAGCGATCGCCGAATCAATCAAGGGTGTGCGCACTGGCATCGCAACCACATCGAACACAGTCTGTGCGTCCCTGATCTGTTGCTCAGTGAACGCGAGTTCGTGCTCCTCAGCCCCACCAGACATACCGACGGGCGTGACGTTGATGAGCATGTCCGCCGTTTCACCTTCTCCGCTGGGACGCCAAGTGAACCCGTAGCGGTCAGCGAGTGCGAGACCGGTTCCCGCGTTCCGCGCGGCGACCGTGACGTCAGTGAAGCCTTCATCCCGCAACGCGGCGACCACAGCTTTGGCCATCCCTCCGCTGCCCCGTACGAGCACGCGCGAACCCGTGTCGACCGGTTCGAGCAGGCTGCGGACAGCGACATAGTCCGTGTTGTACGCGCTCAGGACTCCGTCGTCATTAACGATCGTGTTGACCGCATCAATCACCGCAGCGGACTGATCGATGCGGTCCACCAGAGGAATCACGTCCTCTTTGTAGGGCATTGACACGCCACAGCCCCGGATACCGAGCGCCCTGATCCCGGCGACAGCCGCGGGCAGGTCGGTCGTAGTGAACGCTTTGTAGAGGTAATTCAGCCCGAGTTCGCGGTACAGGAAATTGTGGAAACGCGTGCCAATGTTGCTCGGCCGCCCAGACAGGGAGATGCAGAGGTCCGTGTCACGATCCGGCATTGAAATCACAGCTCAGTCTCCTTCGAGATCGCCTTCGGTGCGCAGATACGCTTCCTTCAGTGCGCTGAGTGTGGCCGCGGATGGCTTCTCCCACATCCCGCGCTCGGCAGCTTCGAGAAGACGCTCCGCTATTCCATGCAGAGCCCACGGGTTCGATTCCTGCATGAACTTGCTGTTCGTCTCGTCAAGCACATAGTTGTCCGTTAACTGTTCGTACATCCAATCGGACACGACTCGGGCCGTGGCATCTAGCCCGAACAGATAGTCGACAGTCGCCGCCATTTCGAACGCCCCTTTGTACCCATGACGGCGCATGGCGGCCATCCAGCGCGGGTTGACCACGCGAGCGCGGAACACACGCCGGGTTTCTTCGCTCAGCGTGCGGGTGCGAACGCTGTCGGGGCGAGTGCTGTCACCCACGTAGGCTTCGGGGTCTTTGCCTGTCAGTGCACGCACCGTCGCCACCATGCCTCCGTGATACTGGAAGTAATCGTCGGAGTCCGCGATGTCATGCTCACGGGTGTCGGTGTTCTTCACGGCCACACTTATGCGCCGGTAGGCGTCACGCATGTCGTCCGCTGCAGGCACACCGTCGAGGCCACGGCCGTACGCGTATCCGCCCCAGGCGGTGTAGACCTCGGCCAGGTCAGCGTCGGAGCGCCAGTTCTTCGCGTCGATCAGCTGCAGGAGTCCCGCACCGTACGTACCTGGCTTCGAACCGAAGATCCGGGTGGTCGCACGTCGCTCGTCACCGTGCCGCTGGATATCCGCGGCGGCATGGGCTTTCACGAAGTTCTCTTCGGCCGGCTCGTCGAGCGCGGCCACCATGCGGAACGCGTCGTCGAGCAGCGCCAGAACGTGCGGGAACGCATCACGGAAGAAGCCACTGATACGCACCGTCACATCGATGCGCGGTCTGCTGAGTTCCTCGAGCGGTATCACCTCGAGCGAGCGGACACGGCGCGACGCTTCATCCCACACGGGGCGCACACCGATGAGAGCGAACACTTCCGCGATGTCGTCTCCTGAAGTCCGCATCGCGGACGTCCCCCATACGGAAAGGCCGACAGATCTGGGCCAGTCTCCCTGATCCGCGCGGTACCGCTCGACGAGTGACTCGGCCATCGCCTGCCCGGTCTCCCATGCCAGCCGCGAGGGGATGGCCTTGGGATCCACAGAATAGAAGTTGCGGCCCGTCGGGAGGACGTTGATCAGCCCCCGCAGCGGCGATCCGCTCGGCCCAGCCGGGATGAAGCCGCCCTCAAGCCCGTGCAGAATCCGCGGGATCTCGTCCCGGGTCGCCCGGAGGCGCGGAATGACTTCATCACATGTGAACTCGAGGATCCGCGCGACCGTGTCGTTGTCCGTGAGCTTGCGAACCTTTCTGCGCTTCCATTCTCTGGCCGCGAGCTGTTCGAGGAGGTGCCGAGCTTGCTCCTCCACATCGTCGACACGTGCCCGGCTCTCATCGCCGGCCTCACTCAAGCCTAAAGCTTCGCGCAGGCCAGGAACCGATTGCTCGCCGCCCCACATCTGGCGAGCCCGCAGCATCGCGAGAACCAGGTCGATCTCCTCGTCACCCTCCGGTGCCCGGCCGAGGATGTGCAGACCGTCGCGAATCTGAACATCCTTGATTTCGCACAGCCACCCATCGACGTGCAGCAGCATGTCGTCGAACTCTGCTTCGTGAGGACGCTCATCCAGGCCAAGATCATTATCCATTTTTGCCGCTGTCATCAGCGTCCAGATTTGCTGCCGGATCGCGGGGAGCTTCGCCGGGTCAAGCGCCGCGATGTTCGAGTGCTCATCGAGCAACTGCTCGAGCCGCTGGATGTCACCATAGGACTCGGCGCGAGCCATCGGGGGGATGAGATGGTCGACGAGTGTCGCATGAATACGGCGCTTAGCTTGGGTTCCCTCCCCCGGGTCGTTCACGAGGAAGGGGTAAATCAGCGGCATGTCCCCGATCGCGGCATCGGTCGCGCACGAAGCCGACAGGCCGAGGGTCTTACCGGGCAGCCACTCAAGATTGCCGTGTTTTCCGAGATGGATCATCACGTCGGCGCCGAAGCCACCCTCCTCGGGCGGGCCGGAGATCCAGCGGTACGCAGCCAGGTAGTGGTGACTTGGGGGCAAATCGGGATCGTGGTAAATCGCGACCGGGTTCTCTCCGAATCCGCGCGGCGGCTGGACCATGATCACCAGGTTCCCGAACTGCAACGCAGCGAGAACGATCTCGCCGCCCGATTTGTTCGATCGGTCGACAAACAGTTCACCTGGTGCAGGACCCCAGTGGCTTTCGACATCCTCCCGGAGGTCCTTAGGAAGGGTGTCGAACCATCTCCGGTACTTCTTCGCTGAGATGCGGAGCGGGTTGGCTTCGAGCTGCGTCTCAGTCAGCCAGTTCGGGTCCTGTCCACCGGCGGCGATCAGCGCGTGAATCAGTTCGTCGCCGTTCCCCGAAGCCAGGCCGGGAACGGCGCCGTCACCGTCATCAGGTCCAAGGTCGTAACCGGCCTCACGCATCGCTCTGAGCAGATGAATCGCACTCGCCGGGGTGTCCAGCCCCACTGCATTGCCGATCCGGGCGTGCTTGGTCGGGTACGCAGACAACATCAGTGCGACGCGCTTCTCGTGCGGCGCGATGCGCCCGAGCCGCGCATGCTTTACCGCGATACCCGCAACCCTGCCCGCACGCTCGGGATCCGGAACGTAGGTCGACAACCCGTCGTCATCGATCTCCTTGAAGGAGAACGGAACCGTGATCAGCCTCCCGTCAAACTCCGGCACGGCTACCTGAGTGGCGACATCGAGTGGGGTAAGCCCATCATCATTGGCTTCCCACTGGGCCCGGCTGGAGGTGAGGCACAATCCTTGCAGAATCGGGATATCGAGGGCTGCCAGTGCCTCCACATCCCATGCTTCATCGTCGCCGCCAGCGCCGGCAGTCGCGGGTTTCGTTCCGCCCGCGGCGAGCACCGTTGCAACGATGGCGTCGCTCTGGCCCAGCGCATCGAGCAGTGCCGGGGCTGCGGTGCGCAGCGACGCGCAATAAATCGGGATCGCCTGCGCGCCCTGCGCTTCGATCGCGTCACTGAGCGCGTGCACATAGCCGGTGTTACCCGCAATGTGCTGGGCCCGGTAGTAGAGAACAGCAACAACGGGCGTGTTCTCCGGGTAGGCCACGACTTTACGTTCGAGGTATCCCCAGTCCGGGAGCTGTTTCGGCTCTGCGAAGCCATACCCCGTGAGCAGAATCGTGTCCGACAGGAAGTTGAACAGCTGACCCAGGTTTTCCGCACCTCCCTGAGCCAGGTAGTTGTGCGTCTGCGCGGCGACGCCCGCGGGGACCGTGGACTCTTGCATCAGTTCGGCGTCCGGGGCGATCTCGCCGCTCACCACGACCGTAGGCAGATCAGCTGCGAGGACCGCTTCGATGCCTTCTTCCCAGGCACGCTTGCCCCCGAGGATCCTCACTACGACGAGGTCCGCGCCGTCAAGCAATCCTGGCAGGTCCGTCAGGTCGAGCCGCGCCGGGTTGCCCAGCCGGTAATCGGCCCCGCTTGCGCGGGCTGACAGCAAATCTGTGTCCGAAGTGGACAGAAGCAGGATCACGCGAAACCTTTCCCCGCCGGAGGTCACCCAGCCGTCAAACGACTGCTCATCGGGAGGGATGCTACCGGTTTGCCCCGCACGGCGCTGAGGCCCATTCGAGTGTCCCGCAGGGGTGAGGCCGTCAAAGTCGATGGTCAAGGGCATGGGCGGGGCAATGGATCTCGTCCACGGTGCCCGAAAAGTCATCGTCCTCATGGAGCATACCGACAAACATGGCAACCGAAGATCGTCGGCAAGTGCACCCTGCCACTCACCGGCAAAGCCGTGGTGCAACGCATCATAACCAGCATCGCGGTCATCGACGTCACCAATAGCGGCCTGGTCCTAGCGGAGACCGCTCCTGGCGTCACCGAGGAGCAAGTCCGCGCCGCCACCGGCGCGCCTCTCACTTGATCCCACTCGTCTGACCGATCTCGACGGCTAGTTCCGCACGACTCGTCACACCCCGGCTTTTCCTTCGCGGCGCGCAAGACGCACTAATTCGCCTGCGAGACCGGCGAGTTGCCTGGGCGGCCGCCACACCGCGCGAAGCGCTCGTACAAGATCGAGACCTTCGACGTCGACGAGTCGCAGCTCGCCGGAGCCTAGCTGGTCGCCGACAGCGAGCGTGCTCATTACAGCGGGCCCGACGCTGCCCAGCACGCTGGTGCGGATCGCTGCTGCACTTCCGAGTTCGATTAGTGGCTCAGCCCGGTCGTACTCCTGCAGGGCAAGGTCCAGGGTTGTGCGCGTCCCTGATCCTGGTTCTCGCACCAGCAGTGGCGTGGCCGCCAGTTCTGCCATAGTGAGTGGTTTACGCCGACGGGCCCAAGGGTGTGCTGGGTTGACCACCACGACTAGTCGATCACGGGCAACCGTGACGCTGTGCAGTCCGCGGGGCACAGTCGGCGATTCGACGAAGCCGACGTCGCACACACCGTCTGCAACTCGTTCGCACACGTGTGCCGAGTTGTGAACCTGGAGATGGACGGTAACTTCTGGGTGCATTCGATGGAATGAACCAAGCCAGGCAGGCATCAGGTGCTCTGCCACCGTCAAACTAGCGCCCAACGTCAGCTCTGCGGAGCGCTCCACACGCAAACCCGCCGCGACGTCAAGCAGCGTCGCGGCGTCTGCGAGGATCCGGCGCGCCCAGTGCGCAATCACCGTCCCCTCAGCTGTCAGTGTTGAGCCACTGGGATTTCGGCGCACCAGCGGAATTCCGAGATGTCGCTCGAGCTGTTTGATCGATCTGCTCGCGTTGGGCTGCGCGATCTCCGCCTTCCGGCTTGCGGCACTCAGGCTGCCGTGGTCATCCACTCCCACGAGGAGCGCCAGGACATGCAGATCAGGCAGGCGCTGGGACATACATAGATGATATAGCGCTACCGCTACACATATCTGATTGATATGGGCCTATGCGAAAATAGCGGGTACTGCATCCGCCCGCGCTGCCAGACGATTGATGGGTGACCAACACGCACGCAGCCGCCGCGATGATGGAGAAAGAACCAGCGACGCGATCGGCGCGTTCTCGCCCGATCCGCGCCGTAGCGACGCTGAGCCCTGGGCTAGCGGCATGCGCCGTGGCAACAGCAATCGCGCTATCCGCGAACTACTATCTGTCCACCGTAAGCCCCTTGCTGGTTGGAATCGTCTGCGGTGTGCTTTTCGCGAACGTGGTACAGGTACCGCAGCGCATCCGTCCGGGCTTGCAGTTCTCGTCAAAACGACTGCTCCGTCTCGGCGTTGCCCTCCTCGGACTGCAGGTGATGTTTACTGACATCATCGGCCTCGGTTGGGGAATGCTCGCGGTGGCAGTTGGCGTCGTTTGCCTCGGGATCGCAGGAACGATGCTGGTCGGCAAGCTTCTTGGCCTTTCCTGGACGCAACGATTACTGATCGCATGCGGATTCTCGATCTGCGGTGCCGCCGCGGTCGCCGCCGCAAGCGGCGTCGTACGGCCAAAAGACAGAGAAGTGGTCACAGCCGTGGCGCTCGTAGTCATTCTCGGCACGCTTATGATCCCTGCCATTCCGCTGCTCTCCAGCGTGATTGGGTTGTCGAACACTGAAGCCGGGTTGTGGGCCGGGGGCTCAATCCACGAGATCGCGCAGGTTGTGGCGGCGGGCAGCGTGATCGGCGGTACAGCTCTCAGCGCAGCCGTACTCATCAAACTCGCGCGGGTGCTCATGCTCGCCCCGGTGATGGCGGTACTCAGCCTGCGGCAGCGCTTCAGAACAGACCTCGAAGCCGGGCAGAAACGTCCCCCGCTGATTCCGCTGTTCGTTCTCGGATTCCTCGCTTGTGCTGGCCTGCGCTCAATCGGGGCGCTCCCGGATGATGCCCTGTCTGCTATGTCCGTCCTGCAAACTGCGCTGCTTACCGCCGCCATGTTCGCACTCGGCGCTGACCTGCGCGTATCGGCTTTGCGTCAGGTCGGGGCGCGGCCCTTCATCCTCGCGGCAGTCTCGACCGTCTGGGTTGCGGGGCTCGCGCTCGCCGGGATCTTCATCGCACGCTGAACTCCAGGTAAGGACGCAGACACGCAACCCTGCTCGCACCGCCCGCGTCTCGGCTGGACGTACCCGGGCATTGCCCGGAATATGGGACGATGTAATGAGTCGCATCACACCACAGCGCTGATGTGACTTACCCGATATGTCAAAACCTGACTCGTGAGGAGACCATGGAAGCCAGCGTTCACGACGCAATGCGATCCGCGCTACGGCGAGTTAAGGCGGACACGCAGCTCCCTGTCGTGTTCTCGGGCGATTACACCGGGAAAACGCTGACACTGAATCGGTTCATCGGGATGCGGACCGACGGTCTTCGGAATCTGTCGGTTGAGAGCGGGGCGGGACTGGGTGGGCGCTGCGCCGTCACCGGGCGACCGCTGGTGGTGACCGACTATACGAGCAGCGACAACATCTCGCGCGAGTATGTCAACAATGTGCGGCTCGAAGGTCTCCGCGGGATGCTCGCCGTTCCGGTCGTCGTGAACAAGGTCGTGCGAGCTGTTCTCTACGGGGCAGTCCGCGAGGCAACGAACTTCGGCGACTCCGTTCGGGGCGCCCTCCTCACCTCCGCTAAGGAACTCGGTGACGAACTGCGAGTCCGCGAGGAAGTCGCGCGGCGCGCCGAACAAGCTGAGTTCATGCGGGCTGACCTCAAAGCTGAAATGGCAGGCACCGACCGCGAGACCCTGCGGTTATTGCACAGTGAGCTCCGCGCCATCGCTGCGCAGATCCCCGACCCGGATCTCCGCGAACGACTCACCAAGGCGGGCAGCGCACTCGTGGCAGTGGGTCAGCAGGCTGCGCCGGCTTCGACGCCCGCCACGAAGCCGGCGCTACTTCAGGTACCCACACTGGCCCCGCGCGAGATCGACGTTCTGTCCCAAGTAGCGCTCGGGTGCACGAACGCTGAAATAGCGTCCCAGCTCGCCCTCTCTGCAGAAACCGTGAAAGCGTACTTGCGCAGTGCCGCAATGAAACTCGGCACCCGCACGCGAATGGAATCAGTCACGCGGGCGCGTTTACTCGGCTACCTTCCCTGAGCTTTCGGAGTGCCCCCTGAGCACTACACCCTTTCGGGGGTATTGGTGCGTGACCCGCATCACTACCTTTTGTCTTACACCAGACAACCTGCCCGATATTTCGGGCTTGATCCGAGAGAGTGAGACAAAGGGTGTCTACGATTCGTACTGCCCCACCGCCACCGCCTCCACCGCCGCAAGCCACAGCTCCGTCGGCACACAAGGATCCCAATCAGAAGAAGACGAGCATGCGCCGCGTGGCGGCAGCGAGCTCGATCGGCACCACGATCGAGTTCTACGACTTCTTCATCTTTGGTACCGCCGCAGCGCTAGTGTTCCCCGCGGTATTCTTCCCCGCGGCCGATCCGGTAGCGGGCACCCTCGCCTCGTTCGCGGCATTCGCCGTCGCGTTCTTCGCACGGCCTGTAGGCGCTATTCTGTTCGGCCACTTCGGTGACAAAATCGGCCGCAAGCGCACCCTCGTGTGGACGCTGCTCATTATGGGCTTCGCGACGGTCGGCATCGGGCTGCTGCCTGGCTATCAAACAGGTGTCTTCGGCCTCTTTGAAGGCGGCATTGGGATCTGGGCGCCAATCCTGCTGGTCACAGCCCGATTCTTGCAGGGCTTCGCCGTCGGCGGCGAATGGGCCGGTGCGACGTTGCTGACCGCGGAGTACGCCCCCCAGGGGAAGCGCGGGCTGTACGCGATGTTCCCCCAGCTGGGTCCCGCTTTTGCTTTCTTCCTCTCCAGCGCCACATTCCTCATCGCCAGCCTCACGCTCGGCACAACCAGCACCGCGTTCCTCGAGTACGGATGGCGTATTCCGTTCATCCTGTCCTTCGCGCTTGTCGCAGTCGGACTCTGGGTCCGCCTCGCTGTTGCTGAAACCCCCGTCTTCCGCGAGAAGCTCGAGAAGAGGGCCGCAACACCGTCTGCTGATGTGCCCGCCGCCAACAAGCTGCCGTTCCTCGACGCGTTCCGGTACCAGAGCAAAGAGATCTTCATCGCAGCCGGTGCGCTCGCGAGCTTGTTCTCCCTCTTCTACATGGGCACCGCCTTCATGACGAACTACGGTGTCGGCACACTGGAGCTGTCCCGGAACTACGTCCTCGCGATGGGCATGCTCGCCGCAGTGTTCTTCGGTCTTTCCACCGCCGCTTCAGCGCTGTGGTCCGATCGCATCGGGCGCCGCAAGGTCATCATGGTCTCCTGCGGCCTGGCGATCCCCTGGGTACTCGTGCTGTTCCCGATCCTGAACATGGGCGGCCCGCTGGCCTTCGCTATCGGCCTTTTCGGCACGCTCACCATCTTCGGTGTCGCCTATGGCCCGGCTGGCGCACTGCTGCCAGAGATGTTCCAGGCCAGGTATCGCTACACCGGTGCGGGCATGGGCTACAACCTCGCCGGCATTCTCGGTGGTGCACTTCCGCCGCTGATCGCCGCACCGCTCATCGCAGGGCCCGGCGCCATCTGGGTTGGTGTCATGCTCGCCGCGCTGTCCACCATCAGCGTCCTGTGCACCTACAAGATCCTCGAGACGAAGGACCGCAACATCAACGCCTGACCCGGCGCGTTGCTCCTCCTACCTCCACGATTGGACGACAAGACATGAAATTCCCGCTCACCATCGCTGACCATCTCTACCGCGCACAGACGGTTTATCCCGATCGGATCGCAATCGTCGACGAGCCGAACCAGCCCGCTCAATCCCTCGGAGCGTTCACCTACCGTGAAATGGCTGACTACGCTGCGGCGCAAGCTGCACGGCTTGACCAGCTTGGTGTTCCTGCAGGAAGCCGGGTCGCGATCATCTCGCATAACTCAGCCCGGCTCCTGATCTCGCTGTTCGGCGTATCAGCGTGGGGCAGGATCCTCGTACCGGTGAACTTCCGGCTCGCGGAAGCGGAAATAAAGTACATCATCGAACACTCCGGCGCTGACGTCGTCCTCTGCGACCCGGAGCGCAAGGAGGTTCTCGACGCCCTCGACGTGCCGCACAAATATGTGCTGGGTGAGGATGACGACAAGATCTTCGCCTTCGGTGTCACACCGGTGGCGTGGGACGGCGACGAAGATGCTACTGCCACCCTGAACTACACATCGGGCACGACTGCCCGGCCGAAGGGCGTGCAGCTGACGCACCGGGCACTGTGGCTCAACGCGGCGATCTTCGGCCTGCACGCAGGGGTGAATGACAACGACGTCTACCTCCATACTTTGCCCACGTTCCATGCCAACGGGTGGGGTATGCCCTACACGGTCACCGGCATGGGAGGCAAGCACGTCGTCATTCGCAAGATCGATGGTTTCGAGATCCTCAAGCGTGTTCAGGAGCACGGCGTCACCATGATGTGCGCGGCGCCGGCGGTTGTCTCAGCCGCTCTTGACGCCGTCGAGGAGTGGAAGGCGCTCGGCAACGGCAAGATTCCCGGGCACGGCACGCTGCGAATCATTGTCGCGGGCGCGCCACCCGCGACTCGCACGATCGAACGGGTGTGGGACGAACTGGGCTGGGAGTTCATCCAGATCTACGGCCTCACCGAGACCGCGCCGCTGCTCACGTTCAACCGGATGCGGTCGGAATGGCGTGACCTCGAGACTCGTGAGCGAGCACGCAACCTTGTCCGTGCTGGTGCTCCTGCGCTCGGCGTACGTATCACGACAAATGAGACCGGTGAGATCCTGGCACGCAGCAACCACTCTCTCGATGCGTACTGGGAGAACCCGGAAGAGACCGACCGCGTGATGCAGGGCAACTGGTTCCACACCGGTGACGGCGGCACCGTCGACAACGGATACCTGACCATCGCCGACCGCAAGAAGGACGTGATCATCACCGGTGGCGAAAATGTGTCGTCCATCGAGGTCGAGGATGCACTCAGCTTGCACCCCGCGATCCAGGAAGTCGCCGTGATCGGCATCCCTGACCAGAAGTGGGGTGAGCTCGTGACCGCACTTGTAGTGTCGCGGGATCCCGAGTTGACGGGTGAAGCGCTCATCGCACACTGCCGTGAGCACCTTGCGGGCTATAAGTGCCCGAAGCGGATCGACTTCATCGAGGCGCTCCCCCGCACCGCCACCGGCAAGGTCCAGAAGTTCAAACTCCGCCAGCCGTTCTGGCAGGACCAGGACCGACAGGTTCACTGAATCTGGGCCGCCACACACCCGCAGTGCCGACGGCACACCCTCTGCAGGGGGTGTGCCGTCGGCATATGCGGTGTGTGGTGCCAGCTGGCTGACCGCAGCTACCCTGGTCGAGTGAGTAGTAAGCCAGAAGATCGGTGTCCGGGCGCATTACGGTTACACGAAGCCGCGGACGGTTTGCTCGCGCGTGTCCGTTTGCCCGGCGGCGCGCTGACTTCAGAGCAAATGCAGACGCTGGCGATGATCTCACGCCAGCACGGCAACGACATTCTCGAGCTCACCTCGCGCGGCAACATTCAGATCCGCGGAATACGTGACGGCGAGACTGTCGCGGCGATGCTCGCCGACGCGGGCCTGCTGCCCTCGGCGACGCATGAACGAGTACGCAATATCCTGAGTTCGCCGCTCAGTGGCTTGATCGGTGGCTTCGCTGACGTGCGGACGTGGGTTAGAGACCTCGACGTGGCGCTGTGCGGTGACGACGTTCTTGCGAGCCTGCCCGGCCGATTCCTGATGGCGATTGATGATGGACGTGGTGACGTCGCGGCGCTGGATCCAGACATTGCCGCGATGGTCTACGACGAAACCTCGGTCGCGCTACTCCTCGCTGGGCAGGACACTGGAATCCGGGTCACGCCCGATGAAACCGTCCCGCTGCTCATCGCGACTGCGCGTGCATTTCTCACAGTCCGCTCATCTGAGTGGCGGGTGAAGGAACTGCCGCGGGGCGGGCACGAGATCGTCGATAACTTAGGGGTCAGCGCTGATCCTGATCGCTCCCCGGTCGCGATCAGCTCCCGCCCACTGCCACCGATCGGCTGGATCACGCAGGAAGACGATCGAATTGCCCTCGGTGCGGGTCTTAAGCTCGGCCGTCTCGACTCGCGCCTTGCCGAATTCCTCGCCGCAATCGAACGCGGAATCGTCATCACCCCATGGCGAACACTGGTGATCAGTGATCTCAACGAATGGCGCGCCGAGCAGATCGTCCGTGTTCTTGCGCCGATGGGTCTTATTTTCGATGCCGAGTCACCGTGGATTGACGTCTCAGCATGCACCGGGAGCCCCGGGTGCTCCAAGGCAGTCGCCGACGTTCAGGCGGACGCAGCGCAGGCCGTCGCCACCGGAACCTCACAGGTGGAAGGCAAACAGCACTGGGTTGGCTGCGAACGCGCGTGCGGAACCCCGCCCGGCGACATTTCAGTCGTCGTCGCTACGCCGGACGGGTATCAGATCCGCGCTTAGAGTTCGTTGAGGAGCATCCGCATCGAGTCGATTTCGGCCCGCTGAGTGTCGGCAATTGCTTGTGCGAGTTCGAGCGCTTCAGGATTCGAGCCCGTGAGCGATTCCGCTTCGGCCATGACGACTGCGCCCTCGTGATGCACGATCATCTGCTCGAGGAACAGGCGTGTCGCTTCGACACCCTCAGCGTCACGCAAGGCAGCCAGGTCGTCCTCGCCCATCATGCCGTGCATGTCGTGGTCCATTTCTGGGGTACTGTCCGCGCCCCACGCTTCGAGCCAGCCTTCCAGCATCTCGATTTCTGGTTCCTGGGCCGCTTTGATCTCTTCGGCTAGGGCCTCGACGCGAGGGTCGATGTTGTCCTTGTCGAGGATGATGTCGCTCATTTCCACCGCTTGTTCGTGGTGCGGGATCATTCCCTGGGCGAACTCGATGTCAGCTTCGTTGAACTTTGCTTCCTCGGACACTTCTGCGGTGCCGTTCTCCGCCGTCTCGTCCGTGCCGTTGTCATCATTGGTGCCGCATGCTGCCAGCGCGATCGCCAGACCTGCTGCGGTGACCGCTGCGAAGAGTCGCTTGCGCATTGTCATTCCTTCCCCAGTTGCTCGATATACCCTACGGGGGTACCCTAGCATCATTGACTGAGAGGAGCCATCATGCCAGTTACCAAAACCATTACCGTCAAGGGTATGACGTGCGGGCATTGCGAGAGCGCCGTTCGTTCTGAGATCGCGGATGTCGACGGAGTCACCAGCGTTGACGTCGATCTGCCCAGTGGCGCCGTCACCATCACCAGTGACCATGAACTCGACGAGGCAGCGGTTCGCGCGGCTGTCGATGAAGCCGGATACACCGTCGCCTGACAGTCGATCAGCGTGACTTGACCAAATTTGATCATGGAGTTTCGCATGAGATCCGTTCTGGACAATCAGCCAGCTACCAAAGTCATTGACCTCGATATCGGTGGCATGACGTGCGCTTCGTGTGCCTCGCGGATCGAGAAGAAGCTCAACCGCATCGAAGGCGTCACCGCTAGCGTGAACTTCGCGACCGAGAAGGCGCATATCACCACGGCAGCAGATGACGTGACGCCCAATGACCTCATCAGTGTCGTCGAGAAGACCGGCTACACTGCGCTTTTGCACCGGCCAGATGTCACCGGCACCGCAGCCGACATCGACGCAGAAGATAACGCCGCTGTGAAGAAGCTTCGGCTTCGGCTCATTATCTCTGCGGTACTCAGCGTCCCCGTCATTGCGATGGCGATGATTCCGGCATTGCAGTTCAATTATTGGCAGTGGGTGTCCCTCGCTCTCGCCACGCCCGTCGTCGCCTGGGGCGGGTGGCCATTCCACCGGGCGACGATCCTCAACGCGCGCCACCGCACCGTCACGATGGACACACTTATTTCCATCGGCACTCTCGCGGCATTCGGATGGTCGGTGTACGCCCTCTTCTTTGGCATGGCCGGGCACGTAGGCATGACCCACCAATTCACGCTGATCCCCGCACGTGGGGATAGCACGGCGAACATCTATCTGGAAGCGGCCGCAGGCATCACCGCGTTCATCCTGGCAGGCAAGTACATGGAAGCCCGGTCAAAACGCCGTGCCGGCGCCGCGCTGCGCGCGCTCGCTGACCTCGGCGCGAAGGACGTCGCGATCCTGCGTGACGGGAACGAGGTCCGCATACCAGTGAGCGACCTTGCGGTTGGCGACCGATTCGTCGTCCGTCCTGGTGAAAAAATCGCGACAGACGGCGAAGTGATTAACGGAACGTCAGCCGTTGACGAGTCGATGCTGACCGGCGAATCCGTGCCAGTAGACGTCGCGCCCGGGTCCAACGTCACAGGTGCCACCCTCAATACTTCCGGACGGCTTGTTGTCCGCGCGACCGGTGTGGGCGACGATACGCGCCTCGCTCAGATCCGCACCCTCGTCGAGAACGCCCAAACGGGTAAAGCGCACATTCAGCGGCTTGCCGACCGAATCTCCGCCACGTTCGTTCCCTTCGTGATTGCGCTGGCGAGCGCCGCCTTTGTGTTCTGGCTGGTGCGCGACGGATCGTTGCAGTTCGCTATCACCGCTGCGGTCGCGGTGCTGATCATCGCCTGCCCCTGCGCACTCGGCCTTGCCACACCTACGGCTCTGCTTGTCGGCACAGGACGTGGCGCTCAGCTCGGCATCCTTATCAAGGGGCCTGAAGTTCTCGAGTCAACCCGCACTGTAGACACCGTCGTCCTTGATAAGACCGGCACGATCACCTCAGGTCAGATGTCCCTTCGCGATGTCATCACCGCTCACTCCGCCACGCGAGCTGACGCACTCCGCTACGCGGGTGCGCTGGAAGATTATTCCGAACACCCCATAGCCCGGGCGATCGCCGCCGCGGCCCGCGAGGAACTATCCAGCCTGCCGGGCGTGGAGCAGTTCGAGAACCTTGCCGGGCTTGGTGTCCGCGGAGAAGTGAACGGCACATTCGCAATGGTGGGCAGGCCTGCGATGCTGGCCGACTCGGGGATGACACTGCCGCCTGCTCTCACCGAGGCCACACGCGCTGCGGAACGGCAGGGCCTCACCGCTGTCGCGGTCGCGTGGGACGGATCCGCCCGCGGAGTGCTCGTGGTCGGCGACTCGGTGAAACCCGAGTCCGCCGCGGCGATCCGGCGGATGCGCGAACTCGGGTTGCGAACAATCATGCTCACCGGTGACAACGAGACAACCGCTCGTGCTATCGGCAGCAACGTTGGAATCGATGACGTGATCGCCGGCGTCATGCCCGAGGACAAAGCGTCGACCATCACCCAGTTGCAGCAGGAAGGCCGCACCGTTGCGATGGTCGGTGATGGTGTCAACGATGCGGCGGCCCTGGCGCAATCCGACCTGGGCATCGCCATGGGATCAGGAACGGATGTGGCGATACACGCGAGTGATCTCACTCTTATCCGGCCTGACCTGAGCGCCGCCGTCGACGCGATCCGGCTCTCTCGCCGCACACTGCGCACAATCAAGGGGAATCTGTTCTGGGCGTTCGCGTACAACGTGGCCGCTCTGCCGATTGCCGCGGCCGGATTACTGAACCCCATGATGGCAGGTGCAGCGATGGCGCTATCGTCGTTGTTTGTTGTCGGAAATAGTCTGCGGCTGCGCAGGTTCAAAGGCAGTTTCTTGTCGGCTTCAGCGAAAGGCGCATGACCATGGAAGACCAGACGTGCACCACCGGCAACCATCACGGCTACATCACCAGCAAGGATGCCTACCTCAAGCGCTTGCGCCGCATCGAGGGGCAGGCCCGGGGGCTGCAGCGCATGGTCGAAGACGAGAAGTACTGCATCGACATACTCACCCAGGTGTCGGCAATGAAGAGTGCTTTGCAAGCTGTCGCGCTCGGACTCCTCGACGACCACATGGCGCACTGTGTCGCTGAGGCTGTCGCCGAAGGTGGCCCAGAGGCGGAGGCCAAGCTGAAGGAAGTGTCAGACGCAATCACGCGCCTCGTGCGGTCGTGATTCCGGGCGCCGCGGAAAGGGCCGTAGACTCACGCCCATGCCTGTGACACAAATGGCCGACCAGGAGCGGTATTCCGCACTGATGCGCGACGGATACGAACGCGACGGCATCGCGATCTACCGGCAATCCTTCGCCATCATCCGCGAGGAAGCTGACCTATCCGGGTTCCCCCGTCCGGAAGCCGATGCGATCGTCAGAATGATCCACGCGTGCGGCCAAACGGACCTCGCCGCGGAAGTGTCGTATACGTCCGGGGTTGTCGAGGCGGCGCGGGCGGCGCTGCGTGCGGGTGCCCCGATTCTTGCGGACACGGCGATGGTTGCCTCCGGTGTGACCCGCAAACGTCTGCCAGCAGACAACAGCGTCATATGCACCCTCAGCGATTCCACCGTGGCCCAGCGTGCGGCACAGTTGGGCACCACGCGCACCGCTGCGGCTGTCGACCTCTGGGAAGACTTCGTCGGCGGTGCGGTTGTCGCGATCGGAAATGCTCCCACAGCGCTCTTTCACCTGCTGGAACGGATCGACGGCGGATGGCCTGCTCCCGCGGCGATCGTCGGCGGCCCGGTGGGATTCGTCGGTGCGGCCGAGTCCAAAGAAGCACTCATCGCGTCAGGATTACCGCATCTCATTGTCCGGGGCAGGCGAGGCGGCAGCGCGATCACCGCGGCCGCCGTGAACGCGATCGCGAGCACGCAACTGTGACCGGAAAACTGTTCGGCATCGGTCTAGGACCGGGCGACCCGGAACTTGTCACTGTCAAGGCCGCGCGCATCATCGCTGAAGCGGACGTGGTGGCGTACCACAGCGCACGCCACGGCCGCTCCATCGCCCGTAGCGTCGCCGCTCCGTACCTGCGTGATGGGCAAGTCGAAGAGAAACTCGTCTATCCGCTGACAACGGAGACCACCGATCATCCCCGCGGATACCAGGGCGCGATCGACGAGTTCTACGAAGAATCTGCTGCTCGTTTGGCCGTCCATCTCGATGCTGGCCGCGATGTCGCTTTGCTCGCCGAGGGAGATCCCCTCTTCTACAGCTCCTATATGCATATGCACAAGCGGCTTTGTGGCACCTATAGGACGGAGATCGTGCCCGGTGTCACATCCGTGGCTGCGGCATCCGCAGCCACGCAGACCCCGCTTGTGGAGCGCGATGAGGTCCTGACGGTCTTGCCGGGGACGCTGCCCGTCGCTGAACTCGCCGACCGGCTCGCAAACAGTGATGCGGTCGCGATCATGAAGCTAGGCCGGACATTCGGGGCTGTCCGCGAGGCTCTCGAAAAATCGGGGCGGCTCGAGGAGGCCGTGTACGTCGAGCGCGCGAGCTGGCGTGCACAGCGAGTCCTCCCGCTCAAGGACGTTGAACCCGACGAGGTGCCCTATTTCTCGGTAGCGCTGGTACCGTCCCCCCTCAACACTTCTGCCCCGCATGGTTCGCGGGGCGAGGTGGTGGTTGTTGGGCTGGGTCCGGGTGATCCTGACTGGACAACCCAGGAAGTGCGGCGCGAACTGCGCGCAGTGACAGATCTCGTCGGCTACGGGCCATACCTGGCGCGTGTCGCACCGAACGCCTGGCAGCGCCATCATCCGTCTGATAACCGTGTCGAGGAAGAACGCGCCGCGTTCGCCCTTGACCTCGCGCGCGGTGGTGCCCGGGTAGCCGTGGTGTCGTCCGGTGATCCTGGCGTGTTCGCGATGGCCACCGCAGTGCTCGAGGTGGCGTCGCGAGCCGAATACGCTGACATACCGGTACGCGTCGTTCCCGGACTCACCGCCGCGAATGCGGTTGCTGCGCGCGCGGGTGCCCCCCTGGGCCACGACTATGCCGTGATTTCCCTCTCTGATCGGCTCAAACCGTGGGATATCGTCGAGGAGCGCCTCACCGCCGCCGCGAAAGCTGATCTTGCGATCGCAATCTACAACCCTGCATCGAAGAGCCGCACGTGGCAGGTTCAGGCAATGAAAGAGACGTTGCTCCAGTACAAATCACCGGAGACCCCCGTGGTGATCGGCCGTGCTGTGGGCAGCCCGAACGAGGATGTGAAACTCGTGCCTCTCGGGTCACTCGACCCCGCTGACGTTGACATGCGCTGTCTGCTGATCATCGGATCGTCGCAAACCATCCTGACTGAGCGTTCCGCAAGTACTGTGGTCTATACCCCACGCCGGTATCCGGCTACTTCGTTACCTCAGAACTCGTAGAGTTCGGAGAACGTGGTCCCGCCGTCGGAGGATTGGTAGACGGCGCGTGCAGTGGCGACGTACACGTGGCGCTCATCGGTGGCAAGGAACGCATGGGGCGGATCATCCAGGGAACCGCGTGCTTCCCAGGTGTCGCCACCGTCCCTGCTCCGGTATAGGGTGCCGTCTTCGTCGATGCCGAACAGCTGGTTTTCTCGAGGCCAGTCGATGAGGGTCAGAGCCGGTGCCGTGTCGATGACTTCAAAGACACGCCCGCGATCTGTGCTGCGTGCTGGTCCCCGCTGCACCGTTGCGATCAGCTCAGCGGGGTCAACGGGTGAGACGGCGAGATCAGAGGCCGGGAAGCGGGCGCCCCCAGTCCAGGTCACTTTGTCTTCGCTGACCATGACCTGCTGGTTCGTGCTGTCGTAGCCGTACACGTTGCCGTGCTTGAATTCGAGGGCGTGGAAGTCGGCTGAACCGGACAGCGACACCGTTTCCCAGGACGCTCCCCCATCTGTGCTCTCGATCAAACCGAGGTTTATGGGCTGTTCAGTGTCGTCCGGACTCGGATGCCCGCTGGCAAGAAAGTGATCAGGCCCCACTACCGCAAAGCCCATGAAGTCCTGGATCACATCACCGACTCGTACAACTCCGCTCTCCGTTATCCGGAAAATTCCGTAGTGGGTGCCCGCATACAGTTCGCCGTCCGCCGGGTTGATACCGAGCCCGTGGATGTGGCCGATACCCGGATCGAACTCTCGCTCCTGCTCCTGCTCAGAGGAGCAGCCCGCCAGCCCTGCTAATGCCGCGGCAGCCAAGGCGAGCGCGCCTCGTCGTCCCAAAATCACCGTGCTGCTCCATTCGAGAGGGGTGCGGGTTCGAGGTTAACGCGGCGCAGGAACTGCGCGTTAATAGCCACCACAATCGTCGATGCGGACATCAGCACTGCAGCCATCGCGGGTGGCAGAACAAAGCCGGTGAACGCCAGAACGCCTGCGGCGAGTGGGATGGCGACAATGTTGTACGCCGTCGCCCAGACGAGGTTCTCCCACATCTTTCGATACGACCGCTTCGACAGAGTGATAACCGAGAGCACTGCGCGTGGGTCGTCTGATGCTAGGACCACCCCTGCCGATTCGATAGCCACGTCAGTCCCCGCACCGATAGCAATGCCTGCGTCGGCTCGTGCCAGAGCAGGAGCATCGTTCACGCCGTCACCCACCATCGCGACGCTGTGGCCGCGTGATTGAAGCTCGCTGACCTTGGCTTCCTTGTGTTCCGGAAGAACACCGGCGAAGACCTCGTCGATACCTAACTCCTGGGCCACGGCGTCAGCGACTTGCTGTGCATCCCCAGTCACCATCGCAACCTTCACCCCATGGCGGTGCAATTCCGCTACAGCGACACGAGATTCGGCGCGTACCGCATCTTCGAGAGCAAAAGCGCCCACGACAGCACCATCAGCGACGACATGGAGGACGGAGGCTCCGCGGGAGCGCCACTGAGTTGTGTCGGCGCGCAGCGACTCGGGCTCCTGCAGTTCCAGGTCGCGGAGTAGTGCCGGCCCGCCGACATAGGTTTCGCGTCCGTCGACTCGAGCCATCACGCCCCGGCCTGGGAGGGACCGGAAATCGGTGGCTCGATAGCGAGTTGCGCCCGCGCCGGCCCTACGCACGATCGCGCGGGCAACCGGATGTTCGCTGTCTCTCTCCACCGCAGCAGCGAGCGCCAGGACCTCCTCATCCGACGACCCAGCCGCGGCTACCTCAGTCACCTGGTGCTGCCCCTCTGTCAGGGTGCCAGTCTTGTCGAACAAGACAACGTCGACCGTGCGCATGCGCTCCAGAGTGAGACGATCCTTCACCAGGATGCCAGCGCGGGCAGCGCGTTCTGTGGAGATGGCGATGACGAGCGGGATAGCAAGCCCAAGAGCATGCGGGCAGGCAATAACCAGCACCGTGACGGTGCGGACGACCGCATCATCGATGTTGCCCGCCATCAGCCATATCGCGAAGGTAGCGGCGCCTGCGGCGATCGCGAAGTAGAAGAGGAAGGCGGCGGCACGGTCAGCGAGTGCCTGAGCCCGAGATGAGGATGCCTGGGCGGCCGCAACCAGCCGCTGAATGCCCGCAAGGGCGGTGTCCTCCCCGATCGCCGTGACGCGGACATGCAGGGAACTATCGGTCGCAACTGTTCCGGCGACCACAGGTTCACCGGAACCCTTGGAAACCGGCTTCGACTCCCCGGTAATCATGGATTCATCCATGTCGGCCGTGCCCGAAATGATGACACCATCCGCTGGGACCCGCCCACCGGGCCGGACGATGACCAGATCACCACGGGCGAGTTCCGACGCCGCGACAGCCTCGACCGTTTCGCCATCCTCACCCGTAAGCCGCTCGGCCTGGTCAGGCAGCATCGCAGCGAGCGCATCGAGAGCGCCCGATGCTGAGCCAAGTGCGCGCATCTCCAGCCAGTGTCCGAGCAGCATGATCACGATGAGGAGGGCTAGTTCCCACCAGAAATCAAGGTCCATTCCGCCGATCTCGAGAGTGGTCGCCCAGGACGCGAGGAACGCAACCGTGATAGCCATCGCGATCAGGATCATCATCCCCGGCTGGCGGGCTTTGAGTTCGCGGACCCCGCCGGTGAGAAACGGCATACCCCCGTAGAAGAAAATGACGGTTCCCAGGACGGGCGGGATCCAATCGGCACCGGCGATGTGCGGGATGGTGTAGCCGAGCAGGTCCGCAACCATGTGGCTGAAGTACACGACGGGAACAGAGAGCACCAGACTTGCCCAGAAGCGCTTCCCGAATTCCTCGCCGTGCGCGCCGTGGCCTTTGTGCCGGTCGACGATCTGCGTCTCGTCGTGCGTGGTGTGCGGGTCTCGTCTCGTCATTTCCGCGTGCTGGTGATCCATGACAACTCCTCACTGTAGCCTGCAGCCACTATACCCCCATAGGGTATAGTCGCAACACCGTTAAGCTACCAGCCATTCCGCCGTCCACCACACGTGGCCACTCAGGACAGCCGGCCCGATCCACAGTGATGACGCGAGCGCGGCACTGGTCAGAATCTGCTCACGAGACCCGCCTGCACGGCCCAGAACAGGAATGCGAAGACGGACCCGCGGCAGCGGCCAGAAGAAATTCGGCAATCCACGCACCGTCATCGCGTCTTGCAAGCAGTGCAGGAGGCAGCCGATCGCAGCCGTCCACGGCATCCACCACCACTCCTCAGGTGCGAGCCACAGTGCCAGTGCCACGATGCCGGCCGCCTCGAGCGCGATGATCTCATCGCCGATCAGTCGGGATCGCAACACAGACAGCCCGAGCGTCAGCATCATCGTGTACGCGAGGAACCACATCATGACGATGAGTGCCCAGTTTGCGGGCAGGACAACATCACCGAATTCGTGGGGCACGCGCGCAAGCGCTCCCGCAAGCACACCCATGAGCACTGCAAACGCGAGAGTATGGGTTTTCCCGACCCGGTGACCGCCCGACAGTTTCCCAACGACGCGGGCGAAGAACTTCGAGATCGGCCCCAAAGTCCGCGCGAGCCGAGCATCCGAATGGTCCCAGTCCGGCCACACCGACCATCCCGCGATGGCGATCGTCGACACGATGATCTCCCCCGCTGACATCGTGTGCCCTGCTGCTGCGGCGACTGGTGGCGCACACGCCAGCCATAGGACGCTCGTCGTCGCCATGTGCCCCCGGCCCATCATCGCCCCGTGAACTCCAATCGAGTGTTTGCTTAGCAATACGAAAACTGTTGCAAAGCAAAGCAATACAGGACGACTCTGACAATTTTCTTTATATGTGCCGCGCATCACCCGCAAGACGCCGCACCGTGTGCGGCGAATGTCAGAAGTGGCCGCGCCACTCGCTTCGATTCACGCGCCAGACGCACTCCCGGCCACTGTGCCCTTCGGCACAGCGTGGAGCTTCATATGTCCCGCGCAACGTGAACCCCAGCTTGCGCGGAATCCTGGCACTGAGGTGGTTCGCCTCGTCATGGTGGATTTCGACATACCTGAGCGCAGCATCACGGAACGCGTAGCTAGCCAGCGCACGCGCCGCCGCAGTGGCGATACCACGCCGCACATGACGCACGTGAGTCCAGTAGCCAATTTCGACACCGTCGGGGTCGACGCGGCGATGCAGTCCCACAGCACCGACCACATTCGCCTTCTCGAACACGCCAAAGTGCTCGTCGCCGCCGCTTCGTGCGATGTTCCGCCAGTAGGTGATCAGCTCTGCCCGCTGCTCAACCGTCATGGGTTCAGAATCAAACCAGGGCATCCACGGCCGCAAATGGTCCGAACTCAGCGCGACGGCTTCCGCAAGCAGGTCAGCGTCGCCGGTCTCCCACCACCGGATTGTGTAGGGCCCCGCCTCGATAGGTTCCGGCTCACTTACCACTGACCGTAATTTGCCTTGAGGATTCGGTTCCGGTCGATTCCGATGCCGTCGACCTTCAGTCGGTCGATCTCGAACTGATGGATGTGCGCAGCAGGATGCACCCTGCCTCCAGATCCCCAGTTGTGCATCCAGAAGAACGTTCCTAAGCCACGGCCACGCAAGAAATCGATCGTCGGGTAGTTCGCGTACACGCCAGTACGGCCCTTGCCAATAACGGATTCCCAGCCCCGAATGTAACCAGCCACAAGTTCGAGTTCACTTGACGTCGGGTTGTCATCGATTGCCGCGTAGATCGGCACATTCGATGGCCCTCCAGCCGCTTGATGCAGCGCGATTCCCTTGGCGGCGTGGGTGACTCCACCATTGAAGCCCGCGCGCCAGTCACTCGTCGCGCCCTTGCCAAATTGATAGCAGGACACAATCACCAGGCCGTTCGCCTTCATATCGGCGACCTCGGCGGCGCGCATCGGCTTACCGAGCATCCAGGATTCGCGCCGCTCCGACATGTACCGGATCACGCCGCGGTAGCCCGCATTCTTAATCGAACGTCCTGACGGGACGCCCGCGGAATAGTCGATCAGCGTCTGCCCCACGTCGTTTGAGTTCGGTGGCGGGCTCGGCTGCGGCGACGGCGGTGGTGTGCCGCCTGGACCCGGTGAGTTCATCAGATCGTCGAGCGAGCCGAGAAGACCCGGCGCGTTCAGCGCAAGGCCGCCCAGGGCGGCGTGCTGAATAAAAGATCGTCGGGTGGCCATAACGTCCTCTCGGTAGCGGGAGGCTAACGGTGCGTCGCTATATTAACCACATTGTTATCTTGAGTACGGAAGTATCTCAAAATTCTCAGAAATCACATTGGCCTCGCGTGTCACCTTGCGCGTCCACCGCGGCACCTCCTGGTTACTGGGCCGATAGCGAACCGCTGGACTCCATAAGGACGTCGAGAAAGCGGCCAACGACGTCAGAGAGCCCCGCGAAGTCAGCCGCGTCTGGTAGCGCGCCCCATCCTGGTGCCGGTTGTGGGAGGCCTGTCTTCGCTACCGGGATCCCGGCGGCGCGCGTCGCTTCCAGCCTGATGCCAGCCTGTTGCGCTCTTGTGTACGGGCTGAGGAACCTGGCCAGATCCGTCTCTGTGGTCACCGTGCCCGCCACCCTAGTGCCAGTCGCGGCGAAGTTAGCAGCAGCACGTCTGACATGGCTCGGGGACGTCACGAGAATGATCTCCGAGATACTCTGCTGCTGAAGCAGTTCCGTTGTGTACTGCGCGTTCGTCACCGTCGACGTGGACCGCGTCTCCGTAGTGATACGTGATTCCTGCACACCGTGGGACAGTAGCCACGCTTTCATCGCGGCAGCCTCGGTAATTCCGTTCTTCGGAACGCCTCCGGTTACAAAGACCGGAATATCTGGCGTTGCCTGAGCCTGCCGCAACCCAATTTGAAGTCGATTCACGAGTTCCGCCGCCATAGTGCCGTCGTCGCGTAACCCATAACCGAGGATCACGATTGCCGTCGGTGAAGATGCTGCCGCCACGGTCTGGGTCGATGGCACAATCTGTGCCGCGGCGTTAACGCCATCGATGACGTTGCGCGCGGTCAGCGCTGCGGCAGGGTTGATGTCGCTCAGCCTTCTGAGCGCCGCGTCGCGAGTCGCGGCGTCCTCTATCTGCTCTGACCAGATCGCCTGCAGCGCCAGCGCGTCAGCATCGCCGGACGTCATGGCCAGCATGCTCTTGAGGTCGGCGAGTCCGCCAGAAGCATCGTGCGCGGCGAACTTCACTTGCGCTCTGTTGTATAGACCAGCGGCATCCATCTCGGACGAGGCATGCGCTACGGTCGCCGAACGGTGAGGTGGAACGAGCGAAGTGGCCTGACCACCTAGTGCCGCACAGGCAACGACCGAGGCCGTCACCAGGCCAAGCTTGGCAACTCTAGTCACATAGGTCACAGGAGTCACGGTAGGTGCTGCGCGCCACAACATGCTTTCAGAGCGACGACGGACCAATAACAATCAGCAGATTTCGCGTGAGACGGCTTTCACCCAGCGCACGGCCGCACGCGTGGAAGAAACCGCGGCCGTTCCGAGGGGCAAGGCGGGCCGCCGCACCATCACAACAGGGATGCCAAGCTCGCGCGCGGCAGCAAGTTTCGCGTATGTCTGCTCACCACCGCTGTTCTTGGTCACCAGTACACCGATGCAAAAGTGCTCCATCAGCGCACGCTCTTCGCTGGTACGAAACGGCCCCCGCTGGGTGATGAGGTGCCACCCGCCAGGAAGTTCCCACCCGGGCGGATCGATCACCCGCGCGACCACTGAACGTAAGGCCGTGAATGACCGCATCTCCTGCCGCCCAATGGTGAGGAATACCGGCTGACCGAACCGGGCCGCCAGCGCGCACGCGTCGTCCATGGTGTCCGCGGCTTCCCAAGTGTCTTCACGCCCAGGCAGCCAGGGCGGCCGGTGCACCACCAGTAGTGGTGTCCGCGCTACCCGGGCCGCTGCAACCGCGTTGGTAGTGATCCCCTGTGCAAACGGATGCGTTGCGTCTAGCACCGCACCGATGCGCTGCTCGCGCAGCCAAGCCGTCAGACCCTCCGCACCGCCGAATCCGCCGATCCGCACTTTCCCGTCCGGCAAGACTGGATCTGCCAGTCGGCCAGCCAGCGACGACACCACCTCGTGCTCTTCCTGAAGCCGTCGCGCCAGGGCCCTGGCTTCCCCAGTCCCGCCCAGGATCAGCACCCGCATCAGTGCGTTGTCCGCGTCCGAGCCACTGAGTACAGGTAACTGTCCGGAAAGCCCTCGGCTGCGAGCACTCGGCCGACGATAATTACCGCGGTTCGCCGGATCTCCTGTGCGTGCACAGCTTCAGCAATCGTGCCGAGGGTCCCACGGACGATTTTCTCGTCCGGCCGGCTCGCGAACGCAACCACCGCCACGGGACAGTCTGGGCCATACGACGGGAGCAGTTCCGACACGACCCGGTCGATGTGACCGACCGCGAGGTGCAGCACGAGCGTGGTGCGCGTCTGCGCGAGGTGCCGCAGCTCTTCACCCGGAGGCATCGCGGTCGCGTCGACCGCGATGCGTGACAGGATTACAGTCTGTCCCACCCCGGGGACGGTGAGTTCGCGGCCAAGCGCGGCTGCCGCGGCTGCGAATGCCGGTACGCCGGGGACGATTTCGTAGTCAACACCGGCCTGTTCAAGCCGACGGACTTGCTCCGCGACGGCGCTGTAGATCGACGGGTCACCGGAATGTACGCGCGCCACATTGTGGCCATCGCGGTCTGCAGCGATGATGCGCTCCACAATGTCGGGCAGACTCATTCGGGCGGTATTGACCTTCACGGCGTTCTCCGGGCAAAGGTCAAGAAGCTCCGCCGGGACGAGGGATCCCGCGTACAAGCAGACCGCAGACTCCGCGATGCGGCGCTGGCCGCGCACGGTGATGAGATCTGCGGCGCCGGGTCCGGCACCGATGAAATACACCGTCATGGTTTAGTTCCTATCCATTGTGTACCCGGCAGCTGTGGACGCCAGGCGGTGAATTCGCCGAGCGGAGCAGCACGGTACACCTGCAGTTTCCGCATTGATCCGCCACAGCGTGAAAACCAGTCGAGGAGCAGCGCCTCTGACTGCGCTGTGACCGCGTTGACCACCATTCTGCCGCCTGGTGAAAGACGACTCCAGCAGGCGTCGAGCAGGCCATCTTGTGTCACCCCGCCGCCTACCATGATCGCGTCAGGTGCAGCCACTCGCGGTGCCAGTCCGCTGAAACTCTGTGGTGCGGCTGCGGCGATCACCAGACCTGGGACACCGAGTTGCTCTGCGTTGCGTTTGATCCGCGGCACCCGGTCAGCGTCAGCTTCGAAGGCTACCGCGCGGCACAGTGGGTGCGACCGCATCCACTCGATCGCGATGCTTCCGGACCCCGCGCCGACGTCCCACAGCAGTTCGCCCGGAGCGGGTGCGAGTGCCGACAGCGTGAGCGCACGCATTTCCTGCTTCGTCAGCTGGCCGTCGTCCCCGTAAACCGCATCGGGCAGCCCTGGGACGCGCGTAAGCCGTGCTGACACCGTCCCTGCAACCTCAATCGCGACGACGTTGAGGCTGTGGCCCGCGCCATAAGACCACAGCTGCGCTGTACCTTCCACGACATGCTCGTCAGGCCCGCCGAGCCGCTCGAGCACTGTCACCAAGGAAGAGCCGTATCCGTGGCCGCTGAGGAGCTTTGCCACCTCAGCCGGCGTGTGTTCATTCTCGCTCAGAACGAGCAGCTTCCGGCCCTGCGTCAATTCGGGCACGAGGCTCGAAACATCGCGGTTGACCAGGCTCACCACCGGGATTTCGTGCAACGGCCAGCCCAGACGCGCGCACGCAAGGGATGCCGACGACACATGCGGAACAACATTCAGGCCGTCGCGCCCAGCGATCCGTGCCAGTGTCACTCCGATGCCGTGGAACATCGGGTCCCCACTCGCGAGCACACACAGGCCCGAGTCCCGATGCGCGTGAATCAGACCTGGCAGCGCAGGCATGAGCGGTGAGGGCCACGCGATACGTTCCTGCCCCAAGTCCGGCACGAGCGCGAGCTGGCGGCAAGACCCCATCAATACCCGAGCTTGCCCGATCGTGTCACGCGCTTTGGCCGACAATCCTGCCCAGCCGTCAGCTCCGATACCGACGACGGCAATCTGCTTGGTCATCGGGGCATTCTCCGCCAGATCGGCTGGGGCACATATCGCAACACGGCGAACAGCAAGCGCAGCGCGTTTGGCACCCATACGCGTCCACGGCGACGCAGAAGCGACTTGTGGACCGCGTCGGCAACCTGTGGTGGTGTGCTCGACAACGGCGCCGGATCCATTCCTTCTGTCATCCGCCCGATCACGAATCCCGGACGCACCAGCAGCAAATGAATACCGCTCCCGTGGAGAGCATCACCGAGCCCGCTCGCGAAGGCGTCGAGCCCCGCTTTCGCTGAACCGTAAACATAGTTGGCGCGGCGCGCACGGATGCCCGCAACTGAGGAGAAGACGACGATGTGGCCGCTTCTCTGGGCGCGGAGAACCGTCGCAAGGTGAGTTAGCAGACTGATCTGCGCCACATAGTCGGTGTGCACAATCTGGACGGCATGTTCCGCATCCGCTTCGGCCCGCCCCTGGTCACCCAGGATCCCGAACGCCAGCACCGCCACCCCGATCGGACCTGCTTCAGCAACGATCTGATTGAGCACCTCCCCATGACGGGAGAGGTCATCTGCATCGAAATCTATGGTGATAACGCGCTCAGCACCCGCCGTCCGCACCTGGCCGGCCTCTTCCGCAAGATGAGCACCCTCCGCGCGGGCACGCGCGGCGAGGACCACGGTGCGGCCTGGCGCCAGCCGTGCAGCGACTTCCATTCCGATTTCACTGCGGCCCCCGAAGATCACCACTGCACCGGGATCCAGTGCTCGGTGCCGCCGCTTCACCTGCGAGATAGTCACGTCTCTAGTGTGCTCGACTACCGTGGGCGGCATGGCACACACCCCTGCTGACCTCAATTCAGAGGCACTCGATTTCCTGACCGAACGTCACCTCGGGTCGCTGACGACACTGCGATCGAATGGGTTGCCGCACGTCGTGGCGGTCGGTTTCACGTGGGACCAAGACGCGGGGATCGCTCGGGTGATTACGAGTGACGGCAGCCAGAAGGTGCGCAACGCCGAGCGCACCGGTTACGCGACCGTATTCCAGGTTGAGCGCGCGCGCTGGCTCGCCCTGGAGGGTCCCGCTGTCGTCCGCCGCGAGCCAGAGGCTGTCCGAGTCGCTGAGAACCGCTACGCGTACCGCTATCGTCAGCCTCGCGTCAATCCGAAGCGCGTCGTCATAGAGATCTCCGTGTCCCGAATCCTGGGTTCCCGCTCACTTTTCGGCGAGACCGGGGACTCACTCGGCGGTTCAGCTTTCGTTTCCGGCCGCACGGACCGACGCAGCGAATGAGTCCGGACCCACCGGCCTGTACCGCTCACCGTTGATCAGGACTACGGGCAGTTCGGCGGGCTCATCTGCGGTCCAGCGCTCGGTAGTTCCGTGGATGTGTTCCGCGAAACGGAGTTCGCGCACACAATTTTCGACTGCGTGCGATGCGCCGTACACATGCGCGGTTTCGATGAGCGTCGCGTCGTCCCGAAAAAGATCGGCGTCCTCCACGAGTTGTTCGTACAGCCCCGCCCGGAACGCTGGCCAGTTGGCGATGTCATCACCGGCCACACAGAGTGCCGAGTTCGCAATACGGAGTGAGGCAGACTGATCTGTCCCGGCAGGAGGGGCGACGGCAACGAACTCCAGGATGGCGTCGCCTCGTTCCGATAGTTCGCGCAGCACAGGGCCGTAGCCTAGTGCGAAATCCTGACAACCCTCACACAGGAAATCCTCGACGATCGTCACAACCGGGTGGCTGGCTGGAACTGCGTGACCAAGGGGGATGCGCACCGCGCCGTCCGCTGTACCGGGCGGTGGGGATTCGTCTTCCAGCGACGGCGTAGGGTGCGGGGTGCCCACAGCGGATCCTGGCTCCCCGACTGTCTCGTCACCGCGCGAGAAAATGATGATCACCGTGATGGCCGCGAGAGCAAGAGCGGCCAGCGCCCCGAATCGCATCAGCCGCGAATAGCGTGGCTGCTCGTTTCCAGCCACATCCTGCTCCTTGCTTTCCTGGGCGGGCATCGTTACGGCAGCACTGTCAATCCGTGTGGCTGGTTGTTGAGCGTGACGGCGCCGTCGTCTGAGACCACCACAATGTCTTCAATTCGTGCTCCCCATTTGCCCGGCAGATAAACCCCCGGTTCCACACTAAAGGCCATTCCAGCCCGTAATGTCTGATTGCTGCCGGAAAGAATATACGGCTCTTCATGGACCGACAAGCCAATCCCGTGGCCGGTGCGGTGCACGAAGTAGTCGGACAGACCGTGGGCAGCCAGGTGGTCGCGCGCTGCGGCGTCGATATCGCCCGCCGTCGCGCCGGGCCGGACCGCGGCCACAGCGGCACGCTGCGCTTCCTCGAGAATCCCGATTTTTTCGGTGGCTTCGTTGTTCGGCTCGCCAACGCTGTACGTCCGTGTGCAGTCCGAAAAGTAGCCCACAGGTACCGGACCGCCAATATCGACGACAACGACATCGCCGCGTTCGATGACGCGACTCGACACCTCATGGTGCGGGTCAGCCCCATTCGGCCCTGACCCCACAATCACAAACGCTGCCTCCGTATGACCTTCCTCGACGATCGCGGCGGAAATATCAGCTGCGACGGCCGCTTCGGTGCGCCCAGCTATCAGGATCTCCGGAATTCTGGCGTGGACGCGGTCGATTGCCTCTCCTGCGGCACGAAGGGCCGCGATTTCCGCGTCGTCTTTGATCATCCGAAGTTCCCGCAGCACCGGTGTCGCCAGCTCCACTGGGTGCGAGGACTGCGCGCTGAGCGGAACGAGATGCAATGCGGGCATTGCATCTGCGACCGCGACACGGCCATTGTTGCCAATGGTCTGGCCGACGAGCCGGTATGGATCGTCTCCGTCGACCCAGGGCCGCATCTCAATACCCAGTTCATCGATTGGTGAGCCGCGCAGCGCGGCCACTTCCAGCCGCGGAACGACGATGACAGGGTCACGGTCCGCCGGTAACACCAAACAGGTGAGTCGTTCGAACGATGTCATCCGTGATCCCGCGAGATACTGCAGGTCAGGGCCGGGAGTGATCAGTATGCCCGCGAGGCCAGCTGCAGCCGCTTGGTGCTGCGCCCTGCGCAGCCGCTCGGCATACACCTCCGAAGGGAAAGCGCTGGGGGCGCCGGTGGTGTCGCTCATGCGTGCCAGCCTAGCCTTCCCGACCGGCAGCTTCGGTGCCTGTGGACGCACCGGACACGCAAAGAATCTTGTTCCCTGGCAAGATACGTGGACGTGACTGCTCCTGTGATGCTCCTCGATGGCGCTGGACTCTGGTTCCGCGCGTTCTACGGACTGCCTGAGTCCCTGACGGCACCGGACGGTCGGCCGGTCAATGCAGTCCGGGGGTTCACTGACATGGTGGCTGCGCTGGTTCGCGCTCACCGCCCGCACCGGCTCGTAGTCTGCCTGGATAACGATTGGCGGCCGGACTTCCGAGTTGCGGCAATCCCTTCGTACAAGGCACACCGTGTTGAGGAGGCAGCCACGGGACCTGGCGAGGTCGATGTTGAAGAGGTGCCTGACTCGCTCACACCGCAGGTCGACATGATTCTCGATGTGCTCGATGCCTTCGGCATCGCCACAGCTGGCGCCGACGGCTACGAGGCCGACGACGTACTCGGCACACTCGCCGCGCGCGAGACGACGGACCCGGTCATCGTGGTGAGCGGCGACCGTGACCTTCTCCAGGTCGTGCGCGATGAGCCAGTGCCTGTACGCGTGCTCTATGTAGGACGGGGCCTGGCCAAAGCAGAACTCTTCGGGCCCGCTGAAGTTGCGAGCAAATACGGCGTTCCCGCCGAACGTGCCGGCGCTGCCTATGCGGAACTCGCGCTTCTGCGCGGCGACCCCTCAGACGGGCTGCCCGGTGTGGCAGGTATCGGCGAGAAAACAGCCTCGAAACTACTTCTCGAGTTCGGCTCGCTCGAGGCTCTGGTCGCTGCTGCGGCCGACCCGGCGAGCACACTCGCCACCGGCGTCCGGGCGAAGATCGGCGCGGCGGCCGAGTATATCGCTGCCGCGGTTCCCGTCGTCCAGGTTGCTACGGATGCACCCGTCGCGTTCTCCAGGGAGGACGCGCTGCCTTCGGCTCCCTCTGATCGCCGCCGGGTTGCCGAGGTGGCGCAGGACTACGGCATCGAGAATGCGGTCGCGCGCCTCACGAGCGCACTCGCAGGCGAGGGTGACTGAGGCTCAACCGAATTCAACGCCTTGTGCCAGCGGGAGTTCACGCGAGTAATTGATAGTGTTCGTGGCACGGCGCATGTATGCCTTCCATGCGTCCGATCCCGACTCACGGCCCCCACCGGTGTGTTTCTCGCCGCCGAACGCGCCGCCGATTTCGGCACCTGATGTCCCGATGTTGACGTTAGTGATCCCGCAATCGGATCCCGCAGCGGAAAGGAATGTTTCTGCTTCACGCACATCGTTGGTGAACACAGCCGAGGCGAGTCCCTGTGGCACGGCATTATGCAGTGCAATCGCCTCATCGAATTCGGTGTACGTCATCACATACAGGATGGGCGCGAACGTCTCCTCGTGGACGATGGGCTCCTGGCCGGGCATCCGGACAAGTGCGGGGGAAACGTAGTACGCGTCAGGGGCTTCCTCGGCGTAGTGACGCTCGCCGCCACACAACAGTTCGCCGCCGCTGCTCTGTGCCTGCTGCAGTGCGGCTTTCATCGCATCGTAGGAGGTCCCCCCGATGAGCGGGCCGACGAGGACGCCCGACGAGAATGGGTTTCCGATACGCAGCGTGCTGTACGCCTTGGCGACACGCTCCGTGACTTCGTCGGCGATAGATTCGTGCACGATCAGCCTGCGCAACGTTGTGCATCGCTGCCCCGCTGTCCCCGCCGCAGCAAACACGATGCCCCGCACCGCGAGATCAATGTCCGCCGTGGGAGCGACGATCGCACCGTTATTACCCCCAAGTTCAAGCAAAGTCTTCCCGAAGCGCGCCGCGACCCGTGGCGCCACTTCCCTGCCCATCCGCACCGACCCCGTCGCGCTCACTAGAGCTGTCCGCGTGTCATCGATGAGAGCTTCGCCAACGGCGCGCCCGCCAGGGAGGACTGAATGCAGACGCGGGTCCGTTCGGGTCTCCGCGAAGGCCTTTTTTAACAGTGAATCGCAGGCGAGCGCAGTCAGCGGTGTCTGTTCTGACGGCTTCCATACCACTGGGTTGCCGCACACCAGCGCGATGGCGGTGTTCCACGCCCACACTGCAACCGGAAAATTGAATGCTGTGATGACGGCGGTGACACCGAGCGGGTGCCACGTCTCCATGAGCCGGTGCCCTGGCCGTTCGGATGCCATTGTGAGCCCATACAACTGGCGTGACAAACCCACCGCGAAGTCACACACGTCAATCATTTCCTGAACTTCACCCCGAGCTTCCGATTCGATCTTCCCAGCTTCGAGCGTGACGAGTTCAGCGAGATCGTTTTTGTGTTCGCGGAGATTTTCGCCGAACCGGCGCACTACTTCCCCACGTGCTGGCGCCGGGGTCACACGCCAGTCAATGAACGCTTCGGCTGCCGCGGCTACAGCAGCCTGGACATCGCCTGCGGATGCCGCCGGTATTTCGGCGACTACAGCACCGTTGATGGGCGTCCGCACTGTAAGGAGCGCAACGCTGTCCGACCCTTCCTGCAGTGATGACCGCAGCGTTACCCCGCAGCGTGCGAGCGCGTCACCTGCTCGGTCGCGTACCTGATCAATAGATGGAAGCTCACTGTGACCGTGTCCCATACGTCCATTCTGCCGATCATGATGCGGCACGGCCAGACGGATTCCCTGACTGGTGATCTGGTGTCAGTACGGGTTACCGACTTCGTACTCGCCATTGTCGTTCAGGACCGTCACTTCGACGCGGCGGGGTTCACCGTCGACCGTCACAAGGCAGGTGAAAACCGAACCGCTGCGCACCTCTTGATTGGCAGGACAATCTACCGCGCCGACGCTCCCCGCCCGGTACACGTCGGTGATGATTTGCGCGACACCTGCTTCGACCGCGCCCCGCTCGAACGTCTGGCTGACGAGGAGACCGCCTCCTGGCCACACGAAACCAAGGAGCAGCAGGGCCCCCACGATGACTAGTCCCGCTCCGGCTAGGAGGACCGCTGCGAGGGTCTTCCGCGAGCCGTTCGACTCACTGTCCCGGCCGGTCCCGGGCGTTGCTGGCGTGGGCTTTCCTGGCTGGGTGGTGGGCGCCGCGGCCGGTGGCGGCGGATAGCCGTAGGGCTGCTCCGCGGGCGGCGGTACTGGTTGCCCGTAACCGCCAAGACCTTGCGGCTCGCCGCTGCCGCCGCGTGACCATGGATCGTAATTGGGATCAGACACGTCCGCCCCTACTCGTCAGCATCTACGGCGACTACTCCACGACGCACGGCCGCGATGGCTTTCCCTGCGGTTGACCTTACCTCCCGGTCCGGGGCGGCTATCCGGATCTGGTCCAGCAAATCAATGAGTTGCCGACACCAGCGCACGAAGTCCCCGGCGGAGATTTCGTTCGCTGCAAGCAGCGCTTCAACGAGCGGCGCCTCTGTGGCCCAGAGGTACGCGGCGTGCACGAAACCAGCGTCTGGTTCACGCATTGTCGGCAGCTTGTGCCTCAGCTCGTCTGAATGGATTTCCTCCCAGATGCGCATCGTGTCCGCCAGCGAGCGCCGCAGCGGCGCAGTGGGCACATGACCTGCTGTGACGCCTTCTCTGCGGGTCTCGAAAACGACGGCCGACACGGTTGCGGCAAGCTCGGCCGGGCCAAGACCTTTCCAGATTCCGCGGCGCAGCGCCTCAGCCACGAGCAAGTCACTTTCGCTGTAGATCCGGCTCAGCCACTCGCCCTCTTCAGTGACAGTGGAATCGGCGGTGTCGCTCGCCTCACTGACGTACCCGCGCTCGGTCAATAATGTGACGATCCGGTCGAACGTTCGGGCCAGCGAGGAAGAAGCGAGGTTCATCTGCCGCCGCAGCCGGTCGGTGTCAGCCTTGAGCCTGTCGTACCGCTCGAACCAGCGTGCGTGCTCTTCCCGCTCCTCACAGCTGTGACAGGGATGCGCTTTCAGCGTGCGCCGCATCCGGGCAAGTTCCTTGTCGTTCGCCGCTGCGGCCTTCTTGCCCTTCCGGCCCGGCGCCCGGTGTGGCGGCGTATACCCCAGGTTCCGCAATGTGGAGGCAAGGTCGCGCCGGACCTGAGCGGAGCGGAAGTCGATATGCCGCGGCAGCCGCACAGCACCGAGCGTCTGCACGGGGATCGGAAAATCACGTAGTGTGACTCGCCCCGCCCAGGCGGAATCGGTGATCACCAGCGGGCGAGGATCATCGAACTCACGATCGGGCTCTACCACTGCCGCCACGCCGGCCCGCCGCCCGCTGGGAATTACAATGACGTCCCCGCGCCGGAGCTTGACCAGTGACGACGCCGCGGCGTCCCGGCGTTCCGCGGTGGCGCTGCGCTCCAGATCCTTCTCACGCTGAGAAATGCCGCGACGCAGTCGCGCGTACTCAGCGAAGTCGCCCAGGTGGCAGTCGACGCGGCCTTCAAGCCGTTCGAGTTCGCGCTCGTTTCGTTCGACGGTCCGCGCGGCACCCACAACCGATCTGTCGGTCTGAAACTGCGCGAACGACCGCTCCAGTAGTGCGCGGGCATCTTCCGCTGGTCGCTGACGAAGCAGGTTGATCGCCATGTTGTAACCGGGCGCGAATGAACTGCGAAGCGGAAATGTCCGGGTCGAGGCGAGACCTGCGACCATTTCCGGGTCGACGCCAGGCTGCCACAACACAACAGCGTGGCCCTCGATGTCAATTCCCCGCCGCCCCGCGCGCCCGGTCAGCTGCGTGTACTCACCCGGCGTCAGGTCCGCGTGCGTGTCACCGTTGAATTTGACCAGGCTTTCGAGGACCACAGTGCGCGCGGGCATGTTGATTCCCAGCGCAAGCGTTTCCGTTGCGAAAACAGCGCGAACAAGCCCTTTGACGAAGAGTTCTTCCACAGTGTGCCGGAACGCGGGCAGCATGCCAGCATGATGCGCCGCGATGCCTCTCTCGAGCGCAGTGCACCAACCTGAGAAACCCAGAACCTGCAGGTCAGCTGGAGGCAGTTCCCCAGTGTGCCTGGTGATGATCGCGCGGATCTCTTTCGCTTCCGCTTCTGTCGTCAGAGCCAGCCCGGCCCGGACACATTGGCCGACCGCCGCATCACAGCCCGCGCGGCTGAAGACGAACGTGATCGCGGGGAGCAAGCCCTCGCCGTCGAGCCGCGCAATGATCTCCGCGCGGCCAGGAGGCCGGAACCGGGCACCGTTGCCGCCCCTGAAGCGTCCCCTGTCGCGGTTCGACTGCCGATAGTGACCACGCTCTGCCCCGGCGGCGGCGAGGCGTTTGCGCACATGCACAAGGAGATCGGGGTTCAGCGCGCGCGAGCCTTTCCCCGTTGAACGACTCGGAAAGAGATCTAGCAGTCGTGGACCTACGAGCATGTGCTGCCACAGTGGCACAGGGCGCGTTTCATCGACGATGACCGTCGTGTCGCCGCGAACGGTTTCCATCCAGGCGCCGAATTCCTCGGCATTGCTGACAGTCGCGGACAAGCTGACTAGCGCCACATCATCCGCGAGGTGAAGGATCACTTCCTCCCACACTGCCCCACGGAAACGGTCGGCGAGGAAGTGCACTTCGTCCATCACCACGTGTGACAATCCGCGCAGCGTATCGGACCCGGCGTACAGCATGTTCCGGAGAACTTCGGTCGTCATGACCACAACCGGGGCTTCCGAGTTGATGCTTTGATCCCCGGTGAGGAGCCCGACTGTGTCCCTGTCGTACCGCGCGACGAGATCGTTGTACTTCTGGTTCGACAGCGCCTTGATCGGAGTCGTGTAGAAGCATTTGCGGCCCGAGCTCAATGCCAGGTGAACCGCGAATTCCCCCACAACTGTCTTGCCTGCCCCAGTTGGGGCGCATACCAGCACGCCGTGGCCGCCCTCGAGCGCGTCACACGCACGAACCTGGAAGGGGTCCATGGGGAATGGCAGCATAGCGGCGAACGCAGCGCGTTCCGTCTGCGGGTTCTGCGCTTCACTCACTTCGTTCTGGTCGCCTTGTCTTCGTCGAGTGGTGCGGCCGGTCCCACCGGTGCCGCTTCGTCGTCACCGATATCTCCGAACTGTTCGAAGTGCTTGCGCGCCTTGCGACGGTCATGGAGCCGCGAGGCCTGCACGGCAGCTTCGAAGAGGACCGTCAGCACCAGGGCCAGTGCGAGCATCGAGAAGGGGTCGTGGGGCGTGACGATCGCGGCGAAAACGAATAGGGAAAAGATCAGGCCCCGGCGCCATGCCTTCAGCTTCGCGTACGGCAGAACGCCTACGCGGTTCAGCATCACAATCAGCAACGGAAGTTCGAAACTCACCCCGAAAATGATGATCAATCGAATGATGAAGCCGAAATACTCCTGGCCACTCAGTGCTGTGACCTGCACATTGTCACCGATTGTGAGCAGGAAGCTAAGAGCGTAGGCAACCAGGTAGTACGCGAGGACCGCACCACCGATGAAGAGAGCGGCCCCGCAGGCGACGAAAGTCATTGCAAGGCGTCGCTCATTGCGGTGCAGCGCCGGCACGATGAACGCCCAGATTTGGTACAGCCACACCGGGCAGGCCACGACGATCCCCGCGGTGACCGCTACTTTCAGGCGCAGCATGAATTGCTCGAAGGGGCCGGTCGCCAGCAGGCGGCAGCCATCCGCGCCGCCCGATGTCAGATCAGCACGGCTTTCAGGCGGGAGTGCGCAATAAGGGCCACGCAGCAACTCACCAAGCGATTCGAGGCCGAAAACCTGATAGGAATACCAGAAGAACGCCAGCGCCGTCGTCACGATCACAGCGGCAAGCGACACCAGCAAGCGGGTGCGCAACTCATAGAGGTGCTCGACCAGCGGCATGGTGCCGTCCGGATTAGCCCTGCGCTTTCTGCGCCGGGAGGTAAGAGGCAAACGCACCGTTGTACTTCTTCTGACGAAGGGGCGGGGAACTCAGCTTCCAGTCCGGCCGAACACAACGTTCCGCCGTGAGTAATTCCGCCGTTACGACTGCTGGCCCGCTTGCGGCGTACCCGGCCGCGGCTCCGCGGTCTGTGGATCCGCCGTTTGACCGTCCACGGACTGCGCGCGCTGCTCAGGCGCCGATGTCAGCTGCGGCGGCTCCTGCTTCGCCTGCTCACCCTGCTTCTGGTCGCCCTCATGCTGCATCTCCTTGATCTCAGTCTTGAAGATCCGCAGTGAACGCCCCAGTCCGCGAGCAGCATCCGGCAGCCGCTTCGACCCGAACAAGATCACGGCAATCAGAAGAACGATCAGCCAATGCCACAGGCTCATTGCACCCACGATTTAGCCTCCCAATCAAGTCTCTCTAGCGATGCTACCGGAGTTTCCCTTTCGCACCGGCCCGGCGGGTGAAGCGTTCATAGAAGGTTCACGCGTCAATTAGGGCTGCCACCCCTCAACCGTACGCTGCCAGGCCAGCATTGGCGTATGCCGCAAGGCCCGCCTCGGCGCGTTGCTGCACTCGTTCCACCAGCTCGGGCGGCGACACAACCGCAACGTGCGACCCGAAACCCACGAGCAAACGCGCCATCCAGTCACTGCTCGCAAAACGCATAGACCCAGTGATCCATCCGTCACTGTCGGGCTCGCCGGTGTGCTCCACCGGATAGTAATCAAGGAACCATGCCGCCTCGGGCGCAATCCGGAGCGTCGCCACCGGCAGTGTCGCGTCGTCACTGAAGAGTCCAGTGCCGATCTCACCGCGCGCTCCTTCGGGCACCACCGCAGGCTCGTCCAGGACGGTCGCATCATCGATTCGATCGAAGCGGAACAAACGCACGCCCTCCGCCATCCGGCACCACGCTTGCAGATAGCTCTGATCGTCGACGAGGAGCGTCCGGATCGGATCGACCACCCGCTCAGTAAGGGCGTCTCGGGACGCGGAGTAGTAACGCAGCCGCAGCGCCCTGCCATCCAGTACCGCTTCCCGCGCGGCCGCGGCGGCGTCGCTGTCACCGACCGCGGGTTTGGCGGTTTCATCCCGTTCCTTCGACGCGACGCCAGCAGCGGCTTCAATCTTCGCGATCGCGCTCTGCGCCGCCGCGGGGTCGACCATCCCGGGCTGATCCAGCAAAGCGCGCAAGCCCACCAGCAACGCTGTCGCTTCCGGTGACGTCAAGCGCAGTGGACGTTCCATGCCTGCGGAAAACGTCACCGATACTGTCGAGTCCTCGAACGACAGATCAATCAGGTCGCCCGGTCCGTAGCCGGGCAAACCACACAGCCACAGCAGATTCAGGTCGCGCATCAAATCACGCTGGTTGACACCAAATTCAGAAGCCAGCTCTGTCTTGCTAATACCCGGATTTGCGAGCAGATACGGGACCAAGTTCAGCAGCCTAACCAGCCGGGCAGACACACGAGAGGCCGTCATACATCCTTCCTCTCAGTGACTCGATTGGTGCTTACGGCGCCTTGGAGCAGCTCGATGACCTGCTCACGCAGTTGCTGTGGCTCGTCGGCGAGGGCATCCGCCCCGTGACCGGCCACCACTCGCGCCAGCCACTCCCAGGACGACACAGGAAGCTCGAGAACGCTGCCTGCACGGCCATTCATCTCTTGCGGCCGTGCCGAGGACGCGATTCGCCGCAGTTCATGCGCCCGGCCGTCCGCGACCCACACGCGCGCCGCACCACCAGAGACAGTCGATGACACCGCCTGCTTCACGATCTCCCGCACATCGGCGTCAGCAGGCTTACTTACTGCATCCGCGGGGCCCACGGCTGTCACGTCGTCAGCTATCCGCGACAGCCGGAACGTTCTCGTCGCTTCCTTGGCGCTGTCGTAGCCCACCAAATACCACTTGCCGTGCCACGTCGCGATACCCCACGGTTCCACGGTCCGTGATGCGTAAGGCTCGCCTGGCTGACGACGATGCGAGAAACGCACAGCTCGCCCCTCGTCGATAGCGTTGAGGAGCTTCGTCATGACGCTCTCCGAGCCACGCGTACGCAGCGGCATCGCCGCGACCGGCACAGTATCGTCCACCGTGACACCGCCCGCACGAAGCTTCAGAAGTGCTGATTGCGTCGCTGAATGCAGTTCCGGTGATTGCCACAGGTGCGCGGCGACCGCCACCGCGGCGGCTTCACCATGGGTGAGCTGCACGTCGGGCAATTCGTAGGCGTCCCGGTTGATGCGGTACCCCTCCGTGGGTGAATGCCACGACGCGCGGCCGGTTTCCAGGGGCACACCGAGGTCACGCAGTTCCGCCTTGTCTCGCTCGAACATCCGCGTGTACGCATCTTCGCTCGCGTCGTCCGGGTAGCCCATGACAGTTTCGCGTATTTGCTCCGCTGTCAGGAACTGCCTGGTCGAAAGAAGAGCAATCACCAGGTTGACGAGTCGTTCTGCCCTCGTAATCGACAAGAGAGCCGCGCCCTTTCTGCCGCTTCCTACATCGCCGCGATCAAGCGCTCCACGCGCTCATCCACTGACCGGAACGGATCCTTACAGAGCACTGTCCGCTGCGCCTGATCATTCAGCTTCAAATGGACCCAGTCGACCGTGAAGTCCCTGCCAGCAGCCTGTGCTGCTGCGATGAACTCGCCGCGCAATTTCGCCCGTGTCGTCTGCGGCGGTGTATCCATCGCCGCCTTGATATCGCCATCCTCTGTCACGCGCGACACGAGACCTTTGCGCTGCAGCACGTCGAACACTCCGCGGCCACGTTTGATGTCGTGGTACGCCAAATCAATCTGAGCGATCTTCGGGTCTCCGAGTGACATTCCGAAACGATCCTCGTAACGCCGGAACAACTTCCGTTTGATCACCCAGTCGATCTCTGTGTCGACCTTGGAGAAATCCTGAGCCTCGACCGCATCCAGCATCCGTCCCCACAAGTCGACAACCTGGTCCATGTCTGGGTCTGGGTCACGCGAGGCCATGAAGTCCACAGCGCGGCTGTAGTACTCACGCTGGATGTTCAGCGCACTTGCCTGCCGGCCGCCGGCCAGCCGGACCGGCTTACGTCCAGTGGTGTCATGACTGATCTCACGAATGGCGCGGATTGGGTTGTCCAGCGCGAAGTCACGGAACGACACCCCTGCCTCGATCATCTCGAGGACCAGCGCCGCCGAACCGACCTTCAGCAGAGTCGTCGGTTCCGCCATGTTCGAATCGCCGACGATCACGTGCAGCCGCCGGTACTTCTCGGCATCTGCATGTGGCTCGTCACGCGTGTTGATGATCGGACGTGACCGTGTGGTCGCCGATGACACTCCCTCCCAGATGTGTTCAGCACGCTGGGAAAGGCAGAACGTCGCCGCTTTTGCTGTGTTCAGCACTTTGCCAGCGCCAACCATCAACTGTCTTGTCACCAGGAACGGCAGAAGCACATCCGAAATCCGTGAAAACTCGCCCGCGCGCACGATCAGGAAATTCTCATGACAGCCATATGAGTTTCCTGCCGAGTCGGTGTTGTTCTTGAACAGATAGATGTCCCCGCCGATTCCCTCGTCTGCGAGACGGCGCTCAGCATCGATGAGGAGATCTTCGAGGATCCATTCGCCCGCCCGGTCGTGCGTCACGAGCTGACGCAAACCGTCGCATTCCGCTGTCGCGTACTCCGGATGAGAACCTACGTCGAGGTAAAGTCGGGCCCCGTTGCGCAAAAACACATTCGAGCTTCGGCCCCACGACACCACACGCCGGAACAAATACCGCGCAACCTCGTCTGGACTGAGCCTCCGGTGCCCGTGAAAAGTGCAGGTGACACCGAACTCAGTCTCAATACCCATGATTCGTCGCCGCACCTTCGCCACACTACAGCGATTCGTCCCGGAACCGCGTGCAGTTGCGCGGTGCGGCCTTCCACGTCAAGATCAGGTCACCAATGGCGGATCTGCCGTACAGGGCCGCCCGTAACTGCATAGGGTGAAAGCATGGATGCACCGGCCAATGAGGGCCTGGATCCGCGTATCCCCCACGCGCACCCGAGTCCTGGCCAGTACCGTCTAGGACCACAGGCGGTGCGGCGAGCTGTCGGCCGGGCCGATCGGAGGATTGTCGCGCGGACGGCACAATGGCGGCCGACACCGGTTGACCGCGTGATGATCGGACTCAGCAAGTCCGCTAATCGTGGGCAGATCTGGGTAGGCGTCGCGGCACTTCTCATCGCAGTCGGTGGGCCAGCCCGCCGCGGCGCGATCCGGGGCACGCTCGTCCTCGGTGCGAGCACGCTCGTCGCGACGAAACTCCTGAAACCATTGTTTCCCCGCCACAGGCCTCCCGCACATGCCGTTCCCGGTCAGCGACGGTTCGGTGACGCGGCCGATACGCCGTCATTTCCGTCCGCACATGCTGCGCTCGCCGCCGCCTTCACCACGGGCGTGGCGATCGAGTCGCGGACTGCCGGATACCTCATCGCGCCACTTGCTGGCGCAATCGCGTACTCGCGCGTCCATACTGGCGCTCATTGGCCTTCTGACGTTGTAGCTGGCAGCGCGGTAGGTGTCACAGTGGCGTTGCTGACACAGCGCTTCTGGAGCGCACACGGGCAAAACGCTGCCTGACTGGGGAGGCCCACCCTCTTAGGGCCAAGGCCCATCACGCCGTGCCCACCTCTGCGCGACAGGAAGTCCCGTCTCAATATCTGGTTGTCGCGGGGAGGTGGGCACGGCGTGTGCATGGTTCGAGGCTGTTCGTTTGCTAGTTTTGCGCCTCAGCGGACAGGATCGATTCCAGCTGAGGACCACGGATCCGACGGAACGCACGGCGCGGCTTGTTCTGATCCAGAATCGCTACTTCGAGCGCATTCGGCCCAAGAATGCGCCCCTCGGACTGTCCCCCCTGACCTGCGGGCTGCCCTGAGGGCGCGGCAGCCTTCTGGAGTGCTCCGACCGCAACCGGTATTGCTCGTTCCAGCGGGAAGCTGTGGTCGTACGACTCCTTCAGTTCGGTCACGATTGGCTCGGTGGAGCCGCCCATCACGATGTAGTTCGGCTCATCGGCAATCGAACCGTCATAAGAGATCCGGTACAGCTGAGCGGCGCGCGGCTGCCGTGGCGCACCCACTTCAGCCACACACAGCTCCACTTCGTAAGGCTTGGGCTGCTCGGTGAAAATCGTTCCGAGCAACTGAGCGTACGCGTTGGCCAGAGCGCGTCCCGTCACGTCGCGGCGATCGTACGAGTAGCCGCGCATATCGGCATGCAAGATGCCCGAGCGACGGAGGTTTTCAAACTCGTTGTACTTGCCTACAGCGGCAAAGCCAAGGCGGTCATACAATTCGCTCACCTTGTGCAGCGCCGTGGAGGGATTCTCCGCGACGAAAAGTACGCCGTCAGCGTAGGTCAGGACGACGACGCTGCGTCCGCGCGCAATGCCCTTCCGGGCCAGTTCCGAGCGATCGCGCATGATCTGCTCGGCCGATGCGTAGTACGGGAGACCCATAGCCATCAGAGCACACCCCCTCCGCCGTCGGGTGACGTCGTCTCGTCACGCTCCGCAATGATCGTCCTCGCGATCTCACCGACCGTCTCTTCAGGCACGCGGTCCGCGCCGTCAGCTGTGATGACAACAACTGTGGGGAAGAGCCCGCGCACCATGTCCGGACCGCCCGTTGCCGTGTCGTCGTCGGACGCGTCGTACAGCGCCTCGACCGCGCAGCGCACCGCGTCCTGTTGCGCAAGCCCGCGCCGGTACAGCTTCTTCAGCGCCGACCGGGCAAACAATGATCCTGAACCCACCGCGTAATAGCCGGTGTGCTCCTCATAGCGGCCGCCGGTCACGTCGAACGAGACGATACGGCCGCCGCGTTCCGGTTCGGGAGCATCAATTTCGTAGCCTGCAAACAGGGGTATCACCGCGAGACCCTGTAAAGCAGCGCCGAGGTTACCGCGCACCATCGATGCGAGACGATTCGCCTTGCCGTCAAGAGTGAGCGACACGCCCTCGAGCTTCTCGTAATGCTCCAGTTCCACTGCGAACAGGCGAACAAGCTCGACCGCCACGCCGGCGGTACCGGCGATCCCGACGGCCGAATACTCGTCGGTGATGAAGACTTTTTCGATGTCACGACTGGCGATGAGATTTCCCATCGTTGCCCGCCGGTCGCCCGCCATCACGACACCGCCCTCGAAAGTGAGAGCGGTAATTGTCGTGCCATGCGGAGCCACGTCGCTACTCACCTGCAACGCTCCGTGCCTGTTACCTGGCAGAAGTTCCGGCGCGTTCTGGCGGAGATAGTCGGTGAACGACGAGAGTTGGGAGTATCGCTCATGCGCTGGTGCGCCACCTCGGCCCAGACGCCACAGATCATCCGCTGTCACTGGCCGCCCTTCTGCACGTACGCGCGAACGAAGTCCTCGGCGTTCTCTTCGAGCACGTCGTCGATCTCATCGAGAAGGTCGTCAGTTTCCTCGGCCAGTTTCTCCCGCCGCTCCTGACCCGCTGGGGCAGCGCCGTCGGCAGATTCATCACCGTCTCCGCCACCTTTGCGCTTGACCTGATCTTGCGCCATTACGCCCACCTCCCTCTCGCTTCGTCCGCCCTGCGGGCCGACTGCTCGATATTTCCAACACTACCGACCGTTCCGGGGAAAGGCCGGGATTGGCCGGTAGTTGCTGATCATCACTTCGTGAGCTGGTCGACAAGTTCCCGCGCGGAATGCACCGAATCCAGCAGTTCTTCAACGTGCGCGCGGGTCCCGCGCAGGGGTTCCAGGGTGGGGATCCGTACGAGCGAATCACCGCCGAGGTCGAAAATGACCGAGTCCCAGGAGGCCGCTGCGATCTCACCGCCGAACCGCCGCAAACATTCACCGCGAAAGTAGGCTCTGGTGCCGTCTGGCGGGTTGTCCATGGCGTGGAGGACTTGTTCCTCGGTGACTAGCCGTTTCATCGACCCACGCGCGACTAGGCGGTTGTAGAGGCCCTTGTCGAGGCGGACATCGGAGTATTGGAGGTCAACGAGATGCAGCCGTGGCGCGGACCACGACAGACCTTCGCGCTGACGGAAGCCTTCAAGGAGTCGCAGCTTCGCTGGCCAGTCGAGGATGTTCGCGCATTCCATAGGATCGCGTGCGAGTGCGTCAAGCACGTCATGCCACGTCTCCACAACGTGGCGGCTGCGTTCGTCGGTGATACGGCGGCGATCGAGGAAGTCGCCTACGCGTTCGGCGTATTCACGCTGCAAGTCGAGGCCACGGAACTCACGCCCGTCAGCAAGCGTCACCTTCACTTGGAGAGTGGGGTCATGGCTGATCACGTGGACGGCCTCGACCGCACTCGCGAGTTCGAGGTCAGTGAAGTCGGCTCCCGCCTCGATCATGTCGAGCACAAGCGCGGTCGTACCGAGCTTCAGGTACGTCGAAGTTTCCGAGAGATTTGCATCGCCGATGATCACATGTAATCGCCGGTATTTCTCGGCGTCCGCATGCGGCTCATCGCGGGTATTGATGATTCCCCGCTTCAGGGTCGTTTCCAGGCCTACCTCTACTTCGATGTAGTCCGAACGCTGAGACAGCTGGAAGCCTTCACGGTCTCCCTGCTGGCCCAGGCCTACCCGGCCCGAGCCGGTGATGACCTGGCGCGACGCAAAGAACGGCGTGAGCCCACTGACCACTGACGAGAACGGCGTATCCCGCCGCATGAGGTAGTTTTCGTGACTCCCGTATGAGGCGCCTTTGCCGTCAACATTGTTCTTGTAGAGCTGAAGACGCGGATTACCCGGCACGGAAGCGGTGAATCGGGCTGCCGCATCCATCACCCGCTCCCCCGCCTTGTCCCAAATCACTGCGTCGAGCGGATCGGTCACCTCCGGGCAGGAGTACTCGGGGTGGGCGTGGTCCACGTAGAGACGGGCGCCGTTAGTGAGGATCATGTTGGCTGCCCCCACCTCGTCGGCGTCGATCACCGGGGCCGGTCCTCCGTAGCGGCCGAGGTCGAAACCGCGCGCGTCACGCAGCGGCGATTCGACCTCGTAGTCCCATCGTGTGCGGCGCGCCCGCGGCAGACCCGCGGCCGCCGCATACGCCAGCACTGCCTGTGTAGAGGTAAGGATCGGGTTCGCAGTCCTGTCGTCCGGCGAACTGATCCCATACTCGACCTCGGTGCCCATGATGCGCTGCATGAGTCACCAGCCTATCTGTGATGTTCCAGATGTATCGATTACGGGGGTCAGAGATACTGGCCGGTGTTCGATTCGGTATCGATCGCCCTGCTCGCACTCGCGTTCTTCCCGGTGACGAGCGTGCGAATGTAAACGATCCGCTCGCCCTTCTTCCCGGAAATCCGCGCCCAGTCATCTGGATTGGTTGTGTTCGGCAGATCCTCGTTTTCGGAGAACTCGTCGACGATCGAATCGTAGAGATGCTGAATGCGGAGGCCAGCCATGCCGGTATCGAGGAATTCCTTGATCGCGAACTTCTTGGCACGGTCAACGATGTTCTGGATCATCGCGCCCGAGTTGAAGTCCTTGAAGTAGAGGATTTCCTTGTCACCATTGGCGTAGGTCACCTCGAGGAAACGGTTATCCTCGCTCTCGGCGTACATCCGTTCAACAACTCGCTCGATGATGGCGCGGACACACGCGTCCCGATCACCACCGAATTCACCGATGTCTTCCGAGTTGATGGGCAGCGACGGAACCAGGTACTTCGAGAAGATGTCCATCGCGGATTCCGCGTCCGGGCGCTCGATCTTGATCTTGACGTCGAGGCGGCCCGGGCGCAGAATCGCCGGATCGATCATGTCCTCGCGGTTTGACGCGCCGATGACGATGACGTTCTCCAAGCCTTCCACGCCGTCGATCTCGCTGAGCAACTGCGGGACCACCGTCGTCTCGACATCAGACGACACACCTGAGCCGCGGGTCCGGAAGATCGAGTCCATTTCGTCGAAGAACACGATGACGGGCGTACCTTCAGATGCCTTTTCACGCGCACGCTGGAAGATCAGCCGGATGTGCCGCTCGGTCTCACCCACGAACTTGTTGAGAAGCTCGGGGCCTTTGATGTTCAAGAAGAACGACTTCGCTTCACGGCTATCCTCGCCGCGCGCTTCCGCTATCTTCTTTGCCAGCGAATTCGCCACAGCTTTGGCGATCAGCGTCTTACCGCAGCCGGGCGGACCGTAGAGCAGAACACCCTTCGGCGGGCGCAGCGAATACTCGCGGAACAGATCGCGGTGCAGGAACGGCAACTCGACAGCATCGCGGATCTGTTCGATCTGCCGAGACAAACCACCGATGTCGTTGTAGCCGACGTCCGGAACTTCTTCGAGCACCAGATCTTCGACCTCTGCCTTCGGAATGCGCTCGAACGCATACCCGGCTTTTGTATCGACAAGGAGGGAATCACCGGGCCGAAGCGCACGCGGGGGCGAGAACGGATCCGAGTCATCCTGGTTTACCAGCGGATCGGCGAGCCATATGACGCGCTCCTCGTCGGCATGGCCGACGACCAGCGCACGGTGTCCGTCGTCAAGCACTTCACGAAGCGCGCAAATCTCGCCAGTCTGCTCGAACTTGCCTGCCTCGATAATCGTCAGTGCCTCGTTGAGCCGGACAGTCTGCCCTTTCCGCAGCGACTGTGAATCCACATTCGGAGAGCAGAGAAGCCGCATCTTCCGGCCAGAGGTGAAGACATCCGCGGAGTCGTCATCGTGCACGCCCACGACTACGCCGTAGCCACTCGGTGGCTGACCTAACCGGTCGACTTCCTCCCTCAGATTGAGCAACTGCTGACGCGCTTCCTTCAGCGTGTCGAGCAGCTTGGCATTGCGGGAAGTCAGCGATTCAATCCGGACTTCGAGTTCACGGACTTTCTGGGGGTGCTGCGAAAGTTGACGCCGCAGGGCACCCACTTCCGACTGCAGGGACGTGATCTCGCGATTCAGCTCATCCCTGTCGCGAGGACGTTCTGAAGTGCTCATGGGCGTCTCCTCCCGATCTGATCTATCAACGCTACCGGCGTTCTGGCGAGTATGGGATGTGACGCGCGTCTACTCGCAATAACGTCACCAGATCGTCATGGATTCCATACCCAAAAAAGGCCGACTTTAACCGCGCCGACCAGCGTATACGCATACTCATCCACAGCGGGTCAAGGCAACACACATGACGGGATAGCGGCCGCTCCACATGTCAGCGACCTTGCTGCTAACAGGAATGTTACGCGGCAACCGGTGTCGGGTGTTTTTCCCGCAGTCACTAGGGTGGTCAAAAATAAGCTACGAAAGGACGCACATGGCCGCTCCGGACAGCCGTCCTGAAGAGGAAGATCCGGCGAAGAGGAGCTACGACTGGATGCGAGACGAGCGTCTCGATCCGCCCGTGCCAGAACCAGCCGGAGGAAGTGAGCGCAAGCCGCCTTACATTGGAGGCAACCCGGCGCGCGGCGCCTTGTTTGCACTGGTGCTCGTGCTGCTGGTCATCGCGTGTGTCCTGCTTATTTACAACGCCCTGGTGCCCTAGCACGTCGTTACGCAAAGAGAGTTCGGATGTCCTCCGCGCTCAGCGCATCACCGAACGCAGCGCCTTCATCGAGCACGCTGGTGAAGAGATCAGCCTTGCGCTTCTTGAGCGCCATCACCTTCTCCTCGATCGTTCCTTCAGAAATCAGCCGGTACACCATCACCTGACGGTCCTGTCCGATCCGGTGCGTACGATCGACGGCCTGAGCTTCCGTCGCGGGGTTCCACCATGGATCAAGGATGAAAACGTAGTCCGCTTCCGTGAGGTTGAGACCGAAACCTCCCGCTTTCAGACTGATCAGGAACACTGAATCCTTACCTGACCGGAACCTGTCGATGACGGCACCCCTGTTCCGCGTGCGGCCATCAAGGTAAGCGTAGGAGACCTCTTCGCTTTCCAGACGCTTACGCACCAGTCGCAGGAAGCCGGTGAACTGGCTGAAAACGAGGGCCCGGTGCCCGCCAGCGACCACCTCATCCAGGTGGTCGATCAGCACGTCGATCTTCGCAGCCGGAATCCGCTCATGAGCTTCGTCGACTAAGCCTGCGTGCAAGCTCAATTGCCGCAGCGTCGTGAGTGACTGAAGGATCGTCATGCGGTGCCGGCCAAGGTCGTCAACCAGGCCCATCACCTTCTGTCGCTCCCGCTGCAACCGCGTTTCGTAAGCCTTGCGATGGCGCGGGTGGAGATCAACCTCGACAATCTGCTCTTGTTTGGGCGGAAGATCGGCGGCCACGAGTTCTTTCGTCCGGCGACGGACGAGTGGCGCGATTCTGCGTTTCAGCTGGTGGAGCATCTCCCTGTCGTGAAGTTTCTCGATCGGATTCGCGTAAACCTCCTTGAAATCATGCGGATTTGGGAACAAGCCCGGCGCTGTGATGGAGAGCAAAGACCACAGCTCCATCACATTGTTCTCGATCGGGGTGCCCGTGATGGCGAGCTTGAACGGAGCATCGAGTTGCCGGCAGCACTGGTAGATCTTCGCCTGCCGGTTCTTCGCGATCTGCGCCTCATCGAGCAACATCCCCGCCCACTCCCGCGGGCCGTACTCTTCGAAGTCGAGACGGAACAGCGTGTAGGAGGTGACGACGAGGTCGGCGCCGCGAACAGCCTCGGCGAGGCTCTGGCCGCGGCGGCGGAGTGTGTCCGTCAGAACAGACACAGCGAGATCCGGAACGAAGCGCTGCGCTTCGTGGACCCAGTTCGTGATGACACTGGTGGGCGCGACGATGAGGAACGGGCTTGCGTGCGGCTCCTGGATTCGCGCGTACGCGATGAGGGCCAGGGCCTGCACGGTTTTGCCGAGTCCCATATCGTCGGCGAGGATTCCGCCAAGACGCGTGGACCACAGGAACGCTAGCCACTCGAACCCTTCCTGCTGGTACGGGCGGAGCACCGCCTTCAACGTGTGTGGCACACCGGCAGCCATTCCCTGGTAATTGAGCAGTCCGTCGACGCTGCGCCGCCACTCCTCGGCCTGTTCACCGACGACGCCGAGTCCGACCAGTTCCTCCCACAAGCCCGCCTGGTAACGGTTGATGCGCAGCGTGTCGTCAGGGCTGTCATCGAGCGCCCGGGCCTCGTCGATGAGTTTCTGGAGAGCGGCGAACTCGGGTTTCTCCAGCGAGAAGTACGCGCCGCTCGGGAGGATCATGTGCGATTCACCAGCGTTGAGCGCACGAAAGACATCGGGAAACGCGACGACCGTGTTGTCGACAGTGATGACGACGTTGAGATCGAACCAGTCCGACTCTCCCGCGATGTGTGCCGTCGACAGCCTTACCGCAACGGAATCATTGACCTCGCGGAAGTCAGGCACGGCGCCCGTGACGCAGAGATCGACGTCTTCATGACTCTCGAGGACTGGAAGCACTTCAGTCGCGAACGAGGGGGTGTCGAGTTTGTCGACCCGGATCTCGGGGCAGGTACCTAACAACGCCCAGATTGAACCCGCTGCCACTACAGGTGGCCGCAATTCACCAATGATCTGTTGTTCCCTCGCCTGGTCACGAATGCCCGCGTCGCCGTTGTTGTCGCCGGGCCGGTACTCAAGGCGTGATTCGCCCACACTGTACTTCCACCGCGGTGCCACAGTGGCGCTATGCGCCGACTGGAACGTCACATCGACTGCCAAGACCGGACCGGTGATCGCTGGTGGGGTGAACGACCGATCTGATGAGGTCACGGCCGCAAAAGTGCGCAGCCGTGGATAGAACTCGGTCGCGAACCGGTTGAGATCATCGTGCGGCACCGGCAGTGCCTGCCGCGTGAGAAGTATGTGACGGAGCTGGTCCGGCACGGGCTTGGTCATCCTCGCGAGGTGCAGGCAGCCTCCGCTGTCGGTGAACACAACGCCGTGGCCTTCGGACCCGACGAATGCGATAGGTGTGACGTCAGGAAGATCAGCGACATTAACGGACGGAGTAACAGCGCGGCGATCGCCATTCGGTGCCGTCACGTCGAGACACAACTGCGCGGACGCATGTACCGCGACCTCCCCCTGTTCCGGGCGGGCGTGGACGAGCGCCACACCAAGCGCAGCTGCTTCCTGGAGCAATCCCCATAATTGAGGGCTGTTGAATGTTGTGAGGTCGAGTGCTCGTTCGTCGCCGTAGCCGGAATACTGGCGACCGAATCCCGCCTGATACACCGCAAACATGTCGATGCAGAATTGCACGTGCCGATGATCCAGGCTGAACCGCTGAGCTAGGCCATGCAGCCCTGTCCAGGACATTCCAGCGCCAGCCCAGCCGTCCTTCTGTCTGCGAACGAGGCGTGCGAGTACTCGCTGACCGGACATCGCACTCGTCCGCTGGAACTTGGTCAGGCCGGAAACGGAGAGCTCAATCGCGAGTGCCACAGCGGGGAGATCGGCGCTGCCGGACGGAGGAGTTTCTGGCAGCATTGCGCTGAGAACGTGCTCCCAGGCCGGGGGTTGCGGGGCGCGCGCAGGGGTGGTGGAGACATAGCGACGGCCGATCGCAGCGGTCACCAAAGCAACCGCGTGCTTGCAGTTGACGGCAACCGGGCAACTGCACTCTCCGCGCCGGAACACTATTTGTGAACGCTGCATCCGGAAGTAGGCGATCGTCGAGTAGAGACTCGCATTACTGCCCGCCACCGTGCCTCTCAGTGCGAACGCATCGTTGTCCCATGTCGCGTCGAGCACGGCTCCGTCCATGGCATACGCCATGCCGCGCACGAACGTCTTTTCGCCAACGATTGGTCGCAGCGTTGCGGGCACGAATCCGCGCAGGACGACCGGGAGCATCGGCTCAACCTACCCGAGGGCCTCCGTGGCCGGAAACACTGTCGGGGTCGACGCCGGAGAAGTCAGTGCGCGTACGGAGGATGTCTACTTCCCTGTACATACCCGACTCCTTCTGCGCGAGCGATCGGCGCAGCGCAAGAGCAAGCACAGACTTCATGTGGGCCCACATGTGCCCGTGATTCCGGATCAGCGTCAGAGAGGCGGTGCCCGGATACAGAATGTTGCGCCGCAAGACTGCCGCCGCGTGTTGCTGGTACCCAGTGAACAGGTCGTTCTCCCCGATGATGTCGTGCCAGGTCGTTGAAGGATGGAGCGTGTGCGCGACCCCCTCAAGCGACCTGCGCCGCATGATGAGTGCCCGCCGGAACTTGCTCAGAGGGTCCAACGTCGGCGGCGGGTGCTCGAGGTCGCGGGGATCGAAGTCCTGCGCCACGACTTTCAGGGCATCGCGTATGACTGGGCCTTCCGACCGCGCCATTCGGGCGGCATGGAAAACATACTCAGTCAGGTGATCGAGAGTTCCTACCGACGACAGGGTGACAAGATGGTCGGTTTGGCCTGCCAGGGTCTCCGCGACGGAATACGCCGCGACACCGCCCCAGGACATGCCCGCGACGTGGAGCTTGTCGTTCGTAATTCGCGCCAGTGCCCGCGCATGACCGTCCCCAAAGATCCGGCGGTGCACACGTCGGCGGACGTGCGATGCCATCGGTGCGATGATGGGGCGCTCAAGCGCGCGGGCGTACTCCCACAGGTACTGCTGGCCCAGAGTGGTATTCGGCGTGGAGCCGAACCCGTTGTAGATCACCACGGGCTGGCGACCTTCGTACGCGCGATTCAGCAGGTAGAAGCGATACTCATCGCCCGTCTTCGGGTCCGTGACGACCGTATGCCGCGTGATCTCATCGCGGAAAACGTCGGCGGTCGTCGCGGGTGAGGCCTGCTCCATCCCGTCGGGCTACTTCTCAGCTTCGGCTTTGATCCGCTCCAGGGTCGTGTTCATTCCGGCGACGAGGTCTGCCTCGAAATCGTCGTTACCACCGAGGAAGACTTTCACCATCGCTCGTGACACTGCGCTCGTGCCGTTGGGCGCCTCGCGCCGCTGCACGATACGGGTGCCGCCGTCCTCAGCCTGCAGTGTGAATGACCAGACACTGTTGTTTTCGAGAACCTTGAACGCGATGCGCTCGTGCGGTTCGATAGCCACGACGCGGGTGCGCGTCGGCCAGTACAGCATGCCTTTGCGATTGATGTTGAACGCCAGTGCGCCCTCACGAACCTGTCCACCAAGCACGAAGGTCTTGCGGGTGCGGGGGCTCCATTCGCTCATCCGCGGCAGGTCGGAAACGATTGACCAGACCTTCTCCGGCGACGCCGCGGTCGCGATCTCTGCTTCGAGTACAGGGCTTGCCATATTCGTCTCCTCCCGTTGGGTTTGCTGCTCTAGGGGCACTTTACCGGCAGCTAATAAGGGATGCTGTCGCGCGCGAGCTCCGCGAGTACCCGCCGGCGGAAGGTTTCGTCCCGAACTGTCCGCACGACGAGGTCATGCGCGGTAAGCCGGAAATTCTCCGCGACCAGGCTGAGGATCGTCCGCTCATCTAGGGCGCGCATCGTCCGGCCGTGTGCTGGAACCGCACTCAGCGCGATGGTCTCACCACCTGCGTTGAGATGCCCGCGAGTGGCTCGGTATGTACGAAGCGGGAGGGATACTTCCACTTCGCACGCGGCGAACTGTGGACCGATCTCCGCGACCGAATAACCCGGTATGTCGTCGTTGACGCCCTCACTTCGATCCAGTGCATCCCGCTGGGCGTCCGTGAGAAACATGATGTGGACGTCGATCTGCGTGCCGGGTGAGCGCGCAAGAGATCCGGGAACGGCACCGTACCGCGAAATGCGCGCCGCGTAGACGACGTCGTGGTCCGTCAGCACTGCAGCGAGCACCGGTATCGGAGGACCCGGCGCATGCTTACGCCCGAACTTGCGATTCAGCTGAACCGCAGACGCATTCGACCCGACAGCCAGAACCGGAGTCCTCGAGTTCAAGGCAATCTGCCGAGGAACATAAGGGCGCACCGTAGCTGGAGCCTCAAACACAAAGGAGCCGGCGGGCCTGTCGTAGGGGTAGCCGAACGCCCGCGCCACGATTGCTTCGTCTTCCAGCAATGTCACTCCGTGATATCAACAAGCAGCGCCGAGTAGTTGTCCCGCGCGCCACTGCTGAGCACGAGGCCGATGATCCCGCTGAGCGCATCAGCGGGTGAGCTTTCCCGGCAGACCCGGACGATGTCTTCTTGGTTCGTGAAGCCCGACACACCATCTGAGCAGATCAGAAAACGGCCTAATGCTGGCTGAACCTCCGAAACGTGCGGCACCGGCGACTCGCTGCTCCCCACGACTTGCGTGATTGCATGGGTTGGGCGCCCTGCCGCATCCAGCGCCGCATCGTCGATTGACACCAAAGTCATGTCATTCTTTTCGATCTTGAAGATTGGGCTGTCACCGACGTTGACGCAGTAGACGGTGTTCTGGGTGATGACAAGCGCGGCGAAGGTGGTACCCATCCCGCGGAACTCGGTCGATGTGCTCGCTGCTCGCCGCACCGCAGTGTGCAGCATTGCGACCCCTTTGCTGATGTCGCCAGGCGTTTCCCACGCTGCTGACGACTCCACCAATTCGGTGACTGTCAGCCAGCTTGCGACGTTTCCAGCTGGGTGACCGCCAAGCCCGTCAGCGACCGCGAGTACCACCGGCCGGTCGAGCGGAAGCTCGACAGTTGCGATGGTCCCCGTTTCAACCTGACTGATTAGGGGCCCGACGGCGATCGCGTCTTCATTGCGTGCTCGCAGCAGACCGCGATCAGTAATCGCACTGACCTGAAGAGATCTCATGCCACCATCGTGGCACTACCGACGGCGACTTGGTCTATTTGATACCGAGCCGCTGCCGCTCCGCCTCGACAATCCGCTGCTCATCATCCGCGACATCTACATCGACTGATCGAGCATCCGCGTCCTTTGAAGCACTCTTGCGCGCGTACTCATCAAACAGCTCCCGTTTACGTGCAACGATCTGACGCATGTGGTCATCGACTGTGTCTTTCGCCAGCAGACGGTGAACCTGGACGGCGCGGACCTGGCCCATCCGGTGCGCTCGAGCGATGGCTTGTTCCTCGGTGCTCGGCTTCCACTGCGGCTCCGTGAGAATGACGATTGACGCCGCCTGAATGTTGAGGCCCACTCCCCCTGCCTCGATCTGACTCAGCAGCACCGACGGCCCCTGGTGTGCGGTAAATGCATCTACGAGACGCTGGCGCTCCGGAGCAGGCACCGCCCCCGTAATCGTGCCTGCCACCTTACTTCCCAGCGCGCTTCCGATTCTCTCGAGCACATCGAGGAAGTAGGAGAAGATGAGCACTTTGAAACCGTCTTCATTCGCCTCGTCAACGATTTCCAGCAGTCTCTCCCGCTTCGCTGACTCCGACGAACTGTAGGCTGCGCGACGCATCCACATGAAGTTGCCGCTCCTGACCGCGTCACGGTATTCACGGGTGTCGCCAGGGCTGAGATACACCCATTCTTCGATGTCGATGCGCTCAGGAAGCTCAGTCAGTACGTCCTCTTGATTTCGCCGAAGATAAACGGGCGCAACCGTTCTGCGGAACTTTCGGGCACCAGTGAGAGCATCGGCTGCCGTCACCCGGTCGGCAACATCTGGCCGCAGGTACGCGACGAGGTTGCGAAATTCGCTGACGCGGTTCTCCATCGGGGTTCCGGTCAGGAAGAGCGTGCGCTCCGCGTGGCCGATCATCCGCCCGACGAACCAGGCGCGCTGCGTCTCAGGGTTCTTCACATAGTGCGCTTCGTCGACGATGAGCATCGATAGTGTGACGGTCTCCGGCAGCGAGACACTCCCCACCGTTCCGAAGGTCGTCACAGCGATGCCCCCGGACCGTTGCCAGGCCAACACTGCTTCGTCACGATCCCTGCCATGCAGGCTGTGCGCATCGAGGACGGTATGCCGCTGAATCTCGTTAAGCCAGTTGACCTGGACGCTGGCTGGGCAGATGACAAGAAACCACCGGTGGCCGCCGGCTGCGAGGTGCGTCAACGCGGCGAGGGCCTGCACCGTCTTTCCGAGTCCCATCTCGTCGCCGAGGATGGCATACCGGCGCTGCAGCGCGAACTGGGCGCCGAACTTCTGGTAGCCGCGCAGCGTCGCGGTGAGCAGGCTGGTGTCGAGTTCGGTTTCGGCGATACTGCGGGCGTCGTCGTCACCGAGGAATCCACGTGCGGCGTCTCCATCCAGCTCTCTGCCGACGCCGAGGGACTCGAGAATCGCATAGAACGTTGCGGCGTTGCTTTCGAAATCCCGCCACAGTTGGTCCGGTAGATATGTGCCTGGATCTAACCCAGGCCCCGCTGATATCAGTGTCTGCTGTAGCGCCAGAACCTCCGGATCCACGAGAATCTCTTCAAGTTCCCGCAAGGCCGAAAGCGTCGCATGTTTTGTCGCGCGAGCGGAGAAGAACATCCGGAACCGGCTCGTGGCGCGGGCAGCGGAGTCAGCCGTAGGGACGATGCGGGCAGCCAGGTCATTCAGCGCGGGCCCCACCGCTGCCACCGTGGCGTCAGCGTGTCGAAGGGCAGCGAGAAGTGCCAGCAGTTCTGTATGCAGGTGCGGGCGCATGACGGTGTCGAAACGTACGTGTGTCTGGCTGGCGAGCCGATCCTTAACGCTGCGCGCTGCTGCGCACACCTGGCCTGCAGTATGTGCTCCGACCCCCGGCAGTCGAGTGAGGAGCGCCGCCGGTTTGTCCGCTACATCGGCGACCGTGCGGTATCCCGCGTTCTCCAGCGCTGAGAGCCGCGTCCGCGAGTCCACGAGCGGTTTGAGCTCATTAAGCCCAGTGCGCCGCAACTGTTCACCAATGGCATCGCCGGTCAGGATCTCAATCTGGTTGAGCGCCGCTGCACGGAGTGTCTCGGGAGCAGTGAGCAGCACTGCTGAGCTATCGACGATCCACCGGGCGAGTGCGAGCGCCTCCTGCGCCGGAGGGCCGATGCGAGATTTCGCCGCTGCGTACTCTTCTGGGCTCAGTGCCACAGGAGTTGGCGACGGCGGCTGGATACGCATGCTGGGATCGTAGCGCCGCCGCTCTGGCGTGCGTCGAAATCGGACTAGCCATCCGCACATCACGTCAGTACTATTTGAGTCAATGCTTACTGACCTAACTCCCTCAGCGCGAGCGGCCATCCACGCCGCTCTCGGCGACGCTGCCCGCGTGGAACTCGTCGACCTCGTCGCCGAGGGTGACCGGTCGCCATCCGAACTGCAGACCGCCCTCGAAATGAAATCAAACCTGCTCGCCCACCATCTCGGCGTGCTCGAACGCGCCAATATCGTGCGGAAGCGGCGCTCGGAAGCAGATCGCCGACGGACCTACTGGACACTGGTACCCGGCACCTTGGAAGCACTGCTCCCGCGAACGGTCCGGACTGTCCCCCGCGTGGTCTTCGTCTGCACCCACAACTCTGCGCGATCGCAACTCGCTACGGCGCTCTGGTCGCAGAACAGCACAGTGCCCGCGACCTCAGCGGGAACAGATCCAGCCCGCACAATTCATCCCCGGGCTCTCACCGCGGCGCGACGGCATGCCCTGCCCCTCACCCCGATGACCCCGCGGCGACTCGACGAAGTGCGGGCGCCTGGCGACGTCCTTATCGCCGTGTGCGACAACGCGCATGAGCAACTCAGTCCCAACGAGCAGCGGCTGCACTGGTCAGTGCCTGATCCCGCTCGGGACGACACCGACGAGGCGTTCGACCAGGCCGTCGATGAGCTGTCCCGCCGCATCGCGCGTGTCGCGCCCACATTCCAGCAACCGACCGACCCATCCACGAAATAGGAGCCTCCATGTCAGCCCCGTCCTTCGGCGCCACTGAATTCGGCCGCAACGACCTTTCCATCGACCACCAGATTGCCCTCAGGACCGCATCAACCCGTCTCGCAGAAGCCTTTACGGGGGTCTTCGGCCCGGAGACGATCGAACGCTTCCTGCACTCGTCGTACGACCAGTTCGCAAGCACCGCAACGGTGCCCAACTTCATTCCGCTCCTCGCTGAACGTTTCGCCAGGCAGCGGCTGAAAGCCCTCGCGCGCGTGGAGGGTCTGCATCACGATGGCAAACCAACCGTGTTGTTTCTTTGCACCCACAACGCGGGGCGCTCTCAGATGGCACTTGGCTTCTTCGAACAACTCGCCGGAGAGAACGCCGTTGCGTGGTCGGGAGGTTCGGAACCCGGAAACGAAATCAACAACGCCGCGATCCAGGCGATGGCGGAACGCGGCATTGATATCTCAGGCGAGTACCCGAAACCGTGGACCGATGAAATTGTCCAAGCAGCAGATGTGGTCATCACAATGGGATGTGGCGACGCCTGCCCGATCTTCCCCGGCCGCCGGTACGAAGAATGGTCTCTCGACGACCCGGCCGGACGCAATATCGACGCTATTCGCCCGATTCGTGACGAAATAGAACGGCGCGTTCGCTCCCTGCTCGACGACCTGGGCGTAGCAACGGCCTGATTGCGGTCGCCACCACTCGCAAATCCATCTGCGGGCGTCCACGAAAACCTGGACTTTGCGCGCGTTTCTATTGACCTGCGCAGCTGGATTTAGCTGAGTGGCTGCCGCCCACCGGCCATTCGCCTGCGCCCCGCATAGAGCGCCGCCCCAATCAGCAGTACGACTGCCCCAGCCACAACGGAGGCAGTGGGCAGTGTGCACGCCAAGACAACGCACCCGATCGCACCCAGTGTGGGCACGATCCGCGACCGGACGCGACGGGAGAGGGTCCATGCCGACAGGTTCGCGATGAGGTAATACGTCAGGACAGCGAATGACGAGAAGCCGATCGCGCCGCGCAGGTCCGTCGCCAGGACCAGGACAATCACGATGGCCCCTACTGCCAGTTCCGCACGATGCGGCACGCGGAACCGCGGGTGCACGACCGCGAGCGGTTGGGGCAGGTGGCCGTCGCGCGCCATTGCGAACGTCGTTCGTGACACGCCGAGTACAAGCGAGAGCAGTGCTCCTGCGGCGGCGACAACCGCACCCACGCGCACGACCTGTTCCGCGCCGGTGACTGCAGCGACTGCACGGGCGAGCGGGTCTGCCGCGTCCGCGAGCCCGTCTGCGCCCAGAACTGACAGCACCGCGAACGCGACGACGGCGTAGACACCGAGCGCGATACCCAGCGCGATACCGATTGCTCTGGGAATCGTCTGTTCTGGGTTGCGGACTTCTTCGCCTAGTGTTGCGATCCGCGCGTACCCGGCGAACGCGAAAAATAGCAGGCCTGCAGCCTGCAGGACTCCCCCGACTCCGATTGTGGCCGTGCTTGCGGGCAGGTGTGGTCCTCCCGCTTCGATGAAGGAGATGACGACAACTCCGAGTAACACGAGGAGTACCAGTGCGACAATGATTCGCGCGGCACGGGCGGACTTCTGTACACCCGCATAGTTGATCCCGGTGACAGCGACGACTGTTACCACTGCGATGAGCTTTTCGTGGCCGGGCCACGCGTACGTGCCGACAGTCAGTGCCATCGCCGCGCACGAGGCGGTTTTCCCTACTACGAAACCCCAGCCGGCGAGGTAGCCCCAGAACTCACCGAGCCGTTCGCGGCCGTATACGTAGGTTCCGCCGGAGCTCGGGTAGATCGCTGCTAGCCGCGCCGAGGAGTTGGCGTTGCAGTACGCGACAGCCGCGGCGATCGCGAGTGCGGCAAGGAGGTACTGTCCGGCGGATTGCGCGGCGGGCGCCAGCGCTGCGAAAATACCCGCACCGATCATCGCGGCGAGGCCGATTACCACTGAATCGCTGAGGCTCAGACTTCTGCTTAATGGCGCATCGGACGGCGTCACGGTTGCACGCTATCTCACTCGGCTCCACCGCGCGCGACTCAACTCTCTGGAAGCGATCCCACAGCATCCAGCATCGCGCGATGCCCAATGTCGACTGCCGCCTGCATCCCGGCTAGATCGCGGAAGCCACGTATACCGCCCGCGGCGCCGTCGGGAGGCCGGATCTGCAGTATTGAGGGGCTAGCACCGTTCGTTTCGTGCCTCTCGAGCACGTCATCGTCTGCCATCTCACGCTCAAAGCGAGCGAGCCAGGTATCAACTGTGCCGGGTGCGCGCCGCTGCAGCCATGCGCGCATGAACCAGCGCTGGTGCCGGGGTATCGGTTCGGGCCGGACTGTAGCCGGATTTGTTCGCAGCACGAGGATGTGTGTGGCCTGCCACTGAAGAGCACGGTGGACAGGAACCGGCTCACTGACCCCGGCGTCGACGAACCGCCTTCCGCCGAGTTTCACGGGTGGGCCGCCGAGTAGCGGCAACGTGGAGGTTGCCTCAAGCGCCAGTTTCAGCGACTCGACGTCGGAGACCAGTGGGCACAGGTCCACGCTTTCACCAGTGTCGGCGTCGGTGGCGACGGGATGAAATGAAATGGGGTGATCAAGTACCGCTTGGAAGTTCATCCGCACCTGACGGGTGTACACAGTGCGGACCAAATGGGTGGAGTCGACAATGGGACGGCCGCGCAACACATTGCGCCCGCGGAAGGTCTGGGAGGTGACAGCCGGGTCTGACCATAGGGAGGCGCCCAGCGCGGATTGGCCTGCAAGCACCCAGGCTGCGTTGAATGCTCCCGCGGACACGCCGAACAGCGCATCTGCAGCATCGATCAATCCGAGTGCTTTGAGTGCCGTGAGCATCCCGGCGGAGTAGGCGCCGCGCGGCCCTCCACCTTCGACGACAAAAGCTACGCGGTGGGTGTCATGCCGCTTCCCTGGTGTGCTCCGCGCTGATCGCCGCGCACGCAGGACACCCACTACCGGATGTTCGGTGAATGTCATTCAGCGGATCATCATCCCTTCGAGGGGCGCCGCTGCGGCTTGGGCGCGATGACACCTTCGGCGAGTCGCCGCGCGGACACCAGGAACGCGGTGTGGCCTTGCATCCGGTGTCCAGGACGGACAGCGAGCCCCACGACGTTCCAGTCCCGCACCAAAGACTCCCAGGCACGAGGCTCGGTCCAGCATTGCAGTTCCCGCAGTCCTTCGACGACGCGTGAAAGCTGTGTTGTTGTGGCGACGTAGACGATAAGGACGCCGCCAGGAATCAGGGCCTTCGAAACGGCAGGGAGCACCTCCCATGGCGACAGCATGTCGAGCACGACCCGGTCGACCTGGCCTTCGTACTCCGCGACATCCCCGACTGTGAGGTTCCAGTTCGTGGGCCGTTCCCCGTAGAAGTTCTCTACGTTGCGGACGGCGTGTTCCGCGTGGTCCTCGCGGACCTCGTATGAAATGACGGTCCCTGTCGGGCCTACGGCACGCAGCAGTGAGCACGTGAGGGCACCTGAGCCCGCGCCCGCTTCGAGGACGCGCGCACCGGGAAAGATGTCACCTTCATGCACGATCTGTGCCGCGTCTTTCGGGTAGATGACTTGCGCTCCGCGCGGCATTTTCAACACGTAATCCGTGAGTAGCGGCCGCAGCGCGAGGTACGCGGTGCCGTTTCCGGATTTCACGACACTGCCTTCGTCCGATCCGATGAGATCGTCGTGGGGAATCGATCCCCGGTGGGTGTGGAACTCTCCGCCCGCGGCGAGCAGAAGGGTGTAGCGGCGGCCCTTCGCGTCGGTGAGCTGCACTCGGTCACCCTCACGAAATGGCCCGCTTTGCGCTGTCATGCTTCTGCAATTCCCTTCGTTCAACTCGGCCCGGGCTACCAAAAGTTGTCAGACGGTGCGCATACGCTGCCTTATGTGAGGTCAGACGTGATGAATCCAGCAACTGCCAACGGTGATGCCGACGCAGCACCACCCGTAACCCGCACCGTCAACGGTACTGGCAGTTCATCCGACGGATCATCCGAGGTGTCGGCAGCGACATCTGCAGTGGCGTCGGGGAGGGTACGCAGACCCCTGGCTCTGTCACCGTCGCGTGCGAATGACTTCAAACAGTGTCCGCTGCTCTACCGTTTCCGGGCTATCGACCGGCTGCCGGAAGCGCCCAGCCGCGCACAAGTCCGCGGCACGGTTGTGCACGCGACTCTCGAAGCTCTCTACGAGCTACCTGCTGCGCAGCGCCAGCGCGGCACAGCAACATCGCTGATACAGCCAGTGTGGGAGCAAGCATGCGCGGAAACGCCGGAGCTTGCTGAACTCATCGGCGACGAACGCACCACGTTCTTCGGCGAGGTCGAGCAACTCGTACACCGCTACTTCGAAATGGAAGATCCCACCCGGTTTGATCCTGAATCGTGCGAGTTGCTGGTGGAAGCGCAGACTGAGGACGGTGTGGCGCTCCGCGGGTTCGTCGACCGAATTGACGTGGCCCCAACCGGCGAGGTACGCGTCGTGGACTATAAGACTGGCCGCAGCCCAAGCGAGATGAGTACCGGCCAGGCCCTCTTTCAGATGAAGTTCTATGCGCTGGTGATCTATCGGGTGCGCGGAGTGGTCCCAACGCAGCTGAAGCTGATCTATCTCGGTGATGGACGTACGCTTACCTACGCGCCCGAAGCCGGGGAACTTCTTCGCTTCGAGCGCACACTGTCCGCCATCTGGAGCGCGATTCGAGCAGCTGGTGATTCGGGCGACTTTCGTCCCAGCCCCGGCCGTTTGTGCGATTGGTGCGATCACAAGTCCCACTGCCCATCGTTCGGTGGGACACCCCCCGCATACCCTGGATGGCCAGAGGCGGGAAGCGCATGACGCGGGTAGACGATTGGGGCGGTGGCGATGAGTAGCAGCAATGGTCCGTTTTACAAACGTGGACCAGCGGCTGACGGCTGGCAAAGCTTCATAGCAACACAGGCCACAGTGGGTGTCTGGTCGGATTCCACCCAGCATGGTTCACCGCCTGCGGCACTGCTTGTCAAGGCTCTCGAGGAGTTCGAGCCACGCGCGAACACCCGGATCTCACGGGTGGTTGTCGAAATTCTTGGCCCCCTACCGGTTTCCGAGTGCCGACTCCGGACGTGGATCGAACGTCCGGGCCGCCGCATTCAGCTGCTTGGTGCGGAACTCCAGGCCGAAGGCGCAGACGGTGGCTTCCGAACCGTCGCGAAAGCCTACGGTTGGCGGCTGGAAACCAGCGATACTTCCCATGTCGCTGATGCGCCCGGAGTTGTGCATGACCCGCTGGTTCCGCCCCATGAAGGCGAGCCCTGGGATCCAGCGCATACCTTCGGCCCCGGCTACATCAGCGCAATCGAATGGTCGTCGATCCGCCGGCCCAGCCGCTCTGGGAAACCAGGGCAGACATGGGGGCGTCCACGCGTTCTGCTGGTGGACGACGAACCGCTGACTCCGCTGCAACGTCTCTTCACAATCGTCGATTCGGCTAACGGCATCGGCGCGAAACTCGACATCCGCGAGTGGACCTACCTCAACACCGATCTCACGGTGCACATCCACCGTCTCCCCGAAGGTGAGTGGATCGGGCTGTCAGCCAAGACGACCGCCGGGCCCGACGGAATCGGCATGTGCAGCGCCGTGATCTACGACGAGAAAGGTCCGGTGGGGCGATCCGCTCAAACGCTGCTTATCAGCCCGCGGTAGCCGCTTCAGCCGGTGCCTCGCCCGCCGCGACCGCCGGATCCATCCACATTACTTCCCATACGTGATTGTCGGGATCACGGAACGCCCGTCCATACATGAAGCCGTGATCCTGCGGCTCCATCCACTTGGTTCCGCCTCGTTCCAGTGCAGTCTCAACAATGCGGTCAACATCGTCGCGTGTGTCCGCGGAGATGCACAGCAATGCCTCACGCGCCGTTGCCGTGTCACACATTTCGTCCGCAATGAAGCCCTGGAATCGGTCCGGTGTCATCAGCATGACGCACGTCAGCTCATTCACGACCATACAGATCGTCGAATCGTCGCTGAACTGATCATTGAACGTGAAACCCAGGGCTCCGAAGAACTCCTTCGCGGCCACAACATCGTTCACGTACGTATTGACAAAAAGCATGCGTGCCATGGGCTCAAACCTTCTCTCGATGCTGCCCGCCCTTCACAATCTTTGCGGGTTCATAGGACAGACCAGACTCGATGGCGGAATTCATCGTGCGGAGCCAATTCCGTTGGCAACATTCGTAACTGGACGCGTCCAGCGGACATTTGCACGTTTGGGGACTAAAGTCACTCTTTATGGCGGCGACGAAGAGTGGGAAGAAGACCGGACGCCCACGGTCGCTTCACGAACCAGACATCATCAATGCAGCTCTTGAAACCGGGCTTTCGGATGCGTCGATGCCGACGGTCGCGAAGCGCCTCGGAGTGACGCATTCTGCCCTTTACCGCTATTTCGCCGACCGAAATGCGCTACTCGTCGCCAGCATCGGGACGGCGATAGCGCGAACACAATGGCCAGACGGCTCGCAGCATTGGCGTGACACGCTTACCGGGCTGGCCGATTCGATGTGGCACATGTTCAGCGAATACCCCGGGCTCGCGGAAGCGATGCTGACCGTGCAAGGAACCCCGCCGGAAGGTACCGAGCTGGCCGCGCGCATAGTTGACGGAATCCAGCGACAAGGGTTCAGTGTGCATGACGCGATGCTGGCCGTGGACTTCATCTCAGACCTGACCTTGACTAATTACTCAAAGATGGCGCGGCTCGATCAGCCTGCAGGTGAGGGGATCACCACTCGAGACCGTTTCAGGGCCGATTGGTCACGCCCCGAGATCCTGACCGAAGTCGTCGCGGACGACTCCGGCTGGTACGGGCGTGGATGGCTCGACGAGAAGATCGCCGTGATGCTGGACGGCCTGGAAAGACGCGTCACCAGCTGACGCGCTACAGCCTGCACGACCTGATGTCCGACGCAAGGATGGCCTTGGCGCCCAGTGCGGAGAGGTCGTCCATCACCTGGTTGACGCTGCGCCGCGACACCATTGCACGGACGGCGACCCATCCGGGCTCGGCCAGCGGTGCCACAGTCGGCGACTCAATCCCTGGCGTGATGGCTGTTGCAGCTTCGAGGAGGTTCTGTGAGCAGTCGTAGTCCAGCATCATATACTGCTGGGCGAACACGACCCCCTGGATGCGGGCGACAAGCTGGTCCCGAGCAGATGTGCTCGGCTCGTCGCCATCGCGTTCCAGGAGAACCGCTTCTGAATCGCATAGCGAATCACCGAAAGCCGCGAGGTTGTGCTGACGCAATGTGCGGCCTGAACCGACGACATCGGCGATAGCGTCCGCCACTCCGAGCTGGATCGAAATCTCGACGGCACCATCGAGCCGGATGACAGTAGCATCGACTCCCCGGCGGGAAAGGTCAGCGCGAACAAGGTTCGGATAGGACGTGGCGATACGCAGCCCCTGCAGATCTTCGACTGTCCACTCACGCCCTTGCGGTGCCGCGTACCTGAACGTCGAACGTCCGAACCCCATGGCAAGGCGCTCACGAACCGGAGCACCCGAATCAGTAGCCAGATCCCGGCCAGTAATTCCAAGATCTAGTTCCCCGGAGCCGACATAAATCGCAATGTCTTTCGGGCGAAGAAAGAAGAACTCGACCTGGTTCACGGGATCCAGAACGGTCAAGTCCTTGCTGTCCGAACGGGTTCGGTACCCCGCTTCAGAGAGAATCTCCGCAGCCGATTCTGAAAGTGCGCCCTTGTTTGGTACAGCAACTCGCAACATGTGAACTTCCTCAGAGGTCTTCAACGTGTGGGTGGGGGGTGAGTAGTGGTGATGGCGCGGCGCGTCATCACAGATGTCGGTAGACATCCTCGAGAGACAGTCCCCGTCCCACCATGAGAACCTGCACCCAGTACAGGAGCTGAGAAATCTCCTCTGAGAGCTCTGCGTCCCCCTGGTATTCGGCGGCTAGCCACACTTCACCGGCCTCTTCCAGAATCTTCTTGCCCTGCGCGTGCACGCCAGCGTCGAGTGCCTTAACGGTGCCGGACCCTTCTGGGCGGGTCGCTGCGCGGTCCTGCAATTCGGCGAACAGGGCTTCGAAAGTCTTCACGGGCGTCCATTCTGTCACGAACGGACGCGTCCTCTAATTTCACCCGGCGCGGCGGTCTCGATCCCCTCGCTTAAGGGGCCGTAGATCCCCTCAGCCTTCCGCATCCCGCCACCCGCGACTGAGCGGTTCGTCGTGAGACAAGAAACGCCAGCCATCCCACGCCAGACGCCGTTCCTCCGCAAGCGACTTCAGCCGTGAGACAAGCACCTTCTGCGGCTTCCCACTGGGCGTACTGTTAAAGGTCGCCGATTCGACGGCGAAAGGCGCCGCGATCACGAACATGCCCTCGCCAAATTGCTCACGGCCACTTACACGAGTGCACAACTGATCCATCGCCAGGTCGAGATCGCAGGAGATCACGGTGTCACTGATCTGCTGAATTCCCGACGCCCCGCTGGTCAGTATTTGCACCTCCCAGATCGATCCGCGCCGCCTATGCTCCGCGACGTACTTCTTGATCTGATCCGATTTGTCGGGCTCTCCTGCGCTGGAAATCCTCGCGCCGCCACCAAGTTCCGTCATGTATGGTCTCTCCGGTCTAATCAGCGTAATCTAGGTGAAAGCGCTGCATGAGAGTAGTGATGTATAACCAGCAGCAATTTCTTGACGCGTTAAGGCGGTTCACGAGAGTTCTCGTGTCGCCCTACGAGGCGGAAACTGCCATCCACGAACTTGTCGGATCCGTGACAGGGGTGCTCGACGTCAGCGGAGCTGGTGTCACCCTCGCTTCTGCTAATCACCTTCGTTACGTCGACTCTCTCGGATCCCTGAACCCTCTGGTCGAGCAGCTCGAACGGTGCCAGGAAAGGGAAAAGTCCGGGCCGTGCTACGACGCCTACCTGAGCGGCGACATCGTCGTGGCAACTGACATCACCGAACACCTCGCACGGTGGCCGACCTACGCGACTATGGCCGCTGAACAGGGCATACGTTCGGTTGCCGGGATTCCCATGCAGATCGGCGATGAACACGTAGGCGCGCTGAACATCTACTCCACCGATATCCACACCTGGACAAAAAGCGAGCTCGATGTGGCTGCAGTTCTCGCGGACATGGCGACGGGGTATCTCGTCAACGCTTCGAAAATCCGTCAGCACGAAGAACTTGCGGCGCAGTTGCAGCGAGCGCTCGACTCGCGTGTCATCATCGAACAGGCCAAAGGTGTGCTCGCAAATCAGCGGAAAATCACCCCAGACGCGGCGTTCGCGGAGATGCGGAAGCATTCGCGCAGATTGGGCCTCAAATTGCATGATGTCGCAGAGCGGGTTGTGCGCTTTGACCTCAAGATTTAACCGCAATGTCACGCACTCCAGTTGCGGCCCATCGGTGGTGAATCAATCGCATCCGAAGCGTTAGCTCGTGCGCCGTAACAGGGAAGGAAGAAACGTCGAAGCCTCTCCAGAAAGGTAGGCGCCGCCTCGTCTTCGAATTCCCTGGCGAGCTCATTGATCACCATTCTGAGATCCTCTGATGCGTCGAAGGACGCATTCCCCGGTGGATTCATTACCATCCTTCACAAGCGCTAGGACAGAAACTCCAGACTCAACTGTGAGTAGCTAAATTCGCGTCACATCACCGGGGTCTGGGGCGAGCGCCGCAATGTCAACCTACGGCCGGCAGAGCCTCTGCGCAAGCGATTCCGAAAGCTGAAAATTGGACCACTCGAACCGTCGCTGCAGACCCGTCGTAGGATCAGGGCATGGAGCAGTCCCGCACATTTCAGGCCGAGGTGCGTCAGATGCTGCGCGACAGAATCCTCGACGCGGCAAGCGATATCACTGCTGAACGCGGCTGGGGTGCGGTAACAATGTCGGAGATCGCTCAGCGGGTGGGTGTCAGCCGCCAAGTCCTCTATCGGGAGACCGGGGCCAAACACGCGCTTGGCGAGACACTGGTAACGCGTGAGGCGGATCGCTTGGTCTCTGGTGCGGCCGCGCAGTTCCGGATACACCCCGCTTCGCTGGCCGACGGAATAGGCGCGGCTGCAGAAGCAACCCTGATCAGCGGCGCCGGGAACCCTCTGATCCGGGCAATTGCGGCGGGGAGCGCGGGCGGAGATACGGAACTGCTGCCCCTGCTTTCGGGTGAAACTGGTCCCGTCATGGCTCGTGCGATCGAAGCGATCAGCGATGCCGCCGCTGCTGTCTATTCGGGCCTTGAACTTCAGCAATCTGACATCAAATGCGCCGTCGAGGTGGGGGTTCGCCTCACATTGAGCCATCTGCTTTCGCCGCTCGGAAATCCCGAGGACGCGGCGCAGCAGATCCGTCTCGTCGCACGGCGATTGCTCGCCTGAGCGCCTCTCGCTGATACATCACCATCACCCGCGCCCACGCGGTTACTACGCATAACCATTGATGTCCACACACTGGTCAAATTCGTGTCTTCTATTGACACCTTTCCCGTGTTCGTCCTACGCTGTTACACATCTTCAGCATCTGTCCGCAACGTAAGGATTAACACACCATGGATCCATTCTGGATGCACCTCGTCGGCATGATCCTCCTCATCCTCTCTCCCGCCTTCATGCCGGCCATCGTGCCGATGGTCTCCTGGGTGTCCGACCGGCTCGCTCCGCCCGCGCCACGCAAAGCGAACGCCCGCGTCAAACTGACACCTGCTACTGCCTGATCGCTGCTAGCCGTGGCGCCCTAGCAGTTCATTTACCCACTGCAGCGTCATCTCCGTGTACGTTTGCAGCTGCGCCGTTTGTCCAGGCTCGAGCCGGTCACATATCCAGTCCCAGTGCAGCGCAACACTTTCCCCGGCCATTGGGCGTCCCGCCAGTTGCTGGCCCGCGACTCGCCACCGCGCGGTTTCAGCGGTCGGCGCCCCGAGGCTCAGCGCACCGTTGTACTCGAGGGGGCGCGACAGCACGGTCACTTCTTCGTCCGACACATCGGTGACTTTCCCCCACCGTATTCGGCAATTCTGTAGAACTGACAGCGCAGCCGGACCCTTATCGAGCATGCGCGCCCATGGGTACACCACGAAGACATGGAAGCTGTGGTGCGCACATGCGCTTCGTGCGGATGCGAGGAGGTTGCCAACCTGCCCACGAAAGGAGTCCTGCAGTCGGCTCAGCAGGCGACCGGGATCAATCTCTTTGAGAAGTGGGGTGCCCACCCAGTACGCCTCCACCACATCGGCGCGCAACGGGTCAGCACTCCCGAATGCGGCGGCGATCTCCGTCAGATACGGCCACGCGCCATCAAAGCTGCGTGCCCACATCCTGGCCTGCTCCGGTGAAGGCGCCCCGGACAACTGCTGCACCGTGGCTGTAACACCGGGGGGACCGCAGTATCCGAGTTCGTTCGGCGGGTACGCGTAACGCGCGAACAGGGCAGCGCCCGAGGCAACCTCTGCGGCCTTCATGCCCGCCTCAGCAGATCCGCGGCAGTTGCTCACCGGCAGGCAGGTCGACTACCCGCGTACCACCCAGTCCGGTTTTCGCCACCACCATTCCCGGGTGCTCGGCGACCACCGAGCCGATTATCGCGGCGCGGCCGCCCAACGGGTTGTTCCGCATGGCCGCGAGCACCTTGTCCGCATCAGCCGGATCGACAAAAGCGAGAAGCTTCCCTTCATTCGCCACGTACAGCGGATCGAGCCCGAGTAAGCCGCACGCATCTCGCACTTCCGGGGGTACCGGCAGCGCACGCTCAGAAAGTGACACCCCCACCCCGGCGGAACGCGCGATCTCGTTCAATGATGCCGCGACGCCGCCGCGTGTCGGGTCGCGCATAACGTGCAGATCGGCACCCGTAGCGATCATGTCTGCGACGAGCCCATTGAGCGCCGCTGTATCGCTGCGGATGGTCGTTCCGAATTCGAGCCCCTCCCGGCAGCTGAGTATTGCCACGCCGTGCACACCGATATCACCGCTGACGATAACCACGTCTCCCGGCCGCGCACGTTCTGGCCGGATATCGATGCCTTCGTCGATGATTCCGATACCACTCGTGTTGATGTACACACCGTCACCGTGCCCGGAGTCCACCACTTTCGTGTCGCCAGTGACAAGTTTGACACCGGCTATCTGAGCCGCAGCACCGACCGCCTCAGCCACGTGCGCGATCGAGGCGAGAGTGGTGCCTTCTTCAAGGATGAACGCAGTGGACAAGACGAGCGGACGAGCACCCGACATTGCGACGTCGTTTACCGTGCCGTTGACCGCAAGATCGCCGATGCTCCCGCCGGGAAACGTCATAGGTTTTACAACAAAGGAATCCGTCGAGAACGCGAGCCGGACTCCGCCTACGGAAACAACAGCGGAATCGGAGAGTCCAGCGACCGCCGAAGCACCGAAAGCGGGAAGAAATAGGTGCTCGACCAGTTCGCCCGACATCGCCCCGCCACCGCCGTGGCCCATGACTATGTTCGGGGAATCGCGCAGCGGGACTGGGCACACCCAGCTGTCCATGTCGACAGTGGCACGATCAGACACCTTCAGATCAGACACCACTGACCTCCCTCAGTTCGAGACGGCGGTACAGGAAATACGCGGCGCACGCGCCTTCGGACGACACCATGGTCGCGCCCAATGGAGTTCGCGGCGTGCACTGTTTGCCGAACGCCGAACACTCGTGAGGTTTGATGAGCCCCTGCAGAACCTCACCCGAGCGGCAGATCGGAGACTCGTCAGTATGAAGATCGGTGACCTCAAACCGATGTTCCGCGTCGTACGCACGATATTTCGGTGAGAGCCGCCAGCCGCTGTCTGGGATCACACCGATGCCGCGCCAGCCCCGGTCCGTTCGTTCGAAGACATCGTCGAGCATCTGCTTGGCTGCGAGATTTCCTTCCGCCTGCACCGCGCGGCGATACGCGTTCTCGAGCTCGTAGCGTCCGTTCTCGAGCTGCAGAACGGTCCGCCGGATCCCCTCGAGAATGTCAAGAGGCTCGAATCCCGTGACGACGATGGGGACCTGATACTTCTCGCACAGAGGCGGATACTCCTCAGTTCCCATCACACTGCACACGTGGCCCGCGGCGAGGAAGGCCTGGACCCGGCACGTTGGTGATTCCATGATCGCGGCGACCGCCGGTGGCACGAGTACGTGGGAAACTAGCAATGAGAAGTTCTTTATTCCAAGACGCTGCGCTTGATATACGGTCATCGCGTTGGCGGGAGCCGTTGTCTCGAATCCGATACCGAAGAAGACAACCTGCCGATCGGGGTTCTGGCGAGCGATCGTCAGCGCATCTAGCGGTGAATACACAACGCGGATATCGCCGCCGTTGCTTTTGATTCGGAAAAGATCTGACTCGCTGCCCGGCACCCGCAGCATATCCCCGAAGGAGCAGAAAATAACGTCTGGCCGTGCCGCGATCGCAAGTGCCTTGTCGATGATCTCCAGTGGTGTGACGCAGACTGGACAGCCTGGGCCGTGGATCGTTTCAATCTGCTTCGGGAGCAGCTGGTCAATTCCGTGGCGGATGATCGAATGCGTCTGACCACCGCACACTTCCATAATCGCCCAGGGCTTCGTGGTGGCCGCATGAATCTGGTCGAGCAGCTTTTTCGCCAGTTCGGGATTGCTGAACTCGTCGAGGTATTTCATGATTCTTCCGTCCCTGTGCTCAGCCCGGCCTGTTTCGCGGCGAGCGCGAATTGATCACCGAACTCTTCCTCCAGAATTCCGAGTTGCTCGAACTCGGCAAGGGTTTTCATCGCGGATTCCTCATCAAGACGCTGAATGGCGAAACCCACATGGACGATGACGTAGTCACCCACCGCGGCATCGGGAATGTACTGCAGGCACACCTCTTTGTGGACGCCCCCAAAATCCACCTCTGCCATCATCGTGCCGTCGCGTTCTTCCATTTCGAGGATCTTCCCCGGGACCGCTAAGCACATCGCTCCTCCTAGAATCGCATTACTTCGTAAGGCTGATTGGGGTTGTTTTTGTAGCGGCGACTTTCATTGCGAGCACCCCACAAGCAACTGGCCGAGTGCGATGCCCCCGTCGTTTGGCGGCACACGATGGTGCGAGTACGCCGTGAAGCCGAGGCCAGCCAGCTTCGCGCGCACCAGACTGTGCAGCAGCGAGTTCTGGAAGACTCCGCCCGTCAGTGCGAACGCTTCCAGACCGGTCTCGTCATGGGCTGCCAGCGCCCACCGCAGCGTCAGATCGGCGACAGCGGCGTGGAAGCGAGCGCCCACGACGCCTGCCGGAACGCCTTCGCGAAGATCCTCGAGGAGTGCCCGCAGCATCGGAGCGGGATCCGCCACGTCGTCGACGAGGGCGAACCGGTAGCCCTCGCCACCGTCGATGCCACGCGAGAGGCCTTCCAGCTCAATCGCCGCTTCTGCTTCATAATCGACCCTCTGGCGCACCCCGCACAGTGCTGCGATCGCATCAAACAATCGTCCGAAACTCGAGGTGGGAGTGCAACCGAACCCAGTCTGGAGCTGGTGCCACAGAACCTGACGTTCCGGCGCTGGACACGCCTGGACGGGAGCAAAATCGTCCGCCCACGGTATTCCCGCAGCGTAGAGGTGGGCGAGCGCCATTCGGTAGGGCCGCTCCACACTCAGATCCCCGCCTGGAAGCGGCACATACTTCAGATGAGCGAACCGCCTGAACTCCTTGTAACCGCCAATGAGGACTTCGCCTCCCCAGATCGCCCCATCAGTTCCATACCCGGTGCCGTCATAGGCAAATCCGACGACGCTCTCATGCGCACCGAGTCCGTGCTCGCCCATCACGGCGGCGAGGTGCGCGTGGTGGTGCTGCACAGAGCGGAGCGGTCGCCCGCTGGAGTGGCGGTGCGCCCACGCCACTGAGCGGTAATCAGGATGTGCGTCGGCAATGACCTGCTGCGGCTCGACTCCTGTGAGGTGCTGTAGATGCCGCTCGGTGTTGCTGAACGCCTCGAGGGTGGCGATGTCATCCATGTCGCCCACGTGCTGGCTGAGCCATGCGTAGCGACCTTCGGCGACCGCGCACGTATTCTTGACATCCGCTCCCACAGCGAGGGCTGGCGGGACCCGGACCGGCAGCGCTATCGGCATCGGGGCGTACCCGCGCGAACGCCGGAGCGGCATCTCGGCACCATCCACGACACGCACCACCGAGTCATCGCACGGAACCAATATGGGCCTGTCGTGCAGGAGCCATGCGTCCGCGATTTCCCTCAGACGCTCCACCGCATGATCGTTCCGGAACGCAATCGGCTCACCCCCGAGGTTGCCTGACGTCATGACAAGCGCATCGGGACCGTCCGGGTCGCCCGGCAATCCGAGAAGCAGGTGATGCAATGGGGTGTATGCGAGCATCACACCGAGATCAGGGATGCCTGGTGCGACGCCTTCGGCGAGGCGACCGGCACTGTTCTTTCGCAGTAGGAGGATTGGCCGCTGTGGGCTCGTCAGCACCCGCTCTTCGCTGGCATCCACATGAGCGACGTGACGTGCGGTCGATAGGTCGCGCACCATGACGGCGAACGGCTTGGCGCGGCGCCGTTTCCGCTCCCGCAGTTTCGCCACCGCCTCCGGACTGCGCGCGTCACACGCGAGATGGAAGCCTCCGATTCCTTTCACCGCGACTATGCCACCGGCCGAGATCACCGACCGCGCACGTTCAAGGGCACGCTCTCCGGCGAGCGGCTGTCGTTGCGGCTCAACAAACTCAAGTACCGGACCACAGTCCGGGCAAGCGATGGGCTGAGCATGGAAACGGCGATCCGCAGGATCTCGGTACTCCGCAGTGCAGCGTTCACACATCGGGAATTGCGCCATCGTGGTGGAGCGCCGGTCGTAAGGCAATTCCCGGATGATCGTGAAACGTGGACCACAGTTGGTGCATGTAATGAAGGCGTGGCGGTAGCGGCGATCATGTGGGTCGCACAGTTCGCTCAGGCAGTCGGCGCAGATCGCGACATCCGGTGAGGCGAGTGTGCGACCGCCGGCGTGGTGGGAGGTATCGGCGATGCGGAACCCAGTTCCGCCACGAACGGGCGCCGAGTCCACCTTCAGCGATTCCACGACCGCAAGGGGCGGCGGTTCGTGTTCGACGCGCCGCGCAAATTCGAGCACGGCGGATGCCTCACCCTCAACCTCGATGCGGACGCCACTGCTGTCGTTGCTGACTTCACCGGTGAGCGCGAGTTCCGACGCGGTCGCGTAGACGAACGGACGGAATCCGACGCCCTGGACAACCCCGTTGACCACTAGACGATGCCGCACCCGAGTCATGGTGGGTCACCTCGTGTTTGCGGTGACGCTCCGCGGCCGAGCAATTCCAGTCCCGCTCTCGCTTGCGCCGCACCCTCAGGTGTCGCTCGCTCGACCGCGAAACCCATGTGGATTATCACCCATTCGCCGGGTGCGACGGGTGGTCCACCGTTCGGTACATCCGACAGCAGGCCAATGTTGACCTTCCGGAGTTCCCCTTCCACGTCGACGAGCGCGAGCTGATCACCGTACCCCTCCAGCATTCGCTGTACCCGGCCAGGAATTCCGAGGCACATGGATCAGCCCTCCTTTCCCGCGCCAGCTGGTTCGAGCTTCGCAACGAGTTCGGCGATCTTACGGGCGGCGATGGGCACGGCTGCCTCGACAGGTAGCGACAAGCCGATGCCTTCAGCGGTCGTCTGTGCCTCGCAGCCGACGACGAGTGTCCGGGGCAGGCTGCCCCCCAGAGCGTCGAGGCTCGCAAAAACGGCCGCCGGATCCATCGCGTGACCGTCGATCTGAGCGACATTGCGGGGCACCTCGGTGGAACGCAACTCAGTGATGTCGCGCGCATCGACCTCAAGCACGTGAACTGTGCCAGGGGCGCCGCGGCTGGGTAGCGCGTCGACGAGGATCAGGCCGCCCCACTTTTCGAGCAAGTCGTAGGCAAGGTGCATGCCCCGGATTCCGTAGTCAACGCACCGCACCGATGGTGGCACCGCAATACTGCCACCGTTGAGTGCGCGCAGCACCGCCGGCCCGAACCCGTCATCGCCGAGGAAAATGTTCCCAATACCAGCGACGAGAACACGGGTCGCAGCCGGAGGGCCCGGCGCGTCTTTCAGCTCCGGGCCGTCTGGCGCCACTGAATCGTCCGTCATCGCGCGCCGCTACATCTGACGCATACGCATGTAGCGCTTGATATCTGGAACGGATTTGACTCCAACGACCAGCCCTACCGCTACGAGTAGCGACAGGAACACCGTTGTGGCGACTCCGAGTTCCTTCATGATGCACTCTCCTTCCTGGGTGACGTGCCATCAGCGCTGAGCGGCTCGAGTTCGCTCGGCGCGAAGTACAAGTAGCGGCCAAACCAGTCGTGCAGATCGGCTGCCGGATCATCAACAAGGACGACGCCGATATGCGTGCCACCGTCCACGTCGGTGTGCACCATCGTCACTCGCGCAACCTGATCTTTGAAGAACAGGTCCTGTGCGTCTGCGCTGCGGGACGGGTGTACCCGCACCAGACTCCCTTTTCCGACGGCCACGCCGCGGATCGTCACCGTGTCGGTTTCTGGATCTACGCAGGAATCGACGGCAGGGTCCCACCAGGGTTTGTCCTCCCCCGATTCGGTAAAGACCGGCACGTGGTCAGCGTTTCTGATCGTTCCATGCAGCGCCCCGAGAGAATCGGCAGTGGTCTGGTCTGCGCGGTCAATGATCTCTGCCGCGAGCGGATCGGTCGCGCGGGCCATTGCCTTCTCGTCCTCCGTCATGGCCATGACGCGCAGCGTGAGGATCTCGTCGATTTCTGTGGCATCGAACATGGGGCCCCTGCTTTCCCCGGCGATCTCCGGGTAGTCGTAGAGGATGATCGGCGAAATCAGAACAACGTGACGTTCGCCGGGCAGGCCCGCAAGGACCGGGAAACAACGGTGATGAACGCACGAGTTCGCTGCTCGGACTTCCTCTGCGGCCTCTCGGGGGTCTTCGGTGCGTTCGCCGGGCTCGAGCAGAGAAACAAACTCCGCTTCTGAGGTCGTCAGTATCATGTGAGCACCGAGCAGTGAACTGCGTATGGCATCAGTCTTCGGGTCGCTCGAGCCTGTTGTCGCACTGGTGTTGCGCACGGCGACATTGACTGTAAGCAGGTCGCCGTCTCCGGTGGCGTGCACTGACACTTCCGCTCGCAGCGGCCAGTGTGTCCGGCGTACCCGGCCAGCGACTGCCCCGTTGTCGGTGAGCATCTCGATATCCTCAGCACCACTGACCTCCGCAATCAGAGCGTGCGGTGACCGAAGCGCTAGGTCTCCGAGATCGACGTCATGCGCCACCGCTTCGTCCCAAGCGAGGTACTTGTGCTCCCCCACAGTCATTTCAGGTACTGACACGAAGCGGCCCTCGCGAAAGTCTTCGACCTCGCGTCTCTGCAATTGCAGGAACCTCAAACTGACGCCTACCTGGCCGTGTGCGCCGCAACGGACCAGGCATTGCGCGCTGAGGTGCGATTCCTCTCCTGCGAAGCGTTCCGCCGCTCCCGGTGGGCCAAGAACACCAAACTGCCACCGCGTCTGGTTCTTCCGGGCATCCGCACGGTACGGATACAGCAAATACCCCTCGTACAGCACTGCGTCCGCGACGGCGCGTGCGCGTTCCAGGCTTTCGGGGTTCACCGCGAGATCACTCACTTCGGCACCTCCCCCGCGTCACGCTCGTGCAGCAGCAGAAGCGACACCGCGGCATCGAGTGTCGTGAGACCCTTTGCCGCCTTGAAACGCAGAAGCGCGTTCATCGTGTCCGTATCCAGACGCAGCCAGCCACTGTTCGGATAGTGCTGCGCGATGAGGTCATGCCAGACCTTCACTGGCATGTCGTAGCTCGCTTCGCAGTGCCAGGGGACGCGTTCGACGTGGATCCCAGCGCCGCTTCTGGTGAAAACGGAGCCGCTGAAAAGGAAAACGAGAGGCACTAGGGGCACTTCGCCTTGTGGGCCGTTCCCGTCATTTTCCGCTCGATCGAGCGCGTGCAGATACTTCGCCGCGGTGACCTCGAAATCGTACGTGCAGGGTATGGGCAGCGTCGCGTCGTACGAGCCGACGAATCCCGGCACTGTTGTTGCCGTGTGAAGCCACTGAAATGCCCGCACCGCTGACGCCCATTGCTCACGAGGGCCGAACAGGTCACGCAGGCCCGCAGCTTCCTCGTCGCTGTAACGGCGGCGCTGTGGCTCGATGCGGATCTGGCAGTTCAGGACTATTGCGTGCACCTGCGCCGCGCTCTGTTCCGTAATGCGCAAGGTTACGAGAAGATTCGGGGTGACAGCGAACTGTTCTGGCTCAACGGTGAGCACCTCAAACTGCAGTGCGGTCATCTCCCACCGCCCGCGGAACTGGCGACAGCAGGCTTGCTTCGCGCAGCTACCTGGCTAAAGAAGGCATCGATGCGGCGCCTCGCGTCCTGGCCTCCGTCGAACCCGCGCCACACAGCACGTAACTGCCCGACCAGTTCGTAACACGCGTCGATCGGCACGAGGAAGCATTCGGGCTGCCCCTGCCCCTGCTCGGGGACACGGATCAGCAGCGCTTCAACGTCAGGAAGCATCAGCGAGAGATGCGGTATCGCGTCGATGATCTGGCTCCACTGGTCAATCGCGAGCTCTGACTCCGTAGCACCGGCTGGCCCCGGATAGAAAGTCACCATCCGATCGAGCACGGAGTTCCGGAAGAAGAAGGCGAGCCCCACTGGGATGTCGAGTGCATTCCAGTGGTCGAGAGTGAGGGCGTCCGAAGCGAATCGCAGGTAACGATCAGGCACGGCACGGAAGCGCAGGTTCGCTGTCGTTTCGGTGAAAAGCAGGTAACACGGCCTGCAGACACACATCAGCTGTCGTCCCTGCACATCAACGACGTGTGAGTGGGCTTCCCCATCAATCGGTACCGCACACATGTCGCAGCGTTCGCCCGGCGGTGTTTGCGGCCTAGTGCCACGGATTCGCCGCAGAACCTCGAACGGCGAATCTCCCCCGGAACTGCTCGGCGCCCCGCTCACTGCCCGGCTCCCGCTGGAAGCGCGACTGAGAGCGTTCCATTTCTCGGCAGCACGGGAAGCGGCGTCAGGTGTTCGCCGGCGTCGTCCATTCCTGCGCCTGCACGACGGATGTCGTAGTGAGTGCGGCATTGCGGGCAGCGCAGCACGGCGGCACCTGCCTTCGCGCCCGCCATGCGGTGGAGCACCGCCCCGGCCATCGAGTTCAGGCAGTGGGGGCAACGGTCGATGAACGCGAAGACGTCCGCGCCACTTCGACACACAAGCACTGTCGTGCCACCAAGTGCGTAGCCCCCGACTTCCCCGTCAGCGAGATCCGCGAGCTCAGGCAGTGCAACCCAGTTCGCGTGCTGGTGGACCTTCGAGAACAGGGAATCTGGGGAGATGACCCCAGAACCCCCGCTAGTTGCCCCTGCTTCGGGCGAGGCTGTTTCCGCCTCGATCGCTGTCACTTCCGGGGCAGCGGCTTTGATGGCACCTTCCACCGCGAGTTCGAGGGTGGCCGCCGACGAGGGGCAACTCTTACACGTGCCCTGGAAACGCAGATGAACGACACCGTCCTCAATACCGATGAGGTCGACGTCGCCACCGTGTGATCCAAGGTAGGGCCGCACGCTGTCAAGCGCGCGGCGGACCCTGGTCTCCTCGTCGTCCGGATGGAGGCCGTGCACAAGCAGCAAGCTCGCGACGAGGTCATCGTCCGCGAGCTTGCGCAGCAACTGTTTGTCATCACATTCGCCGGCGAGTGCCTGTATCTGCTCGAGCGCGGCTCCGTAGAGCCCAACGACTTCCCGGACGAGATGTTCGGCTCGCTCACGCACGATAGGTCCACTCGACGCCATCGCGTCGAGCAACGCATCGATGCGCTCGCCCGCAGTCCGCCACTGTTCGGGGCCCCGGGAAGTCATGGTGCTCGTCACTCGCCGGTCAGTGATTGCGTCGGAGAGTGGAGCTTCTCGAGCGTCTTTCCGCCACCGAGGTACATGTGCACCCCGCAGGGCAGGCACGGATCGAAGCTGCGAACAGTTCGCATCACGTCGATCCCCTTGAAGTTCTCTCGCGTGTTCTCCTCGAAGATCGGCTGGCCCTGCACCGCATCCTCATAGGGGCCCGGCGTTCCGTAGCTATCGCGCGGATTCGCATTCCACGGCGTTGGCGGGTACGGGTGGTAGTTCGCGATCTTGCCGTCACGAATCACCATGTGGTGGCTGAGCACGCCGCGGACCGCCTCGGTGAAGCCGCATCCGATTCCTTCGTCGGGGACCTCGAACTTCTCCCACGTCTTCGTTCTGCCGGCCCGAATTTCTTCCAGCGCCTTCTCGCAGAAATGCAGCGCGCATCCAGCCGCGTACGCCTGGAAGTACGTGCGCGCCCGGTCGCGTTCTATGGTGTTCGATCCGTGCTTGGGGATCTCCCATTCGAAGCTGACCGGCCCCTTGAGCGCTGTCTTCGGCAGATTGATCTGCACGCTGCTGCCCGTGGCCTTCACGTAGCCGCAATCCACGAGACCGGCGAGCGCCGTAGTCCAGAGCCGCGCGAGCGGACCGCCACCCGTATCGAGCGCCAGATGATCTTTTCCGTCATACCAGCGGGGCGACATGACCCACGAGTACTTGTCATCCATGTCCCGCCTCTGTGGGCGCGGGTTGGTGTGCTGATTCCAGGGGTGACGCCTGTCAACCGGATTACCCAGCGGATCGTGGGTCACGAACATTTCCTGGTCAGTCCAGTCGTCGTAGTACGAGCTGCCCAGCAGGATCCGGATACCGAGATTGATGTCGACCAGCGACGTCGTCACCAGCTTTCCATCGACGACGACACCTGGGGTGACAAACATCTTCCGTCCCCAGTCCTCCATGTCCCGGTAGGCGAAGTTGCACACTTCGGGATCCTGGAACGATCCCCAGCAGCCGAGCAGCGTCCTTCGCAGGCCGACCTTCTCGTAGCCCGGCAGCGCGTCATAGAAGAAATCGAAGAGATCGTCGTGCATAGGCACGACCTTCTTCATGAATTCGACGTAGCGCATCAACCGACTCATGTAGTCGGTCATCAACTGGATGGTGGCGACTGTTCCCACACCGCCTGGATAGAGCGTCGAGGGGTGAACGTGACGGCCTTCCATCAGGCAGAACATCTCGCGTGTGGAGCGGCTGACGGCGAGCGCCTCACGATAGAACTCACCCGAGAACGGATTGAGCGACCGCATGATGTCGCCGATAGTCTTGTATCCGTGCTCGCCTGCATGCGGCGCCTCGGTCTTGTTCGCTTTGTCCAGTACGCCGGGGTTGGTCTCGGCGACCATCTTCTCGCAGAAGTCCACCCCAACCAGGTTCTCCTGGAAGATATTGTGATCGAACATGTACTCGGCGGCCTCGCCTAGATTGACGATCCATTCGCCAATGTGCGGGGGTTTGACGCCGTACGCCATGTTCTGCGTGTAGCACGAGCACGTCGCATGGTTGTCACCACAAATGCCGCAGATACGGCTGGTGATGAAGTGCGCGTCTCGCGGGTCTTTTCCTTTCATGAAGATGGAGTAGCCACGGAAGATCGACGACGTGCTGTGACACTCGACGACCTCCTTCTTTTTGAAATCAATTTTTGTGTAGATACCTAGGCTCCCCACAATTCTTGTAATGGGATCCCAGTTCATTTCCACCAGGCCGTCGGGGCCTTCTTGGGCCAGCGGCGGGGTGGGCAGCGGGCCGGGGCCGTGAATAGTCGATGTCATCGCTTGCCTCTTTGCTCTACCAAGTGCGGGTGGCGCCGGTTGTGAGAGTCTGGCTTGGCGTACGCCAGGCGGGTTCTCGATCGACAGTGTGTCCGGTGATTTTTCGCAAGCTGCGGATGACCGATCCGTACACTCCTACCGCAGTGGTGGAGAGCTTGCCGCCTGGAGGTTCATCCATGAACGGCATGAACTTGTCCGGGAAACCTGGCATGGTGCATCCGATGCAGATTCCGCCTACGTTGGGGCAGCCACCGACACCGTTGATCCAGCCGCGTTTCGGCACGTTGCATTTGACGACGGGGCCCCAGCATCCGAGTTTGACAATGCATTTCGGGGAGCCATACTCGGTCGCGAAGTCCGCCTCTTCGTAGTAGCCCGCGCGGTCACATCCTTCGTGAACTGTGGTGCCGAAGAGCCAGGTCGGCCGCAATGCCTCGTCCAGAGGAATCATCGGAGCCTGGCCTGTTGCCTGGTACAGCAGGTACGTGAGCGTTTCCGAGAGGTTGTCCGGCTGAATCGGACAGCCCGGAACGCACACAATCGGCAGTCCGGCCTTGGACTTCCAGTCCCAGCCCAGGTAGTCGGGTACGCCCATCGCTCCGGTGGGGTTCCCGGCCATAGCGTGTATACCGCCGTATGTCGCGCACGTCCCGACCGCTACCACTGCGGTTGCTTTCGGGGTGAGACGGTCCAGCCATTCGCTCGTCGTTATCGGCTGACCATCGGGATTGTTGCCGAACCCGCACCAGTATCCGTCGCTGTCGTGGATCTTCTCATTGGGTATTGATCCCTCGACCACGAGAACGAATGGTTCGAGCTCGCCGCGGTCAGCTTTGCGGAACCACTCAAGGAAGTCGTCGGCTCCCCCTTCAGGTCCACATTCGAAATCGATGAGCGGCCAGTGCACAGCTATTTTGGGGAGTCCGGGTAAGGCGCCGAGTGCAATTTCTTCGATCGTCGGCTGGGTAGCTGCCGTAAGCGCCACCGAGTCTCCGTCGCAACTCAATCCGGCGTTGATCCACAGAACGTGAATCAAAGTCTCTTCTGCTGCAGCCGCCGTGTCAGACATGGTTGCCACTTTCCGGGGCGGGACAGTGCCTCAAAGCCCCTTCGTCACAGGAGTCGACCCTCGGCCCACTTGCGTGACGCAAATCACATCTTACGCGATCATGAATTGCTGGGTCAAAGCCTCTTGATCTCGCTGACCTGCAATAACAAGCCCGGTTTCGATCACCTGGCTGACACTCGTTCACATGCAGGCGGGCGCCTCCACGTCAACGGCAATTGGCTGGCCCGACGGGATCAGATAAGTGACGAAAAGGACGGTGGGCACGTCACCCTTATTGACCCCGTTATGCCTCTCAGCGGGACCGACCACTTCTTCGACCACAGTCCCGGCCGGCGAGACAACTTCAGCACAATCCGCCAGCACGCGGGTCAGTGTTCCCCCTGCGACGAGCGCGTATACGGGACCCTCATGCCAGTGCCAGCCTGTGTACCCGCCCGGCGCAATCTCGATGCGCCGGAAAGTCACATCCGTGCCACCTGCTGGCGCACCAGGAAGGCTGAAGGGCACATCAAATGTACCGAGCACTTCGGACTCCACTCCGGCTGACGGCGTCGCCGCTGCGATCGCCGGCATGAGCAGGACACCTACAGCGGCAGTCAGGGCTGCCTGCCACGCGCGCACGAATTTCATCGGGACCCCATTCTGATCATTAGGCAACCACGGGCATGACACGATCGAGTTCGCTGAGCCATGTGTCCAGGCCTTCGCCTGTGCGAGCGGACAGCGCGAGTATCCGGACGTCGGGATTGACGGAACGTGCGTTTCTTTCACACACCGCCATATCGAAGTCCACGTAGGGCAGCAGATCGGTCTTGTTGACCACCACCAGATCGGCAGCCGCAAAAATATGCGGATACTTCAGGGGCTTGTCGTCCCCCTCAGTTACCGAGATGATGACCACTTTCATCTGCTCCCCCAGATCAAACAGTGCGGGGCACACCAGATTTCCCACATTTTCGATCAACAGCAAGGTGTTGTCCTCAGCCGACAACTGACTGAGCGCGCGCTGCAGCATGGCGGCATCAAGGTGGCAGCCTGCTCCTGTATTGACTTGAACGACGCGCGCGCCCGTCGCCGCAATCCGGTCCGCGTCCAGGAGAGTCTCCTGATCACCCTCGATCACTGCCACCCGATGGTTCGTGCTGCGAACCGTTCGTTCCAGCAAAGTCGTTTTTCCCGCTCCGGGTGAGCTCATCAGGTTGATGGCGACGATTCCGTGCTGGGCCATGTGGGTGCGGTTGTGGTCCGCGAGCAGGTCGTTCTTGGCGAGAACCTTTTGTTCGAGGACGATCGTTTCTTCCGATTCTTGCGGGTCAGACCGGATTGCGGTCTTGCCTGGGTGCACGTCGTCGTGGGTGTGCTGGCCCGGCCCGTGGCCATGCCCGTGGCCGTGACCGTGCTCATCGCCGTGCTCATGTTGATGCTGGCGTGGTACCGAAATCATTGGCCCGTCAGCATTCCCGCATCCGCATGTTGAACACATCGCCCTACCCCACCTTCATGGATTTGATGCACAATTCGCGCCCCGACAGGACCTCGACGTCAGCGCTTCCGCACGAACAAAGCAGGATCAGATCGGGCAGAATGAACTCCTGGCCGCACGTCTGGCACCGTGCGTGCGCATCGATCACATCGAGGTCGAGAGAAGCACCTTCCGCTACCGTCCCGGACGTCGCGAGTTCAAAACAAAACTTCATCGCGTCGGGAACTACCGCGCACAGCGCACCCACCTGAACCTGGACCGAACGCACACGCCTGCCAGCCGCGTGCTCGCACACCGCATCCACGATGCTCTCCGTCAAAGCGAGTTCATGCATCGGCCGGCCCCTCTCGGCCCGGAGCTGATGATCTCAAGGCTAGGACCGCTAGTGTGATCTACGCAATACACGAAAGGGGTGACGCATGCCAACAATCGGTATCTGCATGATCGTCAAAAACGAGGCCCACGTCATCCGCCGATGCCTCACCAGCGTGGAGCCTCTCGCCGACTATGTGCTGATCGTGGATACCGGGTCGACCGACGGCACGCAAGACATCGTCGACGAATATCTCGCTGAGTCAGGAAAGCAGGGAAAGGTACTGCAGGAACCATGGCGAGACTTTGCGTACAACCGCAGTTACGCAATGCAGAAGCTGCGCGAAGTCCGCACCGTCGATTACGGACTGATGATCGATGCCGACGCCGTTCTTGTGCCCGACGCTACTTTCGATGCCGAACGGTTTCGAGACGCCCTGAAATACGACCTCTACGACATACCGATGATCACAGGAAAGGTGAGCTATCGACTGCCTTTGCTCTTCAGCAATCGTGCCGCCTTTTACTATCGCGGCGTTCTGCACGAATTTCTTGAGACTTCCCTCGCCCAGTCTCGCGGCGCCGTTTCCGGGTTCGTCATCAAGCAGTTCCAGGACAGCGCACGGAACAGGAACCCGCGAAAGTACCTCGACGACGCGGATGTCCTGGCGGATGCGCTGAAGACCGAAACCGATCCCCTTATGCGTGCGCGCTACACGTTCTACCGAGCCCAGTCACTGAAAGACGGTGGAGCACAGCGTGATGCGCTCGCCGCGTATCTCGAACGGGCCCAGCAGGGCTATTGGGAGCAGGAGGTGTTCGTCAGTCTGTACCGGGCGGCGCAACTCAAAGAGGCCCTTGAGTTCGACGGCGCCGACGTCGTGCAGAGCTACCTTGCAGCCTTCGAGATATGCCAGCGTGTCGAGGCCCTCCATGGCGCGATCCGGATGTGCCGCCTGCTCGGCAAGTATCACCAGGGCTACATTCTCGCCAAGCATGCCGTCGACACGTCGTGGAGCAGAACCGGCCTTTTTGTCGAGGAATGGATCCACGATTACGGTCTCCTCGACGAATACGCACTCGTCGCCTACTGGTCAGGGCATTATCGTGAATCCCACGACGTTTGGCGGCAGCTTCTGGCCACTGATTCACTCCCCGCCGTCGCGCGAAACCGAATCGAGCGCAACGCTGAATTCGCCGTGGCGAAACTCGCGGACGCTAGAGCCTCGTAGCCAATCATGTCCCACCCGTTGACCCACACAGTTGCACAGATCAATGAGAGAGTGGCGTGGGCGTCGATCACGACCGGTCAGCCCAGCACTGGTGAATGGGCACTGTGCAGCCAGGCCGGCCCCGATTTCATCGCCGAATGGGAGGGCCGTGTCACGCATATGCTGCGACGCGACTTCCATCGGCACCACCCTATGGCTTCAGCGGCGTACGTCCTCGACTGGTATGCCAGCCTCTCCGGGTGCATCGGCGGCATGAGTTTCGGTCTTGCCCGGCGGGTACCGCGACTCGACCGTCATTCGCTGGCCTTCCATCGGCACAGCGAACACGCGTATCCCGACGGTATCGCCCTGCTTTCACCCAGGTTCTGGTGCCTCCCGTCAGACCCCGATGCCACACACCACGAGGCGGACGTCGTCAGCACCGAACGAGATCTGGCACGCATCCTGCGCACCGAAATCCGGCGACATGCCGATGACTTCCTCACGGACTACCGTGGGGGCGCCCGATTGCCGCGGCGGCACCTCCTCGGCGTGTTCTTCGACAGTCTCGACACTGGGATGGCGATGCAGACCGGCGCGGAGCCCGCCCGGATCCTGGCCGGTGCGAAATCTGTTCTTCCCGGCGGGACTCGCGAATTCGGGGATGCCTCAACGATTACCGTCGTCCATGATTCGAAACAGCGCGCGCACTTAACGCGTAAACGGATCAGCTGTTGCTACTACTTCAAAGTCGCGGATGGTGGCGTCACCTGCGCAACGTGTCCGCGAACGAGCGACGAGCAACGCCTCGACCGTCTCGAACGCTTCGCGAACCAGCAGGATTGACAGTCAGTCTCGCACCAGCACTCCAAGCGCTCGGGCAAACACTGGAGCGAGCTCTACCAGCTGCAGCGGCGTGATCATCGCTCCGCCCAAGCGTTCAGTTCCCGAAGCGATTGAGAGACGCGTCGCGCCCCGGAGATCGACGTCCTTGAGGGTCGCATGGTCCAGTTTGATCCCAGCGAGTTCGCTGCCCGTCACGGACACACGCTCCAGCGAGGCACCACCGAAGTCGGTATCCCGGAGGACGCAATCCGCGAACGTCACATCCCGCATCCGTGCACTGCGAAAATTCACAGAATCGAACTTACAATTGTGAAAAACAACCCGGCGAAACGTCACACCGTGCATCTCGACCCCTGCGAACGACGAGGTGACCAGCTCCGAATTCTGCCAGCTCGTGTCCGCGAATGTTCCGCTCACAAACTGTGAACCGTGTACCCACACCTCACTGAAGTGAGAACTCTGGAAAGAACTCGCCGTAGTCCTCAGCGCGTCGAAAGCGCATTCGGTGAACCTCACACCTTTCACCGCAAGGTCTGTCGCTTCCACCCCGTCGAACAGTGCGCAATCAGCCGAATCGTCGCATTCCGGCAATGCACTGCGGCGTTCCAAATACTCCGCGTATGGGAGATCAGCTAGTGCTCTGGGGCTATCGCTCATCGAGCGCTCTGATCATCCGTTTCAGTGCTCCGAGCCGATACGACGTCTCAAGCAACTCGGCGATTTCCTGCAGGTCCGGCGTTTCCACCAGGAGGTCGAGTGCAAGCCAGCCGTAAGCGCCCGTATACGGCGGCACGAAGATCCGCGGATCCTGCCGCAGTGCTTCCGATTCCGAGAGGTCCGGACGGAACTCAAGGCTCAATCGCTCGCTGAGACTCCCGTTGTAGATGCCGAACATCTTCTTCGCCCGGAAGGTTGGTCTTCCCCACGCCTCAACCTCTGCGGCCTCAGGCAAACTCAGCGCGATGTCACGGATCTCATTCAGCCATGGGTCCGAGTCGGTGTACATCCGGGGGTGCGCCACCACGCCAGACTACTCATCGAGTCCAGACAGTATGAAGGTCTTCCCAGGACAGTCCCTCAAGACTTTCCCGCAGCACGCGTCCCGGCGCCGGCGCCATCGGTACCGCACACGGCACGACAAGCAATGCGCATCCTGCTGACTCGGCCGCTGCGCTGCCTGTCGGTGAATCCTCGATGGCGACGCAGTCCCCCGGGGCGAAACCGAGTTCGGCGGCAGCCCTGAGGTACGGCTCCGGTGACGGCTTGCCACGCTCAACCTCATCACCGCAGATGATGGCATCGAACCGGCTGCGCCCCAGCGTTCCGAGAGCCCGCTCAGTCAGCACGCGCTCGGTGTTGGTCACCAGCGCCATCGGGACGCCAGCCGCCGCGACCATGTCGAGTGCCTCCTGCCCACCTGGCCGCCAGTCGATCCCCTGGTCGAAC
>NZ_JACHWS010000002.1 GCF_014191505.1 Hoyosella altamirensis
TTCGGACGCGGCGGACAGCGCGGCGAGTATCGGCACCGCAGTCACCGACGCGCAGGACGCCGCGACTTTGGCCGGCCAGCATAAGGACGCAGCGGAAACCGCTCGGACTGGTGCGGAAACCGCGCAAGCAGCTGCGGAGCAAGCAGCGCAGGACGCGCAGGAAGCCGCGAATGTGGGGCCAGCAACGGACACCACAGCGGGTATCGTCCGGCTGCCGGGTAACGCGCCTGGCGTGCTGGGCGGCACCTCCAACAACCCCACCGTGACGGGGTGGGATGACAAAGCGGACGCCGATCACGATCACAGTGCAGATGACATTTGGGACGCTACCACCGTTGGTATTGATGTGTTGCGGGCATCGAACCAGCAGGCTGCCCGGGATGTGATCGGTGCGGGCACCTCGAACTTGCAGCTTGGGTCGAGTGGTTCGACCGCTGCTCCGGGTGATCACACGCACGGGCCGGGTGAGATCACGGGTGTGACCCCAACGGGTCAATCCCTAATGGAGGCTGCTGATGGTGCGGCGGCTCGGTCGGCGATCGGTGCGGGCACGTCAAGCCTTGAGCTTGGATCCGGCGCGAACAACGCTGCACCTGGTAATCACACGCACGTCGCCGCGCAAATTGATGACGCGACGACCGTGGGCAAGAACGTTCTTACCGCGGCGGACATGCAAACCGCACGTGATTCGATCGGTCTCAGCAATGTTGACAACACCAGTGATGCGGAAAAACCGGTGTCGACGGCGGTGGCGTACGAGTTCAATCAGGTCGCTAACGCTCTTGCGGACAAGGTGGATTCCGGTGATGTGGATGAGATGCAGCTGGTAGCGAACGAGGCAGCGGCTCTCTCTGCTGGTACTGGTGTGTTCGCGTTCTGGACGGAGTGAGCATGGGTATCGCGTTCAACGGGCAGAAACTAGCGGGGGCCGCATTCAACGGCGCAAAGGTCGCGGGCATCGCCCACAACGGGCAAGTGATCTGGACGTCAAGCCAAGCAGTCGCCATGGGCATGGACCTCGCTACGTATCAAACCCCACCTAGCCAGTCACCCCCAGACTGGACGACACTGACAGACTGGGTGGCATCCGCAGGGTTCCCTGAAACGGTCATCACGAGTGGCGCACTGATGCTCCCCGCTGGCACCTATGACCTCGACCTGTACCTTCACCTCAACAACCCGGTTGCCAGCACATACAGGGTGCGACTGATTGATAGTGACGACAACCAGCTGGTCTACAGCGAGAGCGGCTCCCACATCTCGATCATCACGTCCGGGCTCGTGGTTCCGGCTGGTGGCATCCGGTTCCAGGTGTCCAACTCGGCGGGTACAACGTCGCGTCGCGGTATCACGACCAACACGTATTGCAGGCTAGTTCCTTCGTCCTGATCGGCATTGAGAGAAACGACCAACTGCCCCTCACCTTTTTACCGGGTGAGGGGCAGCATTCGTCGTCTCAAGGGTCTAGTAGCCGCGTGAGTGGCAGATCTGTGGATGCACGTAGCCTTCAGCACAGCCCTCGTCGATCTCGTCATCGCTGAGGCCCTCGGGTGAGTAGATGCGCTCCCGGCCCGACGGCTCATGAATCTCGCTGCCAGCCGTCGTCGGCGTGGATTCCCGATCTCCTGCTGGTATCTCGAACGAGAACGGGTGACCGTCCCGGTTCCCGGGCCACTGGATCAATAGATTGTCACCCGGCTGAATCTTGTGGTCCTGAAGTAGCACCCAGCCCTTGTGCCGGTCACCGGGCCGAAGTTCGGACGATGTGAACCCCGGGAAATCATCACACGTCGACGAGATTGTGATGTCATCGGTGACATACCCATCTGGATCCTGTGCCCGGAACCATCCAGGGTGCCCGAATGACACCGGCACGGATGTTTCCACGACACGCACATCAAATTCCACCGCGATGTACGGACCCGGCTCTCGAACCTCCTCATATGTGGGCGGACCGTAGTACTCACACAGCGGAGCCGTATCAACATCAGTGATGGTGATCGTCGCACTGCCCAGCCCACGGTGGTTAGACCCACCCATCTCGAACGGATCATTCAACGTGACGTTGACGTCATCAGCGGGCTGAATCTCCGCGTATTCAGGATCGCCAGCCGCGTCCGCTGTCGTCGGTGATGGCATGTTGGCTGGTTCGCCTTCGGGGCCGTCGGGGCAGCGCCACTGCATCAACACATCCATGATCTCTTGCGCCTGGCTTTCGCTGATCTCCTCTTCAGCTGCGAACTCGGCCGCTGTCGGTTCGGGCACGTCGAACTCTGCAGCCATCGCGAACGCGCCACACACCCACCCTGCCAGTTCGTCAGCTTCTTCGGGAGTGATGGGTTCCCCTGAAATTTGTTCGAGCCGGTCTGCGAGTTCCTCGCGTGTCTCAGGTTCGCTGCTGCCACACGCAGCGAGCAGGAGAGGTAATACGGCTAGGCTCGCGAGAGATTTGAATGCGCGCAACGCTGAAGGTTCCTCTCCGGGGCTTTACGGGACGTGGATGTAATCCTTACCTGATCTTGATTAGGCCGGGTAGCCCCAGAACTAGGGGCACAGACTAAGCGGCTGACCCGATCGGTCCGGAACCTTTGTAACGGAATGGATCGAGACGACCGATCGCTTCATGCCGAGGCTTATCAGGCACCATCGTGTACAACTGTGTCGATGCGATCGACGAATGCCGCATGAGTTCTTGCACAGTACGGATATCAGCACCCTCCAGCAGCAGGGTGGTGCCGAACCAGTGGCGAAGCGAGTGCGGTGTGCCTGGCACCCCGGCGCGCTGCATCACCCGACCGATCATTTGAGACATGGACTTGCCCAGCATGTGTTCTCCCGGCCTGACACTGTTCGCGGGAAACCACCAACCCCTCGATGGCATCTGATGTGCGATATCCACCAGCAGCGGATGCATCGCCACAGACTGCTGCTTCCCACGCTTACCCAGCACTCGCATACGCGGCCCGGACAAGTCGACGTCCTCCCCCTTGATCCGCGCAATCTCACTCACCCTCAACCCGGCGAGACAAGCGATGAGGATGGCGAACCTAGTGCGCTTATGCATCCGTGTGGTGATCAGCTTCGCCAAATGAATGTCCGACACGGGTCGGGGTTCGCGTTCCGGTAGCCGTGGCGTGCCGACTTTCACCATCGGGTCGTCCTCACGGAGGCCTTGCGCTTGCAGCCACTTGAACCAGCGCCGAAGATAGCTGTGATACGTGCACATGGTGGAGTCAGACCATTCGCTGTGCGAGGCTAGCCAGCGAACGATTTGTATGGGCGTGACCTTCGCGGGGTCGGTTCCGGTTTCGATACCGAGTTGGGTGATGACCCTGACACGCTCGGTGATGGTGAGTTCTGAGAGTCGTGAGGCATGCTGCCAGACTTGCCAATCGTCAACGTGCATGAAGTTTGTCATGTCACAGATCGTGATCGAATCACTCTGCTGTAATTCACGTTTCCGTTGCTGCCGTGACCGCCCAGTGGCCGGAACGTGATTCATGCTGCCCGAAGCGGAGCAAGATCGTAAAAGGGAGACGGTTTAATGGAAACCATTTCTCTTCTAATCCGCAGGTCCTCGGTTCGAGCCCGAGAGGGGGCACCACTATCCCCGCCCAGAACGCTGGGCGGGGATTTTTGTGTCTCAGCGAATTCTGCGCGACTATCGTCGTTAGGGTCCGGGTTGTCTCGACGAAAGGATGTGCCATGGCTCTGCTTGAATGCACGTTCGGGGACACACCGATTTCATGACCACTCAGCTTTCCGATGCTCCATCCGCGCTGGCTCAACAGCTGCGGATCGGGCCGCTCGAACTTGGCAGTCCGGTGGTACTCGCACCGATGGCTGGTATCACCAACGTTGCGTTCCGCACTCTGTGTCGCGAGATCGAAACCGCGAAAATGGGCAGCACCGCCGGACTTTATGTCTGCGAGATGGTGACCGCCCGCGCGCTCGTCGAGCGAAATGCGGCAACCATGCATATGACCACCTTCGGCCCGACGGAAACCCCGCGTTCGCTGCAGCTCTACACCGTCGACCCTAAGTACACCTACGAAGCCGCGCGGATGATCGCCGACGAGAACCTCGCCGATCACATCGACATGAACTTCGGATGCCCAGTGCCGAAAGTTACCCGCAAAGGCGGCGGCGCAGCGCTCCCGTACAAGCGGAATCTGTTCGGCCAGATTGTCGCCGCAGCCGTCCGCGCTACGTCTGGGACTGAGATTCCAGTGACCGTGAAGTTCCGGATAGGAATAGACGAAGACCACCACACCCACCTCGATGCGGGGCATATCGCGGCAGGGGAAGGCGCTGCTGCTGTCGCCCTGCATGCCCGGACGGCTGCCCAGCGGTACTCGGGGACTGCGGACTGGGGTGAGATCGCGCGGCTGAAAGATCACGTCACTGACGTTCCCGTTCTCGGCAACGGCGATATTTTCAGCGCTGCAGACGCAGTTCGCATGATGGCGGAGACGCAGTGCGACGGCGTGGTAGTTGGACGGGGGTGCCTGGGACGTCCATGGCTATTCGCTGAATTGAGCGCAGCGCTCAACGATCAGCCGTTGCCTGATCCGCCCAATTTGGGTGAAGTGGCGAAAATCATGCATCGGCACGCTCAGCTTCTCGTTGATCACCACGGCGAATTCAAGGGACTCCGCGAAATCCGTAAGCACATCGCGTGGTACTTGAGGGGCTTTCCCGCGGGTTCAGACTTGCGCTCCGCGCTTGCTCTTGTGACCACGCTCGAAGAGCTGAAATCGCTGCTCATACAGCTCGATGCGACCGCGCCGTTCCCCGCCGCGGCAGAAGGACCACGGGGCAGGCAGGGGTCTCCAGCACGCGTGGTTCTGCCGCACGGCTGGCTCGATGACCCATTTGATTGCACGGTGCCCGACGGTGCAGATGCGATGCACTCGGGCGGCTAACCGATTCACATAACAACAATTACGCCTCAATAGCACCAAAGCGGACGCGCTAGGAGACCCGTGTCCTAGCCTCGAATTCGGGTGTCTGCCGAAGTTCATGTTTAGTCTGGTTAACGGAAAACCATGTAAGGCCGTGCGGCGCCTGCCGCGGCGTGCCATTGCGACAGTCACAACCCGAGGATGAACGAGTGAGCGAACGCGACGACCACGGTCCCGCCGGTCCCACCGGCCCGGAGCCGCGATCACGCGCCGTCCCCCAGTTCGTGGGGGTAGCGGAAAGCCCGGCGCCCGTCCGCCACCGGCATCCGAAAACACTAATCGTTGCGCGCATCCTCATCACGTTCGTATCTCTGGCTGCCCTCGTCCTTACCGGCACCGTCTGGGGCTACGTCCGCAGCACTGACGCGTCCCTCAACATCGTCGATGCGCTGGACCGTAACTCCGGTGATGTCCGCAGCCCGGACGACCAATTCGGCGACGAGACCTTCCTTGTGGTGGGAGTGGATAACCGGGCTGGTCAGAACGCTCAGATCGGCGGGACGGGGTGGCAGCACGAAGGCTCACGGTCCGACACGATCATGCTGGTGAACATCCCGGAGGACCGGCACCGTGTCGTCATCGCGTCATTCCCGCGTGACCTCAACATCACCCGGCCAGCCTGCGACAGGTGGGACAACGACACCGCGACCTACACCGACGAACGAGTCGAATCGGAAGACAACGTCAAACTGAACAGCGCCTACTACGAGGGCGGGCCCAAGTGCTTGATCCGGACGATCCAGAAGATCACAGGCATGAATATCACGCGCTTCGTCGGCATCGACTTCGCTGGGTTCGAGTCCATGGTGGACACCCTTGGCGGTGTTGAAGTGTGCACCACCGAGCCCATGTGGGATGACGAACTCGGCTGGATCCTTCCTGAGGCCGGCCCTCAGACCGTCAACGGCAGCACAGCACTGGATTATGTGCGAGCCCGGCGTGTACCCACCGAGGGCACGAATGACTACGGCCGGATCAAACGCCAGCAGCTGCTGCTGTCGTCCGTACTCCGAGAAGCCCTGTCAAACAAGGTGCTCTTCGAGCCCGGCAGGCTGGGCGGTTTTATCGATGCGTTTACCCAGCACACGTTCGTCGAGAATGTCGACACCCAATCGCTGCTGACTCTGGCGCGCTCCATGCAGGGCGTGGATGCCGGTCAGGTGACGTTCGTGACGATCCCCACCGCCGGGCCGAACGAGTTCATGAATGAGGTGCCGCGCGAAGATGACATCGACGCCATCTTCGATGCGATCATTTACGACTGGCCGCTGCCCGGCGAATCCGCCCCCGAACCCGATGACGAGGCAGACGACGACCTTAGTGATCAAGCGGTCCGCCCCGCCCAGAATGGAGACGGTGGCGACCGAGTAGCCAGCGAGTCCGAGGCGGTCTCCCCCGCACTCGTGACCATCCGCGTGGCCAACGGCGCAACGACCTTCGGTCTTGCCAGCAACACCGCGAGCGTCCTCGCTGGTTACGGCTTTCAGATCTACAGCGTGGGCGACCACTCGCGGGTCGTCGATCAGACTGTGATTCGGTACTCCCGCGGCAACGAGGCCGAAGCGGCCACGCTGGCGTCAGCGTTCCCCGGAGCGTTACTACAGCGCGTCACCGGTCTTGGCAACATTGTCGAACTCGTCCTGGGCACCGACTACGACGCCAATGTCACCGCACCAGCCACGCCGGGAACGCCGCTGCCGATCTCGAGTTCTGGCAGCGTTCAGCCGCAACGTGATTTGCCCGAGGATCTCTCGGTGACGAACGCCGGAGACACGTCGTGCGCTTAGTATTCGCGGTATTCACGTGTCGTTCAGCGGCAGATCGTGCCCCTGGGCGTTTTACGCCGTAACCTTAGAGGTTATGCGGGCTGCTTACACAGAAAAGATCGCGGATCTCGCGACATCCCTGGCCACCATGTGCCGGATGGCCGAAGAAGCGATGGGGCAGGCTACCCAGGCGCTGCTGCAGGCTGATCTGCCAATCGCCGAGAAAGTCATATCTGATCACGACGAACTCGACACGCTCCGCGCGTCGTGCGAGGAAAAGGCATTCGCGCTTCTCGCGTTGCAGGCACCGGTGGCGGGTGACCTGCGATCTGTGGTTGCGGGGATCCAGGCCGTCAACGACCTCGACCGTATGGGACGCCTCGCGCTGCACGTCGCGAAGATCACTCGTCGGCGCCACCCGAAACAGGCTCTGCCGGAGGAAGTGAAAGCGTACTTCGCCGAGATGGGCCGAGTGGCTGTGCACCTCGGCAAGGGGGCTGCGGAAGTCCTCGAGACCCATGATGCGGCGATGGCGCAGGATCTGCTCGACGAGGACGATGCGATGGACGATCTCCACAAGCACCTGTTCAACGTGCTGATGGACAGGGAGTGGAAGCACGGCGTCGCGGCAGCAGTGGATGTGACGCTGCTCGGCCGCTACTACGAACGGTTCGCCGACCATGCCGTCGAGGTTGCGCGCAAAGTGATCTACCTCGTCACTGGGCGCTTCCCCGAAGACGTCGTCGCGTAGTCACCTGCGCGGCCTTAGGGTGACTGACTAGCCGAAGCGGCCGGAGATGTAGTCTTCGGTCGCTTTCTTCGTTGGGTTCGAGAAGATCTTGGTCGTGTCGTCAATCTCGATGAGCTGACCAGGACGCCCCTGCGTTTCGAGGTTGAAGAACGCAGTGCGATCACTGACGCGCGCTGCCTGCTGCATGTTATGCGTCACGATAATGATCGTGAAGTCCTTCTTCAGCTCAGTGATGAGGTCTTCAATCGCGAGCGTCGAGATCGGGTCGAGCGCGGAGCACGGCTCATCCATTAACAGAACTTCCGGCTCAACGGCGGTAGCACGGGCGATGCACAGACGCTGCTGCTGCCCGCCCGAGAGGCTGCCACCTGGCTTGTCGAGCCGGTTTTTCACCTCGTCCCAAAGGTTGGCGCCGCGCAGTGCCTTCTCCGCGATCTCGTCGAGCTTCTTCCGGTTACGTTCACCCTGCAGTTTCAGGCCCGCAATGACGTTGTCCCTGATAGACATTGTCGGAAACGGGTTCGGCCGCTGGAAGACCATACCGATCGTGCGACGCACACCGACCGGGTCAATGCTGCTGTCGTAGATGTCCTGACCGTCAAGAAGTACAGCGCCATCAACCCGGGCACCAGGTGTCACTTCGTGCATCCGGTTCAGGGACCGCAATACCGTCGACTTGCCACAGCCGGACGGCCCGATGAAGGCGGTGACGCTCTTGGGTGCAACCGACAGCGTCACGTCGGAGACGGCATGGAACTTGCCGTAATAGATGTTCAGATCTTTGAGGTCTACACGCTTTGCCATGATGAGCTCCGTTACTTCTTCTTCGCGCCGGTGTAGCGGCTGATCAGGTTCGCGACAATGTTGAGCAGCGCGATGATGAGGACGAGGGTGAGGGCTGCGCCCCAGAGGCGGTCCCGGCCCGGGCCGGAGGGGTTATTCAGTTCGGCGATCATCATGCCGGGCAGCGAGCCCATCTCGCCCTCAAGCATGTTGTAGTTGATGTAGGTCGCGTAACCCACCAGGATCAGCAGTGGCGCGGCCTCACCGATGACGCGGGCCACGGCAAGCATCAAGCCCGTGATGATGCCTGGCAGTGCAGTGGGGATGACGATACGGACGATCGTCTTCCATTTCGGGACACCCAGGGCGTATGCCGCTTCGCGGAGGTCCATCGGCACAATCCGCAACATCTCTTCACCCGACCGCACCACAATTGGGAGCATCAGGAGTAACAGTGCGAGCGCCACCGCGAAACCTGACTTGCTGAATCCGAAAGTCGTGATCCAGAGGGCGTAGATGAAGAGCGCGGCGACGATCGATGGCACACCGCTGAGGATGTCCACCATGAAAGTCGTGACCCTGCCAAGCCGTGAGCCGTCCGCGTACTCGACCAGGTAGATCGACACCATCAATCCGATGGGAATGGCGAACAAAGCGGCGACAGCACCCTGCATGAGAGTGCCAACCATCGCGTGATACGCCCCGCCGCCCTCAAAGAACGGCAGCACACCACGCATCGAGCGCGTGAACCAGTCGTCCGACGTCAGAGCTGTCAGGCCGCGTGAGAAGACCGTGTACAGCACCCAGATGAGCGGAACCATCGCGACGATGAACGAACCGAACACCAGCACCGTGGCAAGATTGTTCACCGTTTTGCGCCGCGTACTGAGGCTCGGGAAAACTTGTGGCGGTTTGACCGGGCGGTCCAGTGCTGTCGTCATGATCAATGCACCCCCTTGCCCGCGACGATCGCGCGAGCTACCGCGTTAACCGCGAATGTCAGGACGAAAAGCACCAGGCCTGCCGCAATGTAAGCACCCGCCTGAAGTTCATTGTTGATTTCCGCGTAGCCAGACGCGATCTTCGACGCGATGGTCTGTCCCCCCTCGAAGAGGGACCACCTGAAGTCCGACGACGCGGTCGCCAGGACGATGTAAATCGCCATGGTCTCACCGAGTGCGCGCCCCAGCCCCAGCATCGAGCCGCTGACATAACCAGATTTGCCGAACGGGATGACGGTCGTCCGAACCACTTCCCACTTTGTCGCACCGAGCGCCAGCGCCGCCTCGACCTGAGCGGTGGGAGTCTGAGTGAAAACCTCACGAGTGATAGCGGTGATGATCGGCAAAATCATGACGGCGAGCACAATGCCCGCGGTGAAGATCGTGAATCCGGCCTCCACGAGTCCCTCATTCTCCGCGCTGAAGAGGAAGAACCACCCGAAGTTCTCGTGCAAGAAAGCCGCTACCGGCTGCAATGCGGGCGCAAGGACGAGCAAACCCCAAAGTCCGTACACCACCGACGGCACTGCGGCGAGAAGATCAACCAGATAGCCGAGGCCTTTTTTCGTCTGTTTCGGCGCGTATTGAGTGATGAAAATGGCGATACCGAGCGCGACGGGCATGGCAAGGAACAAAGCGAAAGCCGAGACAAAGACTGTTACCAGGAAAAGGTCGAGAACACCGAAGGCCAGTGAGTCGGGAGTAAATGTCCGCCACTCCCGGCTGGTCAGGAAGTTGACCTCATTGCGAGTCAACGCCGGCATTGCCCGCCACAGCAGGAAGACACCAATCGCTGCGATGACCGCGGTGACGAAGAGTGCCGCGCCGCGCGCAAGTCCGGCAAAAATTGCATCGCCGGGGCGGGCCGCGCGCCCACGGTTCAGCCGTGTCGTTACCGGATCTTCGGGCAATTTAGCGTTCACATTCATCCGATCGCGTCAATCGATTCCATGAGGCTGGTCCTGAATGCCTCTGGCAGCGGGACGTACCCCATGCCGTCGATACCGACTTGGCCCTCATTCGCGGCGACGGTCAGGAATGACTTCAGCGCAGCGGTCGTCTCCGCGTCATAACCGTCCGAACACACGATCTCGTACGTGGCGAGAACCAGTGGGTAGGCGCCGGGTTCCGTTGCGCCATACACCGAGTTGAGGTCGAGCGTCATATCCCCGTCGCCGGTACTGGCGAATTCGGCTTGTTCGATGGCGCGGGCGGCGGTTTCGATACTCAGTGGCACCGGGCCTGAGCCGTTGTCGATCTGCGCTGCGGGAAGCCCATTTTGCTCGATATAGGCCTTCTCGACGTAGCTGATGGCGCCGTTCGTTGAGGCGACCGCTTGCGCGACACCTTCATTACCCCGGAAGCCGTTGCCCACTCCACCTGCGAAGTCAGAGCCCGCGCCGGACGTCCAGACGCCCGCGCTGGCCGTTTCGAGATACAGCTGGAAATTGTCTGTGGTTCCCGAAGAATCGGAACGGTGAATCACGGTGATGCCGCGGTCAGGAAGCCGAGCACCTTCATTGAGAGCGGCGATTTCCGGATCGTTCCAGTTCCTGATTTCCCCGTTGAAGATCTTCGCTATTGTCGGGCCATCCAGGACGAGGTCGTCAACACCGGCAAGGTTGTATGCGAGCCCAACCGGCCCGAAAACAAGTGGCAAGTTCCAGACGTCATTGCCCTTGCAGCGCTGCTGCGCCTGGAGCAGCTGCTCCCCGACAATGGGTGAGTCTGTGCCGCCGAAGTCCGTATAACCCGAGGTAAATTGCACACGCCCGTCGCCCGAGCCGCTTGAGGTGTACGCGATGTTCTTGCCGGGGCATGATTCGCCATATCGAACGTTAAAGGCGAGCATTGCGTTCGCTTGCGCGGAGGAACCGGTCGCGGACAGGTTAGGCTTCCCCTCGCAACTGGCCAGGGTGTCGGCACTGCCCGGGCCCACCTCTTCGGTGATACAGGCCGTCAGCGCAAGGGAACTTGCTGCTGCAAGCCCCACAAAAGTTGCGCCCCGCTTGAAGTTCACCTATTTCCTCCACCATGTGAACGATTGATTACACAGCGATCAACGCTATGCAGTGTCCGCAAGTAGGGTCCACCGCAAAGGTGAACGGAAAGTGAACAAATATGACGTAATTACCGGCCTGCACCAAAAACGCAGGTCAGTTACGCCATGATGTACACCACATCGGTGAAATAACGGGAAAATCCGAGATTTTCGTACGTGCGCAGCGCGGCGGGGTTATCGGCCTCGACATACAGCAGAACCGTGGCGAGACCGCGGTCGCGCAGATAGTGCAATCCCTTCAGCGTGAGCAGCCTCCCCAGCCCCTTGCCGTGCACCTCGGGGTCGACGCCAACGATGTAAACCTCGCCTAGGGCAGGCACCGGCGGGTCAGCCGGATGCGTCTTGGTCCAGTGGAAGCCGAGGAGCGTATGCGGCGCTGCGGCGCTGAACGCGAGGAACAGCCCCTCTGGGTCGAACCACGCCAGTTCTTTCCGGCTGTCGATGTCCGTCTGCGTCCAGCCGCCCTGCTCGGGGTGCCAGTGGAACGCCGCGTTGTTGACGCGCACAATTTCAGCGTCATCCCGCGGCCCCGCATACGTTCGGACCACAATTCCGTCACGAGGGTCGACGTCCGGGAGGGGGGACTCGGCGCCGAGTTCGCGCCGCATTTGAAGCAACTCCCTAGCGCGTGTCATACCCGCAGCCGCGGCAAGCGCAGCCGCAGCCGGGAGATCGCCATGCGCCCAGACCTGCGCGCCCCTCGTCGCCGCTTCATCGATAAGGGTGCGGCCAACACCCTGCCGCCGCCGCGCGGGGTCAACAACAAGTTCGACGTTCGGGGAGCCGTTCTCGATACGGATCGTCGCTACCCCGGCAGGCACTCCCCCGGTTGTCGCCACGACGTGCTCAGCCGGAATCTTGCCCGCGAGGCCGCGAAGCCCCTGCTCCGATATCGGGTCAGTCCCGTCAGCGGCCCGCGCTGCCGCGATGAGCAGGGACACGGAATCACTGACGTCATCAGGCAGCGCACCCTCGAAGCGCGTCACCCCGATGTCAGCTGCGGCATCGCCTGTCACGACGCACCCGTCACCGTGTCATCGACGTCGTCATCGCCGAGATCATTGTTTTCGTCGTCTCTCGGCTTGCCGGAACGGCTCGGCCGGACCGCTTTGTACCCGACGTTACGCACAGTGCCAATCAGCGCTTCATGCTCGGCACCGAGCTTGGCGCGCAAACGCCGAACGTGAACGTCCACGGTCCGGGTACCACCGAAGAAGTCGTAACCCCACACTTCCTGCAGCAACTGTGCACGCGTGAAGACTCGGCCGGCATGCTGAACCAGGTATTTCAGCAGCTCGAACTCTTTGTACGTGAGGTCAAGGGGCTTACCGCGCAGGCGGGCGGTGTACGTCCCTTCATCGATGAGGAGCTCACCCAGCGTGACTGTGCCCGCGTCATCGTCCTCGGTCTGCACCGTCGTGCGCCCGACAAGCAGCCGCAGCCGTGCGTCAAGTTCTGCTGGCCCCGTTCCCGGCAAGAGAATGTCATCAATTCCCCAGTCGGGGCTCACCGCCACGAGTCCACCTTCAGTGAGCACTGCGACCACTGGAACCGCAGCACCCGTATTGGCGAGAATCCGGCACAAGCCGCGCGCAGACGCGAGATCGGTACGCGCATCCACCACGGCAACGTCGGCTCCCGCCGCGTCCAGCAACGAGGACACATCAGCCGGAGCTGGCCGCACGTTGTGCGGCAAAAGGGCTAGTGAGGGCAGAACAGATTCAGGGTTCGGGTCGGCCGTTAGCAAGAGGAGCTCCACACCGCCCCCTTTCCGTTTTTCCGCAGTCGGACACTGCTGCCTGAAGAACTCGAGCGCCCGCCAATGCACGCCTAAGCTCGCGCGAACTCAGTAAGAGTATCGCGTCACTCTTACCGTCCGGACATTCCACCGCCGGGTGTCAGTAACAATAAGGGTGTGCGGAAGCTGATCATTGGGTCCCTGGGAGTCGTCGTGGTGCTGGTTCTTGCCGAACTCGGAACCGCCGCGTATACCGAACACCGAATCTCCCGGGCACTGCGCGCAAGCGCGGAGTTAAGTGCTGACCCGGACGTGGTCATCCACGGCTTTCCGTTCTTGCTTCAGGCGGCGCGCGGTGAATTCCATGGAATCGAGATTCGAGCCGACCGTGTCGAGACCGACATCGCAGGCAGAGTGACAATCGAAGCGAATCTCGAGGACGTCACGCTCGAGCCAGAAGCCTGGTACGTCCGCCGCACGGACGCTCTTCACGCCCGCGAACTCGAGGGCAGAATCGTCATGCACCAGATCGAACTCGGCGAATTCTTCGATATCCCGGACCTGCGCATAACCCCACTGCCCACTGGCGTCATTGACGCATTCGGAACCGCGACCCCGACAACCATCGCGCGTTTCCGCCCAGTACTGCTGACCGCGTCGTTCCCAGACCTCGGGATAACCGAGGCAGTGAATGTCGAGGCGCGGCTCCGGCTCGCTGGCACTCAACTGCACATTGACCCGCTCCGCTACTACACGGGACGCGACGGCTCCTGGGAAAATCCGGTTCCTGAGGAATTACATGAGGAAGTCCTGCGTTCTTTTTCGATAACGATTGATGTCCAGGAAGTCCCTTTCGGGCTTGCACCCGCTGTGGCATTTCCGCAGGGCGGCAGGCTCGTAGTCGAAGGATCAGGTGAGAACGTGTCACTCGAGCTACTTAAGCGAAACGCCTTCGGTGAGGGCGGCGGCCAGTGAGTGGCCTCCTCATCCTGAGCAGCGCGACGGCGATCGCGACCGCCGTTGGCATTTGGTGGCAGCGGCGCAATGGCGCTGTACTCGCCGCGCCCGCACCGGCTGTCGGCGCCGATGCTCCTGCTGGACCAGCAACCACCGAACTCCTCGAAGCGGGCCTGTCGGCGGATGGACCTACCGTCGTGCATTTCACCGCCGATTGGTGCGGACCGTGCGCGGCTGTCCGCAGAGTCATTTCGACGACGCTTCCCGAGTTTCCGCACGTCACTCACATCGAACTTGATATCGACGACTATCCGCAGCTGACCAGGACTCTTGGGGTCCGTTCACTGCCCACCACACTGGTCTATGACGCGGCGATGCAGCAGCGGTACCGGATCCCCGGTGTGCCCACGGCGTCCGCTCTCCGCGAGGCACTCATCCCAGTCTCTGGACATAAAAGCTGACAAATCGAGATGACGGAGTACCCTAGCTAGCGTGTTAGCCAACCATGAGCTGCTGCTCACCCGTCGCCGCGCAGTTGATCTGTGCCGCCTCGGAGGTTGTTGCTGTCCCTGTTGCTGATCAGGAACAGCCCCGGTTAATCGCACGCCGCTGTTCCCTGCCGATCCCCTTCTACGGACCCGCCTCGCGGGTCGGGTTCGATAACAGGAGCAGAAAGAATGTCTACCCCCCTCACACCTCAGAACGTTGATGTCCGCGGTCCGCGTTTCGCGGCGTGGATCACGTCAGCCGTTCTCGCACTCACATTGGTCACCGGCTGGTGGGTACTACTCGCGATCCAGGCAATAGTTTTTGCCCTCGGAGCCGCACTAGGCCCCCGGCGCAGCCCCTACGGCATGCTCTTCGCCAACGTAGTAGCACCGCGCATTGGCCCAGTTCGTGAGCGCGAACCAGCGGCACCAGTGCGTTTCGCCCAACTGGTCGGTCTCCTCTTCGCTGTCGCCGCCCTTGTCGGCTACATCAGCGGCGCGGTACTTGCTGGCCAGATCTTCACCGGGCTGGCATTCATCGCCGCATTCCTCAACGCCGCGTTCGGCATCTGCCTCGGTTGCCAGATGTATCCGCTTGTGGCACAGCTACGCTCAGGCAGTCGCAGCTCCGCTGCATGACGTTTCTCGTTACTCCTCACTGAATCACACACGAAAGGAAACCCATGGCTCGCTCCGACGTCCTAGTCTCCGCAGACTGGGCCGAGCAGAACCTCAATGCCCCCAAGACCGTCTTTGTTGAGGTCGATGAGGACACCACCGCCTACGACGGTGGCCACATCGAGGGCGCTGTGAAGATCGACTGGAAGACCGATCTGCAGGATCCGGTCCGCCGCGACTTCGTCAACCAGGAGCAGTTCTCCGCCCTGCTGTCCGAAAAGGGCATCGCGAACGACGACACCGTGGTTCTCTACGGCGGCAACAACAACTGGTTTGCTGCATACGCCTACTGGTACTTCAAGCTTTACGGCCACGAGAACGTCAAACTTCTTGACGGCGGACGCAAGAAGTGGGAACTCGACGGTCGGCCCCTCGTCCAGGAAGTTCCTAAGCGCGAGGCCACTAACTACAGCGCGAAGCCGCAGGATGTCGCTATCCGCGCATTCCGCGACGAAGTAATCGATGCTATCGGCAATAAGAACCTCGTCGACGTTCGCTCACCTGACGAGTTCAGCGGCAAGATTCTTGCTCCTGCGCACCTTCCGCAGGAGCAGTCACAGCGCGCGGGCCACATCCCCACCGCGATCAGTGTTCCGTGGAGCAAGGCCGCCAACGAAGATGGCACCTTCAAGTCCGATGACGAACTCCGCCAGCTGTACAAAGAGGAAGGCCTCGACGACGGCAAGGACATCATTGCCTACTGCCGCATCGGCGAGCGCTCCAGCCACACGTGGTTCGCGCTCCGCGAGCTGCTCGGATACGACAATGTCAAGAACTACGACGGCAGCTGGACTGAATACGGTTCACTCGTCGGCGTCCCGATCGCTTTGGGGGAGAAGTAATTATGTGCGGTGCACCAGTCCAGGGACAGAACCTTCCCGCCGGTGTTGATGCGGAAAAAGAAACCGTCATCACCGGAAAGGTCGTCGGCGAGGCCGGCGATCCGATCGGTGGCGCGTTCGTGCGCCTCCTCGACAGCACCGGCGAGTTCACCGCCGAGGTTGTCGCATCCGGCAGCGGTGACTTCCGTTTCTTCGCGGCACCCGGAACGTGGACCGTGCGCGCACTGTCCGCGTCCGGCAACGGTGAGGCATCTGTCAGCCCCGAGTCAGCTGGCGTCCACGAAGTGAGCATCACCGTCAGCAAGTAAGCCAACTGGCCGGTTGCCGCCTCCTCGCAGCCGGCCCCGAAAGCAGGCCCGGATCGCACGCATGCGGTCCGGGCCTGCTGCGTTCTCACAGTCCAACTGCGCTTCACACCCCTCACGTGCAGTTCACCACGGCTATAGCCCGTGTGAGCGACACATCTGCAGTGTGAACGTGAGCGAGGCGGGAAGGGCCGGGGCCGTGTCGTTGTGACCGGCCGCACCCGATACACTCAGAACGTGGTGATTTTCTTCGAGATCCTCTTGGTGCTGTCGAGCGTGCTTATCACCTGGTTCGCTGTGTACGTGGTGTATCGCCTCGTCACCGACGAGCAGAAGCAGTGACTGAGCGGGACGACACGCCAGCTCCCAAGCCGGAACCAGGTAGCGCTAACGCGGCGGTTGCGGCTGCCGCTGCGCGGGCAAAAGCGACTGCAGCGCGCAATGTCCCGAGCCTCCCCGGCCTGCCGTTACCGGATGACACGGCCAACCTTCGTGAAGGCCCCAATCTGAGTGACGCGCTCCTTGCGCTCCTCCCCCTCGTTGGTGTGTGGCGCGGTGAGGGCGAAGGGAACGATCCGAAGAGCGGCGACTACAAGTTCGGGCAGCAGATCGTGGTCAGCCATGACGGCGGCGACTACCTGACTTGGGACGCGAGAAGCTGGGTCATCGACGACGACGGCAACTACGTGAAGCCAGACCTGCGCGAAAGTGGCTTCTGGCGAGTTGCTGACTCGGACGGCGAGGAAGTCCTCGAATTCTTGCTCACCCACACATCAGGTGTCATTGAGCTTTATTACGGCGAGGCCCGCACCCAATCTTCCTGGGAACTTGCAACCGATGTGGTTATCCGCAGCCAGTCTGCCGAAGTAGTAGGTGGCGCCAAGCGGCTCTACGGCATCGTCGCCGACGGTGACCTTGCCTATGTGGAAGAACGCATCAATGCCGACGGTCAGCTAATACCTCGGCTTTCGGCACGGCTGCACCGATTCGCCGGATAGGCCAGCACGGCGCTCTTGACGCGTCGAGCCAGGCAGGCGGACCATTACTGTATTGATCGCAGTTGCGCTGCAAGGTCGCCGTCATGAATGCAACAACTCAATCCGCGCCCAGCCACATGGAGCTTCCGGTAACGGCTCGCTACCTCATGGCAGTCAGCACCGTGCTCGCACCGGCAACCGTGGTCGCCGCAATCTTTCTGCACCCGGTCGAACTTGGGGTGGAAGGTGTCGAAGCGATCGAGCAGTTTGATGCCCACCGCGACTCCTACCTACTGATCGCCTGGCTCTTCGCCATCTCCACATTTTTCTGGGTTGTCGCAATCCTCACTTTGGGCCGTGTCGCACGGTACTACTCACGCATTCTTGGCCTAATCGGGATGGTCATCGCATTCGGCCTCGCCATTCCAATATCGCTGGACTACGAAGACTTGAGTTACATCGCGCTGGAAAACAACCTCGAACCCGAAACGATCGCTGCGCTTTTCGCCTCCGCGGATCAACTCCCGTCGGGGATCCTGGGATTCGTGTGGCTTGCCGGTCTTATCGGCCTGATCCTGCTCGGCATAGCGATCCTGCGGGGCGAGGGCGCACCAAAATGGGCAGGTGCTGCGCTGATCGTCGCCCCGCTAGGCATTCCCGCGGCGTGGTTCGCGGCGTCAGCGATCGTTTTCTACATCGCGTGGGTCGTTCTGACTGCTGGGTTTGCGGGCTGCGCGATCGACTTCGTCAGACACCAGAAGCACGTTCCCTAGTTCGTGCTGTAGACCACCAATTGCGCTGCCGTGCTCACGACGACCCCGTCGTCGATCATGTCGACCCGCGCTACGTCGGGAACCTCAAACGACCACACACGCTCGCCTTTATCAAGCGCGATACCTGCGACTTCACTTGGGTTGTGCCCGCGCGTCACCATATCGTCGCCAACCGCACCCAAGACCCAGCCGAATTCCCCGAACGGCGAGCTCCACAATTGCTCGCCTGTTCGGGCGTCCAATCCGAGTGTCGGACCGCCGGGTGCGCTGCCGGACGCTAGCGCTACGTCGCCAACAATTCCGAGCACCCAGAAGTACCGCGGGTCCCGATCCCACAGCAGTTCGCCAGTCTCGAAATCATGCAACGCAGCACCGTTGACGAGGTACACGGGCGAATCTGTGGAACCCGAACGGCTCACCACCGAGATGACGTTCCCCGGGTCGTCATATCGTGCGACTTCCTCCCCCTCGAGCGTGAATATCGCTGCACCGTTTCCGGATTCGCAGAGGTCGACGATGTACCCGTGGCCGGGGACGCGAGCTACGGAATACAATGACTCATCTGGTGTCCGCGTGCCATCGTCAGCGCTGGCGACGAAGGACTGTTCGCCGCGGAAAAGCACGACACCGTCGGCGGCCTCGAGCCAGAAGCCCTGAACGCCCGTGTCACAGTCCGGGTTGAGCGGATACTCGCGCCGCCAGTCACCCTCGGGATCGTCAATACTTCCCCGCGTGATCGTCGCTGCCCGATCGGGCTGATCGTAGGGATCCTGCCAGGCCAGGAAGACAGACCCATCGGAAACGGCGACCTCTCGTGCCGCCTCAGCGGGGAAGCTCGAGGCGACCTCGCCGTCGCTCAGCCGATAGAACCGCAGCTCCGCGGGTTCGGAGGGCGCCGGACTCGTTCCCGTACCCGGTTCATGCGGGTCCCCGCCGACCAGGCAGGGCAGCAGTCCCTCGATCTCGTCCTCAGCGCACGTCAGCGCGCCGGTGACCTGCTGCGTCCACAACACCTCACCATCCGCCCTATCGAGGGCGACCAGCACCTGCTCAGGAACCTGCGCGCTGGTGTACTCGGATGAATTCACGTCGCTTCGGACAGTGGTGACGAGCACGTCACCCACCTCATGCGCTCCGGTCGGCGCATCACTCACGGGCGACGGCCCCAACCGGGCGGGGCGAACGAACACCCCTCCTTCAGCGATGCTCGACGCATCGACCGTCCATTCGGATTCGAGGAGCCGCTCGGGCGCCTCAACAGGGGCATCAGTGGGGTCCGCTGGATCTGTTGGCTGACCGTCCTCAGGGCCCGCGCAGGCCGAAAAAACAAGCATTCCTGCCAGTGCCAGCACTGTCAGCGCGCGCGTTCCTGCGCCGTCAGATGACATAGACGCTCCCCCTGCATTTTGGAGACCCACCGCCAACCACGACAATACGCGTGCATGAGCGGCATGTCCGATCCCCGCGAGCGCGGCGAGTCATGCGTGAAGCCGCGGCTACCCTCGTCCGATGTACGGCATCGTTGTCGCCATCAGTGTGACGAACTGGACGTTGGCAGAGAGTGGCAGCTGCGCCATGTGCAGCACCTGTTCGGCCGCATGACAAGCATCGAACGTGGGCTCCTGCTTTACGCTGCCATCTGCCTGCCTCGCCCCTGCCGCGAAACCGTGCGTCATATCGGTGGCAGCATTGCCAATATCGATCTGGCCACACGCGATGTTGTAGGGACGGCCATCAAGCGAGATGGACTTTGTGAGACCGGTGATCGCGTGCTTGGTCGCCGCATAGGCTGCGGTTCCAGGCCGCGGGACATGTGCTGATATCGAGCCGTTGTTGATGATCCGCCCACCGACGGGATCCTGGGTTTTCATGTGCCGCATAGCTTCTGCCGCGCACAGAAAGTATCCGGTCAGATTGACGTCGACGGTCGCCCGCCACTCCTCGACGGTGATCTCGTCGATTCCGCCAACCGGACCGAACGTCCCGGCGTTGTTGACCAGCACGTCGATACGCCCCCACGCATCGCGGACAGTCCCGAACAGGGCTCGCACCGACGCCTCGTCCGTGACATCCGTGGCGACGGTAAGTGCCTGACCACTGTCGCCAGCGGTTTCCGTCAGACTTTCCGTGTGACGTCCGGCGAGCGCGACTCGGAAGCCTGCTCCCAGCATCGCGCGAGTGATGGCCCGGCCCAAGCCAGACCCGGCACCCGTAACGACTGCAACAGGCGCAGTACCCGTCTGCCTCATACCGCTCCCCTACGATCGTCGGTGATGTCTCCTTATTCCTACACCGTCAACTGTTCGATCCTGTTGACCCACCTGCCGCTTCTCGAGCGACCGCACGCTGTCCGCGATGCTGGATTCAACGCTGTCGAGTTCTGGTGGCCATTCGACTGTGCGGTGCCTGGTGACCGCGAGGTGGACGAGTTTGTCCGCGCCGTGTCCAACGCCGGTGTGACGCTGTCACACCTGAATTTCGCGGCAGGGAACCTCGCAGACGGTGACCGGGGGCTGTTGTCCGACCCGCAGCGTATCTCCGAGTTTCGCGACAACATCGAGGTGGTTGTGGGTATCGGTGAGCAGCTAGGAGCGGCGGGATTCAATGCGCTCTACGGCAATCGCGTTGATGGGGTGGCGCCGGAAATGCAGGACGAGCTTGCCACCGAGAATCTCGTGCTCGCCGCAGAAGCTGCGGCGCGCATCGGCGCGTGCGTGTTGCTGGAACCGGTCAGCGGGTTTCCTGCCTATCCACTGCAGCTGGCGCGGGATGCCGTTGAGGTAATCGAACGTGTGGGAAGGGCCAACATCGGTCTGCTCGCGGACCTGTACCACTTGGCTGTGAACGGGGAGGACATTCCCACTGCGATCACCCGCTTCAGCAACTACATCCGGCACGTCCAGATTGCGGATGTGCCGGGGCGCGGGGCGCCAGGGACCGGAGATCTGCCGCTGACGGACTACTTGTCGCAAATCTGCGAGACCGGTTACGACGGCTACGTGTCGCTGGAGTATGTGTCGGCTGCCTCTGACCCCTTTTCGTGGCTGGCGCGCGACGGCTTCGCGGGATAATGCGAACCGTGGCAGACGAAGCGCGACCCTACCCGGCAGACAAGCTGTGCCCGTGTCAGCATGGTGAGACGTACGCGAACTGCTGCGGACAGATCATCAACGGTGCGACCGCGGCACCGACAGCAGTGCAGCTCATGCGTTCTCGCTACACCGCCTTCGCTGTCGGCGCGGTCGACTACCTGCTGACGTCATGGCATCCGAGGACAAGGCCGGATGTGCTTGAACTCGATCCTGAGCAGACGTGGCGGCGGCTCGAAATTATCCGCACCGACAAAGGCGGCCCGTTCGACAAGGACGGCATCGTGGAGTTTCGGGCCCACTACCGACATTCCGGCGAACGCGGCTCCCTGCACGAAGTGAGCCGATTCGTTCGCGAGCAGGGCCGCTGGCTGTACGTCGACGGTCAGATCCTGCCCTGACCGGAGCAGGCGGAGTCATTTCCTGGCGCCCAGCCTGTCCTCGAGTCTGGAGATCATGCGGTGCGTGCGCTTGTCACGCACAAGCAGTGCGTCGAAGCCGACATTGATCACGCCGCGCAGCAGGGCATACGGTGCCCACATGCTGGGCGCGATGGTCCTGGCGGACCGACGGGCTATCCCGTCGCATATTGTCTTCGCAGCATCCGTGGCGGAGATGCGCCGATTGAACGGCCACGGGAACCGTCCGCCGAGTTCGCGGCCAAGTTCGTCCTCGTCGAGCATGCCGCGCGTCATCACCGTTTCAACGATCCCGAAGTACGCCACCTGAGCTGTCGCACCATGCACAGCTAACTCGATGCGCAATGCGCGCCCTAGCTGTTCGACAGCCGCTTTGGTGATCATGTACGGCGAACCGCCCATGCCTGGCGCGAACGCGGCGACCGAGGCGACCACAACAACGTGGCCCCGCGTCGCGACGATGTCATCGAGCACGGGACGGACAGTGTTGTACACGCCGGTGAGGTTGATGCTCACAACTCGATCGAACTCCGCGTCGTCCATCAGCCGCAGCGTGGCAGGTTGTGGAGTGACGCCAGCGTTGGCGACAACGACCGCGACGGGGCCAAGGTCAGCCTGGATTTTCTTGACCGCCAGCGTCATCGCTTCCCGATCCGCCACGTTCGCGCCCAGGCCACGCGCACCCTGACCAATTGCCTCCGCTGCACCGATGGCGGCGGCTTCGTCGACATCGAGAATCGCAACGCGGGCACCGCGGTCAGCTAGGTGCCGCGCAACCTCGAAGCCGATCCCGCCCCCGCCGCCGGTAACCAGCGCGACTTTGCCATGCACATCCAGCGCAGTCCTCGTCACTTCTCAGCCCGCCCTAATCCGATAGTCGTCGGTGTTGAATTGCTTGACGCGGCTTCGATATTCGAAGCTCCAGTTCGGGTACAGTCCCGCGTTCCGGCCGTCGGCTGTGGTGTAGTAGCTATTGCATCCGCCTTGGAGCCACACCGTGTGTTCGCTGCGTCGCTCGACTTCGGCGAGGAATGCGTCTTGCACGTCGGGCCGGACCTCGACACGCTGAGCCCCAATGGTGTCGAGTTTGTTCAGTGCGTCGATGATGTAACTGATCTGCAGTTCGATCATGAAGATCGCGGACTGGTTCCCTACGGCGCCGAACGGGCCCAGAATCGAAAAAGCGTTGGGAAAGCCAGTGGTCGCGACACCGAGATAGCTTTGGGGGCGCTGCTCGTACCGTTCCCCCATCGACGTGCTGTCTGGGCCGAAAATCCGCGATCCAGCGCCTGCCGGCATGGTAAAGCCAGTACCGAAGATGATGGTGTCAACCGGATACTCACGGCCGTCGTGGGTGGTGATGCTGTGCCGTCCGATCTCCCGGATCCCACTCGTTTCGACTGTGACGTTCGGCTGGGTAAGTGCGGGAAAGTAGGAGTCTGAGAAGATCGCGCGCTTGCAGCCAATCATGTAGTCGGGCGTGAGTTTTCGCCGGAGTTCCGGGTCACGAACCTGCCGGAGCAGTTGCATTCTCCCGAGCGCTTCGAATGGATGCCGGAACCGGCGGTCGACGAAGCCCGGCAGACCGAAGCTCTCGATCATGCCGTAATACGCGGAGCGCAATCCGCGCTGCATGGCCGGAACGTGGCGCAACAGCGCACGCTCGAGTGCCAGAGTTGGCCGGTCCATGCGGGTGACGATCCACGGGGCACTGCGCTGAAAGACAGTGAGATGCTTGACGATCGGCTGAATTTCCGGGATGAACTGCACAGCCGAGGCACCTGTACCGATGACTGCGACACGTTCCCCAGTCAGGTCGTGGTCATGATCCCAGTGCAGCGAGTGGAACTTCGCCCCTTCGAACCGTTCGAGTCCCGGCAGCCCTGGTATCGACGCGTCGGTGAAAAGCCCAGTTGCCGTGACGAGTATGCGCGCAGTGAGTGATCCGCTGCTCGTTTTGATCCTCCACTGGTTCTCGTTGTCCTCCCACCGCGCATCGAGAAGTTCAGAATCCAAACGTATGTGCCGCACAACGTCGTTGTCGCCCGCGACCTTGCGCAGGTAAGCGAGGATTTCGTGTTGCCTGCCGTAGGTTCGGGTCCAGTTTGGGTTAGGCGCAAACGAGTAGCTGTACAGGTGGGATGGCACATCACATGCGCAACCGGGGTACGTGTTGTCCCGCCACACCCCGCCGATTTCCGAAGCACGTTCGAGGACAACGAAATCGGTGAATCCTGCTTCTCGAAGTTTGACGGATAAGCCAATACCCGCGAAACCGGCTCCGATGATGGCAACGCCAACATGCTCGCCGTGTGAGGATCTCGCCATTGAGTTCACTCCTTATATGTCCAGGATCAGGGGGCCGTCCACCGACCTCGAAACGCAGGTGAGCATCGAGTGCTGGCGTTCGGGTTCGGTGAGCAGGCGGTCGCGGTGATCAACGTCGCCATGCAACACTCGCGTTTTGCAGGAGCCGCAGAAGCCTTGCTGACAGGAGTACGCGACCCCGGGAAACGCGCGCCGGATCGCGGCGAGCGCAGTCTCGTCGGCCGCGACGTCAACTGTGCTGCCCGTTCGCGCCAGCATGATCTGAAATGGCGCACCCCCACGCACTGGCGCGGCGGAGAAACGTTCCATGTGGAGCGAGGCTGTGCTGTTGACTTGCGGCAGAAGTGTGCGCGCGGACTCGAGCATTGGTGGCGGGCCGCATACGTAGACGGCCGCGCCGGGCAGAATGTCGACCAGGTGCTCCGTCAGATTAGGCGCGCCGTACTCGTCGTCAGGCAAGATTCGCGATTGCGCGCCGATCGATTCGATGTCCGCGACAAAAGGCATCGACGCACGGGTGCGGCCTGTGTAGACCAGCCTCGTGGGCACTCCGGCATGCGCGGCGGCGCGAAACATCGGCAAGATCGGCGTGATACCGATGCCACCGGCTAGCAGCACATAGGCGGGGGCATCGATGAAGCTGAACGCGTTGCGCGGGCCGCGAACGCGGAGTGAATCCCCCGCTTTTACGTGCTCGTGCACTTCAGCCGACGCCGTCCCATTGGGTACCCGGCGGACCGCGATACGGTAGTAGCTCCGGTCGGTGGGGTCGCCGCAGAGCGAATACTGGCGTTGCCTGCCAGAGGGTAAGAAGACGTCGAGGTGTGCTCCCGGTGTCCACGTGGGCAAAGCGAGGTTGTCCGGCGCTGCAAGTCTGAGACTGATGACATCGTCAGCGACAGCGACAGCCTCCTGAACTACGAGCTCAAAGTCGTAGCCGCTATGCCGGACCGGCTTCGGCGCAGCCAGTACTGGGACGGGACTGCTGACCACCACGTTGCGATAGGCGCGGGCCGCGCCGACGATTGCCTTCAGAGTTGGCTCGACCCGCACCTCGTTCATGACGCCTCCGCGGCACGCGCTGCGGGTGACAGCGCCAGATACCGGATGGCCTTGTCGAGGCTGCCCATCTGAGACGGATGGAAGTTCGGGCGCAGATACTGCGGCATCTCGGAAAGGAAGATCATGACGCTGGGGATCTTGCCGCGCCGAGTGGCGGCTATGAAATCGAGGACGGGGTGTTTGGATTTCGCCGGTTCCGGGTCGGTGCGCACGAGGTGCCGCATCGTAATCGCGAACAGCACCGCGAGTGTCGCGGCACCGAGAAGCCCGGTGCGCACCCTCCTCCCGTAGCTGCCGTCGAGGTACTGGAACGCATCAAAGACGACGTTGCGGTGTTCGACTTCCTCCGCACCGTGCCAGCGAATTAGGTCAAGCATCATTGGATGCATGTCGTCGATCTTGTCGTTGTCGAGAAACCATTGACCTATGACGGCAGTGAAGTGCTCCATCGCCGCGTATAGCGCTAAGCGCTCTTTGAGCCACTCCTTTCTGGCACGCCCGGTGAGGCCCCGGTCCGCCATCACGTGGTCGACGAGATAGTGCATGCGGTCGATCACGGGCTGTACAGGGACACCGTTGCGTTCTAGGTGCTCGCGCACACCTTCGTGCGAACTTGCGTGCATCGACTCCTGCCCGACGAAGCCCTGGACCTCTTCGCGCAGGCGGTCGTCGTGGATGTGCGGCAGCGCCTCAGCGAGCGCCGCTGCCATAGCGCGTTCGCCCTCAGGGAGGACGAGATGCATGAAATTGAAGAACTGGGTGGCCACAGGTTCACCCGGGAGGTAGTGCAAAGGCACACCCTCCCAATCGAACTTCACATTGCGCGCTGTGATCGCGTACGCCTGGTCCTCATAGCGGCTCGATGTCACACCCATGCAAGGCTCCTTTGCCTAACTGGAATCAACCGATTCAACTTGAATCAGATGATTCCACTAGGTGACAGTAGTGTCAAGTACCATGGGCAAGTGACTACGGAAAGCCCAGCACCAGCTAAGAAGTGGCGCGGGCAAACCCTCCACGACCGCGCAGATGAGCGGCGCGAGCAACTACTCGACGCTGCCCTCGAACTCGTGGCTAACGAAGGCGTGGCCGCGCTCACCATGCGAGCAGTCACGCGGGCAGCCAGTCTCTCGCCGCGATACTTCTACGAGAGCTTCCCCGACCGTGACGCCCTGCTTTTCGCGGTTTTCGACCGGACCGTCGAACAGCTGCAGCAGAGAGTCGCCGGTGCGATGGCTGACGAAGAGGGTATGGAACCAAAGTGCTATGCCGCATTCGATTGTGCGGCCCGCTTTTTCGATCACGACCCTCGGGCTGCGCGCCTTCTGCTTCGCGAATCCCTTGCGGACAACACGTTGCGGGAGCATGCGCTCGATGCGCTGCCGCACTTCATCCTGTCGACAGCAGTCGAATTTCTCAGTGATGCAGCCGTTGCGACTGACGTTGATCAGACACGCATACAGCTCGATACCTCCGCCCTCTCAGGGTCGGTGGTGACGCTCTTCCTCGACTGGACTGAGGGGCGACTCGACCTCCCGCGCGAACGGCTCGTCAGCTACTGCACTGAGCTGGTCGTAGGAATGCTTAACCGGCATGCGGCTGGACCGCAGGAGCCCGCGTCGCGCTGAAGCCCGTGGCGCCTTCACACCCTGGCGGCAGCTTCGTCGTAAAGGCTGTCGATCTCCGCCGCATATAGCGAATCGATCGGCTTGCGGCGCAGTTTCATCGTGGGCGTCAGCATCTCTGATCCTGGCTCCCAATATTCGCTGAGCACGCTGTAGCGCTTAATTTGCTCCACACGGGATAGGGCGCTGTTCGCGGTGGCGACCGCTGCGTCAATCGTTTCCCGAAGATCAGGGCTCGCGACTAGTTCCGAAAGCTCACTGCTGATGCCGCGCTGCTTCGCGAACGCGGTAGCAGCCTCCTCATCAAGAACGACCAGCGCAACGTTGTACTTGCGATCGTTGCCGATGACGACGACCTGTGAGATCAGCGGACAAGCCGCCTTAACTGCATTTTCTATGTTCGCGGGCGACATGTTCTTGCCGCCAGCGTTGATGATGATTTCTTTCTTACGATCGACGATGCTGATATAGCCGTCCGAGTCGATCGACGCGATGTCCCCCGTATGCAGCCAGCCGTCGCTGTCGACCGCTTCGGCTGTCTGCTCGGGCCGGTTGCGGTAACCGCGCATGAGAATCGGTCCAGAAATGAGCAGTTCGCCATCGTCAGCGAGTTTCGCGTACACACCTGGCGCTGGCTTACCAACTGTGCCCAGCCGAACCTGACCGGAGTGGCTCATGGTGCTAAGTCCAGAGAGTTCGGACATGCCCCACGCATCCGAAAGTGGAATGCCGAGTCCGATGAAGAACTTGATCACATCTGGCGCGATCGGCGCGGCGCCGGAGAGCGCGAGACGCGCCTGATCGAGTCCAATCTTGTGGCGGATCTTGCTCAGAACCAGCTTGTCGGCAAGGGCGTACTGCGCAGCGAGCTTCCGTCCTGGCTGCCCACCAGTCGTTTTGGCCCCCGCCATCTCCTGTCCGACGGACAGCGCCCAGGCGCCAAGCCGCTTCTTCACAGGGCTTTGCTCGCCCTCGACTGCTGCGAGTAGCGCAACGCGGATCTTTTGCCACACCGTCGGTACCGCGCCGAAGAAGGTCGGTCGCACGTCCGCCAATGCACCGACGACCTGCTTAGGGTCCGCGACGCAGGTGACTTGGTTTCCACAGACGGCCTGGATGTAGAGCGCTGACCATCGATCGGCGACGTGAGCGCTCGGGAGGAACGAGATGACGCGATCGTCCGCGGTCATATCCATGAGTAGCTCAGAGCCTTCGACCTGCGCGAGCATGCCTTTGTGGGTGAGTTCGACACCTTTCGGCGAGCCGGTGGTACCCGAGGTATAGATGAGCGTGAGCACGTCGTCCGGCGTCACGCTGCGCCAGGCGCGTTCGAAGTCGAACTCGCTGAGTGGCACGTCTTCCAGCGCGACAGCTCCGGAAGGGGCGCCGTCGATGCAAACTACATGCTTCACGCTGGTTTCGCGTGCACCGTCGGCCAGTACGGGCACAAAGGCCTTTTCGCAGACAACGACAGCATTCTCCGCGTCAGTGAAGAGGTAACGAATCTGGTCGGGTGAAGACGTGTTGTAGATCGAGAATGGAATCGCCCCGAGGTGCTGCGCGGCCGTGTCAATCAGGTGAAACTCTGGCCGGTTCGTCATCATGAGCGCCACTGTGTCTCCGTGCCGAACCCCGAGGGAATGCAGTTGCGCGGCGATGGTCCGCACTCGTTCGCCGTACTGGCCCCACGTCAAGGTTGTCGCACCTCCGGGCGTGCGGACCGCAGTTCGGGCTGCAAAGTCGCGAACAGTGTTCTGGAAGGCTTCACACATCGTGCTGGCCTGGGAGGATCGTGTTTTCGTCATCGCCGCTCCTTGCGGTGGGAGGTGTTCTTCGAATCAGCGCCACGGTTAGCACTTCAGAAGGCTCGTTGCTGCGAAGTGGCACCGCCTGGGCGCAGGCGCCGGGGCCAGGCGGTGGTACAGGACACACAGTAACTCACTATTGACATAATGCCAATAGTGAGTCAGGGCAGGGTCAGAAATGATTCACGTTCCGGAACAGTGAATGAGACCGGCCGGATTAGTCTGGTCCGGTAAAGTGATTTTGTCCGGTACCGGGGCAGCCGAGAGGGGTCATCCCGTGTTGCGAAGGGTGCTTCTGAGCGGATTCGTATCTGCATGCGTCGTCGCTGCCGGATGTGGGTCTGGCGAAGACAGTGAAAACACCGATGCGGCCGGCCATGCCTACCTGTTCGTCCAGTCTGCGACAGAGGGAACATACCGGGCTGGCGCACTGACGCTGGCGGGGATCGCGCCCACGACCACGTGGTTCACAAGTCGACCGGACCGGCAGTCTGGCGATGTACCGCACGATGTGTTTATTGAGTCCTGGTCTCAGTCCGCCGATAGTTTTGCCGAGGATCCGCCAAACGCTGGGCTGGTTTTCACTAGCGGCGGCGAGCAATCAGTAGCTGTCGTGGAACTGACTGAGCCATCGCTGACAAATGGCGAGTTCCGTTACCGAATTCGCGTCCTCGACGGCGAGGTTCCGGAGTCCTTCAGCGATGTTGCGGTGTTCATCGATTCCGGAGGTCTGATGCAACTAGTCGCGTATGGCGCTCAGGACGTTCCCCTGAATTAGCCGGAGGAGCCCACGACACCTCGCTACGCGTCCCAGACGAGGGCTTCGCGCACAATCCCCAGCAGCGCACCGCGCAACATCGCGTGCACACGCTCACGGGACAGCGACCCGCGCAGGACCCATTCGCGGGCAGCGGCTTTCACGACGCCCCCGTAGGCACGGATCATGGCACGCAAATCGTCTTCCGACGACTCGAACCGGCCTAACCCTACGACCTCGATCAGGCGTGATGCGGCAATGTCATCAGCCTCATCAAGCACCCGCATCACATCCGGGTCCCCGCCAAATCCTTCTGCTGATACAGCCGAGACCCACAGCCTGCCGTGACGCTCAATAAAGTCAAGGAAACCCGCGATCCACGAATCAACCCGTTCCTCGACACTCCCGGCGGCACTGCCGACCTCGTCCATCTCGGGGACCGTCACCAGCACCCTGATCACTTCGATGTACAGCTCCCGCTTGGTACCGAAGTAGTGGTGCATGAGCCCGCGGGTCACGCCTGCAGCCTGCGCTAGCTCAGTTGTAGATACGCTTCCGTACGACTTCTCCTCGAAAACACGGATCGCCGCGCGCAGAATCTGCTTCCGGCGTTCGTCCGGCTCAAAGCGCTGGCGCCGTGACCGGGATGCCGCCGCATCCTCGCGCAGCGGGACTACCCCGGCGCTCGCATCCTGGCTCATCGCTTCGCTCACCCGTCTAATCTACCCACGGCAGCCACGGCGGAATATCCGCCGGGACCGCTCCGGGGAACTCTGGCGCGCGTCGCTCAAGGAAGGACTCAACGCCTTCCTTCGCATCAGCGCTGGCAGGAAGGCTGGCAATCAGGCGAGAGTCCAGGCGCTGGACGTCCTCGGGAGACGGCATCGAGGCACAGTGGTAGAGCATCTGGCGGATAACGGCTACCGACACTGGCGCGGTGGTCGCAATGAGAGTGTGCGCCAGTTCGTACGCGGCGTCGAGCAGCTCACCCGGAGAATGGAGACTCGTCACCAGACCGCTTTCGTGCGCTTCCGTTGCACCAAAAACACGCCCACTGATCATCCAGTCCATCGCGCGACCGAGGCCAACAAGTCGCGGCAGGAACCACGTTGATGCCCCTTCGGGGTAGATTCCGCGTTTGCTGAATACGAAGCCGAAGCGTGCCCCCTCCGCTGCGAGCCGGTAGTCAGCGCTAAGGATGATGGTCGACCCGGCGCCCACTGCGGCGCCGTTGATGGCGGCGATAACGGGTTTGTTCATGCGGAAGATCTGCATCGAGCAACGGCCCGCGGGTTCACACCATGTGTCGTCGAACGTTTCCTCGTTGTCTGTGACGTCGAAACCGCCACCGGATAGGTCCGCGCCGACACAGAAGTTCTTACCTGCACCTGCCAGTACGACCACCCGAACTTCGGGATCTGCGTCCGCACGACTTAGTGCGCTCTCGAGTTCATTCGCCATCGTGATCGTGTAGCCGTTTCCGGCTTGGGGACGGTTGAGCATGACCGTTGCGACGCGATCAGACACCCGGTAGTCGATGGCTTCGTACTTGCTCACACTGCTCACGCTTTGCGACATAACTACCACAATAAGGGTTTATTGACATTCTGCCAATAGTGGCAGACGATGTGTAGCAACCACATCTGGAGGACCACATGACTGCAACTGCCCCCTCGCCAGCGAAGTCCACGCCTCGCTGGATGGACGAGGAGCTCACAGCGGTAGCCGATCTGGCCCTGAAGTTCTTCGCCAAAGAGGTCACCCCGCACACCGACCGCTTCATTGCGCAAGGCTTCCCCGACCGGGACGTTTACCGTAAAGCCGGTGAACTAGGTCTGCTCGGAATGTCGATCCCCGAGGAATACGGTGGTGGCGGCGGCACTTTCGCGCACGAGATCGTGCTCTTCACCGAGCAGGTTCGTGCATGCGAGAGCTCAATGCAGCTCGGCGTGCACACCGGCGTCGTACTCCACTACCTGCTCGCCTACGCCGGCGAGGAACAGAAGCGCCGGTGGCTGCCGAAGCTCACATCCGGCGAATGGATCGGCGCAATCGCCATGACCGAGCCGGGCGCCGGATCTGATCTGCAGGGCATCACCACCCGCGCGGTGAGAGAAGGGGACCACTACCTGATCAGCGGCGCGAAAACGTTCATCTCCAACGGCCGCAACTGCGACCTCGTCATCATCGCCGCGAAAACTGACACGTCGAAAGGCGCTGCCGGAGTATCGCTGCTCGTCGCTGAGGTAGGCGACGACACCCCCGGTTTCGAGCGCGGTCGCATCCTCGAAAAGATCGGCCAAAAGGGCCAGGACACCACCGAGCTGTTCTTCGACAACCTCAAAGTGCCCGCGGAGCATCTTCTCGGCGAAGCCGAAGGTCTGGGTTTCTACCAGCTGATGGAGCAACTTCCCCAGGAGCGCCTCATCGCTGCTGGCGCTGCCGTCGCGAGCATGGAACTTGCTGTCGAATTGACGACCGACTACACAAAGTCGCGCATGGCGTTCGGGAAGCCGCTCTTCGCGCTGCAGAACACCCGTTTCGAGCTCGCACACTGCGCAAGTGTCGCCCAGATCGGCCGCGTGTTCCTCGACGACTGCATCGAGAAGCACTTGCGCGGTGAGCTCGACATCGCGACCGCGGCGATGGCCAAATACTGGCTAACCGAACAGCAATGTGACGTTGCGAACCGGTGTCTGCAGCTGTTTGGCGGGTACGGCTACACGATGGAATATCCCATCGCGAAGATCTTCACCGATTCGAGGATCCAGAAGATTTATGCCGGCGCGAACGAAGTAATGAAGGAACTCATCGCTCGTTCGCTGTGACAGCTTCCCGGGTTGTGTGCCGAATGGTCTCCGTGCATAACCCGGGATTGTCACGCATGGGAACATGCCCGCAGCCCGGGAGCGTCACGTGGTTCGCGCCGGGGAGGAGCGAACGCGCACGACGGTGCTGTGTCCAGTAGGGAAGCAGCAGGTCGCGGCTCCCCCACGCCACCGTCACTGGCACCTCAGTCACCGGCGAGGCGCGGTAGGTGGAGAACGATGCGAGGGCAGCATCGAAGCCTTCCGCGCCTCCGAGTCCGTCCACGTCGCCGAGGATCTCCTCAATAGTCAGCGAGGCGGTGTCGGCGTAGAACAAACTGAACAGCGCTGCCCTCGACGCGCGATTACCCGCGACCATCGGTACTACTCCGGCGGCATGACGCGCGAGAGCCCGTGACCCTCGCAGGGCAGCCTGCGTCCACAACCGTTCCGCGGTGTTCCAGAACCCGATGGGCGAGAAGGCGGTAACGGAGCGGGCGGATCCTCGCCTTCCCAGTTCAAGACTGATACCGCCACCCATCGAATTTCCCGCCAAGTGCGGGCGCTCGATCCCCTTCTCAGAGAAGAACGTCCGCATGCAGTCGATGAGATGCTCTACGCCAGCCTGTGTTCCGGTGGCGTGACTGCTCCCGAAGCCCGGCAGGTCAACAGCCCAAACCTGATGGTCATAGGCAAGCATGTCGAGTATGGGCTCCCACACTTGCCAGCGGCTGCCGATGCCGTGGATGAGAACGAGCGGCTCACCTTCGCCGCGGACCACATATTCCATGGCCTACTCCCCTGCTGCCCGCTGCACTGGCGTGATATCGAGCCGAAGCGCGCCCGGCGCACTGCTCGGCACCACCGGCTTGCGCGGGGCGATTGGGCTCAGCCGCTCGTATTTGGACCCCAGCGGAGGCCGCTGATCAGCTTCGCCCTTATTGGGCCACAACGACATTGCACGTTCCGCCTGCGCGGTAATCGTCAAGGACGGGTTCACACCGAGGTTGGCCGAAATCGTCGAACCGTCGGCAATGTGCAGGCCCTCATATCCGTACACCCGATGGTAAGCGTCAACGACGCCGGTCTGCGGCGAGTCACCGATCGGGCAGCCGCCGATGAAGTGTCCCGTGATCGGGATGTTCGCCATTTCTGTCCACGATCCGAGCGGGATACCATTGATCTTCTCGGCAACCCGGCGGGCGATTTCGTTGCCCACTGGAATCCACACCGGCGGCGCCGCTCCCTGGCCGTGCTTGGTGGACAGTTTGCGGCCGAACAGCCCACGCTTGGTGTAGGTGGTGATCGAGTTGTCGACAGTCTGCATCACGAGCAAGCCGATCATGCGCTCAGACCAGCGGCGAGGATTGTGGGCACGCCACAATCGGAGCCGAGCGCGCCATAACTCGCGCAAACCGAGCACCCACCGGCGTTTTCCCTCTTTGGCATCCACCAGAACCGTGTTGAGCAGCCCCATCGCATTGCTGCCTTTCCCGTAACGGACGGGCTCGATATGAGTGACCGCGTCGGGATGGATCGACGATGTAATCGCGACGCCCTTTGTGAAATCTGCGTCGTTGCTCAGCGATTTGGCTGCCAGAACGGCTTCAGAGTTCGTGCGGGTGAGTTCACCCAGCCGAGGAGAAATCTCTGGCAGGTGCCCCTCGTCGCGCATGCGGTGCAGCAGCTTCTGAGTACCGAGTGCGGCAGCCGCAAAAACCACGTGATCGGCGGTGAACGTCTGCTTGTCTTTACGCACCCAGCGGCCCGTACGCACCGTGTCAACCGTGTAGCCGCCGCCCAGCGCACGACGCACGGTTGTCGCGGTGGTCCTCTCATGTACGGTCGCGCCTGCCCGCTCCGCGAGGTAGAGATAGTTCTTGACCAGGGTGTTCTTCGCGCCGTGCCGACATCCCGTCATGCATTCGCCGCAGTGCGTGCACGTTCTGCGGCCGGGCCCTTCGCCACCGAAATAGGGGTCAGGCACTTCCCCGCCGGGTTTCGCGTCTTTGTCAGCGAACAACACCCCCACCGGAGTGCGGTGGTAAGTGTCCTCGATCCCCATGTCTCTCGCGACTTCGAGGAGTACGCGATCGGATGGGGTGGTTGCCGGGTTCAGATTCACACCCAGCATCCGGCTCGCCTGGTCGTAATGAGGTTTGAGTTCCGAGGACCAATCGGTGATGTGCGCCCACTGCTTATCTTTGTAGAACGGCTCGGGCGGCTCGTACAGCGTGTTCGCGTACACCAGGGACCCGCCGCCCACACCCGATCCACTCATCACGAAAGTGTCGTTGAGCAGCGTCAATCGCTGGATGCCGAAACATCCCAGTCTGGGGGCCCAGAGGTATTCGCGCAGATGCCAGGAGTTTTTCGCGAACTCGTTGTCGGCGAAACGGCGCCCAGTTTCGAGCACTCCGACCTTGTAGCCCTTCTCTGTGAGACGAAGCGCGGTGACGCTGCCACCGAAACCAGAGCCGATCACCAATACGTCGTAGTGAGTCCTGCGGGTCGACCTCATTGTCAGGAGCCCTTCCGTGCGGAGACGAGTTGATAGTCACTGAGCTTGAAGCGGCGAGTTTTTCGCCGGTACGCGGAGACTGTGCCTGGCCAGTTGTTGGTAATCCGGCCAGCGGCATTGCGGTACCAGCTCGAGCAGAAGTTCCACGGGCTCAGGTCCAAGCGTTTCTGCAGCTTCGCGTCGAATGCTTCCTCGACGTCGGGGCGGACCGACAGGTAGCGCCCCGGACGACGGGCGAGGACCTCGACTGCCTGGCGGATATAGCGCGCCTGCGACTCGATCATGTAGACAATCGAACCGACCCCAAGGTTGGTGTTCGGCCCGTACATGACGAAGAGGTTGGGAAACTCGGGTATCGCCATGCCGAGGTAGGCGCGGGCTCCCTTGGGCCCCCACACATCCTGAAGCGCCTGGCGTCCAGCCCCGAAGATCTTCATCGGCCACAGAAACTCCGTGCCCTTGAAGCCGGTGCCGTAAATGATCACGTCGGCCTCATGGTGCACGCCGTCTTCAGTCACCACGCCAGTTTCGGTGACTTCCCTGATCCCGGTGGTTTCCACCGTGACGTTTGGGCGGGTAAGCGCGGGAAAGTAGTCATTCGAGAACAGGCCACGCTTACAGCCGGCCGGATAGTCAGGCGTAAGTTTGGCGCGCAACTCTGGGTCCGGAACCTGATTGCGAAGGTGGTTTTCCGCGATCCGGACGACCATGGGCTGGATCGCGGGGATGTCGACGAGACCGAGCGAGAGAAACTCGCACAGGGCCCAGAATCCGAATCGTTCCGCGAGTCGTACCGGCGGAATCCTCTTGAACACAGTGTGGTGCCACGGCCGGTACTCGACGTCGGGTTTCGGCAACACCCAGGCGGCAGAACGCTGAAAAAGCGTCAGATGCGCAGCATCGGGAGCGATGGCCGGAACGAACTGGACGGCACTCGCGCCAGTGCCGACGACCGCGATGCGCTTGCCTTCCAGAGCCACGTTGTGGTCCCACTCGGCGGAATGAAAGGACTGTCCTTCGAACTTTTCGATGCCCGGCATGCGTGGCATCGAAGGCCGGGACAACTGGCCTGCCGCCATGATCACCACGTCGGCCGTCAACTCAGCACCACCCGAGACACGGACTGTCCATTGCCCCGCGTCCTCGCTGAACTCAGCTTCGGTGACCTCGGTTCCAAAGCGAATGTGTTCGAAAAGGCCACGCCTACTGGCGACGTCACGCATGTACTCGAGGATGTCGGGCTGGAGCGAAAAGCGTTTCGGCCAGTCAGATTTCGGCTCATACGAGTAGGAGTACAGCGGTGACGGAATGTCACATCCAGCGCCTGGATAGGTGTTTTCGCGCCACACCCCACCCACGTCGTCCGCGCGCTCCAGAATGGTGAAGTCGCTGAAGCCTGCGCGCTGCAGTTCCATAGCTATTCCGAGACCGGCGAAGCCGGCACCGACGATGATGACGGAGGGGCTGGCGGTGTTCTGTGTTTCTCCGCGGGCCATGCTCATGCCTCCTTCTGCGGCTGGCCGAGGGTGAATTCCATCGATTCGAATACGGCGCCCACATGCCGGCCCGGACGCAGCCAGCCAGATAGCGTCGGCGGCGCGTCTATTTCGACGGTGACGATGGCTGGCCGCACTCGTCCCCATGCGCGCATCGAACTTAGCCCCACGGAACCGTCCGGCCACTGCTGCGCCAGCGCCGTGGACAGCGTTGGCATGGGCACTGCTGGACCGAGGGCGCGTGCGGTTACCTGAACGTGCCAATCACGCCCCTGTGCGGTCATGGTCTTACCGGCCTCTGGCGCACCCTCAAAGGTCGCTAGCGTCTTGGGCAGCGCCCAGTTCGTGCGCCCGCCCACCAGGCTCGTTTCCGAATCGACTGCCATGAACGGGACACTGCCGACGACTCTTCGGCCGTTGCGGATTCCAGCGGCACCGAACACTTCGGCGTAGCTGCCGACAGGCGTATCGAAGTATTGAACCATTCCGCCGATCACACCGAGTGCTCTGCCTCCGCGTCCGACACTGGGCGCGACTGCGCGTGCCGCCGCGACTCCGCCCCGGCCGAACCACAGCACCGACCTGGCAAGGCACTGCCACGGCGCGGGCGCCTGGTTCGCTCCAAGCCGTTCTGCCACTTCAGCATCCAGTGCTGATTCTGGCACCCCGTGCACACGAACAAGATCGGCGAGCTCCATTGGTCTTCCCTTCAATGCGGATAAGGACAAACCTACGGCTGCGCATCCGCCGTGCCTATGAGTCCAGAGGACAGATACTTGAGAAATTCGGCCACTGCGGGCAGTGTGAGACAGATGATCGATCGCTGGTCGATGCCAAGGTCCAGTGTGAGTGCCACGATGCTTACTGAACTCGCCAGTGAACGAGGGATCGAGCCAACTCAGACACTCCGCGGCACGGGCATAACCCCAGAAATCCTGCGCGACCCGACCGCAGAGGTCACCGCTGGCCAAGAGCTCATCCTTGTGCGCAACCTGCTTGCTGATCTCCCTGACGTTCCCGGCCTGGGACTGGAGGCCGGGACGCGGTACCACGCACCCGCATTCGGGCCACTCGGTTTTGCCATGATCAGCAGCCCGACTGTGGGCGAGGCACTCCAAGTCGTGACGCGCTGGTTTGATCTGTCGTTCTCGTTTTCCAAACTGCACCGCCGCGATGAGAGCGATCAGATCACGCTCGTACTCGACGACACGGGCGTACCTGACGACGTTCGATGCTTCAACACGGAACGGGATCTGTCCGCCATCGTCACAATGATGCGCCCACTGCTTCCCACGATGCCGATCATGCTCGCCAGCCTCGATATCGCACTGCCCGAACCAAGCTATGTCGACCGGTACCGGGACATCCTCGCAGCGAGCGGCACGAAACCGAACTTCGGGATGCCGGAAACCGCGATGCGCATCGATGCCGCACTGCTTCCACTTGCTCTTCCACAGGCAAATCGCCTTATCGCAGAGATGTGCGTCCAGCAATGCGCGGCGCTGATGCACCGTCGCCAGGCGCGAGTCGGCGTGAGTGGTCAGGTCCGGCAGCACCTGTTGCGACGAGGCCACACTACGGATCAGGACGAGGTAGCTCGCGCGATGAATCTCACTGTCCGGACGCTACGCCGCAGGCTGGCAGAGGAGGGTACTTCTTACCGTGAGCTGGCTGCCGAAACAACGGGGATGCTGGCGGAGGAGCTTCTCAGCTCAGGACTGCCGGTGGAGCAGATCGCCGAGCGGCTGGGGTACGCGGATGCTTCGAGTTTCACCCACGCGTTTAAATCGTGGAAGGGCGTCACTCCAGGTCGATTCGCGCGTGAGCGCCAGCGTCTCCGCGTTCCCCAACGAGAAGATTCGCCTTATTGACATTCTGCCGACAACCGTCATGATGGACTCATAGAGCGCATTGTGACCAGCGCCGCTCATCGAAGGAGCTCAATTGTCAACGACAGAGACAAACCCGAATACCACGCCTGCGCAATCCGCGTCAGCCCTCGCATCGAAGAATCCGGCTACGGGTGACGTCATCTCAGTGCACGCTATTCAGTCACCTGAGGAAGTACGGGCTGCCGTTCAGCGGGCGAGTTCAGCCGCCAGGAGCTGGAATGCTCTCGGCTTCGATGGCCGCAAGAAACACCTGCTCAGGTGGGTCAGCTATCTCCTTGATCACGCAGACGAGCTCACTGAGCTGATCCATGCGGAGAACGGGAAGCCCGTTGATGATGCGTACCTGGAACTCGTGCTTGCAGTCGAACACATTGCGTGGGCAGCGAAGAATGCCAAGAAAGTGCTTTCACCCAAGAAGGTGGCCCCCGGCCCGCTGATGGCGAACTTCTCCGCGGTTATCGAACAGCACCCGCTCGGGGTCGTGGGCGTGATCGGCCCCTGGAATTACCCTGTCTACACGCCCATGGGGTCGATCGCGTATGCCCTCGCCGCGGGAAACTCGGTTGTGTTCAAGCCAAGCGAATACACCACTGCCGTCGGCAACTACCTTGCTGACTCGTTCCGGCTCGCGAACCCTGAACTGCGCGAGCACATCCTGACTACCGTGAATGGCTACGGTGAAACCGGTGCGGCGCTAGTGACATCGGGCGTCAACAAGATCGCCTTCACTGGGTCGACGCCCACGGGTAAGCGGATTATGGCCGCGGCAGCGGAATCGCTGACACCGGTCCTTCTCGAATGCGGAGGCAAGGACGCCGCGATTGTGGCCGCGGATGCGGACGTCAAGGCGGCCGCTGACGCAATCGCTTTCGGCGCCATGGCTAACAGCGGCCAGACCTGCGTCGGCGTCGAGCGCGTCTACGTCGACAAGCGCGTCAGCGACGAGTTCATCACCGAGATCAAGAAGATCATCAAGGATCTGAAACCCGGTGATATGGAGGGCGCATCATACGGTCCAATGACAATGCCGAGCCAGATCGACATTGTTCGCAGCCACATCGAGGACGCGCTCGAGCACGGCGGCCGGGCAGTTGTCGGCGGGGCCGACTCCGTCAAAGAACGGTATATCGAGCCCGTCGTCATCGTTGACGCCGACGAAACCTGTTCTGCTGTAGTGGAAGAGACCTTCGGCCCGACGCTGACGATCCGTACTGTCGACAGCGCCGACGAAGCCATCGAACTTGCTAACGCTTCTAGGTTCGGGCTCGCTTCCACCGTGTTCTCCAAGAACCACGGCATGGAGATCGCACGCCGCCTGCGTGCCGGTGCGACGTCAGTCAACTCTGTGCTTGGCTTCGCCGCAATCCCAGCGCTCCCCTTCGGAGGTGTAGGCGAATCGGGAATCGGCCGAATTCACGGCGAGTGGGGCCTCAAGGAGTTCACACGTCCGCACGCCATCGCGCGCCAGCGGTTTGCCATTCCAGGCATGGCGCTACTGAGCTTCAAGCGCACCAAGATGACAACAAGCCTGGTCAAGCAAACGATGAAACTGCTGCACGGCCGATACAAGTAACTCGACGGCGAAGGCGAGAGCCCGGTGCGGGAATGGGCTCTCGCCGTTTACACCAAAGGCAGGTTTTTCCGCATTCGCCTGCGCGTGTCCCAGAGGTAATAGTTCATCGGGAACCGTCGCACGATATGAGGCAGTCTCCGATAAACCATTCCGATGGCGGCAAGTCCCATCGCGAGAATGCGTTCATCGCGCTCGGACCATGGAAGCCGCATTTCGTCGCGCAGATGGGGCGGGAGCAGGCCGGTCGCGACGAACCGCTGCGGCCGCGCGCCTAAGAGTCGCACCGGTAGCGGCAGCGCCTTCAGGTCCACCAGTTCAGTGAGGTAGTCGCGAACGGTGTCATCAATCGACGTCGTCGCTAGTGTGTGGCGCCAGTACTCGTCGAATGCTTTCCTGTCGGGCGGCCAGAGCTCGATCGGCATCTGCAGCGTCGTACCCAGGCGGGCGCAGTATTTGTACAGCGCTTCGGCATCGGCGTCGTCAATCGGCCCGTGGAGCCGCTCGGTCATGTCCACGATGCCGTAGTACAAGCAAGCAGCGACCCAGAGCTGCAACCGTGGACTGAACGCGTTGTATTTGACGGGACTGCCGGGACGGGACCGGACTTGCCGGTGTGACTGGTTGACAGCTTCCCGGTACCGAGCACGTTCGTCCTCGGTACCTTGCATCGCAACCGAGAGATAGGACAGGGTGGTGCGCAACCGCTTAAGCGGGTGCAGTGTGACTTTGCCGCTGTCGACGGGGCTTTCAGCCACTCCATAGCCGACCGGCGGGAGGCTAAGCTGCATGATCACGTTGGCTGTGCCAGCCAGGAAGGCGGCAATACCGTCGACGTGGTTCCACATGTCGTAGTCGAAGCGCGGCTCGGGCGAAGTGCCGCCTGGCATGTTGTTGTTCGCAGCGCTCGTCATTGTGCGCCCCCTCAGGATACCTGCATCCCTTGATATTTGATCAAAGCATACCGTAGCGGCTGAAAATCAGGTCGAGTGACGTTCATGCGGCACCACAAAACGGACAGCCCCCGAACCTTTTCGACCGGCTGGACTAAGCCGGTGGTTCGGGGGCCGGGTAGCTGCCTGGTATTCGCTCGCTGCCAAAGGCAGGGGGTGAATCCTGGCGCAGCTGGCAGCTAGCGGACAGCCACCTCACGCGTCCTAAAGCCATTCATCTTCTGGACCACCTCCTTCCTCGTGTACTTGCGAAGGTACCTAAACGCACGGCTGCCGGCAACGGATTTTTTCGAGACCCCTGATCCCGATCGCCCGCGAGCGGTACTGTCGAAGTACTCACCCACACGGACTCCTTCCCGGGGGGAGGCGAACATCATCGGCGATATGCGGATACGCAACGTCGCACTGGTGGGCCACCAGGGCAACGGAAAGACCTCCCTGGCCGAAGCGCTGCTCTCCGCAGCTGGCGTCGTCAGTCGTCCCGGCCGCATCGAAAACGGCAACACCACCCTCGATACGCAGCCCGAGGAACGTGAACGGGCGCAGTCCCTCACGCTTGGCCTGGCGTCATTCGATTCGGGTGACTACCGCATCAATCTGCTCGACACACCCGGTTATATCGATTTCGCTGGTGATGCGGAAATCGCGCTCCAGGTGGCTGACATGGCGGTCTTCGTCGTTGACGGGGTGAGCGGCCTGCAGGTAAGCGACGAAATGATGTGGGCCACCGCCGCCGAGCGGTCCATTCCGCGGCTGATTTTCATCAACAAGATGGATAAGGATCGTGCTTCGTTCGACGCGACGGTCGAGGATGTCCGCAAGCATTTCGGCCAGGGCGTGGAACCGATCGAACTGCCCGTCGGCGAAGCACGCGATTTCACCGGCGTCTGCGACCTTCTCACAGAACATACGTTCTTCTACGACACGGGGACGACTGTCGAGCGCGATGAAATCCCGCCACAGATCGCGGAACACGAACGCGCAGAGCACGAACACCTGGTCGAGGACGTCATCCAGATCGAAGACGAGCTGGTCGCCCGCTACCTCGACGGCGAGAACATCACGGTCACGGAACTCGACCGCGCGCTGCGGTTGGGCTTCGCGAACGCAAGCCTATGGCCAGTGCTGTGTGGCTCGGCGACAGAGATGATTGCTGTGGACCGGCTCCTTGACTTTATTTGCCGCCTCGGACCGAGTCCGGATGACGTACCACCCCGCACCCTGGAAAAGGCGGGACGTGCAGTGCAACTGCCGTGCACCGCGGACGGCCCGACACTCGCCTACGTCTTCAAGACTCAAACCGACGAGTACGTGGGCCAGGTCGCGCTGATGAAGCTGCTTTCGGGCACGCTGCACGCGGACGATGTTCTGATCAACCAGCGCACCGGCAATAAAGAACGCGTGCACAACCTGCTGACTGTTCTCGGAAGCAAAACGACAAGTGTTGGCGTTGCCAGTGCGGGTGACATGGTGGCGGCGATCAAGTTGTCCGACGTAGCTACTGGCGACACCTTGGCACCTGCAGGCTCGACATTCCGGGTGCACCAATCGGTGAATACACAACCCGTGTACGGAATCGCCGTCACGCCGCAGCGCACAGGGGACGAAGAAAAGCTCGCGACGGCACTCGCTGAAATGGTCCGGGACGACCCCACCCTGCATGCAGATCGCGACCAGGAAACTCATCAGCTCGTCATCAGGGGCGCGGGTGACATGCACGTCCAGGTCGCACTTGCTCGCCTGCACAGGCGGTTCGGCATCAGCGTGGACACTGAACCCGTGAAAGTCGCCTACCGGGAAACGCTCGCGGAGGCTGTGCAGGCCGAGGGCAGGCACAAAAAGCAGAGCGGCGGACACGGCCAGTTCGGTGTCGCGACAGTGCGTTTCGAGCCGCTCCCCCGTGACTCCGGGTTTGAGTTCGTCGATGAGACTCGAGGCGGGGTGATCCCCAAATCTCTGATCCCGGCAGTAGGGAAAGGCATCGCGGAATCCATGTCGCGTGGCGGCCGCGAAGGCTATCCCCTCGTTGATATCCGCGCCACCGTAGTTGACGGCAAACATCACTCGGTGGACTCCGACGAGTTCAGCTTCAAGATGGCGGGGGCGCTCGCTCTGAAGGACGCAATCGAACGGGGCGGTACGAAGGTACTGGAACCCATATTCCACGTCGAAGTCACTGTGCCCGACGCCTTGCAGGGCGATGTTCTCGCCGACCTTGCCCGGCGGCGCGGCCAGATCGAAGGAACCGAACCCGGGGACAACGGCACTACAGCCGTAATTGCTTCGGTGCCACAGGGAGAGTTACTCGACTACGCAGTGGCAATGCGCTCGATGACACATGGCCGCGGGCAGTTCACCGCGACGTTCTCGCGATATCAGGAGCGCCCGTAAAGTCGTGGCATTCCAGATCCCGCGACGCCCGGATCGTCGTGGACGGCCGCTGGTGTGAAACCACCACGACCGTCCTGTCGTGGTGGACAAAGCCGCTATCCCGATCGAGCAGCGCGTCCAAGAGACGAGCCGCGTCATCTGCATCCAAATGCTCTGTCGGCTCATCCAAAAGCAACACCGGCGCCGGGGACAGCAACGCCCTGGCAAGAAGCAGCCTTCGCCGCTGCCCGCCGGATAACGCCTCATCCCCACCGACGAGCATCGTGTCGAGACCTTCAGGCAATTCGTTGAGCCAGTCGCCCAGCCCGACGCGCTGCATCGCGTCCACCATGTCTTCGCGAGTCGCGTCTGCCCGGGCGACGAGCAGGTTGTCGCGCAGCGTTGTCGCGAAAATGTGCGCGTCCTCGGCAAAGAATGTGACTGTCCGGCGCAGAGTATCGGGGTCCCAGTCTTCCAGCGGTTGACCCCCAGCTGCAGCCGCTCCACCAACCGGCGGTATGAGCCCGGCGAGCGTCAGCAGAAGTGTGGACTTGCCGGCACCGCTCGGCCCGGTGATGAGCACTCGGCTGCCTTCTGGCCAGTTCAGAGTGAATGGTCCCGCCGCGGGTGTGCCACCCCATCCGCAGCGGAGTTGCTGGGCGGCGATCGCGTAACCATGCGCGTGCCCGTCCCGATCCTCCGCGGGCACGCTTGTTGCCTCGTCGAGCAGCGTCATCACACGCCCTGCAGCCTGTCGAGCACGCAAAAGGTGCACTGCGGCGTCGGACAGCGCTGATGTCGCTTCAAAGGCAGCGAGCGGCAGCAGCACCAGAATTCCGAGCGAGGTGATCGACAGGCTGTCTGTTGCATAGAGGTTCATCCCGATGAGCAACGCACCGATGACACTGACGCCGACCGCGAAAGGGGTCACAGAGGCGGCACCAGCAGATGAAACCGCAGCTCGGTCCGCTGAGCGATCGGAGTTGTGCAACGAAGTCTCGGCCCGTAGCACCGCAGCCCCGAACTGTCCGGAGACTTTCAGTTCAGCAGCATGGTCGAGGACGTTCATGGCGGCGTCACGGTGTTCCCCGCGATAGCGATCGGCCTCGGCTTCCCGCAGTCGGGCTGCCCCCGCGGCGAGCAGTGGCGCGAGCACTCCAGCGGCGATGAGCGCGAGCGCAAGTATCAGCGCTGCAGCCGGCGCGATCACGGCAAGGGCCACCACCGCAGCGAGACTGAGCAGGACCGCGACCGCAGCGGGGATGACTGCACGCACCACCGTCTCACCGAGGGTGTCGATGTCTTCTCCCGTGCGCGCCAGCATGCCACCACGGCTCGCACCGAGAGCAGCCCTGGGATGCCCAGTTGCAAGCCGTTCGTAGACCGTGGTGCGCGCGGCGACGGTACCGCGCAGAGCGAGGTCGTGAGTTGCAAGTCGATCGAGGTATCGGAATACGCCGCGGCTGATTCCCAGTGCACGAACAGCCACCACCGCGACGGTGAGGTCGAGCACGGGAGGCATCTCGAAGGCCCGCATGATGAGCCATGCTGACACGCCAGCGAGGGTCAGTGCGGAGCCAAGCGTGACCGTCGCCGCGGCGATCGCGAGGCACGTCCGCCCGGGAGGGATCTCCAGCAGTCTCAATGCGCGCCACAAGGTCCTCATGCGGGCCTCCTCACCGAAGTGCCCAGCGTGGTGACCTGATCGGCTGCCGCCAGCACACGTGCGTGGTGCGAAACGGCGAGCACGGTGGCTCCGGTGGCTGCCCGGGCTCGCATCGCGTCCAGTATGCGGTCGGCGGAGAGGTCATCTAGGTGTGCTGTCGGTTCGTCGAAGATCAGCACGCGTGCGTTCGAAGCGAATGCACGCGTCAGCGCGAGCCGTTGTCGCTGCCCCAGCGACAGGCCAGTGCCACCGCTGCCAATGCGCGTTTCGAGGCCGTCGGGCAATTCCGCGAGAACCTCCCCGAAACCGGTTTGCTCAGCAGCGCGCGCGATGTCGTCGATCGGCCCGTTGAGTTCAAGGTTCTCCCGGACGGTCCCTGGGATGAGCACAGGCTTTTGCGGCACCCACGCGATCTGGTCCCACCACTGCTGGATATCCAGTTCGGGGACGGGAATCCCATTTACTGTCGCGGCGCCACCGTCAGGGGTGACGAGACCGAGGATCGCGTGCAGGGCCGTTGTCTTTCCTGCGCCATTCGGTCCGGTGATGACGGATGTTTCGCCCGGCCGGAACTCCGCGCTAAAACCGTCCGGCGCGAAACCTTCGCGGGCCCGCATTCGGAGTCCGGCTACCACAACGGTGTACGGGCCGACTGGCAGCTGGCGACCACCTGCCCCGGTTGTCGCGCGCGGAACGAGCAGGCTGAACGCCCGGTCCGCAGCACTCACACCGTCTTCAGCCGCGTGGAATTGCGCCCCCACCATCCGCAGCGGCAGGTACACCTCGGCAGCGAGAATTAGCGCGACCAGACCTGGCTGCAGCTCCATGTTGCCGTACACGAGCCGCAGCCCCACACTGACCGCGACGAGGGCAACGCACAGAGTGGCGAACATCTCCAGCACCATGGAGGACAGGAACGCGATCCGCAGCGACGCCATCGTGGTGTGGCGATGCTGCTCCCCTAGCTCTCTGACGCGCTGAGTTTGCCCGCGTTCCCGTGCCAGCGATCGCAGCGTCGGCAGACCCGCGATCAAGTCCAGCAGTTGCGCCGATAGCTGTGACATCGAGCGGAGCTTTGCCCGTGACTTTCCGCGCGTCAGCAGTCCGATGAGGATCATGAACGTCGGAATGAGCGGCAGTGTGAAGAAAATGATGAGCGCGGACGTCATGTCATGCACCGCGATAACCACGAGCACCGCAGGTGGCACGATTGCGGCCAGAGCAAGTGCGGGCAGGTAGCCCGTGAGATAGGGGCCCAGTCCGTCGAGGCCACCATTTCGGTGAGTCACCACAGTCGCGGTCTCGTCACGGACGGCTGCCCGGTCCCGTGGGGGCATCGTCGCGACGGAGCGCAGAACGTCCATTTTCAGATCGCGGATAACAGCGGCGGAACTGCGATGCGCGAACCTGGTGTGCAACCACATCGCGGCCGCCCGCACAAGCACGGCTCCCGCGAGGACCGCGAGTTCCACGCTCCACGCCGAAGGCACCCTGCGTGCCGGATCCGTGACGACACCCGCGAGAATCGTTGCGATCATCAGTGCCATGACAATGACTGTCACGGCGGTGACGACTCCCATGACGACTGTCAGCACCAGGTACGGTCGCACCGGTGCCGACAATCGCCACAGCCTCGGATCAAAGGGTTTCATCGTCGCATCTTCAGCCCGATGGACGGCGGGATCTGCTCAGTGGTGATCCGCTTGCGGAACACCCAGTACGTCCAGCCCTGGTAGATCATGACGACCGGGGCGAGGAACGCCGCTGCCCAGGTCAGAACGGTCAGCGTGTAGGGCGAGGAGGCGGCTTCCGCAACCGTGAGACTCCACTCGGGGTTCAGTGAGGATGGCATGACGTCCGGGAACAGCGCACCGAAGAGCAGCGCTGTCGCCGCGGCAACGGTGATGAACGTGGCCGCGAAGGCCCACCCCTCGCGCTGCCTAGCCGTCATCACAACAGTGACGATCAGCCCGATCGCTGCCACCCAGGTGAATACCCATGTCAGCGTCGATCCGTAGGCGAGTTGCGTCCATACCGCGAACCCTCCGGCGACGAGCAACGTTGCTGGAGCGAGGAGTCCCGCGGCTTTGATCGCGTCCGACCGTACTTCCCCGCCTGTCTTGAGAGCGACGAAGACCGCGCCGTGCAGAAGGAAGAGCATTGTGGTCGTGATGCCACCGAGGATGGCGTAGGGGCTCAGGAACGCTTCCCACATGTTGGTGATTTGCTTGTTCTCGTCGATAGGTGTGCCGCTGACGACAGCAGCGAAAATCATGCCCCACAAGATCGCGGGCAGCCATGACCCGACGATGATGCCCGCATCACATCGCGCGCGCCACTGGTCGTCGTCGATCTTGCCGCGGAATTCGATAGCCACCGCGCGGAAGATGAGGGCGAGCAGAATGAGAAGCAGAGGGATGTAAAAGCCGGAGAACAATGTCGCGTACCAGTCCGGGAAGGCCGCGAACAGCGCGCCGCCGGCGGTGATCAGCCACACCTCGTTGCCGTCCCACACAGGTCCGATGGTGTTGAGTGTGGCCCGCCGCCGCTTGTCCGCGTTCATCCGGGACTTGCGGCCCAGGAACGGCATGAGCATGCCCACGCCGAAGTCGAACCCTTCGAGCACGAAGTAGCCGAGGAAGAGGAAGGCGATGAGAATGAACCAGAGTGTGGTGAGTTCCATGGTCGGTTTCCCCGCTTAGTAGGCGAACGACAACGGTTTCACGTCATCGCCAGATTCATCGTCGTCGTGTTTGTGCGGATGCTTGTCGTGTTCGAGCGGCCCTTCCAGGACGTAGCGCCGGAGCAGATAGAACCAGACGACCGCGAGCGCGCCATACACCAGCGTGAAGGTGATGAGCGAGGCAAGCACCAATCCGGCGGAGTGGTTCGACACCGCGTCAGCCGTCATGAGACGGACCTGGTCGACACCAGTCAGGTTGGGTACCACAACCCAGGGCTGTCGTCCCATCTCCGTGAAGATCCAGCCGAAGCTGTTCGCGAGAAACGGTGTCGGGATCGCGAAGATCGCCAGCTTGCCGAACCATTCCTGGTCCGGGACGCGTCCACGGCGCGTCACCCAGAGGCCCGCGAGAGCGAGAGCCGCGGAACCAAACGCGAGACCGATCATCAGCCGGAATGACCAGTAGGTGATGAACAGGTTGGGCTGATAATTGGCCTCACCGTAACGCTCCGAGTACATCTCCTGAAGCTCGACCACACCCATGAGTTCGGCGTTGAAGTCATTGGTCGCCAAGAAGGAGGTCAACCCGGGCACGGCGAGGATATGCCGCACGTTTTCGCAGTCATTATTGTGGTCGCCGATAGTGAGGAGCGAGAACTCCGCGCCACGTTCGGTGTGGCAGAGGGCCTCAGCAGAAGCCATCTTCATCGGCTGCTGCTCGAACATGAGCTTGGCCTGAATGTCGCCTGTGACGCCGAGCGCGAGGCCCGATGCGATCATCACCCCCAGCGCCATACGAGTAACCGGCCGCCACATCGTGCGGGCTTCTTCTGCGTACTCCGCCGCTTCTTCGGGTGCCGCAGTCTTCGCCTGGCGCATCCTGCGCACCATCCACCAGCCACCTACACCGGCGACAAAAGTGGCTGCGGTGAGGAAACTGCCGGCGATGGTGTGCGGGAAGGCCGCGAGTGCCGTCGGATTCGTCAGAAGCTCCCAGATGCTGCTGAGTTCCGCGCGTCCCGTTTCCTCGTTGAACACGGCACCGACGGGGTGCTGCATGAACGAGTTGGCAACGATGATGAAGTACGCCGACGCGTTGACCCCGATCGCTACCATCCAGATCGTCGCGAGGTGCACGAGTCGTGGCAATCTCCCCCAGCCGAAGATCCACAACCCGAGAAACGTCGATTCGATGAAGAAGGCAGCGAGTCCTTCGAGCGCGAGCGGCGCACCGAATACATCACCGATGAACCTTGAGTACTCGCTCCAGTTCATGCCGAACTGGAACTCCTGGACGATGCCGGTCACGATACCGAGTGCGAAGTTGATCAGGAAAAGCTTGCCGAAGAACTTCGTTAGCCGGTACCAGTGGTCTTTGCCGGTGACCATCCACATTGTCTGCATCACGGCGACGAGCGGCGCCAGGCCAATCGTCAGCGGGACGAAGATGAAGTGGTAGACGGTTGTGATCCCGAATTGCCACCGAGCGACATCCAGCGCTTCCAGGCTGTTCACGGCGTACTCCAAACTAGGGCTGACCAGCCCTGGCGGTTGGAAGGTGCGACCGAGAACTACCGGCACTACTACTCGGCCATGCAACAGACGGTACTACTACTAGAGGTAGTAGTCACTACACGCTGTAGTAGACGTTGGTCACATCCGCGTCGTCGGGGACAATGGGACAGTGAGCGAAACAACCCCGCTACAGGGCGTCCGCATCCTCGAAATGGGCCAGCTCATCGCAGGCCCGTTCACTGGCAGCCGTCTCGCCGACTTCGGCGCCGAAGTGATCAAGATCGAACCGCCCGGCCGTGGGGATCCCATGCGCGACTGGGGCAAGAAAGTAGACGGCACCAGCTTGTGGTGGGCCGTCATAGCCCGCAATAAGAAGTCGGTGACCGTCGACCTGAGCACCAGCGAAGGCCGCGACGTGATTCGAGAACTTGTCAAAGATGCTGACGCGATCGTGGAGAACTTCCGGCCAGGGACCCTCGAACGCTGGGGTATCGGCCCTGAGGAACTGCACAAGATCAACCCTGGACTGATCATCGTGCGTATCTCCGGCTTCGGCCAGACCGGACCCTACGCTTCCCGGCCAGGCTTCGCGAGTGTCGGCGAAGCGATGGGTGGCCTGCGCTACATCAACGGTTTCCCGGGTGGCGTCCCGCCGCGCTGCGGAATCTCACTTGGGGACACCTTGGCGGCACTGTTCGCCTTCGAGGGGCTTCTGATGGCGCTGTACTGGCGTGACGCGCGCGGTGGCACAGGTCAGGTCGTGGACGCGTCGATCCTCGAAAGCTGCTTCGCGATGCTCGAATCGACACTTCCGGACTACGACAAACTCGGCATTGTCCGTGAGCCGACGGGCACGAGCCTGAAGAGCCTCGCACCGAGCAACGTCTATCCGACGAAGGAGGGACGCCACATCGTGATCGCGGCCAATGCCGATCCGATGTTCACGCGGCTAACCCGCGCGATGAACATGCCCGAACTTGCTGCCGACCCTCGGTTCGCGACACACATACCGCGTGGAGAGAACGGCGAAGAGATCGACCGGATCATCGCGGAATGGTCGTCGCAACTGACGTACGACGAGCTCACCAGCGCGCTCGATGCGCAGGCTGTCGTTTGGGGCCCCATCAATTCGATCGCCGACATTGTCGAAGACCCGCATGTTCAAGAACGAGGCATGATTGTGCGGCAACCCGACGATCGGTTCGGTGACCTCGCCATCCCCGGTGTCGTCCCGAGGCTTTCGGTGACACCCGGCAAGGTCAACTGGCTCGGACGCGCAACACCCGGCACGGACAACGAAGAGATTCTGGGAAGCGATCATGCCTGACGTGCACATAGCCGAGGTGGGCCCGCGCGACGGTCTGCAAAACCTGGCACACGAATTTTCTGTCGCCGAGCGCATCGATCTGATCAACCGGCTGCTCGGCGCAGGACCAGCCCTGGTGGAGGCAGTCAGTTTCGTCAACGAGCGTCGGGTACCCCGAATGGCCGGGGCGGAGCAGATCCTGCGCGAGATTGAACGTCCAGGTGACGTCACTATCGCTGGCCTCGTCCTCAACGGCCGCGGCGTGCATCGCGCGCTCGAATGCGACCTCGACGAGATCCGTTTCGCGGTTTCCGCGACCGACGCGTTCAACATCCGCAACGTCAATGCAACCGTCCAAGCCACCGTCGCCGAGTTTACCGCTGCCGTTGCCCCGTCGCGCGCCAGCGGCAAGAAGCTCACGGCCGTTGTGGCCGTGGCCTTCGGGTGCCCTTTCGCAGGGCCTGTTCCGGCTGCGGCGGTCCTGGCGGTGGCTGCGCAGCTCGTGGACGCCGGGGCGGACGAACTTATCCTCGCTGACACGATCGGATGCGCGGTGCCGACCCAGATCCGGTCACTGATCAGCGCGCTGCGCGAGAATTGGCCCGAACTTCCCCTCGGACTGCACCTCCACAACACTCGCAACACGGGGTACCTCAACGCGATCGTGGGCGTTGAGGCCGGAGCCACCACTCTCGATGCGTCAGTGGGCGGGCTCGGTGGCTGCCCATTCGCGCCCAACGCCACGGGCAACATCGCTACCGAAGACCTTGCGTACATATTGCGCAACATGGGCGTCAGCACGGGCGTCGATCTCGAATCCCTGATCGGTACGTCGGAGTGGCTCGGCAGCGTCATCCCTCAGGAAATCAGCGGCCAGGTCGCACGAGCGGGACTTTTCCCCGAAATTGCTAGCCACGACCCCGCGCAGCGAGCGTGACCGCGACGAGGAGCGTCGCCGCAGCGGTGATCGCAGCACCAACGCCTGCGTAAACCTGCATTCCGGCCGTGAAAGCTTCACGTACCGCATCGACGAGGCCGTGCCCGCGCGCCCCTAGCTGTTCCGCGGCAGCCACACCCTCATGGATACCGGACCGAGCGGCGGCCGCCGCGGACTCTGGGGTGCCTGGTGGTATCGCGCCAGTCAGCGTGATTCGGTACGCGAGCACACCGATCGCGCCCCCGGCTGCGATACCGGCGGCCGTGCCGAGCTCGCCACTGACCTCTTGGGCTGCGGCCGCCGAGCCAGCCCGCTCAGCTGGGGCACCCGAGATGATGAGATCACTGACCAGCGCCATCGCAACACCGTGCCCGAACCCGGTTACGGCGATCGCAGCAACAACAACGCCGAGTGGGCTGCTCCCGGCGATCGCGACGAACACTAGGCCTAGTACGGCGATCGACAGTCCCGCCGTGACCACGGCAGCCTGCCGATAGCGCGCGACCAGACCGGGCGCGAGCATCGCACCAGCGATATTGACCACGATGTAGGGCAGCGTCCACAGCCCCGCGTAAAGCGGCGAGAGCCCAGCAACCCACTGGAGGTACTGGGTGAAGAGATAGAAGACGCCAACCACACCGATGCCCGTTAGCAGCAGGGCGGCCAGCGGGATCGCAGTACGTCGCCGAGTTAGCAGGACAAGGTCGAAAAGCGGCTCGTGCAGGCTGCGCTGCCGGCGGATAAAGAGACCGAGCAGGCCGGCTCCTGCGCCAGCAATCAGCAAGTTCAGCCAGACGGGATGACTTGCGGCCACGTCATAGCCGGCGGCGAGATCCTGCAATCCGTAGACGATGGCGAGCATTGCTACAACCGATAGCGCGACGCTGAGCAAGTCGAGCGGGGCGGGGTTCTCCTCACGCTGTTCCGGTAGCAGCCTTGGGCCTAGGACGACGAGAAGAAGAAGCGGAGGAACGTTGATCAGGAAGACAGAACCCCACCAGAAGAACTCGAGCAAAGCTCCGCCTAATAGAGGGCCAATCGCTCCACCTGCCGTGAACGCACTGAAAATCACAGCGATAGCGAACCTGCGCTGATCGTCGTTCGGGAACATCGTTCGCAGCAGCGAGAACAGCGACGGCATCAGTGTCGCCCCCGCAATCCCTAGCAGTGCTCGGGCCGCGATGAGCATCTCAGGACTAGTCGAATACGCGGCTACGACGGAGAGCACTGCGAACGCTGCACCACCGGTCAGCAGGAGTCTGCGGCGTCCGATGCGGTCACCTAGGCGTCCCATCGTGATGAGGAACCCGGCAATGAGAAATCCGTACACATGGACGATCCACAGACCCTGCGTAGCGGACGGACTTAGGTCTGCGGTGATCGTGGGGAGCGCGAAGAACAAAACCGTCAGATCGGTAGCAAGCGCAAGCATAGGGAGCAGGAGCAGCGCGAGGCCCGCCCACTCCCTCGTTGTCGCCCTGTCTGCGGAGTGCCCGGTTTCCGATGTGGTGTGCGGATTCGCCATCACGCGGCCTCCCGCCGTGCAGAGCGCAGGGCACGGGCCCACCAGAGGAGCTGATCAAAAAATGCAGTCGCCGCAGCTCGCGCGGAATCAGCGTTGACCGGCTGGCCCTCGTTGTCGAAGCGTTCCCAGAAGTTCGCGAAACTCAGCACATTGCGGATCGTCATAGTTCGCAGTTCGGCGAAGACGCTCCGGAGTTGCTCGACGGCTTCGATTCCGCCGCTCACACCCCCGTAGGATACGAACCCCACTGGAGTAGCCGCCCACTCTTCGTGGAACCAGTCGATCGCATTCTTCAGCGAAGCCGGATAACCCCGGTTGTACACCGGCGTGACGATTACGACCGCGTCCGCGGCCTGGATGCGCTTCCCTAGCATGGCGACCTCTTCTGCCACCGGTGCGTGCTCGTCGTCACCAGGCAGAACAACCGGCAGCCTGATGTCAGCGAGGTCAGCGACATCGAGATCAATGTCGTCACGTTCACGCGCGCGCTCCGCTGCCCATGCCGCGGGAACGTGCCCGAAGCGGCCTGCCCGGATGCTGCCCACCAGGAGCAGGACCCGCAGTGGAAATGCAGTGCTGGCCCTAGTCGACATGTCTTCACTCCCTTTCCGACTGTTCCATTACGTTCCGTATCGTAATGTTACGTTATCCTGTAAATCATGTCCATCCCGCACCATTCCGGCGAGACCGCCGTCGGCCGCCCCCGCGATCCGCAACTGGACGACGCGATACTCCGCGCCACGCTCGCGGTCCTCGACGAGACGGGATACGCCAAGCTCTCGCTGGAAGAAGTAGCTCGGCGAGCGGGCACGACCAGGCCCGCGATTTACCGCCGCTGGCCCGGCCGTGTGCCTCTAGTACTGGCAGCAATCGCCGTGCGGCTGGCCGTCCCGACGCCGCCGGACACGGGCTGCACTCTGTGTGACCTCGGCGAGGGCCTCAACGTTTTCCTCGCCGCCTACCGCACCATCAGGCCCGACGTACTCATTGCGCTGTACGCCGACTGCGCAACAGACCCAGAACTTCGCGGCCGCTACATGTCGACCGTCGTCGAGCCGCCCCGCCAGGCGGTCGGCTGCACCATAGACCGGGCAATCGGGCGCGGGGACCTTCGGGCTGACCTGGACCGGGAGATGCTGCTCGACATGGTCAGCTCACTTGTCCACTACAGGGCGCTATTTGGCCGCCTCCACCTCACTGATACAGAAGCCGAAGAAGCGATCGAGACGCTACTCCGCGGAGCTGCCGTCGATTACGAGGCTCTTGTCGAACACAGCGAAGCTATGGAGCTTGAACACACTGCACCGGGCGGTAGCCATACCGCCCACCACACCTAATCCGCTTTCTCGACAGCCCGGTCGACCAGACGCGCCACCTCGACCGCCGCAGCAGGCTCGGGCATACGAATCCCATTGAGGGAGGTGATCCGCGCACCCAGCGCGACACTCGACACCAGCCATGCGCCGTCCGCGTTGATCAGATCAACGACTGTGAGCGGCGCGTAGGTGGCTGTGAAGCCATACTCCTCAGCCATGGCGAATACGGCTTGCTGGGTCGTGCCCGGCAGAACGCCATAATCGAGCGGCGGCGTGAGCAGTTCACGTCCGCGCAGAATCATAACGGTGGATCGCGGCCCTTCGAGAACGTAGCCGTCGGAGCTGACGAACACAGCGTCGTCAGCACCGTTGCGAAGGGCGTACCGGATCGCGGCCATGTTCACGGCGTACGACAATGTCTTCGCCCCCAGGAGCAGCCAGGGTGCGAACTCTTTGAGATCACTTGCGTACCCGCGTTCCAGCGTGATCACGGTGACGCCACTAGACCGCGCCTGATGCACCCGCTGATTCAGCGGGCTCACCAGCACATAGGCAGTGATCGCACTACCGGCGTTCTCTCGGCCCCGGCTGTACACAAGACGCAGAGCACCTTCGCGCCGGTCACCCCAGCGCTGGACAGCCATCGCCACAGCATCACGCCAGTCGCTGGGTGCAGTTTCGGGAAGGTCAAGCAACTCCGCGGAGTGCGCGAGCCGCGCCAGGTGAGCCTCCAGGTTCAGCGCTTTCCCCCGCCGGACAAGGAGTGTTTCGAAAACCCCATCTCCGCGCAGCGCAGCCATATCGTCCGCGTGCAACAGAGGCTCATCCGCGTCAAGAAGCTCGCAATCGAGCGTCACCAGAACCTGCTCAGCCATGAACGAAAGCGTATTCGGCGGTGCGCCCGTAGGATCGTTGACGTGGCCGATCCCGATACACGCGAACGAGGCAACGCTCCCGACGACACCAGCACATCTACCGCAGCGACATATTCAAGTCCGCTCCTTGCCGTACCAGGTGCTGTACCAGCACCCGAAGAATGGCCTGATCAGGGGGTTGCCTGGCATTGCGGTGATCCACTGGTCGAGCAGCGCGAAGCAACAACCGGCCTAGTAGTGATCGATCGATCACACCGGAGTGTGATCTCCGTGACAGGTGCCGACCGCCTCACCTGGCTGCACTCCCTGACGAGCCAGAGCTTCACTGACCTCCCCGACGGGGCGACGGCCGAGAGTTTGATCCTCGACATCAACGGGCGCATCGAACACCATTTCGTCGCTACACACTTCGATGGCACCGTCTGGCTGGACACTGAGCGCGAGTACGCGGCGGCACTCCTGAGCTATTTGCAGAAGATGGTCTTCTGGTCGAAGGTCGAGGTCCGCGAAGCGGACATGGCGGTTCTCACCCTGATCGGCCCAGCACTGGCGAATGCGATACCCGACACAACAAAGGCAGTTGCTCTGCCCGAGGGCGGGTTCACACGGCCGCTGGGATGGCCGGCAGAGGGCCGCGCAGATGCCGTGGTCCCCCGTTCACAACTGGCTCGGTGGTGGACGGAGTTCACACACGCGGGAGCCCGCCCAGCAGGCACGTGGGCACTGGAAGCGCTCCGCGTGACGTCGCTGCGCCCCAGAGTTGGCGTCGACACGGACGAGCGCACCATTCCCCACGAGGCTCGCTGGATCGGGACAGCTGAGCAGCACGGCGCCGTCCACCTCGAGAAAGGCTGCTACCGCGGGCAGGAGACAGTGGCCCGCGTGCACAACCTCGGCAAACCGCCCCGGCACCTGGTCTTGTTACACCTTGACGGTTCAGATGAACATCGACCGATGACAGGCGACCCGGTAACCGCGGGGGGCCGGACCGTCGGCCGTGTGGGCACCCTCATCGATCACTTCGAGTTCGGACCGGTTGCGCTGGCCTTGATGAAGCGAACTATCACCCCTGAAACCGAACTCACGGCGGGGGCGCCTGGCCGTGAGGTCGCTGCATCCATCGACCCCGATTCTCTGCCCCTATACGAGGAAGTGCAGCCTGGGCGGGCGGCAGTCGACAAACTCCGCGGACGCTGAAGGACCCACCCAGTGATGCACTACGTACCGCTCGTTGAAGTCGTCCGGTCCGGTTTCGTCGAGTGTGTCCACCATGGGGCGCTCGCCATCCTTGCCCCGGGCGGCCAAGTACTCCATTTACGCGGAAGTATCGATGCGCCGATCTATCCGCGGTCTACGAACAAACCTTTACAGGCCGTGGGCCTCCTCCGTGCCGGTTACAAGCCCGCAGATGATGAACACATGGCACTTGCCACGGCGTCACATGAAGGCGAGCCCGATCATGTGGCGATTGTCACAGGGATGCTCGACGGGATCGGCGCCACTGAGGAGATGCTCCAGTGCCCGCCCGATCTTCCCCTCAACGAAGCGGCCCGGGCCAGGGTGATCCACCGGGGCGAAGGGCCGCGGAAGATCTACATGAACTGCTCGGGCAAGCACGCGGCGATGCTTGCCGCGTGCATCGAGCAGGACTGGCCGACGGAAAGCTATCTGGATCCAGCCCATCCCCTGCAAGTTCACCTGGCCGCCACCGTGCGCGAAATCGCCGAGGAACCGGAACACCCATCCGGTGTCGATGGGTGCGGACTGCCGATCATCCCCGTCACCCTGACGGGACTCGCCCGAGCGTTCCAGAAGCTTGTGACAGCCACAGATGGCACTTTTGAGCACCAGGTCACGAGTGCAATTTCCACTCATCCGTATTTGATGTCCGGCACCGGGAAGCCAGATGTCATCCTGATGCGCACGGTACCTGGCTTCATCTGTAAATCAGGCGCCGAAGGCGTATTCGCAGGAGCACTGCCGGACGGTACAGCCTTCGCGTTCAAGTTCGCCGACGGCCATGAACGTCCCCGATTGCCCCTGGCCGCTGCTGTCCTCCACGCTCTCGGCGCCCAGGGTGCCGACAAATTACCCGCGACGCCAGTTCTGGGTGGCGGGCAGCGAGTCGGCGAAGTGCGTGCTGCCACCGACGCCGTCCCCTTGTGAGAAATCCGGGCCAGCAAGCATAGCTGTACGACAAATGCGGTAGGGTTCACATCGCTTGCGTACGCAATCGGAGACGTCATTGCGGCGCAAGTCCGCGTCTCGCGGTAGAGTGTTTGCCAGGAAGAACATCAGACACGAACGGGGTCGCCAAATCCCCAGGCCACCCCGACATCGCGCGAGGGGGTCAGCCATGGGCCGCGGCCGGGCTAAGGCGAAGCAGACCAAGGTTGCACGGGCACTGAAATACAGCTCACCGAATACGGACTTCGACCGGCTTCAGCGAGAGCTGTCGGGAACGCCATCGAGCCCCTCGCGGGACGATACGTTCTCCGACGACGCGTACGAGAAGGAATACTCGCGCTGGGTCGATGACGATGACGCGAGCTGGAGCCGCGGAGCTTCCTAGCTTCCCTACGTCGCAACGGGCGGGGTGCCTTGTGAGGCACCCCGCCCGTTGTGCAGCACTGCGCATTTAGAAGCGCGGATGTTCCCCCACGAGGATCGCGCGCACGTCATCGCCAGCGTGGACTTCATTTGCCTTGCGGACCGTGCCGATCGTCCAGCAGCTCATGTGGCGAGCAGTCAGCACCGCCAGGGTGCGGTCAACGTCGTCAGGCGCCACCACAGCGATCATTCCGACGCCCATATTGAAGGTGCGTTCCATTTCGGCTGTTTCGACCCTGCCGCGCTGCGAGATCATCCGGAAAATTGGTGCTGGGCTCCACGTGCCACGGTCGAGTTCAGCGACAAGACCCCTCGGCATCACGCGTGAAAGGTTCTCTGCAAGCCCGCCGCCAGTGACATGAGCGAATGTCCGGACATCCGTTTCCGCGATAACCGCGAGGCAGTCGCGGGCGTAGATGCGCGTGGGCTCGAGCAACTCCTCACCGAGGGTGCGCCCGAATTCCTCCACGTGACCGGTCAGCGACATTCGGTTGATTTCGAGCAGAACACGCCGGGCGAGCGAATACCCGTTCGAGTGGAGTCCAGAGGATGCCATTGCGATCACCACGTCACCCGGGCGTACGCGATCCGGGCCCAGGACAGAATCCGCCTCGACCACACCCACTCCCGTTGCGGACAAGTCGTAGTCCGAGTCCCCCATCAGCCCGGGATGTTCGGCTGTCTCGCCCCCAAGCAGCGCACAGCCCGCCTGCACGCAGCCTTCAGCGATGCCAGACACGATCTGCGCGACCTTCTCGGGAACTACCTTGCCCACGGCGATGTAGTCCTGCAGGAACAACGGTTCAGCGCCGCAGACGACGAGGTCGTCGACCACCATGGCCACCAGGTCAAGACCAACGGTGTCATGTTTGTCCATCGCCTGTGCGACGGCGATCTTTGTGCCAACACCATCGGTCGATGCCGCGAGCAGGGGCTCACGATACTTGTCCTTGAGTGCGAACAGACCGGCGAACCCACCGAGGCCACCGACGACTTCCGGCCGGGTCGCCTTCTTCGCAAGTGGCTTGAACAGTTCCACCGCGCGCTCTCCAGCGTCGATGTCGACACCGGACGCCGCGTAGGAGGCTCCGGCCGTTGTGGTGTTGTCGTCGATCATGAGGTTCGTGTGCTCCGCCCCTGGTGTGTCACAGTTACGGTGTAACGCTACCGGACATCGTGGCGGGGTGGAGCGGCCCTCTATCGCTCAAGCTCGGAGTAGTCGACTCCAGTAACCGCGATCGACTTTTCCCACAACGCGAGAGCTAATTGATGATCGTCCGCGTCCTTACTTCTCGGGCATCTGCTCACAGGCCCTTTCACTCCCCCGAACTCGGAGGGACCGAGGAAGTCGTTGTTGCGCACGTCTGGCATTGCCGCGGCGTAGAGCGTGCTGAACGCACCTTCTTCCGCGGATTTCGCGTTCATCGCGACAATCTGCCGCACCATCCTGCGCAGTCCCAGCGTCGGAACCACCGGATCAAAGAGGTCCGTCGCTGCGGCGCCTGGATGCGCGCCAACGGATAGCAGCGACGCGTTCGCCGATTCTGTCCGCCTCGCCAGTTCCGCTGTGAACAGCAGGTTGGCAAGTTTCGACTGCACGTACGCGTTGATGCGGAAGTACTTGCGCCGTTTGTAGTTGAGATCCTCGACGTCGAGCTTGCCCTGCTTGTGCATGATCGACGTCACCGTGACGACCCGGCTCGAGTCAGCTGCAAGCAACTCAGGCAGAAGGTGTCCTGTCAGCGCGAAGTGACCGAGGTGGTTGATGCCGATTTGCGATTCGAAGCCGTCTTTCGTCTCCCTGTACGGCACTGCCATGAGGCCGGCATTGTTCACCAGCACATCGATGGTGCTCGTATGATCTCTGATTTCGGCTGCGCAGTCACGCACCGAAGCCAGGTCGCCAAGATCGAGGTGGACAAGTATCGGCTGATCGGCGGCTGCAACCGAACTGATCTCGTCAAGGGCGGCTTTAGCACGTTCGAGGTTGCGACAAGCGATGATCACCTTAGCGCTGGCAGCCGCGAGGGCTTTCGCCGACTGTTTACCAAGACCGCCATCACCGCCGGTAATGACAATGGTCTTCCCCGCTTGCGAAGGGACGTCAGCCGGGGTGAAGTCGGGTGTGGCTAGAGGATCATGATCAGTGCCTGGTTTTGGTGCCGTCTGGTTTGCAGACATTGTTCTCACTCCCTGTGATCTGCCCCACACTACTGATCTTAGTCAGTTAGGGCGGAGACGGCACCGCCTGATCTCAAGGATCTCGGCGCTGGGAGGAAACTGTCGCTATGGAGTAGTGAGCGCGGTGTAACTGCCCGCCGTACCGGCATGCCGCGCCGTGCCATCAGTCGGCGCCGCCGCGGTCTTCTCGGTCGCCTCTGTCGAGTTGAACATCGCTTCCAGAACGTTCTTGCCAATTCTGCTGTCTTGTGACAGTTCAATTGGATAGACACCGTCGAAACACGCTCGGCACATTCGGGACGAGTCTTGCGCGGTAGCCGCAGTCATGCCTTCGATGGAGATATACCCGAGGGAGTCTGCCCCAATGGACGAGCGGACCGCTTCGAGCATTTCCTCGGTTGAATCCGCCCCGTTGGCGATGAGCTCGGCGGGTGATGCGAAGTCGATCCCGTAGAAGCATGGCCATTTGACCGGTGGGGATGCGATCCGGACGTGGATTTCCGTGGCGCCCGCCTCGCGCAGCATCCGCACGAGCGCACGCTGAGTATTGCCGCGCACAATCGAATCATCAACGACGACTAGCCGCTTTCCCTTGATCATTTCGCGCAGCGGATTCAGCTTGAGCCTGATACCTAGCTGTCGAATGGTCTGAGAAGGCTGGATGAAGGTGCGGCCCACGTACGCGTTCTTCATCAGGCCCTGGCCGTAGGGGATCCCCGATCCCTGTGCGTAGCCTGTTGCCGCAGGTGTCCCCGATTCCGGAACTGGAATCACTAGGTCGGCTTCGGCGGGGCATTCACCCGCGAGACGACGGCCGATCTCGACGCGAACACCGTGCACGGAGCGACCGGAGATGTAGCTATCCGGCCGGGCGAGGTAGACGTACTCGAAAACGCAGCCCTTCGGCTCCGGCGTCGCGAATTTCATCGAACGGACGCCGTCCGCATCGATGGCGAGCAGCTCACCCGGCTCGATCTCACGGACGAAGGAGGCGCCGACGATGTCCAGGGCGGACGTCTCACTGGCCACAACCCAGCCGCGGTCCAGCCGGCCCAGGCACAATGGGCGCACACCGTGTGGATCCCGCGCCGCGTAAAGAGTGTTCTCGTCCATAAAAGTTAGGCAGAATGCGCCCTTGAGCTGAGGGAAAAGCTCCATTGCAGCTTGTTCGACGCTGGTGTCCGCGGCCGCATGTGCGAGGAGAGCACCGACAATGTCGGAGTCAGACGTCGCAGCTTTGCGTCTGCGTCCCGCGAGGAGGCCCGCTTCGCGTGCTTTCGCCGCTAGTTCGGCAGTGTTCACAAGGTTGCCGTTGTGTCCCAGCGCGATCCCGGTACCCGCACTGGTCGTCCTGAAAATCGGTTGGGCGTTTTCCCACGTTGTCGCGCCAGTTGTCGAATAGCGGCAGTGTCCCACCGCGACGTGGCCACGCATCGCGACCAGCGTCTGCTCATCGAAAACCTGACTGACGAGCCCGAAATCCTTGAACACGAGGACCTGCCTGCCATCCCCGACAGCAATACCAGCGGCTTCCTGGCCACGGTGCTGCAGTGCATACAGGCCGTAGTAGGTCAGCTTCGCGACGTCTTCACCGGGTGCCCATACGCCGAACACGCCACATTCTTCGCGGGGCTCGTTCTCGGTGGCTTCCTCGTACTGGTCGATAGATGTATCGGTCACAGAGTTCTCACGGATCGAGTCACTGCTCACTACGAGACGCTCCCTTAATGCCGGGATCGGGGGTCAGCCCAGTCTACGGTGCCGGCGCGATCGCGGGCGAACCCGCGTCAAAACCGGACCAGTGGGAGCCACCTCTCAATCTCTCGCGCGCGCGTCCCGGAAATACTGATATGTCCCGCTTTGACCGCTTCGTCGACGGTGGCAAGTCCCGACGCGATCAACAGCCACGTGCGCGCATCTGTTTCCATCACATTCGGCGGAGTTCCCCTCGTATGCCGCGGGCCTTCAATGCACTGCACAGCAACGAAAGGCGGTATCCGAACCTCAACGCTCGAACCGGGCGCAACTTGCGCCAGCGCTTGAGCGGTCAGCCGGACCGCAGCGGCAAGCTGCGCTTTTGGCGGTTCTTGTGCCGGTTCCGGGTCCTTCAGCCACGCCTCAATCACGTGGATGGCTGAGCGGACGGCTGCCGGATCGACTGACTTGCGCCGCGGGGATGAACTCGTCACGAGAGACCACCGTAGGGCAGCGCTCCGCGTGCAGGCGCGATCCGCGCCGCGACAAGCGCGCCGCCCACATTCACCGCCGCATGCAAGATCATCGGAGCGGCAACGCTGCCGCTGCGCTGGGCAATTCTGTCGAAAACCAGGCCTGCCGCTGTGGTGAACAACACTGTCGCAGTCACCGGATCACCGGCCGCACGCGCTGGCGCGATGTGCCAGAGACCGAAGGTGATCGCGCCCGCTAGTTGCGCGGCTGACGTTGCTCCGCCGTCGCGGCCGCCGAGCGCTCGGACCCACAATGCGGAAAGCGCCGACCGGAAGGCGAGTTCTTCGCACAGCACGGTTCCCACGGGGATGTGAAAGACAACCCATTCGCTGATTTCGCGAAGTGATTTCGCTTGCGGGGGCACATTCTTACGCAACCGGGGAATCGCGGCCGTCACAACATAAGCGACAGTGGGCGCAGCCGAAGCCACCAGGCCCGTGCGCACCCCTGCTGGCAGGCTGCGTGTTTCGAGCCGCAATTCCGCGGGCTTCACACCGATGAGGCTGCACACTCCCACTGCGGCGACGCCCACCGCGGCATTTGCTGCCGCCCGCTGATGTGGCGACCAACGCCGCGCCGGAAGCACGACATTGTTCCACAGGAGCAGCACCCCGCCGAGCGCGCACGCAGGCAAGACGCGTCTCATCGCCCTGCCTCGCCCGTGACGATGGGGCTCTGCCGTGGCGTCCTGTATTGCCAGATTGACCCAAGAATGTCGTGTGCCTGTTCAGTGTCAGCGTCGGTCCATCCTTCCGGCGTCCCGATAGCGAGCCAGCCGTCGAGAATCGATGAGCTGTACAGGTGGCCGTGACCGTGCGGAATCCGGGCGGCGTTCGCCAGATCGGCCGACACCTGCCAGAACGTCACGATTGGCCGCCACTGCATGGACGGAGAAACGTCATATCCCGGTGGTTCCCGGAGCCAGTCTGGACGCTGGAACAGCAGCTCAGGAGTCCACCACACGACAGGATCCGTGGGGTGCTGCAGATACAGCACGCGAGGCTCGAGCCACGGCGCACCCTTGTCGATGTCATCGAGGTCTTCCACCCGATTCGCGAACCGCACGACCAGGCCGCCCGCGTAGGTGGGCCGGATTGCTGGGGAGCCGGGGTCCCGCCGCTCGGTCAGCGACCGCCACAGCGAGTTTGAATTCACCGGCCCGACCCATAGCGCGCCAGATACCTTTTCGCGCAGGTCGGCCAGTCCGTCGAAGGCGGCTTCCGACCCGAATGATCCGAGGCTTTCACCGAAAACATAGAGGCGTGGCCGCGTGGCGGGATCATGCCGCAGCCATTCTTCGTGCACGGCGTCGAAGAGTTCCTTGCCAGTGTCAGCGGCGACGTCCCGGTCGACGAGAAATGAGAGCGCGCTCGGCAGGAAAGAGTACTGAACGCCCACGATCGCCGTGTCACCACGGTAGATCAGTTCGAGGGACTGCATGGCGTTCGGATTGATCCAGCCAGTGCCTGTGGTTGACGCGACGACGAGGACTTCACGTTCGAATGCTCCGGTCCGGAGCAGTTCACGCACGGCCAGATCGGCCTGTTCTGCGCGGGACTCTGCCGAGTCGAGGCCCACGTAGGCGCGGATCGGCTCGACCGCGGGACGTCCCGTCGCTGTTTCGAGTTCCTCAGCGCGCAGTCCGCCGGAGACCATTCTCCGGCCTTGCCCGCCAAGTGTGTCCCACGGCACCAGCGAATCCGGACTTCCTGATCGTTCAGGCTCGCTCGGCTGGATGACACGCGGATCCATGGTTTCGTTCTGGACGGAGAAAACCGAGTTCGCGAAGGTGACCATCCCACGGACAAGAACACCGTCTACAAGCGTGATTACCACAGCTGCAACCACGACGATTCCCACTGCGTTGACCAGCGGCTCCGGCAAACGGAGCAGTCGGCGTATGCCGCGGCCGACAACTCGGACGCACACGCGCAGGGCTCGTGCGGTCAAAATTATCGCCGCGGCAATTGCCAGAGAGAGCGCGCCCGTGCGCAGATAGCCGGTTGTTGTGGTGCCTTCCATATGGAGCAGGCCGGTGATCTCGTTCTGCCAGCCAGCGGCTGCGATCAGCGCGCTCACCATCAGGATCAGGGTTGCGCCGCCGACCACTCCGCGCAGCCACCACACGACTTTGCGTGAGGGCGCTGGCCACTCGAGCAACGGAAAGATCACTGACCGTGAAAACCAGCTCAGCAGGACCCCCGCCGCGTACCCCGCGGCGAGACTGATACCGGAGACGAGCCCCTGGTACTGCCACTCGCGGGGCAGCAGTGACGGAGTCAGCGACCACGCGAAGAACAATCCGGCCATCGCGAGACCGGTGAGGTCGAGGCGCAGTGAGTACCAGAATTCGCGCGCTGCACGCCGGAGGCTGGACGAGGGAGGCGACGCCACGATTCACTCACCTCCCCCGTGCTCACACCCCTGGCTGCTTCGCGGACTTTCAGGCTGTAGTGTGCCCGAAAAGCTCCGGCAGCGCGCCTTCAAAACGCTCGCGCAGTGTATCCAGCGTGAAGGTGAACTGTCCCTGCACTTCGACGGTGTCTGACCCATCGACAACAACGCCGACCCGCGCCCAGGGCATTCCGCGCATCGTGCACATTGACGTGAAACGGGGTTCCTCGGTTCGCGGGACAGCAACCAGTACACGCCCGGCTGACTCTGAGAAGAGCTGGACGAACGGGTCTGTGCCCTCGGGCAAGACGATGCGGCAGCCTGTCTCTGATGCGAGCGCCATCTCCACCACCGCTTGTGCGAGGCCGCCTTCCGAGAGGTCATGCGCGCCGTTGACAAGGCCGTCACGACTTGCGGCGACCATAATTTCACCAAGCAGACGCTCGTGCTCGAGGTCAACGCGTGGGGGCACTCCCCCGACATGGCCGTGCTCAACCTGAGCCCACACCGACCCGTCGAACTCGTCCCGGGTTTCGCCGAGCAGAATCAGGCTTTCCCCTTCATCAAGCCCAAACGTTTGCGGTGTGCGGTGCTGCACGTCGTCGAGCACGCCAAGGACGCCCACAACCGGGGTCGGCAAGATCGGCTGCGTACCGGTCTGGTTGTAGAAACTGACATTTCCACCGGTCACCGGGATGCCCAGGATCGCGCATGCGTCGGCCAGTCCGCGCACGGCCTGCTGGAACTGCCACATCACAGCGGGGTCTTCGGGTGAACCGAAATTCAGGCAGTTCGTCACCGCTTTGGGTACCGCGCCCGTCGTCGTGACGTTGCGGTACGCCTCGGCGAGGGCGAGCTGTGCACCTGCGTACGGATCGAGCAGTGTGTAGTGCCCGTTGCAGTCAGTCGCGAGCGCGATGCCCCGTCCCGATTCCTCATCGATCCGGATCACTCCGGCGTCCGCGTCTTCAGCTAGAACGGTGTTGCCGCGTACGTAGCGGTCGTACTGCTCAGTGATCCACGCCCGGCTGCACAGCTGCGGCGACGAAATCATCTTCAGCAGGGTCTCACCCATCTCCTCGGGTGTGGACGGCCGGCTCAGCCCGGCGGACGTGTTCGCGATGAGCTCGTCCTGTGTGTCCGAACGCTGCACAGGGCGTTCATACACGGGCCCGTCATGAGCGAGACTGCGCGGCGGGACATCCACAACGGTCTCGCCCTGCCAGGTGATTTCCAGCCGGTCGCCGTCGGTCACCTCACCGATGACGGTGGCGATGACGTCCCACTTGCGACACACCTCCATGAATGCATCAACGTTTTCGGGTGTCACCACCGCACACATGCGTTCCTGTGATTCTGACGAAAGAATTTCCGCCGGATTCATATTCTCGGCGCGTAGCGGCACCCGAGCGAGGTCGATGTGCATTCCACCGTCACCCGCAGCCGCGAGTTCGGATGTAGCACAGGACAGCCCTGCGCCGCCGAGGTCCTGGATACCGACGACAAGACCCCGATGGTAGAGCTCAAGCGAACACTCAATCAGGACTTTCTCCGTGAACGGGTCCCCCACCTGAACTGACGGCAGCTTCTTGCGCCCCGACCCGGTTTCGTCCCCGTCAAACGTCTCCGAGGCGAGGACGGATACGCCTCCGATGCCATCGAGCCCCGTGCGCGCGCCATAAAGAATGATCTTGTTGCCGGTGCCGGACGCATGCGCTAGATGCAGATCTTCAACCCGCATAACCCCTGCGCAAAGCGCATTGACAAGCGGATTTCCCTGATAGGACGCGTCGAATACCGTTTCGCCACCAATGTTCGGCAAACCGAGTGAGTTGCCGTAACCGCCGACGCCACGGACCACTCCATCGATGACACGGCGAGTGTCAGGGTGCTCAGCGGCACCGAAGCGCAGCTGATCCATCACCGCGATCGGGCGCGCGCCCATAGCCAGGATGTCACGGACAATGCCGCCAACTCCCGTAGCGGCCCCCTGATATGGCTCGACATACGACGGGTGGTTGTGGCTTTCGACTTTGAACGTCACCGCCCAGCCGTCGCCGATATCCACGACGCCAGCGTTCTCACCGATTCCGGCGAGCATCGACGCGCGCATCTCTTCGGTAGTCGTCTCACCGAAGTAGCGCAGGTGAACCTTCGACGATTTATAGGAGCAGTGCTCGCTCCACATCACCGAATACATGGCGAGTTCCGCGTCCGTGGGACGGCGGCCAAGTATTTCTCTGATTTGGGCGTACTCGTCGTCCTTGAGGCCGAGTTCGCGGTACGGCTGGGGAACATCGGGCGTGGAGACGGCGTGAGAAACCGAATCAACCCGGACAGTAGTGGGGCCAGTTGCGGACTGAGCTGGTGACGACACGGAAACCTTGGTCCTTTCGACGTGGCAGATCGCCGAGCAGCAGTCTACCGCCACTCACCGACACTCCAATTCGCCAGAACTCCTGCCGGACCAGTTCCGGACGTTCACCAGCGATCTTTCGGGCGGGATTCCGATTCATCCCGGCGTTCCGGGCATTCGTGCAACGATGACGAAATGCCGGGACAGCGCGGCCAGCGCGCTCAGACTCGAACAGCCCAGCACCGCCCGAACCTGCCAGGTCCGGTGCTGCTGGCTGCTGTCCTGCTGTGGGGCCTCACCGTGTCTCTTGCCAGCGAACCGCCTGCTGGTGACCCAATGCTCCCCGATCAATGGGCGCATATCGCTGTTATCGCAGTTGTGATACTCGCAATCCTCCTCACCGCGACCGCCGTGTACGTGGTGTGGCGGTATCCCCGCTCCCGGGTCCTCCGGCCGCTGACACCGCTGCCGCGGCGAAGCAGAGGCGGCCGGGCGCGTGATCGCGACTGGCGCGCAATCGTCCTGTTCCTGCTGTACTTTGCGGCTATCACCGCGCTCTTCGTGTTCATCAACCGATTTTTCGGGCCACGTGAGATGCCCATCGAAAACGGCTACGAGGAAATCGAGGAAGGCGAGCCGCTGGAGACCCTGCCGCCGCCCCCCGACGGACCGGACATCAGCCCGTTCCTCCTGACGAGCCTCCTCATCCTCGTAGTGCTCCTCGCAGTCGGCGCGATCTTGTCGATGCGGGGCAGGCGATCCAGGCAATCAACGACATTCACGCTCGAGAAACCGGCCCAGCACCGCCATGCGGGTGACCTTGCCGATGCAGCGGAACGGGCTCTCGATGCGATCGATAAACCCGCGCAGGATCCACGCACAGCGATTATCGCGTGCTACGCGGAGATGGAAGAGGCGCTGACAGAAGCGGACGAACCCGCACCACTCGAATCCGACACTCCCTCGGAAGTTCTGGCACGCGCCGTCGCGTTGGGATATGTCACCAGAGGTCCAGCCGAGGAACTGGTGGGGTTGTTCGCGGAAGCTCGGTACAGCTCGCACACAATGACGGCCGAACAGCAGCACACAGCAGCCGAACTGTTGCGAAGCCTGCTGGACGACGTGAGGAGGGCGCCATCCGCACCGTTGCTGTAGCTGGAATATGCTCCGTCATCGCTCTGGAAGTGCTGCTCCTCGCCCTCGGTGAGTACGCGCTCCTCGCTACCGCAACCGGCGTCGCGGTGGCGGTAATCCTGGCACTTTTGATGTATCGCACTCGCCGCTCCAGCGATGCGTCAATCGAAACCGAAGACCCGCGCGGAGTCCGTGCTGAACAATCGCAGCAGGAACTGCTCGATCGCTGGCGGTCCCGCGCCGAGTTCACGATCAGCTGGGCTGATGGCAGCCGGGGTGACTGGGACCTGCACCTCCGGCCCGTCCTGGCACGCGAGTTCGAGCAGGTCACCAAAGTCCGTGCACACGGTAACCGCGCCCAATACCAGGCGGCGGGTGAACTGTTGTTCGGCCCCGTCCTGTGGAAATGGGTCGATGCCTCACAAACCTCCCGGGCACACCGAGATGAGCCCGGGCCCGGCCGTACCGTCCTTGCTGACATTCTCGCCCGATTGGAGCACGCGTAATGGGTTCTGAGCCGCCACGCAATCCCAGCGCTACCGAAACAACGCGGCGCGCCAACGCCGTTCTGGCGGAGATTGAGCACGCCGTGGTCGGTAAGCGCGAAGCGTTGACGAACATCCTGCTCGCTGTGCTCGCGGGTGGCCATGTGTTGATCGAGGACTTGCCTGGCCTCGGCAAAACGCTTATCGCGCGGTCCTTCGCGGCGGCGTTCGGCCTCAAGTTCAGCCGTATTCAGTTCACGCCGGATTTGCTGCCATCTGATTTGCTCGGTGCAACCGTCTACGACATGCGGTCGGGTGCTTTCGAGTTCCGGGAGGGCCCCGCGTTCACCAACCTTCTTCTCGCCGACGAGATCAATCGCACTCCCCCCAAAACACAGTCCGCGCTGCTCGAGGCGATGGCCGAAGGCCAGATCACCATCGACGGTCTCACACACGCGCTGCCCAGCCCATTCATCGTCTTGGCGACCGACAACCCGATCGAATATGAGGGGACATACCCTCTGCCCGAGGCCCAGCTCGACCGTTTCTCGATGCGGCTCAGCCTGGGTTATCTCGATCCCGAAAATGAGCAAGCGATGCTGCAGCGGCGCCTCGACCGGGGCTCAAAACCCGCCGTGGTGAGCCAGGTCCTGAGCGCCGGCGACCTGCTGGACATGCGTGAATCGCTTGAACAGGTCGTGGTGCATGCAGACGTCCTGAAGTATGTCATCTCGATCGCGAATGCCACCCGCCACCATTCTCAGATCGAAGTCGGAGCGAGTCCCCGCGCCGAACTCGATCTCGTCCAGCTCGCCCGCGGCCATGCACTCCTTCATGGGCGCGATTTCGTCACCCCTGAGGACGTGAAGGAACTCGCGGTAGCGACGATCGCGCACCGCATCACCCTGCGCCCAGAAATGTGGGTGCGGCGCGTAAGCGGGGCGCAGATCGTAAGCGAACTGCTCAATCGGTTGCCAGCGCCCCGGATCGACGCCGGAACCAATTCAGGAAGCACGGCGTGAGCACCGAGCTGCAATGGCGGCCGTCGCGCCTGGCCATTCTCCTGGCACTGTGCGCGGGCAGCGCCCTCATCGCCGCTCTCACCGCACACAATCCACAGCTTGTTCTCTTCGCCTCACCTTTCCTAGGGGCGCTCAGCGCTGGCGCGTGGGCAGCTCAACGCACCCGCTGGCAACCCCCGGTTGCAGCCACCATTTCAGCCGAGCCAGCACTCAGCCGCATGTTTGAGAACGAATCGACCACCTTGTCCTGCCATGAGACCCTGACTGACGGTGCTGCAATCTACAGGCTCAAACCAGTTGCCTCGCCGGGACTCGAGCTCGGGCAGCTGCGCGAAGACGGCACTTTCGATGCTTCTGCCACACGCTGGGGGAACTACCCCGTGCAGGTCCAGGTTGATGCGACGGCGTTTGGCGGCCTCCTCGCCGCGACAGCGACAGTGACGGCAGCCCGGATCCACGCGTACCCTCTCGCACCGCCGTATCAGACCCCAATCCCGCGCACCCGCCTTCCAGATCGGATCGGCACCCACCTCACGCGCCGGCATGGTTCAGGCGTGGAATACGCCGACACGCGCACCTATCTCGCGGGTGATCCGCTTCACACCATCAATTGGAAGGTCAGCGCCAGAACCGGGCGACTCCATATAACCGAGCGTTTCACCGACCGCGCGGCAGATGTTGTCGCGATCATTGACACTTATCCGCATGCCCCGGGACCGGCCAGCGACAGCCTTGATCGCGCCGTTCGTGGTGCTGCGCAAGTCACCCAGGCCGCGTTGCAGCGCGGTGACCGGGCCGGCGTCATCGCACTGGGCTCGCGAGCTCGCTGGCTCGGCGCCGAACTGGGGCGCAGGCAGTTCTACCGAATACTCGATGCCGTCCTCGCGGCGGGCGATGACCACCACCTGATTCGCGGCACATTGGCCCCCGTCGACGCAGTACCGCGAGGAGCAATCGTCATCGGCTTCTCACCACTGCTGGAAACGCAATTCTCACTCGCGATGATCGACTTGCGCAGGCATGGGCACACCGTTGTACTCGTCGATGTCCTCGGTGAGGTTCCGCCCTTCTCGGACACGCTCGACGACATCAGTGAGCGCATGTGGCGGGTCGAGCGGCGCAACCAGGCACGCGACTTGGGGACAATTGGGATCGACGTTCTCGAGTGGCGGCACGCAGAACAGGCGGATATGGGGCTCGAACACGCTTTCCGGCTGCTCGCGAGGCGTCCGATGCGGCCACGGCGGCGAGTATGAGCGGATTGCTGCTGCGCGCCGCGCTGGTGCTGCTTTCAGGCTGGGCCGCGGTGCTTGCACTGTTGCTCGGCATCACCGCGAATGGAAACGAAGCACTCCTCGCCGCACCGTCCGTGACCGCGGTCGCTGCCGCGCTGGCCTTTGTCATTACTCCGCTCGGGCTGCACCGACGATCTGGTGGCGTCGCATCCCTGATCACCATTCACTGCCTGATCGTGATGATTCTCAGCGTGGAGTTGCCGACTGTGTCCGTCCTGGTTGCTGCAGGCGCCGCCCTTCTTCACGTCACCTCGGTGTGGGTGGTTCGTGAACCGGAGCTCGGCCCGTCGGTCCTTGGCGGCATCATTCCGTGGGCACTCGTGATAACCCTGGTCACTGGAACAGCACTTGGCGCGCCGTGGGACCTGCCTTGGTTCACCCTCGCGGCGCCTATTCTCGCGATTCTCGTGTTTGCGCTCGCGATCACCGGCGTAGTGCGGCCTCGTATCAGCGAGCGGCCATCGCAGCGGGTGTCGCCGGCCGCGCGCGCTCGCCGGGGATGAATTGCAGCGGTGCGGGCAGGCTGAACAGCCATCTTAGTCCTGTACCGACAAGGAGACGGTGTACCAGCAGCGCGCCCACGATTCCGGTGGCGGCGATGACCACCGGACCGAACCCGCGAACAACCTCAGGTGCGGGGAGAATTCCATGCGAAAGGAGCCCGTACGCGAACGTACCCATCACGATTTCGTGCATCAGGTACACAGGCAGCGTTAAAGCGCCGAGCCGGGAGAAGGCGCGGACACCGGGGCGCCACCTCAGCCGTGCAGCAGCGAGCACGCCTACCGCCAAACCAAGCAGGGTGATCACGATCGCGGTGATCGCATATTCACCAAGACCTGTCTCGCGTGCGATATGCACGGCACCGGCATAGGCGCTGCCAGCGATGAGAACCGCCGGCAGCGATGTCCGTGCGGCCAGCGCAAACAAGAGTTCCTTAGCATGCAGCCCGAGCATGAAGAACATGAAATAGCCGGCCATGTTCTCCCACGTCCACGAGAATTCCACAACGTCAGCTAGTGAGCGCGCGATAATCGCGAGGAAAACTGCTGCAGCCACCTGGTAACGGGGGTCAAAGCGCTGCAGGAGTTTCGCGCCAGCGAAATAGAGTCCCAGGGCGTACACGAACCACAGGCCGTTGTGCGGCACCACTAGGCCTACCAAGATATTCAGCGGGGACGATTCCTCCCCCGTCAGACTCGCACCAGGCACAAGGGTGAAATAACCGAACCGCAGCAGGATCCAGAGGAGATACAAGTAGAACATCAGCGCGACACGACTGCGGAGGACGAAATTCCAGCTTCTTTGAAGAGCCTTGCTAGCGAATAGCCCCGCCACAAGGAAAAAGAGCGGCATGCGAACTGGCTCTAAGAATTGATTGAATTCAACCCACGCTTGCGAGCCGTAACCCCTGGTTATCCAGAAGTTTGTCGCGTGAAAAAGGACAACTAGGGCAATACAGGCACCTTTTGCTACGTCAACCCACTCAACACGAGAACTTCGTGCTGCTACTGGCGCCGTCACTGCCCACTCCTCCCGCTGTTAAACCTCGACCAACGGTACGCATACGATTGCGATCTGTGGAGGCCCGTGTGATTACGGACACATGACAATATTTTGGCCTCTTGGTATCGTGAGCAGTTAAGTCAATGCGGTATTTCCGTCAGCAAAGCCTATTCAGCAGTGAGGTCGATTCCTTTAATGCAGCTCCGTGACACCGCAGCCACGCCTGGATTAAGCGCACGCACTGTCCGATTTGTGTCCATTGTGGGCTTTGTTATCACAGTGGGCGCAATCGCCTACCTGTTTAAGCGAACTTTGGCGGTAAGCCCCATTGACCTCGCGGTCTTCCAGGCAGCGGGCCAGGCCTTCGTCGACGGAACGCCGCTCTACAATAACGAGTTCGAACGACCGCACGGTTTGCGATTTATTTACGCTCCCTTTGCCGCCATGTTGTTCGCACCAATGGCCGCGCTCCCCCTCAGCGCTCTGGAATTACTGTGGACGGCGGCGAATATCGGACTCGTGTGGTGGATTCTCACGGCACTGCTGCGTAGAGCAGGAGTTACGCGCAGCGTGCCGTTCATCGCAACAGCAATACTGGGCGTGGCGTTGTTGCTAGAGCCGATTCGGACGTCCTTCTTCTTCGGGCAAATCAACGTCACGTTGATGGCCCTTGTGGTCGCCGACTGTACGGGTGTCATCCCGCGCCGCTATCGCGGCATCGCAACTGGCATCGCCGCCGCTATCAAAGTCACCCCCGCGGCGTTCGGGCTCGTTTTCCTTCTCCGCCGCGACTACCGATCGCTCTTCCAAGCTATCGCCACGGGGATCGGCACCATCGTCGTCGGGTTCCTCGTCGCCCCGCAGGCATCAGTCTTCTATTGGACTGAAGAGTTCTTCCGTACCGACCGCGCGGGCGGACACGACTACCGCCCGAACCAGGCCTTAACTGGGGTGCTCGCGCGTCTCGGGCTTGATGACGGCCTCAAAGATATTCTCTGGGTTCTCGGTGCGCTGGCGATCATCGCCGCTGCGACCTGGGCGGCCTACCGTTTCACGCGTGCCGGTGATCACTACGTCGCATTCGGCCTGGTGGCGCTCGCATCTCTCGCAGCGGCACCCTTCGCTGTCTCGCACCACTGGGTGTACGTCCTCATGCTGGTACCCATGCTCATCGCGCCCCGCTACGCGAAGTGGCGGCTGTTAACTGGGGCGGCCACTCTCATCTACCTCGTGGGACCGTACAAACTTGTGGCAGCCGACACCGGACCGAACCTGGCGACGTTCACAGTGCAGAACGGTCACTTCTGGGCGGCTATGGCGCTCCTTGTCGGGGCAGTTATCGCCGCGCGGCGCCTGCCCAGACAGGCTCCCACCACGGAGACTGGCCAGAAGCGCACAGAACCCGCGCTGGTTCACTGACCGCCGTGTCAGGCAGTCAGCACGCCGTCTAGCACCGAAAGAAACAACCCGAGACCGTCATCGCTAGGCCCCGTCAGCGGTTCCGTTGCGTGCTCCGGGTGCGGCATGAGGCCTACGACCCGACCGTTCGGCGAAGAAATGCCGGCGATGCCGCGCTGCGATCCGTTCGGGTTTCCTCCGGCGTACCGGAAGACCACGCGTCCTTCGCCCTCGAGTTCGTCGAGCAACTCATCGGAAGCCTGAAACCGGCCTTCGCCGGACTTGAGCGGAATCAGGATCTCAGCGCCCTGCTCGTACCTGGTCGTCCAGGCTGTCGCATTGTTCTCCACACGAAGCCATTCGTCACGGCAGATGAAATGCAGGCCCTCGTTGCGCGTCAAAGCACCGGGCAGGAGACCCGACTCGCACAAGATCTGGAATCCATTGCAAATGCCCAGCACCGGCATGCCCTGCTCAGCAGCCCGAATCACCTCACCCATCACCGGGGCAAACCGCGCGATGGCCCCCGCACGCAGGTAGTCACCATAAGAGAAGCCACCGGGAACAACGATCGCGTCGACATTCTTCAGGTCAGCATCGGCATGCCAGAGGGCAACGTCCTCAGCACCCGCGATGCGGACCGCGCGCGCCGCGTCAATATCGTCAAGGGTTCCCGGGAAAGTGATGACGCCGATCCGCGCGCTCACTCGCCACCATCCACACGCGTCACGGTCCACTCCTCGATGACCGTGTTAGCCAGGAAGGACTCCGCGATCTTGGCGAGGGTCGCGTCGTCGATCGCATCGTCGACCTCTAGCTCGAAACGCTTACCCTGACGTACTTCGGTTACCCCATCGAATCCAAGGCGGGGAAGCGCCCGCACGATCGCCTGGCCCTGGGGGTCCAGAATTTCCGCCTTAGGCATCACACTGACAACAACCCGGGCCACCCGGCACTCCTAAAAGTAATGGTGCAGAAACTCGCGTGGACAGCTTACAAGGCAACCAGCATCGGACGCATACTGTCCCTATGCGCCTCACCCACTTCGGACACTCTTGCCTACTTGCCGAGATGGACGGAACCCGCATTCTGTTCGACCCCGGCAACTTTTCCCACGGCTTCGAAGGCGTCACCGGCCTCGACGCGATCCTCGTGACACACCAGCACCCTGATCATGCCGACATTGCACGCCTGCCGTCACTAGTCGAAGCGAACCCGAAGGCGGCACTGTACGCCGACCCCCAAACCGCTAGTCAGCTCGGCGGCGCGTGGCAAGCGGTCCGTCCGGGAGAACACTTCACTGTGGGGTCTGTTGACGCCACAGTGGGCGGCGGAAGACACGCAGTGATTCACCCTGACATTCCGGTGATCGATAACGTCGCGTATCTCCTCGGCACTGCTGGGGCACCTGGCCAGCTGTTGCATCCTGGCGATTCTTTGTTTGTCCCGTGGCAACCGGTGGACGTACTCGCCATTCCCGCTGCGGCGCCGTGGATGAAAATTTCCGAGGCTGTCGACTTTCTCCGCTCCGTACAACCGCGTGTCGCGGTACCCATTCACCAGGGCCTTCTGTCGGATAATGGGCTCGGCATCTACTACGGGCGGCTGAAAGAGATGTCACACGAAGGCACCGAGTTCCGGACTCTGCCCGCGGAAGACTCTGTGGAGATCTAGGCCTTGGGGATCGTGAAGGAAATTCCCTCCTGAGAAGGGTAAATCCTTCACGATCTGGCCCACTTCATTCACATGTCCGCGATCGCCTCCAGCGGCTTTGTCCGGGCTGCCCGCCCGGCCGGCCACAGCGCCGCCAGCACGCCGACGATCGCCGACCCGACCAGCATCGCCACCACCTGCACCCATGGCACCGCAACAATAGTGAGGCCTTCGTCCCGGAGGGTCCTCACGAATCCCCAGCCGAACAGTAAGCCCATCGAGAGACCAAGCACTGCACCGAACACCGCGATGAGCGCCGACTCGATGTAGATGGTGCGCCGGACCTGCTGCCGGAACATGCCGACCGCACGGAGCATGCCGATCTCCCGCTTGCGTTCCACCACCGACAGGGCCAGCGTGTTGACGATGCCGAGAATCGCGATGACCACCGCTAGAGCGAGCAGCGCGTAGAGCAACGCCAGAATCATGTCGACCTGCGCGGACTGTGCGCTCTTGTACTCTTCCAGATCCTGGACCTGCACGACCACGAATTGCTCGGTCGCGTCCTCGAGCGCGGTCCGGACCGTCCCGGGATCAGCCGCCGAGTCAGCGCGAACCATAACCGCAGCCGTCACCTGGACGAATCGTGGTATCAGCGAGTTCAGCGCGGCATCGGACAGCACCATCGAGCCGACGAGTTGATTGACCGTGTAGATACCCTCCACCGTCACATTGACCGTCCCGTCGCGCGACGGCCTCGTCAACTCGACTTCGTCGCCTGCGCTCCAGCCGAATTTTTCAGCTGTCGCCTCATCGACAAGCATCGATGAGTCGCTGAGCGTGGCCGACCCCTCCACCATGTCGAAGGAGAGAATTCCGCCAACACCACCCAGAACTCCCGCGCCAACAATTCGTTCTTCGTCCTCGCCGACCAGAGCGGTTGCGAAGTTCACTGCGGCGGCGCGCTCGACACCTTCGGCCCGCTCCGCAGACTGGGTTACACCGGCGGGCACACCCGTCTGCATGGGCCCGCTCAGGATGAAGTCCGCCTCGATGCCCTGGTCAATGAGCGCATCAATGCTGACCTTCGCTGAGGTGCCGAGAACGCTGATCATCGTCACCAGCATCAGCCCCAGCGTGAGAGCGAAGGCGGTCGCTGCGGTTCTGCGCGGGTTCCGCACCGCGTTTGTCCGGGCGAGCTTGCCGATCGAGCCAAACGGCTTGGCGGTGAAACCCAACAGCCGGATCGCCGGTTGCGCCAGACCCGGGGTCGCGAACAACACGGCGAGAATCAGTAATCCGACACCAATTCCCACGATTATGGCGCCCTGCTGTCCGGTGTACTGCATACCCCAGAACAACGCGACAAGACCGGGCACACCTAGCAATGCGCCGATTATCGTGCGCGTGCGAACCGATTCGGCCGATCCGCTGAACTCCTCGCGCATCGCCGCGACTGGAGGGACTCGGGACGCGCGCCGGGCAGGGGCATAAGCACTGAGGACCGTGACAAGAATGCCCACGGTGAACGCCGCGATCACGGTGCGGGGCTCCAGCGCCAGCGTGCCACTGGGCAACCCCAAGTCGAATGCGTCCATCACCACGCGCAGCGTGTATGCCAGCGCAACACCACATCCGAGCCCGATCGCGCTGCCAATCAAACCGACGATCAACGCCTCGAAAATCACCGAACGGCTAATCTGCCTTCGACTTGCGCCGATAGCTCTCAGCAGCGCCATCTCCCGCAGCCGCTGCGCGACAATCATCGCGAACGTGTTGTAGATGATGAACGTGCCCACCACCAGGGCGATGGCACCGAATGCGAGCAGGAAGTAGTTGATGAAGGACAGGTTTTCCTCGAGCTCGCTCTGCTGCTGGGCGCGGGCCTCCTCGCCGGTCTCAACCGTGTAGCCGTCGGGGACTGCAGCGGCAACCTCGTCACGCAGCTGTTCCTGGCTCACGCCTTCGACAGCTGCCAGGTCCACCCTCGACACATGCTCGCCGTCGGTGAACAGTTCACGCGCCTGATCAGCCGTGAACTGCACGCCGACGAAGCCGCCGACGTCCACTGGCAGCGAATAGGTGCCCGTGACGGTGACGTCAAACGAGCCCACATTGGGGACGAGGACCTCTAGCGCATCACCGACGGCGATGTCGCCGCGCTCCGCGCCTGATTGGTTGACGATGACATCCCCGGCCTGTTCAGGCGCACTGCCGTCAACAATTTCAATGGGCTGGCCGATCCCGCTGTTCGCTGGCAGGTAGGTTTGCCCGATGCTCGGCGCGCCACCGGTCTGGACCGCGGAGCCGTCCTTGATGAGGATGACCTGGCCACTCGCAGCCTGCACCGACGCACGGACATTGGGCAGATCCGCGAGCCGGTCCGCTTCATCGATCGGTATGCCCAGCGACCCCTCCTGTGCTGGCGTCACCCGCACATCGACACCGATGGTGTCACCAGAGAAGATCTCATCGAACGTCTTCTTGAGCGTATCCGTGAACACGAACGAGCCCGTCACAAACGCTGTCCCGAGAACCACGGCGAGAACGGTCAGAAACAAGCGGAGCTTGTGCGCCATGAGATTGCGTGTGGACACCTTGCGCATCGGCGCGCCTGACGGCTTCAGCGACACCGCCATCAGATCTTCTCCAGTGTCTTCATCTTGTCCATGATGGAATCAGCGTCGGGGTTGCGAAGTTCGTCAACGATCTTGCCGTCGGAGAGGAAGACCACGCGATCCGCGAAACTGGCGGCTTTGGGATCGTGCGTGACGATGACGACCGTCTGCCCGAACTCGTCGACGGCGGCGCGCAGGATATTGAGAACCTCGTTCCCTGACCGGGAGTCAAGGTTGCCGGTGGGCTCGTCACCGAAAACGATCTCGGGCTGCCCGACGAGGGCCCGCGCACACGCGACCCTCTGCTGCTGCCCGCCCGACAGTTCGCTCGGCCGGTGGTCGAGCCTGTCCTCTAGACCCAGGCGGTCCACAACCGTGTTGAGCCAGTCCTCGTTTGGCGCACGTCCGGCAATGTCGAGCGGCAGAGTGATGTTCTCGAGCGCTGTGAGAGTGGGAACGAGGTTGAAGGCCTGGAAAACGAAGCCGATGCGGTCGCGACGCAACTGCGTCATCTGCTTGTCGCTCAACGCTGTCAGCTCCGTGCCACCGATATCGACCGACCCTGACGACGCCGAATCCAGGCCAGCAAGGCAGTGCATCAGCGTTGACTTCCCAGAGCCTGAGGGGCCCATGATGGCAGTGAACTCGGCGCGACGGAACTCAACGTCCACCTCGTCGAGCGCCCTCACCTGGGTGTTCCCGGTGCCGTAAATCTTCGAGAGGTTCGCTGCGCGCGCGGCGATCCCATCATTTGCAGGGGTTGTCGATTCGACCATAGGGCCCATCATTCCAATGCGACGGTGCCCGCGCTATCGGGGCACACCCTGATCTTGATTTTCGGGGTGTCACTCTCAGGTGACGGGATCAAATCACCGCCGCCGCTGCGGTACGGCCCGCCGCCCTCCCCGAGAAGATGCAACCGCCGAGGAAGCTGCCCTCGAGTGCTCGATACCCGTGCACTCCTCCGCCGCCGAATCCAGCGACCTCACCTGCGGCAAACAGTCCGGGGAACGGATCTCCACCAGGTGTCATTACCTGTGAATCCAGGTTGGTTTCGAGACCACCCAAGGTCTTCCGTGTCAGCAGGTGTAAACGGACGGCAATCAACGGTCCAGCGTCCGGGTCGAGCAGCGCGTGCGGAGCAACGACCCGGGACAGCTTGTCCGGTTTGTAACCACGCGCGGAACGAATCGCCATGATCTGCATGTCTTTTCCGAAAGGATTCCGCACGTCACGATCGCGCGCCTCGATCACCCGGCGTACCTCCGCTGGATCGAGCAGCCCGTCGCCGGTCAGCTCGTTCATCGCGTCGACCAGATCCTCGACGTTGTGCCGGACGATGAAATCGACGCCTTGCTGCTTGAACGCCTCGACCGGGCTTGGCGCTCCGGGACGTACCCGCTCCAGCACCTTTCGCACACTGCGCCCGGTAAGGTCTGGATTCTGTTCCGACCCGGACAGCCCGAATTCCTTTTCGATGATGCGCTGGTTGAGAACAAACCAGGTATAGCTATGCCCAGTCTTCGTGATGTGCGCAAGCGTGCCGAGCGTGTCAAATCCAGGGAAAAGTGGTGCCGGGAGGCGCTGGCCCGTCGCATCGAGCCACAGGGACGACGGCCCCGGCAGGATCCGGATTCCATGGTGCGGCCAGATGGGGTCGTAGTTCGTGATGCCTTCGGTGTAATGCCACATTCGGTCGCGGTTGACCAGGCTAGCGCCAGCCGATTCCGCGATCTGCAGCATGCGGCCGTCGACATGCGCAGGCACGCCAGAGAGCATCTGCGCTGGGGGCTCGCCGAGCCGCTGAGGCCAGTTCTTCCGGATCAGTTCGGCGTTTCCGCCGATACCGCCGCTCGTGACAATGACGGCCTGTGCTGAGAATTCAAACTCCCCCACCGCCGTCCGGGATGACTGGACGCCACGAGGCTCATCCGACGGTTCCAGAACTGTCCCGCGCACCCCGGTGACCGAACCTGCTGTCGTCACGAGTTGGTCCACTCGATGCCGATGGGCGAACGACACAAAACCACGAGTGGCCGCGGCCCGCACCCGCGAGGCGAACATGTCCACTAGCGCTGGGCCGGTCCCCCAGGTGATGTGGAAGCGAGGCACCGAGTTCCCGGGGCCGTTGGCGTAGTAGCCGCCGCGTTCAGCCCAGCCGACAACGGGAAAGATCTTGAGGCCGCGGTCCGCCAGCCAGTGGTATTTCTCGCCTGCGGCGAAACCGACATACGCCTCGGCCCATTTGCGTGGCCAATAGTCTTCGCGTTCACGATCGAAGCCGGCCGTCGCCATCCAGTCGCTGAGAGCGAGGTCATACGAATCGTGAATGCCAACGCGACGCTGATGCGGTGAATCGACGAGGAAAAGCCCGCCGAACGACCAGAACGCTTGCCCGCCAAGATTCTGCGGCCCTTCCTGATCAAGGAGCAGGACCTTCCGGCCCCGCTCCACCAGTTCAGCCGTCGCAACGAGACCAGCGAGTCCAGCACCAACAACGATGACATCCGCGCGCTCACCCATAGCCTCTGACGCTAGTTCATGCAATTACGCAGCGGTGGATTGTTGCCGATCGTAGGGCCACCGGTATGTCGCAGGGCGTGCGCCGTGGTGCTGGCTGAGATCGATCGCATCGAGAAAGGCCTGCCGTGGCCCTGTCCGTTCAAGGTGGTTCGCCTTGATGGCAAGCCGGACGGTTCCATTGCGCCGCGCGACGCGCTCAGCACTCATGACCAGCGCCCGGCACCACCAGGGTTCAGCCAGGAAACCTTCGCCCACACCGAGTACGCGGGCGCGAACGGACGTCCCTCGTTCCAGGTCCCGGATGGACGTCAGGTCCGCGCAGAGCCGGAAACCCACGCGGGGCAGCATCAGCAGTGCACCTTCGGAGGCGATCCAGCGTGGCGGCGCGAACAACCGTGTTCGCAGTCCGGCCTCTTCCATCACCCGGTCGGCGGCGATCAAGCGGAGCATCGCCTCGTGCGCTGGCAGCGCAGCGAACTCGGCGCGCCGCTTCTTCGTAGCCGCCTGGTCATAGCCGTGCAGCAGGATAGCGTCACCGCGCGCATGCCGGGCACGAAGCCACTCTTGCGTGGCCTCGTCCCGCACAAGCCGATATTTGCCCTTCAGGCGCGGTGCCACAAGAAGAGATACGGGGATCCCCCGCTTGTCGAGTTCCGCAGCGAATCCGTCTGCCAGTTCGACGGTCGTATCACGGATCCCGGATATCGAAACCAGCAGTTCAGCGTTCATACTCCACACCGTCACATACGCGGGTGTACAAGTCCTTTACTGAGGGTTTCGCGGACGAGAACGTTTTAAACGCTCAGTTCGGCAAAATCCCCTCGATCGCCTCGACTACTTCCGGAGCGTCAGGTGCGGTGCGTGGACGGAACCGACGCACTGTCGTGCCGTCGGGAGCCACGAGGAACTTCTCGAAGTTCCACTGAATGTCTCCAGCTTCTCCAGCATCATCAGCCGTTTGAGTGAGCTCGGCGTACAAGGGGTGCCTCCCCTCGCCGTTGACCTCAACCTTTTCCATCAAGGGGAACGTAACGCCATAGGTCGTCGAACAGAACGTGGCGATCTCGTCTGCCGTGCCAGGCTCCTGACCGCCGAACTGGTTGCAGGGGATGCCAATCACAGTCAGGCCACGGTCCGCGTACTCGGTCGCAAGCTTTTCGAGTTCCCGGTACTGCGGGGTCAGCCCGCAGCGTGAGGCAACGTTGACGATGAGGAGGGCCCGGCCACCGTAATCAGCGAGACTGGCCGGGGCACCATTAAGCGTCTTGAGGGGAATGTTCTGCAGCGTCGTAGTCGGCATGCCCACCAACTTAGCGCGGATCAGATCAGCCCTGCCCGATCAGCCCTGCCCGGTCGAGTACCCAGGCGTACTCGAACGCGACTTCCTTCCACTTTTCGTAGCGTCCACTGACTCCGCCGTGACCAGCGCTCATTTCCGTTTTCAGCAGCACGTCGCGGGCGCCTGCGTCCCGCAGCCTTGCCACCCACTTCGCCGGCTCGACATACAGGACACGCGTGTCGTTGATACTGGTGATCGCAAGGATCGGCGGGTAGCTCCGGGACTCGACGTTCTCGTACGGGGAGTACGACTTCATGTACTCGTAGACCGACTTGTCTTCCAGTGGATTGCCCCACTCGTCCCACTCGATCACAGTCAGCGGCAAGGACGGATCAAGAATCGACGTGAGCGGATCCACGAACGGCACATTCGCGAGGATCGCGTCGAACTGCTCTGGCGCCATGTTGGCCACCGCACCCATCAGCAAGCCGCCCGCGCTACCGCCATCAGCGATGACGATCGACGCTAAGCCCGACTCGCGAAGATGACGCGCACATGCAATGAAGTCGGTGAACGTGTTCTTCTTGGCGAGCGTCTTACCGTCCTCGTACCATCGGCGCCCCATCTCGCCGCCACCACGAATGTGCGCGACGACGAACACCATGCCGCGATCGAGCAGCGAAAGTCGCGATACCGAAAACGTCGGGTCAACACTGGATTCGTACGAACCGTAGCCGTAAAGCAAACTCGGCGCCGGGGTGCTTACATCCTTGCGCCGAATCACCGAAATCGGGATACGCGTCCCGTCCTCGGCCACTGCCCAGTCACGGTGCTGCACGTACTCCTCAGCCGAATAGCCGCCTAGGACAGGCTGCTCCTTACGCAGGTGCAAGGCACCGCTCGAGAAGTCATAATCGAAAACCCGGCCCGGCGTGATGAAGGAGGTGAAAACCAGCCGCAAGTACGGTGACGACCACTCCGGGTTGGCTGCCGTGCCCGCCGTATACAGTTCCTCACCAAAATCGATCTCGCTGAGTTCACCGTATCCGTCGGCCCCGATCGGCCAGATCGCAAGACGTGAGATCGCGTCGCGCCGGTATGCGACGACGAGATGGTCGCGAAAGACCTCAACACCTTCGAGGCGAACCTGGTCACGGTGTTCGATGAGAACGCGCTGGCGTTCAGGGCTGGCGACGGGCGCTTCGCAGAGTTCGAAGTTCTCGGCGCCGTCGTTATGCAGGATCAGGAAACGATCCTCACCGCCGACCACGACATGATCGATCCCATATTCGACGCCTTCGCGTCGTGGCAGGACGACCGAGAATTCACCTGTCGGGTCGGAAGCGTCGAGCACGCGGGCTTCACTCGTGATCTTCGAGCCCACCTCGATTACGAGGTACTTCCGGCTGCGCGTCAGCCCCATGCCCACCCAGTAGCGCTCGTCCTCCTCACGGAAGATCACCACATCATCGCTCGCAGAGGTGCCGAGCGTATGGCGCCACACGGTGTCTGGACGCCACGCGTCGTCAACCGTCTGATAGTAGAGAAACTCTCCGCTTGGGTCCCACAAGGCGCCCGGGAAGGTGTTGGGGATCTCGTCACCGAGCATCTCGCCGGTGCGCAAGTCCTTGATACGCAGCAGGTACCGCTCGTCCCCTGTGGTGTCCACGGCGTAGGCGAGCAGGTTGCCGTCCTCCGTGACGGCGAAGCTGCCCAGCGAGAAGAAGTCGTGGCCCTCAGCTTCGACGTTCGCGTCGAGGAGGATCTGCTCTCCAGGGACGTCGGTGCCGGGCTCGAGAACAGGCGGTTCCCAGTCGTCCAGCGACTGCACCGCACACCGGCAGTTCAGGCCGTACTGCTGGCCCTCGATGGTGCGGGCGTAGTACCACCACTCCCCGCGCCGCACCGGAACAGACAGGTCCGTCTCCAGTGTGCGGCTCTTGATCTCTGAGAAGATCGTCTGCCGCATCTCCGCGAGGTGGGCGGTGCGCGCCTCTGTGTAGGCGTTTTCAGCCTCCAGGTGCGCAATGACCTCAGGGTCTGTTTTGTCGCGCAGCCACTCGTAATCGTCGACGACGAGATCACCATGGTGGACGCGATCGTGCGGAACCTTCTTCGCTACTGGCGGAGCTGTCTCAGCCGTAGCGGTGAGTCGGTCATTGCTCATGCGTTATGCCACGCGGACTCGCCCAGCCACTCATCGAACTGCAGGCCAGAGATTCGCTCGTATGCCTCGATGTACCGCTTGCGGGTGGCGTCGACGACGTCATCCGGCAACGGCGGCGGTGGGCTGTCGGAGGCGCGGTCCCAGCCCGATTCGCTACTTGTCAGCCAATCCCGGACGAACTGCTTATCGAAGCTCGGCTGCGGTTTGCCCGGTTCGTAGTCTCCCACCGTCCAGAAACGGGAGGAATCCGGCGTAAGCACCTCGTCAGCGAGGATCAGGTTGCCCGCAGCGTCTAAGCCAAACTCGAATTTCGTATCGGCAAGGAGCAGACCTCGCGCTTCTGTCAACGATGAAGCGCGCAGATAGATGTCGAGTGTCTCCTCACGCACCTTATGGGCTAGTTCCTCGCCCAGCCTGTCAACGACGGCGCTGAAAGGCACATTAACGTCGTGGTCGCCGACATCAGCTTTGGTCGCCGGCGTAAAGACGGAATCCTCCAGCTTGCTGGCTTCCGTCAATCCGTCAGGCAGCGTTATTCCGCACACCGACCCAGTCTCTCGGTACTCCTTGAGCGCCGAGCCTGTCAGGTAGCCGCGGGCAACACATTCGAAGGGGATCATGTCGAGTTTGCGGACGATAAGCGCACGGCCCAGGACTTCCTCGGGAATGCGGTCGTCATCGGGTGAAGCAGCAAGGTGATGTGGGATACCGAGTTCACTAAAGAAATACACGCTCATCGCTGTGAGCACGCGTCCCTTATCTGGAATCGGGGTTTCCAGAACATGGTCGTACGCTGAGATCCGGTCGCTAGCGACCATGAGCAGGTTGTGCTCATCAATGTCGTAGAGGTCTCGGACCTTGCCGGACATGAGGTGTTTGTAATCAGCCAAAGTAGGACGCACGGCGTACACCCTAGTTGGTGAAACGGCCGAATAGGGTGCCGATGGCACTGCAGGGCGCATTTTGGGACATCGATTGGTACGGAAGAGTGTGTCCGGGAATTACGAGGTCAACGGTGTACCCGAGCGTTGCGGAGTTTTCGGCAGCGGCATGCGCAACCCCGCTATCGGCGTGAAAAACCTCACGTCATTAGCGCGGCTCGTATCTGTACAGCCTGCGCATCCAGCGCCATGCGGTGCGGCCAGCTGAACGAGCCCCGCAAACCGAAGCCATCCCCAACCAGCCTCGGGAGCACGTGCAGGTGCACATGGAAAACTTCCTGGCCTGCGGCGGCCCCGTCCGCGAGAAACAGATTCACCCCCTCAGGCCGCAGAGGTGAGCGCCGCACCGCGGCGGCGAGCCGCTGGGCAGTCGCGAAAATCGGCCCAGCGAGCTTGGGATCCAGTTCAGCGAGGTTCGTGGCGTGTGTTTTCGGGATGACGAGCAGGTGGCCGCGCGTCATCGGCCGAATATCCATGAAAGCGAGCACCTTGTCGTCCTCGTAGACGCGACTCGCCTCCGCGCGGCCTGCCACGATGTCACAAAAGATGCACGCCCTCATGACGTCTTAGAGTATGGGAGCCGGGGCGTACGCTGCCGCTGCCGGGTGCCGTTTCGCGAGGGCCGCGACGGCGTCAACAACTCGGGCGACCTGGGCCTGCGCACTTCCGGCGAACGCCGCTTTGTCCGCAAGCGCGTCGTCGAGCGCAGCCCGATCCAGAGGCAGACGCTCATCCGCTGCGAGCCGGTCAAGGAGGTCCTGCCCAGCACCTTGCTCCCGCATCGCCAGTGCTACGGCCACCGCGTGCTCCTTGATCACTTCGTGGGCCGTCTCGCGGCCTATACCCGCACGGACCGCAGCCATCAGCACCTTGGTCGTGGCCAGGAAGGGCAGGTAGCGCTCGAGTTCCCGCTCGATGACCGCGGGGTATGCGCCGAATTCGCCGAGCACCGTCAGGAACGTCTCAAACAGGCCGTCGATAGCAAAGAAGGCGTCGGGCAGCGCGACCCGCCGCACCACGGAGCAGAAAACGTCACCTTCGTTCCATTGTGCGCCAGCGAGCTCCGCGGCCATCGACGCGTAACCTCGCAGCACCACCTGCAGGCCGTTGACGCGCTCACATGACCGGGTATTCATCTTGTGTGGCATCGCTGACGACCCCACCTGCCCCGGCTGGAAACCCTCCGTGACGAGTTCATGACCAGCCATGAGGCGGATCGTGTGCGCGAAGGACGACGGCCCAGCAGCAAGCTGTACGAGCGCGGACAGCACATCGTGATCCAGCGAGCGCGGATACACCTGTCCAACGCTGGTGAACACGTTGGCAAAGCCGAGGTGGCCGGCGATTTGCACCTCGAGCTGAGCGAGCTTCTCCTCGTCGCCACCGAGGAGATCCAGCATGTCCTGCGCGGTCCCCATCGGGCCTTTGATACCGCGCAGCGGATACCGATCAATCAGCTCCCGGATTCTGGTGAGCGCGACAAGCACTTCTTCGGCTGCTGATGCGAACCGCTTCCCGAGCGTGGTTGCCTGCGCTGCGACGTTGTGGCTGCGACCGGCCATGACCAGGCCCGAATACTGGGCCGCGCGTTCCGTGAGCCGCACCGCCACGGCAACTCCACGTTCGTGGACGAGTTCGAGCGCTCGGCGGATCTGGAGTTGTTCCACATTCTCGGTCAGGTCACGGCTGGTCATGCCTTTGTGAACGTGCTCATGACCGGCAAGGGCACTGAATTCCTCGATGCGGGCTTTCACATCGTGGCGGGTGACACGCTCACGCTCGGCGATCGAGTTCAGATCGACTGTACTGACAACTCGCTCGTAGTCCTCGATGACGCCTTCTGGAACCTCGATGCCGAGGGCGCGCTGGGCACGCAGGACCGCCAGCCACAACTCCCGCTCAAGCACGATCTTGTTTTGCGGGGACCAGAGGTGCGCCATTTCGCGGCTGGAGTATCGGGTTGCGAGAACATTCGGCACGCGCGGGGCAGCTTGAGCGGTGTTGTCAGCGGTCACGCTTGTGCAGTCTAGTTCGGGCGCAAGATGGCAGACTCGGGAGGCATGAGCGACGGGGCAACCGAGGACGACCAGAAAAGCGAGGCGCTTGCCGAACTCGCGGAGATCCGGTCCCAATTCACCCGATTCATGATGACGTATCAGTTCGGCCTCGCAGAAATCGTGACCAAGATCAACATCCTGAAGGATGAGTTCACGCACATCCATCGGTACAGCCCGATCGAACACGTGTCGTCCAGGCTCAAAACGCCTGCCAGCATCCTGCAGAAAGCGTCGCGCCGCGGCATCCCGCTGACGATCGACGCGATCCGCGAGAACATCCTTGACATCGCTGGCGTCCGCATCAGCTGCAGCTTCATCTCGGATACCTACCGCATCGCCGAAATGCTGAGCGGACAGGCCGACGTCACCGTCCTGGAAACCAAGGATTACATCGCCAATCCCAAACCCAACGGCTACAAGAGTCTGCACTTGCTGGTAGAGATTCCCGTGTTCCTCAGCGACCGCGTTCAGCCTGTCTGTGTCGAACTACAGATCCGCACGATCGCCATGGACTTCTGGGCGGCCCTCGAACACAAGATCTACTACAAGTACGAACGTGAAATCCCAGAAGCATTGCTTCGGGAGCTGACCGAGGCCGCCGAAGCCGCCAGCCGGCTCGATATCAAGATGGAGCGGCTGCACGACGAGATAGACCGGATAAAGTCGGCGCCCACCACCGCGGACGAAGTTCCCGGCTTCCCGCTCCCCCGCGACCTTCTAGAAATGCTCCGCCATTTGCGAACCAGCTAGGCACCCGGGAGATACCCCAGCCCGCAATGTCAGCCCGGCGGCGCCAACTGATCGATCACGTCGAACAGCAACGACCGTACCGTGCCAGCAAGGTCGGGCGGCTCGTCGAGAACCGCGCCCAGCACGGCTCCGGCCACCATAGCCTCCAGAGCTCGCGCGCGAGCTTCGCTCACAGGCCGTCCGCTTCTGGCGAGAACCTCACTGATCGCGGCAATCGTGTGGGCGCGCATCCGGACCTGAATCTCGCGAAGCTCGGGATGCCGCGCGATCGCGAGGTTCTGCTCGTACCGCGATGCCAGCGCGTCTGCGCCAACTCTGCGGCCAACCAACACGTCAACGAGCAAATCCGTCAATGTATGTATCGATCGTGCCCGCCTCGGCACACCGGCGAGTAGTACATCGACGCGATTCATCGCGTCCGCCGCCTCGAACTCTGCCGCGCTCACGACCAGGTCGTCGAGGGAGGCGAAATAATAAGTCGTCGATGCCAGCGGCAGACCGGCACGCTGCGCAACACCTCGGTGCCGCACCGCCTCTAACCCACCCTCGCGCATGAGTTCCGCTGCCGCTTCGATAAGCGCTTGCCGGCGGCGCTCCCCTTTACGCGTGGATGTCACTGCGTAATCTTGTCAGCCCCACCGATGATTATCTGGTACTTCAGTCTCAATTCGCTAAAAGTCCCGCAGCATGGGCGCCAACCTTTCGAGCGCCTCATGCATTGTTGCCGTCGCCCCCGCAAAACAAAGTCGAATTGTCCGACTTCCGTGCAGTGTGTCGAAATCAATACCTGGTGCCATTGCAACGCCGGTTTCCGCGAGTACACGCGCGCACCAAGCGGTCGAGTCCGACGTCAAATGCGAAACGTCAGCATAGAGATAGAAAGCTCCATCAGCGGGCGCGAATTTCGAAATAGCACGTTCTTCCAGCCCCTCGAGCAGAATGTCGCGGTTGCGCCGATACCGTTGGACATGCCCATCCAGTTCGGCGAGCGACTCGTCACAAAAGGCGGCCATCGCTGCGTACTGCGAGACCGCAGGCGGACACACCGTCAGGTTGGATGCGAGCCGATTCACGGCATCGCGATAGCGAGAGGGCACGAGCATCCATCCCAGTCGCCAGCCCGTCATCGAGAAGTATTTGGATACAGAGCCGACAACAGCGGCTTCACGCGACGCTTTCCAGGCGCACAATTGGGGGAGATCACCAAAACTGATCCCGTGGTAAATCTCGTCTGAAATCAGCAGTACTCCGTGCTCTGCGCACCACTGGGCGATCGCTGTGAATTCCGCTGGATCGATAATCGTCCCAGTCGGATTCGCTGGGCTGGCAATAATCAGTCCGGCGGGAGGCTCGGAAAGCGCCTCGAGCATCGCGAGGGTTGGCTGGAAGCGCTCGTCGGGACCGCAATCAAGCTCGTGAACTCGGCAACCGAGAGCTTGGAGAACATTCCGGTACGCCGGATAACCCGGCCGCGCCATGACGACCGTGTCCCCTACGTCGAATGCGGCAAGGAACAGGATCGTGAAGGCCCCCGACGACCCGGTGGTGATGACAACCTCGGACGGGTCGACCTCAACGCCTTCACGCCGACCGTAATAGTCAGCGATCGTTTCTTTCAGCGGAAGGATTCCCGTTGACTCGGTGTAGCCGAGTACCTGCTCGACTATCGCCTTCTGCGCGGCTGCAACAACCGGCTGTGGCGCCGGAGTCGACGGCTGACCCGCGGCAAGAGCCAGCACATCACCATGGATGCGCTGACGATCAGCGGCGGCCTTCCACACGTCCATGACGTAGAAAGGCGCGATCGCGGAGCGGTCTGAGATACGCACTCTTCGACCGTAACGCGTTTTTGGGGCTTCAGGACGGTATCGAGATACGACCCTCGGCCGCACCCAGGCCGATGTCGGTGCGGTGGTGGCTCCCCGGCAGGTGAATCTGATTCACTTTCGAGTACGCGTCTGCGCGGGCAGTCACAAGATCAGCTCCGTACCCGACGACGCTGAGCACTCTCCCCCCAGTCGACACAAGCTCCCCATCTTCGCGCCGGGCTGTTCCGGCGTGGAGAACACCCGGAATGTCAGACCCGGTGATGACATCGCCCGTCCGGGGCGGTCCGGGGTAGTTCTCGGCAGCGATCACAACCGTGACGGCACTGCCGTCCTTCCACGTCAGCGGACCAGCATCGGCGAGCGTCCCCGTGGCCGTGGCGAACAGATGGCCTGCAAGCGGCGTGTCGAGCATTTCGAGAACGACCTGCGTTTCCGGATCCCCGAAACGGCAGTTGAACTCGACCACCGCGGGCCCTTCCTTGCCGATCGCGAGACCGGCATAGAGCAACCCGCTGAACGGGCAGCCGCGCTCGACCATTTCCCGCGCTACCGGCTTGACGACCTCGTCGACGATCTCGCCGACCATCCCGTCGGGCAACCACGGCAGAGGCGTGTACGCGCCCATCCCGCCCGTGTTGGGCCCGGTGTCGTCATCACCGACCCGTTTGTGATCCTGCGCGGGCAGCAAAGGGACGACATCCTCGCCGTCTACCAAGCAGAAGAGCGACACCTCAGGGCCGTCGAGGAAGGACTCCAGCAGTACTGGATGACCTTTCTCCAGCAGTTCAGCTGCGTGATCACGTGCCACCAGCCGGTCCGCGCTGACGACGACACCCTTGCCGCCAGCGAGGCGGTCGTCCTTGACTACCCACGTCGGGCCGAACCGGTCGAGCGCCGCATCAAGATTCGCCGGAGTGTCCACAATCTCGGCGTGCGCAGTGCGCACACCCGCGGCGGCCATGACGTCTTTCGCGAATGCTTTGGAACCCTCGATTTGCGCGGCAGCGGCGGACGGCCCAAAACACGGCACACCGACTTTCCGGACAGCATCGGCGACCCCGAGCACCAATGGCACCTCGGGGCCGATCACGACCAAGTCGGGTTCGAGTTCCCGCACGAGCGCGACAACCTCGTCAGTCGAGGCGGCATCGACGTCATGCTGCTCGGCTAGGGCAGCGGTACCCGCGTTACCGGGCGCACACATCAGCGCGCTCACCGACGGGTCTCGGCTCAAAGCAAGCAGCAGGGCATGTTCACGGGCACCAGATCCGATAACGAGAACTCGCACGGTACGACAGCCTACGGCGTCCTTCTGACAGAAGAGACTCCCGGGTTCCGCGTTGCGTGAATCCAGCGGCGAGATTGGCGTGTGAACGCTGGCGAATCGCTCCATTTTCGAGGATGCTCGTTGCCATGGCTTCCATCTTCAGCAAGATCATCGCCGGGGAGATCCCCGGTCGTTTCGTCTGGGAGGACGAGGACATCGTCGCTTTCCTCACGATCGCTCCGGTTGCTCCCGGGCACACACTCGTAGTGCCCCGCAAAGAGGTTGACCAGTGGCAGGACGTCGACCCGGCCCTATTCAACAAGTGCACCGACGTGGCGCAGAAGATCGGCCAGGCGGTTCGTCAAGCCTGGGATGCGCCCCGCGCTGGTCTGCTGATCGCGGGCATCGAAGTACCTCATCTGCACCTGCATGTCTTTCCAGCATGGTCGATCGAAGGTTTTGATCTTTCGATGGCCAAACCAGGGGATGCTGACGAACTCGATGCCGCCGCGGATAAACTCCGGGCCACTCTCCGCGACCTCGGCTACGGCGAACGAGTCCCAGACTAGGCACGCGGCTGTTGACGCCCCGCACAGTAGCTTGCCTGGGCCCGAATCGGCGCAAGCGTTTGTACCGCGTCTGGGGTATGCCCAGACGTCGCTGGACACAAGCCCCATCACTTGATTCCGACATGATGGGCCGACTCTTGGGCATATCTCGGACCTGTCGGCGTATCACTTCCATGCGCGCCCATGACCTTGCCCACACCGAGACCTCTACTACAGAAGTTGTCGTACCGGGCAAATAGGCTTTCCCTATGAATCTGCTCGCTGTTGTCGCTGTCCCCGCGCGCGCTGGCGTCGCCGCGACCGGGGCTGCTCTTGACCTGGCTGCGGATACTGCTTCCGGGGTGATCAACGAAGCGGGCAACGTCGTGAGATTGTTCGATCCGCGAGGACCCCTCGATCTCTTGCAGCGGGTCTCAGACAGCGCGGGAGCGGACCGGGCGCTTGGCCGCGCTCTTGATCCCGAAGGCCCCATTGACCGACTGATGGCACGGGATGGCGTGCTCGACCGGCTCACTGAGCCGGGCGGCCTTCTCGAGCGCCTCCTGGAACGAGACGGGCTTGTTGATCGCCTCCTTGAGAAGGACGGGCCCATTGAGCGGTTGTTGGAGAAAGAGGGGCTCGTCGAGCGACTCATCGAGAAGGACGGGTTACTCGACCGCCTGCTAGAAAAGGACGGCGCACTCGATCGCCTAACCGCCTCCGACGGTCCCCTCGATAATCTTCTGAGGAAAAATGGCCTGCTCGAAAGCCTATTGTCAGATAACAGCTCGGTGGAGCGAATGATCAAGCGGGGCGGCACGCTCGATCAGTTGATCTCACTTTCTGACAGTCTGGACCGTTTGGCACCCAGCCTCGATTTGCTCGCGACCAGCGTCGGCGCTTTGCAGGACGCGCTCGGCGCCGTGAACGGCGCAGTGGGACCTGTCGGCGATCTCGTCTCGATGATCCCTCGCAGGCGCCGCAAACCACGCGCAATCACAGTCGAACCACATCATGCTGCGGCTGCCGCCGAACTCACCTAAGTCTCTGTCCGAACGGTGTGCGGAGTTCTAAGATCAAGAAGTACCCGCTCCAGGTCGGAAGACTGTTCTAGGGAGACCCACGATGAAGACGACCATGCCCAGGGCCGCAGCCCGGGCAGCAATCGCGGCGGCGGCGATCGCACCGATGGTGCTCGCAGCCCCCACCCTCGCGTCAGCCGCGCCATCTGCGGACGCCCGCAGCGCCGGTGAGACAACAGCAGAAGTAACTTTCCACAATGACCGTGGCACCACAGCCACATGCGGGTCGATTTTGCACTTCTTCGGCTCACCGCTCTCCTGGTTCGGGCTGCCACCCGCCGTTGCGGTGCCACCAGGCGGTTCCGCATCGCAACAGATCCCCTTCATCACACCAGGTATCCACACGCTGTCGTGGTGGTGTGACGTCCCGGGCGACCAGGTCTACACCGGCAACGAAGGGCCCGTCCCGGTAGGTGGAATCTCCGTGGCAATCGTCGAGGGCATCAATCAGCTGACCGGGAACTAACGCACACCGTCACACCTTCAGGTGCTCACCGAAGAAGGCGAACACGCGGCGCCACGCATCTTCGGTCGCAGCGTCGTTGTACGCGAACCCCGTCACTCTGAGCAGCGGCGTCGCGGGACCAAGATCGATCTTGTTGGCAAAGCTATGCCCCACCTTCGGGTAGGTCTTGACGTCATGCTCGACACCGTTCCTTTCCAGCGCGCGCACAAGCTTCTTTTCACCACCGATGAGGAGCGGATCACGGTTGCCGAAGCTAGCAACCATGGGACACGAGCCTTCTAGCGCTTCGGTGAGGTGCCGCGGCAGCACGCCGTAGAAAGGTGCGCTTGCATCAAAGCCCTTGGGCGCCATAAGGATCGCGAACCCGCCACCCATGCAGAAACCGATGATGCCCACTGCGCCCGTACAGTCATCTCGCTCCATCAGATGCTCCCGCGCGGCGAGCAAATCGTCGACAGTGCGGCCCCTCTGCAAAAGCAAGTCCTTCATGACGAGAGGCACACACCGGGCCTTCCCGCCCCGTGAATACAGGTCAGGCGCGAGGACTACATACCCTTCGTCCGCCATGCGCTGGCAACTCTCTAGCGTGTCATCCGTCATTCCAATTGCGTCGTGCACAACAACGACACCGGGATACGGGGTGGCCCCGTCCGCCCGCGAAGGAACGAAAAGGTGACCCTGCATCGGGCCTGCAGGCGCATCGATCTGAATGTTGGTCATGTGCACTCCTTCGCGTCGACCCCATCCTGCCCGAAGAGGAAACCAGCGGACAGCAGGGGGCCGGCGCGTCAGAGTGTGCTGAACTAGTCCGTTCGGGCCGCGTCGCGCAGGAATGCACGGTGCGCTGCGGTCTGGCTAGCGTCGCGCGCATTGGCTTGCGCGCCATAGCAGGGAAACAGCCAGCGTCGCGCGATTTCCGCCCGGGATAGACGCCGCACTGGACGGTCAGGATCAGCCCAAAGGTCAGCGGCTTCAGCGACAGACGACGACCCTCCCCTTATTTTGAAGGGACGCTGAGCCAGCCTGGCTGCTCGTGGCGCTGTGGCCTCGTCAGTCAGGCGGATTGCAATAGACGTTCCGCGCACAACAGCGGTTGCGGGAGTACTAAGGACGGCAGCTAAAGATGAACGCATGTTTGACTCGCTTTCGTGGCGGTGAGCACTGCTTCGATGCGAGTCCAGCCTCATCATTGAGCACCAGACGAGAAGCCACCAGCATAGCCCCGCAACGTCTGTGTGTCGACGCCAAATCTCAGCACCCGAACCTGCCGTACCAGGATCCGAACAAATTCTCTATTCTTTGTCTCTGTCCTGTTCGCATCAACCTGCGAGTTGCGATGTTCGCGAAGGAGACGCGATATGAGCGTCGAGCCGTCCGGCCCGGCTGGAAACACCGAGAACTCCGCACCTCACCAGCCCGACCCACAAGTCACTCCAGAAGCGGTTTCGAAAGACCCTGTGACGCAACGCCGTGAAGCACGCGAACACGGCGACCGGGACGCGATTGTCGTCGCGTCACGAACACTGTGGCAACAGCTGATGCGCAGCGGTGACAGGCGCGCCATCAGCGCTCTGATCGCTGACCTGCGCACCGAACGCGACGTAGGCAGAACCGACGGTGACGTCAGCTATCAGGCACTGTGCGATTCCACTCTCGGCCTCGTCTACACGAGAAGCGGTGATTTCGACGCGGGCGAAGACGCCTACCGAAGTGCGGTGCGCGGCTACCGCTCGCTGGAAAACGACGCCGAGGTCGCCGGAGTGCGCTACCACCTCGGTTGCCTGTACGCCCAGTCCGGACGGACTGACGAGGCGCGCCAGCAATTCCAGGCGGCTCTGTCCACCTTCCGCGATAAGAAAATGGGCGCCTGGTTCGCCCAGGCGAACCTTCGCCTCGCAGACACACTGACCTCAGGCGATGCACAGCGCATCCGCCACCTCAAGGAGGCTCTTGGCGTTTTCGTCGGCGCCAAGCGTGATCGCGAAGCGGCGGACTGCGCAACGAAGCTTGCGGACTCATACGCCCAGGCGGGCAACAAAAAGATCGCTGAACAGCTCTACCACGAAGCAAGCAATCTCTACGAGAAAGTCTCCGCCCCTCCAGCACACGCGGATGTCCTCGTCCGAACCGCGTTCTTCCTGTCGCACCACCAGCGTGACAGAGAGGCAGAGTTCTACTTTTCACTCGCTCTCGACGCCAGCCTCAGCGCCGGTGCGATACCTCTCGTGGCGCTGTGCGACGCTGGTACAGCACTCGCTTGGGACCGAGTCTCGCTGATGAGCTACTCGCGCGAGAACATCCTCAGTCACGGCGTCGCGCTGATGCTCCCGTCCCTGCTCTACTTCGACGCGGTGTCCCCTGCATCCGATACCGCCGGTGAGAATTCCGCGGCAAGCTGGCACAGCATTCTGTCCGACTTGTTGTCGTGGTGCGTGGCGGCCTTACCTCGAAATGAACACACGGAATCGCTGCACCATGAGATCGCCAAGTTCGCAGCGGAGCGCGGGTACCTGACAAGCCCTGCCGAGCCGAAGCCGCGGCGCAAGCTGCGAAAATATCGCATAGCGACTCCTGATGTCACACCACGCCTGGCCGAACTGCACCGTCTTTTACGCACGTCAACAATTGCCGCCGCCGATAATTGGCCGCAGGACTCCGGGAGTGAAGGACTGACGCGGTATGTCCGTGTCGCGCGGCGCCGCTACTCTCCCGCTGTCTCTGACGGCAACCGTGGCGGCGACTCGCTGTAGTGCGCACCGAATTTCTTCCACGGCCACGTCATAAGCGCCCAGGTGGTGAAAACGAGTGCCGTCGCGGGGAGTAAATACCAGGGCCACGGACCCATGTAGTCGAGCAGCGATGCTGTTTGCGGTTTGGAGTTCAGGAACCCGTAATTCGTGTTCGCGATCAGGTTGAACGTAAAGGTGAATGCTGCCCACGCGAGCGTCACTGCCACCGTGATCCCGTAGCTCTTCCAGGTAGGTCGCGTCCGGAGGCCCCACGTTAGGTAAATCGCCGCCCAGACAACCAAAAGGTGCATTGCCCAGAAAGCGATGAACTCATGGTGCGGGAAATCAGGCGACTGTAATGCCGGTGACACCAGAGCCTGCGTGCTCAGCACAAGGCACCAGTAGTAGGTCAGGGCGAAAGCCCACGGCTTGCGTGACCACAACGCGTACGCCGCGGTGACAGCCGCGAGGTCAGATAATTGCAATGGCACCGACCGGCCCAAGCTGGGCGGAATCATCGAGTAGGTGAAAATCCCCGCATACATAACGATTGCAATGATTCCCAATATCCTGCTGAACCGAACTGCTGCGGCAGTGTCTTTATGGGAACGGCCGATTTTGACGAAAGCAAACGCACCAACTGCGAATACAGCGACGACAGCCCAGTGCGATACGCCGTACGCGGAGAATTCATCTTGCGCAATCAGCATGTCCACATCATCCAATGTACTGAAGCCATCGAATGGATGTCCCACAAGAAACTGTGCGGCTCCGTCGGCAACAGCGCAGCCTCACAGCGAACAAGAGCTGGCGAGGGGACTTGAACCCCTAACCGCCCGAATGACTCACAGCGCATTTCTGACTCTCAGCAGCCCACGTAGTTCCCTTTATTGCAGCTCAAAGCGTTGCCGAATCTCACTGTTGTGAATCACACCCACGTAATTCCCGCTATTTCACGTGGGTAAAACGTGGGCGATCTTGTTGCGTCAGTCGGTATTTAGGAATTCCTGATTACCGTCGAGGCGTACGGAATATGTCGACTGGTGCGCGGGCCATGTCCACGGCTCTGGTGCTCGCTGCTGACGGTCGCCGCAAAGATGGAAGGTGGCGACGAGGATCGGTAGATATTGGCGAATCCGCCAATACAGCATCTGACTGGCAGGCTCGCCTTAAGGAGTGCGGCGTGGTTATCGACCATGCCCCTGCTCTCGCCCAGGAGGTCGTTGACGGTGCAGATCGCCGCAGCGAGTACCGCACTGATCCTCGGAGAGGACCGCCGAGCTAACGGGCAGTGGGACAACAAGGGCGGCAGAGGCAACAAACGTGAGACAACTGTCTCAGGTTTAGAGGATGCAGGCGGTCGTAAAGCATTGGCCCGCTGCGGGATTGTCCTTGATGTTCTTGGTCGTGATGCTCTCCGCGCTGTGCGTGACGGAGCTACCAGCCCGAACGCTGCCTACCGGAAAGCGTGCGTGAGGATCGCCCTCACCGCGCAACGAGAGCAACGCTCAGCCGCCAGATTCAAGCGGGGGTACCGATACCCCTCGGAGCAGACCTATCAGCACCGCCTTTGCACCACAATTTCAGCGACCGCACAAAAAATTTCCTGACCAGCGGCGGAGGGGTCAGTTACCCGACCCGTCAGATATTTCAGGGGAGGGGGGTGTCACCAGTCGAGTCGGGTCCAGAGGTGGCGGTTTCGGCTGTGGTCGTTGGTGATGTCTTCTGTGCTGGTGTTGCGTGTGCCGTCGCCTCGGCGTTCATTACAAGTTGCGTGGAGTAGCCGGTCGGCGAGGTGTCCGCCGTGGGCTCGGGCTCGTGTGTGGTCGGCGTGGAGGGCGCGCTGGTCGGGGTTGCGTGTGGGGTCGCGGTGCATGGGTTGTCCGCATTCGGTGCATGGTTCGCCGTCTTTGTGTTTCGCGAGTAGCCGTTTGCGTTGTTGCTGGTGTCGCCAGCCGAGTTTGCGTTGTGTGGTTGTGCCGCGTGGGTCGCGCGCCATGGTTGTCACCTTTCGGTGAGTCGGTTCCGGGGAGAGTGAAGCGCCCCCGCTCGGGCAATCCCATGCCGATTGGGGGCGCTTCTGTTTCGGTCTTGGGAGGCGGCCCGTGCTGCCCGGACAGGAACGAGCGGTTGCACGGGGAACCAAGACCAGTCTTCCTAGCTGTGTAGGCCAGTGAGCCTGTAGACCGTCTGTGGCTGAGTCACCGCGAACGCAGGCATCACGAAGCCTTGGACCCACTTAGATCGAATGTTCCGGTCGTCCCACATTTCTACTGTGAGTTCTTTCTCGAAGCCGACGTATCCTGCTCCGCCGCGCTGGGTGAGGTACGCGGTGCCTGCTGGTATCCAGCGTGACACTTCAAGTTTGATGCCTGACTCGGCGAGCTGCTGACCGAGTGAGATGCCGTAAGCGATCCTCAGCGCCCCTGCCTCCTGGGGGTTAACCACGAGAGTGTCAAACAACGTCCCGCTGCCTTCGTGTATCTGCGCGCGCACCACGTCGGCGAACGGCAGCCCAGCGTTAGGGGTAAGCGTCGACGGCTCCCCGACCGTTTTCGCTTGATTCCACGGTTCCGCGGCTGGGATGGTGGGCGCGTCTTCGGCGTTGAGCGCGTCGTTCAAAGCGGCAACGCCGGTCTCATTGAGTCGCCTGGCTAGGTTGTTGATGAGTTGGTTGATCTGCAAGCTCATGGCGTCGATGCGGTTGCGGGTTACTTCTTCGTCAGCGACAGCGAATTTGCCACCGAAGTCGCGGATCGCGGCGAGGCGGGTCTGTGGGTCGGCGGCTTGGACGACGCGGTATTCGGTGGCGGGCGAGCGTTCGGCTTCACCTTCGGTGAGAAATTCGTCGCCTTTGCGCCAGATGGTGTGGTGGATCGCGCCGCCGGTGACTTGGCCGGGGTGTCGGCGATAGAACGCGTCGAGGATCGTCGTGTCGATGTTTTTGCGGATTCGGTCTTCGAGCCAGGTCGGGGACGCGAGGATGTCGCGGACCTGGATGTAGTCGTCTTCCTTGACGGGTGACAGTATGCCCATGAGTTCGTCTTCCTATCGCAGGGAAATGTGTGCGGTGCCGTCGGCGGGAACAGTGTTGATTGCTTGCCCTGCGGGCTGGCCGGTGCCGTGGGGTGCGGCGTCCCCGGAGTTCGCCTCCACGATCTGCCCTGCGGTGATGGGCGCGGATGCTTTGACGGTGACGACGCGGCCCGCGCCGCGAGCTACGGCGACGAGCTCGCCCTCTTTTGCGTCGTGTTTGGCGACCCCGAAGACGAGCGCGCCTTCGTCAGCGACCTCGATGGTGGGTGCCCCGTCCGGGTCGGTGTCTCCGGCGATGGTGACGAATTGGCGGCGGTTAATTGCCGTGGTGGCTCGGGCGGATAGGTCCCCGCCGGGGTTGAATACGTCAACTCCGATTAGTGGCATGTGGTGCTCCTCGTGCTGCTCGTTGCCTGACTTCGGTTTCATGGACGAGCCACCGTCCCCCGACCCGATATCCGGTGAGCGTGTGCCGTCTGCACAGGTCACGAACGTTGGAGGCGCCGCACCCGAGAATGTCTGCGGCTTTTGTGGTGTCGATGAGCCCGTCCGGTGTCGAGTCTTCCGGCGTGGCCAGTACATGGTCTGGTGTTCTCGCGTCCACGTGGTGTTGCGCGTAAGACGCTGCGCGCGTGAGGTACTCGCGTAGCTGTATGAACCGGCGGGGCAAGCGCGCCCCGTTTTGTGTTTCAACGAACGACTGCAAGTAAGACAAGGCCTGCACGACGCGGGCGGCGTCGTCCCACGTGATGAGGACACCGTTCACCGCGATCGGCTCATTCGAACACACCTGGGCCCCCTGCTCTTAGCGCCGCGATGAGCTTTTGCAGCGCTTGGACTGCGCGCGGATTGATGGCGTCTTCGGCGAGGTGTTCACCTCGTGTGCGGGCTTCCAGGAAGATGTTCTGTCGGGCGAGGCCAGCGGCCAGCTCGGCCACGCCGTACAGCAGATCCGTGGGTGCTGTCTGATTGTCGGAAGACATAACGTCTTCGAGCATCGCGTCGACGCCCTCGGTGTCGCCGTTGACGAAGCAGGTGACGAAGGCGGCGGAGGTGGCACGTACTTCGTGAATGTTGTTCTCATTCATGGTGTTTCCTTTCGAGGTGTGCGTTGTATTCAAGCTGGATGATGAGGTGTGCTGCCTGGAGTACTGCTGCAGCGCGTAGGTCGCTGGTGGTGCAGTCGGCCAGGTTTTTGCCGACGTAGCGGCGGAGGATGTCGTCAAGGTTCGTTTCGTTGGTCATGCCGCACCTTCTTTCGGTGGTCGTCCTACTGTGGGCGACCGATCGGCGCTCGCCCAGATGCCGGTGCGTTCGGCGGCGGTGAGTTCACTTGCTGCTTGGTCGCACGCGGCGAGGACCGGGCAGGCGCGGCAGAGGTGTGCGCACCACTCGAAGCGCTCGATACGCGCGGCTGGGGTCTCGCCCTCAATGAAGCTGTCGAACAAAGGCGCGCGGCCAGCGCAGCGAGCACCGACCAGACGTTCATCGACGAGCGCGGCCAGCGCGGCGGACAACTTTGGTATCGACGGGGGTTTGGCGATCTTCATTTCCGCTTATCCTTGCCCTTGCGGAAGCATGTGATGCAGAGCTGGCCGCGCTGCGAGTGGGTGATGACGCCGTACCCTTTCCCGCACTCATCACACGGTGGCGGCAGAGGTCGACTACGTGGCTTACTCATGACTTTGGGCTCCTTCGCGTGAGGTACCGGCATTACGTTTCCCGGCGGGTAGGTGTCCGAAGGCGTCCGAAGGGGTCAAAACACCGTTTAAGCTGCGTTTATCGTCGGACGGCTTTATTTTCTCGGACACCTTTAAGGTGTCCGACTGATTTAAGGCGTCCGATCGTTCTGCCTGGTCAACGCCATTTAGTCGGCTTCGGACGGCTTCGGACGGGCTACCGCTGGAATTGGGCTCTTCACGCTTTGGCAAGTACCGCTCGAACGTGTCGCTGAAGTCCGTCAACCGATACCCGCGTTCCTTCTTGTATCCGTCCCTGAATGCAGTCTTGATCCCGTACTCCTTGAGGCGATGCCCTAACTTCGACGGGTTGAGTTCAAATTGCCTCCATGGCGAGTCCTCAATTTCGTGAAGCTTCACGCACAACGCATCGGACTTCAGGAACGACACATGAAGGGACTCGAACACGTCCTTAATGTCGCGGAGCAGCGTGACGTTCACCGAATCGCTTTCGTCTTCCTCGGCGGCTGCGACCATCGCGACGGCGGCCGCTCGGGCTCGCTTCGGCCAGTCACCGCCGGCCATATCGGCAACTGCAATCAGCGGCTCCCATACGTCGGCGGCACGGTCCTCGACACCGAGGTTTTCCGGCTCGTACCCTTCAAGCTGGTGACGCACCGTGTCAGCCCACGCAGCGATATCCTTACGCAGTCTTTCGAGGGCTGGCCGGTCCCGTCTGGTGCGGTACGGCTGGACGTGTTCGGTTGGTTTGCGGCGGCGCATCACCACCACGATTGCCCTGTCTTCAATGGTGTCTGGCATCTTGCCGATACCGGCGAGCGCGGCCATGGCGAAGGTCTCAAACTCCACCGGTGTGTGTTGCGGTCCTACCGTGCGGCCCACTGGCAGCCCTCGTTGAAACCCCGCGTTGAGCAGGCCTCGCAGGTCTTCGTTGTTTTCGGCGACCTTCTTCGTACCGAAGATTGTGTCAGCTTCGTCGAATAGCAGAGTTGGTGGCGGGTCCGCATCGAGTGACCGGAAGATGTACGCCACGGTCGCGTTCACTGCCCGCAACGGCTGATACACAAGCGCGTCGAGCACCTCAAGTAGGCGTGACTTGCCGGATCTCTTCTCAGGGGATCGCGCGACCATCCTGGGCGCGTACTCGAATGCTGCCGTTAAGTGTGTAAGCACTGCCCACAGGACTACGGCCACGAAAGCGTGATTTGACGGCAAGACGCAGTAGCGGCGTATTGATGTCTCGGTGCGGTTGAGTATTTCGGCTCCGTCGCTCATGCGGCCACCTCGACGAGGTTTTTGGAAGACGGGGCTATGAGTCGTTCGAACCGTGAGGCGATGCCCGCAACCTTTGTGCCGTGGTCTCGCCACACGGTGAGCCAGTCGCTCGGCGGGTGCCCAGCGATCGCGGCAGACATATCAACTGACGCGGCCCGGCGGTGCGCTTCGGCGACTACTGCAGCCGCGAGGGTACGTACGCGCTGAGGATGCGCGGTGCCGTCGCGGATTGCGTCGTCTGCGGTGACGAGATCGAGCATCAGCGCGGCGAGTTCACGGCCCCCCGGTTCGGTGAACGCTCCGCTGGTCAGGAACTGTGCGTGCAAGGTGACGAGGTCGTGGGGGTCACCACGGTCGTGGTGTTCCAGGATCGCAGCGTAGGCGCGTCCTTCGGCGGGCCGGTGAAAATCAGAGGACAAAAGCAGCTCTGCCAGATCTTCGAGGTCTCGCCCATTGGGGTAGCTGTAGCGGCCTGATGATACTGCGCACAGGCACGCGAGGAGTACCGTCCCAGCCTCCGGAATGTCGGTGCCGTCGTCTACACTCATAGGTGGTTTCCTTTCTGCCCCGTCCGGCGTCGTCAACCGGGCGGGGCTTTGCTTTTCAGTCGGGTAGCTGGAGGGTGAGTTTGTCGAGACCAGCGCGGCGCGCCGCCGTCGAAACATGGGTGTAGCGTTCGGTGGTTTGCAACGATTTGTGTCGCATGAGTTCTTGCACGACCCGCACATCAACACCTGAAGCGAGCAGTTTCGTGGCGAACCAGTGCCGGAGCGCGTGGGCGGTGGCGTCGTTAATACCAGCTCGTCGCATCGCGTCTTTCAACGCTTCACCGACGGATCGACCGTCGATGAACGCGCGCCCGTCGTTGTACGACGGGAACCAGTAGCCCGTTGTCGGCATCGAGTCACGTACCTCGTGCAGTCGAGCGTGGATCGGCATGAATGCCTGGTGGCCGCCCTTGCCGCGTACGCGAAGCGTTCCCGCGCTCCAGTCGAAGTCCTCGCCACGCACCTTCGCGATCTCGTGGACACGCAGCCCTTGCAGCGCGGCGAGGAGGAACATCGCGAACGTTCGGCGCCGGTTAATGACAGCTTCGATCGCGGCGACCTGTTCATCTGTGAGCCGTTTCGGTTCGCTTCGGGGGCGGCGGGGCGCATCGAGCTTCAGTAGCGGGTTGTCTTCCCGGACACCGATTTTGACGAGCCATGTTTGCCAGGTAGACAGCAGCGAAAAGTAGGTTTGTCTGCTGGTGGCGGTGATCTTCGGGTTACTGAGGGCGGCAATAATGTCGTCCTCGGTGAGCAGGTGCGCTGGCGTGCCACGGTCGTGTGCGACCCGCTCCAAGTACGTGATCCGCTCGCGTATCGTGCGCCCGGACAACGACCGGGCCTGCATATGTGCACGGAACCTGTTCAGCAAACGAACCTGCTCAAGCCATAACGAATGAACAGCGTCAGGTTGATCAGTTATCATTGAGTCCTCCAGCCGATTAACTCTCAACGGGGTTGATCTTCGATGCCTCGCCCACCACCAGGGCGGGGCATTGTTTTTCGCTCATGTGGTGCCTCCTAGCGTTTTCTCAGCGTTGTCGCGCGCCTCGCGGAGCTTCCCCCGGAAGTCGCGATCGGGGGCGATCGCATCAACGAACGCCAATGTGGGGTCCAGGACGTTCCGGACCATTAGCGATAACGCAGCGGCGCACAAATAGCCGAAGTAGTCCGGGTCTGTCGTCGCGGTCCATGCTCTTGCGACGCGATCCAGTTCGGCATCATCACCGGCAGCAGCCGCGTACTGGAAGGTCAGGATGGTGGCGTCGGATTGCAGCCGCTCCACATCAACAATGCTCGACGGTGCACCATCCTCACCGACGATCATCATCCGGTCAGGAATATTCACGCCGCACCACCGAGTCCGAGTACGGTGCGCAGCTCGGCGACGGGCACGGTGTAGCGGCTACCGATACGAATGACGCGGACGGGAAAGTTACCGGCGCGGGCGTGAGCGTAGGCGGTTGATGCTGGGATACCGAGCGCCCGAGCCGCGGTACGCAGGTCGGTTGCCACTCCCAACCTGTCGAGTTCTTCAGGGGTCATGTGAAAGTCTCCTCGTTGTGTTCTCACAGCAGAGAATCAAGATGATTCCGTGCTGCTGACTGCAATAATGGCCGCTATGTTCCCACCTGTCAAGAACATCTGTAAACTCTGCTGCCATGACAGAGAACTGGTCGGCGGACATAGCCACTCGGGTGGCTTCCGAGGTAGCACGACTACGACGAAACAAGAATCTTTCGATCGCAAAGCTCGCTAAGCGAACGGAAGAGCTCGGCAATCCAATCGGGTCTTCGGTGTTAACGAACTTCGAGTACGGAAGACGGGGCGCTCGACTAGACGTCGCCGAACTTGTGGTACTGGCGGCAGCCCTCGAAGTCCCACCTGTGCAGTTGCTCTATCCCGAGCAGCCATACGGTTACGTCGAGTTCATTCCCGGCGAGCCGATGCCCTCGATAGAAGCAGCAGATGCGTTCAGCGGGATCGACTCACCACCCAGGGGCAAAGCGGGAAACATAGACGCTCAGGTCATGCAGCTGGCCAGGAAGGTACGCGACCTAGACCTAACCGCACAGGCGGCTGACGAAGAGGACCTCGCAAAGGTCGTGCAAGCGTTCCAGGACACGCCAGGCGCGCCCGACATCAATATCGCCGACCTGATCGCGTCTCGTGCGCACAATGCCCGAGCTGAACGGCGCCGCCTCATTCAGCAAATCGAAGAACTGCTCGGGCGTGAAGTCGTGAGGGAAGCACCTACCCAAGGGCGTCCCCGCGATGCCTAGGTCACCGCTGCCCCTCGGCACTTACGGGAAGATCAAGCGCGCCCAGCTCGGCCCGGGCCGGTGGCGTGCACGCGCCCAGTTCCGTGATTGGGACGGAAAGACTCGGCAGGTGGAGCGGTTTGGCACCACAGGCAACAAGGCCGAGGATGCCTTGAAGGAAGCATTGCGGGACCGCCAGCGCGACACAGGCACCGTTGAAATCACCGGCGACACGCGCATCCGGGATCTCGCTACCGTGTGGTTCACGGCCATCGCGAAAGAGGATTCACGGCGGCCGCAAACGATCGCGAACTATCGGCGCACCTACGACAAGCACATAGAGCCAGCGCTAGGTGAGGTGAGGCTTTGTGAGGCGTCCGTGGGTGTGATCGAACGAGCCCTTAGCGCCATCGACAAGCATGCGACGGCGAAGCAAGCACGCGTCGTGCTGACAGCAATGTTCGGGCTTGCGGCGAGACATGACGCGGTACCACACAACCCGGTACGGGATACGACCGCCCGCCGCAGCAAACGCGGCCAAGTTCGGGTATTCACGCCTGAAGAACTCCGTGGGTACCGGGCGCTGATCGCGGGCTGGTCACAGGGCAACCAGTACGGCCCGCCCCGCGCCGCCGATCTTCCCGACCTTGTTGACGTAATGCTCGGAACTGGCCTACGGATCGGTGAGGTCCTCGGCCTGGTGTGGCCCGCAGTCGAACTCGATGCCGAACCACCGCGGCTGACAGTCGCAGGACAAGTGATCGCATACGGCGGCAGGGCGACCCGAGAGGCCTACCTGAAGTCGGAAGCAGGTCACCGCACCCTCACACTCCCCTACTTCGCCGCAGAAGCGCTACAGCGCCAGCACGAACGCAACCTCCCCAGCGAAGGCGGGCTCGTGTTCCCGTCCCACCGTGGCACTCCCCGCTCACCGCACAATGTGCGCCGCCAGCTCCGCGCAGCACGCGGTGACCAATTCGAATGGGTGACACCGCACACGTTCCGCAAGACAACAGCAACCCTCATCGAACGGGACTTCGGAGTAGGCGCAGCCACCGCACAGCTCGGCCACTCAGGCGAGCGAGTCACTCGCGAGCACTACATACAGCGGGCGGCAGTCGCGCCAGACGTGCGGCGAGCGTTCGAACCGTTGTTGATTGAAAAACGTGGGTTAAACAGTGTTGATCTTGAACCAACGAAAACGAGGCCAGACCTAAAAGCGGTCTGACCTCGAAAAACAAGAGCTGGCGAGGGGACTTGAACCCCTAACCGCCCGAATGACTCACAGCGCATTTCTGACTCTCAGCAGCCCACGTAGTTCCCTTTATTGCAGCTCAAAGCGTTGCCGAATCTCACTGTTGTGAATCACACCCACGTAATTCCCGCTATTTCACGTGGGTAAAACGTGGGCGATCTTGTTGCGTCAGTCGGTATTTAGGAATTCCTGATTACCGTCGAGGCGTACGGAATATGTCGACTGGTGCGCGGGCCATGTCCACGGCTCTGGTGCTCGCTGCTGACGGTCGCCGCAAAGATGGAAGGTGGCGACGAGGATCGGTAGATATTGGCGAATCCGCCAATACAGCATCTGACTGGCAGGCTCGCCTTAAGGAGTGCGGCGTGGTTATCGACCATGCCCCTGCTCTCGCCCAGGAGGTCGTTGACGGTGCAGATCGCCGCAGCGAGTACCGCACTGATCCTCGGAGAGGACCGCCGAGCTAACGGGCAGTGGGACAACAAGGGCGGCAGAGGCAACAAACGTGAGACAACTGTCTCAGGTTTAGAGGATGCAGGCGGTCGTAAAGCATTGGCCCGCTGCGGGATTGTCCTTGATGTTCTTGGTCGTGATGCTCTCCGCGCTGTGCGTGACGGAGCTACCAGCCCGAACGCTGCCTACCGGAAAGCGTGCGTGAGGATCGCCCTCACCGCGCAACGAGAGCAACGCTCAGCCGCCAGATTCAAGCGGGGGTACCGATACCCCTCGGAGCAGACCTATCAGCACCGCCTTTGCACCACAATTTCAGCGACCGCACAAAAAATTTCCTGACCAGCGGCGGAGGGGTCAGTTACCCGACCCGTCAGATATTTCAGGGGAGGGGGGTGTCACCAGTCGAGTCGGGTCCAGAGGTGGCGGTTTCGGCTGTGGTCGTTGGTGATGTCTTCTGTGCTGGTGTTGCGTGTGCCGTCGCCTCGGCGTTCATTACAAGTTGCGTGGAGTAGCCGGTCGGCGAGGTGTCCGCCGTGGGCTCGGGCTCGTGTGTGGTCGGCGTGGAGGGCGCGCTGGTCGGGGTTGCGTGTGGGGTCGCGGTGCATGGGTTGTCCGCATTCGGTGCATGGTTCGCCGTCTTTGTGTTTCGCGAGTAGCCGTTTGCGTTGTTGCTGGTGTCGCCAGCCGAGTTTGCGTTGTGTGGTTGTGCCGCGTGGGTCGCGCGCCATGGTTGTCACCTTTCGGTGAGTCGGTTCCGGGGAGAGTGAAGCGCCCCCGCTCGGGCAATCCCATGCCGATTGGGGGCGCTTCTGTTTCGGTCTTGGGAGGCGGCCCGTGCTGCCCGGACAGGAACGAGCGGTTGCACGGGGAACCAAGACCAGTCTTCCTAGCTGTGTAGGCCAGTGAGCCTGTAGACCGTCTGTGGCTGAGTCACCGCGAACGCAGGCATCACGAAGCCTTGGACCCACTTAGATCGAATGTTCCGGTCGTCCCACATTTCTACTGTGAGTTCTTTCTCGAAGCCGACGTATCCTGCTCCGCCGCGCTGGGTGAGGTACGCGGTGCCTGCTGGTATCCAGCGTGACACTTCAAGTTTGATGCCTGACTCGGCGAGCTGCTGACCGAGTGAGATGCCGTAAGCGATCCTCAGCGCCCCTGCCTCCTGGGGGTTAACCACGAGAGTGTCAAACAACGTCCCGCTGCCTTCGTGTATCTGCGCGCGCACCACGTCGGCGAACGGCAGCCCAGCGTTAGGGGTAAGCGTCGACGGCTCCCCGACCGTTTTCGCTTGATTCCACGGTTCCGCGGCTGGGATGGTGGGCGCGTCTTCGGCGTTGAGCGCGTCGTTCAAAGCGGCAACGCCGGTCTCATTGAGTCGCCTGGCTAGGTTGTTGATGAGTTGGTTGATCTGCAAGCTCATGGCGTCGATGCGGTTGCGGGTTACTTCTTCGTCAGCGACAGCGAATTTGCCACCGAAGTCGCGGATCGCGGCGAGGCGGGTCTGTGGGTCGGCGGCTTGGACGACGCGGTATTCGGTGGCGGGCGAGCGTTCGGCTTCACCTTCGGTGAGAAATTCGTCGCCTTTGCGCCAGATGGTGTGGTGGATCGCGCCGCCGGTGACTTGGCCGGGGTGTCGGCGATAGAACGCGTCGAGGATCGTCGTGTCGATGTTTTTGCGGATTCGGTCTTCGAGCCAGGTCGGGGACGCGAGGATGTCGCGGACCTGGATGTAGTCGTCTTCCTTGACGGGTGACAGTATGCCCATGAGTTCGTCTTCCTATCGCAGGGAAATGTGTGCGGTGCCGTCGGCGGGAACAGTGTTGATTGCTTGCCCTGCGGGCTGGCCGGTGCCGTGGGGTGCGGCGTCCCCGGAGTTCGCCTCCACGATCTGCCCTGCGGTGATGGGCGCGGATGCTTTGACGGTGACGACGCGGCCCGCGCCGCGAGCTACGGCGACGAGCTCGCCCTCTTTTGCGTCGTGTTTGGCGACCCCGAAGACGAGCGCGCCTTCGTCAGCGACCTCGATGGTGGGTGCCCCGTCCGGGTCGGTGTCTCCGGCGATGGTGACGAATTGGCGGCGGTTAATTGCCGTGGTGGCTCGGGCGGATAGGTCCCCGCCGGGGTTGAATACGTCAACTCCGATTAGTGGCATGTGGTGCTCCTCGTGCTGCTCGTTGCCTGACTTCGGTTTCATGGACGAGCCACCGTCCCCCGACCCGATATCCGGTGAGCGTGTGCCGTCTGCACAGGTCACGAACGTTGGAGGCGCCGCACCCGAGAATGTCTGCGGCTTTTGTGGTGTCGATGAGCCCGTCCGGTGTCGAGTCTTCCGGCGTGGCCAGTACATGGTCTGGTGTTCTCGCGTCCACGTGGTGTTGCGCGTAAGACGCTGCGCGCGTGAGGTACTCGCGTAGCTGTATGAACCGGCGGGGCAAGCGCGCCCCGTTTTGTGTTTCAACGAACGACTGCAAGTAAGACAAGGCCTGCACGACGCGGGCGGCGTCGTCCCACGTGATGAGGACACCGTTCACCGCGATCGGCTCATTCGAAAACACCTGGGCCCCCTGCTCTTAGCGCCGCGATGAGCTTTTGCAGCGCTTGGACTGCGCGCGGATTGATGGCGTCTTCGGCGAGGTGTTCACCTCGTGTGCGGGCTTCCAGGAAGATGTTCTGTCGGGCGAGGCCAGCGGCCAGCTCGGCCACGCCGTACAGCAGATCCGTGGGTGCTGTCTGATTGTCGGAAGACATAACGTCTTCGAGCATCGCGTCGACGCCCTCGGTGTCGCCGTTGACGAAGCAGGTGACGAAGGCGGCGGAGGTGGCACGTACTTCGTGAATGTTGTTCTCATTCATGGTGTTTCCTTTCGAGGTGTGCGTTGTATTCAAGCTGGATGATGAGGTGTGCTGCCTGGAGTACTGCTGCAGCGCGTAGGTCGCTGGTGGTGCAGTCGGCCAGGTTTTTGCCGACGTAGCGGCGGAGGATGTCGTCAAGGTTCGTTTCGTTGGTCATGCCGCACCTTCTTTCGGTGGTCGTCCTACTGTGGGCGACCGATCGGCGCTCGCCCAGATGCCGGTGCGTTCGGCGGCGGTGAGTTCACTTGCTGCTTGGTCGCACGCGGCGAGGACCGGGCAGGCGCGGCAGAGGTGTGCGCACCACTCGAAGCGCTCGATACGCGCGGCTGGGGTCTCGCCCTCAATGAAGCTGTCGAACAAAGGCGCGCGGCCAGCGCAGCGAGCACCGACCAGACGTTCATCGACGAGCGCGGCCAGCGCGGCGGACAACTTTGGTATCGACGGGGGTTTGGCGATCTTCATTTCCGCTTATCCTTGCCCTTGCGGAAGCATGTGATGCAGAGCTGGCCGCGCTGCGAGTGGGTGATGACGCCGTACCCTTTCCCGCACTCATCACACGGTGGCGGCAGAGGTCGACTACGTGGCTTACTCATGACTTTGGGCTCCTTCGCGTGAGGTACCGGCATTACGTTTCCCGGCGGGTAGGTGTCCGAAGGCGTCCGAAGGGGTCAAAACACCGTTTAAGCTGCGTTTATCGTCGGACGGCTTTATTTTCTCGGACACCTTTAAGGTGTCCGACTGATTTAAGGCGTCCGATCGTTCTGCCTGGTCAACGCCATTTAGTCGGCTTCGGACGGCTTCGGACGGGCTACCGCTGGAATTGGGCTCTTCACGCTTTGGCAAGTACCGCTCGAACGTGTCGCTGAAGTCCGTCAACCGATACCCGCGTTCCTTCTTGTATCCGTCCCTGAATGCAGTCTTGATCCCGTACTCCTTGAGGCGATGCCCTAACTTCGACGGGTTGAGTTCAAATTGCCTCCATGGCGAGTCCTCAATTTCGTGAAGCTTCACGCACAACGCATCGGACTTCAGGAACGACACATGAAGGGACTCGAACACGTCCTTAATGTCGCGGAGCAGCGTGACGTTCACCGAATCGCTTTCGTCTTCCTCGGCGGCTGCGACCATCGCGACGGCGGCCGCTCGGGCTCGCTTCGGCCAGTCACCGCCGGCCATATCGGCAACTGCAATCAGCGGCTCCCATACGTCGGCGGCACGGTCCTCGACACCGAGGTTTTCCGGCTCGTACCCTTCAAGCTGGTGACGCACCGTGTCAGCCCACGCAGCGATATCCTTACGCAGTCTTTCGAGGGCTGGCCGGTCCCGTCTGGTGCGGTACGGCTGGACGTGTTCGGTTGGTTTGCGGCGGCGCATCACCACCACGATTGCCCTGTCTTCAATGGTGTCTGGCATCTTGCCGATACCGGCGAGCGCGGCCATGGCGAAGGTCTCAAACTCCACCGGTGTGTGTTGCGGTCCTACCGTGCGGCCCACTGGCAGCCCTCGTTGAAACCCCGCGTTGAGCAGGCCTCGCAGGTCTTCGTTGTTTTCGGCGACCTTCTTCGTACCGAAGATTGTGTCAGCTTCGTCGAATAGCAGAGTTGGTGGCGGGTCCGCATCGAGTGACCGGAAGATGTACGCCACGGTCGCGTTCACTGCCCGCAACGGCTGATACACAAGCGCGTCGAGCACCTCAAGTAGGCGTGACTTGCCGGATCTCTTCTCAGGGGATCGCGCGACCATCCTGGGCGCGTACTCGAATGCTGCCGTTAAGTGTGTAAGCACTGCCCACAGGACTACGGCCACGAAAGCGTGATTTGACGGCAAGACGCAGTAGCGGCGTATTGATGTCTCGGTGCGGTTGAGTATTTCGGCTCCGTCGCTCATGCGGCCACCTCGACGAGGTTTTTGGAAGACGGGGCTATGAGTCGTTCGAACCGTGAGGCGATGCCCGCAACCTTTGTGCCGTGGTCTCGCCACACGGTGAGCCAGTCGCTCGGCGGGTGCCCAGCGATCGCGGCAGACATATCAACTGACGCGGCCCGGCGGTGCGCTTCGGCGACTACTGCAGCCGCGAGGGTACGTACGCGCTGAGGATGCGCGGTGCCGTCGCGGATTGCGTCGTCTGCGGTGACGAGATCGAGCATCAGCGCGGCGAGTTCACGGCCCCCCGGTTCGGTGAACGCTCCGCTGGTCAGGAACTGTGCGTGCAAGGTGACGAGGTCGTGGGGGTCACCACGGTCGTGGTGTTCCAGGATCGCAGCGTAGGCGCGTCCTTCGGCGGGCCGGTGAAAATCAGAGGACAAAAGCAGCTCTGCCAGATCTTCGAGGTCTCGCCCATTGGGGTAGCTGTAGCGGCCTGATGATACTGCGCACAGGCACGCGAGGAGTACCGTCCCAGCCTCCGGAATGTCGGTGCCGTCGTCTACACTCATAGGTGGTTTCCTTTCTGCCCCGTCCGGCGTCGTCAACCGGGCGGGGCTTTGCTTTTCAGTCGGGTAGCTGGAGGGTGAGTTTGTCGAGACCAGCGCGGCGCGCCGCCGTCGAAACATGGGTGTAGCGTTCGGTGGTTTGCAACGATTTGTGTCGCATGAGTTCTTGCACGACCCGCACATCAACACCTGAAGCGAGCAGTTTCGTGGCGAACCAGTGCCGGAGCGCGTGGGCGGTGGCGTCGTTAATACCAGCTCGTCGCATCGCGTCTTTCAACGCTTCACCGACGGATCGACCGTCGATGAACGCGCGCCCGTCGTTGTACGACGGGAACCAGTAGCCCGTTGTCGGCATCGAGTCACGTACCTCGTGCAGTCGAGCGTGGATCGGCATGAATGCCTGGTGGCCGCCCTTGCCGCGTACGCGAAGCGTTCCCGCGCTCCAGTCGAAGTCCTCGCCACGCACCTTCGCGATCTCGTGGACACGCAGCCCTTGCAGCGCGGCGAGGAGGAACATCGCGAACGTTCGGCGCCGGTTAATGACAGCTTCGATCGCGGCGACCTGTTCATCTGTGAGCCGTTTCGGTTCGCTTCGGGGGCGGCGGGGCGCATCGAGCTTCAGTAGCGGGTTGTCTTCCCGGACACCGATTTTGACGAGCCATGTTTGCCAGGTAGACAGCAGCGAAAAGTAGGTTTGTCTGCTGGTGGCGGTGATCTTCGGGTTACTGAGGGCGGCAATAATGTCGTCCTCGGTGAGCAGGTGCGCTGGCGTGCCACGGTCGTGTGCGACCCGCTCCAAGTACGTGATCCGCTCGCGTATCGTGCGCCCGGACAACGACCGGGCCTGCATATGTGCACGGAACCTGTTCAGCAAACGAACCTGCTCAAGCCATAACGAATGAACAGCGTCAGGTTGATCAGTTATCATTGAGTCCTCCAGCCGATTAACTCTCAACGGGGTTGATCTTCGATGCCTCGCCCACCACCAGGGCGGGGCATTGTTTTTCGCTCATGTGGTGCCTCCTAGCGTTTTCTCAGCGTTGTCGCGCGCCTCGCGGAGCTTCCCCCGGAAGTCGCGATCGGGGGCGATCGCATCAACGAACGCCAATGTGGGGTCCAGGACGTTCCGGACCATTAGCGATAACGCAGCGGCGCACAAATAGCCGAAGTAGTCCGGGTCTGTCGTCGCGGTCCATGCTCTTGCGACGCGATCCAGTTCGGCATCATCACCGGCAGCAGCCGCGTACTGGAAGGTCAGGATGGTGGCGTCGGATTGCAGCCGCTCCACATCAACAATGCTCGACGGTGCACCATCCTCACCGACGATCATCATCCGGTCAGGAATATTCACGCCGCACCACCGAGTCCGAGTACGGTGCGCAGCTCGGCGACGGGCACGGTGTAGCGGCTACCGATACGAATGACGCGGACGGGAAAGTTACCGGCGCGGGCGTGAGCGTAGGCGGTTGATGCTGGGATACCGAGCGCCCGAGCCGCGGTACGCAGGTCGGTTGCCACTCCCAACCTGTCGAGTTCTTCAGGGGTCATGTGAAAGTCTCCTCGTTGTGTTCTCACAGCAGAGAATCAAGATGATTCCGTGCTGCTGACTGCAATAATGGCCGCTATGTTCCCACCTGTCAAGAACATCTGTAAACTCTGCTGCCATGACAGAGAACTGGTCGGCGGACATAGCCACTCGGGTGGCTTCCGAGGTAGCACGACTACGACGAAACAAGAATCTTTCGATCGCAAAGCTCGCTAAGCGAACGGAAGAGCTCGGCAATCCAATCGGGTCTTCGGTGTTAACGAACTTCGAGTACGGAAGACGGGGCGCTCGACTAGACGTCGCCGAACTTGTGGTACTGGCGGCAGCCCTCGAAGTCCCACCTGTGCAGTTGCTCTATCCCGAGCAGCCATACGGTTACGTCGAGTTCATTCCCGGCGAGCCGATGCCCTCGATAGAAGCAGCAGATGCGTTCAGCGGGATCGACTCACCACCCAGGGGCAAAGCGGGAAACATAGACGCTCAGGTCATGCAGCTGGCCAGGAAGGTACGCGACCTAGACCTAACCGCACAGGCGGCTGACGAAGAGGACCTCGCAAAGGTCGTGCAAGCGTTCCAGGACACGCCAGGCGCGCCCGACATCAATATCGCCGACCTGATCGCGTCTCGTGCGCACAATGCCCGAGCTGAACGGCGCCGCCTCATTCAGCAAATCGAAGAACTGCTCGGGCGTGAAGTCGTGAGGGAAGCACCTACCCAAGGGCGTCCCCGCGATGCCTAGGTCACCGCTGCCCCTCGGCACTTACGGGAAGATCAAGCGCGCCCAGCTCGGCCCGGGCCGGTGGCGTGCACGCGCCCAGTTCCGTGATTGGGACGGAAAGACTCGGCAGGTGGAGCGGTTTGGCACCACAGGCAACAAGGCCGAGGATGCCTTGAAGGAAGCATTGCGGGACCGCCAGCGCGACACAGGCACCGTTGAAATCACCGGCGACACGCGCATCCGGGATCTCGCTACCGTGTGGTTCACGGCCATCGCGAAAGAGGATTCACGGCGGCCGCAAACGATCGCGAACTATCGGCGCACCTACGACAAGCACATAGAGCCAGCGCTAGGTGAGGTGAGGCTTTGTGAGGCGTCCGTGGGTGTGATCGAACGAGCCCTTAGCGCCATCGACAAGCATGCGACGGCGAAGCAAGCACGCGTCGTGCTGACAGCAATGTTCGGGCTTGCGGCGAGACATGACGCGGTACCACACAACCCGGTACGGGATACGACCGCCCGCCGCAGCAAACGCGGCCAAGTTCGGGTATTCACGCCTGAAGAACTCCGTGGGTACCGGGCGCTGATCGCGGGCTGGTCACAGGGCAACCAGTACGGCCCGCCCCGCGCCGCCGATCTTCCCGACCTTGTTGACGTAATGCTCGGAACTGGCCTACGGATCGGTGAGGTCCTCGGCCTGGTGTGGCCCGCAGTCGAACTCGATGCCGAACCACCGCGGCTGACAGTCGCAGGACAAGTGATCGCATACGGCGGCAGGGCGACCCGAGAGGCCTACCTGAAGTCGGAAGCAGGTCACCGCACCCTCACACTCCCCTACTTCGCCGCAGAAGCGCTACAGCGCCAGCACGAACGCAACCTCCCCAGCGAAGGCGGGCTCGTGTTCCCGTCCCACCGTGGCACTCCCCGCTCACCGCACAATGTGCGCCGCCAGCTCCGCGCAGCACGCGGTGACCAATTCGAATGGGTGACACCGCACACGTTCCGCAAGACAACAGCAACCCTCATCGAACGGGACTTCGGAGTAGGCGCAGCCACCGCACAGCTCGGCCACTCAGGCGAGCGAGTCACTCGCGAGCACTACATACAGCGGGCGGCAGTCGCGCCAGACGTGCGGCGAGCGTTCGAACCGTTGTTGATTGAAAAACGTGGGTTAAACAGTGTTGATCTTGAACCAACGAAAACGAGGCCAGACCTAAAAGCGGTCTGACCTCGAAAAACAAGAGCTGGCGAGGGGACTTGAACCCCTAACCGCCCGATTACAAGTCGGGTGCGCTACCAATTGCGCCACGCCAGCATCGGCCCTACTGAAGCCTGAACCATCTTAACGGCATTCGCTGATTCCGCCCAATCGCCGTCTCTCAGCACACGATTGCCCTAGCAGGATGGGGCTTCGCCGAACAATGGCTCACCAAACCCGCTAGCGTGTAGCTATGAGCACGTCTGAGATCGCCACGGTACTAGCTTGGCATGAGGCGCTGAACACCCGGGAAATTGCCACTCTTGTCCAGCTTTCGAGTGAGGACATCGAAATCGCTGCGCCCGACCACGCGAGTCAGGGCATCGCCGCGCTGCGCGATTGGGCTGAGTCCGTAAATACCGGTTTCGTCCCAGGGCGAATGTACTACCGCGGCGGCGTAGTCGTAGTCGAGGAGGAGTTGCACCGCTCCGCGTCCGAACGCGATCTCGATGTACAAGCGTCAGCCTTCCGTGTGGTCGACGATCAGGTTGTTTCCATGTTTCGCCATGCGTCGCTGGACGAGGCTTTTGAGGCCACCGGACTCCGCGCCGCGGATCGCGTCGACGACAAGTAGCACGAAGCACAAATTGGGCCCTAGCCGTGAGCTAGGGCCCAATTTGTGAGTTCAGTTGGGTGCTGCTGGGTTACTCGTCGTCGTCATCAGCGTCCGCAGCCATCGCGTCACGCAGGCTCTTGGGACGCAGGTCGGTCCAGTTCTTCTCGACGTACTCGAGGCACGCGGCACGGCTCTCTTCGCCGAAGACGACGCGCCACCCTGCTGGTACCTCGGCGAAAGCAGGCCACAGTGAGTGCTGCTCTTCGTCATTGATCAGCACGTAGAAGCGGCCGTTCTCGTCATCGAAGGGGTTGGTGCTCATCAATCCTCACTCTGCATTCTGCGTCACGACCGTTCGGTCTCCGGCTGATACACCCGTACAGCGCAACCGCCATACCGTACAAGGCGCGCCGTCACTTCGTCCATTCGCCCGCCTCGCAGTGAATATCGATACACCACTCCGCTGACACGTGCCGCGTGACGCCGCCTTGCACTTTGTGGCAGCTTAACCGGTGATCGCGGCGAGCGGCGGCGCAACTTCGAAACGTAGCGCGATATTGATCACGGCTGTCGGTCCGCCGAGACTACGCCGGGTTTCGCCCTTCCCATGCATCCCACAGTTCGGCGTACCTTCCGCCTCTCTGCAGCAGTTCCCTGTGCGGGCCGTCCTCGACGACCCGGCCCTCTTCAAGCACCACCACGCGATCCGCCCGGGCAGCTTGCGTGAGACGGTGCGCGACGATCAGCGCTGTACGCCCCTTCATCACTTCGTACGCATAGTGTTCGAGCTCTCGCGCTCCGGCACTCCCCGCCTCTGCCGTCGCTTCGTCCAGAATCGCGACTGGCGCGTCCGCGAGCACAAGTCGGGCAAGCGCGATCTGCTGGGCTTGCGCAGCCGACAACTGGTAGCCGCCTTCACCGACCATGGTCGCAATGCCTTCGGGCAGGGCTTCTACCCAGCCGAGCGCTCCTACCTTGCGCAACGCGGCATACAGCGCGTCGTGGTCGGCGAAACGGTTCGCGAGCCGCAAGTCCTCGAACAGGGGCCCGGAGAATACGTGCACTTCCTGGCTGATGATGACGACGTGCTTGCGCAGGTCGTATACCCCGAGGTCCCCGAGGTTGACACCACCGATCCGGGCCGCTCCCGAGTCTGGCGTGATCGAGCCCGCGGCAATCGCCGCCACGGTCGTCTTCCCCGCCCCCGTTGAGCCGACGAGGGCGACCCGTTCCCCGGGCTCGAGAGTGATCGTCACGCCGTGGAGGACCGGCTTGACACCGTCGTAGCTGAACTCGAGGTTCCGGAGTTCGAGACGTGAATTCTCGGGGCGCGCGGATGTTCCGGATTCGCGCACCATCTCGCTGTTGATCAGGCCGACGAGCCGCCGCAGGCTCTCCCCCGCCGCCTGAATGTCGTTGAAGGAGAACAGTAATCCTTGCATTGGCAGGAACAACCGGTGGAAGAGCAGTGCAGCGATCGTTGCTTCGCCAACGGAGATCTGCTGTCCATCGCGGACGAGTATGAAGCTAATCCCTAGCACCGCGGCGAGCCCAATGTATTGAACGAGCTTCCCGCGAGCGACGAACCTCGTCAATTCGCGGAAGCTCGTCGTCATCTGGTCACGCGCCTCGCTCGACGCACTGCTGATGTAGCGGATCTGGTCCGTCTCCAGACCGTAGGCGTGCACCGTGGGCAGACCCTGCATCCCGGAGACCAGCGCTTCCGAACGCGCCGACAGCGCGACGCGCTCGGCTGTGAACATCGGCCCCGACCGCGGTAGGTACCAGAAAAGCACCGCCAAGCCCAACGGCACCGATACCAGCGCGCCAAGCCCAAGCCGGTAGTCAATCGAGAAGATGGCGACGAAGCTGAGTCCGGCCAGCGTGAGCGACGAAAAGCTCGCTGGGACCGCGTTACCCACCACACGAGCGATTGCAGCAACATCATCGTTCACGCGCGACAGCAGGTCACCTTTACCGGCGCGCTCGACAGTGCGCACTGGCAGCAGCAGCGCGTGCTCGAGGGCGCGTTCCCGCAAATTTGCAAGGACTGTTTCACCCACGTGGCACATCAGGTAGGTCGCGGCGCCGGACAGTAAGCCCGCCGCGATGGCGGCGATACCGATCTGCACTATCACCATCACGATGCGGGATGTCGGTGCCCCGGCGATTACGTCGTCAACAAGTCGGCCGAGCACGTAAACGGGCACGATGATCGCGGCCGCGGCGACGACCGCGAAAAGCGTCGCGAACGCCGCCCGCCAGGGGTCTCGGCGAAGCACAGCCCGCAGCCACACGCCGCATTGCCGCGACGTGGCCACTGGAAGTGCCGGGCGAGGGGCGCGCGGACGAGTATCGGTTGCCGCCGTCACCGCAGCACCACCCGCCGGTAGTTCTCATCCGTCGCAGCGAGATGCTCGTGGGTAGACACCCTCGCTACTTGCCCGTCTTCGAGGACGACGACGTGGTCGCAGAATGAGAGCAGGGCCGGGCTGCTCGTCACAATGATCGTCGACTGGACGCGCGGGCCGCTACGGTGGCGCAGTTCGGCGATGCCCTGCGCGATTGTTTGCTCGGTCACTGCGTCGACCGCAGTGGTGGGGTCGTGCAGAACGAGGACAGACGGCGCGGCGACCAGCGCCCGCGCGAGCGCGACGCGCTGACGCTGCCCACCGGACAGACTCTCGCCCCGATCGGTCACGGGATGCTCCAGACCCTCCTCATGCATCGTCACCACGTCGCGTGCTGCGGAGGCGTCGAGCGCGACTTCCACTTGCTCGTCGAGGGCCTCCGGACGCCCCGCTCTGACGTTGCTGCCGATCGTGCCGGTGAACAGGTCCGTCCGGTGCGGTTCAACGAGGAGGGCCCGCTGCGCGTGTTCCGGCGCCACCTCGGCGATAGGCACGCCCCCTACGAGGACTCGGCCCCGGTACTCGTCGACGGGCAATCGTCCGGACAGTACCGCCACAAGCGCGTCTGCATCGTTCGGGTCATAGCTCAGCACCCCGATCAGCTCACCGGCCTCGACCTTGAGGGAGACACCCTTGAGGGTCTTGTACGACACGCTGGCGATCTCCAGATCGCGCCGTCCTTTCGGCAGGGAAAGCGGACCTGGTGTCAGAATGAACTCCGCTCCGAGGATCCGGTCGAGCCGCTGCGACGATGCCCTCCCGATCGCGATTCCACGCGGCATAGCGGCTAGGGCGCCGAGCGGTCCGGGAAGGAATTGTGAGAGGCCGACCACCGCAATCAGCTCCCCAGGGCTGATTTCGCCGGCGAGCGCAAGATACCCTCCGTAGCCAGCAACAACGACAGCGAGCACACCGTTGGCCGTATATGACGCGCTCGTGTAGAGGCCGTTGATCCGCGCCGACCGGACTGCCGCGCGCAACGCGATCCGGCTTTGTGTGCGGTAGCGATGGGCTGCCATGTCTTCGCCGCCGATCCCCCGCAGGGGGCGCAGGCCACTGACGAGGTCGGTCGCGAGCGCAGATGCCCATCCTGCGGCGGAATTCTGCGCACTTGCTCGCTGAGTGATGGTCGGAGAGACACGTTGCAGCCCGCCGAGGATCAGTGGCGTGGCCACAATGACCACGAGTCCGAGGGTCAGATTGATGTAAAGCAACGCTCCGATCGCCACTATAGCGGCGGCGAGCGCGGCAACTCCCCGGGCGACGACGCTGAGAACGCTGGCCGCGTTTTCGGCACCCTGGGTCGAAACGGTCAGCAACGCACCGACGCGACTGCGCAGCCGGACTCCCCGGGGATCAAGAATTCGGGTCGCAACCTCGACCCGCAATCGGTGAGCCTCATTCTCAACGACTCGCTTGACGATCCGCGAACCAAAACGCCATGTGACGACGATCACAATAAATAAGCCGATCAGGAATGCTCCGTACTGAATGAGGGCATCCTCATCGGCCGGGCTGATGACGCGGTCGATGATCAGGCCGATGGCAATCGGGATCAGCGTTTCGGCCACCTGATATACGCACAGCAGCAGCGTGCCCAGCGGGAATAGTCCGCGGTTGCGGCGAAAGACGCGCCGCAGCACGCCCTGCCCATCGCGCGACCGGCCCGCGCTGGGCGCTCGCGTTGATGACATCTCGCCTCCCGATGACATTCGCTGAAGCCGACACTAACTCAGCATCGAGTGGCATAAAGGCACTTAGCTCTCTTAAAGTCGCAATGGATCGGCAGGTCGCACATATTGCAGGAGGAAGAGCGGATGGCCGCTACGGCCCGGGAGAACGACGTAATCACTGACGACGACATCGAGCCGCTGGCAGATGAGACGGCACGGCAGGCGCAGCGTGTCGTCGCTGCGTACGCACAGGACGCGGATGAGTGCCGCATGTTCCTGTCGATGCTTGGCATCGGCCCGGGCACGGCGGGGCCGGCCAAGGCTGAATGACACCGCACGTTGTAGCGACGCACAGTGGGCTGCCACCCAATCTGTGCGACGCTAGCTGTGCGACCTTCGCAGCAACAACACACCGATGGGGTGACCGGAATGGCAGGTAAGTCCGTATCCGCGGGAAGCGACGAGGCGCGCGCGTCACGGGAGTCGGCGCCTGAACTCGTTGTCGTAGCGAACCGACTTCCAGTCGATCTGGAAAAACTGCCAGACGGATCTACCCGCTGGAAGCGCAGCCCAGGCGGTCTGGTTACCGCTCTCGAGCCGGTTCTCCGGCAGAATCACGGTGCCTGGGTCGGCTGGCCTGGGGTGCCCGATGTGGACGTCGACCCCATCGTGGAAGACGGCCTGTCGCTGTATCCGGTCACATTGTCATCCCGTGACGTTACGGAGTACTACGAGGGGTTCTCGAACGGAACGCTCTGGCCCCTCTACCACGATGTTGTCGTCAAGCCGATTTTCGACCGCACCTGGTGGAACACCTACGTCGAAGTAAACCGGCGTTTCGCGGAGGAGACCGCAGCGATCGCCGCGGAGAACGCCACGGTGTGGGTTCAGGATTACCAGCTGCAACTCGTGCCAAAGATGCTGCGCATGCTGAGGCCGGACCTGACGATCGGTTTTTTCCAGCACATTCCGTTCCCCCCGATCGAGATCTTCATGCAGCTGCCGTGGCGGACGGAGATTATCGAGGGACTACTCGGCGCGGATCTGGTCGGCTTTCACTTACCCGGCGGCGCACAGAATTTCGTCTACCTGGCGAACCGGCTCGTCGGCCACCCCGTCAGTCGCGGACAAATCGGAGTGCGCTCCAAGTTCGGCGAGGTCCAGGTCGGGTTCCGGACCGTGCGCGCAGGGGCATTTCCTATCTCGATCGACTCTGGAGAACTGGACGAGCTTTCGAAATCACGTTCGATTCGCCAGCGTGCAAAGCAGATCCGGCAAGAGTTGGGCAATCCTCGCCGAATTATGCTCGGCGTGGACCGGCTGGACTACACCAAGGGAATCAATATCCGGATGACGGCGATCCAGGAGCTCCTGGCCGAAGGCCGCCTGGACCCCAAGGAGAACATTTTCGTCCAGCTCGCGACTCCGTCCCGCGAACGTGTTGAGCACTACATGCACATGCGTGACGAGATTGAGCGTCAAGTCGGCCGAATTAACGGCGACTTCGGCGAGGTCGGCCACCCGGTTGTGCACTACCTTCACCGCCCGATTCCACGAAATGAGCTTATCGCTTTCTTTGTCGCTGCCGACGTCATGCTGGTAACGCCGGTCCGCGACGGGATGAATCTCGTTGCGAAGGAATACGTTGCTTGCCGAAGTGATCTTGGCGGCGCGTTACTTCTGAGTGAATTTACTGGTGCCGCTACGGAATTACGGCAAGCGTATCTGGTTAACCCGCACGACATCGACGGGGTCAAAGATTCCCTGCTTGCTGCGCTTGATCAGGCCCCTGAAGAGGGACGGAAGAGGATGCGGGCCCTTCGCCGGCAAGTACTCGCACACGATGTGAATCGCTGGGCCCGCGCATTTCTGAATGCACTTGCCGAAACGCCGCACGCGGGGGAAACTGGAGCCTCGCTGCGCCGCTGAAAACTGGCGTGGTGATCCAAACCCGGAAGTGATACATGTCGCATCATGCCCGCATTCATCGGCTGTATCCGAGGGAACTAGGCTTTTTGCATTATTAATTTCTGAGAAAGGGTTTCGGCGCGTGAGTGCTCAGGATCTGCCCGTCGAACTGCGGCGCGCTCTGTCACAGATTGCCCGCACACCACGCCTTCTTGTCGCGTGCGATTACGACGGCACGATGGCCCCCATCGTCTCGGACCCAGACCGGGCACACCCGAACATGGAGGCCGTGCGCGCGTTGCGCACGCTCGCCGCTCTGCCGTCCACTACCGCCGCAGTGATTTCCGGCCGCGCCCTCCGCGACCTCGCGACACTGTCGCGCCTGCCTGCAGAAGTCCACCTTGTGGGCAGCCACGGCTCGGAATTCGAAGTCGGCTTCGTGCATGCGATAAGCGCAGACGCGCGGCGCTTGCTGCAGCGGATTGAGAAGGAACTCGTACAGATCGCCGACGCGCACCCTGGAGTTTCGATTGAAACCAAGCCAGCGAGTGTCGCGTTCCACGTCCGCAACGCGGAAGATTCAGTGGCCGAGGCCGCGCTTGAACAAGTGTGCGGCGGGCCAGCGAAGTGGGATGGCGTCCAGGTCACGGAAGGCAAAGCCGTCATCGAGCTTGCCGTCATCAGCACCGACAAGGGGCAGGCGCTCGACATTCTGCGGCACCAGGAGGGCGCGACCGCGGCGGTCTTCTTCGGTGACGATGTGACTGACGAGAAGGCATTCCGCCGACTTCATGGGCCGGACGTGGGCGTAAAGATCGGCCCCGGAGAATCGCTTGCCGGGCACCGTATCGAGGAACCCGAAGACGTCGCAGTCGCACTGGCGCTGCTCCTCGAGGAGCGCAAGACCTGGCTGCACGGTGACAGCGTCACACCGATCGAGCGACTGACGATGCTGGCCAGTCCGAACAACGTCGCGCTCATCACTCCGGATGGTGCGCTGAGCTGGTTGTGCCACCCTGAGCCGGACTCCGGAGCGATCTTCGCGCACTTACTCGGAGGCGAATCAGCGGGCCACTTCACGGTCGGGCCGCTGCGCCAAGGGCTGCCGCTGAGCCAGCAATATGTGGATGGCACGATGACGGTCGAAACGCGGTGGGCGAGCCTGCTCGTCACGGACTACCTCCCGCACGACGTCACGATCGGCCGTACAGACCTGACACGCGTCATCTCGGGCGAGGCATCAGCGGTCGTGAGCTTCGCACCCCGGCCAGAGTTCGGACAGGTCCCGGTCCGGATCATCAAGGTCGATGACGGACTGCGCGTCGAAGGCACCAACGATCCGATGGTTCTCCGCTCCCCCGGCGTCGAGTGGGAAGTGACTTCGGACGGAATTCAGGAAACCGCCACAGCAACCGTTCACCCCGCGGACGGACAGGTAGTTCTGGAACTGCGCTGCGGCACGTCCGACATTCTCGAAATGAAGGTGCCGGAAGCGGAAAGACGCCAGCAAGCGGAAGACTACTGGCGGTTATGGGCGGAGAAACTCGTTTTGCCGCCGCTGAAACCTGCCTTGATGAAGCGATCTGCGCTGACACTGCGCGGCCTCGTGCACGCGGAGACTGGCGGAATTCTTGCTGCGGCTACCACGTCGCTGCCCGAGGAAATCGGCGGGGTCCGTAACTGGGACTACCGCTTCTGCTGGCTCCGCGACGCAGCCATGACAGCGTCGGCGCTGGTGGCGTGCGGTTCACTCAGTGAGGCTGAGGATTATCTTGAGTGGGTCCACCGTGTGCTCGACACCGTGCCCGGACCGGATCGGCTGCACCCGCTGTACACGTTGCAGGGCACAGCCTTGCCGCCTGAAGCCGTCATCGATTCGCTGCCCGGATATGCCGGTTCACGCCCGGTGCGAGTGAGCAACGCGGCCAACAATCAGGTGCAACTTGACGTCTTCGGCCCGATCGTCGAACTCATCCATGATCTCTCCGAGGCCCGGATCACCGCGGGTTACGACGAGCCGGTGTCCGCGCGCGACTGGGAACTGGTGCGGGCGATGGTGTCGGCGGTCGAACGACGATGGTCCGAGCCGGATCATGGGATCTGGGAGATCCGCGGCGCTCCGCGTCATCACGTGTACTCGAAGGTGATGTGCTGGGTGACGGTGGACCGTGCACTCAAACTCGCCAGCAAGTTCGGCTTCACTGTTCCGCTCGGGTGGAGAACACTGCGCGATGTCATCGCCAAGCAGGTTTGTGACAAGGGCTGGAATGAGGAAATACGGTCCTTCACGGCAGCATACGACGGCCTCGACCTCGACGCTGCAACGCTCCACATCGGACTGTCGGGGCTTGTTGATCCTTCAGACGAGCGGTTCGCGGCCACTGTCGTCGCAACCGAAGCGGAACTTCGCAGCGGCTCAACGGTGTACCGCTATCACCACGATGACGGGTTGCCCGGCGGCGAGGGCGGGTTCCATTTATGTGCGGCATGGCTTGTTGAAGCGTATTTGCTCACCGGCCAGCAGGCCCAGGCCGATGCACTATTCGCTCAGCTCGTTACCGCCGCGGGACCTACCGGGCTGCTGAGCGAGGAGTACGATCCCGTCGCCGAACGCGCGCTTGGCAATCATCCACAGGCGTACAGCCACATCGGTTTACTCCGCTGCGCGCAACTGTTGTCGGCGTCAGCCCGATGAGGAGGGCCCCATGGCGGGGCCCAGAGTAGCGCCGAGGAGCATTTCCGTAGGCACCATTTCCACGGCCAACCGGTCTGGGCTGTAGCCGAGGAGGAGTTCCCCCGCGCGTCTGCCTTTCAGGGCCGCAGGCTGGGCGACCGTTGTGAGCCCCGCGCGACGCGCTTCGCGGATGCCGTCGAATCCGGTCACCGACAGTGTGTCGGGCACGCGGATCCCTTCGTCCGCGGCGTACGCAAGCGCCCCGAGCGCGAGCACATCTGTGGTGCACATGAAAGCGGTGATCGACGGAACGGCCCGACGGAGCTCATGGGCCGCCCGCTGACCTGCGTCGCGGGAGTGCGTGGACCGCTCCGCGATTGTCACCTCTGCGCCAGCCATATCGGCAGCGTCGAGAATCGCCCGTATGCGCGCATTCTGAACAGGGAGTGGGGACGAGAGCGCACGGGCGCGGCCCACAAATTCGTCACGATCATCCGGCCCGAGCCGCATACAAATGACTCCGATCCGGCGGTGCCCCGCCGCGAACACGGCGTCGGCCAGCTCGCGCATCGCGCGGTAATCGTCGATTCCAACCCGCGACGTTCCTGGAACATCGATCGGCTGGTCGCACACCACCACTGGCAACTGGCGTTCCAGGGCCGCCGCGAGGTACGGATCGTTTGCGGCGACCGAGTAAACAACAAACCCGTCGACTCCCGCCCGCTGCACCGCGGCCGCAGCCTCTAAATCGTCGCGATCCGGCCCTGCGGGAACGATGAGCAGTGATTTGCCCGCAGAATCACACGCGTCAGCAAGGCCAGCGACGAACTCCACGGCAGCCGGATCGCGAAACGAATAGCTGAGTGGCTGGTCCAGAAGCAGTCCGACTGTGTTCGCCTTACGTGTGCGCAGCGAGCGCGCCACGGGATCAGGGCCCGGGTATCCGATCTCCTTCGCCGCGGCGAGCACGCGCTCGCGAAGCTCGGGTGACAGCTGGTCAGGGCGGTTGTAGGCGTTAGACACGGTCGTGCGCGAGACCTTGAGTTCCGCCGCCAGGGACGCCAAAGTGGCGCGCCGACGGGGCCTGCTTGACCGGGGCATAGGTGGACGGTAACCGCACCGGGGCCAGAGTTCCAGCACCATCACGTCAGATGTGGTTCAGAGTTCCCCTGCTGGAACGCTAGACTGCGATGGAAACCGTTACCATTTCAATCTCTAGGGGTTACTTGTGCGTGCAGTAAAGACTGCTGGCGTCCTGGTCTCCGGACTCAGCCTCGCCGCATTCGGCCTGGCTGCGTGTGGCAGTGACGACGATGCCGCCACCGGGACCGGTGCCGACACCGCCATCACCGTCGTCGCGAGCACGAACGTGTGGGCTGACATTGCGCGCCAGGTGGGCGGCGACGTGGTGTCTGTTGAGGCGCTCATCAGCGATCCCGCGGTCGACCCGCACCACTACGAGAGCACACCGCGCGATGTTGCCACAGTGCAAGACGCCGATCTGGTGGTCTATAACGGCGGCGGCTACGACCAGTTCGTTCAGGACATCATCGACTCCACCGACCCCGGCCCACGCTCGGTGAGCGCCTACGAGCTCCTCGTGCGCCACGATGACGCGCACACTGATGACGACGAGCATCACGACGGGGAGCATCACGACGGGGAGCATCACGACGGGGACGAGCATGGTCATGGCGAAGATGAGCACGGTCATGATTCGGAGCACGAAGGTGGCGGCGAAGCTGACCATCACGATGATGAGGGTGACCACGGCCATGCTGCGGGTGCGAACGACCACGATCACGACCACGGACATGGCGCAGCAAACGAGCACGTCTGGTACGACTTCCACATCGTGAGCGACGTCGCGCGCGCCATCGCGAATGAACTGAGCGAACTCGATCCCGATAACGCTGACACCTTCTCCGCAAACGCCGAGGAGACGTCAGAGCGCATCGAAGAACTCGAAGACCGCGCAGACGACATCCGCGCCACCACCGAAGGCATCGAGGTTGCGCAAACAGAACCACTGGCTGAATATCTGCTGGGAGCTCTGGGCGTGATCGACATCGCACCGACTGAATTCACCCGCGCTGTCGAGCATGGAAATGATCCCTCAGCGGCCGTAACGGCGCAGTTCAGCGACCTGCTGGCGGACGGCGAAGCACAGGCGCTCGTTTACAACAGCCAGACCGAGTCGCCCACCACGCAACGGATGCGGGAAATTGCCGTAGACAATGACGTTCCCGTCATTGAAGTCTCAGAATCACTTCCGGCCGGAATGGATTACTTTGAATGGATGCACTCCACTCTCGATGACTTCGAGCGCGTACTGACCGGAGCATGACACCTAGCCCTTCCTCTTCACCGGGTTCACCCCCGCAGAGAAACCCCGTCGTTTCTCTGCGGGGCGCTGGCCTGCGCTTCGGTGCACGATCGCTCTGGGATGGACTCGATCTCGACATCTCGCCTGGCGAGTTCGTCGCGGTGCTCGGGCCCAATGGATCCGGAAAAACCAGCCTGCTGAGGGTGCTGCTCGGCCTTCAGCCCCTCGCAGCTGGCACGGTGCGCACCTACGGCGGAGCCGTTCGCACCGGTGACAATCGGATCGGATACATCCCTCAGCAGAAGACCCTCGACCGCGGCCTCACGCTGCGTGGCCGCGACCTCGTCGGTCTCGGTCTCAGTGGCCACCATTGGGGTCTCACCCTCTCGTCGGCGAAACGCCGTGAACGCAATGACCGCGTCCGCGAAGCACTCGACGCGGTCGGCGCGGCCAGCTACGCAGATGCCCCGGTTGGCCGCCTTTCAGGCGGGGAACAGCAACGCCTGCGCGTCGCCCAGGCGCTCGTGTCCGACCCTGGTCTACTGCTTTGCGACGAGCCACTGCTGAGCCTCGATCTCGCAAGTCAGCGCAAGGTAGCTGAGCTCATTGACGCGCGGCGCCACCTGGCTGACACGGCTGTCCTTTTCGTCACCCACGAGATCAACCCGATCCTGCCGATGGTCGACACCGTCCTCTACATCGTGGACGGCCGCTTCCGCATTGGCCCGCCATCCGAGGTGATGACGTCACGCGTGCTGTCAGAGCTTTACCGGACCGACGTCGACGTCCTTCGCGTCCGTGACCGCATCGTGGTCGTGGGCACTGGCGACAGCATTGATGTCCTCGGGAGGGCTGGGCAAGAGCACCACCCTCAAGAACAGTTTCCGGAGCCATCATGAATGAGTTCTGGGTCCGGTTCCTCGACTTCAGCACTACCGCTGACCTCCTGAGCCGGTCTTTCGTCCAGCATGCGCTCATCGCGAGCGCAATCCTCGGCCTCCTTGCCGGGGTCATCGGCCCGCTGATCGTCAGTCGTCAGATGTCCTTCGCTGTGCACGGCACCAGCGAACTTTCCGTAATGGGTGCCGCAGGTGGTCTGCTCCTCGGCATCTCGGTCGGCGTCGGTGCCATAGCTGGGTCTGTTGCCGCAGCGCTGCTCTTCGGCATTCTCGGCGCGAGATCCCGCGAGCGTGATGCGGTCATCGCTGTCATTCTGTCCTTCGGCCTCGGCCTTGCAGTGCTGTTCCTGTGGCTCAATCCGGACCGAACAGTCAATCAGTTTGCGCTGCTCGTCGGCCAGGTCGTGACTGTTAACACCGCAGGTCTGCAGCTTTTGATCGTGACCGCGGCGATCGTCCTCATCGCGCTGATCGCCGTCTACCGGCCACTCTTGTTCGCGAGCACCGACCCCGAAGTCGCCGCCGCGCGGGGGGTTCCCGTCCAGTTCCTGACCGTCGTCTTCGCAGTACTGGTCGGCCTTGCCGTGTCCATCGGAGTCCAGATCGTCGGCGCCCTTCTGGTCCTATCGCTACTCGTCACCCCAGCCGCAGCGGCCTCCCGGGTCACCGCCGACCCGCTCAAGATCACGCTGCTGGCTCTGCTGTTCGCGCAGACCGCAGCACTCGGAGGCATCATCCTGTCGCTCGCTCCGGGCGTACCCGTCTCCGTCTTCGTCACGAGCATTTCTTTCCTCATCTACATGATGTGCCGACTAATCGGCCGTCGTGGAACAGCAGTACCCGCGTAACGCCCGCGATGTGACAACGTAGTAGTTATGGCTGCCATCGACCTCAACTGCGATCTCGGGGAGAGCTTCGGCATCTGGGCTCTCGGTGACGACGCCACGATGCTGCCGCTCGTCACAAGCGCCAACATTGCATGCGGCTTCCACGCGGGTGACGCGCGGACATTGCTGATCACATGCCAGCGCGCCGTCGATCACGGTGTCCGGATCGGCGCACAGGTCAGCTACCGGGACCTCGCCGGATTCGGACGCCGATTCATCGACGTCGCACCCGACGAACTTACTGCGGACGTGCTGTACCAGATCGGAGCTCTAGATGGCCTTGCCCGGGTTGCTGGAGACCGCGTTCGGTATGTGAAGCCACATGGTGCGCTCTATAACGCAGCTGTGCACCACGAGGAACAAGCAGCCGCGGTCGTCGACGCGGTCGCCCAATACGACCGGAATCTCCCGATCCTCGGTCTGCCAGGGTCTGCGCTCTTGCGCCTCGCTGAGGAGGCCGGCCTGCGAACCGTCACCGAAGCTTTCGCGGATCGCGCCTACACGGCGCAGGGCGCGCTGGTGTCGCGGCGCGAACCGGGTGCAGTGCTCAGCGACGCGACGGAGATCGCAGCCCGCGCGTACACCATGGTCACGACTCATCAGGTGGTTGCCGAAGATGAGACCGTGCTTGACCTGCACCCCGAATCGCTGTGCGTGCACGGCGACACTCCCGGTGCGGTGGAGATAGCGGCAAAGATCAGGGAGAAGTTCACTGCTGCGGGCGTGGTCATCGCCCCGTTCACGTAAGGAGCGCGCACATGCGGATACTCACCGCAGGCCCCGCTGCGGTTCTCGCGGAACTTGCGTCTCTGGAAGACGTCCTCAGCACTTTCACGTGCCTGAAGGACTCCCCTCCCCCTGGCAGCCTGGATGTCATTCCCGCGGCACGCACGGTGCTCATCCGTTTCGATACCGGACGGACTTCGGCTGACGCTGTCATCGCACATCTCCGCTCACTGCCCGTGCGGAACGCGAGCGCTGAAGCCGAGGGCACGGTCATCACAATCGATGTCAACTACAACGGTCCGGACCTCGACGACGTCGCTGAACACACCGGTTTGAGCACAGAGGACGTCATCGAAGCTCACACCGGCAAGCCCTGGACTGTGGCCTTCGGCGGTTTCGCGCCAGGTTTCGCGTATCTCGTCGGGGGTGACGAGCGCCTCCACGTCCCCCGGCGGCGGGATCCCCGCAAGAAAGTCGAAGCTGGGAGTGTCGGGCTGGCCGGCGAGTTCAGTGGTATTTACCCGCGAAGCTCGCCCGGAGGGTGGCAGCTAATCGGCACCAGCGACGCAACCTTGTGGGACCCGGAAAACGACCCGCCAGCGTTGCTGCGGCCCGGTGTCCGCGTCCAGTTCAGGGTGGCGCCATGACGGAAGGGCTCGAAGTTCTGCAGGCCGGCGCTCTGACCACCATTCAGGACCGCGGCCGGCCCGGCTATGGCGATCAGGGCGTGGGCTGGTCCGGTGCTGCGGATACACGAGCGCTGGACGCCGCGAACAGGCTCGTTGGAAACCGGCCCTCAGCGGCATGCCTGGAGCTAACGCTCGGCGGGTTTGTTGCTAGGGCTCGCATAGCTATGGTCTGCGCGGTGACGGGCGCGCGCGCACCGATCTTCGTCGGAGACAAACAAGTCGCGCATCATGAGCAGATCGTCCTTCCTGCCGGAGCGACGCTCAAGATCGGTATGCCGACTGCTGGCCTGCGAACTTACGTCGCTGTGCGGGGCGGCATCGCTGGCCCTCTCGTACTCGGCAGCCGCAGCACCGACACCCTTTCTGGGCTCGGTCCGCCTCCGGTACGCCGGGGCGACGTCGTCTCGGTCGCGAAAGACGAAGAAGAGTGGCCGGCGGCGGACGTGATTCCCCAAGGATTCACTGAGCCGGGCACCGGACCGGTAACCATCAGGGTCCAACTGGGTCCCCGCGCTGACTGGTTCGACCCCTCAGCCCCGCATCTGCTGACATCCCAGACCTATGAAGTCACAGCGGATTCGAATCGCGTCGGCGCACGCCTTGCCGGACCGAAGAGACTGACGCGTGCGCGGGATGACGAACTGTCCAGTGAAGGGATGGTGCCTGGTGCGCTGCAGGTTCCTCCGGAGGGTCAGCCTGTACTGTTCCTCGCTGATCATCCCGTCACCGGCGGATATCCTGTCATCGCGGTCGCCCTCGATCTCAGTGCTGCTGCACAACTGCGGCCAGGAGACAAGGTGCGGTTCACCACCGGCACGATCCAGTAGCAAGAACCGCGCCACGCGCGGCGTTGTTTACTGGATCGTTGCGACGGTCACCGCTGCCGGTGGCGCCGCGACGCAAAATCGCGCACACACCACACGAGCAGCACACCACCGGCGGCCGCGAGGACGGCAGCGGCCGTCAGCCATGGACCCGAGTACCACGTCACGGTCTGCGGGCTGAGCCCGAGGTCCGATAGGTCCTCAACACGTGATTCGACGCCCCGGAACCAGCTTGCGACAGACCCCACGATCAACAAAAGGCCACAAATCAGCGCAGCCAGCGGCCTGCCCATCAAGACGCCACCAGCAGCCGCTGCAGAGTCGCGCGCAGCGTGTCATGGTCGCGGGCCCAGGCCTGCACGATTGAGCCAGATTGCAGACGCAGTCCCACGCCGGTGCGGCGCCGCGGAACGCCATGCAATTCACCTAGCGCACGCGCCATCTGCCAGTCGCCTGGGCCCCACCGATCAGTTCCTTCGGGCGGCAGCAGCTCGGCGATTTCCTCGAGGGCGAGTGTTTCCTCACCCTGACGCAGATAGTGCGGGGTGAGTTCAACGCGAAGGTGCGTTCGTCCCGCATACACTTGCCACCCCACCACCGCAGTCAGCAACACCGCCGCGACCAGCCAGCCCACCCAGTGCACGGGCCCACCGAGAAAGATCTCGGCGACGATGCCCACCGTGCAGAAGACCGGACCGAATAGGAGCGCCCGCCACTGGGCGCCAGGTTCAAAGAACTCGATCTCGGCCGTCATCGCTCAAACCATGGTTGAGCAGCCGGCCGGTAGACCAGGACACACGCCGTGATCGCGGGAACGACAATCGCCACCGCGTAGAAACCGGACACCGAGATCGTCGCTATCTGGAAGATCGCGAGCATGATGGAGAACGCGACGAGTGAGCGCCGGAATCGGGGATCACCTTTACGAGCGAACCCACTGAGAACGCCTACAAAAAGACCCGAGATCAGTGATATGCCGCCGTACATGCGCAGCAAATTGACTAGTCCGCCGACGTCATCGATGTTTTCCCGCGCCGTAAGGAGCGCTTCCTCAGTGACGAGCAGATATGCGAGCCCCATAAGCACACACACCACCGCGGCGACGAACCACAGCCAGTAGGCCGCCGTCACCACTGTGGGACGACGCTCAGCGATTTCCATCGTGCTTCTCCCGCGTGAAGTATCGGTTCGACTCATCTCTATGCATCAGCACGATCGCCCCGGCGGCAAAGACCGCCTGCACAATGCCGAGGCCAGAATCGAAGAACGACAATATCCCGCCGTCGCCACTACCGAACACCGATGCCACAGCGAATACACCAAAGACAACCCCGATAGCCGTCAGCGCGACTCTCGCCCAAGGTTTGCCGCGCCGCATCGTGAAAGCGACAGCCAGGAGCACGCTCAGCAGAAGAAGCAGCAGCACACCAGCAACACCAGTGATCACGTACGCCCAGACCCGGGCCTGCTCGTAGGTGAGATCCAGCGCGGACTGCTGCTCAAATTGGTCCATGAACAGGTCCGTCGTCTCGTCGATGTTCATCACCATCCCGACGAGACGCAGCGGGACGATCACCACGCCGATCACGATGACACCAAGCCACAACTGGAACGCGGTGATCACATCGTGTGGCGGGACTCGCTCGGGGACCCCGGACCTGGACGGTTCCGTTCCTGGATGCTGGGGGCCACCCTCGTCGGGCGGCCGAAGCTGCGCACCACTATCCGGGGGCCGCGGGTAGAGGGGCGCGTCGCGATCGCCGTGGTCTTCAGAACTCATCACTTTCATCGGTCAAGCAAGCCAATCGCGACGTCCGCAAAATATGTCAGGATAAAATCCGCCCCCGCTCGTTTGATGCTGGTCAGCGATTCGGTGATCCCACGATCCCGGTCTATCCAGCCACGTTCGGCTGCGGCGCTGATCATCGAGTACTCGCCGGACACTTGGTATGCGGCGACCGGGACATCAGAAAGCTCAGCAGTCTCGCGCACGACATCGAGATACAGCATGGCGGGCTTCACCATCACCATATCCGCGCCCTCTTCCAGATCGAGCGAGATCTCGCGGCGCGACTCACGCACGTTGGAGCAGTCCTGCTGATACGACGCCCGCGTACCGTGCAGGCTCGACCCGACGGCTTCGCGGAAGGGCCCGTACAGCGCCGATGAATACTTCGCGGAGTACGCAAGAATGGCGGTGCTGTGCTTGCCATGAGTGTCGAGTGCGGACCTGATCGCGGCAACTTGGCCGTCCATCATGCCGCTCGGCGACACCACGTGGGCTCCGGCCTCCGCCTGCACCACCGCCATCTGCTGATACAGGTCTAGTGTCGCGTCGTTATCGACGGAGCCATCCTCGGCAACGACGCCACAGTGGCCGTGGTCCGTGAATTCATCAAGACAGGTGTCCGCCATGATGACCGTATCGTCGCCCAAATCGCCACGAAGCGCTCGCAGCGCCCGGTTGAGGACACCCTCGGGATCGATCCCGGCCCGGCCCTGTGGATCCTTGTCATCCGGATCTGGCACACCGAAGAGCATGACGCCGCCCACTCCCGAAGCAACCGCATCCGCGGCGGCGCGTCGCAGCGAATCGAGAGTGTGCTGATACACCCCTGGCATCGAACTGATAGGCCGGGGCGAGCTGACCTCGTCTGCCACGAACATTGGCAGCACAAGGTCACGAGCATTAACCTGCACCTCCGCGGTGAGGCGTCGCATCGCCGGTGTTGTCCGCAATCGCCGCGGACGGTGAGCAGGAAACATCAGCCTTCCTCGGCGGGGTAATCAGCGGCGGGCGCGTGAACGCTTACGCGGCGGTGGCAGCAGGCCTTCTGCCCGCAGATGCGCCGCATGCGCCGCGAGCGCATCAACAAGCGGCCCTACCTGCGCCACGTCTGGCTGCACATCGACGCGCAGGCCGAACTCGGCCGCCGTTTCCGCTGTTTTCGGTCCAATACAGGCCACGATCGTACGCTGATGCGGCTTGCCCGCGATACCGACAAGGTTCCGGACCGTCGACGAGGAGGTGAAAAGCACCGCGTCGAAACCGCCGGTCTTGATCATCTCGCGGATTTCCGCTGCGGGAGGGGAGGCGCGAACTGTTCGGTACGCAGTGACGTCGTCAATTTCCCAGCCGCGCTCGCGAAGACCTTCGGACAGTGTTTCAGTCGCGATATCAGCCCGGGGCAGCAACACGCGGTCCACTGGGTCAAGCACGTCGTCATGCGGTGGGAAGTCAGCGAGGAGACCCTGACTTGACTGTTCCCCAGACGGTACGAGCTCAGGTGTGATGCCGAATGAGCGGACCTTCTCAGCGGTCGCCTCACCCACACAAGCGATCTTCACGCCCGAGAACGCACGGGCATCGAGGCCGAACTCTTCGAACTTCTCCCACACCGCCTTCACAGCGTTTGTGGAAGTGAAAACAACCCACTGGTACCGGCCATCAACGAGGCCTTTGACCGCACGCTCCATTTGCGCGGGGCTGCGCGGCGGTTCCACGGAAATTGTCGGCACCTCGATGGGGATGGCACCGTAACTGACCAGGCGGTCGCTCATTTCACCAGCCTGCTGCTTCGTTCGGGGCACCAGCACCGTCCAGCCGTAGAGGTCGCGGTTCTCCCACCAGGACATCTTGCTGCGCGCCTCGACGACCTTACCGACCGTCACGACGAGCGAACCCGTAAGTTCCGAACCGGACGCGTTCAGCGTTGCGAGGGTGGCTTCGATGGTGCGCTGCTTACAAGTCGTGCCGAACACGGTGATCGCGGCGGGAGTCTGCGGTGCCAGACCGTGCTCTACCAGTGCGCTCGCCATTTCCGCGAGGTGACTCGAGGTGGCGTGCAGCACGAGGGGGCCGGGGGCTGCGGCGAGCGCCGCCCAGTCCACGTCACCGCGGACGTCGGCTTCGGTGTGTCCGGCACCGAGCGGCATTCCGGCGTACGCGGGGATCGCCGCCGCTGGCGCGAGGCCCGGCACAACTTCGAACTGAACTTGCGTGCGTGCAACCGCAGTGATTTCGGCCAGCACCGAGTCCGTGGTCATCGGGTCACCCGACACTAGCCGAACTACGTCGTGCCCCTTGCGCGCCTCGGCTATCAGTGTCTTTGCGACCTCCGACGGCTCGCCGAGCGCAGGCCGCACCTCTGACGTCGCGTCACCGTCATCTTCGGAAATGCATGTTCCAACGAGCTTCGCCACCGCGTCACTCACGTCGGCATCTGTGAACGCGATCGACGTCGTCTCCAGCACCTGCTTAGCGCGCAGCGTCAGAAGAGCAGGGTCACCGGGCCCAGATCCGACGAAGAGGATCCTGCCAGGTGTGCTCTTGTGTGCTCGGCTCATCGGCGATTCTCCAGTCAGGTAGCAAAATCTTGTCACGGGGCTAGCTGAGGGTCACCCAGGCGGTCCGGAGTCTGAAGCCAGGTTCGCTGGCATCAGCTCACGTGCGCCTAAGTCAAGCAGTTCACGCGCGAGTTCTTGGCCGATTTCGACGGCTTTGTCCACTCTGCCTGTTCGCGACGCGCGAATAACACGCGACCCATCTAGCGCCGCGGCGCAAGCACGGAGGAACAGTTCCTCATGAATCACGCCGTCATCATCGAGTGATTCGACGACATCTGCAAGTGCACCGACCGGTGCGGTACAGCCAGCTTCAAGTTCCGCAAGCAGCGCCCGTTCCGCGTTCACCATCGCGCGTGCGTCAGGGTCGTCTTGCTTAGCGAGTATCGCGGCGAGCTCGGGCTCTTCCGCACGGCATTCCACGGCGAGCGCGCCTTGCGCAGGGGCGGGAAGCATCTGTACGGGGTCAAGCGACTCCGCGATCTCTTCGACACGGCCCACCCGCGCCAGGCCAGCCCGCGCGAGTACCACGGCATCGAGTTCGCCGGAAGTCACTTTCCCGATACGGGTATCAATGTTTCCACGCAAGGGCACGATTTCGAGCCCCAGGCCGAGCGCTCGGAGCTGCGCCACCCGGCGCGGCGCGGACGTGCCTACGACGGACCCCGGTGCGAGTTCCCCTAGCACTTTGCTGTCCCGTGAGATCAGCGCATCTCGCGGATCTTCCCTCGGCGGAACAGCAGCGAGGATGAATCGTTCGTCAGGCGCTGTCGGCAGGTCCTTGTACGAGTGGACGGCGACATCGACTTCTTTCGCGGCGAGAGCGTCGCGCACGGCCGCAGTGAAAACACCGACACCGATCTTCTCTACAGGTTCCGCGCTCGCGTCTCCTGCAGTGCGGATGATCTTGAGCTCCGCCGGATATCCGGCTGCGATGATCGCGTCACGGACGGTGCCGGCCTGGGTCATCGCAAGCACACTCCCCCGCGTACCGATGCGCAGCGGTGATTGGCCTTCATGCATCCGGCTGGCCCTTGCGGGTTGTCATGATGTCGAGGCTGGCAGCGGTGTGATCATCTGCTAGCGCGCCCGGGGCGGACTCCATGGCCGCGGAAACCGCTTCGGCTTTCGCCGGGCTGAGCTCGAATAGTTCACGGAGGGCTTCAGCGTACGAGTCCCCGCCTGGCGCGGACGCGAGCTGTTTGACGCGGACAGTCGGCGCGTGCAGCAGCTTGTCGACAACGCGGCGGACTGTGTTCGCCACCTCGTCACGATCACCGTTGCTGAGCGCCGGAAGTTTCGAGTCGAGCCGCATCAATTCCGCCTCGACAACTTCGGCTGCGCGGCGGCGCAAGGCAGCCACCGTCGGTGTGATCTCCGCCAGCCGCTGGCCGTCCAGGTAAGCGGCCAGTTCCTCGGCGACGATGCTGCGTGCCGCGTCCGCATCGGACGCCGCCGCACCTGCTCCCGGATCGCGCTGCAACGTCTCCATGTCCAGGACATGCACGCCAGGCAAGCCGGAGACTGCCGCGTCAACGTCGCGGGGAAGACCGAGGTCGCACACGACGAGTTCACGACCCGCACGAGCAGATATTGCATGGTGCACGTCAGCGAGGTGGACAACCGCGCCGACCGAACCAGTACATGTGACCGCGACGTCGGCAGCGCCGAGCGCCTCAACCAGGCGGTCCCAGTGCATCGCGGACGCGGTCGCACCGTTTTCCGTGGCGTTTCGCGCGAGGTTCTGCGCCTTCTCCAGCGTGCGGTTGACGATGAGGATCTCGCCGACCCCTGCGCGCGTCAGATGGGCGACCGCGAGACCCGCCATGGCACCTGCACCGATTACCACTGCCGTGCGACCGTCGAGGCCCTCATGGATCCGAGCGGCACGGTCGAGCGCCACAGAGACTACAGAAGCGCCTGCAGCGTCGATCCCCGTCTCACTGTGCACTCGTTTGCCGACACGGAGCGCTTGCTGCGCGAGTTCGTGGAGCGTCCGGCCGACGGTGTTATGCGCATCGGCTTCCGCGTACGAGGTGCGAATCTGGCCGAGGATCTGCTGTTCGCCCACGACGATCGAATCGAGACCACTGGCTACCGCAAAGAGATGCTCGGCGGCAGCTTCGCTGTAACGGACGTACATGTGGCGGGTCAGGTCACCCAGCCCAAGTCCAGAATGGTCCGCCAGGAGGTTCGTAAGGTCGGCGAGCGCGCCGTGGAATGCATCCACGACGGCATACACCTCGACGCGGTTACATGTGGAGACCACCATCGCCTCTGACACATGAGCCGACGTAAGTATTTTGTCGAGCATCTTCGGCCGGTCCGGATCCGCAATCGCCACGCGCTCGAGCACCGGCACGGGCGCGCTCCGGTGGGAAACCCCCAACATCAAGACACTCACAGCAGTTTCACCGATCCGATCTCAGAACGAGGCAGGGGCTCGCGCCAACTCGCCCGCACGAGAGGTGTACGCTCACGCTCATACGGCAGGACCTCTCAGGCCACTCGGGCAGATCGTGTTCCCTCACGTTGAAGGCTCCTCGCCAGCCAGTGGATCACTGCTCATCACAGTAAACCCGACGCACTGTTCACTTAACCGTAACGGTTCGCTATGCCGTCTACCAACTTCGCCGATTCGTCGAGTGAGCTGGCCGAATGATTAGGCAAACCTCACTTAGCCAGGTCGGCGCGCAACCTTGGGAGATCCACGTCGCCGTAACTGTGTTCTACGCCATGTAGGAGAACTACGGGAAGCCGATCTCCATATTCGGCCCGAAGGTCTGGGTCCCTCTCCGCTTCCACGTCGACGTCGATGACAGCGAATTCGAAATCAGCACTGCGCCGAAGAACTTCGAGGTCGTTTCGCGCCACTTCACACGCTGCGCACCCGGCTCGGGTCAACAGAACCACGGGCGCCTGTGCCGCTTGATCACCACTCGTGTTCTGATTAGGGGAACTATCCACGTACAGCAGGATAATCGGCGATTGAGAGTGGATCGGACCACAGGCGGCAGCATTGCCGTGTGGCGATAGTTGCCGACGTCTAGTGTGGGGAAGAGTTGCGGCGACGCGGGAGGTGGACGTGCCAGAGCGTTCAGGGTTTCTGAGCACAAGTTCAGAGTGGATGCGCAGCAGGTGGGAATCGCGCAGACCCTTTGGGATGAGCGTGGCAGAGAAACTCGCGAACATCGCGGGCGAGGCAAGCGCTGAGTTCGCGCACGCGCTCCACGAAGCGGAATTCGAGGCAGCGGAAGAGCCCTCAGTACCAAGGGACCTGACGGCAGCCGCGTTCTTCGACGTCGACAACACGATGGTCTCGGGTGCGTCATCTATCCACTTCGCTCGCGGACTCGCCGCACGCAAGTACATTGCGGTATCCGATATGGCGAAATTCGGCTGGCAGCAGCTCAAGTTCCGGATCACTGGCCGTGAGAGCAGCAAGGATGTCGCCAGCGGCAAGGAAAAGGCGCTTGCCTTCATCGCAGGCCGGTCTACCGCCGAATTCATGGAGCTCGGGGAGGAGATCTACGACGATCTCATTGCCGACAAGGTTTGGCCAGGGACTCGTGCACTGGCACAGATGCACCTCGATGCCGGGCAGCAAGTCTGGCTCGTGACCGCGACGCCACTCGAACTCGCCCAGGTGATCGCAAAGCGGCTCGGCCTCACCGGCGCGCTCGGCACCGTCCTTGAAAGCAAGAATGGCTTGTTTACGGGCCGGCTAGTCGGTGACCTCTTGCACGGGCGAGGGAAAGCACACGCGGTCCGTGCACTTGCTGCTCGTGAGGGCCTGAACCTGCGCCGCTGCACCGCATATTCTGACAGCTTCAATGACATGCCGATGCTCACGACTGTAGGGACAGCGGTCGCGATCAACCCTGATTCAGATCTGCGCGAGGTCGCGAAGGCGCGCGGCTGGGAAATACGGGACTTCCGCACCGGCCGCAAGGCGGCCAAGATCGGCATCCCTACTGCGCTGGCACTCGGCGCCCTTGGCGGCACCGCGGCCGCCATCCTGAGCCGCCGCGCGGAGGCGAACAGAGCCTGAGGGCGGGATTTACCCCAGGAAAATGTTCCGACGATTCGCGAGGACCCTGTAAAGCGTCTGCTGAATAGTTTCACGCACTTGGTCGGTCAAGTCGAAAACGACCATCGGGTCCTCTGCCGAGGCGCTGCCGTATTCACGCGTATCGATGGGTTCCCCGAAGACGATATGCCACTTGGTTGGCAGCGGAATCGCTCCGAGCGGTCCCAGGATCGGGAAAAGCGGCGTGATCGGGAAGTACGGCAGTCCGAGCAGTCGGGCGAGCAGTTTGAAATCTGCGACCTTCGGATAGATTTCCTCCGAACCCACAATCGAGCACGGGACGATCGGCGCACCGGTCCGCAACGCTGCCGAGACAAAACCGCCCCGGCCGAACCGCTGCAACTTATAGCGATCTGCGTACGGCTTGCCGATTCCCTTGAAGCCTTCGGGGAAGACCGCGGTGAGCTCTCCGTTGCGCAGCAGGCGCTCCGCGTCCGGGTTGCAGGCCAGGGTGTGGCCAGCTTTACGCGCGAGCATTGAGATGACGGGCGTCTCGAAGACCAGGTCAGCGGCAAGCATTCGCATGGGGCGGTGGTTGGGGGTGTGGTCATGCACCGCGACCGAAGTCATCAAGCCGTCGATCGGAATGACGCCCGCATGGTTCGCGACGACAAGCGCTGCACCGCGATCGGGGAGGTTCTCGATCCCCGAGACATCGATGCGGAACCATTTCTCATACAGCGGCCGCAGGATCGGCAGCAGTACCCCATCGTTGAGGTGCTCGTCGTACCCGAACTCGTCGACCTCGTAGTCCCCGGTAACGCGGCGTCGCAAGAATGCCGCCGTCTCCGCGACCTGCCCGGCAAGTTTGTGCCGCACACCGCCGAGCGGGATCGGGATAGGGAGCGCGAAATTACCGGACCCCTTGTCTTCCTGCTCAGGCGCGTCAGGTTCGGCCGACTCGTCGGGTTCCGCGGCGAGATCCATGGGTGCGTCCGCATCGGCTGACGGATGGTGGGGATCGACGAACTCCTCTTCGCCCTGCTGCGCCCCGCGGCCACGGCGGCCATATCCATCGCCATGCAGCGGAATAACTTTCGCCACGTCCGTTGTCTCCCTCGGATTCATGCCCACCGCGCTGCCGCGGCGACTACCTTCGATTCAAGCCTGCGTACTGTGTCCGGATCAATGACCGATGTCGATCTGCGACTTCGGAGAAGATCATCGAACGCCTCGAGCGTTGTCCATTTCGGCAGAAAACCCAGCCTGGTCTGCATTCGCGTGGTGTCCATGCCGCAGCCAAACACCAGGTAATCGAACTGGTCGCTGCTGTAGTCATGCATGCCGAGACGTTTCTGCAGGCCCGAAAGCATCGCGAATGCGGCGGGGAACATCGGGGCCTGCACTCCGCCGGCACGCCTGATCGCTTGAGAAAGGGCGACCACTCCGTCCGCGGCGATATTGAACGTGCCAGATGCCTGCGAGATTGTGGAGCGCTCAAGCGCCGCTAGTGCGTCCTCCTCATGCAGTAGCTGCATGCGAGGATCCCGGCCCATGATCGTCGGCACCAGCGGCTGCAGGAGAAATCGGCTGAGTTCCGTTTCTAGCCGGGGACCGATTATTGGCGCGAGACGTAAGATTGTTGTCGCGATGTCAGGCCTGCGGCGGCCGAGAGCGCGCGTGTATCCCTCAACATCGAGGCAGTCCCTGGCGTAGCCGCTTTTTGGTGGCCGCCGCGCGCTCATCTCCTCGGTGAACATCGCGGGATCCTTGGAACTCGATCCGTAGATCGTGGAAGACGATTTCAGGACTACGCGCTTGACGGAGGAGGATTTCTGGCACGCGGCGAGCAGCTGCATTGCCCCGATGACATTCATCTCTTTCGTAGCCGCACGCCCTCCAGCACGCGACGGATGCGATGACATCGAAAGGTGCACGACGGTGTCGACCTCCGCATTGCGCACCACCTTGGCAATCAGCGGATTGCGAATATCGGCGCGGACGAAGTCTGCTCGTCCCATTCGCCGCCGCATGTCTTTCGACGGCGGAACGGCATCAACCGCGATGACGCGCTCAATATCGGGATTCTGCGCAAGACGAGCTGTCAGGAAGCCGCCGAGAAAGCGACTCGCACCGGTGACCAGAACGACGCGTGGGCGGTTGTCCCGAGCAGGCCGCTCGGCGTCACCCTCATCCGCGTCGCTAACAGCTTTGGATGAGGCAGTCGCTGGCGTCTCTGTCACCTCGGTGTTCGATGTATCCGACGATTCATCGCGCATGGACACAACGTCACTGTCGGTACTATCCACCACTGTGCTGGCCCCCGCTGAGTAACTGGCGTCCCCAGGAACCTCCATACCGGAAGTCCCTGGCCCCTCCACCATCGTTTTCACCACCCCCACCCTAATCCGATACGGGGAGGTGAGACAACGGTCAACACGACATCCACCCGCGCCTGGCGCGGCGGCGATAACACACCAGCCCGCCACCTTTGGGGGTGACGGGCAGGGATGCATTGCATCAACGCGTGGGGCAGACCCAAGACGGGCCCTGCCCCGCGCGGATCACTTACCGAGTTTGCGACGCTGCACCCGCGTACGACGCAGAAGCTTGCGGTGCTTCTTCTTCGACATACGCTTGCGTCGCTTCTTGATCACTGAACCCATTGTGGGTGCACCTCGTTCTGCTCAACGTCATCTGCTTCACACGCGTTTCCGCGCATAGTGGAACCTGCCGGCCAGCCGAGTTGCGCCAAAGGATCCCTGTGAACCCTCTGCTCAACACTGGCCGGGCCAGCGCCCGGCGTTCCAGGCGTTGACTATAAGCCAGTCGGCTAGCGCGCCGAGGATCGATGTTACCGGCGATCGCGCTCAACCTGTTAACCGAGGGTCCAGAAACGCTATCCCGCGTCGAAATACGACTTCCGCAAATAGTCATCAACGGCCTGTGCCTGGACCCGGAATGACCTGCCGACGCGAACCGCTGGCAGGTCACCGCCGTGCACGAGCCGATACACGGTCATTTTCGAAACCCGCATCATCGAAGCCACTTCAGCAACCGTCAGAAACTTGGTCGCTCCAAAAACCGATTGGGTGACGTTATCCGCCGACCCTGCCGTGGGCGATTCATCCGCCGCCATGTTGTTCTCACCTCCAGCACGACTCGCGCCGTCGGCTTCCCCTCCGACGGTGTCGACACGTGCGTGCTCTATCGAGCTTAGCGGGACAACTGGGCACAATGCGACGGGTGTGCCTAATTGGCACAAGATCGATTGTGTGGTATTAGCTACCGCAACTATCAATCAAGTTGTTCACCGAGCTCGACCGAGCGATCCCGCGCCGCCTCCAGCGCCTCAAAGATGCTCGTGCGCAACCCGTTCCGCTCGAGTTCAGCCAACCCGGCAGCGGTCGTTCCGCCTGGCGACGTCACCGCGTAGCGCAACTCGTTCGCTGCAGTAAGCACCGCGGGGCCACCTTCATCGAGGGTGCGCTGGAGCATTGCTGCCGATCCAGTCATTGTTTGAACAACTAATTCCATAGCAGCGTCCCGCGTAAGCCCAAGCCTCACCGCAGCATCTGCCATCGCTTCGACCACCAAAAAGAAGTACGCCGGGCCGGAACCGGAAACCGCGGTGATCACGTCCATCATCTGCTCTCGCACCGTCATCACACGCCCGACCGGACGCAGCATCTCCTCGACCAGCGCGATGTGTTGTTCAGCGGCGTAGCGCCCCGGAGCGACAACGCACATACCTTGATTGACCAACATCGGAGTGTTCGGCATGACCCGCACAACGGGCGTGCCCGCGGGCAATTTGGCCTCGTACCAGCCCGCGGTGAGACCGGCGACGAGAGAAACGACTGTCTTCTCGCGATCCGAGTCGTCAAGCACCTGGACGAGGTGGTCGACAACGTTGCCCACGTCCCCCGGTTTAGTCGCAATCACCACCACATCCGCGCTTTCGGCCGCATCACGAAGTGACAGCGCCCGGATACCAAATCTCCGGCACAGCTCGGTGGCGCGGCTAGCCATCCTTTCGGAAACGACGACGTCACGCGGTTCGCGACCTGATGCGAGCAGTCCGGAAATCAGGGCTTCGCCGATGCGTCCGCCGCCGATGACAGCAATTGTGGTCATGTCGAGTAGGTTGCCATGACCGGGGCGTCGCTCGCTAGCCGCCGCACCGTGGATGGCTCAGGGCTGCGACGCATCGCCAGCACTGACGCCAAGATGACTCCTGGCGAACTGCAGGGCTTCGCCGAGCATCATGGAACGCTCACCTGTCGTGCGGGCATGCTTCGTGCTGATCTCGAGTACGACCTGGCCCTCGAAGTTCTGTTCGGCCAGCCGCTGACAGATCTCGGCGCACGGCTGTGTTCCATGCCCCGGGAGCAAATGCTCATCGACCGATGCGCCGCGTCCATCCGCGAGGTGCACGTGAACGAGCCGCTCCCCCATCCGGTCCGCGAGTTCAATCGCATCCATGCCAGCAGTGGCGGTGTGCGATAAGTCGAGAGTGAAATGTGGGTGATCGACGTCGGTCGGGTCATATGACGGCGCGAAGGCAGAGACCGCACGTCCGGGGCCACCCCGCACACGCATGCGCTCCGCAGACTTCGTTCGCTTCCCGAACAGCCGGTCGGCGCGCATGGGAAACATATTCTCGACTGCAATGTTCACGCCGGTACTCGCTTCAAGGCCCATAACCTGATCCGCGAAGCCATCCACGTACTTGCGCTGCCATCGGAACGGTGGGTGCACCACCACCGTATCCGCGCCCAGGTCCGCAGCCATCTGAGCGGACCGGTCCAGCTTCGTCGCGGGGTCGGAACCCCACACGCGCTGTGAGATCAGCAAGCACGGCGCGTGGATCGACAGGATAGGAACGCCGTACCTCTTCGACAGCTCCGCAATCGTGCCGGTGTCCTGGCTGATCTGCTCCGCCCAGACCATAACTTCGACACCGTCATAGCCGAGTTCAGCAGCGTACTGAAACGCTGCCTCGGTGTTTTGTGGATAGACCGAGGCAGTGGACAGACCCACTCTGATGTTGCGCGGTGTCCCCCGCATTCCGTACGTCACTGCACTGCACTCACTGTGTCTCGCTCCCAGCCGCTCATTCGCCCGCTTCCCCATTGCCGAACCCGGTGTCGAGCTTGCGGAGAATTAGACCCTCTCGCAATGCCCAGGGGCAAATGTCCACCGTATCGATCGACAGCGCACGCATAGCCGCCTCCGCGATAAGGGCGCCCGCGACGATCTGTGGAGCACGATCCGAACTCACCCCTTCGAGTTCCGCGCGATCGGAGGCTGTCATCCGTGAGATGAAGGCGATGATCTGACGGAGCCCGGCTTCGGTCAGGGTCCGCTTCACCCGCGGGCCAGCTGAGGAAGGCGCGGCCCCCGTCAGCCGCGCCAGAGACCGGAAAGTTTTGGAGGTGGCTACCACTAAATCCGGTCTGCCGGTTTCCCTGATCTGCTTCGCCACATCGGAGAGTTCAGCATCGAGCCAGTCACGCAGCACAGCGATGCGGCGCCTATCAGGAGGGTCTTCAGGAAGCCAGTCCCGGGTGAGCCGCCCCGCACCCAGCGGTAAGGACATCGCCGCGTCCGGATCTTCGTCGATGCCCGTGCTGATTTCGAGTGATCCACCGCCAATATCGAGGTTCAGGATTCGCCCAGCGCTCCACCCGTACCAGCGACGCACGGCCAGGAAGGTGAGGCGGGCTTCCTCCACGCCAGGGAGCACCTCGAGAGCCACCCCTGCTTCTTCTTTGACGCGCGCCAGCACAGCCTCAGAGTTTTTCGCGTCGCGGACCGCGGACGTTGCGAATGCCATCAACTCCTCACAGCCGGATGACTGCGCGATACCTGAGAACTCGGCAACCGTAGTGACAAGGCTGTCGGCGCACTTCTTCGTCAGATCACCATTCTTGTCCATCTGCTCAGCAAGCCGCAGCGCTGCCTTCGTCGAACTCATCGGGGTCGGATGACCACCGCGATGAGCGTCTACCATCAGTAGATGAACCGTATTACTGCCCACATCGAGGACCCCAAGGCGCACATGTCCAACTTAGACCGCTACCGTCGGACGCTGTGACCCCGCCTCGCCCAAGTGTCCCCGAAGTCGAGCCGGACTTTCCACGTGAATGGGTCGAGTTCCTGGACCCCGCGGATTCCGATCATCTCATCAGCGCCGATCTGACCTGGCTGCTCTCACGCTGGACTTGCGTATTCGGCACCCCCAAATGCCACGGCATTGTGCCGGGCCGGGCATCGGACGGCTGCTGTTCCCATGGCGCTTTCCTTGCCGACGACGAAGACCGCGACCGTGTATCGCGGGCAGCGGAGGAACTGACCGAAGCAGACTGGCAATTTTATGGCGAGCCTGAGATCTTCGAAACCGACGAACTGGAGGGCGAAGATGCCCTTCGGACCCGGCAGCACGACGGCGCATGCGTCTTCCTGAATCGGCCTGGATTCGCCGGCGGCCCGGGATGTTCGCTACACGGTCTCGCGTTGCGAACGGGCAGACATCCGCTCGAACTCAAGCCGGATGTGTGCTGGCAATTGCCCATCCGCCGCTCGCAGGAATGGATAACGCGTCCCGACGGCGAGCAGGTCCTGAAGACCACCTTGACCGAGTTCGACCGGCGCGGCTGGGGATCGGGTGGCGCCGACCTCACCTGGTGGTGCACCTCCTCACCGGAAGCGCACGTCGGTTCCGAACCTGTCTGGAAGTCGTACGGCCCCGAGTTGCGGGCGCTGATCGGCGACGACGCATACAAGAAGCTCGCGAAGATCTGCAAGCGCCGCGGAGATCAGGGCAATCACAGACTCATCGCGATCCACCCGGCCACCAAGCAGGCCTGATCGCACTGGGCTAAGCAGCCGCGGTAGCAATGAGTCAGCCGCGTTAGCTGCTTCTAACGCGGCTGTTCAGAACTAGTGCGGCTGACCGAAATCACGGCTCGAGCTTGTATCCGAGCCCTCGCACAGTCACAAGATGGCGGGGCTTGGCCGGGTCCTGCTCGATCTTCGACCGCAGCCGCTTCACGTGGACGTCAAGGGTCTTGGTATCACCGACATAATCGGCGCCCCAGACCCGATCGATCAACTGGCCGCGAGTCAGCACGCGTCCACTGTTGCGCAGCAAGTACTCCAGCAGGTCAAATTCTTTCAGTGGCAGCGTCACAGATGCGCCGCTGACCTGCACGATGTGCCGGTCGACATCCATTCGGACCGGCCCCGCTTCGAGAACCGTGTCACCCGAAGGTTCTGCCTCAGGCTCCACACCGCGACGCAGGACCGCCCGGATACGCGCAATCAATTCTCGGGACGAGTAAGGCTTCGTGACATAGTCGTCCGCGCCGATTTCGAGCCCCACCACCTTGTCAATCTCACTGTCGCGGGCTGTCACCATGATCACGGGCACGGTCGAGCGTGCCCGCAGCTGCTTGCATACTTCGGTACCGCTCATGCCAGGAAGCATGATGTCGAGCAAAACAATGTCCGCGCCCGCAACATCGAATGAATCAAGAGCTGCAGGACCGTCGGCGGCAATCGTGACCTCGAACCCCTCTTTGCGGAGCAGGAATGCTAGCGGATCGGCCAGGGATTCCTCGTCTTCGACGATCAGCACACTTGTCACCGGCGTACTTCCTCTCTGTTTTTCGCTCTGGGTTCCACTCTGGGCTCACCTGATCCCCGGCCAACGGGAGTTTCCTCGGCCGCGTCATCTGCCTCCACGTAGACAGGCAGCACAAGGGTGAAAGTCGATCCAGTTCCCGGGCGGCTCCACATGCGAATCGAACCATTGTGGTTCGCGGCAACATGCTTCACAATCGCTAGCCCTAGTCCGGTCCCGCCAGTTGCGCGGGAGCGCGCCTTATCCACCCGGAAGAATCGTTCAAAAACCCGTTCATGGTATTCCGGGGCAATGCCAATTCCGCGATCGGTCACGCTGATCTCGACATTGGTGTCCCGCAAATTCCGGCTGATTGTGACCGGGGTCTTGGGAGGCGAATACGAGATCGCATTCGACAGCAAGTTGGTGAGGGCGGTGACGAGCAACGTGCGATCGCCGAGTACCTCGAGACCACTGGGGAAATCAGTCGTAATGGTGATTTCCGCGGCTTCCGCGGACACCGAGGAGCGTTCCATCGCTTCGGACACCACCGAATCGACGTCAACAACATCGAGATCAGGAAGCTTCTCGGCACCCTGAAGCCGTGACAGCGCGATGAGTTCGCTGACCATATTCCCAAGTCGATTGGACTCGTGGAGCATCTTTTCACCGAAGTGGCGCACCGAATCAGGATCGTCGACTGACTCAAGCAGCGCCTCAGTGAGCAAGCTGACCGCACCGACCGGAGTTTTCAGTTCATGGCTGACGTTGGCAACGAAATCGCGCCGCGTCGCCTCCATGCGCACCTGCTCAGAATCGTCCTCGGCGTAAATCACGGCAATTCGTGGATCGGCAGAATGGAGCAGGTGTGCGTGGCCGCGTACCGCAACAGCCCCGCGCACGAAGGGCTGCATTTTTTCCGACACATCAAAATCAACACTCTCGCCATTGGCGAACACCTTTTGACTCGCAACCCATGCCCGGTCATCGAGCAAGTGGTTACGCACCACCCCAAGCTCTTCCACACGCAGATTGGACATCAGCACGTGCTGGTGCTCGTCGACAACTGCGATCCCGATTGGTGAGGACGAGACGACGAGGTCGAGGACCTGCGACACTGTCAGACCCTCACGTGCATCCTCGCGCGCCTTGGCGCGTGCCTGCAGTCGCGAATTGATTGCCGAGCCGGCAATCGCACCTATGGCCGCTGCAAGCACCGCCAGCAGTACAGCCTGAACGATCGTCACAGTGTAAATCGTACGGAAAAAGGAACAGACACCCTAATTTCGCGTGCACTTTTCAATGCACGTCACAGTTTCCTCTATCCGCGTTTCCCTTTTGTTCACTAAACGGATAGATCCGCGACGGATTCACTTCATGATCGTTATTGTCGACAGTTCGTAAGCCTTACTTGCCCTGGGCTGCGACCGCTGCCGCACCTGCCGCAGCTGCCGCTGGATCGAGGTAGGTTCCGCCGGGGTTGGCTGGCTTCAGATCGTCGCCGCTGAATTCGTACACCAGCGGGATACCTGTCGGGATGTTCATTCCGGCGATGTCCTCGTCCGAGATCTCGTCGAGGTGCTTGACGAGGGCACGCAGCGAGTTGCCATGTGCTGCGACCAAGACGGTCTTCCCGGCACGCAGGTCACGCGCGATGGTCTCTTCCCAATACGGAATCAGCCTCGTGACGACGTCAGACAGGCACTCGGTCAGCGGTCCGCCGTCGATATCCGCATAGCGCTCGTCCGTGTCTTGGCTGTACTCACTGCCGCGCTCAATCGGGGGTGGCGGGGTGCTGTAACTGCGCCGCCACAGCATGAACTGGTCGTCACCAAATTCGGCGAGCACCTGCGCCTTGTTCTTACCCTGCAGCGCACCGTAGTGGCGCTCGTTCAGCCGCCAATCGCGCACTACCGGGATCCAGAGCCGGTCCGCGGCGTCGAGGGCTACGTGCGCGGTGCTGATCGCACGGCGAAGCAGAGACGTGTAAAGGATGTCGGGAAGGACCTCGTTCTCAACGAGAAGCTCACCTGCTCGTTTTCCTTCGCCGATGCCTTTTTCCGTGAGATGCACGTCCACCCAGCCTGTGAAGAGGTTGAGGGCGTTCCATTCACTTTCACCATGACGAAGCAAAACAAGGGTTCCGATACTCATACCTTCATACTCGCATGAGCACCGGACCCTTGTGTGCTGTCACCGGGTACTCGCCTCAGCATCTGAGACGGACCTGGCCATCAGGCTGAAGCTGACTCCCGTGCCCGGAGATCCTTGCGCAGGATCTTTCCGGCCGCGGACTTCGGGACGGCATCGAGGAACTCCACCGCGCGGACCTTCTTGTGCGGCGAGACTTTCTCCGCGACGAAGTCGATGACCTCCTGCTCAGTCAGCCCGGATTCTGCCTGGCGAACGACAAATGCCTTCGGCACTTCCTCGCCCTCGTCGTCGATTACACCGATGACAGCCGCATCCGCGATCTGCGGGTGCGTCAGCAGCAGCGCCTCTAGCTCCGCGGGCGGGACCTGGTAGCCCTTGTACTTGATGAGTTCTTTGAGACGGTCGACGATCGACACGACACCATCCGACGAAACGGTAGCGATATCGCCGGTGCGCAGGTACCCATCTTCCACGAGCGTCTCAGCGGTTGCTTCAGCGTTACCGAGGTAGCCACGCATGATGTTGGGGCCCTTGCACCACAGTTCACCGGGCTCACTGACACCAGACTCGGGAACCTGAATCTCCTCGCCAGTCCCCGGATCGACGAGCTTGCACTCCATGTTGGGAACGGTGAAACCAACCGAGTCGAGCGCGACATCATCTCTATTCACTGGGATCAGGTGGCTCACCGGGCTCATCTCACTCATCCCGTATCCCTGGCGTACCTGGCAGTTGAGGCGCTGAGCGACAGCCTGGCCAAGATTCGCGTCTAGCGGCGCCGCCCCCGAGAAAACGAGCTCGACGCTGGACAGATCGAACTGGTCCACAGCGGGGTGCTTTGCCAGCGCCACGGCGATCGGCGGTGCGATAAAGACTTGAGTGCACTTGTGTTCAGACGTGATCCGCAGGAACTCCATCAGGTCGAACCGCGGCATCGTCACCAGAGTCGACCTGTTGCGAAGCGCAATGTTCAGCAGCACCGTCATGCCGTAGATGTGGAAGAAAGGCAGCACGGAAAGAATCCGGTGCTGGCCGCCTCCGAGTGCCTCACTGGCCTGACACACATTCGCAACGAGATTGCGGTGCGTGAGCATGACACCCTTCGGCCGCCCAGTCGTACCCGAGGAATACGGCAAAACCGCCAGATGCTCCTCAGGATCGATGGTCACGCGCGGGGTCGGTGCAAGCTCCGTCAGCAGATCACGCAACGAGGCATATCCCTCGGAACCGTCAAGGACAACAATGCTTTCCGCTGCCAAGCCCGCTTGTTCCGCCCCGGCCTTCGCCTGCGGAAGCAGCGGCGACACCGTGAAGAGGAACTTCGCCTTGGAGTCCTCGAGTTGCTTGGCGATGTCGTCGGCGGTGTACAGCGCATTGATCGTCGTTGCCGTGGCGCCCGCGCGGAGGATGCCGTGGAAGACCGAACCGAACGCCGGCACATTCGGTGAGTGCAGCGCAACGACGTCGCCTGGCTCGATACCGCGCGCAGCAAGCGCACCCGCGACGCCGTTGATGTGCGCGATGAGCTCACCGTAGGTAGTCACCGCTCCGGACGGCCCGTCAACGAAGGCGGGAAGTTCTAACTCCGCATCCGTTAGCGAGCCAAAGAGGAACTCGTAGATGCTCGTGGAAGGGATCTCGACATCGGGAAAGGGACTGTGGAAGCTCATCTCGCTCCTCGCTGAGGGGAATTCGCGGTGTGATTTTGCCCACCGTAGCACCGCGCCCCGAGCAGTTTCTCACAGCCCTTGGGAGCAGCCCGGTTCCGTCAGCCGTGCACGCCCTGCCCACTGCCCGGGCTGGCGCCCGCGTCGGCCTCGGCTTCAGAAGCTATGCCGCCGTTGCCATCTCCAGTTTTGATGAGATGTTCGAAAGCCTTCAAATTGTCGAGTGGCTCACCCCGGGAGATCCGCCATGCCCATTCCCGGCGAATGGACGAGATGAAACCAATCTCGAGGAGAACATTGAAATCGCCGTCTGCCGCCTCGAGGACCTGCCCCAAAAGCCGGTCTAGTTCGTCGGGTGTCACAGCGTGATGACCCATGCGCCCCACAAGGTAGATGTCGCCACTGCGGTCAATCGTGTACGCGACCCCGTACAGCTTGCGGTTTCGCTGCAGCAAGTACTGGTGCACTGCCGGTTCGTTCTCGTCCGGATGGCGGCACACGAATGCCTCGATGCGCACACCGTGCACGCTCACGGTGAACAAGCAGGTGGTTTTCAGCTTGCGCACGCCAGGCAGTTGCACGATGACGTGCTCATCGCCGCGGCGCTCGAACTCGAGTTCCCGTTCTGTCAGCGTTTCCTCGATTGTGCCGAATGATCGTGCGACCTCGTCAGCCATGATTTCCGCGTCTCCTTCCGGATGCTTACCCCTCCAGAGTGCCACGCCCGGCAGCATCGATTTCAGCCAGATATCCGGCAGACGGCATCGCGTTGCGTGTTAGCGCTGCGCCGCTGCGGGCTCGACCGTTCGATTGTTTCGCTGGCGGCGCAGGGCAAGATCTGCAACGCGGCTGCGGAACCGGTCAGCGCCCGCAAGCACAGGGCTCACACCGGTTCGGCTGAGCGCACGGTCGTAGCTGCGCAGCAGCCCATCAGCCGTGTGGGTCCACGAGAAGTTTGACGCGTGGTCCGGCGCAGCGGCGGCATAGCGCGCCCGGCGGTCATGATCATGGATGAGTTCGCTGATCGTTTTCGCCCATAGGCCTGGGGCGTGGCCGTTGACAAGGGTCCCGGTAACCCCATGATTGACGGCGACCCCCAGTCCGCCGACATCCGCGGCGATAACAGGTGTTCCGCATGCCTGCGCCTCGACAGCGACCAACCCGAATGACTCGGAGTAGCTGGGTACCGCTACCAGATCAGAGGCTCGGTACACGTCGGCGAGTTGCGCCGACGGCTGCGGTGGCAGGAACGTCACGCGATCCGCGATGCCCGCCTGGTGAGCGAGCCTGACCAGCGAATAGGACTGTTCCGCGGTGCCCGAATGCCCGCCGACCACGACGAGGCGCAGCGGCAGTCCGGGCTCCCTGCGAATGATCTCCGCGGCCGCTCGGACCAGAACATCCGGAGCCTTGAGTGGCTGAATGCGCCCCACAAAAGTCACCACTGTCTCGTCCGCGTCGAACCCCAGTGCTGCCCGCGCGGCATGCTTGCTCGCAGGGTGGTACACCGTCAGATCAGCGCCGGGAGCAACAACATCGATCTTCGCGGGATCCGCGTCATAGTAATTCTGGAGCGCTGCCCGCTCATCCGCGGTGTTCACGACCAGGCGGTCAGCTTCATCGGCCACCTGTTGCTCCCCCGCGCGGCGTGCGAGCGGCTCCGGAGTGTCCCCCTCGGCGAGTGACGCGTTTTTCACCGCCGCGAGGGTGTGCGCGGTATGGACGAGCGGAACTGACCATCGGTCGCGCGCCAGCCAGCCGACCTGGCCGGAAAGCCAATAGTGCGAGTGGACTAGATCGTAGTAGCCGGGTGCGTGGTTCGCTTCCTCGCGGAGCACTGCCGCGGTGAACGGGCACATCTGGCTGGGCAAGTCGGTTTTGCCGAGGCCCTCGAAGGGGCCCGCAACGATGTTGCGGACAACCACACCATCAGCCGCCGTGACAGACGCGGGATCTGCGGATGAGGTAGCACGTGTGAAAATCTCGACCTCGACGCCCCGCGCGGCGAGTTCCTTCGCCGTTTGCAGCACATACACGTTCATACCGCCCGCATCCCCAGTCCCGGGCTGCGCCAGCGGCGAAGTGTGGACGGTGATGACAGCGATCCGGCGCAGCGACGGCATGCTAAGTAAAGTCCCGCGCGTAGACCGGCGGGTGTCCGGGGTGGTCACTGGCGATATCCTGACCTATCTCTTCAGCGGTTCTGCGCGCCGGGTCGGCGGCTGTCGGAAGCATCTCTCCTAAGTGAACCCACAAAGTTCGAGATCTCTTCCACGAATCGACCGGGATTTTCAACGAAGGGCGCGTGCCCAGAATCAGCCCAGAAGGAAGCATGCGCATTGAGCAGCATTTCCGCGTTGTGTTTCGCGGTCTCGAGGGCCACGACCTGATCCTCGGTGCCATGAATTACCAGCGCGGCCAATTTCAGGCCTCCGAGCATCTCGTCATGGTCCACGCTTCGCCGGAACAGCGCCTCACGCACCCGCGGTGGTGTAGCCAGACTTGCTCCGAAGAGAGCCTGCTGGACGGCGCCGAGTTCGCCACTCAGACGCTCCGGAACAAGCGCCGTCCCGAAACCACCGAGCGCACGGATCGCGTCTCTCGGCACTTCAGAGAATGCACCCGGAATGGCGCGCTTCATCGCGTCACCGGTAACCGCCCCAGGATGATCGCGACCGAGGCTTGTAACCGCACCGACCAGGACGAGACCCGCCACAGCTTGCACGCCGTGCACGGCGAGGTAATCGCATGCCACAAGTCCGCCGTACGACCAGCCAACGAGCACCGGGTCACGAGCCGCGTCACGCAGGAGCACCGCTGCGACATCGTCTGCCCAGCGCTGGGAGTCGTCGTATCCCGCGGCTGGCGCATCCGAGTAGCCATGGCCGCGCAGATCAAGAGCAAGCACGCGGTACGACTCCGCGAGCGAATCGATTACGCCGTCACCCCAGCATGCCGAGGATTGCGCCCAGCCGTGCAGCAGGACAAGAGCCTGATTGTCACGGTTGCCCGCCGCCCGGTACACGATGCGGGTTCCGTCTGCGCTGATTGCCTGGTGGATCGCGAACATGACGACCACGCTATATCGCCGCTACTACCATCAGCATCATGGATATCGCTGAAAACACTCGGGTCGCGGTCGTGACAGGAGCTAGTTCGGGAATTGGTGAAGCCACCGCACGGGCACTCGCCGACGCGGGGTTCCACGTCATTGTGGGGGCGCGGCGCGTCGACCGGATCGAGGCGCTGGCGCAGGAAATCGGCGGTACCGCCCTGCCACTCGATGTCACCGACGACGAGTCCGTCCATGCGTTTACCACAGCAATTCCCCGTGTCAGCGTGCTGGTGAACAACGCTGGCGGAGCCAAAGGGCTCGAAACCGTCATGGATGCTGACCTGGACAATTGGCGGTGGATGTGGGAAACGAACGTCCTCGGAACGTTGCGGATGACGAAAGCACTGCTGCCGAAACTGATCGACTCTGGTGACGGACTGATCGTCACAGTCACGTCGATCGCGGCCCTCGAAATTTACAGCGGAGGCTCCGGCTATACGTCAGCGAAGCATGCTCAGGGGGTTCTGCACCGCACCCTGCGCGACGAGTTGCTCGGCAAGCCCGTCCGCCTCACGGAAGTTGCTCCCGGTGCAGTCGAGACGGAATTCTCCAAGGTCCGTTTTGAGGGTGATGACGAGCGCGCAGCTAAAGTCTACGAAGGCTTCACTCCCCTGTCCGCCGAGGACATCGCCGAAGTAATTAGTTTCGTCGCGACGCGTCCCTCTCACGTCAACATCGACCAAGTGATGATCAAACCGCGGGCACAGGCGGGACCCGGAAAGTTCCACCGGGAACCAGGTCAGAGCTGAGCGCCCACAAACACTGGCTCGGGGTGCAGGTCCACACCGAATGCGTCACGCACCCCGTCCCGCACCGTACGTGCTAGGCCAACCAGGTCAGCGGTCGTCGCATCCCCGCGGTTCGTCAACGCGAGCGTGTGCTTCGTCGACAGCCGCGCGCGAGCGTCTTCGCCGGGAAAGCCACGGCTGAACCCGGCCCTCTCGATGAGCCATCCGGCTGAGAGTTTCACTCCGCCGTCAGCGCTCGCGAACTGTGGCACGGCGATGTCGTCACCCAGGCGCTCATGGATGGCCGCAAGCACGCGTGGAAGGTCTTCGCGGGACACGACCGGGTTGGTGAAGAAGGAGCCCGCGCTCCAGGTGTCGTGATCCTGAGAGTTGAGCACCATCCCCTTGCTGCCACGCAGTTTCAGCACAGCGTCACGCACCTGCGCGGCCGCTACCCGGTCTCCTTCTGCCGCGCCCAGATTGCGCGCCAGCTCGCCATAGCGGACTGGCGCGCTGAGGCCGTCGTCAAGCAAACCCATTTCGACGGACAGCACGACCGCGGTGTCGGTGTTCTTCAGAATGCTATGACGATAGGACAGGTGCAGGTCGGCGGGATCCACCCAGTGCACGTTGCCGCTCGCGCGGTCGAGCAGTTTCACACGGCGGAGAACCGAGGAGATCTCGACTCCGTAGGCACCCACGTTCTGGACGGGCGTCGCCCCCGTTGAGCCCGGAATTCCGGACAGACATTCCAGTCCGCCGAGGCCCGCAACGACACTCGCGGCAACCACGGTGTCCCAGTTCGTGCCCGCTTCCGCGTGGACGACAGCGCCGTCTATTGAATAGGACGTTGCCGCCACCCGTACGACCACCGCATCCACGCCGTCATCAGCGATCACAAGATTCGAACCACCCGCCAGGATCAGGACAGGGACCTGTTCCTGATCGAGCCTGCGGACCACGCCGGCGAGCATGTCCGTCGTCGTGCAGGTCACTATCGCCGCTGCCGGGCCGCCAAGCCGCAGCGTGGTGTGCGCAGCGAGCGGCGTGCCGAAGGAGACCGCGGCGCCGAACTCGTCAGCGAGCCGCGCCACAACGTCAGTTGAGTGGATGGCAGACACAAGAGAACGGTAACCTGCCCGTTATGGCTCGCCGCACTGAGTACCACAAAGAATTCCCGTTTCCCGCTGAGAAAGTCTTCACAGCGATCGCCACCAAGCAGTACTGGGAGGACCGTCTTGCTGCTGTGGGCGGCACCAATGCCCGCGTCACTTCGTTCAGCGCGGACGACTCCGGCATCACGGTCGAACTCGAACAATTCATTCCTCGCTCTAAGCTCCCGTCAGTCGCTCAGACCGTCATCAAGAACGACATGGTGATCGAACGCAAAGAAAGCTGGACTAAGTTCGACGGCACGTCGACAGGTGAACTCTTTGCAACGATGAAGGGCGGGCCGGGTAACGTCAAAGGCACCCGCACGCTGAAGGCGGACGGGGACCGATCTGTCGTCGACGCCACGGTCGAAGGCCGCGTGAGTGTTCCCATCGTGGGCGGCAAACTTGAAAAGCTCGTCCTGCAGAGTCTCGTCGATCTGTACGAGAAAGAGGACAAGTTCACCGCAGACTGGATCGAAAAGAACCTGTAACCGTGCTGGGGGCTCGTTCCTCGCGCGGAGCCCCCACCGGAGCTCGCAGCCGAGCGTTAGGCCGGGTTACGCGCGGCACCACCGGGGTGAACCGCCTGCGCCGCGGCGACCGGTGGCTCGTACACCATCCAGATGTGCGGCGGGTGCTCCAAAGTACGCCCGAACCGCTCGTCGCCGACGTGGGTTACGGCTCGGTACCGGTAACAACATTCGAGCTCGCAGCCCGGCTTCGCGCCGTCGCGCCCCAGACTCGGGTTGTCGGGCTTGAGATCGATCCCGCCCGCGTTGTCACGGGCGGGGACAGGGTTGATTTCGCGTACGGAGGATTCGAGCTCGCGGGGCTTCATCCCGTCCTGGTGCGTGCATTCAACGTTCTGCGTCAGTACGACGAGTCCGATGTGCCAGCGGCGTGGGCAGCGATGCAGACGGGGCTCGCTCCGAATGGTCTCATCATGGACGGCACTTGCGACGAGCTTGGCCGCCGCTGTGCGTGGATCCTCCTCGACAAGCACCGGCCGCTGAGTCTCACACTCGCGTGGGATCCGCATTTTGTCGCCACGCCTTCGGATGTGGCTGAGCGACTTCCGAAGGCCCTGATCCACCGGAACGTCCCCGGAGAGCGGATCTTTGATCTGCTGAACCTCGCCGACGAATGCTGGGCGCGCGCGGCGGGCTATGCGCCCTACGGCCCACGGCAGCGCTGGCGCGCCGCACTTCTCGCCATGCGGGATCGGGGCGTACCCGTTCATGTTCCCCGCCGCAGATTGCGTGACTGCATCCTCACCGTCGAATGGGCTCAGGTGGCCCCCGAAGTCACAGTGTGAAAGACCTTAGGGAAAACACAGCGTTCTCGTAGCGCTGACTGAAGAACCCTCGGGCAGAATGGCAGTCGATGATGACAAGTAACCGTAACTATCCGCCACCGCCCAAGCGGAAGCGCCGTGGCAGCCGCATCGCCCTGATTGTGGTTGTGGTGCTTGTCGTTGGCATTGCCGCCGTCGGTGTCGGCAGCGAACTGTACCTGCGCAACCGAGTGTCGGACTGCATGGCACAGTCGATGAGCCAGTCGATCGGGTCTGACGTTGAAGTCACTATGAGCCGCAAGCCGATGCTCATGCAGATGGTCGATGGCAAGACACCATGGGTCGAGGTTTCCACCACCGGCAACCGGCTCGGCGATGCCGACGGTATGCATATGGATCTGCGGCTCAACGGTGTGCAGACGTTCAACGACGGTGAGATCGCGACGACGGTCGAGAGTTCCGCGGCTGACATCAGGTGGACCTCACAGGGCATCCTGGCGACGCTGCAGCAGCAGGGCATCCTCGCGGTTGTCACCGCGGTCGAGCCCCGGCCTGCGGATCAGACCCTCGAGGTTCAGGTCGTGGGCGCATTGCTCAGTGTCACAGTCGCACCGACGATCCAGAACGAGGCGATCTCGCTGGAGGTCACGGACGCGAACCTGCTCGGCATCAATATTCCGCGTGAACTCCCGCAAGCGATAATTCAGACAATCGGTGAGGGTCTTGCTGATTTCCCGCTCGGGATGAAGCCCACCGATATGACCGTCACCGGCGACGGCATCGAGGTTCGACTCGAAGGCGACCGCGCGGAACTCGAGCGCGCTGAAGACGAAGAAGTGGTGTGCGAACTGTTCTGACGGCGCTCTTCGTCAGTCGGTGAAGCCCTCAAGCACGGCACGCGAGCCGGACAGGCCCAGCCGTGTCGCACCGGCTGCAATCATTGCCTGTGCGGCCTCGGGTGTGCGGATCCCGCCGCTCGCCTTGATGCCCAATTGGCCGCCAACAGTCTGCGCCATCAATTCGATGGCGTGAACTGTGGCGCCGCCCGCCGGGTGGAACCCAGTCGAGGTCTTCACGAAATCCGCACCGGCAGTTCGGGCGACCTCACAAACACGCACGATGGCTTCGTCGGGCAGCGCAGCTGATTCGATGATCACTTTCAGCACGGTCTTCATGCCGGCGGCTTCACGCACGATGAGGATGTCCTGGAGTACCGCATCGAAATCACCTGCGAGTGCCCGGCCGACGTCGATCACCATGTCGACCTCAGCTGCACCGGCTTCCACAGCCATACGCGCCTCGACACCTTTGACGAGTGATTGGTGCTTCCCTGAAGGGAACCCAGCTACCGTCGCGACGACGAGGCCCTCAGCCTTCACCGGCAGCATCGACGGCGACACACAGATGGCGAGGACGCCGAGTTCCTGTGCCTCCGAAATGAGGGCGTCAACATCACTCGTCGTGGCCTCGGGCTTCAGCAAGGTGTGGTCGATCATGCTGGCGACACGCGAACGGGTGACACTGCGGAGGGGATCCATTCTCGTGAGCTTGTCATACTTACCGGCATGGTATTGAACCCGGTCTCTGACGAACGCCGTTTCGTGTTGTCCCTTGGCTGTCCCGACGCGCTGGGTATTGTGGCGCGCCTGTCCGGGTTCCTCGCGGGGGCCGGTGCCTGGATTGTGGAAGCGGCATACCATGCTGACCCTGATACCGGCTGGTTCTTCACACGGCAGGCTGTTACTGCTTCATCGGTGCGGATGAGTCTTGAAGAGTTCCGGGGACGTTTTGCGGAAATCGCCGCCACATTCGGCAAGGAAGCCGAGTGGTCCGTGCATGACACCGGAGCGCCGAAGCGGATCGTACTCCTGGTCAGCAAGGAAGGGCACTGCTTGCACGACCTGCTCGGTCGCGCCGCGACAGGTGAACTGCCGGCCGAGATCTGCGCTGTCATCGGGAATCACACGAACCTGGAACCGGTCGCGCGGGCACATGGCGTTCCGTTCCAGCATGTTCCGTTCCCGGCCGATCCGGAACAACGCGCCGCCGCGTTTGAACAGGTGCGCGGACTCGTTGACTCCCATGATCCGCACGCTGTCGTCCTAGCGCGATTCATGCAGGTGCTGCCGCCCGAGTTGTGTGCGCATTGGAAGCGCAAGGCGATCAACATTCACCACAGCTTCTTGCCGTCGTTCGTTGGCGCCCGGCCCTACCATCAAGCCCACGAACGGGGCGTGAAGATTATTGGTGCCACCTGCCACTACGTCACCGCGGAACTCGACGCCGGCCCGATCATCGAACAGGACGTTGTGCGAATCGACCACTCCTACTCGATCGCCGATATGGTGCGCCACGGGCGCGACATCGAGAAGATCGTCCTGTCACGGGGGCTGCGCTGGCATCTGGAGGACAGGGTGCAGGTGCACGGCAGGAAGACCGTGATCTTCAGTTAGGTCAGCCCACGCGACGATGCGATGCGGGGATACCGGCGAGGCGGCGAATCTCAGAAACCACCATTTCTGGCGCCTCCACCGGGCTCATGTGGCCGATACCCGCGATCTCGCTGAACGACTCCAGGTTGCCGGACATCTCTAGCCGATCCTTGATCCGGTAGGAGTGCACCGGCGGTGTCAGACGGTCCGCGCTGCCGACGAGGACACCCGTCGGAACAACCAGATTATCCAGTGCATTTGCGATATCCAGACGCCCCAGCACCGTGCCCCACATGCCGCGGACCCGGCGCGGGCAAGCATTCACGATCGTGCGGCAGAATTCGCGCTGCTCCGGAGTTGAAGCGCTTCCCATTGTCGCGTAGCGGAGAATCTCCGACGGCAACAGGCCCGTGGGTACCGGGGCTGATATCAGCGCGTGAACCAGGACCGGACGGCCCGGCACATTCCGGAGCACGGGAGGGATGACCAGTTCCTCGGCCGTCAGGCGGTCTGACGCTGTGCTTAGCAGCAAAGCCGACGAGGCGTAGCGCGCCACTTCCGCCCGGTGCTTGTCTGCCCACGACATGATGGTCATGCCGCCCATGCTGTGGCCGACCAGCACCGCGCGTTCCCCGGGCGCCAGAGACCCCGAAAGGACACTTGAGAAGTCGTCAGCCAGCAGTTCCGGGCTGAGTCTGGCGCGGCCTAGTTCGCTGCGACCATGACCGCGCTGATCGTAGGTGATGATGCGGAACTCGTCCGCAAGTGCATTGATCTGTGGACGCCAGAACTCTGTGGAACACGTCCATCCGTGTGAGAGCACAAGAGGCTGCGCCCCGGGGCGGCCGAACACGCGGACGTGCAGCTTGGTTCCGTCTTTCGAGACGATCGTCTGGTCTGCGGCTGGAGCCGTGATCTCGGAGAAAAGTGTGGGGTTCGACAGCGGGGCCGCATCTGGCAACTGGACGGTGCCATCGCTCCCGGGGACCAGAAGCTTGCGGGCTGAAGCGGAGACTGTTCCCAGTAACGCCTCACGTGCAAGCCCGATGGACGCCAATGGCCGCGTAATTGGGACCGCCCCCATAGCTGGGCCAATCACCGGGAATCTCACCAGATTCACCTCATCGTGTTCGTGGCTCCGGCAGCACTGCCGGCAAGCGCGTCGTTGCGCTTAAGACGTAATCTTTTTACAAAATAGCCCAGTTTGCAAGCCCCCGCGTAGGGTTTTTATAAAATTCGGCCCACAGTGCAGCTTTCGATGGATTTCAAGTTCAGGCATCCACCGGTCAGCGAGTTTGCGAGCCGGACTCGCCTTCTTCAGATTCTCCGTTGAGTGCCGTCGCAGCGCGATTGATTGCCCTGCTGACTTCAATTTCCATAACCTCAGTGAAAAGGACATCTACGATGCGGTTCGCGAGGGGCCGGAGTTTCTTGGACAGTTCCGCAAGCTCCGCAATCCGTTTTTCATCGAGGTGGATTCCTTCAGCTGAGCCAAGCCCGTCGGGCAGGAACGTCTCGGTGATAGAGGAAACGAAGACGCGCGCGACGTCCCGCAAATCATCGCGCACAATCTGCCCTCTCTCGAGAATCTTCTCAAGCGGGACTCCGGAATCCACGAGCGTTTGTGCAATCTCGAGCAACTTCGGGTTTACGGCAGACAACTCGTCGGCGGATGCGGCCAGGGCCCCCTGAACTTTGATACGTTCTGCGGGCGCCGGTGAAACTGGGTCGCCGAATATCTTTCGGAACTCCCCAAGTGTGACCTTTGCTTTTGATCGGAAGAACCCCAGGGGGCCCCGTATATCGTCGGTTTCAAGTATGTCCTCGACGCTCATTCCCTGTTGGGAGGCGAGGAGCAATTCACTGATCGTCGCAAATGTGTAACCGCGTTCAAGCATGCGGATAATCAGCCGCAGGCGCGAGAGATGGGACTCGTTGTACCACCCGGTCCGGCCCTCTTTACGAGGCGGCGGCAGTAATCCACGGTCCTGGTAAACACGCACATTTCGGACACTGATCCCTGCTGCGCGTGCCAGATCGTCGATCCGGTATTCCTTCATCTCCCGCTTTCGCTCACCTCCGCGCTGAACGGAGGGGTTGTGACTATGCCGATCGCTCGGCGCAGTGAGCACCTGCGTGGAGTATACCGCGACCATCTCTTCCGACCGTTTCAACGAACCTCAGATTATGTTGGCTCGCCGCAGAAGGAACTTCGATGGCCCGCCGATTAACCCAACGCTGTCAAGAAACTCGATAGACTTTCGCGATCCTTCGCGGACCTTGCGCTGGTAGTGCGGATTTTCTCGGGCAGCCTTCTTGGCCTCTTTGACATCGAGGCCCGCAGCCTTGTATGCCTCCGGATTAACCAGCTCGGTCACAATGAAGTACGCGGTTATACCAAGGATCAAACGTGCACCTTCGCGCTGGACCCAGTTGACTTCTCGCATCCTGCGGATCGTCTCTTCACGCGCAAATCGAATATGGCGCGCCTCTTCTAGAACGTGGATCTGGCTGACTGCCCGAGTGACGGGCTGCACACGTTCGTCACGCATAAAGTCGCGCTGCATCATGTCGAGGATTTCCTCGGCAAATAGCGTGCCACCGTAAGCCAGCGCGCCCGTAGCTACCGACTTGAACGCGTTAGCAAGGTGCATGACGGCTTTGCCAGGCTTATATGATGGAACACCCATCTTGGTGGCTGCGCGTGCAAACATTGTCGAGTGGCGGCACTCGTCGGCAATTTCGGTAAGCCCGAATTGCACGTGTGAGGTTGATGCGTCTCGCCAGTAAATATCGCGCAGAAGCATCTGCATCAGAATCATCTCGAACCAGATTCCGGTGCCGCTGATGCTCGCAGCCTCATGGTTAGTCAACGTGACCCGCTGCTCAGGAGTCATTCGCTCCCAGAGCTCGGTGCCGTACAAGCTAGACCATTCAGGGGTCATGCCAAACAGCGACGGATCGAGAGGCGCATCCCAATCGATCTCAGTCGCGGGGTCGTACGACTTTCGAGCTGCAGAATCAAGCAGTCGACGGCCTGTTTCTTCGGCGCTAGACTCCGTTGTCCGCACCTGAAGAAAGGCAACATCATCGACGTCCGCGGCGCTGCAGACGCGAGTTGAACCTTCAGTGCAGGCCCCCTCCGCGGGGACACTTCGCCTCTTATCATGGACGATCGACATTGATCACTCCTCAAGGCACCATCGGCGTAAACCGATCAAGCCTCCTCGTTGGGGCTCGCTAGTACCGTACCATTGAGACAATGACCGTTGTCAAGGTTTAAGGTGAAACTTTCGTACGTGTCAGCTACCAGCGGGGGCCGCGCTGAACTTCATCCACGCGAGGGCGTACGTCCGCGAGATAAACACCGATAGCAATCACCGCAACGAAACCCAGCAGGCTCGGCAGATTGAAAACAAACAGCACAAACGTCGACACGCCGAGGATGGCGAGCCACACGGGCTTGGTCAGCTTATCCACAGCCGGAAACGCGTCTGGGCGCTGCCGCACCGCGTGAACGACTGCGAACGCGCCCGCGCCGATCGCGGCGAGGGTCAGGAGCAGCGAAACAAAGGCCTGTATTTGCACACCACCACTCTAGTGGTGGCTGATTGACCGTTCTACACAGCTTGGGCCGTGCCGATTGCCGCGGCCCAAGCTCGTGCAGATTGCGGCTGTTTTACTGCTCTGCGGCTGACTTGCTCTGGCTGCTCCGGCGCGGTGTCGCGGCCCGCTTCGTCGCAGTGCGCCGCGTCGGCGCCTTCTTTACCGTCTCGGCTGTTTCGGCGACTTCTTCCTTCGCCTTCTCTGCAGCATCCGTCGCGGCACCAGCCGCATCCTTCGAAGTGTCTTCGGCTGACTCAGCCGCATCGGCCAACGTCTCCCTGGTTTCGTCGGCAAGATCTGCGACGCGTTCCGCCGCGGCGTCGCGAACCTCAGCAGCTTCCGCCACCACCGTGTCCTTGACATCGGCTACAGTCTCGGCGGCACGTGAAGCCGTTTCAGAAGCAGCGCCCGCAACCTGTGCGGCTTGCTTGCTCGCCGCATCGACTGCCTTCTCGGAACGCGATGCGATTCGCCCGACAGCGCGGGTTGCGAAATCACGAACGAATCGTGAGCGTCGCGTAAGTTCCTCGATCGCCTCTTCGGTGGCTCCAGCTGCCTCCGACAGGCGGGCCTCCAGTACAGGCTGGCGGCGGATCGACTCGATACGGCCCTCCCCGCGCTGCGCCAGTTCCCCGTATGTCCCAGCAGCGTTGTGCAGGTACGACTCCGCCTGCTTGCGCAGGTCGTCCCCATTGATCCGCGCGCGCAACTCGCTCAAGTCACTCGGGACCTGCGACGGCAGCGACGAGATGATCTCCCGGGTGCGCTGCGCCCGCGCCTGTGTGTCCGTCGCTGCAGTGGCCGCACGACCACGGAGATCCTTCACGAATCCCCCGACGGCCTCTACTGCCAAGTCCCCCGCGCCGACAGCCGCGAACAGCGGTGTCTTCACAGATTCGATTGTCCTAGCCATGTGTTGCTCCCCATCAATGTCGACGTGTATGTGCGCCAAGGACAGCACCCCCTATTGAGCACTTACCCCGGGGCGGAGCAAGCAGCGAAGTACAGGTGGCCTACTCCTGGCTGGCCTCGTTCTCATGACAGAACGAGTTATAGATTTCGAGGATGACCTGCTTCTGGCGCTCATTGAGCGTTGCGTCGGCAAGTACCGCGTCGCGCACGGGACTTGACTGCCGCTGTTCGAGAATTCCAGCACGCACATAGAGCGCCTCAGCGGATACCCTCAGCCCCTTAGCAATTTGGCCGAGTACCTCAGCGGACGGTTTACGTAGCCCACGTTCGATCTGACTGAGATAAGGGTTACTGACGCCGGCACGTTCGGCGAGCTGACGGAGCGACACTTGCGCCAGCTCACGCTGCGCACGTATGAAGCTTCCGATGTCCTGCGCCGCGTTGCTGACAACGCGGACCGCCGCAGGTCCCCCAGCCTGGCGCGAGGCGTCAGAGTCCTTCTCTAGATCGGACGCATCCCCGACCTCATTGTCGGTTTCCGCGGAGCGTTCAGGCGAGTCTTGCTCATCGACGCCGCCAGCGGCATCGTCCGCGTCGATGCCGCTCTCTTCGGCAATCAACTCGGAATTATCTTTGGCGCCGTCAAACTCGCCGTCAGCCTGGGCCATCAACTCCACCTTCTGCTCCGGCTACGTGCGTGAGGGTACTCACGTGTGCTAACTGCTGCAAGCACTCACGATAGCTGTGTCGAACATGCAGTGTGATGGTTTTCACACTAGCTACGCAAACAGCAAATGAGTGATGGAGTGGATGGACAAACCAGCCAAGGCTCCGACGACCGTCCCATTGATGCGGATGAATTGAAGATCCCGCCCTACCTGCAGCTCGATCTTGTCGCTCGCTTCATCTGCGTCCCACTTCGCGACGGTATCGCTGATGATGCTCGTGATCTCATGCGCGTAGTTGTCGATGACGTACCCCGCGCCGTCGGTCATCCAGCGCTCAACCTTGGTACGTAACGCCGCATCGTCCTTTAGCCGTTCGCCAAAACTGATCACGGAGTCGCGGATCTTGAGCCGCAGTGTGCTCTTAGGGTCGTCCACCGATTCGAGGATCATCTTTTTCACGAGTGACCATGCCGCGCTTGCGAGACCGGTGACCTCCCGCCGGTTCATCAGTTCTGTTTTGATGCGCTCGGCCTTCGCGATGGTGGTCTCGTCATTCTGCAGATCGTCGGCGAAGTCGAAGAGGAACTGGTTGGCCGCGACGCGGACCTCGTGTTCGGGATCAGACCGGACTTTCCATGCGAACTCCACTAGCTCACGGTGGATCTTCTCTCCGACGAGCAAGTCGACCATCTTCGGGGACCATGTCGGCGAGTCTCTCGTAACGATCCGGTCTATCGTTTCCTGCGACCCGAGCGCCCATTGGTAGGCGCGGTCACAGAGCAACTCGATCACGGGCTGCTGCCTGTTCTCTTTCAGCAGTTCGCCGAGAATCTTTCCAAGTGGCGGTCCCCACTTCGGTTCCGCGATGCGCTTAACCAGCGTGTTGTCGATAACCTGCTGCACGTCCTCATCGCGCAGCACCATCACGAATGCCCGCAGCATCGCAGCTGCCTCTGTCGCGATCCGGTCGGCGTGCGCCGGATCAGCCAGCCACTCCCCGGCCTTTTTGGGCAGTTCCGCAGACTGGAGGCGCTGCGTCACTACGTCGCGCGACAGAAAGTTCGACCCAACGAAAGTGCCGAGGTTCTCGCCAAGCTGATCTTTCTTTTTCTTGATCAGCGCCGTATGCGGAATCGGAAGTCCCATGGGGCGCTTGAAGAGCGCCGTCACGGCAAACCAGTCGGCGAGGCCGCCAACGACGCCAGCCTCTGACGCCGCGCGCAGAAAACTCACCCAGCCGGCGGGGTCTTCTTGCGATTCCAGGTACCTGCAGTACAGATATATCGAAGCGGCCACTGCCAGGAAGGCCAGCGAGAACATCTTCATCTTGCGAAGATCGCGGCGCTTGGCTTCGTCGTTGAGGTCCATCAGCTGCACAGCACCATTGTGACCTATACGAGCAGGCAAGCTCAGGCAGGACGCCTAACGGCAGCGCCGTACCTCCCTGGCCATGCGAAATGACTTCACCACCTGAAATACCGCGCAGCGGCGAGATGGCGAGCCGAAACGGGATTTCAGGTGGCGAAGTCACACGAGGTCGGGCACACCTAGCTCGCGCGCCTCCGGATTCGCCGGGCGGCTGCCACAAGGTTGCGCAGTGATGGCTCGAGCTGCCACCAGTGCCGGGTTTTGAGCCCACCATCGGGATTGGCCCACAGACGTTCGGGTTCAACTGCCTGGACAGCCTTAGTGAGCAATTCATCGATCTCATCGATGTCGGGGATCCGTGCCGAGTGAGTCTCGTAGACGCCTGGCCCAACGCCACGGGTAAGCCCGGCGTTCTGCAACGCGTCGAGCACCCAATACAGGGTCCTAGTCGCGGTAACGAGGTAGGTGACGTCAGCGTCGAGGTCTTCGATCGCTTCCACCACTGCGGCGACACCAGACAGGCCCATGTGCGTGTGGATCTGCGTTTCTGGTTTAACACCCGCGGTCGCGAGCCGGAATGCGTCGACCGCCCACTTCAAGTACTCCTCGCGGCCCTCCATGCGGCGCGGCAAGAGTGTCCGAATCGCAGGTTCGTCGACCTGAATAACCTTGATGCCCGCGGCTTCCAGGTCCGCTACCTCGTCACGGACAGCGAGCGCCAGTTGCATGACCGTTTCCTGAAGTGGCTGGTCTTCTCTGACGAACGAGAAAGCGAGCATCGTTACGGGGCCAGTCAGGATCGCCTTGACCGGCTTGTCCGTAAGCGATTGCGCATAGCCGATCCAGTCGACTGTCATAGGCTTCGGACGCGACACATCACCATAGAGGACTGGCGGTCGGACGCAGCGCGAACCGTAGACCTGCACCCAGCCGTTCCGTGTCACGAGATAGCCTTCAAGCAATTCGGCGAAGTACTGAATCATGTCGTTTCGCTCGACTTCGCCGTGGACCAGTACGTCGAGCCCGATGTCTTCCTGCAGCCGGACGACTGTCTCGATCTCGCTCTTCACCACACCCACGTACTCGTCATACGTGAGCCGGTCTTGACCGAGGTCGTATCGAGCCTGTTTCAGCGCGGCGGACTGGGGATACGAGCCGAGAGTCGTCGTGGGCACGATGGGAAGAGGCAGCGCCTCCTGCTGTGCAACCCTGCGCTTGGCGTACGGGACGCGCTCACGGTCAGCGTCGGTCACCGCGGCGACGCGCTTGCGCACAGCGTCGTCTGGCGGAGCGATGGGCTCGTCACTCGGTGACACCCAGCGCTCTGGTGCGCCATCTTTCAGAGCACGGGCTAGCGCAACCACTTCCCCGACCTTTTGCTTGGCGAACGCGAGGCGATCGGCAACGCTACCGAGCAAATCGAACTCAGAGAGGACGTCCACCGGAACGTGCAGCAGCGTGCACGAGGTGGACACGACGATGTCCGGCACAACTTCCTGAAGTTCCCGGAGGTAGTCGAGCGCGGCCAGTTTGTCGGTTTTCCACACATTCCGTCCGCTGACGACACCCGCATAAATACGCTTGCGCCGGAGTCCTGGAATCTCGGCTAGTTCGGCAGGAGTCTTGCGCGCGGTCACCAGATCCAGCCCGATGGCCTCGACCTTCGTTGCCGCGAGAATCGGGAGGGCAGGGCCGAGATCACCGTACTGACCGGTGACGAGCAGCCGTGGGCGCAGGGGTGAATGCCCGAGTGTTTCGTACGCGCGTTTGAAAGCGTCGAGTTCGTCGTCGGTGCGTTCGAGCGTGAAGTACGGTTCGTCAAGCTGAACGCAGGTCGTGCCTGCGCGCGCTAGGCGCTCGAAGAGATCTTCGTATTTTGTCAGCAGGCTATCGAGCAGATCGAGGGTCTGAAAGCCCTCGCGCGCCTGCGCGGACGCCTTGCTCATCAAGAGGAGGGTGACGGGACCCATGATGACCGGGCGGAGTTCGATACCAGCCTCGTTGCCGCGCTTGATCTCGTCGATGATGTGATCAGCGTTCAGCCCGAACTCGATCTCCGGTTCCAGTTCCGGCTGGCGATAGTAATAGTTGCTGCTAATAAACTTCACGAGCTCGAGCGGCGGGAAGTCGGGCCGGCCGCGAGCCATCGTGAAGTACAGGTCGAGCGGGTTCAGTTCTTCTTCTAGCGCTTTGAACCGTTGCGGAATCGCGCCGAACAGAAACGCTGTGTCAAGGACATGATCGTAGTAAGAGAAGGTGTTCCCCGGCACCTGAGAAAGCCCGGTGGCAGCGAGTTCGCTCCAGGTCTGCTCCTGCAGTTCCCTTCCTGCGGCAACCAGTTCCTCCTGCGAGATGCCACCGCGCCAATACGACTCGAGAGCCCGCTTGAGTTCACGGCGCGGACCGATCCGCGGGTAGCCCAGGATGCTTGAGCGATACTCACTCATGTGGGGGGAACTGGTCATTCCTGCCTTCACCTTTCCTGCGCCGCAGCCCGGCCCGTCCCGAGTGCTGGCGGCCAGTATTTGTGCTCGATGCAACCCTACTGCGCTAAAGGCCGTAAACGACAAGAAGGGGTGCGGTCGTTCGCTGTGGAATAACCGCACCCCTTGATGTTTGAGCGCCCGCTTGGCTGGCTAGCCGATCACTTCGCGGACGGACGGCCGGACGCTGGGTACTGGTAGAACCCGTGCCCTGCCTTCTTGCCCAGCCTGCCCGCCTCAACCATGCGCAGCAGCAGCGGCGGCGGCGAGTACAAAGGCTCCTTGAACTCCTCGTACATCGAGTCCGCGATGGCCTTGATGGTGTCGAGCCCAACCAAGTCGCTCAGCGCGAGCGGCCCCATTGGGTGCGCAAGACCAAGCACGATCGCCTTATCGATGTCCTCCACCGTCGCGAATCCAGATTCGACCATACGAATCGCGGAAAGCAGGTACGGGACAAGGAGGGCGTTGACCACGAAGCCGGAACGGTCCGCAGACCGCACAACCTGCTTGCCGAGCACATCGCGAGCGAACGCTTCCGCACGCTCGGATACGTCGGAACTGGTCATCAAGGTGGTCACCAATTCAACCAGGGGCAGGACCGGCACCGGGTTGAAAAAGTGCATGCCCACTACACGGCTGGAGTTCTTGGTGGCCATGCCCAGCTTCATGATCGGGATGGACGAGGTGTTGGAAGCCAGTACTGCCTTTGGGTCGGTGACGATCTGGTCAAGTTCCCGGAAGACTTCCGTCTTGACCTTCTCCTCCTCGACAACAGCCTCAACGACAAGCTGACGATCAGCGAAATCACCGAGATCGGAGGTGAAGCGGAGTCGCCAGGCGGCCTGCTCCCGCTCACGCTCGGTGATCTTCCCGCTGCTCACACCACGGTCAAGCGACCGGAGAATTCGCGCCCGGCCTGCGGCGGCGAGTTCACGGGTCTGCTCGAACACCAGCACGTCGACGTGTGCGCGAGCGCACACCTCCGCGATACCAGCACCCATCTGGCCGGCGCCGATAACACCCACTCGCGAGATCTTGTCTCCGGCGCCCGGCTTGGCGGCGGGAGTGTCAGCTTGCCCGGTCATCAGTGGAACTGGCCTTCTTCAGTCGACCCCTTGAGGGCTGCGGTGGAGGTGTTCGGGTCCACTGTGGTAGCGATGCGGTCGAAGTAGCCGGCACCAACCTCGCGCTGGTGCTTGGTGGCGGTGTAGCCGCGAGCTTCTGACGCGAACTCGCGCTCCTGCAGGTCAACGTAGGCGGTCATGCCTTCACGGGCATAGCCGTAAGCCAGGTCGAACATGCTGTAGTTGAGTGCGTGGAAGCCCGCGAGCGTGATGAACTGGAACTTGAAGCCCATCGCGCCGAGTTCCTTCTGGAACTTCGCAATCGTCGAGTCGTCGAGGTGCGCCCGCCAGTTGAAGGACGGTGAGCAGTTGTACGACAGCAGCTGGTCTGGGAAGTCAGCCTTCACAGCCTCGGCGAACTTCTTCGCGACCTCGAGGTCCGGAACACCGGTCTCCATCCAGATCATGTCCGCGTACGGTGCGTAAGCCTTCGCGCGGGCGATGCAGGGCTCGATGCCATTCTTGATGTTGTAGAAGCCCTCAGCGGTGCGCTCGCCGGTGATGAACGGGCGGTCACGCTCGTCGACATCAGACGTGATGAGTGTCGCGGCCTCAGCGTCGGTACGAGCGATGACGACGGTTTCCGTGTTGGAAACGTCCGCTGCGAGACGGGCCGAGGTCAGCGTGCGGATGTGCTGCTGGGTGGGGATCAGCACCTTGCCACCGAGGTGGCCGCACTTCTTCTCCGACGCGAGCTGGTCTTCCCAGTGGGTACCAGCGGCGCCCGCGGCAATCATGGCCTTCTGCAGCTCGTAGACGTTCAGCGCGCCACCGAAGCCCGCTTCACCGTCAGCGACGATCGGCACCAGCCAGTTGTCAACTGCCGTGTCACCCTCGACACGCGCGATCTCGTCGGCACGGAGCAGCGCGTTGTTGATGCGGCGAACAACAGCTGGAACTGAGTTTGCCGGGTAGAGGCTCTGGTCAGGGTAGGTGTGACCCGAGAGGTTCGCGTCACCGGCGACCTGCCAGCCGGACAGGTAGATGGCCTTCAGGCCCGCGCGGACCTGCTGAACGGCCATGTTGCCGGTCAGTGCACCAAGAGCGTTGATGTAATCGTCGCTGTTGACGCCTTCCCACAGGATTTCCGCACCGCGGCGAGCCAGCGTGTGCTCTTCTACGACGCTGCCCTGAAGTTCGGCGACCTGCTCAGCGCTGTAGTCGCGGGTGATTCCCTTCCAGCGAGGGTTGGTGTCCCAGTCCTGCTGAATTTCAGCGGCGGTACGTGGCTTACCGACGTTAGACATCGATTCTCCAGTTTCTGTGAGTCTGACCCTTACGAGGCGTGAAGCGGCCCGTGTAAACGGCTCGTTACCGAGTGCTCACACATGTGACCGGCTTCGCATCTTTGTACCTCGGTGGTTCGGTTACTTAACCGACGATGCCACACCATAAAGACGCTGGTCTACCCCTTGCAAGTGCCAATTGTGGCTAGGTTTACGAGGGGTCTTGCAAATTTTGCGAAGAAGCGCCGAGGAGCCGCCGAGAAAAAACAGTACGAGCGTTACGTTAGCGCAGGTGAGCGCAACGGGCCCTCAGTCACCACCTCGGCGCACCGCCCGCAACCCCTCTACGCCAGCCGAGGCACAACACTGGAGCAATGTGAGCACATTCACATTCGACTAGACGGCCGGAATGTGCGCTTGCCACGCGCACCGCTGTGAATATTGCGAACCTGGTCATGGGAATCGGCTAGCAGTCCCGCCAGCCTGCGCATAGCCTGGAACTCGTGGCAAAGACGTTTGTCGGTGCACGCTTGCGGCAACTGAGAGCCGAGCGGGGCCTGAGCCAGGTCGAGCTTGCGAAGATGCTCGACATCTCGGCGAGCTACCTGAACCAGATCGAACATGACGTGCGACCGCTGACCGTCCCCGTTCTGCTGCGGATCACCGAGCTATTCGGAGTCGATGCGACGTTCTTCGCGTCTCAGGACACCACCCGTCTCATCGCCGAAATGCGGGAGGTTCTCCTCGATTCTGAAGTCGGCGTGGATGCCGACGCGCAAGAGGTTGCCAGCCTGGTGCAAACGCACCCCGCAATCGCCCGGGCGGTCGTCAACTTGCACCGCCGCTACCGCAACACGACCTCCCAGCTGGCAGCCGCAACGGAAGACCGGTACAACGACGGCAGCGGATCCGGCGCGATCACGATGCCCCACGAGGAAGTCCGTGACTACGTCTACCAACGGCAGAACTACTTCCACGAACTCGACACCGCCGCCGAGCAGCTGACTGTGCAGATGCGCATGCACCACGCCGACGTGCGGAGGGAGATCGCCCGGCGGCTCGAGCGGGTGCACGGCGTGCAGATCATCAAGCGCATCGACCTTGGGGATTCCGTACTGCACCGCTACCACCCCGAAACCCGGGTGATGGAGATTTCGACACATCTCTCTCCCGGCCAGCAAGTCTTCAAGTTCGCCACCGAGCTCGCGTATCTCGAGTGCGGCGAACTCCTTGATGAGCTTGTGGACGAAGGCAACTTCAGCTCCGACGCCGCGCGACGGCTCGCCCGGGTCAGCCTCGCCAAGTACTTCGCCGCCGCGACGATGCTGCCCTACCGGCAGTTCCACGAGGTGGCTGAGGACTTTAAGTACGACGTTGAGCGGATGTCCGCCTTCTACTCGGTCAGCTACGAATCAATCTGTCACCGACTGTCGACGCTGCAGCGGCCGAACCTCCGCGGAGTGCCGTTCTCTTTCGTGCGGGTAGACCGCGCAGGCAACATGTCGAAACGGCAATCGGCAACGGGGTTTCACTTCTCGTCGACCGGCGGCACATGTCCGCTGTGGAACGTCTACGAGACTTTCGCCTATCCCGGCAAGATCATGCGACAGATCGCCGAAATGCCCGACGGCCGCCGCTACCTGTGGATCGCCAGAACGGTCGAGCGACGGGCCTCGAGGTACGGCGAGCCCGGTAAGACTTTCGCGATCGGACTGGGGTGCGAGCTGCGCCACGCGGGACGCACGGTTTACGCGGATGGCCTTGATATCTCAGATTCCGGCACAGCAACCCCCATTGGAGTGGGCTGCCGGATCTGCGAACGGGATACCTGTCCGCAGCGGGCCTTTCCCGCTATCGGGAAGGACATCGACCTCAACGAACACCGCAGCACCATTTCCCCGTACCTAGTGCGGGAAGATTCGCGGGATCGCGTGCGAGAGCGGATACCGGACGAGGAGTTCGCTCCGCACCTGTGACGGTTCGGGGCCGCGGCGCGCGGATTGTGAGCGTATCGTCATTCGGCCGAGCCTGATCGGTGACCGGATTCGGTACTGCCCCAACATACCGTTACAGCAGGCGCGGAATGCCCGCGCTGAAAGCGGTTTACTGTGAAGGGGTTACGCACATGTTCGGTTCGATTCTCGATATGATCGCGGCGTTCGCGCTGTGGATCAGAGACAACGACGGCACTGGCGACTTCAGCAACTTCGAGATGGTCTTCGACATGTTCGGCGACCTCGCTGGCTCCGTCGATGGTTTCCTCGGCTCCTAAGGGCAGCGTGTGCAAGTTAGCGCGGGTCCCGGCTTCCGGACCCGCGCTAACTCGTTTCTCAGAAATTTTCCCGAAAGTTTCGCTCTGACCCAATCCGTCTGAACTCATGCTCCGAAGACTGTGTGTAAGGCAGTTCACACCTTCACCCCGATGGAGATGGCATGTCTCAGACGGCAGTATCAACACACCATCGCGTTACACGCCGCCTCGCTCTCGCTGCGAGCGGCGCCCTGATAGCCGGCTCGGCGTCACTACTGGGTGCGACGACAGCAGCAGCCGCGCCCGTGGAGTGTCCGGCGGTTCCGGGAACGGGCCCGGCAGCAACCTCTGCCACATCATCATGTTCTGCGACCGCAGACGATTCGAGCGCGGCAGCAGCATTTGGCTTTGACGGAAACGCCGCAGCGGCCGGAGAAATGTTCGGACTTTCCCTGGCGATTGCGGCGGATGGTGGTACCGCGACGAGCGCGGCGACCAACTTCTCAGGCCCCGCTGCCATTGCCATCGGCGATGGTGCAACGGCGGAAACGTGGGGCCTCAACCCGGGGCTTTCAATCGGAATCGCAGGACCGAGTGCCACTGTCATGGTCTCCGGAACCGCCGCGCCCCAGTGCATGGGCGGGCTTGCGTTCGCGGGTGATTTCCAGACAGGTAAAGGCTGCTTTTCCGACGGGATGAGCACCGTCCCTCTGGGCTGACCTAGTCTTCGGGTGCCGCCCCACTGCCCGCCCCACCGGGTGACGGCACCCGATGGTCGTCGTGCGACCCCGGGCCCAGCCCCAGTGAGCCGCCCCCGCACACCGCCATCCATCGCGGGGGTTGCGGGCTGCGGCCCGGAGGGTTCACGACGATAGTGGCGGGCGCTGTGTGCTTCACCCAGCGCCCGTCACACTTCCTTTTCGCCCACTTTGGGACTGTTTACCACCCGGTAACAGTGATTCACCTCACCGTGACAACTGGTCACTTGACCGAAACAGGCACTCAATACCGTTCCCCAGGACTGGCTTCAACGTGGCGCCCTCACGGCGTCACCGAAAGCTCCCGACGAACGGAACGAAAGGTGTGCCGATGAGGTTGTCCAGGCGCATGATCGCTGCCCCCACCGCACTGGTAGCGATCGGTCTACTTCTCACGGCGTGCGGCAGCCGTGCTGGCGATGAAGCGGCTGCCAGCGCGGAATCGTGCGTGGATACAAGTGGTGACACAATCAAGGTTGGGTCCCTGAACTCGCTCTCGGGCACGATGGCGATCAGCGAGGTCACCGTTCGCGACTCGATCCGCCTCGCGGTGGAAGAAATCAACGCTGACGGTGGCGTCCTCGGCAAGCAGATTCAGGTCGTCGGTGAAGATGGCGCGTCCGACCCCGCCACATTCGCCGAGAAGGCGGAAAAGCTGATCCGCCAGGACTGTGTGGCAGCAGTCTTTGGTGGCTGGACCTCCGCAAGCCGTAAAGCGATGCTGCCGGTCTTCGAGGACAACAATTCCCTGCTCTACTACCCCGTCCAATATGAGGGTCTCGAAGCCTCCCCGAACATCTTCTACTCCGGCGCTACCACGAACCAGCAAATCGTCCCAGCCCTTGATTACTTGAAAGAACAGGGCACAGAATCGCTGTACCTCGTGGGCAGCGACTATGTGTTCCCGCGCACGGCAAACTCTGTGATCAAGGCCTATGCCGAAGCGAATGGAATCGAGATCCTCGGTGAGGACTACACCCCGCTGGGTTCAACCGACTTCTCGACCATCGTCAACAAAGTCCGCACCGCTGGAGCAGATGCGGTCTTCAACACCCTGAACGGTGACTCCAACGTCGCCTTCTTCCGCGAGTACTCCAACGCGGGCCTCACTGCCGAAGCGATGCCGGTCGTCTCAGTGTCCATTGCGGAGGAAGAGGTCGGCGGCATCGGTGTGCAGAACATCGAGGGCCAGCTGACCGCGTGGAACTACTACCAGACCGTCGACACTCCGGAGAACCAGACATTCGTTGCTGCGTACAAGGAGCGATTCGGCGACAATAAGCCGACCTCCGATCCGATGGAAGCCGCGTACACCTCGGTCTACCTCTGGAAGGAATCAGTCGAGCAGGCTGAATCATTCGACGTCGCCGACGTACAGGCTGCGGCAGGTGGAGTGTCCTTCGCTGCGCCCGAAGGCACCGTGACGATCAATGGCGACAACAACCACATCACCAAGACGTCACGCATCGGCGTGATCAACAGTGACGGACTCATCGACACCGTGTGGGAGTCCGACGGCCCGATCGATCCGGACCCCTACCTCGAGTCGTACGAGTGGGCTGAAGGCCTGTCCGGCAACTGATGCCCCAACTGATTTAGCGGCCTGGGGCCCGTGCCTGACAGGTACAGGCCCCAGCGTGCGGCCACAAGTCAGTTCTCACACGAAAGGTTGGTGTCGATGGACGTTTTAGCCAGCCAGCTCTTCACCGGGCTCAGCATCGGTTCGATCTTGCTTCTGATCGCGCTGGGCCTCTCCCTCACGTTCGGCCAGATGGGCGTCATCAACATGGCGCATGGTGAGTTCATCATGGCCGGGTCGTACACCGCATTCGTTGTTCAACAAGTTATTTCGAGTGCCGGGGTGTCGCTGTTCGTGTCGCTGATTGTCGGTTTCTGCGTCGGCGGCACGATGGGCGTAATACTCGAAGCGACCCTGCTTAAACGCATGTATCACCGGCCGCTGGACACGTTGCTCGTCACGTTCGGTGTCGGGCTGATCCTGCAGCAGGTAGCGCGGGACATCTTCGGCGCTCCCGCCGTCAACGTCGCCACACCAGAGTTTCTGCGCGGCAACATCGAAGTACTCGGCGTCGTGCTAACGAAATCACGCCTGTTCATCCTGATTCTCGCCATTGTGTGCGTTGCCGTTCTCGCCGCAGCGCTGAAGTACACCTCCATAGGGCGCCGGATCCGCGCGGTCGTTCAGAACCGTGACCTTGCTGAAGTGAGCGGAATCTCAAGCCGGCGCACCGACCTCACGACCTTCTTCATCGGCTCTGGTCTCGCTGGAGTAGCTGGGGTCGCGCTGACACTGATCGGATCAACAAGCCCGACGATTGGTCAGAGCTACATCGTCGACGCGTTCCTGGTCGTCATCGCTGGTGGTCTCGGACAGATTCGCGGGGCGGTGATCGCTGCGTTCGCGCTGGGAGTGCTGCACTCGGTAATCGAATACTCCACCACCGCGAGCATCGCGAAAGTCTTGGTGTTCGTTGCGATCATCATCTTCCTGCAAGTTCGGCCGCAGGGCCTCGTCAGCGTCAAGACTAGGAGCCTCGTATGATCAGCACTTTGGTCAAGGATTCCCCCGACGCCGCGAAGCCGAAGATCCCGAAAGCTGAGCGGTCGTGGTTCGAGCGCTACGGCGTAGCCCTCGGATTCGCAGCTGGCGCTCTGATGTTGTTCGTCGTCGCACCTGCCTTGCTGAGCGATTTCCGCCTCAATCTGCTTGGCAAGTTCTTGTGCTTCGCCATCGTCGCTGTTGGCATCGGTCTGGCGTGGGGCCGCGGTGGAATGCTCACCCTCGGGCAGGGCGTGTTCTTCGGACTCGGCGCTTATATGATGGCCATGCACATGAAGCTCGCCGACGCAGAAATCCGCGACGGTTCGGGAGCACTGCCCGACTTCATGCAACTCGGCGGACAGCGTGACCTACCCGGCTTCTGGCTCCCATTCACGAGCCCATTCGCGACGTTGCTGATGATTCTGACCATCCCGCCGTTGCTGGCGCTGCTGCTCGGTATGGGTATCTTCAAGCGGCGGGTGAAGGGCGCGTACTTTGCAATCCTCAGCCAGGCACTCGCTGCGGCATTTGCCATATTGCTTATCAGTCAGCAGAACACGCTTGGCGGCTCGAACGGCATAAGTTACTTCCGCACCTGGTTCGGCTTCACGCTGAATGATCCGGTCAATAAGCAAATGCTCTATTTCATCGCCGCCGGTACGTTGCTGGTGGTCATGTTCATCACCCGGCAGCTGATGAACAGCCGGTACGGCGAATTACTCGTCGCCGTGCGGGACCAGGAGGAGCGCGTCCGCTTCCTCGGCTACGACCCCGCGAACATCAAGCTGGTCGCTTACGTCGTCGCGGCCTTGTGGGCATCGATCGCGGGAGCGCTGTTCGTCCCGATCGTCGGCATCATCACCCCGCAAGACGTCGGTGTTCTCGCCTCGATCGCATTCATCATCGGTGTCGCGATTGGTGGCCGCACCACCCTGCTCGGACCAGTGCTAGGTGCAATCGCTGTCGCCTGGGCGCAGACGACGTTGTCGGAGCAGTTCCCGTCCGCGTGGACGTACGCCCAGGGCGCACTGTTCGTGCTTGTCGTCGGGTTCCTGCCCGGCGGGATCGCGTCGTTGTTCCTGCTTCGTCGGCGCAAGAAGCAGAAGGAGGGCACCCCGTGACAACTGCCACACATGCACCCGCCTACGGCGGCAACGTCGGTATGGGGTCCGAGTACCTAGAGATCTCGGACCTGACTGTCGACTTCGACGGATTCAAAGCGGTTTCCGGCGTGAACATGACGCTGCTGCAGGGAGATCTGCGCTTCCTGATCGGCCCCAACGGCGCCGGAAAGACAACGCTGGTAGATGCCATTACAGGCCTTGTCTCCGCCACCGGTTCGGTCCAGAAGTCTGGTGTTGAACTGATCGGCAAGCGGGCACACAAGATTGCCCGCCTCGGTGTCGGCCGCACGTTTCAGACCGCGAGTGTCTTTGAGAACCTGACGGTCCTGCAGAATCTCGATATCGCTGCGGGAGCACGGCGTTCAGCGCTCGCGCTGCTCCGTACCCGGAGGGGCGTGGAGGCGAAGATCGACGAGGCGCTCGACATCATCGGTCTCAGCGGGTTGCGCGACGAACCCGCGGGGGTTCTCGCGCACGGGCAGAAGCAGTGGCTCGAAATTGGCATGCTGCTCGTCCAGAATTCGACTGTTCTGCTGCTCGACGAACCTGTGGCTGGCATGAGCCATGAGGAACGTGAGGAAACCGGAAACCTGCTTCGCCGCATCGGGGGTGAGCGGACTGTCGTCGTTGTTGAGCACGACATGGATTTCATGCGGCAGTTCGCTACTTCGGTGACAGTGCTGCACGGCGGAAAAGTGCTGAGCGAGGGCACCGTGGCCGAAGTACAGGCCGACCCCAAGGTCCAGCAGGTTTACCTCGGAACAGCCGCCGCGGCTGGCACCGAACTTGAGGAGGGTGACGATGCTTGAGCTGAAGGGCGTCCACACTGGCTACGGCAAAACCACCGTCATCCACGACGTGTCGATCGAGGTCCCGACGGACGGGGTTGTGGCGATCATGGGCCACAACGGGGCCGGGAAAACGACTCTGCTTCGCACCGCAGTCGGGCTGCTTAAAGCTAGCAAAGGCAGCGTCCACTTCGACGGTGAGGACGTCACCTCGATGCGACCCAGCGCCCGGGTCATGCGCGGGCTTGCGTATGTTCCGCAGGGCCAGCAGTCGTTCGGCCAATTGACGACGATGGAGAATCTTCAGGTTGTCGCGGATGGGCGAGCCCGCGGCAAGGAGCTCATCGACGAATCGTTGGATATGTTTCCCGCGCTGAAGGAGCTTCTCACGAGGCGTGCTGGGCTGCTTTCCGGTGGTCAGCGGCAGCAGCTCGCTATCGCGCGAGCACTGATCACGGAGCCCCGGATGCTGATCCTCGACGAACCCACGGAGGGCATTCAGCCTTCGGTTGTTCAGGAGATCGAGGAAAAGATCCTCACGCTCACGCAGCGGGGCGGGCTGGGTGTGCTGCTAGTGGAACAGCACATCGGGTTCGCGTTGCGCGCTGCGAGTAGGTATTACGTCCTGGAAGCCGGCCGCGTCACTGCATCTGGCCCGGGCGGTACGGCAGCGGCCCACGAGGTTCGGGCTGCCATGACGATCTGATAAGCGCCTGCGCTGCGCCCAGGTGCCCTGCTGAGGTGTCATCTGGGCGCACATTTCGCTCAGCAATTTCTATCGTGTGACAGATAAGGAGTGAGTGCCATGTCACCGACACCCCAAGACCGAGTCCTTCGAGCCTACGAACGCATCGCGGAGACGGATCGCCCAGAGGTCTGGATTCACCTGCGCCCAATTGGGGATGTGCTTGCGGAGGCCGCGGCAGTAGACTCCGCGCTTCCGCTCGCAGGAACGGTGTTCGCCGTCAAGGACAACATCGACGTAGCCGGGCTGCCTACTACAGCAGCGTGCCCAGAGTTCGCCTACACCCCAGAGCGCTCCGCGACTGGAGTTCAGCGGCTGGTCGATGCGGGGGCGCTCGTGCTCGGCAAAACGAACCTCGACCAGTTCGCTACCGGCCTCGTCGGCACGCGAAGCCCCTACGGTGCGTGCCGGAATGCGCACCACCCTGAGCGAATCGCAGGAGGTTCGAGTTCAGGGTCCGCAGTCGCAGTGGCACTTGGGATTGCGGACTTCGCGCTGGGGACAGACACGGCAGGGTCGGGACGTGTGCCAGCAGCCCTGAACGGAATCGTCGGTATGAAGGCCACGCTGGGCCTGATCCCGGCAGACGGCGTTGTCCCAGCATGCCCCTCATACGACTGTCTGACCGCGTTCGCGCCGACACTCGCCGATACGGTGCGCGTCATGCGGACCATGGCGGGGCCTTCACCAAGGGACCCAGCATCACGGCAATGGCCTCCAGATGCCCGTCTCGCAGCACCGCTGACGCCCAACATAGCAATACCGTCCGAGAAGGATCTGAGCCTGCTTTCGCGCGAGGCGCGTGAGTGTTTCGCCGCGGCGGTGACACAGCTCGAAGCTGCTGGCGCGAGAGTGTCGGCGATCGATATTTCCACGTTCCTCAGTGCCGCCAGACTGCTCTACGATGGGGCGCTCGTCGCGGAACGCTATGCGTCATTCGGTGAGTTCGTGACCGGCGCAGGCGTGACCGCCGACGCGTCAGTCCAGCAGATTGCGGCCAAGGCGCAGCACGTCACGGGCGCGCAACTGGCACGCGACCAACAGCACCTGCGCGGCGTAAAGCTCCAGACGCAGGCACTGCTCGAGGGGTTCGATGCGATGCTCCTTCCCACAGCGCCCACGCACCCCACCCTCGCCGAAGTTGCCGCTGACCCGCTCGGCGTCAACGCCATGATGGGGACCTATACCAACTTTCTGAACTTGCTCGACATGGCTGCGGTCGCCGTGCCAGCAGGTGCGGCGGACGGCGGACTCTTCGGTGTCAGCGTCGTAACGCGAGCTTTCGACGATCAAGCGGCAATTGATATTGCGTCTCTGATAACCGGCACCGAGCCGGGGATCCTCACCGAAACCGGCGCCGAGGTGGCTGTTTTTGGCGCACACATGCGCGGCTTCCCGCTGAATCATGAGCTTCTGGATGCTGGGGCGCGGTTCGTCAGCGATGTGCGAACCGCCGCCGCTTATCAGATGTTCGCTCTGCCTGGACCTATCGCCAAGCCCGCAGTAATCCGGGCAGCCGACGGTGTGAGCCTCAGGGGCGAACTATGGCGGCTCCCGCACGCAGGTCTCGGGCGTTTCCTTGCGGCACTTCCCCGCCCAATGACACTGGGCAAAACTGAACTCGAGGACGGAAGGTGGGTAGTCGGATTCGGCTGCAGCGAACCCGAGGGTAACGACATTTCTGGATACGGGGGCTGGGCGGCGTATCAAACCCCATCCGCGCGTGCACACAGATGAACTGCGTCGCGCGCACGCTCCCGGCACGTATGGTGGGGGCGTGACGGGGAAACTCGATAAGAAGCTCAGTGGCCGCCGCATACTCATCACCGGCGCGGCACGGGGAATCGGCGCGGCACTTGCTCAGCGCCTCTCTGACCGGGGCGCGCATGTCGGCCTGATCGGCCTCGAACCCGATCTGCTTGAAGGCGTCGCCACGCAGTGCGGCGGCGCACCGTGGCACGAATGCGATGTCGCGAAGCTAGAAAGCGTTCACGCTGCTGTCGATTCGGTTCGTACACGCCTGGACGGCATCGATGTGGTCGTCGCGAACGCCGGCATCGCGGCACAGTTGCCGCTGATCGAGGGTGATCCCGAAATCTTCCGCCGCACTATCGAAGTCAACCTCACTGGCGCCTACAACACCATCTACGCCGCAGCGCCCCACATCGCAGGCAAGCGCGGTTACTTTCTCCTCGTTTCCTCCCTCGCTGCTGTCATCAACTTGCCCCTGGTCGGCGCGTACAGCGCGTCCAAGGCGGGCGTAGAAGCGCTCGGCAATACCCTCCGGACTGAACTCCACCCGACCGGCGCCCGCGTAGGGGTAGCGTATTTCGGCAGGATCGACACCGACATGACAAGCCGCGGGTTCGGCACTGACGCGGCGCACGCGCTGACGAAATCGTCACATCTGCCAGGAGTGGCCCCCCTCGAATCAGCGATTACGGCGCTCGAAAGAGGAATCGCTAGCCGCGCAAGGGTCATCGCAGCGCCTTCGCATGCGAAGCCACTACGCTACGTACGGCCGCTCGCCCAGCGCGTGGTCGACCTTACGGTGCGGCGTAACGTTGCCGCTGCCCTCGAGGTGGCCCGAACTGAGCGGGCGCCGCTCACGACCCCGCAACCTGAGTAGGAGAACTGTGACGATGAAGCCCCGGATTTCGCCTGGTTCCCTCGCCGAACTCGGCCCAGCCAACTGGGGGTTCAGCCGTCTCGCGTCACAGGTGATGCGCGTCGACGACGTGCATCTCTTCAGCACGCTTGGCCAGGCGCGCGGACTCTTCCGCGCGTGGCTGATGTTCTCGGCACGGCTTATGCCCTTCGGCTCGATTCCCCGGTACGAGGTGGAAATGGCGATTCTGCGAATCGCCTATTTGCGCGGCTGCGACTACGAGTATGACCATCACGAACGCCTCGGAAAGCGCGCGGGGCTCAGCCCCGCGATCATCGATCGCATCGAGCGTGGGCCGTCTGCTCCTGGGTGGTCAGTTCGTCACGCCGCTCTGTTAACAGCAGTGGACCAGGTCATACAAACTAAAGATATCGATGATGAGACCTGGGAACGACTGAGCCGGTTCTACAAGACGCGTGAGCTGATCGAAATCGTCATGCTCATCGGTCAATATGACGCACTCGCAACGACAATCCGCGTGCTGCGCATCGAACGTGACCACAAGCGCGGTGCGCTAGCACCGAAGTAGCCCAAACGATGTGGAGGGGTACGCTGCCCCATTCGTGAGCAGCGCACCCCTCCACAGTCGGTTGTCTAGAAGTTGATCATGTGTCCCGCGAGGCCGTGAATCGCTTCCTGGAGCGCTTCGCTGAGAGTCGGGTGCGTGTGCACGTTCCGTGCCAATTCGTTCACCGTCAGGTCCCACTTCTGCGCGAGAGTCAGCTCGGGAAGAAGTTCGGACACGTCCGGGCCGATCAGGTGCCCGCCGAGGAGTTCACCGTACTTCTTGTCAGCGATGAGCTTCACAAAGCCGGTCGTATCCCCCAAGCCATGCGCCTTGCCGTTAGCCATGAACGGGAAGGTCGCGACCTTGATGTCGTAACCTTCATCCTTGGCCTGCTGCTCGGTGAGCCCGAAGCTCGCAACCTGAGGCTGGCAGAAGGTAGCGCGCGGCATCATCCGGTAGTCACCGAGCTCGAGCGTCTCGGCATCACCGATCGTTTCCGCGGCCACGACGCCCTGCGCCTCTGCAACGTGTGCGAGCATCAATTTGGCGGTGACGTCGCCGATCGCATAGATGTGCGGCACGTTCGTACGCATGCGCGCGTCGATTTCGATCGCCCCACGATCGGTGAGCTCTACACCCGTGTTTTCGAGCCCGAAACCCTTCACGCGCGGACCGAATCCGACTGCCTGAAGCACCTTGTCGACCGTAACGGTTTCGGTCTTCTCGGTCTTGTTGTCCTTGATCTTCACCGTGACGGACGAACCGTCGTCCTCGATGCTCTGCACCGAAGCGCCTGTCTTGACCTTGACGCCGAGCTTCTTGTACGTCTTCTCGATTTCCTTCGAGACGTCCGCATCCTCATTTGGCAGCGCGCGGTCGAGGAACTCAACGATGGTGACGTCGACACCATAGTTGGCGAGCACGTAGCCGAACTCCATACCGATCGCGCCAGCACCGACGATGACGATCGACCCCGGCAGGTCCCGAGTCATGATCTGTTCTTCGTAGGTCACAACGTTCTCGCTGAGCTCCGTGCCCGGCAGCAACTTGGTTTCGGTACCAGTCGCGATGATCGCGTTGTCGAACGTGACCTCTTCAGTCCCGCCCTTAGACAACTCGACAGAAATCGTGTGATCATCCGTGAAGGAGCCGCGCCCTTCATATTCGGTGATCTTGTTTTTCTTCATGAGGAAGTGGACACCCTTGACCCGGCCGTCAGCGACCTTACGGCTCCGGTCGTAGGCAGCTCCGAAATCGAGCTTCACTTCTCCCTCGATGCCAAATACCTTGGCTTCTTTAGTAATGAGGTGGGCGAGTTCGGCGTTGCGCAGCAGCGCCTTCGACGGGATACAGCCCACGTTGAGGCAGACCCCACCCCAGTACTTCTCTTCCACAATCGCAGTTTTAAGTCCTAGTTGCGCACAGCGGATCGCCGCTACGTACCCACCAGGTCCAGCTCCGAGAACAACAACGTCATAATGTGCAGCCACGCTACAAAATCGTAGTCGTGTGCCCAGTCGCTGTCCTGAGTTGGGTCGGATTTACTGATGTGGGATCGCGCATACGGTCACAATCGGGACAATCGTCAGCGACTCAATTCACAGTGGTCCATACTGACCTCAGTCTCAACACACGCACCAGTACTCAACGGTGAGGGGCTGGTTATGACGGAACTAGCGGAGCCACAGCAGGTCCGCGCTGGGCGGAAGAAACGCCTGACCGAATGGTCAGCGCGTGAACTCGCCCGCGCCATCGCATCGCGACAACTCACATCACGCGAAGTCGTGCAAGAGCACATTTTGATGCTCGAGCGGAACAAGAATCTCGGTGCGATCGCGCGCGGCCGCTTCGCTGAAGCGCTTGCCGACGCCGAGCGTGCGGATGACTTTCTGGCTAGTGCGCATCGAGACACACCCATACCGCCGCTATGCGGGGTCCCGTTTACAGTCAAGGAGTTCATCGCTGTCCGGGGGTTGCCCAATTCTGCGGGCTTCCCGCACCGGCGCAACGTCATCCCCGAGGAAGACGCTCCTGCTATTGCCCGCTTGCGCGCAGCCGGCGGGATCGTCCTCGGAGTCACTAATTCAGCTGGTCCCGTCTTTTGGATGGAGACGTACAACCCCCTCTACGGGCGGGTCAACAACCCCTACGATCTGTCACGCACCGCTGGCGGCTCGTCGGGAGGCGATGGAGCCGCCGTTGCGTGCGGCGGATCACCTGTTTCGATTGGGTCGGACCTCGGCGGGTCATTGCGCATCCCCGCGTTCTTCAACGGCGTTTTCGCGCACCTGCCCTCTGTTGGCCTCGTCCCCACTACTGGACATTTCCCGATGGCAAACGGGGATGCCCGCAGGACGCTGTTCCTGGGCCCAGTAGCCAGACGCGCTGAGGACCTTCACCTCGTTTTGAAGATCATCGGCGGTCCTCATGCGAGTGACCCTGTCTCCGCCCTGATGCCTCTCGGTGACCCCGAGAACGTTAGCCTCGCCGGGCTCCGGGTGGTGCTGGCCACCGGCGCGACACTTACCAAGCCACGGGCGGACCTCGAGACGGCGCGGTTCTTGGCAGGGCGGATGCTCGAAGCTCAAGGAGCTCAGGTCACCGAGGTTTCACTCCCTTCGCTGCGTTGGACAATCGCCCAGGCGCTCGCGGCGCTTTCGTCAAGTCTCGACTTCGCGAGCATTGTGGCCGAAATCGTTGGCGCCTCGAATACCGCGAACCCGTCGGCTCTTCGGAGCCTCGCCACGGCGCCTGTCGCTCTGCTACGTCTCGCTGAAGCAGCGCCTGCGCGGCGCTTACGCACCCGGGCTGCCCGCCGTCTCGTCGACGGTGCTCAGAAGGCCGCGGACCACCTTACCGATCTCCTGGGAGACGGCGCGCTCCTGTTTCCGCCGTTTCCGCGGCTCGCACCCCGACACTTCACCACTTACGGACAGCCATGGCTCGCGAGCAACACGATCGTGTTCAATATCCTCGGCTTACCGGTCACTCAAGTACCCACCGGGCTTAATAGTTCTGGGCTGCCCCTTGGTCTTCAGGTGGCGGCGGCACCCGGCAACGATCACGTCGCCCTTCGTATTGCACTGGCGCTCGAGACTGGCCTCGGTGGCTGGAGCCCTCCGGCACGGCGCGTCGAATACTAGGCCGCACAACAGACAAGGCGCCCGAAGCGTGTAGCCCGGGCGCCTTGTCGGCTTCAGTCAGCGGAGACCGATAGACGGTCTCCGGCATCAGCTGAGGAAGGTGAAGCCTCCGTCGCCACCGGCTTCTCCACCGCCACCGAAGAAGTCGAAGAAGTTGAAGAACGCATCAAACATCGCGCCGAAGTCGGCAAAAGCTTCCAGGCTTCCCATGTTCACTCCTGTGTGATTGAAAACAGATTCCCTACATAGGCCCCATATGGCGCCCAAGGATATTGGAACATTTGGGGCTCAAATTTGGAAGAGCAATACCATAATTGTACGTGTACTTTTATCACGGACAGATCACAGTTGATTACCGTGAAATTCACAACAGTGGGTGGAATAAATAGTGTGAAGCGCACATTAGTTCTGCTAATAAATTTTCGTACGGGTTAATCCATTATTAGGGGTATTGAGCAAACAGCGCCTGAAACGCCAGGTAGTGGAAGGCAGTTGCAGTAGGCCGGTGCGAAACCGCTACCCTAATCGAACATTAACGACGGCCCGATAGTAAAGAGAGAACTCAACTCAACCCCTCGAGCCAGTCCTTTATCCGGGCGACTGTCGTGGCGGGTTCCCGAATCCAGCCGACGTGACCTAGCGGCTGAGTGTTGCGCCACGACGTGACCCTCGCGGACTGCAGTTTGTTGACTAGGTTTTTGACAGACTGCCCAGGAGCCAGCTCATCGCGCGCAACGGAGACAGCCAGCACAGGTAGATCGATCTCAGCGATTCGTTCTTCGTAGTCGATATCAGCGCCTGTGGGCGCCATCCGTCCCGTACGGGCGAACCTCGACCAATCGGTGATGAGTGTCTTGGATTGGGGCCCGAAACCCGCGAAGTTCACTTTGTCCCCCGGCCAGTAACCAGCGATGTTGGCGGTAAGCGACATCGCTTGCGCACCGATTAGTGGCCCGAACACGCGCGCTCCCGGGAAGCCTTTGAAATATGGGGACCCTGCCGCCACGAGAATCAGCCCACCCAGATTGTGCCCAACCCGCGCGGCGAACATCACTGCCAGCTGACCACCAACGGAGTGGCCGAGCAGAAAAGGGGTGCTTGCGGGAAACTGCTCACGCGCGACTTCCAGCACAGCGGGGAAATCAACGGTAAGCATTTCCTGGTATCCGAAGGAACTTTCCCGGCTAGGACTGGGTTCGCTGGCCCCTTGGCCTCGCAATTCAGCAACTACGACGTTGATACCGTGTTCTGTAAGCGCTGTGGCAAACGGATCGTAGTAGCTGGCTGATAGCCCGAATCCCGGCCACACCACGATCACCGGCGCACCTTCTGACGCTTCGAAGACGCGGACAGGCGTGACACTCGAGTCAGGCATCTGTACCGGGATGGTGATCACTGTGCACCCCTACCGATCATGCTTCCACAGTAGGCGATTGGATCTTGTGATGCTTCTAGTGCGCGTAACGCGGAGTAACCAGCAGCGGGCCAAGTAGCCGAAAATTGGTCCAGAAATGGGTCAGAGGGGGACCCTGGTGGGTCCCCCTCTGTTTGTTGGTGTCCGGCGGTGTCCTACTCTCCCGCACTCTCGCGTGTGCAGTACCATCGGCGCTGGAGGGCTTAGCTTCCGGGTTCGGGATGGGTCCGGGCGTTTCCCGCTCCGCTATGGCCGCCGTGACAAGCTTTTTTTGTTGTGGCAAGGGGTGGTGTGTTGTTTCAGATGCTGGGTAGTGGTGTGCGCGTGTTTTTGTGTTGTGTTGGGTTGTGTGTAAGTCCTCGGCCGGTTAGTACCAGTCACCTGCACACGTTGCCGTGCTTCCAGTTCTGGCCTATCAACCCCATGGTCTGTGGGGGGCCTTACCCAATCGTGTTGGTGAGAAACCTCATCTTGGAACGGGCTTCCCGCTTAGATGCTTTCAGCGGTTATCCCTTCCGGACGTGGCTAACCAGCCGTGCCCCTGGTGGGACAACTGGCATACCAGAGGTCCGTCCGTCCCGGTCCTCTCGTACTAGGGACAGGTTTCCTCAAGTTTCTTAACGCGCGCGGCGGATAGAGACCGAACTGTCTCACGACGTTCTAAACCCAGCTCGCGTGCCGCTTTAATGGGCGAACAGCCCAACCCTTGGGACCTACTCCAGCCCCAGGATGCGACGAGCCGACATCGAGGTGCCAAACCATCCCGTCGATATGGACTCTTGGGGAAGATCAGCCTGTTATCCCCGGGGTACCTTTTATCCGTTGAGCGACACCCCTTCCACTCGGGGGTGCCGGATCACTAGTCCCGACTTTCGTCCCTGCTCGACATGTACGTCTCACAGTCAAGCTCCCTTGTGCACTTGCACTCAACACCTGATTGCCAACCAGGCTGAGGGAACCTTTGGGCGCCTCCGTTACTTTTTAGGAGGCAACCGCCCCAGTTAAACTACCCACCAGGCACTGTCCCTGAACCCGTTCAGGGTCCGAGGTTAGATGCCCAATCCGGTCAGAGTGGTATTTCAACAACGACTCCGCCCCCACTGGCGTGAGGGTTTCACAGTCTCCCACCTATCCTACACAAACCGAACCAGACACCAATACCAAGCTGCAGTAAAGGTCCCGGGGTCTTTTCGTCCTGCCGCGCGTAACGAGCATCTTTACTCGTAATGCAATTTCACCGAGCCTGTGGTTGAGACAGCAGAGAAGTCGTTACGCCATTCGTGCAGGTCGGAACTTACCCGACAAGGAATTTCGCTACCTTAGGATGGTTATAGTTACCACCGCCGTTTACTGGGGCTTAAATTCTCAGCTTCGCCCTAACGGGCTAACCGGTCCTCTTAACCTTCCAGCACCGGGCAGGCGTCAGTCCGTATACCTCGCCTTGCGGCTTCGCACGGACCTGTGTTTTTAGTAAACAGTCGCTTCTCTCTGGTCTCTGCGACCACCCCCAGCTCCCCACGCAATGGTGGCTCACCGGGCGTGGTCCCCCTTCTCCCGAAGTTACGGGGGCATTTTGCCGAGTTCCTTAACCACAGTTAACTCGAGCGCCTTAGTATTCTCTACCTGACCACCTGTGTCGGTTTGGGGTACGGGCCATGCGGGAACTCGCTAGAGGCTTTTCTCGGCAGCATAGGATCATGGAATCCCCCTCAACGGGGTCGCATCACCTCTCACCCTTGATGGCAGACGGATTTACCTATCCACCGGGCTACAGGCTTACACCAGTATTACCACTGACTGGCCCCACTACCTTCCTGCGTCACCCCATCGCTTGGCTACTACCGGATCAGGTCCCACGCATCCACCCTCACACCCGCCGAAGCGGGACAGAGGGCTTCTGGGTGGTTAGTCTCACCGATTCACCACGGACGCGCCCACACGGGTACGGGAATATCAACCCGTTATCCATCGACTACGCCTGTCGGCCTCGCCTTAGGTCCCGACTCACCCTGGGCGGATTAACCTGCCCCAGGAACCCTTGGTCATCCGGCGGCAGAGTTTCTCACTCTGCTTTCGCTACTCATGCCTGCATTCTCACTCCCACACCCTCCACAACTCGTTCACACGGCTGCTTCCCTGGATGCAGGACGCTCCCCTACCCACCCCAGCCACTGCACACACCCCCAAAGAGGTGTGCGGATGTCATGCTGGAGCGCCGCGGCTTCGGCGGTGTGCTTGAGCCCCGCTACATTATCGGCGCAGGACCACTAGACCAGTGAGCTATTACGCACTCTTTCAAGGGTGGCTGCTTCTAAGCCAACCTCCTGGCTGTCTGAGCGGTCCCACATCCTTTTCCACTTAGCACACGCTTAGGGGCCTTAGCCGGCGATCTGGGCTGTTTCCCTCTCGACCAGCGAACCTTATCGCCCGCAGTCTCACTGCCACGCTCTCACTTACCGGCATTCGGAGTTTGGCTGACGTCAGTAACCTGGTGAGGCCCATCGGCCATCCAGTAGCTCTACCTCCGGCAAGAAACACGTGACGCTGCACCTAAATGCATTTCGGGGAGAACCAGCTATCACGGAGTTTGATTGGCCTTTCACCCCTACCCACAACTCATCCCCTCAGTTTTCAACCTAAGTGGGTTCGGGCCTCCACGACGTCTTACCGACGCTTCACCCTGGCCATGGGTAGATCACTCCGCTTCGGGCCTAGAACATGCCACTGCAACGCCCTATTCAGACTCGCTTTCGCTACGGCTGCCCCTCACGGGTTAACCTCGCGACATGCCACTAACTCGCAGGCTCATTCTTCAAAAGGCACGCCATCACCCCACCCCAAAAGGGGAAGGCTCTGACGGATTGTAAGCGCATGGTTTCAGGTACTATTTCACTCCCCTCCCGGGGTACTTTTCACCATTCCCTCACGGTACTTATCCACTATCGGTCATCAGGGAGTATTCAGGCTTACCGGGTGGTCCCGGCAGATTCACAGCAGATTTCACGGGCCCGCTGCTACTCGGGTACAACGTCACAGACCAGGCATACATTTTCGCGTACGGGACTCTCACCCTCTCCGGCACACCATCCCAAGCGGCTTCCGCTAACACACACACTGGATCTGACTGTCACGGCGGTAACAGAACAACACTGCCCCACAACCCCTCATACGCAACCCCCGCCGGGTATCACACGCACAAGGTTTAGCCACCATCCGCTTTCGCTCGCCACTACTCACGGAATCACTCAATTGTTTTCTCTTCCTGCAGGTACTGAGATGTTTCACTTCCCCGCGTTCCCTCCACACCGTCTATACATTCAACGGCAGGTAACACGACATCACTCGTGCTGGGTTTCCCCATTCGGACACCCTCGGATCACAGCTCGGCTGACAGCTCCCCGAGGCCTATCGCGGCCTCCCACGTCCTTCATCGGCTCCTGATGCCAAGGCATCCACCATGCGCCCTTAAACACTTACAACACAAAAAATCAATCACAAGCAATAAACACTCGTCACACCACTATCCAGCTCTCAAACAACACACACAACCAACACCACCCAGCCACAGACCCCACACACCGTGTGAACATCCACTCCCGCCAGGCACTATCAGCCATGCCCCTGAAAACACCACACCCACACAATCCCCCCACAACAGGAGAGACCAGGCATGCTGCCTCAGAACCCCAACAGTGTTCCAGCACCCCGCACACAGCGGAGAAATTGTTTGATGATGTCCACCCGGCACGGCCCACAGCCCGTGACACGAACGGTCACGCAAGCCAGGCCGCAATAATTATCTCTAAGAGCAAAGCTCCTTAGAAAGGAGGTGATCCAGCCGCACCTTCCGGTACGGCTACCTTGTTACGACTTCGTCCCAATCGCCGATCCCACCTTCGACCACTCCCTCCCACAAGGGGTTGGGCCATGGGCTTCGGGTGTTACCGACTTTCATGACGTGACGGGCGGTGTGTACAAGGCCCGGGAACGTATTCACCGCAGCGTTGCTGATCTGCGATTACTAGCGACTCCGACTTCACGGGGCCGAGTTGCAGACCCCGATCCGAACTGAGACCGGCTTTAAGGGATTCGCTCCACCTCACGGCATCGCAACCCTCTGTACCAGCCATTGTAGCATGTGTGAAGCCCTGGACATAAGGGGCATGATGACTTGACGTCATCCCCACCTTCCTCCGAGTTGACCCCGGCAGTCTCTCACGAGTCCCCACCATTACGTGCTGGCAACATGAGACAAGGGTTGCGCTCGTTGCGGGACTTAACCCAACATCTCACGACACGAGCTGACGACAGCCATGCACCACCTGCACACCAGCCACAAGGGAACGCCCATCTCTGGACGCGTCTAGTGCATGTCAAACCCAGGTAAGGTTCTTCGCGTTGCATCGAATTAATCCACATGCTCCGCCGCTTGTGCGGGCCCCCGTCAATTCCTTTGAGTTTTAGCCTTGCGGCCGTACTCCCCAGGCGGGGTACTTAATGCGTTAGCTACGGCACGGATCCCGTGGAAGGAACCCACACCTAGTACCCACCGTTTACGGCGTGGACTACCAGGGTATCTAATCCTGTTCGCTCCCCACGCTTTCGCTCCTCAGCGTCAGTTACTGCCCAGAGACCCGCCTTCGCCACCGGTGTTCCTCCTGATATCTGCGCATTTCACCGCTACACCAGGAATTCCAGTCTCCCCTGCAGTACTCCAGCCTGCCCGTATCGCCTGCACGCCCACTGTTAAGCAGTAGGTTTTCACAGACAACGCGACAAACCACCTACGAGCTCTTTACGCCCAGTAATTCCGGACAACGCTCGCACCCTACGTATTACCGCGGCTGCTGGCACGTAGTTGGCCGGTGCTTCTTCTGCGCCTACCGTCACTCTCGCTTCGTCGGCGCTGAAAGAGGTTTACAACCCGAAGGCCGTCATCCCCCACGCGGCGTCGCTGCATCAGGCTTGCGCCCATTGTGCAATATTCCCCACTGCTGCCTCCCGTAGGAGTCTGGGCCGTGTCTCAGTCCCAGTGTGGCCGGTCGCCCTCTCAGGCCGGCTACCCGTCACCGCCTTGGTAGGCCATTACCCCACCAACAAGCTGATAGGCCGCGGGCCCACCTCACACCGCTACATAGCGCTTTCCACCCACCCCCATGCAGGAGCAGGTCCTATCCGGTATTAGACCCAGTTTCCCGGGCTTATCCCAGAGTGCAAGACAGATCACCCACGTGTTACTCACCCGTTCGCCACTCGTGTACCCCGAAAGGCCTTACCGTTCGACTTGCATGTGTTAAGCACGCCGCCAGCGTTCGTCCTGAGCCAGGATCAAACTCTCCGTTAAAAACCAAACACACCCCAACACCCCACAAAGGAGCACCAGAGCACGATCAGAAAAACAGAGCCAAAAACTGGCAAAAAAAACAAAAAACAGACACCCAACCCCGACTAGGGATCTGAATCAGGCATCCAAACAACAGCACCAAAGGACTGCCATCAATCCCGGCACCATCAAACAAAAACCAAAACACTGTTGAGTTCTCAAACAACACACCCCAAGACCCAAACCAAACAGTCCAGACCCCCTCAGGGCACGATCGTCCACCCTAGCAGCGCTGATTCGCTCCCGCAAGTTCCGCGAAGGGACCTTGTTTGAGTGAGTCGGTGTGCTTTGAGGGACTGCCTTCGGCTGGGGGAAGTTTCTCTCCGCATCCGCTGGCTCCAAGAAAGTTACACACATGCAAACGGAAAAACAAATGCGCTGGTAGGGAGCTTGCCTGTCTTACGTCGGGGCACCACCCGCACGCCGCAACGGGCACGCCCACCCTCGCTGTGCGGCACCCTGACCGACGCCGAGAGCGAGTGTAGAAACCCGCACCCGCACTAGACTGTCTTCACGCAGGCGCATCGGAAAGGTGTATATGGCTGCCCCGGACGATTCACCAAAAGGATCAGAGCGAAAAGTTTGGGCTGGCACCACACTTGAGGAACGTCGGGCCGAGCGCAGGCGGAATCTGATGGAAGCCGCGCTCTCTCTAATCGGAGACGAGGGCTGCACGGCGGTCACGGTCCGGTCGGTCTGCCGCAAAGCCGGCCTGACGGATCGATACTTCTACGAGAACTTCAACGGCCGCGACGATCTTGTCGTTACAACATTCGACGAAGTGGCCGTAGAAGCTCTCACTCTTCTCCGGGACTCCATCTCGAGCCTTCCCGATGATTCACTCGAAACTCGAGCGCGCACGATCGTCAATGCGTTCCTTTCGTTCGCCATCGATGATCCCCGCAAGGGCAGGCTTTTGCTCGTCGAGCCACTCGCTGAGAAGGCGCTGACCGGCGTGGGCGTGACGTTCGGGCCGACAATCACAAAATTGATGCGCGCCCAGTTCCCCGCCGGAACCGATCGGCCGAGCCGCACCTCCCGGGCGATGACCGCCCTTGGACTCACCGGATCTCTCGGCGCCCTGTTCTCTGCGTGGCTCGCGGGCACGTTGCGCGTCACCCGTGACGAACTCACCGATCACTGCGTCATCCTCATCCTCAATTCCTACGCACCGCGACGCCCAACTTCTTAACTTCTGATTGACGGCCCTTACGATCACAAATAGATTGATGACAGCCGTCCTCACTTCAATGGGGGCTCGATGGCGACGTCGCGCGTACACCCAGTGAACGCGCCGATTCAACGGAGAATCACATGATTGAGTGGTCCGAAACCGACCTCATGATGCGCGATGCTATCCGCGAGTTCATCAACAAAGAGGTCCGCCCGCACGTAGACGAACTCGAGCACGGCGACATGCCGCCGTACGACCTGCTGAGGAAACTCTTCACGTCTTTCGGCATCGACGTGATGGCTCGTGAGACTGTGACAAAGATGCTCGACAAACAGCGGGCACGAGAGGCAGCTGTCGCAGCGGGCGAAGCCCCACCCGACAAGGACGCCAACAAGAAGTCCGGCGAACGGCGAAGTTCGGCCGGTTTTGGAGGAGGACAAGAATCGCTCGGCGCGATTCTGTGCAGCGAGCTTTGCGGCGTAAGCATGGGGATGTTCGCCGCCATGGGCGTCAGCCTTGGCTTGGGAGCCGCAACCATCCAGGCACGGGGCACGCTCGAACAGAAGGAACGGTGGCTCCCCCCACTCGTCACCATGGAGAAGGTCGCCGCCTGGGCGCTCACCGAACCCGATTCTGGTTCCGATGCGTTCGGTGGCATGAAAACCACCGTCAAACGTGACGGTGACGACTACCTGCTCAACGGCCAGAAAACCTTCATCACGAACGGACCCTATGCCGACACCGTGATCGTCTACGCGAAGCTAGATGAGAAGGACGGCACTCCGCCGCGCGACCGTAAGGTACTGACATTCGTGCTCGACAAAGGGATGGAGGGTTTCACCCAATCCCGGCCAATGCGCAAGATGGGTCTCCACTCCTCCCCCACCGGTGAACTGTTCTTCGACAACGTCCGCCTCGGCCGCGACCGCCTTCTCGGCGAAACCGAGAACCACGAAGGCGGGGACGGCCGCCAAAGCGCGAAGGAGGGCTTCGTCGTAGAGAGGATGGGCGTAGCCGCAATGGCCCTCGGCGTCATCAATGAGTGTCGGCGCCTGTGCATCGAGTATGCGAAGGACAGAAAGCTTTGGGGCACACCAATAGCCGATCTGCAGCTGATTCAGCTCAAACTCGCGAAGATGGAGGTGGCGCGCGTCAACGTCCAGAACATGGTTTTCCAGGGCATCGAAATGGGACGAGCAGGCAAGATGCCCTCCTTGGCGGAAGCATCGGCAATGAAATGGTACGCCTCTGAAACCGCCACTGAAGTGGCTATGGACGCCGTACAACTCTTCGGTGGCAACGGATACATGTCGGAGTACCGAGTCGAACAGCTCGCGCGCGACGCTAAGTCGCTGATGATCTACGCGGGCAGCAACGAAGTCCAAATCACCCACGTCGCGAAGGGATTGCTAGGTAAATGAGTGACGAACCTCCCTATCTCATGATGGCCAACGCCGGGATCGAGCACATGCTGCCGCCAGCGCACCGCATGGGCGTAAGGATTGTCGAGCTCGAGAAAGGCCGTGTCGTCGGTGAAGTCCCGGTTGACGGCAACACGAACCATATCGGGACCATCTACGCTGGAGTGCTGTTCACCGTCGCTGAGGTGCTCGGCGGTGCAATCTGTTTGCCGACATTCGACAGCGCGAACTTCTACCCCATCGTGAAGGATGTGCGAATCCGTTTCCGTCGTCCGGCCACCACGACGATTCGTGCGACAACCGTGCTCCCAACTGACATCGTCGAGACAGTTGCTGAGGCGGCCGAAGCGAATGGCAAAGCAGACTTCGAACTAGATGCCGAACTCACCGACACCAGTGGGCAGGTAGTCGCTACCACCCACGGGATCTATCAGTTGCGTAAGCACGGAACGTAGCCAAACTCAGTCAGGCCCCAGCAGTGGCCCGATGGCGAGGCCACGTTCATCGGATTCAGGGCTCGCGTCGATCCGGCGAATCAGTTCCTGATCGCCTCCCGGCCCGTCATCCAATGGCACCGTCGTCCTCCCGCCTAGCCTGCGCCTTCGATGCTGACGCGGCTGCCGAACCATCGTCGGTGCCGCGCAAATGCGCGCGTAACCCCGCACTCCGAGCGGTCTTTGATGAGCCCGAACGCGTTGAAAGATTCTGCCGACTCGCCTTTTGCCGCCGCTGCTACGACGGCATCGTGAGACCAGGCGACGTTATCCAGCCAGCTTAAATTCAGCAGGTTGCGGTGCGGGGCCTCCAGGTAGACACGCCGATCTACGGACAACTCATGCTCTACATCAACCATTCACCTTTGCGCTACCTCCCCGTGGGACTGCGCACGGCTTCCGGTGATCGACTCGTGGTGTTATTCGCCTATTAGTCATCCGGAATGGAGCACAGATGTCCAACCCGCCAAGAGGGGGCACGTCTGCGACCGTCGCCAGTGAAGCCTCCCGGCCACCGTCTCGAATTCGCGGTCCACTGGATTTTCTGCCGCTGAGTGGCCAGGCGCAGAAGTACGCGAACTGGCTCGGCGTCGTCGCTGGCGTCTACGTACTCATCACCGCAGTGAGTCTGATCGGGGCGGGCTTCAAGGCAGCGACGGGCGATCAGGCTGGCCAGCTGTTCCAGTTCGCGTCCAACCCGTTCATCGCACTGATGATCGGTGTACTAGCGACCGCAGCCACCCAATCGTCCTCCACAACGACGTCAATCACGGTCGGCTTGGTCGCCGGCGGCTTGCCCCTCGAAATCGCGATTCCGGTACTGATGGGCGCCAATATCGGTACAACACTGACGAACACACTGGTCAGCCTGGGCATGGTGCGCGACAAAGAGGGTTTCAAACGCGCTTTCGCCGCGGCCACCATCCACGACTTCTTCAACCTGATTGCGGTGGCAATCTTCCTGCCACTCGAGTTGATGTTCGGTGTCCTTGCACGGTCTTCCGCCTGGCTGGCCGACCAGACCTCGGGCACTGACGGAGGTATCTTCGCGACAGTCTTCGGCGGTCTGGGCGAGTTCGTCAAGGCGGTAACCACACCCGGCGCAGATGCCGTGAAGTGGGCCGCTGGGCCGCTCCCCGACCCGTGGTACGGCATTTCGCTGATCTTCATCGGCATCGCCCTGATCCTGTTCGTCATCAGCTTCATCGGAAAACTGCTGAAGGTCCTGATGGTGGGCAAGGCCGCTGAGGTACTGCATACGGCCATCGGCCGCGGTCCTCTCACCGGCATCACGTCTGGCGCGGTAGTAACGGTGATGGTGCAGTCCTCCTCAACGACCACCAGCCTGGCAGTACCCCTGGCCGGCTCTGGACAGTTCTCACTGCGCCAGATCTATCCCTTCACAATCGGCGCGAACATCGGCACAACGGTGACCGCACTCATTGCTGCTTTCGGGTTCACCGGGATCGAGGCCTCCCTCGCGCTACAAGCCGCGTACGTGCACCTGCTATTCAACCTATTCGCGACAACACTGATCTTCGGGCTTCCGTTCCTGCGCGTCGTGCCGCTGCGGGGCGCAAGCTGGCTTGCTGGAATGGCCACGGAAAACAAGCTCTATGCAGCCACCTGGGTGCTCGGCGTGTTCGTCCTAGTACCACTCGCCCTGATCGCCCTCACCGTCCTCTTCTGACCGGAGAAACAAATGACTGACAACCAGGATTTCGCTAGCGGGCGCAGCGGGGCCGACCTTGACCGTGAGCTCGAGCAGCTGCTCGAGGAAGCCGAAGCGACGGTCGTCCGGCTGCGCCGTGAACTCCATAGCCGTCGTGAGTTCGCAGCTCAGCATGCAGAAATCGACAAGCTCGACGAGCACATGGCGAACGCACGGGTCCAATGGAGCGAGGTTCGCGCCTTCTTCGAAGACGTGCTGAGCCAGTTGCTCTCCCGGGAGTCCGCCAGCCAGGCCCGCTCGACCGGGATCACAGCACGGCACGAAGGAGAGAACGACCGTGGGTAACCTTCTCACTCAGCGGGCGCTTCCTGTGGTTTCAGTCGCAGCGCTCGCGCTCCTCGTCACGCCGGGATGCAGCAGTTCAGAAGCGGCGGCGCCGATCGAGGTATCCGGATCGTCGACCGTCGCACCAATAACTGAAGCGATTGCGCGGGACGGTCGCTTCGATGTGGCAGTCACGCCGGAAGGCACGACAGACGGATTTGCTCGCTTCTGCAACGGTGAAACTCCGATCAACAACGCCTCTGAAGCAATCCCGGGGCCTGGCCAGCGGACAGATTACGTTGCGATGTGCGCCGAGAACGGAGTCGAGTACATCGAGCTTCCGATCGGCCTCGACGCGCTCAGCTTGGTGCGCAACGAAGCGAACGACTTCGCTCAGGATCTGACGCTCGATGAACTGAAGCGAATTTGGTCACCAGATTCGGGGATCACGCGCTGGAGCGACATTCGCCCAGACTGGCCTGCAGAAGCGATCAGCCTGTACGGGCGCCCTGACGGTTCGGGAACATTCGACTACTTCACGCACTTCGCCGTCGGAGAAGCTGGCTCAATCAGAAGCGACTACCGAGCCACCGACGACATGGCGGAACTTGCACGCTGGATCGCCGAAGATGAAAACAGCCTCGGATTCATGGGCGCCGGAAACTACCTGGCGGCCGACGAGGAGTACCGCGACCGCATCGCGAATGTGTCAGTGGAGGGTGTAGCACCGAGTCGGAGCAACGCCCAGGATGGGACCTATCAACCCTTCACGCGTCCACTCTTCATCTACGTATCGGCATCGGCGGCAGAGGACGCGGCCGTCGCTGACTTCGTTGAGTACTACCTCAGAACGGTACGGGGGATGCTGCCGCGCGTGTTCTTCTACGCGCTCCCAGCGGACGCATATCCGCTCGTACAGCAGCGGTTCGACGACCGCATCACGGGCACAATGTTCGGCGGTGACCCGTTCACCGCGCGGCCAATTATGGAGACTCTGCAGGAAAGATGAGGGTCAGAATGTGACGAAAGCCCGGTGCATCTGAGATGCACCGGGCTTTCAGGTTTGGCTGGATCAGAAGTCCATGCCGCCCATGCCGCCCGTCGGATCGCCGGCCGGAGCCGCGTTCTTCTCTGGCTTGTCGGCGACGACAGCCTCGGTGGTCAGGAACAGTGCCGCAATCGATGCTGCGTTCTGCAGCGCCGAGCGGGTGACCTTCACCGGGTCGTTGATGCCGGCAGCGAGGAGGTCCTCGTAATCGCCCGAGTCAGCGTTCAGACCGTGACCGGTGGGGAGGTTGCGAACCTTCTCCGCGACGACGCCAGGCTCGAGGCCCGCGTTGAACGCGATCTGCTTCAGCGGAGCTTCGAGCGCCACGCGAACGATGTTCGCGCCAGTTGCCTGGTCGCCCTCGAGCTGCAGGTCGTCGAGAGCAGGCGATGCCTGCAGAAGTGCGACGCCACCACCGGCGACGATGCCCTCCTCGACAGCTGCCTTCGCGTTGCGGACAGCGTCCTCAATGCGGTGCTTGCGCTCCTTGAGCTCAACCTCGGTCGCTGCTCCCGCCTTGATGACTGCGACGCCACCGGCGAGTTTGGCGAGGCGCTCCTGCAGCTTCTCGCGGTCGTAGTCGGAGTCCGACTTCTCGATCTCGGCACGGATCTGGTTGACGCGGCCCTCGATCTGAGCAGCATCACCAGCACCCTCGACGATGGTTGTCTCGTCCTTGGTGATGACAACCTTGCGGGCGCGTCCGAGCATCTCGAGACCAGCGGTTTCGAGCGAGAGACCGACCTCTTCGCTGATGACCTGGCCGCCGGTGAGGATGGCCATGTCCTGCAGCATTGCCTTACGGCGGTCACCGAAACCAGGCGCCTTGATGGCCACCGACTTGAAGGTTCCGCGAATCTTGTTCACGACGAGGGTCGACAGCGCTTCACCCTCGACGTCCTCAGCGATGATCGCGAGCGGCTTGCCCGACTGAATGACCTTCTCAAGCAGCGGTAGGAGGTCCTTGACCGTCGAGATCTTGGATGAGACGAGGAGGACGTAGGCGTCCTCGAGGACTGCTTCCTGACGCTCAGGGTCGGTCACGAAGTAGCCCGAGACGAAGCCCTTGTCGAAGCGCATACCCTCGGTGAGCTCAAGCTGCAGCCCAAAGGTCTGAGCCTCTTCGACAGTGATGACGCCTTCCTTGCCGACCTTGTCCATCGCCTCTGCGATGAGTTGGCCGATCTGCGGGTCGCCTGCGGAGATACCGGCGGTAGCAGCGATCTGCTCCTTGGTCTCGATCTCCTTGGCGGTCTCGAGGAGACGTGCAACGATCGTCTCGACTGCCTTCTCGATGCCGCGCTTCAGCGCCATCGGGTTAGCGCCAGCAGCGACGTTGCGCAGGCCCTCGCGGACCAGCGCCTGTGCCAGGACCGTGGCTGTCGTCGTGCCGTCACCGGCGACGTCATCAGTCTTCTTGGCAACTTCCTTGACGAGCTCAGCGCCGATCTTCTCGTACGGATCGTCGAGCTCGATTTCCTTAGCGATTGAGACGCCATCGTTGGTGATGGTGGGGGCGCCCCACTTCTTTTCCAGAACGACGTTGCGACCCTTGGGTCCCAGCGTCACCTTTACTGCGTCGGCGAGAGCGTTGAGCCCTCGCTCGAGGCCACGGCGTGCCTCTTCGTCGAACGCGATGATCTTGGCCATTGCGTAGTGATCCTCCAGGTATGAGGCTGACACACAGAGCGATTGTTTGACAGATCGCTCCAGCTGCGCGGTTGGCCAGGCGCGGTGCCCGCGACGGACGACTGGGGGTGTCAGCCCCGGCCTCACCGTCCCGACCTAGCACTCTCATGTCTTGAGTGCCAGATCCATGTTTAGCACTCGTAGCATGTGAGTGCAAGATGGTGCGGCGGCCCGTCGGATCCGCGCTGAGCGAACACGCCTGCAGCCTGAACCGTTGCTGGCACTGCCTGCGGTGACGATCATTTTTCGCAAGGAAGGAATGGAGTGACATGCCCCATCGGTCCCCCAGTCGGCAGTCACCCCTGCCCTCCCGCGACGGAATCGACGCCGCCTGGATCCGTTTTCCTGACTTCTCGCCATGGACGACAGTGGGCGAGGCGATCAGCGTCAGATATCCAGCGCATTGGGAGCGGTTCGCGCAGCGGCTCGCAAGCGGTGAGGTCGTCGATCAGGGCGGGCTCCCCGTTCACGAGGACACGTCGCTGCGGCGCGGTATGACGCTGTTTTACTACCGCGATCTCCCGGTTGAGGACCCCGTCCCGTTCGATATCACTGTTCTTTACCAGGACTGCAATATCGTTGTCGCTGACAAGCCCCACTTCCTCGCGACCATGCCACGAGGCCAGCACGTCGCAGAGACAGCAACCGTGCGGCTCCGCAGACAGTTCCGGCTCCCTGAGCTCACTCCCGCCCACCGACTTGACCGGATGACCGCAGGGATTCTCCTCTTCACTATTCACGCGGGGGTTCGCAGCGCATATCAGGAGCTTTTCGCGCGGCACGGTGTCACGAAGGAGTACCTTGCCATCGCACCCCATAGTCCGGATCTCACGTTCCCGCTGACACGCTCCAGCAGAATCGTCAAACCTCGGGACGCACAGCGGGCATGCGAGGTCCAGGGCGAGGTTAATGCCATCACTCATATAGACCTCGAGGAGCACGACGCGGTGTGGGGGCGTTACCGTCTTCAGCCCGTCACTGGCCGCACGCACCAGCTTCGGGTCCACATGAACGCTTTAGGGATTCCAATCCGCGGCGACAATCTGTTTCCGAATGTCACGACGGTCACACCAGCAGATTACTCAAAAGAACCGCTACAACTGCTGGCGCAGACGCTGGCGTTCACCGACCCAATTACCCAGCTTGCGCGAAGGTTTGTCAGCGAGCGCACCCTCACTGGCCTGTGAGGCGACTGCGACTAGGATTTCCTCGAGAAGCTGGACATTTACTCGGGTTGTTTCCTAAGGAAATCCACGGTTTCTCTCGGAAATGCGCTTCCGGTCACACAGGCGCGAACGCGCGGTCCAATATTTGAGTGATAGCGGCCGCCGCATCCCGTTCCCCCAGGCGCCCTGCCGCGACTTCCTCGACAGCGCCATGCACGACGTTGCAATAGACCGCGATCAGCCAGTCTTCGGATAAGTTGGGTAACTCATACAGCGTTGTTCATCTTAGGAGCCACAGTGGCGACACACTCCCCCGCGAAGAACGTCCTAGTACTCGGCGGGTATGGCGCGGTTGGCGCTTCGGTAACACGCCAGCTGCGCGAGCGCGGTCACTCCGTCCGTACCGCAGGCCGTGACGCTGACCGCGTGGACACGGCCCTCGACATCACAGATTCCAGTTCCGCAGCCGCAGCGGCAAAAGGCGCCGATCTTGTCATCAATGCGACTGGTTCGGAAGACCCCGAGCTGGCGTCGGCCGTCACCGAGCCCGGCGCAGCGTTCGTTGACATCACAGCCACCAATAGCTACATCAGCGCCCTCTCAGCTAGACAATTCCAGGCGCCCGTTCTCGTCAGCGTCGGCATCGCTCCTGGCCTCACCAACCTGCTCGCAGCACGAATGCACCGGAATAGCCCCGGACCGATCGACATCATTGTCGCGCTCGGCGCCGGCGAGCACCACGGAGCCGCTGCGACGGAGTGGACCGCTCGGCTGGTGGGTTCCAGTTTCTCTGACCACGGCACGCGGGTACGGAACTTCAGCGCGCCGGTCATCGTCGAGGTGCCCGGCTACGGGAGGCGCCGCGTTTATCGTGCGGATTTCTCAGACCAGCACATCCTTAGCCGTGAGTTCCAGACCCCCGTACGCAGCTACTTCATGCTCGACTCACGACTCGCAACCGGCGGCCTAGCGCTACTTACCCGGCTCCCGTGGGCCCCGAAACTCACCTCCGGAAAGCCACTGCCACGAACAACTGACCGCTGGCTTGTGCTTGCACGCACTCACCTCGGTGCGATCAGCTACATTTCTGGGCGCGGACAGTCACACGCCACCGCGACAGTGACCGCGAGCGTCGCCGACTTCACCGAGCGGCTGGAGCCAGGGCTTCAGCACCTGCATCACGTGGTAGGCCTCGATGAAATAGCACGGGCGACCGGCTTCAAGGTCGAGGAGCGAAACAAACTCACACGGAACGGGACAGATGCATGAGTCGTTTCCCATGAATGTGTCCCGTTTTTGGGGAAGCTGACGTCAGCGGCCCGCCAGGATGCCCGGCACCCGTTCGAACCATTCAAGCACTGCCTTCTCGTAGAGAATTCCGAACTCCAGCGTCGCGCGGCCGTAGGGAGAGCCAACACCCACATCTACTTGCTTCATGTAGCCGGCCAAACGTACTTCATGCTCCTTGCGGTGGCGTTCGAGAATCGCCTTGATGTCAGCATTCTGCAAGTGCTCGCCAAACGTCAGGGTCAATAGCATCGGGACACGAATCGTGTCGCTGCCGGGCTCGCGCATGATCCATTCCCGGAAGGCCGCTTTTCCCTGGTCCGTTATCGAATACGGGACGCGTTCCCTAGCCCCCGCCTCACCGCGCGAAACGAGGCCGGCTTCGGCCATCGACGAAAGCTCTCGATACACCTGACTGCGAGTGACCGTCCAGAAGTCGCCGATGCGCTGGTTGGCGATGGCAGCAAGGTCCCACCCCGACATGGGGCCTTGATGAAGAAAGCCAAGCAGAGCCGCAGCCGTTGAGTTGATCTGGCGGGCCATGTCGCTCCCTCCGCCCTTGACATTCCATTGTGCTAGGTCGACTATTAACAATAGACCTTCCACAGTGGAATGTTGAGGCGGGAGGAACCCATGGACATCGCAAACGGCGTACGCGCATCGAGCAACGACCGCGAACATGCCGTCACAGCACTCAGCAAACATGCGAGCGACGGACGGTTGACGCTCGAGGAATTCGAGCATCGCGTCGATCACGTCTACCGCGCCGTCACAACTGCCGACATCAAAGCCGTGCTGCAAGACCTGCCGACGCCGGCTCCTGTCGCAAACCCCGCAGCGCCACGGGGCAGCCGCGCGCCAATCTGGCTTCGTGCCGAATGGGCAACATGGGCCGGGGTGGGTCTTCTCTGCCTCGGAATCTGGTTGTTGACCTCACTGTTTGCGGGCTCGGTGCTATACCCCTGGCCAATGTGGGTAATTGGACCTTGGGGTGCAGTCCTGATCGCCAGGTCCTTTGGTCCTGAACGGCGCGCGTGCGGAAGATCAGCTGATTCGCGCCCTGCTGTGCACCTCGCGCACGACTACCGGGAACAATGGCTGCATGCGCTCGGTCACCGATCATCAAGCCGCCATCGCCGCACTCGTTACGAGCAGGCCTGACACAGAGCTTCAACTGTCCGCCGCCGCAGGGAGGGTGCTAGCGCGCGACGTGGTAGCCACGCGCGCTCTCCCCGGCTTCGACAACTCCGCGATGGACGGTTACGCCGTGCGCTCCGCGGACACCGAGACCGCGAACACCGAGACACCTGTCGTACTCCGCGTGGCTGAAGATATCCCCGCTGGGCGTACCGACGGACCCCCACTGGACGCGGGCACCGCCCACCGGATCATGACGGGCGCGGCGCTGCCGAGCGGGGCCGACGCGGTAGTACCCGTAGAACTTACCGACGGTGGCACCAAATCAGTCGAGATTCACCAAGCGCCGCGCTTGGGCCAGCATGTTCGCCGGGCGGGTGAAGACATTTCCGCCGGGGAGGTCGCGCTGCGTCGCGGGCAAGTCCTCGGTGCTCCGCACCTGGCTTTACTTTCCGCGCTCGGTTACGCCACCGCGCCGGTCATTCCACCAATCAGAACAATCGTCCTCTCGACGGGAAGCGAACTCGTCGCTCCCGGGCAGCCGTTGCGCAGGGGCGAGATCTACGAATCAAACGGCATCATGCTCGCCACCGCCGTCCGCGAGGCGTGCGGCGAGGCTGCGCAATTGCGTTTCGTCAGCGACGATCCAGACGAGTTCCTGCAAACTCTTCGCAACCGCGCACCCGAGGCTGACCTCATCATCACTTCAGGCGGGGTGAGCGCTGGAGCGTACGAGGTCGTCAAGGATTCGCTGGCCCAGCACGGCGTCGAATTCCTCAAAGTAGCGATGCAACCGGGCATGCCGCAGGGCTGCGGGGTCTTCGAGAACACGCCTATTGTCACACTGCCAGGGAACCCGGTGAGTGCGCTCGTTTCGTTCGAGGTATTTATCCGTCCCGCACTGCGCCGGGCCATGGGTCTGCCCTCCATCTCACGTCCGGTTATCAAGGCGGAACTCACTGAACCCGTCCGCTCGCCGGCCGGAAAGCGCCAGTTCCGCCGAGGCATCCTGGACCGGGTATGCGGCACCGTCAAGCCGATCGGACCACCGGCGTCCCACCACCTGCGCTGGCTGGCGTCAGCGAACTGCCTCGTGGACGTCCCCGAAGGGTCCACCGATCTGAACGCTGGAGATGCTGTGACCGTGTGGGACCTTGAATCGGGCTGAATAAGGCATACTCGACGCAACTATGGGACTGCAGGCGTGCCGTACTCTGACACGAGAACTCGACGTCTGAACCCGATACCCCAATTGGAGAGGTGCCGACAGAAAGTGGCCCGAAGACCGACGCCGCCCGGGCAGCAGCCCAGTAATGCAGTGGGGCACGCGCTGTCCCTGGTGCGCTCGCACATCCCTCCCGTCCACCCGGCGGGACTCCCCTTCATCGCCGTACCGCTCGCTATCGCGGCTCTCGGCCGGAACAAGCGCTGGATCCGCAGGAGCGGCCTCACTCTGGCCGCAGCCAACGCCGCCTTCTTCCGCAACCCCCATCGGGTCCCGCCTAACAGGACCGATGTCGTCGTGGCGGCAGCCGATGGTGAAGTCACACTCGTTGACACCGCCACCCCACCCGCAGAGCTAGGACTGGGTACTGCTCCGCTCCCGCGAGTCAGCATCTTCCTTTCGGTGCTGGACGTCCATGTCCAGCGCTGCCCTGTTGCGGGACACGTAGTCAACGTGGTCCATCAGCCGGGCAGGTTCATGTCTGCTGACCTAGACGAAGCGAGCGACGCGAACGAGCGGAACAGCATGATCATCCGCACCCCTGACGACCGTGAGATCGTCGTCGTGCAGATCGCTGGTCTTGTTGCCCGGAGGATCATCTGCGACGCACGGCCTGGTGACGTCCTCACCCTCGGTGAAACGTACGGACTGATCCGGTTCGGTTCGCGTGTCGACACCTTCCTTCCCGCTGGATCACGTGTACTCGTTGAGCGAGGGCAGCGGACCATCGGCGCGGAAACGGTGATCGCTGAACTCCCGTGACACACAGGGTGAGTGAGGTCAAGGATGAACGTGGCGTCTGATGAATGAGCACGAGATGACCGGCGAGCAGGGCCGGCCGATCCGGTCGGCCGGTGTCCGGCTCGTCCCAAGTGCTATCACGGTCCTGGCGATGTGTGCTGGCTTGTCTGCAATCAAGATGGCGCTCGACGGCAGCGTAGGACTCGCGATTGCGCTCATTGGTGCTGCAGCGCTACTTGACGGCGTGGACGGACGCATCGCGCGTCTCCTCGACGCGACCACGCGTATCGGCGCCGAACTTGATTCGCTGGCAGACGCTATTTCGTTCGGTGTCGCGCCAGCCATCGTGCTCTACGTAACTTTGCTGACCGGAAACAACTTCGGCTGGGTAGTGGCGCTGATCTTCGCGGTGTCAATCGTTCTCCGGCTCGCGCGGTTCAACACACTTATCGACGACACTGAAGCGCCCGCCTATCACAAGGACTACTTCGTAGGGGTCCCGGCTCCAGCAGGTGGCCTCATCGCACTTGCACCGCTCGCCGCATACGCGCAGTGGGGTGCGGGCTGGTGGTCTTCATTCCCCCTTGTCGTGATCTGGATGGTCATCGCGTCGGCGCTCATTGTCAGCCGCATCCCGACGCTGGCGATGAAGCAGGTTTCAGTACCGCCGCGCATGGCGGTCGCGCTACTGATTTCCGTAGCGCTGATGGCAGCCGGACTAGTGACCTACCCTTACATCCTTCTGATCGCGGTGGTTTTCCTTTATCTCGCGCACATCCCGTACGCGGTTCATACGAAACGCTGGGTAGCGGCACGGCCCGAAACGTGGCACATCCCACCCGCGGAACGGCGGGCGCTGCGCCGTTCCAACGCTCAGCGCCGCTCGCTAGCCAGACTCGGTCTCCGGCGATCGAAACCGAGGGGCCGCTCCTCCCGCGTGGCGGGCCGGGGACGCGCCCGGTAGCGCATACGCAAATCCGCTCAGGTAGAGACCGTGGGTCTCGTCTAGGCTCGTGATCGTGAACCACGCCGAGGATGCACAAGTAACCCTGGTCGCGCGGCTCAACACGTCGCACATGGATTCCCGCCGGGGCGTTGTTCGCGTCCATGCTGAGGTCCTGTCCGCGCTGGGCCTGCGCGAATGGGACGCGATTGGGCTGTACGGGACGCGCAGTACCGCCGCAGTCGTCGCGCGCTCCCCCGAGGGAACCGCACCGCGGGTCGCACTACTCGACGACGTGACGTTGTCCAACGCCGGTATCCGCGAAGACGCAACGGTAATCGTCCGCCCCATCGCTGTGCAGGGCGCGCGCCGAATCGTGCTGAGCGGTTCCGCTTTGACCACCACCTCGCTGGACCCTGGCACGCTGCGCCAGGCGCTCCTCGGCAAGGTTCTGGCTGTGGGTGACACCGTGTCACTGCTCCCTCGCGACCTCGGGCCTGGCACCAGCACTTCCACGGCGACACAGGCCCTGCGCCTCTCGGTCGGCATCACGTGGACCTCGGAACTTCTGACTGTCGTCAGCACAGACCCCGGCGGCGCAGTGAGTGTCCAGCCGAACTCAGCACTGTCCTGGGACAAGACCACTTCCCGCCAGCAGCCAGGTGCGCGGCCTTCCAGCACGTTCGAATCCTCGAATGCAGCCGCGCGGCAGTCATCTGGTACCGGAGCAGGCACGATCACGGTCCATCAGCGTGAACAGCACGACACAGGAACACGCTCAAACTGGCAGCCGGAGACGCCCAAACACGATGAGGGAATCTCGGTTGGTGACTTAGTTGGCATGGCTGAACAGGTCACCATGCTCACAGACTGGCTGAGTCTCGCGCTCGACGAGCCCGAACTGCTGGCTTCGCTTGGAGCGTCACCGCGTCTCGGGGTTCTCGTCACCGGCCCCGCGGGAGTCGGCAAAGCGACTTTCGCCAGGGCGGTGTGTGCGAAGCGTGCGTTGGTCGAACTCGACGGGCCGGGCACCGGCGCGCTCGAAGCCGGCAGCCGCGCGGAAACCGTGTCGCAGGCTATTGAGTCAGCGCGCGGCGGTGGCGTACTCCTGATCACGGAAATTGACGCGCTGCTGCCCTCAGACCCGGAACCTGTGTCGAGCCTGATTCTCAGTCGGCTCCGCCGCGCCATTAGCGACGAAGGCGTCGTCCTGATCGCGACAACCGCGCATCCCGATGGTGTTGACAGGAGGATCCGGGGCCAAGACCTCTGCGATCGGGAAATCACCGTTGCGCTGCCCGGCAGTTCGACGCGAAGAGCGCTCCTCGATCACTTGCTGCGCGACGTGCCCACTGCTGAACTCGATCTGGAGGCGGTGTCGCTGCGCACGCCCGGTTTCGTCGCGGCGGACTTAATGGCTCTGCGCCGGGAAGGAGCGCTTCGAGCGGCCTCCCGCGCCAGTAAAGATGGCACGGAAGGGGTGATCGAACAGCGCGATCTTCTCGGTGCGCTCGAGGTCATCCGTCCGCTTTCCCGCTCCGGCACCGAAGAACTGTCGATCGGAAGTCTGACACTTGACGACGTCGGCGACATGGTCGAAACCAAACAAGCCCTGACCGAAACTGTGCTGTGGCCACTACGGCACCCAGACACGTTTAAGCGACTCGGTGTGGACCCACCGCGCGGTGTCCTTCTTTACGGACCGCCAGGGTGCGGCAAGACGTTTGTTGTCCGCGCGCTCGCCAGCTCCGGTCAGCTGAGTGTGCACTCGGTGAAGGGCTCCGAGCTCATGGACAAATGGGTCGGAGCGTCCGAGAAAGCAGTGCGTGATCTCTTCCAGCGAGCCCGCAATACCGCACCCTCACTCATCTTCCTCGACGAGATCGACGCACTGGTCCCGCGGCGCGGTCAAAGCACCGATTCGGGCGTCGGCGACAAGGTAGTGGCCGCACTGCTGACCGAACTCGATGGTACGGAGCCGCTGCGCGACGTCGTCGTACTGGGAGCGACCAACCGGCCCGAACTCATTGATCCGGCGGTGCTTCGGCCAGGTCGGCTCGAGCGGCTCGTCTTCGTCCCGCCGCCGGACAGCGATGCCCGCGCCGCGATCCTGCGCGCGGCCGGTGGTTCCATTCCACTTGCCGACGATGTAAACCTCGATGAGCTGGCCGAGAACCTTGACGGATACTCGGCGGCCGATTGTGCTGCACTTTTGCGCGAAGCCGCGCTCGCGGCAATGCGACGGTCAATGGATGCGACCGACGTCACCGCGGACGACGTCGCCACAGCGAGAAAGGCAGTACGGCCCTCGCTTGATCCCGATCAAGTCGCGAGCATCAAAGCGTTCGCTGATCGCCGGTCCGCTGAGTGAGATGGCAGCAGGTACGTTAGGCGCTGATGACCGCCACTGACTTCCGCTCGGACCACAGTCTGCTCCCGATCGCAGCGCTCGCGACCTTCCTGATCCCCGCTGCCGCGGTGCTGCTTCTCGCGGGCGCAATTCCAGTGACGGTGACGACTCCCGCGTACAGCGAAGGAATCACGGCACTGGCGTACGGAGAGCCCCTGACGGCAGGCGCTGGTGTCATGGCCGCCGTGATCGCAGCGGCAGTGGCTGGACGCAGCCATCGCACCTGGCTGATCTCACTTTTCGGACTACTCGTGCCAATGGTGCTGCTGGCCTTCTTCGGCAGCTCTGGCTACTTCGGCGCAGTCACGGTGAACTCATACCTGCTTCTCCGGTGCGTCTTGGTCATCGGCGCGGGTGTGGCGCTCGGCGCCGCCTTCTCGCGCGCGTGGACGCACGCGTCAGCGATACCCGCGGTCGCCGCTGTGAGCGGACTCGGGGTCTCGATGCTGCTCGCTGAGGCGATTGCCCGACCCGGGTCGGGCCTCATTCCTGGCGCCTATCTCCTTGGATCGACTGGTGGTGCCACCTTCTTCACCTGGGTCATACTTACCGGAGCGGTAGCCGTCGCTACCGTTGCCATGATCATGGACGCGCCGCCGCCAGCGAGTCTGTCCCGAGCGCGAATGCCGCGCTCCGTGCCGGGTCTCGTGTTCATCGCTGGAGCGCTCACATCACTGCAGGTTCTTGGCGTCGACGTGCTCGCACGTACCGCTCTTTTCTGGCCGCCGCTTGGACGCTTCACCGCCGCGGCAGCGGTAATCGGATTGCTGTTCATTGCGACTTGGATCGCCGCGATGTGGCTTGGACTGCAGGACAGCCCTTGGTCTGGCGCGCTTATCCTCGTCACGTCCGCGTTCGCTGCAGCTGCCCTGCCGGTCGTGTCTGAGGCCCCTCGCATAGGCACCCAGTGGATGCTGCTGATTCCCGCCGCCCTGTTCGCCGCCGCGGTCGCTGCTGGTGTCACGCAGCGCCACCGCGGCTATCACGCCGTCAACGGACTCCTGTTTCTCGCGGCGGTCCCCGTAATCGGGCTCATCGCCGACGGAACCGCGTTCGCTGTACTGCTCCAACTCGTCCTGCTTGCGGTGGGGGGCGGCTTCGCGATCGGTGTGTGTCTGCCAGGTGCGGGGCCCGCTGCCACCGTACTGGCGCTCGGCGTTCCGCTCACCGCGCAGACCTACGGCGCTTTGTTCGGTGCCAGCCCCTCCAGCGGAGCTGTCCCCGCAACGCCCCTCTCTGCGAGCGCGGTCGAGGTGCCGCACTCCTGGTGGGCCGTGATACCCGAAGGCTCAGGCTCGATCCTGGCAGTGAGTCTCATTGGGCTGTGCGGTGTGGGTGTTCTCACGGTGGGTTACAGTGCGTACCGCCTGGCTCGTCGCCGATGGTTAACTTCTCGTTGATCGTTAGGCCCTAAGATGAGAACGCATCCCGCCCAGGGCGCTCGTGCCCACGACCCGGACGGAGTGGCCTTTGATCGCGGTCCTCGTGGCACATGCGCTCGCCGCCCTCATTGCGCCCTTGCTCGTCCGGATTCTCGGGAGAAACGCGTTCCTGGTGCTGGCGGTCGTCCCATTCGGCGGTTTCCTTTGGACTCTCGCGCACTTCAGCGACCCGCACCGGATCAGCATCCCCTGGGCGCCGGAACTCGGAATGGACATCGAGCTCTGGTTCGACGGCCTCACAGCCATCATGTCGTGCATCATCCTCGGGGTCGGTGCGCTCGTTCTCATTTACTGCGCCCGCTACTTTCCGCCGAACGCGATCCGCTTAGGCTCCTTCGCCGCGTACCTTGTCGCCTTCGCGGGGGCGATGTTCGGCATCGTCACCTCCGACAACATGCTGGTGCTGTTCATTTTCTGGGAAGCGACAACCGTCCTGTCGTTTCTGCTCATCGGCTACAAGGCGGAGAAACAGGTCAGTCGCCGCGCTGCAACTAAGGCGCTGCTCGTCACGACCTTCGGCGGGCTGGCGATGCTCGTCGGAATCATCATCTTCGGTCAGATGACGGGCAGTTATCTGATGTCAGACCTGCTTGCTTCGCCACCGCAGGGCGCGCTCGCTGACGTCGCCCTGGTCTTGATTCTCGTCGGAGCCCTCTCAAAGTCCGCGATCGTGCCCCTGCACTTCTGGCTGCCGGCTGCGATGGCCGCGCCCACACCGGTGAGCGCCTATCTCCATGCCGCCGCCATGGTCAAGGCCGGCGTCTTCCTTGTAGCGCGGCTGTCGCCCGCTTTCGCCGATGCGTCGCCATGGCGACTGGTCATCATCACCCTCGGGGCGCTCTCGATGGTCCTCGCAGGCTGGCGTGCGCTGCGCGAGTTCGACCTGAAACTCATTCTTGCCTTCGGGACCGTCAGTCAGCTCGGCTTCCTGATGGTCCTCGTCGGTATTGGCACCCGCCATGCGGCCCTTGCCGGAATCGGGCTGGTCATCGCCCATGCGCTGTTCAAGGGCACACTTTTTCTCGTCGTCGGCATCATCGACCGGGCCACCGGCACCCGCGACGTGCGAAAGCTCCGGGGGCTGGGACGACGGGCTCCGGTACTCGCCGCGATCAGCATCGCCGCGGCCGCGAGCATGGCCGGTCTCCCGCCGTTTCTCGGGTTCTACGGTAAGGAGACCGCGTTCACAGCGCTCTCCGAGTCGGATGGACCATTCCAGGGCTGGCAAATCGCCACACTGATCGCGATCGTGCTCGGATCTGTTTTCACGGTCGCTTACACGTTGCGGTTCGTGTCTGGCGCTTTCGCGGGGAAGGGCAAGCCTGAACCGAGCCAAGCGGTGTCAGAGATGACACCACCCGGCAAGCTTTTCCTGACGTCCCCCGCGATCCTGTCCATAGGTGGACTTGCGGCCGGATTCCTGACAGTTCCGCTGGTGGACTGGATGCTCCCGTATGTCGATCTGTTCCCCGTTGGCCTTGAGGGTGAGCACCCGCATCTAGGTGGATCGAAGCTGGCTTTGGCGCTCAGTGCGTTCGCCATCATCGCCGGTATCTTCGTCTTCTTCGCGCACCGCACCGTCTCTAAACTGCGGTTCAGCACACCACCGCTGGGCAACGCGGACCGCGTGTACGACGCCACGCTCCGCATCGCTGACCTGCTGTCGCAGCGGGTGACGAGTGTGACGCAGCGCGGGTCGTTGCAGTTCACACAGGCCATCATCCTTGCGACGCTGATCGCGCTGCCCTCGCTCGCCCTCCTACTGTGGCCGGAGTGGCCATCTCTGCCCAGCGGGCCGCCAGGGTCAGTCCTGCAACTCGCGGTCGGAGGCATCATGGTCGCGGCCGCGCTCGGTGTGACTGTACTGCGCAACCGCCTCGCGGCTGTGCTGCTCATTGGCATCACCGGCTACGGGACAGCGGTGATCTTTGCGCTGCACGGCGCCCCAGACCTTGCGCTCACGCAAGTGGTGGTGGAGACGCTGACGCTGGTGATCTTCATCTTGCTGCTGCGCAAATTACCCGCGGAACCCCACCCCTACCGCCCCATGGGGCACCGCGCGATCCGCGCCGCACTCGGTTTCGGATCGGGTGTCATGGTCGTGATAGTGGGTCTCTTCGCTGTGAGCGCACGCTCGGCGCAGCCCGTTTCGGCATTTCTGCCAGATTTGGCGTATTCGGAGGGAAGCGGCGCGAACGTTGTCAATGTGGTTCTTGTGGACATCCGCGCGTGGGACACACTCGGCGAGATCAGCGTGCTCCTTGTCGCGGCGACGGGCGTGGCCAGTCTGATCTTCCGGCACCGCCGCTACGGCAGCGCCCCCCGCGTCGCGGATGCGCCCGTTCAGTCTCAGCAGCCTCTCGAGGTCTCAGTCACTGCCGCTGTCGAGAGAAGGCAGGAAGTCGTTGCACCCGACCAGCAGCCAGATGACGACAGTCCAGAAACGGCTTCCCCAGAAATGGCCGCCATGCCAACGCGCAGGCACCTCGAATACACCGAGATCGTCTGGTTGCGTGGCAGCGAACTCCGCAATCCCCGCAACCGGTCGTTCATTCTGGAGGTCACCACCCGGCTGCTATTTCCCGCGATGATGGTGCTTTCGCTGTACTTCCTGTTCGCCGGCCACAATGCGCCAGGTGGTGGGTTCGCGGGAGGCCTCGTAGCCGGACTCGCACTGGTCCTTCGCTACCTTGCCGGTGGGCGATACGAACTCGGCGAGTCGGTTCGCGTCGATGCTGGAAAGATCCTTGGGTTCGGTCTCGCGCTCGCGGCGGGGACCGCTATGGCGTCGATACTTTTCGGCGCGCCCGCACTCTCATCGGCGACGATGTACTTCGATGTACCACTGTTCGGTGAGGTCAAACTGGTGACAGCGCTGTTCTTCGACATTGGCGTCTACTTCCTCGTCATCGGCCTGGTGGTCGATGTGCTCCGCAGCCTAGGCGCGCGGCTTGATTCCCGGATCGAGGTGGCACGGCAATGAGCTTGACTACTAGCTTTGGAATGCTCCTCATCGTCGGCATCCTGTTTGGCTGCGGCATCTACCTGGTTCTCGAACGCACAATCCTGAAGATGCTGCTCGGACTGCTTCTTCTGACCAACGCCGTCAACCTGCTGATCATCAACATGGGCGGCCTGTCTGGTGCACCGCCCATCATTGGCAGAGAGTCGGCCGAACATGGCGATATGGCGGATCCTCTGGTGCAGGCCCTTATTCTGACAGCCATCGTCATCGGTATGGGACTTGCCGCGTTTGTGATCGCGCTGATCTACCGGTCGTTCACCCTCCAGACCGTGGACGATGTCGACGACGACACTGAAGACGTACGAGTCGCGCACCGGACCCGCATCGAAGCGCCCGACTACGAACCGGAATCCGAAACACCAGCATCACCCGAAGGTCCCTACGGCCCTCCCGTGGATGGTTCCGACTCTGACTTCGACGAATCGGAGCGCCGCGCCAACGGCAAGACACAGCGTGGTGACAGCTGATGCTGAACGAATCGATCGCCCCGGCCCTCATCCCGCTGCCCGTACTGCTGCCGCTTCTTGGCGCGGCCGCCACCCTGTTCTTCAGCCGCCACTATCGGGTGCAGCGATACATCACGCTCGCCGTTCTGAGTTCAGTTTTCGTGGTGGCAGCGATGCTGATGTACCTCACAGACCAGTACGGCACCCATGTCGTTCAGGTCGGCGGGTGGGGCGCGCCGGTAGGCATATCGCTCGTCGCGGACCGGCTTTCAGCGCTGATGCTGCTGATCTCTTCGGCGGTGCTGCTTGCGGTCCTTATCTATTCCGTGGGGCAGGGTATTCGCGACGGCCACCATCAACAGCCCGTATCGATTTTCGCTCCGACATATCTGGCGCTGACCGCAGGTATTTGCAACGCATTTCTCGCCGGTGACTTGTTCAACCTCTACGTCGGGTTTGAGATCCTGCTCGCTGCGAGCTTTGTGCTGCTGACGATCGGTGTCAGCAAGGAACGTGTCCGCGCCGGTATTACCTACGTGCTCGTATCGATGGTGTCGTCGATCATTTTCCTCATCGGTATCGCGTTCGCGTACGCGGCCACAGGCACACTGAACCTCGCGCATATGGCTGTACGGATGCAGGACGTGCCGGAAGGCACCAGCACCGCGATCTTCGCGGTCCTGCTCGTCGCTTTCGGTGTCAAAGCAGCCGTCTTTCCCCTGTACGGCTGGCTCCCGGACTCCTACCCCACCGCGCCAGCCCCGGTGACCGCGGTGTTCGCGGGCTTGCTGACCAAAGTGGGTATTTACGCGATCATCCGCACCCACACGCTCGTGTTCCCCGGCGGACTGCTCGACGATGTACTGCTCGTGGCGGCGCTTCTTACTATGCTCATCGGCATCCTCGGAGCAATCGCGCAGTCCGACATCAAACGCCTTCTGTCGTTTACTCTCGTCAGCCACATCGGGTACATGATGTTCGGAATCGCCTTGTCCTCGAGTCTGGGGCTGGCAGGCGCCATCTTCTACGCAGCGCACCACATCATCGTCCAGACCACCCTGTTCCTTGTGGTCGGTCTGATCGAACGGCAGGCTGGTTCCGCGTCACTGCGCCGACTGGGTGGTCTCGCGAAGGCAAGCCCACTGCTCGCGCTGATCTTCTTCGTGCCCGCGCTGAACCTGGGCGGGATTCCCCCGTTCAGTGGTTTCATTGGGAAGGTGGCACTCGTCCAGGCAGGTGTTGACGATGCGAGCTTCTTGGCGTGGATACTTGTCGCCGGCGGTATCGTCACCAGCCTGCTGACTCTTTACGTCGTAGCGCGCATCTGGACGAAAGCGTTCTGGCGTGAACGCGAGGACGCGCCGGAAGGCCATCTCATCGCTTCCCGGCCTACCGCTCTCGTTGACGATGCGTTCGACGTCCCCTATGGCGAGCGCGCTGATGTAGGACGCATGCCCGCCCTCATGGTCGCGCCGACTGCAGGACTAGCCGTTCTCGGGCTCACTCTCACGTTGCTCGCGGGACCGTTCTTCGCATACTCCAATCGTGCCGCCGAGAACCTGCGTGAACGCACGGACTACATCAGTACCGTTCTTGACGTCGACCCCGAGGTACTCCAAGGCCTCGACACACCGATAAGCGGGACTGATGCCCTCGGAGGTGACCGTTGATACGCACCGCGCTGCTGCGAATATCAGGCGTTCTCTGGCTCGCCGGTATCTGGGTGCTGCTGTGGGGAACAGTGTCGGTCGGCAATGTTCTTTCGGGGATTCTCATCGGCCTGGCCGTCGTGTACCTGCTGCCCTTGCCGCGGATTCCGATTGGCGGGCGCCTGCACCCGATTTCTTTCCTAGTTCTCAACGCCGTTGTCGCGTTCATGCTGCTGCGCGCCACGCTGCAGGTCGCCTGGATCACGATTCGGCCCGGCCCGCCACCGAACAGCGCGATTCTGAAGCGGCGGGTGGATGTGCGATCCGACCTTGTTCTCACGCTCATCGTCGACGCGCTGAGTCTTATCCCTGGCAGTCTCGTCCTGCAGGTCGACAAGGTACAGCGAGTGGTCTTCGTTCACGTCATCGATATTTCCGACAAACGCGCGATCGCCAAGTTCCACAAAGACACTGATCGGCTGGTCCGCTGGTTCGTGCGAGCCTTCGAGCGCCGGGATGAGTGGCGGGACATCACCTCGAACGCGTCAATGGGGCGGGAGGAACTATGAACATCGTGTTCCTGGTCTGTGGGGCCATGCTCGTAGCGGCGAGCATAATCACGACGTACCGTCTGCTCGCGGGGCCGAACTCACTTGACCGGCTAGTGGCCGTGGACATGCTCGTCGCACTCTGCTTGTGTGGACTTGCTGCATGGGCGGCATATTCCCGCGACACCACGGTCGTGTCCGCTGTGGTCGCGCTCGCTCTGCTCGGGTTCATCGGTTCAGTTTCGATCACCCGGTACCGCGTATCTGATACCGAGACGGGAACGAGCGGCCCATGATCATCGACATCATCGTCGCGACACTGCTGCTCGCGGGCTGTGGCCTTGCCCTGATCGCCGCCATCGGTGTGGTGCGTTTTCCGGACACTCTGACGCGCATGCACGCCGCGACGAAGCCTCAAATCCTCAGCGTCATCCTTGTCCTGAGCGCAGCCGGAATCAGACTGTGGGGTTCGGTTGACGTAGGGATGCTTTTCCTTGCGATACTCTTCGCTGGCCTCACCGTCCCGGTGGTCGCGCACCGCGTTGGCCGGCTCGCATATCGCGAGCAGCTCTATCGCAAGGACCTCATCACAATTGATCAGATGGAACCCAACCGCGACGACTGACCCTCCACTCCATCGCGCAATTCGCTGACGAGAGAGTCAACGATCGAGGCCCAGCTGCCGCCCTGGCTGGCGATCCGGCGCTGCCGTTGATATGAAGCACCGATCCGCGGAATATCTGCCACATCAGCCAACTCGTCCGCGCACTCCAGATGCCGGGCGATTGGCTCGAGTCGCTCCAGCATCACTGCGAGGTCGTCAGTGACGAGTTGCTCCCTGCATTCGCGATCCAGAATGACCTCAGCTTCCAGGCCGTATCGTGCAGCCCGCCACTTGTTTTCCTGTACAAGCCACGGTGGCATCGAGGGCAGATCCTCTCCCGCCTCCAGCCGACGGTCGAGGTCGACGACAAGACAGTGGATAAGCGAGGTGAGTGCTGCGAGTTCACGGAGCGTCGGGATCCCGTCGCAGACGCGCACCTCGATGGTGCCCAACGATGGTGCAGGCCTGATATCCCAGTGAAGCCCACCGAGCGACTCGATGATCCCCGTTTTCATCTGGTCGCCGGCGAAGCGCTCGAATTCACGCCACGTCTCGAACTGGAACGGCAGCCCCGCTGTGGGAAGCTGCTGAAAGAGCAAGGCGCGGGTGCTCGCGTAACCGGTGTCCTTCGAGTCCCAGATGGGTGAGGAACCCGACAAGGCGAGCAAGTGCGGGTACTTCATCAGCAGCGCGTTCAGGATCGGGAAGACCTTGTCTGCGTGTGACACCCCCACATGCACATGAACACCCCAGATCAGCAGTTGCCGGCCCCAATACTGGTTCCTATTGATGATCTCGACGTAGTTCGGTTTGTCCGTCAGCATGTCGTCGGTCCAGTGCGCGAACGGGTGACTGCCCGCGCAAAAGAAATCGACACCGAGCCGATCGCCCGCGGCGAGCACTGCCTTCAAGGACCGCGAAATGTCCGCCATCGCTTCGTCAACGGTGTTGCAGATACCGGTGACCAGCTCGACCGTGTTGCGGAGAAACTCTTTGTGCACCGGTGAGGTCGCTTGAGTGCTATCGATACCGTGCCGTTCAGCCAGGTCCTCTAGCACCGCTTCAGCGGCATTCACCAGATCGCGGTCGTCCCGGTTGACGATCGCAAGCTCCCACTCGACTCCGAGCGTGGGACGGGGTGAACCGCTGAACGGAATCTCCACACCCTGATAGAACCATACGAGGCGCCGCTCAGCCGAGCAGCGCCTCGTATCCGTTTCTTCCGGTGCGTTTAGCTACTTACCTCGATCACACCGCAGGCCACTCGGTCGCCCGCATCGCCTGTCGCGAGGGTCTGCTCGTCGGGCACGTCGTCACCCTCCGCATGCTCGTAGCGGTCAGGGATGTTGGCGAAGTTGTCCGGTCCTTCATGCACGATAAATGAGGTTCCGTCACCGATGAGCAGGTCATCGACTGTCACGCGGTCCGTGAGTGTGACGAGCTCCGCGCGGCCATTCTCCAGAATCTGGATGGACACGAGATCGCCGCTAGCCCCGGTGCCTTCATGCGTCGCACCTTCGAGGTTGAGGTGGCCGCCAGCTGATGTGAACGCATCGTCCTCGCCATTGGCCTCACACGCACCGACTTCGTGGATGTGGAAGCCTTTGAATCCGGGGGTCAGATCATCTGAATCAGCCTGGATGACAGCGCGGATGCGGAGGAAATCTTCTGTCTCTGTAATTGTGACCAGACCGATTTCGGTGCCGTCTGCCAGCGCCAGTTGCGCCTCCAGAGTCCGTCCCGGCGAGGAGGATTCATCGCCGTGCTCATCCTCATCCTCATGGAAGTCAACCGGCTCAGGCTCCCCGGTCCAGACCGGCGGTGGCGGCACTTCTTCAGTCATGGTGCTCGGCGCCTCGTATGGAGCCGCACACCCGCTGATAATGAGCGCGCCCGCCGCGACTGCCGCCGCAGCCACTCCCGGGTTCCGCCACGATACTCCCCGACCGTGGAGTGTCCGCCGTACCTGTGAGGCCATTACAAAAGCTCCTTCACCAGAAAGGTCGTTGCCCGGGCTGGGGCCGAACCGCATTGTCGCAGCCACAGCATATCTGTGGAGGCAACACAACCGACGAGCAGCCCCACTATCCCGTGAGGATCACAACGACGCCGGGAGGCTGATCTGATATACCGGCGAACCGTGGAGCTGTCGACGCCCCGAGCGTCGCCGCGACCCGCTCGGCGACCTGCTGTTCGCCGGGTGCATCGCCGTAGTAGACGGTCGTTCCACCGACAACACTCGCACTGTAATTGCCGGTGTTGCCGACCTGCCAGCCCGAACCGCGCAGCGTATTTGCAGTCTGGCCGGCGAGACCCTGGACTATGCTGTTGTTCAGCACGTGTACCTGGACAGCAGGTACCGGCGGCGGCGCGAGAGTCGTGGTTTCCTCCGGGGTGGGTTCGGGCGTCGGTTCCGCGGTCGTGGAGGGCGCTGCGGTTGTCGTCGTCGCCGCCAGCGGCGCACTAGCCTGCGGCTCCGAATCGGCGCTGGCATCGCGCAGAACAAATACACCGATGGCAATGAACACGACTGCCGCGGACAGCAACATGAATGCGAATGACCGCAACGGCAGTCGATTCACATCAGGGCGTGGAGTACTCACCGGTCATCTCCCGACTACGTGGTCCTGAAGCCCAAGCGGCGCGCCGCGCGAGCCTTCTGCCGACCCGCACGTAATCTCCGGAGCCGCTTCACGAGCATCGGGTCCGCGCTCAGCGCCTCGGGCCGGTCGATCAGCGCATTCAGCACCTGGTAGTAGCGCGTCGCCGACAATCCGAAGAGGTTCTTGATCGCTTCTTCCTTGGCGCCCGCATACTTCCACCACTGTCGCTCGAACGCAAGGATGTCCCGTTCTCGCCGGGACAGGCCCGAATCGTCGTCAATCGCGAGATCTGGTGCAGGCGCCTCAAGTGATCCGTGCGGTTCCTGCGCTGGCTGCCCGGCTCGCGCTGCTGCGCTTTCCATCTCGCTCCTCAGGGAATTACGTGCATGTCTTTCGCCCTTCATTGAACCACCGTTGAGCATTGAACTCCGGTCGCTCGCTGCGGCGAGTCCCCGCGCGGGGGGCACCCTTCAAGGCCCGCATTTCTCGATTGGCACGCGGAATCAGTAATCTGTCGGATCATGGCAATCCACCCGATCCGCGTCGTCGGCGATCCGGTCCTCCACGCACCGACCAGAATTGTCGAACAGCCACCGCAAGAGCTGGCCGATCTCGTACAGGATATGTACGACACGATGGCCGCGGCGCATGGTGTCGGCCTGGCAGCGAACCAGATCGGAGTCGACCTTCGTGTCTTCGTCTACGACTGCCCCGACCGCGACGAAGACGGGACCGTAATGCGCCGCACCGGTGAGGTCATCAATCCTGTGCTCGAGACATCGGAAATTCCTGAAACAATGCCTGATCCTGAGGATGACCTCGAGGGATGCCTCTCGGTTCCGGGCGAACAGTTCCCCACGGGACGCGCGGCATGGGCGCGAGTCACTGGCGTGGACGTTCAGGGCAATCCCGTCGACGTCGAGGGGACCGGGCTGTTCGCTCGCTGCCTGCAACACGAGGTCGGACACCTTGACGGCTTCCTCTACGTAGACCGGCTCATTGGGCGCAATGCACGCGCCGCGAAAAAGACCATCAAGAAGAACGGCTGGGGCGTGCCAGGGCTGTCCTGGATGCCAGGCACCGTTCCCGACCCGTTTGGACATGACGACTAATGCGAATCGCCACCTGGAACGTCAACTCTGCGCGAGCACGTATCGACCGAATCACCTCGTGGCTCTCCCGAAGCGACGTGGATGTGCTCGCCATCCAGGAAACAAAGTGCCGCGATGACCAGTTCCCCGCCCTGGCCTTCGAAGAAGTCGGCTACGAGGTAGCCCACCACGGTACGAATCAGTGGAATGGCGTTGCCATCGCCTCCCGTATCGGGCTTTCCAGCGTGCAGATCGGCTTCCCCGGCCAGCCTGCCTTTCGCGACCAGCTTGAGCCACGCGCGATCGGCGCCGACTGCGGCGGCGTCACGGTGTGGAGCTTGTATGTGCCGAACGGCCGGACACTCGATGACCCGCACTACGAGTACAAACTGCGCTGGCTCGATGCGCTGTGGGATGCGAGCGCGAGCTGGCTCGATGCCAGCGCCGATAGGCCGCTGGCACTCGTCGGGGACTGGAACATCGCTCCCCTGGATGAAGACGTATGGGACATGGCCGTTTTCGGCAACTCGACGCACGTCTCAGACCCGGAGCGGAAGGCGTATCAGCGCTTCGCCGACCTGGGGTTCAGCGACGCGGTCCGTCCGTTCACGCCTGGACCTGGTGTCTACACCTATTGGGACTACACCCAACTGCGGTTCCCCCGCCGGGAGGGCATGCGTATCGATCACATGCTGGTGTCGTCAGCAACGCATGTCACGGGTGGCCGGATCGACCGCGACGAACGTAAAGGCAAAGGCGCGAGTGATCATGCCCCCGTCATCATGGACATTGCAGTCAAGTAGGGCAGCTTAGTACCAAACACCGTGATTGCCGGCCAGGACCCGTCTACAGCGGGTGTACCGTCGGGGTGGCGGTGTGCCGTCACGGAACGCGGTGTGCGGCCCCCTCGGGCAGTGGCGCAGTCAGATCCTGATACTCCGGGAACCGGGTAAGGAAGCGCTGCACGTAGGTGCACAGTGGACGGAGCTGCTGCTGGCGGGCACGCATGCCATCGAGGATGCCGCGCACCATCGCACGCGCGTATCCCTGGCGGCTGAAGTCTTCATCGATGATGGTGTGCAGCAGGGTGATCACGCCGTCATCAGCGATTTCGTACCCTTCGATTCCCGCGAGCACGCCGTCCACCCAGATCTCGTACCGTGATCGGGACTGGTTATCGAGCACCTCAATGGAGTGTTCGCTGGCTGCCATCGCGCCTCCCGTGCGTTGAGTCTTGTAGGGACAGCTTCCCACCGGATTGCGTTTCGCGCTCTCTTTGGGGTCTACGGCGCTGCCTAATGTGTATTCCGAGTCACATGATCTTGTGACATCCGCTAGGGTGGGGAACCGCAACTGCACATCTCCAACGGGGGCTCGCACCAGCGGGCTGAGAGGACGGCTATTGGGCCGTCGACCGTATGAACCTGACCGGGTAATGCCGGCGTAGGGAGGGAATTTTGTCGAAAAATTCTGCCACCACCACTGTTGTCGACACTGTTACTACTGGACCGATCGTGGGCAGCAGCAAGGTGTACAAGCCGGTGCCGGGAACGGACAGCCTCACGTTTCCTATGCGCCGCGTCCATCTGACCAACGGTGACCATCTCGACTTGTACGACACCTCGGGGCCGTACACGGATACCACCGCACAGATCGATCTTGAAAACGGATTGCCCAAGCAGCGCGACAACTGGGTCAAGCCTGCCCCTGTCGATGGCGCTTCCACGCAGCTCGCGTGGGCACGCGCCGGGATCCTCACCGACGAGATGCGGTACATCGCGGCCCGCGAAAGTGTTGCGCCGGAGATGGTCCGCGACGAGGTCGCCGCCGGACGCGCAGTTATCTGCGCCAACCACAAACACCCGGAAATCGAGCCGATGATCATCGGTAAGGCATTCGGCGTGAAGATCAATGCGAATATCGGCAACTCTGCCGTGAGTTCCGGCATCGCCGAAGAGGTCGAGAAGATGGTGTGGGCGACCCGTTGGGGCGCGGACACCATCATGGATCTTTCCACCGGTAAGGACATCCACGAGACTCGCGAGTGGATCCTGCGCAATTCCCCCGTGCCGGTTGGGACAGTGCCGATTTATCAGGCTCTTGAGAAGGTCAAGGGCGATCCGACGAAGCTCACGTGGGAGATGTACCGGGACACTGTGATCGAGCAGTGCGAGCAGGGTGTGGACTACATGACTGTGCACGCGGGCGTGCTGCTTCGCTACATTCCGCTGACTGCAAGGCGGGTCACTGGAATCGTGTCGCGCGGCGGTTCGATCATGGCGGCGTGGTGCCTAGCGCATCACCAAGAGTCATTCCTCTACACGCACTTTCGCGAGCTATGCGAGATTCTCCGGAAGTACGACGTGACTTTCTCACTTGGTGATGGCCTTCGGCCTGGTTCTATCGCCGATGCCAACGACGAAGCTCAGTTCGCTGAACTGCGCACGCTGGGCGAGTTGACGAAGATCGCGAAGTCGTACGGTGTTCAGGTCATGATCGAGGGGCCCGGACACGTGCCGATGCACAAGATCGCGGAGAATGTCCGGCTCGAAGAGGAACTTTGCGAAGAGGCGCCCTTTTATACGCTGGGACCGCTCGCCACCGATATCGCACCCGCCTACGACCACATAACGTCCGCCATTGGTGCTGCGATGATTGCTCAGGCCGGTACCGCAATGCTGTGCTACGTCACGCCGAAGGAGCATCTCGGATTGCCTAATCGTGATGACGTGAAACAGGGCGTCATTGCCTACAAGATTGCGGCACATTCAGCGGATCTGGCGAAAGGTCATCCCCGCGCGCAAGAACGGGATGACGCGCTATCCAAGGCGCGGTTCGAGTTTCGCTGGGTTGATCAGTTCAACCTGTCGCTGGACCCGGACACCGCTCGCGAGTACCACGATGAGACGCTCCCCGCGGAGCCCGCGAAAACTGCACATTTCTGTTCGATGTGCGGGCCGAAGTTCTGTTCCATGCGCATCAGCCAGGATGTTCGCGATTACGCCGAACAGAATGGCCTCGCCACGCAAGAAGACATTGACCGTGTGATCGCGGAAGGCATGGCAGAGAAATCTGCCGAGTTCGCGGAACTTGGCAATCAGGTGTACCTGCCGCTCACGTCTCGATAGCGGAAACCGAATGGACTGGCTGCTCCCTGTAAGTAGGCCTGGTGAAACGCCCGTGCGCGCCCTCACCATCGCCGGATCTGACTCCGGCGGTGGTGCGGGCATCCAGGCTGACATGCGCACAATGTCGCTATGCGGGGTGCACGGATGTGTTGCCGTAGCTGCGGTAACCGTGCAGAACTCTGTCGGTGTCACAGGTGTTCACGAAATCCCGCCGGAGACTGTTGCCGCTCAGATCCGGTCTGTGGTGACGGATATCGGTGTCGGTGCGGCCAAAACAGGAATGCTGTCATCCGCGCCGATCATCGAAGCGGTCGTCGCTGAGTGTGCGGATCTCGGCATCGGGAATACCGGCAGAGGGCAGAAGATACCTCTCGTCGTCGATCCGGTTGCTGCCTCTATGCACGGCGACCCACTGCTCCGTTCCGATGCTCTCGATGCGCTGCGCGACTTGCTGATTCCCCAGGCCACCATCGTCACGCCCAACCTCGACGAGGTTCGGCTCCTCACCGGGATCAACGTCGTTGATAGTGAGACGCAAGCGCACGCTGCGGAGAAGCTTCTCGAACTGGGTGCCGAGTGGGCGCTCATCAAGGGCGGTCACCTTCGCTCGTCAGCGGAGAGCCGTGACCTGCTGACGAACGGCACCGAACGGCACGAACTGACCAGCTACCGCGTGCAAACTGGGAACGACCACGGCGGCGGCGACACTCTCGCCGCCGCGACTGCGTGCGCCCTTGCCCATGGCTACTCGGTACCCGGAGCGGTGACATTCGCGAAGCGGTGGGTCACGAAGTGCCTCGAATCCGCCTACCCCCTCGGGGCAGGCCATGGACCAGTTTCACCGTTATGGCGCCTGCTCCCACTCGGCAGCTAACTGGCCTCCGCTTTGCGGCGTTTGATGGTGTAGAGCCGCACACCCTCAGGTACGCCCGCCATTTTGACCTTCAGGAACCGGCGGTGCGGCTTCGCAACTAGCCCCATCGCTTCTAGCGCTTCGTCACCGAGAGCGTCGAGGGTCTCGCCCGAAATCACCAGACCGCCGTTTCCGCCGGACTCCATGATTCGCGCAGCCACATTGACGTCGACGCCGAGCCAGTCATCCCCAATCGCGCGCGGGGAACCGGTGTGAATACCGACCCGCATCTTGGGCTTGTAGCCACTCTCCTCCACCGCTTTCAGGGCGCGCCGAGCCTTGACGATGGCCTCAATGGCGAGGCTCGGTGCGGGGAATATCGCCATCAAGCCGTCGCCCATGCGTTTGACGACCTGTCCGCGATGGTCATTAATTTCGGTTTCGACGCATCGTGCGACCTTGCGGAGCAACCGCAGCGCAGCGTCGTCTCCCGCCTCGAGCGCCCACGTGGAGAACCCGACCAGATCGGTGAAAACGATAGTCACTTCGCGTGTCCCGCGACCTCGACCGCAGCGTTCGAGGACGGCCTGCCACACCTGTAGCGCGCCCAGGCTCACCTCACGGGCTGTGCCAGGCGCGGGATCGAGGACGCGTTCCATTACACGGGCGATGCGTCCCGGGCTCCCCTTACCCGCCGTTGAGAGTGGGTCCCCGAAACCCGGATCGCCGGGCAGCGCGCGCCGCATCCTTCTGGCCAAGCCAACTAGCTGGGGGCTCTGGTCGGTGCGCTGGAGCCACTCGGTGAGACCATGACCGGCATCCGACTGGGAGTCCTCCGCTGGAGATGCCGCGGGCTCCGGCGCGTTGTCCGTCACCGTTCCAACAATACGTGAATCGCTATGGGTCAACGGCCATGTTCGAGTGTCCGTTCAGGCAAAATAAGCGACGGGTAAGGTAAGCCTGTCCAAATGCATTTACATAGAATGGGGTACTTCGTGACACACAAAGCTTGGCGACATAAATCGGCGCGTGCTGGGTTCAAGAGCGGGATCTTGCTCTCCGTCGTTCTCGCCGCCAGCGCCCTCACAGTGGCTTGCGGGTCGTCCGACGACGCGGACGCGTCCGGCCAGGATTCGCTACCGGCAGCACCCACCGAAGCGGGTGCTTTCCCTGTGACGATCGAGCACCAATTTGGCGAGACCACGATCACCGATGCTCCGCAGCGGGTAGCGGCTGTCGGGCTCGCGGACACTGATGCGCTGCTCGCCCTCGACGTTATCCCAGTTCTGGTCACGCCGTGGGGCGGCGCCACAGAGGCAGGTGTCGGCGAGTGGGCCATCGATGCGCTCGGCGGTACCGAACCTGTTGTTCATGACTACACCGACGGCATCAACATGGAGCTGATCGCAAGTACCGATCCCGACCTGATCGTCGCCATCAATCAATCGATTGACCAGCCAACCTACGAGCAACTCAGCGCGATCGCGCCCACGATCGTCCGTCCCGCCGAGTTCATCGACTGGGGCGTGCCCTGGCAAGATGCCACCCGAATGATCGGCGCCGCTGTCGGCCAGCCTGCCCGTTCTGAAGAAGTCATCACTGAAATCGAAGACCTGTTCACCCAGGTCCGCTCCAGCCATCCCGAGATCGCAGGCACCACCGGTGCAGTCATGCTCCTCAATGAGGCCGGTGGGTACTACACGTACACCGAGGAGGACGGCCGCGGGCAGTTCATGCATGCGCTGGGCTTCGAGCTTCCCGCGCAGCTTCGAGAGCTGGAACAGGAAGGCCAGTTCTACGTCGACATCTCCGCCGAGAACGCGCCATTACTCGAATCCGATGTCCTTGTGGTCCTTGCGAACCACAATGCTGCAGAAGTTCTTCGCGACGACGCCGCGTTCCAGTCCACGGGCGTGGGCAGGGAGAACCGTTACGTCGTTGTCGATTCCTCAACCGGTGTCGCCATGTCGATGGCGACGGTGCTGAGTATTCCCTACGCCCTAGACCGGCTGGTTCCAGAAATCATCGAACGCGTCAACTGACTGGTCGCCGCAGCAGCTCCCTGTCGTCCCGGGCCGGCACTCCGTACGCCCCGTCGATTTCCTGCGAATAGAACGCCACCGCGTAGGCGACGGCGGGAGCTGTGAGCGTCAGCGCCTCGCGATTGCTGTTTTCCAGGGTGTCGGCATCGGTGTGGTAGTTGCGGTCGAAGCGCCTGCCCGCAACACCACCCCATGCCTCGGCCTGCGCCTCCGTCATGACACCGTCAGCCCCGGTGAAGATACCTCCGACGGGGATCCCGGCGGCCATGAACGGCGCGTAGTCCGAGCGGCCATCGAGCACAGAGCCCTCTGCCTCGATATCAGCGCTTTCAAAATATGCTCTAAAGAGCTGTTCGATCCCCGCTGAACCTTCGGGACCCGGCTCGGCGTCGTCTTCCGCATCGCCTTCGCCGTCGAGCACGAAGTAGCCGGCGTTTTCTGACGCGATCATGTCGAAGTTCAGGTAAAGGGCAATATCGAGGCGTTCAGATTCGGACAGCCCGTCAACGTAGTCCGTTGACCCCACTAGTCCATTCTCTTCCGCGCCCCAGAACGCGAAACGTACCGCGTGGGTGCTGTCTGGATCAGGCCCGAGCAACAGCGCTGTTTCGAGCAGCGCAGCCACACCGGAGGCATTGTCGTTGATTCCAGGTCCCTCGTCGACACTGTCAAGATGTGCACCCGCGACAATGACGTCCGTCGCGGAGCCAGTGCGTGTTTGTGCCACCACACTGCGGGAATGCTGAATCGACGTTTGTGCATCAACGAGCAGCGTCACGTCCTCGTCCTTCGCGTCGCGCAGGCGCTCGCCCTCGCCTCGGGTCGTCAGCACAGTAGGAATCCGCGCCTCAGGTCCGCTGCCAAGCGAACCATCGATAAGGGTGTCTTCGGTATTAACGATGATGACCGCGATAGCTCCGCGGTCCGACGCGGCCTGCTGTTTTTCCGTGAAGCTGCACTCGCCCCTGTCCACCAGCACGATCCCCCCGGCCGCATCGAGATCGTCATAGTCACCATCCGTGCACCCGGTGGCTCCTGGGGGGAGGACGACGAGTTCGGCGGCGACTCCCCCGTCTGGAGTCGACGGCGAGTAACGCATCGCACGGCTGAGAACATCCCGTCCCCCAAGCGTGACGCGCTGAGCGGCGATCTGGAACCGCTCGAACTCGAACTCCGGCGTCTCGACCTCGAAACCAGCTCCTCGCAGCTGGTCGGCGACCATAGCTAGTGACGCCTCGTAGCCCGGTGTGAACGCGGCGCGGGTGCCCCCATTCTCATCAGCTATCCGCTGCAGCGATTCCATGTGGGACCACACGGCCTCGACCGATAGCTTGTCTCGGACATACTCCGCGTACTCGAGCGGCGACAGATCATGAGCGACTTCGGGCTCCAGGACGCCGACACTGTCCGATTCGTCTTGCCCACACCCCGCGAGAAACAAGAGTGCGGCGGCGCCGACAGTGAGGGTCGCTGCAGTGGAACGCGCCATGGTCAATCGCGCAGGGAAACGCATCGGTCAATTCCACCATAATGGCGACCACTTGCGCCTAGATAGCGAGGAACCCGGCGCTGCTGGGAGCACCGGGTTCCTCGGCCCGGTCTCGACGAGGCGCACCACCGCCCCGGAGTCCGGTTCCCTGTGATTACTCCCGACTAGCAATCACCAGGCATATTCGATTATCTCAGATTGTCAGGCGTCCCGGGAGTTCACGAGGGCAATGCTCGCGGCGAAAACAATCGCGACAAACCCTGCGAAGTAGGCAATTCCGCCCCATGGTCCCCAATGGAAGTTATCCATGCCCGGCATCGTGTCGCCGGTCAGGAAGAGATTGGCGTTCGCGAATGGCAGGAACGGGCCCACATGTTCGCCAACTCGGGGCAGCACCGTGACAATGGATTCGACGACCAGCGGCCACAAGAGAAGGATCGCTACCGCGCCCGCCGTCTGCCGCACGATTGCCCCTACCCCCACTGCAAGGAACATCGCGAGCGCCGCGTAAATCGGTATGGCGTAAAGCAACCGGCCCGACTCGGCACCGCTGAGGCTGAGCTGCGCGCCCGCTTCTGCTCCGGCAGCTGCCCGCGCGAGAAGAAGTGCACCGACCGTAACGAGCGCGGTCAGCACGGCTGCGAGGACCGCGGTGATTCCAGCCTTTGCCAAAAGCACCATGCCGCGGTGGTTTGTGGCGAGGAAGGTATTACGCACCACACCGAACCGATATTCACTAGTGACAACTAGTGCCGCAAGAATCATCAGCACGGTGACACCGAACAGATGAATACCCAGGGTGGCTTCAAACGGGTTCAGAAACCATTGTTCGAAACCCGGCTGATCGATCTCCCTGTAGTTTTCCCACGCCATTTTGGCGGAGAAGCCCATGAGCCACGCGAAACCGATTCCAATGACGATGACGATGCCGCTGCACCACCACGGCGACTTGACTGAGGTGAGCTTAATGCGCTCTGCTGCGATGACGCCCATCAGTGGGCACCTCCCTGGCTTTCGATACCGGCGGCGTGGTACTCGACGCTGTCACCAGTCAGTTTCATGAACGCATCTTCCAGCGATCCGCGCTGTGCTGCGAGTTCGTGCAGCGTGATCCGGTGTTCGGCTGCGAGCTCACCGACCGCTTCGGTCGTCGTTCCGGGAATGAGGAACGACGGCGTGCCGTCAAGCCCGTTGCCTTCCTCTCGCACAGTCAGCCCCTGTGAGGTGAGTGCAGTCCGGAGGGTATCGCCATGCGGTGAACGAACACGCACCGTTGCTGCGCTTGCCCGCTCGACGAATTCGTCGACCGTGGTGTCTGCGATCAGCTGTCCTTTGCCGATCACGACTAGGTGCTCAGCAGTCTGCGCCATCTCGGATAGCAGGTGGCTCGACACCAGAACCGTGCGGCCTTCCCTCGCTAGCTGCTGCATGAACAACCGGATCCAGCGGATCCCTTCAGGGTCCAGACCGTTGACTGGCTCATCAAAGAGCAGAACCTCGGGATCACCGAGCAAGGTGGCGGCGAGTCCCAGGCGCTGCGACATACCCAGGGAAAACCCGCCAGCCTTCTTACCCGCGACCGCGGTGAGCCCCACCATTTCGAGCACCTCGTCCACCCGTTTGGCGGGGATGTCGTTGGTGGCCGCCATCCACCGCAGGTGGCTGCGCGCCGACCTGTTGGGATGCACCCACTTGGCGTCCAGCAAGGCCCCGACATGCCTCAATGGATCCTTTAGTTCGTGGTAGTGCTTCCCGTTGATGGTCGCAGTCCCCGCGGTGGGCCGGTCGAGCCCCAGAATCATGCGCATCGTTGTGGACTTCCCCGCCCCGTTCGGGCCGAGGAAGCCGGTCAGAATCCCAGGGCGGACGTCGAAGGTCAGGTTGTCTACCGCCTTCGTCTGCCCGAACACCTTGGTGAGGCCCCGTACTTCGATCATGACCAGAAGTCTGCCTCACACCGGGTAGTGCGCACATCGTCCGGAAGTCTTGATCTCCGTCATACCTGAGTATGATCCGCCCCTGAGGCGGTCTCGGAGCGCCGCCGCTTCAGACTCCGTCCCGCGCGGGAGACGAGGCTTCAGCCCAGAGCCGCTTCGGAATGCGGCCCGCTTCTCTCGCGAGACGTCCGGCAGTGACAGCTGCCGACATTGCTGCGGCCATACGAGCGGGGTCATCGGCACGAGTGACTGCTGTGGCAAGGAGCACCGCGTCGCAGCCGAGTTCCATCGCGAGTGCCGCGTCACTCGCGGTCCCGATCCCAGCATCGAGGATCACGGGCACAGATGCGCGCGCCACGATCATGCCGATGTTGTGCGGGTTGTTGATCCCGAGCCCGGTACCGATCGGCGAACCCAGCGGCATCACCGCCGCGCAGCCCGTTTCTTCCAGTCGTTTCGCGAGCGCAGGATCGTCGTTTGTGTACGGCAGGACCGTGAAGCCGTCATCGACAAGTTGTTCCGCCGCGCTCAGCAGTTCCGTCGGATCGGGAAGCAAAGTGCGGTCATCCGCGACGACCTCGAGCTTCACCCAGTCCGTTTCGAGCGCTTCGCGCGCGAGCCTCGCAGTCAGTACCGCTTCCCGAGCAGTGCGGCAGCCCGCCGTATTCGGCAACATCTGGATGCCCAGTCGCTTGAGCAAGTCCAGAACACCGGTGCCGCCCTCGAGGTCTGCTCGGCGAATTGCCACCGTGGTCATCTCGGTCCCTGAGGCCACGAGTGCCTCCTCCAGGACATCCAGATTGGAGGCACCCCCGGTCCCCATGATGAGTCTCGAGGTGAACGTGCGGTCAGCGATTGCGAGCAAGTCACCCACCTTGCACCGCCGTGACAATCTCGATGCGCGATGTCGGGTGCACGAGAGTCTCCGGCCAGTCAGCCTTAGGCACAACGTCACCGTTCACCGCAATAGCAAGGCCTTTCTCCGGCAGACCGAGCGAACTCAGCAGGTCAGTGAGCGAACTCCCCTCCGTGAACTCTCGCCATTCGCCGTTGACCTGGACTTCGCGAATCGCACCGTTCGTTTGACGGCTCATGAGAACCTCCTTGGATTCGTGTGTTGCGTTTCGTCGAGCGGCGCACCGCTCAGCTCCGCGACGACAGCGTCGGCGGTGAGCGGTGCCAGCAGAATGCCCCCACGACCGTGCCCCGCAGCTAGAGTCACTCTTTCGTCTATACGCCCCAGCAGGGGCAGGTTGTCAGGGGTAGCAGGACGTAGTCCCGCGACGCACTCGGCGAACCCGTACTCCGACAAGCCCGGGAAAACGGCCTCTGCGTCAGCGAGGAGATCGCGCACACCACCGGCAGTGACCTGCGTATCGAACCCTGCTTCGTACTGCGTGGCACCGATGACGAGTCCATGCTCGCGCGGCACCAGGTACACATGGCGGCCGTGCACCCACGCCCGCACGGTCCGCGATGGCGGCGCCGGCGCACCGTCCCGGCGGTGCAAGCGGAGGACCTCCCCTTTGACCGGTCGCACGGGGGCGCCTTTGACAAGTTTGCCTGTCCATGCCCCGGCGGCGACAACAACCTGTTCGTGCGGAAGGAGATCGATATCAGTGACCCGCTCCGCGATTCGCCGCACTCCCGAGGCGTGGCAAGCGGCCGCGAGGGCCTCGAGGAGTCTCCGATTGTCTACCGCGCGCTCCGCATCAGCGCTGAAGCCAGGCCGCAGGGCACGAGTGAGTTCGGGTTCAGCGTCCCGAAGTTCCGCGCGACTGAGCGCACCAACGGCATGGCCCTGCTCCGCGAGCCAGTCCCGGATACGACGCAGATCCCGCGCGTCGGCGTCGTCGACCGCGACCGCGACCGTCGACCGCGATGTGACAATTCCGGCGGCGAACGCGTCTAATTCCGCCGCGAAACCATCCCAGCGGGCGAGCGACGCCAGACCGAGCTCGAGCAATCGCTCCTCGCCAGGCCAGCCCTCGCTGAGGGGCGCGAGCATGCCGCCAGCAACCCACGATGCCGATTGCTCAGCCTGGCAGGGCTCGTACAAGGTGACGCGCCAGCCTGCAATGGACGCCCGCCACGCGACGGCGAGCCCAATGACACCGCCACCGACAATAGCCAGAGTTTCTGATTTTTCCTTCACTGTTCCTGCACTCCCTGCGCCAGCATTATCCGGATCAGGTTTGACGGTCGGAGCGGCGCGCACCCTCTCAGCCCACGTTCCATGAGCTCCCGCGAGATTGTGTGACATCTCCACCGTAGCCCGATACGGTCAACAATGTGGAATCTCCGCGTGAACGACTTCGAACGGCCCAGCTCTACTTGTGCACCGACGCTCGGCGCGATATAGGCGATCTAGCCGAGTTTGCCGAAGCCGCGCTATCTGGAGGTGTCGACATCATCCAGCTGCGCGATAAGGGATCCTCAGGTGAGAAGCAATACGGTCCGCTCGAGGCGCAACACGAGATCGCGGCACTCGCGGTTCTCGGCGCTGCCGCGAAACGTCACGGCGCGCTGCTCGCGGTGAACGACAGGGCCGACATTGCGCTTGCTGCGGGCGCGGACATCCTGCACCTCGGGCAAGACGACCTGCCCGTTCATTACGCACGAAAGATTCTCGGAGAGCGGCCCCTCATCGGCCGCTCAACCCACGATGCGGAACAGGCACGAGATGCCGCGATCGAGGAAGGTGTCGACTATTTCTGTGTCGGCCCCTGCTGGACGACTCCGACGAAGCCCGGGCGCAGCGCGGCAGGGCTCGGCCTGGTGCGGGCGACAGCCGATCATGCTCCCGCGCGTCCCTGGTTCGCGATCGGCGGCATCGATGAGGAACGCCTTCCTGAGGTAGTCGCGTCGGGCGCGCAGCGCATCGTTGTTGTCCGTGCGATTACTGAGGCCACTGACCCCCACGCTGCGGCGCAGCGCATAAAAGCGGCACTCACCGGTTAGCTCGCGCGGCGACCTCACCGGTGCTGTCGAGCCACGACAGCAAAGCGGACGGTCCGAGAATGCTGGTACCCGCTGGCAGCCGGTCTCGCAGACCCCGGTCTGCCGTCACCACGACCGTGTGCACAGTCGACTGACTTGCGTGGTCCGCCGCCACGGAGCACAATCGCACGATTTCGTCGTCGCCACTGCCCGGAGCGTGATGCAGCCGGCTGAGCGGCAGCCGTTCGATCGCGCGTGCAGCACCTTCCAGGACAAGATCAAGTTCTGTCAGCCAGCCGTAGCCACCTTCCGGCAATGCCACCGTCCTGGGCAGCGTGGAAACAATCTCCTCCGCAAGCGCGCGGGTTGCGCCGACGCGGTCGCGCCACCATCCGTTTGCCCGTGATCCCACCACGTTGGCGGTGTCGACGATCAGACGCAACGGACAGGCAGTCAGAGCTGGCCAACTTGCCGCGAGACCAGTGTGTAGCGGGTAGTCGGTGACCTCGCCCTCACGAACCCATTCCAGGTCGAGGCTCTCGTGATTCGGGACTGTTTCGAGAGTCTCCTCGGCGTCCGCGACCACAGTCGTGTAGGTCCATCCAGGCAACTCACCCGCGGTAGTCACTACTGCCCGCACGCGAATCCGATCCGCCGCGATGCCTGCTTCCTCCTGCGCCTCGCGGAGCGCTGCGTGCACCTCGGATTCGTGACTGTCCCGCGCACCGCCCGGCAATGCCCACGTGCCGCCCTGGTGGCTCCACTCTGCGCGGTGCTGTAACAGAACCACGGAAGCTCCGCGCTCACCCGGGGCACGGAGCAGAAGGCCCGCCGCGCCGTGTTTACCCCAGCGTCTCGCCCCATCGCCGCCGATCACCCAGCCGTCACCGTCGCCACGCATTACGCACCCTCAATCCGCTACTGACTACGCCCCCCACAGTAATGGTGCTGTCGCAAACACATCACGATCGCGACACGACCCCCGGACGAACGTAATGAGACGCCCACAGGAGAAGATGAAAGGTATACGACAGGATAACGGGCCCGGCGAACGCTCTCGGGAGGTGCAACGCGATGCCTAAGTCTTCAGGCGCGCAGAAGCACGAGCCCGCGTCCTTCGGATTCAACCGTTTCGGCATAGACCCATCCGCAGCCTTACCGGATGCCGAAGCCACACCGGAATGGCTGATGCCGAAGGCGCATAAGCCTGCACAGCGCAAGAAGTATGCGAAGTACTACCCCACTCAAGCCAGCCTGGTCAGCGATGTCGCGAACTCGAGCCCGGGCAAACTTGTGCTCGCGGGATTTGTCCTCATTCTGATGTGTATCACCGCGGGGGCGGTGACCGCGACGTCGATCAGTGCTCGCCAGGATCAGCTTGACACGATGATCAGCAGTACTGAGCCCATCGCGCATTCCGCGCTGGAACTGTACAGCGCCCTCTCGATCGCGGACGCCGCGGCGAGCACCGCGTTTGTTTTCGGTGGAATCGAGCCTGACGAGCTGCGCACCCGCTACCTGCAAGCAACGATGGATGCCTCACGTGCGCTGGTGAACGCATCGTCACAGGTGGGTGAGGGTAATTCACGTGCCCAGCGACTGCTCGCGGAAATCGCCATGCAGTTGCCGGTGTACACAGGCCTCGTAGAGAGCGCGCGCTCGAACAACCGTGTCGGCAATCCCGTAGGCGCGGCGTATCTGAACGAGGCATCGCACGTCATGCGCACCCAGGTGCTGCCACTTTCCGAAGACCTGTACCGGACCCGGGCCGTCCGGGTTGCTGAAGCGCACGAGACGTTCATCCGCCCGCCATGGCTCGCGGTGTTCGCGGTGTTCTTCGTCATCGTCGCGCTTGTTGGCGCGCAATTCCGGCTCGCCCGGAAAACCCAGCGAACTATCAACCTCGGCTGGCTTGTCAGCACACTCCTCATGACGCTAGTACTCGTGTGGCTTCTGACCGTCGGGCTATATTCACGTGCCGAAGCGACCCGCGCCGCGGATGAGGGTGCCCGCCCGCTCGAGGCTTTGGCGACAATGCGGATCCTCGCGCAGCAAGCGCGCGGCGATGAAACACTCGGGCTTGCCCGGCGCGGTGAGGCAGCTGAGCTTGAAGCCAACTTCCGCTCCACCTCGGCGAAACTCACCGAACGGCTCGGCCAGCTGCAAGACGATGACCGAGTGTCCGTTGGACGCCGCGCAATTGACAGCGCGATAGCCGCGAATGCCCAGTGGGTTTCAGCGCACGACCGCCTGACAGACCTTTACAGCGCGGGAGATCACCTTGGAGCAGCCCGAATCGCCGTGGGTCCCGGTGAAAGAGACTCGACTGCGAACTTCGCGGCCCTCGACGGTGCGCTCCAGGATGGGATCAATGCCACCCGCGCGGAGATGCGCAGCTCGCTGATTCGCGCGCGCACGGCACTCGTGTTCGCCGCCGGCGGGGTACTCGGGTTGTCGGTCGCCGCTGGCTTCGCGATCGCCGCTGGCGTGTGGCCCCGGCTGCGGGAGTACCAATGAACCGGCCGTCACGCCGTATGGCATCGCTGGCAGGCCTGGCTCTGGCAGCGGTTGTTGCCCTCTCCGGGTGCGCTTTGCCAGATCCCGCGCCGGGTGTCCCGCCGACATACCCAGCCATGCCGATGCCAAGCGGTGCTGAGATTGTCCCCCAGCCGGACGAGGTCGAACCACCACCCAGCCTCGAATGCGATCCCACCGCGAGCCTGCGCCCCACCGAGCCCAATCCGCCGCCGGGAGAAATCCCACCGGAGAACCCGGTTTCCGAGATCTACGAGCGCGGACGCCTCATCGTGGGACTGGACGCGGGAAGCAACCTGTTCAGCTTCCGTGATCCCCTCACCGGAGACCTCGTGGGATTTGACGTGGACATCGCTCGCGAAATCGCCCGGGACATCTTCGGTGATCCCGATCGGGTCGAGTTCGAGATCTTGACGTCCGCGGAGCGGCTGGCTGCTCTGGAATCGTCCCAAGTGGACGTTGTCGTGAAGACGATGACGATCACCTGCGAGCGGCGTGAGCGCGTCGAGTTCTCCACGTCGTATTTCCAGGCGTATCAGCGCATCCTCACGGTCAGCGGCTCCGGCATCAACAACGCCGAGGATTTGGCGGACCGAACGGTGTGCGTCGTGCGGGGAACAACGTCACTCGCGCGCATTCAGCGCCTACAGCCCGGCGCGACGATCTTGGGAGTGCCCGCCTGGGCTGATTGCCTCGTAGCGCTGCAGCAGGGGCAAGCCGACGCCATCTCGACCGACGACTCCATCCTGGCAGGGCTCAACGCCCAGGATCCCTACCTCGAGATCGTCGGCGGATTTCTCAGTTCGGAACCGTATGGGGTCGGCATCAACATCAACAATCGGGACCTCGTCCGGTTTGTGAACAATACGCTTGACCGAATTCGCACCGACGGCACCTGGAATCGGCTTTACCAAGAGTGGCTGTCCGTGCTCGGGCCGTCACCCGGACCACCTCCTCCCAGGTACGGCGATTAGCGTGCTTCGCCTCCGCCTCCCCGCTAGATCCCGACTAGCCGCACAGGGTTCGCCATCATGACAGATCATCCTTCTCCCGATCACGCCGCCGCTCATGACAGCGGTCCCCCGGAGGATGCCGCCGCAACCGCGGCGGTTTACGTCGGGAGCAAGGACACCGCAGAGACTAACGAGGGCACTCAGGCGGTCCACATTGATCCTGGCACGATGACGGCGGGCGGGACCGTCTTCGTGGCACCTGAGTCAGGTGATGCGACCTCGGCGACCGTCGTATCCACAGGCGGAACCAAACGGTCAGGCGGCCGCTTCGTGCGCACCCGGACCGGCGGCAATCTAAGGCTGGGCGGAGGGCTAGTCGAAATCCCGGCGGTCCCGCCGATCGACCCGACCACCGCGATTCTGACAAACCCCGCGGTCCCTGAATCAAAGCGTTTCTGCCTCCATTGCGGTGAACCCGTGGGGCGATCGCGAGGCGGTGAGAAGGCCGAGCCTGACGGTATCTGTGGGACCTGCGGACATCCCTACTGGTTCACACCACTTTTGCGCGAGGGCGACATCATCGCCGGTCAGTACGAGATACGCGGGTGCCTCGCGCACGGCGGACTCGGCTGGATCTACCTGGCCATCGACCGCAACGTCGAAGACCGCTGGGTTGTACTCAAAGGCCTGCTTCATTCTGGGGACGCAAAGGCGCAAGCCGTCGCCATGGCGGAACGGCGGTTCCTCGCTGAGGTCTCTCATCCGAGCATCGTCAAAATCTACAATTTCGTCGAGCACGTCAACCGTAGCGGTGAGACCGTCGGCTACATCGTAATGGAATACGTGGGTGGTACTACGCTGCGCCACCTCGTGCAGAACCGTCGCAAGGCCACGGGAGATTCCGACGTATGCATGCCCGTCGAGCATGCGATCGTCCTCATCCAGGAAACCCTGCAGGCACTTGGCTATCTTCATGCGCTCGGACTCACCTACAACGATCTCAAGCCCGACAACGTGATGATCACCGATGAGGGCATCAAGCTGATCGATCTCGGCGCCGTCGCTGCGATCGAGAGCTACGGCTACATCTTCGGCACCCCCGGTTTCCAGGCCCCGGAGCTCGCCCGTACCGGACCGACCGTAGCGTCAGATATTTACACCGCGGGCCGCACCCTCGCTGTCCTGACCACCCGGCTGCCCACGGAAAACGGTGTCTACAAGCCTGGTCTGCCCACACCAGACCAGGAGCTGCTGTTCCGCGAGCACGAGTTTTTCTATCGGCTGCTCCTGCGCGCGACAAACGCCGACCCTGAAAAACGCTTCACTTCCGCAGAAGAAATGTCGCGGCAGCTAACCGGAGTGCTGCGGGAAGCGCTCGCTCAGAAACGCGGCGAGCCGCACCCAGGTATGTCGACGATGTTCAGTCCCCAGCGCACCGCCTTCGGCACTGACCAGGCAGTCCGCCAGACAGACGTCTACGTGGACGGGCATCTGCGCGACATGCACGTCGAAGCCCGCGACGTCGTTGCTGCGCTGCCGCTGCCGCTCGTCGATCCATCGGACCCGGCTGCTCGTTTGCTCGCCGCCACCGCAGCGAGCGACCCCAGTGAGATCCTCGACTCGATTCGCAAGATTCGTGAAACAGCCCGTGAGGAGCGCGCCGGCGCCGCCGATAACAGCGCGACAGCCGACTTCGAGGAGAGTCTCGCGGTGCCGCTCGCTGAGATCCGCGCCCACATCGATCTCGGCGAGCCGGAACAGGCCCGCCAAATCATCAGGCAGTTGCGCACCGACAACCAGTCGGACTGGCGACTTGACTGGTTCAGCGGCTTCACCGAATTGCTCGTTGGCGAATTTCAGGAAGCGTTCGACCACTTCGAATCAGTCCTCGGTGCGTTGCCCGGCGAGTACGCCCCTAAAGTCGCGCTCGCCGCCACCGCTGAGCTCATCCTCGACCACTGGGAGACTGACAACGACGAGGTGTGGCACAGGTTCGCGGAGAAGTATTACCGCAGTGTCTGGCGGACGGACCGGAATGTCGTCAGCGCAGCATTCGGGCTCGCTCGCCAACTCGTCCACGCAGGCAACCGTGCCGGTGCGGTCACCGAACTTGACCAGGTCCCCATCAGTTCGCGGCATTACAATGTCGCTCGTCTGTCGAGCGTCATGGCATTGATCGGTGGCAGGCCGGTCGACCAGATTAATGAACTCGAATTGCGTGAGGCGGCCCGCCGGGTCGAGATGGTTCCTGAAACAGAACGGCGCTCCCTGCAGATGCGCGTCGTGGTTCTCGGTGTGGCGCTCGACTGGCTGAGGACGGGAAACCATGCACGCTACCCCGAGCCGTTTTTGGGCGTCACGCTCACCGAGGAGTCCCTTCGCGGGAGTACCGAGCGTGCGCTTCGCATCCTCGCCCGTAACGCACCGGAACGCCGCCACCGGTACCGCCTTGTTGATCTCGCGAACGCGATCCGGCCACGCAGTATCTTCTGACGCCCAGGAGTCAAACGTCGTTCGCCAGCGTCGCCGCAGCGCGCGCGATGGCGAGTTCTTCATTCGTCGGGACGACGAGCACCGTCACCTTGCTGTCCGGTGCAGAGATGATCCGAGCTCCCTTGTCACGGCGCTGGTTCGTTTCCGGGTCGACGACTATGCCAAACTCCTCGAGGTCAGCAAGAGCGTCAGCCCGCACATGCGGGGCGTTCTCCCCCACCCCGGCGGTGAACGTGATGACGTCGAGACGGCCAAGCGCCACCATGTACGCACCGACGTATTTGCGCAAGCGGTGCACATACACCTCATAGGCGAGGGTGGCATGTTGATCGCCTGCCGAAACGAGTTCGCTCAGTTCACGGAAGTCGTTGACCCCACAGAGCCCCCTTAGTCCGGACCGCCTATTGAGCAGCTCATCCAGATCATCCACAGTCATCCCCGCAGATCGGCGCAAGTGCAGCAGAATCCCCGGGTCGATATCACCCGATCGGGTTCCCATCACCAGGCCCTCCAGAGGTGTCAGCCCCATCGAGGTGTCGATCGCAACGCCACCTTGCACCGCGGATGCCGACGCCCCGTTGCCGAGATGCAGGATTATCTGGTTCACGTCGGACAGAGGCCGCCCAAGGAACTCCGCGACCTGCTCCGACACGTAGTGGTGTGATGTGCCGTGGAAGCCGTACCGCTGAACCCCATGCTCTTCGGCGAGCTTCGCATCGATCGCGTAGGTGTTCGCTGCCCTGGGCAACGTCCGGAAGAACGCGGTATCGAACACCGCCACATGCGGAACATCCGGCAGCAGGGCACGCGCCACCTCGATACCAAGCAGATTCGGTGGGTTGTGCAGAGGCGCGAGCGATGAGAGTTTGCCGACCTCGGTGATCACGTCGTCGGTGACCAGTGTGGGCCTGGAGAACACCTTGCCGCCATGGACGACTCGGTGCCCAACCGCACTAACGCCGAACTCGGCAAGGGAAGCGCCATCGCGGCTGAACATGTCGAACGCCAGTTGCAATCCCGCGCGGTGATCCGCGATCGGCTCCGTCGACTCGGACTCACCCGCGCGATCACTATGCGTGATGCGCCCCTCAGCCTCACCGATGCGCTCGACGAGCCCTGACGCCAGCACGTCACCCGTTTCCGGTTCAACGAGCTGGTATTTGATCGAGGATGAGCCCGAATTGATGACGAGTACAGCCACCAGATGCCGCCTTACTTCTGTGCCTGAATGGCTTGCGCCTGGATAGCGGTAATCGCGACCGTGTTGACGATGTCCTGCACCAGTGCGCCGCGTGAAAGATCATTGACTGGCTTGTTCAGGCCTTGCAGTACGGGGCCGATAGCGACAGCGCCAGCACTGCGCTGCACCGCCTTGTATGTGTTATTACCCGTGTTCAGGTCGGGGAAAACGAGGACGGTTGCCTGCCCGGCGACCGGTGAATCAGGCATTTTCGATTTCGCGACCGACGGTTCCACAGCCGCGTCGTACTGGATGGGGCCGTCCACGAGAAGGTCCGGGCGGCGTTCCCGGACGAGCTTCGTCGCTTCACGCACCTTGTCGACGTCCGCACCCGAACCGGAGTCACCCGTGGAGTACGACAGCATCGCCACCTTGGGGTCGACCCCGAAGTTGGCGGCGGTCTCGGCAGACGAAATCGCGATGTCAGCGAGCTGCCCTGCGTCGGGCATCGGAACTACAGCGCAGTCCCCATAGGCGAGCACCTTGTCGGCCAGACACATGAGGAAAATGCTCGATACCGTCGAACAGTTCGGCAGTGTTTTGATGACCTCGAAAGCAGGCCGGATAGTGTGCGCGGTGGTGTGTACGGCACCGGAAACCATGCCGTCCGCGATGTCCATATGGACCATCATCGTGCCGAAGTAGGCCACATCCACCATCAGCTCGAGGGCACGCTCATGCGTCATGCCGCGATGTTTCCGCACCCTCGTGTATTCCGCAGCGAACTTTTCGAGCAGCTCCGAAGTCGCCGGGTTGATAACATCCGCGGCATCGAGGTCGAGGCCAAGTTCCGCCGCGCGCCTGCGGACCGGGCCCTCCTCACCAAGCAGGGTCAGATTCGCAACTTCCCGCTGCAGGAGCCGACTTGCCGCACGCAGGATCCGGTCGTCTGTCGCTTCGGGCAAAACAATGTGCTTGCGGTCTGCCCGCGCACGGTCGATGAGCTGATACTCGAACATCTGTGGTGTTACCACCGAAGGCATTTCGAGCCTCAACTGTTCGATCAGGCGCGGGGCGTCCACATGCTTTTCCATGAGTCCGATCGCGGTGTCGACCTTACGCTGGGACCCGACCCCCACACGGCCGCGAGTTTCAGCGGCGACGCTAGCGGTCTGGAACGTGCCGTACTCGGACGTGATGATCGGCAGTTTGGGTTTCAGCCCCTCGACGAGCTTTTCGATGCTCTTGTGCGGCAGCAGGCCACCGTTGAAGATAATGCCTGCGAGCGAGGGGAAACCTTCCGCCTCATGAGCCATGACCAGCGCGAGCAGAACGTCGGAACGGTCCGCGGGGGCGATCACCGCGGCTCCTTCCTTCAGGCGCTCGAGAAGGTGCTCGGCCGTCATCGCGCCGACTAGAACCGAGGTCGCCTCACGCTGCAGCAACTCGGGGTCCCCGGAATACAGGTCCCCTTTGAGCGCATCGAGCAATTCCTGCATTGTCGGCGACACCATCAGTGGCACTTCGGGCAGTGCCCACGCCGCCACACCTGTTTCCTCGAGAGCCGCTTCCACCTCGTTGAGCTTCTCCGGATCACACCGGTTCGCGACGATCGCTACGGCGTGTGCCTTCACTGATCGCAGCTCAGAAAGACAAAGATCAGCGGCCTGTTTGATTGTCTCCGGGTCGCGTCCACTGCCGCTCAGCGCGAGGAGCACGGGCGCGCCGAGGTTGACGGCGACTCGCGCGTTGAACGTCAGTTCGGTGGGGCTGACAACGTCTGTGTAGTCCGAGCCGACGACCACCACTGCGTCACAATGCTCCGCCAGTAGGTGATAGCGGCGGACGATCTCCGAGAGTGCGCCCTCTGGGTCGCGGTGAACATCGCTGTAGGTGACACCGATGCACTGGTCGTAGGAGACGTCAGCCGTCGTATGTTCGAGCAGCATCTCGAGGATGTAATCGCTATCGTCGTTCGACCGGGCGAGGGGGCGGAAGACGCCCACGCGGGCTGCGGTAAGCCCTAGGAAGTGCAGGACTCCCAGCGCGATCGTGGACTTTCCGGTGTCACCGGATGGCGCAGCGATATAAACACTCGACGGCATGGCCCCTATTCTTACGGCATTCCTGACGTTGCGCCCAACAAGGCCGGAAATCGCCGCTCAGCTCTGCGCGAGTTCACGCAGTCTTGGCGCCAAGTCACGTTCGAACAGTTCGAGGAAGCGTTTTTGATCGTGCCCCGGTGCGTGGAAAACAAGGTGATTCAGCCCTGCGTCGACGTACTGGGCGATCTGTTTGACTGCGTCGTCCGGGTCTGCGGAGACGATCCAGCGTTTGGCGACCTGCTCAAGCGGAAGTTCGTCCGCTAGTCGCTCCATCTCTGCTGAACTGGAAACGGAGTGCTTCTGCTCCGGCGTCAGACTGAGTGGTGCCCAGAACCTCGTGTTTTCAAGCGCCTTATCGTACTCGGTGTCATACGACAGCTTGATCTCGATCATCTTGTCGATGTCGTCTGGATTCCGGTCTGCTGCCTTGGCGCCCTCAGCTACAGCGGGGATCAGCTTGTCGGTGTAGAGCTCCATACCCTTGCCTGAGGTGCAGATGAAACCATTGCCCGCGCGGCCTGCATACTTTGCGACCACAGGTCCGCCCGCCGCGACGTACACGGGAATCGGGCTTTCCGGCCGGTCATAAATCGTGGCGTCAACCGTGTGGTAGTAATCGCCGTCGAACGTCACATTGTCTTCCGTCCACAGCTGTCGCATCAGCCTGATCGACTCGCGCAGCCGTGCGAAACGCTCCTTGAACTCCGGCCAGGGGTGCTCGTCGGTGACGTTGAAACCAGTGGCGATTTCGTTCAGCGCCTCACCGGTCCCCACACCCAGCATGATGCGTCCCGGGTATAGCACCCCCATCGTGGCGAATGCTTGCGCGATAACGGCTGGGTTGTAGCGGAACGTGGGTGTCATGACGGAGGTTCCGATGAGCACTCGCTCGGTTCGCTCACCAACCGCCGTCATCCAGGCCAGGGAAAACGGCGCGTGACCGCCCGTGTGCCGCCACGGCTGAAAGTGATCGCTGACGGTGACGGAATCCATACCGCACCGCTCGGCATACACAGCGAATTCAACGAGGTCTCTGGGCGCGAACTGTTCGGCGGAAGCCTTATAACCGAGCTTGAGCACGTCGCTGAACTCCTTCACGTGGGCCTTTACATGGGCACGTCACAACGACTTCGACGCTACTACAGGTCCGCCGCGCCCCCGCTGGACAACTACTTCAGTGCCTGCTCGAGATCGTCGAGCAAGTCATCAGTGTGCTCGAGGCCCACTGAAATCCGCACCACCCCGTCCGTGACACCAATCGCCGCGCGGCCCTCCGGTCCCATAGCACGGTGCGTCGTCGTCGCGGGGTGCGTGATGAGCGTCTTGGAGTCTCCGAGATTGTTAGAGATATCGACGATTTTCAGCTTGTCCAGCACCTCGAAAGCACGGGCTTTACCGTCCGGTGCGTCTAGCTCGAACGTCACCACCGTTCCGCCGCCCAGCATCTGGCTTTTGGCCAGCTCGTACTGCGGATGGGATTCGAGATACGGGTAGCGGACCCAGCGAGTCGCGTGATGATCGTCGAGGAATCGCGCGATTTTCAGCGCTGATTCGGTTTGCTGCTGGACACGAATACCCAGCGTCTCGAGGCCTTTCAGCATTACCCACGCGTTGAAAGGACTCAGCGCGGGTCCTGTGTGCCGCATCAGCGTTTGGACAGGACCGTCGATGTAGTCCTTCGGCCCCAGGACTGCCCCGCCGAGCACCCGGCCCTGGCCGTCGATGTGCTTCGTGCCGGAGTAGACGACGATGTCGGCACCAAGATCGAAGCCACGCTGCAGCAGCGGCGTCGCGAAAACATTGTCGAGCACGACCTTCGCCCCGGCAGCGTGCGCCATCTCGGTGACACGACGGACGTCCACCAGGGTCTGCATCGGATTGGCGGGCGTCTCGAAGAACACTGCGTCCGCAGGCTTCGACAGGGCGCGCTCCCACTGTTCGAGGTCTTCGCCGTCGACGAACTCCGTCTCGATACCCCAGCGCGGCAGGATCTCGTTGCATACCACGAAGCACGAGCCGAACAGGCTGCGCCCGGCGACCAATCGATCGCCCGATTTCAGCAGCGCGCCGAGTGAGACGAAAACCGCCGCCATGCCGCTTGCGGTGCCGAAGCACGCCTCTGCGCCATCGAGCTGGCGAAGCCGTTCTTGAAACATCGCGACCGTCGGATTGCCGTACCGCGAGTAGACGTAGCGATCGCCATTGATGAACGCCTGCTCAGCCGCACCAGCAGACTCGTAGACGTAACCAGACGTCAAGTACATCGCCTCGGCCGTCTCCTCGAACCCGGAGCGCGTTAGGCCACCTCGAACGGCGATCGTTTCAGGCCGGACAGTATCCGGCAGTTCGCGGGGAGACGGCAGACTCATGACTGCCTCCACGGAAAGCCAAGCGCTCGCCAGCCCACCCTGCCGCGGTGGCTTTCCTCATCGAGGCCACCCTCGAATCCGTCGAGCATGTTGTACGCCGGCCCAAGCCCAGCGGACGTCGCGAGCTGAGCCGCACCGATTGACCGCTGACCGGAACGGCACAGGAAGATCACCGGCTGGTCAGGGCCCACACCGGCGTCGGAAAGCTCGTTCAGGAAGTCGGCGTTACGTGCACCTGACGGGAACTTCACCCACTCCACGAGGACCGTACGTTTTCCCAAAGATGAGACATCGGGCACACCGACGTAGCTCCATTCAGCCTGGGTCCGGACATCGACCAGAACCGCCTGGGGATTGTCGCGCAGAATTTCCCACGCCTGTTCAGGGCTCAAATCACCTGCGTAGCTCACGTCTATAGCGTTTCATACATTTGGCACATGATGCACAGGAGGTCGGGCATTAGTTTCCGGCTTCCACTCCCCGCATGTGCGTTCACACCAACCAGCGGCCCCACGACACGAAGTTCTACTCTAGACTGATCAGTCGACTGTCCGCTTCGGAATGAGGTAAAGCGCTTCTGATGACTGACCAGAATCGGCCCTTGCGTGTTGGGATCGTCGGATCCGGCCCAGCCGGGATCTACGCCGCAGATGCCTTGATGAAATCAGACGTCGCGTCCGACCGCGGGGTCAGTATCGATATCTTCGAGCGGATGCCGGCGCCTTTCGGCCTCATCCGGTACGGAGTGGCCCCCGACCACCCGCGGATCAAAGGCATCATCACCGCGCTGCACAAGGTCCTCGATAAGCCGCAGGTGCGCCTGTTCGGCAACGTCGATTACGGCTCGGATATGGACCTTGGCACGCTGCACTCGTTCTACGACGCAGTGATCTTCGCCACGGGCGCAAACGCGGATCGCGCACTCAGCATCCCGGGCATTGAACTCGACGGCTCCTATGGTGCCGCCGACTTCGTGTCCTGGTACGACGGGCATCCCGATGTCGCGCGCGAATGGCCGCTCAACGCCGACAAGGTTGCGGTGCTTGGCGTCGGCAACGTCGCGCTCGACGTGGCACGCGTGCTCGCTAAGACTGCGGACGAACTCCTCGAGACCGAGATCCCGCACAATGTGTACGAAGGCCTGAAAGAGAATAAGGCCACAGAGGTGCACGTGTTCGGCCGCCGCGGGCCCGCGCAGGCGAAGTTCACCCCGCTTGAGCTCAAGGAGCTCGCGCATTCGCCGAACGTCGAAGTCATCGTCGATCCCGAAGACATCGACTACGACGAGGCGTCGGAGATAGCGCGGCGCTCGTCCAAGATCGTTGACCAGGTCGCGAACATCATTCAGGACTACGCGATCCGCGATCCACGGGACCTGCCGAACAAGATCTTCCTGCACTTCTTCGAGAATCCCACCGAGATACTCGGTGAGGACGGCAAGGTTGTCGGTCTGCGCACCGAGCGGACCGAACTCGATGGCACCGGCAACGTTCGTGGCACCGGGACGTTCAAGGACTGGGACGTCCAGGCCGTGTACCGGGCTGTCGGCTACCTGTCGGAGAACATTGCGAAACTGCCGTTCGACGAGCAGGCCGGGACCGTGCCCAACGAAGCCGGCCGTGTTATCGGCGACAACGGCGAGCATCTCGGCGGGATTTATGTCACTGGCTGGATCAAGCGCGGTCCGATCGGGCTCATCGGGCACACCAAGGGTGACGCCAACGAGACCATTGCGTGCCTGATCGAGGACATTCCGAACCTGCCCGCACCTGAGCACCCCGGGGAAGACGAAATCGTCGCGTTCCTGGACAAGCAGCGCGTCCCGTACACCACGTGGGACGGCTGGTACCGCCTCGACGCCCACGAACGCTCACTCGGTGAGCCGCACGGCCGTGAGCGCATCAAAGTCGTCGAGCGCGACGAGATGCTGCGCGCGAGTGGCGCTGACGACTGACGTCCGCGCAGGGCACCACACACCGTCTTTGCGGGCCAGGACCCCACTGCACCTTCTTTGCCATGATGAACGTGAGACACATCATGTGTTGGTGGTGGGGATTGGAGCATGAATCGTGATTGACGTCGAGATCGGGAGAAGCCCGGCGGGGATGCGGACGTTCCCACTTGCTTTTAAGGTTGAGTTTGTCCGGCTGTGGGACGAAGCTATGGAGCACGGATCCCGGGCTCGGCTGCTGCGGCAGTACAACCTGACACGGAAGACAGTGAGTCCGTGGCTGGTGGCGAGGGATAGAGGTGACTTCGACGCCCGGGTCACGCCAGGAAAGCCGAGAAGAGCGAGAAGCACGATGAACGACAGTGAACGCGCGGAACTCGCTAGGTTGCGCAGTGAAAACGCGGCGCTGAAGAAGAAGGTCGCGCAGTCCGGGGCAGCCCAGGAAATCCTGGGAAAAGCATTCGAGCTTTTGTCGGGGATCAACGACAGCTCGACAGATCCGAAGGATATGGTCCCACCGGCGATGATGAAAGCGAAAGCCTACCGGCAGTGGCTCGCGCGACACGATCTCTCCTGATCAAGACAGTTGAGGAGTTGACCGCGATCGGTATGGCCGTCACCACGGCGTGCCGGATTCTCGGACTGGCGAGATCGACTTTTTACCGGATCACACGCAGCTATGCGCACTACAGGCCGGTGCCAAACCCGGTTCCGCACACCGGCCGCTACCAGCCCGCGGCTCTCACCTCAGCCGAAAGAGGTGACATTGTTTCCGTGCTGAGCAGGGACGATTACGAGGAACTGTCTGTGGTGCAGGCGTACTGGCGGGCGTTTGATGAACGACTCGTGGCCTGTTCTCAGCGCACGTTCTACCGGATAGCGCAAGCGGAAGCGATGGTCGGTGACCGCCGTCCGGTCCGGCCAGGCACAGGGACGGCGCCGTCGCGGCGCAAACCCATCGCCGCAGCCTGCAAACCTGGCGATCTATGGTCCTGGGATGTCACCGAACTGCGCGGTCCGCGCAGTCAGGACCGTTACAAGCTGTACCTGGTCATTGATGTGTTCTCCCGTTACCCAGTCGCCTGGCGTATCGAGCACAATGAGGACCGGCAATTCGCGGTGGACATGTTCACCGACGCGATCAGGCAATGGGGTGCGCCGAAGGTCGTGCATGCCGATAATGGCGGCGTAATGCGGTCACGGCTGCTCATCAACGCGCTCGACGATCGCGGTGTTCTCACGTCATACTCCCGCGCCCGGGTCAGTGACGACAATCCGTTCAGCGAGTCGCTGTTCAAAACGATCAAGTACGACCCGTGCTGGCCCGGCGTGTTCGACACCATTGATCATGCGCGTAACTGGACCCGGGACTATCTGCACCGCTACGCCACCCAACACCGCCACAGTGGCCTCGGATGGCACACCCCAGCCGCTGTACACAACGGCACAGCAATCGAAGTCCAGCGTCAACGGCAAGAGAACCTCGACCAGTACTGGACCAAGAACCCGCGACGCTTCCGCCGTCGGCCAACAGCACCAGAACTACCCAAACCAACAGGAATCAACACACACCAGCTGTCTCAGACAGACTGACAAATACCGTGCAGGCGGTGTGTGGCCGGTAATCAGGGTGTATGGCTGAGGGTGTTCGGCGAGGTGTTCTACAGCACCCACGCGCCCAGCGCCCATGTCACGGCGGCCGCTAACGCGCCGAGCAACTGGATGAGCGTCGAAACCAGGACGGCCTTGGTGGCCTGCACCGTGGCGTTCCAGGCTGCTTCGGGCCGGCGGACGCGGGCACTTTCGGCGAGAAACGTCCCGCCAATGAATCCAATGAACAGCCCGATGACCGGGATTACGAAGAACCCGATGACGGCCGCTATCAGCCCGATGACGATGGAACGCATCGGAACCCCGGCTTCCCGCAGCGATCTGCCAGGCCAGGTGTATTGCAGGATCCCGGTGGCGACCAGGAAGCCAGTCGCGATGAGAAACACGATCCAGCCAGTCGACGTTCCTTCGAAGATCGCCCACACGAGGATAGCGCCGAAGACGATGACAACACCGGGAAGGACGGGCAGGATGATGCCCGCGATTCCGACTAGGATCACGACGGCGATGATGATCTCGCCCACCAGGTTCATGGCATCACCGTAGCGGGCGCGATCATCCTCCGAAGTTCTGGTCGATGGTCTCTTCTTTGACGCCGTCTGTCCAGCACCCGGCGAGAGCAAACACGCCTACTCCCGCAATCCCGCTGAGAACCATTGCCTTTTCGATGCGTGCCAGCCGCTGCGCTTTCGTTTCCATATTTCCCAGATTATGGCGCTGAGCTGCGAAAATAATCGGCCCACGGGAGGAACTGCGCGTCATACCTGGGGCGGACCACGACTGTAGCGAGTAGGGGTATCCCCTGACTAGTCGACGATGGTTTTGACGCACGCCGCAGCGTCGCGGGCACGCTGCCGAGCCACATCGATGTTCTCGGCGCTCGCTACAGCGACACCCATCCGCCGGAACTCGTAACTCTCCGGCTTCCCGAAAAGCCGCACGTCCACTCCGGGCACGGCAAGGGCTTTCGGGACCCCCTCGAACCGCACGTGCTTCGCGTCCACTCCGCCGTAAATCACGGCCGACGCACCCGGGGAGCGCAGCGTCGTGTCGACGGGCAGCCCCAGGATCGCGCGAGCGTGCAGTTCGAATTCTGAGAGGCGCTGCGTGGCCATGGTGACCAGGCCCGTGTCATGCGGTCGCGGGCTGACTTCCGAGAAGTAAACGTCGTCCCCTGCGACGAAAAGTTCGACGCCGAAGATGCCCCGTCCTCCCAAGGCGCCCGTCACCTTCTGTGCGATGTCGCGGGCCGCGCTGAGCGCTCGCTCCGACATGGGGTGCGGCTGCCAGGATTCGACGTAGTCGCCGCGTTCCTGCTTGTGTCCGATCGGTTCGCAGAAGTACGTTTCGACCTCACCGTCTGCGAGGGCACGGACAGTCAGCTGAGTGATCTCGTAATCGAAATCGACGAAACCCTCGATGATGACGCGACTCCGATTGACCCGGCCACCGGCGAGCGCGTACTCCCAGGCGACCTTCAGCGTCTCAGCGTCGTGCGCAACTGATTGACCTTTGCCCGACGACGACATCACAGGTTTGATGACGCAGGGATACCCGATCCGGTCCGCAGCCTCTTCGAGTTCTTCGACAGAATCGGCGAATGCGTAGGGCGAGGTCCGCAGCCCAAGTTCCTCCGCGGCGAGACGGCGGATCCCTTCACGGTTCATTGTCAGCTGGGTTGCGCGCGCAGTGGGAATGACCTCCGTGCCGCCGCGCTTCTCCACCTCAGCGAGCGCGTCGGTGGCTATCGCCTCGATCTCGGGGACGATGAAGGCCGGACGCTCCCGCTCGATAAGTGCGAGCAGCGCTTCACGGTCCGTCATGTCAATCACATGCCCATGGTGCGCGACGTGGTGCCCGGGAGCGTTTTCGTAGCGGTCGACGGCAATGACCTCGACGCCGAGCCGCTGGAAGGCGATGATCACTTCCTTACCCAGCTCACCAGCACCGAGCAACATCACCCGTGTTGCGCGCTGGCTCAGCGGCGTTCCGATGATCAACGTGCGTTCCTCCTTGGTGCGGGTCCCGTGACGAGACGAGACTATCTGGTGAGACGATGTCCCGGATGGATACTCAGCTTGCGCTCGAAACGCGGGTCGCCCTGACGGCGGCCGGATTGATCTTCATCTGGGCCCTTGTCCTTGGCGTGTGGAAGTACGTGCAGATCACGAAATCGCCGACTCATCAGGCTCACATCTACGTTGATATCGCGCACCGGGCCGCCCTGCTCTATGCGTTCGCAGCACTACTCCTTGCCCCGTTTGCCGAGCTAAGCGGCTGGCCAACGGCGGTAAATGTGGCCAGCGTGCTCGCCGTTGTCATCTTCTTCGTCGCCGCGATCGGTTCGTACGTCTTTCACGGCTGGAAGCGGGATACGGACAACCAGTTCGCACATCCCGTGGGGCTGCTTCACCCCTTTATGATCGCGCTGATCGCAGCTGAGATCGGCGGATTCGTCATCCTTTTCGCCGGCTTTATCAACACGCAGTTCTAAATTGCCCCTCAATGCGATGAGCTGGACATCACACTAAACGAAATCACAGGTATGAAAGGGTAAACCTGCCTGAGGAGCGGAATCGCGCAAGGGATCCACAACACACGTCCAACCGATTCCACCGCACGCCCTTTACCCTTAACGCCATGTCAAACGGTACGGGCACCCACCTGTTGAATGTGGCACGCGGCGGCCTGATGGGCACTGCCGAGGTGATCCCCGGTGTCAGCGGTGGCACCGTCGCACTGATCACCGGGATTTATGACCGGCTCATCACCTCCGCCGGACATGCAGTCAGCGGCATCCGCATTGCGGCAACCGATCTGCCCCGCGGCCAGGGCACCGAGCGTTCCCTCGTGGAATTCCGGCGCGTGCACTGGCAGCTCGTCATCGGCGTGCTCATCGGTATGGCCGTCATGCTGGTGGTCGCCGCGAAGATCGTCGCGCCGCTCGTTGAGGAGTACCCGCAACGGTCGTTCGCATTGTTCTTCGGTTTGGTGCTCGCATCGCTGTGGGTACCGTTCACCGGATCCGGCCGTCCGTGGACAGCACTGAACTACCTGGTAGCCCTCGCTGCCGCCGCTGCCGCGTTCTTCCTCACGGGCTTGCCCCCCACGGAGATTTCCGACCCTAACCCGCTTCTGATCATCGGGGCCGCTGCTGTTGCTATCTGCGCGCTGGTCCTGCCCGGTGTATCGGGTTCCTTCATGCTTCTGGCATTCGGCATGTACACCGTGACGATCAACGCAGTGAACGACCGCGACTTCGGCTATTTGGCACTATTCGCCTTGGGGGCGGTCCTCGGCCTGTCCCTGTTCGTCAAGCTTCTGCAGTGGCTGCTCGAGCACTACCATCACCTGACACTCGTGGTCATGACGGGCCTGCTCCTCGGCTCGCTGCGCGCACTGTGGCCGTGGCAGCCGTGGGAGGAAGAGCGCCGCGAACTCCTCGCACCCAGCGGCGACCTGGCGGTCACGTTCGGGCTAATAGGCGTGGGGATGGCCGTCGTAATCGGGATTCTGGTCGTGGCGCACCGCCACGCGGCGCGCGAGCATGAGCCGGGAGCTATCGTTCAGTAGAGGCTTCCCACATGCGCAAATAGGCCTCCGCGCCGCGCGACATGTCGGCCACGAATTGCGGTCCGTCGGAGCCAGCATCAAGCCTGAGCGCCTCGAGCCAGTCCGGCACGAGGCCTTCATGGACCAGCCCGTCCTCATTGAAGTCCCAGGTTCGCTCGCCCCAGATCTGGCGGTCAATCAGAGCGTTACCGTCAAATGAGCGAAACGGATAGTTGATCTCAGCACCCTGACCCGCGCGCGGCAAACCCGAATTCAGGCCGTTCGCGTCAAGCCCATAGCCGAACGCGAACGTGTCCGGGTCCGGAGCGGCCGCCCGCGCAGCCCGCCAGTAGTCGAGAAATTGGTTCGATTCCCGGGAGATCCCGGTGACGAGGCCGCCGAGCTGCAGCAGGCGGGGACTCAGTGCGGCGTCCATCCAGTTGTGCGACGAAATAACACCGGCATAGCTTTCAGCTTCCAGGATCGACAGCGCATGATCTGCGGCTTTGACACTCATGTGGTCGAGCTCAACGATCATGCCGCGCTCCATCATGGCGTAGATCGTGTGGACACCCAGGCCGGTGAGCCCACGACGATTACAGTGCGGCGCCTCGGTCAGTCCGTCAAAGCCCAATGCCGTGTTGTCCTGGTACGAACCTTGACACGTCTCCGCGTTCCAGAACTCCCCCGTCGTCAGCGCATTGCCTGCATTGACCGCGACGCCGGTGAGACCTTCATCGAATCGGACCCCGCAGAGCGCGTTGTCGAACTTATGGCAGAGGAACATCGAGCGGACGCCCAGGTCGTACAGTTCGGCCAACCCCTGGTCGATCGCTTCTTCAGTGCATTGCGGCGCAGAGTTCAGCATCGAACATCCGAAGGGTTCACTGATCTCCACTCCGAGAACGACAGCCATCTTGCCCTGCGCGATCACCTCGCGCGCTTCCGCTGGACTGCCGACGATGCGATACCAGCCTTGCCCCTCGCCATACTCCACATCGAGAAAAGCTTCGAAGGCCCGTGACTCCGCGACCTGTGCGCGGACGCTGGCCATCTCGTCGCAGGTACTCTGCCGGAGCGGATAGACCTCACACAGCGCCCGGTTGGACACCATGTGGTCGACGAAGACGCGCACACCAGAGCGCCACAGGCGTTCCACTCCTTTGTAGTAACTCTGGCTGTGTGTGGGCCACTCGTGCCCCGGCCAATCGTCGAATGTCGGCCAGCCGCGCGGCGGTGCCGGCTCGTCCCCCTCCATCAGGGCCTCGAACCAGGCGGTTAATGCCAGCGGGTGCGTGTCACAGTCAGCGAGCGCGGCGGCGACCCCCTCTTGGTCGAACGTTTTCCCGCAGAAAGGGCCTTCCCCGAAACCCTTGTATGACCAGAGATGGTCATGCGCTTGCAGCAGGCCTGTCACGGGCGCGTCGACGCGGTTGTCCGGGAAGGCGAACCCCTCCACATTGACCCCTGGAGGCGGCTGTGCCGCTCCAGAAGCAGACACGCCCACGAGGAGCGCACAGATGCTGACAAGCGCCGTAGCAGCCCGTCTCAGCACTTCAGCTGATCCGCGAGGTCGAGGAAATCCTTGGCGTTGATATCGAACTCCGCCTCGAACGCGGTGTCCGCTGTGACCGTCGGTCCGTACTCTTCGGGCCGGGCGATGAACGCAGTCTGGAAGCCGAGTGCTCCCGCTGCCCTGATGTCATATTTGTGCGACGCGACCATCATGATCTCCTTGGGCGGGAGGCCAAGGTACCGCGCCGCGGTCAGGTAGATCTGGGGATTCGGCTTGAAAGTCCCAAACATTTCCGCCGCGAAGATCGCTGTCCACGGAATGCTGCCGTTCCGGGATATACGCACCACGGCGGAGACATCCGCGTTCGACAGCGTTGCCGTGACGAACCTCGTGTTCAGCCGCTGAACGCCTTCCACCACGTCGGGCCAGGGTTCGAGTTGCTGCCAGGCGTCCGCGAGGGTCTCGCACTCATCGTCGCTGAACACCGTGATGCCGTCCGCCATCAGCAGTTCGTCGAGCGCAGTGCGATAAACAGCGTGGACACTGACCCAGTCATCATGCGACTGCTGAATGTCGTCGACAGCCTCGAAGTACATCGCGCGCCACCGGTTGACGAAGTCACCCCAGTCCTTGCCGGGGCACCTATTGGCGCTTACTGCCTGCAGTGCGCGGAGCACAGGACGGTAGAAATCGGTAGCGGTGCCCTGGACGTCGAACAGAAGCGCTTTCACCGCTCTAGCCTTACGACCCACGATCTATCTGCGCAAGTCGACAAGACATGGCCTCCTGGCCTGGTTCTGTTGACTTCCGCGGATGGATTCCGGTGAGGTGACAGGCGACTTGCGTGGTCAGCGCGTTACACCAGGTCATGTCAACAATCGGTTATTAAATGGATTCGACTGAGAGAGTTCAAGGGAGTTGTGAGCCAATTCTGTGGATTATTGAAGAATCGTTATCTAGACGTTGTGCAAGTGCCCGCCGACAGTTAAAACTGAACAAAGCACGCACGGTTTTGTTGTCGGTTACTACAAACGGCGGCGTGTCACAGAAGGATCAGGAGCGGAAGCGCGCAACAATGACATTGGCGCAACTGTGAATGACAGTGAACCTCCGAGGTCAGGTGAAGCGTATGCATGTCGGCGTCTACACATCACCAGGCTCCCTTGCCTGCCACAGAACCAAGAAGGCTCTGGACAGGTACGGGGTGCACTACGAGCTCTTTGACGTCACTCGTGACGTTCATGCAGCCCGCATGGTGCAGTCGCTCGGCTACGACGAGCTGCCTGTCGTGTATGTCCGTGACACGCTCGCCGAACCCGAACACTGGAGTGGCTACCAGCCCGGAAGTATCGATGAACTCGCCCGCTTCGCCGCCGATACGGCAATCTTCGCCCCCGCCGACGAAGCGGTCCACGGTATCCCGGTAGCCCAGTAGAAAGTCAGCTGTTACTTACGGCCCAGGTGCAGTACCCGGTTCAGTCCGTGACGCTGAGGTGCCTGCGCTGAGGCAATCAAATCCTCGATCTTGGTGAGCTTTCTCCGTACGGAACCTTCTGCGGCACCGACCTGGAGTTCCGTCTGATCGATTCGCTGCCAGCCGACACTGTCGATGACGTTGGGCTGGCGCGACCGAACCAGCTTCCCGATCTCCCTGACCTTGGGTTGCGGCTCTGGCAGCGTGCCCGCGTTGAAGTCCGCCACAAGGTTGTCCACGGTTTCTTTGGCACACGACTTGTTGGTGCCGATGAAGCCCGATGGCCCTCGTTTGATCCAGCCGCAAACATACGCACCCGGGAGTTGTGATCCGCCCGCGCGGTTCAGCACCCGGCCGGCCTCGTTCGGGATCACTGCGCGGTCGTAGTCGAATGGCATCCCCGCGAGCGGTTTGCCCCGGTAGCCGACTGAACGAAGGACCAGGCCCGCGTCAATCACCTCAGCGTTCGCTGTCGGCTGTGGACGAACCTTGCCGTCGTCACCCGTCACAAGTTTGTTGTGTACGACACTGACTCCGGTGACGTGGGTATCGCCAAGGATTCCGGTGGGTGATGCGAGGTAGCGGAAGACGATGCGGCGCTCGTTGCCGCCGCCCGGAATCCGCAGTGCGATCTCCTCTGCCAGTTCAATTTTTCGTTCGATCTGCGGGTCGAGCGTGCCATCAGCGCGCAGCTGCACGGTCTGCTCGTCGAGGACGAGCTCGTCCTTGTCGATGACAAACTCGGCTTTGTGTTTGCGGATGAGGCCGTGGAACTCCGGCAGCGTGTACGCCGCTTGGGCCGCGCCGCGCCGTCCAAGAAGGACCACTTCGCGAATCTTGCTGTCGCGCAGCGCCTCGAGCGCATGCCTGGAGATGTCTGTCTTCGCAAGTTCGTCGGGGTCTGTAGTGAGAATCCTCGCGACGTCCAGCGCCACGTTGCCGTTGCCCACGATGACAGCGCGTTCATGGCTCAGGTCGAAGTTCCGGTCGGCGTAGTCGGGATGGCCGTTGTACCAGGCAACGAATTCAGTAGCGGCTACGCTGCCCTCGAGTTCCTCGCCGGGGATGTTGAGGTGGCGGTCGCCGGATGCACCGTACGCATAGACCACGGCGTGATGGTGCGCCGCCAGTTCCTCCGGTGTGATGTCCTTGCCTACCTCAACGCCGAGGTAGAACTCGAAGTTGTCCTGGGCAGCAATCATCCCGAACAGCCCAGTCACCTTCTTGGTGGACTGGTGGTCCGGTGCCACGCCATAACGGACGAGACCGTGCGGGGTGGGCAGCTTCTCGAACACGTTGACTTGGACGCCGCGCTGCTTGAGCAGTTCATCCGCGACGTACAGCGCCGCTGGGCCAGAACCGACAACAGCTACGCGCAGTTTCGCGGTCTGATCAGCGATTACTTCGGAAACGGGAACGAGCGCAAGGGGTGTCCGTGGGCGCGGTTCACGAAAGAAGTCTTCGTTGATCTGTGCATACTCCGCGTGGCTGTCGGACAGCTTGGTGTGTGGCACGATCGCGTCGACTGGGCACGCTTCGGCGCATGCCCCGCAGTCCACACACGCCTCCGGATCGATGTAGAGCATCTCAGCCTGAAGGAAGTCAGGCGCGTCAGGCGTGGGATGGATGCAGTTGACCGGGCAGGCGAAGACACACGACGCGTCACTGCAACAAGACTGGGTGACGACGTGAGGCATGAGGTATCACGCCGCCCGAGTCAGGTTAGCGACGATCGTCTGGTCAGCTGTGGGCTCGCTGCGGAAGCGCGATTCGCGGCCGCCGATCCCGCAGAGCTTCCAGGCAAGCTTGCCGACCGGAGTCATCAGGCCAGAGTGGCGTGCGAGCGCGCGCACGTCACCAAAGATGTTGCGGAGCGTTTCCTTGGACTCGTCGGTATCCCAGTAGAGTTCCTTGAGGACTGACTTCGGGATATCGAACTTCTCGCCGAACTCCTTCGGCGGAATGACGATGATGTCGCACATCCAGCGCATGGTCACCGGGAACAGCACGGACAGCAGGTGCCGCTTCACGAGGTTTGCCTGGGGAACGTTGCGCTCAAGGTACTTATGCGCGAATGAGATGTGGCGGGCTTCCTCAGCAACGTGGATCTGCATCACGCGCTCGAGCATGGGGTGCATGTCACCACCAGCGCGAAGGATGCTCTTCTGCAGATGGTCGATGGGCTCCTCGCCACCGAGAACGAAGGTGAAGAACCACTCGGGGTAGAACTTCACGGCAATCTCAGCGAATGGCACGAGCTTGCGAAGCAGTCCCGTCATCCCGGGGACGTCCGCACCGATGCGGTTGACGCCTTCCTGGAACATCTGGGTGTGGTTGCACTCTTCGGCAGCCTCATGGGTGAGATAGCGGAACTCAGGGTTACCGTTATCGAGGTTCCATACGTACTGCATGATGCCGCGAATCAGGACGTTCTCGAAGTGCAAGCCGACGCGCATGATGTTGGCCTGGCGCCACATGCCCATTTCGATCTGCTTGTCCTCTGGCTGCGCCAGGTACCACGGGTGCCTGCCCAGTGGGTCAGCCTTCGGGAGAATCCACCGACGGTCTGTGGGGTCAATACGAAACTCAGGCGAGTCCCAGTCAATGTCCTCATAAGGGTCGAAGTGCTTGCGCACCGAACCTTCGGACAGGGTCTGCAGAGCATCGGTGTACTCGTCGTTTACCACCGGAGCATCATTGCTTCCGGCAGCAGAGTCTCGACCGGTCTTCACAGCGTCATCAATGGAAAGCGTCATTGCTACCCCTCGCGGTGTCTTGGTCACATTGTCCCACATTGAACCTAAAGCTATGCGGACAACAGAATCATGTCAACGTTCATTGGCACAATCAAAGTTGGCGCAAATCGGATTACCCCGTCCGGACCTGGCAACCAGCTGGATCTCCGCTCACGCGGTGTGCTGAGGATCACGGCTCGGCAACTCACGCGCTCTGACTCAACCGCGCAATCCGTACCTGCTCGGCAGTGGGCTCACTACGATAACGCGATATAGGACCATCAATCGCAAGGAGTTTCCACAACCGGCGGGCAATAGGGTTCATCAGCCCGGTGTCCCAGGCCAAGGTACGAACATCCGCGAAAATGTTCTGGAGAGTCTCCCGCGATTCAGGGCTCTTCCAGTACAGCTCACGCATCACTGAGCGCGGAATGCCGAACGTCTTGCGGAACTCCCTCGGCGGCACCGCGATCATGTCCCCCATGATCCGGAAAGTCAGCGGCGTCAGCAGCGAGAGCGCGAATCGGCCGACCGCCCCCATGCCACTTACATGCCGGCGCAGATACTCGTGCGCGAACGAGATGTGGCGTGACTCTTCGGCGACATGAATCTGCATGACCCGCTCGAGGAGTGGGTGGACCTGACCGCCGGAACGCAGCACCGTCTTCTGCAAATGGTCAATCGGCTCTTCGCCGCCGATGATCATTGTGAAGAACCACGTCGGGAAGTAACGCACCGCAGGCCAGATCGCCAGGGTGAGCTTCCGGTCGATGGGTCCCATTCCAGGAACGTCCACACCGGCGCGATTCACCAGTTCCTGAAACATCAGAGTGTGGTTGCACTCTTCAGCGGCTTCGTGCGTGATGTAGCGGAACTCCGGATCACCGTTCCCCAGAGAGAACATGTACTGCATCAGCCCGCGGATCAGCAGTTGCTCGAAGTGGAGACCTACCCGGCACATGTTGGCCTGGCGCCAGATCCCAATGGCGATCTGCTTCTCCTCCGACTGGGCGAGGTACCAAGGATGCCGGCCAAGCGGATCTGCCGGAGGCAATATCCAGCGCTTGTCGGCTGGATCGATCCGAAAGTCCGGCGAGTCCCAGTCAATGTCGAGATACGGATCGAAACGCCGATGGACCGACCCTTCGGACAGTGTCTGAAGGACCTGCCCGTAACTGGCGTTCGCCTCGCCGGAAAACTCGTCGGTGTTGACCGGAGCATCTTTGCGCCGCACCTCGGAGTTCCGGACCGACGTCACAGCGTGAACATTGGAGTGCGCCATTGCAACCCCTCACAAGTGGTGTTAGTCACAGGTTTCTGTTGACGTTTTGAACATATTCGAACGGCTCAATCTTGTCAACGCGTATTGGCACAATTGTTATTGACCATCATTTTGCCTGGTCAGAGACGCCAACATGAGACACGTCACATCGTGCAGCGACTGTGAGGCTCGGCCGAATAGGCGATGGCCCGGCGACTTCTTGAATCATTCGGCATATGCTGTCTCACATACTATGCCACCCAGCATATTGCGGGTGAGCTGCCTAGGCGGAGTCTTCCGGTCCCGCCGCCATTTCACAGCCAGGAGACATCATGGTCAGCACCGTCAGCTCTGCATTCAGCCGTGTGGGCGCGGCGGCAGCGAAATACGCCTGGTGGGTCGCGGGGTTCTGGGTCATTGCGCTCGTGACGCTCAACGTGCTCTTTCCCCAGCTTGAGAAGGTTATTGCCGACAACTCGGCGGCATTCATTCCGGAGAACAACCAGGCGAGCATCGCCATCACAGAGATGTCACGGGACTTCGGAAACCCCGATTCGTCCGCTGTCGGATTCTTCGTCATGGCGAACGAAAATGGCTTCGGGGATGCTGATCGTGCCTACTATGACGCGCTCGCGAAACGCCTCGTCGACTCCCCTGACCACGTCGCCTACATCCTCGACCTGCAGACCACACCGGAAGCACGTGAGCTCAGCACCAGCGAGGATGGCAAGGCGGTCACCCTGATGACTGTGCTGCACGGCGACAACGGCACTACCGAGGCCACGCAGGCAACTAGCGCCGTGCGCGAGATCGCCTCATCGATCGACAAACCTGACGGACTCGACGTGAAGTTCAGCGGGCCTGTCGCGACGACGTCCGATCAGCTTCAAGCAGTCGAACACGGCATGCTAGTAATCACCGGGGTGAGTGTGATCCTGATCAGCATCGCGCTGCTGTTTGCCTACCGGCGTGTCATGTCAGTCGCGTTCGCACTGCTGATCTTAGGCTTTGGGCTCGGTCTCGCGCGGCCTGTAGTGGGGATCCTCGGCCAGGCCGGGATTCTCGAGATGTCGATGTTCACCGCAGCGCTCATGACTGCGCTGGTCATCGGCGCCGGCACCGACTACGCGGTATTCATCATCGGCAGATTTCACGAAGCGCGGCGGAGCGGGCGATCACTGCCCGACGCTATCGCTGATGCTGTCGGGGGCATCGCGACGGTCATCATTGCCTCGGGCCTCACCATCGCTGCTGCCTGCATGGCGATGCTCTTCACGGAGGTGGGAATCTTCCGCACCGCTGGCCCGCCGATTGCGGTCGGCATCCTCATCTCGCTCACGATCGCACTGACACTCGGGCCCGCGCTTCTCGCTATTCTGGGCCGCCGCGGCGGCGCTGACCCGCTCATGGACGGCGGCCGCAAGGCTGAACGCCGCTGGCGGCGGATCGGAGCGCGGGTCGTCCACCGGCCGCTGACAGCCTTCTTCCTCTGTATTGCAGTAATCACGCCGCTCGTCGCAGTCGCCTTCACATACGAACCAAATTTCGATGAGTTCAGTGCGCAGCCTGCAGACTCCGAAAGCAATCAGGGCTATCAGCTCGCAAACAACCACTTTCCGTACAACGAGCTGCTCCCCGAGTACGTGATCGTGCGGACTGATCACGACATGCGCACCAGTGCGGATCTCGCAGCCCTCGAGTTGATTGCGCAGTCCGTCTCACAGGTCGAGGGCGTTAGCCTCGTCCGATCCATCACCCGGCCGGACGGCACGCCGCTCCCCGAGGCATCGCTTGGCTACCAGGCTGGAATTGTCGCGGACGGCCTGACGGAGGCAACTGAGCGGATCGCTGCTTCCCAGCCAGAACTGCTACGGCTAGCGGAGGGCACGACAGAATTGGCCGACGGCGCGGAAACTGCTCGTCAGCGACTTCCTGAACTTGTCACCGGCACTGACGAGGTGACCGGGCTAGCCAACGACATCCTTACCACTGTGGAATTACTGGAGGTGACTGTTGATGAAGCGTCCGGCGGGGAGATGGACCTCGGTGGTGCAGTCGCGGAAATTCACACCACCGCTTATGCGCTCAGCGACGTAGCGGGGCTTCTCGCCTCGAACGCCGCCGCAATCACGACCTCATCGGGCATGCTCAACAACGTCTTCGGCCCCGCACTGCGGGGAGGGTGTGGCGACCTCCAGTGTTCCGCAGTCCACGCAGCCCTTCAGCGCGCGGACGACGCAACCGGCGGAAATGCGTCCCAGGCGCTGCGCTCCGCAATCGACGGTGGCCAGAACCTCGATGAGACGACGGCCAGAATAAGCGCACTCTCCGCGCGTATGCACCAGATCGCCTCCCAGTTAGAGACGTCGCTGGGCGCCCTCGCCGATCAAGGCTCAACCGCATCCGCACGTGAGCGGCTCACAGATCTCACCGCCGGTGTCCGCGAACTCGCTGACGGTGTGGGGCAGTTAGCTGCTGGAGCCCGTGAGATCTCGGACGGCACCCAGCGGATTCCCCAGATCCTCAACGAACTGGCACAAGGCCTGCAACTCGCGTCGGGACATCTCGGCGGGATGCGTACCGGCGCACTCAACGGGCCCGGGTCCGGGTTCTATCTCCCAGACTTCGCACTCGAGGAGCCCCGATTCGTCACAGCCAGTCAGTTTTTCCTGTCCCCAGACGGGAAAACTGCACGGATGGTCGCACTTTCCGGAGGCAGTGTGCTCAGCCGAGAGTCGTTCGACCGGATCGACGCAATGCGGGCAGCGGCACAGTCCGCGACCGATAACACCGTACTGCACGATGCAGACGTCACTTCAACAAGCTTCGCGGCCGTGTACAGCGACCTCGAAGGCGAAATCAACAGTGATTTCAGGCTCGTCGCGCTCATTGCCCTCGCGGCCGTCACACTCATTCTGGTCGCGATGCTGCGAAGCATCGTCGCACCGCTCGTCATCATGGTGTGGGCGCTCGTCTCCTACATCGCCACCATCGGCATCGGAGTGGTCGTCTGGCAGCATCTCCTCGGAGTGCCCCTGCACTGGTCGGTGATCCCGATCTCGTTCGTGGTGTTAGTAGGCGTCGGCGCCGATTACAGCATGCTCGTCATCACGCGGATCCGGGAGGAATCGGCTGCCACCCTCCGTGGCGTCCGGTCCCCCGACGGCGGGCTACGCCTTGGTGTGATTCGTGCGCTCGGCTCAACTGGCGGCGTGATCACCGTCGCGGGTGTCGTGTTCGCGATCACGATGTTCGCGCTGATGTCCGGTGGGGTCTACCTCTTGGCGCAGCTTGGTTTCGTCGTGGGCATCGGCCTGATACTCGACATCCTTTTAGTCCGCACGGTTCTCGTGCCGTCAACGCTGCTTCTCCTGGGCAAGGTGTCATGGTGGCCCGCAAGAAGCTAGCGTGCCTAGGGTGAATACGAGAAAGGAGATCGTTTGCCCTCTGACAGGAGAATGCGTTTAGGCATTGTTGCCGACCCGGGTCTGGCAGCACGCCTAGTTCAGAGTGTGGCGAAGCAACTGCCGTCCGAGTTACGGGAGCAAGTCCACCAAAGCGGCGAGTACGACATGGAAGTTGTAGTCCGTTCGCTCCCCCTCAACGAGGATGGTGTGCTCGATGTCAGTGCAACGGCGGCAGACCTCGCGCGTGAGCACGACTGGGATTTGACTGTCGTGGTCACTGAACTGCCACGCCGCGATGGGACACGGCCGCTGGTGGTCGACGCCCAGCCCGGACTTCGCACCGCGATAGTGTCCCTGCCGGCGCTCGGAGTCGTGCGGCTCCGTGCCCGTGTCACCGCTGCCATCGCGCGCGCGGTATCCGAGTTGCGTGCTTCCGGTGAGCCCTCCGAGGACACTCAGGTCTTCCAAACTTCGTCGGGGCTGCTGGGCCGCACCCGTCTCTTGATCGGCATGATCCGCATCAACCGTCCGTGGCGCCTCGTTCCGAGTTTGTCGAGCGCTATGGCGGCGGCAGCGGCTACAGCCGCCTTCGGAATCTTCTACTCCAGCATCTGGCAAATGGCGGCCTCGCTGAGTCCGCTGCGCCTGTCACTGATCAGTGTCATGTCGATCGCGGCGATGGTGACGTGGCTCGTCGCCTACAACCGGCTCTGGGATCCGCCGTCGCGCTACCACGACAAGGATCAAGCGCTCCTCTACAACGTGGCGGGTATCAGCTCCATCCTGGTGGGCGTGACCCTCATGTACATCTCCTTGTATGTGGCGACGGTCGTCGCCGCGTTCACGGTGATCTCCTGGGAATTCCTTGGTTCGACACTCGAGCGGCCCGCGGAATTCACGGATTACTTGGTGCTCTCCTGGCTCTCCGCATCGATGGGCACCATCGCGGGGGCACTCGGTTCGAGCGCTGAGGACGACGATGACATCAAACGTGCCACCTTCGGCAACCGTGAACGGGAACGCCGCAATGCGCGCTCAGATAACGCTAACGCGCCGGAAAACCGATCCGGTCAAGGTCATTAGCGATGACGATGTCACCGCTGAACTCCTCCGCTGCTTCGGCAGCAAAACGCTCGAATCCCTGCGCCGTGTAGCGTTCCGAGAAGTGCGTCAGCACGAGTTTCCGGACGCCAGCCTCGGCAGCGATACGCGCGGCCTGCCGCGCCGTCAGGTGAAGGTACTTCGCCGCTAGGGCAGATTCCGATGACAGATATGTTGCTTCGATTAAGAGCATGTCTACGCCCTTGGCGAGAGCGGCCGCGCCTGCGCACACGCCCGTATCCATGACGATGGCGAAGGAGCGCCCGCGCTCACGGTAGCTGTAGTCGGCGAGCGCAAGTACTTCACCGGTGGACGTAACGAGAGTGCCTTTGGCTTTGAGTTCACCCACACTAGGGCCTGCGACCCCTTTCGCTGCGAGCGCATCCGCGCGCATGTGCGTCTTCACCGGCTCCTCGATGCGATAGCCATAGACCGGGATGCTGTGGCGCAGCGGCAGCGCGGTGATCGGTGGATCGCCGAACGGCGCTGGACTCGGGCCTTCGAGCGGCCGAGCGGTAATGCTGTCAGTCGGCTGAAAATCGCTGGCCCAGCGGAGCCGCTGGAAGTACTCCTCGCCCGCAGCCGGATAAGCGACGTCGACGGGATGAGGCACGCCGTCGCGGGCGATCCGCTGAATTACACCGGGCAGTCCCAGGCAGTGGTCGCCGTGGAAATGCGTGATACACACCTGCGTGAGATTGTGCGCGGACAGTCCAGCACGTGACATTTGCTGCTGCGTGCCCTCACCCGGATCAAACAAATATCCCTGTGCGCCCCATCGGACAAAATAGCCGTTGTGGTTGCGCTTCCGCGTCGGTACCGCGCTTGCGGTACCGAGCACGATCAGCTCAAGCGCGGACACTCCGTATGCTGACTAGCCGAGAATGTCGCGCCGGACGATGGTCTGGTCACGACCGGGACCAACACCGATGCACGAAATTCGTGCTCCTGAAAGTTCCTCAAGCCGCAGCACGTAATCCTGTGCGTTCTTCGGCAGATCTTCGAAGGAGCGGGCGTGCGAAATATCTTCCCACCAGCCCGGCATTTCCTCGTATATCGGTTTCGCATGGTGGATGCCAGTCTGTGTCATCGGCATCTCATCGCAACGCTCGCCGTCTACGTGGTACCCGACGCAAATAGGCACGGTATCGAGTCCGGAGAGGACGTCCAGCTTCGTCAGGAAGTAGTCGGTGATGCCGTTGACGCGCGTCGCGTAACGTGCGATCACCGCGTCAAACCAGCCGCAGCGGCGCGCCCGGCCGGTGGTGACACCGACTTCGCCGCCATGCTTGGCCAGGTATTCACCGAACTCGTCGAATAACTCCGACGGGAATGGGCCGGACCCGACACGAGTGGTGTACGCCTTGAGAATGCCCAGCACTGTCGTGATTCGGGTCGGGCCAACGCCGGAGCCCACTGCCGCGCCACCTGCCGTGGGGTTGGATGACGTGACGAACGGATACGTACCGTGGTCGACATCGAGCATGGTGCCCTGCGACCCCTCAAGCAACACAATCTCGTCGCGGCTAAGGGCCTGATCAAGCAGGAGCCGCGTATCCGCGATCCGATGCTTGAAGCCGTCGGCTTGTCCAAGCACGTCGTCGACCACCTGGTCCGGGTCAAGCGCGCGGCGGTTGTAGATCTTCGTGAGGATCTGGTTCTTCACTTCCAGGGCTGCCTCGACCTTGCGGCGCAGGATGCTCTCGTCGAGTACATCCTGTGCCCGCACGCCGACACGGGCGATCTTGTCCTGGTAGCAGGGACCGATCCCGCGGCCAGTGGTGCCGATCTTTCGATTGCCGAGGAATCGCTCGGTGACCTTGTCGATCGCCACGTGGTAAGGCATCAGCAGGTGCGCATCCGCCGAGATCAGCAGCCGTGATGTGTCAACGCCACGCTTGTCCAGCCCTGACAGCTCTTCGAGCAGCACGGCCGGATCCACAACCACTCCGTTGCCAATCACGTTGGTGACACCGGGGGTCAAGATTCCGGAAGGGATGAGGTGCAGAGCGAAGTGGTCACCGTTCGGTAGAACGACGGTGTGACCTGCGTTGTTACCCCCTTGATAGCGGACGACCCATTGGACCCGTCCACCGAGAAGATCCGTCGCTTTGCCCTTGCCTTCGTCGCCCCACTGGGCGCCGATGAGGACGATTGCCGGCATTCCCTCACTCCTGTTGTTAGCATCCTGGCTGCGCTTGAGGCTAGCTCACTCCGTGCCGCTGCCCAGCTAGGCATTAAGGTCTGTATTCGCACACAACCAGACGTCAACCTTATCCCAGGAGTGCGTGTTGACCACCGTTGTCCTCGCATGCGGCGAGACACCAATCCCTCGGCAGCTTTCGGATCTGCATGTTCATGCGCTGGACACCGTACCAGGACGTGGCGATCTCGACCCACTGATCGCCACGGCCGAGAGAATCGTTGTCGTCGGCGAGGACGCGGCTCTGGCTGCTGTAGTCACCCGGCTGATGCGCCGCAAACGGCTCGAGGCCAAGGTCGCATACGTCACCCCGAAGAAAACGGCGGCCACCGCGCGGTACTCGCTGCCTACTGGTGACCGTGCGGCGCGCCTCGCAGTCGCGGGCGACGCGACCGAGGTGCCACTCATCCGGGATGACACAGGAGTCGCCGTCGTAGGGCGCGCACTTGTAGCTGGTCCGGCTGGGGGTGAACTGTTCGGCGAAGCGTACGTCGATGATGAGCGCTTATTCCTCGGCCCCGTGGGCGGTGTCGAAATCCGGCCGACAGTCGAGCTTCCTGGCTTGCGCGCGTCAGTGATCCGGGGTCGTCTGGTGCCGCGCAGATGGCTCTATGGCCGCGCGATCCAGCTCGGCGCGCATGAACTCACACTGACCCGCGATGGCATCCCGCACGCGCGCACTGTCAAGCGCTCGACTTTCTACCGGCACACCGAGCCGCTGCGCCTGGTGCGGGCTACCACGTGACGGTCTCCTCACAGTGCTCCTTTTCGCCTGGAGAGTCGATCTGCACAGTCGCGTGTTCGAGGCCGTAGCTGCTGAGAAGGCTTTTCGCTGAGCGGAGTACCGCTTGGTTGTCAGCACGCGTCGTCAGGTGCACGGTAACTACGTCCATGCCCGTCGTCAGCGTCCACACGTGCAAGTCGTGAACATTTTCGACACCTGGAATCGCCCGGAGATCGGCTTCAAGTGCGGGGACATCGACCGTCGCGGGCGATGCCTGCGTCAGGATCCGTAGCGCGGTGCGCGCGAGTGCGATAGCGCGTGGCACGATCCAGATCGAGATGAGCACGCCCACGACGACATCGGCGTACACCCACCCGAACGCGAGTGTGAGCACGCCGGCGACGAGCACACCAACACTGCTCACCGCATCTGCGAGCACCTCCATGTAGGCGCCCTTCATCGCGATGCTCTCTTTTGATCCGCTGCGCAGCAGATACAGCACCACGACGTTCGCGGCGAGACCGGCGAGGGCGACCAGGATCAACGGCACGCCGGGAACGTCTGGCGCGGCGCCGATGCGTCCAATCGCTTCGATGAAGATGTATACCGCGATTCCGATGAGCAGCATCGCGTTCGCTATCGCGGTCAGCACCTCAGCGCGATGCCAGCCGAAGGTCCGCTCGGGTCTGCGACTGCCGCGATGCGCAAGGGTCAGCGCCGCGAGGCCCATCAGCAGTGCTACGACATCGGTGAGCATATGGCCCGCGTCAGCAATGAGCGCAAGCGAGTTGATCATGAGGCCGACGGTGAGTTCGAGGACGAGGAAAACACTCAGGATCACGAGCCCAATGAGCATGCGCTTGATCCGTGCACGAGTGGGCTTCTCACCGGGTGTCACGCCGCCCATCCCGTGTCCGTGCCCGTGTCCGGAACCCATACCGCCTCCTTCGGTCGCCTCACATCCGACCCAAGTATGCACACATGCGCATTAGTTAATCAATTTTTGTGGTCTGGATCCCATTCTGAATCGGGCTCAACCGCGGGGTGCGGGACCGTGGGCGGCAAAGTCGCGAGTGCGGAGATGCGACTCATCCCGCACACCTGGAACAGGTCAACGATGACCGAACGTGCTTGCGCGAGAACGACGCCAGAGGAGAGGCCACCACCCGCCACGATTTCGTGTCTCGCCTGGCGCGCCACTGTACGCAGTCGCCGTGCTGCTTCCGCCTCGTCTGGCGGCTGTCCCGGATCAGCGATCACCATTCGACGGACCACCGCAGTGGCCTCGCCAAGGTCGCGCACCAGCGCGACAACTTCCGGATTGAGCTTCTCACCGTCTTTGACCAGTGTCAGCGCCCGCCTCGTCAGGACGCGGATATTGCGCAGCGCAGCGTCGATCGGGTCGGCGGTCTCCGCGATACGGCGGTGACGCTCTCGCGCTCCCCAATAGATCGGCGCTAACCTGCTGATATCCCGGCCAGCCTTCAGATCGCCACGTAGCTGATCAATCCCTGGCTGTGTAGCCCGCGCCTCTCGCAGGGCTTTCTCCAACAGAGTCGCGTCGGACCGTTCCAGACCGTCTGCCGCTTGACGTAGAACATCCCGTGCGACCCACAGCAGCGCCCCAGCATCACGGCGGGCCCGGCGAACCGGGTGGGTGGGCACCAGTGCGACAACAAGAATGCCCACCGCGCCGCCTACCAAGGCATCGGCCATCCGGCTGAATCCCAGACCGTCTTCAGGTGGCAGCAGCGTAGCGACCAAGACGCCGGATGTCGCCGCCTGCATCGTGATGATCGGGCCGCCGTCCACAAAAACCGCGACAGCCATCGCCATAGCGACGACGAGCGCGATCTGCGACGGCCCTGTGCCGATCCCCATCACGAGGACATCGCCAACGCCAATGCCGACGACCACCCCCGCTAGGAGTTCGAAGACGCGGCGCACACGTGTCGCAAGCGTCAGACCCAGTGAGACCACCGCAGCGATAGGCGCGAAGAAGGGCTGCGGGTTGCCGACCAGTTCTGTCGCAACCCACCACGCTAGCCCCGCGGCTATTGCGCACTGCAGAATCGGGACCGCGCTGAGCACCAGCCGCCGGACGGGGTCCTTCAGCGGTTGCGGGAGCCGTGCCGCAACCTTTGTCGAGGCACGCCGGATGAGCTGGTCAGCGTCTCTAACCGAGACCAAGTTGTTCTGCCGCCTGCGAGTCGCAATCCTCTAGCAGATCGAGGCATCGCGCGTACTCATCGCTCTCCCCGATCGCCTTTGCCGCGTGCGCCAGGGCACCGACCGCACGCAGGAAACCCTGGTTGCCCTCGTGGCTCCAGGGCACCGGACCGAATCCCTTCCACCCATGGCGGCGAAGCTGGTCAAGGCCGCGGTGGTAGCCGGTGCGCGCGAACGCGTACGCGGTGACGTTCTCGCCCGCGTCGAGGGCGCGTTCAGCAAGGGCAGCCCACGCGATTGAGGCTGTGGGATGCGCGGCTGCCACCTGCTCCGGGTCAGCCTTGTTCAGCAGCTGTGACTCGGCTTCCTCGTCGCCAGGAAGGTAGACGGGCTGAGGGCCGAGAAGATCACCAAATGAACTCATGGCTCACATGCTATGCCGGGCAGCGGGAGTTTGGTTTCGCCCACCTCTCAGCGACAGATTTGGAGGTTGTCGCTTGGAGGTGGGCGAACAGAAACTCAGTTGGCGGTGAACAGCAGCCAGCTCGGTGCCGCGGGATCCAGTTCGATGTGCTGGGGCGCGAGACCCGTCGCTACCAGATCAGGAATCAGCGGTATGTAACGAACGATGCTGGACGCGGAGACGCTCACTCGAAGCCGGTGCCCGGCCTTGAGCAGGGCGTCGGTGTGCCGCAGATCGATATCCAGCACCGTCGGTTCCCCGGGCGTCACGGGCAGCACTGATTCCCGCGTAAGCGGATGGACCGCGTCGATGTAGTCCCCATCCGGGGTCGTTTGGCTGCGCGCGGCGTCAATCGCGCGGCGTGACGCCAGGAGGCCCCCGCTGGTCACCGTCGTTGACGTGCCGTCGGGCGCCACATCAGACACAGTGACGTGCCAGAACCCCTCGGGCATGTCATGGCGCGTTACCAGCCGTAGATTCATCGGACCCGAGATCTGCGTGGCTTCCGCCACAGGTGCCGTCGTGAACGTTACGGCGTCCCGTTCCGCAGTTCGGCCGTCACGCGTGCATTGCGACCCGAATATCGCAAAGAGACCAGCGGTGCCTTGCGCTGCGTCACGCGAACAGACGTTCTCAATACCGGGCGCAACACTCAGCCGGGCGGGCGCGCCCGGCTGGTCTTTTAGCGAGCCGTCGTGCACCGCGTGCGCAGCTGTACCGCTCGGCGCGGCGTCGAGGTAGAGCTTCCGGTATTCCGACCCTGGCCGCGGAATACTGGACGACACTGTCCATCCGCTACCCATCTGATCCGACACAATGGGCCCGTAGTTCTCGATGCCATTCGGTACCCCTCGAACCCAACGGTCGAACCACGCGCGTTCCAGCACGTCGAGCCGTGGAGGCTGACCTGCCCCGCCCATGCGCCAGCCCGGATTGACGTGATAGTTCTCCCCCATGACCAGCTTCTTCTCCGCCACCGGAAGTTGCAGCCGGTCATAGATGCGGACCTGGCCACGGGCGAAGATGTCTTGATAAGCCCCGAATACGAAGGTCGGAACATCGATACGCTCGATCTGCGGATTGAGCCCCCAGAAGAATGGCCCGTCGTGAGCTGCAACTCCCTCAGCGAACAAGGCCCCCTCAACAAATTCCTCACCCATCACGAACGGCTCGGCCATCCGATCGGCCAGCCATCCCGGATCAAACTCACCGGACAGCAGCGCATCAAGGGAGGGCAGGAACTTCAGCGTGTTCACAAGGGTGAGCCACAGCGGCATAAATCCGATACCGCCTGCACCGCCTGTCATCACGATGTCGTGGGCGAGGTCCTCCGCTGGCTCGACCGCGAACACCGCTTTCAGTGACGGTGGCCGGTGTGACGCAGCCTGCAGGCTATTGATCGCCGAGTACGAAATGCCCGCCATCGCCGCTGAGCCGTCAGACCACGCTTGCTTGCTGATCCAGTCGAGAATCTCGACGCTGTCTTGCTGCTCGCGCGCCTGTAAGACGTCCCACACGCCCTGGGAGTAGCCCGTCCCTCGTACGTCCACTACAACCTGCGCGTACCCGTTCTGGATGAGGTCGCGGTTGACCCCGAGCAGTCGGGGTCCACCGCCGAGAAGCACCGTCGCGATCTCCTCGACCCCATCAAAAGGTGTTCCCGTGAGGTTGGCGTCACGCACAACCGCCTGCAAGAGCGGGCCCAGTTCGGGATGCTCCGTGATTGCGTCGACCAGGGTGTTCGCGAGCCGCGTATACGGAGTCAGGTTGAGCACCACTGGCAGCGGCTCGCGCACCGGCTGCCCAGCGGCGTCAGCAGGCCGGTAGACCGTGGCGCGCAGAGTCACGCCGTCGCTCATGACAATCGGAACGTCTTCTTCCACCGCGATCGACGGATACTGGGGCGTCGAGTCGACAGCCTGACTCCATCGCTCCCCGGCGGTACCCCCATCGGGGGGAAGGCTTTGCTGAGCGTTCGCGGGCGCGATCGGAATCAACAATGCTGCGGTGAGCAACAGGCCCGCAGATTTCAGGAAACGCCCCAACGCTCCGCCTTACTTCAGGGCCCAGATCGGCCGGGCCATCTCTCAGATGGGTCACAATGCAATCTCGAAATGACATTGATCACAGAGAAAGATAGCACGCACTTTCTAATTGCGGTTAACGAATCGGCCGATCCGGACTCACTGGTCCGGCAGCACGGGCCCCGGAACACCGTCATGCGCAACGAGCGCCTCATCGCGGCCGAGTGGCGGCCCCGCGGTGAGGAGCCGGAGAATCGGCCCGGGGGCGGGCGCCGAATCAGACTCGAGCCCGAGCGCTGCCGCTTCCGCAGCGGAGGGGATCCCGAATCGCACTCCCGTGTCCGAGACATAGACCGGAGTACCAGAGGGAAGCGCCAGCTTCGCACCGCCAGTGCCTACAGGGTGCACAAACCGGCCACCGCCTGGTGCGACGTATACCTCGTCGGCGAGCATTTCGTCAGCATGAGCCGCACTGACGCGCTGCACCAACTGAGCGCCGTCCGGAACCGGCAGCGACGCCCCCGCGAGGACTTTGAGCGCAGCGCTGCCATCTACCGGCGTCCAGGACAGGCAAGCGACAGGAGCGTCGATCACGGTGGGCGCGACCGCTGGGTACGCATCGATCGGAAGGTCCTCACGCGGCGGTACACGCTTCAGCGCATCCGGTGGCACGACAGGGATCTCACCAGCACCCAGGGAATCAGCGAATCGAAGCAGATCCGCGATCGCCTCGCCTACCGGCTGGACGCCATCGCGGACGATAACGTAGTGCTGGGAACGGCCAGCCTGGTTGACGCGCACCACCGAGCCGACTTTCCGTCCACTGAAGTGAGCAGAAGGCTCGTCGCTCCCTTCGATCACAGGCGGGGCGAGCGGCGGCACTTCGGGCACCGCATTGAGCAGTCCCGCGCTCACTGACCGCGGCTGCACACCCTCCAGTCCGTACGCACGCACCACCGCCAGATCCGAGAGGTCCACTCGCGCACGGACACCGTCGTAAATGAGAAAGTCCTGCTCGTCACGCCGTACGAGCAGGGCGTCGCGGTCACCTAATGCCCGTACATCGGCGAGGACCGGATCACCCGCAATCACCGCCGTACGGATGCTCTCCGGCCGCCCGGCCGCGCCTCCAGGCAAAGAATCACACACCGTCCACGCACCACCCGTGGCTGCGTCTACCCGCAACGTCTGTGGGGCACCCGGTATACCAAGCAACGGTCCACGCGGATACTTCGCCAGGTCATCTTCACTGACCATCGCTGGCTCGGCTGCGTCCTCGAGAATCAGCCTCGCCGAGGCGAGATTGAGCACCGGGTGGAACACGTCGTCGACGCGCACAAACATTGCGCCCGAATCCCGCCCCACCGCGATCGATGCGTCCCGAACCTTGTCCTGGGGCCACAGCACCGCGAGGACACCAGCACCAGCGATTCCGAGCATCGCGATGACCAATCCGACCGCCAGCGCCCGATTCTGCGATCGGAGCGGATCACTGAGCATGCGCGCGTCCTTGCGGATAAGCGCATGCTCCATACGCCGTAACAGGAAGCGATACCCACTGACTTGGGTACGCGTCGTCACATGGCCCGCCACTGTTCCTCCCCTGAACTTGCGGTACAAGCCTGTGAACCCCGATAATTCCCCCAAACGGGGCACACTCGTAGCAGGGTAGAACGCTGGGGGGCGTTTTTCCATTCGCGCAGGTCAACGTCCAGACCGCGCGGGCGAGTGCCGCCATTGATTGGGGGGACATGGACGTTCACATCGCGCGCGTGCTTCAGCGCCTACCCATCCGCGGCATGGTCGCCGCGCAGATCGCAGTGCTCTGCGCCATCGTGACAGGCACTATCGCGCAGTTGCCGCCGGTCACAATCGTGAGCGGCGCGGCGCTGCTCGCAATCCTGTGTATTGCGACGTGGCGCGGACGGCTCATAGTCGACTGGGCGGCTGCCCCTCTCACTGCTCACGCGACGGAGTTTGCCGAGGAGCCAGATCCGATCGGCCGTGTGTTCAGCGTGCCGCTCAGCCAGGTCACCGGCATTGAGGCACCTGGCGCCACTGCCATCGGAATACACTGCTGCGGCACCTCCAATGCCGCAATCCTCGAGATCACCAGCGCGCCACTAGTGCCCGCCGCGTTCGGTCGTGACTCGTACGCCGGTGAGGCCGCCGTGCCCATGAGAGCCTTCTCGAAGCTACTCGACCAGTACGGATTCGCGCTCAGCGGTATCGACGTCGTTACCCATGGGCTCAAAGGCACCACCGAACATCCGATCGGCCAGCATTACGCCCGTCTCATCGCACCGCTGCCCGCCGCCAGTCACCGGCGCACCTGGATCGTGCTCCGCCTCGACACACTGGATTCGTGGCGTGAGATCCAGCGGCGCGGTGGTGGCGATGCCGGGATCGGTCAAGCGCTCGCGGTAACCGCGGTGCGCGCACAGCGGCAATTAGCCGCCGAAGGCTTCGGAACCACGCCATTGACCGCTGCGGACATCAAACGCATAGGCCAGCGCGCTCCGCGATTTGATCGCATCTATGCTCTGGGCGCTCCGGGGCTCACCCCCGAGCAGATGCTGCCAGTGTGGCAACCTGCCACCTCGCTCACGGCTCTGACCCTTCAGCTGCGCCGCTTGCGAGAGAACGCCAACTGCACCGAAACTCGGTACGGCGTCACGGCGATAGCTGGCCATGCGTCGACGCCAGATGTGCAACGAACGCCGATCCCAGTCGCGCACGCCGTGCCGCTTTCCGGACACGGCGATCTCGTCCAGCAGATCCTGCTGCCGCTCGGTTCGCGTGACGCCGCCGCGATGTCCGGCACCCTCGGACAAGCGCGATTCACGGCAGACAAATTACCGCGCCTCCACATGCCGGCCGGAGGGTGCGGCCAACTCATTGGTACAGACCAGATGGGGCGTGCGATCACAATTCCGCTCGCATCTAGTTCTGTCCGGTACGCCATGGTCGCAGGCCGCGCCCAGCTAGCGCAGCAACTCGTCATACGCGCCGTCGCCACTGGTGCGCACGTTCGCATCGCGACGAATCGGCCACACGTCTGGGCACCGCTCATTCCAAATCGGAGCCTCACCCAAGGACCAGGGGTCATCGCCTTCGCCGAACAGCCATGGGTGGCCCCCGCGACAGAAACACACCGCCTACTCGTCGTGGACGACCCTGATTACCACCCGGCGCGCCAGCCTGGCCTCACCATCCTCGAGGTTCGCGGGATGCCTGTCGACGGCACCGCGCATGATCGCGAAGTCGATGCCCCGCCGTCTGAACCAGACGTCACCATCGAACAGTCGCGGCACGCCGCCAGTCAGTTACGTGTCACGATTGGGGGCCGTCACCTCGACCTCAGCATCGTTACCTACCCGGAAGAGATGGACTACCTCACCCGTCCGGGCAATACGGGCCGGACAATCAGTTCTCAGCCGGAATCTGAGGGTCCGCGAGCGAGACGGGTTCACGCACACGCCGGGTAGCTTCAGAACGCGCCCGGAGTTCGTTGTCCGGTGGATAGTCAACCCGGACGAGGCTCAGTCCGTGCGCAGGAGCAACAGTGACAGAACTGGCGCGCGCCCGCTCGCTCAGCAGAGACAGAATCCACTCAGGCTCACGGCGACCCTCGCCCACCGCGAGGAGTGCGCCAACCAGGCTGCGCACCATAGACCAGCAGAACGCGTCAGCGCTGACATGTGCGACATGCAGGTCACCGGTCGTTACCCAGTCCAGGCGCTGAATCTCCCGCACCGTCGTGGCGCCCTCACGATGCCGGCAGAACGCCGCAAAATCGTGCAGCCCCACGAGGTGGCGGGCAGCGGCCCCGATGCGCTCTGTGTCGAGTTTTCGCGGCCATGCGAGAGTGTCACGCGCCCGCACTGGTTCCGCGCCGTACGGCGCAGTACTAACGCGGTACTGGTAGTGGCGCCGCATCGCCGAGAACCTCGCGTCAAAGGCTGGGTCGGCGACCGTAATATCGGTGATCCGCACGTCTACCGGCAGCAGCCGGGCGAACCGGCGCACGAGCCGTGAGAGATCCTCCGGCACAACTGTTGCCGGCACATCCATGTGCGCCACCTGGCCGGCTGCATGGACTCCCGCGTCTGTGCGGCCAGCGCATGTCAGTTCGATCGGTGTCCGCAACACGAGCGACAGCGCCTCCTCGAGCACGCCCGCCACAGTCCGTTGGTCGCGCTGTCGCGCCCAGCCGGCGAAGCCTGTTCCGTCGTAGGCGATATCGAGCCGCAGCCGGACAGCGGAAAGCCCGCCATCCCCAACTGGGGAGGCGGGCTTTTCTTCCTGAACTTCTTCAGGTGTCACGCCGATGCGGTCCTTACTTGGACTCGTCAGCGTCGCTAACCTCGGCAGCCTCGGTAGCGTCCGCGGCGGTTGCGTTCTGGTCCTCGAGGGCGTCGACGACCTCTTCCGCATTCTCGACAGCTGCGTCGTCAGCCGCTTCCACGGCCTCCTCGGCAGGGTTCTCCACTGTCACTGTCTCTTCGGCCGTAGCCTGAGAAACTGGTGCAGCTGCAGGGGCGCTCTGCGAAGCGGCCACGCGGCGAGCGCGGTCCGCCTCGGACGAAACGGTCTGCTCCTTGACGAGTTCGATCACTGCCATCGGGGCGTTGTCGCCCTTGCGTGGCAGCGTCTTGACGATGCGGGTGTAGCCACCGTCACGCTCAGCAAAGTGCGGGCCAATTTCGGCGAAGAGCTTGTGGACGACGTCCTTGTCGCGGATCGTCTTCAGCACCTCACGACGATGGGCGAGTCCGCCCTTTTTCGCATGGGTGACAAGCTTCTCCGCGAACGGACGTAGCCGCCGGGCCTTGGCCTCGGTGGTGGTGATGCGGCCATGCTCGAACAGTGACGTTGCGAGGTTAGCCAGCATCAGCTTCTGATGCGACGCTGAGCCGCCAAGGCGCGGCCCCTTGGTGGGCTTGGGCATGGTGATGCTCCTCTAAGATCGCCCGACCCGGTCAGTCCACCGAGGGCGGGTGAAAGTGAATTAAAGCTGTTCTGTTTCGGCGTAGTCCTGCTCAGCGGCATAGTCACCGTCGCCGTCAGCGTCGGTGTCGCGCCATGTCCCCGTGCTCGCGTCGTACCCAGCGACCGCCGAAGGATCGAACGGTCCAGGGCTGTCCTTGAGCGAAAGACCGAGCGTGTGAAGCTTGACCTTCACCTCGTCGATGGACTTCTGCCCGAAGTTGCGGATATCAAGGAGGTCAGACTCTGTGCGGCTCACCAGCTCGCCGACCGTGTGTACACCTTCACGCTTGAGGCAGTTGTACGAACGGACGGTGAGATCGAGTTGCTCGATCGGCATCGCGTATGCGGCGATGTGATCAGCTTCCTGCGGTGACGGCCCGATCTCGATGCCCTCGGACTCCACGTTCAGCTCACGGCACAGGCCGAACAGCTCGACGAGTGTCTTGCCTGCCGAGGCAACGGAGTCACGCGGGCTGATCGAGTTCTTCGTCTCAACGTCAACGATGAGACGGTCGAAGTCGGTGCGCTGCTCGACACGGGTCGCCTCGACCTTGTACGTGACCTTCAGGACTGGCGAGTAAATCGCGTCCATCGGGATACGCCCAATCTCGGCGCCGGTGGCTTTGTTCTGCAGCGCCGGAACGTAGCCACGGCCACGCTCGACCACAAGCTCGATCTCCAAACGGCCCTTGTCATTGAGGGTCGCAATGTGCAGATCCGGGTTGTGCACCTCGACACCCGCAGGCGGAACGATGTCACCAGCGGTGACAGCCCCGGGGCCCTGCTTGCGCACGTACATGGTGACAGGCTCATCCTCTTCCGAGCTCACTACGAGGCTCTTCAGGTTGAGGATGATTTCGGTGACGTCTTCCTTCACACCCGGGACGGTGGTGAACTCATGGAGAACACCGTCTATCCGGATGCTGGTTACGGCCGCGCCCGGAATGGACGACAGCAGTGTCCGGCGAAGGGAGTTGCCGAGGGTGTAACCGAATCCCGGCTCGAGCGGCTCGATGACGAACCGTGACCGGTTATCGGCGACGATCTCTTCCGTCAGCTCTGGGCGCTGAGAGATGAGCATGTGTTCCTGTTCCTCCTTGGCATCCGCTATTTGATGCCGATTAGGGTTTTATGAGGGGCGCCCAAGAATGGGACGCCCCTCATACCGATTACTTCGAGTAGAACTCGACGATCAACTGCTCCTGCAGCGGAACGATGATCTGTTCCCGATCGGGCTCCTTGTGGACAAGGATCCGAAGCTTCGATGGGACAACCTGCAGCCAGCCGGGAGCTTGACGCTCGGTGATCAGTTCCTTCGCGAGCTGCATCGGAACGGTCTCCAGCGACTGTGGGCGCACATCGATGATGTCGTACTGCGAAACGCGGTAGCTCGGAATGTCGACGCGCTGGTTGTTCACCAGGAAGTGGCCGTGCGTCACGAGCTGGCGAGCCTGGCGGCGAGTACGCGCGAACCCTGCGCGGTAAACCACGTTGTCGAGACGAGTCTCGAGGATGCGGAGCAAGTTCTCGCCCGTCTTACCTGAACGGCGTGTTGCCTCCTGGTAGTAGCGGCGGAACTGCTTTTCCATCACGCCGTAGGTGAAGCGCGCCTTCTGCTTCTCCTGCAGCTGGAGCAGGTACTCGCTCTCCTTGATCCGCGCGCGGCCGTGCTGACCGGGCGGGTAGGGACGACGCTCGAAAGCCTGGTCACCACCAACGAGGTCCACCCGGAGACGACGCGACTTGCGGGTTACAGGACCGGTATAACGTGCCATTGTTTGACCTTCCCTTCCTGTTAGACCCGGCGGCGTTTCGGCGGACGGCAGCCGTTATGCGGCTGTGGCGTGACATCAGAGATCGTGCCCACCTCAAGGCCAGCGGCCTGCAGTGAACGGATCGCGGTCTCGCGGCCAGAACCGGGGCCCTTCACGAAGACGTCAACCTTCTTCATGCCGTGGTCCTGGGCCTTGCGTGCCGCGTTCTCGGCAGCGAGCTGTGCGGCGAACGGGGTCGACTTACGAGAACCCTTGAAGCCAACGTGACCTGAGGAAGCCCAGGAGATCACGTTGCCCTGCGGGTCCGTGATCGACACGATGGTGTTGTTGAACGTGCTCTTGATGTGCGCGTGACCATGCGCAATGTTCTTCTTTTCGCGGCGGCGGGACTTCTGGCCCTTCTTACCGCCGGTCACTCGTGACTTGGGGGGCATTTCTTACCTTGCCTTCTTCTTACCGGCGATCGTCTTCTTCGGGCCCTTCCGGGTGCGCGCGTTAGTCTTCGTGCGCTGACCCCGGACCGGGAGGCCGCGGCGGTGCCGCAGACCCTGGTAGGAGCCAATTTCCATCTTGCGGCGAATGTTCGCCTGCACCTCGCGGCGCAGGTCACCCTCGATCTTGAAAGACCCTTCGATGTACTCGCGGAGCTTCGCGACATCATCGTCAGTCAGGTCTTTCGTGCGGAGGTCCGGGCTGATGCCCGTCGCCGTAAGAATCTCCTGGGAGCGGGTCCGGCCGACGCCGAAGATGTATGTCAGCGCGATCTCCATGCGCTTATCGCGCGGCAGATCGACGCCTACAAGCCGTGCCATGCGGCTGTTCCTCTCATTTGCGGAGGTCTTCTCCCAGTCCGTCCCGTAGCTGATGCTCGGGCCCCGGCCTCCGTTCCAGGGGAGTCTGCCCGCGTATCGGGCAGGTGGCGCTGGGAGGTCTTCTTGTGTGCTGTCTGGCAAGCAGATCGCGAAAAGTGCGGCAGTCATGCCCCCGCAGTCAGGTCAGCCCTGACGCTGCTTGTGGCGAAGGTTGTCACAAATGACGAAAACCCGCCCCTTGCGACGTACGACCTGACACTTGTCGCAGATCTTCTTGACGCTTGGCTGAACCTTCACGTCCGTCCAATCTGTTCGGTTGTCTCACCCCGCGGCGACCAGGCGCCACGCGGGTTGCTGGCGAAGCCAGCCAGTTGGTTACTTGTAGCGGTAGACGATCCGGCCCCGCGACAGGTCATACGGCGAGAGCTCCACCACTACGCGATCCTCTGGGAGGATCCTGATGTAGTGCTGGCGCATCTTTCCGCTGATGTGCGCGAGGACCTTGTGGCCGTTTTCCAGCTCAACTCGGAACATTGCGTTGGGCAGCGGTTCGATAACGCGTCCCTCGACCTCAATGGCCCCGTCTTTCTTAGCCATGTCCTCCGCGATCCCGGGCAGAGCTCACCCCGGCCCCTTTGTTTACCATTTCATCTGATCCACTCAGGCGCTTGACGCACCAACGCACCATCCTACGCAGGAATTGCGAAGGCGCCAAATCACTGCTGCCACCCGCTCTATGTGGCGTACAGAAAACGGGACAGACTCAGGAGTTACTCCTGTGCGTCTGTCCCGTTTCTCGGGGTTTTTGAAGCTGCGTGCTAGTCGTGGGGCCGCAAGGTCAGAATGCGCGGGCCGTCATCTGTAACCGCGACAGTGTGTTCCCAGTGCGCGGCACGACTGCCGTCAGCAGTGACAACCGTCCATTCGTCGTCCAGAACTTCAGTATCGGTGGTGCCCAGCGTCAGCATCGGCTCAATGGCGAGCACCGAACCCACGACCAGATGCGGGCCCTTACCCGGTGCCCCCTCGTTGGGCAGGAACGGATCGAGGTGCATCTCGTTTCCGATCCCATGGCCACCATAGCCATCAACGATGCCGTACTTCCGGCCGTGTGTGCGTTCGAGTTCCCGGGTGCCCATTTCCAGCGCATAGGAGATATCGGTGAGTCGATTCCCCTCCACCATCGCCGCGATCCCTGCTTCCAACGTCAGGCGAGTCGCCTCGCTGAGGTCGCGGTCCGCGTCGCTGGTCTCCCCCACCCCGAACGTCCAGGCGGAATCCCCGTGCCAACCGTCGAGGATGGCACCGCAGTCGATCGAGACGAGGTCACCCGCCTCGATGACTCGGCTGCCGGGGATTCCATGCACGACCTCTTCGTTGATCGAGGCGCAGATGGAACCCGTGAAGCCGTGGTAGCCGAGGAAGGACGGCACAGCATTCGCCGCGCGGATTGTTGCTTCGGCGATCTCGTCGAGCTCCTTGGTGGTCACGCCGGGCTTTGCGGCGTCGCGCACAGCAACAAGAGTCTCGCCGACAATTGCACCCGCCGCAGCCATCGCATCGAGTTCCCCGGCGGACCGGAACGGAACTACCTTGCGTTTCCTGAGTCGCACGTTCAATGAACCCGGTTCACTTGCCCAGCGCGGCCATAGCGCGCCCGTTGATCTCTTCGATGTCACCCACGCCATTGACCGTTTTCACGATGGCGGCGTAGTGCTCGAGTAGCGGCGCCGTCTCATCCCGGTAGACATGCAGCCTGGTGCGGATGACGTCCTCGTTGTCGTCGGCGCGGCCGCGCTCGAGCATGCGTCCAACGACGACATCTTCATCGACGACAAACGAAACGACGGCGTCGAGTTTGGTGCCGTGATCGTCAAGAATCTTCTCCAGGGCTTCAGCCTGATCGACCGTGCGTGGATAGCCATCGAGCAGGAAGCCGTTTGCAGCGTCGGGCTCACTGATGCGCTGCTCGACCATGCGGTTGGTGATCTCACTGGGAACGAGCTTGCCCGCATCCGTGTAGGCCTTAGCCTCGAGGCCTAGCGGTGTGCCCTGACCGATGTTGGCACGAAACAGATCGCCGGTGGAGATGTGCGGGACGCCGAGCTTCTCCGACAGGAGCGCTGCCTGCGTTCCTTTTCCAGCTCCGGGAGGACCAAGTAGTACGACTCTCACTTCAAGAACCCTTCATAGTTGCGCTGCATCAGTTGGCTTTCTATCTGCCTTACTGTATCGAGAGCCACGACCACCATGATGAGTACCGCCGAACCACCGAACGGAATGCTCTGGACATCGCCACTCCCCGCATTGAGGAATACGTTCGGCAGCACAGCAATCGTGCCCAGGTAAATCGAGCCTGGCAGCGTGATGCGGTTGAGCACGAACGAGAGGTATTCGGCGGTCGGTCGCCCAGGCCTGATGCCAGGAATGAAGCCGCCGTACTTCTTCATCTCTTCAGCACGATCATCCGGGTTGAACGTGATCGATACGTAGAAGAACGTGAAGAACATGATGAGCATGAAGTACAAGATGATGTACACCGGGCTGCTCGGGTTCATCAGATGCTCAGTCATGAAACGCTGCCACGCCGGTGGCTCTTCCTGCCCTGTCGTGAGCTGAACAACCAGGAACGGCATGTACAGCAGTGACGACGCGAAGATGACCGGGATGACACCAGCCTGGTTCACCTTCAGTGGCAAGTAGGTTGACGTACCGCCGTACATGCGGCGCCCAACCATGCGCTTCGCGTATTGCACAGGGATGCGGCGCTGGCCCTGCTCGACGAACACAACACCGGTGACAATCGCCGCTGCCGCGATACAAACGAGGGTGAACGTGACGCCACCGCGGCTCTGAAGGATGTTGTTGCCCTCAACCGGGATCATGGCGGCGATGCCGGCGAAGATCAGCAGCGACATGCCGTTGCCGACACCCCGCTCGGTGACCTGCTCACCGAACCACATCAGCAGCGTCGCGCCAGCCGTCATCACAAGCACGATCACCAGGAGCCCGAAGACGCTGGTATCGGCGATAATGTCGAGTTCACAACCCTGCAAGAGCTGACCGCGCGCAGCCAGTGCGACGATTCCCGTCGCCTGCAGCATGGCCAGCGCGACCGCGAGATAACGCGTGTACTGCGTCATCTTGGCCTGACCGCTTTGGCCTTCTTTTCTAAGTTGTTCGAACTTCGGGATCACTACCGTCAGCAACTGGACGATGATGCTCGCCGTGATATACGGGATAACACCGATTGCAAATACCGAGAGCTGCAGCAGGGCGCCGCCGGAGAACAGGTTGATCAGCGAGTACAGTCCGGCCGCGTCGCCGCCGGTAGCCTGCGCGACACAGGATTGAATATTCGCGAAGTCAACACCGGGCGATGGAATCTGCGCGCCGAGACGGTAGAGGACAACAATCCCGAGCGTGAAGAGAATCTTCCGCCTCAGGTCTGGAGTCCTGATGGCCGTAACGAAGGCGGAGAGCAACGATCCTCCTGGCTAGGACGGTAGTACAGGGCAGCGAAGTTCAGGCAAGCGGTCACACACGGTGATAGCTGGCCAAGCGATGGCCAACATGCCTGTCTCGCAGGTCTGGTCAACTCTAACAGTATCCGGGGGTACGCCCTTTGCGCCGCAGCCTCAGTTGCGCGCTGGGCGAGCCTCCCCCATTCCGTGACGAACCACGGACAGCACAAGAGGCCGTCAGGGTGAACCCCTCACGGCCTCTCGTTGCTTTAGTCACAGCACTGCTGTACCCGAGGTATCACAGCTCCGTTACGGAGCCGCCAGCAGCGGCGATCTTCTCTTTAGCGGCACCGGAGAACTTGTTCGCGGTAACCTGCACGGCTACCGAGATGTCGCCATCGCCGAGAACCTTCACCAGCTCGTTCTTCCGAACGAGGCCAGCCTGAACGAGTTCAGCAACACCGATCGTGCCCCCTTCAGGGAAAACGCGCGCGATGTCACCGACGTTCACGGCCTGGTATTCGGTGCGGAACCGGTTCTTGAAGCCCTTCAGCTTAGGAAGCCGCATGTGAAGGGGCATCTGGCCACCTTCGAACATCACGGGAACCTGCTTGCGGGCCTTGGTGCCCTTGGTGCCACGACCAGCGGTCTTGCCCTTTGAGCCTTCACCGCGGCCAACGCGCATCTTGTCTTTCTTCGAGCCCTCAGCGGGACGAAGGTGGTGCAGTTTGATCGCCATGATCAGACCTCCTCAACTTCTACGAGGTGGCGCACCACATGGATAAGCCCACGGTTCTGAGGGGTGTCCTCACGGACTACCGACTGGCGGATCCGCTTCAGACCAAGGGTGCGCATGCTTTCGCGCTGCTTCGGGTTCGCCCCGATGATGCTTCGCAGCTGGGTAACTCTCAACTCAGCCATTGCTATGCCCCCTGCCCTGCGCGTGCACGGAGCATACCTGCAGGTGCAACGTGCTCGATCGGAAGACCGCGACGTGCGGCAACTTCCTCAGGGCGCTGCAGCTGCTTCAGTGCTGCCACCGTCGCATGAACAACGTTGATGGCGTTGTCGCTGCCTAGTGACTTCGACAGGATGTCATGGACACCTGCGCATTCAAGCACTGCGCGTACAGCACCGCCGGCGATAACACCGGTACCGGGGCTGGCCGGGCGCAGGAAGACAACACCTGCTGCGGCTTCACCCTGCACTGGGTGGGTGATGGTGCCCGCGATCAGCGGAACACGGAAGAAATTCTTCCGGGCCTCTTCGACGCCCTTCTGAATGGCCGCGGGAACTTCCTTGGCCTTTCCGTATCCGACACCGACGACACCGTTGCCGTCACCGACAACGACGAGGGCGGTGAAGCTGAAACGACGACCACCCTTGACGACCTTGGCGACTCGGTTGATCGCGACGACGCGCTCGAGATGGTTCGACTTCTCGTTCGCTGGACCACGGGCATTGTCGCCGCGGCGGTCGCGACGATCTCTGCGGTCCTTCTGGTCGTCACCACTTGGATTGTTACTACCGGCGGGTCCGCTGCCGCCGTCACGCCGACCACGTCCCGGCATTAGGCTTTCCTTCCGTTCGTACGATTTGGTGTGTTTCGGGTGGTCATCATGATCAGAACTTCAATCCACCTTCACGTGCGGCATCAGCCAGTGCGGCGATGCGGCCGTGATAGTCGTTGCCACCCCGGTCGAACACCACCGCTTCGATGCCGGCATCCTTGGCGCGCTGGGCGATGAGGGCACCGACCTTTTCGCTCCGGGCTTTTTTGTCACCCTCGACAGCACGCACGTCTGGCTCCATCGACGATGCGGCAGCGAGTGTGCGTCCTGCGAGGTCGTCGATCACCTGCACGTGGATATGCCGCGAGGAGCGGTGCACTGCGAGACGGGGACGTTCTGCAGTACCCGCGATCTTCTTCCGCAGACGGAAGTGGCGGCGGGCACGGGAGATACGGCGCTGCGTCGAGACGTCGGTACCGACCGGCGTGCGCTTGATCGGCTTATCTGTTGCTTGTGTTGCCTGGCTCATGATTACTTACCCGTCTTTCCTTCCTTGCGACGGATCTGCTCGCCGGCGTAACGAATGCCCTTGCCCTTATAGGGGTCTGGACGGCGCAGGCGGCGGATGTTGGCAGCGACCTGCCCCACCTGCTGCTTGTCGATGCCAGAGATCGAGAACTTGGTCGGCGACTCCACCTTGAAGGTGATGCCTTCCGGCGCCTCGATCGGCACAGGGTGGCTGAACCCGAGGGCGAACTCGAGGTTGCTTCCCTTTTGCTGCACGCGGTAGCCCACGCCATGGATTTCCATGTTCGTGGTGTAGCCCTCGGTGACACCGACGACCATGTTGTTGATCAACGTGCGTGAGAGACCGTGTAGTGCGCGGCTCTTACGCTCGTCATCGGGACGTGAAACCGCGATCGTTCCATCATCGTCACGAGCGACCGTGATTGGTGTGGCGATGGTGAGATCGAGGGTGCCCTTCGGGCCCTTCACGACAATTTTCTGGCCGTCGATGTTGATGTCAACACCGGACGGGACTCGCACGGGGTGCTTTCCAATACGTGACATGTCGTGGCCTCCCTCACCAGACGTAGGCGAGGACTTCCCCGCCCACCCTCTGAGTCGCAGCCTGACGGTCGGTAAGCAAGCCTGTCGACGTGGAGATGATCGCCACGCCGAGGCCACCCAGTACCTTCGGCAGATTGGTGGACTTTGCGTATACGCGCAGACCCGGCTTCGAAACACGGCGCAGACCAGCGATCGAGCGCTCACGGGTAGGCCCGTACTTCAGCTCGACGATCAGCGACTTACCGACCCGAGCAGGCTCGGTGCGGTAGTCGGCGATGTATCCCTCGCGCTTCAGGATCTCGGCGATGTTCGCCTTCAGCTTTGAGTGCGGCATCACCACGGTGTCGTGGAATGCCGAGTTGGCATTGCGCAGACGCGTCAGCATGTCTGCGACAGGATCGGTCATGGTCATGGGAGTGACCTACTCACCTTTCTCGCCACGGTTCCCCGCAGGGGCCTGCAGCGAAGTGCAAATTGATAATTCTTGAAATCTCACCAGGACGACTTGTGCACGCCGGGCAGTTCGCCCTTGTGCGCCATCTCGCGAAGGCACACGCGGCACAGACCGAACTTGCGGTAGACAGAGTGCGGACGACCGCACTTCTGGCACCGTGTGTACGCGCGGACGGCGAACTTCGGCTTGCGAGCGGCCTTGATTACCAGTGCTTTCTTAGCCATCGGATGCTCAGCTCTCCTTGAAGGGGAAGCCGAGGTGCTTCAGCAGCGCACGGCCCTCTTCGTCAGTTGTCGCGGTGGTCACAACAGTGATGTTCATGCCGCGAGGACGGTCGATCGAGTCGATGTCGATCTCGTGGAACATTGACTGCTCATTGAGACCGAACGTGTAGTTGCCATTTCCGTCGAACTGCTTGGGCGACAGTCCACGGAAGTCCCTGATACGGGGCAGCGCGATGGTGACCAGGCGGTCGAGGAACTCCCACATACGGTCACCGCGCAGGGTGGCGCGGGCACCGATGGGCATTCCTTCGCGCAGCTTGAACTGCGCGATGGACTTCCGGGCGCGACGAACCTCAGGCTTCTGACCGGTGATCAGAGAGAGATCCCGGACAGCGCCGTTGATCAGCTTGCCGTCACGAGCGGCGTCTCCGACGCCCATGTTGACGACGACCTTCACGACACCGGGGATCTGCATGACGTTCGCGTACGTGAACTCGTTGTTCAGCGCGTCTTTGATCTCGCTGCGGTAGCGGGACTTCAGCCGCGGCTGCACTTCACTCCGGTACTTTTCTGGGTGCTCAACAGCAGTCATGCTCAGATGTCCTTCCCGGTCTTGCGGGAGATCCGAACGCGCTTGCCGGACTCCTCATCGGCGCGGTATCCCACCCGGGTTGGATTCCCGTCAGCATCGACCACCATGACGTTGGAAACGTGGATTGGCGCTTCCTGGGTGACGATTCCACCGGTCTGAGCACCGCGCTGGTTTGCCGAAATGGGCGTGTGCTTCTTGATACGGTTCACGCCCTCGACAAGCACCTTTTCGGTCTTCGGGAAAGCCTGAATGACCTTGCCCTTAGCGCCCTTGTCCTTGCCTGATACGACGAGAACTGTGTCGCCTTTACGTACCTTCATCACAACACCTCCGGCGCAAGCGAAACGATCTTCATGAAGCGCTTGTCACGAAGCTCACGACCAACGGGGCCGAAGATTCGGGTGCCACGTGGGTCGGTAGCGTTCTTGAGGATGACAGCTGCATTCTCATCGAATCGGATGTACGAACCGTCGGGACGGCGGCGTTCCTTCTTGGTGCGAACGACAACGGCCTTGACGACCTCGCCGCGTTTGATGTTGCCGCCAGGGATGGCTTCCTTCACCGTCGCAACGATGATGTCACCCACACCGGCGTAACGACGTCCGGATCCACCGAGAACGCGGATGCACAGAATCTCCCTAGCACCCGTGTTGTCGGCGACCCGAAGTCGCGATTCCTGCTGGATCACTATCTTCTCCTGAACCTGGATTTATACGTGGCAGATTTCCGACCTGACCACGCTCGGTCCCAATCTGTCCTTATTGCCCCGCTCTGCCCACCGCGGCTCACGCTGCGGCGGGCAGAAGGAAGACTACTTGGCTTTTTCGAGAACCTCGACGAGCCGCCAGCGCTTGGTGGCCGACAGCGGACGGGTCTCCATCAGCTGCACGCGGTCGCCGATGCCTGCGGTCTCGTTCTCGTCGTGAGCCTTGACCCGGCTGGTGCGCCGGATGACCTTGCCGTAAAGCGAGTGCTTCACGCGGTCTTCAAGCTCGACGACGATCGTCTTCTGCATCTTGTCGGAAACCACGTAGCCGATGCGCGTCTTGCGCCGGCCACGGGGCTTCTGGGTCTGGGCGGAGCCTTCCGCCTGAGCCGAATTCACGCTGTTGTCCTCACTCATGCTGCGTCACCAGCCGTCTCGGTTTCCGGTCCTGCAGCAAGCCCGAGTTCGCGCTCACGCAGCACCGTGTAGATCCGTGCGATGTCCTTACGGACGGTGCCCAGACGACGGTTGTTGTCGAGCTGTCCGGTTGCCATCTGGAAACGCAGGTTGAAGAGCTCTTCTTTAGCTTCGCGTAGCCGCTCGACCAGCTCTTCTTTGCTGAGTTCACGGAGCTCTGAGGCTTTTGTTCCGGTAGCCATCAGAACTGTCCCTCCCTCGTCACGATCCTGCACTTCATTGGGAGTTTGTGGATCGCGCGGCGCAGAGCCTCACGAGCCACCTCCTCATTGGGGTATGACATCTCGAACATCACGCGGCCAGGCTTGATGTTCGCGACCCACCACTCGGGTGAGCCCTTACCTGAACCCATGCGGGTTTCGGCTGGCTTCTTGGTCAGCGGCCGGTCCGGGAACACGTTGATCCACACCTTGCCACCACGGCGGATGTGCCGGTTGATGGCAATACGCGCGGATTCGATCTGCCGGTTGGTCAGGTACGCCGGCTCGAGAGCCTGGATACCGAAGTCACCGAATACCACCTGGGTGCCGCCCTTGGCGAGACCCGTGCGCTTGGGCTTGTGCTGCTTGCGGTGCTTCACCTTGCGTGGGATCAGCATCGTCAGGCCTCCTTGCTCTCACTTGGCGCAGTACCTGCGCCAGCAGCCCCGACACCAGCGTCAGCCGTCTTCCGTCCGCCTTCAGGCGCTGAGGAACCAGCGCCACCGCGGCGGGGGCGTGACGGGCGCTCACGGCGTGGCCGACGATCGTCAGCTCCTGGCACGACAACATCTGCCTCACGGCGGCCACCAACAACGTCACCCTTGTAGATCCAGACCTTCACGCCGATCCGGCCGAACGTTGTTTTTGCCTCGTGAAGCCCGTAGTCGATGTCCGCGCGGAGGGTGTGCAGCGGCACACGGCCTTCGCGGTAGAACTCCGAACGCGACATTTCGGCACCACCAAGACGGCCCGAGCACTGCACCCGGATGCCCTTGACATGCGGGTGGCGCATAGCCGACTGGATCGCCTTGCGCATCGCGCGGCGGAACGCCACGCGGTTCGAGAGCTGCTCCGCTACACCTTGAGCGACAAGCTGCGCGTCGCTGTCGGCGTTCTTCACCTCGAGGATGTTCAGCTGCACCTGCTTGGCAGTGAGCTTCTCGAGCTGTGCACGGATACGGTCCGCCTCGGTGCCGCGGCGTCCGATGACAATGCCTGGGCGTGCCGTGAAGATGTCGACACGCACACGGTCGCGTGTGCGCTCGATCTCCACCTTCGAGATGCCAGCGCGCTCAAGACCAGTCTTGAGAAGCTTGCGGATCTCGACGTCTTCTTTCACGTACTCCGCGTACTGCTTGTCCGCGTACCAACGGGACTTCCAGTCCGTGGTGATACCTAGACGGAAGCCGTGCGGGTTGATTTTCTGGCCCACTACTGAGCTCCCTTCCGGCGGTTACGGTTGCCTGTGGACTTCGACTCCACACTTTCCACAACCACAGTGATGTGGCTGGTGCGCTTGCGGATCCGGAATGCCCGGCCCTGCGCGCGCGGCTGGAAGCGCTTCATCGTGGGACCTTCGTCTACATAGGCCTCCGACACCACCAGTGTCCGCGGATCGAGACTCAGGTTGTTCTCGGCATTCGCAACGGCACTAGCGAGCACCTTGGCGACCGGCTCGCTCGCCGCCTGTGGGGCGAACTTGAGGACGGTCAGCGCGTCGGCAGCATCACGCCCGCGGATGAGATCCACGACGCGTCGTGCCTTCATCGGCGTCACGCGCACGAAGCGAGCCGTTGCCCGAGCGGTCGGGTTCTCGGTCGCAGTGTTGTTGTTGCTCATCGGCGCTTGCTCTTCCGGTCTTCCTTGATGTGGCTTCTGAATGTCCGGGTCGGCGCGAACTCACCGAGCTTGTGACCGACCATGTTCTCGGAAACGAACACCGGGACATGCTTACGGCCATCGTGGACCGCAAACGTGTGACCAATGAAGTCCGGAATGATCGTCGAACGGCGGGACCAGGTCTTGATGACCTGCTTGGTTCCCTTGTCGTTCTGGACGTCCACCTTCGCGAGGAGGTGGTCATCGACGAACGGGCCCTTCTTAAGGCTGCGCGGCATCTTTCACTCCCTCCTAGCGCTTCTTGCCTGTACGGCGGCGGCGAACGATCATCCTGTCGCTTTCCTTGCGACGACGGGTGCGACCCTCCGGCTTGCCCCACGGGCTCACCGGGTGACGGCCACCCGATGTCTTACCTTCACCACCACCATGTGGGTGGTCGATCGGGTTCATCACCACACCACGGACGGTTGGGCGTTTGCCCTTCCACCGCATGCGGCCAGCTTTACCCCAGTTGATGTTGGCGTGCTCTGAGTTGCCCACCTCACCAATCGAGGCACGGCAGCGGACGTCAACATTCCGGATTTCGCCGGACGGCATACGCAGCTGGGCGTATGGACCATCCTTTGCGACGAGCTGCACGGAAGTGCCCGCACTGCGAGCGATCTTGGCGCCGCCACCTGGGCGGAGTTCGATCGCGTGGATGACCGTACCTGTCGGGATGTTGCGCAGCGGCAGGTTGTTACCTGGCTTGATGTCTGCGCCGGGTCCCGACTCGACGACGTCGCCTTGCTTCAGCTTCGCCGGAGCGATGATGTAGCGCTTTTCGCCATCGAGGTAGTGGAGCAACGCGATCCGCGAAGTGCGGTTGGGGTCGTACTCAATGTGAGCGACCTTCGCGTTGACGCCGTCTTTGTCCGCGCGGCGGAAGTCGATGACGCGGTATGCACGCTTGTGTCCACCGCCCTTGTGCCGGGTTGTGATCCGGCCATGAGCGTTACGGCCACCGGACTTGGTCAATGGGCGAACCAGTGACTTTTCCGGAGTCGAGCGCGTGATCTCCGCGAAGTCAGCGACGCTCGCACCCCGGCGGCCCGGGGATGTTGGCTTGTACTTACGGATTGCCATGAGTCTTCAGTCCTCTTTGTTTCGTCAGTCCCAGTCAGCTAGGCCCCAATGTGAATTGGGGTGCTAGGCGACCGGACCTCCGAAGAGCTCGATGGGCTTGCTGTCTGCCGTCAGGGTGACGAAGGCGCGCTTGGTGTCCTTGCGCTTGCCGAACCCGAATCGGGTCCGCTTCTTCTTGCCCTGCCGGTTGGCGGTGTTCACGCTCACGACCTTCACGCCGAAGATTTTCTCAATGGCGATCTTGATCTGCGTCTTGTTCGCGTCCGGGTGCACGAGGAAGGTGTAGGTTCCCTCTTCGATCAGCCCGTAAGACTTCTCAGAGATGACCGGCGCGAGGATGATGTCGCGCGGATCTGCGAGGGTCTTCGAGGTGGTCACTTCGACTCCTCCTCAGATGATGCTGCACCCGACTTGGCGGTCCGTGCGGCGATGAACGAATCCAGAGCCTCAACGGTGAACACCAGGTCGTCACTGTCCAGCACGTCATACGTGTTGAGCTGGTCAGGAGCGATGGGGTGAACGTTGTCGAGGTTGCTCACGCTCAGCCACGCAGCCAGATCTTCGCGACCGACGACCAGGAGGAACTTCTTCCGGTCGCTGATCTGCGCGAAGAAAGTCTTCGCCGCTTTCGTGGATGGTACCTGACCAGCCACTACCTCGGTGATGACGTGGATGCGCTCGCTGCGCGCACGGTCTGACAGCGCGCTGCGCAGTGCACCCGCGATCATCTTCTTCGGGGTGCGCTGGCTGTAGTCACGCGGCTTCGGGCCGTGAACCGTGCCACCACCGACGAACTGCGGCGCGCGGGTCGAGCCCTGGCGCGCACGGCCGGTGCCCTTCTGGCGGTATGGCTTCTTGCCACCACCGCTGACCTCGGCACGCGTCTTCGTCGAGTGGGTGCCCTGGCGCGCGGCTGCAAGCTGAGCCACGACCACCTGGTGCATCAGTGCGACGTTGACTGGCGCGTCGAAGATTTCGGCGGGCAGATCGACAGTGCCGTTGGTGCCGCCCTCGGGGGTACGGACATCCAGCTGCAATTTCGTTGCTGCCACGGTGTCTTTAACGCTGGTCATATTTACTCGCCACCCTTCACAGCGGTCTTGACGACAACAAGGCCGCCCTTACGACCGGGGATGGCGCCCTTGATAAGGAGCAGACCAGCGTCGCTGTCCACCTTGTAAACCGTCAGGTTCTGGGTGGTGACACGCTCGTTGCCCATGCGGCCTGCCATGCGCATGCCCTTGAAAACGCGGCCCGGGGTGGCGCAGCCACCGATGGAGCCTGGGCGGCGGTGCACAGCCTGAGCGCCGTGTGAAGCGCCCTGCCCGGAAAAACCGTGGCGCTTCATGACACCAGCGGTGCCCTTGCCCTTGCTGATGCCGGTCACATCTACCGTGGCGCCATCCGCGAAGACGTCCGCTGTAACTTCCTGGCCGACCTCGTACTGTGACGGGTCTGCTACACGGAGCTCAACGAGGTGGCGGCGCGGTGTCGCACCAGCCTTCGCGTACTGCCCGGCGACGGGCTTGGTTACCTTGCGGGGGTCGATTGCACCGAATGCGAGCCGCACAGCGTTGTAGCCGTCAGTCTCTTCGGTTCGCACCCCGACAACGACGCACGGCCCGGCCTTGACGACAGTTACCGGCACAACGCGGTTGCGATCGTCGAAGACCTGAGTCATGCCGAGCTTGTTGCCCAGGATGCCCTTGATCTTTGCTTCGTTCTGCTTAGTCATTTGAGCGTGTCTCCACTGCGTCTTGCACGATCACTGGATGTTGACGTCGACGCTCGCCGGTAGATCGATCCGCATGAGCGCATCAACCGTCTTCGGCGTCGGGTCGAGGATGTCGATGAGACGCTTGTGAGTGCGCATCTCGAAATGCTCGCGCGAATCCTTGTACTTATGCGGCGAGCGGATGACGCAGTACACGTTCTTCTCGGTCGGCAACGGCACCGGGCCGACGACCCGAGCACCCGTACGGGTCACCGTCTCGACGATCTTGCGCGCTGACGCATCAATCGCCTCATGGTCGTAGGCCTTGAGCCTGATGCGGATCTTCTGTCCCGCCACGCTTGTGTCCTTTTCCTTGCCGCTGTAGCTGTGACCCCCTCGGGTCACACCTTTCGATGTTGTGGTCCTGGGACCACCCCTTCGATGCCCTGCATCCTTACGTCAGGATGCTGAGCAGCCATTCCAGACGAACCACAGCCCGCGGGCGCGTGCCAGATCCGATCCGCTGCCGCTGTTCACCTGTCATGGTTCTCCGGTCCACGCGGTCGGGCGTGTCGCCTCTCCGCGCATTCTTCTGCCCTGACGGGCAGCGTGAACGTGTCCCGGATGCGCCCCTGAGGACGCTCGGTTTGTCTCTCGCTACTAGCTGCACTGCACTCCGCGACCAGGCGAAACGCAGCTGACCGTCGCAAATGCGCAGGCCGCAGCACTGACCACTGCCTTGGCGGCCCGAGAACAAGTCTGGGCTACTCAAGGCAACCCGAATAGTATGCCTTACGAGGAGTGATCAGCCAAATCCGGGGTATAACCGCCGTTCGAGCTAGTTTTTCGGGCGAACCCAGGTCGTGATCCGAGCGTTCACAACTTCGTTGCCGTTCTTGTCCGTGATCGAAACCGTGACGACTACGTCAGTGCCGTCACTGATGGTTCCGAAGTCGATCGGCTCAATTGTCGCAGTAGCGGTCAAGCTTGACGGAGCCTTGGCCAGGTAGTCAACCGCCATCCCCTTCGGTATCCACTGATGGCTCGGCGGGACCGTCACCTCCATGAGGACACCCATGGCCGCTTCGGCGATATTGCACATGGCGATCGCATGGAACGTGCCGATGTGGTTGTGTACGCCAGGCCACTTAGGCGAGGTCATGACAACACGTCCAGGTTCCGCGCTCCGCACCACTGGCACAACCGTCACGAAGTAGGGCGCTTTCGCCCACACTCCAGCTGAAAAGGCGAGCCGGCCGATCCGGTTACCCCCGAAACGCCGCCAGAGACCCAGGGCCCTCGGCTCGGCATTTCTCTGCGACGACTGATTTGACGTATTCACGGGGCGTGAGCATACGCCGCGGGGCCCTTTCGGTCTAGCGGGCGTTAACTTGCTGCAGCTGCCGGATGGCTCCTCCTCCGACAACAGCGGAGCGTAGCCTGATGATGCCTGATGAAGCCTGATGATGCCCTCAGACAAGGGAGTCGGAATGAACAACACTGCGGCGGGCCTATTCACCGGCCTGCTTCTGGCCCTCGCGTTCATCTGGGGCGGTCCCAGTGGCTTTTTCCTCGCCGCGGCATTCGGCGCAATTGGGCTCACACTCGGCGCACATCGCGATGGCTATATCGATCTGGGCGCCCTCCTGCGGAGCCGTGGTCGTGGCTGAGCTGGAAACACCCGACGACCGGGGTGACCGGGGAGGCCTCGATATCCGTGAGCGCGTCCTCACTCGTGTCGCGGTCGCAGCCGCCAAATCACTGCCCGACGTCGCCGCCTACCGCACCCGTTTCGCCCGCCGCGACCTCCCCAACGCGTCGGTAGCGTTTGCCAGGACCGGTTCGCGAACACCCGCGGACGCGCACGTCACGCTTGATATCGCCACCGCGTGGCCGGCGCGCTTATCCCATGTAACGCATGAGCTGCGCGCACGCGTCGGGAAGGACATAGCCGCGCTGACGGGCGAGCATCCCGCACGAATCGACATCCGGGTTTCGGCGTTCTCAGCCGCGCGCGAATCACATCACGCAACTGTCGAAGGGGAACCCGAGCACCCGCCGCATCCGCCGACCATCCCCCACGATCCGCTCTCCACCCCCGCGGCCCTGTACTTCGGGCTGATAGCTGGCGCCGGACTGATCGCGCTCGGCGCCGTCGGCGTGCGAGACTTCCTCATCTTTCGCGAGGTTCTCCCAGGGCCCGCCTGGATACCGCCGACGCTTGAATACCTTGTCGAGACTGGGTGGCAGGACTGGATGTATTTTCCCGCCGCGGCAGCCCTCGTCGTTGGAGTGTATGCGCTTATCGCCGCGGTTCTTCCCCGACGGAAAACACACTTCCGGCTCGCCACGGAAGATCCTGCGTGGATGCGCCCTAAAGACATCGCGCGGCGGTGCACCGCTCTTGCGCGAGAAATATCCGGTGTCATCAACGCGCGCACCGCCGTGTCGCGCAAGCGGGCGGTCGTAACGATCGATGTATCGGAAGCGGGCGATCCTGGGCTTCGCGACCGCGTGCATGAGGCGGTTCAGTCGGGGCTGGCGCTGCTGCTGGACCCGCCCGCCATCGAAGTCAAAGTTGGGTCAGCGATAGCCTTGGACGGCGTCCGATGACGTCGCTGATCGTCGCACTGAACCGGGTCGTCAGCGTGATGGTCGGCGCTATCCTCGCCCTCGGTTCCCTCGTCACTCTTGGCTATCAAGCTGGCTGGGGCTGGGCGCGGACTGCGGCAGGGCATATCAACCCCGAAACGCTGCTCGAACTGACCGATGAACGATGGTGGCCGCGGGCTGTTTTCGGTATCTCACTCGTGGCGATCGCACTCGGGGGGCTCGTGGTGGGGCTCGCGTTGTGGCCGGATCGCATTGGCCCCGTGGTTCTCGACCCGGATAGCGCCGACGGCCACCTCACCGTTGATCTCCGTGCACTCGCAGGCGCTGTCGCTCACGACCTGAAGGGGCGGATTCCCGCCGCCGCTGACGTTCGCGCACACCCCTTCCTTGACCGGGGTGTGCCGACAATCAGTCTCACGATCACACTCCCCGGCAACGCAGATCTAAGCCAGGCGGGCAGCGCGGTCGCCGACTCCATCGCCGATATCTATCTCGCTCTGGAAGGAGCACCCATCGCGATTCCCGTCTTCTTCGAAGTCACCCGGAATCGTCCAGTTCCGATCAAGCACTGAGGAACTCGAGAATCAGACTGTTCACGCGGTCCGGCTGTTCGAGTGCGCCATAGTGTCCGGCGTCGCGCACCTCCGCATAGCGGGCTCCGGGGATCGCGTCCGCTACTTCGCGCGCCAGATGGGGCGGGATCAGCCTGTCATCGAGGTATCCGACGGCAAGCACCGGGACCGTGACGCTGCGGTAGGCATCAAGCCTGCTCGGAAAATCGGACAGTCCCATTTGCGCCCGCACCCCAGCCGATGCCGGGCCACTCGAATACTCGATAATCGCCAGCCAGTCGAGCGCATTTTGGTCGTTGCGCAGCGTAGCGGGAGAAAGATTCATAATTGCGTTCACCGCAGCCTGATACGCGGCCGGCAACGTCACATTGTTGTCGTAAATCTCCCGCTCCCCCCGAGAAAGGGAGCGAATCACCGGATCCATGCGCCCGTGAGCGGTGAGAAGCACCGCTTTCTGCACCAAATCCGGGCGAGCGAGGCAAAGCTCCTGCGTGATGCGCGAGCCCAGGGAGGTCCCCACGACGGACGCCGGGCCATGCCCCTGAGCAGCCAAGTGCTCGATCAGCGCCGCCGTGTCTTCCACCATGTCATCGATTGTGAAACCTGCTGCACACTCGTCAGTTGGTGCGATACCGCGGTTTTCGAAGGTCACCGCTGTGTAGCCAGCTTTCACAAGGGCGGGAACCTGATACATCTCCCAGACCCGTCCCGGGCTTCCAGTACCCATAACGAAAACCACAAGCGGCCCTTCACCATGAACCCGGTAGCTCAGGCGAATCCCATTCAGCTCAGCAGTAGGCATGGCCGACAATTCTCCTTAGATGACAGTTGTGAATTGAGCGACAACTCATGACCGGCAAGTAACGTAGGCTCGGCGGGCTACGATAAGTCCGTTGCCTGTCCGATCAATACACCTTGAACTAGGTTTGCCGGTCAAGCAACGCGGGGTCTGCTTACCATTGGGGCGCAGGTGCCTGCCCAGCAGAATGCCGGATGGCGCTCCATTCGGACACACTGTGTGGGGTTTTGCGCCACACTGACCGCAAACAGGAGTTTGGATGCGTTCATCGCCGGAGACCGCCGTTCTCGTCGACGACGTCGTCAAGACCTTCGGTGACGTCACCGCACTGAGCGGGATCAGCTTCTCCGTCCCCAAGGGAACCGTTCTCGGCGTTCTCGGCCCGAACGGCGCCGGCAAGACCACCACTGTCAGCATTCTCTCCACCCTCCAGCGTCCCGACTTCGGCAAGGCGTGGGTCGCAGGGTACGACGTGGTCGAGCAGGCTGCCCAGGTGCGCCGCTCCATCATGCTGACGGGGCAGTACGCCGCGCTTGACGAAACGTTGACCGGACGTGAGAACCTCGTGCTCTTCGGCCGATTGATGGGCCTGAACCGCAAAGCCGCGCATACAAGAGCGGATCAGCTTCTCACCGCCTTCGATCTCGAACACGCGGCTAACCGCCGGGTGGGCGGCTACTCGGGCGGCATGCGCCGCCGCATCGATATCGCCTGCGGGCTCGTAACACGCCCTGAAGTGGTGTTTCTCGACGAGCCGACGACCGGTCTCGACCCGCGCAGCCGTCAGGCCGTGTGGTCACTGGTCAGTGAGCTGAAAAACGAAGGCATCACCGTTCTGCTGACGACTCAGTACCTCGAAGAAGCAGACCTGCTCAGCGACAACATCATCGTCATCGACAAGGGCACCGTCATTGCCGAAGGCACCGCGAACCAGCTCAAGGAGCGTACCGGCGGAACCTTCTGCGAGGTGGTACCGCTGGAACCCAGTCAATTGCGCAAGATCCAGCTCCTGGTCGCGGATCTCTACCCCGACGGCGCAATCCCTGGGGAACTCCCGGACGATGCCGACCGGATCGCCATTCCTGCCGAAGATGGACCGGCCACGCTCAGCGAAGTGCTGCGCCGCCTTTCCGCCGAGGGAATCGAGCTTGATGACGTGGCGCTGCGCCGCCCCTCCCTCGATGACGTGTTCCTCGCCCTTACCGGTCACGGCACGGCACAGAAGGGCGGCAAATGACGTCCGGGGTGATTTCGCTGTCGCTGACGGCAAACGAGACGCTGTCGTCTAGGTCGACCGCATTGCGCCAATGGGCTGCGCTCAGCACACGCTCGCTGCGCGAGATGGCCCGCAACGGCGACTTCATCATTGCGCTCATCACTCCCGCGATCTTCACTCTCGCCTACTACGTGCCGTTGCGAACAATGCTTGAGCTCCCCACGTACATGGGCGGGGGTGGCGTTCGGAACTACGGCCAGTTCGTTGTGCCGCTAATCGCGTTCGGTGCGGTGGCCCTGACGATGCAGCAGGCTGCACTCAAGGCCGCTCGCGATGCCCAACAGGGCATGACGGCGCGGCTTTATACAATGCCTATTCCGCGCGCAGTCCCCCTGTTCTCGCGTATGACGGGTAATTTCGCACGCGCAATCGTTGCCCTTGCAGCCGCAATCGCCTACGGGCACATCATCAACTTCCGCTTCGAAGGCGGTGCACTGCAGGCGGCGTTCTTCGTTGCGTTCGTTCTGTTCGTAGGTTTCAGTCTGATTCTCGGTGCAGACGCGCTAGGCACGATCACTGCCAACCCGCGTGCGGTCACCCAGGCTCTTACTCTCCCCATCCTTATCTTCGGAATGATGTCCACGGGACTGATACCCGAAACGGGTTTCCCTGAGTTCGCCCAGCCGTTCGTGCGAAACCAGCCAGTATCGCAATTTGCCGAAACCATGCGGGCCTTCGCCGGCGGAACCGCGACCTGGGAGACTGTCGGCCCCGGACTCGTCTGGAGTGCTGCCCTGTTCGTAGCACTCGGCGGTCTGGCCGTGTGGGCAGCAGCTCGGAGGAGATGAGTACAGCGATGAAGACGAACCCACGCCCCACTGCCACGACTCAGTTTCCTGAACTCAATTTCACGCGCTCGGAGTCGTCTCCGATCACTTTCGTCAGACAGAGCTTGCTCATGACGAAGCGACTCCTGATCATCTGGAGCCGGGATCCGCTGACGATGGTTCAGGCTGTCGCGTACCCGGCGATCATGCTGGTGATGCTCTGGATGGTCATCGGTATCACCATGGAAGGGTTTTCGAACGAGCCCGCGGCCTACCGGTTCGCTCCACTGATGTCGCTGGTAGCGGCGATGGTGGGATCAATCGCGGGCGTGGTACTTGTAATCCAGGAACGCGAGAACGGGGTACTCAGCCGGTACTGGTCCCTTCCGATTCACCGGGGAGCTGATTTAGCGGGCCGCCTCATGGCCGAAGCGGTACGCATCGTTCTCACCACGATCTTGATATTGATCGTCGCCTTCCCGTTGGGATTCCGGCTCAACAGCGTCACAGCGACTTTCGCGTTCCTCTCCGTGCCCCTGATGTTCGGTATCGGCTTCGCTACAGTAGCCACCGCATGCGCACTGATCACGACGAAACAGACGCTTATCGCGGCCCTTCAGCTGTTCATCATGTTCGGGATGTTCTTCAGCTCCGGGTTTGTGCCTTTGCAGGCTTTCCCCTCGTGGGCACAGCCATTTGTGGAGAACCAGCCGCTTTCACATGCAGTCGAGGCGATGCGAGGTATCGCGCTGGGCGAAGACTACAGCTCGCCACTGATTCGCTGCGCGATATGGTCAGGGAGCCTTGTCGTGCTCTTCTCGGTGCCAGCGATCGTGGGTTACCGGAGATCCGCCGCAGGCTGAGCAACTCACCGGCAGGGCCGCTGAACTGGCTCTACATTGAAGCGACTGCGCGGGTGTAACGCTCGATGTGCTCCGAGGCAGTGCCGTTTGTTTGCTGCCTCCGGACGGCGGCTGAACACAACCGCTCTTCAAAGAGCCTGAGAACGATTGCTCGACGTTCTTCGCCTACAGTTTCCTGCGTCTCTTCCGCAGCGTCACCGCTCGAACCGTCGATTGCGGCGACGATGCTGCCAAGCTTCTCAGCAAGCTGTTGAGCCCCATCCTGGCCATCTCCAGCAAAGACGGTGCCAGCAACCGCGAGCAGCACAGCTGAGCTTTCGTCGATCTCGCCATCGAAACTGTGCGACCAGATTTCGCGAGCCGCTTCAATGAGCTGGGCAAAGGTTACCTCTGCCCCTTGTTCGCCCACTGACCCTGATTTCGGCGCGACCGCCGCGGCAGTAGAGATCAAGCGGTGAAGTGTCCAAGCCCTCACTTCTTCATCCACTTGCAGACCTACCTCATTCGACCGTGCGACCGACAACGAAATTCAGCAACCAGCTTTCTCGCGAGTTCCGACATGGCAGCTCCCCGTACGCATCTCAGAGCGCGGTCGTAAACGCAAGCCGAGATGCGACGGTCAAGCACTGGTCCGAGACTACTGGCACATGTGGCTCGTGAGACCCCTGTTGTTCACACAAAGTGGTTACGAAACGAGTACGGGGAGTTACATTCATGCCCCCCGCTATGGGGGCAGAAGCCCACTCTCTGCAGGTCAGGCAGACAAGTCGAGAAACGCGCCCAATTCGGCCTCGAGCATTTCCTGGTAGGCGTCGCCATCACGAATAGCGGCGGAGTCATAGAGGACATTCACCGTTGCTACGTCCCCGAGCGAGCTCACAGAATGTGCGACCGGAACTCCGTCGGTGAAGGGGAAACCAAACGAGGCGACTGACTTCGCTTGCCCGAAATACATTGGCCGACTACCGCGCGGCACATTCACCACTGCCGCGTTAACCAGGGACTTTCCCCCAGATAGCTTCGTTAGGATGTTCGGGATAAACATCGGCGGCACCGTTTGAAGGGCCCGCTCAATCGGCACTTTCGGTCCAGAGCGAAGACGCTCCTTAACGCTCCTTGTCGATTGCACGATGCAGCGGAGTCGCTCAATGGGGTCTTCGACAGCAATCCAGAAGGGCACCGCGGCCATGGTGAAGTCGTTGCCAACGAACGGTGACAGGTCGCGTTTGGCCGTCGCTACAGTGATAGCGCACCTGAGGTCCTCTTCAGGCACCTCGCCGAACTTCCCCAGGTAGCGCCGCAGGGCTCCTCCCACGGTCGCAATGAAGATGTCATTGATCGTCGCACCGGGAGCCAGGGCGCGAACTCGCTGAATCTCCGCTAGACCTACGGCGAAAGCCCGGTATTCCAGCGGCCCATTTGCGCGGTCGATGACGGTCTCGGGTGCAGGCCCGCGAAGCGGCGGGTGCGGGGCGTCGTCCGGCGCGCCGCTCTTGGACTTACGCTTCGCGAGCGCGTCCCGGCAGTTCACTGTGAACCGTCCAACGCGGTCCGGTACTTGCATCAGCGCGCTGGTAAGCAGCGAATAGCGCCGCGGGACAACCGGGACCACATCGCGCGAAAGGGTCTCCTCAGAACTCGGCGTATCCGGGAACAGCTGACGAGCGAGCGCAACGCTCCCAGCGCCGTCTGTGACCGCGTGTTCAAGTCGCGTCACCACACATACCGTGCGGCCGGTACTGCCGGGCACGCCTCGAACCCCGGTGACCACGGAGACATGCCACGGCGGGAGGTCAGGGTCCAACGGCGTTTCCCTCAGTTCAGCGAGTTCGTCACGCAATTCAGCCCAACTGCCGGAACCTGGCGCCTCACGGACTTTGACATGCCTCGACAAGTCGAAATCGTCCACGGGAACCAAATGACTGTTGCCAAGCCCGAGCGGCGTTCGCTGCACCCGTGACTGAAAGTACGGCACGGAAGCAAGACGCGACGCAACGTACCGCTCGACTTCCTCCGCGTCCAACGGATCATCTCGAAACCTGTCGTCGAATGCAGTCAAGTTCATCATCGTTGTACTGCCGACATGTTTGCCAATGTGCGCGATCCATGTGCCAGCGTTATCTAGTTTCACGTGTCAGTCCCGTTAGTTTTGTGTCTGCTTGGCCCGGCCCGATTTGTACAAGTAAGGACGGTTCATGCTTACGTTACCCCCGCTCACCGACCTGCACCTTGCGCGACCCGAGTCGTCAGCAGAAAACTGCTGCTACCCTGCGGAACCGCACTCCGCATTTTAGGATAGATTGCGATTTCAACAAGAATTAGCCAATTTTTTGTCACAGACATTCATTGGTGAGCAACGCTACAGTGCGTCCGGCTCTGAAATGCAGCACAATCCATGTTGCGGTTGTCTTCTGACCTGGGTCCGCAACTCGAGACGAAACACTGCCGAAATGCCTGATATACGGAGAACGAACAGGAGTATCCTGTGCAGCAGCTGGACGAAATAAGTAGTCTGATGTTTTTGCGGGAGCGCGCGAAGTACCGCCCCAACCTGGTCAGTGCATATTTTATCGAGGGATCCATAGCGGAATCCGCTGAATCAATCCGTACTCATATTCTCTCATGTCTTGCGAATAACCCCGCATCTGCTATCCGTCTGGCGAGGTCACCGATACAAGTTGACCACCCCTATTGGGTGCGCGCCGCGGCTGTTGATCCAGATGCTCACGTCAGATTCCGCGGCGTATCAGGACGAGGTGACTGGGCAGCACTGCGGGCGGACCTCGTCGAGATCCTGGAAGCTCCTATGGATCTCACACGGCCGCTCTGGGAGGTACATGTCCTCGCCGGATTCAATGATGAAGGCGTCGCACCCGGAGCGGGCACAGTGATTGCAGTCAAGGTGCACCACGGCGTCATGGACGGCCTCGGGCTCTCGCAGTTCGCAGCGCATCTTTTCACGCAGTCGCCGACGAGCCTGCGAGAGTATGAATGGACAACCGCGAACAGTGCGCGGCCGATCGATTCGCGAGTCCGGATACTCACCGCGGTACGAAACGCGACCTCGAAGCTGCTCGGCCTTAGGGAGGAGATTTCGAGCCTTCGAAGCCTCAAACGCCGGTACGACGGCAGTGTCGCCCGCGGCGAGCGCCCTAAAATCAGACAAACCGCCCCAAGGACGGTGTTCAACGGTCCGACTCACGGTGAGCGAGTTTTCGACGCCGCATGGTTTCCGATTGATGAGGTGCAAGAGCTCCGTGCCCTGGCACCTGAAGCCACGTTGAATGATGTTGCTTTGACAATCATCGCGGGCGCACTTCGCGAATACCTCGGCGCTACGGGAAAACTACCGGACGAGGGCCTGCTCTGCGGCGTACCGATGTCCCTGAGGAACACTGAGGAACCCGTCATCGGCAACACTCTCACCGGCTTGTGCGTCGATTTGCATACCAACATCGCCGACCCGGTTGAGCGCCTCCACTCCATCAGCGGGGCGAGCTACTGGGAGAAGCAGCGGGTACGCGAATTTGGAGCGGTAATCGGCGCCGGTTCCCTCGCTCTGAAACTTCCGCCCCTTGTTCTCAACATGATCCTCAAAGGGGAGGAAGCAGCGGCTGTCAAGGGAGAGCGCGTCACGGGAGCCAATACTGTCGTGACAAACATTCCGCGAAGTCGCGATATTGGTTACTTCGCAACTTCGCGCGTACTCAGAACCTGCGGGCTTATCTCCCTCAACCCTGGCATTGGGCTCAAGCATGAGATTTCGTCGCTGGGCGACACCCTGAGCATTTCCGTGCTCGCCAACGCGGATCAACTACAAGCCCCTGATCTCTATATCCAAGGTCTCCACGACGAGTTTGGACGATTGAGAAGCGCACGGACCGCTGAGCCCGTGCGCTGAATCTCAGCTCACGAAGCGAACGTTACGCGCAGTACCGCGGGAAAACGCCTCCGCAGCCAGGGCACCGCGCGAACCGTGGCCATCGTCAGGTTCCCGAACTCGCGGTGCCCCGCGGGCAGGGCAATGACCTGAATGCTCGAGATTGCCGGCACGTCCTTGCGCAGGCCCTCCGCTTCGTCGGTTGACAAAGCGAAGGACATCTCGGGGAGATGATAACCCTCGCTCTTCTTCCAGCCACGCTTCGTCTTGCTGACAAACCATTCGGGCACCACGTCAAACACCACAGTCGAACCCGGGAACCGCACCGCGATTCGCTCCAGCAGACTCACAACATCCTGGCGACTGAAGTACTGGAACAACCCCTGAGCGAGGAAGATCGGGGCCTTCATGCCGGGGCTGACCTCATCCATCCACCTCGTGTCGAAGGCCGAACAACCGAAATTGCGCAGTCGCGCGTTCGCCGGCAGAAGTTCGTTTCGAAGCCGAGCCACTTCTGGAATATCGACTGAAATCCAGTTACATTTACCGTTGTCCACACGGAAGAAACCTGTATCCAGTCCATCGCCCAACGAAACAACGCAGCCCGCAGGCGTATTTTGCAGAAACTTCCTGACCTCCGCATCGAAAGCCAGCGCGCGCATATAGTTTGGCTGCGACGGGGGGCCGAGACGGCTCCAGTCGAATTCAATTCTCTCGTAAAGTCCAACGCTAATGGGGTCGACTATCCGGGCATCCGCACGGAGACCCTCGACAGCTCTGTCTCGGAGCGTTCCCAACAACGTTTCAGGAACACCACCGAGGTTGACAGCAACCTTTGAATTTGAAGTCATCTAACGTCATCTCCACTATAGGGCGCCATTACGCCGCGCACACCTGGTGCGGGATGCACCAGGAAACTGGTTACGCAGCGCCAATAATGTATAGCCTTCGGGGGATGAGTGTTTTCAGCGAGTTTCCACCGTGACCGTCTGGGCCCCGATTCGGAATATCCGACCACTCCAACGTAGTAGTTTCTGCCTACGTGGCGGAGGAATAATCGAAGATTCCTGTCCGCTTGAGAGTTTCAATGAGGTCATCGAGCGCACCTGCCGAGGTCATCTCCCAATGGGTGTACGGGACAGGAACGTCTCGCACCTTTCCGGAAATCGCATCGGTCCATGAGCGTGCGGCCACACCGAGGTCTTCCCTGCCCTTGGCAGCCGTCAACAGATGTAGATCGCCCTCGAAAACGGCTGGCCGGTACTGCGCCATTGAGCGCGCTGACCTTTCGGCAACGTCAAGCATGCGGACCAGGACGTCACGCGAGATTGACGTTTCCGATTCGATAGCGTCAAGCACTATTGCGATGTCCTGAGGTTCCTGTGGAAGGCTGCCCAGCCCGAAGCCACCAAGAAGATCCTGCGCTGTGACAGCGTGCTCCTCGACGTGCTCACCGGCCCCATTTGCAAAGCTATCGAGCATGGCCAGCAAGTCCACCTGCTCACCCTCAGCCTGAAGCTGGACCGCCATGGCATGAGCGATGACGCCGCCAAGCGACCAGCCAAGCAGCCGGTACGGCCCTTCCGGCTGCACTCGTCTGATCTCCTGCACATACAGCTGAGCGATATCTTCGATTGAGTCAGGGACTCGTTCACTCGATGAAGCCGCCGGAGTCTGCACTCCGTAAATCGGGATCCCCTCCGGAATCCGCGCCTGTAGCCCCGCGTAACACCAAGCCAGCCCCACGATCGGATGTATCGCGAACAACGCAGGTTGATCGCCTTCGGCACGGATCGGAATGATCACGTCCAACGGCGAGCCTTCCGGCGCCGAGTGACCACCGCGAATGACGTCCTCGATGGCACTCGCGACGGCTTCTGCCGTGGGCGTGCCCAGCAGCACACGAAGCGGCACTGATATACCGAGTTCGTCCGACAATCGGGTCATTGCCTTGACTGCAACTAACGAGTTTCCTCCGAGTTCGAAGAAACTTGCGCTGACGCTGAGCCTATCGAGCCCCAGCACCTCTGCGAAAACTCGCGCTACCAAAGCCTCGTTCTCAGTTCGCGGTGCCACGTATTCGCCTGCTGCGCCACCGGTCTCAGGGTCAGGCAGAGCTGCCCGGTCGAGCTTGCCGTTCGCGGTCAGCGGCAGCGCGTCGAGGACGACGACCGCAGCAGGCACCATGTGCGCGGGAAGATGCTTACCGGCCTCCTGGAGCAAACTCGGTCCATCTAATTCAGCGCCGCTTTCCGCCACCACATAGCCGATCAGCCGCTCCCCCAGCAGCTCATTGTCCTTGACAAGGACGACAGTTTGCGCCGTCCCCGGATGCCGGCCCAGCACCGCCTCAATCTCTCCGAGCTCAATACGGAAGCCGCGCAGCTGAACCTGGAAATCCGACCGCCCGAAATACTCGAGTTCGCCATCACGGTTCCAGCGCCCGACATCACCCGTGCGATACATCCGCTCACCTGGCATGCCAAACGGATTCGCCACGAACCGAGAGAACGACAGATCCGGCCGGCCGAGATACCCCCGGGACAACTGCGGACCAGCGACATACAACTCGCCTGTCGCGCCGACCGGCATCGGCCGCAGCCTCTCGTCCAGCACGTACACGCTCAGCCCCGGAATCGCGCGGCCAATCACCGACGCGGACGCACGCGCAGCGAACTCACGGTCAAGCTCACGGTGCGTGACATGCACCGTCGTCTCAGTGATGCCATACATGTTCACCAGCCGCGGAGCATCCTCCGGATGCCGCTCATACCACCGCTCCAGCTGCGACAGATCCAGAGCTTCGCCACCGAAAATCACGTACCGCAGGCTCAAGTCAGCGCCGCCAGCCTCACGATCAGCCTCAACAAGCTGGTAGAACGCCGTCGGAGTCTGGTTCAGAACAGTCACACCCTCGGCAGCCAGCAGAGCAAGGAAGTCCCCCGGCGAACGTGACGTCAGGTAGTCGACAATGACAACCGAGCCGCCGTACAACAACGCACCCCAGATCTCCCACACCGAGAAATCAAACGCATACGAGTGGAACAGCGTCCACACGTCCGACTCATCGAAACCGAACAGCGCTTCCGTGTTCGCCATCAGCGACGTAACCGTGAAGTGCGTGACTGCTACGCCTTTCGGCTTACCCGTCGAACCCGACGTGTAAATCACATACGCGACATTGTCTGGCCGCAGCTCACCGCGACGCTCAGCATCCGCTAACGGGCCATCATCGAAGCTGTCCAATTCCAGCCTGACTCGGTCATCGTCAAGAACCAGCAGTTCGTGCCCCGCGGGCAACGCACCCTGCTCCCCCGATGTCGTCAGCACAACAACGGGCTTCGCATCAGCAAGCGTGTACTCGATGCGCTCCGCCGGATACGAAACGTCAACCGGAACATAAGCTGCACCGGACTTCAGCACACCGAGTATCGCGACCAGCAGATCGCTCGAACGCGCAGTCGCCACCGCCACCAACGACTCGGGACCGGCCCCGCGGGAAACGAGCATGCGGGCCAACTCGTTCGACCTAGCGTCCAGCTCGCGATACGTAAAATCAGCCGTCCCCGACCGCACAGCAATTCTGTCCGGCACCTTGCGAGCCTGCGCCTCGAACAACGACACCAGCGTCGCACCCGTGGCCGCACCCGGGCCCTCAGTGTTCCAGCCATGCAACACCAGATCCCGCTCCACGGGGTCCAGCAGATCAATCGAACCCACCGGCTTGGCTGCATCGGCCGCGACAGCGCTCAGCAAGCGCTCAAGCTTATCGATCAGCGCAACCACGGCTTCGGCATCGAACAAAGAGGGGAAGTACTTCAGCTTCAACCGCAAATTCGGCTCGGTAAACGCCAGCAGCGTCAGAGGATAATGCGTCGCATCGCTGCCCTCGGCGCTCAGCAGTCGCATCCCTGCAAGATCTGTCGCCGAATCACCGGTCTGGTCGACTGGATACGACTCGAAAACCGCAAGCGTGTCGAACACCGCCCCGGCACCAGCAGCTTTCTGAATCTCGGTAAGACCGATGAACTGGTGGTCAACCAACTCACTCTGTTCCCGCTGCAGCTGGGTTATGAGGGCTTCAAAACTGTCGTCCTCGTCGATATGGACACGCACTGGGAGCGTGTTGATGAACAACCCGATCATCTGCTCCACACCCGAAACCTGAGGCGGACGGCCAGACACGGTCGCACCGAACACCACATCCTGCCGCCCGAGCTGACGGCCCAGCAAGATGCCCCACGCCGCCTGCACGATCGTATTCAGCGTGACCCCCGAGCGACTCGCAAGTCCGCTCAGCGCACCGGTCAGTTCCTCCGAAAGATCACGTGTGACATCCGCAGGCTCACCGTGGTCGCCTTCCTGCACCTGCGGCGCAACAACCGTCGGAGTATCGGTCTCGCGCAGCGCCGTCTCCCACACCTTGAGTGACTGCGCGTGGTCCTGGCGCTGGAGCCATTCAAGGAAACTCTTGTAATCCTGCACCGCCGGCATATGGGTGGTGTCACCGTCGAGTACGTACAGGGTGAGCAACTCTTTCAGCAAGAGCGGCATCGACCAGCCATCCAGCAAAATGTGATGGTTCGTCACTAGCAGCTCGTACTCATCGGCAGCGACCGCTATCAAGTGCATACGCAGCAGTGGCGGCGAATCCATCGCGAATCCCGTTGCGCCATCGACGGCGACAAGGCGGTCCCGCTCAGCTGCACGGGCAGCCGGATCGAGTGTCGTGAGGTCTGTGTAGGTCCACGGCAGCTCAGCACGCTGCGGAACCACTTGCACCGCATCCCCATCCGAGGTGTGAAGGAACGCGGCACGCAAGTTCGGATGACGGTCCACTAGCGCCTGCCCGGCCCGGCGCATGCGCGCTGGATCTACCGTGCCACCGAGTTTCAGGCGGGTGGGTGTCGTGTAAACGTCCCGCCCATCACCAACGAGGAGAGTGTGGAACATCAAGCCGCTCTGCAACGGCGTCAGCGGCCAGATTTCGTCGACACGGATGAAACGCGATTCAATGGCCTCGATCTGTGACTGCGTGACGCCATGCACCATCGTGTCCGACGGCGTAAGACCCCCAGCCTCAACTGATTCGGCGTGGCGGCCAAGAACATCGAGCGTCTCAACCCAGTATTCAGCGAGCTCGGCAACCTCGTGCTCACTCAGTACGCCGGACGCATACGCGAACGAGGCTTTCAGAACAGGCCCTTGGAGACTGTCGGTAACAGTCGCGGTGATACTCAGCGCAGATGTCGCCGGCATCGTGGCATCAGGCTCGGTGCTGAGTTCGATGTCACCGTCAGGAATCCATGAAACGTCGGCCAGATCCATCCCCTCGGTGGTGCCGAAGCGACCCAGGTAGTTGAACGCGATCTGCGGCTCACTGAACTGGGCCAGTTCCGCGCGTGTCTCGGCGTTGAGATGGCGGAGTATTCCGTAGCTCATGCCGTTGCGTGGGAGCTCGCGAAGTTGCTCCTTCACCGCTTTGATAGCCGAGCTCGCGGCTTCCCCGTTCGCCGCCACCGCGTCGACGTCGATGCGCTCAGTGCTCAGCCGCACCGGGTACATGCTGGTGAACCAGCCGACCGTCCGGCTCAGGTCCGCTCCCGGCAGGATCTCTTCCTCACGGCCATGGCCTTCCATGGCCACCAGCACGGACGGCTCGTCAATACCGCGCTGCCGGCGCCACCGGCGCACAGCGAGCGCCAGCGCAGTCAGCAAGCCGTCATTGACGCCGCCCCGATATTTAGCGGGCAGCGTGGTGAGCAGCGAATCCGTCGCTTGTTCATTCAGTTCGACGGACACCCGCTGAACTGAGGGCATGAAGTCTTGCTCGGCGTCGAGCTCCCGCGAGCCGAGTTGGGGGTCCGGTCCTTGCAGTACCTCGCGCCAGAATGGCACGTCTGCGACGATTGCAGCGTCCGAGGCGCGCTCCGCGATGCCGTGCGACCAGCGCCGCAGGGATGTACCTACGGGCTGCAGAGTGACTGGTGCTCCGCTGCTCGCCTGCGCCCCAGCGACCGCGAAGTCGGGGACCAGTACGCGCCAGGAAACACCATCGACAGCGAGGTGGTTGATCGCAACGATGAGACGCCCATCGGGGGCAGCCGCCGAATTCCCGGTTCGATCGCTGTGGACCCACACGAACTGCGTCATCCGAGAGTTGATCGGGTCAAGCCGGTCGACGGCTTCGGTGAACTCGTCTGCGATAACCGCGGCAAGGGCAGATCTGTCGGCGAGCGTTTCAGCGGACACCACGCGCTCGGCCAGGACGTCTGACGCACGAACATCCCCGGGCTCAAGTACCTCGAACCGGGTCCCCTCGGGAGTGAACTCGCATCGTGACCGCAAAGCATCGTGGGTGTCTAGCACCGCTTGAATCACGGTGAGGACCGTGTCACGATCCGCCGAGCCGGGAACCGTGAGCAGTACTGACTGCTGGAATCGGTGATAACTTCCGGACGACCCGAGAAGTTCACGCAACCACTCCACGATGGGGAGTGCAGTGACGGTGCCGACGCCACCGCCCGGCAGTTCTGCGAGGACGTCGGCTTCGGCACCGCTGCGTGCGACGCGCGCGAGCCCCGCGACGCTTCGCTGCTCAAACACGTCCCTCGCACGGATCACGATGCCCTCAGCTTTAGCTCGGGAAACCAGCTGAATGGACATGATGCTGTCGCCGCCGAGTGCGAAGAACGACTCGTTGACACTGACCTGTTCGACTCCAAGCACGTCCGCGAAGATCCGTGCGAGTTTCGCCTCGAGGTCAGTCTCAGGTGCGACGAACTCTTGTTCCGACGAGGTGAATACTGGTTCTGGGAGCGCTTTACGGTCGAGTTTTCCGACGGGTGTGAGCGGAATCGAGCCGATAGCCATGATGACGGACGGCACCATGTAGTCCGGGAGAGACTCGCTCACAAATTCGCGCAGCGTCGCCTCATCGACCGCGCTTGTTGATGCCGGGATCACATAGGACACCAGTACCGTCTGACCAGTCTCACGCTTATGCCCCACCGTCACGGACGTGGAAACACTCGCGTGTCGTGTTAGGGCTGCGTCGATTTCTCCGAGCTCGATCCGGAAACCGCGCACCTTCACCTGGAAGTCGGTACGACCAACGAACTCGATTGTTCCCGTTTTCGACCAGCGAACAAGATCGCCGGTGCGGTACATACGGGTTCCGGGCGCGCCGAACGGCGCGGCCACGAAACGGTCAGCTGTGAGTTCAAGGCGACCGTGGTAGCCGAGCGCAATACCTTCGCCAAGCAGGTACAGCTCTCCCGGAACACCCACAGGAACGGGCTTCAGCCGTGCGTCCAGAACGACGATGGAGGTTCCTTGAATTGGCCCACCGATATCGATCGGTTCACCGGCCGAAAGCCGACTGCCCAGACACCACACGGTGGCTTCAGTCGGTCCGTAGAGGTTGAACATCGTCCGGTCGTCAGCCCAGCGGCTGACCAGTTCCGGCGGGCACGCTTCGCCGCCCACAGCAACCATTTCAAGGTCGGTGATCCCCACCGGGCTCACCGACATGAGTGCAGCTGGGGTCACGAAGGCGTGCGTCACATGTTCGCTGATGAGCAGTTCCGCGAGTTCGTCGCCACCGAAGATGCCCGGCTGGGCGATGACCGTCGTAGCGCCTGCACCGAGCGCCATCAACTGTTCAAGTATCGAAGCATCGAAGCTCGGGGAGGCAAAGAAGAGCACACGCGAGCTCGGCACTATGCCAAACCTGTCGCGCTGCTCGTGCGACACGGCCGCGAGACCGCGGTGCGGAACCACGACACCCTTCGGCAAACCCGTCGAACCGGAGGTGTAAATAATGTAGGCAGGCTGATCCAAAGCCACCTGCCCGCCGTGCTCAGTCTCCTGCACCGGGTGCGCGGATGCGGCCTCCACCTGCGATCGGAACGCAGTGTCGTCGAGTGCGGCCCAGTGGATTCCACTCGGGAGAGCACTGACGTGGGCGGCCATCGTGAGGCCTACTGTGATTCCGCTGTCAGCAACCATGTGCTCAATGCGATCGGCCGGGTAGTTCGGATCGATTGGGAGAAAAGCGGAACCAGTCTTGACGATTGCCCACGTGGCAGCGATCGACTCTAGCGAGCGTGTGATCGCCAGCCCAATCGCGTCGCCGCGACGAACACCAGATGTCAGAAGCGCCCTGGCGATTCGGTTCGAGTACTCATCGAGCTCGCGATAGGTGACCGACCTTTCGCCGTCGACTACAGCCGTGCCAGAAGGATTTAGTGCGACGGCGTGCTCGATGATCTCCGCGAAGCGCAGCGGGGCAGGTGGTTCCGCTCCCGCAGCGGGCGTAAGCCCAGCGAGTTCGGCAGTGCCGAGCAGTTCGATGTCGCCCACCGCGATTGACGGGTCTGCCGTTATCGCCTCGAGGATTCTCGTGAAGCGCTGAGCAAAATCGCTCACCGTCGGCTCGTCGAAGAGATCGGTGGCATACGTGAAGACAGCGTGCATGCCGCCCCCTTGGGCGCCTTCCCCGCCACGTTCAGCCAGTGTGAGCTGCAGGTCGAACTTCGAGACTGCTAGGTCGTCCGCCATTCCGTCGATACGAAGGCCAGCGAGTTCGAGGTGCGCCTGCGCGATGTTCTGGAACGCCAGTACAACCTGGAAGAGTGGTGAATGCGACGTTGCACGCTCAGGGCTGAGCACATCCACGAGTCGCTCGAATGGCACATCGGTGTGCATGAACGCTTCGAGGTCCGCCTGCCGGACGGATTCAAGCAATTCGACAAACGAGGTGCCCGGCTCGACGAGTGTGCGGAGAACAAGCGTGTTCACGAACATGCCGACCAGGTCGTCGAGGGCCGCTTCACCGCGACCTTCGATCGGGGTTCCGATCGCGATGTCATCACTACTTGACATGCGGGACAGCAATACGGCGAGCGCTCCGTGCGCCACCATGAAGAGCGTGACGCCCTGCTGCTGAGCAAGCACAGTGAGTGCCTTGACCAGGTCGTCGCTGATGTCGAACTCAAAGTTCGCGCCGCGCATCGACTGCACCGGCGGACGCGGGTGATCGGTTGGCAGTTCGATCACGTCAGGCAATCCCGCGAGCGTGCGGGTCCAGTATTCGAGCTGCTGCGCCGCGATGCTGTCCGGGTCAGATTCATCGCCGAGGACCTCGCGCTGCCAGAGAGCGAAGTCAGCGTATTGCACGTCAAGCGGCTTCCAGCCGGGTTCCTCTCCCGCGGTGCGAGCGCTGTACGCCACCATGATGTCGCGCGCGAGGGGGGCGATCGAGGCGCCGTCGGCGGAGATGTGGTGAACGACCACCGCGAGCACGTGCTCTCCCGGCGCTGCACGCCACAATGAAGCCCGAATCGGAGGCGCCACCGAAACGTCGAAGCCCTGGTTGACGAAGTCAACAACTCGGGACCGCAATTCGTCAGCGCCCACTTCTGTGACAACCAGTCTGGACGCGAATTCGCTCATTGGCAGAACAACTTGGCGGGGACCCCCATCGCCACCTGGATACATGGTGCGCAATGACTCGTGTCGTTCGAGCACATCACGGAACGCCGCCGACAGCGCCTCCGTGTCGAGGTCGCCTGAAAGCCGAAGCACCATCGGGATGTTGTAGGCGGGCGACGCAGTATCGAACTGGTTGATGAACCACATGCGCTGCTGTGCGAGTGAAAGCGGAACAACCGCCGGACGCTCGCGGCGGGTCAGAGCGGGTCGCGGCGCAGTACCCGCGGATTGCTCCGCATGCTGAGCCAGCGCAGCAATCGTCGGATAGTCGAACAGGGCGCGCACCCCGAGGTTCACTTGGAGCGCCGAGTTGATGCGCGCGATCACTCGCGTTCCGAGCAACGAGTTTCCACCGAGATCAAAGAATCCCGCGGTGACGCTCGCTTCGGGCAGCCCAAGAACCTCGCAGTAAACCCCGGCAATGATTTCTTCTACGGGGTTGCGCGGTGCCACGAATTCGCCTGCTGCCGCCCCGATCTCTGGAGCTGGCAGAGCCTTCCGGTCGAGTTTGCCGTTCGCGTTCAGTGGCATCTCGTCGAGTTGCACGAATAGCGACGGAACCATGTAGGCAGGCAGGTCCCGGCCTAGCTGCGCCTTTGCGCTGCCTGTATCGAAATCTCCGTGGGCTACGACGTAGCCAACGATCTGATCTCCGGTCGGCGCATCGGAGTGCACAATGACGGCCGCCTGGGCCACCGATTCGAGGCGGGTGAGAGCGTTCTCGATCTCACCGAGTTCAATACGGAAGCCACGGACCTTCACCTGGAAGTCGGAGCGTCCAACGTATTCGAGGTGTCCTTCCCGATTCCATCGGGCGAGATCACCGGTGCGGTAGAGGCGCTCACCGCGCCCGCTGAAGGGGTTGGCGATAAATCGTTCAGCGGTGAGGTCGGGCCGACCGTAATACCCACGGGCAAGCTGGGTGCCTGCAAGATAAAGCTCGCCAGCAACACCGGAGGGAACTGGGCTGAGACGCCGATCGAGGACGTACACCTGGCTGTTTGTTTCTGGCGCGCCGATCGGCACCGCACCCTGTTCGTCACCGGTACAGCGATAGGACGTGATCGAAACCGCAGCTTCCGTCGGGCCGTACAGGTTCTCAATCGGGACGTCAGCGGTCGTCGCCCACTTGTGGACAAGCGCAGCTGGCAGCGCCTCGCCAATGCACAGGACGTAGCGCAGCGAGTCGATCGCGCGGACGCCCTCGTCACCGTTGACTGCGACGAATGTGTCCAGCAGAGAGGGCACGAAATGGGCCACGGTGGCTTTGCGCTCGCTCATCAACCGACCGAGATACGCCGGATCACGATGTCCGTCCGGGTCAGCAATAACAAGCCGCGCACCGGACGCCAGCGGCCACCAGAATTCCCAGACCGAAAGGTCAAATGACGCTGGTGTTTTGAGAACGAGCGCGTCGTCTCGACTCAGCGGATACGCGGTCTGCTTCCAGGCAATCTGGTTGACTACCGCTTTGTGCGGCAGTGCAACCCCTTTCGGACGCCCAGTCGAGCCGGACGTATAGATGACGTACGCGAGGTTCGACGAACTGAGCGGTTCACGGCGATCTAGCTGGGTGATGGGCGATGCACTGAACTGCTCCAGATCAAGAGCGTCGATGTCGAGCCGGCGTACCCCGGCGGGAAGCGTCACATCTTCGCCTGCGACTGACAGCACGAACAGCGGCCGTGCTGACTCGACGACGTAGGCAGTGCGATCAGCGGGGTGCTCAGGGTCGATAGGCAGATATGCCCCGCCAGCCTTGACGATCGCGTACATGCCCACGAGCAGTTCGAAAGAACGACGAGCCGCAAGCCCGACAACGACATCGGGTCCGACACCTTCGGCGATGAGCTTTCGGGCCAGCTGATTTACGCGAGCATCGAACTCGCCGTATGTGAGTGCCGCACCTGCGAATTCGAGTGCAACTGCGTCAGCGCTCTCCGCGACTCGTGCGTCGAGAAAATCGGTGAGCACGCCTCCTGGCTCGCGGCCCGACGTGGCGTTGAGTTCACGAAGCACATAGTTTCGCTCCGCTGCAGACAGAATGTCCACCTCGAGAACTGGGACATCCGGATTGTCGACGATTGCTTCCACAACCTTGAGCAGGCGGTTCGCGAACTCACGAACCGTGTCCTGCTCGAATAGGTCGAGCGCGTAGGTGAAACCCGCGTTCAGGCCTGCCGGCTGGCCCATCCCGTCCAGGTTCTCGCTGGCGTGCAGGTGCAGGTCATACTGTGCCACTTCGGTGTCCACACCAAGCGGTTCGATTGTCAGACCCGGCAATTCGAACGATGGCTTCTCGAGGTTCTGGTAGGAGAAACCGACTTGCGCGAGCGGTGCATACGCGGTGGACCGGGTCGGGTTGATGACCTCGACCAGCTGTTCAAACGGAACGTCCGCGTGTGCGAACGCCTCCAGGTCCGTATCGCGGGTTTCGCGCAGCAACTCGGAAAATGTGGCCTCGTCGGTCACCCTAGTGCGGAGAACCAGCGTGTTGACGAACATGCCGATGAGGTCGTCAAGCGCCCTGCTCCCCCGGCCTGCGATTGGGGTACCCACTGAAACATCGCCGGTCCCAGTCAAACGCGCAAGAAGTACGGCAAACGCGCTGTGCAGCGCCATGAAGACGGTCGCACTGTTCTGGCTCGCGACGCGCGCGAGCTTTGCGTGCAAGTTCGGACCGATGTCAAACAACACCTTGCCGCCGTGCAGTGTTTGCGAGGCTGGACGAGGCTTGTCAGTGGGGAGTTCCAGCAAGTCAGGCTGATCTGCGAGCTGGTTCTGCCAGTACGCCAGTTGCCGGGCCGCCAGGGATGCGGGATCACCCTCATCGCCCAGAACCTCACGCTGCCACAGAGCGTAGTCTGCGTACTGAATTTCGAGCGGGCCCCAGCCGGGTTCGGTGCCCGAGATTCGAGCCATGTACGCCGTGATTACGTCCTTGGCCAGCGGAACGAGCGAGCTGCCGTCCGCCGCGACGTGGTGCATCACCACGACAAGGATGTGCTCATTTCCGGAAAGCGCGAGAAGTGCGCCCCGAATAGGCAGTTCAACACTGACGTCGAAACCTCGTGTACCGAATGCCGCAGCTTTGGCGGTCGCATCTGCTTCACCTTCCGCTGCGATCACGTCGAGCGTGACATCGGCTTCGGCAGCGGAGAGAATGCGCTGTACTGGGCCGTCAGCAGAGCTCGGGTAGATAGTGCGCAGCGACTCGTGCCGCTCAATCACATCGGCGAAGGCCTGGCGCATCGCGTCAGCGTCCACGGAGCCGGTGAGGCGCAGCGCAAGCGGAATGTTGTAAGCAGCGGATTCCGGCTCGAACTGGTTGATGAACCACATGCGTTGCTGTGCGAGGGAGAGCGGGATGGTCTCGGGTCGTGGCCGCGCTTTGAGCGGCACCCGCTGGGTGATCTGATGTTCAGGAACGTCAATGAGCTCGGCGAGCGCCGCGATCGTCGGGGTTTCGAAGAGCTGGCGAACAATGATGTCCGTGCCCATCGACTCGTTCACGCGCGCGATCACCCGGGTCGCCATCAGTGAGTTGCCGCCGAGTTCGAAGAACGACTCCTGGGTGCTGACCCGCTCGAGCCCGAGTACCTCCGCGAAGATCGCGGCGATCTGTTCTTCAACCGCATTTACCGGCGCGACGTATTCTCGTTCACCCCCAGACAGGTCAGGGACCGGTAGCGCGCGCCGATCTACCTTGCCTTGCGGCGTGAGTGGTACCTCGTCGATCGGTACAACAACACTGGGCACCATGTAACCCGGAAGGCTCTTGCTCGCGTGGCCCAGCAACTCGTCCGTGTCGGCCGTCGCACCCTCATTGTGCTGGATGTACGCCACCAGGATGTTCTCGCCCGCTGGTGATTTGTGGGCCAGCGTGATCGCAAACCGCACATCGGGATGCGAACGCAGCGATGCATCGATCTCACCGAGTTCGATGCGGTAACCACGCACCTTGACCTGGAAGTCGGAGCGGCCAATGTAATCGAGCTGCTTATCGCTCGTCCACCGCACTAGATCGCCTGTGCGGTACATTCTTTCGCCAGGATTCCCGAACGGATTTGCGACGAACCGGTCCGCTGTCAGCGAGTTTCGCGCGTGGTAACCGCGGGACACACCAGGTCCAGCGATATAGAGCTCGCCGGTGGTGCCCGAGGGGACCGGCTTCAGCCTGGAATCAAGCACAATCGCGGTTGTGCCTCGGATCGGCGCCCCGATCGTGACTTTCTCCGCTGGCTGCATCGGCCCGGCGTAGGTAGCGATCACAGTCGTCTCAGTGGGGCCGTAACCGTTGTAAAACTCACGCCCCGGCGCCCATTGCGCGACGAGTTCTGGCGGGCACGCCTCACCCCCGACGATGATCACCCGCAGTTCCGTGACCCCAGCCGGATCGACCGTTTCCAGCGCAGCTGGCGTCACGAAAGCATGGGTAAGCGCGTGCTCACGAATGAAATTCGCGAGTTCCTGGCCTCCGTAGACGTCGCTGGGTGCGATGACCATCGTCGCGCCCGCCGGAATCGCGAGCAGCAGTTCGAGAATGGACGCATCGAAAATCGTCGAGGCGAAATGCAGGGACCTCGACTGCGCATCGATCCTGAACCGTTCGCGCTGTTCTGCCGCGAGCAGTGATAGCCCGAGATGCGTGACAACGACGCCCTTCGGCAGGCCCGTCGAGCCCGACGTGTAGATCATGTAGGCGGGGTTCTCCGGACGCAGCATCCCGAGGCGATCCAGGTAAGAGATGGGCGTCGGGGGATGCGTCTTGAGTTCAGCTTTGACAGCCTCATCGTCGAGTTCGATCCACGTCACTGAACCCGGCAATGCTGGCCGCGTCTCGGTCGTTGTGATACCGAAGCGCGCCCCTGAATCGGAAACGATATGCGCGATACGACCCTCGGGTGCTGCAGGATCAACCGGCACGAAAGCGGCGCCACTTTTCGCGATCGCCCACAGCGCGACGATCGACTCAATAGACCGGGGTAAGCCGATGACAACGAAGGACTCCGGACCCACCCCCCGTGAGATCAGGAACCGCGCGAGCCGCGACGAACGCTTGTCCAGCGCCGCGTACGAGACAGTCTTCTCCCCCATGATGAGCGCGGCACCTGTCGGGTTGGCCTCTACCGCCGTCGCCATCAGCTGCGGAAGCAGCTGCACACGCATATTAGGGCCAGCGCTCATCGAACCTTCCCATCTCACATAGACGGCACCACAGGGGATACCGGACCGCCGTCAGCGTCTGTTACATCGTATTCACTGAACCGGCTCACGTTTCGTACTCTGATCAACCAGGCGGAGTCATCAACGACCGCTCGCACTTGCCAGATACTCGACTGCGCCCTGCGCTCCCCAGCGCACGCGAATCCCGGTCCGGTACATCCGTTCGCCCTCGCCATTGGTTGGGTCGGGGACGAAACGAGAAGCGGTCAGCGCGGTGGCTCGGACGTAACCGCGGCCCACGGCATCTCCGGCGAGATAGAGCTCGCCTTCACCACCTTCGGCGACAGGCTGGAGTGTGTCATCGAGTACGAGCACCTTCGATCCCGGCACTGGGTCGCCGAGTGCTGGCGCGCCGTTGGCGATGGTCGCTGCAGGCGCCTCCGCAGCACCGACGACGCGCACATCGGCGGCGGGGAGCGCTGAATTCAGGGTGGCGTGGCGCCAGAGCATGCCCGGTTCGGCTTCCAATTCCCTGATATCCAGGGCAGACGATTCGGACGCGGCGAGGACGAGTCGCAACACCGATTCGTGGACGTCACTGAAATCTGCCAGCCGCACTGGTGTCTCGGTTGTCACATCGAGCCGGTCTCGCAACGCAGCCACTGCACCCGCGATCGCGCGGTGGGTCACCGCTACCGCGTGCAGATCCACACTTGCGCCCGAGAACGCGATATAGGCAGTGTTGTCCAGCCGCACCTGACCCAGCCTGTCGTAGAACGACACTGGGGCCGGGGACATGGCCTTCAGCTGTGCCTTGATTTCGTCGTCGTCGAGGGATATCCACGTGGCGGCGGACGGAAGGGTGCCGCGGAACGCGCTCATCGTCACTCCGATGCGCGTCCCAGATGCTGCCAGTGCCGTGGCCACCATCTGGTCCTCTACGCCGCGCGGATCAAGAAGCACTAGGGCGGCGCCGGTTTTCGCCACTGCCCATTGGGCGACGACCGCTTCGATCGATGGCGGCATGACAACGGCCACCGAGTCTTCTGGCCCTGCACCCTGCCGTATGAGCAAACGCGCGAGCCGCGAAGACCGCTTATCCAGATTCATGTACGAGAGTGGCTTCGCCTCCGTCAGAACGGCCGTTCCACCTGGATTCGCTTCAGCTGCGGCAGACAGTATCTGCGCGAGCGTCTCAGCTGGAGGCGATTCCGCACCCGTGAGGACACCAGCCTCGGCTGCTCCACCAGTTGCCGCGAGTTGCGCTCCGCCACGGACGATGGATCCAGACTCGGTCTCGTCAGCGATGTCGATATCGCCGACGATGGCGTCAGGGTTGGCTGACACCGCCTGCACGACCCGTTCGAGTCGGCGCCCGAGCCGCTCAATCGACGAACCGTCGAAAATATCTGTCCGGTAGACGAAGCGCGCGGTCAGGCCTGCGGGCCGGCCGTCGTCCGTGAAGTGCTGCTCCACGCCAAGCAGCAAATCGAACTTTGCTGACTCGTCGCCTTCGAGCGGTTCCACAGTGAGCCCGGACAGTTCAACCTTGCGCTGTTGTGGGTTCAGCAGCGACAAAACTACCTGTACAAGGGGCGCGTGCGCGGTCGACCGGTGTGGCTTGAGTACCTCCACGAGTTGCTCGAATGGCACGTCAGCATGCTCATATGCGCCCAGGTCGACCTGCCGAACGTGCTGCATAAGCTCGCTGAATGCGGCGGCGCTGTCCACCTGTGTTCGAAGGACCAGCGTGTTGACAAACATTCCTATGAGGTTGTCAAGCGCGGCCTCGCCCCGTCCGGCGACGGGCGTGCCGATCGCGATATCCCGCGCGCCACTCACGCGTGAGAGAACTACGGCGAGCGCAGCGTGCAACACCATGAACATCGATCCGCTGTGCCGGTCAGCGAGGCTTACCAGCCCACTGTGCTCAGCCGCGCTGAGTTCGAGGGTGACATGGCCCGCTTCTGTCCCTGCGACCGCCGGCCGGGACCGGTCGGTCGGAAGGTCGAGAAGCTCAGGCAGGTCCGCGAGAGCCTCCTGCCAGTAGCGAATCTGGCGCGCTGCCAGTGACTCCGGATCGCCAGGGTCGCCCAGCACCTCTCGCTGCCACAGCGCGAAGTCCGCGTACTGCACCTCGAGCGGCGGCCACGCCGGTACTTCGCCTGCCGCACGAGCCGTGTACGCGATCATGACGTCGCGCGCCATCGGCGACATGGACTCACCGTCACCGATGATGTGGTGCACGATGATCGCGAGGATGTGTTCTTGCTCGGACAGTTCGAAGAGAGCACCTCGGAGCGGGACTTCCCTGGTGACGTCGAAGCCTCGGCCAGCGAAGCTCGTGACGTGTTCAACGACCTCCGACTCGGTGACGGCGCGGGGAGTCAGGTCAATCGTCACTTCGCTCGCACCCAGGATGACCTGTCCCGGTCCGTTCGCTGAATCGGGGAACATAGTGCGCAGCGACTCATGTCGCGCGACGACATCATTGACTGCCGCCTGCAGCGCGCCGGCATTCAGCTGGCCTGAGAGACGCAGAACGAGGGGCATGTTGTACGCGGCTGAGCCCGGGTCGATCCGGTTCAGCAGCCACATCCGTTGCTGCGCTAGCGAAAGCGGAATGTAGTCCGGACGCGGGTCAGCCGGAGCAAGCGGCCGGACCGCGCCAGCGTGTGATTGCGCATGCTCCACACGTTCAGCGAGTGCCGCCACTGACGGTGCGTCGAACAGATCTTGAACCCGGACACGAACGCCCAGCCCAGAGCTGATACGCGCGATCGCTTTCATCGCGGCGAGCGAGCTGCCACCGAGGTCGAAGAACGAGATATCCGTGCTCACCTGCTCCGCACCGAGTACCTCCGCGTACACGTCCGCGATGATCTCTTCAATCGGATTTCGCGGTGCGATGTACGTCCGCGGGCCGAAGTCGAAGACAGGATCCGGCAGCGCCTTCCGGTCCAGTTTGCCGTTGGCGCTGAGCGGGAACTCCGCCAGAACCACCACAGCTGCCGGGACCATGTAATCCGGCAGGCGGTCGGCCAGCGCGGCACGAATGTCGCCGCCATCCACTTCAGAGTCAGGGCGAGCCGTGACGTAACCGATGAGTTGATCACCGAGGCGCGGGTCCTTACGAAGAACGACCACCGCACCTGTAACGCTCGCGTGGTCCCGCAAGGCAGCTTCGATCTCGCCGAGCTCAATGCGCTGACCGCGCAGCTTCACCTGGAAGTCAGTCCGGCCAAGATATTCGAGGGAACCATCCGGCAACCAGCGGACTAGATCACCGGTGCGATACATCCGTTCACCCGGCGCACCGAATGGGTCTGCGACAAACCGGTCCGCTGTCAGATCCGGTCGATGCGCATAGCCCCGAGCCAGGAGCGGTCCGGCCACGTACAGCTCGCCAGCCACACCGATGGGTACTGCCTTGAGGCTCTGGTCGAGCACCAGCACCTGTGTTCCTGGCACTCCGCGCCCGATGGGCACCGAGTTTGCACCGCTCGTCTGGTTGTTCCACAAATATGTGTGCGTACGGATTGTCGCCTCGGCAGGGCCGTACACGTTGTATAGGCCGCCGTCACAGGCACGGCTGAAACGCCGGGCCAGCGCAGCGGAGAGCGCCTCGCCCCCGCTGAAGACGGTCCGCAAATTCCTGAGACCCGCACCGTCTGTCACGCTCAGATACGCTTCGAGCATCGACGGGACGAAGTGAGTGACCGTGATCTTCTTGTCCGCGATTACCTCCGCGAGGTATTCCGGATCGCGATGTCCGCCGGGCTTCGCGAACACGAGCCGCGCGCCGGTTTGCAGGGGCCAGAACAATTCCGCGACTGACGGATCGAACGTAACCGAAGTCTTCTGCAGAACAGCGTCATCGAGCCCGATCGGGAAGTCATGCTGATGCCACGCGATGGAATAGGCCAGGGAGTCACGACTTACTTCGATCCCCTTCGGCCGGCCAGTCGACCCCGAAGTGAACAGGATGTACGCCGTGTTCCCGCCGTGAATCTTCGCGTGTACGTCCGCGTTTGTCAGTGACTGTGCGGAGTACGCGGACACGTCCAGGGAATCGATAACCACACTGGGGCAGCGTGCATCCGGTAACTGGGCGGCGGTTTCCGCGGAAACAACGATCAGCTGCGGATCTGCAGTACTGAGCATGTGCTGGATGCGGTCAGCTGGGTACTCAGGATCTATCGGAACGTATGCTCCGCCGGCCTTGAGGATCGCATAGATCGCCGCGAGAAGGTCAACCGATCGATTGAGCATGACGGCTACGCGTGATTCTGCTTGCACGCCCTGCTCGACAAGGTAACGGGCAAGCTGGTTCACGCGTGCGTTGAACTCGGCGTACGTCACCTCTTCGTCGCCTGCGACGACAGCGATGCTGCCCGGAGTTTGGGCCGTCTGCATTTCGAACTGGGTGATGACGTCGCGCATCGGCACCAGCAGAACGTCTTCCCACGAGTTCCACTCGAGAAGCACCTGCGTGTGCTCAGCGGTCGACATCACGCCGATGTCGCTGACCTCAACCTCGGGGCCCTCAACAACCCGCTGGACAATGCGTTCGAAGCGCTGGGCAAACCGTGCGATCGACGACTCGTCGAAAAGATCCGTCGCATAGGTGAGACTGAGCGTCATTCCTGCGGGCGCACCCGTTTCATCCCAGTCCTGCAGTACTCCGAAGCTGAGATCGAACTTTGACGTGTTGGTACTGATCTCGATAGGCGACACTGTCATGCCGGGCAGTTCCACGGTCGGAGACGCGTCGTCCTGCAGCGAGAGCATCACCTGGAACAGCGGCGCGTGTGCCTGAGTGCGCACCGGGTTGAGAATTTCGACGAGCCGCTCGAACGGCACGTCCACATGGGTGAACGCGCCGAGGTCAGCTTCCCGGACCTGTGCGAGGAGCTCAGCGAACGAGAGACCCGGATCCACCTCGGTGCGCAGGACGAGCGTGTTGACGAACATTCCGACCACGTCATCTAGCGCGCGCTCACCGCGACCGGCGACCGGGGTTCCCAGCGGGATATCCGTGGTCCCTGACATTCGCGCCATGAGGACGGCGAGCGCAGCATGCACCGCCATGAAGGTGGTGACGTTGGATTGGCGTGCCAGCTGAACGAACTTGGCGTGCAGTCCAGCATCGATCCGGTAATCGTAGGTCGCGCCGCGCATGCTGGCGACCGCGGGCCGCGGCCGGTCCGTTGGCAGCTCTACCAGCTCGGGCAAACCAGCGAGTGTGGACTTCCAGTACTCGAGCTGCTGCGCGGCCAGCGAGTCTGGGTCGGTTTCGTCGCCGAGCAGCTCGCGCTGCCAGATGGCGAAATCACCGTATTGAACTTTGAGCGGGTCCCAGCTGACGTCCTGACCATCCGCGTGGGCGCTGTACGCGACCATGACGTCGCGAGCGAGAGGACGCATTGATTCCCCGTCCGCCGCGATGTGATGCACGACGATAACCAAAACGTACTCGTCGTCGGTGAGCTGATACAGCCCCGCACGGATTGGCGGCGCAGCGGTGACGTCAAAACCGCGCTGCGCGACCTTACGGATCGCTTCGGCAAGGCCTGTCTCGTCACCGACCGGCTGCGGTGTCAGATCGAGTGGCACCTCGCGAGCCGCGACAACCTGTTGGACAGGCCCATCGGCGGTCTCCGGGTACATCGTGCGGAGAACGTCATGCCGGGCAATGACATCGAGCACCGAAGCCTGCAGCGCCGAAACATCGACGGTCCCGCTCAACCGCAGCATCAGCGGAATATTGTATGCCGCGGACTCTGTGTCGAGCTGGTTGATGAACCACATCCGTGACTGGGCGAGCGACAGCGGCGCAGGCGCGGTGCGTGGCTGCGGAACCAGCGGAGGACGGGCATGCTTGCTCTCGTCCGCGGTCTCGACGACGACTGCGAGCTGAGCAACTGTCGGGGCCTCAAATAGCTCACGGACCCCGATCGTGCGGCCTGTCGCTTCACTGACACGTGCGGCGACACGAGTCGCCGAGAGCGAGTTACCGCCGATATCAAAGAAGTCGTCGTCGGCACCCACCCGGTCACGGCCGGTGATCTCACCGAAGATGCCCGCGATGATTTCTTCGAGTGGGCTCGAAGGTGCCCGGAACTCGACCAGCGCCGCGCCCACCACATCCGGCTCGGGCATTGCCTTGCGGTCGATCTTTCCGTTCGCAGTGAGCGGCATCGCCTCGAGCTGCATGAACACCTGCGGAACCATGTGCGGTGGCAGTTGCTCCGCGAGTGCGGCTTTGACCGCAGGAACGTCAACCGCGCCTGCAGCGCCGACTATGTAGGCGACGAGAACATCGCCAGTGTTCGCGTCGTGGTGCACTGCAGCGACAGCCTGATCAATGGACTCGTGCCGCGCAAGGGCCGCTTCGACCTCTCCGAGTTCGATACGCAGACCGCGAATCTTCACTTGGAAGTCGGTACGCCCGAGGTACTCAAGGTCGCCGTCCTTGTTCCAGCGTACGAGGTCACCTGTGCGGTACAGGCGCTCACCGTTTCCGCTGAACGGGTTCGCGACGAACCGGTCGCTCGTGGTGCCCGCCCTGCGGTGGTAACCACGCGCCAGTGCGACACCCGAAAGGTACAGTTCGCCGGCTACGCCGACCGGTACTGGGTGCAACCGTGAATCAAGGACCACCACGTCGGTTCCACGCACCGGACGGCCGATGTCGATCGCTTGTCCTGCCGCCATCGGTGCACTGCTTGTCGACCAGATGGTCGCTTCAGTGGGACCGTACAAGTTCAGCATTGTGCGTCCCGGCGCGAACTCGGTGACCAGCTCAGGTGGGCATGCTTCACCGGCCACCAGCAGCGTACGGATATCCGTCACATCACTGCGATCCAGCGAGGCAAGGACGGACGGCGTGATCACAGCGTGGGTGACATGGTGGTCGCGCAGCACTGCACCCACGGACCCAGCGGCCTCACGACCGCCCTCCACCACGACAAGTGTCGCCGCGGAACCGAACGCCATCAGAAGCTCGAACACCGAAGCATCGAAACTTGGCGACGCGAATTGCAGGACTCGGGAGTGTGAGTCGAGCGCGAACCGATCGATCTGTTCGTGCACGACAGAGGACAGTCCGCTGTGGGTGACCACGACGCCCTTCGGCAGGCCCGTCGAGCCTGAGGTGTAGATCATGTACGCGGCGGCGTCTGGTCTGATCGGGAAGCCCCGCTCCGCATCGGTCAGCGCGTCTTCGCCGTAGGCCGCTAGCTCCGCCGTCAGTGCCTCGGCGCCGACGGGCAGCCACTCGATACTGTCCGGAAGCTGACTGACATCGCTTTCGCGTGCGACACCAACAGCGGCCACCGAGTCCGCCACCATGTGCGCGATGCGGTCTTCAGGGTACGACGGGTCGACGGGAAGGAAAGCTGCCCCCGCTTTTGCGGCCGCCCAGACCGCGATCACGAGATCTTCGGAGCGTGGCAGCGCGAGCGCAACGACCGAATCCGCGGTAACGCCGCGTGCCAGCAACATCCGGGCAAGCTGACTCGATCGCGAGTCAAGCTCCGCATAGGTGAGGGTCGTGTCCCCGGAGATCACTGCGGTGCGCTGCTTGTCGACGGCAGCGGCGGCGCAAAAGATCTCCGGCAGGGTCTGCAGCGCAGCCGCCGAGTCACCCGCTACCGGGACGAGTGCTGCGTGTTCCGCGTAATCGAGAAGCACCGCATCACCGACGGGCTGCTCCGGCGCAGCAACGAAGTGCTGGAGCAGCTGCACAAAGCGGCGCGCGAATGAATCAATCGTGTCGGCATCGAACAAGTCCGTGGCGTATACGAAATGGCCTTCGATACCGGCAGGTTCTCCCGCGGCGTCCCACTTCTCCGCCAAGTCGAGCATGAGGTCGAACTTGGTGGTGTGCACATCCACTGTCTGGAACTCCGCAGCGATCCCGTCCAGGTCGAACGCGATCGGTTCGGTGTTCTGGAACGCGAGCACTACCTGGAAAAGCGGTGCGTGGGCGGTCGAGCGGTGCGGCTTCAGGACGTCGACGAGTTGCTCGAACGGGACATCGGCGTGCGTGAAGGCTGCCAGGTCCCGGTCACGCACTGAACTGAGCAGGTCGGTGAACGATTCCTGGCCTTCGATCGGCGTGCGCAGCACGAGCGTGTTGACGAACATGCCGACAAGTGGGTCGAGTGCGCGCTCCCCGCGACCGGCGATCGGGGTACCGATGGTGACGTCCTCGGTACCGGAAAGCCGCGCAAGGAGGACCGCGTACGCGGCATGCATCACCATGAAAAGGGTGGCGCGATTACTGCGCGCGAGGTGCTGCAGATCGCGCTGCAGTTCAGCATCGATGGCGAACGACATCGTCGCGCCGCGCTGCGACTGCCGCGCCGGCCGTGGCCGGTCCGTGGGCAGTTCCAGCAGTTCTGGCACCCCCGCGAGCGTTTCCTTCCAGAATTCGATCTGCCGACCCGCCAGGGACTCAGGATCGTTCTCGTTACCGAGAAGTTCCCGCTGCCACAGTGCGAAGTCGGCGTATTGGACCTGTAGGGGTTCCCAGGCCGGAGCGTCACCGTTCGCGCGGGCCACATAGGCTCCCACGAGGTCGGTCGCCAGCGGCTTCAGCGAGGCACCGTCGGCCGCGATGTGATGCACCACGAGGAGCAGGGTGTACTGGTCGGGAGCGGTTCGCAGCAGGGCCGCGCGCACCGGCGCCTCGGCTGTGACGTCGAAGCCGACCGACGCGAGCGCGAAAAGCTCGCGATGCAATTCCGTCTCCGCGATATCAACCGGTGAAATGTCGATCCCAACCTTGGACGCGGGCAGAACAACCTGCACTGGCCCGTCGTCGGTTGCGGGGAACACCGTCCGCAGCGACTCATGGCGGCCAATCACATCCAGAATCGCTTCTTGCAGGGCTGACACGTACAGCTTGCCGGTGAGACGCAGGACCAGCGGCATGTTGTAGACCGCGGACGCGGTGTCGAAGCGGTTGAGGAACCACATCCGCTGCTGCGCCAGCGAGAGCGGAAGCCGGTCCGGCCGGACACCCGGCACGAGTTTCGGCCGAGACGTAATCCGTGACCCCTCGTGCTCGAGCATCGCGGAAAGTCCCGCGACTGTCGGCGATTCGAACAAGTCACGCAGCGTCAATTCCGCACCGAGCGCGTCATTGATGCGCGCCGTGACCAGGGTGGCGCTCAGCGAGTTGCCGCCGAGGTCGAAGAACGACTCGTTAACGCTGATGCGATCGAACGAGGTGACTTCCGCGAAGATGCCCGCGACGATTTCTTCGACCGGGCCAGACGGCGCCACAAAGGTTTTGGCTGATCCGCCGAGATCCGGCGCTGGCAGTGCCTTGCGGTCAAGTTTGCCGTTGATGTTGAGCGGAAGCTCATCGAGCACCATCAGCGTGCGCGGAATCATGTAGTCCGGCAGCTGCTTAGCTGCCTCTCGTTTGATGGCATCGAGGTCGACTGAAGCGCCCGGTTCAGTGGTGAGATAACCGACAAGCTGCTCGCCACCTGACGGATCGTGGTACAGCGTGACGACAGTCTGATCGACGCCCTCGTTCGCTCGCAGCACAGCCTCGATTTCGCCGAGTTCGATGCGAAGACCACGCAGTTTCACCTGGAAGTCGGTACGCCCGATGTACTCGAGCTCTCCATTGACTGTCCAGCGGACGAGGTCACCGGTGCGGTACATCCGCTCGCCAGCTTCCCCGAACGGGTTCGCCACGAAACGATCCGCACTGAGATCTGGTCGCCCAACGTATCCGCGTGCCAACTGAATACCCGCGAGATACAGCTCGCCCTGGACACCGATCGGTACCAGGCGCAGCCGCGAATCCAGCACGTACACCTGCGTGTTCCAGACCGGTGCGCCGATCGGGACCGTGACCGTGTCTTCGGCTGTGTACTGGTGGTACGTCACATCCACGGCGGCTTCGGTCGGCCCGTAGAGATTGTGCAGTTCAGCACTAGTCAGCCGGGTAAGTGCTTCGGCTGCGGGCGGTGCGAGTGCTTCACCACTGGCGAAGACCAGGCGCAGCGTTTCGAGTTGCTCCTTGCGGCCGCCTTCCGCTGCGGAAGCAACGAACACCGCAAGCATCGATGGCACGAAGTGCAACACGGTGACACCCTGGGCACCGATCAGGTCACAGAGGTAGGCGGGGTCGCGGTGACCATCGGGCAGCGCAATGACGAGCCGAGCGCCGAGTTCCAACGGCCAGAAGAACTCCCACACCGACACATCAAAGGTGAATGGTGTTTTCTGCAGGACGACATCGCGCTCAGTGAGACGATACTCAGCCTGCATCCAGAGCAGACGGTTCACGATCGCCCGGTGACTGACAGCTACGCCCTTCGGCCGTCCCGTCGACCCCGACGTGTAGATGACGTACGCGGTGTTATCGGTACGGATAGGCGCTCCACGGTCCTCATCTGTGACCGGAGCGGAGCTGAACGCCGAGAGGTCAAGCCGGTCGATCTCCAATGACTCCACAGCGCCCTGCATGGCGACGCGATCACGGCTCGTGGTCACCACACATACCGGGTCAGCCGATTCGAGTACCCACGCTATGCGGTCTGCCGGGTGGTCCGGATCGACCGGGACGTAAGCGCCTCCCGCTTTCACGATGGCGTACATGCCGACGACCATCTCAAGCGACCGGCGGGCGACGAGCGCAACGCGCGATTCAGGCCCGACGCCGCGCTCGATCAGCTTGCGCGCGACCTGATTTGCCCAGCCATCGAGTTCCGCGTACGTGACCTCACGTTTGCGGTAAACGAGAGCGATAGAGTCCGGAGTCTTCGCAGCCTGCTCTTCGAACAGCGAGACCAGCGTCGTTTCAGGCACCCAGTGCGCGGTGTCATTCCAGCCTGCTGCATCCTGCGTGCCCGCCCCGATCTGCGGCAGCAGATTAGCCGCGCCGATCGTTCCCAGTGCTAGCTCCGCGTCACCAGCTACTGCATCGAGCACCGGCAGCAAACGGTCCATCAGCTGCATCGCGGCCGGTTCGCTGGCCGCACCTGCCGCATACGTCAGCAGAGCAAGCGCATAGTGCCCCTCGCGTCGCACCCGCTGGTCCCCCAGCCTGGTGCCGATGTCGTGAGCACGGGTGATCACTTCCGAATAGGTGATCGCGCGATCCTCGACCGTGAACGCGACCGCATCAGGTTTCTCGTGAGCCGCAGTTTCCAGACGCCGTTCCAGCCCGCCCATGGATGCATGCCGGTTCGTGAAAAGATTCTGTTCATGCTCGCTGAGGATGTTGACGTCCCCGATTGCGATACTGACGTCCGCGCACGCTGACTCAAGCAACCGCGTGTACCGATCGGCGTATTGTTCGATCGTTGCGCGGTTGAAAAGGTCCGTCGCATAGGTGATCAGCGCTTTGATACCGGCCGCTGAACCGTCTTCACCGCGAACCTCTTCGAGCGTCATGAGGATGTCGAACTTCGCTGTGTTGACGTCGATCGCGTCGGCAACAACCTCAAGCCCAGCGATGTCAAACTTCACCGGGTCTGTGTTCTGGAACGCCAGCATCACCTGGAACAGCGGTGAGTGGTCAGCTGACCGCTCAGCCCCCACTTCGCGAACGACACGCTCGAACGGGACGTCCGCGTTCTGGAACGCGGCGAGGTCGGTTTCCCGGGATTGCGAAACGAGTTCCGCGAACGTCGCTTCAGGCTCGACATGCGTCCGCAGCACGAGAGTGTTGACGAACATGCCCGCAAGCTGGTCGAGAGACGCTTCACCGCGGCCCGCGATCGGCGTGCCGATCGTTATATCAGTCGTCCCCGATAGCCGTGCCAGCAGCGCAGCGAACGCGGCGTGAGTCACCATGAAAACGGTGGCATTGCTGCGCCGCGCGATCTCCTCGATCTGCCGGTGCAGATCCGCGCTCAGCTGGAACGAAACTGTGTCGCCCTGCAGGGATTGTTCCGGTGGCCTGGGATGATCGGTGGGCAGCGGCAACAGCCCCGGCGCGCCGGCGAGAGTGTGCGACCAGTAGGCGAGCTGACGGGACAGCACGCTCGACGGATCGGTCTCCGCACCGAGTACCGCACGCTGCCACAACGCGTAATCCGCGTACTGGATCTCGAGCGGCTCCCACTCAGGGGCGCTCCCGCCAGTGTGCGCCGCGTACGCAACCATGAGGTCCGCCGCCAGCGGCGCCATCGACGCACCGTCCGCAGCAATGTGATGCATGACCACGGCCAGCACGTGCCGGGACTTGTCCACGTCAAAAAGCATGACCCTGATGGGCAGGTCCTTCGTCACGTCGAAGCCGCGTGTAGCGAAATCAGCGCTAGCGGCGTCGACGTCGGAGGCCGTTACTCGAGTCACCGGGATATCCGCCGCCACCTGCTCCGGAGTGAGGATCAGTTGGTAAGGGCCTTCCGTATCAGCCGGGAAAATCGTCCGCAGCGCCTCGTGACGGGCGAGCACATCCCCCATTGCTGATTGCAGGGCCGCGACATCGAGCGCGCCGCGCATGTCGAGGGCGAACGCGATGTTGTACACCGCCGAAGTGGGGTCGAACTGGTTGATGAACCACATGCCCTGCTGGGCGAGGGAAACTGGGATCCGGTCTGGGCGCGGCGCTGAAGTCAGCGCTGGACGTTCCGCGTCTCCAGCACCTGCAAGCAGGGCGACCGCGCGCTCAGCGAGTTCCGCAACTGTCGGGCGCTCGAACACTTCCCGCACGCCCAGGCGGCAGCCAATCGCATCGTTCGTCCGCGCGGTGACCTTGGTGGCTGTCAGCGAGTTGCCACCGAGGTCGAAGAAGCTGTCGTGGGCACCGACCCGCTCCAGCCCCAGGACATCGGCGAATACCTCAGCGATCGCGATCTCCGCGGGTGTCCGCGGCGCGACGTACGCCTCTTCTGCGGACGCGAAGTCAGGCTCGGGGAGGCGCCTGCGATCGAGTTTGCCGTTGACCGTCAGCGGGATCTCGTCGAGAACAATAATCGCAGACGGAACCATGTGGGAGGGAAGGCTCTCAGCGATGTGTTCACTCAGTGCAGCGGTATCGATCGTCGCTCCGGCGACAGGCTTCACGTAGGAAACGAGCCGAGTGATGTTGTTCGCGCCGGTGTGGCCGATGGTGACAGCGAAGTCCACAGTCGCAAACGTGCTGAGCACCGCGTCGATCTCACCCAGTTCGATGCGGAAACCACGCACCTTCACCTGGAAGTCAGTGCGGCCCAGGTATTCGATCTCCAGGCCCCCGGACGGCCCGTCCGTGGTCCAGCGCACGAGGTCGCCGGTGCGGTAAAGCCGGTCACCCGGGACGCCGAACGGGTTCGCGACGAAACGCTCGGAAGTGAGGCCCGGCCGCGCGTGGTAGCCGCGTGCCGCACCGAGACCGGAGACATACAGCTCGCCAGGCACACCTAGTGGGACTGGACGCAGTCGCGAATCGAGAACCAGCGCTTCAGTTCCGCGGATCGGCGGGCCGATCGTCACCGTTTTCTGTCCTGGTGACATCGGGTCCGAAATCATCACCATGATGGTGGTTTCCGTCGGACCATAGCCGTTGTACATACGGCGGCCAGGTGCCCACCGAGCGACAAGATCAGCTGGCACCGCCTCGCCACCTGCGACGACGTGCTGGAATGTGTCGAGACCTTCAGGATCCACCGATGCGAGCGCGGCAGGCGTGATGAACGCGTGCGTCGCTTTCTCCTCGCTGATAACCGCAGCGAGCTCTTCCCCGCCGTAGGTGCCCGGCGGGACGATCACCATGGTCGCGCCGGTGCCGAAAGCGAGCAGGTACTCGAGCACAGACGCGTCGAAACTCGGTGACGAGAAGTGGAGGACACGCGAGTCATACGTCACGCTGTAGCGTTCCCGCTGTTCAGCCGCGAAGTTCGCGAGCCCGGTGTGGGTGACCACAACACCCTTGGGCACGCCGGTCGAGCCTGAGGTGTAAATCATGTACGCGGTGTTCCGCGGCCTGATTGGCTGGAGGCGGTGCGCGTCTGTCACCGGCTCCGCCGAGTAGCGCGTGAGTTCGGCGCCGAACGCTGGATCGTCGACCACAATCCAGTCGACAGTGTCCGGGAGATGGCCGACCTGGGATGCGACGGTGAGACCGACACGCGCACCCGAGTCCGTCAGCATGTGCTCGATGCGCTCGACCGGGTAGTCGGGGTCGATCGGCACAAACGCGCCGCCAGACTTCGCGACCGCCCAGACACTGAGGATCGACTCCTGCGAGCGCGCCATGCCGAGAGCGACAAAATCCTCCGCTTTGACACCGCGGTCGATGAGCAGCCGCGCGAGCTGCGAGGAGCGTGTGTCAAGTTCGCGATACGTCAGCGAACGGTCACGGTCCACAACCGCGATGTTGTCGGCCGCCGCAGCCGCGGATTCACTGAAAATGTCCGGCAGCGGCCGCGGCGCGATACTCGCGGGGCCGGCGACGGGGGCAAGCTGCGAGTGCTCTTGCGCCGTGAGAACGTCATAGCCGCCGTAACGGCTGCCCGGCGCTTCGGCGATCGCCGACACGGTGCGTACAAGCCGATCAAGAACTGCCCGCATCCGGCTGCCGTCGAGCAAGTCCGGGAAGTATTTGATAATGAGCTGCAACGCCGGTTCTGCGTGCGCGATGACGGTGACCGGATAGTGCGCAGCGTCGAGACCGGTGACGCCCGTGATGCGCATACCCGCGATGTCGTTGTCTTCTCCGAGCCCAGCACGGTCGACCGGGTAGGACTCGAACACGGTCAGCGTGTCGAAGATGGCGCCTTGTCCTGCGGCTCGCTGGATGTCGGCAAGCTGGACGTAATGATGCTCGAGCAGGCCAGCCTGCTCGGTCTGGAGCCGGGTGAGCAGCTCCGCGAAGGTTTCAGTCGGCTCAAGCCGCACCCGCACCGGCAAGGTGTTGATGAACAACCCGATCATGTCTTCGACGCCGTCGAGCTGCGGCGGCCGGCCTGACACGGTCGCACCGAAGACGATATCGTCGCGTGCCGATTCGGTGGCGAGGACGATGCCCCACGCAGCCTGAATGACCGTGTTTACCGTGACCCCGAGTTCGCGCGCAACGTGTGAGATCTGCTGGGAAAGCTCTGGTGAGAACTGGTGTGAGATCTCCTGTGGCGGTGCCTCGTGTCGCCGGGCCCGCTCCAGCGGGATGAGCGTGGACGGCTCCTCCACTCCCGCGAGCGCATCGCGCCATACCTGCAGCGATACCTGCGCGTCTTGCTGACCCACCCATTCCAGGTAGTCCTTGTACGACCGGACGGCGGGAAGTTGCGACGCGTCACCATCGAACAGGTACAGCCCGATCAGGTCGCGCAGATACAGCGGCGTGGACCAGCCGTCCATCAGGATGTGGTGGTTGGTCAGGACTAGCCGGTACTCGCCCGGCGCGACGACGAGAATGGTGACTCGCACGAGCGGCGCGCGCGCCATGTCGAAACGGGCCGCGCGATCCTCAGCGAGGGCCTGGTCGACCGCTGCATCGATGGCTGAACCACGCAGCTCACCATCTGCCGTGAGATCACGGAGCGTGACGGTTGCTTCCGCTTCACCCAGCACAACCTGGATCGGGTCGCCCACATTGTTCGTCGCGAACGCGACACGCAGGTTCGGGTACCGGGTGAGTACACCGTTGAGGGCACGGCGCAGCCGGTCCTGGTCGATCGTGCCCTTGACGTTGAGCACCAGCTGAACCATGTAGGCGTCGACGCTGTCTTCGGCAAGTACCGCGTGAAACAGCATGCCGGCCTGCAGCGGTGACAGCGGCCAAATATCGGTGACCTGATGGAACTGGGTTTCGAGGGCGGAGATCGTCCGCTGGTCGACCGAAACAAGCGGCAGATCGGACGGCGTGAGACCACCGGCGTGGGGGTCCTCGGCGTATCGTCCGATCGCGGCCAGCGAATCACGCCAAATTCCCGCGAACTCCGCAGCTTCGTCGCTCGTCAGCAGTTCCGACGGGTACAGAAGCACGATCTTCAGCACCTGGCCAGTCGCGGTAGGAGCGATCATCGCCGTGATGTCGAGGACACCAGGAGCAGCCATATCCGGCGCGAAGGTGAACATGAGTTCGTCAGCATCGTCTGACGGCATCCAGCCCAGATCGCGGAGTTCCTCAGGGATCTCGCTGGTGACGAAACGCCCAAGATAGTTGAACATCACCTGCGGCTGCGCCGCGCCACCGAGACGCTCCGCACCATCAGGGTGCAGGTAACGCAGCATGCCGTAACCGATGCCGCGATCCGGCACCGACCGCAGTTGTTCCTTGACGGCCTTGAGAAGCACGCCAGCCGACGCTCCCCCGGCCATCGCATCAGCGATGTCACAGTCGGTCGTATCGAATCTGATTGGCGCGACCGTGGTGAACCAGCCCATTGTGCGGGTCAGGTCAGCCCCGGACACCGCGCCTTCTTCCCTGCCATGCCCTTCCAGGCCAATGAGCGGTGTTTGCGCGTCGCGCCATTTGCCCAGCGCAAGTACAAGCGAGGCAATCAAGCCGTCATCGACGCCACCGCGAATAACCTCGGGGACCTTCGTGAGCAAGACGTCGGTGATAGCGGGATCGATCTCGAGTGTCAGCCGGTCCAGGGTCGCGTTGATGTCGCGTGCCGGATCGAACTGGCGGGCGCCAAGTACGGGTTCCGTGCCGGTGAGCATCGATTCCCAGATACCGAACTCGTCCTCACGGGCACCTGATTCCTCCACAAGTCCGTGTGACCAGCGGCGGAACGAGGTGCCAACCGGCGCGAGTTCCGGTTCGCGTCCGGAGCTGATTTGCGCCCACGCAGATGCAAGGTCCGGCACGATGATCCGCCAGGACACGCCGTCGATTGCGACGTGGTGGATCACCAGGAGAATCCGGCCGGGCGAACCGGCCCCGGTATCGAACCAGATCGCCCGCAACATGACACCGTTTACCGGATCAAGCTGATCCGCCGCAGCTACGAGTTGGTTCGAGACGATGTCCTGGAACTCGGCAGTGCCCGGGGTTTCGGAGACCTTTACCCGGGTGAGCAGTGCACTAGCGTCAACTGTGCCTGGCTCGGGGACTACCAGCGTATGCCCGTCGATCCTGGCCCGAAGCAGGTCATGGTGGTCGATGACGGCTTGGAGGGTCCGTCCAACACCGTCTTCGGTGATCCTTGGAGGCAGGGTGAGCAGTGCTGCCTGCGAGTACTGGCGGTAGTCACCGCCACGCTCAACCATCCACTCCATGACCGGGGTGAGCGCCATTTCGCCGGTGCCGCCGCCGTCGAGTTCCGCGAGTACCGCCGCAGAGTCCGCAGTGTCTGCGGTGCGCGCGACAAGTGCTAGCGCCGAGACAGTTCGCCGCTCGAAGATGTCACGTGGAGAGATGATTATCCCCGCGGCTTTCGCCTGCGAAACGACATGAATCGACATGATGCTGTCGCCACCGAGGGCGAAGAATGAATCATCCAGACCGATGGTGGGCAGGCCCAGGGTGTCGGCGAAAATTTGCGCGAGTATTCGCTCCGTCTCGTTCGCTGGTTCACGCGACGAAGACACCATCGAGCCGAAGTCGGGAACGGGCAGAACTTTACGGTCAATCTTCCCGCTCGGCGTCAGGGGGAATTCGTCAAGGACAACGAGCGCGGAGGGCACCATGTAGCTCGGCAAGAACTCCGAGATGCTCGACAGCACGGACGCTTCGTCGACATTGTTCGCAGCTCCGACAACGTAACCGACGAGCCGGTCTGGTGTTCCGTTGCCACGGTGCACCACTGCAGCTGCCTGCGCCACATCCTGGTGGCTGAGCAACGCGAGTTCCACCTCACCGAGTTCGATGCGGAAACCACGAAGCTTCACCTGAAAATCGGTGCGGCCGATGTATTCGAGCTCGCCATCATCCCGCCACCGCACAAGGTCACCGGTGCGGTACATGCGCTCGCCAGGCACGCCGAACGGGCTTGCGACGTACCGGTTGGACGTCAGCTCCGGCAGACCACCATATCCACGGCCCACACCGATACCGCCGACGTAAAGCTCTCCTGCGACACCGACGGGTACTGGAGCGAGGCTGCGGTCGAGGACGTACAGCTCAATATTCGGGATCGCGTGGCCGATCGGGACCGACTGGAGGTCCTTCAGCGACATCTCCGCAAAGGACACCACATCTGAGGCTTCGGTGGGCCCGTAACTGTTGACGATTCGGACACCGGCGCGCAGCAGGCTTTCGAGCGGCCGCGGGCGAATCGCCTCACCACCGAGGAAGACGGTGCGCATTTTCTTGAGGACACCTGCGGTGTCCGACTCTACGAGCGCTTCGAACGCGCTCGGGGACATATTCGTGAGGGTGACCGCGTGCTCGGAAATCGCTGGGAGTATTTCGCTGGGGTCGAAACCGTCCTGAGCGAGAACGATATGCGCCCCACTGGCCAGTGCCGCCCACACGTTCTTCTGAGTGAGGTCGAAACCTGGTGACGAGGCGACGAGCACACCCTCACCCGGCGTGAGTTTCACGTCATCGCGGTACCACGCAACAGTGTTTGCGACGCCGGCCATCGGAACGACGGTGGGCTTCGGGCGCCCCGTCGAGCCTGACGTGGAGATGACGTAGGCAGTGCGGGCTCCGGCGCCGGGCTCTAGCCAGGGGTCTGCCGGTTCGGCAGGCGGCTGAGCATCTTCTCGGGACAGGCTGACGAGGTCGCACTCGATCAACGACGCAGGCGGGACTGAACCTGCGTGCTCCCAGCCCGGGAGACTCACGACCACTGCGGCGTTGGTGTCCGTCAGGACTGCCTCCAGCCGGTCAGCGGGGAAGGTGGGATCGACGGGTGCGTAGCTCGCACCCACCTGCCAAGCCGCCAGCATGCCGACGACCCATTCCCGGGACCGGGGCACTGCGAGAGCAACGACGCTCTCGCGGCCAACCCCCCTGGCCGCCAGTTTTGCCGCGAGGGCATCAGCGGACTTTCCGAGCTCGCCGTAGGTCAGGCTGCCCGCAGTGCTTACGACAGCAACATCGCCGGGCGCAGCTTCTATGCGGGCACGGACGGCTCCGCTGAGGGAACGCAACTCCGGAGCGAGCGGGGTACGGGGACCGCGCGCCCAGCCAAGTACAGACTCCCGCTCATCCTGTCCGAGAATCGAGATAGAGCGGATCGACTCGGACTCACCAAGTTCGAGGAAGCGCTGCAGGTAGGTGCGGAAACGGGCATGGTGCCGTTCGAGTTCAGCACGTGAGTAGCGTCCCGGATTCGCTTCGAAATCGATGTGAATCCGTTCCGGGCCTGAACTCGGATACAGGTTGACGGACAGGTCTTCGACGGGACCCGTACTGAGGATGTGTATTTCCCCGGTGACGTCGCCGAACCGTAACTCCGGCTGGAACATCATGATGTTGATGGTGGGACCGAAAAATTCGCGGTCTGCCGACACGCTGCCCATGTCACGGCGAATGTCTTCGTATCGGAAACGCTGATGACGCAGCGCCGAGAAGATCTGGCTCTGCACAAGGTCAGTCAGCTGCTTTGGAGTCTGGTCAGGCGTGGCCGCGATGCGCAAGGGAACCACGTTTGAGACCATGCCGCCGGACCGGCGCATCGTTTTCGTCACACGCGCTGATACGGGCAGGCTGAGCACGACTTCGTCGTTCCCGGTCACTCGTGCCAGGTAGGCGCCGAAGGCCGCGATTGTGGCTGGTGACCAGGAGCCGTTATACCGCTGCGCTGATTCGTCGAGCAGTTGCTCCGTCGTTTCGCCCACCGAAGAGGAGGCAACGAGGCTCTGTTTCCCAGCAGGCGCTGAGCGCTGCGCGAGCGAAACTCGATCTGGAAGTCCTTCGGTGTATGCACGCCAGAATTCCCGGTCGCGTTCAAATCGCGGGGACTGGCGGTAAGCGACTTCCGACTCGTAGATCGCGCGTAGTCCCTCGACCGGCGCTGCGGGCGGCTCGTCGCCGTTCACAAGTGCGGAGTAGATGTCGCTCACACGAGTCAGCGCGTTCATAGCACCGAACCCGTCGACCGCGACATGGTGAATTCGCTGGTACCAGAAGTAATGACCGGGGCCGACCTTGATGAGGCTGGATACCGCCAGGCGGTCCCTAGAGATATCTATCGGTGACGAGTACTCATCGCGCATCCACTTCCGGGCCCGCGACACCGCGTCCTTGTCGCCACTGAGGTCGAAGAAAGTGATGCTGTCGTCAATGGATTTATCAACCATTTGGACTGGCGCACCGCCGGACTCGACGATCCTGATGTACCCAGAACCGGTTTCCCGGCCTGCCTGCATGGCGGCACGTGTCAGAAGCTCATGATCAACTTCACCGTGAATCTCTACGTACTGCGCGATCGTAACTGGCGTCTCTGGATCAAGCTGCTGCGCCATCCAGATGCTGTACTGAGCCGACGACAGCGGGAATGAGCTATCGCCAACGGGCTGCTCCTCCGCACGGTCAATCTCCGGCACATCACTAGGACTCACGCGTCATCTCCATTTGCACCAGCACAACCACAAAGACGCCTTCAGGGTCTTCTTCTAGGCCCTGTTGGCGAAATCCGCTAGTTGATGCTCTAAGAATCTGCCAATCGTCAAGAAGGCTAAAAGAGCGCATCAATTGTTGACCTGCACTCTGCCGGTTACATCGCGGTAACCGGGCCCGTCGTTACCTCAGATCAACCTACCTCCAATACCCCGTTGCTCATCTCACATGATATTGCTTTTAGCCCCGCTAGGAGTTACCACCGCGGGACCGATAGACGACCTTACTCGGTGGTAACGCATCAAGTGAGCCTACCGCCTGCACCGCCCTGATAAGGGTTAAGGGCGCACTGCTTACTCATTCCCGGTCAACACAAAGCAACGGCACCCACCCCAACGGGGTGAGTGCCGTTACGAAGATTCGGTCGAGCGTCAGATCACTTGATGATCTTGGTCACTCGGCCTGCACCAACGGTGCGGCCACCCTCGCGGATGGCGAAACGCAGACCCTCGTCCATGGCAACAGGCTGGATGAGCTTGACGACCATCTCAGTGTTGTCACCCGGCATGACCATTTCGGTGCCCTCAGGAAGGGTAACGACGCCGGTCACGTCCGTGGTACGGAAGTAGAACTGCGGACGGTAGTTGTTGAAGAACGGCGTGTGGCGGCCGCCTTCATCCTTGGCAAGGATGTATGCCTGACCCTCGAAGTCCGTGTGCGGAGTGGTCGAGCCCGGCTTGACAACAACCTGCCCACGCTCAACGTCTTCGCGCTTGATGCCACGGAGGAGCAGACCAACGTTGTCGCCAGCCTCGCCGTAGTCAAGAAGCTTGCGGAACATTTCGATGCCCGTGACGGTGGTCTTCGTGGACTTCTCGCGGATGCCGACGATCTCGACTTCCTCGTTCACGTTGACCTTGCCGCGCTCGATACGGCCGGTGACGACGGTACCGCGACCGGTGATCGTGAAAACGTCCTCGATCGGCATGAGGAACGGCTTCTCGGTCTCACGGACAGGATCCGGGATCGAGTCGTCGACAGCCTGCATGAGCTCAACGATCTTCTCGGCCCACTTCGCGTCGCCCTCAAGCGCCTTGAGTGCAGAAACCTGAACGACAGGTGCGTTGTCGCCATCGAACTCCTGTGAAGACAGGAGCTCACGGACCTCCATCTCGACGAGTTCGAGGATTTCCTCGTCGTCGACCATGTCAGCCTTGTTAAGCGCAACGAGGATGTACGGAACGCCAACCTGGCGAGCGAGGAGAACGTGCTCGCGAGTCTGCGGCATAGGTCCATCGGTAGCAGCAACCACGAGGATTGCACCATCCATCTGCGCGGCGCCGGTAATCATGTTCTTGATGTAGTCGGCGTGGCCGGGTGCGTCGACGTGAGCGTAGTGACGCTTATCCGTCTGGTACTCGACGTGCGAGATGTTGATGGTGATACCGCGCTGCTTCTCTTCAGGAGCCTTGTCGATCTCATCGAACGCAAAGCTCTTGTTGAGGTCGGGGAAGGTATCGTGCAGAACCTTCGTGATAGCAGCGGTGAGCGTGGTCTTGCCGTGGTCAACGTGACCGATGGTGCCGATGTTGACGTGCGGCTTGGTCCGCTCGAACTTCGCCTTCGCCACTTTGTGTCCTCCTGGACTAATTAGTGCTTGCAGTTTGCAGCAGTGCGGTTGTTCTAACGTGGTGGTCTTGCCGTTACCCCAGATGAAGAGGGGTTCCCAGAGAAGCGGCTCCTAGGAAGGCTACCCGGAGATACTACCTATGGGCGGCGGTTGGTGAACTTACTCGCCGGTGGCCTTCGCGATGATCTCCTTCGCCACGTTCGCGGGAACTTCAGCGTAGGAGTTGAACACCATTGAGTAGTTCGCCCGGCCCTGAGTCTTCGACCGGAGGTCGCCGACATAGCCGAACATCTCCGACAGCGGAACGAGTGCCTTGACGACACGGGCACCGCTGCGCTCCTCCATGGCCTGAATCTGACCACGGCGGGAGTTCAGGTCACCGATGACATCTCCCATGTAGTCCTCAGGAGTGATGACCTCGACCGCCATGAGCGGCTCGAGAATCACCGGATGCGCCTTGCGGGCAGCTTCCTTAAGGGCCTGGGAACCGGCGATCTTGAAGGCCATTTCCGATGAGTCGACCTCGTGGTACGCACCGTCGAGGAGCGTGACCCTGACATCGGTCAACGGGTAGCCAGCCAGCACGCCGTACTGCATGGCGTCCTGTGCGCCAGCGTCCACCGAAGGAATGTACTCCCTCGGCACACGCCCACCGGTGACAGCGCTCTTGAACTCGTAGTGCTCGCCATCCTCGCCCTTGAAAGGCTCGAGCTTGATGATGACGCGAGCGAACTGTCCGGAGCCACCGGTTTGCTTTTTGTGGGTGAATTCGTGCTTGTCCACGGTCCCGCGAATCGTCTCACGGTAAGCAACCTGCGGCTTACCGACGTTCGCCTCGACCTTGAACTCACGCTTCATGCGGTCCACGAGGATATCGAGGTGGAGTTCACCCATACCGCCGATCACGGTCTGACCGGTCTCGTCGTCGAGGTGGACCTTGAAGGTCGGGTCTTCCTCGGCGAGCTTCTGGATAGCCGTGGAGAGCTTTTCCTGGTCCGACTTCGTCTTCGGCTCGATCGCTACCTCGATGACCGGGTCCGGGAAGGTCATCGACTCGAGGATGATGGGGTTCGACGCGTCACACAGCGTGTCGCCCGTGGTGGTGTCCTTGAGACCGATGAACGCGTAAATGTGGCCCGCGGATGCAAACGGAACAGGGTTTTCCTTGTTCGAGTGCATCTGGAAGAGCTTGCCAACACGCTCTTTCTTGCCCTTGGTCGAGTTCGTGATCTGCGAGCCCGTGTCGACCTTGCCCGAGTAGACGCGGACGTAGGTGAGCTTTCCGAAGAACGGGTGCGTAGCAACCTTGAACGCGAGCGCAGAGAAGGGCTCGTCCGAGTTGGGCGTGCGGGTCAGAACCGCAGACTCGTCCCCGGGAACATGACCCTCGATCGACGGCACGTCGAGCGGCGACGGAAGGTAAGCAATGACCGCATCCAGCATGGGCTGTACGCCCTTGTTCTTGAAAGCGGAGCCACAGATCACGGGATACATTTCACCGGAGATGGTGAGCTTGCGGATAGCGCCCTTGATCTCGTCGTTCGACAGCTCCTCGCCACCGAAGAACTTCTCGAGCAGTTCCTCATCGGATTCCGCGACGGTCTCGATCAGTTCCTGGCGGTACTGCTCCGCGCGCTCAGCAAGATCCTCCGGGATGTCGATGACCTCGAAAACCTGCCCGCGCCCGGGGTTGCCCTGCTCATCTTTTTCGTGCCAGATGATCGCATTGTTCTCAATCAGGTCCACAACGCCGATGAAGTCATTCTCGGAACCGATGGGGAGCTGGAGAACCAGCGGCTTCGCGCCAAGGCGATCCTTGATCGTCTGCACGGTGAAGTAGAAGTCGGCCCCGAGCTTGTCCATCTTGTTGACGAAGCAGATACGGGGGACGTTGTACTTATCCGCCTGCCGCCAGACCTGCTCGGACTGCGGCTCAACGCCTTCCTTGCCGTCGAAGACAGCAACCGCACCATCGAGGACACGGAGCGAACGCTCCACCTCGACTGTGAAGTCGACGTGACCAGGGGTGTCGATGATGTTGATCTGGTTGTCTTTCCAGAAGCACGTGGTAGCTGCGGAGGTAATGGTGATACCCCGCTCCTGCTCCTGCTCCATCCAGTCCATGGTGGCCGCGCCATCGTGAACTTCACCGATCTTATAGTTGATCCCGGTGTAGAACAGGATCCGCTCGGTGGTTGTTGTCTTGCCGGCGTCGATGTGCGCCATGATGCCGATGTTGCGGACCCGGTTCAGGTCGGTCAGCACGTCAAGTGCCACTGGAATCTTCCCCGCTCGTTCTTGTCGTTGTGTGCGGTTGCCTTGTTATCGCTGTTATCGCTGTCATCACGATCTTCTCGCCAGGCTCAGTCGGGTGACAGGCGTTGCACGGTATTCACCGTAACTGTATCGAGCCCGGCACTTCCCCATGCAGCTGGCCGGCAGAAACGGACAGCTGCGAAGGGTCGTCACCAGCGGTAGTGCGCGAACGCTCGGTTAGCCTCAGCCATCTTGTGCGTGTCTTCACGCCGCTTCACCGATGCACCAAGACCGTTGCTCGCATCGAGAAGCTCATTGGCGAGCCGCTCGACCATTGTCTTCTCACGTCGTGCACGTGAGAATGTCACGAGCCAGCGCATTGCCAGGGTGGTAGCCCGGGCGGGACGAACGTCAACCGGCACCTGGTAAGTCGCGCCACCAACGCGGCGGCTGCGGACCTCAAGGGCGGGACGCACATTGTCGAGAGCGCGCTTCAGAGTGACAACCGGGTCGGTACCGGTCTTCTCGCGAGCCTGCTCCAGAGCGCTGTAAACGATGCGCTCCGCGGTCGACTTCTTACCATCGAGCAGAACCTTGTTCACCAACTGCGTAACGAGCGGCGACCCGTACACAGGATCAGCGATGAGCGGACGCTTGGGTGCTGGGCCCTTGCGAGGCATTAGCTCTTCTCCTTCTTCGCGCCATAACGGCTGCGTGCCTGCTTGCGGTTCTTGACACCCTGCGTGTCAAGCGAACCGCGGATGATCTTGTAGCGAACACCCGGAAGGTCCTTCACACGACCGCCACGCACGAGCACCATGGAGTGCTCCTGAAGGTTGTGCCCCTCGCCGGGGATGTATGCCGTAACTTCAATCTGGCTGGTCAGGCGTACACGGGCCACCTTCCGCAGCGCAGAGTTCGGCTTCTTGGGGGTGGTGGTGTACACGCGTGTGCACACACCGCGACGCTGGGGGCTCCCCTTCAGGGCCGCGGTCTTGGTCTTGGCGACCTTGTCCTGGCGCCCTTTACGGACCAGCTGCTGAATGGTGGGCATAGACCGGCTTTCCTCTGGTGCTTCTTCACTCTCTTGTTCAAGAGCGGAACGTATTCAAAGTTTTCTGGGTTAACCGGGCTCAACAGTACAAGCCCAGGCCCGTCATCCCGAGGTCGGGAGTGTCGCACCCCTGACCAGCGAAAATACTTGCGAAGCGCTCGCTACAGCACCCGCACCAACACCGGCGGACAGTTCTCTGCCGCCGGAGTCACTGAATTCAGGCTTGCGATTCGACCCGAATGCATCGGGCACGACCGGCAACAATACCTCTATATCACCGTCCAGGTCAAAGTCAGTGCATCCCCACCCACCGGCGGGCACTTCCTGAAGGCTGCAGCCGTACTCCGTCGCGTCAGAAGTTCATCCTGACACTCATCTCCGCCAGTTCCAAAGCGGCGTCACAGCTGTTCACTCCCGCACGCGATCCCTGCGGATGCACCCACCAAGTCAGGGAGCCGCCGTCGCCAGATCGTGTCGCGACCCCGCACGCCATCGGATCGTCGGGAATGCGGACCTCAAACCCGCCCTGCCCCGCAACCGAGACGTTGTTTACCTCGTAACCGAGCTGCTCCGTGGCCCTGCGCTCGCGCCACAAGGATCCGTCTTCGAACCACGCCAGCGTCACCCCTACCGTGCCTGCGGGGCCATAGACGTCGTACCGGCAGATGGCGCCGAAGAACGTATTGCTCACCCCATCGGCATCGAACACCTCTGCAATGTCTTCAGCCGGCAAGAACTCGCACTCATCAAGCAGGTTCAGGAACTCTTGACTGTCCACCTGACCCACGGAGCCATCAGCGCGCGCGGTGCCCTCGATTTCCCTGGTGCAGCCGACGAGGCCGGCGCCGAGGAGGGCTGCGGCCGCGCCGCACGCCAGGGCACGCCGCCATTCGAAACTGCATCTATTCGGCACGTGTCACCGTCATTTCTGCCAGCGCCTCAACCCGCTCACACATATCGCGCGGCGGCGAAAGCTGATCGAACACGACCGACCAGACAAAGAAATCCGATTCCGACTCGATCGATACCTCACAGATGCCCACGCCGCGCCCGGCGAAACCATGCAGCTCACCATTGGGGCCTTGCATAGACACGTCAAATACGTCCCGGCCCGAGAGCTCCACCAGCGCCCGTTCTCGCCCGATCGGACTACCCCGGTACCAGGAAAATGAGGCGCGCGCGCCGAAGAAGTTCGGGTCCTCCCAGCGACAGCCGACTGAGTTTCGCTCTATGAGCCGAACGTTACTAATTCCTGTGGTTTGCATCAGTTCGTCAGCTGACACTCCGCCGCATTCCCCGAAGAACAATCCCGCTGCATCCACCTGGCCAGGCTCGTCCTGTTGCGGCTCAGGCTCCGTCTCTGCGCCATCTGAGCAGGCTGTTAACAGCACGCACAGCGCAGCCGCGAGTCCGGCGCCAACGCGTCTCAGCCCACGAGTCTCCACGTACCGGATGCTACCTGTCGAACCGTGCCGTCCGCGGCGCACGAATCTCAAAAGGACAATCTGCTAGGGCGCCTCGACTGGTGCCCGTACCCGCGTGAGCGCAGTACTGAGGTGCTGCGCCCACGTGGCAACGATTTGCGATCTCCTGCGGGAGTCGTCCGTCAGCACATCCGCGAGGCCCAAGCCACGAGCCATGTCGAGAGTGGCCTGCACCAGACGGTGCGTATCAGGATCCGAGTCGTCGGCACCGAGCAGTTCGGTCGCGATCGTGTGAACGGTCCGTCCAAAGCGCAGTTCCAGCGGAACCACCCGTTCCTTCAGTGCGGGGTCTGCCGCGGCCGCCGTCCACACTTGCAGAGCAGCCTTGAAGAGAACACCCGTGAAGTAGTCGACCAACCGGATGACCACTGCTTCAACTCTCTCGGCGCCCTCCGGCAGATCTGCGGCGGCGGCCCGGACTTCCGCCATTCGCTGGTCGAAAATGAACTCGAGCGCGGAGGTGATCAGATCTTCCCTGGTCGGGAAATGGTGCTGAATAGCACCGCGCGATACGCCAGCCCGCTGCGCCACTACCCCCACTGTCGTGCCCGCCCAGCCGTGCTGGGCGAGGCACTCAATGGTGGTTTCAAGCAGGCGCTGATGAGTCGCGCGACTGCGCTCCTGCTGGGGTTCGCGGATGGTCACCGTTAGCGGCCCACCGTCTCGTACTTCTCAGCCCATCGGGGCGGACGGCGCTGCAGGAATGCGATCATCCCTTCGCGTGCCTCCTCGGAGGCGAATAGCCGTGCTGAAAGGGCCGCAAGCTCGTCACCTCGCTGGTCAATCCCAGCAAGAACTTCCGCCGTCGTGAGCCCCTTCGACTCTCGCAAACCCTGCGGTGACGCTTTGACCAGCTCCGCTGACCACTGGGTTACCGTCGCCGCTGGATCTGCACTGGCCTGCGTGACCAGGCCGATCTGCTGAGCGGTCTCCGAATCAAATTTCTCCCCGGTCAGGAAGTACCGCGAAGCGGCTCGGGAATCCATTTTCGGGAGCAGCGTCAATGAGATGATCGACGCCGCCAGTCCGAGGCGCGCCTCCGTCAGCGCGAACGTACTGTCGGGGCCTGCCGCGACAAGGTCGCAGGCGCCGACGAGACCCATACCGCCCGCCCGCACATGACCGTTGATCTGACCGATCACGGGCTTCGGGTGCGCCACGATCGCACGCAGCAGATCACGCATCTGGCTGGTCCTGAGCTTGGCAACCTTGAGCGGGTCCAGCTGCTCGCCGCCGGATTCTGCGGCTTCCTGCAAATCAGCACCCGCGCAGAACGTGCCACCCGTGTGGGTGAGGACGACCGCGCGGACGTCATCGTCCTGCGCAGCGGACTGCAAGCTGTCCGCAACACCCTGAACCAGTCGCGTTGAGAGCGCGTTGCGGTTTTTCGGCGAGTCGAGTGTGATCGTCGCGATCCCGCCGTCAACGGCGTATTGCACGAGTTGTTCGCTCATACTCTCTCCCGATCAGTACGACTTCGGCAGACCGAGGTTGGCCTGCGCGATGAAGTTCAGAATCATTTCACGGCTGACCGGCGCGATCTTCGTCAGGCGAGATGCCGCGATCAGGGGCACAAGGCCGTATTCCATCGCGAGACCGTTTCCGCCGTGGGTCTGTACCGCCTGGTCGACTGTCTTGGTTCCCACTTCTCCGGCGGCGTATTTTGCCATGTTCGCCGCCGACGCCGCACCCCAGTCGTCACCTGAGTCGTACAGCACCGCTGCTTTCTGCATCATAAGTTTCGCGAGCTCGATTTCGATGTGGCATTGCGCGAGCGGATGGGCGATCGCCTGATGCGCGCCAATCGGGGTTTTGAAAACCTGGCGTTCCTTCGCATAGTTCGTGGCTTTGTTCAGCGCATACCGGGCCATCCCGATCGCCATAGCCGACGCCATGATGCGCTCCGGATTGAGCCCAGCGAACAGCTGCATCAGACCCGCGTCCTCGGAACCCACCAGCGCGTCGGCTGGAAGGCGGACATCATCGAAGAACAACGAGAACTGCTTCTCGGGACTCATGATGCCCATCTCGATGGGCTGGTACTCAAAGTTCTCGGCATCAGTCGGCACGATGAAGAGCGCGGGCTTCAGTTTGCCGGTCTTGGCATCCTCGGTGCGGGAAACCACAAGCACAGCCTGCGATTGGTCGATCCCTGAAATGTACGTTTTCCGGCCCGTCAGCAGCCACTCATCGCCATCCGGCCGGGCGGTAGTGATGATCTTGTGCGAGTTCGAACCAGCATCGGGTTCGGTGATCCCGAATGCCATCGTGATCGAGCCATCCGCGATTCCAGGAAGCCACTTCTGCTTTTGCTCTTCAGTGCCATACCGAGCAATGATCGTGCCGCAGATCGCGGGCGACACAACCATCATCAACAAGCCCGTTCCCGCTGCGGCAAGCTCCTCAAGCACGAGTGACAGCTCGTACATTCCTGCACCGCCGCCGCCGTACTCTTCAGGAAGGTTGACCCCGAGGAAGCCAAGCTTTCCTGCTTCGTCCCACAGCTCGGTAGTCTTCTCCCCCTTCTGCGACTTTTCGAGCATGTACTGCCAGCCGTACTTCTCGCCGAGATCCGCTACCGCCTTGCGGAGTTCGCGCTGCTCTTCGGTTTCTACGAAGCTCATTTCTGTCCCTCTTCTCCGGAGGTTTCCTGGATGGATTCCGCGTTGTCTTCGTCGCTGACAACGGCAAGCACAGTGCCAACATCAACCTGCTGGCCTGCTTGAACAGGCAGTTCAGTCAAAGTCCCGTCAGTCGGGGCGGAGATCGTGTGTTCCATTTTCATCGCCTCGAGCCACAGGATGGGCTGTCCCGCGGTCACACGGTCCCCTACTGCGGCGGCGAGACGAATGACTGAGCCCGGCATTGGTGCGAGCAGCGACCCCGCCGCGACCTCGGCGGAGGGATCGACGAAACGCGGGGCGGCGGTGAACGTCACGTGACCGAGCGGCGAATCGATGCAGCGCATCGCCCCGTACCGGGCAACACTGAAACGCCTTCGAACACCGTTGATCTCGAAGATGACCTCATGTGGCGCGGCGGCCACAAGCGTCAGTTCTTCGTGTCCTTCAACGGACAGGCCGTTCCTAGTGAAGCGGTACTTCACCTCGTGGTCACCCTGAGGTGTCGTGTAGACGCGCCGCTGGTGCTGCGCCGGCAGGTTGCGCCAGCCACTGGGGATCCCGCGCTGCACCGCCGCGTCCGCCCGGGTGTTTTTCGAGTCGGCGAGCGCTGCCGCCGCGGCGGCCCACCCCACAGCATCTTCGGAGGTGATCGGCGCGGACAGAACGTCAAGACCATGGGTCGTGAAGAACGCAGTGTCGGTGTCACCCGCGAGGAAAGCCGGATGGCGGAGAATGTTCACGAGTAGGTCCCGGTTAGTGACCAGACCGTGCAACTGCATTCCAGCGAGCGCCGAGGCAAGGACTTGCGCGGCCTGCCTGCGGGTGGGCGCGAAGGAGATCACTTTCGCGAGCATCGGGTCATAGAAAACGCTCACGACTGACCCGTCGACGACACCGGAATCGAGCCGTACGCCCAGTTCCGTGAGAACCTCGAACTCCCTGCGCAGGCCCGGTACTTCGAGGTGGTGCACCGTGCCGCTCTGCGGTTGCCAGTCCTGTGCCGGATCTTCCGCGTAGAGGCGGACCTCGATCGAGTGCCCGCGCATAGCGGGCGGTTCGGCGTCGAGAACGGCCCCGGCTGCGACGTCGAGTTGCAGCTGAACGAGATCCAGTCCAGTGGTGCATTCCGTGACAGGATGCTCGACCTGGAGCCGGGTGTTCATCTCGAGGAAGTAGAAATGGCCGGTCTCATCAGCCAGGAACTCGACAGTGCCAGCCCCGACGTAGTCGATGGCTTTCGCCGCGAGCTGCGCCGCCTCGAAAAGGCGGTCACGCATGCCTTCGCTCTTGAGCCGTTCCACCAGCGGTGAAGGAGCTTCTTCCACGACCTTCTGGTGCCGGCGCTGGATGGAGCATTCACGCTCACCGACGGCCCAGACAGTTCCGTGCTGGTCAGCCATGACCTGCACTTCGATGTGCCGTCCTGTTTCCAGGTAACGCTCACAGAACACAGTCGGGTCACCGAACGCGGAACCCGCCTCAGAGCGCGCCGCTTCGATTGCACCAGGAAGTTCGGGGAGGGACCGCACAACGCGCATACCGCGACCGCCACCACCGGCGGAGGCCTTGATGAGGACAGGCAGTTCCCCTTCCGTGACGGTGTCCGGGTCAAGTTTGTTGAGGACGGGCACTCCTGCGGCGTCCATCATCTTCTTGGACTCGACCTTCGACCCCATCAGCTCGATGGCTTTCACTGGAGGACCGATCCAGGTCAGGCCGGCGTCGATGACGGCCCGGGCGAATTCGGCGTTCTCAGAAAGGAAGCCATACCCGGGGTGAATCGCATCCGCGCCGGATGCTTTCGCCGCCGCGATGAGCTTGTCCGACTGAAGGTATGTTTCGCCGGGAGTGTTCCCTGGCAGCCGCACGGCCGAGTCTGCTTCCTTTACGTGCGGCGCATCCGCGTCTGCGTCTGAGAACACGGCGACAGTGCCGATGCCTGCGCGACGGCACGTCGCGAAAACCCGGCGAGCGATCTCACCACGGTTCGCGACGAGCACGCGACTGATGTCTTTTACGTCGATCATTTCGTCAGTTCCATTCATCGCGCTCACATCCGGAATACGCCGAAGTTGGCTGTGCCTTCAACTTCGTTTGTGTGGATAGCAGACAGGCATAAACCGAGGATGGTGCGTGTATCGCGCGGGTCGATGACACCATCGTCGAAGAGACGTCCCGACAGGAACATCGGCAGCGACTCCGCTTCGATCTGCGCCTCCACCATGGCGCGCATCCCTTTGTCGGCTTCCTCGTCGAACGGGCGGCCTTTGGCTTCAGCGGCGGCGCGCATGACCAGCGAGATGACTCCAGCAAGTTGCTGTGGCCCCATAACGGCGGACTTCGCACTGGGCCAGGCGAATAGAAAACGCGGCTCGTAGGCCCGCCCGCACATGCCATAGTGGCCGGCACCGTACGAGGCACCCATCAGCAGCGAGATATGCGGCACCTTCGAATTGGAGACCGCGTTGATCATCATCGAGCCGTGCTTGATGATGCCGTTCTGTTCGTACTCCCGGCCAACCATGTAGCCGGTGGTGTTGTGCAGGAACAGCAGCGGTGTATTCGAGCGGTTAGCGAGCTGGATGAACTGCGTAGCCTTCTGTGATTCCTCACTGAACAGGATGCCGCGCGCGTTCGCGAGAATCCCCACCGGGTAGCCGTGCAGCTGCGCCCAGCCCGTTACTAGCGATGAGCCGTAGAGCGGCTTGAATTCGTCGAATTCAGAACCATCGACAAGCCGTGCGATGACCTCGCGGGGGTCGAATGGAATCTTCAGATCACTCGGAACGACGCCGAGCAGATCCTCCGTGTCGTAAAGCGGGTCAGCGTACTCCGTCTTCGGGTCTGGGCCCTTCTTCTTCCAGTTGAGGCGCGACACGATGTCACGTCCGATCCGGATGGCGTCCTGCTCGTCGAGGGCGTAGTAGTCCGCGAGACCCGACGTGCGCGCGTGCATATCCGCGCCGCCGAGCGACTCGTCATCGGATTCCTCACCAGTCGCCATTTTGACCAGCGGCGGGCCGCCGAGGAACACCTTGGACTGTTCCTTGATCATCACGACGTGGTCGGACATGCCCGGGATGTATGCACCGCCGGCGGTGGAGTTGCCGAATACCAGCGAGATGGTGGGGATGCCAAGCGCGGAGGCGCGAGTGAGGTCCCGGAACATCTGGCCGCCGGGAATGAACACTTCCTTCTGGGTGGGAAGGTCCGCGCCCCCGGACTCGACGAGTGAAATCACGGGAAGCCGGTTCTGGAAGGCGACTTCGTTCGCGCGGAAGGACTTCTTCAGCGTCCACGGGTTGCTGGTGCCGCCCTTGACTGTGGGGTCGTTGGCAACGATCAAGCATTCCACGCCGCTGACGACGCCTATGCCAATCACGAGGCTGGCACCGACCTGGAAGTCACTGCCCCATGCGGCGAGTGGACACAACTCGAGGAAGGCGGAATCCTCATCGATGAGCAGTTCGATGCGTTCCCGGGCGGTCATCTTCCCCCGCTTGCGGTGCCGTTCGACCTTGTCGGGCCCGCCGCCTCCGATAGCTTTGTCGTACTCTGCCTCGACCTCACCGAGCTTCGTGATCATCGCCTCTTTCGCGGCGGCGAACTCCTCTGAAGCGGTGTCGAGGGCTGATTGCAGAACTGTCATGCTTTGAACCCCAATCGCTTAGCTGCAAGTCCTGTGAGAATCTCGTTCGTGCCGCCGCCGATCCCGAGGAGGCGCATGTCGCGGTACTGCCGCTCGACTTCGCTTTCACGCATGTATCCCATGCCGCCGAAAAGCTGCACAGCCTGGTGAGCGACCCACTCCCCTGATTCCACGGCGGTGTTCTTCGCAAAGCACATTTCCGCGATGAGGTCACCGTCACCGAACGTGAAACGCTCGATCAGCTGATGGGTGTACACCCGTGCGATGTCGATCTTGCGGGCCATCTCCGAGAGCGTCGCCTGCACGGCCTGTCGGCTGATGAGGGGCCGCCCGAAAGTCTCGCGGTCGCGGCACCACTGCAATGTCAGATCCAGGCAGCGCTGCGCGCTCGCGTAAGCCTGCACGGCAAGTGCCGCGCGTTCGGTGACGAACCCCTGAGCAAGCTGCGTGAATCCACTGTGTTCTTCACCGATCAGGTTCGCTGCCGGTACACGAACATCGTCATAATGCAGTTCCGCGGTGTCCGAACACAGCCAGCCCATCTTCTCGAGCTTGCGGGCGACGGTGAAGCCGGGAGTGCCTTTTTCCACGACGATCAGCGACAGCTGTCCCTTGTCTCCGGTTCGGCACACGGTGACCACGAAATCGGCCCGTACCGCCGAGGTGATGAAGGTTTTCGAGCCGTTGATGACGAACTCATCGCCGTCGCGCCGTGCTGTCGTGCGCATATTCGCGACGTCAGAACCACCGCCTGGTTCGGTAATCGCGAGTGAACCGATCAGCTCACCGTCGAGGGTCGGCTTGGCCCACTTCTCAATGTGGTCCGGGTTTCCTGCAGTGATCATGTGCGGCAAGGCGATCCCGTGGGTGAAGAGCGACGCGAGAAGGCCCCCTGCAGCTCCGGAATAGCACAGTTCCTCCGCGACGATCATGGCGTCGATCAGGTTGCCGTCACCGCCACCGGCGAATTCGGGGAACCCAGCACCAAGGAGCCCGAGGTCACCGGCCTTCTTGTGCAGCGACCGTGGCAGTTCGCCAACGCGTTCCCATTCATCCTGGTGGGGAAGGATGTGTTGTTCGGTGAAGCGGCGCACGGTCTTGCGGAGTTCCTGGCGTTCGGGACTGTCCCACAACGCTCGCGAGGGCCAGGTTGCCGTACTTGCGGATGTCATTCGTTTCCTTCGGCGTCGAGGAGGGCAACGGGGATATCGAGATGGCGGGACCGCAGCCACTCACCGAGTCCCTTGGCTTGTGGGTCGAAACGCGCCTGCGAGGCCACGCCCTGGCCGAGAATGCCTTCGATGACGAAGTTGATGGCTTTCAGGTGCGGAAGGGGGTAGCGGCGGACGGTCAGACCATCAGCTTCTGGAAGAAGCTTTTTGAGCGCGTCGACGGTGAGGGTGTGGGCGAGCCACTCGAACTCCTCGTCGGTGCGCACCCATACTCCGACGTTGGCGTCACCGCCCTTGTCACCGCTGCGTGCGCCAGCGATGGCGCCGAGCGGCGCCTGGCGCGTTTCAGTCACTGCTGGTTTGGCGGGCAGGCTGGGTTCGGGGGTGTCCTCGAGTGCACGTGTTTCCGGCGCAGGCGCGATGTCGACTCGCTGTCCGTCGGCGAGAACGGCCACGTGCGGGACGCTTTCTTGAGGTACGTAGCCCGGCGTGAACAGCCCGTAGGGCTGCGCATCAGCCGGAGGAGCGGTCAGCGCGAAGCCCGGGTAACTCGCGAGCGCAAGTTCGACAGCGACGCTGGTGAAGGAGCGCCCGACAATCTTCGGGTCCATGTCCTTCACGATGCAGCGGAGGATCGAACTCGCTTGCTCTTCGGTGGGCGCGTTCTCGCGCGCCGTGCCTGACACCTCCCACCGCAGTTCAGCGGGAGGCTTGGTCAGCCACGCCTCGAGCTGCTGCTTCGCGAGTTCGACCTTGGCGTCGATGTCGAGGCCAGTGACAATGAAGTCGGCCTGGTTGCGGAATCCACCGAGTGTGTTCAGGGAGACCTTCAAGTCTGGGGGCGGAGCTTCACCCTTCACGCCGGAAAGGCGGACGCGATGAGGACCGTCATCGCTTAATTTGATGGTGTCCATTCGCGTGGTGACGTCGGGTCCGGCGTATCGCCCGCCGCTGATCTCGTAGAGGAGCTGAGCGGTGACGGTGCCAATGCTGACTTCGCCGCCGGTGTGATCATGCTTGGTGATGACGCTGGAACCGTCCGGGAAGATTTCCGCGATCGGGAAACCGGGGCGGCTCATGTCAGAAATTTCCCTGAAGAACGAGTAGTTGCCACCGGTCGCCTGGGTGCCGCATTCGATGACGTGGCCAGCTGCAACGGCACCAGCGAGCTGATCGAAGTCGGTGCGCGACCAGCCAAACTCGGCGATCGCAGGCGCGACGATCACCGAGGCGTCGGTTACCCGGCCTGTCACCACAATGTCGGCGCCGTTTTTGAGGCACTCCGCGATTCCGAAAGCACCAAGATAGGCGTTCGCGGTCAAGGGGCTGCCGAGGCCGAGTTCTTGCGCACGTTCCCGAAGGTCGTCTCCCTCGACGTACGCGATTTTTGCCTTCAGGCCCTGGCTCTCCGCGATACCGGAGAGCTTTGCGGCCAGACCTGCAGGGTTCAGGCCACCGGCGTTAGCAACTATCTTCACGCCTTGTTCGAGGGCGAGCGACATGCACTCTTCCATTTGCCGCACGAACGTTTTCGCGTACCCGAGGCTGGCGTCTTTCATGCGGTCGCGGCCAAGGATGAGCATCGTGAGCTCGGCCAGGTAGTCGCCGGTCAGGTAGTCGAGGTCTCCGCCGTCGAGCATTTCGCGCATAGCGGAGATGCGGTCACCGTAAAAGCCGGAACAGTTGCCGACCCGGATCATTGGAGGTGGTACGGGGGATGCTGCCATGTGTTCCTTCGCTCCGTTACGAGTTCGTTGGTGCTTGCGGTTCGCGACCTTTTCCGGGCGGGCCCGCGAAGGCCTGCGCGATGGTGAGCCACTGCTCGGCATCCGGCCCGGTGGCGTCGACGTCGAGTTCGGTGATGTTGCGACGCTGTGTGACGAGGTAGCAGAAGTCGAGTGCAGTGCATGTGACGCGCTGGCTGGCGTCCTCTGGGCCCCAGCTCCAGATGCTGCCGTCCGGGGCTGTCAGCTCTACCCGGAACGGCTCTTTGGGCGCCTCTAGCTGGTTGAGCGCAAACGCGAAGTCCCGTGCCCGCACACCGATATGTGCGACATGTTTGAGACGGCTGGTCGGCTGCACGGCCACTTCCAGCGAGTCCGCGACGTCGAGGCCGTGGGCCCAGGTTTCCATCATCCGGGCGCTTGCCATGGACACCGGACTCATTGGGGGCCCGAACCACGGAAGCTTCGTGCCTGGCTCAGCGTTGCGTAGCGCTTTGGACAGCTGCGCCCGACCGCTGCGCCACCTCGCGAGCAGCTCGCCGGGCGGAACGACTGCCCACTCCGCTGCCGCGTCGTCCACGAAACCCGCTGGATTCGACCATGCGAGCGTGACTATTTCCTGAAAGCGCTCCGGGTCAGTAGCGGCGGCGATCGACGCATCATCGGTCCAGGCAAGGTGGCCAATTTGGTGCGCGATAGTCCATCCTTCCGCTGGTGTCGGTGTGCTCCAGGCGCTTTCCGGGAGGTCAGCGACCAATGCGTCAAGCGCATCACCTTCGGCGTCAAGATCATCGACAACTTCGGCCACGAGTCGGCCAGGATCAGACATCCAATCCACCTTCGGTCTGCCATAGGTATGTGAGACAAGAGTGACACCGAATCGGAAAAGAATCAAGCATGCTTGCTTCTTTTTGGATTAGGCTGGTCCTGACTACCGCTGGAAGGAACGCACCTTGGTTACTCAACGCGTCCGCAGGAATGTCGCGCACGCTTTGCGCATGGTCAGGCAGGACCCACTGATGCCGATGCGCACTGCACGAATCATCGGAGAGGCGTCAGTTCGGTCCCTCCTGCAGCGCGAAGCTGCATCCACCAGCGCTGCACCCACCGAGGCTCATTTCTCCCGCGACTTCGCACACACCTTTGGCGAAACCGCGCTGGTCACGGCACAGCCCGACGAAATCATGGAACGCGTGCTCGACTTCAAGAGCTTCGGGAAGTGGTTCACGCTTCATGCTGACTGGCCCAACGGAGCGCCCGGGCAGGTCACGAGTGGCTCGCAATACATTGAAGACGTTCGAATCCTTGGAACCCCAGCTCGCGTTCAGTGGACAGTGACCCATTACGCGCCGCCCGCCGCTTTCGCGATCGAAGGTACCGGGCCGATGGGCACCACCGTTGGCATCTGGTTCGGCGCAAAAGAAACCCCAGCAGGAACGGAACTCACAGTGACCGGCGGGTTTCACAGCGATGCACTCAAAGGACCTATGGGTTCATTGGTTGCCAGCACACTCCAGGCAGCCACCAAAGAAGCGCTGGGAAACCTCACACGCCTCCTGAACGGTGCGCCAGCTGAACCCTCCAGCACCGGGCAAGCCGGGGCTTTCACCCGTCAGATTCCTCCGCCCTCGGGCCCCCGCCCCGATCCCGTACTTCACGCGCCCTCCGGAAAGCTGGTCGACCCGTGGGCACCAGTCCTCACCGGAATCGGTCAGACGGTCCATCGGCCGAATAGCGCCGACACGATTCAGTCGCCACTCGAACTGGCAGCGCATGCCGCCAGAATCGCAATCAAAGATGCCGGTAATGCTCGGTTACTCGATAGCAGGGTGCGCGTCAGTGCTGTCTCGACAGTGTCGTGGGCCTACGGTGACGATCAGGCGGCCCTTCTTGCCCGGGAGCTTGGCATCGATGACGCTGAGCTGGTCCAGTCCGCACCGCTCGGCGGTGACGCGCCCCAACGGCTGGTCAGCGATGCAGCCCAGTCGATCAGCGAGGGACAACTCGACGTCGCCATCATCGCAGGAGCCGAAGCCTTCGCCTCACTCGCGATCGCGCAGAAGTCCGGGGCCGCGCCCGATTGGGATCGCCCGCACAGCGGGGCTGGAGCGCCCCGGCGAGTGGGTTCCGACCGGCCCGGGAACAACGAGGCGGAGAACGCGGCCGGACTCCTCACACCCGCACCGATGTACGCACTCATGGAATCCGCGCTTCGAGGTGCCCTCAAACGGGACATCCGAGAACATGTCACCGCCATAAGCTCGTTGTGGTCGCGCTTCTCGGCTGCTGCCACCAAGAACCGGTTCGCCTGGCTGCCGGAATACCATTCGCCCGAACGGATCGCTGACCACGCTGCAGATAACCGTCCCATTGCGAGCCCCTACACCAAGCTGATGACGGCGAACCTCACCGTCGACCAGGGGGCTGCGCTCGTTTTGTGCAGCGCTGCCACCGCCGCGGCTGCGGGTATACCGCCACAGCACTGGGTTTTCATTCACGCAGCCGCGCATGCGGAAGAAGAATGGCACGTATCCGAGCGCCACAGCATCGCCGAGGTTCCCGCGATCGGAGCGGCGGCCCGCGCTGCACTCGCCCACGCGGGGCTGACAATCGATGACGTCAAGCACCTCGATCTCTACTCGTGCTTCCCGTTCGCTGTCGAAGCTGCCGCGCAGCAGCTTTCCCTGCCTCTCGACGATCCTGCGCGGCCGCTCACCCAGACAGGTGGGCTGACCTTCGCGGGCGGGCCGCTCAACAACTACAGCACCCACGGGATCGCTGCGCTCGCCACGCAGCTGCGCAACGAACCCACTGCCTACGGCCTCGCAACCGCGCTCGGCTGGTACGCCACCAAACATGCGATCGGGATCTACTCGGCCCAGCCGCCGCGAACATTGTTCCGGCAGATCGATGCGGGGCTGCGTATGCGCCGCCCACCGAAACGCCGAGTCCGCACGAACTACAGCGGCGAAGCGCTAGTCGAGGGCTACACGGTCACGTATCAGAGCAACGGCAGTCCAGAGGCACTGATCGTCAGCTGTATCACCGTCGACGGCGACCGAGTACTCGCGCGCGCAACCGAAGCTGAATACGTCGCGCTCGGTGAAGCGACAGACCTTCTTGACACGACCATCACGCTGACCGATGGTGCGGTCTCCAGCCTGGGCGCACACCGGAACACCAGCACCGGGACGGTACGGGACCGTCTTCTCTCCACCGGAGCGGCGCACGTTCCCTCCTTGATGGTCGAGTGGGACGGGCCACTTTGCGTGATCACCCTCAACCGTCCCCAGGTGCGCAACGCCATTGATCTGGCCCTCGCTCTGGAAATCGAGCGGGCGATCGATACCTTTGAGGCCGACCCCGATGCGCGCGTTGCCATCCTGCGCGGTGCCGGCACTGATTTCTGCACCGGCATGGATCTGAAAGCTGCGGCAAAAGGACAGTTCCCGGTGACACCGCGGCGGGGACTGCTCGGCCTTACCGGCACACCACCGGTCAAACCAGTGATCGCCGCCGTGGAGGGAAACGCATTGGCCGGCGGTTTCGAGCTCGCCCTGGCCTGTGACCTTGTCGTCGCAGCCGAGGACGCTTCGTTTGGGCTTCCCGAAGCTCGCCGCGGCCTAGTCGCGGCTGCGGGCGGAGTACTGCGACTGGCGCAACGTCTGCCCCGCGCGATCGCGCTGGAACTCGCGTACACCGGCGCCCCTATCTCCGCGCACCGTGCGTATGAGCTCGGGCTGATCAATCGGCTGTGCGCGCCCGGTGATGCGGCGCAAGTGGCCAGGAACCTGGCGCATGTCATCGCCGAGAGCGCACCCCTCTCCGTGGAGCTCAGCAAGCGAATCGTCGACGAGTCGCCTGGGTGGCCAGTCACGGAGGCGTTCAGCAGACAAAGTGAGATCGCCTCTGCCGCTTCGTTCTCCGACGATGCTGCCGAGGGGATCCGCGCCTTCGACGAGAAACGCGCCCCTCGATGGTCCGGCCGGTGAGTCGGCCGAACTGCTGACACCTACCCGAAGGGTGCGTTGACTCCACCCCCAGGGATGGTGCCGTGAACCCTCCGCAACACCGATAGTTGGAAGGTGCCGGAAGACGGCACACGCACAATCAGCGGCGCGGACGGAGGGACCATGAGCACGTCAACGGCGATGTTTCGGGCCGATCCCCGCATTATGCGCAGCATGGTTCTGAGCGACGACGGCGTGCCCCTCGCTGTCACCGAATGTGGTGACCGCTCCGCGCCCCTCACCCTCGTCTTTATTCACGGTCACTGCTTGCGGGCAGACTCGTGGTCCGCGCTCCGCGAGCACCTCGCCGGGACGCTCGGGTACGACATCCGGATGGTGTCGTATGACCACCGTGGCCACGGCGAGTCGGGCTCCGCGCCGGCCGGGACGTACACCATCGACCAACTCGGCCGCGACCTCGATGCTGTGCTCCGCGCGGTGGCGCCGCATGGCCCCGTAGTTCTCGTCGGGCACTCGATGGGCGGGATGACGGCCATGTCCTATGCGCGCCAGTTCCCCCATATGATCGGCAACCGCGTTATCGGCGTTGGCCTGATCGCCACAGCGTCCCATGGCCTCACCGACGCTGGTGTCGGCCAGTTGCTCCGCCATCCGCTGGCGCACCTTCTGCACCGTGCAGTCGACCGCGCGCCCGCTTTAATGGAGATTCCGCACCGGCTCAGCCGTCGCATCGCCAGACACATCATCCGTGCCACCGCGTTTGGAGAGGGACGCGTCAGCCCGCACGTGACCTCGCTGGTCACGGCCATGGTCAACGAGACCGCGCTCGCCACCAAGATTGGCTTTCTGCGGTCTCTGCTCCACCTCAACGAATCGTTGGCCCTCTCCGCATTGCAGGAGATCCCAGCGTTGGTGCTGTGCGGCTCTGCTGACCATATGACGCCCTTTCATCACTCAGCAGCCCTTGCCTCCGCGCTCCCCGCAGCGGACCTGGTGCGTGTCGAGGGTGCGGGCCATTCGGTCATCCTCGAACGCACTGAGGCCGTGGCACACGCGCTCGCTCATCTTCTGCGCCGGGCACTCCAGGCCCCGGACTTCGCCCTCGCCTCATAAGTCCCGAGACACGGCGGCCGTTCTGGGGCTTCACGTGAGCTCTGACACCCCGCTGCCGCTACGCTGGACGGCCATGGAGTCTCGCCGCACCCTCATCCTCATGCGTCACGGCAAGTCTGCCTATCCGGATGGCGTTCCGGACCACGACCGGCCCCTCGCGCCGCGCGGTCAACGGGAAGCCGCATTGGGGGGCAAATGGCTCCAGCGGGTAACCGCTCCAGTCGACCATGTGCTGTGCTCGTCAGCGGTACGCACCCGGGAAACGTTCGCGGCATCAGGGATCGACGCGCCCGTGCAGTACCTTGAGAGTCTCTATGGCGCAGATCCTGAGATAATCGCCGAAGAGGTTGGACTCATCGGCGAGGACAGCCAGACGCTGCTCGTCATTGCCCACTGGCCCGGCATCCCGGAGGCCGCTTTGTGGCTAGCCGACAACGATGACAGTGACGAGGCCGACCAGATGCGCAGCAAGTTCCCCACCTCGGCGATCGCTGTGCTGACGACCACCCGGCGCTGGGATCAACTCGATCGCGGCGCCGCCCGGCTCGACAAGTTCCATGTTCCGCGCTAGTCACCCAGGAGCCACCATGCTCGACACTCCCTTGATGCCGCTCCCCCACGACGGCCATGTCTTCACGACCAACTGGCCTATGCGGGCCGGTGACGTAGACAAGAATTGGCGTCTCCGGCTCGACGGGATCGCACGGTACCTTCAGGACGCCGGGTTCGACCACCTCGATGCCGTGGACGCGCGCGCAGAGCACCCCGCCTGGGTCGTACGGAGATCTGTCATCGATGTCATCCAGCCGCCTGAGTTCCCCAGCCTTGTCCACATCAACCGGTGGTGCTCCGGACTTTCCAGCCGCTGGTGCTCGATGCGAGTGCGGATGACCACTGACGATGGCGGACTCGTCGAGACCGAGGGGTTCTGGATCAACTTCAACGCAGAAACCCTCAGGCCCGCCCGCATCACGGACAGGTTCGAGAAGCTCCTCAGCGGTACGGCGCTGACCTCACGCCTCAGGTGGCAACAGTGGATTAGCGACTCTCCTGGTCCTGACGACGCTGTCACACCCTTCCCGTTGCGGAGTACCGACATCGACGTGATGGCGCACGTCAACAATGCCATGTACCTCCAGGCTGTCGACGCGGCGCTTCGCACGCGACCCGAACTGCACGAGGTGCCCACCCGCACCGTCATTGAGTATCTCGTTCCCATAGCCCCCGACGACGACGTTCTGCTCCGCACACGCCACGGCGAGAAGGACCTCACGATATGGTTCACCGTGGGCGGAAAAGTTCATGCACAGGCAATGGTTCTGCCGCTGCACTAGGCGCGATTGACAGCTTCTTCCCAGGTTTATGCCAGCGTGCTGACATAATCAAAGGTAAAGATCGTGAACATGCCCGATAATCACGCTGACGACCTTGATCGTGGCTTGGCGTATGACATGCCCCGCCTGCTCAGCCGCCGGAGTCTGCTCGCAATCCTAGGGATAACCAGCGCCGGGGCTTTCGCCGCGGCGTGCGGCGGCACAGCGCCCCGCGCGGGATCTGGCGAGGCTAGCCCCACTTCTCCAGCGTCGGAGGCAGGGCTCGGCGATCCTGACAGTTGTGTCGCCGTTCCTGAAGAGACCGCTGGGCCGTTCCCCGGCGACGGATCGAACGGTCCGAACGTGCTGGTGCGCGACGGGGTGGTTCGCACGGATATTCGTCGCAGCTTCGGGGACTCGTCCGCGGTGGCTGATGGTGTGGCCATGTCCTTGGACCTCACTCTGCAGGACTGGACAGCCGGGTGCGCACCGCTCGCTGGTGCTGCGATATACGTGTGGCAATGTGACCGGAACGGCGACTACTCCCTCTACTCACCAGGCGCCGCATCAGAGAACTACCTGCGCGGCGTCGGTGTCTCCGACTCATCGGGCAGGGTCACGTTCACCAGTATCTTCCCAGGCTGCTACCCCGGCAGGTGGCCGCATATTCATTTCGAGGTGTTCTCCAGCCTGGACAGTGCGAGCAGCGCGGGCACTCCGCTTCTGACCTCACAGATCGCTCTGCCAGAAGACGTGTCCGCGTCGGTGTACTCGGTGGCGGACTATCCCGGAAGTGACCGCAGTTTCGCGCAGCTGAGTCTCCCCGGCGATATGGTCTTCCGTGACGGGTGGGCGACTCAGATGGCCGAACTGAGCGGCACCCCGGCGACCGGATTGACCGCACGGCTGTCCATACCGGTTCGCACCTAGTCCCGCCTCACAAGTGGGCGGTTATGTATATAAATCTGGCGCTGTATCTCGCGCATAACTGCCCACTCGTGACCAGAAATCACAAAAGCCCGCCCTGGAATTCCAGGGCGGGCTTTGTGGTGGAGCTCCTGCTGACTACCGGTAGTCGGTGTATCCGCCGAAGTCGTCGAGCGGAACCGCGGCACCGGTGCTCATGCCGAACGTATCGGGACCGTAGTACTGGTCCTCGTACGAAGCGACAGAGTATGCGGCCTCGCGGGCCTCTTCGGTCGGCTGAACCTGGATGTTCCGGTACTGGTTGATGCCGGTACCGGCCGGGATCAGCTTACCGATGATCACGTTCTCCTTGAGACCGATGAGGCGGTCGCTGCGGCGGTTGATGGCCGCATCGGTGAGCACTCGAGTGGTCTCCTGGAAGGAGGCCGCGGACAGCCACGAATCGGTCGCGAGCGATGCCTTGGTGATACCCATGAGCACTGCACGACCTGCTGCGGGCTCGCCACCCTCCGCGACGACGCGACGGTTTTCCGCCTCGAAGTCGGCGCGCTCAACGAGCGAGCCGGGAAGGAACTCGGTGGAGCCCGAATCGATGATCGTCACGCGACGCAGCATCTGGCGAATGATCACTTCGATGTGCTTGTCGTGGATCGACACACCCTGTGAACGGTAGACCTTCTGGACCTCGTTCACGAGGTGGATCTGAACCTCACGCGGGCCGCGAACACGCAGCACCTCGTGCGGATCCGCGGAGCCTTCGAGGAGTTCCTGTCCAACCTCGACGTGGTCGTTCTCGGCCAGGATTCGCTCAACGCCATCGTCATGCTTGAAGCGGGCAAGGCCCTGACGCTTCGGGAGCTTGTCGATGGTGACTTCGTCACTGCCGTCATCCGGAACGATGATGACCTTGTAGAAGCGGTCATCGTCATCGATGCGGACACGACCCGAAACCTCAGCGATGGGCGCCTTGTTCTTCGGCACACGCGCTTCGAACAGTTCCTGGACACGTGGGAGACCGCCGGTGATGTCTTCACCGACACCGCCCTGGTGGAAGGTACGCATTGTCAGCTGCGTACCAGGCTCACCGATCGACTGGGCGGCAACGATACCGACAGCTTCACCGATATCGACGAGCTGCCCGGTCGCCATCGAGCGACCGTAGCAAGTCGCACACACGCCCGTCGCGGTGGTGCAGGTCAGCACCGAGCGGACCTTCACACCCGTGATTCCTGCTTCGATCAGCTTCTCGATCGCAGGGTCACCGAGGTCGTGGCCACGCTCGACAACGACGTTGCCGTCCTTATCGATCGCATCCGACGCCAGGGTCCGGGCGTAAACACTCGTCTCGACGTGCTCAACAGGGTGGAGTTGCCCATCGAAGCCAATCTCGGCGATCGGCATCTCGAGACCGCGAGAAGTTCCGCAGTCCGTTTCGCGGACGATGACGTCCTGCGAAACGTCGACGAGACGACGGGTGAGGTAACCCGAGTCGGCGGTACGAAGGGCGGTGTCAGCCAGACCTTTACGCGCACCGTGCGTGTTGATGAAGTACTCGAGCACGGTCAGGCCCTCACGGAAGGAGGACTTGATCGGACGCGGGATGAACTCACCCTTCGGGTTGGTCACCAGACCCTTCATGCCCGCGAGCGAGCGAATCTGGGTCATGTTGCCCGCAGCACCCGACTTCACGATCATCGGGATCGGGTTGTCATCTGGATAGTGATCTTCGAGGGCCTTACCGACCTTCTCTGTCGCTTCCTTCCAGATTTCCACCAGACCGTCACGGCGCTCGTCGGTCGAGACCTGGCCACGCTGGTACTTCTTCTCCAGCTTTTCGGCCTTGTCTTCGTATTCCGCGAGAATCTGCTGCTTCTCCGGCGGAACCAGCACGTCGGACATCGCGACTGTCACACCGGACCGGGTGGCCCAGTAGAAGCCGGAATCCTTCAGCTTGTCCACTGTCTGCGCGACGACGATCATCGGGTAACGCTCGGCGAGATCGTTGATGATGACCGACTGGCGCTTCTTCGGCATCACGTCGTTGACGAATGCATAGTCCGAGGGCAGCAGGTCGTTGAAATGCACGCGACCCAGGGTCGAATCAGCAAGCCATGCGTCGCCGGGCTTCCAGCCCTCCGGGAACAATACGTTCTCTTGTTCCCGAGTAGGGCGACGGTTCGTGATCCGCACCTTGATCCGCGCCTGCAGTGCCAGCTCGCCACGATCGAACGCCATGATGGCTTCTGCCGGTGTCGCATACACACCACGCTCAGGGCTGTCACCGGTGGCCGGCTGGTATTCACCCTTGGCACCGTCGACCTTGCGGGTCAGGTGGTAGAGGCCGGTAACCATGTCGAGACGCGGCATCGCAAGCGGACGCCCCGATGCCGGCGACAGGATGTTGTTCGACGACAGCATCAGCACACGTGCCTCTGCCTGAGCCTCGGCCGACAGCGGCAAGTGCACAGCCATCTGGTCACCGTCGAAGTCAGCGTTGAACGCCTCACAGACGAGCGGGTGCAGCTGGATGGCCTTACCCTCGACGAGGATCGGCTCGAAGGCCTGGATTCCCAGGCGGTGCAGCGTGGGTGCACGGTTGAGCATCACTGGGTGCTCGGTGATGACCTCTTCGAGGACTTCCCACACCTGTGTGCGCTGACGCTCCACCATGCGCTTCGCAGACTTGATGTTCTGCGCGTGGTTGAGATCGACGAGACGCTTCATGACGAACGGCTTGAACAGTTCGAGCGCCATCAGCTTCGGCAGACCGCACTGGTGCAGCTTGAGCTGCGGACCAACAACAATGACGGAACGGCCTGAGTAGTCGACACGCTTACCGAGAAGGTTCTGACGGAAGCGGCCCTGCTTGCCCTTGAGCAGATCCGACAGCGACTTCAGCGGACGGTTGCCCGGGCCGGTGACAGGCCGGCCACGACGGCCGTTGTCGAACAGCGCGTCAACCGATTCCTGCAGCATGCGCTTCTCGTTGTTCACGATGATCTCGGGAGCTCCGAGATCGATGAGGCGCTTCAGGCGGTTGTTGCGGTTGATGACGCGGCGGTACAGGTCGTTCAGGTCGGACGTCGCGAAACGGCCACCATCGAGCTGCACCATCGGGCGCAGTTCCGGCGGAATCACCGGCACAGCATCAAGCACCATGCCAAGCGGCGAGTTCCCGGTGTGCTGGAACGCTGCAACGACCTTCAGACGCTTCAGTGCGCGAAGCTTCTTCTGGCCTTTGCCACTGCGGATGGTTTCGCGGAGGATTTCCGCTTCGGCGTGCACGTCGAAGATTTCGAGCAGCTTCTGGATCGCCTCAGCACCCATGCCGCCTTCGAAGTATTCGCCGTACCGGTCGACGAGCTCACGGTAGATCAGCTCATCAAGCACCAGCTGCTTGGGGGCGAGCTTGGTGAAGACGTTCCAGATCTCTTCGAGACGATCGATCTCCCGCTGCGCGCGATCGCGAATCTGACGCATCTCGCGCTCGGCGCCCTTCTTGACCTTGTCAAGCGCATCCGCCTTCGCGCCCTCGGTCTCGAGGAGTGCGAGGTCGGTTTCGAGCTTCTGGGCACGCGCCTCGAGGTCGGCATCGCGCTGATCGGCGACACCCTTTTTCTCGACGTTCATTTGCGCTTCGAGAGTCGACAGCTCGTTGTGACGCAGTTCGTTATCGACATGCGTGATCACGTACGCGGCGAAGTAGATGATCTTTTCCAGATCCTTCGGCGCGAGGTCAAGCAGGTAGCCGAGACGACTCGGCACGCCCTTGAAGTACCAGATATGGGTTACTGGTGCGGCGAGAGCGATGTGGCCCATGCGTTCACGACGAACCTTGGCGCGAGTGACCTCGACACCGCATCGCTCGCAGATGATGCCTTTGAAGCGGACACGCTTGTACTTACCGCAGTAGCATTCCCAGTCACGAGTCGGGCCGAAGATCTTCTCACAGAAAAGACCGTCCTTCTCGGGCTTGAGGGTGCGGTAGTTGATCGTCTCCGGCTTCTTGACCTCGCCGTGCGACCAGGCCCGGATGTCCTCCGCAGTGGCGAGACTGATGCGGAGTTCATCGAAGAAGTTGACGTCTAGCACGTAACTTCCTTTCCCCGTAAGGGTTATGGCGCCACAGATCGGGTGTGGGTTGCCGATCTGTGGTACCGGACTGCAATTCCTTCTTCACCTAATAAGCCCCGGCGCGGAAACCAGCGTGGCGGCCGCGCCGTACCAGAACCTGTGTCAGATCGCCCGGCTGTTCATCCCAAGACTTGCAGCAGCACGTTCCACATCGTCGTCATCGGTGTCACGCATCTCAATCGCAGCGCCGTCCGAAGAAAGCACTTCGACGTTGAGGCACAGCGACTGCAGTTCCTTGAGCAGAACCTTGAACGACTCAGGGATACCGGGCTCAGGGATGTTCTCCCCCTTGACGATCGCTTCGTACACCTTGACGCGGCCGACGACGTCGTCCGACTTGATCGTCAGAAGTTCCTGCAGGGTGTAGGCGGCGCCATAGGCCTGCATGGCCCAGCACTCCATTTCACCGAACCGCTGACCACCGAACTGGGCCTTACCACCTAGCGGCTGCTGGGTGATCATCGAGTAAGGACCGGTCGAACGGGCGTGGATCTTGTCGTCGACCATGTGGTGCAGCTTCAAGATGTACATGTAACCGACCGCGACCGGGTACGGGAAGGGCTCGCCGGAACGGCCATCGAACAACTGGGCCTTGCCGTTTGCGCCGACCATCTGGTCGCCGTCACGGTTCGGCAGAGTCGAACCGAGCAGACCCGCCAGTTCGTCTTCCTTGGCACCGTCGAAGACCGGTGTCGCGGTCCGCGTGTTTTCTGGCGCTTCGAGGACATCCTCGGGGAGGTTTGCCGCCCAGTCAGGAGTCCCGTTGACCGTGTCGATCTTCCAGCCCGATTTCGCGATCCAGCCGAGATGCGACTCGAGAATCTGGCCGATGTTCATACGGCGCGGAACACCGTGGGTGTTCAGGATGATGTCGACCGGCGTGCCATCCGGGAGGAACGGCATGTCCTCGTGCGGGAGGATCTTGCCGATAACGCCCTTGTTGCCGTGGCGGCCAGCAAGCTTGTCACCGTCCTGGATCTTCCGCTTCTGCGCCACGTACACGCGCACAAGTTCGTTGACACCTGGGGGAAGGTCGTCATTGTCCTCACGTGAGAACACGCGAACACCGATGACCTTGCCGGTTTCACCGTGGGGGACACGCAGCGAGGTGTCGCGCACCTCACGTGCCTTCTCACCGAAGATCGCACGGAGCAAGCGCTCCTCCGGCGTCAGCTCGGTTTCGCCCTTCGGCGTGACCTTGCCGACGAGGATGTCGCCGTCGCGAACTTCCGCACCGATCCGGACGATTCCCCGCTCATCGAGATCAGCGAGCACCTCGTCAGCAACGTTCGGGATGTCACGGGTGATTTCCTCGGCACCGAGCTTGGTGTCGCGGGCATCAAGCTCATGCTCCTCGATCTGGATCGAGGTGAAGACGTCCTCTTCTACGAGGCGCTGCGAAATGATGATCGCGTCCTCGTAGTTATGGCCTTCCCACGGCATGATCGCGACGAGCAGGTTCTTACCGAGGGCCATTTCGCCTTCGTCGGTGCAAGGACCGTCAGCAATAACTTGTCCGACCTCAACGCGCTGGCTTTCGTCGACGATCGGGCGCTGGTTGATGCATGTGCCCTGGTTCGACCGGCTGAACTTGCGCAACTGGTATGTACGGCGGGTGCCGTCATCAGCCATGATCGTGATGTAGTCGGCGGAAACTTCCTCGACGACGCCAGCTTTTTCGCTGACGATGACATCACCTGAGTCGTATGCGGCGCGCAGCTCCATGCCAGTACCAACGAGTGGTGCCTCGCTGCGGAGCAGCGGCACAGCCTGACGCTGCATGTTCGCGCCCATGAGGGCACGGTTAGCGTCGTCGTGCTCGAGGAATGGGATCATCGCGGTCGCAGCCGAAACCATCTGACGTGGTGAGACGTCCATGAAGTCGATCTGGTTCGGTGATACGAACTCCACCTCGGACTCGGCTTCACGCCGGACCCGAACGAGGATGTGATCCTCAACGAAGCGGCCTTCGGCATCGAGCGGCGAGTTCGCCTGCGCGATGACGTACCGGTCTTCCTCGTCAGCTGTCAGGTAGAAGATGTCATCCGTCACCTGACCATCGATGACCTTGCGGTACGGAGTTTCGATGAAGCCGAAGGGGTTGACCCGCGCATACACCGAAAGCGAACCGATCAGACCAATGTTCGGGCCTTCCGGCGTCTCAATCGGGCACATGCGGCCATAGTGCGACTGGTGTACGTCGCGCACTTCGAGACCTGCACGTTCACGAGACAGACCACCCGGGCCCAGCGCTGATAGGCGCCGCTTGTGGGTGAGCCCCGAAAGCGGGTTGTTCTGATCCATGAACTGGCTGAGCTGCGAAGTTCCGAAGAACTCCTTGATCGCAGCGACAACTGGCCGGATGTTGATCAGTGTCTGCGGCGTAATCGCCTCGACATCCTGGGTCGTCATCCGTTCACGAACAACACGCTCCATGCGGGACAGGCCCACGCGGATCTGATTCTGAATCAGCTCACCAACAGTGCGCAGGCGGCGGTTTCCGAAGTGGTCAATGTCATCGACATTGACACGAATCTCGTCGCCGTTGGCAGCAGCCATCCGCCGCTCGCCAGCTTGCAGGCGAACGAGGTATTCGATCGTGGTGACAATGTCCTCGTCGGTAAGCACCGTGGAGGTGGGATCGACTGTCAGGCCGAGCTTCTTGTTCACCTTGTAGCGGCCGACACGCGCCAGGTCGTAGCGCTTCTCCTTGAAGAACAGCCCTTCGAGGAGGTTCTCCGCACCTTCCTTCGTCGGCGGCTCGCCCGGACGAAGCTTGCGGTAGATGTCGAGCAGTGCGTCGTCGGTGCCAGCGGTGTTGTCCTTCTCCAGCGTCGACATCATGATCTCGGAGAAGCCGAAGCGTTCCGCGATCTGCTCATTGGTCCAGCCACGCGCCTTGAGTAGCACGGTGACGGGCTGACGCCGCTTCCGGTCGATACGCACGCCAACCGTGTCGCGCTTGTCGATGTCGAACTCGAGCCAGGCTCCCCGGCTCGGGATGACCTTGACGCTGTACAGGTCCTTTTCCGTGGACTTGTCGCGGGTCTTATCGAAATAAACGCCAGGCGACCGGACGAGCTGCGAAACCACAACCCGCTCCGTGCCATTGATGACGAAAGTGCCCTTGTCGGTCATCATCGGGAAATCACCCATGAAGACCGTCTGGCTCTTAATTTCGCCGGTTTCGTTGTTGATGAACTCCGCCGTCACGAAGAGCGGAGCGGCGTACGTCATATCTTTCTCTTTGCACTCGTCGACGGAGGCCTTAACCTCTTCGAACCGAGGGTCAGAGAACGAAAGTGACATTGAGGAGGCGAAATCCTCGATCGGTGAGATCTCTTCGAGAACGTCTTCAAGACCGCTCGTCAGGATCTCCTGCCCGCGGGCTGCGGCACGCTTGCGCCACCTCTCAGCACCGATCAACCATTCGAACGAATCCAACTGAAGGTCTAGCAACCCGGGTACTTCAAGGGGTTCGCGAATCTTCGCAAAAGATACCCTGTTAGGAGCCCCGGGGATACCGGCCACTGAACTGGTCTGGCGGGAGACTGCCAAGATGCGTCCTTCCAGCACCTCACGCGCGCCGCTCTGAACTACGAACGGCAATCGCTGTCGTCTGCTTTGCTGAGTGTTTGAGTCCGCTGGTGGCACCCCGAACGAACCCTCCCCACTCGACTGGGCACGATTAGCGCCAAGACGAACAACGAGGTATGGACAGGAGGCAGCCAGCGCAACGTCCAACAATAGACGAACATTAGTCAGATGTCGAATAGAGCATCTGGCGTGGCAGCAGAATCGTACCGCTCGCCCGCCTTACGCGCATGACTATAGAACGCTTCCGGTGGGACGAAACGACCGCAGCTGCCTCCTAGCAACCATGCGCGGTTACTGTCGTCCCATCGGAAGCATAATCCTACTTCCTTCTCGTGTCACCGGGGCCGCGACGCTGAAACACCAAGATGTGTCGTTTATCGCTCGTCGATCGAGTCGATAAGCCAGTCGCCATCCACCTTCTTGAGGACCACGCGCAGCGGGCCGGAGTACATCTCCCCCGGCACGTCGTCGTACTCGGTGCTCACAAGTGACAGCGCGAGCAGTTCAGCTTCATCGTTTGACAACGCATGCACACCGGCATGCCGGATCGCCATCTCGACTGTGGCCTGGCGTTGTTCGGCTGCCTGTCGAGTTGCGTCGATAGTCTGCCGGTACTCATCCTGCATATCCTCGGTGAGGAACGACAACGCCCGGTCAAAGTCTTCGTCGAGGGTTCTGTGGTCGTAGCTGAAGACTGCTGCGAGAGCCTCCTTCGTGCGGTTCTCCACCTCCGTGGTCGCCGCTTGATCGACGAACGCGATGCCGTCGCTCTGCGGCTGTCCGCGCAACGCCGATGGGCCATGCACCACCGCAAGAACGACTGCGCCGGCAATGGCGATTGCGCCAACGATGATCGTTGCGGACAGCAATCGAGTATTGACGCCAGCTAGTGCGCTGCGCCCAGCGGAGTGGCGGCCAGAACCGCCCCCGGCCCGCTTGTCTGAGCGGCGCTTCGGGCCGGTGGACGCATCACTCGCCGTGCCCTGTACTTGCGGGTCACGGCTGCTCCCGTGGCCAGCCAGCTTGGGCCGGCGGTTCTTCCCTCCGGGGCCAGGTGTAGTGCGACGAGGACGAGACATAGATAGGGACTCCTAATACTTCTAGATCCGCGAAACCGGCCTATTCACCAGGTTGCCCAGGCTGAGATTCATCTTCTGGGACACCTTCGCCGGGAGTTTCACCGGTGGGCAGCTCTTCGAGTGGAAGCTCCGCACCCTCAGGCATCAGTTCTGGCGGCAACTCGCCGTCCGCACCCGGCGATTCAGCGACCAATGCCGGTGTCCCAACCTGAGTTGATGCCGAGACCTTCCACGAACCATCGACGCGCGCCAGCTGCATTTCCATCATGACCCGCTGCGTCACGGATTGCCCTGTGGGCCCGGCCGTCGTCCTCAGAACGACAGCGATAGCCAGCGCCTCATCGGAGTCGGGATCGAAGTTCACAATGGCGATATCGGTCACGTCAGCATTGATACGGCCCCCGGACGGGGCATCGGACTCGAGCTGATTGCGTGCTTCTTCCATCTCCGCGCGCAACTGCTCACCGGTGATGACCGACTCAATATTTCCGAAAGTCGCATCAAGATCATTGGTATCGAATGAGTTGAGGTACACGGCAGCTTGCCTGGCCTCACCGAGCAGCCTGTCCCGCTCGCTTGAGACGCCTGCCTGATCGAGAGCCTTCCACCACGCGAAGCCGACCCACCCGAGGGCGATGATTGCCAGTACGAAAAGCGCAATCACTACCGCACCCAGCTTCCCCCCTGACTTTTGAGTTTTGGTCGGAGCTGGATCAGTTTCGACAGTCTTGTCACTCACGCGTACACCGTACCTTTGCGAAGTAATCACATTGCCTTCCCGCGATTTTCCAAGAAGATTTCTCAGCCAACAGACAGATCTGTGCATGCGAATGGGGCCCAGCAGCCCACAATCGTGAAGGATTCACCCTTACACAGAAGGTGAATCCTTCACGATCGCGTCGCGCGGGACCCCAGTCCGGTTACCTTAGCTGTCAGTTCCAGCCGACAAGCTCAAGTAGTTCAAAGGCCTGCCGACCGAAGGGTGCGAGATCTGTGTGGTCACCGGCACGCTTCGGGTTGTTGTCCCACGGCTGAGGAACACTCGGATCAGCAAAGATTGCCTTGTTCGAACTTCGAACACCGACGGGGCTGCCCTGCGGTGTCCGGCAGCCGATCGACGTATCCCATTCCCAGTCACTCATCGCGCCATTGATCATGGGATTACCCGTGGGGCCTGCGGGAAGCCGCTGGAAGGTGCCTTCGTACCCGACCGTACATGCCGGAGGGTTGTTCAACTCAAAGATGAGTCCAAATCGAGCAGTGCCGTCACCAGGCGCTGCGGTGTAGGCAGCCGCACCAAGCGCCGGCAGCGCTTGCAGCACCGGGCGCAGGAACTGGCCGCGCTCACCGAGAACCTCGGCTATCGGCTCGGTAGTCCGCAAGAACTCAGTGAGGCCTGGCCCACCTCGCTCGAGGAGCGCGGACACGGCCGCGCCTGCGTCCGTCGACGTGTTGATTATCCGGCGGATATCCTGATCGCTCTGCTGCAACTGGTCGGTGATCAGAGTCAGATCGCGCGAAAACGACCGCACCTCATTCGCCTGCTCAGCTTGAGTCCGAAGGACCACGCTGCCGTCGCGAAGGAACTGCAGGGTCTGATCCATCGATTCATTCGCCTCCTCGGAGAAGGCATCGAAGGAGTCGATGATCGTGCCTAGATCCTCACCGCGGCCATGGAAAATCTCCGCGGTCTCGGCCACGACTTCCCGGAACTTATCCAGGGGGATCGACTGCGACAGGTCATACAGGCCGTTGAGCAGCGACTCAACCCGCACCGGCGCTGAACTGTTCTCGAATTCGATCACGGAGCCTGATTCGAGGAACGGCCCTTCGTCAGTGTCAGCCTGGAGGTCGACGAACTGCTCACCTGCGGCCGAGCGGTTGTTCACTTTCGCTCGCGAGTCGGCGGGGATGTCCGGCGCGTCGTTGCGAATGAGGAGTTCCACCCGAGTACCACCGGGTATCGGCACTACCTCGCCAACCAGTCCCGCTGGGACACCCCGGTACGTGACTTCCGCGTACGGGAAGATTCCGCCGTTGTCTTCCATCTCGACATATACGGGGAACTCACCGAAACCGAGCAGTGTGTGGAGACGCGCGTACTTGGCGCTCACGAAAATCACACCCACCACAGCCACAATCACGAAGAGGATGAGCTGGATCTTTACGAATCGTGAAATCATGGCTGCCGATCTCCCAACATATTCAGGAGGTCCTGGATCGGACCTGGCATCTCGTCACCATTCGGCAGTCCGACTTGGACGAGATTTCCTAGTGGAAGTAGAGGCTGTGTCCCCGGACCCGGCCGTGGCCCGTTGCCTCCGATGTACGGGTTCGACGGGTCAACTGTCGGCTGTGGCGAACCGTATGGAGCCACATACTGTGGCGTGCCCTGGCCCACACCGAGGTTCTCCAGAGTGTCGGCGATCGACAGATCGACCGCCAGCCAGCCGTTGATAGCTCCACCGAAGGTTGAATCGATGGCGGCGTCCGGGAATGGATAGGTCGGGAGCAGCTGAATAGAGTTCGGAAGATCCGGTCCTGAATTCGCTAGCGCCTGGAGCGTCGGGCGAAGCGCGCGCAGATCTTGAACGAGATCGTCGCGGGCCTGCCCAATCACCTGAGTCCCGACCTGGCTCATCCCGTCGAGCTGCCGGAGCATCTCGATGATTTGGGGCGTTTGCTCGCTGAGGATCTGAGTTCCACGGGGAATTTCCTCCACCACCCGGCTGATCTGCTCGCGCTGGTTGTCCAGGCGTCCAGACATAACCTCGACGTTGTCAAACGCGCGCTGAATCTCCGCGCGCTGGTTGTTCAGGCTTGCCACCAGCTGGTTGGTGTCATTCAGAAGCGCTTTCACCTGTGGTTCACGACCGCCGAAAGCCCGGTCAAGTTCCTCGATAATCGGCTGGATCTGGGCCACGCCGCCGCCGTTCAGCAGTAGCGAAAGTGCTCCGAAGATGTCCTCGATCTCGATCTGGACCCGACTGTTGTCGATTGGGATGACATCGCCCTCCTCAATCACCTCCGGGACACGGTCAGCTTGAGGTGGCGGCTCGATGGCGAGGAACTTCTCACCCAGCAGTGCAGTCTGCTGAATGGAGATCCGTGAGTTCGCGGGAAGCTGGAGATCGTTTTGCAACGTCATGGAGACGACGGCATTCCATCCATCATCACTCAGGTCCACCCTATCGATCTTGCCCACATTGACGCCATTGACCTTGACCATGGTCTCCGGAAAAACCTCAGGCACCTGGTCGAACTCTGCGGTCACGGAGATGGGATCAGGGCCCAGGCTCGGACCGCCTGGAAGGGGAAACGTGTAGATGCCGTCGCTCATCACGAAGCAGCCAGAGGCGGTCATCGCAAGCGCCGACAACCCTGCAGCGGCGGCGACCCCTCTGACAACCCTCTTACGAACAGCGGGTGATTTCGTCACTGTCCACCTCCCCCGTGCGGTGCAGTCAATGAACGCTCAGTTTCCGTCTGCGGAATCGGCGAGAACTGGCCCGGAACTGTGCCCGGAACTGGCCCTGAGCGCTGAACTAGATCGTTGCTCATGATCCCTAGCGGCAAAACCACTCCGGGGCTCTGAATACCGGCATTGACCTGCTCCGCCAAGCCTTCGCACTGTCTGATTATCGGCGCCATTTGCCGCCCGAGTTCAGCAAACCGCGAGTCGCCTGGGTAGAGACGTTGCAGGTCTACCAAACCACAGATTGTGCCACCGAGATCCTGGAGTTCCAGCAGGTTCACGCGTGCCGATAGTGCCCCAGCCTCTGCGTTGTACGCGTTGGCGAGGTTGCTGATCGCGATGGGAATGGTCACCAAGACCTCTCGCATCGCTTCTGTCTCTTGCGATACACGACCCGTCACCTGTGCGAGACCATCAATGTTGCTTGACAGTGCTTCTCGGTTGTCATTGACGAACCTTGCGACGTCGTCGAGGGCGAACGAAAGCTGATTGATTGCCGCACCAAGATTGTCCCGCTCACCCGCGAGGAAGTCCGAGAACGTTGCCATCTGGGTGTTGAAGTTGCGCACCTGCGCGTCGTTCTCGGCCAGTGCAGTCGATAGTTCCTGCAGGTTGCGGACGGTACCGAAGAAGTCTTCACGGTAATCCGCAAAGACGCGTGAGGCCTCGGCTAGTTCGGTAATAGAGCGGCCTAGGGCCTCCCCATTTCCGACTAGGTTCTCGTGGGTAACGTCGATGAACTCACTGAGTGCACCGTCGGCGTTCGCTCCGTCGGCACCCATTGCTTCTGTGAAGTCAGCGAGTGCTTGATAGATCTCATCGACCTCCACGGGAGTTGCTGTGCGCTCACGGGGGATCTCTGCGTTTGGCCCTTCGAGTTTCGGACCTTCTGAGTACGCGGGGGCGAGTTGGATGAAACGGTCTGAAACAAGCGACGGAGTCATCTGCATCGCGTGGACTTCAGCGGGAAGGTCCACGCCGCGATTGATGTTCATCTCCACGCGCACCTCGTCACCAACGGGGGTCACGCTTGAAACCTTGCCGACATCGATTCCGAGCACGCGAATGTTTGTGCCGCTGTAGATGCCTACCGTGGTCGGGAAGTAGGTCGTGATCTTCATGCCAGGCCGGAAGAAGAAGTACCAGACAACTATTCCGGCCAACAGGACCAGCACCAGGCCGGCGGCAATCACCCCGAACGTCTTTTGCCGCGTCATCAGTTGCCTCCCACGGTGCGGATCGGTTCGCGGATTCCAGGTACATCCGGGAGCCCTGGCGGAGTGATGTTGAGGATTGCAATGTCGAACCAGCGGCCATTAGCCAGCGTGTCGGCGAAGACGCGGTAGAACGGGGCCATCAGATTCACTGCTTGGCCAAGACTCTCCTGGTTCGCGACAAGCATGTCGGTGACGCCCTGCAGTTGCGCAAGCGCTGGACCGATCTGCTGCTCGTTATCCGCGACCAGCCCGGTCAGTTCATTAGACAGGTCCTGAGTTGATGTCAGTAGGAGCGAAATCGCTTCACGCCGGATGTTCAGCTCTTGAAGCAGCAGCCCGGCGTTGGAGATCAACCGCTGGAACTCCTGGTTGCGGTCCGCGAAAATCTGCGTTGTAGTGCGTGTCTTCTCAAGAAGCTCGATCAGCTCCTGATCGCGGCTAGAGATCGTCTCCGACAATCTGGTGACTCCCTCGATGGCGTTTTGCATATGCTCAGGTGTGTCACGGAATGCATCAGACAGCGTTTCGAATGCCTCAGCTGCCTGCGGCATATCCACCTCGCCGAGTGTGCGCCCAGCTTCCTGGAACGCAGGCACGACGTCGTATGGAGCGACGGTGCGGTCCAATGGGATTCGTACCGAAGGATCCAGCCCCTCAGTGCCGCGTGGTTCGAGTTCGACGTACTTCTGCCCCAGCAGGGTCTTGATCTGAATTGAGGCACTCGTTCGGTCACCTATCCAGGTGTCCTGGACGAGCATGTCCACGACGACCCTGTCACCTTCGAGCTTGACGTCGGTGACGTCACCAACTTTGACCCCCGCTACTCGGACCTCGTCGCCGCTTTGCAGGCCGCTCGACTCGCTGAATTCAGCTGAATAGCGGTTAGACGCACCGTAAATGGGAACGTCAGACAGGTAGAAGGCGGACAGTGTGGCGAAGAGAAGGACCAACAAACCGATGAATCCGGTAATTACCGGGCTGCGGTGGGTCGTCATTGGATACCCCCTGGCTGGCAGCGCGTTGCCGCATTGGTGTAGATCGGCTGGTTAATCTGCGGCAGGCCTGTCGGCAGGTTAAGCCGGGTTGGAGGGGCTCCCGGCCCGAGCGTGAGGTCGATTCCACACAGATAGATCGAGAACCACGAGCCGTAGGAAGCGGTCTTGCCGACGCTTTCGAGCTTGACCGGCAGGTTCTGAATCGCGGATTCGACAGCGGGCCGTCCCGTATTGAGGTTGCCCGCAAGTTGATCGATTGCCGAAATGTTCCCTTGAATCGACGGGCGGGACGGCTCGAGCAGCGCGTTCAGTTCCTCAGACATCGAGGCAAGCGAAGCGAATGCGCTGCCCACCGTTTCGCGGTCATCGGAGAGCCCGGATACCAGGACGTCCAATGAGGACACCATGTCCCGAATGTCGTCGTCGTGCTCATTCACCCGCTCGAGTACTGAGTTCAGGTTGTTGACCACAGCTCCGATTACGGCATCCCGGTCAGCAATCGCGTTGGTAAGCGTGCCGACGTTCGCGACCAGCTGAGTGATCGTCGCGGCTTCGCCCTGGAAGATCTGGATGATCTGGTCCGCGAGCCTGTTCACATCTTCCGGTTGCAAGGTTTCGAACAGCGGCCGGAAGCCGTTGAACAGCACCGTGAGGTTGACTGCATCTTTAGTGCTCGTGTTCGGGATGGTTGCGTCCGGCTCAAGTAGCTGACCATTCTGTGCATCACCTTGGTTGAGCAGGAGGTAACGCTGGCCTGCCAGGTGGCGGTAGCGGATCGCTGCTTGGACATCTGCCGGGAGTTCAATTCCCGGTCGCAACCGGAACTCGACTTCGGCCTCGCTTCGGTCAACAACCTTGAGACCGGTGACACTTCCAACGCGCACGCCCGCGATTCGAACCTCGTCACCCACATTCATGGAGGTGACATCCGTGAATCGCGCCTTGTAGGTATTGCCGCCGGTGGGAAGGTAGTTGGCGATCGCAACGGCGAGCACGCTGACGGCGAGCACTGTGGCAACGATGAAGATGCCGAGCTTGATCAGTGGTGCTGCTAGGCCTCTCATTCGAAGCTCACCTCTGCTCCCCGAAGAACTGGTGCCCCAATCAGCGTTGTCCAGCCGGGTACGTCCTCCGGCTCGAGGCCTGTCGCTTGGCCGTAGACGACGGACAGTGCGTCTCGTTCCGCTGGGCTTCCCGCGATGTCGGATGCGCTTCCGCTACCCCCCAAAGGTGCTACGGAGGCCAACGGGTCTGGCAATTGCTGGAGGTTCTGAGGGCCTGGGTTGCGCGATGGCGGCGCGTAGGCGCCGTCGTTGATGGCGCCGCCCGGGTATTGGCCGAACTTGCCTTCAGTCGGAGGCACCGCCTGGTAGCAGATCGGTCCGCGCGTATCGAACATGCGTGGCTCATCCTGATTTGGTAGGTACTTTCCTCGCGGATTCGCGAGTTGCACTGTGACGTTGAGGCCGCCAGCGCGCCCGGTACCCGCCCCGAAGGCACGCTCGAACCGTGGCACCAGGTCAGCGAAATAACCGATCGCGCAGCCGTAAGACGGCGAGTAGCGCGCGAGCAGTTCCAGCGTCTCGCGTGAGTCCGCTGCGATGTTGATGATCCTGTCCCCGTTGACATCGAGGAAACCGCGCAGGTCTCCTGCAGCCAGGGTGAGAGTCTCAAGCATCAGATCTATTGAGGACCGCTGCTCCACGATTGTGGTGTTGGTCGTCCGGAATGTGTCAAGCGCGTCGACGATGTCGGGCAGCGCGTCACTGTAGGTATCCGCGAAGGTCGCGAAGTCCTGGATTGTGGCCTCGAGGTTCGGAAGTTCCCGGTTGATGCCCTCCGCCATTTCCTGGAAGCGCTCCACCATTACGCCGATGCGTTCACCACGTCCGCTGAACGCCTGGTTGAGCGATCCGAGGGTTACCGCGAGGTCTTGCGGCGGCACTGCGGTGAGGAGGTCATAGAAGACGTCATACATGCGGGAGGCGTCGATCGCGCTTCCCGAATCGTCCTCGGGAATGATCGCTCCGGCGGCGATCGGCGGTCCCGGGTCTTCTGGCATGACGAGTTCGACGTACCGCTCACCGAAGAGCGTCTTCGGCAAGATCTGTGCGGTGACGTTGGCGGGCACGAAGTCGGCTTGGTCTCGGTCGATCGCGATGTCGATCTCAGCGCGCCCGTCCGGTGTTGACCGGGTGCCCCTGACCTCACCGATGATGACGCCGGAGATCTTGACGTCGGCTTCTCTCTGCAGTGAGTTTCCAAGCGTCTCTACATTCACCACAGCCTTGGTTACGGGCTTGAACACCTTCGCGAATGTCATGGTCGTGAACAGGACGAACGCGATGATGAGCACGATGAAGGTCAGCCCATAGATGCGAACTCTCGCTTTACCCGGCGCACTCATCCCGCAACCCTCACCGTCGTCGAAGTACCCCAGATCGCGAGACTGAGGAAGAAGTCAAGAATCGCGATCGTCACAATTACTGTCCGCACTGAAGAGCCCACCGCGACTCCCACGCCTGCGGGACCGCCGCTCGCGGTATAGCCATAGAAGCAATGCACCATGATCAGCACGAAGGCAAAGACCAGCACCTTGCCGAACGACCATAAGACGTCTTCAGGCGGCAAGAACAGGTTGAAATAGTGGTCGTACGCGCCTGTCGACTGCCCATTGAGGTAGATATTGATCGCTCTGGAGGCAAAGTAGGCAGACAGCAATCCGACGACGTAGAGCGGGATAACGGCGATGAAGCCGGCCACGATGCGGGTCGTGACGAGGAACGGAAGGCTTGGAACGGCCATAACCTCGACCGCGTCGATCTCCTCTGAGATGCGCATAGCGCCGAGCTGCGCGGTGAAGCCGCAACCGACCGTCGACGATAGGGCAAGCGCGGCAATCACAGGCGCGATCTCGCGAGTGTTGATGTACGCGGACAGCATGCCCGTGAGCACCGAAGCGCCGATCTGATCCAGTGACGCGAAGCCCTGCATACCGACGACGACGCCGGTGAACATCGACATCGCGATGATGACACCAAAGGTGCCCGCGATCACTGCCAGACCACCGGTTCCAAAGGTGACCTCTGCAAGCAGACGGCTTACTTCTTTCGGGTACTTCTTTATCGTCGCCGGAATCCAGCCGATGGCCCGGGCATAGAAGGCCATCTGCTCGCCCAGCGAGTCCAGCGCGCCGACGGGTTTCCGGACGACTGTTTTCGCCCGGCGACTCATCACGTCGAGTCGGCCTCTCGTAGCAGTCATAACCTCATGCCCCCCTTGGAGGAACGATCTGGATGTACACCGCGGTGAGGATGAAGTTTGCGAAGAACAGGAGGAGGAATGTGATAACCACACCCTCGTTCACCGCATCGCCTACACCCTTCGGACCGCCCTTCGGATGGAGACCCTTATAGGCCGCGACCACACCCGCGATGACACCGAAGATCATGCCCTTGATCTCACCGATCCACAGGTCGGGAAGTTGCGCCAGCGCCGAGAAGGCCGCCACGTAAGTACCTGGCGTGCCGTCTTGGAGCATGACGTTGAAGACGTATCCGCCGGCCACACCGATAACTGCGACCAGGCCGTTGAGCAGGGCTGCGATGAGAATCATCGCGAGCACGCGAGGAACGACGAGGCGCTGGACCGGGTTGATCCCGAGGACCTCCATCGCGTCGATTTCCTCGCGGATGGTGCGCGAACCGAGGTCCGCTGTCACTGCGGATCCCGCGGCGCCAGCGACAAGTAGCGCGGTAACCATGGGGCTGATCTGCTGCACCACGGCGAGCGAGCTGGCAGAACCGGTGAAGCCCTCGGCACCTAGCTGCCGGATAATCGCACCCGTCATCATGGACACAACTGCGCCGAACGGGATCGCGACGAGTGCCGTGGGCAGGATCGTCACGCTGGCGATAAACCAAGCCTGCTGGATGAACTCTCGCGTCTGGAACGGCTTCCTGAAAGTGTTCCGGACGACGTCTACTAGCAGCTGAAGGATGAGACCCGCCTGGGCGAGCATCCCTTCAGCTGCTTGGCCAACCTTGTTGTTTCGCAGCGCACCAGCCGAGATAGCCATCAGTTGCTTCCTGCCTGCGTTGCTTCGTATTCGCGGAGTTCTTCAAGGATCGCGCGGCGGGCAGGCTCGGGCAGATCGTCCATCAGATGCCGGACCCGTTCCCGGCGGCGCAACTCACCCTGACGCACCGGCATCCCCGGCGTCGGACGGATCTGCGGAATCACACCACGCACATCCTCATCCGGGGACCCATCACTATGACCAGCCTCCGCCATCGCCGCCTCAGCCGCCATCGTCGCCTCGTCCTTCTCCTCCGACATCCCGATCGGACCCAGACGACGACCATTCAGGAACTGCCCCACCACCGGCTCATCACTAGTCAGCAGCACCTCACGCGGACCAAACATCACCAGATGCTTCCTAAACAGCATCCCCAAGTTATCCGGCACCGTCCGCGCCATATTGATGTTGTGCGTCACGATCAGCACCGTGCAGTCAATCTGCGAATTGATATCCAGAATCAGCTGCGACAAATACGCCGTCCGCACCGGATCCAAACCCGAATCCGGCTCATCACACAACAAAATCTCCGGATTCAGCACCAACGACCGCGCCAGCCCCGCACGCTTACGCATCCCACCCGAAATCTCACCCGGAAGCTTGTTCTCCGCACCCAGCAGACCCACAAGCTCCATCTTCTCCATCACGATCTGACGGACCTCAGACTCCGACTTCTTCGTATGCTCCCGCAACGGAAACGCCACATTGTCATACAAATCCATCGACCCGAACAGCGCACCATCCTGAAACAGCACACCGAACATCTTCCGCACCTCATACAGCTCCCGCTGCGTGCACTGCAAAATATCCGTGCCATCAATCACGATCGATCCCCGCTCCGGGCGGATCAAACCAATCAGCGACTTCAAAAACACCGACTTACCCGTACCCGACGGGCCCAGCAGCGCACTCACCTCCCCAACAGGAAGCGTGAACGTGACATCAGACCAGATGTTCTGCGAACCAAAGGTCTTCGTCAGACCCTCGACAGCGACCTCGACTCCCACGGAACCTCCCAGCTAGGCCCACATCCATACACAGTGTGGGTTGCGTCACTTTAACCCACCAATGGGACGCGTATGACCCCGAACGTTACTTCAGGTTCGAATTCCGCTTTACACCGCCCCTCCCCTTGTGGGCTGCGGATTCGATAGACGACGAGTTACCCCAGGGGTCGTGTCGGGTAACCCATTGGCGCACAATAACTTTCACTCTTGACGAACACGTATCTTCCAGACAAATCCCGCGTGTACATACATTTGACACGGGATGGTTCACGCTTTGCGAGAGGTCGCTTCGCCCGCGCTCTCACAGGTAAATCTCAGCGATACCTCAGGTTCTGTTCGTTACATCGGCTGCACGTCGGATAGCAGCCAGCGATCTTCATCTCGCTCCAGCGAGACCACGAGGCGGCTGGCTTCGATCCCGCCTTCTGGCCTCAGGACGTTGGTCACTTCCTGGTTGAGAAAAACCAGAACCGTCGCCTGGTTCTGATCGACCGACTGCGCGGCAGCATGGATCGCGCTGCCCCGCGAAACGCCGCGGCTTTCCGTAACAGCGTCCCGCAACTCATTTGCGACGGTCTCATACTCCGCAGCGAATTCGGGGGTAGATACCGAAATTACGTCCGAAAAGCTCTGCTCGAGGTCGGTGTAGGTGTAGCTGCCCATGAGTTCGGCATAGGTTGAAGCGTCGCTGACAGCTTGAATCCGCAGGGTCTCTGCCTGTGCAAGTGCCCGCTCGCCACGCGAAGTGTCCCAATATAAGTAGCCCAGAACGCCGCAAAGTGCAATCAAGCCTGCGAAAGCAAGCACCAGAAGGGGTTTAGCCCTGCCGCGCGGTCCCGGCTTCTCCTCCTGAGCCTGGCCGGTTGGCGGCGACCCCACTGGCCCCGTTCCCGACTCGTCGACCGATGACACCTCGACTGTCTCCTGTTCGTCGTGCAACTCGAATGTTCGCGTGTCCGGCGTCACCGGGCGCCACCTGCACCCGGCAGTCCTGCATCACGAGCAGCCGCGTCTGCCGCGCCGAGAGCGGCGCGGGTGGCAGGGGCCAGGATCAGCGGATCGCTGACAATGGGTGGACCGGTCTGAATTCCTGGTGACGTGTACTTCACCAGCCCGAGCCCGTCTGGCCGAGGGGCCGTCACCGCACCGCGTTGCGCGAGACCGTTTCCGGGCGGACAGAATACGCCGCGGTTTGGTTCGCGCGGGCTTTGGTCACCGACAACGCGCCTCGGTGTGTCGTAGTAGCACACCGGCCCTTGCGTCACGACAAGGTGGAAGTCAGCGATGCTTCCCCGGCTGATGCCCGCCGCAGCGTCAAGACCTCGGGGGAAATCGTCGACGAGCGCCCGAAGGGCAGCGTCACGGTTACCGAGGATGGGCGCGATATCGGCGAGGCCAGCCATCATGCTTTCCGCGTTGTCTTGATTGCTGACGAGAATGTCGGAAATCCGCCTCATCCCTCCCGGACCGGTATCGATCAGGCTCTCCAAATCGGGTGTGCTCTCGACCAACTGGCGCGTCCACGTGCGAAACGTGGTGAATGACGACGGTAGCGCGTCAGACGCATCCGCTATCAGCGCCATCGTTGCGGGCCCTTCGAGCCCTAACCATTCGACCGTCTCTGAATGCTTGTCGAATACATCCGCCAGAAGGCCTACGTTGTCGATGATGTCGCCAATATCCTCGCCGCGGCCCGTGAACGTATCTCCCAGCGTTGTGAGGAGTGCGCTGACAGAATCAACATCCACGGTTTCAATCACATCATTGAGCGCGACCAGGACTTCTCGGAAGTCCGCGCGCTGCAGAGCGGGATCAGCAACGAGCACTGCGCCGTCTTCCAGGTAAACGCCAGGCTGTGCATCCTCCCCGGGACGCAACTCGAGGTTGACGAGACCTGCAACATTCAACGTGGTGGACACAGGTGTTACGGAGTTGGAGACCTGTACGCCGGGGTCCAGCTGGAAGTCGACTTGGATCGGCATCTCGACAGGCCCTTGATCGGTGTCGACTGAACGTGTTTCCGACGGCGGGACCGGCCGTATTTCCCGGATCTCGCCGACGACGACGCCCTGATATGTCACCACAGTTCCAGGCCCGAGACCGCGCCCATTATCGAAGTACGCCGTCCCAGAAACCGGCCGTTCCCCAAGGCCAATTGTGGAAAGACTCAGAAACTGAGCTCCCAGCGCGTACCGGGTACCGGCAGGAATGATGAATAGGGCCAGAGCGATAAAAAGGGCCAACTGAACCTTCGTGCTGCGCCTCATCGGGTGCCCCCTGTTTGTGCGACGCGTTCACCGATCAGCAGATATGAAAGCGCATCTGGAATGTTCAGAGTCCCGTCGAAGGCTAGATAATCACCACGCTGGGCATTCGCAACCCCGCTCAGGAAGTCCGTCATGGGAAGCAGTACGCTGCGAATCTCGACACTCCGCAGGGCCTCGAGCAAATCAGCGAGTTCCGCTGGCAGTGCAAGTAAGTCGTCCTCAGACGCCGTCATAATCACGTCGAGCTCACCGGACAGCCCGCCGACACTTGCCATGAGGTCTGCGATTTGCGGCCACTGATCGTTCAGCTGATCAAACACAGGATTCGCGGCGTCGAGCCCACGCTCGAACGCATCTCGCTGCGCCGCCAACTGTTCAGACGCCCCAGCTGCCGCGGTGAGGGCGCGATCGATATTGCCAGACTGAGCGCTCAGCAACTGTGCAGTGCTACGCAGCGAAGTGACGAGCCTGTTGATTTCCTCGCCGCGATCGCCAACTGCGAGTTCCATTTCGTTGGCAATGACTTCGAGACTGCCCACTCCGCCTTCGCTGAGTACCAGAGAGAGGCTTGCGAGAGCATTCTCGAGGTCGGGACCTCTGAAGGTCTGTTCCTCGGTAATCCGGTCGCCCGGCTGAAACATCTCAGATGAAGGCTCATCAGGCAGCCGAACACGCAAATACGGGTTACCGAGGGTGTTTGGCAATTCAACGGTGATTGTCGCGTCCCGCGGAAGTTCAGCGTCGCTGTCCAGACTTACGGTCGCTACCGCGATTCGACGGCCATCTGGAGCCACGTCGGTCCGCAGGTCTGCGACTCGGCCGAGTAGCCGCTGACCTAGGCGCACCTCACTACCGACCATGACCAGGTCTGCAGTTTCCAGCTCGACCTCAATCGGGTAGGTAGCTCGGCCTTCCACCAGATCGAAGGAAATGTTCTGCATTCCCATAGAGCATCCCGTCCCGGCAATCGCGATCGGAATGGCGATGAGCGCGGAGAGGACCCCGTTCTTTATGAGCCTCATCAGCGTCCTCCCCTCACTGAGTTCTGCAGGATCGCACCGAGACCAAACGGGTCAGACGCGCTCGGCGGGATGGATATCGGATTCGTCAGCCCCGCTCCTGTGCAGAGTGCCGCGCCAAGGTCTCCGCACAGCGGTGCGAGACCCGGGAGTTGCTGGAGGTCTGTGGAGATGTTGAGGCGGATTCGCATGTGGTTATCGATGATTGCGCGATCGACGTTCTGCCCGATAAGTGGCAACACGTCGAGGATTTCCGCGAGGTCAGACGGACTGTTGGCGAGCGTATTGGCGAGCACGTCAGTCGAGGCGATGATGTCGCTCAACTCGCCTCCGCGTTCGGTCACCACCCTGTCCGCCTCATCGAACATCACCCGGATCCGGCTGATCATCGACCCAAGATCGATGTCTTGACGGCCGGCCTCTGCCGCCAGCGCGGTGAGCGATGTCGTGAACTCACGGATCTCAGCATCACGCGAGGAGATCATCCTCGCGATGTTGCCGAAGACTTCGAGGAGCTCGTCGATCTCGTCCGCGTTGTCTCCGAGCACTCTCGTCGCTCCCGCGAATTGCTCGATGGCGCGGTTGGCTTCCGGGCCAATCCCTTCGAAAGCCTGCCCCATCCTCTCGACCGTTTCCCGAACGCCACCCAGTTCCTCTTGGTCACTGAGGCGTTCCGCAAGATCCTTGGCAGAGGTCAGAAGCATGTCGTAGTCGATGGGCACGTCGGTTCGCTCGAGCGGGATGACACCCCCGTCTGGGAATTCACCAACCCGTTCACCCCTCGGTGGCAGCACGATCTCGACGTATCGGTCCGCCACCAAGGTTCGGTTCGTAATGAATGCACCAATATTTTCCGGGAGGTCCACGTCCGGATTGACCTTCATCGTGACTAGCACACCACGCTCCGTGGGTTCGAGCTCAGCGATGTTACCCACATCGACACCGAGTAGCCGCACTTCGTTGTCGACATAAAGACCCGTCGCGACCTGGAACTCGGCCACAATTGTCTTGCTCGCGTCCCTGAGGAACACCACCCAGACTGTCACCGCAACCAGCACGACTATCAGCACGATCGCGATGATCCTGCCGATTTTCCCACTTACGCTCGCTGTATCGGTCATTTACCGGCACCCCTCCATCACGCCGAGCAAGCAGAGCATGTTGTCCGGGAAGACGGCAGCTGGAGCGTTGACGTCGAGCCAGGGTCCGTTGCCGCTGGCATCAGCAACATGGCGGAACGCGGGGGCAACCTCGGCGAGATTTCGCTCGATCAGATCTGATTCGGCCGAGAGCATCGCGGTAACGTCCTGCAGACCCACCATCAGGCGGTCCCATTCACCGGATTCTGAATCAAGCAGTTCAGTCATCCGTACGGAAACTGTCTCGAGGTCCCGTATGAGCCCGCTAATCAACTGCGCTCGCACACCGAGCGTGCCGAAGACGATCGCACCCTGGTCGAAGAGTCGCTCCAGTGTGTCTTGCTGAGCATCGACAATTTCGGCGAGCTCTCGCCCAGTTTCGAGCAGTCGCTGGATCTGGTCGCCGTTGTCATTGATGATCGCGGCAGCGTCCGCGAGTGCGGTCACCGCTTCGTCAGCGAGCGCCCGGTTCGGAATTGAGTCGTATGCGAGGTCAGTGAGGTACGCAATCTGCTCGTAGTCGATGGCCTCCCGGTCCGGCTCGTCGGTACGCGTCACGTCGTATGCGGCGCGGGCGATCTCGTCGAAGTGGAAGGGGACCGCAGCGCGCTCCAGTGGAATGACACCCCCCTCGAGGGATCCCATGCCCTGCGGACGTATGTCCAGGTAGTAGGCGCCAAGGATGGTCCGTAGCTTGACTTCCGCCTCGGTCTGGTCGCCGAGTTCTTGTGATCGGTCTACGCGGAAGCCCGCGACAACCTCATCCCCCTCAATCTGGACGCTCTCAACTCGACCAGCGGGGAGACCCGCCACGTAGACGGGGTCACCGGCTGACAGCCCGCCCGCCGAGGGCAAGACAACGCTGTATCCCGCGGTCCGCAAGTGGTAAACAGCCGTGGGAAACACGGCCGCAAATGCGAGCACCGCGACGACTATCACCGTGGCAACCGCGCCGATTAGCCCAGGTCGAGTCACATATACCTTGGAGATGCCTGAACCAACGAGTTGCTGGTTGAGATCTCTAATCCAGCGGATCATCGGCACACCTCCGAATGTGTTCCCCCGATGAGGTTGAACAGGTCTGCCTCGAAGTCATCGACCTGGACGCTCAGGGTGCAGATATAAAGCGTGAGCCAGGACCCGTAGTCCCCGTAGTGGTTGACAGCTTCGCCAGTCCGCAGCAGCGATTCCAGCAGTCCTCTGTACTCTTCAGTGTTTTGGCTCCACTCCTCACTCACATCGATCCCCGCAGCGACTGAGCGGCGCAGATCAGGCATCGTGGTGTCGAGCAGCGTGGCGAACTTATCCATTGTTGATCCGCCCTGGTCGAGGAGCGCGATGATGTCGTCGTTGCGCGACGCCAGGTTTTCCGTGAGCGCAGTGAGTCCTTCGATTGCGGCTTCGACATCGTCCCGCCGCTCGATTACAACGTCGAAAGCGTCGGGAAGAGTATTGGCTATCCGTTCGATTTCGGCTTGGCGGGCGAGCATCACATTCGCCACGTCGAGCATCCCGATCAGCATGGCTTCGAATACATCCGTATTGCCTTCAAGCGCTCCGATCAGCGATGCCGACATTTGGTTGAGTCTCGGGGGATCCAGCAGCCGGAAGACGGGGCGGAAGCCGTTGAACAGCTCCGTTACGTCCGTCGGTGGTTTACCCAGAGTCGTGAGTCTGTCGCCTCGTTCAAGGGCTGCAGCCCCGCCTGGGTCGATCAGCCCCAGGTAGCGAACGCCGAGCATGTCAGCGAACTTGACTTCCGCCCGGGCATTCTCGGTGAGCTCGACGTCGCGTTCGATCGCGAAACTCACCACCGCACGAACTGAGCCGTCGGACTGGCGTTCCCAGCCAGTGTCGCCGACCTTACCCACGCGCACACCCGCCAAAGTGACGTCGTCTCCACGCTTGAGGCTCGTCGCGTCGTCGAACTCCGCCGTATAGGTGGCCGAGCGTCCATCGACCGGAGGACTCAGTGTCTGCCACACGCTCACCGAGGTGAACAAAACGAGCACAAGAAAGACAACGAGGCCCGCCAGTGCACCTTTACTCAGCTTCATGAAACCTCCACCGCCGTCCCGCGGACGATCGGCCCGAGCAGCATTGCAGTGGCTGCACTGGGCCGGTCAGAAACACTGGGCCGGTCAGATCCGGGCTGCCCGGCGGCAGGCGCCGCCGCACCGCGGAGGCCACGCATAAGTTCCCTTTCGAGGACAGCAAGCGGATCCGCCTGCATTTCCGTCATTACTCCGTCAGCGGGCGCCCCCGCGGGAAACAGGCCCCGCAGGCCAGGGACCAGGTCTTCCGGTGAAAGTTCAGTCACCGTGCGCGCTTCAGCGGGACCGCATGTCGGCGACGAAAGACCGGGGTACTGCGGACAGTCAGCGGCCGAATAGGGAAGCGGATTCTCGAACGTCGCGAGTGCCTGAATGTTGAGTCTGCCCGTTCGAAATACGGGTCCCAATGCCGTCCCGGCGTTCCGCAAGCCTCTTAGTGTGCCGTCAATTCCCTGGCCTGTGTTGAGCGCGGTAACTGCGACCGTTCCCCCGTCCAAGAAGACGACGGTGTCGTTGGCAATCGCTCCGAAGAAGTTCTCGGCGTCGCGGCCGAAGGCTGCGCCTGCGATGAGTACCTCGCGGATCCCCTCACTACGGCGAGTCAGGAGATCTGCAAGATCCGTCGAGTTTTCCATCGTCGCAACAATGTCGGGCAGCGAGACGTCGATATTTTCGAGCGTTCTTCGCAGATCTGGGATGACCTCGCCCTCGATGAGCGGCGAGAGGGACTCGAGGAGATCCGCGCCCTGGCCGATGAGAAGTCCCAGATCTTCGCCCCGGCCTTCGACACCGATCCGCAGTTCCCGCAGACCTTCGAGCGAGCCCTCGATATTCAGGTCATACACCGCACGCATGACCTTCTCGTAGACGTCGTAAAGTTCGCGCGCCTCGGGTCCGGTGTCCAGGATCAGCGTGTCCCCCGCAGTGAGGTTCACTGTCGACCGATCGGTGAGTTCCACGCCGTACGGCGCGACAAGGTGAACCTCGTTGTCGCCGAAGACCGTCCTCGGAACGATCCTGGCTAGCGCGTCATTCGGTATTTCTTCGAGCACTCCCGGCGCGACCTGCATCTCTAACCGAGAAATCTCGCGGCCTGCCTCATCGATCACCCCGACCTGAATGTTGCTGACCCGCCCCACGATGACACCCTCGTAGCGCACCGCATTGTCCGAGCCCAGGAGCAAGCCGGATTCGCGTGGCCTTTCCTCACCTGCCACCTCAACTGCGGCTGGCACGTCCACATAGACCTTTGGTGACCGGTCCAGCGCACCCGCGCCGCGGGCAATCAACAGTGCGGAGATCACGAAGAGCAAGACAGCGATGATGACACCGCGAATTGATTTGATCATTCGAGTCCCATCCCTGGAATCGTCGGCGTCAGACCGTATAGACCAAAGATCAAGACCATGGCTGCAATGGCTACGGTGAGGATCGTTGTCCTGACGGCCGTGCCTGCCGCACGACCCACGCCCTCCGGCCCGCCCGACGCGTTATATCCATATGAGCAAGCGATGACAGCGATGATGACGGAGAAGATCACCGTCATCAGGATCGAATAGCCGAAGGCCTGAGGCGTTATCGATTGCCGGAAGTAATAGTCATAGGTGCCGGATGATTCCCCGAGCATCCCTACCACGACAAATCGGGAAGCGAGATACGCGCCGAGCAGTCCTACCATGTAGACGGGGGTGATCACGATAAGCATCGCGATCAGCCGTACCGTCGCCAGGAAGGTCACCGAAGGGACGCCGAGGGTGTCGAGCGCATCGATTTCTTCCGAGATTCGCATAGAACCCAGCTGAGCCGTGAAACCTGTCCCCACTTTTGCCGCGATCGCCAACGCAGCGATCAACGGTGCAAGGGCTTGGGTGTTCGCAATCGAAGCTGCGAGACCCGAGAGTGCCGTGAAGCCGAGCAGGCCTAGCGCACGGTGGATCTCGATCGACACCATGACTGCAGCGACGATGGCCATACCCGCGACGACACCGATCGTGCCCCCGCCAGAAAGCAGCGAGGCTTTTCCGAAGCTGATGTTGCCAACCTCGCGAAGCACGTGGGTTCGGTATCGCGTGACCGCCATGGGAATGCCCGCAAACATTTTCACACCGAACATGACGTGACCATCAAGCGCCCCAAAGCTGCTCTTCAGCCTCCCAGCAGTCCCTGACGTGACATCCTTCAGCCTCTGCGTGGCTGTCTGCGACAAGATCATATGTAATCTCCGACTGCTGGCACGACCACGATGTACATCTGGGTCAGAACGACGTTGATCACGAAGACAGCGATGAACATCATGACGACGGCGTCGTTAACCGAGTTCGCCACTCCGGCCGATCCACCACGGGTCTGTGTTCCCTTATATGCAGCGACAATTGAGCACGCAACACCGAAACAGAACGACTTAAATAGCGCCATCACAAAGTCGGACGTTCGCCCGTATGCCTGCAGTGTCAGCAAGAATCCGCCTTGCGATTCACCAACTCCCACGACTTGGTAGGTGTACGTGAAAAAGATTCCGGCGAACGACACGATCGTGCACATCGATAGGGCCACGAAGACCAGGGCAAAGACTCGCGGGACGACGACGCGCTCCACCACGTCAACGCTCATCACCTGCAACGCGTCGATTTCCTCGCGGATCGTGCGAGCGCCGAGGTCAGAACAGATAGCGGCGCCTCCCACACCCGCGGCGATCAGCGCCGTTACGAGCGCAGCTGCCTGCCCGATAATTACGAACGAGACGACCGCACCCGAATACTGCGCCGCGCCTACCCGGCCAGCCAGTCCGCCCATCATTACGGCAATAACCACGCCGATGGGAAGCATGAGCAGCAACGAGGGCCAGAAGCAGACCTTCACAAGAAAGGTTGTCTGGCTTACGAATTCGGCTAGCGGGAAACGCCGCTTGAGAATTGCCGCGAGGCCAGTCAGGAATGTCTGGGCCGCGAAAGTGACGAGCCCGCCTATCTCATTAATTGCATCGGGGATGAGCCCCTTTTTGTTCGATTCGACTTGAACAGTCAACGCCTTGCCTCATCTTCGAGTGTCTGGAGACGTCCAGTGAATTGCGGGCCCGTGAGTTACGGGCGCGACTACCCTGCCTGCGTTGCTTCGTATTCGCGGAGTTCTTCAAGGATCGCGCGGCGGGCAGGCTCGGGCAGATCGTCCATCAGATGCCGGACCCGTTCCCGGCGGCGCAACTCACCCTGACGCACCGGCATCCCCGGCGTCGGACGGATCTGCGGAATCACACCACGCACATCCTCATCCGGGGACCCATCACTATGACCAGCCTCCGCCATCGCCGCCTCAGCCGCCATCGTCGCCTCGTCCTTCTCCTCCGACATCCCGATCGGACCCAGACGACGACCATTCAGGAACTGCCCCACCACCGGCTCATCACTAGTCAGCAGCACCTCACGCGGACCAAACATCACCAGATGCTTCCTAAACAGCATCCCCAAGTTATCCGGCACCGTCCGCGCCATATTGATGTTGTGCGTCACGATCAGCACCGTGCAGTCAATCTGCGAATTGATATCCAGAATCAGCTGCGACAAATACGCCGTCCGCACCGGATCCAAACCCGAATCCGGCTCATCACACAACAAAATCTCCGGATTCAGCACCAGCGACCGCGCCAGACCCGCACGCTTACGCATCCCGCCCGAAATCTCACCCGGAAGCTTGTTCTCCGCCCCCAGCAGACCCACAAGCTCCATCTTCTCCATCACAATCTGACGGACCTCAGACTCCGACTTGCGCGTATGCTCCCGCAACGGAAACGCCACATTGTCATACAAATCCATCGACCCGAACAGCGCACCATCCTGAAACAGCACACCGAACATCTTCCGCACCTCATACAGCTCCCGCTGCGTGCACTGCAAAATATCAGTGCCATCAATCACGATCGAACCCCGCTCCGGGCGGATCAAACCAATCAGCGACTTCAGAAACACCGACTTACCCGTACCCGACGGGCCCAGCAGCGCACTCACCTCCCCAACCGGAAGCGTGAACGTGACATCAGACCAGATGTTCTGCGAACCAAAGGTCTTCGTCAGACCCTCGACAGCGACCTCGACACCCACTGAACCTCCCAGCTAGGCCCACACCGCTTCTTGATGTGGTCCGCGTCACTGTAACGTAACGGTCATGGTGCTGTTGCCAGGAATGCTACGAATGCGAGAAATTCCACAATTGAGAAAACGGCAACAGAATGTGATTTAAAAGAGATCCGTGTTGGTGTCGGTTTACACCTGCGACAGAACCCGATCCGACACTTTGGCGGTGCACCAGAAGGCGTACAGGATTGTGGCGCACAAACTCACACTGTTGGCGTGGACTGCGCGTCCTGCCTATAAAAGACAACCCGGACATCTTTTGTCAACCCCGGACGTCCACAACTCTTAGTCACGTGACGTTCCAGAAAGAGCGGGCACAACGCATCGTGGGGCCACCCAGCACACGAAATGCACTGGATGACCCCACGATGAGCAGTGCACTCGCTGATCATCGGACCTTCCGGCCCATGATCAGCGACAGCACGACCAAGTGATAGTCAGATTACTTGACGGAAACCTTCGCGCCAGCAGCCTCGAGCTTGTCCTTGGCAGCGTCAGCCTGGTCCTTGGCGACGTGCTCGAGGATGGCCTTCGGAGCGCTCTCGACGAGTTCCTTAGCTTCCTTCAGTCCGAGGCTCGGGATGATCTCACGGACAACCTTGATGACGCCGATCTTCTTTTCACCAGCAGCCTCGAGAACGACGTCGAACTCGTCCTTCTCTTCAACAGCCTCGGCTGCACCAGCGGCCGGTGCACCAGCGGCAGCAACAGCGACGGGAGCGGCAGCAGTAACCTCGAAGGTGTCTTCGAAGACCTTGACGAACTCCGAGAGCTCGAGAAGGGTCATTTCCTTGAAAGCGTCGATCAGCTCGTCGGTGGTGAGCTTCGCCATGGTGGCGGTCCTTCCTTACGTTGTTCCCAGCCACATCCCATGACATGACCGAGTGTGGGGTAATCGTGTGCGCGGTGAAGAACGCAGGGTGCGTTCAGCTTTCCGCTGGGGCGCTCTCTGAGCCTTCGGCACCCTTCTTTTCCTGCAGTGCAGCAGCCAGACGCGCAACCTGCGAAGCAGGTGCGTTGAACAGGCCCGCAGCCTTCGCCAAGTTGCCCTTCATCGCGCCAGCGAGCTTGGCCAACAAGACCTCACGGGACTCAAGGTCCGCGATCTTGTCAACTTCGTCCACCGACAGCGGACGGCCATCCATGTAGCCGCCCTTGATGACGAGGGCTTTGTTGTCCTTCGAGAACTTCTTGAGAGCCTTCGCGGCGTCAACGGGCTCACCCGTGATGAACGCAATCGCGGTCGGCCCCGAGAAAAGCTCGTCGAGTCCCTCAACTCCGGCATCGCGTGCCGCAATCTTCACGAGGGTGTTCTTGGCGACGGAGTACGAGGACCCCGCGCCGAGTGCCCGGCGCAGTTCGGTCAGGCCGGCAACACTGAGGCCACGGTATTCAGTAACGACGGTTGCGGTTGAGCTCTTGAACCGCTCGCTGATCTCCGCTACCGCGGCGACCTTTTCAGCCTTTGCCATGCTTCGCCTCCTCTCCTCACTCAGCCGAATTCGCTGACCAACCAGAGGGCTCACATGCATACAAGGCCTGCGCACAAGCCCTAGATACAGCAAAACCCCGGCGCAGAAAGCCGGGGCAAGTTGATATACGTACGTGGCGCATTAATGCGGCACATACCTTAGCCTCGTCCTCCTGCGTGGGCCGCCGGATTACTCCGGTCCTTCGCTCGCATACACAGGAGCGTATGCGATGACCAACGGTCTTCGGTGAACTTTACATTTGGGTAGATCCGCCCACGCGAGCGCGAGCAGACCAGACATAAGTCCGAAAGAAGGGTAGCGCGCCATGGCCAGAAACCCAAATCGGGTGGATTCCCGCGATCAGGCAGACTAGTGGTACCCAGTGTCCGCGTAGTTCTTAAGGAGGCGCGGTGTCAAACCGCTCTACAGAGACCGACAATGTTCCGCACAAGGCTGGCACCGCGACAACTCGATCCATCCGCGTCGCGTACGAGGAGTTCGGCGCAACCGATGCACCCCCAATCCTGCTCATCATGGGGTTCGGTGCACAGTTGACTCTTTGGCCGACTGAACTTTGCGAGAGCCTTGCCCGCGAGGGATTCCGTGTCATCCGCTTCGACAACCGGGACATCGGACTCTCGACGAAGTTCGAGGGCATGCGGGTCGATGGCTCATCCCTCGCACGGATGGTACGTAGTCAACTGGGTATGCCCAGCACCGTGCCGTACACGCTGCACGACATGGCGGCCGACACACGCAACTTCCTCGATGCACTCGGAATCGAACGAGCGCACCTCGTGGGCGCATCCATGGGAGGAATGATCACGCAACTCGTCGCTGCCACTTACCCCGCGCGTGTTGCTTCCGCATCAATTGTCTTTTCGAGCACAAATGAACGCTTCCTGCCGCCACCTGCGCCGACGGCCCTCAAGGCGCTCCTGACTGCGCCGCCAAAGAATGCCACCATGGATGAGATAGTCGAGCACTCCGCACGGAACTTCCGGGTTCTTGGCGGCCCTGCTTTTCCCCGGGACCACGAGGAATTGCGCGAACTCTCCCGCACACAAATTGAACGCAGCTACTACCCCCAGGGCATGGTGAGACAACTAGCTGCGGTACTCGGCAGTGGCAGCCTCCGCCCGTACGCACAACGCATCAAGGCGCCGACCACCGTCATCCATGGCACAGCAGATCCGCTGTTGCGGCCAGCGTGCGGACGTGCCGTCGCTCGCGCGATACCCGGTGCCCGCCTGAGCATGATCGAGGGGATGGGGCACGACCTGCCCGCTGCTGTCACACCGCGACTGGCATCCGAGATTCTTGAAAACATCGCGCGGGCGGCTGAAAACGAGTAATCCGCACCCCTCCCGGCACATCCGCACCGGAATCAACCGGTGCGGATGGCGCGCAAAGGGTGCGGATTCGCGCGACGCTCTAGTTACTCGCCGTCTTCGAGAAGGTTCCGGGTACGGTTCGGGTCCACCGGGATGCCCGGTCCGGTGGTCGTCGTCATCGTCACCTTCTTGACGTAGCGACCTTTCGCTGCGGACGGCTTGGCACGCAGGATCTCATCAAGTGCAGCGGTGTAGTTCTCGACCAGCTTGCGCTCATCGAAGGACGCCTTGCCAATGATCAGATGCAGGTTGGCCTGCTTGTCAACCCGGAAGTTGATCTTGCCGCCCTTGATGTCGCTGACGGCCTTCGCGACATCCATCGTGACTGTGCCCGTCTTGGGGTTCGGCATCAGGCCACGAGGACCGAGGATACGAGCAATACGACCGACCTTCGCCATCTGGTCCGGGGTAGCAATCGCGGCATCGAAGTCGAGCCATCCACCCTGGATACGCTCGATCAGATCCTCAGCACCGACAGCGTCGGCGCCCGCAGCCTCGGCTTCATTCGCCTTCTCGCCAGCGGCGAATACGATAACGCGGACCGTCTTACCGGTTCCGTGCGGCAGGCTGACAGTGCCACGCACCATCTGGTCTGCCTTGCGAGGGTCGACGCCAAGCCGGAGTGCTACCTCGACTGTCGCATCGAAGTTCTTCGACGACGTCTCACGCGCCAGGCGGATCGCGTCGAGGGGTCCGTAAAGCTTCGAATGATCAATGAGCTCGGAAGCCGAGCGGTAATACTTGCTGCGCTTTGCCATTTCTGTCCAATCTTTCGCCACGAGTGGCACGGTCAGTTGTGGTGCGGACCAGCGCTAGGCCCTTCCACGAGTACGTTCATACCCCGGGGTTCAACTCCGGGATGACGCTTGCGCGCCATGTCTACTCGACAACGATTCCCATCGAGCGAGCGGTACCAGCAATGATCTTCGCAGCCTGATCAACGTCGTTAGCGTTGAGATCTTCTTGCTTGGTCTTGGCAATTTCGCGAACCTGATCCCACGAGATCTTCGCGACCTTGTCCTTGTGCGGAGTCGGCGAACCCTTCTGCACACCTGCAGCCTTGAGCAGGAGCTTCGCAGCTGGAGGCGTCTTCAGCTTGAAGTCGAAAGACCGATCTTCGTAGACGAAGATCTCAACGGGGATGACGTTTCCGCGCTGGGCTTCCGTCGCCGCATTGTAGGCCTTGCAGAACTCCATGATGTTGACGCCGTGCTGACCGAGCGCGGGGCCGATTGGCGGGGCAGGATTCGCCTGGCCTGCCTGGATCTGAAGTTTGATAACTCCAGAGAGCTTTTTCTTCTTCTTGGGGGGCATCTCAACTTCCCTGAACTGTTCAGTGTTTCCTGTTTTTCACACCTTGGGCGGCACCGGCCCTGTGAGGTCCTGTGCCGCCCAATCCTGCCCACAATTATGCAGGCCAGATGTGGATGTGAAGCTATAGCTTCGAGACCTGGTTGAAACCGAGTTCCACCGGGGTCTCCCGACCAAAGATCGAGACCAGTACCTTCAGCTTCTGCTGTTCGGCATTGACCTCCGAAATGCTGGCCGGCAGGGTGGCGAACGGGCCGTCCATGACGGTCACCGATTCGCCAACCTCGAAGTCTACTTCGATCGCGGGCTTGGCCGCGACTCCGCTTTCCTGCGGGGCGCCGCCGGCAGCGGTACCTGCCGGGGCCTTCTTACGTGCCTGTGGCGGCAGCAAGAACTTCACGACCTCGTTAATCGTGATCGGAGAGGGCCGGGACGTTGCGCCGACGAAGCCGGTAACGCCCGGTGTGTTCCGGACGACACCCCATGATTCGTCATTCAGGATCATGCGAACGAGGATGTAACCAGGAAGGACTTTCCGGTTGACCAGCTTCCGCTGCCCGTTCTTGATTTCCGTGACCTCTTCGGTCGGTACTTCGATCTGGAAGATGTAGTCCCCCGCGTCGAGGTTCTGAATACGCGTCTCAAGGTTCGTCTTGACCTTGTTCTCGTACCCCGCGTACGAGTGAACGACGTACCAGTCGCCCTCAGCACGGCGAAGCTTCGCTTTCAGCTCCTCCACGGGGTCAACCTCGGTGTCGTCGGCTGCTGCAGCCTCGACATCCGCCTCGACCACGGCGGCCCCTTCGGCGTTCACCGCGTCCTCCTCGGTGAGGTCCACTGCATCGTTCTCCGGGGCGCTCACTGGACTACTCGCTTCCTCTCTGTCATGCATCTCGGATCCCCTGAATCATGTGGGGCTCGTTCAAGCGTTCTCTTTCACCACTACCGAGTATCGACGCATAGCGTCCCGGTTTCGGTGAAGATCACCCATAAAGCCAAAGTACGCCGCGGGCGAAGACTTGATCCAGCCCGAAGATCAGCGAAACCATGAAGATGAGGAAAACAAACACCACGATCGTGTAGGTGACCATCTGCTTCCGGTTCGGCCAGATGACCTTGCGAAGCTCCGAAATCACCTCGCGAAGGAATCGCACCATAGCCTGAATCGGATTCTCGCGTCTGCCCAGGGTGGCGACGTCTCTCCCCGCATGAGCTGCCGCGGCTGGTGAGCCTGCGGGCACTGGGCTCGGACGGCTGGCGCGCTTGCCCGACGGCCGAGGCGTCGCGCCACCGGCAGCCGAATCACCGGAGTCGGGGGGATCCCCGCCCTCGCCGGCGCTGCGGCCTCGCTGCTCACTCACCCAAAGGATCCTTCCGTCGCTGACTTTCGCAGCAGGGGCGACAGGACTTGAACCTGCAACCTGCGGTTTTGGAGACCGCTGCTCTGCCAGTTGAGCTACGCCCCTTCGCTAGCGGCACTACCAGAGCAACTCTAGTAGCGGCGCTGCCAAGCGTGACCATAAATCACGCGCCACCCTACGGGCGGCGCGCAGACTCTAGTCACAGGTCCCTCAGTGTACTTCACGATCGCCGCGCAGTCACAATCCCCCGCCCCACCGCTGGCCTTCGATCAAACGCAGCAATCGAATCTGCTGCGGGGCTCACCTACTCAGCCGACGCGCCTGACGGCGCCCTCGCAACACGCCCAACTCATAGGTGGCGAGCAGAATGAGTGACAGAGCAGTGATCGGGATGACGAACCAGAGCATCGCGGCACTGTACGGTTCGAGCGCTTCGTGGCCTGACGCCTGGAGAACCAGGTAGCCGATGTAGGCCCCATAGAACCCGGCAAAGAGGGCGCCTTCCCAGCGTTTAACGACCATGCCCGTGAAGGCGACGGGGAGCAGCACCAATGCAACCGCCAGCATAATCGGCAGGTCGAAACGGATAGCTGACGGGGCGACCTCAATAGGGGTGATGAGGGCTGTGCTCCCGAGAACGGCGCCAATATTGAACACGTTGCTGCCCACGATGTTCCCTACAGCAAGGTCGCGCTCACCCCTGAATGCCGCGATTAGGCTCGTGGCGAGTTCTGGGAGCGACGTCCCGATTGCCACAACGGTCAGCCCGACAATCAGGTCGCTTACGCCGAGTCCCGCGGCGATATCACTGGCAGCAGTGACGAGCAAGCGTGCCCCGACGACCAGCAGAAGTACACCGAGTGCCACCAGTCCAACACTGATGAGCACCGATTGCTTCGGCGAGCGGTCCACCGCCGCGCCCGTGCCACTTCCCTGCTCGCTTGCAGAGGTCGGTGCAACCGCAGGCTCCGGAGCGCGTCTTCTCGATGTCACTACCGTCACGACCACATAGATCAGCAGTCCTCCGAGCAGCAGCAGACCATTGAGCCGGCTGATCGTGCCATCGATGGCGACAACCAGCAAAACCACCGAAAACCCCACCATGATCGGGATATCAGTGCGGACAATCCGGGACTTAACGAGCAGCGGGGCTAACAGCGCTGTGAGCCCGATGACGAGCAGGATATTCGCGATGTTGCTACCCACCACGTTGCCGACCGCCAATCCGGGGTGGCCACTGAGTGCGGCCCCAGCACTGACGGCGAGTTCCGGCGTCGAAGTGGCGAAAGCCACCACGGTGAGACCAACGACGATCGGCGACATCCCGAGGGTTCGCGCCAATTGGCTCGCGCCACGAACCAGCGCCTCACCACCCGCGATAAGCAGCACGAACCCCGCGGCTAGAGCGATAATTGTCAGAGTGCCCACGTCGGAACCTTCTGGCGCGAGGCACGTATTATCACCGCGAAAGACATCACGGGAGCAATCTACGTGAGCTGAACGATCGCGACTGCGCGACCGAAGATCCTTTTTCCCTCAGACTTGGCGACAAGCGCGATAACCGCGGTCTTGTCCTCGGGGTTCACCGACTTGATTTTTCCGGAGAATTCGACACGACCGCCGACTCCGTCATCGGGGACATACACCGGGCTGGTGAATCTGACGCTGTACTCGAGAACTGAGCTAGGGTCACCCAGCCAGGACGTCACGTAGGTCGCTCCGAGCCCCATTGAGAGCATTCCATGGGCGACTACATCTTTGAGCCCGACGGCCCGCACTATTGCGTCACTCCAGTGAATTGGATTCAGGTCACCGGAGACACCGGCGTAGTGAACGAGATCTGATCGGGTCAGAGTGTACTCAGCAGGGGGGATCTCAAGACCTTCATGCACTCCCGCGAAGGCGCGTGCGGTCATCAGCCGATCCCCTCGATCTCGATGTCATCGCGGCGAATGAGGGTGGTGTACGCGGTGAGCACCACCTCGCCCTTATCGTCCAGCACCGAATTTCGAGTCACGATGATGTCGGTCCCGGCGCTATGCCTGAACGACTCGACGCAGAGCTCGCCAGTCAAACGGTCGCCCGCGACGATTGGGCGGTGGAAGATAAACCGCTGATCGGTCTGCATGATATTGCGGAGATCCGAGGCCCAGCCATACTCCTCGAACATTTGCTTAGTAGTGAGGATCCCGATGATGGAGACAAACGTGAGCGGAGCGAGAAGTGTCTCATGCCCCAGTCTCAGCGCGGCGTCCTCAGAGTAATGAGCCGGGTGTGGATCTTTGACCGCCGTCGCGAACTCACGAACCTTCTCGCGCCCGACTTCATAGAAGTCGGCCATCCGGAAGCGCACCCCTACGCTGTCAGCGGTAAACCCCACCGGCTCTCACCACCTCACTGTCGCCGAGCCGTCACACTCGCGGTGACTTAATGAACTTTAAGTCAGCGGGTTTCGCGATGCGCACGGTGGGTGCCACAGTTGGGGCAGAACTTCTTGATCTCGAGCCGATCTGGATCGTTGCGCCGGTTCTTGCGAGTGATGTAGTTCCGGTGCTTGCACTCCTCGCAGGCCAGCGTGATCTTCGGGCGAACGTCAGTGGCGGCCACGGGTTGCCTTCCTTCGATATCTGCTGAAGAGTCCGTCGGACCCTTCAGATGTCTTTCTTGACAAACAAGTAGCGGTGGCCGGACTTGAACCGGCGACACAGCGATTATGAGCCGCTTGCTCTACCGACTGAGCTACACCGCCTCGACCGGACCCCCGCAACCGAGTTTCCAGTTGTGCTCGCTACTTTGAAGCGAGCCCCCTAACGGAATCGAACCGTTGACCTTTTCCTTACCATGGAAACGCTCTGCCGACTGAGCTAAGGGGGCACAGCCTTCACACACGCCGCTGACAGTCTCCTGGGAGTCGGACAGCAGAATGTGCGCTCAAGCCTTCAAGAGGTTACACAGGAACAACACCGACTGACAAACCGCCAGGTCAGCGCACCGCTCGCGGATAAGCCTCATTCAAACATAAACCCCCGGGAGCTTCGTCAGCTACCGGGGGTTTGTTGTGGCAGGTGTAGGATTCGAACCTACGTAGGCGATGCCGACGGATTTACAGTCCGCTCCCTTTGGCCGCTCGGGCAACCTGCCGTTACGCCTGTCTTGACCAACCGTGTCCCGCGTTGGCTGAACAAGGGCGTGAAGGCACAATACAACGTTAGGTGCCCCCAGATGCAAATCGCCTGCCCAAAGCCGCACCCGAGCGGAGGCGCAGCGACCTGCAACTGCGGCGCTACATGGTCAAGTTCGGAAAAGCCGACATTGGGAACGAGGAGACAGTGGCAGATTCATCCTTCGACATCGTCAGCAAAGTCGATCGGCAGGAGGTCGACAATGCTCTGAACCAGGCCGCGAAGGAGATCTCAAACAGGTATGACTTCCGCGGCACGAACGCGCATATCGAGTGGTCTGGTGCCGAGAACATCGTGCTCAGCGCCGAAAGTGAGGACCGGGTGAAGGCAGCACTCGACGTCTTCCGTGAGAAGTTGGTACGGCGTGACATTTCGATGAAGGCTTTCAAGCCGGGCGACCCCGTTGCGTCCGGAAAGTCCTACAAGATCACCGGCTCAATCGTCCAGGGCATTGGGCAAGAGGAAGCCAAGAAGATCTCGAAGAAAGTCCGCGACGACGGGCCTAAGGGCGTGAAAGTGCAGATCCAGGGCGACGAACTGCGCGTTTCGAGTAAGAAGCGAGACGATCTGCAGACCGTAATCCAGCTGCTGAAGTCATCGGACTTCGACGTCGCACTGCAGTTCGTGAACTATCGGTAGTCCCTGGCCATACGCTCGAGGCGAGCGATCCGCTCGTGCATCGGCGGATGAGACGCGAACATTCCCGCGAACCGCTCCCCCGGACGGAACGGGTTCGCGATCATCAAGTGGGACTCAGCGGCAAGGCGCGGCTCCGGGGGCAGCGGAGCCTGCGCTACGCCGCGTTCAATCTTTCTCAGCGCAGCAGCGAGAGCGAGCGGGTCACCAGTGAGGCGAGCGCCTGACTCGTCGGCCTGGAATTCGCGTGATCTCGACACCGCCATCTGCACAAGCGCAGCGGCGATCGGCCCGAGCATTGCAACCATCAGCATCACCAGGGGATTTCGGTCGTCGTCCCGGCCGCTGAAGATCGAGGTGACTAGCGCGATATTTGCGAGCCCTGCCACCGCTGAGGCCATGGCGCCAGCAACGGAGGAAATCAGTATGTCCCTGTTGTACACGTGCGCCAGTTCGTGGCCCAGGACGGCTCTGAGTTCACGTTCGGAGAGGAGTTGCAGAATCCCTGCCGTGCAGCACACCGCAGCGTTGCGTGGATTCCGGCCAGTCGCGAACGCGTTCGGGGCATTTGTGGGACTGATGTACAGCCGGGGCATCGGCTTATGGGCGGTTGTCGCGAGCTCCCGTACGATCCGATACATCACGGGCGCCTCCAACTCGGAGACTGGCCGTGCACGCATCGCGCGCAACGCAAGTTTGTCGCTGAAAAAGTACGCGTACCCGTTCATTCCCAGCGCAACAAATATGGCTAGCCACAGCATCGTGGGGCTGCCGAAAAGCGAACCGGCAAATATGATCAGCGCTGACATCACACCGAGAAGTAACGCAGTCTTCAGACCATTCGCATGACCGGCCATCGCCGTTCTCCGATCTCTGCCTGCCCTTGAGTAACTGCCATCACCGCTGCTCACCAGCGCCAAGCTGAACCACCGCTATGTAAACGAGCAGGGTGGTGCAAGAGGTTCCAGCGGTTGCAGGGATCACGCCGTAAGGCTCACCCAACCCGCGCGATCGTGTACTCGATCAGCCTGTTCAGCGCCTCGTTGGCAGGTCCTTGCGGCAGGACACGGAGTTCCGCGCGCGCACGCTCTGCATACCCGTGGAGGGTGGCGCGGGCACGCCGCAAGCCTTCTGACTGCCGCAGTAGGCCGAGTGCTTCATCGACCTCCGCATCACTGGTGATAGGACCGCTCAACAGTTCGTGCAAGCGCTCAGCGGCTGGCCCTGTGTCTTGAAGGGCATAAAGCATCGGCAGCGTGCGCACGCCTTCGCGGAGGTCGGTGCCTGGTGTCTTTCCTGATTTCTCCGAGACCGAGGAAATGTCGATGATGTCGTCGCAAATCTGGAAGGCCATCCCGACCGCGTCTCCAAGACGGTCTAGGCGATCGACTTGCGCGGCGTCCGCCCCGGAGAAGGTGCCGCCGAACTTCCCGCAGGCGGCAATCAGTGAAGCGGTCTTCTCCCGAATGACGGTCAGATAATGCGCGACTGGATCTTCCGATGACTTTGCACCGATAGTTTCCCGCATCTGTCCGGTAACCAGCTCAGCGAATGTCTCGGCAATGACGCGGACTGCTTCTGGCCCAAGCGTCGACAGAAGTCGCGAAGCGTGTGCGAAGAGATAGTCACCAGCGAGGATCGCGATGCTATTACTCCACCGTTCGTTCGCGCTCACCGCGCCCCGGCGCATCGTCGCTTCGTCCATGACGTCGTCGTGGTACAGCGTCGCGAGGTGCACCATCTCAACGACCGCTGCCGCTGTCACGATTGATGAACTCTCAGGTTCCGGACCGAGTTTGCCGCAGAGCACGGTGAACAGCGGCCGAAACCGCTTACCGCCGGCTTTCGCGAGGTAGAGCGCGGTCTCGGTCAGAAACTCTTCGCCCGCCGAGAGCTCTTCGATGAGCAGCGCCTCGACTTCGCTCAGCGACGCCTGGACGCGCGAAGCCATTTCCGGATCTCCGATATCGATACCGGCAACCGTGCTGTCCGACAAACTGCCACCCGCCTCGTGCACTGAGTCGTCGCGATTCACGATGTGCGCACCCGTCCTGTCAGAGCGCCGGAACTTATCCGCGGCTCGGTTGTCTCTAGACCCTCTCACAGTGGCATCCCACGGAAGACTTCGAATACTTGTTGTCTCCCCGCCACGGAAACACCGTAGCGAATGCCGGGCTTGCGCACCTCGCTGACTGCGCGGATTGGGCGCAACACCACTCTTTCACTGAGTGCACGGCATCGCCGTAATCCGAATGTCTCAGACACTAAGTAAGCTTCAGGATGTGTCGGGAGATGAGAGCGATCGCAGTTCGGGGCCGGAAGCGCCGGTGGACGGCCGCAGTCTGCGCTGGGAAGACCACAAAGCCGCGCGGCGGAACCAGGTACTCGACGCGGCGATGAGCGCGATCGACGCGGAAGGCGCCGGGGTGGGCGTTCAGCAGATCGCCGCGCGCGCGGGACTCCCCAGGTCAGTTGTCTATCGCCTCTTCCGTGAACGAGGTGACCTCGACGAGCAGGTGCGCGGGCACATCGTGTCGACGCTGATGGTGTCGCTCGCGCCCGCTCTTGCCCCCGAAGGCAAAGCTGAAACTGCGATCGTTCGCGCCATCAACACCTACGTGTCGTGGATTGCGGAACACCCTAACCTGCACCATTTCCTCGGTAGCGGTTCGAAGCGCAGACCAGCAACGGTTTCCAAAGTCGTCTCCGGGACGAAGACCGCGATCGGGCTATACGTCACGGACGTGTTCGCCACTGCGCTTCGCCGGGCCGGCGCCGACGAGTCTGGTGCTGAGACGATCGCGTTCGGGGTGATCGGCCTGGTCGACGCAGCGGTTAACCGCTGGCTAAGCAGCCGAACGCGATCAATCTCGAAGGACAAACTGGCTGAGCTCGTCAGCCGTAGTGCGTGGCACGTGATTCACGGCAGTCTCAGTGATCTCGGGATAGAGATCGACCCGGACACTCCCCTGTCAGAACTTACGGGCGATATAAGACCCTTGCTTATCGCCCAGTAAGTTCCGCGGGAGGTCAGGTACCCCAATCGCTAGCCGAGGCCCCCACCCTCGCGGGCAGCGGTGACGGCGCTTTCACTGAGACCCCAGCTCTTCAGGATCTCAGCGGACGCATCTGCGCCGCCATTGTCGCCAGCTGGCGACGGCACGGCTGCAGGCGTGCGGCTGAATCGGGGGGCTGGAGCGGGCTGTACGAGACCTCCGACCTCGATGTATGTCTGCCTCGCCTGATTGTGCGGGTGTTTATGCGCTTCCCATGCTGAGACGACAGGGGTCGCGCACGCATCAGACTCCGCAAACACTTCGGTCCACTCAGCGAGTGTCCGCTTCCGGAATCTTTCGGCGAGGATCTCGCGCAGGCGCTCAGCTTGACTCAGGTCCAAGTGGAAGGGCAGATCATCGACATTCTCCAGTTCAAGCTTCGCTACAAGCTCCGCGTAAAACTGGGGCTCCAGCGCGCCTACCGCCATGTAGCCGCCGTCCGATGTTTCGTAGGTGCCGTAGCACGCTGCACCACCATCGAGGAGGTTTGTACCGCGCGGGTTATTCCACATCCCGTTCGCGTGCATACCATGCATAAACGTGGTCAGAAGCGCCGCGCCGTCGACCATCGCTGCATCCACAACTTGGCCGTTGCCTGAGTTCTGCCGCTCATGCAGTGCAGCGAGCACGCCCAGCGCGAGAAGCATGCCGCCGCCCGCGAAATCGGCCAGAATGTTGGCTGGCGGCGTGGGGGGATCACCCGCCCTGCCAAGCAGGTCGAGCCCCCCAGAGATCGCTGCGTAGTTGATGTCGTGTCCGGCGCGGGGCGCGAGCGGCCCGTCTTGGCCCCATCCGGTGATTCGGCCGTAGATGAGGCGCGGGTTGATTCCCAGCAAGTCATCTGGGCCGATTCCCAGGCGCTCGGCTACGCCTGGGCGGTAGCCCTCCACGAAGACATCCGCATTCCCGGCCAGTTCGCGTACGACCGCACGCCCGGAGTCGGATTTGAGGTCCACTGCAATCGTGTTCTTGCCACGGTCCATCGGGCCTTGTGGTGGCACGAGGCCCCCGCCCCCACCGGCACGTTCCACACGGAGGACTTCAGCGCCGAGGTCGGCGAGCAACATGCAGCCAAACGGCCCCGGTGCCAGTCCTGCCATTTCAACCACGCGCACACCATGAAGCGGTCCGGGCATAGGGCTGTCTCCTTTTCGATCAACGCGACCTAATACATGTGACAGTTTGTCACATCTACTGCCTGCCGGGCATCCATGGCCAGCCTCACCGCCGCACGGCGCGATGCAGTGCGACAACGCCACCAGTGAGGTTCCGCCACTGCACGTCCGACCAGCCGCTCGCGACGATTCGGCGCGCGAGACCCGCCTGATCCGGCCACGCCCTGATCGACTCGGCGAGGTAAACGTAGGCCTCCGGATTCGAACTCACTGCTCGCGCAACCGCAGGCAGAGCTCGCATCAGGTACTCCATGTAGGCAGTGCTGAAAACTGGAACGACCGGCGTCGAGAACTCACACACGACCAAACGGCCGCCACGCTTCGTCACCCGGCGCAACTCGGCAAGCGCGGCGTCGATATCAATGACGTTGCGCAAACCGAACGAGATCGTTGCGGCATCGAACGACTCGTCCGCAAACGGCAGGTGCAGCGCATCGCCCGCGACCATTGGAACTCGCCGGAACCGGCCCGCCTGCAACATTCCTTTAGAGAAATCCGCAGCCACCACCCAGGCACCGGACCGTGTGAGCTCAACTGTGGACACTCCGGTCCCCGCCGCAAGATCGAGAACCGCCTCACCCGGCTGCAGCCTGAGCGCGCGGCGCGTCGCCTTACGCCACACTCGATCACGACCGAACGAGAGGACCGTGTTGGTTACGTCGTACCGCCGCGCCACTCCATCGAACATCGACGCGACGTCATGGGGGTTCTTATCCAGAGTTGCACGCAAAAGCTCCGGGGGCTCAACACTCGTCACGAGATCGAAACTACCCGGTGCACCTTTCCCTGGCAGTCACCGGACTCAGGCGGATACTGCAAGCGGAGCACGGTCATGACCCGTCACCTCGGAATAATGGCCCAAAAGCTCGTCACAGATCGCCGGCCAGGTCCGCCGCATCACTGACCGGCGCGCCGCGCGCCCGAACTGCGACCGTGCGACCGGATGCGCAAAGGCGCCGACCGCGTCGGGGAGCAACTCCTCGAAGTGCGGAACTGGAAGCAAAAACCCCGTCCGCGCGTGCGCGATCAGATCTTTCGGGCCGCCAGCATCGGGCCCGATGACTGGGATGCCGCTCGCGAGAGCCTCCTGCACCGCCTGACAAAACGTTTCATACTCCCCCGGGTGGACGAACACATCGAAGCTGGCGTATGCCTGCGCGAGCTCGATTCCACCCAGATGGCCGGTAAAAATTGCCTTCGGCATGCGCGCCTGCAGCTTCGGGCGATCAGGGCCGTCACCGACGACAACGATCTGAAAATTCTCACAGTGGTTGAGCGCAGCGAGGCGCTCCACGTGCTTCTCAGGAGCAAGCCGACCGACGAATCCGACGATCAGTTTTCCTTCAGGAGTCCACCGTTCGCGCAGCTCGGCGCTGCGACGAGTCGGAGTGAACCGGTCAATATCGACGCCACGGCCCCAGCGATGAACGCGCGGAACGCCGTGGCGCTCAAGATCGGCAACAGACGCGGTGGACGGAGCGAGGGTGCGCGTTGCGCCGCGATGCAGCTTGCGAGTCCACCGCCACGCGGCCCGCGCTGTCAGGCCCAGCCCGTAGCTGCAGGCGAAACCCGCGACGTCCGTCTGAAAAACCGCGACAGTCGGCACATCGAGGCGACGGGCTGCACCCAATCCACCTGCCCCCAGCAAGAATGGCGAGGCAAGGTGAACGACGTCGGGGTCAAACGTGCGCATCACATCGGTCATCCACGGCTGCGGCAGCCCGACTGGCAGCGATGTCACCATCGGCACCATCACCGCAGGAACTCGATAGACAGGGAAGCCTTCATACTCCGGTACCGCAGTCTCGCCGCCCACCGCATCCGGTGCGATCACGATCGCTTCATGACCGCCACGCTTGAGATGCTCGAGCACTCGGAGAACGGAGTTAGTCACACCGTTGACATTCGGCAGGAAGGATTCGGTCACGACCGCTACTCGCATGCTCTCAGCGTCGCGCACTTCAGGGAAATCGGAGAAATCGGCACGTGACCGTCAGGCGAACCGCAGCTGAATCTCTTGTTTACACCCGGACCGCGCACTCAGCTGGGTTGTGCGTGCCGCAACTCCCGGCGCACGAATACCAGGAACGGCGCAGCGACTGCCCAAGTCACCACAATGACGGAGAGGGCGGGCACGACCGCGACTTTCGCGTCACGCCCCGCGACGCGAACCAGATCGGGATCGCGGTTCGCGTACTCGACCTCGATGCGCTGCCCCGCGGTTAGGTCGGTCGGGTAGAGCACACCCAGCCGCGGATTGTGCAGAATTCCGTCTGGAGTGCTGAACAGAATCGCTGACCTGCGTACTCCGGCAGCCAGCACCTCCGCGGTAGCCGTACCCATATCGGCTTCGATGATCATGTCGTTCCGCCAGCAGCCAATGACGAGAATCACCGCCAGCATGGAGATGCCGCCCGCGACAAGGTACACCGCTACCTTTGCGCGCCTCAGCATCCGGAACCTCACGACTCAGAGCGTATCTGAGGGGTTCAGTGCATCCGCCGAGCGCGCTCCGATATGCCGTTGCGCACTGCAGCGTGTAGCTCACGCAAGCCCGAGCGGTCGGTACGCACTTCCACAACGCGTAATCCACCGGTGTCAGCCGCACCAAGATCAAGAACGGCGCCGAGTCCGTCCGCATCTGTCTGAATGTAGGGGACTCCGTACGCCTGACATACCGCAGATACATTCACACCATGCGGCGTCCCGAAGATCCGCTCGAACGCACCCGCATACACAGGGTCACCTTGTTCTAGCAGTTCGAAGATCCCGCCGCCGTCGTCGTTAGCCACAACGACCGTGAGGTCCTGAGGTCTCGGCTCCTGCGGCCCCAGTAGCAAGCCTGAACTGTCATGCAGGAACGTCAGGTCACCTATCAAAGCGATTGCGCGTCCCCCATGCGCTGAGGCCGCACCGATCGCTGTCGACACCGTTCCGTCGATGCCCGCAACACCGCGATTCGAAACAACGGAGGCGCCCGGCGGGACTGTCCCCGCCAGCGCAGCATCGCGCACTGGGTTTGATGCCCCGAGAATGAGCAGATCCCCCGGATGAACTCGCCGGACCACCTCGCTTGCTACATGCAGACCAGTGCTTTTCGGGTGATGCGCAAGCTCGTCTTCCATTACTTCGAACGCGGCAGCCGAGAGCACCCTGGCCTGCTCCAGCCACTCGTCACGCGGTGTGCCCGAGATAACCGCACGCGTTCCCGCCGCGGTGAGGTTGCCTGAGACATCGGGCCACCGCGGACCCGTTGTGAGTGCATAGACTGCGACTTTAGGGTCAGCGAGGACTGATGAAACGGCGCGATGCAGGGTGGGACGGCCAGTGATAATCGCCTGCTGCGGTCTGAGTTCGGCCAGCGCGTACGGGTGCACCGGAAAACCATGGACTGGGGCCGTGGGCTCGGCGACCGTCGGCATGCCGTCAAGTTCAGGGTGGGCACCCGAACCGTGTCCCGAGATCACGATCGTGTCGCGCGATAGGTCAATCGGCAGCGGAATGTCGAACAGGGTGTGCGGGGTCTCCGTCCAGGGCTGGCCGCCCTCCCGGCCTGGAGGTTCGTCTCCCTCACCAGGGCTGGGGACGAGTGGTTCACGCAGAGGTAAGTCAAACTGCACGGGGCCTGCATTGCCCGTCCGGTCACCGCGCGCAGCAGCGAGCACCCGGCACACGGCCGATCGCCACTGACTGTTCTGATCGCGATCCGCTTCGGCGATCCCCAGGCTGATGCACGCACGGACCTGGTTCCCAAACATCCCCAACTGCTCGACCGTCTGGTTGGCACCGGTGCCGAGCAACTCATACGGCCTGTTTGCGCTCAGCACGATCATGGGTACGCGTGCATAGTTCGCTTCGAACACTGCCGGAGTGAGGTTCGCCACAGCGGTACCGGACGTCATGACGACAGGCACCGGCTGCTTCGAGCCGAGCGAGAGCCCAATGGCCAGGAAGCCCGCGGTGCGCTCATCAATCCGGACGTGAAGCCGGATACGGCCCGCTGTCTCGGCCGTATGCAGGGCAAAGGCCAGTGGGGCGTTACGCGAACCAGGGCAGAGCACGACGTCACGAACGCCACCGCGAATCAGTTCATCAACGACTGCGCGGGCCTGAGCTGTGGACGGGTTCACCTCACCAGAGTGGCAGATTCCGCGAACCCGCGTGCAGCGAGCCCTGTCCGACTAGGAAAAGTCAACGCGAGGGTGAAACGATGGCCTCCGTGCGAACCCATTTCGACCCCACGCTCATGGACCCTGATCGCGTCTATCAGCTGCTCACGTCGAGTGTGATTCCGAGGCCTATCGCCTGGGTTTCCACCCAGTCCGCCGAGGGAGTGGACAACCTCGCACCGTACAGCTTTTTCACCATCGCGAGCGTGCACCCGCCAATCGTCCAGTTCACCTCGGTTGGCCGGAAGGACAGTCTCGCGAACATCGAGGCGACCGGCGAGTTCGTCGTCAATCTCACATCTGAGCTGCTGATTGACCAGGTCAACGGAAGCTCAGCTGCGTATGACGCCGGAGTGAGCGAATTCGAGGCCCTCAAGGTCGTCTCGGCTCCGAGCGTCAAGGTTCGACCACTCCGAGTCAAAGCGGCACCTGTCAGTTTCGAATGTGTCCGCGAACAAGTCATCAGCATCGGTAACTCACATCTGATTCTCGGCCGCGTCGTCTTCGTCACCGCCAACAGCAGCACCCTCGACGACGACGGGCTTCCTGCGACGCAAGCAATCGCACCGCTCAGCCGGTTCGGCCGCACCGAATGGGGTCTCACACCGGAAACCCGTCAGGTCGCACGGCCAATCACGCCTGAGTAGCCAGCACCGTGTAACACCGCGTCAGCCGCTCCCGCCACCATTTCGTGCACTCCTCTGACGCCGCGAGCCGTCTCAAGGCTAGTTCGTCTACCGTGCCCGGCCCGACACGGAGGCCGCCTTCCGCCCATTCCATGGGCGGCCCCACATCGTCGGCGAGCAGTTGCGTCGTACCGAGCCCGCAGGCCAACTCGAGCACCGGGAGCGCCGCAGCCGTTGCTGCGCCGAGAGAAATACCAACGACGGTATCGAGGGCGCTCGAAACGACCACGGGGATTCCAGCTTCGCCTAAACGCTCAGCGATTGTGACCACACGGCGCGCACCTCCAAGTGGTGCGACCTTGAGGACAGCCACATCAGCGCCGCCGGCCTCGACCACCCGAAAAGGGTCATCAGCGCGGCGGATGCTTTCATCGGCCGCCACCCGCACGGCACCGTCGAGCCGCTGCCGCAGTTCAGCAAGTTCCTCAACGGTGCGGCAGGGCTGCTCCACGTACTCAAGCGGTCCATGCTGCAGCAGCGCATCCAGCGCTCGCAGCGCATCACTGACGGTCCAGGCACCATTGGCGTCGACGCGGACATTCGGAATCAGTTCGCGGACCGCATTCACGCGAGCTACGTCCTCGGCCAGCGACTGTCCTTTTTCCGCGACCTTCACCTTGGCAGTTCTCGCCCCCGCGAATCGCGCGAGAATGTCCGGCACCCGAGCGGCGGACACTGCTGGAACGGTGGCGTTAACCGCGATGACGTCGCGGAGCGCGGGCGGCGGACCCTTCCACGCGGCTTCCACCGCGGAGGCGAGCCAAGCCGACGCCTCCACGTCCCCGTATTCGGGGAAGGGCGCAAACTCGGCCCAGCCCGCTGGACCACGGAAGAGCGTCGCCTCACGCGTCGTGATCCCTCGGAAGCGCACGCGCAGCGGGATGCTGACGACGTGCGCATCAGCCAAAATAGCGGAAAGTGGAGGCAGCTTCACTTCCGTTCGAACACTCCCCGTTTGCGGCCCGCCTCCAGCATTTCGCTGACAGCGACAAGCTTGACCCGCGGTCGGCCCGCTTTGCTCCCAGCCGACGTCTCCTTTTCGTCAATCGACCGCCAGCCGCGCAAATCCACAGCCGCAGGCTGACGTTCACTGACGAGACGCGCTAGTTCATCGCGCGAGTGGACGGGGCGCTGCAACTTTTCGCTGTTGAAGTCGTCGATTATCTGCTGAACCGTCTCCGCCGCGTCGGTTTTGTTGGTTCCGATGACTCCGGTGGGGCCGCGTTTGATCCATCCAGCGACGTACACGCCGGGGATCCGCTGTCCGCCTGGCGCATCCAGCACTCTGCCGCGATCATTCGGAATAGTTCCGCCCTTTTCATCAAACGGCACCCCCGGCAGCGCGGTGCCGCGGTATCCGACTGAACGCAGCACGAGCGACGTTTCGATGTCCTCCGTCTCGTCTGTCGGCTGTGCACGCAGGCCATTAGGTCCGCTCACCAGTTCGTTCCGAACCGCACGCAGTCCACTGACGCGCTCACCGCCGAGAATCTCCTGGGGCGACACTTGATAGCGGAATACAATCTTGCGACGAGACGGGTCCGGTGTGTGTTTCGCGGCGGCGTCCGCGAACTCGTAAGCGAGCTGCACCTTGTACTGCGCCAATGGTTGGGGAGATTCTTCAACCGCTTTTTGGCTCAATTCGTCAAGTCTGGCCTCATCAGGATCAATGACGACGTCAACACCGGGAAGACTGCCCAGCGCGAGGAATTCCGGCACGCTGTACGCTGCCTGGGCCGGCCCACGGCGCCCGAGCAGAACAACTTCTCGCACCTTGCTTTCCTTCAGAGCCTCCAGCGCGTAGCCGGCGATGTCGGTCCGGGCGAGTAGTTCAGGATCGAGAGTGAGAATCCGCGCGACGTCCAGGGCGACGTTGCCGTTGCCAACGATCACGACTCGCTCGGATGAGAGGTCAAAAGTGCGGTCGGCGTAATCGGGATGACCGTTGTACCAGGCGACGAACTCAGTGGCAGCGTGACTACCTGGAAGTTCCTCGCCCGGAATGTTCAAATGACGGTCCGCTGACGCACCCACCGCGTAGATGACGGCGTGGTGGTATTCCATCAGGTCCTCGTGCGAGAGGTGGTTCCCTATCTCAACATTCAGGTGGAAACGGAAAGCGGGTTTAGCGACCGTCCACCTGAACATGTCGGCGACCATCTTGGTCCCCGGATGATCCGGTGCAACACCCGCACGCACCAGTCCGTACGGGGTTGGAAGACGGTCGAACACCTCGACTTCCACGTTGGAATGACTCAGCAAGTCGCGGGCGGCGTACATCGCGGCAGGCCCAGAACCCACAATCGCGACACGCAACGTACCGAGGTCTGTGCGTAGCGGAACTTCTGGAATATACGGCGGCAGTGTGGGATCAAGCGGGTACTTGCGGTAGTAGTTCTCGTTGATCTCCGCGTACCGGCCAAGCTGGGCGGGCAGCGCATCATCGGGGAAGATCGCGCTCACCGGGCACTCGTCCAGGCAGGCACCACAGTCGATGCAGACGTCCGGCTCGATGTACAGCATCTCGGTGGTGGCGAACTGCGGCTCGTCCGGAGTGGGGTGGATGCAGTTCACCGGGCAGACCGGCACACAGGAAGCATCGTTGCAACATGCCTGGGTGATGACGTAGGCCATGCATCCGACAGTACGCCTAATGCCCGGCAGCGAACCGTAATTCGCGGCCGGGCGAAGCGACAGGCTAGGAGAAGATATCCTCGATCGACCCGAAGTCAATACCGGGTACTTCCGGGGGATCTGGTACGAAATCGGGGTCCACATACGTCAGTGTGACCCGCGCCGGCTCGTCTGCCGGTATGGCTGGGCCCGTGGACGATCCGCCGCCGCCACCGGCACCTGACGCGGTTGTGCCCGCACCACCGCCGCCGCCACCGACGAGTCCGCCGCCGCCACCGCCGCCACCGTTCCCCGCGCCTGCTTGCGCATTCGCCCCGATGCCGCCCGTGCCGTTCGCGCCGCCCGCGGCTCCGCTGCCATTGGAGCCCGCGCCGCCCGCACCGGGAATCGTGCCAACCGCGCCGCGGCCACCTTCGGCTTCACTGTCAGATGCGCCCCCGTCCTGTCCGGCGTCACCGCCAGCCGCGCCCGGCCCGAAGGCGGTCCGCCCGCCGCCGCCACCACGAGCACCAACCGCAGTGACGTTGATGACGGTGACTCCCTCGGGCACTTCGAAGTCCTCTGTGCCCGCCGCATCGAACGTCACGGTGCAGATCCCCGACGAACATACGGGCACCTGGGCGGTCGCCGTACCGGAGGCGCCGAGCGCAGCGGCGCTGGCACCGAAAACGACGCTGAAAGCGAGCGCACTAGGGCGGACTAAAGATTTCATCTCCTACCTCCGAGCGTTAAGACACCTCTTAGCGACAAATTAAAGCGGATTACTGACAAATTTTTTTGTGAACTGCGCATTTAGCCCGCAACCTTCCCATGCGGCGCATCTAGATATGCTCACCTCGTGACTTCCGACGCTGCGCCTTTCAGTCCAGACCTCTGGGAACCCGTCGCTGGATTCGACGACCTCACCGATATCACCTATCACCGCCACGTGCGTGATGGACAAAAGCGGGGAACAGTCAGAATCGCATTCGACCGGCCCGAGATCCGCAATGCCTTCCGGCCTCACACGGTCGATGAGCTCTATCGCACCCTTGAGCACGCGCGAATGACATCAGATGTGGGTGTCGTACTCCTCACGGGCAACGGACCAAGCCCGAAAGACGGTGGCTGGGCGTTCTGTTCGGGCGGTGATCAGCGCATCAGAGGGCGGAGCGGTTACCAGTACGCGTCTGGTGAAACCGCCGAGACTGTCGATCCTGCCCGTGCAGGGCGACTTCACATTCTCGAGGTGCAGCGGCTGATCCGCTTTATGCCGAAGGTTGTGATGTGCCTCGTCAATGGGTGGGCCGCCGGCGGCGGGCATAGCCTGCATGCCGTCTGCGACATGACGCTGGCAAGTCGGGAACACGCTCGTTTCAAGCAGACCGATGCCGATGTAGGCAGCTTCGACGCTGGTTATGGGTCGGCTTATCTTGCCAGGCAAGTTGGCCAGAAATTCGCTCGTGAGATCTTTTTCCTCGGGAGGCCTTACACAGCAGAAGAGATGCACCACATGGGTGCCGTCAACGCGGTAATCGAGCACGCCGAACTCGAGAACACCGCTCTGGAATGGGCTGAGGAAATTCTCGGGAAGTCGCCGCAGGCCATCCGGATGCTGAAGTATGCATTCAACGCGATTGATGACGGACTCGTCGGTCAGCAGATCTTCGCCGGTGAAACTACGCGGCTGGCCTACATGACTGACGAAGCCGTGGAAGGCCGCGACTCGTTCCTGGAGAAGCGCAAGCCGGACTGGTCGGGTTACCCCTGGTATTACTAGCGGGGATTGCTAGCAATCACTAATGCTCAACGAGAGGCGGGCGCGGTGCAGATACTCAGCAGCCGGATTATCCTCCGGCCGAGTGACTACGAGCGGACACTCAACTTCTACCGCGACGTGCTCGGTCTCGCGATCTACCGCGAGTACCCGGGTGGGACGGTGTTCTTCGCTGGTCAGGGGCTCATCGAAGTCGCCTCCCACGGCAGAGCTTCCGATCGGGGAGCATTCACTGGAGCGCTGTGGCTGCAAACCCGAGATATCGCGGCGGCACAGACAGAACTCGAAACCAAGGGCATTACGATTCGCCGTGAAGCAATCCAGGAGCCTTGGGGCCTGATCGAAATGTGGATCGAGGACCCTGATGAGATTCCCATCGTGCTTGTCGAGATACCCGCCGATCACCCATTGCGTGGCGACCAGCGGCCGGCGCGCGATACTTAATCGATGAATAGCCAGCGTCTGTTCGGCGATTGGCTTCCCTGGCGGGAGGTCGACCGTTTGCTTGCGCTGGGCAAGTCGCTCCGCCCGACCGTGCCGACGAGCCCGGCGGGTCTCGTCCAGCTCATTCTTCGCGTCGCATCGGACCGGTTACTCGGCCGCCGCATCACTATCCAGACAGGTGATACGGACGTGTCGTTCACGCCAGTTGAGATCGACAGTGATTTTCACACTCTCGGTCTCGCGACCGGCCAGATAGCAGCAATTCGCTTCGTCGCGAACCATGTGCGCTGGGAACGAACGACACTTCAGCGGGTGGAAGTCACGTTCACCGACACCCGCTTACGCTCCCTCCCGGCACCGTATCTGGTGGTCGGACTGGTGACGGTGCGCATTACTGTCACCAGCACTGAAGTTCACCATTGGGTCAAGCAGGTCGCTCCTGACATTCATGTCGACATCACCAAAGAGGGCAAGGTCCAGGCAAGCTGGGCGCGGGCGCCCATGCTCGGTCACATTGAGTTGCGGCCTACCGCGGGCGACTCCGTAATCTATCTCGACCCGACGGGTCTGCAGATCTGGCAGCGCAGCCTCCCTGTCGCGCACCGGATGAAGCCCTTCGCGATCGCAGTCCCCGACCTTCCGCACGGGCTCCAGCTGACCAGCATCGAGACAGGACCCGAGGAGCTCATCCTGCACGGTGTGACTGACCGGGTTCGCGAGCGTATCTCCTCGATGCCACTCGCCGATGTGCTCACCATGCTCTTGCGCCTGATCGATCAATTCACCTGATTACCACTGCCGGAAGCGAGTGTGCACAGGGAAACGCGCGTGCAGCAGACGCTGGCGGAGCACGCCAAGCGCGAACGTCACCACCTCGTCTTTGAGGACGTGCGGTGCAAGTCCGGGTCGTGTGACCACACCGAGGGTTCGCAACTCACCGATAGCCCGGTCCACGAAGGGCGCGACCGAATACGGTTCGATCTCGTCACCACTAGCTGTCCATCCCTCATCAGCCAGCAGCGTCGCGGCGAGAATCGTGGGGTCTACATCATCGTCGCCGAGCGCCGGCCCAGCCGGATCGAGCGTGATCCCCTGGCCACGGCCTATCACCGCCATCAGCGCCTCTGCCGCGATCGTTTCCGTCGTGTAGGACGGCCCCAGCCAGTCACGCAACAAGAACCCCAGCGCGTCGTCGATACCCGCGTCACGAGCGCGCGGTGTTGGCACGATGCGTCCGCGAACACGCCGCACCACCCGCATCCGCTGCAGGAGCTTCCACAGTTCGCTTACTTGATGCGCGGGCGGAGTCTGTAGGTCACTCCACCAGGGGTGCGCCTCGGGTTCCTCCTCGAGAATCACCTGATCGAGCTCAGCGGGCAGAGCACCGTTAGCCGAGACCGGCTTCCCTTCGCCGAGAAGAGTCAGGAAACGATGAACACGCCGGGCGACTGTATGCGGAACAACCGCGGCCGAATGCAGGCCATCGAGTAGGCCCTCGTACATCGCGGCACGCGTCTCGGACAGGCTTGACCACAGATCGATCCGGCAATCGACAACGTCTTCGAGAAGCGGGCGACCCTTACGCTCCGTGGCGAGCACCGCATGGGTCAGTTTGGCGCGGCGCTCCGCCGTTTCGTTCTTGCGCTCCCCAGTTCCGAACTCGCCCGTCACCGCGGCAACTTCGAGGGTCGAGGAGATCTGTTCGACGATCGCGAGTTCCTCAGACGTGCACATGTGCTGCCACGTCACTTGATCAGTGTCGGGCGGCTCCACCCCCGAGGTCTCGAGGGCGAGCCGATACGCCTCAGACCACTCGTCGGGATCCATCAGGAACAGCAGCCGCCGCGTGGTTTCGCCGCGCGCGATAGCCGCGTAGCGCATCCGGCCGAGACGCTGCAGGAGCGCGCCGAGCGCGCAACTCTGCGCCCATGCTCGTTGCGGGTCACGCTCATCCTGCTCACGAAGCGCAGCCCAGCAGAGATGCTGCACACTCGCCTGTGTTGGCCCCTGGGGGGGCGATATTTCAGCCAGCTTTTCCCAGGCGTGGATGGCGTCAGCAGCGATCGCAGGGTCCTCCGCATCGAGGGCACTGAGTGCTGCTTCTACGGTCTCGTCCACGTCGCCACTGTATCGACTTACAGGCGGCGTGGGAGCATCGTGGCGTGACCATTCTGCGCACGCTTCCCATTCCGGCAGGAAAATCAGTGTTGGGGCTGCTGCCACATCTTGAGAAAGCGCTGAACGGTCAGGCGTCGTGGCTGCCCGTGCCCGAATACGACGAACGCGAAGCCCGCCGCTTGACAGCCGCACTGGGCGCCGATGAGCCGATCGACCCCGCCATCAGTCTGGTCGTGGCTACCTCAGGAACCACCGGGACACCGAAAGGTGCGATGGTTACAGCGTCGGCGCTGCGCGCGAGTATCGACGCCTCTCATGATCGGATTGGCGGGCCGGGACGCTGGGTACTTGCGCTTCCCCCTCATCACATCGCGGGTCTGCAGGTGTTGTTGCGCGCGATCATCTCCGGGACCACTCCGGTGGTCATCGACGTGCGCAACGGGTTCGACCCGGCAGGATTCGCCACTACCGTTCAGCGAGCGGCACGCGAGCCTGGACCGCTTTACGTCTCCCTGGTTCCCGGGCAGCTCATCAAGGCGATCGGATACCCAGCAGCCGTTGCGGCACTTCGCGAATGCAGTGCAGTCCTCATCGGCGGAGCAGCGCTTCCGCCGAACGTCAGTGCGCAGGCGCACGAGCTCAGCATTCCGGTTATCCGAACCTACGGGATGAGCGAAACGTGCGGTGGGTGCGTGTACGACGGCGTCCCCCTCGAGGGCGCTCGTGTCCGGATCGACAACGGTCGCGTCGTCCTTGGCGGGAAGATGCTTGCGGCCGGTTACCGGAACCTCCCCGGCCATCCCGCTTTTGGTGAAGCGGGCTGGTTTCGCACTGACGACGCCGGATCGTTGTCAGGAGGCATCCTGACGGTGCACGGACGGCTCGACGAAGCGATCTCGACTGGTGGTCTGACAATCGTTCCTCAAGTCGTCGAGTCGGCCCTGGCCAAGCTTCCCTCGGTCCGGGAGTGCGCGGTCGTGGGCCTTCGCGATCCTCGTCTGGGTGAGCGGGTAGTGGCGGCGATTGTCGCTGTACCGGGAACCACTGTGAGTCTGGCCGAGGCTCGCCGCGCTGTCACCGATCAGCTTGATTCGACCGCCGCGCCACGGCAGATCTTCATCATGAGTGACCTGCCTCTCCTTAGTTCCGGCAAGGTAGACCGCGCCGCTCTGCGAAATATGCTGCAGAACTGAGAAAATGACACCATGGCGTCCACAGCGGAATGGATTGAAGGGGCTCGGCCCCGCACTTTGCCCAATGCGATAGCACCGGTGATCGCCGGGACAGGCGCAGCCGGGGCGCTGGGTGCTGCAGTGTGGTGGAAAGCCCTGCTCGCCCTCGTAGTTTCGCTCGCGCTGATCGTGGCGGTGAACTATGCCAACGACTACTCGGACGGCGTCCGGGGTACCGACGATGTCCGGGTGGGCCCGATGCGGCTGGTGGGATCCGGTGCCGCCACCCCCACCGCGGTCAAGAACGCGGCGTTCGCTGCTTTCGGAATCGCCGCCGTTGCAGGTGTAGTCCTTGCCCTAACGTCAGCGTGGTGGCTGATCCTCGTGGGTGCGGCGTGCGTCGCCGGTGCGTGGTTCTACACAGGCGGGCGCAAACCCTATGGATATCTGGGGTTCGGCGAGGTCGCAGTATTCGTCTTCTTCGGCTTGGTCGCAGTACTCGGTACCCAGTTTGTGCAGGCTGGAACTATCAGCTGGGTCGGGTTGCTCTGTGCGATCAGCGTCGGTTGCTTCTCTAGCGCCGTGCTCGTAGCCAACAATCTTCGAGACATCGAAACAGACGCCGCTGCCGGGAAGAACACGCTTGCGGTCCGGCTTGGAGACGCCCGCACGCGGACACTGCATGTCGTGTTACTCGCGATCCCCTTCCTGCTTACGCTTGCCCTGGCGTTTGACAGCGCGGCTGCGTTGATCGCGCTCGCTGCCGCGCCGTTGGCGGTCCGGGCGCACCTGCCGGTGCGGACCGGGCGAAAGGGTCTGGAACTCATCCCCGTACTTCGCGACACCGGCCTGGCGATGCTGGCGTGGTCGGTTCTTGTCGCGGTTGGCCTGAATCTCAGTTAAGGATCGATGATGCTGCTCACACTTGCTGTGGGCACGGTTCTCGCCGTGCTTTTTGTACTGGAACTCATAGCGCTCGCCGCGATCGGCGTGCTGGCGTGGTCAGCGGGCGCTGCACTCTCCGGAACGGCCGCAGGGATTGCGTTCGGCGTACTAGCTGTAGCGGCCGCTGGGGCTGCATGGTTTCTCTTCGCCGCTGAACGACCGTACTTCGATCATCCGCCCGCGCGGCTCGTCGTCAAAGTCGCCGTGTTCGCGATTGCAGCCTATTCCGTCTGGAGTCTGGCTTCACCGATGTGGGCGGGCGTTTTCGTCGCAGCACTGCTCGCTGTACACGCCATCGCGGGCCTGCGCATCTTGCCTGCCAACTGAGGCCCACTCCCACACCCCGCGCCTGCTGGGAAATACACACGGATCTTCGGGTTACACCGTGCGTTTCTCTGCAGGCGTCGGCGTCGGACTGTTCGCTTGATCAGCGTTTACCTGGCACGACCATTCCGAGTACGAAGTTGACGATCGCGATCAGCAGGGCACCCCAGAACGCGGCCCAGAATCCAGCGATGTCGATGCCGTAGTCGAAGTAACTGGTCACCCATTCCGTGAGCAGCAACATCAAGGCGTTGATGACCAGCAGGAACAAGCCAAGCGTGAGGATCACAAGCGGTAGCGACAAGAGCTTCACGACCGGCTTGACCACCATGTTGACGAGCGTGAAGACGAGACCGATCAGCACGATCACGATCGCGTCAGCACCGATAGAATCTCCGGGCAGCCGGAGTGAGATCCCTGTAATCCACTCTGCGGCGAGCCAAATGGCGAATGAGTTAATCACCAAGCTTGCAATGAACAGCATGCGTCTATCGTGACACGCTGATCGCTAATCCGCGCTCACTGCGCTGATGATGTCCATTCGTCCCGCTCGCCACGCTGGCACGAGCGCACCGCCGAGCGCGAGAAGCAGTGCCGCCGCCGCGTAGAGTCCGGCCACCGGCACGAGCGCAAAGTTGATCTGCACCGCAGTTGTCGCGGAAAGCGCAACCGTCGCGATGTAGTGAAGCGCTGTGCCGAACAGGAGTCCCATCGCGCCGCCAACCACCCCGACCGCAAGGGCCTCGTACAGAACGGTCCGGGAAATGAACTTACGGCTGGCACCCATCGCGCGAAGAACCCCGAGTTCCCTGCGCCTGTCCAGGACCGAAAGCATAAGCGTGTTGAGGAGCGCAACGGCTGCGACCAGTGCGACGATCCACTGCACACCGACTGCCAGCGCTCCCGCCTGTTCCGTTGCCTGGCGGGCTGAAAGGAATGCCTCCTCACCCGTCTGGAGAAAAACCCCTTCGGGCAGCACCGATTCGACAGCGCTGACCACCTCAGCACGGTCAGCGTCAGCCGCCACTGCGGCTTCAATAAACGTCGCGCCGTCACGCTCGTACCACTGCTGCATCCGCGGCAGATCCATCGCGATCATGCCGGCTCCCACAGCCAGATAATCGACCACCCCGACGACGTCGCCCCGCTGCAGCCCCGACGGGGTGGCGACATCAATGGAGTCGCCCACATCGACGTCCAGCGATCGGGCTAGCTGCCGTGAAAGCGCAATTCCATCGCCGCCGAGAACTTGCTGCCGCATTTCCGGAGTCATCGCGGTCAGAGCAGGAGCCGTCGACCCTTCGCTGGCACCAAGCACCATCACCTTCAGGGGCGCGCTGTCGGGCGCCCCGAGATTGGCATATGCCCATTGGCCGGGAGTGGCCCGGGATATCCCAGGAATTGCTGCGACGTCGTCGAGCACTCCATCTGGGACCACCGGACCAGCGGGTACGTTATCGACAGGCGCTGTCGTCAAGTAGAAGTCGGCGTCTGCGAGCGACGAGACGAGCCCGCCAGCAGACTCAACCAGATTACGCATCGAGCCCGTTGTCGAGACCGCGACCGCCACCGCGATCATCACGGTCATCGCGGTGGCCCACACGCGGCGCGGTGCCCGGGATGCTGATTCTGCACCCAGGCGGCCTGCCGGACCGCACGCGCCCGCCACACGCGATGTCAAGGCCCCGATCAATTTGATCAGCCCGTAGCAGAGCCCGAGAATCCCGACCGCGAAAAGGGCGCCCGCGAGCAGGGCCTTACGGTCATTGAAACTGAACGCCATCACGACGGCCGCAGCCATCGTCACGGCGCCAGCGATGAGCGCGGGGATGGTCCACGAGTCTGAGTGAACCTCGGCTGTCACCACATCCGCTGGTTGCAGCGCTTCGACCGGGGCCACGGAAAAGACTTGGCGTGCCGCGACCGCGGACGCGACAACGCTCGCCCCGACACAGAGAATCAGCGCGACGATGGGCGCATACCACTGAACCGCGAACACCACTTCCCCGCTGAAGGATTGCACGAGGACCGGCGGTACCCGGCCGACGGCGAGTTCCCCCATCACCGCACCCAGCGGGATTCCGGCGACACCACCGATGAGGCCTATCAACGCGGCCTCGCCGACGAGTCCGCGAACAATTACCGCCCGTTGAGCTCCGAGCGCCCGGAGCGTCGCGATCGCGGGACGCCGCTGGGCAACTGTCATGTTCATCGAGTTGAAAACAAGAAAGCCAGCGACAACGAGCCCGATCAGGGCGACGAGCAAAGTGGAGTCACGAGTCAGCGCGATGGATGTACCTGCCTGCGCAGCGCGGAACTCTGGCTCAGCGACCAGCGCCCTGCCGTCGATCGCCGCAGTGACCCGGTCCTGCAGCGAACTCACTGGAACCCCAGGTTCGGGAATGATAAAGATCGAGTCCAGCGTGCCCTCACGCCCCGCCAGCCGCTGCGCGACCGGTAACGCGGTGACGAGGAAATTCCCGCCGTTGATCGGTCTGGCAGCGGGATCGCTGGAGACCTGGATCACCTCGGCTTCGCCCCCCGGGAGCCGGAGCACGTCGCCGACCTGGACACCGGCTCCTGGACCGGCGATCACACCGCCACCCAGCAACTCCGGCGCCAACTGCTGGAGATCACCATCGACCGCACCAACAAGATCGCCGCCAAGCGCGCCCGCAGATTGATCCGCACCGAAAATCAGCGTCCCCCGGCCCTCATACGCGACCGGCGCCCAGAGCAGCGGCGCAGCTGTCTCAACCCCCGGCACACGCCGCACCAGCGGCAGGACCCGGTCGTCGAAACCGGTATCCGCGATCGCGGTGACTTCGAGGGCAGCATCCCCCGCGACGGCCTGAGAGAGGCGATCCACAGACCCGGTCAGCGACCCATAAGTCGAAAGGACCGCGACGAGCAGGGCAGAGGAAACAGCAATGACACCGATCGAGATCGCCGAACGTATTGGGCGGGCGATAAGTTCACGCAGGTGGAGGAGCCACCATCTCCCCAGCGCCGCTCTGCTCACGGGCTTCCCCACTGCTCTCACCGCTACTGCGTTCCAGTGTGGGAGCCGTCGAGCCGCCCGTCACGCATCGTGATTGTTCGGTCCGTCACGGCGGCGGCACTGCTGTCGTGAGTCACCATCACGACGAGACGGTCTGCACCACCGTGCGCCACCTCCGACAGAAGCGCGAGTATTCCGTGCCCGGTTTTCGAGTCGAGATTTCCAGTCGGCTCATCAGCCAGGATGAGCGGAGGGTTGTTGATGAGCGCACGCGCAACTGCGACCCGCTGCATCTGTCCTCCCGAGAGCTCTGCGGGCTTGTGATTGACGCGTTCTCCCAGCCCCACGCGTTCGAGCAGCGCTATCGCGTCTGCGCGCGCTGAACTCAGTGTCCGCCCGTCCAGCAGCCGCGGCACCGCTACGTTCTCCCACGCTGTGAGCGTGGGCAGAAGATTGAAGAACTGGAAAACGAAACCGATCCGGTGCCGCCGGAATTCAGCGAGACCCTCATCGGACAGGGCGCCGATATCAGCCCCGCCAACCGTCACCGTTCCCTCTGTGGGCTGGTCGAGGCCACCCATGAGATGCAGGAGCGTGCTCTTGCCCGCGCCTGACGGCCCCACGATAGAGACGAACTGACCGCCCTCAAGGCTGAGATCTACGCCATCGAGTGCGCGCACAATTTGGCCACCCACCTGGTATTCACGAACGACGTTCGCGAAGCGCACCGCCTCACCCATGCGTGGCCCATCTGCCAGTGGCGCTGAACTCCGCGAGCACGGCTTCAGCACCCGAGAGGTCCAAGCCTTCCTGATTGACCCACTCGTCGTCGAAATAGGTGCCGGAGTACCGGTCACCCGCGTCGCAGAGCAGCGTCACCACGCTCCCACTCCGGCCCTGCGCGGCCATCTGCGCGACAAGGCTGAAAACCCCCCACAAGTTGGTTCCAGTTGAGCCACCCACCCGGCGCCCAAGCTGACTGCTTGCATACCGCGCTGCGGCGATCGAGGCCGCATCTGGAACCTTGACCATCCGATCGACCACTTCAGGAATGAACGACGGTTCAGCACGCGGCCGTCCGATCCCTTCTATCCGGGAACTGCAGGGGGCCGTGAGGGTCGGATCACCGGTACGCCACGAGTCGAAGAACACCGAATTCTCTGGGTCCACAACACAGAGGCGAGTGTGGTGGCGGCGATAGCGGATGTACCGGCCGATAGTCGCGCTTGTTCCGCCGGTACCAGCACCCACGACGATCCAGTCCGGAATCGGGTGTTCTTCATGCTGGAGCTGGGTGAACATTGATTCAGCGATGTTGTTGTTGCCACGCCAGTCCGTCGCACGTTCTGCGTTCGTAAACTGATCGAGGTAGTGACCGCCCGTCTCACTTGCGAGGCGCTGCGCCTCGGCGTAGATCATTGCGGAGTCATTCACCAGATGGCACCGGCCGCCGTGCGCCTCGATCAGGGCAATCTTCGCGGGACTGGTGCCCGACGGCATTACGGCGACAAAATCGAGGCCCAGCAACCGTGCAAAGTACGCCTCGGAGACTGCCGTCGAGCCGGAGGATGCCTCAATGACAGTTGTGTCGGCGCTGATCCAGCCGTTACAGAGCCCGTAGAGAAACAGCGACCGCGCCAGCCGGTGCTTCAAGCTCCCCGTGATGTGCGTCGATTCATCTTTGAGATACACCTGAATCCGCGCCGCCGAGCCAGGCCACTGCTCGGGCAAGGGGTAACGCAGCAGGTGCGTGTCCGCGCTTCGCTGCGCGTCCGCCTCGATCAGCCGGACCGCATCGTCAGCCCAGGAGCGCGCCGGGGAACGGTCGACAATCAGGTCACCGGCACAAAGCCCTGGTTCACCGACTGTCACTGGCGCGTCCGGAACGGAGCTTGGCTTCCAGTTCCGCACGGTCGCGGCGGCGCTGCTCGTCGATCGCGGCGATCGCGCTCGTAATCCGGAACCTCAGCGGCCGGAACAACACAATCGACAGCGGCATCGCGATGATCACCGCGAAAAGCAGTGCAACGAGAAGGTAAACCTCGACGCCGAAAAGCATGCCGATTCCGACTATCGCGGCAGTCAGCACGGCAGCCAGAACGATTCTGGCGAGGGTAAAGAGCAAGACGTCACGCGCGAGCCCGCGGCGCGTATACACGGGTTGTTCAGGCGTTACTGCAGATTCAGGAGTCTGGTGGGCGTCCTGTGTCGATTCACTCACCCCCATAGGCTACCTAGTTTCTCGCGGGGTGAATTGCCCGCTTGGTCGCTTACCTCCCCTTTACCAACGACAGACCGTTCGAGTACCTGGGGGTTTTGGTGTCAATATGGCTTTGTCCACGCGGTCACAAACCGAAGGAGCACATAGATGACAGCCATTGGATTCGATAACACTGAACGCCTCCTCACCCCTGGCCAGGTCGCGTCCCTCTTCAGCGTCGACCCGAAGACGGTCTCTCGCTGGGCACTGGCGGGACGCCTCGGTTCGCTGCGCACGCCCGGTGGGCATCGCCGCTTCCGCGAATCCGAGGTACGCGAGCTCCATGCTCGCCTGACCTCTGAGGCGCACCACTAGTACCGGCTACATTCAAACCGCGCCGGAGCACGCCTCCCACCACGCCTTCTAGCACGCAGTGCGCTAAGGCAGCTACTCTCGTAGTGAGGAGGTGCGTCGTGATTTACATTTTGGCGTTGATCGGGCTGATAACGCTCGCAATTCTGATGTGGCGGGCCTTCGGCCCCTCACTTCTCGGGCGTACCGACAATGTTCCGCGCTCAATGGGCCCCGATGACGATCCGGATTTCCTGTGGAGGCTTGGCAGAGACGTTCGTCGCGACAAGTCAGGGCCCCATAGTGACGGGAATGAGTCACCCAACCCGGAGCACTGAGTTCCAGGTAGGACGCTAGTAGCGAAACGCGTGTGAGCACCAGCCACCGTCGCGGGTCACCCCGGCGCTCATGGCGGTGCTCACACGCGTTTCGCCTGGAAACTGACTAGCGTTGACCGAATCCTTCGGCCATCGTTGCCGCGAGTTCCATCAAGGCGATCCTTGTCGCAGGCCGCAGCCGCTCCATATCGATCTCAGCGCCCTCTTCGAGATGCGCATCAAATGGCAGCAACCGCACGGTACGGCTGCGCCGAGCAAAATGCTCGATCACCCGATCGAGGTCGACTTTCCCCGCCTTCGGCCGCGCCGCGTTGATCACTGTCACCGACCGTGTCACCAGGTCGGCATATCCATGGGCTTCCAGCCAGTCCATCGTTGCCGACGCACTGCGCGCACCATCGACCGAGCCAGAGCTGATGATGATCAGCGCATCCGCGTTGCTGAGCACCCCAGACATCGCGGAGTGCATGAGCCCTGTTCCGCAATCCGTGAGGACCAGATTGTAGAAACGCTCGAGGACATCGAGGACACGGCCGTAATCGTCCGCACTGAACGCTTCGGATACGGCTGGGTCTGTATCCGAAGCAAGAACCTCAAGACGGCTGAGCGCCTGTGACGTATACGCCCGGACGTCGCTGTACCGCTGAATGTCCGGGCCTTGCTGCAGCAAGTCACGCACTGTCGCGTCAGTGTCGAGCGGAAGTTTGTTGCAGAGCGTGCCGCGGTCCGGGTTCGCGTCGACCGCGATTACCCGATCACCTCGCAGGGAGGCGAAAGTCGAGCCCAAAGCGGCGGTGACCGTCGTTTTCCCCACGCCACCCTTGAGGGACAGCACTGCGATCTTGTGGCATCCGTAGAGCGGAGCGTTGAGCTGCTTCGTGAGGGCAGCGAGGTAAGCCTCCCGCCTGCCATCCCCGAGATTCACCGCTCCGCCTGTGCAGGAGTACACGGCTTTACGCCACCCGCGCCGTGGCGCGGCCTTCACTGGCTTGAGCAGAACGGAGCTGGACAGATCCCAGGAAGACGGGGGCTCAAAGGCTCCAGCTTCTACTCCGCGCGGTTGCGCCGGTTTCCGGAGCCCCAGCTCCTGGGGCACCACACGCTCAGCCGTGTTATCGGACTGATAACCGAACTGGTCAGTGGCAAAAAACTCGGCTGAACGGTCGGTTTCCTGACCGAATATTGTTTGACTGTCGGCTGATGCAGGCATCGCCGCCCCTCCCCCTGTAGCGCCCTGCGCAGTGACTGCGCAGATTCCCATTACGTGGCCATCCCCCGATTAGCCACATGAAGAGTAGGGCGAGAACCTCACCTGAACGCAAACTGACATTATGCCGCTTCTCAAAATGTGAGACGCGAACTGCGTGCCGCGCGGAATCGTGAAGCATTTTCCCTCATAGGGAGGGAAGATACTTCACGATTCGCGAGGCTGGCTCAGTTCAGTCCTGCGTACGAGTGCAAGCCAGAAACAACCATGTTGATGAAGAACAGATTGAAGACCACCATCGCGAAACCCGTGACGTTGATCCATGCTGCTTTCACGTCACGCCATCCGGCTGTGGCCCGCGCGTGCAAGTATGCGGCGTAAACAATCCAGGTCACGAAGGACATCGTTTCCTTGGGGTCCCAGCCCCAGAATCGTCCCCACGCCGCTTCCGCCCAGACAGCACCCAAGATGACACCGACGCCGAAGATCGGGAACGCGATGACCGTCGTCCGGTACGCGATCCGGTCAAGCGATTGCCCGCTCGGCAGATGTTCGGCGATCCGGCCGAAGAATCCCTTGCCCTCTGCACCCTCAGGCCGCCGGATACGGAGCAGGAACATCAAGCTCGCGACGCCAGAAACCAGGAAAAGCCCACTTCCGATGACCGCGAGAGACACATGGATGGGGAGCCAGAACGACTGCAGAGCGGGCACTACGGGAGCCGCATCCGCGTACAGCACAGTGCCACAGAGGAAAACCAGCAGAACAACCGGAACTAGTACGAAGATCCACAACGGCCGGTGCTCAGGCTTGCGAATGAAGACCAGCCCGGAGACCACCGCGACGAGAACCATCGCCGACGTGAACTCGTACATGTTGCCCAGCGGGAAACGGTCGGTCGCAAGACCGCGCAGCACCAGCGACGCGAACTGACTGACCGCACCCACAACGATCAGCGCGTAGCCCATCCCGCCGAACTTGTCGCGCCACGAACGCTGCACGACGGGACCGACGCGCGGGCCCGGTGTGCCGTGTGGTGTCACGGCGGCACCAACGAGTTCGCGCTCGTGCGCCTTCTTCACCCGCGCCGACGCATATTGACCCGCAAACATGAGCATGGCGAGGACATACACAGCGAACGCGGTCTGGAAGGTCAGATCGCTGTACCGCGCGAGGTCGGGGTCGATGTCCATAGATCTTCGTGCCTTTCCTACGTATCCAGGGAGCGACGGGCCGAGATGCGCGTGCACACCCGCTCGAATTCGCTGCCCCAGCCAGCCTGATCCGTTCTGGCCAGACCGCCAATTTCTACTACAGTACGTCGTTCACCCGCGGTTGGGGCGTGCAGGTCGGGTGAGATCCGAACCCAGACACGTCGCCGCGTCACCAGTAGCGAGACCACCAGTCCCAGCGTCATCGCAATTGCGGAAGCCAGGACCCAGCCCTGTGCAGGATCATGCGACACCTGGAGCGACACCCACTCTTCCGCGCCGTCGAAGCGTACTTCGGTTCCATCATCGAGGGTGGTGCTTTCCCCCTCCATGAGATTGACCCGTGCCTGCCGAACCAGTCGTTCCTGCTCGATCATCGACTGATCGAGACTGAAGATGTTCTGCGGCCGCCCCGCATCGAGCCCAATGTCACCCTTGTAGATGTCGATCGCGACAGCCGGGTCGTTCATTGCGGGGAAAACAGAGGTCAGCAGATCTCCTTCAAAGAAGGCGGTCGGCGCGAAGAGTCCCTCGATAGCGATTTGATTCTGTCGGCGCTCCGACTGATCCGGATACAAACCAGCCGGCGGGTCAAAACGCATCGCCCCGCTACTTAAGAAGGTGGTGGCGTCCTCCGGTGCGAACTGGAGTGTTTCGCTGCGCGATTCACCGTTCGGGAACGTGACTGTGAACCTCGGCGCGAAGCCATGCCCGATTAGGTACAGGCGGTCGCCTTCAACCCGCAACGGATCGTTCACTCGCAGGGTGTACGGATTCCACTCGTTGGTCAGTAAGTCATCGCCCGCCTGGTATTCGATGTTCGACGTGAACATCTCAGCCTGTCCTGTCGCCAGATAGTCAGCCCTGAAGTCGTTGACTCGCACACAGAACGGCGTCAGATCAGTGCCATCTACGCTCAATCCAGCCCGAAACGAGTCGTAGACGGCGGGGCTGCCTGTGCAAATTCCAGGCCCACCGTTCGCAACCACAATGACTGACCCCTCGTACCCGAAGATTCGGCCCAGCGCGACAGAGGCGAGCACACCCAGCAGCGCAATGTGGAAGACGAGGTTGCCTGCCTCGCGGAGATGCCCCTTTTCGGCAGAGATCTCGATGACGTCGCCGTCCCTGCGCACCGTTCGACGCCACCTGCGGAACACCGGGAGGACTTTGGCTTCAGCCTCGTCCGCGGTCCCGGGCAGGGTGAGCGTTGAGTGGTGGGGTAAACGGCCGAGATTGCGGGGCACGCGCACAACCGAAGCACGCATCGCATGCCAGTGATCGATAGCGCGGGGGACGATGCAGCCGACGAGCGAGACAAACAGCAGGGCGTAGATTGCGGTGAACCAGAAGCTGCTGAACACATCGAACATCCCGAACTGGTCAAGGATCGGCCCGAGAGTAGGCCGCTCCGCGATGTACTCGCGAACAGCCTGGGCGTTCAGACTGTTTTGCGGCAGCAAGGCCCCGGGAATCGCCCCGAGAGCGAGCAGGAAAAGCAGCACCAGCGCCGTACCCATGCTCGTCAGGTTTCGCCACGCGTTTCTCAGCGATGCGATCACGCGGTGACGAGCTGGTTGCACTGTGCGGTCGTCCGTTTTGGTCATATCGGCAGTACCACGTCGCTGATGAACGCCTCTCTCACCCAGCTCACAAAAACTTCCCATGCGCCGCTGACCAGCGCGATACCGACGAGGATCAGCATGATCCCACCGAAGACTTTCACTTCGCGCCCATGCCGGCGCAGCCAGCCCACGCCTCGCAGCGCAGACACCGAGCCGAACGCGAGCACGATAAATGGCAGGCCAAGACCGAGACAGTAGGCGACAATCAGGACGATGCCACGGGCCGCAGTCGACCCTTCCGTCCCCGCAGCGAGGGAGATCACCCCAGCGAGTGTCGGTCCCAAGCACGGTGTCCAGCCCAGGCCGAACACGCCTCCCAGCACCGGAGCGCCGGCCAGAGAGCTGAAGTGACGGGGCGAAAAGCGGGCGTCGCGCTGGAGGAGCGGGATGAATCCGATGAATACGAGACCCATCAGGATTGTCACAACGCCGCCGACCCGCTGCAGAAGTTCGCGGTTGAGGCTCAGCACACTGATCATGCCGAAGATCGATGCAGTCGCCAGCACGAAAACGACAGTGAAGCCACTAACGAACAACGCGGCCGCGCCGGCGACTCGCCAACGCGTTCGGTCCCGCAGTTTCGTGAGCGTGGCAGTTCGCGACGCCTCATGCGGAGTCACTTCTGGAGCGTCAACCCCGACGAGCCCCGCCAGGTACGACAAATAGCCGGGGACTAGCGGCACCACACACGGCGAAGCAAACGAAACGAGCCCGGCGAGCATGCACACCGCGAGCGCGAGTAGCAGTGGGCCATCGACCGCCGTGTTCTGAAATGTTTCCCCGAGTGAGGAGGCAAGCACCATCGAGTTCATTCTTCTTGCGCCACCCGCTCGACTACCGGCTGCAGGTCTTCAACGAGGAGATCGCGCAAGAATACGGCGGCAACGCGGTGTTCCCGGTCGAGCACGAAGGTCATGGGCACAACACTCGTCGGGATACCGCGCATCGCGATGAGCGTCCGCATGGATGGGTCATAGATCGAAGGGAAGGTCAGACCGAAGTCCGTCACGAAGTCCTGCGCTTTATCAATTTGCGGATCGCGCACGTTTATGCCCAGGAACTGGACGCCAAGCTCCTTTGTTTCGTCATAGACCTCTTGCAACTCGGGCATCTCGGTCCGGCAGGGAGCGCACCACTGGCCCCAGACATTGAGCACGACAACCTGGCCCGCGAAGTCTTCAAGTTCTATCGTCTGGTCCGGATCCGCTAGGGAGGGGCCTACGAGCATCCCAATCGTTCCGCGTGACTCGGGAGGATCATAAAGAATCTCCGTCTGGCCACCTGGTGACACGAAGTTGAACGTACCGCCCTGGACGACGGCGTCAGTACCGGCGGTCGCACAGGCACTGAAGGTAAGAGCAGCGGCCGACGCAACTGCGACGGCGGCGAGCCTGATCCGCCGCCGTGACCTCATGCCCCAGTCACCGAAGGATCCGACTTGCCCGCCGGTTCCGAGTACACGATGTCTATCAGTTCGTCGCCTTCATAGACGAGGGACGTCAGGGACGCGAGCGAGCACTGCCGCTTGCGCGGGTCATGCCACAAGCGCTGACCATGCAGAAATCTGCGCAGCGACCACACCGGCAACTGGTGGCTCACGCACACCGCTTCGTGCCCTGCTGCCGCGGCACGGGCGTTGTTGACCGCGGCGAGCATACGATGCGCGATTTGCAGGTAGGGCTCGCCCCAGGACGGGGTGAAGGGATCCCGCAGCTTCCACCAGTGACGTGGCCGCCGTAGCGCCCCATCACCCACCGAGACGCGAAGACCCTCGAACTCGTTCTCAGCTTCGATTAGGTCTTCGTCGGTGTGAATGTTCAGGCCGTGGATGTCGGCGATTGGTGTGGCTGTTTGCTGTGCCCGCAGCAGTGGCGATGCCACGACGTGAGTGATGTCATGCTCAGCGAGCGACTTCGCGACAGTTCTGGCTTGCGCCTGCCCCGTCTCGGAGAGACGAAATCCAGGCAGCCGCCCGTACAGGATCCCGGTCGGGTTATGCACCTCACCGTGGCGCACCAAATGCACGATCGTGCGGGTGGACTCCGCCCGCTGCGGGCCTGACTGCTCGTTGAGGTCCGTCACGTCTCACGCTCCTGGTAAGGATCTTTAATTCGGTCAGGCGGGTTCACGCTCTGACTGGCTCTGGTGGTGATGCCTCTGCTGCCGCACGTGCAGCCGCTGGCATCGCATCCGCGATCACCGCGAACGCCTCGTCGTCGAGGGCTGCCGAGACGAACCACGCCTCGAAAGCACTCGGTGGCGCATACACCCCGCGCTCAAGCAGTGCGTGGAAGAACGCCGGGTACCGCCATGTCTCGCTGGCCTTGACCTGTGCATAGTTTTGCACGGGCTCGCCAGTGAAGAACACGCTCACCATGGTGCCCGCTGATTGCACGCGATGGGAAATCCCGATCGTTCGCAGCGCCTCAGCAAGGAGATCACGCAACGCGGCGTGATTCTTCCGCAGTGCGGCGTACACCTCTGGTGTCGCGTGCCGCAGAGTGGCCAGCCCGGCGGCAACAGCGACGGGGTTACCTGACAGCGTGCCGGCCTGATACACAGACCCCGACGGCGCCAGATGCTCCATCACGTCGGCGCGCCCGCCGAACGCCGCGGCCGGAAGGCCGCCGCTCATGACCTTTCCAAACGTGTACAGATCCCCTGCAACGCCTTCTAGGCCGTACCAGCCTGCCGCGCTCACCCGGAAACCCGTCATCACCTCATCCATGATGAGCAGCGCGCCGTTTTCGCTGCACGCACGTTGCAGTCCGGCGTTGAAGCCGGGGAGTGGTGCGACGGCACCCATGTTTCCCACAGCGGCTTCGGTGATCACTGCTGCAATTTCGCCCGGGTGCGCGGCGAACGCCTGATGCACGGCCTCCAGGTCGTTGTAAGGCAGCACGATTGTGTCGCCCGCCTGGGCGCCTGTGACTCCTGGAGAGGTCGGCAGCGCGAAGGTGGCGACACCCGAACCGGCGTGAGCGAGAAGCGAATCAACATGACCGTGGTAACAACCGGCGAACTTTATGATTTTCGCCCTGCCGGTGTAGCCGCGAGCCAGTCGGACCGCACTCATTGTCGCTTCGGTCCCAGAGTTGACGAGACGGACGCGATCGACGGGAGCGACACGCTGGACGATCTCTTCGGCGAGTTCGACCTCAGCCTCAGTGGGCGCACCGAATGACAGACCCTTGACCGCAGCTTCCCGCACGGCTTCAACAACAGCGGGATGCGCGTGCCCCAGAATCATCGGGCCCCACGAACACACCAAGTCGACGTAGCGGTTGCCGTCCGCGTCGAAGAGCCAGCACCCCCGGGCCTCACGTATGAAGCGCGGCACCCCTCCCACAGCGCCGAACGCGCGAACTGGTGAGTTGACGCCGCCGGGAATTACTGCCGATGCCCTTTCGAACAGCCGGGCGGACTGCTGCATACCTGAATGCTCGTCGGGAGATTTCACGGCTTCCAGTGTTCCAGCCCGCCGCGAATCCGTCGACGACGGGGTGTAGTAAGCGTTCTAACGTTCGTCTTCCTCATCCATCCGCAGGATTGCCTGTTTTTCGATGAACTCGATTTCATCGATCTCCCCCGCGGCGAAGCGGCGACGTAATTCCTCCTCCGCTGGGCTGCGCTGCTTGAGCTGTGGGGGCGGCGGAGGCAGCTCCTGACGGGGCGGGGCGGCTTCCAGAACTCTAGCGATGATCACCAGGATCATCACTAGGGCGGCCACAGCCACGATGCCCAGCAGCAACGTCAACATGCCTCCATGATGGCCCCCAGCGAACGACCTGCCAACATCATCCATGACAGCTATCGTCGGACTCATGACGAAGACGACCGGGGAATATCTGCGCGACGCACTCGACGGGCCGTGGAAGGACATGCGCAATCAGTGCCGTGAATACCTGGCTTCGGACACGTTCACGACTGATCCGGCGCTGGACATGAAGGCTGCGAGAGCGCGCGCTCTAGAACAAATGCAGGCACTCGTCGACACTGGTTACCCTGACCACGGGTTCCGGCGGGAGAACGGTGGAACGGGTGACGCCGGCGCCGCTGTGGCCGGATTCGAGATGCTCGCGCAGGCCGACCTCTCGCTGACCGTCAAAGCTGGCGTCCAGTGGGGTCTTTTCGGTGGCGCCATCGAGAATCTCGGTACTGAACGCCACCACGAGAAGTACATCCGGCCGCTGATGAAACTCGATCTGCTTGGGTGTTACGCGATGACGGAGTCAGGTCACGGCAGTGACGTGCAGCATCTCGAGACCACCGCCACTTATGACGCGGAGACTCAGGAATTCATCATCCACTCGCCTACCCCCTCAGCGCGGAAGGACTACATCGGCGGCGCCGCTGAACACGCAACAGTAGCTGCGGTATTCGCACAGCTGATCACTGAGGGCGAGTCACACGGAGTGCACTGCTTTGTGGTGCCGATCCGTGACGGAAACGGCGGTGACCTCGCTGGCGTCACCACATCGGACTGTGGCGCGAAGGGCGGGCTCCCCGGCGTCGACAACGGCCGCATCATCTTCGATAACGTCCGTATCCCCCGGGAGAACCTGCTCAACCGGTATGCGGACGTGGACGAGGACGGTACCTACCGTTCGGAAATCGAGAACGACAGTCGCCGCTTCTTCACCACGCTCGGCACGTTAGTCCGCGGTCGCGTCAGTGTCGGGGGCGGTGCGGCCGCAGCAGCGCGGCTCGCTTTGACAATTGCGACCCGCTACGCGCTGAAGCGGCGTCAGTTCCGGCCTGCGCCGGGCGAACCGGAGACGGTGCTGCTTGACTACCGCATGCACCAGCGGCGCCTCCTGCCGCTCATCGCTAAGTCGTACGCTTACGCCTTCGCACAGAACGATCTGACGCGCAAGATGCATCTGATCCAGACTGGGCAAAACAAGGATCCTCAGGGTCAGCGCGCACTGGAAAAGCGCGCTGCGGGCCTCAAAGCGGCGCAAACCTGGCACGCGACGCGCACTATCCAGGAGTGCCGCGAAGCGTGTGGCGGTGCGGGTTACCTCGCCGAGAACAGGCTCACCACACTCAAGGCTGATACCGATGTTTTCACCTCATTCGAAGGCGACAACGTCGTTCTCACGCAGCTGGTCGCGAAGGAACTGCTCACCGCGTACTCCGATGAGGTACGCGACTATGACGCGCTCGACTGGGTCAAATTCGCGGCGACGATGGCGCGCGACGTTGTACGCGAGAAGTCCGGGGTACGGCAACTGATCCAGACCCTGTCCGATCGCAGCAACGAAACAGTCGAGGAAGGGGACCTCTCGAAACGTGCTGTGCAGCTTCAGCTTCTCGCGGACCGGGAAGACTACCTGGTTCGCACGGCGGCGCAGCGCCTCCGGAATGGGACAAAGGAACTCGGCACACCATTCAAAGCCTTCAACAATGCGCAGGAGCACATCCTGTCAGCAGGTTCTGCGCACATTGATCGTCTCGTACTCGAGTCGTTCATCGAAGGACTGGACTTAATTCACGACGACGAGGCGCGCGCCATCGCAGAACTCGTCTGCGATCTGTTCGTCTTCACGACCCTCGAACAGCACCGGGACTGGTACATCATGCACCGGTTCCTCTCGGTGGAGCGCGCCAAAGCGGTCCGTCGCGGAGTCAACGAACTTGTCGAAAAGCTCCGGCCTCATGCGCGAACACTCGTCGATGCGTTTGGCATCCCCGACGCTATGCTGCGTGCCGAGATGCTGGATGACGCGAGCGTGTACGTACGCGAATAGACCCAGAGTGCACCGTGGTGCCGCCGGTGCAGAAGCCCACGCTTACTGCGACCGGCGGCGCTGCCGTGCAATGTCCGCGAGGACCACACCCGCAGCGACTGACGCATTGAGTGATTCCACATCACCAGCCATGGGCACGCTCACGATGACGTCGCACGTTTCCTTGACAAGCCGGGAGAGCCCCTTGCCTTCGGAGCCTACGACCAGCACAAGCGGCATGTCGGTGCTCGTGAACTCATCTAGGGGTACCGCTCCCTCGGAGTCGAGCCCAGCGATGAAGTACCCACTTTCGGCGAATGCTTTCAGGGCGCGTGTCAGGTTCGTTGCCCGCGCGACCGGCACACGAGCCGCAGCACCCGCGCTCGTCCGCCATGCGACCGCAGTGACGCTTGCCGATCGGCGTTCAGGAATCAGGACACCGTTCCCGCCGAATGCAGCGGTTGAGCGAATCACCGCGCCCAAGTTCCGTGGGTCTGTGATGTTGTCGAGCGCCACCACCAGACCGGGCTGATCGCTGCTGCGGCTGGCGTCGACCAGTTCCTCAGGATGCGCATACTGATACGGCGGTACCTGGAGCGCAACGCCCTGATGCAGGCCGTTGGTCGTCATCTTGTCGAGGTCACCTCGCGGCACCTCGAGGATGGAGATTCCGCGCTCGCCCGCGTAGTGGACGGCCTCCGTGACCCGCTCGTCAGGCTCGTTGCCAACAGCGAGGAACAAGGCCGTGGCAGGCACGCCGGCACGCAGGCACTCCACCACTGGGTTCCGTCCGAGCACGAGCTCAGGACCCTCAGCCGCACGCTTGCGCGCCGCCTGGGTCTGTGACTTGCTTTGCTTCAGCCGCGCCGCTGCCGCCGCACGCCGGGCTGCCGGGTGGCCGACGCGCATCTCGGCGGGCGGGGTGGCGCCCCGACCGGACAGCCCGCGTTTCCGCTTGCCGCCTGAACCTTTGGTCGCGCCCTTCTTCGACCCTGCTTTGCGCACTGCGCCTTGCCGGCGTGAATTACCCGCCATGATGTCCCCGTTTCTCGCTGACCGTCAGCGGTCAGTCTTCAATGCCCATTCTGGCCCTGCTGGAGTGTCCGTGATTTCAATACCGACGGCGAATAGCCGGTCCCTGATGTCGTCGGCCAATGCCCAGTCTTTATCGACGCGAGCTTGCTGTCTGCGCTCGAGTTCCGCCCTCACTAGTACGTCGAGGGCAGCGAGCGCCGCTCCGTCGCCAGCGTCACCGATCTCGTGCCAGTGTTCATCGAGTGGGTCGACGCCGAGGATGCCTAGCATCCCCCGCGCCTGGCTCGCGAGCACACGCGCCTTCTCGCCATCACCGGATTCGAGTGCGGTGTTGGCGTTGCCTATCGTGTGGTGGATTTCGGCCAACGCCGCGGGCACTCCCAGATCGTCGTTAAGCGCGGCTTCGAATGCGTCCGTCCAAGGGCCCACTGAAACCGCACCAGCCCGCCGCTCTACCCGGCTGAAGAATGCCTCAATTCGCCGGTACGCTGCGGCCGCTTCCTGCAGCGCGTGCTCGGAATACTCGAGCATCGACCGGTAATGCGCGCTTCCAAGGTAGTAGCGAAGCTCCTGCGGCCGGACCCGCTCCAGCACCGCTGGGATAGACAAAGTATTGCCCAGCGACTTTGACATTTTTTCCCCGCCGAGGGTGACCCACCCATTGTGCAGCCAGTGCTGCGCGAAGCGATCTCCCGCTGCCCGGCTCTGTGCGATCTCATTCTCGTGGTGCGGGAAGACCAAGTCGAGGCCTCCGCAGTGAATATCGAATTCTGGCCCCAGATAGGCAGATGCCATGGCCGAACATTCCAGATGCCAGCCGGGGCGGCCCGGTCCCCATGGGGTCGGCCACGATGGTTCGCCCGGCTTCGCCGCCTTCCACAACGTGAAGTCACGTGGATCCTGCTTATGGAGTCCCGCGCCTTCACCTTGGTGGACGTCATCGAGCCTGTGGCCCGATAGCGCTCCGTACTCAGCGAAGCTACGCACGTCGAAGTACACGTCACCGCCAGCGGCGTAGGCATGACCACGCTCGATGAGACGCTCGATCATCTCGATCATCTGGGTGATGTGTCCCGTGGCGCGCGGCGCGACGGACGGCGGCAACACCCCGAGCTGGTCGTACGCCCTCTCGAAGGCACGCTCGTAAGTCGTCGCCCATTCCCACCAGGGACGGCCGGCCTCGGCCGCCTTGGTAAGTATTTTGTCGTCGATATCGGTGACATTGCGCACGAATGTCACGTCGTATCCCTGCGCGCTGAGCCAGCGCCGCAGCACATCAAAGGCAACTCCGCTGCGCACATGACCGATGTGTGGTTCACCCTGCACCGTGGCACCGCACAGGTACACCGACACCTTCCCCGGAGTGAGGGGCGTGAAGTCGCGCAGGGTCCGCGACTCGGTGTCGAAAAGGCGCAAGGTCGGCGAGGTCACGGCGGAATCCTACTTGGTGTAGTGACGCACATCCGAATCTGACAGGCGGCGCGAGCTATGCTTCGGTCTCCACCAGTGCGGTCGCAACGGCGGCCATGCCTTCCCCGCGCCCCGTGAGACCCAGACCGTCGGTCGTCGTCGCCGAGACCGAAACCGGTGCACCCAAGATGCCGGATAGGACCCTTTCTGCTTCGGCACGGCGTGGACCGACCCGCGGGCGGTTACCAATGATCTGCACTGCAGCGTTACCCACCGTCATACCGGCGACACCCACGAGCCGACGCACTTCGGTGAGAAGTTGCGCACCGCTCGCGCCCGACCATTCCGGGCGGCCCGTGCCGAAAACTGATCCAAGGTCACCCAGGCCAGCGGCCGAAAGCACGGCGTCGCACAAAGCGTGCGCGGCTACATCGCCATCTGAATGACCAGCACAACCGGACTCACCCTCGAACAACAGACCGGCCACCCAGCACGGTCTCCCTGGCTCGATGGGATGGACGTCAGTTCCGATTCCCACACGCATCATCGGCCTACCCTAGCGTGGCACGGATGCTCTGGCGTGCTCACCTGAATGCACGCCCCCAGGGGCTTCGCGCTTGCCGCCTGGAACAGAAACGGGCGCCCCACCAAGGAATAGCCTTGGGGAGCGCCCTGGAAAACTTGTCAGTTCAGACAGGTCAGGAGGCGACGAGAACTTCGTCGAGAAGCGTCTCCGCCTTCACGTCGTCGGTACCCTCAGCGAGCGCGAGCTCACCAACGAGAATCTGCCGTGCCTTTGCTAGCATGCGCTTCTCGCCAGCGGAAAGCCCGCGGTCCTGATCGCGGCGCCACAAATCGCGCACGACTTCTGCGACCTTGTTAACGTCACCGGACGCGAGTTTCTCGAGATTGGCCTTGTACCGGCGTGACCAGTTAGTCGGTTCCTCCGTGTGCGGCGCGCGCAGGACCTGGAAAACCTTGTCGAGCCCCTCCTGGCCAACTACGTCGCGGACGCCTACATATTCAGCGTTAGCGGCGGGAACGCGCACCGTGAGATCGCCTTGAGCGACCTTCAGTACGAGATACTCCTTTTGCTCACCCCGAATGGTTCGGGTTTCAATAGCATCGATCGTGGCTGCACCGTGATGGGGATAAACAACGGTGTCTCCGACCCTGAAATTCATATGTCCCGTACCCCTTTCGATGTGTCTATGCTAACACGAGCTGGCCCATTACGGATGGCGTCGTTGCAGGTCAGGGACTTCCATGCCCCTGACCTGCAGTCATTCCCGCAAGCAGCTGCAAACATCACATACCGATCAGTAGCGCTCTCGTAGCTACTGAAACGTCCCGTTACGCCGGAAACGCCGGAAATGAACGCACGGGCTGCGGCACCGCAGCCACCAGGCCAACTGGCGGCGCGTCCGCCGCGCGGACGCATTTGGGCCCAGCCCAGTTAGGACCCTCCAGTTAGGGACCCCCAGTTAGGGACCCTCAGTGCGCGGCAGCTTAGGGCGCCTACTACGCTGCCTAGTGAAGTTGCTTCTGCCGCGCCGGAAATTGTGCTGCGCGCGGAGGCGGCTCCATCGATACCTGAAGCCCGGGAGGACTGAAACGTGACGTCGTCTACCGCCCAGCACAATGCTGCTTTCGGCGCGCCTCGCCTGCGTTCCCGCACCCGAGTCACGCGGCTTACCGCCGCGCTGGCTGCACTGGGCGCTGGTGCCGCCCTGGCACTGACGGGCTGCGGCGCTGGCCAGGTCACGCAGACAGGCGTGACGACGCCGACAATCACCGGCAACAACGTGGACTTCGGTTCCCTGCTCCTCCGCAACGTGTACATCGCGTACGAGGATGCCGAGCAGTACCCGATCGATCCAGCGACCTCGGGTCAACTGGTGTTCACGATCGTCAACCTCAGCCCTTCGGAGTCGGACACACTCTCGAGCATCGAGTCGTTTGACGCGCAGGTGTCAATTGACGGTGATGACACCACGATCCCCGCGGGCGGCGTGCTGCGCTCCGGCACACCAGCTCTGCAGCTTTCCGCTGAAGTTGATGAGGCTGCGACCTTCGGGCCAGCGGCTAGCCAGATCACTGTGGAAGTAACGAACATGAGTTCCGCGGTGCGGCCCGGGATCGCCACGCCTTTCACCTTCACGTTCGAAGAAGCTGGCGACATTGTGGTGGACGTGCCGATCGAGCCAGGCCCCGCCGCCAAGCGCACCTACGTCCCCAGTGACGATCACTAATTATCGCTGGTCTGCAAGGGACTACGGTTTTCTATCGATCCTGGGGCCTGCGGCGCTGACACGCGCTTCTGTCAGACCACTCGCCTAGGCTCATCGCCGTGGTGAGACCCAAGACGAACTTCCGGTGTTCTGCATGTCAGCACGTCCTGGTCAAGTGGGCCGGGCGATGCCCCGAGTGCGGTGCCTGGGGGTCGATCGAGGAAGCTCCCGCCTTGTCGTCGCTCCAGAGATCGGCGCTGCAACGGTCAGCGCTGCCGGAGGCGCGCGTCGCCTCGAGCACCGGCGGGTTGCTGCCCTCGACGCCTGCGGTCCGGATCGTGGACGTCGAGGGAACAGAGGCTAAAGCTCAGCCCACCGGTATCTCGGAACTAGATCGCGTACTTGGGGGTGGCGTCGTACCTGGCGCAGTCATCCTTCTTGCCGGTGAACCTGGGGTGGGCAAGTCGACGCTGCTCCTCGAGGTGGTGCGGCAATGGGCGGCTCGCGATGTGGCCTTGTACGTGACCGGTGAAGAATCCGCAGGCCAGGTCCGTCTGCGCGCGGAACGCACCGATGCGCTGCATGAGCGCGTGATGATCGCGGCGGAATCAGACCTTGCGACAATCCTCGGACATGTCGAACAGGTGCGGCCCGGTCTGCTGATCGTCGATTCGGTGCAGACGATGCGCGCCGCGGACGTTGAAGGCATCACCGGAGGTGTCACGCAAGTGCGCGCCGTTACGAGCGCGCTGACGCATCTCGCGAAGACCTCAGGAATCGCGGTGCTGCTCATCGGACACGTCACCAAAGACGGATCCATCGCCGGTCCCCGCGCACTCGAGCACCTAGTCGACGTGGTCCTTCATTTCGAAGGTGACAAGAACTCGACGCTCCGAATGGTTCGGGGTGTGAAGAACCGTTTCGGCGCAACTGACGAAGTTGGCTGCTTCGAACTGCGGGAAAACGGGATAGCCGAAGTCAGCGACCCGTCGGGGTTGTTCCTCCATCACCATAACGACACGGTGCCAGGCACTTCCATCACTGTAGCGATGGACGGGAAGCGGCCTCTGCTCGGCGAAGTTCAAGCACTGGTGGCGGGCAACGGCATCCCCTCACCGCGGCGCGCTGTCAGCGGCCTCGATTCCGCTCGAGTCGCCATGATCCTCGCCGTCCTCGAACGCCGTTGCGCGCTGTCACTTGCCGGCTCCGAGGTTTACGCGGCCACAGTGGGCGGCATGCGAGTCACAGAGCCGGCAGCCGATCTCGCCATCGCTCTTGCCGTGGCGTCTGGATCACGCGATCGGGTGCTGCCTCCGCGAACAGTTGTTCTCGGTGAAGTCGGCCTCGCCGGAGAGATCCGCCCGGTACCGGGTGTAGCACGCCGAATCCAGGAAGCCGCGCGTCTGGGCTTCACGAACGCAATCGTCCCCGCGGGGTCCGGCACGCTCCCCGTGGGCGTTGCGGTGGCCGAGGTAAGCACGGTTAGCGAGGCACTCACGCTGCTCGGCAAGCCTGCCCCGCCGGAGAGTACGCGCGCCGGGCCACCGCTCAGCTTCGTGGGCAGCAGGGCCTGAGAAGGCGGGGGTCAGGGAGCCGTCCAGTAATCTGGCCGGAAAGCTCGTTCACAAACGTTCGCCAATGACACACTGACTGATACACGCAGTGATACAAACTGTCGAAGCACAGGAAGTTGCCGTGACCCTCGATCACTCGCCGGTACTTGTCGACACAATCGCCCGACTGGCGCCTGGAACTGGCCTGAGAGATGCCCTGGAACGCATTCTTCGCGGACGTACCGGAGCGCTGATCGTCCTGGGCTACGACGATGCGATCGAACGCCTATGTGACGGCGGTTTCGTCCTCGACATCCAATTCGCACCCACGAGGCTTCGTGAACTCGCAAAGATGGACGGTGCGGTTGTTCTCTCGACCGACGGTTCCCGGATCGTACGAGCCAACGTTCAGCTTGTTCCGGATTCGACGATCCCGACCGAGGAGTCCGGCACTCGCCATCGGACGGCTGAGCGCACCGCGATCCAGACCGGCTTCCCCGTCATTTCGGTAAGTCAGTCGATGAGTATCGCTAGCGTTTACGTCGCGGGAACACGTCACGTCCTGGAGGACACCGCAACGATTCTCTCCCGTGCGAACCAGGCCATCGCCACGCTCGAACGCTACAGAATGCGACTCGACCAAGTCACTCGAGCGCTGGGCGTCGCTGAAATAGACGACTTCGTCAGCCTTCGTGATGCGCTCACAGTTATTCAGCGGCTCGAAATGGTGCGGAGAATTTCGAGCGAGATCGACCGCTCCGTCATTGAACTGGGCACGGGCGGGCGGCAAGTCGCGCTGCAGCTCGAAGAGTTGCTCGGCGACAATGAGGTCGCTCGCCGCCTGGTACTGCTCGACTACGTCCGCGCCGGCGGGCCGGCCAGTGACCAGCACATCGATCGCGTGCTGGCGGCTCTTGAAAGCCTGTCCGACGGGGCTCTGCTCGATCTGACGGAAATTGCTCACGTACTGGGCTACTCCCGCGCAGTGGAGACTCTGGACACAGCAGTCGAGCCGCGCGGGTATCGCCTCCTGAGCCAGCTTCCGCGACTGCCCTTTAGTCAGATCGAACGACTTATCGGCACATTCGGCAGCCTGCAGAAGCTCCTGGCTGCGAGCTCGACGGAATTTCAGACCGTGGATGGCATCAGTGGCTTCCGGGCACGCCACATCTCGGAAGGCCTCTCCCGGCTCGCTGGTTCCACTCTGGAAAACCAGTTCTGACCGGTTACGGTCCACTCTCGGGACTTGGGGGTGGTGATTCGGATTCGGGTTCAGGCTCGGGTGCGTCTGGATCGAAAATCGCGAACTCGACGGGTTCAGCGGAAATTTCGCCCACTTGGGCGAACACCCGGTAGACACCCGAATCGACCGCGTCACGTGGCCCGAAACATCCCGGCGCCGAGCCCGTGCCTGACCAGGTGATGGCAAACGCCGCCTGATCACCAGGGGCGAGAGTCCACACATCGCGGCCAGTTGTTGGCGCGCAGTCCGTGTTCACCCACACCCGGCGATCATTTTCCACAGCACGCACCGAGATCTGCTGAACCGCTGGCCCCAGATCTCGCGCACATGTCGTGTCACCGATGTTCGTCACGACCACACCAAACCTGGGCTGGTCCCCAATCGGATACTCCGCGCGATCGATTGTCGCCCGTACCGAAAGCGAACTATCAGCGCAGGGGCCTTCAGCGACTTTGACTTCCTCGTCGTCATCGAGATCGTCATCGAGGTCGTCCTCATCGTCACCACGGGCGTCAGGATCGCGTTTCGGCACCTCAGAGGCTGTTTCATCGGGTGTTTTCTGGGCGGACGTTGCCGTGCCAGAGGCCTGGACATCAGTCGGGTCCTCCGCCCCGGAACCGGCGAACGCCCTGATCCCGACGAGGATCCCCGCGATGATGCCACCGAGGAGTACCAGCAAAATTACGGCAGCAGCGATCCTGCGACGCCGATAAACCTCTGGAGGGTGCGGCAAGCGCCTTGACTGGGCGGGACGGTAACGAGGATCGTGCACGTCACTAACGGTAAGCGCGGGAGGCGATCTCACCCCGCTAGAGGCGTCGCGTGTCGCTGCAGTGAGGCTGAACTCTCAGTTTCGGGATGTGACCGGGCGGTCCACGCCCGTGTCGTCAGTCAACCTCGCCGACATCACCGACGACGGTGCGCAGCCTAATCTGACCTTCAGCCAGATTGTAGGTGGCGCCAACGATCGCACAGCGACCATCCGCGATCCGCTCCGCAAGCACTCTCGACCGGCCGGTCAGCAGTTTCGAGGTCTCCCGGACATGCTGCGCCTCAAATTCGTCGACTGTCGTCAGTCCGTCCTGGCGCGCGCGGAGCAGCGATGGGGTCACCCGTTCGATGATGTCACGGACGAAACCCTCGGGCATGTCCCCCCCGTCAAGCGTTGCCAGCGCTGCAGCTACGGCTCCACACTTATCGTGGCCGAGCACCACAATCAGCGGGACGTTGAGAACCCCGACGCCGTATTCGATCGACCCAAGGACCGCGCTATCGACGACGTGACCGGCGGTGCGGATCACGAACATCTGCCCGAGGCCCTGGTCGAATATGATTTCTGCGGCGACGCGAGAGTCTGCGCAGCCAAAAATGATCGCGGTGGGGTGCTGGGCGTCCACAAGCTTTGCGCGGTCGTCAATCCCCTGACTAGGGTGCAGGGGCTTACCACTGACGAAACGCTCGTTACCCTCTTTAAGGGCTTTCCAGGCAGAGACCGGATTGGATGACGGCATGCTTCTATTCTGCACTGTCAATCGTGCCGGGTCGCCTCACCTGAACTACAGAAATCTCACAATCTAGCTGGGAAGAACCTGGTTGACAGGCCGAAATCCCCGCATCGGGCAAGGTGTAAAGACTTCATGAAGAATAGCTACTCGTGCATGAATATCGATGCTGAGGTTCTCGTAACATGGTTTCGCGAATCAGCTCGCGATCTCCCCTGGCGCCGCCCAGGCGTGACGGGGTGGCAGATCCTGATGAGCGAAATCATGCTGCAGCAGACACCCGTTGCCCGGGTCGCGCCGGTGTGGGAAGAGTGGGTGCAGCGCTGGCCCCGCCCCTCGTCGCTCGCCGCGGTATCGCCCGCTGAAGTAGTGCGAGCCTGGGGCAAACTCGGCTATCCCCGCCGCGCACTGCGCCTGCACGAATGCGCCTCACACCTGGCTCAGAAGTACAACGATGAGGTTCCCGCGGACATCGAGATCCTCCTGACCTTGCCAGGGGTTGGCGACTACACCGCGCGAGCGGTCGCATGCTTCGCGTACGGCCAGTCCGTGCCCGTCGTGGACATCAACGTGCGGCGAGTTATCGCGCGCGCCGTACACGGGCAGGCGGAGCCCGGTAACCCCGCTGCCAAAAGAGACCTCAACGACGCGAGCGCGCTCCTGCCCATCCGCGATGGTGCAGTTTTCTCAGCCGCGATGATGGAGCTCGGCGCCACGGTCTGCACCGCGCGCTCACCCCAATGCGCGGTCTGTCCGGTGACAGCATGCGCGTGGCTCCGCGCTGGCCGTCCCGCCCATGAAGGTCCCCGTCGCCGCACCCAGCGATACGCGGGCACGGACCGCCAAGTGCGCGGACGCATACTCGATGTGCTCCGTGGCGCAACTGGCCCCGTTGATCGAGCCCGCATCGACGCCGTGTGGCTGACCGACCCGACGCAACGCGATCGCGCGCTGGGCTCGCTCCTCGAAGACGGTCTGGTCGAACAGACTGCACAGGGATTGTTCGCGCTTGCTGGTGAAGCCGGCTAAGAGTTGATTCATAAGTACCTGCCGTAGTTGGGGTTGTAGAGGAAGGCGACTGCGCGGGCGGGGTGGTTGATGTTGTTGCCGCGTCTGCGACATTGCCGAAGCATTTGCCAGTCCTTCATCCTCGCGAGGATGTGCTCGATCCTGGCCCGGATTTTCCGGTGCGCGGCATGACGTTGCTCGTCGGTTTTCGGTGGAGGGAGGGTCGCGCCGGGCAGGGAGCGGTAGCCGCCGTCGGTCAACGTGGTCACTCCAGCGGGCAGGTTCACGGTCGCTTTGGCGACTATGATGTCGTTGCGGTTGCCCGGCCAAGCCCGACCGACGTGAACGATCCGTCTGGTGGTGGTCGCGAGGACGTGGATGGTGACCGACCTGCGGTAATTCTTGCTCGGCCTGGTCAGCGACTGGTCGTGCACCGGGATCAGTGTGTTGTCCAACAACAATGTCTCACCATGACGAGCACCGCCACCATCGTCGAACAAGGCCGGTACGGCTGGGAGCAGGTCCCGGATGATGCGGTGCGCGGTGGATTGACTGGTTCCGAAGATCGCCGCCAACGCGCGTTCGGTCAGGTCAGTCCGGTCAGGGCATGGATATCGGCTGGTCCGAGCGTTCTGGTTCGCATACGTTGTTCATGCCGGTCACCTCTGACATTTATGAGAATCGATGAGGCGACTTCTCGTGAGCGCTGGGATTGAAAAACTTGTCGTACCGGCGTGCTTTGCTGGATATCGTGACCAGTTCGACGAGTGTTCCGGCTCCTGCGCGGCGTACGCGCGGGCGCTCGAAGACGGCGAATTGGCGCCGCCCGGAACAGGTGGCTGTCATAGCCCTGGAGTTGGATGTGTCCGCCGACTCGGTGATGCGCAGGCGCGTCGAGCAGCATTGGTCCGCAGTGTTCCGGTTGCGTCGCGCATTGCAGCGTGATGCCCGCAACGCGTGTACCGCGTATCTGGCCGCGCACCGTGAACGCGAGACTGGTTACAAAGCGGTCCTGGCACGGTTGGGGCTGTCGCGCAAAGGTGTTGAGGCTCGCGCGAAAACCCATGCGGAGGACTCGGGGTGGATGCGTGATCACCTGACCAAAGCCACCGGCCTGCATGTCGCTGACGAGGTGTGGGAAACGTGTGACCGGTTCCTGTTCCCCGACCGCACCGGCAAGAGGTTCGGCACACCGCAGATCGGGTCGTGGTGGAACTTCGCCCGCATCCCAGGCCGCGCCCGCTCGCACACCAAAACACAGCCGACGTGGGAAACGTACCGACTCGTCGGAACCCTGCAAGGCCACCTCGACACCTACAGCACCACACCCGGCCTGAGCGTCGATCAGGCTATTGTCGCCGCTGCGGGCGCATCGGTGCTGACGCAGCCGAAACACCTCACCGCACCGTCCCGGCCTCCCCGTACGTGGTGGGACCACACCGGCGCTCTTGCCGTCGTCTACACCGGCCTGCCCGGCGGGGACCTGGTCCTGCCGGTACGGCTGCCGCAAGGGGCTGGGCAGTGGCCGCGCCTGGCGCATTTCCTGGCCGACCCGAACCTGTGGCACAAGATCGACCTGGTGCGGGTGAGGGACCGCCACGCTCCCGGCGGCTGGCGCTACCAGGCTCACCTGGTGATCCTCGGCCACGGGTGGACCAGCCCAGCCGTCGCTGCCGCGCGTGCCGCGGCACCGTTGGATCGGTGTGCCGGGGTGGACGGCAACGTCTCCAACATCGCCATCGCCTCCTTCCCCAATCCCGGCGACTACTCCGGCGTGGTGCTAACTTCACGCGTCACGATCACCGGCGAGCAGAGGGCTGTGACCGAACGTGAAGCACATAAGGCCAGAGGTCGCCAGCGCGCTCTGGACCGATCACGCCGCGCCAACAACACCAGCCAGTACCGGCTGAGCAGAAAGCAGCGAGCCCGAGCACAACGCCGGGCCGCCGCTGGTCTGGAACCCAAACAGGTGACCACACCGGGCGGTGCCCGTCACGCGAACGGTGCCGGAGTGCCTAAACGCGCGTACCGCAGAGACGCCCTGTCCCGCCGGTACCAGCAGATTCGGGCAGATCACGCCGCAGCATCCGCAGCAGCAGCCCACCGTAAAGCCTGCTATGCCCGCGATACCGCACGAGCGATCGTCGCCACACACGGCCCGAACCTGGTCACCGAGGACGTCAGCATCCGCACCTGGGCGTTGCGGTGGGGACGAGGTATCGCAGCGTTCTCGCCCGGCATCATGCTCGCCGCGCTCACTGCCGAATGCGAAACCGCTGGTGGCCGCATGTCGAAGGCCTCGACCTGGACCACCGCGTTGTCGCAGCACTGCGTGTGCGGGGCACGGGCCAAAAAGGCGTTATCGCAACGGACGCATTCCTGTGGCGTGTGTGGATTCTCCGGCGACCGGGATATCGTGTCGGCGTTGTTGGCCGCGACCGTCACCCACGGTGCGTGCGGCAAGGACGGGACACCAGACCCGAAAACCGCGTACATAAACCACGCTGTGCGTGTACACGCGCACCAACTCGTGACCGCCGGTCACGTCCAGAACATTCCCGTCACCGGGAACGAATCACCTGTAGGAACGGCCCAGCAAGAGGGGCCGGACCGGTCAACCGTCCACCACAACCCGACACCCGCAGTGTTGGCCATTGGTGAGGACGGCAGCCACACCGTGGCCCCTGCCGGTCAAGGGGAACGCCCCGCCCTATCCCGTAACAGACCCCACCGGCAGCAGTCCCGCACACGCGGGTGGCGGTGGGGACGTCGACGGAACAGGCGGACCAGCCACACCCCCACGAAACATGAATCGGCTCACGCCGACTTATGAATCAACTCTTAGAGACCCGCGAGGAACGCTTCGACCGCGCCGCGATAGGTCTGCGGCGCTTCATCGTGGATGAGGTGCGCTGTACCCGGGACCTTGAGGTACCTAGAGGGCGCTGGCCGGGACACCTTGGACATCTCGAGCATCTGACCTGGCGGGGTGAGGCTCCACTCCCCTTCCAGAAGGAGTGCGGGGGCTTGAACGCCCTTCCACTGTTCCCAGTAGTCGCGGGTACCCCAGTGTGCAGCGATCGCACGCCACACGGGAATGTGGCCGTGCAGCCGCCAACCCGAAGTGGTGCGGTCAAAAGAGTCGAGGAAATATTGGCCCGCGACTGGCCCGAACATGGTGAACACGTCACCTGGATCGGTGAACTCGACTGGCCAGGAGTCGAACCAGCTATCCCACGGTTGTGTCGTCCTTCCGCGAAAGTCAGGCGCCATGTCTTCGACCACGACTGCGCGTATCAGTTCAGGGAAAGCTGCCGCAGCGCACCAGGCATGCAGGCTGCCCATGGAATGACCCACAAGCGTTGCCGGACCTTCGACAAGACTGACGTGCCGCAAAATCGAAGCGAGTTCAGCAACAAAGGCTTCGGTCCGGATTTCCGATTCACTCACCGCGCTGGGATCATCAGCGTCACGTCCCCGGTGAAACCGGGCGTCATAGGCATAAACGTGCCCGTAGCTGCGCAGCCAAGGGACATGGTGGCGCCAGGTTGTCCGTCGGCCCATGAGGCCATGCATCAGCACGATGGGATCGCCGTCACCGCCGAGATCGTCAAGCCCCAGATCTGGTACCACGGCAGGACACTTTACGCGAGTACGATCACGCTCATGGCAGTCGTAAAGATCAATGCAATCGAGGTGCCGGAGGGCGCCGGTGCCGAACTCGAGAAGCGTTTCGCCGCGCGCGCGGGCACAGTCGAGAACTCCCCTGGCTTCCTAGGTTTCCAGTTGCTTCGGCCTGTCAAGGGCGAGTCACGCTACTTCGTCGTGACGCAGTGGGAGTCAGAGGATGCCTTCCGCGCCTGGGCGGAGGGTCCAGCACGAGCAGCCCACGCCGGAGAGGGCGAGCGCAAACCCGTCGCGAGCGGCGCCTCGCTCCTCGAGTTCGATGTGGTCCTCGACGTGAGCCCCGCGGGCAACTCCCGATAATCAGCGCACTTTACGGTCAATTCTGGGCCAGTTCATAACAACTCGTTCTTAACAGCGACACCACCTGGTAACGGTCACACCACAGGCCCCATCGGCACCCTAGGCTCAAAGAGGACATACCGAACCGGGGTCAAATGGCCCCGCGCAGTCCCAGAGGGGGCGTTGTGCAGATCCCAGGGAGCCTAGGGAGCCGAACAGGCCGGCGAGAGCTCCGGAATCTTCGCCGAGTCGCGGTCGCAGCATCGGCATCCGCGCTGATCAGTTTCGTGGTGGCGGCGTCAGCAAGCCCTGTCGCCTTAGCCGAGCCAGTAGACACGCCACCGGAGGCATCGAGTGCCGCGGCAGTCTCAGCGATCCCCGCGGACACCCCCGCGGGATCTCACTCGGCTCACATCCTTGACCTGATCAACGGCGACGACCCCGTCTCGCCCGAAGCGGTGCGCGAGTGGACCGACCCCAGTGTGGCCGCTGCGCTCGGGCCTGACGGCCTCGCCGCACCCCTTGAACAGTTGCGCACAACCGGCCCCTACGAATTCGTCGATTACTCGGGAACGAACACCGCCGCGACAGTCACCCTGAAGACACGCACCGGACTGCCAGTTGAACTGCGCATCTACGTAAGCGCGGACAACACCGTAAATGGCCTGCTCGTTCGTCCGCACACGCCAGATATAGGCTCGTTCGACGATCTCAGCTCCGCTCTCGACATCATCGGCACCGACTACTCGATATTCGCTGCCCGAGTCGATGAGGGTGAGTGCGTGGCTGTCCACGACACAAACGGTGATCGCGCGATGCCCATGGCATCTTTGTCGAAGCTGTACGTTCTGGGCGCGGTAGCCGACGCGATCGAGGACGGCGACCTTCGCTGGAACGAGCGCTTGACGGTCACTGATGCGCTCAAGAGTCTTCCCACTGGAGAGATGCAAAATCTCGCAGACGGGAGCACCGTTACCGTCCGTGAAGCTGCAGAGAAGATGATTTCCGTCAGTGACAACACGGCAACTGACCTCCTGATCGATCGGCTCGGACGCGATGCGATCGAGGCACAAGTTGCCGCTATGGGACACCACGACCCCGACCTTCTGACGCCCTTCCCCACCACGCGCGAGACCTTCCTCCTCGGGTTTGGGAACTCTGGAAACCCGGAATTGCGTGAGACGTGGCGCGAAGCCAGCCAGGCTGATCGCATCGCGACACTCGACGCGCTTGACGGCGCGCCCCTTGATGTTGACGAAAACGCGATCATCTATCGGCCCGCCTACCCGGACGGCGTGGGGTGGTTCGCCAGCCAGCTCGATATCTGTGCCGCGTACGCCCATCTGATGGACAAAGCCACCACCGTCACCGACATCCTCGCGATCAACCCCGGACTGACACTGAGCAGCCATGACTGGTCCTACACCGGCTTCAAGGGCGGTTCGATGCCCGGCGTCCTGGCGACCACGTGGCTGCTTACCGACAATTCCGGGCAGGATTGGTACTTCGGAATTCAGCAGTCCTCTGCGGGCGCGATCGGCCTCGCGGAAAACCTTTACACCTTCGAGCTCGCGGGCAAGATCATGGGACGCAATGACGCGGCAGTTTTGCAGATCAACTAGTGTTCACGTGTCCACGAATGCGACTAACATTCTCGGCACTACCTTTGGTCAACCCGACTGCAGATGTGGGAACCCGGTGAAATTCCGGGGCGGTCGCGCCACTGTAACCAGGCATGCCTGGGAGCCAGGCCTCGCTCTTCACGTCGCATAGACCTTACGGGACGCGAATTCCCAGGAGGAAACAGATGGTCACTGCGCATGCTCCCGCCCACTCCGCTGGCAACCTCAGCACTCATCTTCTCAGCGTCGTTGTTGTTTCGGCCGCAATACTGGTCCTCTACCTCACCGGCTTCGACCAGGGCGCCGTCTCCCAGACCGGGATGTACCTGCATGAACTGATGCACGACGGACGCCACCTGATGGGGGTCCCATGCCATTGAGTTTCCCGGCGAAATCGCAGGGGATGCCTGGCGTCGATCTTCGCACTGCACCGCCAGTGCCGGGGAGTTTCGGTGCCCTAATTGGGCGTGGAGCCATCGCGGGAATCGCCGCCGGGGTGCTCGCCGGCTCCGTGGCGTTTATTTTGGGTGAACCGCATATCGACGCGGCGATCGCGATAGAAGAAGCGCAGGCTCTCGGTGCTCATGGCGCGGATGGCGCGCATTCACACGGGGACGACGAGCTCGTCAGCCGGACTGGGCAGAAAGTAGGCCTCTTCCTCGCGACAAGCCTCACCGGAATGGCCCTCGGGGCAATCTTTGGCACAGTAGCGCACTACGCGCGGCGCGTCGCCGCACTGTCCGCCACGCCGTTCATTCTGCTGCTGACGCTGCTCGGCTGGCTTGCGATAGCGGTGGTCCCCTTCGGAATCTATCCTGCCAATCCGCCCGCGGTCGGCGACCCTGACACGATCAACCAGCGCACGCTGCTCTGGCTCGCAGCGGTGGGACTCGGGATCTTTGCGTGCGTCGCGGCAGTGGCGGTGAACCGGCTGCTCGAGACGGCGTGGCAGAGCCTTCGGGTGGCGTCTTCGGCCGCTCTATTCGCAGCGATCGTCGGGCTCGGGTACCTGGTACTTCCGACGTTCGACGACATTCCCGGTGACTTCCCCGCAGCGCTGCTGTGGGACTTCCGGGTCGCGTCATTCGTCACGACCGCCGTCTTGTGGGCAAGTCTCGGAATCGCCTTCGCGGTCCTCACCGAACGCGCGGCGCGCAAACAACGCCCCCTCGTTTAAGGCCCCCTAAAACCGCTGTGCCCCGTTCGGATCGACGAACGGGGCACAGTCTTCTGTTAGCGGAAACTAGAGGAGCGCGGCGTCGAGGCTGATCTCGACACCAGCCAGCGCCTTGCTGATCGGGCAGCCTTCCTTGGCCGCTGAAGCTGCCTTCAGGAACGCTTCCTCGTCAAGTCCGTCAACCTCAGCACGCACAGTGATCTTGCTTGTAGTGACGCGGAACCCGCCTGCAGGGTCCGGGCCCAGCGTGACGTCTGCGCGAACGTCGAGGTTCTGCGGAGTGCCGCCAGCTTCCCCGATCTGTCCCGAAAGCGCCATTGCGTAGCAGGACGAATGCGCTGCCGCGATCAGCTCCTCGGGGCTTGTCGTTCCATCCGCATTGTCGGCCGCACGCTTCGGGAAGGACACGTCGAACGTGCCGGTCCCCGAACTCGTGAGCTCAACAGTGCCGCCGCCCTCGTTCAGAGAGCCATTCCAGGCGGTGCGTGCGGAGCGAGTTGGCATAGGAGATTCCTTTCGTTGGCCTGTAAATGCCCAAATTCGGCAAATCCTGCATAGGCGGGTCCTGCTGTCGCAAGCGTGCCGCCGTAGAACAGTCTTCCGTAATTACCGCCGAGAGCAAGGACTATTTCGCGGTTCTCTCTTAGACTGCGCCAGTGCCACATGTTCAACACCGATCCCTTCTGTCACTACTGCGCTCAGCACTCACCCTGAGCGTCGCCGCCTTGACCCTTCCGCTGGCTGCCACCTACGCGCACGCTGAGGTGAACGTCGCTACCGCTTGCAGCCTCGCACCACCTGCCGCGGAGCAAGAGATCGCTGTGCTCGCGGACCCGACTGGCATAGCTGGGACGAACCGGCTCGAACGCCTCGAGAACGCCGTCAGCCGGCATAGTCAGATCGCGCGGATCTTCGAACGCCACGGCGATCGTCGTGGTTTGTTCTCAGTCGGCCTCGACGCCGTAGAGGAAGCCGCCGTTATGCCGCTTCAGCGCTCTCCTGACGCATTCACAGACCGTGCCTGGGCACATGACATCAGCTTCGATCTCTTGGAGCGGTACCTGGCGAATCTGCACGGACACCTCACTGCTGGGCCTGTAGAGCCACACTGGGCGCACTACTTCAGCCTGGCGAGCGATTGCAATGAATCCGGCGCCCGGGCAGCGATGGCCGGCTACAACGCACATCTGACAGTGGATCTCGCTTACGCGGTCGCCGAAACCGGAACGCAGAGCCAGCATGTAGCGGACTACTACCTGATCGTGGACACGATCGCTCAGCATGGCGGTGAGCTCATCGACCGCACGCGCCAGGTGTACGGCGCTGACCTCGGGCCGCTATGGCGCTTCTATTTCGTAGGTGAAGGTCTTGACTTGCTCGCCGGTGAAGGCGTCGCGAGCGGCATGATGCTCCGCGCGGCCGATGCGGGCTACAACACCTTCACGCTCGCACACGGGATGGCACTTCAGAGCGACGCGACTCGTGCCGATGCGGAGGGCCGAATCCATGAACTGTGGCGCATCGCCGACCTCGCACTCGACGTGCTGGCCCAACTGCGCGCACTTTAAATTCGTGAAGCTTTTTCCCTCCGTACGAGGGAAAAAGTTTCACGATTGCCCGGAAAAGACATATGGCCGGGAGAACATCTCCCGGCCATAAGTCGTGTCACATCATTCGGCTGCGGACTCCGGCGACGGCCCGCTCTCGCCAGCACCCGCAAGCGCGTCTTCTGGCGCATCGGGCACTGGAACTGGTTTCTTGTTGCCCTGGAACGTGAACTTGGCGTTCTCGCCTGCCCCAGTCCCGTCCCAGTTCTCAACATCGACAACGATGATCTGACCCGGCTCGATTTCGCCGAACAGGATCTTCTCCGACAGCTGGTCTTCAATTTCGCGCTGCACGGTGCGGCGCAATGGCCTGGCACCGAGCACCGGGTCGAACCCCCGCTTCGCGAGAAGTGACTTCGCCTGCTCGGTCAGCTCGAGCGCCATGTCCTTGTGCTTGAGCTGTGTCTCGACACGGTTGGTCATCAGGTCCACCATCTCGATGATCTGGTCCTGCGTTAGCTGGTGGAACACGATGACGTCATCGATGCGGTTGAGGAACTCCGGACGGAAGTGCTTCTTCAGCTCGTCATTGACCTTGAGCTTCATGCGCTCGTAGTTCGATGCCTCGCTGGTGCCTGCGGTGAAGCCCAGCCCCACTGCCTTCGAGATGTCCGCGGTGCCGAGGTTCGAGGTGAAGATCAGCACCGTGTTCTTGAAGTCAACCGTTCGTCCCTGGCCATCCGTCAGGCGGCCGTCTTCGAGGACCTGCAACAGCGTGTTGTAGATCTCCTGGTGGGCCTTCTCGATCTCGTCGAAGAGAACCACGGAGAACGGCTTGCGGCGGACTTTCTCGGTCAGCTGCCCGCCCTCTTCATAGCCGACGTAGCCGGGAGGCGCACCGAAGAGCCTGGAGGCGGTGAAGCGATCGTGGAACTCACCCATATCGATCTGAATGAGCGCATCGTCGTCACCGAACAGGAAGTTCGCGAGCGCCTTCGAGAGCTCCGTCTTACCGACACCCGAGGGGCCGGCGAAGATGAATGAACCCGAGGGCCGACGCGGATCCTTGAGGCCCGCGCGAGTACGCCTGATCGCCTTGGCGACAGCTCTAACAGCATCTTCCTGGCCGATGATGCGCTTGTGGAGTTCGTCCTCCATGCGGAGCAGGCGGCTGGTCTCTTCTTCGGTGAGCTTGAAGACCGGGATGCCAGTCCAGTTGGAAAGCACCTCGGCGATCTGCTCGTCGTCGACCTGAGCGACCACATCGAGGTCGCCGGAGCGCCACTGCTTCTCCCGCTCAGCACGCTGCGCCACAAGCTGCTTTTCCTTGTCGCGCAGCTTCGCGGCCTTCTCGAAGTCCTGGGCGTCTATGGCCGATTCCTTCTCACGGCGCGCCTCCGCGATCCGCTCATCAAACTCGCGCAGGTCGGGCGGCGCCGTCATCCTGCGGATGCGCATACGTGCACCCGCCTCGTCGATGAGATCGATGGCCTTGTCAGGCAGGAACCGGTCGTTGATGTATCGATCAGCGAGGGTCGCCGCAGCCACGAGCGCGCCATCGGTGATCGAGACACGGTGGTGTGCCTCATAGCGGTCCCGCAGGCCCTTGAGGATTTCAATGGTGTGCTCGACGGAGGGCTCACCGACCTGGACCGGCTGGAAACGACGTTCGAGCGCCGCGTCCTTCTCGATGTACTTGCGGTACTCGTCGAGTGTGGTGGCACCAATTGTCTGCAGTTCACCGCGCGCCAGTTTTGGCTTCAGAATCGACGCCGCATCGATCGCACCTTCAGCAGCGCCTGCACCAACGAGTGTGTGCAGCTCATCGATGAAAAGGATGATGTCGCCGCGAGTATTAATTTCCTTAAGCACCTTCTTCAGGCGCTCCTCGAAATCACCACGGTAGCGGCTGCCTGCAACAAGAGAGCCAAGGTCAAGCGTGTACAGCTGCTTGTCCTTCAAGGTCTCGGGCACTTCACCGTTGACGATCGATTGCGCGAGACCCTCGACCACGGCGGTCTTACCGACACCAGGCTCACCGATCAGAACAGGATTGTTCTTGGTGCGCCGCGAAAGGACCTGCATGACCCGTTCGATCTCTTTCTGGCGGCCGATAACGGGATCAAGCTTGCCTTCCATCGCAGCTTGAGTCAGGTTACGGCCAAACTGATCGAGCACGAGCGACGTCGACGGCGTGCCAGCCTCTCCACGCCCCACGCCCGCTTCAGCGGGCTCCTTGCCCTGGTATCCGGAAAGAAGCTGGATCACCTGCTGGCGTACGCGTGTGAGGTCCGCGCCGAGTTTGACAAGCACCTGAGCCGCGACACCTTCACCCTCGCGGATAAGGCCAAGCAGAATGTGCTCCGTGCCGATGTAGTTGTGACCGAGCTGCAGAGCCTCGCGGAGGCTTAGCTCGAGCACCTTCTTGGCTCGGGGCGTAAATGGAATGTGACCGGACGGCGCCTGCTGCCCCTGGCCGATGATCTCTTCGACCTGGTTGCGGACCGCTTCGAGCGAGATGCCGAGCGATTCGAGGGACTTGGCCGCCACCCCCTCGCCCTCGTGGATGAGGCCGAGCAGGATGTGCTCCGTGCCGATGTAATTATGGTTGAGCATCCTGGCTTCTTCTTGAGCCAGGACAACAACGCGCCGTGCGCGATCGGTGAACCTCTCGAACATCGCTCTCCCTCACACTTCTGGTCGGTCCGGAAGCTGGTGTGCGAAGATTTCTCGCCTCGCTCCCTCCGGCGCTCCGGGCTCGTTGAGTGCCAGCCGCGCACTCCCCACTCTAGTGGGCGAATGTGAACGCCGCCGCTGCACCACCACGATCACGGTAGTACTCGGCTCCCGCAGTCCATCCTGCGATAACCATGTATTGAGGTAACGGTGCCGTACGGCAATTCGTTTCACAATGCGCTACGCCCACAGAGAACATCGCTCCCCGGACGCAACAAGCCTCCGGAATCATTCCGGAGGCTTGTGTGCAGTGCGCGCGTGCCCAGGGCTTACGCTCTTCAGTTGGCTTTGTTATACGCCTCGGTGATCTCTGCCGAGATGCGGCCGCGCGCAGAAACCTTGTACCCGTTCTTACGAGCCCACTCCCGGATGGCCGCGCTCTGCTCGCGATCGAGTGTCGCGCGCGGTCGTGCGCCACCGGTTGCTGTTCGCCGTGTCTTCCGACCCGCCAGGCGACGCGCGTGGGCAACCCAGACCTCCATCTCGGAGCGCAGTTTAGCCGCATTCTCCGAAGACAGATCAATCTCATAGGTAACGCCATCAAGACCAAATTCAACAGTCTCATCCGCGGGTGCATCCTGATCAAGATCGTCGATCAGAGTTACAGTTACCTTCTGCGCCATGAAATAATCCCTTTCTCACGTGCCACTACACGCCCTTGAGTCCTGCGTGGGATCGCAATGCTTTACCAATCGCAACCTTGTCGCATTTCCCCGCCAATGCCGATCATAGAACTAATTACGGGCGTTTTCCAAGCGGACGAACTATCGGGAACAGGATAGTTTCACGGATTCCGAGCCCAGTGAGCGCCATTAACAACCTATCGATTCCCATACCCGTTCCGGTAGTGGGCGGCATACCGTGCTCCATAGCAGCAAGAAAATCTTCATCGAGCGCCATCGCTTCGTCATCTCCGGCGGCGGCAAGCCGTGCCTGATCTACAAAGCGCTCCCGCTGAATTACCGGGTCAACGAGCTCCGAGTAACCGGTGGCCAACTCGAAACCCCGCACGTAGAGATCCCATTTCTCAGTTACGCCGGACTTCGTGCGATGCTGCCTGGTCAGAGGTGATGTCTCGACGGGGAAGTCGCGAACGAATGTAGGCCTGGCGAGATCGTTCCCGACCAGATGCTCCCATAATTCTTCGACAAGTTTTCCGTGGCCGTAGCCTTTGCCTTCCGGGATCTCAAGTCCGGTGCGCGCCGCGAATGAACGTAACTGCTCAATATTTGTGTCAGGTGTCACGTCCTCACCGAGTGCTTCTGACAGCGACGGATACATTTCCAGCATCTGCCACTCGCCGTCGATGTCATACGGCGAACCATCGGCCAGGACGAGTTGTCGCGTACCAAATGCGGCGTCTGCGACCTCCTGAACGATCTCGCGGGTCATCCGCGCGGAGTCGTCATATGTGCCATACGCCTCATACGTCTCGAGCATCGCGAACTCGGGCGAATGCGAAGAATCCGCACCCTCGTTGCGGAAGTTCCGGTTAATCTCAAACACCTTCTCGATACCGCCGACGACACAGCGCTTCAAGAACAACTCTGGTGCGATCCTCAAGTAGAGGTCTATATCGAGTGCATTCGAGTGCGTGACAAAAGGACGCGCGGCCGCGCCACCGTGCAGCGTTTGGAGCATTGGCGTCTCGACCTCGAGAAAACCGCGGCGTTCAAGTGCACTGCGGAGTTCTCGAACTACCGCGACCCTCTTGCGGGCGGTATCGCGAGCTTCAGGACGAACGATGAGGTCGACGTACCGCTGCCGGATTCGCGCTTCTTCACTCAGTTCCTTGTGCGCAACGGGTAACGGGCGTAGCGCTTTCGCCGCCATTTCCCACGTGTCCGCAAGGACACTCAGTTCGCCGCGCCGTGAGCTAATCACTTCACCATGGACGAACACGAAGTCACCGAGATCAACATCAGACTTCCATGCCGCGAGTAATTCGGGGCCCACTTCAGCCTGGCTCAGCATTATCTGCAGCTGTGTGCCAGCGCCTTCCTGCAATACAGCAAAGCAGAGCTTGCCAGTATTTCTGATGAACATGACCCGGCCGGCGACACCGACGATGTCGCCGGTTGAGTCACCCGCGGAGAGATCTGTGTATTTTTCCCTGATTTCGGTGAGAGTATGCGTCCGCCGGACGGTGACGGGGTAAGCGTCGCCCCCGGCTTCTATGATGCGGTCACGCTTTTCGCGACGAATCCGCAACTGCTCGAATTCTTCGGAGAAAGAGTCATCTCGCGCGGAGGCATGCTCGTTCGCGGGGTTCACAGATTCAGACGCAGTACTCACAGCAGACCAGGATAGTTGCACATGGGCCAGTTTCCGGAATCGTAAATCCGCGCACCCCGCCCAAGCGTCACTGCACCCGTACTCGATCGCCTTCTGCGGCTACCCTGTTGAGCTCCACCCGGACCGGCAAATCCGGTGCGTCCATTGCGGATCGGATGTGGTCGCGTAGCTCGGCCGCAGCGGGAAGGGCGTCAGCCACTGTGAAGCTGGGCGCGACCACCGTGCTAATTGCCATAACTGGCGCGCCCCGTTCAATGATCGCCTTGCCTTTAGCCGAGACGATTCCGGGAGAATCCGTAAGCGAGGCTGCGGCAGCGGCCGCAACCGAATCCGGTTCTACGGTGAATCGTCCGCTCATGTCGCTTCCGTCGAGTGTGTGTTCACCCATCCGGTGTGTTCTCAGATGAGCGCTCAGCCACCAAAGGGCAGTCAGCGCCACGACTAAGCCCAGAGCTGCCGAGACCCATGGGTACCACTCCGACGCGACCGTCTGTTGCACCCATGTGGTGTCAAGACCGCTAGTCACAAAGCGGTCGAGATAGCCAAGTTGCCAGGCCACGATCGCGCTGCCAGATGCGAGCAGAAGCAATCCGAGCACAAAGGTGGCGATCCGGTCAGCGGCGGTCAGTCCACGACTCATTGGGACGCTCCTTCGCGACGCACGTTCACTTTCACCGGTGGGATCCGCTCAAGTCCTGCCAACCGCTGTTCGACGTCGCGCCGCAGTTGCGCTTCCAGGTCGTCAGGCGCCGCGCCCCACACAGCTGCGGTCACCTTGATGCGCTTCGGCGTTGCGCTTGTTTTTACTCCGACGATGCCCGATACGTCCTGCACAGCCGCTTTCGCAAGCGCGGCCATCACTTTCGGTGAGACCCAAACGGTTTCGCCATCGGCCGGTACAGCCAGCGGGGGCCGCGGCTTGACCGACAGCCACAGCAGCCATATGCCCACAAGGCCGAGAACGACGCCAAGCGGCACCATCCACGCGGCGGCACTCAGCCCATCCAGCTGTTGCGCAGCCCAGGGTATCCAGGCCGTCCCCGTCACGAGCTCACGCGTCACGAGAAAATCCCAGACCATCAACGCACCGGCGCCGACTAGCAGGAAAACTACAAGCAAGGCCCCGAACACGCTTCCTGGCGCGCCGAGCGGACGCGGCGTCTTATTTCTCTGCTTGCGCATCAGCACCGCCTCCTGACGTACGGTCCCGGACTCGATCCGCCGCGGTCGAGAGCGACTTGGCGCCAGGGTGATCCTCGTGCACACGAGTCAGGTAGTGGGCAGTGACGTCGACCCGTGCCGCTGCGAGTCCAGTGATGTCCTGGAGACGGTCCACAACATCGCGCTTCAGCTGCCGGCAAACCTCACCCGCGGGCCGAGGCCACGCAACGGCGGTTTCCACGGCAACCCGTACCTGGCCCCCGGCTATCCGGACTTCGACCCGTGGATAAGACCGACCGAGCAGTTTGCTGAGTTTTGTTGAAGTCGCGACTGCTCCCGGAAGGGACGCTGTGACTTGTCTGACGACCGATTCAACGACGCGGTCATCGAGGTCGAGGCGCCCGCGATCCTCTGGATCACGCAGTTGTGACTCCTGCTCAGCCATGGATCCGTCCTCGAAGCAAAGCACCTAGGTCAATCGAGCCATCTCGATGGGCGCCCAGGGCTGTCGCCGCCGCAGCGAACACCACAGCCAGCAAAAAGCCGCCAAGTCCGCCAAGAATCGCCGCGATCGCGAGGAGCAGACCGGCCAGCAAACCTATCTGAGCATTCGACATCTAATTTCTCCCGTATGTGAAGGTGACGCACGGCCGAGTGTCTCGCCGCCTGGCTGCCCATGAAGAGGGAGCTCCACTTCAGGTGAGGTCTTCGATCGTGATGTTGATCGGGCCGTGTTCAAGCTGGGCCACGGCGGCCCTGATGTTTTCGGCGGTTTTCCGGATCGGTGCATCGATGTTCAGCGACACATGAACTTCGACGCTCCCGTCGTCGTCGATCCGTACACCCGTAATCCGTTCGCCCGCGAGGTACGTGCCGAGACTCCCAAACCTCCCGCCGTGCAATTCGGCGACTCCCCTGACTCCGAGTACGACGTCAGCGATGTTGCGGACCCGTGTTTCTGTCGACGTCATTGCACGCGAGATCCGGCGCTGGTGGGTTCTTCCTCGTCATCGTCGGACGGAATGTATACGTCATGCACACTCACATTGACTTCGATGACTTCAAGACCCGTCATCTGTTCAATTGCCGCGATGACATTCCGGCGGATACCTTTGGCGAGTTCGGGAATCGACACACCATATTCCGCCACGATGTCGACATCAATGGCGGCCTGCCGCTCACCGACCTCGACGGAAATGCCCTGCGAGAGATTTGTCGACCCGCCTGGAATCCGCTCACGAAGGACGCCGAGCGCGCGGGAGGCCGAGCCACCCAGCCCATGCACGCCGTTGACTTCGCGGGTCGCGATACCAGCAATCTTCGCGACAACTGTGTCCGCGATGGTGGTCCGGCCGTGCGACGATTCGAGAAGGCCCCCACCACTCAGGGAAGTACCGTCTCCGCGCTGCACCACTGTCTTGGTCTCCTGTGCAGACTGCTCCGTTGCGCCCATGTCATACCTTTCAGTGCATTCCTGCGAAACGCTTACATATAGTGAGTCGCAGTGGCAGACGGAAATTGCATGATCAAAGTTCTGTGGCGGCTGCCACTAGTTAGTGAATCGGACATAAGCGCTGAAATGCTTAGAACCGGAACTCGCACGCAGCCAGTCACGTTATCGAGGTACAAATCGTAGATCGCACCAGCATTCAACGACGAACAGAGACTGTGCGGATGATTGGAACGGCGGAACCGAGCGGAAACGATGCGCGGCAGAGCGCCTCTGAGGTAGGGGCGCTCGCATCAGTGCCGGACCACATCCTTGCCCGCCGCGCTGCCCTGGGCTCGCGGCGAGAATTCGAAGAGATCGTCCGTCGGCACGGTGGCGCGCTCTTCCGTTATGCGCGGCGAATGCTCCGTGACGCGGGCGATGCCGAGGAAGCCGTACAAGATACATTTGTCGCTGCGTGGCAGGGGCTGCCAGACTGGCATGGGAGGTCAGCCCTGCGCACCTGGTTGTTTTCGATCGTCGCTCACAAAGCTGCGGACAAACTTCGCAAGAAAAGACCCACCCCCGTGGAGGAGATATTCGACGACATCGATGCGAGCCCACTGGCCGACCCGGAAGGGGCGGCCCGCTATCGCGACCTCCGCACCGCGCTCGATGCTGCACTCCAGAGTTTGCCTGCCCAGCAGCGTTCCGTCTGGCTGCTCCGCGAGGTGGAGGACCTGTCGTATCGAGAGATCGGAGAGGCCCTCAGCATGCCCTATGACGTCGTCCGGGGGAATCTCTCCAGAGCTCGAGTGACACTCGGGAGGAGGCTGCAGCCATGGCGTTAGAAACCCTGCCACAGGAAGACGGGAACGATCCCGGAAGCGACGTGGTGCTACGTGCTGCACGGGAACTTCGCGAAAGCGACGCTGATGTCGACTCCCAGTGGCTTGAAATCACGGATCGAGTGATTGCCCGGGTCCGGGCAACGACACGGCATGGCATTCCGATCAGAGCGGAGTCGATGCGCGGCGCGTTGTACGTCACAGATCTCGTTGTTCGCCACAAGCTCCGTGACGCACTCGAAGGGCTGGGCGGGACGGCCCCGCTGCGCATCGATGTCGACGTAGACGAGACGAGATGCACTGGGCTCAATATCGAACTGAGCGCCCTCTACCTCACCGATCTGCGCCGGGCAGCCAAAGAGGTCCGTACGGCTGCTCACAGTGTGATCAGTGAAATTCTGGGTGACCTCGCACCCCCGCGCGCAACGATTACCCTCCATTTCGGAGACGTCACCCTCGACGCCAACGACTAATGAGAGGCCATTACGGCCGCATCCCGGTGGTTATGCACACCGCCGAGGACGGCGTCCAAGCTACCGGTGGACCGCAGCGCCTCAAACCCGCCCGCAATTGCCTTAGCGTTCCGAAACCCGCGCGAGCGCAGCTGCGCGACAGCTGCTGGCGCAGTATGTCCTGACCCGCAGACAATGATCCACTCGACATCGGTGTCCACCGCTGCGCTGAGGCGGAGCGCCCCAGCAGGGTCCAGCCGGTGCTCGAGGAGTTCCCGGTCGACTGCGACGGCGCCCAGGAGCGGCCCCTGCGCACTCCGCTCTGACTGCGAACGGATATCGACGACTTTCGCACCCTCCGCTATCCGTGGTGCGAGTTCGCTCGGGAGAAGCAGTACTGGCGCGACCTCAGTCGGCAATACGTGAACAGCGAAGACGGGTGATCCTTCTGGGGCGCTCGCGGTTATCGCATGCTTGCTGCCCTGGGTAAAGCTGGCCTGCCCGCCCGCCAGCACTGTCCGCTGGGTGTGACTCTCATCAGTCCAGCGTTCGACACGTAACTCGCCCGAAAGGACTGTTACAGCCTCTGCCGACGCCCGCCGCGTCGTCGCACCTGGTGTCCACTGGACCAGCCACACGGTCATCTGACCGACCTCAGCTAGTTTCCAGCGAGCACTGGCGTCCTGCGCGCCGAGCGGAAGATCCCCATCGAGCACCCGAGCTGCATATGTGTCGGCCAGTGACAACAGCTCGGCGGTCGAGTGGTTTCGCGGCGAAGCACTGGATCGAGCACCCTGACGGACGCGTGCCCGCGAGGTTCGATGGCTGCTTCGCGGCGGCAAGGTCGTGCGCCGGTGATGAAGTGTGGATGTAAGCACGGAATTCTCCCAGAAGTGAAAAAAGAAGTGGATTTACGCGTAAGTCAGCGCAGACAACACTTCTGGGCACGACACACGGAAACAGACCCGACTGGGCCCGCATTGGTGATGAGTTCGTGTGTCACGAAGAAATATTCTGCCACAATCGCGCGGCGATCGGTACCCCGAACTCCACCACGCGAGGTGTTACACGGGCGAGCGAGGCGCCTAGCGCGGCGAACGCGCTCGGGACAGCCGCGGGCGCGGATGGCTCGGGGGGCCAGCTGGCCTGCGAAAACCCCGAGGAGACTCTAGGTTGCGCTCGAAGACAAGCCGCAAACCGTTGATCGTAAGGTCAGGCTCGTGATGCTCGATTGTTTCGCATTCGTCAATGACCAGCGGAGCGAGACCGCCCGTGGCGATCACAGCGACGTCTGTCTCCGTGAATTCCGGGAGTTCGCGCAGTATTCGCCGAACTAGGCCGTCTACCTGGCCCGCGAAGCCGAAGACAAAACCGGACTGTAAGCACTCGACCGTGTTCTTACCGATTACCGAGCGCGGTCGCGCGATCTCGACTTTACGCAGTGCTGCCGCCCGGCCCGCAAGCGCATCGACAGAGATATCGATTCCTGGTGCTATCGCGCCGCCAAGAAACTCACCGCGCGGCGAGGTGACATCGACGCTGGTCGACGTACCAAAATCGACGACAATGCACGCGCCCGGATAAAGGCTGTGGGCCGCGAGCGCGTTTACGACCCGGTCCGTGCCCACTTCCTTAGGATTATCGACGAGCAAAGGCACACCCGTCTTGACGCCGGGCTCGACCAGAATCTGCGGCACCGACGGCCAGTACCTATCCAGCATGATTCGGAGCTGGCCCAGGACGGCCGGCACTGTCGAGAGCGCTGAAACGCCCGTGATCTGCGCGGCCAGTGGGCCGAGCAGTCCCCTGAAGGTCAGGGCCATCTCGTCAGCGGTGGTATGGGGGTCTGTCCGTACGCGCCAATCAGCAACTAGCCGCGCCTGCTGGCCGGTGCCCTCGAAAAGACCGAGGACAACGTTGGTGTTACCGACGTCGACTGTGAGCAGCACGGTTTCAGATGACGCTAGAGGCCAACGGGCGAACTGGCTGACGTGGCGACTTCAGCCCGGAGCCCGCGGGTGCGTGCGCTGGGTCCTCACCGAGTTCGATCTGCTTGTTCTCGTCGTTGACGAAAACGATCCGCGGCTTGTACTCCTTGGCCTCGGCGTTGTCCATCACGCCGTAAGCGATGAGGATGACGAGGTCACCTGGATGTACGAGGTGCGCGGCAGCGCCGTTGATGCCGATGACGCCGCTCCCGCGTTCGCCTTCGATGACGTACGTCTCGAGCCGTGCGCCATTGTTGATGTCGACGATGGTGACCTTCTCACCTTCGATTAGGTCAGCGGCTTCGAGCAGGTCGCCATCTACCGTTACAGACCCCACGTAGTGCAGGTCGGCTTGGGTGACAGTCGCGCGGTGGATCTTCGACTTGAGCATGGTGCGAAACATCGGGCGGTCCTCCTTGTGAATGGTGCCCTTGACGGACTTCAGCCTTTTGAGCTGGCTGGACGGGCGGGAGCTGCCGGGGAGACGACGAGGCCTACGTTGTCGATCAGCCGGGTCGTCCCCAGCCGGGCAGCGATAAGTAGTCGTGAGGGTCCGCCTTCGGGCGGCATCGCACCGAGATCAGAACTGCGAAGTTCCAGGTAATCGAGCTCGATCAAGGGCTCTTCGGAAAGCACCTTGCGCGCGGCCGCAAGGACCGCGCTCGGGCCATCGTGACCGGCGTGCGCACCCGCGACCAGCGCCGCTGAGAGCACCGTCGCGGCCGTCCGCTGACGCTCATCCAGGAACCGGTTGCGTGAACTCATGGCGAGGCCGTCAGCTTCGCGCACGGTGGGCACGCCCACGATCCTGACGCCTAGGCCCAAGTCCCGTTCCATCTGGCGGATCAATGTGAGCTGCTGGTAGTCCTTCTCACCGAAGAACGAAGCGTGCGGATTGGTGTTCAGTAGGAGCTTCGCCACGACCGTCAGCATTCCCGCGAAGTGCCCTGGCCGACTTTCGCCATCGAGCTCCTCACCCAGGGGACCCGGCTGCACCATCGTCCTGCGTCCATCCGGATACATTTCTGCGACCGACGGCGCGAACACGAGTTCAACACCCGCAGCCCGCAGCAGTTCCAGGTCGGCATCGAGAGTCCTCGGATACTTGTCGAGGTCTTCGTTCGCACCGAATTGCAGCGGGTTGACGAAGATCGACACCACCACTACGGAGTTCGGTGTCCGTTTTGCTTGCCGCACGAGTTCGAGGTGCCCGTCGTGCAACGCGCCCATTGTCGGGACGAGGACAATCTGGCGTCCTACGCCGCGAAGCGCCTTAGTGATCCGGCTGATTTGCGCCGGGCTGCTGTGCACGCGGAGTTCGCCAGGCGAGTAAAGCTTTCGGTCACCCCGGAACCCTGTGCGCGCTGATGTGTCCAGTGATGTCATCCCGGCTGTCCTCCATTGAGCACCTCGAACATTGCCTCTCCCGCGCCCGCGGTTTGCGCTGTACGCCGCGCAAGCGCGCGGTACCCCGTTGCGAGCTCGGCATCAACTTGCTCGAGTGCCGCGAGGTGGCGGGCGACGGTTTCTGCGTCGTCGCGTGCGACTGGCCCCGTGAGTGCCCCTCGGCCGTGCCGAAGTGCGTTGTCAAGCGCTGCGGAGAGCAAGGGTGCAATGACGCGTTCTGGGAGGCCACGTGGCGTGTCACCGACCGGTTCCTGCCATGGGAGTTCGTTGCCGCGCAGGGCGCTGCGCAGGCCTGCCACCGCGTCGGCGACCAATGTGACCAGGTGATTGGCTCCGTGTGCAAGTGCGGCGTGGTAAAGCACGCGATGTTCTTCGCTGACGCGCACAGGCTCCGCGCCCATTTCGAGGACCAGCCCCTGGGCGATCGCGTAGCCAACTTCATCGGCCGCGGTGACACCGAAGCATGAGCTTGGCAGGCGGGCTGTGTCTTCACTTGTTGCGATGAACGTCATCGCGGGGTGTACCGCAAGAGGAGTCACGCCGATTTCCGTCAACGGCGCCAGGATGGAAATGCCGTGTGCACCCGACGTATGCAGGACTATCGTGCCTGGACGGACCGTTCCGCATGCGGCGAGCCCGCGCACTAGACCCGGGAGTTCCGTATCGGGGACGGCGAGAATCAAAAGCTCGGAGACGGCCGCGACGTCAGTCGGCGGAAGGATCCGCGCCTCGGCAAGACGGGTGGCCGCCCGGGACACCGATGCATCGGATACGGCTGTGCAGGAAGCGACGACATGTCCTGCCTGGGCGAGCGCCTCACCCAGGGCGGTACCGACACGACCCGCCGAAATAACTCCGACCGCCAAGCGCGCAGGCATGGGGCCGCGAGTGAACTCTTCCGAAATACCGGAGGTCACCTTCGTCCTCTCATTCGTTCCAGTCCTGCCGAGCAGGTACCAGACGTGCCTTCACAGGATATGCCTGCGGTGCAGAGGTCCTGAAGGTGAAGCGCCAGTGAAATGTGTCACCCTCAATGCGGGGGTGCCGCCACTAGCGGATGCTTAGTTGGCGTGTGATGCCTGTCATGGCAGGGTGGAACCTGAGGGAGGTGCTTCCCCTGCGCCGTTCCGCGACAGGCGGACGGTGGCGGTTCCCCTCCCTCCCGATGGAATTGAACCCCTGCACAGGGGAAGATTTCACCGCTCGAGACCCTCAGGAGGGGAGAGAGTATGGAGAAAGATCCCAGCAAAGGCCACGTTGCGCTGCTCGGCTGGAGCTTGAGTGCTATAGACGCCGTAGACCGCTTCGATCGAAAGTATGTCGTGGTTGCGCCGGAATGGGCTGAAAACTACGCGCATGAAAACGCCATCCCATTTGTCAGCTGGAACTTCGAACGCCTCAACGACCGGTCGATGGAGATCGCGCAGACCCTGAAGGACATGGGGGTTGACGTCGCCATCCCACTGTATGAGGAAACGGTCGAATGGGCCGGCGCTATCAACGCAGTGCTCCACAGCAATCCCCGCTTGCATGGGCAGGCCATGCTTTTCCGCGACAAAGCGCTGATGAAGCGACGAGCGCAGCTTGGCGGCATCCGCGTCGGGATCTTCGAGGAAGCGCACGACACTGATGACGTAATCCGCTTTCTGAAGCGTGTCAATCAGACGCTGCTCAAGCTCGACGGCGACCCGAACGACCCAATCCATCTCAAAGCCTTCGATAAAGCTGGCTGTCTCGGCCACCGCGTCATTTCGACGGTGGAAGATGTCGCGGGCATCTCACCGGACGAGTTCCCCGCGCTGCTCGAAAGCCACCTCAACGGCTGGGAGTTCGCGGTCGAGGCGTGGATTCACCGCGGGAAGATTGCGTTTCTCAACATTTCCGAATACGTCCACCTCGGCTATTCAGTGTTCGTCCCCGCGAGCCCGGAGCTCGAGAAATGGCGGCCCCGGATCACCGAAGAGATCGAGAAGCTGATCAAGACGTTCGATATCGAATTCGGCTTCATCCACCCGGAGTACTTCGTCACCAGTGACGGCCAGATGTACTTCGGTGAGGTGGCATACCGGCCGCCGGGATTCAAAGTGTTCGAGTTGCTGGAACGCGCCTACGGGTTCAACGCCTACCAGGGGCTCGTGCTCATGTTCGACCCGTATTCCTCCGAGGAGGAAGTCGAACAATTCTTCCCACGCCCGGTCTCGGATGCGAAGGGATTCGCTGGCTGCTTCGGTGTCTACCCGCGCCGTCGCGTTGTGAGCGAGTTGCAGATCCCAGCTGAGACCGAAGAGCACGAATACTTCGAGTACCACGACCTCATTGCTCCGCAGGAGAATAAGGTGACAAAGCGGACAGCTTTCGGAACCCACTGGGGTCTTGCGTATTTCTTCGGCGACGACCCCGAGACCATGCGGGAATTGCTGAAGAAGCAGGAGGAACTCGACTTCTATGTGTGATCCACAGAGAGGCGGTTACTCCGGGTGAATACCGGAATCGAGTCGTCCGACGTGCACTCGGACTTGGGGCGGCTGACTGAGAAGCTCGAGCATGCGGTTGTGCAGCTCGAGCAGGCGCGCGCATTTGCAAAGTCAAATTTGCAATCGCGGGTAGTCGAGATCGCGGGACGGGTGCTCACCCGAGATGGTGGTATCGAGCACCTGTACGCGATGTCTCCCCGACTGGACGCCGCGGGTGTTTTCAGCGGATCTGACTGGAACAGTCCTGAGGGTCTGCGGCCCTCACTCGTGCAACTCACGTTGAGTGAGGGGAAGCCCAAAACTGTCGTGCTCGAGTGCCTCAGCGAACTGCGCTTCCTCGCGGTCGCGACCGGGCGCGCGCACCATCCTGGCTTATCGCCGGATGGGGCGCGGAACTTCCTGACTCAGGTGCTTGCGCTGAATCTCGAGCGCCTGTTCGGAGCAGCGAACGAGGCTGACCGGGTTCGGCTTGGACCACTCGACGCCGCCGTTAGTAACCTGTTTCGGTTCCTCCTCGACCATGTCGGCTTCGACGACATCCTGACGAGCCTGATCGACGAAATCTGGCGCATCCTCGCTCAGCGGCCAATCCAGGTCGGCCACGTCAAATCAATGGTGACCCAGATCGCCGTCACCCTCGCCAATGGCTCAGGCAGCCTCGGTGAGGCGCGGCTGGGCGCAGACCGATTGATCAGCGCGCTATTCGGCCCAACGCAGAACTGCAGGGACGATCCGGGTCTCCAGCTGTACCGCACCCGTCTCGAGTCCATCGACCTCCCCGGCCTCGAGCAGGAGGCCAACGGGCTTGCCCGCGCCATGCTCGATACCGGACTGGTATCCGACTACCACGCAGCTTTTGTGCGCTGGTTGCTTGAGAACGGGTACCCAGAACTCCTCGCGGACGCTCTCGGTCTCAGCAACACGGGCAGGGATGCACTCCGCTGCTACACCGAACTGACCCATCGGCTCGTTCTTGATGCGATACATCCAGCCACATCTCAGGCGCTGTACGGCCTGGTCAATCTTCTAGAGCGGGGCATTCTCTACGCCCCGCCAATTGCGCCGGGGCTGTGGCGGCAGATTGCGCTGAACCCCGCACCGAGCGCGAGCGCGGCCATCACCTCGATCTATGGCACGGCCCTGCCGGCGAGCGTTTTCCTTCTGGCTGGAACGATCTCAGTTCTCGGACAGCCGCTCGGCATCGGACAGGGGAACAATCCGACATGCCAGTCTGCGAGAGCGATCTCGATGTGGTCGTACGGCGATCCGTCATACCTGCTCTACCTGCTGTATCACGCCGCAAGGTACGACACGGTTCTCATGCATTTCGAAGGCCAGCCCATCTGGTCTGCCGAGTTGCCGGACGCGCTTGCCGCACCGACGCTGCTGGACGCTGACCCCGTCTCGGCTGTCCTAGTCCCCCACCTAGATCGGGTATACGCCGAGATGGGGCGCCGATGTGATGATCGCGGCGAGGACCCGCATCGCTGGATCAACCCTGAGTTTCATGGCTGGTGGGTGGGCAGCGAGTTCATCATCGCTGTAGATATCGCTACCGGCGCCCTGAACAATTACGACGAGTTCGTGCGCCAGTTCTTTGTCAGCTACCACCCGTTCTACAACCGGAACCAGCCGATCATTCATCCTCAGCCAGCAGGCCTAGCTGTCACTGACAGCACCGCGCAATTCGTCGGCTGGCATGCCATCACGCTGATCCGGGTCGCACTTGATCAGGAAGGCGTGATGCGGGTGTACTTCTACAACCCCAACTACGACAGCGGGCAGAACTGGGGTAACGGGGTTCAGGTTTCGACGCAAGGCCATGGCGAACGCTTCGGGGAGGCCTCACTGCCCTTCCCTGAACTCGTCTCGCGGCTGTATATCTTCCACGACGAGCCCGGCGAATCAATCGGTGATGTCCCTGTTCCCCAATCAGAAATCGATGCCGTTCGAGAGATGGCCGCGGGCAGTTGGGCAGCATCGAGAGTGTCTGCGTGACCGCTGTTCTCGCTTGTATCGGCCCCGGGAGAGGTCCTAGCGCGAGTCCGAAGGCAGCGTTGCTTCCTTGAGGTCTTCGATGATTTCGGCTACGGTCCGCTGCTTACGATGGGTAGCCGCGGATTCGTACTCGGTTTCGAACTCGGCCTCCACTACGTCCCCCGCTGCGGACTCAGTGGAGCTGGTGAACTGCGTGCGTTCTGCTGACTCCGAAGCGACAGCACCCGTCGGCGTCTCAGCCCGCGCCAGAGGCGCGCCCGGAGGCAAAGAGGCGCGTGTAGCGCCGCGGATCTCCTGGCCGAAGGAGAATTCGAGATGCCCACGCAAAGCTGACAATTCACGATGCACGGCGGCCAACTGCTGCGAAGTGTCCGAACGGACCTCTGCATCGAGTTCGCGACGGATCTTGGACTCCACCGTCAGTTCATGACGGCGGCGCGCGGATACTTCACGCGACAGCTGCATCTCATACACCATTCGCAGATCACGGACCTTCGCCCGATCTGCTTCAGCTTCCTTGCGGTACTTGGTAACGGCCAAAGCACCCAGGAATGCGGCCCATAGCGCCGCCACAATCCCAATGCGCAGCGCCTCGACGCTGTTGCTGGCGACAAGAAAGATGCTGGCAACGATCGCGAGCAGAAACAGCGCGGCGATCAGCGCACTATTCGACTTATGCCTGCGACGTCGATGCCCGCGGGGCTGCCCCTGAACAGTCATGCGCCGAAAATACCGCGCAGCCCCCATTTGCCCGCGTAACCGGTCCGGCGATTCGCCGGATCAGCGAAAGTCCGTGCCCCAGCTTGGATCTCCGCCCGGGCGGCCCTCGTCTTCTTCGTCATCTGGTGTGCGGCAACATTGCTCCAGCCACAGCGCGGCCGCCGTCAGCGCGAGCGCGCCGAGGAAGCCAATCGTGGCGCCAGGCAGGTCTTCCATCGCCGCTCGCACAATCGCGCGATCCGGCGCTATGACGAGTAGCAAGCCTGCCCACACACCGGCGCTAGCTGCACCAACCAGCGCCGATGCCTTCGCAAGCGCCACTGCCCGCGCGACGGTTATTGGGTGCAGTTGACTGCGCGCCATGCCAACGCGGTGGGAGGCGACACGGTTGCGAATGACGAACCCGAAGGCGACTTCAGCAACCGCGACCGGGTAAAGCGAGGCTCCCACGAGAAGCCTGATAGGCGGCAGCGAGCCATAGAAAGCCTCCGCGAGCAGCCACGACGCGACGAGCGCTACGATGCCGATGACGGCGAGATCCCGCACCCTGGTGGCGTTCACACGAACCACTCGGCTTGGTCGTCGAGACGCCGAACACCGGCTCGTTCACCCCTGGGCAGTGCATCGAGATGCTCGCTCAGCGGCACGCCCAGCAACGTGGCGGCCGGCTCGGCCTCGAGCCAGGGAACCAGGACGAAGGCCCGCTCATGCGCACGGGGATGCGGCAACGTCAGCTTCGGGTCAGAGCTCGTGAGCTGCTCGCCTGCATCTGAGCAGCTCACGATATCCACGTCGAGCGTTCGTGGTCCCCAATGGCGCTCGCGTACTCGCTCAGCGCGCCGCTCGCAGCGCTGAGCGAATTCCAGCCATGACCACATGTCCCACGTCGGGCACTCCGCGATGAGGATCGTGTTGTAGAAGTCTTCCTGATCGGTGTCGCCCCAGGGAGCGGTCACATACACGCTCGAGCGCGACACCACCCGCGCACCGAGGGACTCCGCCACAGAGCGCAAATGCTGCAGCCGATCGCCCATGTTGGAACCGACGGACAGGACGGCGCAGCTCACGCGGGATGTCCCTTTCCACCGCCGTCACGGCGCACCACAACAGCCACATCACTGAACGCGAGAGGTATCGGCGCGGACGGCTTATGGACGGTGACCTCCACGGCCTCGACTCGAGGGTCTTCCACCACGCCGTCCGCTATTCTCGCAGCCACAGATTCAATTAGATTATAGGGTTCACCAGTGATAACTGCCGCAGCCTGCCTGGCAAGCTCACCGTAATCGAGGGTGTCGCCAAGATCATCGGAGGCTGCAGCGGCGGCCAAATCCAGGTGCACCACAATGTCGACCACGAAATCCTGGCCGTCACGCTTTTCGTGTTCAAAAACCCCGTGGTGGCCACGCACCGTAAGGCCGCGCAGCTCAATCCGATCGTCAGCTACCATCAGACCCGCCCCGTGGTCCACGCGTGTGCTACCGCAATCGCGTCGAGGGTTGAGCGAGCGTCATGGACGCGCACACCCCACGCACCCCCCGCGGCGGCGAGAGCCGAGATCGCCGCTGTCGCCGTGTCACGCTCTAGCACCGCACGATCCGCACCATCCGTGTCAGCCAGGAGCGACCCGAGGAACCGTTTACGCGAGGCCCCGATCAATACCGGAAAACCCAGCCCGGCCAGGTGCGGCAAGGCCTGGAGTAAAGCCCAATTGTCTTCAGCAGTTTTCGCGAATCCAAGCCCCGGATCGAGGACGAGAGCAGACGGGTCCACACCCGCGCGAACGGCGGCGTCGACCTGAGTGAGAAGTTCCGCGCTGACTTCTTTGACGATGTCGCGATAGCCGTCGCGTCCGCCCGCGTCGGCACGGTGGACATATTCGCCGTTCGACCGCCAATGCATGAGAATCCACGGCACACCGGCGTCAGCAATCACCTTCGCCATGTCGGGATCCGCCTGACCTCCCGACACGTCGTTGACGATGGTCGCACCGGCCGCGAGCGCCTCGGCCGCGACCCTCGCACGCATCGTATCGACGCTGACGGCCACTCCAGCCGACGTCAGTGCCGAGATAACGGGGATCACCCGACGTGCCTCCACACCGGGATCTACCCGCACCGCGCCGGGGCGTGTCGACTCTCCGCCGATGTCAACAACATCCACGCCGACATCACGCAGTTCCAGCCCGCGCGCGATCGCACGTTCAGGGTCCAGGAATTGGCCCCCATCTGAAAACGAGTCTCCCGTGACATTCACGATTCCCATGACGACACATCGTCCGGGGGCAGGAAGACCGGGGTGCGGGTGCCGAGATGCGGTTTCTGCCATGGCCGGAATCACTTCCGGATGATCAGGTCGAGCGCTTCCGATCGGGACGCCGCACTGGACTTGAACAGCCCACGGACGGCGGATGTAGTCGTCGTTGCACCAGGCTTGCGGATACCTCGCATCGCCATGCACAAATGCTCGGCTTCCACAACGACGATGACTCCACGCGGATCGAGCTTGCGCATCATCGCATCAGCGATCTGACTGGTCAGCCTTTCTTGCACCTGTGGTCGCTTGGCATACAGATCAACCAGTCTGGCGAGTTTGGAAAGGCCAGTGACCCGCCCCGAGTCATTCGGGATATACCCAACGTGCGCCACGCCATGGAAAGGCACCAGATGGTGCTCACACGTGGAGTACATGGGGATGTCCTTCAGCAGAACGAGTTCGTCATGTCCTTCGTCGAAGGTCGTGTCGAGCACGTGGTCTGGGTCCGTGTGCAAACCTGCAAAAAGTTCCGCGTACGCCCGCGCGACCCGGGCTGGGGTGTCCGCGAGGCCCGACCTCGAGGGGTCCTCCCCGACAGCGATCAGCAACTCACGGACCGCGGCCTCAGCGCGCGGCTGATCAAAAACACGCGGCACTTCGTTAATCCGGTCCTCTGGGTCAATGCGGTCCTCGGGGCGAGTGCTGGTCACGACGTCCGGCCGTCCTGTTGCTGCGAGTCTTCCTGATGCGGGCGCCACGCGCTGGGCTCACCTGCTTCGTTGTGCTCGGGACTGTCCGATTGAGGTTCCCGCGGCGGAGGATCCTGCGGTCCCGGGCCGGGCGCCTCTTCGTGCCCCGGCGATTGCTGCTCCCCGCCGCGCGGGGGCCATCCGGGCGCAGACCATCCCGGTGGTTCCCCGTACCGGGAATGCCCTGCGTCTCGCGCACTGCTGCCCGTCGGCGAATGGACAGGATAACCGGCCTGACCAGGGTGCGTTTGTCCGGCATGCACAGTATGGTCTTGCTGGCGGGCCGGCTGGCCGTTCCACGTGTTGTGGTGGCCGCCACCGTTCACGCCCACCGGCTCGTGCCGTGCAGTCGAGTCCTCACCATTCGCGGGCAGGTGTCCCGCTGGAGCCTCAGCGGTTGCAGTCGCGGGCGCCTGCGCACCAGTGAGCTCAGGAACCGGCGGCCATGGTTCGCCGCGTTCTTTCGCCAGTTCAGCGGGTGTTTTGATGGGAGGTCGCTCGGATGGCGTGCGTGTCCCGAAATCATTGAACTCAGTGATCCGGGGACGTTTGTCGACACTTGCGAGGATTCGCTCCAGATCCTTGCGGACCAGTGTCTCTTTCTCCAGCAACTCGCGGGCAAGTTGGTCGAGTTCATCGCGATATTCGTGCAGAATTTCCCACGCCTCAGTGTGGGAGGCTTCGATGAGCCTGCGCACTTCCTCGTCAATCTCGCGTGCAATTTCGTGGGAATAGTCCGGCGCCATACCCATAGTCCGCCCGACAAATGGATCGCCGTGCTCCTGGCCGTAGCGCACAGCTCCTAGCCGCGGACTCATGCCATACTCGGTGACCATCGCGCGAGCGATCTTCGTTGCCTGCTCGATGTCCGACGACGCCCCGGTTGTGGGTTCCTGGAAGACGAGTTCCTCCGCAGCACGGCCACCCATCGCGAAGACGAGCCGCGAGATCATTTCAGACCTGGTCATCATCGATTTGTCATCTTCGGGTACGGCAAGTGCGTGGCCGCCGGTGCGTCCGCGCGCGAGAATAGTGACCTTATAAACCGGCGTAAGGTCTGGCATCGCCCAGCCAGCAAGCGTATGCCCGCCCTCGTGGTAGGCCGTTATCTTCTTTTCCAGCTCGCTGATAATCCGGCTCTTCCGGCGCGGTCCGCCAATGACTCGGTCCACCGCTTCCTCAAGAGCCTCATTCGTGATGACTGTTTTCACTTCACGCGCGGTCAGCAAGGCAGCTTCATTGATGACGTTAGCGAGGTCCGCGCCCGACATGCCGACTGTGCGCTTCGCGAGGGCATTCATGTCGACGTCCGGCGCCATCGGCTTACCCTGTGAGTGCACGCCCAGGATCGCTTTACGGCCAGCAAGATCTGGGTTGCCGACGGGTACCTGGCGGTCAAATCGGCCCGGTCGCAGAAGGGCCGGGTCAAGGATGTCCGGACGGTTGGTCGCGGCGATCATGATGATCCCCTGACGGGCACCGAAACCGTCCATCTCCACGAGCAACTGGTTTAGCGTCTGCTCACGCTCATCGTGGCCGCCGCCCATTCCGGCTCCGCGCTGACGGCCGACAGCATCGATCTCGTCCACGAAGATGATGCAAGGAGCGTTCTGCTTCGCTTGTTCGAACAGGTCGCGTACGCGTGAAGCGCCGACACCCACGAACATTTCAACGAAGTCCGAACCCGAAATCGTGAAGAATGGCACACCCGCTTCACCGGCGACTGCCCTGGCGAGCAGCGTCTTACCGGTACCGGGCGGGCCAAACAGGAGAACACCCTTAGGTATCTTCGCGCCGAGCGCTTGATACCTGGCAGGGTTCTGGAGGAAGTCCTTGAGCTCTTCGAGTTCCTCGACAGCTTCGTCGGCGCCAGCGACGTCAGCGAACGTCGTCTTCGGCATATCCTTCGTCAGCTGCTTGGCTTTGGATTTGCCGAAGCCCATCACACCGCCGCGGCCACCGCCCTGCATGCGAATCATGATGAAAAGGAACAAGCCCAGAAGGATCAGCATTGGCAGCATGAACAGCAGCAGGCTTCCCAGCCAGCTGTCCTCAGTCACTTCTGTGTCAAACCGGTCAAGCTCGGCGGCGCGAACCTGGTCGTAGACCTGTTCCGCAGCACCCATCGGGTACTTCGCAATGATTTGCGTCTCACCCTCGGTCGCTTCCACTGCTTCACGCAGTGTCAGGCGCAATTGCTGCTCGCGGTCATCGATCTGCGCTTCGACGACATTGCGCTCGTCAAGTTGCGCCAGCGCCACAGATGTGTCGACTTCGTGGTACTCACGGGTGTCACCGCCGAAGTACGAGAACGCATAGATCACCAGCAGAATTGCTGCAATGATCCCGAGGTTCCTGAAAACTGTCTTGCGATTCATACAGGTTCAGCCGGGTGGCTCATCCTTCCAGTGCGCGAGCGGGCAGTCGCTGGTTTTCCCAGCAACATCACGCCGGGAGTTCCAGGCTACCGTCAGGTCACGGCAGGAGGTAACTTGACGACAAAGGGAACCGTTCAGCGGTATACCTTCGGGTCGAGCAAACCGATGTAGGGCAGATCCCGGTAACGCTCGTCATAGTCAAGGCCGTACCCCACGACAAATTCGTTGGGGATATCGAACCCCACATGTGCGACGGGTACGTCAACGGTGATCGCATCGGGCTTGCGAAGCAGCGTGCAGACCTGAAGGGACTTCGGATTGCGGGTCTGGAGATTTCGCATCAGCCACGACAACGTGAGGCCCGAGTCAATGATGTCTTCGACGATCAGAACGTCCCGGTCGGCGATATCGCGGTCAAGGTCCTTCAAAATCCGCACCACACCTGATGACGAGGTGGACGACCCGTACGAACTGACCGCCATGAATTCCATCTGGGTCGGCACCGGCAAAGCGCGGGCAAGATCTGTTATGAACATCATTGCGCCTTTGAGAACGCCGATGAGTAGGAGATCATCCTCAGGACCGGCGTTGGGCACCGGCTTGTACCGTTCTGCCAGTTCCGCCGCAAGTTCGGCTGTACGTGAACGGATCTGTTCCTCCGAGATCAGCACAGACGCGATGTCGCCGTCGTACACGGGTCAGGTCCCTTTCTCGATACGCCGTCCTCCGGGGACGGAATGGCGCAGTTGCACTGCGATCCCAAGGGTGCCATGCCGCCGCTCCACCATTAACCGCGCCCCCTCCCCTTGTCCACTGCCGCCGTTCGGCACCGCGACTGGGCCCTGCCCGCGCCACTCCCGCACGAGAGCGTCAATCGCTCGCAATTGACCGTCCGTTGCGGTTCGCGCTCCGTTGTCGAGTAGCCAGAACCGTATCGCTCTGCGTCGCGTCGCGGCGGGCGCGTCGGACAGCACCGCGGTGTCGAGGCCTCTGTCTGTTCGCGCCGCATGCAGTAACTCGATGGCCAGAGCGTCGAGCACGACGACGTCGTCCTGCAATTGCATGGCGGTTCGCGCCAGCGATTCGGCGACGCCGCCCCCAAGCACCTCTTCGAGTAATGGCAACACCTCACTCCGCAGCCGGACCCTGGTAAACCTGGCATCGGAGTTATGGGGGTCTTCGTGGGGGGTGACTCCAATTTCTGCGCATGCCGCACGAGTCGTGCTTCTGCGGATCCCCAGCAATGGACGCCCCCAGGGCGGCGCAAAAGCGCGCATACCTGCCAATGACCGGGCACCAGACCCTCGTGCGAGACCGAGCAGCACGGTTTCCGCCTGATCGTCCAGGGTGTGAGCAACGAGAACAGGGGACCCGCGACGCGACTGGTCAAGCGCCTGGTATCGCGCCTGCCGCGCTGCCGCCTCGAGTCCGCCCGAATTGCCAACCTCAACACGGAGTACTTCAGCCGTTACGCAGCCCAGGTCGCGCGCTAACTGGGCGGCCCTAGCGGCGACCTCGTCCGACCCAGACTGGAGACCATGATCAATCGTCAGTGCCCGGACCCGGCCAGGGAGTTCGAGCGCTGCCGCGGCACAAAGGGCAGTGGAGTCGCCTCCGCCGGACATCGCGATGACGATTTCATTCTGGCCAGCCCATGCCTCGTCGTACGTTTCGAGCCAGTTGCGAACCGCGAGCCGAATTGTGTGGAGGTTCCGCGTCGTCACCCGAGGACCCGTTTGATCCATTCACCGGGCGCACCGATCTCGCCTGGCTGCGGCAGCGCTGCGGGTTCGCTCCAGATCGCGTTGAACTCACGCATCCCGACTCGTCCGACCACCTCGTCGACGAACTCCTTACCCTTGATGTACTGGGCGATCTTCGCGTCCACGCCGAGCAAGGTCCGCATGAGCCATTGAATCGGGTTGTTCCGGCGACGGCGGCGTTCGTCGAAAAGACTGCGGATATGGGCGACTGAGGGAACCACTGCGGGACCAGCAGCGTCCATCACATGCTCTGCATGTCCTTCGAGGAGAGTTCCGAGCATCAGCAGGGAAACCATCGCGTTGCGCTGCTTCGGTGGCTGTGTCGCGAGCAGGGCTCCCACCATGCCTCGCTCTAGGCCCAGATCCGAACGGCTCTGATCAGCACCACGACTGCGACGGACTGCCGCTGCGAGACGCCCCACCACCTCGGAAAGGTTCTCGTCGCTGTGCTCGCCAAGCGTGTCGACGAGACCCCGCATGTATTTGGCTAGCCACGGCGAGGAAGTGAATTGCACGCGGTGTGTCACCTCATGGAGGCACACCCACATCCGGAAGTCGCGTGTGTTCACGCGCATCGCGCGTTCTGTCGCCACCACATTCGGCGCTACCAGCAGCAGCTTCCCGTCGGGGCCGGTAAAGGGATCGTATTGCCCGATGATCGCGGTGGACAGGAAACCGAGCACGGCCCCAGCCTGGAGTCCCGCCGGCCGCCCACGGAGGAGCCCAGCGGGTTTATCCATCGTGGTTCCGGTGAGATCGGCGAGCGATTCAGCGGCCGCGCGGGCCCAGCCTGGTCTATCGACGATGGTCGCGGGCGTGACAGGACTATCGTCCGCGAGCAGCGTCACCTCGCGGACGGGCGCATCCGCGAACACTGACAGCTCCGCGAGTTCGGCTGACACCTGTTCGCGGGTGTATATCGACATCGCCGGCCCTGGCCTGACTAGTTTTTCTGCCGTTCTGGCAGCCAGGCGCCAATCCACCATCGCGCCCGCTGATTCGTCACGCTCAGTGTCGCTCATTCTCCCGCTCTCGGTAGCGTCCGGAGCTGAGCAGCCAGTGCGTCAAGCGCCGGCCGCGCCTCGAACGCGTTGCTGTCCGTCGAAATAAAGGCAAAGGTGAGGACCCGTCCCCGCTGCGTCACGACGTATCCGGTTAAAGCGCTCACCCCCTCGAGTGTGCCAGTCTTCGCGCGGACCCACCCTGCGCCTGCTTCCGCGGAATCGAAGAATCGATCCTCGAGGGTGCCCGTACCAGCCGCTACCGGCAGCAGATCAAGCAGCGGTCGCAGCAGGCCGGCCTGCTGCGAGCCGGTTGGCTCCTCCCGCTCCCCCGGTCCGTCGTCGTCGGCTGCGGCACGCACCATCAGACCATCGAGTACCGAAACGGGAAGGGCGTTATCACGCGACAGCCCGCTGGTGTCGGCAAGATCCACCCCGTCCATGGCCACGCCATGTTCCGCGAGCACCGAACGCACCGCCCGGGCAGCGCCCCGAAACGAGGCTGGCTCCCCCTCCGCGATGGCAACTTCGCGGCCAATGGCTTCGGCAAGTACGTTGTCTGAGAGCTGCATCGCCTGCTCGACGCGCACCCGCAATGGCGCTGAACTCACGCGGGCCAGCACAGGTGCATCGTCACTGGCCGACCCAATGCCGACCTCGGCTGGGTCGGCTCCGAGCCGCTCCGCAAGCGTACGGCCTGCCGCGATTGCTGGCTCTTCCCAACGAGGCGATTCAGGTTCGAGTGGTTCGATGCGCCCGCCGTCGAGCATCACCGGCTCCATGGGGGCAATGTAGCCCTCACCGACACTTTCACCGTTCCAGCCAGGGGCGAGTCGAGCTCCGGTGTACGCATCAGTGTCGACGAGTACGCGTGAGATTTCCGTATCACTGTCCCGCAACTGAGCTACCAAGTCGTCGAGCCGGGCGGCCCCGCCGTAATAGGTAGCAGCACCGTCGGGTTGCCCGCTCAGTGTCACATCACCAGTTCCTATCAGGACTGCGACACCTGGCTCGTCACCGGCGACAACTAACGTCTCAGCGCGGGAGTCATGCGGAATCACCAGTAGCGCTGCTGCTGCGGTGAGGAGCTTCACCGATGAAGCCGGGATACGTTGAGATGCGGGATCCTGGGTCCAGAGGACTGTCCCGGTGTTCGCGTCGGAGATCTGTCCCGCGAGTGAACCCAAAGCAGGATCGGACAGCAATGGGGCCAGTGCCGCGGCGACCTCGTCTCGCGAGGGTATCGGTGCAGCGGAACTGACGGGGAGAATCGCTGGTTCCAGCGTGACGAGCGGCGGTGGTGGTGCAATCGCGTGCACCTGTCCCGAACGGAAAGAGTCTGCGTACCGAGCCGTGATGAGAGTTGCGGTGCCAGCGAGGACCAACAGGACTACCACAAAAGCTGCGGCGGTGAGCAACCTCCAAGACCGGGCATGCTCACCACGAGGCTGTGCCGGTGACGCCGGTGCCTCCTCTTCTGCCATCGTGATCCCTTCATCCGGGCATGAAGCTGCCCCGAGGCAACTGGTTGCCAGCAGGGTCGGGGCCAAGACTATCCTTGACCCGGACTGACACACGAGCGAAGCGAGGACGCGTGGAATTCGACGTCACGATCGAGATCCCGAGGGGACAGCGAAACAAGTACGAGGTCGATCACGAGACGGGACGGGTTCGTCTCGACCGGTACCTGTTCACCTCAATGCAGTATCCGGCGGACTATGGGTACATCGAAGACACCCTCGGCGGCGATGGTGACCCGCTCGATGCCCTGGTTCTGCTGCCCGAGCCTGTGTACCCCGGCGTCATCGTGGAAGCTCGCCCGGTTGCGATGTTCAAGATGCGCGATGAAGCCGGTGACGACGAAAAGGTACTGTGCGTACCGGTCGACCCGCGCTGGGACCACATCAAGGACCTTGGCGACGTGCCACAGCACAATCTCGACGAAATCAAGCATTTCTTTGAGCGATACAAGGACCTTGAGCCCGGCAAAGAGGTTCACGCTGCGGACTGGGTTGGTCGCGAGGAAGCCGAAGCAGAGATTCGGCGGTCCATCGAGCGATGCATGCAGAACGGCCACTGACCGTCAAGTCGGTACTTGCTTAGGCCGGTTCGCCCACCTCCGCGCGACAGCGCACTCTCGCAGAGTCGTTTGTCGCGCAGAGGTGGGCGAACGGAACTTGTGTCCCCGCCCCCACTATTCGATGGGTGGGTTCAGCTGAGACCTGCCGACGATGGCATGGTCAAGCGCCCACCTTTCGAACACCGCATGGTATTTGCCTGTCACGATGACCGCGTTGAGAGCCTCCTGGACGATCCGCCCCAGCGAGTTACCCTTCTCCGTTATCGCCGAGACCAGGGCAGGTTCTGTCCCAAGCCCAGGCACGCGGCCCACAATCTTTGTGCGCGCGGTCGTCACCGCTTCGAAATTCAGGATCGACATAGGGCCGAACGTCACATCGATTTGGCCTGATTCCAGTGCGTCGTAGTACTCGCGGCCATCTACATAGTTCTTGAACTCGGCCGCGCGCATTCCCTTCGCGAGGTTCTCGTCGTTCCAGATGTGGAGAATCTCTTCGCTTCGCGTTCCCTCACCGACACCTATGCGCAATCCTGCAATGTCTTCCGGCCGGTCGATGGATTCGGTGCTCGAGCCGGCTAGAGCCGCGAACGCCTGATCTTCCCGCTGGTAGGTAACCATGTCGAACCGCGCCATACGGTTCCCGGTCGCCGCGATGTTGCCGAAACCAACGTGGTAGCGGCCGTCGTCCACGCCCTCGAAAACGTCGCTCCAGCCCGTCGTACGCAGTTCGAGCTGGAGGTCCAGGACGTCAGCTACCAACTGAGCGAGGTCCGGCTCGACCCCGATCATCGTCATCGCGTCGTCGGCGCGAAACGATAGTGGTGGCGTGTTGCCGGTGGTCGCCACCACGAGTTTTCCGCCCTCACGGATCTCGGGTGGTACACGCTCAGCGATCGCAGCCACAGATTCAGCTCGTATGCGCTGCTGCTCAGGGCTCGTGTTCACCACAAACAGCTCGCTGGGCTGGGACGCGCCGGTGGGCGACGGCCCGCGGGCGCAACCGGCAAGCAACGTGGCTAAGGCCGTGACTGTGACGATGATTGCGACAAGGATGCCACGCGACGTCACGCCACCTGCAGCGCTCACCACTTAGCCCCCTAGGTTCCTGATCCGTAGACCCACAACACGCCATTCCTGACATTGCGCCCACTCTCCCACCTAGGTTAGCGGCTTCGACTCACTCCGAGGCCCCCAGCACCAGCGGGTACGAAACGGGCGAACGTGATCTATGTCGCATTCACTCCTCGAGGTCTGGAATTTGCGGGAGTGTCCAATTGTTTATTGATCCCACAAAACGGTATGGTGGCCCGGTGCCAAAATCGCATGACCTGCCGGAGTCATCGCTGAAAAGTGCCGATTTCCTCATCTCCCGCCTCCATAGAGTCGTGCGCGAGAACGTTGAACGCCCCTTAACGGACGCTGGTTACAGCTTGCGGACGCACTGGATCTTGAGCTGCCTCTCCCAACAGCCGCTCTCGCAGCAGCAGGTGTGCAATGCGCTCGCGATCGACCGAAGCGACATGGTCCGCATTGTCGACGAACTCGAGAAACGCGGGCTGCTCACGCGAGCCCGCGACAAGAAGGACCGCCGTAAACACACCCTCACGCTCACTGAGACCGGACATGCGGCGCGCAAGCACAGCGACGCAATCGTCGAGTCGGCAATCGATTCAGTGTTTCGCGGCCTGACCAAGAAAGAGAAGCAAACATTCCATCGCCTGGCGCTGAAAGTGCTAGCTCCGGCCGATGCTTCCGACGACGCTGCACAAGCGGAGGCAAAGCAATGACGTTCACACTCTCCACCACGGCGACCGGCAATGAACTCGACGAACGAGCCGAGACGCCCGCACTGCCCAGCGCGGGAATGACAGCCAGCCAGCACACTCTGCGGCGGTCACGCTACGCAACCGAACCACGGACACTTCTCGATATCGTGCAGTCAACGGCAGCGCAGCACCCCGACGCACCGGCACTGGACTCCGGCGCTGTCGTCCTGACCTACAGTGAACTGCTGTCCGCCGCATTCGAAAAAGCCGATGAACTGCACCGCCAGGGCGTTCAGCCAGGTGACCGTGTAGGCCTCCGAATGTCATCCGGCACTAGCGAACTCTACGTCAGCATCCTTGCGATCCTCGCGGCAGGAGCCGCGTATGTTCCTGTCGACGCGGACGATCCATCGGAACGCGCGGAACTGGTCTTCGGAGAAGCTGGTGTTACGGCCGTCATCACAGACACCGGGCTTTCCGTGCCGCTGGCATTACAGGAGTTCACAACGCCGGTCGTGCCACGGACGTTGCCGCAGCCCAGCGATGACGCGTGGATCATCTTCACCTCAGGTTCGACTGGAGTACCCAAAGGCGTTGCAGTCAGTCACCGCAGCGCTGCAGCATTCGCAGATGCCGAAGCAAGACTTTTCCTCCAGAAGAAGCCTCTCGGGCCTGGAGACCGGGTGCTGGCAGGTCTGTCCGTCGCGTTCGATGCCTCCTGCGAAGAAATCTGGCTAGCGTGGCGCAGCGGAGCATGCCTAGTGCCGGCCCCGCGCACACTCGTCCGCAGTGGCGCCGATCTTGGGCCATGGCTGGTCGAGCGCGGAGTCACCGTGGTATCGACAGTGCCCACCCTTGCCGCGTTGTGGCCGGCCGAGTCACTCGACTCGGTGAGACTGCTCATTTTCGGCGGTGAGGCCTGCCCGCCCGAGCTTGTCTCCCGGCTCGCCAGTTCCCGGCGCGAAATGTGGAACACGTACGGCCCCACGGAGGCCACGGTGGTCGCGTGCGCCGCACCGCTCCTTCCCGGTAAGGCAGTTCGGATCGGTGTGCCGCTCGATGGCTGGGACCTCGCCGTCATCGGCGCAGATGGGACGCCTGTTGGCGTCGGCGGCACCGGTGAACTCGTCATCGGTGGTGTGGGACTCGCCCGCTACCTCGACCCCGAGAAAGACCAGGCCAAGTACGCTCCGCTCCCCGAACTCGGCTGGACGCGTGCGTATCGCAGCGGCGATCTCGTCCGATTCGACCCCGAAGGCCTCGTTTTCATCGGCCGGGCTGATGATCAGGTCAAGATCGGCGGCCGCCGCGTCGAGCTAGGTGAGATCGACGCTCTCCTGCAGGCGCTGCCCGGAGTGATCGCAGCCGCAGCCACAATTCAGCGAACCGGCACGGCCGCACCGGTTCTCGTCGGCTACGTCACGACAAGCGGTGCGGACTTCGATGCGGCTGCCGCGCGTGCAGAACTCGCACACCGCCTTCCCGCCGCACTGGTTCCCCGGCTCGCTGTACTTCCCAAACTGCCCATTCGCACGTCAGGGAAGGTAGATCGTGCAGCCTTACCGTGGCCATTGGGGCCATTGGGGCCATTGGGGCCATTGGGGAAACTCAGTCAAAGCGTGACGCTTACCGCGACAGAAGCGTGGCTCGCGGAAATCTGGTCCGACGTGCTGGGCGCAGAGGTCACGGATAACGGGGCCGACTTTTTCGACCTCGGCGGAAGCTCCCTTACCGCCGCGCAGCTGGTCTCGCGGCTCCGGGAACGGCACGGTGGCATGACGGTCGCGCAGCTATACGAGCATCATCGCCTCGGTGCGCTTGCAGCCCACATTGATGCCGCCCAGCCAGTTGGCGATGCAGCTCGCCGCGTTGTCCGGCCACAGTCACGGGCAAGCCAGTTCGCTCAAACCGCACTGCTCGCGGTTCCGTTCACCTTAACCGGCGTCCAGTGGGCAACCTGGGCTGCGATGGTATCCACCCTCGGAGCCAGCTTGACGTCAGTCGGCTGGCTGCCCGCTGTCCCCTGGCCAGTCCTCGCCGTGCTGATACTGCTGTTCCTCACACCGCCCGGGCGGATCGCAATCACAGCTGGCGCAGCGCGCTCGCTGCTTGCTGGCATCGAGCCGGGGACATACCCGCGGGGAGGTTCGGTACATCTGAGGATCTGGCTGGCGGAACGGATCGCCGAAGCAACCGGTGCGACAGGAATGTCCTGTGCCCCCTGGATGACCTGGTACGCGCGCGCACTCGGCGCGAAGATCGGGAAACGAGTCAGTCTGCACACCATTCCACCCGTAACCGGACTGCTGAGCGTGGGCAGCGGCTGCGCCATCGAACCAGAAACCGATATTTCCGGCCATTGGGTCGACGGTGATCATCTCCACGTCGGCCGGATCACGCTCGGTGTACGCGCAGCGATTGGGGCACGCTCTGTCCTATTTCCTGGGGCGGCCGTCGGCAAAGGCTCGAAGGTCGAGCCTGGATCCGCGGTCTCAGGGCGCATCCCGGGTGGCGAATGCTGGGCTGGTTCACCCGCAGCGCCCATTGGTAACGCGGCGCAGTGGTGGCCGAGCAACTCACCTCCGCCGGGCCGCAAATGGGTGCCGATATACGGAGTCACTGCGGTGGGGCTCGCGTCGCTGCCGTTCCTCTCGCTAGTTCCGGCGTTACTTGTCTTGGCAGCGCTGCTCGCGCACACGTCCTCACCTGTGAGCGCGGTGGGCCCATTTCTGTTGTGGCTGCCGGGTGCCGCGCTGCTCAGCATGCTGACATTCGCGGCCCTCACGGTGCTCGCCATGCGACTGTTCGCGATCGGACTGACCCCCGGCACGTACCCCGTCCGCAGCCGTAACGGCTGGCAGGCCTGGTCATCAGAACGGCTCGCCGATGCGGCACGCACCTTCCTCTTCCCGCTGTACGCAAGCACCTTTACACCGACCTGGCTGCGCTTACTCGGAGCGAAAGTGGGGCGCAACGTCGAGGCGTCGACAGTTCTGCTCCTGCCTAAGTTCACCACGATCGCAGACGGAGCATTCCTCGCGGATGACACCCTCGTCGCGGGTTACGAGTTAGGAAACGGGTGGGTCCACATTGGGCCGGCGAAAGTCGGCAAACGGGCATTCCTCGGTAATTCAGGAATGACAGGACCTGGCCGTAAAGTACCGAAAAACGGGCTGGTCGCGGTCCTGTCGGCTACGCCCGAGAATGCCAAGAACGGTTCGTCCTGGCTGGGCAGCCCGCCAGTCAAGTTACGTCGCCGCAAAGCGGCCACCAAAACGGAACGGCGAACCTTCGCACCCCCCCGGCGTCTGCGGGCTATGCGTACCCTGGTCGAGCTCGGTCGGATTGTCCCGGTGATACTCACTTTCAGCTTCGGCGCGGCGCTGATCGGCGGGATCATCGCAATAACTGCGGCGAATGGCTTCCTGACAGCGACTCTGGTCAGCGGACTCCTTGCTCTCACCGCGGCGGTCCTGGCCGCGGTTCTCACCGCGGCGGCGAAATGGTTGTGCGTTGGACGCGTCCGGCCTCATGAGACACCCCTCTGGAGCGGATTCGTGTGGCGAAATGAACTGGCCGACACGTTCACTGAAATGCTCGCAGCACCCTGGTGCGCACGAATCTGCAGCGGGTCACCGGTATTGAACCTCTGGCTGCGCGCAATGGGCGCGAAGATCGGCCGCGGCGCCTGGTGCGAGACGTACTGGCTGCCCGAGGCCGATCTTGTCGAGGTGGGTGACGGTGCGACCGTCAACCGCGGTTCTGTTGTGCAAACACATCTGTTCCATGACAGGGTCATGAGTGTGGGACGCGTCGTAATCGGCGCTGGTGCCACACTGGGATCGCACAGTGTGGTCCTGCCCGCGTCTGTGATCGGTGACGGCGCCACCCTCGGACCAGCGTCGCTGCTGATGCGTGGTGACAGCGTTCCAGCTAACACTCGCTGGCAAGGGAATCCCATTACGCCGTGGGCGACCGCGGGACCCTGAACCTCAGCCTTTACTTGGCTAACTCTCGGAAGGACGTCGACGTGGCCCGCCCCCTTGCTCGTAACGCCGCAGCGAGCAACCCAACTTCCGTCGTCGACACCTACCTGCCTGCTAGCGGAAACACCGGCTACCGCGTGTCGCGGTACGACCTTGACCTCAACTACCGAGTGTCAACCAACCGGCTCGAGGCAACGACGACCATCACCGCGGTGAGTACAGAGGGTCTCGCGCGCTATAGCCTTGACCTCGCGTCTTCGCTGCGCGTGTCGAAGGTCCGCGTGAACGGCGCGGTTCCGGGGAAGTTTTCCCACAAAGACGGAAAGCTGCGCATCACGCCCCGTAATCCGGTTCCGGCAGGCGCACCAGTGGTGACCGAGGTGAAGTACTCGGGGCGCCCCCGGCCGGTCTCCAATCAGTTCGGCGCTATCGGCTGGGAGGAACTCACCGACGGTGTGCTCACAGCCAACCAACCCAATGGCGCACCAACCTGGTTTCCCTGCAATGATCATCCGAGCGCCAAGGCAAGTTACCGGATCAGCGTCACCACCGAGTCGACCTATGCGGCACTGTCAAATGGGACGCTTCGCAGCCGGAAGACGCACGCTGGGACCACGACGTGGGTGTATGAGCAGCCGGAACCAATGTCGACGTACCTAGCGACAATCCAGATCGGTTCCTACACGCTGCACGATGTGTCGCCTTCGCCGGTGCGGTTGCGGACTGCCGTGCCGCCATCGTTGCGGAGCAACTTTGACAATGATTTCGCCCGCCAGCGGCGCATGTTGAAGGTTTTCACCAAGCTTTTCGGTCCCTACCCTTTCAGCGGTGGTTACTCAGTCGTCGTCACCGAGGACCCGTTGGAGATTCCGCTTGAAGCTCAGTGCGTGTCCGTCTTCGGGTCCAATCACTGTGACGGCAAGCGCCGGTCAGAGCGGCTGATTGCGCACGAACTCGCGCACCAGTGGTTCGGCAACAGCGTGACGGCAGCGCAGTGGTCCGACATCTGGCTTCACGAGGGGTTCGCGTGTTACGCAGAATGGTTGTGGTCCGAATCCAGCGACGGCCCCACCGCGAAAGAATGGGCTCGGCACTACTGGGAGAAACTGAAGAAGGAACCTCAGGATCTGCTGTTAGCGGACCCCGGCTCCAAGCGAATGTTCGATGATCGCGTGTACAAGCGTGGTGCGCTGACATTGCATGCCCTGCGGACCAGGATCGGCGATGACGCTTTTTTCGCATTGCTGCAGGACTGGGCGAACAGGTACCGGCATTCCATCGCCACGACAGACGATTTCACCGGCCTCGCCGCGTTGTACAGCAGCGAGTCTTTGCTCGACCTGTGGAATGACTGGCTTATGTCGACGCCTTTACCCGACTTGCCTTGAGCGATTGTGCGGGGGCGATCCGTGACCCGAATACCGCCAGGCAAAGACAGAGAGCGGCGATAACGCCACCTCCGAGGAACATCACCGGGTAGCTCACCACCTGCACACCGAGCGCCATCATCGCCGGGACAGCAAAGCCGAGATAGCTGAGCGAATAGAACACAGCGCTCAGGCCAGCCAGGTCGTCCGGCGTCGCAATGCGCTGCACCTCGAGCAAGCCAGAAACGAGCGCCATGCCGTAGCCGGCGCCGAGGAGACAGGCTGCGAGTATCACAAGTGGGACACTGAGCGTCGCCGCAGCAAGCGCGGCGAACGGCATCGCGATGACGAGCAGGATGAAAGCGGTGATGACTCCTCGCGCCGTGCCTGGGCGATCGATCCTCCTGCCTAGCGCCTGGATGCCGAACCCGCACCCGAGCGCGAGAAGGCACAGCAGTGCCGCAAACGCGATTGGCGCGCCCGCACTATGTTCAGTCATGAGGTTCGGCAGCACCGCGTATGCTGACGCGGCCGCTCCGAACACCCACGGTGCTAGCGGCACGATCAGCAACCAGAACCTCCGATGACCAGCTGAGGGGATCTTCAGGTCGGCATGCAGCGGCGCCTTCCGGATGTGGTCGGGGATGCCAGAACGCGTTTCCGGGACCGCGAGCAGCGGGATGAAAGCGGCCGCGGTAATCGCGATGTGTACTAGATATGCGGTGACGCTGGGCCACGGTCCCCACTGCGCGAGCGCACCGGCGGCCCCAGCGCCAAGCGCGAAGCCCGCCGTGAGCGACATCGCTACGCGACGCGGACCAGCGCTTGCATACGCTTTTGGGTCGTAGGGGGCGCGTGACAGTTCCGTCAGCCAGCTTCCGCCAACAGCCATCGCAAGACCGATCGAGATGCCCGACAGTACGCGTCCCCCGAACAGCACGGCAGCCTGGCTCGACCCTGCAGCGAGAACAGCCGACCCCGCGATCGCGAAGAGCGGTGCCGGCAACATCAGCACGCGGCGGCCGAACCGGTCCGACAGCGGTCCGCCTAACAGCAGACCAGGCACAATTCCCAGCACATAGGCGAAGAGCAGCACATCGACCACGAAATCGGAAAAGCCGTGGTCGAGACGGTACATCGTGAGCAGCGGCGTGAATTCGTTGCCGCCCCACGCCACGGCGAAGATGGCGGCCGCGACTATCGCCCAGGGATAACGTTTAGCCACGATTCACCCACCTGATGTCAGGTCTGGGCCGGTCGGTCAGACGGTGAACCTGGCGCATGTGCGCCCACACTGCCTCGGCATACGCCTCGACATCACCGCGCTCGACTACGTCGATCAGAGCCTGGTGGTCCTCGAGAATTTTTGGGCTAGTGGCCACGTCGCGAGCGATAGATTGCGCCGACATCCTGCGCTGACGGTCACGCAACGTCGAGTAGAAGCTGATGAGCAAGCGGTTCCGGCACGCGCCCACAATGGTTGCGTGGAAGTCCGCGTCCTCGGCGACAAATTCGCCCACGTCACCGCGAGCGCGAAGGTCAGTCAGACGATTGAGCGACTCACGCAATGACTCCACGACGCGCCCACGCGCGTCACTATCGTCGGCGAGCACCCTCATCGCGTGAACCTCGGTCAGATATCGCGCCTCGACCAGTTCCTCGGCCTCACCTTCAGCGATCGGAACGATAAGCGCGCCCCGTTTCGGGAAAAGCCGCATCCAGCCCTCGGCCTCGAGCCGAAGGAACCCTTCACGGACGGGCGTGCGGGATACCTCGAGTGCCGAAGCGATCTCGCCTTCGCTCAGTAACTCGCCACCCGCGAGTGTCCCGTCGATGATCCGCTCTTTGACGTGCTCATACACCCGATCCGCCGATGAGTACTTCTTAGACACAAGATGTATTTATACCAGATTGATCTACTCGGCGCTCAGTCATGATCTTGGGACTAGGCTCCCCATTACAGCGATGAAGTAGCTGTCACCGTCCACGCAAAGGAGCAGCAATGCTAGGACTCGGCATACTCGGATGGATCATCATCGGTGGGCTCGCTGGCTGGATCGCCAGCAAAATCATGGGAACCGACGACAAGCAGGGTATTCCGCTCAACATTCTCGTCGGTGTCGTCGGTGGTCTCATCGGCGGTTTTCTGCTGACACTCGTCGGAGTTGACGTCGGCAGCGGCGGCTGGTTCTTCAGCTTCCTTACCTGCCTTTTCGGTGCAGTCATTCTGCTGTGGGCAGTCAACAAGATCCGCAGTTAGCAACCCCACGCGTACAGCACACCACGACAGAACCCCAGGTCATGAATTGACCTGGGGTTCTTGACTATTGCGCGAAACCCGCCGGCAGTGTCAGCCGGCTGTCGGTGGCTGATCGACGAGTTGCGCGAGATAGAGCTGCTCGCCGAGCTTGTCCATCAATTCGATCTGTGTTTCCAGATAGTCGATGTGCTGCTCCTCGTCATCGAGGATTTTCTCGAAGAGATTTGCGCTGACGGCGTCACCCTTCTCACGGAAGAACGGCACACCATTGCGCAATCGCTCTAGCACCTCGAGCTCGATCGCGAGATCTGACTGAAACTGCTCGCGGATCGTCTGCCCAATCTGGATGGCAGATAACCGCTGGTAATTCGGCAACCCTCCGAGCAACAAAATCCGGTCAGTGAGCCACTCAGCGTGGTGCATCTCCTCAAAGGACTCCGCCCGCGTATGCTCCGCGAGCTTGGTAAATCCCCAGCTGGCCTGCATCTTCGCATGCAGAAAGTACTGGTTGATCGCCGTGAGTTCACTGGTCAACTGCTCGTTCAATAGGGAGATAACCTCGTCGTCACCACGCATTTGGCCCTCCGATCGTTGTTGATCAGACTTTACCGCTGCGTGATACGCGTCACAACAAAATCGCTCATGCCGTGTTCGGCAGGTTCCCCATGGATGTCGCCCGTGCGCGCTGCTCCAGAAGGAGCCTGGCGAGCCGCTTCCTGCAGCAACCACACCCTTCGCCTTTACCCGCACCGCACCGGTCGCCGATCTCCCTGACGGTGCGCGCACCAGCCAGGATTGTGGCCTCAACCTGCTCTCGCGGCACGGCGGCGCAGATGCATGCGTACAAAGCGTGACCCCTCTGCCAGTAGTTTAGGTAAGGCTTAGTAAACCAGAAACCCTCAGCGCGCGGCAAGATGCCCGAGAGAAAACAAGGCCGGAAATCGCTGCGATATCCATCACAAAAACCCCAGGCCACTAATTGACCTGGGGTTTATCTGAGCCGCCTAGGGGAATCGAACCCCTGACCTTTTCATTACGAGTGAAGCGCTCTACCGACTGAGCTAAGGCGGCAACACTCTTCGCGCTGCCGTGGCAACACATGAGCGATACGCAGTCTAGCGGGCCCAGTGCGGGTTTGAAAAACCGCCCGGTTAACCGGCGCGCATCTGCGCGCTCAACTCGGCCAGCATCGCGGTGATCGCCAGCTCAGGCTTGACGTTCGTGTCGAGCGCTTCCCGGCATTCGAGGATCGCGTCGATGCTGCGCAGCAGCGCTTCAGGGCGGCAGTCCCGGGCGATCTTCTGCGCAGTGTCAGCGACGTCTGGATGTGTGGCAGGGACGTTCGCGGCGAACGAGAAGGCGAGCGCGTCACGGTAGAGACCCGCCAGATCCATCAAGGCCCGGTCGAATGCGTCGCGCGCGGTTCGGGTGGCGCGCGATTTTTGCCGACGTTCAAGTTCCTTGAGTGCTCCGGTGGCTCCACGGAGCGCCCCTGCTGTCCCTCTGCCAGTACCACCGGCGCCGAGTGCGGTTTTCAGTTCGTCAGTTTCTTTTTCATTGAGTTCCGCACCAACCGTTTTCGCATCGTCGGACGCAGTAGCGAGGATCTCGTCGGCAGCGTTGATCGCGGCTGCTGGGCGGGACGCCTCTCGGGCAATCGCCAGGACCTTCTCGCGGCGCTGCCGGGCCTGCGGGTCGGTGGCAAGGCGGCGGGCCCGGCCCACGTGGCCCCCACAAACGGATGCAGCCCATCGTGCAGTCTCTGCGTCGAGCCCGTCCCGTTCACGGAGAACCGCTTCGATCGCCTCCGCTCCCGGGGTGCGGAGTACCACCAGGCGGCAGCGTGATCGGAGCGTCACGGCTATGTCTTGAGGATCTGGAGACGGCGCGCACAGCAGGAAAACGGTATGCGTAGGCGGTTCTTCCACGACTTTGAGCAGCGCGTTGGCTGCCCCCTCCGTTAGCCGGTCCGCATCTTCAATAATGACAACCTGCCATCGGCCAACGCTGGGACGCCGCGAGGCGACTTGCACGATGTTTCGCATTTCAGACACCGCGATACTCAGCCCCTCAGGGATGACCCGGCGAACGTCTGCGTGAGAACCGTGCATCACCGAGGTGCACGCCGCGCAAGCTCCGCAACCGGGCAGGCCTGGCTGCGTGCACTGGAGCGCGGCCGCAAAGCTCTGGGCCGCGACCGATCTCCCGGACCCAGGCGGACCGGTGAACAGCCAGGCGTGAGTCATGCCGGATACTGAACCCGTCCCCCGCGCGGCCTCGGCTGCGGAGATCAGTTCGGATACCACGTCTTCCTGACCCACCAGACCGCTGAACACATTCGCCACGGCTTTGAGGTTAGCGCTGGTTGCGCGAAGAAGTCGCGTTGGCTGCCCGCGATAGGCGAAGATCATGTCATGGGATTCCGGGACAGAGCGCGCGCCGCTGCTGCGTCATTCCCTCCATTGCTCACCGGCTCGTTCACCCGTCCCTGGCCGCTCTACGTGATTGGCATTCAGATCGCGAACGTGGCGGGCGCCGCATTTGTGTTCGGTTTCCTCCAGTATTTGCTTCCCGGTGACGACGCGATCCGCATCGGGGACGAAGTGGAATTCGACCAAATCAAGCCCTTCCTGGGCTACCTTGCGATGACCGCGGTCCTGGCCAGTGGCGTCGCCTGGCTGCTTGCACGCCCCGTGATCGTCTGGCAATCCGCGCCTCAAACTGGCGCGAATGGACATGCGGCACGCAATCGCGCGCTACGGATCCCCCCATTGCTGGCGTGGGCGCTCGCGGCCTTCTGGACGATCGGCGGCATCATCTTCGTGGCCTCCACCGCAGACTCCGTGCAGTTCGCCGTCATCACGTCGCTCACGGTTGCTATTGGTGCAGGCACGGCGTGCGCAATCGGGTACCTCTTTGCTGAACGCGTATTGCGGCCGGTTCACGCCGACGCTATCGCCTCAGGTGATGCGAGCCTGCGTAAGCCGCCCAGTGTGTCCTCGCGCCTTCGCGTTGGCTGGTCAGTGACAGTCCTGGTGCCCGTTTCAGGAATTGTGGTGGTAGCGACCGCCGCGCTCACTGGAAGTCTCAGATCGTCAGCCGAGGCGGTCCTGTCCTCGATCCTGATCCTCAGCGCTGGGCTTCTCGTCGGCAGCTTGGCGGTCACCAAGCTGACCGCTGGTGCGATCTCAGACCCCATCAACCAGCTCCGCGCCGCACTCAAACGAGTGCAAGCAGGCGATTACAGCACGCCTGTCCATATCTACGACGCCACGGAACTCGGGCAACTTCAAGCCGGGTTCAACGAGATGGTGACAGCGATCGAAGAACGTGAAGAGTTGCGGGATCTGTTCGGGCGGTATGTAGGGATTGACGTCGCACGTCGCGCACTGAGCGACGGCGTCGCACTTGGTGGCGAGGAACGTTTTGTCGCTGTACTTTTCGTCGACCTCACTGGTTCGACGAACCTCGCGATGCAGCAGCCCCCAGCGAAGATCGTCACGCTCCTCAACAACTTCTTCCATGTAGTGGTCGAGGCGGTCGACCGGCATGACGGCCTCGTCAACAAGTTTCTGGGCGATGCAGCGATGGCGGTTTTTGGTGCACCACTAGAACATTCAGACCCTGCCGGTGCGGCACTCGCGGCCGCACGAGAACTCGCGCAACGCCTCCCGTACATTCTGCGCACCGGCCCCGGCGACGATGCTGTCGGTTTCGGTATCGGAGTCGCGGCGGGCAGCACGGTCGCGGGCAATGTCGGAGCAGCCCACCGGCTTGAATACACAGTTATTGGCGACCCGGTGAATGAGGCTGCACGCATCACCGAGCTAGCCAAGGATGAACCCGGCTGCGTCCTTGCGTCTGCCACGTCGGTCTCCCGTGCGCATCCAGACGAGGCGCAGCGCTGGCAGATCGTTCGGGCCGAGGTGCTCAGGGGCCGAGGCGTACCCACTGACTTAGCAGCGCCGACGCTTCCTCTTAATCAGTCATAAACAGGCGCAACTAGTCATATCCCCACTGGGTTTTGCGGCCAATCCACACGGTAACGGCCAAAATGGGCGGCCTTTGCTGTGATACCCCAGAAAAAATACCCTCCTTGTGACACTTGACATACCACACAAACGGGCGTAAAACAGATATATACACACACGAACGGCAGGACGACCACATGTTTGCGGAAGAGCGACACCAACGCATCGTCGAACTCACCCGAACCAACGGGCGAGTTGACGCCAGCGAGCTTGCGAGCACATTCGGCGTCTCCATTGAGACGATCCGGCGAGACCTCGCCACGCTCGAGCGCCGCGGCCTCATCAAGAAGGTCCACGGCGGCGCAATGCCCCTCGATTACCTCGGCGGAGAGCCGGCGCTCGCAGTACGCGACACGGTCATGACTGGCGAGAAGGAGCGCATCGTCAAAACCGCCTTCGCGGAAATCCCCAACGAAGGCTCAGTCCTCATTGATGCCGGGACGACAACGTCACGATTAGCCGAAATCTGGCCGAGCGACCGTGACCTTACGGTTGTCACCAATGCACTGCCCATCGCCAGCGCGCTCGCCTTCCGGCCGCGCACGACAGTGCTGATGACCGGCGGGAAAGTGCGCGGGAAAACACTCGCGACGGTCGACGACTGGGCACTGCAAGCACTCGCCAGCACGTACGTTGACGTTGCCTTCATCGGCGCCAACGGGATCTCCGCTGAGCGTGGGCTGACCACTCCCGACATCGGTGAAGCGGCAGCAAAGCGCGCAATGATCGGTGCCGCGCGCCGTGTTGTCGTCCTTGCTGATCACACGAAGTTCGGCAACGACTGTCTCTCCCGGTTCGCCGACCTCTCCGCAGTCGACCTCATCATCACCGACACCGGCCTCGACCACAGAATCGCAACCGAGATCGAAGCCGCCGGCCCCAAGGTAGTCCGCGCATGATCATCACCATTACCGCGAATCCCAGTCTTGACCGGACCGTCGAGGTAGCTGTGTTGCAGCGCGGAGAAGTCCAGCGCGTCACCAATACTCACGTCCACGCCGGAGGCAAGGGTGTAAACATTTCGCGCGCCCTCGTCACCCACGGCACAGACACCGCAGCGGTCCTCTTTGTCGGCGGTACGGCTGGTGACGAACTCGCTTCGCTGCTGCGCCGTGAAGCAGTGCCCACCGTCCCCGTCACGATCAGCAGTGACATCCGGAGCAACATCACCATCGCTGAAGCTGACGGCACCACCACCAAGCTCAACGCCGCGGGACCACTTCTTTCGGCGAGCGACGTAGAGCATCTCGTCAGGGCTGCGACGAGTGTCATCAGTTCCGGCGCCGACTGGATCGCCGGATGTGGCAGCCTCCCACCGGGCGCACCGACTGATTTCTACGCACAGCTCATCGAACACGCCCACCAGCACGGGGCCCAGGTGGCGATCGACTCCAGCGGCAAAGCTCTCGAGGCGAGCCTCTCCGCCGGACCCGACGTCATCAAGCCAAACCTCGAAGAGCTCGCTGAATGCGCTCGCCGCGATATCACCACCATCGGTGACGCCATCGAAGCGGCCCACGTTCTCCGGGCACGCGGGGCCCGGACCGTCCTCGCCACCCTCGGCGCAGCAGGGGTCCTGCTCGTCGACGACACAGAGGAACTGCACGCGGCAGCAGAACTGCCCGGCCCAGTGCTCAGCACCGTCGGTGCAGGAGACGCCACCCTCGCCGGGTTCCTGGCAGGTGGCGCAGCGGGCGCAGAAGCGCTCCGTGAAGCAGTCGCATGGGGCACAACCGCAGTGACGCTGCCCGGAACCCGCATGCCCACACCAGAAGACCTCAAACAGGTCACTGTCACCATCACCCAACCGAAGCACGGCACCGTGCTCACAGAGCGGAGCTAACAATGTCAGAACTCATCACCACGGCACTCGTCGACCTGGACCTGCAGGGTTCGGAGCGCGGCGAAGCGACAGCGAACCTGGTCGCCCGACTTGCCGCAGAAGGCCGCGTCACTGACGAGTCAGGGTTCATGACCGCGATTCGCGACCGTGAAGCACAGATGCCAACCGGAATCGAAGGCGGCATTGGCATCCCGCACGCTCGATCCGAATACGTCACCGAGCCGACACTTGCGTTCGGACGCAGCACCAATGGTGTCGACTTCGGATCCGCGGACGGCCCCGCCGACCTCATCTTCCTCATCGCCGCTCCAGACGGCGGGGGAAGTGAACACATGAAAATTCTCGCCTCTCTCGCCCGCCGCCTCGTCCGCGAATCGTTCCGGTCCGCGCTGCGCGGAGCATCCACCCCACAAGACGTCGTAGACCTCGTCAACAAGGAAGTACTCGGACGATGAAGAAACTCAAGCTCGTCGCTGTGACGTCGTGCCCCACGGGCATCGCGCACACCTACATGGCGGCCGAATCACTCGAGCAGGCGGCTGAGGCCGCCGGGCACGAAATGCGTGTCGAAACGCAGGGTGCCGCAGGCGCCGAACGCCTTTCTGACGCAGAAATCGCTGAAGCGGATGCAGTCATCTTCGCGGCAGACGTGGAAGTGCGGGAGAAGGAGCGCTTCGCGGGCAAACCCACCATCCGTGGCGGCGTGAAGCGCGGAATCAACGACGCGGCCGGAATGGTCGCCGAAGCGGTGGCGGCGGCCGAGAACGCCCCCGCAGCGGGCGCTGCTCCCGCGGCGGTCTCCGCACCGGCCACGCCACAGAAGGCCCCCGGTTTCGGCACGCAGCTGCGGCAGTGGCTGATGACCGGTGTCTCCTACATGATTCCGTTCGTGGCAGCTGGCGGCATTCTGATCGCCCTCGCGTTCATGATCGGCGGCGCGCAGATCGCCGCTATCGTCGACGGCGGCGTGTACGAAGGTGTCGAGTACGCCGGAATCACCGACCTTTCGGCGATCCTCGCTGAAGCCGGAATCGCTGGTGTCATGTTCAAGATCGGCGCAACAGCGTTCTCCATGCTGGTCGCAGTTCTCGCTGGCTACATCGCCTATGCGATGGCAGATCGTGTGGGCCTCGCCGCTGGTATCGTCGGCGGCCTCTTGGCAGTCGCCATCGGTGCGGGCTTCCTCGGTGGCCTCGTCGCCGGTCTCCTCGCCGGCGCGATCGTCATGTGGCTTAAGAAAATCAAGGCTCCACGCGGACTCGACAGCTTGATGCCGATCCTCGTGATCCCCCTGCTCTCCGTCTTCGCGATCGGTTTCCTGATGCTGGTCGTCATCGGCGGCCCGATCGCCGCCGTCCAGACCGGCCTCACCGACTGGCTGCAAGGACTAACCGGAGCCAACGCGCTCGCGCTCGGCGCACTTCTCGGCGCGATGATGGGCTTCGACCTCGGCGGCCCTGTGAACAAGGTCGCGTATTTGTTCGGCACCGGCGCTCTTGTCTCTGACAACCTGACCGTGATGGCCGCCGTCATGGCCGCTGGTATGGTTCCTCCTCTCGGACTCGCGCTCGCCACCGTCGTACGTAAGAAGCTGTTCAGCGATGCTGAGCGGCAAGCCGGCAAGGCTGCTTGGGTGCTCGGCGCCTCATTCATCACCGAAGGCGCTATCCCCTTCGCGGCGGCTGATCCATTCCGTGTCATCGCCTCGACCATCGCGGGCGGAGCAACCGCCGGGGCCCTGTCGATGGCATTCGGATCAACTCTCCGTGCACCGCACGGCGGCATCTGGGTTATCGGTCTCATCGGCAACCCGCTCGGATACCTCATCGCAATCATTGTCGGAAGCCTCGTTACCTGCGCCGTCGTCATCGGCTTGAAGCAGCTCACTCGCACCGCCACCGTGCCACAACCGACGCCTGTCGCTGCTTGAGCCGCACCACCACCCCAATCACTCTCATCAGTATCAATCTCGAAGGAAAAGCCATGCCAGAACGTTCCGTAGTCGTCGGATCCACCGTCGGACTCCACGCCCGTCCCGCAGCCCTGCTGGTCCAGTCCGCTGCGAGCCAGACAGTTCCCGTATCGATCGCCAAGAAGGACGGCGACTTCGTTGACGCCCGAAGCATCCTCATGGTCATCGGACTCGATGCCCGCGGTGGAGACGAAGTCGTTCTCCGTGCAGAGGGTGACGGAGCGGATGCCGCACTTGAGGCGGTCGCAGCAGTTGTCGCCGAAAACCACGACTCAGGCAAATAGAACAGCCCCACCCAGAATTCATCAGCGCAGGAGTCACTCCCATGGGCAACACGATTGCAGGAACACCCGTAAGCACAGGCATCGCGGTCGCACCGATCGCACGCCTTGCCCCTCCTCCGGGTCTCCCAGCGGACAGCGGGCCAGAAGCCGACATCGCTGCCGCGATTGAAAACGCGCAACGCGCACTGAACGCCGTGGCAGACGAATTGGGTGCTCGAGCCGCCGCCACCAGCGGGCCGGCGTCGGACGTACTGTTCGCCCAGTCGATGATGCCCCGTGACCCCTCGCTGGCCATTCAGATCAAGGCGCAGCTCGAGCAAGGTAAGTCCCTCCCCCACGCGGTGACGGGGGCGTTCGGAGTATTCCGGGCCGCACTCGAAGCCGCGGGGGGTTACCTTGCAGAACGTGCTGCGGATCTCGACGACCTGAACAACCGCACGGTTGCCGAACTTCTCGGGCTTCCGATGCCTGGTATCCCCAATCCGGGTCACCCCTTCATTCTGGTCGCGTCAGACCTCGCCCCGGCTGACACAGCGATGCTGGACACCAAGCAGGTACTCGGCATTATCACCGAACTTGGTGGACCGACGAGCCACACGGCCATCCTGGCCAAGTCCCTGGGCATCCCTGCGATTGTGGCTTGCTCGGACGCTACCGCCCTCCTCGACGGCACAACCGTGCTGCTTGACGGCGCCTCGGGCAAAATCCGGATCGAGCCGTCATCCGCAGAAATCGAGGGGGCGAAGGCTCACGCCGAACAACTAGCGCGAGCGCTCGCAAAAAGCTCAGGACCAGGCAAGACAGCGGATGGCGTTCCTGTGAAGCTGCTCGTCAACCTTGGAGCGCCGCACGAACTGGACGCGGCAGCGGCAGCTGACAGCGAAGGGGTGGGGCTGCTCCGCACCGAGTTCCTCTACCTGAGCAAGGTGACAGCTCCGACTGTCGCTGAGCAGACCGAAAGCTACGCGAAAGTCTTTGACGCATTCTCCGGACGGAAAGTCGTCGTCCGCACGCTAGACGCGGGTGCCGACAAGCCTCTGAAGTTCGTTGACCACGGTCACGAGGAGAACCCCGCCCTCGGTGTTCGTGGGCTGCGTCTGACCAAGCGGCATCCAGAGATGCTCACCGACCAACTCGCCGCGATCGCTGCGGCGGCTTCGAAAAGTGATGCTGACGTCTGGGTGATGGCACCGATGGTCGCGACGCCGCGTGAGGCCGCCGAGTTCGCTGCGGCCGCACATGAGCACGGCCTGCGTACAGCGGGCACGATGGTCGAGGTTCCTGCGGCGGCCCTGCGGGCTCACCAGGTGCTGGAGGGCTGCGACTTCGCCAGTATCGGCACCAACGATCTGGGGCAGTACACGATGGCGGCGGATCGTATGCAGGGTGAACTCGCGGAACTCCTCGACCCGTGGCAGCCTGCGCTACTTGAACTAGTCCACCTCACCGCGCAGGCCGGGAAGGACACGGGCAAGCCCGTAGGCGTATGCGGTGAGGCTGCGAGCGACCCGCTGCTCGCACTCGTTCTCGTCGGCCTCGGTGTGACCAGCCTGTCGATGGCGCCGAGCAGCATCCCAGCAGTTCGCGTCACACTGGCTGCACACTCGCAGGCACAGTGCAGCGAACTCGCCAAATTGGCCCTCACCGCAGCGGATGCAGCGGAGGCACGACAACTCGTGTCCGATGCGAGTCAGTCAATCGCCTGACCTCGTATACAGAATGCCCGCCTGACGGGAATTGGCGCGGGACTACTTCCGGGCCAATTCCTTACAGGCGGGCATCTAGTGCGGAACGCTAGCTAGACGATTTCTTCGCCGTCTTCTTGGCAGCACTCTTCTTCGCCGGCGTCTTCTTCGCGGTTGTCTTCTTGGCCGCTGTCTTCTTCGCAGTGCGTTTCACTGGCCCGCGGGCGCGGCGGTCAGCCAATAGTTCTGCTCCGCGCTCCACAGTCAGCGTCGCGACCTCATCGCCTTTACGGAGGCTAGCGTTGGTTTCACCGTCTGTGACGTACGGGCCAAACCTGCCATCCTTGATGACCATCGGTTTGCCGGTAGCTGGATCATCCCCCACTTCCCGGAGCGGCTCGGTCGCAGCAGCCTGCCGCCCGCGGCGCTTCGGTTCGGCGTAAATTTTCAGCGCCTCGTCGAGCGTCACAGTGAAAATCTGATCCTCGGTCGCAAGCGACCGCGAATCGCTGCCCTTCTTCAGATACGGACCGTAGCGGCCATTCTGCGCGGTGATCTCGTCACCGCTTTCGGGGTCCTTGCCCACAACACGAGGCAGCGCCAGCAGTTTGAGCGCGTCTTCGAGCGTCACCGTGGAAATGTCCATCGACTTCAGCAGCGACCCAGTGCGCGGCTTGGCCTTTTTCGCGTCGCCGTTTTTCTCATCGTCGGGAATGATCTCCGTGACGTACGGACCGAACCGGCCCTCCTTCGCGACCACTTCATGCCCGGTATCGGGGTCAACGCCGAGGACACGGCCTTCCTGCGGTGTAGAGAAGAGCTTCTCCGCGATCTCCCTCGTCAGCTCATCAGGCGGGAGATCTTCTGGAAGGTTTGCGCGCTGCGACTCCGCGGCATCTCCCTCGCCAATCGTCCGCTCCAGATAGGGGCCGAAACGGCCTACCCGGACGTTAACCGGCCGTCCGTCGGAATCATCGAACAACTTGATCGAGTTGATCTCCCGAGCATCGATGCCTTCGAGGTTGACGCCAACAAGACGCTTGAGCCCACCGAGCTTGGCAAGAGTCCCTTCAGCACGATCGTCGCTACCGAAGTAGAACGCGGCGAGCCAGTCGGACCGGCGCTCCCTGCCCTCAGCGATGGCGTCGAGATCGTCTTCCATCGACGCGGTGAAGTTGTAGTCCACAAGACGGCCAAAATGCCGCTCAAGCAGACCCACAACCGCGAACGCTACCCAGGAGGGGACGAGCGCGTTGCCCTTCTTGTAGACGTAGCCGCGGTCCTGGATTGTCTTGATGATCGACGCGTACGTTGATGGCCGCCCAATGCCCTCATCTTCGAGCTTTTTCACTAGCGACGCTTCGGTGTATCGCGACGGCGGCGACGTTGAGTGTCCGTCTGGCCGCAACTCGCTCGCGGTGACGGCGTGGCCTTCCGTCAGGCGCGGCAGGCGGCGTTCCTCATCGTCAGCCTGTCCACCTGCTTCTTCGTCGACCGTCTCGACGTACGCACTGAGGAAACCTGGGAATGTGATCGTCCGGCCAGATGAACTGAGGACGCACTCTTCACCGGTTGCCGCGGTGCCGGTGATACGCAAGCTCAGCGTCGTGCCTTTGGCATCTGCCATTTGGGACGCGACGGTGCGTTGCCAGATGAGCTCGTAGAGGCGAAACTCGTCGGCTTCAAGCACCCGGTGAAGCTGCCCAGGCGTTTGGAAAGTTTCCCCCGCAGGCCGGATAGCTTCGTGCGCCTCCTGCGCGTTCTTGACCTTGCGCGTGTACTGGCGGGGTGACGGCGCGACGTACTCCGGCCCGTACAACTCCCGCGCCTGGTTCCGCGCGGCCTCAATCGCGGAACTCGACAGCGTGGTCGAGTCCGTACGCATGTACGTGATGTAGCCGTTCTCGTACAGGCGCTGCGCGATGCGCATCGTTCTGTCTGCGGAGAACCGCAACTTGCGCCCTGCCTCCTGCTGCAGCGTCGACGTCATGAACGGCGCGTAAGGCCTGCGGGTGTAGGGCTTTTCCTCGGCCGACGTCACTGCCAGCGCCTGCCCCTGCAGCGCTTCAGCAAGCCGCCCAGCGTGGGCCTCATCAAGCACACGGACCGCGCTGTTGGACTTCAATACGCCGTTAGGCCCGAAATCGCGTCCTGTCGCGACGCGCTCCCCACCAACAGACATGAGCTTCGCGCCGAACGTCTGCGGTGTCACCCCGGAGCCAGCATCCAGTGTCGCTGCGATGTCCCAGTACTCCGCCGCCGTGAACTCCATTCGCTCACGCTCACGCTGCACGATGATGCGTGTCGCGACCGACTGCACGCGGCCCGCTGACAGCTTGGGCATCACTTTTTTCCAGAGCACGGGACTGACTTCATAGCCGTACAGCCGGTCGACTATCCGTCGTGTTTCCTGCGCGTCGACCAGATCGGAGTCGAGGTCACGCGGGTTTTCTGCGGCAGCCCGGATAGCAGGTTCCGTAATCTCGTGGAACACCATCCGGCGAACCGGGATTTTCGGCTTCAGCGTCTCCAATAGATGCCACGCGATGGCTTCGCCTTCGCGGTCACCGTCTGTGGCGAGGTAGAGCTCGTCAACATCCTTCAGGAGCCCCTTGAGTTCCGACACGGTTGCCTTCTTGTCGGCACTGACGACGTAGAGAGGCTCGAAGTCCTCGTCGACGTTCACACCGAGACGTGCCCACGCTTCGCCCTTGTACTTGGCGGGCACGTCAGCCGCGCCCTTCGGCAAATCGCGGATGTGCCCGCGAGATGATTCGACCACGTAACCAGATCCGAGGTACGAGGCGATCTTCTTCGCCTTCGTCGGTGATTCGACGATGACGAGACGCCGGACCACCCGCGAATCCCCCGCGCGTGCCGAACCGTTCGCCGTGCCACTACCGCGTGCTGCCACTTGAAGACCGCACCTTCCTCACACCTCGTTCACGAAGCCTGCCAAGCAGACATTCCCATCAGACTGACATATGCGGGGAATGCCATGCGCCCCGCCAGCACAACGATGTGCCCCGCCCTGTGGTTCCCGCAGTCAGTATGTCCTACCTCAGACTCCACCGCCGAATAGGCCGGTAGCCTACTGTTCCGTCGTCAGCACCGCGCATTCGGGGACACCACCGATAGCCGCATCGAGTTCCGCGGATTCGAACTCCTCTAGGTCGTCGAACGCGGTCGCAATGGGGTTAGGGGCCTCCTCCATGTCCGACATGAACTCTGCCATCGCCACCGGGTCATCTGGCTCGATCCCGTCCAACCTGGCCTGGAGTTCCGCCACGTCGTCCGCTGCGCGCTGAGTCGCGTCGGACATCGCCTGACTGAAACCTGGCTGCATGTCCGACACAGGCGGGTCGCCCAGTTCGCCGAAGCTAGCTGACGAGCCCTCCAGCACTGCGTGCATATGCGAGAACAGATCAAGATAGGCCTCGTGCGCCTCTGCGGGCTCACCGGGGGGCTCAGCGACTAATACGTCGAAGTGCTGGAATGAGTCGTCAAGGGAAATAAAAGGCGCACAGAACCGCGCGAGCCAATCATCCGTTTCGATAGGAGTCGGTTCCGGTGACTCCGTCGATACAGTCTCGGCTGCGTCCTCATTTCCGCACGCCACCAGCCCCGCCGTGCCGAACAAGCCAAGAAATGCAGCAAAGACGACACCCAAACACCGCCCCGCTGGCCCGGATATCTTCATCGCATAAGACCTAACTCGTCGCGTTGGGCGCCACCTTCCAGCACCCGGCTTGTCTACTTCACGACACCGTAGCGGTAAAGGGGACGCCGCGAGCGGAACTTGCGGCTCAACACCCCAGTGGCTGCTAGCCCGTCCGCATGGAGGTGAGCGCCGATGCCTGAGCGGCATGACCCTCCCTTGTGGGGTGGAACGGAAGCAGTTCCTCGTGGAAATCACCGACTCGCGTGATCCAGCGCTGGCCAATCGGCTTGCACATGTCCCGGCCGGCCGTGGCGTTCTTCAGAGACCAGAATTCGAGTCCAAGTCTGCCAGCAGCCTCCCGTTGCGCCCCCTCTATGCGCTGCAAAACATCGTGAGCGTACGCTGCGCGCGGCTGAAAACTGGGGTCTTCAACCCCGTTAACGGGCGCACACACGGACGAATCCGGCGGCAAGATGGTCGGGTAACCGACCAGCGCGATCCTCGCATTCGGCGCGGCCCTGCGGATCTCTCCGATCAGATCCCCGCTATCACCCGATGTGAGTCGGCGCGCCATTTCCGCCCCGGTCACTGCGTCTGCCCGGACAGCCGCGGGGTCAGCCGGGTCGTTGCATCCATTCACGAAATCAATGATGCAGAGGCCCATAGACCACGCGGCACTGCGTCCCGCGGCCCCGTAAGTTTCGTTGCCACCGAATTGGATCGTCACCAGCTCGGTTCGCGGCCCGAGCGCAGCGCGCGCCGTGCCGAGTTGTTCCCCGAATGTGTTCGTCCCTCTCCCATCCACAACCGCGCCGGAGCATGCCGCATCAAACCAGTCACCCCCGAGTCCCCACTGTGCAGCGAACTGTTTGGGCCATGCGTAGGGAAGTTGCGGGCATCCCCCAAACGGGTCGTAGCTCGGGCCAGACGTAAAGCTGTCACCCAAGGACACGTAACGAACATCGGTGGGATTCGATGTCGCCGCTCCAGCGCCTACGGCCACCAGCCCCGCCGTCAGGACGACGGTCGCGCCAACTCGGGACGCGACACGCGAAAAGCTCCTAGAGACAGGATTATTAGTGAAAATGTTCATTACGGCACCGTCCCACATTTTTCCGGGGACGGCGCGCGAACGGAAAGCCCCAGGCAAACCCGCCCACGTTGGCTATCAGCAGCAGTTCGCCCTTCCACAGAGACACCGCTACCGTGGCTCGCGTGAGCGGTACCCCTCCTTGTCCCCCGACGCGGGATTACGGTGAAGAGCTGATCGAGGCGCTTCAGCCACTCAATGTTTCGGCGATCGGCGGGTCGCCAGCTTTCACAACAGTGATCCCCGCGCGCTCCGCCGAGTATGTGGCGTGGCCGGAATGGGTTTACGAACCGCTACGTGACGAGCTGGTTTCCAGTGGTGTGGAGCAGCCGTTTAGTCACCAGATCCGGGCCGCCGATCTCGCTCACCGAGGCACCAACGTCGTCGTCGCGACCGGCACCGCGTCGGGCAAATCCCTGGCATATCAGCTGCCCATACTGACGGCACTGGCCGAGTCGCCTTCGGCTACTGCTTTGTATCTCTCACCCACCAAGGCGCTCGGCGCCGACCAGCTCAAGAACGCATCACGGCTGACGAACGCGGTGGCAGGCCTAAGCACCGCGCACCCCTATCTTTACGACGGCGACACCCCGACCGACATACGCCCCTGGATCCGGAATCACGCGCGCTGGGTCTGCACAAATCCGGACATGCTGCACATCGGGATTCTGCCGGGCCACGAACGGTGGTCCCGCTTTTTCCGCGGCCTGAAATACGTCGTCATCGATGAATGCCACCACTACCGGGGCGTCTTCGGATCGGGTGTGGCCTGGGTGATTCGCCGGCTGCGCCGCATTGCCAAAAGGTACGGCGCAACACCGACATTTATTCTCGCCAGCGCGACGAGCGCTAACCCTGGTGCTGCCGCCACACGCCTCGTTGGCGCGCATTGCGTAGAAGTCACTGAAGACGGGTCGCCCCATGGATCACGCACGGTAGCTCTGTGGGAGCCTGGTTATCTTCCCGACAGCGACGATAAGCCCGAACGGACCCGCCGGTCCGCGACGACCGAAGCTGCCGGGCTCACTGCGGCGCTAGTCCGAGAAGGAGCACGCACTCTGACGTTCGTCCGCTCGCGTGCAGGCGCGGAGTTCGCTGCGGTGACAGTGCGCAGAATCCTCGAGGAATCCGGTACCGATCTCGCGAACCGAGTGACCGCCTACCGCGCGGGATATCTTGCCGAGGATCGTCGCCGAATCGAGTCCGAACTCGCTGAAGGGGCCCTACTCGGGGTCACGACAACGAACGCTCTCGAGTTGGGTGTCGATATTGCCGGGCTCGATGCCGTCGTGATCGCTGGTTTTCCTGGGACTCGAGCCTCCTTCTGGCAGCAGGCCGGACGAGCGGGACGACGGGGACAAGGCGCAGTGGTCATTCTGGTTGCGCGCGACGACCCCCTCGACTCCTACCTGATCCACAACCCTGGATCGCTGCTGGGGAAGCCCGTCGAAGCGACGGTCACCAACCCGGACAACCCCTACGTGCAGCGGCCGCACCTCCTATGCGCAGCGTCCGAGCATCCGCTCAGCGACGAGGAAGCAGGCCGTGCTGATGTCTCGGCTACTCTCGGCCAGCTCGTGTCCGAAGGATTGCTCCGCCGTCGGCCCCACGGCTGGTTCATCGCGCCGGGGCTGAACCCTCACGAGGAGGTCAGCATCCGCGGCGGAACCGCGGGGCAGATAGCGATCGCCGAGAGCACCACGGGCGAGTTGCTGGGGACAGTTGACGCGGGCCGCGCACCGTCAACCGTTCACCCTGGTGCCGTGCACCTTCACCAGGGGGACACCTACGTTGTCGAAGAACTGGAACTCGAGGAAGGGCTGGCGCTAGTACGGAGAGACGATCCCGGCTGGTCGACCACCTCTCGCTCGGTGAGCGACATCCGGATCACCGGTATCCGCACACGCGCCGCATACGGTGACATCACGCTGGGGCTCGCTGACGTGGAGGTGACCAGCCAAGTAGTGAGTTACCTGCGTCGACTCCCCTCTGGCGAAATCCTCGATACCGTAGAGCTCGACATGCCGCCAAGCACGCTCCACACCGTTGCCGTCATGTGGACCATCAGTCCGGAGCGCCTGGACGCCGAAATGGTCAGCGAACCGGAAATGCCCGGCTCACTCCACGCCGCGGAACACGCGGCAATCGGACTGCTCCCGCTGGTCGCGACCGCGGATCGCGGTGACATTGGCGGCGTTTCGACTGCACTTCACGCAGACACAGGACTCCCCACGATCTTCATTTACGATGGGCATCCCGGTGGCGCCGGCATCGCCGAGCGCGGACACAGTGCGATCCGTCAGTGGCTTACCGCCACAGTCGACGTGATTGAGCGCTGTTCCTGTTCAGAGGGCTGCCCCGCGTGCGTACAGTCGCCCAAATGTGGCAACGGCAACGACCCGCTCGATAAGGCAGGCGCTGTCCGCGTGCTGCGCACAGTGCTCACCGACCTCCCAGCAGATCCTGGTCTGGCCAGCGGGCCCGCACCTTTGCTGGACCAGCACGGGCCGACGCGCTGACATCGCGATATCCCGGCAACACCACTGGCAGCCCAACACTGACACGCACCACCACATCGGGACCCGCTACAACACAGCCGCGAATCTCCGACCGATTCAGCTTCGCTACCTCGCGCGCTACCTCGCACGGTTCACCGTGCAGCCATGCCAGCGACTCCGCGGCGGCAACAGCCGACACATCAGCCGCGGACTGGGCACGATGACGCGCCCCCACGATCAGCGCGTAATGGACCACAGCCACCGCGGCGAGCACGACAACCAGCATTAGGACAGCCCCGAGCACCGTTGCTACCCCGTCGTCATCGCCCACTGCCACCGCCTTCGATCACGGTCACCGACTCGGCGCGCAACGTCAGCAAGGGCAGCACCGGGGAACGCGCGACGACACGAGCCGTCACCACGCTCCCGCGGTCACCAACGATCTCGATCGCTGCGCCGCGAGGAGCGGCCCTACGGGCACGGTCCACCGCCGCCGTATCCCCGCGCGCAACCCCGAGCGCCGCTTCGCGCGCCGCATCAACACAACGCACGTACGCGAGCCCGGCAAACACACCGCCAAGGCACAGCCACATTGTCAGCATCAGCGCAACAGTGACAAGCGCCGCCTCAACGGTCACCGAACCCGAATCATCGGCGAAACCTACACTGGAGTGCTCAACGCTCGCTCGATCAACCCTGTCATCGCGCCCACCACGGAATTCCCCGTCACCACCGTATACAGGATTGCCGCGAACGCCGCCGCCGCAATCGTCCCGATCGCGTACTCGACGGTCGACATGCCCTCTTCCTCTTGCAGCCCTTGAAGACGGCTGACCACGAGCTCGACGATGCCCCCGTGAACTTCTTCTCCAGGGGTGGCCGCTGCTGAACTCTCGTCCATGAACATTCCTTTCGTTGGCCGTGCTGCAGGTTGCAGGACGGGGCTTGGTTATCGTCGGCGGGTTCACAGCAGCTCACCCTGCGCCAGCTGATACGCAAGGCCAAGAACAACGGGTGCGATCCCCAGACACATAAACGAGGGGAGGAAGCAAAGCCCGAGCGGTCCGGCGATCAGAACGCCCGCACGCTGCGCTTTTTCCGCTGACTTGTCCTTCGCGGTTTGCCGCAGTTCAGCCGCGAGTTCACTGACCGCCTCAGCAAGTGGTGTTCCTGCCCGGGCGGATCGTTGAGCCGCCCGTATGAAGGCGTCAGTCTCTGGATTTCCTTCAGCGCTGGTCCAGGCGGTTCCTTCGTCCACACCTAGTGACAGCAGATCGCTGACTCTGCCGAAGAACGCAGCTACCTGTCCCTGCTGTGTCGTGGCGACCGCACTGGCCGCTCCTGCAGGTGAGAGCCCCGCCCGTAAACACGCGGCGAAGACGTCGAAAACGGCGGCGGCTCCATACGGTCCGCTATCCCTCGCATTGGCCGCGCAGTCAGGACGCGATTTCGTGGCGCACCCACCGGCACCGGGAATAACCCGAGTGACACAGGTGCCTGGCCAGCACAGGGCTGCTGCCGCCAGCGCGAATAAAGCGACCACGTTTAGCATCGCGCACCCGCGAGGATCCTGTCTGACCACAGCAATCCGCTGACCGCGAGTAACGTGCCCGCCACGAGTAGCGTTCCTCCGATTGTCGTCGAGAGGAGCGTCCGGATTGGCGCCGCGCCCATCATTTCGCCGAGACCAATTCCGGCGAGGGGCAACATAGCCAGGATTGTGGCGGTCGCCCGCGCCCCGCTCAGCCCCGCGTGGAGCTGGGATTCGAATGCGTTGCGTGCCTTCAGATCACTCTTGACCGCGGCGAGCAGCTCCGCCAACCGAACCCCATGGCTCTCAGAAATGCGCCACGCGGCCCCGATCTGTCGTGTGGGAGATTCGCTTTTAGAGTCGGAGAATCCGGCCGAGACCTCAGCGCCCAGCCGCGCACGTGCGGCCGCGCGTGCGAACACCGTTCGCGCGGTCCCCTGAGACTGGTCTGCTGCCGTCGCGCAGGCAGTCGCCGGATGCGCCCCAACGCGCAGTTCAGCAATCACAGCGTCGAGTGCCTCAGCGGTCCGTCCGATATCCGCCCGGTGAGCGCGCTCGGCCATCCGGCGCTGTGTACGTTTCACGGCAACGCCGCACACTGCGAATAACGCGAAGACGGGCGCGGGTCCAGCTAGCCACAGAATGACACCACTGACGATGACAGCGCCGACTGCCAGCAGAGTGGCGAGCGTCCACGCTGGCATCCGGTACCGCCCTGAACTGGCGCAGCGTCCGAGCACTTTCCGGAACCTTCGCCTCCGCTGGGGGCTTGGTGCAGCCAGCAGAGCTGCACCAAGAAGACCACAGGCGACGGCGCTCATGAGCCGCCTCCCCGCGTACGCAAGAGCCCGTCCAGCTCGCCCCACGCCGGACCTCGCCCATCCGCATACGACCAGCAAGTGACAACCTCGACACAGCCTGTGGACATCTTCGAGAGAAGACCTATCTCGCAAAGCCTCCGCGTACCGCGGCGATCGCGCGCGACATGCAGGACGAGTCGCAGCGCCGCAGCCAACTGACTGTGGAGCGCAGCCGAATTGATTCCGCCCAGGGATGCCAGCGCTTCTAGTCTCGCGGGCAGTTCCCTGGGCGAATTCGCGTGCACCGTGCCAGCGCTGCCGTCATGTCCGGTGTTCAATGACGCCAGCAAGTCGATGACCTCGGCGCCGCGGACTTCGCCGACGACGATGCGGTCTGGGCGCATACGGAGCGCCTGCCGGACAAGTTCGCGGAGTTCCACCGCACCTGCGCCCTCAACATTCGCGGCCCGCGCAGCGAGCCTGATCAGATGGGGGTGCTGGGGCGCGAGCTCAGCCGCGTCTTCGACGCATACGATTCGTTCCGTGTGCGGCACCCTGCCGAGAAGCGCAGCGAGCAGCGTCGTCTTCCCCGTGCCCGTTCCGCCGGTCACGAGAAAGGACAGACGCGCCTCGATAATCCTTTCGAGCAGTGGCAGAACAACACTCGGCACGGATCCTTGCGACGCAAGATCACGCAGCGTGTGCGAAGCGGGCCGTAGCACTCGCAGAGAAACGCAGGGGCCGTCCACGGCTATCGGCGGGAGCACCGCATGCAGGCGGACACCTGACCCGTGCCCGCCCAGCTCCTGCAGCCATCCATCGACCCAGGGCTGCGCGTCATCAAGTCGGCGTCCAGCGCGCAGCGCGAGTCGCTGAGCTAACCGGCGAACCGCGCCGGCATCCGGAAACCGGACGCTGACTCGTTCAACCCCTCGGCCCGCGTCCACCCACGCGCTGCCATCACCTAGTACCAGCACGTCAGTCACCTGCGGGTTTTCCAGCAAGGGATCGAGAATCCCGGCTCCATCCATCTCTGTGTGCAGGACACGAAGCGCAGACAGGACGTCGGCGTCACCAAGGACGCCACTCGATTCCGCGCGCACAGCGGCTGCGATGACAGCTGGGGTGAGCGCGTCGGCTGTGTCAGCGAGGCGGGCACGAACACGGTCGAGAAACTCTTGCGTCAGCCCGTTCACGCCGCTACCACTTCTGCCGCGTCCATAATTCGCAGCGCAGCGCTCCGCAGTGGTGAACTTCGCGGCAGCGTGAGGCCGCCGCGTTCGAGCCGTGCATCTAACCCGGCCTCCGGCCGCATCGTCGCTATCAGGTCGAGCCCGACAGCTCGAGCAACATCACGCCCAGTCAGCCCGCCCGGTGCAGGCCCCCGCACCACGAGTCCACAACGCCGATCACGCAAGTGGACCGATCTCACTCGGGCCGAAGCACAAGCGCGCAACTGCGCGGGTACAACCAGAACGACAAGATCCGCTATCTCGCACAGCAATTCACCTTCCATGCTCGGCAGGGCGGCCACATCAACTACACAGAGCGCTCCGGCGGATCGCGTGGACTCGACGACCGCACGTAGAACGCCGGCGTCTGCGGATTTCCGGTGCGGGCCGGTTCGCGCGTCGCGCGAGTGCGCCAGCACCGCGATACCATCTACTGCTGGCAAGGCAGACCACAACGCTTCCGCGGAGACACGCCCAGTGAGGTTGGTGAGGTCAGGCCAGCGCAGGCCTTCTGCCGATTCAAGACCTAGTATGAGGTCGATACCGGGACCCTCGGAGTCAGTATCGACCAGCAGCGAACGACGCGGCTGCGCCACCGAATGGACCAGCGTCAGAGCTGCTGAGAGCACTGTCGCTCCAGCACCGCCGCACGCACCCGCAACTGCGATGACACGGCCCGCCGCAATGCCTGACGTCAGCCTTTCGGCCAGCATTGTGATGAGCTGTGCCTCATCTCCCGGCAGAGCACACACGTCACTGATCCCGAGACCGATGAATTCGCGCCACTGGTCTGATGGATCATCGCCAGCACCAGAGTGCACCAGGATGATGCCGTCCCGGCGCGGCAGTGAACTCGATGCACATGCGGACGCTGACTGTGGATCGAGGATGACAGCAGGTGCGCTCAGCCATCGCCTTCGCACCTGACTAGGCACATCAGCTGTGTGTCCGGGCGGGTGCGTGTCACCGGCGTGTACTTCCTCGATGGGGCACTCCGCTGCAGCAGCGATCCGCCGCACTTCAGTCGCGACCGTGGTATCCCCGGTATCACCAAGCCACACGAGCGTCGCTTCGTTTATGCGCATGCCGTCAACGGTGTGGCAGCTAACCCCCTGTGCACCAGAAAAGTTCACGAAAGTCTGTGGATAACGCGATCCTGTGGATAACCAGGCAGGCGCAGGATCCCCAAAACTAAGAAGGGCGCCTATTCAGCTAAGCTGCGGCGCCCATTTGAGTTCAGGATGAAGATATGGGACGACCCCCGCCAGGGGGGGAGGGGGCGGGGGTCGTCGGAGTTCAGCCCCGGGGGGTCGGGCTGAACTCACCCGGATCATGTCCGAGTGCCTTCATAGTACACGGGATCACAGCGATGTTTCCGCATTCAACATCTGACTTTTTCAGGATTCGTTCACGCCGATCGATCGAACTCTCCGTTGGCCCGATCCATCAGATTCTACCTTCGAGAACTATCCTGGGTTGCGTGAATCACGGTCACGCCAGTACAGGAACCCAGCAGCGCCCAGCTGCTTTCTTCGATTTGGACAAGACCGTCATCGCGCGGTCATCAACACTTGCATTCAGCAAGCCATTCTTCGAGGAAGGCTTGATCAACCGACGTGCGGTCCTCAAAAGCAGCTATGCGCAGTTCTTATTCCTGCTTTCCGGTGCCGATCATGAACAAACTGATCGTTTGCGATCACACATCACGACAATGTGTGAGGGCTGGGATGTTGCACAAGTCGAATCGATCGTTCAGGAAACTCTGCACGACATCGTCACTCCATACGTATTCGCAGAGGCGGCAGCACTGATATCGGATCATATTGCCCGCGGCCACGACGTGGTCGTCGTGTCGGCGTCGGGCACGGAGATCGTCAAGCCAATCGCAGATGCGCTCGGCGCGAAGCATGCGCTCGCTAGCCGGATGGCTGTCCGTGATGGCCGCTACACCGGTGAACTGGAGTTCTTCTGTCACGGTCCCGGAAAAGCACGCGCGATCCAGGAACTCGCCGAAAAAGAAGGATATGACTTGCGCGTGTCGCACGCGTACACCGACTCAGCGTCTGACCTGCCGATGCTCGAAACCGTAGGACACCCGGCGGCCGTGAACCCGGACCGCCAGCTTCGTCGCGAAGCCGCGGCCCAGGGCTGGCCGGTTCTGACGTTCTCCGACCCGATTTCCCTGCGCGCGCAACTCCCTGCACCGTCCACGAAAGCCGTTGCGACCACAGCCGCAATCGGCCTTAGTGCTGTAGTCGCCGCTGGTGCAGCGGCATTTAGTTACTTCCGGCGCCGAAACTAAACCGACTGGAGTTTTTCCAATCTCCTGAAACGTCTTGCAGGGGCCGCAGGTCAGGAGTACAAAAGAGGTACGGGAGCACGACAGGCTAAGGCCGAATCGGAAGAGAAGATCTCGACCTCCCCGGCCGTGAGTCCCTAGTACGAGCACCAGGAACCCACGCGGAGCACATGCCGCGTAAGGGCAGAAGTGTTGTGGGCCTGCGAGCCACCGCTTATTCCGAGGCGAATTAGTCCCTTGTGGGTAGGGATCCGCCAAGGACGGTGATGGTTACGCCGAGGCCAACCCACACAACCCGAAATCGCACGCATGGTAACCATGATGTTCGTACTACGCGGGCGGTGATTCTTAGGAATCGCCGCCCGCTTTCGTGTATTAGCCTGATTGCGCGGCGGCCGCATCAGCAATTGCGATCGCTTCTCGACCGCCAGCCTCTAATGCGCCACAACAAAAAATGACCCAGTTACCCACCCCATCAGGCGTGCCCTGCGCGAATGACTCCGCAGCACTGCGATACGCGGAAAGCTTCTTCAGCCAGGTAGCTTCAGGCACACCGAGATTGTGCGGATCCAGCCCGCTCGACACGGCTACGAGGCGCGAAGCGGCACGTGCCACGACGCCGTCAGCGGTGCCGAAGGGCCGCAGGGTCAGAATCTCGCCATGCACAACAGCTGCGGTAACGGGCGCCGGTGCACTTGATCCTCCCGTCACGAGCTGAGCCAACAGATCAAGTCGCGCGCCGATGCCTTCAACCGGCCTCGGCCTGCCCAGCTGTTTTTCGTCCTCGATGAGGTCGGCGGCAGCCAGCATGTGCAGGCGCGCGAGAGCTTGCAGCGGCGCACGCTGCCAGACGCGCGTCATATTCGTCAGTCCTTCCCCGTCGAGAGACTGGGAAACACGAAACGCTCCCGCAAGTATTGGGTCCTCAAACTGACCTGAAGGGTCAAGTTCTGTCTTTCCGCCATCAATTGCCGACGAGGCACGCGCGGCCCGCACAGACGCTTCTGTTGCAGACTTCGCCCACTCACGCCGATTCGCGGGATGTCGGTGCGCCTGGGTGAGGACATCCCTGGCTTTGTTGGCAGAGTCGAGCACTCCCGGCAGGTCGAGAATCGGTGCTAATGGGTCAGTCACACAGGCCAAGATACAGACGCCCTATCTCGCCGCCTGCCGCACATATACGACCACTCACCGCAGGTGTGACTCCGCACACAGGAAAGGTGTCTGTGCACTTACTGTGGTTGTGACTACCCTCACAAACAAGGGTGGTCAAAAAGCGTGACCATCCGCGAAGTGCGGTCGCCCTCTGACATGGGCGAGAACCACCGATGTAAGGGAGTTGTCCTAGATGCCTACGGAAGCGACAGAGAAGCCAGGAAAGGCAGGAAAGGCCCTGCATTCGACGTACCCTCCCAGTGCAGAGTTCGTCGCGCAAGCCAATGGGGGTCCCGATCTCTATAGCGAGGCGGACAAGGACCGAGACGCATTCTGGGCCCAGCAGGCACAGCGGCTTCATTGGCACAAACCATTTACCGAAGTCCTCGACTGGTCAGACGCGCCAGTGGCGAAGTGGTTCGCGGATGGCAAGCTCAACGTCGCCTACAACTGCGTCGACCGCCATGTGGAAGACGGCTACGGTGACCAAGTCGCGATCCATTGGGAGGGTGAGCCGGGCGACACCCGCACACTCACATACAGCGACTTGCTCAGCCTGGTATCGAAGGCGGCAAATTACCTGACCGAGATCGGCCTGCAGCCTGGCGACCGCGTCGCGATTTACATGCCGATGGTTCCTGAAGCGATCGCTTCGATGCTCGCCTGTGCGCGCCTCGGCCTCACCCATTCAGTAGTATTCGCAGGCTTCTCGGCAAGTGCGCTGCGCTCTCGCATCGACGACGCCGAGGCGAAGCTCGTCATCACCACGGACGGGCAGTTCCGCCGAGGCAAACCTGCTCCGCTGAAGGCATCCGTGGACGACGCGATCGGTGGGGAATCCCCGGCGCCATCCGTGCAGAATGTTCTTGTCGTACGGCGCACTGGTCAGGAGATTCCGTGGCAAGAGGGTCGCGACGTATGGTGGCACGAGACCGTCGAGCGTACCTCCGACAAGCATGAAGCCGAGGCGTTCGACGCGGAGCACCCACTGTTCTTGCTCTACACGTCAGGTACCACAGGCAAGCCGAAGGGGATCCTCCACACAAGTGGCGGCTACCTCACCCAAGCGTCGTACACACATAACTACGTTTTCGACCATAAGCCTGGCAAGGATGTCTACTGGTGCACGGCGGACATCGGCTGGGTCACCGGCCACACCTACATCGTCTACGGGCCCCTATCCAACCGCGCTACCCAGGTGGTGTACGAGGGGACACCAAATTCCCCGAACGAGCATCGCCATTTCGAGGTCATCGAAAAGTACGGCGTCAGTATCTACTACACCGCACCGACGCTCATCCGGACCTTCATGAAGTGGGGCCGTGAGATTCCAGATGCTCACGACCTGACGTCGTTGCGCCTGCTCGGCACAGTAGGAGAGCCGATCAACCCGGAGGCGTGGCGCTGGTACCACGAGGTATTCGGCGCTGGCCGGTGCCCGATCGTGGACACCTGGTGGCAGACCGAGACTGGCGCGATCATGATCTCTCCGCTTCCCGGCGTGACCGAGTGCAAGCCTGGTTCCGCAATGGCGCCGCTGCCTGGCATCTCGATGCAGATCATCGACGATGACGCGAAGCCTGTGAAGCTCGGCGAAACCGAGGCAAATGGCTACCTTGTCATCGATAAGCCCTGGCCAGCGATGCTGCGCGGCATCTGGGGTGACATGCAGCGATTCAAAGACACCTACTGGTCACGGTTCGCCGAGCAGGGCTACTATTTCGCGGGCGACGGCGCGAAACTCGACGAAGACGGCGCCGTGTGGGTTCTCGGCCGGGTGGACGACGTCATGAACATCTCGGGCCACCGCATTTCCACCGCAGAAGTCGAGTCGGCATTGGTTGGGCACGCAGCCGTCGCAGAGTCGGCCGTCATCGGCGCTACCGACGCCACCACGGGACAAGCGATCGTCGCGTTCGTCATCCTGCGCCAGGGCGTCGAAAACACCGGCGATGCTCTTGTCTCCGATCTCCGCGCAGCTGTTGCGCAGGACATCGGACCAATCGCGAAGCCCCGCGACATCTATATCGTCCCTGAACTCCCCAAGACTCGAAGCGGCAAAATCATGCGTCGTCTGCTCCGCGACGTCGCGGAGGGACGCCAGCTCGGCGACACCTCCACGCTGGTCGATCCCGCGGTTGTGGAGTCACTGCGGGGACAGTAGCCGCTGAGATCAAATGCCGTTACCGGGCGCGTGCCAGCGGTCCCAATGCTCCTTGTGGGACCGTAGGTACGCGCCCGGCCGGTAGTGGGTGTCGTAGAACTCAGTGTCAAGGTGTACTGCCTGCACATAGCCGGTCAGCACCATTGTCGTGAATGTGCCTGGAAAGCGACCGTACTTGTCGTAAATGTACTGTGCCACTTCACTCAAGCAGGCTACGAACTCGTCGCTGTACGGCTCGACGCTGCCCTTGATCCCGGCGGTATCGTTCCACGGCCCCTGGGTTGCGGGATCGTATGCACCTCCCGGCCCAAACTTGCGCTCCACAAACTCTTCGACGGCAGCCCGCATATTTGGGTAATAGGGCGGGCACAGCGCCTCGTAAACACCATCAAGTCCGACGGGGTTCGGCAAGGGGCCGTGCTCGTTTCGCACGAAGCGGAAGCCCAGACCTTCGATGCCCTGCGCCGCGAATGCGCCTAGGGCACTCCAGCGATTCAGGCCGGCGAGGAAAAGACCGCCCAAGCCCATCGCTTGCATCGTCAGCACGATGTTGTGGCCCATAAAACTAAGTTCCGCGCAGTTGCCCTCGTAGGCGATCTGTTGCAGCACGGAGAGCGGAGTGGGGCTGTTCTCGTCGAGCAGTCCGCTACGGACGAATGGGGCGAGGTTACCGGCAGGGCAGCCGGCCTCATCATCGACAATAAGGTTCCCGTTGGCCAGGAGCATCGCCATCAGAACCAGAACCTGCTCACTCGCATCACCGACGGGCATGAACAGTGTCGAACCCGGCGCGTTGGCCATCCACAGGTTGGGTGGCAGCATGTGTGGTGCCTTCGCGGGCAGATCAAGTCGTTTATCCGACAGCTTGGTCGTGTGTTTCTCACACACGTCGACGATCCGACGGGCTCCTTCTGCTCCGCCCTCACCGAATTCCTGCACCGCTTCGGGCTGACTGTCCCGGGTATTCGTCACGTAAGTGCCGTCATCGTCGGTGAAGAAGAGCACAGGCGTACCCGATCCGGCAGCAGTCGGCGCAGTCCGGCCAGTGAACCGCTGCGAGTAATGCGCGTACGAGTCCGGGTGATCGGGGCCGTAGGGAACACCGAAACTCCAGCCTGTCATCCCTGTCCCCGCCGCGACCAGCGTGGCGCGTTCAAGCGGGGTCAGCGGCGCAGCTTCACTGCTCGAGCGGAAGGCTGTCGGCCCTGACGGCATCGTCATGCCCAAACCAAACCGGCGCGAGCGCCGACCGTACATCGCTTCCAGAAGCGGGAACTCTGTCAGCCCTGTGAGCGGATCTGTATTCGCTGCGTACACCATGTCGCCGCACCTCTTTCGACCGTCTGAGCCGTCCTTGTGCCGTGGACCGATCGCTATACGGTCATGATGCGCGCTCGCGCTCGGCCAGGACCAGTGAAAGACTTGTACCGGCAGCAGCCGACGAGCAGCAGGGCGGTGCGACGATGCCAGACGACGGATACGGCCAGTTCTGTCCGGTAGCAAAAGCAGCCGAGGTGATCGATCAGCGGTGGACTGTGCTCGTCCTTCGCGAGTTGGTCGCAGGCAGTTCCAGGTTCAATGACATCCATCGTGGTGTGCCCCGAATGTCACGGACCCTTCTGGCAAGACGGCTCCGTCAACTGGCCGCTGGCGGAATAGTGGCCCGGAAAGAGGGCGCCGACGGACCCGAATACGAATTGACGGAAGCGGGCAGCCAGTTCCGTTCAATCATCGACGCACTTGGCCATTGGGGAATCCGCTGGCTAGATTCACTCGCCGACGCGGACTTCGACCCTGCCTTTCTGCTTTGGGATATGCGCCGCAAAGTCAACACCAGCGCGCTACCAGATCACCGGATCGTGCTCGAGATAAATTTCCGAGACCTGCCCGGCGAGCTACGGAACTGGTGGCTCGTGCTGCAACAGTCCCAAGTTGACGTTTGTCAGCATGACCCTGGCTTTGGTATCGACGTGACGCTGAAAACCGAGATCCGGGCTTTCATCCGTGTCTGGCGGGGTGACGTCGCCTGGGCGGACGCTGCGCGTGATGGAGAACTCGAGGTGGTAGGCCCGAGAGCGCTGAGGCAGGCGGTACCGGACTGGTTCCGCGATCGGCCTTTCTTATCGTCCGCCCGTTCGGCGCGTTAAGGCCGATCTCCGCCCATCTGCTGCGAGATCTGAATAACGTGGCAACATAGGCCAAGAGAAGATGCCACGGCCGACTTACCACGAAATGACTATAAGGAGTGGACGTGACCTCCAAAGACCGCAGCAATGGGCGCTTTACCGGTGACGGGGTGCCACGCACTGTGGCTTCGATTCCGCTTTCGGACGCTGATGCCCGCCAGCCTGGGCAGAACGTGAGTATCGGGGAGCTGGTGAAGGAAGCGACGACACACGTGTCGACGTTGTTCCGGGCAGAGGTCGAACTCGCGAAGTCTGAGGTCACCAGCGAGGTCAAGAAGGGCGTCAAGGGCAGCGTCTTCTTCGTCGTCGCTGGCGTGATTCTCCTGTTCAGCTTGTTCTTCTTTTTCTTCTTCGTCGCAGAACTCCTCGACACCTGGGTCTCGCGCTGGGCGGCGTTCCTGATCGTCTTCGCCATCATGGTCCTCGCCGCAGCCGTGTTCGGGCTGCTCGGTTACCTGCGGGTCCGGGCGATAAGAAAACCTGAGCATACGATTGAATCAGTCAAGGGGTTGTCGGAAGTGCTCCCCGGCAGTACCAGCAGCAGCGTGGACCGTCAACTGACTGCAGCGAAACGTATGGAATAGGCTGAAGAGTCAAGACTCATAACACTATTGGAGGGCCACGGATGGTTGCGCCCGATCCGTCGCGTGTCCGATTCGACGGACCGTGGACACATCGTGATGCCCATGCCAACGGGATACGATTCCACACTGCTGAGGCAGGGCCAGCTGATCCGGAAGCACCAACTGTCCTGTTCCTGCATGGCTTTGGTGAATTTTGGTGGACGTGGCGCCATCAGCTCCGCGCTCTCTCTGACGCTGGTATCAGAGCCATCGCCGTCGACCTTCGCGGATACGGTGACACGGACAAACCACCCCGGGGCTACGACGGCTGGACGCTAGCCGGCGATGCCTCGAGTTTGATCCGCGCTCTGGGTCTCAACCGGGCGACACTTGTCGGGCATGCCGAGGGCGGTCTCGTCTGCTGGGCGACGGCGAACCTGCACCCCCGGCAAGTTGCGTCGATCGCGGTGATCAGTTCTCCGCACCCCATGTCGGTGAAGCGGGCTGCATTACGGGACCCCTATCAGCGGAGGGCGTTGCTGCGTGCCCTGCTCCCCTTCCAGCTTCCATGGCTGCCAGAGCGTGCTCTGGTGCGTGATGACGGCCAGCGCGCGGAAGACATCTTGCGCGCCCGCGGGGGTGCGGCATGGCTCCGTTCAGAAGAGTTCCGCGAGGTGGCCCAGCACGCGCGTATGGCCGTGCAGATTCCCGGCGCTGCGCATTGTGCACTTGAATACCACCGGTGGGCTTTCCGAAGCCAGTTCCGCCCTGAGGGCCGCAGGTTCTTCAAGGCCATGAACCAGGTGGTGCATGTGCCGGTACTTCAGATTCACGGCTCCGCGGACCCGTTTATCCTCGCGGGGACGCTCTACCGGGACAAGAAGTGGGCGCCGCAGCGCGAACTTCACATGGTGTACGGGGCGGGCCACTTCGTACACGAAGAGGCCCCCCACCAGGTGAGTGAGCAGATCATCAAATTCGCCGAATCACACGCACGCCCCAGTCCCTACGGCACTGAAGGCTGACATTGCGGCATTCAGGTGCGGCGCGACTTCTCTGTTGGTCAGGACGAAGCCGGTTTCAGGGTCATCGGATGCGGCACCGAACACCACGCCTAGGGCAGTTCCGTCGGACGTGATGAGTGGCCCACCGGAGTTCCCTTGCCGGATCGTTCCCCGCACCGTGTACACCTCGCGGTTGACGGTGCTGCGCTGGTAAATATCGGGTCCAGTCAGGTCAAGGACATCCCGGACGCGCACCGAGTTGGCGGTATATGGGCCGCCCCCTGGGTAACCGACGACGATTGCGTCTGTGCCGCGCGGCACGAGGTCATCGACGAATGACAAAGGCGCCCCCGGCAATCCGGGAACGCGAAGGACAGCAATATCCACGCTGGGGTCAAAAATGACAACGGAGGCATCGAAGACTCCATCGAGTGTTTCGATGGTCACGCCCTCTGTGCCCGCCACAACGTGCGCGTTCGTCATAACAAGTTCAGGAGCGATGATGATGCCGCTGCCTTCCAGGGATTTGAGGCAGGACTGCGCCGTCCCGCGCACCCGCGGGATGCTGCGCTGCACCTCGGACACAATCGGGGCGTACGCGAGGTCCCCGTCTGGCGGGTCGACGGGTGAGACGGGTGTGCGCGCGAACGGCCCGAGCACGTCGGGGAGACCAGACGTGTCGATAAGTGCGGCAAACTCGCGCGGAATGTCCTTCAGCCACGGCGGTGCTACCGTGTCCACCTCTGTCAGGACAGCGGAACCGCGTACCGCTGCCGCGACGTCGGGCCTGCCCGATGCCGACAATGGCACCGCAAGCAGGTAAGCGGCGACGAGGATCGCGACAGCCTGGAATATTGCACCGACCATGCTGTCGATCAGGTGCAGCAGTTGCGCACGTAACAAACCTCGCGCCGTTCGGCCGACCACCATGCCGCATACCTCGCCTATGACAACGAGAATCACGATCAGGGTGATGCCGAGCAGCAGCCGTCCGACCTGATCATCGATGTACACGATGACGTGGGGGGCGAGCATGATGCCGAAAATCGCACCCAGCACCACACCGACGAATGCCAGTCCGGAAGCTAGTGCGCCATGGCGCCACCCGGATATCGCCGCGAGCAAGACACCGATCAGCAGGATCAGGTCGATCCACTGTGAACCCGTCACCTGCCGCGTACCTCCATGCCGTATTCAGCGAGAGTCGTTTCCATATCTCTCACATCAGATTCATCCCAGGGCTTCTCCCACCCTGACACCGTGAGCATTCCGGCAAGTAAGCCCGCCGTAAAACCCCAGATAAGCATGCCGTCTGTCAGGAAGGCTGGTGACTCATAGCCGAACTCGGCGTGGCGGAGCACAAACCTATTCTCAGGTTCGATCAACTCGTGTACCGGAACCCGGGCTACCCGCGAGGCTTCGCTGGGGTCAACTACCCATACGGGACTCGGTTCGGGCCAGTACGCCAGCACAGGTGTCACGTCGAACCCTGACGGCGGAATGTAAATCCGCGGCAGAAGCACAAGGGGCCGAACGCCGACCGGGTCGAGCCCGGTCTCCTCCTGCGCCTCGCGAAGCGCAGTGGCAATTGGCCCTTCGTCTTCTTCATCTGCGGCGCCTCCGGGGAACGCTACCTGTCCACGATGCTGACGCATCGTGGACGCGCGCTGGGTGAGGAGGACGTCAGCGCCGTCCGGCAGCCCGCCAGGCGTAATTGGGTCGGCTTTTTCGGGCCCCGCGAAAAGCATGAGTACAGCGGCATGGCGCGGTGTGACGTCATCAGGAGCACTCAGCATCAAACGGGGGTGCGCATCCACTGACATCTGGCACACTTTCCGCAGCCATTCGGGCGGCTCGCCAAGAAGAGTCCCCTTGCTCCCCGTGCTCACTGTGCTCCCCCTAGCGCCTCAGTCACCGCGTCCGCTATCTCACTTGCACTCGTAAACGGCACCGCGAGAATCTTTGCCAGCGTGCCATCTGCGCGCAGCACAATAGTGACGGGGAGGACGTTGGGCGCCCCGAGGAGCCCGGCGACTGTGCCACTTCCGTCCTGTACCCCCGGAAGATCCACCCCATACTCCGCGAGTTTCAGCAAGGCGTTGCGCTCATTCGGATCGCGGTGGACTGTGAGCACGGTGAGCGAATCGCCAACGCTATCGGCATATTCCTGGAGGGCCGGCAGTTCTTCCGCACAGGGCGCGCACCAGTAGGCCCACATATTGATCACAGCGGGTTTGCCAGCAAGCGCGCTGCTGAGGTCGACGCGGGTGCCATCGCTGAGACAACCCATCTGAAGCCCGGCCAGAATATCGAGCGCGCTGCCAGTCGGCCATTCCGAGGGAGGGCTTGCCACTGGCTCGGGGCAGGGTGTCAAGTTCGCATCTGCTCGAGGGCCCGCGAGCGCTTCAGGAGTGTCCTGGTCCCGGCGTTCGGGCTGGTCAATCGCACTCCCCGGCAGCTCGCTCACCGTCAGCTCATCCTCGCCGCTGCGCGGCCAGATCGCGACAATCAGCGCCACGACAACCACAAGCGCTGCAATCGCCCCGCGCCGTCCAGGGGTCACGAAACGCCTTTCCGTGCGAGCGCCAGGAGGTGTTCCGTCTCAGGTCCGCGCACTAGTGCTGCCGCTTCTTCCAAACTGGTCGGGCCTTCTCCATAGGACGGGCAATCTCGCGCCAGCACGCATGCACCACATGCGGGCTTACGCGCATGACACACGCGGCGGCCGTGAAAGATCACGCGGTGGGATAGCAGTGTCCATTCTTTCTTCTCGATCAAGTCAGCAACTGCGGATTCGACCTTCACCGGATCCGTTTCCGCCGTCCACGCCCAGCGCCTGACCAAGCGGCCAAAGTGAGTGTCGACGGTGAGACCCGGAACGCCGAAAGCGTTGCCGAGAATGACATTAGCTGTCTTCCTCCCCACTCCGGGCAGGGTGACGAGTTCATCGAGTGTGTGGGGAACGTCACCGTCGAACTTTTCGACGAGCGCCTGGCCCAGCCCCATCAGTGAGGTGGCTTTGTTGCGGTAAAAGCCGGTTGGCCGAATGAACTCTTCGAGTTCCGTTCGGCTAGCTTCTGCGTAGTCACGTGCGGACTGGTACCGGGCGAACAAGGCTGGCGTGACTTCGTTGACGCGTTTATCAGTGCACTGGGCCGACAATATAGTCGCGACCGCAAGCTCGAGCGGTGTCCGAAAGTCCAGCTCACACCAGACTTCCGGAAAGGCTACGGCCAGTGTCCGATTCATCCGCCGGGCACGGCGCACCAGGCCGAGCCGGGTCTCTTCCCGGCGGCGTGCCGCACGGCGCCGGGAACGTGGCGAGCGCACGGACTCCTCCTCTGCTGGGGGGTCCGCGGGCGGGGTCACTGGATCGTTCGCGGCAGCAGATGACGACAGCGTGGCGGGCTTAGACACCACTCCAGGGTACGGAGTGGTGGTCAAAGGGACATCTAATCGACTGCGCGTTCGTTGCCGTTCTGAGATATTTTCGGGGTTAACTAAGCACATGCAAGGGCTAGCGGTGCTATTGATCCCTGTGCTGCTGATGTTCCTCTCGATGGGGCTCGACCGGGTCGAGCACTTCCTGTTCAACCGCCCATCGGAGGGGCCACGCACGGAGGACTCGGATGCAGACGCACGGTCTGCCGTGGGATCCCTTCCTGCGCAAGAAGACCGCGCGCAATCGCCTGATGCGGACGATTTCCGGTCTTCCGCCGCTTGATCCGGTCTGTCAGCTTGGTATTCGGGGCTCACATTGTGCAGAATCAGAAGGTAACAAGTGGTTCTTGCCACACGTTGCATCGCGTTGCAGCGGGCGGATCGGCAACATTCCTCCCGAAGAGAGAGACAAGGTGTGACGCATACCACTACAGTGAGTGTGGGCGCAGGACCGGTGACGGTGCGCTGTGCCCGCAAACTGCTTGATGCCGTCGCATGAACAGTGTCGGCGCCGAACGAGTTCCCGAAGGAGCCCATGTGGACGAGGTCCTGGCCAGAGCCGGAATCTTTCAGGGAGTGGACCCCTCAGCCGTTGCTGCGCTCGCACAGCAGCTGCAGCCTGTGGACTTCCCACGTCAGCACGTCATCTTCAATGAGGGCGAGCCAGGCGACCGTCTGTACATCATCGTCAACGGAAAAGTGAAGATTGGGCGCCGCTCCCCGGATGGTCGTGAGAACCTGCTGGCGATCATGGGGCCCTCCGACATGTTCGGCGAGCTCTCGATCTTCGACCCAGGCCCCCGAACGTCAAGTGCCACCACCGTGACTGAGGTGCGCGCGGTGAGCATGGACCGCGATGCACTGAAAGAGTGGATTGCCCAGCGTCCAGAAATCGCTGAGCAATTGCTCCGCGTTCTGGCGCGGCGGCTGCGCCGCACCAACAACAACCTGGCCGATCTCATCTTCACGGATGTTCCTGGTCGTGTCGCCAAGGCACTTTTGCAACTTGCGCAGCGCTTCGGCACACAGGAAAACGGTGCGCTGCGGGTGACGCACGACCTCACTCAGGAAGAGATCGCCCAGCTAGTAGGCGCTTCACGTGAAACCGTGAACAAAGCGCTGGCCGATTTCGCGCACCGTGGCTGGCTGCGCCTCGAAGGTAAAAGCGTCCTAATCTCTGACTCGGAGAGGCTGGCTCGCCGAGCACGCTGACCAAGACAGCAAATGGCCTGCGACGGCACAAACCGCACTAGCGCGGTCAGCCATCGCAGGCCATTTCTCTGCGTCAGGGCTAGCCTAGGGTCCGGCCAGCGTCACCGTTTACGGCACCAGCAGCAGGATCGGCTGGAAGCCCCTGTTGTACCCGAAGAACCTTGATCAGTTCGTTCACGATCGTGATCGAAGATTCAGGCAGCCCCGCTAAGCGGTGCGCTGCCTCGTGGATCGTCCGATCAGCCTGCAGCCGCATCATGTCAATATCTTCCCGGTTGCGGCGCCGCCCCGCATCCTCCAGGAAGTACCGCACATCCACACCGAAGGCCGCCGCGATGCCCTCCACCGTCCGGAACGATGGCGTTCGCGCCTTCCCTGACCGCAGCTGGCTCAGATATGACTCTCCCAGCTTGTAGCCCAGCTCAGTTGACTTCCTTGCAATGGCCGAACCCGTATACCGCCGGCCGCTCGGATCAGGGACACTTCTGAACAGCTCCTCGAGCCGCTCAGCAAAGAGTCCACGGTCCCCCGGACCGGCCTGATCACGGTCATCCATAGCGTGCTGCAGGCGCTCCGCATCTCGCTCCGTTGTTACGCTCTGCTCACTCATAACTCCCCGCTCCGTAGTCGCATGGCGTCCTGGCAGAACCGCACGTTGTCTTCCCTCCCACGGCGTCACCCTCCCACGGGGCGAGGGGACGAAGGCACTACCGGCCTAGCCGGCAGGGTTCTGCCCTTGGGTTTACAATCTGAGTCATTCCGCACCCAGATCTACCGTTGTCAGGTAGCTTAGTACGGCTGTCCGATTCACGCGCGCTGGCGAAGGTACGCCAGCTGCACCCGGACCGAGGCTTCGGCCGCGGGCCACAGGTGCTGGCCCACGTCCGAATAGACGTGCTCGACGACCTCCCTCGCCGTTACGTCGTTCCCGAGAACTCGGAGTGCTGCCCGGATCTGCTCGAGCCGCTCCTCGCGGTGCGCTTTGTACTCCAGCGCAACAGCGGCGACATCTGAAGTTTCAGGGCCGTGACCTGGTAGTCCGACGATTCCTGACCCCAGGTCGAGGATCTGGTCCAGCGTCTCTAGGTACGCTCCGAGGTCTCCGTCGTAGGCGTCGAGAACCGTCGTACCCCGGCCGAGAATCGTGTCGCCAGTCAGCAGCGCGCGTTCGCCTGATACGTCTGCTGTGAACATCATCGAATCTGCTGTGTGGCCTGGCGCACTCAAGACCTCGAGAGTGAGACCTGAGACATCAAGACGTTCGCCTGCCTCGAGCGGAGAGGCATCGCGACAGTCTTCAGGCCTCAGTCCACGCACCGGAGCCTGCACGAGTCGCGCCAGTGAGTCGATTCCCTCCGTGTGATCGATATGGCGATGCGTGATGAGTATTAGATCGACGGGCCCCGCAGAAGCGACACGCCGTAGATGAGCCTCGTCATCGGGCCCAGGGTCCACGATCACGCAGCCTGGCGAATCGGGCGCCCGCAGAATCCAGGTATTCGTCCCGTCAAGCGTCATGTATCCGGGGTTTTCGGCCAGCACCACAGACGCGAAGGGCGAGACTTCGCGGATGGCGCCGTACGCGGGGTGCTCGAGAGTCATCACTTGTCACTGTACGACGGCGTCACGAGGCCCGGTAGGTTGAGAAGATGCGAATCGGGCTTGTGGGCGCTGGACCGTGGGCAATACACACGCATGCACCGGCTTTGGCTGCACACCCCGGTGTGCAGTTCACGGGCTTGTGGGCGCGGCGCCCCGACGCGGCGAGCGGAACCGGCATACGGGCGTTCGACTCATTCTCCGCACTGCTCGACGAGAGCGACGCCGTCGCGTTCGCGGTGCCGCCGGCAATCCAGGCCACCCTGGCACCACTAGCCGCACAGCGTGGTAAGCACCTCATTCTGGAGAAACCACTCGCAGACACCATGGACGCCGCGCGGCACATCGCTGAGATTGCTAGCGAGCACGGCTCGCGGACCATCATGTTCCTGACGCGGAGGTTCGCACCCGAAACCCGACTCTTCCTGGACCAGGCGCAGGGTGGTGACTGGTCAGCAGGAGATGCGATGTGGCTGTCCGGAGCCCTGCTTGGCGGACCTTTCGCGGCATCTCAGTGGCGTCGCGACGGAGGCGCCCTCCATGACGTCGGACCCCACGTCATCGACGTCATCGATGCGGCACTTGGGCACATTGACGGGGTGCTGTCAGCACATCATGAGCCACGCACCGACACCTGGATGCTCACGCTCAGCCATCGCCCTCCCCCTGGAGAGCCCGAGTCATACCCTTCGCGCCTGAGTTCCCTCACCCTTTCGATGCGGACCCCGGTCCAGCCATCACGGCTCCGGGTGACTGTCCACGGGCAAAGCGGAGTCGCCGAGCTGAGCACTCGGGAAACTTCCCCGCTCGACTGCTACCAGACAATGCTCGACGAGTTCCTCGAGTCCTGTGCTCTAAGAACTGAACACGCTTGTTCAGCCACGCGCGGCGTACACCTTCAATGGGTCATCGAGGCTATTCTGCGCGCCACCGAACAGCGAAATAACTGAGCAATGCTTTATACGCGAGTACGCTGCCGTCATGGACTTCACGCCGTCGAGCCTCACGTCCGAGTACCAGCGCCGCGTTGCGGAGTTCATCGATAGGGAGATCGCGCCGGTCGAGGCGAAGTACCTCGCGGAACTCCGCGACCGGGAAAATCCGTGGGTCGTGCTACCGATCATCGATGAGCTCAAAGAAAAAGCGCGGAGCCAAGGACTGTGGAACTTCTTTCTGCCGCCCGCCTATGCCAGCGAAAAAGGTCGTGAACTCGGAGGCCCCGGCTTCACAAACGCTGAGTACGCTCCGCTTGCCGAACTCATGGGCAGACACGTCATTGCGCCTGAAATCTTCAACTGCAATGCACCGGACACCGGCAATGCCGAGGTTTTGATTCACTACGGGTCCGCTCAGCAAAAAGAAGAATGGCTGCAACCACTCCTCGACGGTCAGATACGGTCGGCCTTCTGTATGACCGAACCCGATGTCGCGTCCTCTGATGCCACCAACATGACCGCGACCGCAGTGATAGAGGGCGACGAAGTAGTCATCAACGGCCGCAAATGGTTCTCGACCGGAATCGGCCACCCGCGATGCCAGTTCGTCATCTTCATGGGCCTTACGGACCCGGATGCGGATCGACATTCCCGTCACTCAATGGTGATCGTGCCAGTGGGAACGCCGGGCATGACGGTCGACCGCATGCTCAGCGTTTTCGGCTACTTCGACGAGCCGTACGGCCACGGCGAGGTCAGCTTCACGAACGTGCGCGTCCCGGTGGCGAACATCATCGCTGGTCCAGGCCGCGGATTTGAGATTGCGCAGGGCAGACTCGGCCCCGGCCGGATCCACCACTGCATGCGCCTAATCGGACTCGCTGAACGCACACTCGAGATCGGACTCGAACGCGCGACAACCCGAACAGCTTTCGGCAAACCGCTCGCGAATCTCGGCGGCAACCGGGAACGTATCGCCCGGGCCCGGATCGCCATCAATCAGGCGCGCCTGCATGTCCTGTATACCGCGTGGCTACTCGACACCTCCGGCTCTTTTGGGGCCCTGTCCGAACTATCGCAGATCAAAGCCGCGGTGCCACAAATGGCTCAGGACGTGGTGGACATGGTGATCCAGTGGCACGGTGCCGGCGGGCTCACAGAGGATCATCCGCTTGCGGGCGCGTACGCCGCAGCACGGTCACTGCGCCTCGCCGACGGGCCCGACGAAGTACACCTGGGTGTGGTTTCACGAATTGAACTCGCGAAAGCACGTGCGCACGGAAGGGACTCGAAATGAGTAGGAGAGGAGGCACGCAGCCGCGCACGAACATTCTCATCACAGGCGCCAGTTCCGGCCTAGGTGAAGGCATGGCGCGGAAGTTCGCGGCAATGGGCCGCAATCTCGGCCTCTGCGCCAGGCGAACTGATCGCCTTGAGTCGCTGGCGACGGAACTGCGCGCCGCAAATCCTGGCATTCAGATCGTGGTCAAGACTCTGGACGTCAACGATCACGACAAAGTGTTTACCGTGTTCCGCGAAATCCGGGACGAACTGGGATCCCTCGACCGCGTCATCGCCAACGCGGGCCTTGGAAAGGGCCAGCCGCTGGGTACCGGCCATTTCGCCGCGAATAAGCAGACCGTGGAAACGAACGTCGTCGGACTGCTTGCGCAATGCGAGGCGGCACTCGGGATCTTCCGGGCCCAGGGGTACGGCCATCTCGTGGTGGTTTCCTCCTTCAGCGCCCTGCGCGGCATGCGCGGTAACATCACTGCTTACGCAGCCAGCAAGTCGGCTGCCGCGTCGCTCGCCGAGGGCATACGTTCCCAGCACCTTGGCTCACCGATCAAAGTGACTTCGCTGCTCCCGGGCTACATCGAATCAGAAATGACAGCCCGAGCAGGAAAAACCCCACTGCTCGCCTCAGCGGACAAAGGCGCCAGTGCCCTCATTGCCGCTATCGAGCGGGAACCCGGCAAGGCCTATATTCCGCGGTGGCCGTGGGCCGCACTGGCCCAAGTTATCCGGTTCGCACCCCTGTCAGTGGTAAGGAGGGTGGGGTGACTAATGATCGCGACGACGCCAGTCTCATCGACCAGCCAGCCGGTCTCAGAGAGGAGGACGCGTTCGATGCCGCCACGGTGAGCGAGTGGCTCGCTGATCGAGTAGAGGGCGTCACGGGTGTGCCGGTCGTCCGTCAGTTCGCTGGCGGTGCATCGAATCTCACCTACCTGCTCTCGTACCCCGAGCGTGATCTGATTCTGCGCCGGCCACCAGGCGGACACCGAGCGGCCTCTGCACACGATATGGACCGTGAATACCGCGTCCAGAGGGCAATCAAGCCATCATTCCCGTACGTCCCCGAGATGCTGGCCTTCTGTGATGACGTGTCGCTGATCGGCACCGAGTTCTACGTCATGGAACGCCTTGAGGGAATCATCCTCCGCAGGGATCTCCCGGAGGCCGTGCCGTCGAGCCCCGACCGAGTTCGCGCGCTATGCACGGACGTTCTCGACCGTCTCGTCGAACTCCACCAGATCGACGTTCGCGCAGCCGGTCTCAGCGACCTGGGCCGCGGCGCCGGATACGTCCGCCGCCAAATCAGCGGGTGGTCCGACCGTTTCCGCCGCGCACACACTTCCAACGTTCCCGACTTTGAAGACGTCATGACGTGGTTGTCGAGCCACGCACCCGACGACGTCGCGACCTGCCTGATTCATAACGACTTCCGCTTCGACAACATAGTTTTTGACGACCCCGAGACGATGAATGTCATAGGCATTCTCGACTGGGAGATGGCAACACTCGGTGATCCGCTGATGGAACTCGGCGCGACACTCGCGTATTGGGTGCAGAGCGACGATGACGACGTCATGCAGCAGAGCCGTCGACAGCCGACTCACCTGCCCGGGATGCTGACGCGCGCAGAAGTAGTCGACTATTACGCTCAGGAGACTGGCCGTTCTGTCACAAACTGGAAGTTCTATGAGGTATACGGACTTTTCCGCCTCGCTGTGATCATTCAGCAGCTGTATCGGCGTTTCCATGACGGCGGCACACACAATCCGCTGTACAAAGATTTCTGGATCTTCACCGGGTATTTGGAATGGCGCTGTAAGGAAGCAATCAAGGGGACGTGATGGGAACCATCTTCTTGGTCCGTCATGGCCAAGCATCATTCGGCACAGCCAACTACGACGCGCTTTCCGACCTTGGTGGCGAACAGGCGAGAATCACGGGTGAAGAGCTTCGCCATCGCGCCGCGCACGTGACTCACATCGTCAGCGGAACGATGCAGCGGCAGCGAGACACGTCCCTGCACAGCGGATACGAGCCGGCCACCGATCCGCGCTGGAACGAGTACGACTTCGCCGACGTCATCCACCACCACGGTGAGCCAGACAGCGGGACGGCGGAAAGTCACGCCGATCGAATGTCGTTTCAGAAACTCCTCGATGGAGCCCTGGACCGATGGATTGCTGCCGGAAGGTCAAGCCCCTGCACAGAAACGTGGGACCAGTTCACCGAACGCGTGGATAGCGCATTCGATGAACTGGTCCGCAATTCGGGTTCGGGTGTCCAGTCTGCAGCGTTCACCTCAGGCGGCGTGATTGCCGCGATCGCAGCGAAGCTCCTGGGCGACCGCGACCGGATATTCGTTCCGCTGCACCGTGTGTCATGCAATGCAGGAATCACGAAGCTGATCAACGGTCGCTCAGGGGTGTCGCTCGTAAGCTACAACGAGCACGGTCACGTCGATGGTAAGCGCCTCTTCAGCTACCGCTGAGGTCAGCGACGGACCTGAACGATCATTTCGACCTCAACGGGGGCGTCGAGGGGCAGTTCCGCGACGCCAACAGCGCTCCGCGCGTGCTTTCCTGCTTCCCCGAATACCTCCCCGAGCAGTTCCGACGCGCCGTTGACGACCTGCGGCTGACCAGTGAAGCCCGGGCCAGACGCCACGAATCCAACGACCTTCACCACACGTTCGACAGCTTCGAGACCAACGAGCGCATCGATCGCGGCGAGGGCATTGAGGCCGCAGATCCGGGCCATTTCCTTCGCCTCGTCGGGTGTCACGTCCGTGCCAACCTTCCCCACAGCGGGCAAGCCGCCCGCTACTAGTGGAAGCTGGCCAGACGTGTAGACGAAATCCCCAGCCTGAACTGCAGGAACGTACGCGGCAACAGGGGGGACAACGGGCGGAAGCGTAAGACCGAGTTCCTTGAGCCGCTCGAGGTACCCGCTCATTTGGCGCGCTTCAGGTAGGCCACGTGCTGTTCACCAGTGGGGCCAGGAAGGACGGTCACGAGTTCCCATCCATCTTCTCCCCACTGATCGAGGATCGCCTTTGTGGCGTGTGTGAGTAGAGGGACGGTTGCATATTCCCAGCGGGTGATCTCACTCATGTCTGTAAGCCTAGTCATAGGACACAGCGGCACACATACTTATAAGCTCTGAAGCGTGCCTACCTCCGAATTGTGGACCCACAAGGCAGCGAACGCCCGGCTGCACTTCGTCACCGGCAAGGGCGGAACGGGTAAGTCGACTGCAGCAGCGGCATTGGCGCTTGCGCTCGCGGCTGGGGGGCGGCGTGTTCTCCTTGCGGAAGTTGAAGGCAGGCAGGGCATCGCGCAGCTCTTCGACATCCCGCCGCTGCCCTATGCGGAAACCAAGGTGGCCTCGGCCGACGGCGGCGGTGAGGTATGGGCGCTCGCCATCGACATCGAGGCTGCATTCCTCGAATACCTCGATATGTTCTACAACCTCGGCCTCGCTGGCAGGGCAATGCGCAAGGTCGGGGCAGTGGAATTCGCCACCACCCTGGCTCCCGGTCTGCGGGATGTCATCCTCACCGGCAAGGTCAAAGAGTGTGTGATCAGGCGTGAGAAGGATGGGCGGCCGACGTTCGACGCTGTCGTAGTGGACGCACCCCCGACTGGCCGTATCGGCACTTTCCTGGACGTCACGAAAGCCATGGCGGACCTTGCAAAGTCCGGTCCGATCCGAAGTCAATCAGAAGGCGTGGTCCGGTTGCTGCACTCCGACGAGACTGTGGTCCACGTCGTGACGCTGCTCGAATCACTCCCCGTGCAGGAAAGCATCGACGCGATTGAAGAGCTGAGGGCCAAGGAACTGCGTATCGGGTCGATCATCGTCAACCGCACCAACAGCATGCATCTGCCTGAAGGAATGCTCGACGCTGCCGCCCAGGGTGAACTTGATCGTGACGCGGCGCGGGAGGGACTCAAGCGTGCCGGGCTGCGACTCAGCGATGAGGACTTCGACGGACTGCTGACCCAAGCGTCCGAGTATGCGATCCGCACTCAGGCTCAGAGGGAAAGCGCACGTGAACTCGAAGCCATCGACATTCCGCAACTCTCCCTTCCCACGCTGACCGAAGGTGTCGACCTCGGCGGACTGTACGAGCTCGCGGAAGCCCTAGCGAACCAAGGTGTGAAATGACGACTACGACAGCCGAACCCGCCACCACGCACACTGCGCCGCGCCTCAACATGGACGGAATCCTCTCCGATTCCGGCACCAAGGTCATCGTGTGCTGCGGCGCAGGCGGTGTGGGCAAGACAACCACTGCGGCGGCACTCGCTTTACGAGCGGCTGACATGGGCCGCACCGTCGTCGTCCTCACGATCGACCCTGCCCGGCGGCTCGCGCAGGCACTCGGCGTCGGTGAACTGGACAACACGCCGAAAGAGGTGCCGCTCGAGCACAGTGCAGGCAAGCTGTACGCGATGATGCTCGACATGCGGCGCACCTTCGACGAAATGGTGCAAGAGCACACCACACCAGAACGCGCTCAAGCAATCCTTTCGAGCCCGTTTTATCAAACGATCGCGACCTCATTCTCCGGCACACAGGAATATATGGCCATGGAGAAACTCGGCCAACTCGTCCAGAAGCGTGATTGGGATCTGGTCGTCGTAGACACTCCGCCGTCACGGAATGCGCTTGATTTTCTCGATGCGCCGCAGCGCCTTGGTACTTTTCTCGACGGCCGGATGATGCGCCTTTTCCTAGCGCCCGGGCGTGGAATTGGGCGCATGGTCACTGGCGCTATCAGCTTGGCGATGAAAGGGGTGTCCACCATCGTCGGGTCGGAGATGCTTTCGGACGCCTCACAATTCGTGCGGTCCCTCGACACCATGTTTGGCGGGTTTCGTGAACGCGCCAATCGCACCTACGAATTGCTCCGTACTCCTGGCACGCAATTTCTTGTCATCTCTGCGGCTGAGCCGGATCCGCTGCGCGAGGCATCATTCTTTGTCGATCGGCTGAGCAGCGAAAACATGCCACTCGCGGGCCTGATTCTGAATAGAACGCATCCGACACTTGCGTCGTTCAGTAGCGACCGTGCGCTGGCGGCCGCCGAAGAACTCGCGGAGGACACTAACGGCGACGACGCGGTGACGGAAGCGCTCCTGAGAATTCACGCCGACCGATCCCGGATTTCCAAACGTGAACAGCATTTGCTGTCGCGATTCACGCATGCTCACCCGCGCGTCGCGATGACAACCGTCCGTTCACTTCCGTTTGAAGTGTCGGACCTCGATGCGCTGCGAAATGTGAGCGCCCAGATGAAGAACCCTGGCTAGCACGTTTGATGTGAGTACCCAGCGGACCGAGCTTCCCCTCTCTGCCTGCTAGGTACTACCCACATCGTGAGTTCTGTTGTCACACGGCTGACTGCTGCGCGCGCTGAGCCGCGAAGAAATCAGACCATGATTCGACCTCTGGATGCTGCTTCAGCAGCGCGCGGCGCTGACGTTCCGTCATGCCGCCCCAAACGCCGAATTCCACACGATTGTCGAGAGCGTCGGCGCCGCACTCGAGAATGACAGGGCAGTGACGGCATACCGTCGCGGCCTTCCGCTGCGCCGCACCGCGAACGAACAACAGATCCGGATCAATTCCTCGGCAACGAGCTTGTGATACCCACGCGATACGCGCCTCAGCCTGGTCTGTCGAGATCATCGCACTGATCGGGAGACCGCCACTGCGGCGTGTAGTGGGTCGCTTGTCGAGTGTTGTTCCGGAGGCTGCAAGTCCCGATTGATTCATCACCTTCGCTGACTCCCTATTTTCAGGCCCCCTGCGGTTTCCTGTTGTCTGCCCGTCCACAGCGCGACTGAATCGCCAACTGCGGACCAGCATCCCCCGCAGGCGCTCCCATACCGGATCCGGTTCAGGAAACACCCGCCGCGTCAACAACCGAAGTGCGACGGGTCGCTCACACTCCATTACTGACTGTTAGGTGAATCACACTGGCCACAAACTTAGGTACTAACTGCGCTGAATGCAACCTCGGATTTACATCCGAGGCTGGATTGTCATCCCCGCGCAGCGCGCACTCGACCCGCCACAGCCTGAGGGAGACAGTTCTCCGCCAGGCCACAGCATGCCAGCCAGCAAGTGTGAGTGCACAGGACATGACGCTAGATGCAAAGGTGCACAACTGCGACTCTGCCCGGAAACAGTTGTGCAACAACTGAAATCACAAGGGTGTAACGACACATGACGAAACGCGGTGAAGAGTAAACGAGCGGGCCATCCGCGACCGTTTTGCGCCCATAACCCGATGCGCTGGACGAATTGCGGCATTGCAGGAGTGCTCTTCTTACTTCGGGGAAGTACCCTAGGTCTCGTGTCGATTGGTAAGGCAGTGGCGAAGCTCGGTGGTTGCAGCTTATTGGGGGGTGTGCTTCTTGCAGGCATGATGTTCCCCGTTGCAGGCGGGTTCGGCCTCGCGTCCAACAAAGCAGCGCAAACCGTGGAGAACACCTCGGCTCAGCTGATCGAGGGCGAGGTCCCCGCGGTCACCACCATGGTCGACGTCAACGGCGACCCCCTCGCCTGGATCTACGACCAGCGGCGCTTCGAGGTGCCCAGCGACCGTATCTCAAACGACATGAAGCTTGCCATCGTGTCCGTTGAAGACCGCCGGTTCGCAGATCACGACGGCGTTGACTGGCAGGGCACCGCTCGCGCTTTCCTCACCAATACCACCAGCGGCCAGATCGAACAGGGCGCTTCAACGCTCGTCCAGCAGTACGTCAAGAACTACCAGTTACTGGTACTCGCCCAGAATGACGCGGAACGTCGGGCAGCAATCGAGACCACGCCCGCGCGTAAGATCCGCGAGATCCGCATGGCCCTCGAACTCGACAGTCGGCTGAGTAAAGAAGAAATTCTGACGCGGTACCTCAATCTCGTGCCTTTCGGCAATGGCGCATACGGGGTCCAGGAGGCTGCGCAGACCTATTTCGGGATCAATGCCTCCGACCTCAATGCCGCCCAGTCGGCCATGCTCGCAGGCATCGTGCAAAGCAGTTCTGCACTCAACCCGTACACAAACGCGGAGCGCGTGCTGAATCGCCGTAACGTCGTCCTGGATACGATGATCGAGAATATCCCTGATCGAGCCGAGGAATTCCGTGCTGCCAAGGAAGAGCCATTAGGCGTACTGCCGGAGCCTAAGATGCTGCCCCAAGGCTGCATCGCTGCCGATGACCGAGGTTTCTTCTGCGACTACGTTATGCAGTACCTCTCGAGCGTTGGCATACCGCGTGATCAGGTTACGCGCGGCGGCTACCTGATCCAGACCACACTCGATCCTGACGTCCAGGATTCGGCGGTCAGGGCCGTCAGGAACAACACGAGTCCACAGGCTACCGGCGTTGCGAACGTTTTGAACCTCATTCAGCCTGGGTCGGAATCACACCGCGTCCTCGCCATGGCGAGCAGCCGCATTTACGGCCTTGATGGCACGAACAACGAAACGGTCAGCCCGCAGACGTTCTCTATGGTGGGACACGGCGCCGGCTCGATTTTCAAGATCTTCCCGACCGCAGCTGCCCTCGACCAGGGCATGGGAATCGATACGTGGGTGAACGTGCCTGCCCGCTATGAAGCCCGGGGCATGGGATACGGAGGCGCTCCTGGATGCCCCCCCGCCACCTACTGCGTGGAGAACTACTCGTCATATAAGCCATCGATGAGCCTGACCGAAGCACTCGCAACATCACCGAACACCACTTTCATCGGAATGATCGAGCAGGCTGGCGTCGAAGCTACCGTCGATATGGCGGTCAAGCTCGGCCTTCGCTCTTACACACGCGCCGGGACCTCCGGTTACGGTGAGCAGAGCCTCGCAGAAATGGTTGTTGACCAGAACCAGGGTTCGTTCACACTCGGCCCCGTCGCAGTCAACCCGCTCGAACTCTCCAACGTCGCTGCGACCCTCGCTTCCGACGGCATGTGGTGTCCACCCACCCCGGTCGACGCAATCATCGACCGATACGGCAACGCGATCGAAATCGCACATGAACCATGCGAGCAAGTCGTCGAACCTGGTCTGGCAACCGCACTCTCACAGGCGCTGGGTCAGGATCACACCGGAGTCGGCACCGCCGCGCGGGCCGCTGGAGCCACCGGCTGGAGCGCACCCGTCTCGGCGAAGACCGGAACAACGAACTCGAACTATTCCGCTGGGTTCCTTGGGTACACGAACACGGTCGCTGGCGTCTCGTACATCTACGGCGACTCCCCCACCCCGAGCCCTGTCTGTTCGTTCCCAGTACGCCAGTGCTACAGCGGAAACCTCTTCGGCGGCAACGAGCCCGCCCAGACCTGGTTCCAGGCTGTAGGACCAGTTGCAAGTAAGCTCGGCCCAATCCAGGCACCGCAGGCCACTGATCGCAAGTACGTCAGCGGCGATCCGCGCAACCAGGTGCCGAACGTGGCCGGCCTCACGCAGAGCACCGCAATCAGGCGCCTCGAATCAAGTGGCTACAGCTACAACACCGTCTGGACATCAAGTGCCGAATCTCGCGGTGTGGTGACGTCCTACTCACCAAATGGCTTCGCTGCGCCCGGAGCAACCATCACCCTGTATGTCTCCGACGGCAGCCAGCGCGTCGTGCGGCCCTCACCATCTCAACGGGAGACGCAAGCACCCCCTACAACTGCACGCTCTGAGCAGCGGCCCGATCTTCCCGATTCGGTCGAGGTCCCCGGCCTGCCCGAGCCAATGCCCGTCCCTAACCTCAACAACTAGCGACGGACTGTCCCGCCTGCGGCAGGCCGGGCCCCGACCGGCCTGCCGTATCCTGAATTGATGGCTCGCATAACCCGGCAGCTTGCCGCCCACAGCGCACTCGGCACCGCGGCAATAGTGGGGGCAGCCGGCACCGCTGCTCTCGCCTACGCAACCATGGTCGAGCGCAACGCCTTCACGCTCCGGAAGTTCACACTCCCGGTGCTCCCGCCACGTGTGCCCGCTTTGCGAATCTTGCACATGAGCGACCTGCATATGACACCGAACCAGCGTCAGAAACAGGCCTGGCTGCAGCAACTCAACGCCCTCGAACCCGACCTGGTCGTGAATACCGGCGACAACTTGTCACATGCCCGGTCAGTGCCGCATGTCGTTCAAGCCCTTGGCGGGCTTCTCAGCCGGCCGGGAGCTTTCGTCTTCGGCAGCAACGACTACTTCGGTCCACGGCTGAAAAATCCGCTGAAGTACTTCCAGAAGGACCATGAACGCGTCTACGGGGAGCCTCTCCCCTGGCAGGACCTCAGGGCCGCGTTCAAAGAACAAGGATGGCTCGACGCCACTCACACACGTCGAGAACTCGAAGTGGCAGGCGTGCGCGTTTCCATCGCCGGTGTAGATGATCCGCACATCGAGCGTGACCGCTACGACGCAATCGCCGGGACATCTGATTCGCGAACGCAGCTACGGATAGGCCTCACGCACTCACCTGAACCACGTGTGCTCGACCGTTTCGCTGACGACGGGTACGACCTTGTGTTAGCTGGGCACACTCACGGTGGTCAGCTCTGCCTGCCCGGGGTGGGTGCGCTCGTCACTAACTGCGGTATCGATCGGTCCCGCGTAAAAGGGGCGTCACGCTGGGGCTCTCGCATGTATCTGCACGTTTCTGCCGGTATCGGCACGTCACCTTTCGCACCTGCCCGCTTCTTCTGTCGCCCCGAAGCGAGCCTGCTGACGTTGGTCTCGCGGCCCGACCGCGCTCCGTACGCGGAGGATAGCCATGCCGTTTCGCAATCAGAGGCCACAGTGCGCTAAACTCACCACGCCGCTCGGCGTGAGCCGGGCTGCCAGGTTCGGGGTGTGGCGCAGCTTGGTAGCGCGCTTCGTTCGGGTCGAAGAGGTCGTGGGTTCGAATCCCGCCACCCCGACAAAAATAGTGCGAGGGCGTCCTCCATCACTGGAGGGCGCCACTCGCGTATTTCCACGAGGGTGCACGTCACGCACCTCTTAGCGCGAACGATCAGGAAGCCGGCCCCTTCGTGTGCGCGTCATATCCGTGCGGCGTAGTCTCACCTCATGCTTGAACAGCGCCTTGCGGCCTGCGGCCCGGAAGTAGCTTCCTCAAAAGAACCCTCTGCCCGAAGGGGATTCACCGCTGCACCCCACGAGCGGCGGCAGTGACTGCGGCTGAGCCGTCTGAGCTCCGCTCCAGAGTCCGGTTCCGCCTGAGCCGGGCGGCAGGTGCATTCGTCAAATACCCGGCCCGGGTGATCGTAGCCGGGTACCTCGCCGTTATTCTGTTCGGAACATTCCTGCTCTCACTTCCCGCCGCCACGGCGGGGAGCGGACGGGCGACCTTCGTCGAGGCGCTCTTCACTGCCACGTCCGCAGCGTGCATTACCGGACTCGTTGTCGTAGATACGGGTAGCTTCTGGTCTCCGTTTGGGCACTGGGTAATCGTGGGCCTTTTCCAGCTCGGCGGCCTGGGAATTATGACGGTCGCATCGCTGCTAGGTTTGCTCGTCGCCCGCCGGATGGGCATGCGCATGCAGCTCATCGCGCACACTGAGCAGAAGAACCTCCGCCTCGGTGAGATCAGCCGCGTCGTAGCCGGCGTCATCCGCATGAGCCTGATCATCGAGTTCATCACGGCGATCTTCTTGGTCACCCGCTACTACATCGCGTATGCCGATTCGTTCGGTGAGGCTGCCTACTGGGGGATCTTCCATGCGATCTCGGCCTTCAACAGCGCCGGGTTCGCTTTGCAATCAGACAGCATGATGCAGTACGTCGGGGATCCGCTCATCCTCTTCCCGGTGATCATCGCGTTCACACTCGGCGCGATCGGATTCCCCGTCATTTTCGAGGTATCGCGCCACTTCAGACAACAGGTCCGGGAGGCACGCGGCGCCGAGCACACCGCGCGGCACTGGACTATCCACACGAAAGTCACCGTGCTCACGCACAGCCTTCTCGGTGTCATCGGCATTGCCTCTGTCATCATGTTCGAGTGGGCGAACCCCAGTACGATGGGCCCTCTCAGCACCCTGCAGAAACTGATGGCGGGCGCGGTTCAGGGCCTCACACCCCGGTCCAGCGGTTTCAACACCATTGAAACCGGGGAAATGAACGCCGCCACGGTCCTCATCACCGATGTGCTGATGTTCATTGGTGGCGGGAGCGCAGGTACAGCGGGCGGCATCAAGGTGACGACGTTCGCGCTGCTCGGATTCGTGATCCTGGCGGAACTCCGGGGACAGCCGACCGTCCACGTGATGGGCCGCAAGCTAGCGGACGCCGTCCAGCGGCAGGCACTCACTGTGGCACTGCTCTCAATCGCCGCTGTCATGGGCGGAACAATCATCATCTCGACGTTCTCCGAACACCCACTCGATCACGTGCTGTTCGAGGTGATCTCAGCGTTCTGCACAGTCGGACTCTCCATGGGCATCACCGAAGACCTACGTCCACTTGCTCAACTGATACTCGTCGTTCTGATGTTCGCGGGCCGTATCGGGCCGATTATTCTGGCCTCGGCTCTCGCCTTGCAGGAACGGCCACGCCGTTACGAACTCCCAGAGGAGCGTCCCATTGTCGGGTAAGAATGATCGCCAGCAAAGCACGCGGGTTGTAGTGCTCGGGTTGGGGCGATTCGGCCGCTCACTCGCGCGTGAACTCGTTACTAGCGGCACCCAGGTACTCGGTATCGATAATGACCCCAAGATCATTCAGCGCCTCGCTGAGGATCTCACGCAGACTGCCGTTGCAGACACAACTGACCGCGACTCGCTCATGCAACTGGGCGTGCACAAGTTCCCGCACGCTGTGGTCGCCGTGGGAACCGACCTTGAGTCGTCGATCCTCACAACCTCACTGCTCGCGGACTTCCAGGTGCCACAGATCTGGGCGAAGGCCACCAGCCGTCAGCACAGCCGCATCCTCGAACGCGTAGGCGCCCACCACGTGGTCATCCCCGAACACGATATGGGAGAACGGGTCGCGCATCTGGTTACAGGTCGCATGCTCGATTACATCGAGTTCGGTGACGATTATGCGATGGTCAAGACTCTCGCGCCCGCGGACGCGATCGGTATGCCCCTGAAGGACAGCGAACTGCGCCGCAAGTACGAAATCACGGTCGTCGCGGTGAAGCGGCCCGGCCAGAACTTCACCTACGCAACGCAGGAGACCGTGCTTATGCGCGGCGATATTCTCGTGGTCGCCGGAAAGATCCGCCAGGTCGAAGCCTTCGCAAATGTGACCTGAACGGATTCGGCCCCAGGCGCATGCGAGGGGCCGAATCAATGCGCTCAAGCCAGATCAGGCGACCTGCGCCTGCCACATCCAATGAAGCTGCTCAAGTCGTGCCGTGATGCTAATGAGAAGGTCCTGAGTTACCGGATCAGGTTCCTCCGTTGCCTTGACCCGGCTGCGGAGACGTTCGATCACCGCGGCGAGGTTCTCGACAACGATGTTGACGATGTCCTCATCGCTCGTCCACCCCTCGCCGATACCCTTGGCGCCCGACTGACCGGCAACGGTCGATGCCCGACCGTCCGGTGGCACGCCAATCGCAGTGGCTCGCTCGGCTGCTTCGTCAGTGAACTCACGGGCGGCCGTCACCAGTTCGTCAAGTGCAAGGTGAACGGAGCGGAAGTTCTTGCCGATGACATTCCAGTGCGCCTGCTTCGCGATGAGGCTGAGGTCGATCAGGTCGACGACAGTTCCCTGTAGCGCCTCACCGGTCACGCGCTGTTCGTCGTCACTCAGTGTGCTCGTGATAGGGGCTGACACTTCGTTGCCTCCTGTTGTCTCTGTGGCCAGTGGAGTGCCCCCTGGCCAGGGTTACGTCCTAGGAAGAATTACCCGATTCTGGCTCGGGTAACCCTCCCGAACATTTCGTGGTTGAGATTACTGGCCGTTCTGGGCGGCGCGGACGCCTTCTTCAATCTGCTTGCCGACCTCGGGGTCGACCTTCTTCCAGTACTCGAATGCGCGCTCGAGAATCGGCTCGGTGACACCATCCAGTAGGTGTCCGACGACATTGTTGACGAGGCGCTCGCGTGCTGCCTCATCCATGACTTCGCGGACCAGAGTGTGCGGCTGGACGAAGTCGTCGTCTTCAGGGTGCTGAACATACGCGGAACGAACCATGTCTCCCGCGGACTCCCAGCCGTTGTACGGGCCAGCAAGCTGCTCCTTCGCAGCCGGGCCACCGGCAGAGTTCGGAGCGTAAACCGGCACGTCAGGCGAGTTGTACGCGTAGCGCATGGCGCCGTCTTTCGCATAGGTGTGCACGGGCGCCTTCGGTGCGTTGACGGGCAGTTGCGTGTAATTCACACCGATGCGGTAGCGGTGAGTGTCGGCATAGGAGAACACGCGCCCAAGGAGCATCTTGTCGGGCGAGAAACCGATACCTGGAACCACGTTCGACGGCTCGAAAGCGGCCTGCTCGATTTGCGCGAAGAAGTTTTCCGGGTTGCGGTTCAGCGTGAGAACACCGACCTTCTTCCGCGGGTAATCCTTCTGCGACCACACCTTCGTGAGGTCGAAGGGGTTGAAGCGATACTTCTCTGCGTCCTCGAACGGCATGATCTGGACTTCCAGGCTCCACTTCGGGAAATCACCGTTCTTGATCGCGTTGAAAAGATCCTTCCGGTGGAAGTCAGGGTCTGCCCCGGCGAGTTTGTCGGCTTCTTCCTGTGTGAGGAAGTCGGCGCCCTGCATTGTCTTGAAGTGGTACTTGACCCAGGAACGCTTGCCGTCTTTATTGATCCACATGTACGTGTGTGACCCGAAGCCATCCATATGGCGGTAGGTCTTCGGCACTCCGCGATCACCCATCAGCCAGGTGACTTGATGCGCCGATTCGGGCGACAACGTCCAGAAGTCCCACTGCATGTTGTGGTCCCGAAGACCAGAATCTGGCATGCGTTTCTGTGACCTGATGAAGTCCTGGAACTTCATTGGGTCACGAACGAAGAACACTGGCGTGTTGTTACCAACGAGATCGTAGTTCCCCTGCTCGGTGTAGAACTTCATGGCGAAACCTCGCGGGTCGCGCCAGGTATCGGGGCTGCCCTGCTCCCCTGCCACAGTGGAGAACCGGATCACCATTTCCGTTTTCTTGCCCTGCTGCAGGAAGTCCGCACAAGTGAATTCGCTGACATCCTCAGTGATCTCAAGTTCACCGAAAGCGCCTGAGCCCTTCGCGTGCACTACGCGCTCCGGCACGCGCTCGCGGTTGAAATGAGCCATCTTCTCAATGAGGTAATGGTCATGCAGAACGATCGGCCCTTGCTCGCCGAGGGTCAGTGAGGTCTCGTCGCTCGAGACGGGAATCCCGCTGTTCGATGTCGTAGCTGGAACGGGCTGGTCAGCTGCAGTGGTCATAACGGAGCCTCCTAGGAGGGGTGGGCTGGAGAGTTTTCCGGTCGGGCTGCCCCGGACGCTATCGACGTTTCCGGGTTTTCACGCCCGCATTCGGCGCAAAGACCCCAGAACACGATTTCCGCCTCGTCAATGACGCAGCCGGCTAGTTCGTGCGGTGTGAGGCACGGGGCAGCACCAGCAACACAATCCACATCGACGACGTTTCCGCACGACCGACACACAAAGTGGTGGTGGTTGTCTCCAGCGCGTGTCTCATACAGCGCCGGAAAACCAGCAGGCTCAATCCGGCGAACCAGACCAGCGGCGACACAGGCTCTAAGTACGTCGTACACGGCCTGCGTCGATACCGATCCGAGTTCTGCCCGGACCTTCGTCGCGACCTCGTCAGCCGTTGAATGCGGGGCGGCTGCGAGGACTGTCAGAACTGCCACACGGGGGGCTGTCACCCTCAGGCCAGCCTCGCGCAACACGTTGCGCGGCTCGCCTGGCAGGTGCTCCGTAGGCATATCCCCAGTATGCCTGCTTTCTGGAATGAGTCAAGAAAGGGCAGCCAAAGAAAGTTCACTCTGAGCGAACATGGACCCTCAGCCCCGCTCGAACTCCCAGTACTCATGGGCGAGATACAGCCAGTCCGTAGAAGGACGCAAGAAAGTGAGCACTGTTCCCGCCACCATCAGGACCACCTGAGCCATCGGCAGAAGGTCAAGGAGGGTTGGCGCTGAATCCACCGTCACCTGGCCCATGCCATACGCGAGCGAGGTGATCGGGATCGTGATGAGACCAATCACGATAATGGCGTACCGTGCCGCTCGTGAACCCAGCCGGCGCATCATCGCAACACACACCAGGAGCGCGATCATCAGCACTGTGCCCGCCATGATCACTCCCCACGGAGCTAGACGCGCCATCTCGGTAGCGCTCTCGGTCCCCGGTGTACCCAGCCCAGGATCCGTCGCGAACTCTTGAGCCAAGCGCGCCTGGACGCCGTCGAGGCGCACGAGGATCTGCACCACGGCAGGCAGTACGAGCAGCGCCGCGATGCGCCATGACCACCAGCCGAGCGTCAACTGCGCTGGGGGTACCGGGGGTGGGGGGATCTCTTCAGTCTTACGTTGCACCGCCACAGCCTAAGCGCTCGGTGCGAATCGGGCATAGCGGCTGGGCGGACACGCCGGGGAGTCAGAAGTTGAGACCCGCGGGCATCGGGTTCGCCTACCTTCCTGGCCGGCCACTGCTCGATTACACCCGGACGCGTTATTCCAGCATAAACGAATTAGTAACATATTTTGTTAACCGCTGTATCGAAGTTTGACCTGCCGCGACGAAATGCTTTAATAACAGACGTTGGCGATTTTGAATTTCTCAGGATTTACAGAAACCCTTGCGGTGAACATCACAACCGCTTAATGTTTCGATCGTCGGGAAAGCAATCCGGCATATTCGAACCCCACGCTTCCTTCACGTGGAGGCAGAAATTCGCAAAGGAGCGATCTATGTACCGTCGTATCGCCAGGGCTGCCCTAGTCACAGCATTCGCCGCCGGCGCATCATTCGGCTTCAGTGGCGTTGCCCAGGCCGATGACTACTGCGCAGGTGTGAGCGGAGTCGGTGGCGGCGCCGATAGCCCAGGCATTTCGGTAGGCGGCACTGGGGGCGGCATTTCCGGTGTTGGTGGCGGTGCCGAAGATCCCGAAGCCTGCCTCAGCGCATAAGCAGCAGTCCAGCCTAGCGACGGCTGACTGTCCGGGCAGGGGCAGGTCCGCCTGCCCCTGCCCGGCCTCGACATTTATCTCAACCTTCGCATTATCAGCTGACTTTAATATTTGATCGCTGAATTGCCACTGTCCCAAATTCCGCCAGTCCCAAACATGGAATTAAATAGCTAAAAACAAAACCGCTCCGGTGCCAGTAAGCAAGCACCGGAGCGGTTAAGTCGCACTGATCAGCTCTGCGCCACCAGCAGTTCCGCAATTTGGATTGCGTTCAGGGCTGCACCTTTGCGGAGGTTGTCGTTCGTGATGAACAATGCCAGCCCCCGCCCTTCAGGCACACCGGGATCCTGACGAATCCGGCCGACCAGCGACGGGTTCCGGCCCGCCGCGGCGAGCGGCGTCGGAACATCGACGAGTTCAACGCCTGGTGCTTCCGCAAGAATCTTCTCGGCGCGTTCGACGCTCAGCGGCTGAGAAAACTCAGCGTTAATCGAGAGGGAGTGGCCGGTCACGACAGGAACGCGCACACACGTTCCGGATACGGCAAGTTCGGGAAGCCCGAGAATCTTACGGCTCTCATTTCTCAGCTTCTGATCTTCATCAGTCTCACCGCTGCCATCGTCGACGAGCGCGCCCGCCAGTGGCAGTGCATTGAACGCAATAGGAGCAACGTAGGTATCCGGCTCGGGGAACGCGACCGAAGACCCGTCATTCACCAGCTTCTCGGCATCGTCGATCACCGCGCGAAGCTGAGTGAGCAACTCCCTGACTCCTGCTAGCCCGCTGCCAGACACCGCTTGGTACGTCGACACGATCAGCCTGGTCAAGCCTGCTTCGTCGTGCAGAGCCTTGAGGACCGGCATCGCGGCCATCGTGGTGCAATTGGGATTTGCGATGATCCCCTTCGGTGGGTTGCGAATCTGGTCCGGGTTCACCTCGCTGACAACGAGCGGCACCTCAGGGTCCTTGCGCCACGCAGAAGAGTTGTCAACGACAACCGCTCCCGCCGCCGCGAACCGTGGCGCCTGCTCCCTGGAGAGCGTGCCCCCCGCAGAGAAAAGCGCGATGTCGATGCCCTTCAAATCCTCATCTGAGGTCGCGGCGACATCCTCTACGACAATGTCTTCACCGCGGAATGGGAGCGTCGTTCCTGCCGAGCGGGCGGACGCAAAGAAGCGCACGCGGTCTGCGGGAAAGTTTCGTTCCTCGAGGAGCGCGCGCATCACACGACCGACCTGGCCGGTAGCGCCCACTACGGCAACCGTGGCACCCATTATCAGATCCCCGATCCGGCGTAGACGACAGCTTCCTGATCGCCACCGAGCTCAAAGGCCTGGTGAACAGCAGCGACCGCCTTGTCGAGTTCCGTATCACGGCACAGGACCGAGATGCGGATCTCCGAGGTCGAAATCAGTTCGATGTTGACCCCTGCGTTAGCCAGCGCCTCGCAGAACGTCGCGGTCACACCGGGGTGCGAGCGCATGCCCGCGCCGATCAGCGACAGTTTGCCGATGTGATCGTCGTAAAGCACCTGACTGAAACCGATCTTCTCCTGAAGCTTCGTCAGATACTCGACAGCCTTGGGGCCGTCAGACCGGGGCAGCGTGAAGGTGATGTCGGTCTTACCGGTCTCGACCTTGGAAACGTTCTGCAGCACCATGTCAATGTTGATTTCTGCGTCTGCGACAGCCCGGAAAACCTGCGCCGCGAAACCAGGCGCGTCCGGGATACCGACGACCGTGACTTTGGCCTCGCTGCGATCATGCGCAACTCCGGTCAGAATGGCGTCTTCCACAGGAATGTCCTCCATTGATCCGGACACGATTGTGCCGGGTTTGTTCGAATATGACGACCGCACGTGGATCGGCGTGTTGTAGCGCCGTGCGTATTCAACGCAGCGCAACATCAGCACCTTCGCGCCGGCTGCCGCCATCTCGAGCATTTCCTCGAACGAAATATTGTCTAGCTTGCGTGCATTCGGGACGATGCGTGGGTCAGCACTGTAGACACCGTCGACGTCTGTGTAGATCTCGCAGACATCAGCGTTCAGCGCAGCGGCAAGAGCCACCGCAGTCGTGTCAGACCCGCCGCGTCCTAGCGTTGTTACGTCTTTGCTGTCCTGGCTGACGCCCTGAAAGCCGGCAACCAGCACGATCGACCCCTCGTCGAGCGCTGTCCGCACGCGACCCGGAGTCACATCGATGATCTTCGCCTTGCCGTGCGACTGGGTGGTAATGACCCCCGCTTGCGAACCCGTAAACGATCGGGCTTCGGCACCCAATGCGTGAATCGCCATGGCCACGAGAGCGTTCGAGATCCGCTCGCCTGCAGTCAGCAACATGTCCATTTCACGCGGATGCGGCGCGGGTGACACATCGGCGGCCAGTTGAAGCAGATCGTCTGTCGTATCGCCCATCGCCGACACAACAACAACCACATCATGGCCCTGGCGCTTTGTCTCGACGATCCTCTCGGCGACACGCTTGATGCGCTCGGCGGACTGCACCGAGGATCCTCCGTACTTTTGCACGACTAGCGCCACGCTGAAACTCACCCTTTCGGTAAATTGCCGGGATTCCAAACGAACACTCTACCGAGATTTCTCCTGGAATGCGCCTGGGCTGCCGCACTCGAGACAGCTGAACGCGACGCGCGAGCTGCTCATTTGCACTGTTCAGCACCCCTATTGCACTTCGCGTTCAGCTGGTTTTAAGAAAATGCACAGGATCCGCCCTATGAGATGAGCGGTGCGCTTCTCTAGTTGTTGATGCGTTCAGTTTCCATTTTCACCCCGGCTGCGCGCAATCGGCGCGGCAATGCCTCACCCATAGCGGCGGCTGGTGTGATCACTCCCGTCAGCGCCGAGAGCTGGTCCCGATCGAGCGCCAGGCAGAGCCCCGCCTCCCCAAGCATCACAGCCGTGGCTGCGTAACCAGGGTCTCCCTGCGCGGCGAAGGTGGCCTTGTACCGGGCGCCCGACGATGTATTCGCGTAGGTCTCGATCACGAAAAAGCCCTTGAGGCGCGCTTCTTCACTCGGACCTGATCCAGGCTGTGGGAGCACCCGGTCGATTACCTTCTGGGGCGCTCGCCGGAACAGCGTCGGCCCGAATTTCCACATCGCGCCCAGCGCGCCCGACAGTGCAGCAGCGAACAGCGGAGACGCCACCGAAGCGCCCGTTCCCATCACTTCGCGGTAGCGGAACTGCTTTCCGTACGCCCATCCCAGGAGGCCGTTCGTGCGCCTGACCACACGCGTGTTGTAAGGCGCCATCAGGAATGTGGCGGTCCATCCCTTTAACGAGGGATCAATATCACTGGCTTTGCCGAAGCCATTGTCTTTCTGGTCACCGAGATCCGGCTCGAGCGTCCGGTCTGTGCTGAATGTGTAGGGATCCTTGACGATTCTCGCGAGTTCGGGGTTCTCGCTCTCCCGCTCCATCTGGCGGCGACCCGATGCGACCGTGCCGCCGCTCATTCCACCGCGCATCGCCTTCACATACAGCGTGGTGTCGGTCAGTTCACCAGTGTCGTCAGCAAGCGCCTGCTGGTAGATCGAATAGACATTCAGATCGGACGGGATGGAGTCGAAACCACAGGAGTGCACGATGCGCGCGCCGGTTTCCTCGGCGCGCTCGTGGAATTGCTCGATGCTGTCGTGGACGAAAAGCTGTTCTCCGGTGAGGTCGGCATAGTCTGTCCCTGCATTGACGCATGCCTCGACAAGGGGCAGACCATATTTCGCGTACGGGCCCACCGTCGTCACCACGGTGCGCGTGCGGCTCGCCATCGCGGCGAGCGACGCGGGATCGCTTGCATCCGCCTCGACTACTGGCCACGTGTGCGCGACACCGCCAATCTCGTCGATCACGGCCTGAAGCTTTTGTTTAGACCGTCCAGCGAGCGCTATTCGCGCGTAGTCGGGTGCGCTCTGCGCGAGGTGCTGCGCAGTCAGCCTGCCCACGAATCCACTCGCTCCGTAGAGAATGACATCAAATTCACGTTCTGAGGGGCCACCGGTTGCCATGTCCCACACGCTAGCCTCCGCGGATGACTTCCGTCAGGGCAGATCCGTCGATTCGTGCCACTGTTATGGCAGCGATGCCGACGCAGAATCAATCTGCGCAGATCAGGCGCGCAGCCACCGCAAAGGATGACAACCTTGCGCGCCGGGGTACAGTGAAGGCATGCATCGCGGTCTTCTCCTTAAGCGCCGCGACGGGATCTGACGCAGACCGGCATCCCGTCGCGGGACTTTCTGGTGCTGGTCTACTCCCCGTGGGAGCAAAGCCCTTACTTACCCGAGAAAGATCTTCCGATGACCATTGTTGAACCTGAGGCTGGGCAGGTCGCCGCAACCTCTGCCCCCTCTCGCCCAAAACCTGCCGGGCAGCCCTCATGGAACACGCAAAAGGGCAGCTCCCTGCCCGTCTACCGGTACCGGCCCTTTGACGAAGAAGTCGAACACATCTCGCTTCCCGACCGGACCTGGCCCGACAACGTCACGGAGCGTGCGCCGCTGTGGTGTGCTGTCGATCTCCGCGATGGGAACCAGGCGCTCATCGATCCGATGAGCCCAGCCCGCAAACGGCGGATGTTCGATCTTCTTGTCAGCATGGGGTACAAGCACATCGAGGTCGGCTTTCCTTCGGCAAGCCAGACCGATTTCGATTTCGTCCGCGAGATCATCGAAGAGGGCGCGATCCCGGACGACGTGTACATCCAGGTCCTCACACAGTGCCGTGAAGAATTGATCCGCCGGACCTTCGAAGCCTGCCGGGGTGCGAAGAACGCAATCGTTCACATCTACAACTCGACCTCAATCCTGCAGCGCCGCGTCGTGTTCCGCGCCGACAAGGACGTCATCAAGAAAATTGCGGTGGATGGCGCGCTGGTTTGCCTGGAGGAAGCGGCGAAGTATCCGGACACGAACTGGATGTGGCAGTACTCACCCGAGTCCTACACCGGAACTGAACTCAGTTACGCCAAGGACGTCTGCGATGCAGTGACCGAGATCTTCGCGCCCACGCCCGAACGGCCGATGATCATCAACCTCCCGGCAACCGTGGAGATGGCGACACCCAACGTCTACGCCGATTCCATCGAGTGGATGCACCGCAACCTCGAGCGCCGCGACTCCATCATTCTGAGCCTGCACCCACACAACGATCGCGGAACAGCTGTCGCCGCAGCTGAACTGGGATACCAGGCAGGCGCAGACCGAATCGAAGGCTGCCTGTTCGGCAACGGGGAGCGCACCGGCAACGTGTGCCTGGTAACGCTGGGCATGAACCTATTCAGCCGCGGCGTGGACCCGCAGATCGACTTCTCCGACATTGACGACATCCGCCGGACCGTCGAGTACTGCAATCAGCTAGCAGTCCCGGAACGCCATCCCTACGGGGGTGACCTGGTCTACACCGCATTTTCCGGCAGTCATCAGGATGCGATCAACAAGGGCTTTGATGCTATGCGGGAAGATGCCGAAGCTCAGGGCACTGAGGTCGACACAACACTTTGGCAAGTCCCCTACCTGCCGATCGATCCGAAGGACGTGGGCCGGACCTACGAGGCGGTCATCCGCGTCAATTCACAGTCCGGCAAAGGCGGTGTCGCCTACATCATGAAGACCGACCACGGTCTGCAGCTGCCGCGACGGCTCCAGATCGAGTTCTCCCGGACGATCCAGCAACACACCGACTCAGCTGGTGGCGAGATCAGTCCAGAAGCCATGTGGAAGGCCTTCTCCAAGGAGTATCTGGAACCGGTCAGTCCGCTTGAGCGTATCCGTCAGCTGTACGACCAGGCTGAGGTCGACGGTGGTACAGATTCGATCACTGCGGTCGTGGTGTACAACGGCGCGGAGCGCGAGATCTCAGGCAAGGGAAACGGGCCCCTGGCGGCGTTCGTCCACGCACTCGCAACCCTGGGGCTCGACGTTCGCGTGCTTGACTACAGCGAACACGCTATGTCCGCCGGCGATGACGCATCGGCTGCCGCCTACGTCGAATGCCTCGTCGGTGACAAGCAGGTGTGGGGTGTCGGCATCGCCACGTCGATAACTACGGCATCGCTGCGTGCTGTTGTCTCCGCCGTTAACCGAGCGGTCACAGTGACCGTGTAGACGGGCTCTGCACGAGCGTGCACCGCGCAACAGTGATCGTTCTCACCTCCCGAAATCCGTCGCCACGGCTTGTCCAGGCGGCGGATTCCGCGTTTCACATCGACATTTCGGCGCGCGTTCCGCTTGTCCAAGGAGCGGGATGATTCACAACCCTGTTACGAGCCCCTGATATCGTGACTTCCGCGAGCCTGACATCAGCGAAGGGGGAAGTATGACTGCCTACCCGCTGCTGTCCGCGTTTCACACCGCACTCCTCGGGACTCGCGGCCGTCCCAGCTTCTCTGGTTCTAACGGGTATCCGAGCACGTGGGGGCACCACGGGAGTGGTTGTCCGCCGCCAGCAACACCCCACTGACGGGGCCCTCAAACTGGGGCGCCCCTACGAGACGTGTCTTTTGCCGAGCATCCGCTAAAGGGGTTGGTACGTGGTTCTGCCGTTGGTTCTCAGCTTGCTGGCGCTTGCAGCTGTGGCATCGCCATTGCTGGACAAGTACCTGGGCCGCACAACCGGCTGGGTGCTCGCAGCGACTTTCCTCGGTCTCGGCGGCTGGGTTTTCTACGAGGCACCCCCGCACCTCCGGGACGGCGGCGTAATCGAATACAGTCAGCCGTGGATGCCCGCGATCGGAGTGAACTTCCACCTTCGGCTCGACGGTACCGGCCTATTGTTCACCGCTCTGGTGCTCGGCGTGGGTGCGCTGATTATGGCGTACTCCGCCCGCTACTTCAGCCATGGCCGCCACGCCGGTTTCTACGCGCTGATGTCGATCTTCGCTGCCGCGATGTTCGGGCTCGTTGTTGCTGACGACGTCGTGTTGCTGTTCGTCTTCTGGGAATTCACGACCATCGCCTCGTTCTTCCTGATTGGCCGGTCCGGCCTGCACGCCAACAAGCCGGCGATGCGGACGCTGATCCTCACCGCGGGCGGTGGGCTCGCCCTGCTGTCCGCGGTCGTCACCATGATCGTGTACACGGGGACGTCGCAGCTCAGCGTTATCCTCGCGCACCCTGTCTGGCAGGAAAACGGAACCTTCGCCACGGCAGTCGGCGTGCTCATCATCATCGCTGCTTTCACGAAGTCCGCGCAGTTCCCATTCCACTACTGGCTGCCCGACGCCATGGCCGCCGCGACACCGGTCAGTGCCTACCTACACGCGGCTGCGATGGTGAAGGCTGGCATTTACCTGTTGATGCGCTTCTCACCAGTGCTGAGCGACAACACCGTGTGGCACGTGACGCTCATTAGTGTCGGTCTCCTGACAGCGATCATGGGCGCACTTTTTGCGCTGCAACGCCACGATCTGAAGGAACTTCTCGCCTACTCGACGGTGAGCCAGCTCGGGTTCCTCGTGGCCGTAATCGGAATCGGCACACCCGCCGCCCTCGCGGCAGCAGGCATCCACACGCTCGCTCACGCACTATTCAAGGCAACCCTCTTCATGCTCGTCGGCGTGATTGACCGTGAAGTCGGAAGCAGGGACATCCGTAAACTCACCGGGTTGCGCCGTGTCATGCCCCTCACCGCCGCTCTCACCGCGCTCTCGGCACTATCCATGGCAGGCGTACCGCCACTACTAGGATTCATCTCGAAAGAGAACATGTTCGGCGCCTTCCTCGAGGCGCCGGGACCGGACTTCGTTGGCCCGCTCGTCGGTACATTCGCTGTTATCGGCGCGATACTGACGTTCGCGTACTCATTCCGGATCGTGTACGGCGCGTTCAGTGGCCCAACGGAGCAGGTGAAGCTCCGTGAGCCCTCATTGATCTTCCTGCTGCCTGCTGCGGTGTCCTCGCTGGCTGGCCTCGTTCTCGGTTTCTACGCCGGGTGGCTCGACCCGCTGATCGAGCGGGTCGTACTGGATACGCAGGGCCTGGTGGGCACCTTCTACCTGACGCTGTGGCACGGGGTCAACGCGGCGTTCATCATGTCGATGATCACGATCAGCGTCGGTATCGTCCTGTTCCTGCTCCGCAACACCATCGACCGTCTGCTCGACCGGCGCCTCTTCCCGATCACGGGCGTGGAGGTATTCGAACGGATCTACGATGGCACCATCGCCTTTGGAGCGCGGGTCGGAGACCTCACACGCTCGAATTCGCCGACTCGCCACCTCGCGGCACCGTTCATTCTTCTGGCGCTACTCGCGCTCGGAGTGTTCATCAGCAGCCCCGTGGTTCCTCCGTTCCCTGAGCCCGTCACACAGCCGATCGACTGGCTGCTACTGCTACTCGTGTCAGCTGGTGTGATCGGTATTGTCATTGCGCGGTCGCGCCTTGCCGCGCTGGCCTTGCTCGGCGTCGTGGGTTTCGTAGTCGCGCTGCTCTTCTTCGTGCTCGGTGCTCCCGATGTAGGCCTGACACAGCTGCTCGTGGAGGTACTCACGGTCGTTGTTGCCGTACTCATCCTTCGCCGACTGCCTCGCGTCTTCCACACAGTGAGCAAGTCCCGCACGGCCCTGACCGCGGGAATCGCTGTCATCGCCGGAACGAGCGCGGCGCTCGCCACCTACACGCTCACCGGCCGTCGCGAAATTTCTCAGGCCGGCGAGTACTTCCTCCAGGAAGCAGAAGAGGAAACGGGCGGAACGAACGTCGTCAACACCATTCTTGTCGACTTCCGTGCGCTCGACACTCTTGGAGAATTGACAGTTCTGGGCGTCGCGGGGCTAGTCATCATTTCGGTACTCGACTCGAGCGGGCTTCTTCGCGGAGATCGTGATCCCCGCGCCACCGAGTTGAAGGATGCACCCATCGGCTCCGCCGTTGGCAACACGATTCTGGCGCGCACAGTCGGCCGCTGGCTCGCACCCGTCCTCATCATTCTGTCGCTGTACCTCCTCATCCGCGGGCATGATCTCCCTGGTGGAGGGTTCATCTCCGCACTCGTTGGTGGTGCCGGATTCGCACTCGCGTACCTCAGCGCGCCGAGTGCGGCACGCGCTCCCATCCGCTTGCCGTACGTGGGGCTGATCGCCTCCGGAATCGGCATTGCCACACTAGTGGGGGTGCTCGGCTTCGCCGATGGCTCGTTCCTCCGGCCGCTGCACTACAACATTCCGCTGCCAGGTGACGCGTACTACCACTTCACCACAGCGCTCATCTTCGATATCGGCGTTTATCTCGCTGTCGTCGGTGTCATCCTCGCCGCACTCAATCGGCTCGGCGTCGAAGAGACACCTGCCGCTTACACTCCGGACGCACCAGACGGCGCTCCCCCAGATAGGGACCCGCCAGTCAGTAATGAGCCAGAACACGAAGCGATGACAGGAGGCCGACGATGACCCTTGCGCTCTTCGTCGGCGTGCTCGTAGCGGGCGGCGTCTACCTCGTGCTCCAGCGCGGTATGGTCCGAATTACGTTCGGATTCGTCCTGCTCGGGCACGCAGCGAACCTCGTGCTGTTGTCCGCCGGGGTCGCATCACGCCGCGAGGCACCGCTCGTGCAGCTGTCAGACCTCGCTGGGGCGGCCGACGCCCTGCCGCAGGCCTTCGCGCTGACCGCGATCGTGATTGCCTTTTCGATCACCATCTACATGCTGACCCTTGCTGGCGCTGGCTCCGGTGACGATGACACCGATGATCCACCTATGTCAGCCGATAAACCAAGACCTCCCGGAGCAGAGGAGACCGTGACCGAGACTGACGCCGGATCGACAGACAAGATCCAGCGGGGAGACGTTCCGTCGGCTTCGCCCAAGGGAGAAGGCATGCGGACATCTGACGTGCATGGCGAGGGCAACCCATGAACAGTGCTTTCCTCGCTTTCGTAATCATCGTCCCCCTGCTGGCGGCGGCACTGCTGACCGTTATGCACACACCATTGCTGGCGCGCCGGACCATCCTCCTCGGGACCAATGCGTTCGCACTCGGCTTCGGAATCTGGCTCGCTGTCGAAACATACGGCGGGAACGTGCTCGGGCACAGCATCGCGCTGTGGCCGAGCGGCATCGCGATCCCCCTGGTCGCGGACATGTTCAGCGCACTGATGCTGATCGTGACCGCACTTCTCGGTCTCGTATGCTCCGCCTTCGGTATTGCGACCGGAGATGATGAACGCGCCTACTTCGCGCCCCTGGTTCTCGTGCTCTCCGGCGGTGTCTACGGCGCGCTACTCACTGGCGACCTCTTCAACCTCTTCGTCTTCATTGAAGTCATGCTCCTGCCGTCCTACGGCCTGATCGCCATGCTCGGCGGGCTCCGGCGCCTGTCGGCGGGACGCCTGTACGTGACGATGAACCTGATGACGTCGACGATCTTCCTCGTCGGGGTCGGGCTGGTGTATGGCGTTGCCGGGACAGTGAACATCGCCGAATTAGCGGGCGCGGGGAGTGAGGATCCGCTGATTGGCGCCGCGGTGGCCGTGGTCCTCATCGCCCTTGGCGTCAAAGCGGCGGTGGTGCCTGTGCACGGCTGGCTCGCGCGGACCTACCCCTACACGTCCCCGGCGGTCACGGCGCTCTTCTCCGGCCTTCACACCAAAGTCGCGATTTACGCCATCTACCGCATCTATGCGGTGATCTACGACGGCGACAGCCGTTACCTGTGGATCGGCATTGTAATCATGTCAGCGACCATGCTCATCGGTGTGCTCGGCGCCGTCGGTGAAAACACCACTCGGTCAATCCTCGCCTTCCACATGATCAGCCAGATCGGATACATCCTGCTCGGTGTCGCCTTGTTCGGCCCCATCGGGCTGACTGCGGGCATCTTCTACCTGCTGCACCACATGGTGGTCAAAGCATCGCTGTTCTTATCCACCGGCGCAGTCGAAGTCACCTACAAAACGAACGATCTCGGCAAGGTGCAGGGAATCGCGCGTACTGAACCGCTCATCGCGGCAGCCTTTTTGGGTGCGGCGTTCTCACTGGCTGGCCTCCCTCCCTTCTCGGGGTTCGTCGCGAAACTCCTCCTCGTGCGGGCAGCAATCGATGAAACCCAGATCGCTGCAGCGGTGATCGCCGTAGTCGTCAGCCTGCTGACATTGACGTCGATGCTGAAGATCTGGAAGGGCGTCTTCTGGGGCCGGGCACCCGAGGACGGCGTCAGCCTGGTGAGTGCACGCAAACCCGGACGACTGCTTACCCACATCAAACCCTCCGTGGCGATGCCAGCGGTGGTGCTCGCGGTCGTCACCCTGGCAGTGGGCATCGGCGCGCAGGGCCTTCTCGTTCTCTCTGAACAGGCCGCAGCTGGACTGCTTGACGTGAGCGGCTACGTAGAGGCGGTGATCGGACAATGAGTACTACTCTGACCTGGCCGTTCCGGGCATTGAGTTTCGTTCTGTACTACATCTGGGAGCTGACGAAATCGAATATCGCCGTGGGGTGGGACATCGTCACTCCCGGTACGCGGATGTCCGCAGGAATCGTACGGCTCCCCCTGCGCTGCAGCACTGATCTGGAAATCACGATGCTCGCAAATCTGATTTCGCTCACTCCCGGAACGCTGACACTGTCGGTTCAGAACAATCCAGCAGTCCTCTATGTGCACGGGATGTATGCAGCGGACAAGGATGCGTTCAAGGCTGAACTGTACGAAGCTGAACGGCGTCTCCTGCGCGCGATGCGCCGAGACGGAGAAATGGGCTCCACCCCTTCCATAGCCGGAACGAAAAAGGCCAACTCGGCAGGAGGCGCGTCATGACCCTGGTCATCGATGTGGCTCTCGTGATTGTCGCGCTGACACTCATTCCCGCGTCCTACCGCGTCCTCACCGGTCCGCGAGACGCAGACCGTGGTGTCGCAGCCGACCTCGTGTTTTTCGCTTTTATCGGCGTAGTAGCGCTATTCGGACTGCGGATGAACACGGACATCGTTCTCGACATCATTCTCGTCGCCACAGTTGTGGGATTCCTGGCAACTCTCAGCATTGCTCGTCTCGTCACTAGGGGGCAGCGATGAGTTCAATTCTCGAAATCGTCGGCACCATCTTCATCGTCCTGGGAACTCTGGCGTTCGTCTCAGCCGCGATCGGCGTACTCAAACTGCCTGACCTCTACTCGCGAATAAGCGCGATCACCACCGCATCCGGCCTGGGGATCGCGCTTATCGTGCTCGGCGTGCTGCTCCACGAGCCTTCAGGGCTGAACATCGTGAAGGCGTCGCTCGCTATTGTGATCAACCTTGCGACAGCCGCTGTCGGTGGACATGCTTTGGGGCGCGCCGGGTATCTCACGGGCGCCCCACTGGCCCCGCAGACCCTCTACAACGACCTTTCCGTCTATGACCCGCCTGGGGAGTCCCCGCAAAAGTGACAATCATCGCAGTGCTGCCGGGACAAATTCGGGCGTTCAGCGCGCACGAGACCGCCCAGTCGAACTAGCCTCTTCCCATGGCCAAGGGGAAAACACCCGGAGACCCCGGAGAAATCGCCCGCGCACCGATCACTGCGCGCGGCAAGCTCGCCCTGCGGGCGGCGCGATCGGCGTCCTGGGCGTCACGCAAATCAGGGCGGGGCGCGGGAAACATGATCGGCGGTCTGATTGCGCTCAAAATCGACAAGTCGATCATGACGCAGCTCGCGAGTTACCGCCGGACAGTGCTGATATCAGGAACCAACGGCAAATCGACAACCACGCGAATGACGTCCGCCGCGCTGTCCGAGCTTGGTGAGGTCGCCACGAACACCGATGGCGCGAACATGGATGCGGGCATTGTCGCCGCGTTCAATAAGAACCTCCACGCCCCACTCGCGGCCATTGAGGTCGATGAACTTCATCTCCCCCACGTCTCGGACTTCACCAGCCCGAAAGCGATCATCCTATTGAATCTCTCTCGGGACCAGCTCGATCGCGTTGGCGAAATCAACATGATCGAGCGTCGGCTCCGTGCCGGACTGGAACGTCACCCCGAGGCAGTTGTCGTTGCGAACTGTGACGACGTTCTGGTCACGTCAGCCGCGTACGATTGCCCGAACGTCGTGTGGGTCGCTGCTGGCAACAGCTGGGTGGGGGACTCGGTAAGTTGCCCCCGCACAGGTGAACCGATCGCGCGCGATGGCACCGACTGGCGCAGCACTGGCAGCGACTTCCGCCGCCCGGCCCCGCACTGGTGGGTTGACGACGACCATCTCTACGGGCCAGACGGTGTCAAGGTACCGATGACCTTGTCCCTGCCCGGCCGCGCGAACCGCGGCAACGCGGCGCAGGCCGTAGCAGCTGCAGTCGCAATGGGGGTAGCACCTGACGCCGCCGTCGCGGCAGTGTCCGGTGTGCGTGAAGTCGCAGGCAGATACAGCACCGTTCAAGTTGGCTCCCACAACGTGCGCATGCTGCTGGCGAAGAACCCCGCGGGCTGGCAGGAAGCTCTGTCGATGATCGATCACAGCGTTGATGGACTCGTGATCGCGGTTAACGGGCAGGTACCCGACGGCGAGGACCTGTCGTGGCTCTGGGACGTGCGGTTCGAGCATTTCGAGGGCATTCAGGTCGTCGCGGCCGGGGAGCGCGGAACGGACCTGGGAGTTCGCCTCACCTACGCGGGTGTCGGCCACACGCTGATCAAGGACCCGCTCGCAGCCATCCGGTCGTGCCCGCCTGGCCGGGTTGAAGTACTCGCGAACTACACGGCATTCCTGGGGCTGAACAGGGCTATCGAACGGGAGGTTGCACGTGGCTGAGTCGACGGTGCGGATCGGTCTTGTGCTGCCCGATGTGATGGGCACCTACGGCGACGGCGGCAATGCGCTCATTCTGCGTCAGCGGATGCGAATGCGTGGGATCGACGCGGAAATCGTCGAAATCACTCTCGACGATGAGGTCCCCGAGTCGCTCGATATGTATACACTCGGCGGCGCCGAAGACTACGCGCAGCGGCTGGCGACGCGCCACCTGAACCGTTATCCCGGCTTGCAACGTGCCGCCGAGCGCGGTGCGCCGGTGCTCGCGATCTGTGCCGCGATCCAAGTTCTGGGCCACTGGTACGAGACCTCCTCAGGTGAGCGCGTCGACGGTGTCTCGATGCTGGACGCCACGACATCACCGCAGGATGTGCGCGCTATCGGAGAGGTGATCAGTACACCCGTTGCGGACGGCTTGACCGCGCCCCTGACGGGATTCGAGAATCACCGCGGAGGCACCACACTCGGCCCTCAAGCAACTCCGCTGGGGCGGGTAACGTACGGCGTTGGTAACGGTGTGGGTGACGGATTCGAAGGCGCAGTTCAAGGTTCCGTTATCGGCACCTACATGCACGGTCCGGCGCTCGCTCGCAACCCGGAACTCGCGGATCTGATCATCCAGCGCGCGCTTGGTGTCGAGGACCTCACACCGCTGCCACTTGACGAGGTCGCGCAGTTGCGGAAGGAACGGCTCGCCGTAGCGAAGTAGTCAAGCCCGAAGGGACTCAATCGGTTTGTAGTTGATACCCGAATACGTCGTGAACTACATACCGTTTAAGCGAGGGAGCTAGGTGATTCGCATGCGATGACGTCGCATCGCGCCCGTGTTCCGTCGATGGGAAACCATCCGCGCTCAAACGCCTGCCAGTCCTGCAGCGGCGCACGACACACCTCACCATCCCTTGCTACAGCAGCTTCGAGCCGTGCGGACGCGTCACCCCACTCGACCCAGACCGCGACTGATAGCCGTCCTGCGACGGACCTGCGTGCGCTCGATACACCCTCGATGAGAAGCACGTCAGGCGGTGGCACATCGACGAACGGCCCAGGGACTGGGAGTCCGCCAGCCCATCGGATCGCCTGATAGCGCCCATCCGCGCCGAGGCCGATTGGTTTCAGGACCCCGTCCTCAAGCTCCCCCCACCATGCCGCAGGGCGATCCCACGTGGCGAAGTCGTCACAAGGGATGACTGCAACCGATACGCCTCTGCGGTTCAGTTCGTTCGAGAGTGCTTGCGAGAACACTGTTTTTCCGGAGCCTGAGGGACCGTCGATCGCCCCGAGACGGACGGCACCCAGCTTGGGAGGCCGCCGCGTCACCACATCGGCCGCCCGAGTCAAAGCGGCGTCATCGATGCCGCGGTCCGCGCGCGGTCTCACAATGCGCGGCGCCCGGAAAGCGCCCGGCCAAGCGTCAGTTCGTCCGCGAACTCCAGGTCACCACCCATGGGCAGACCCGACGCAAGGCGCGTCACGGATAAACCCGGGAAGCCCCGCAACATTCGCACCAGGTACGTTGCCGTTGCTTCGCCCTCGGTGTTTGGATCTGTCGCGATGATGACCTCGGTGACCTCGACGGAGTCGTCACCTGCAGGTACTTGCCCGCCGATGCGCGCCAGTAGCTCGCGGATCCGCAATTGGTCCGGGCCCACCCCGGAAAGCGGATCGAGCGCACCACCGAGTACGTGGTACACGCCCTTGAACTCGCGAGTCCGCTCGACCGCCTGGACGTCCTTCGGCTCCTCCACGACACAAATCATGGTGCGGTCTCGGCGAGAATCTGAGCAGATCCGGCACTTCTCGTGCTCCGCGACCGTGCCGCACACAACACAGAACTGCACTCCGTCGCGGATGCGCTGGAGTGCGTCCTGCAATCGCACGATCTGGGCGCGATCTGCTGTGAGCAAATGAAAAGCGATGCGCTGGGCGCCCTTCGGTCCGATCCCGGGCAGCTTGCCGAGTTCGTCGATGAGGTCCTGAACTGGTCCTTCGTACACGCGTCCTCTGCCTCAGAAAGGCAGCCCGGGAATCCCGGAGCCTCCACCCATCCCGGACGCAAACGGTCCGAGTGCGTCTGCCGCGAGGCTCTGCGCGTTCTGGCTGGCGTCCTTGATCGCTCCGACCACAAGATCCTGGAGCGTCTCGACATCGTCAGGATCGACGACCTTGGGGTCGATCGTGATGTCGATGATCTCGCCAGTCCCCGTAATTTTCGCGGTCACCAGGCCGCCACCGGCCTGGCCCTCAACCTCGGTCGACGCGATCTTCTCCTGGGCCTCCATGAGTTGCTGTTGCATCGCCTGGGCCTGCTGGATGATCGCCTGCATGTCAGGCGCACCATCTGGTTGCATAAGAGGTCCTTTCACGTTGAGGACTGCCAAAAACCGGCAGTCGTGCTACCAGGGTAGTGGCCTGATAGCACGGCCGGGCACACGACTTACTGCTTTTCCACGTCGGCTTTCAGGTTGGCGAGCACCGCAGCCTGAATCTTCTTCAGTCCAAGCGGCGCGAATGTCTTCTCGAAGAACCCGCCAATACCTCCAGCGCCCTTCCACTCCGTCGTTGTGGTGACTTCACTTCCGCTGGTCGAGGGAGCAACACTCCATGTCGTCACGAGCGAAGAATTGACGTCACGCTCGATAATTGTCGTGCCGTCGATGCTCACCGCAGCCTTGATATCGCGCGAACGCTTGGATGTAGCCTGCAATATCCACTGTGCGATCGTGCCTTCACCGTGGCCGCCCTCGAGGACGCGGTAGTCGCGATAGTGTTCCGACAGAATTCTCGGGCGCACTGTTTCGTAGTCGGCGAGGGCACTGAAAACTGTGTCGACCGGCGCCGCGATCGTGATTGAACTTGACGCGCTGACCTGTGCCATTGAGCTTGTGTCCTTTCGGAGTACACCAATTCGCTTCTAGAGCCGTGTCCATAGTGCCCTATCTCGCGGAAAGTTCACCCGCGGGCAACATCTCAGTCTCCCCCTCCGCGTCAAGATCGGGCTATCGTCGATAGTGTGCGGAGCCTTCGACTGCCTACCGGATCGACGCCCCTTATGACGCCTGAAGATAGTGCGGCGGCGCATGCTGCTGCGGTGGATCGCCTCATCCACAGCTATCGAGCGATTCCTGATGACGCTCCGGTGCGGCTGGCAAAGAAGACGTCAAACCTGTTCCGCCACAGGGAAAAGACTTCCGCGCCTGGGCTCGATGTCTCCGGCCTGGCTCGCGTGATTGGGATCGACACCGAAGCTCGCACTGCCGACGTCGGTGGCATGTGCACATATGAGGACCTTGTCGCGGCAACGCTCAAATACAATCTTGTCCCCTTGGTCGTTCCGCAACTCAAAACGATCACTCTCGGCGGCGCAGTGACTGGCCTGGGAATCGAGTCCACGTCGTTCCGCAATGGCCTCCCCCACGAATCTGTTCTCGAGATGGACATCCTCACGGGGGCGGGCGAGGTCGTCACCGCCGCTCCAGATGGGCCCCATAGCGATCTGTACTGGGGATTTCCCAACTCGTACGGCACGCTCGGCTATGCGACGCGGCTTCGCATCGAACTCGAGCCGGTCGAACGCTACGTTGAACTCAGGCACCTGCGGTTTACTACCCTCGATGAGCTTCAGGAGACACTTGACACTGTTTCGTACGAACAGACGTATGACGGGGAACCCGTTCATTACGTAGACGGAGTCATGTTTTCGGCCACAGAAAGCTACCTCACGCTAGGCCGTCAGACCAGCGAACCGGGCCCGGTCAGCGACTACACCGGAAACCAGATCTACTACCGCTCGATACAGCACGGTGGCGCTGAAACTCCCGTCGTCGACCGGATGACCATCCATGACTATCTATGGCGCTGGGATACCGACTGGTTCTGGTGCTCGCGCGCTTTCGGAACGCAACACCCAGTGGTCCGGAGATTCTGGCCGCGCCGTTATCGCCGCAGCAGCTTCTACTGGAAGCTGATCGCGCTTGACCGCCGGGTTGGCCTCGCGGACTTCATCGAACGACGGAAGGGAAACCTTCCGCGCGAACGCGTAGTCCAGGACATTGAGGTCCCGATCGAGAACACCGCCAGCTTCCTGCGGTGGTTTTTGGCGAACGTGCCGATCGAGCCGGTGTGGCTATGCCCGCTGCGACTGCGCAAAACCCGCAGCCCAGGGCCACCCTCGCCGACATCCCCGGCTTCGCGCCCATGGCCCCTCTATCCGCTCGAACCCCAGCGCACATACGTCAATATTGGCTTCTGGTCAGCGGTGCCGGTCGTAGCTAACCAGCCCGAGGGGCACACCAACCGCATGATCGAGCACGAAGTGGATCGCCTTGACGGTCACAAATCGCTGTACTCAGATGCGTTTTACGACCGAAAAGAGTTTGACGCGCTGTATGGCGGCGATACCTATAGAGAACTCAAAGAGACCTACGACCCAAAGAGCCGGTTACTTGATCTCTATGCAAAGGCGGTGCAACGACGATGAAGGCAGTGTTGACGGCGTTTACGGCTCCCCAACTCGAAAGGATGAACGTCGCTGAGATACTCAGCGCGGTACTAGGGCGAGATTTCCCGATCCGGTTCACTGCGTACGACGGCAGCGCACTAGGCCCGGAAACCGCCCGGTACGGACTGCACCTCAAGACGCCCCGTGGACTGACCTACCTCGCAACCGCGCCCGGTGATCTCGGGCTCGCGCGCGCATACGTATCCGGCGACCTCGAGGTTAGCGGGGTTCATCAGGGTGACCCGTACGAGATAATGAAGATTCTCGCGCATGACGTCCGGGTGCGGCGGCCCTCGCCTGCAACGATCGCCTCGATCATGCGGTCACTCGGCTGGGAGCGCTTGCGGCCGGTCGCGCCACCCCCGCAAGAGAACATGCCCCGGTGGCGCCGGATGGCCCTGGGCCTGCTGCACTCGAAGAGCCGTGATGCCGCAGCAATCCACCACCATTACGACGTGTCGAACGAGTTTTACGAGCACATCCTCGGCCCGTCGATGACGTACACATGCGCGGCCTACCCCAGCGCAGACAGTTCCCTGGAGGAAGCACAGGAGAACAAGTACCGACTCGTCTTCGAGAAACTCGGCCTGAAAGCCGGGGATCGCCTGCTTGACGTCGGGTGCGGGTGGGGCGGCATGGTGCGGTTCGCAGCCAAGCGTGGCGTTCATGTCATCGGTGCGACATTGTCCCGCAAACAGGCGGAATGGGCTCAGAAGATGATTGCCCATGAGGGATTGGGCGATCTGGCGGAAGTCCGTTTCTGCGACTACCGCGATGTCACGGAGGCGGGCTTCGACGCAGTGTCGTCGATCGGTCTCACTGAACATATCGGTTTGGCGAACTACCCGTCTTACTTCGGCTTCCTGAAGGACAAGTTGCGGCCAGGCGGACGACTGCTGAACCATTGCATCACTCGCCCAAATAACCTTCAGAGCAACCGCGCAGGTGATTTCATCGACCGGTACGTTTTCCCGGACGGAGAACTCGCCGGACCAGGCTTCATCATTTCAGCTGCCCACGATGCCGGTTTCGAAGTGCGGCACGAAGAGAACCTCCGCGAGCACTACGCACTGACGCTGCGGGACTGGAACCGCAACCTCGCTCGCGACTGGGACGCGTGTGTGCACGCCTCCGACGAGGGCACTGCCCGCGTCTGGGGTCTGTACATTTCCGGTTCACGAGTCGCCTTTGAAACGAACTCGATTCAGCTGCACCAGGTCCTGGCGGTCAAAACCGCACGGAATGGCGATGCGCAGGTCCCGTTGGGTCAGTGGTGGGCCCGCTGACTCATTCGATTCGGCGCGCGCCGAGTTCTGACGTCAGCAGTTCGATGGCGAGTTCCTCAGGGTCGCGTCGCGGTGAGCTGTCTGAATCGTCGATTCCGGATGCTTCCGCGCGGCGAGCTTCTTCGAGCAGTGCATCCTCATCATCGGGTGCGGCGGCGGGCCGAACAGGTCCTTGCCCCACGGCGCTTGTGGGTGCTAGGTGGTGCGGCGGGCCTGGGTCATCCGGGTAGCCCGGATCGTCGGGCGGCGGGATGTCATCGCTACCCGGGGCTGGGGTGTGGCGCTCACGAGACGCCTGCCCAGGCGCAGTTTGCGGCGGCTTCTGCTCTGCCCGCCCGGGCGCCGCGGCTGATTTACGCACAAAGCGCGGGCGGTCGTTCGGCGGGCCGGACTGTTTACGTTCCTTGGGAGCCTGCTGAGTACCGGCTGATTGGCGCGGAGCCTCCGCTCCCCAAACGAGCTCGCATTCAGTCCCGAGCGTCTCCCGGAACGCCTCCAGCACGATCCCGGCGCTGCGCGCTTCACGCAATCGCCCCATCAGCGCAGGTGTTTCGTGGCTCAGCATTATTGAGTTGCCGCGCACGCCCGTGACTTTCGCCCCGGACAGCATTACTTCCACAATCTTGCTCTTCGCGCGAACATTCGCACAGATTTTGCCCCACGCGGCTTCCACCGCGTGCACGGAAAGACCTGGATGGGCCTCGTCCCCGGCCGGGGTCGCCGGGGCTTTGTCGGCGGCGGCAGGCGATGCCACTTCGCTGGGGCCAGACGGCGGGGCGGGCGCTTCCCTTGGCGCCGCGGGCTCGTGGACAACCGGGGGCGCGGAAGCCTCCGCCTTGGGGGTCGTCGGCGCCGGAGGTGCGCTGGCCTCACGTGCCGTCTCTCCTGCGGGGGCGGCCTCCATGGGAGCTTCCTTGGGAGCGGCCTCCCTGGGCCGCTGAGATCTGGGCCGCTGAGATGGCCGCTCGAACACTGGGGATCCGGGTTGAGCCTGACCCGCCGGAGCGTCTGTCTGAGCGGACTGAGCCGCGGGTGTCCCCCGCTCAAGGCGCTCAAGGCGCTGCAACAACGCGGAATCCGTGGCGGAAGCAGCGGGCAGCAGCATCCGCGCGCAGAGCACCTCGAGGAGGAGCCTGGGCGCGGTCGCACCCCGCATCTCCGAGAGGCCCGCGTGTAGCAACTCCGCGTAGCGCGCAAGAGTCGCCGGACCTATCCGTTCGACATCGCTGAGCATCCGCCCACGACCATCAGCAGGGGCGTCAACAAGCCCGTTCGTCAGCGCATCTGGCACTGCCTGCACCAGAATCAGGTCACGGATCCGTTCGAGGAGATCTGCAGTGAAGCGGCGCGGATCGAAGCCCGCGTCCATGACATCGTTGATGGTCCCGAATAGGGCGGCACCGTCGGAATTGGCGAGCCCATCCACCGCGGCATCGATGAGTGAAGAGTCCGTGATGCCAAGCAGCGAAACCGCCCTATCGTAGGTGACACCGGCCTCGCCCGCCCCAGCAAGCAGCTGGTCAAGAACCGAAAGCGTGTCACGCGGGGACCCTCCACCCGCACGAATGACCAGCGGAAACACTGTGTCCTGCACATGCACGTTCTCGCTGGCGCAGATGCGTTCCACCAATCCGCGCATCACCGGCGGTGGCAGCAGCCTGAAGGGGTAATGGTGCGTGCGGGACTTGATCGTCGGAAGCACCTTTTCCGGCTCGGTCGTGGCGAAGATGAAGATCAGGTGCTCGGGTGGTTCTTCCACGATTTTCAGGAGCGCGTTGAACCCCGCATTGGTGACCATATGCGCCTCGTCAACGATGAATACGCGGTAGCGGGACTCCGCAGGGGCATAGAACGCGCGATCTCGCAGCTCACGCGTGTCATCCACACCACCATGACTGGCCGCGTCCAGCTCGATCACGTCGAGGTTCCCTGGCCCGCCCGGCCCCAGCGCGACACACGAATTGCAGGTGCCGCACGGAGTTGCGGTAGGGCCGTGCTCACAGTTCAGGGAGCGCGCGAGGATGCGCGCCGAGGAAGTCTTTCCGCAGCCACGCGGACCTGAAAAGAGGTAAGCGTGGTTGATCCGGCCGGCATTCAGCGCAGCACTGAGCGGCTCGGTCACATGCTCCTGGCCGACAACTTCAGCGAACGTCGCGGGACGGTATTTGCGGTATAGCGCCACGCGGCCAGAGTACCGGTCAGCTCCGACGAAGGTGGCCTCGCGCTGCGGCACAGAGCACGGCACAATGGCCAGCAGGTAACCCCAATGCCGGGGACTACAGGAGGTAGCCAGTGGCCAGCGAAGGTACACACGCAGCGAGTGCGCTCGATCGAATTTCTCCGTTGCTCGACGACCGCCGTATCGCCGATGGTGTTATCCACAGACCACGCCTCGTGAATGGTTACGTCGACGTTCTGCCTGACAGTCCTGAAGATGACTCAAAGTCGCTGGCGCAGCGCACCATGGAGTTCCCGTTGCTCGCACCGATCTACGAGCACATCTGGAGGCCGGCCGGAGCGCTCGCGTTCATGGGTTTCAATCTCCAGCACTTTCGCGAGGAACGCGCAAAAACAGTGCGGGCCCTGCAACTCTCCGGGAATCAGACAGTCCTCGACATCGCGTGCGGTCCTGGCAACTTCACCGCAAACTTCGCGGACGCGCTGAGCCCTCGCGGGCTCGCGATCGGTCTGGATATTTCGCGTCCCATGCTGCGGAAAGCTGTGGAGACCAATAGCCGCCCGAATACGGTATATCTTCGCGGTGACGCGACAAGCCTGCCATTCCCGGATGCAACACTCGATGCAGTCACCTGCTATGCCGCGCTATACCTGATCCCGGACCCTTTCACTGTGCTCGACGAGATGACACGTGTGCTAAAGCCGGGCGGGCGAATTTCCGTGATGGCGAGCCGCGCATCCGAGCATCCTGCGATCCGTCGAACTCAGCGGCGTGTCCTGGGATTGACCGGGTTGCGGATGTTCGACGTCAATGAGTTCACGGATTACTTCCGCTCGTCCGGACTCACCGAGATCGCGCAGGAAATCCACGGTGTGGTGCAGTATGTGCACGCGTCGAAGCCGACGGGCTAATTACTACGTTCCTGGGCTTTCGGAGAGCTTCTTCTCGGCCGCTGCGAGCAGCACGCAGGTCGCCACACCATCCATCGCAGCACGGAGGTCGTCCATCGAGGGGAAGCTCGGTGCGAGACGAATGTTGCGGTCGTTGGGGTCTTTGCCGTAAGGAAAGGCTGATCCTGCGGCAGTCAGCGCGATTCCCGCTTCCTTCGCCAGCTGGATCGTCCGCTTCGCCGTTCCATCCATGACATCGAGGCTGATGAAGTATCCGCCTTCGGGTTCTGTCCACGTCGCGACCTTCGACTCACTGAGCCGTTCGTCGAGAATGTCGAGCACAGCCTGGAATTTGGGCGCGAGTATGGCGCGATGCCGAGCCATGTGTGAGCGCACGCCTGAAGCGTCCTTGAAGAACCTCAGGTGACGGAGCTGGTTGATCTTGTCCGGGCCGATGGAGGACTTGCCGAGGTTGTTCTTGTACCAGGCAATGTTCTCGTCGGAGCCGCCGAAGAAGCTGACTCCAGCGCCCGCGAAGGTGATCTTCGACGTTGATGCGAAGATCAGCGGTCGATTCGGGAAGCCCGCTTCCGTGGCCATTCCCAGAATGTCGTAGACCGGCGCGTCCTTCTCGGTTAGCGGATGGACCGCATAGGCGTTGTCCCAGTAAATCCGGAAGTCCGGGGCGCCAGTGGGCATCGATGCGAGTTGCTGGGTGATCTCTTTTGAGAAGACAACCCCGGTGGGGTTCGAATAAATGGGAACGGCCCACAGTCCCTTGACTTGAGGATCGTTGACGAGTTCGGTGACGACATCCATGTCGGGGCCGTCAGCCCGCATCGGGACCGGAACCATTTCGATTCCGTAGTGTTCACAGATCGCGAAGTGCCGATCGTAGCCGGGGCTAGGGCACAAAAATTTGATCCCTGGCTCAGCTGACCACGGCCGGACGGAATCTGGATTGCCCGTCAGGAGCTGGTAGGCAATCGTGTCGTGCATGATCTCGAGGCTGGCGTTGTTGCCTGCCAACAAGTTTGAAACCGGCATACCCAGAAGTTCAGCGAAAATCGCGCGCAACTCGGGGAGCCCGTCGAGCCCACCGTAGTTGCGGCAATCCGTGCCCTTGCCATCCCGGTAATCCGGACCCGGGAGGGACAGTAACTCGCCCGCGAGGTCAAGCTGCTCGGGAGAAGGCTTACCCCGGGTCAGATCGAGACTGAAATTCTTCGCCTTGAGCGCTGAATACAGATCCTTCAGCTTGTCTGCCTCGTTTTGCAGTTCGTCACGGCTAAGGGTCTCGATCGACACCATGTATGGCCCCGCCTCTCACGAAGAAGTTGGGGGACCCCGCGCACCCGTCAGAGCCCGTTGACCCTTGCTGCCTTCCGGCCCTGGGGGGATTCACAGGATGCACGCCACGCGGGATCCACGGGACAGTGTAGCGGGTCGCTGACTCCCGCGCAGAACCCCCTCATAGAAGTGCCGCGCTCCGCCTCCGCAGCGCGGGCCTTGCAGCGAGTTTGCATTCGAGGCCCGCCAAACCGGTATCATTCCCCGTGGAGGATTCGCCTAGCGGCCTATGGCGCTCGCCTGGAACGCGAGTTGGGTTAACAGCCCTCAGGGGTTCAAATCCCCTATCCTCCGCCAGATGCGCGAGTGAACCCCCGGTAAGCAAAGCAGACCGGGGGTTCACTCGTCCCAGCCGGAAATGCAGGGGTGGCTCGCTGGAACAATGAAGACGGATTTCAAGAAAGCCCTCGACTCGTACAAAGCGCGCCACCACAAGTTCCGGATCGTCGACGTACCCCCGCTGCAGTACCTCATGGCCGACGGCCACGGCGATCCGAACACCGCGACGGAGTATGCCGACGCCATCGCGGCGTTGTACCCGGTCGCCTACAAACTCAAGTTCGCCAGCAAACAGGAGCTCGGCCGGGACTACGTGGTCATGCCTTTGGAGGCACTGTGGTGGGCGGCGGATATGGACGCCTTCACGGTCGAACGTGATAAGTCCCAGTGGGACTGGACGGTCATGATCATGGTGCCTGACTGGATCACTCGCGACATGTTCAATACAGCGGTGGCCAGGGTCGCCACCAGTAGTCGCCCGATCAGCCTCGACAAGGTTCGCCTGGAAACACTCCGGGAGGGCAAATGCGTGCAGACGCTCCATGTCGGTTCATACGACGACGAGACCGAGATCCTCTCAGAAATGCACCACGAGTTCATCCCGCACTCAGGCTTGCGGATGACGGGGAAACACCACGAGATCTACTTCAGCGACTTCCGGAAGGTCGCGCCGTCGAAACTACGGACCATCCTCCGCCAGCCGGTTGAGGAAGCGTAGCCAACGACGCGTTTGGCTTCCAGGCTAGGCTTAATGAATACTATTTTCGTTATAGCCGCCGATCGTGAGGACTCCGGTGCCTGCCCTAGCCACTACTGCGATCCTGCTTCTTGCCATCGTGGGCGGCGCCACAATAGGTCTCACCACACCTGCGTTGATTCCGGACGGCTTGATTGACGTCACGATCTTTGCGCTGCTAGTGCTACTTTTCCTGCCGATCAGCACCCAATCGCTGCGGCGCGCGTTCCGCAATGTTCGCTTCACCGCGAGCGCGTGGCTCGCCAACTTCGTCATCGTCGCCCCTTTCGGCGCGTTGCTGGCGTGGCTTCTAATGAGCGGGCACCCGGCCGCGATCGCCGGGCTGACGATCTACTTTGTTGCGCCCTGTACCGATTGGTTTCTGGCTTTCACCAAACTTGCCGGCGGGGAAACCGCCGGTGCCGCGGCATTGATCCCCCTCAACCTCGCAACGCAAGTGGCTCTGTTTCCCGTAGTGGTCTGGCTCGTGTCGGATCACGTTTCCGGCTTTGCGATCGCCGATCTGCTCGCCACGATGCTGGTGTGGTTCGCCCTGCCATTTGGCGTAGCCGCCCTCATCCGGGCGGTGCTGTCGCGTGCGGGATATCGGGGAGGTGCGGACGCGTTGCTCTCGCGACTGCCGGATGCAGGTGTGCCCGTCGTGCTCGGCTTGCTTGTGTTCCAGATCTTTGCGGTCCACGCGGGAACGATCACCGGCGCACTGACGCTTGCGCCACTGGTTCTCGCCGCAGTAGTCGCCTTCTTTGGCTTCGCCCTCGTCGTTTCACAGGTCCTCGGCCGCGCAGCAGGGCTTTCATCGCCGGAACGGACAGCGCTCACGATGACGACGAGCGCTCGTAATGCCCCACTAATGCTGGCCCTGACGATGACCACGATCCCCGACCAGCCGCTGATGTACTCGGTCATCGTTCTCGCAATGCTGGCTGAGTTTCCCCATCTCACTACGCTCGCATACGCCTTTCGCCGCAAGCTGGGAAGCGCACCTGCCCCGGCCGCTCCGGTGCCGCGCAGGCGCAGCAGCCACGCCGTTCGTTATAGATAACGATTATCGGTATCGTTGTGGGGTGTCTTCCTCAGCTACGTCCCCACTTCCCACCGTCGACGTCCTAGTCGCGGGCGCGGGCCCAGCAGGTATCGGATGCGCCCTTGCCCTGCAGTCGGTCGACAGTCTGACCTACGGCGTCATCGAGCGCGGTGTGGTTGGCCAGTCATACCGCGACTGGCCGCGGTGGACGCGGTTCCTCACGCCCTCCTTCACCGGCAATGCGTTCGGCGCGATTGACATCAACGCCATTCACCCCGAAACCTCGCCCGCACTGCTGCTGCAGACCGATTATCCGTCAGGTGAGGCGTACTCGCATTACCTCAGCAAGCTCGTCGAACTGTTTGAGCTCCCTGTCGTCGAGAACACGATGATCGAATCGGTCGCACGCGGCGCCCGCGACGAGTTCGTCGTGACAACGTCGCGTGGTACGGTCACCGCCCGGAACCTGATCTGGGCGGGCGGCGAATTCTCGGCACCTCACACGCCCGAGGTCAGCGGCGCTCACCTCGGGGTCCACAGCTCTCAGCCGCAGGCCTGGGAGCCTCCAGACGGCTCCCGCGTCGTTGTTATCGGCGGATACGAATCTGGCATCGACGTCGCCTGCTCGCTCGTGGCACGCGGCCACCACGCAACCGTCCTCGATCCCGAATCACCATGGGAGAACACCGGTTCTGACCCCTCTCTGACGCTTTCGCCCCGAACACGACAGCGCCTCCGGGTCGCGCAGGCAGGAGGTGCTCTCGACCTCGTCGGCGCGGCCGCAGCCGCGATCTCCCAGCCCAACGGCAGTTACACGGTCACGGATTCCACCGGCGCACACCACACCTCGACCGCACCACCAGTGCTCGCCACTGGCTACCGCCCACACCTCGGCCCTGTCCAGCACATGTTCGCGACGCGTGATGACGGGTGGCCGTTGCTGAACACCGACGACGAGTCGACTCTGCAGCCCGGCGTCTTCCTCAGTGGTCCCTCTGTCCGGCACAAGAACCTCCACCTCTGCTTCATCTACAAATTCCGGCAGCGCTTCGCCCACGTCGCCAAAGTGATCGGTGAGCGGCTGGATCGGGATACCAGCGCTTTGCGGTCCTGGAAGCTCGCAGGGATGCTTGTCGAAGACGTCTCCTGCTGCGATAAGGAATGTGTCTGCTGACGCACGTACGATCGTCGAGTGGACAGTTCGCAGACCGCTGGTCGCGCCGGTCGTTACGCTCCCAGCCCCACCGGCGATCTCCACATCGGCAACCTCCGCACTGCGCTGCTCGCATGGCTTTTCGCGCGCTCAACGAACCGTCGTTTTCTCATGCGAATGGAGGACCTCGATGACCGTGTTCAGCCTGGATCGGCTGACAGGCAACTCGCGGACCTCGAGTCACTCGGTCTCGACTGGGACGGCGAGGTCATCTACCAGTCAGACCGGAGAGACCGCTACAACGCGGTCGTCGAGGAACTAGGCAGTGCGGGATTCACTTTCGAGTGCTACTGCTCGCGCAGGGAAATCCACGCGGCAGCGTCCGCTCCGCATGCAGCACCGGGCGCGTACCCGGGCACGTGCCGCGACCTCACGGCCTCACAGAGAGAAGAAAAACTTCGCAGCGGCAGATCTCCGGCCGTTCGGCTTCGCAGCAAGGTCGCCGAGTACACCATCGACGATGCACTCCACGGCCAATTCACAGGCGTCGTGGACGATTTCGTGCTTCGCCGGGGAGATGGAACACCCGCCTACAACCTCGCAGTGGTCGTCGACGATGCCGCGTCAGGGATTGACCAAGTAGTGCGCGGCGATGACCTTCTGACGTCCGCCCCGCGGCAAAGCTACCTCGCCGCACTCCTTGGGCTCCCCGTGCCGCATTACGCTCACGTGCCGCTTGTCCTCGGCCCGCATCGGAAACGGCTCGCTAAACGAGACGGTGCGATCACGATGAGTGAACTGCGCATGTCGCCGCACGCGCTCGTCGGCCTCCTCGGCAGATCACTCAACCTCACTGACCGTGACCGCGCCACCCCCGCTGACCTGCTCGAAAGCTTCAGTCTGGAGCGAATTCAGCGCCACCCCTGGGTCTTCCATCCCCGGAAACACTAAACCCCGAAACAATGGCCACTGCCTGAAGCCTTCACACGTCCCGGACTTGTAGGGTTCATACCGGCCGATGCCAGGACTCAGCACGCCACGCAAGCGGAACGGAGGACGCAACTCGTGACGACCCTCGAGGCGCTGATACTTGGCATCATTCAGGGCGTTTTCATGTTCGTCCCGGTCAGCTCCACTAGCCATCTTGCCCTCGCGCAGCACTGGCTGATCAGCGCCGGGTCGGGCATGCCGGCACCAGACTCGCCCGAGATGATCCTGTTCGACATCATCGTGCACGTTGGCACGCTGGTATCGATCGTCATCGTCATGCGGGAACCGCTGTTCCGCCTGCTCCGCGGACTCCTTTCCGACGCGCGCAAACTCGCTGGCGGCGATCTCACGAGCAGAGTGAAGAGCGGGCAGCTCATGTACATCCGGCTCGCTTTGCTCGGCACGGTCACGGTCGCGGTGACCGGGTTCCTGGGCCTGGCGATCCGCGCATTCGGAACCGAGGTGTTCGCAACCCCGGCGCTCATCGCAGGCGCGCTGATCGCCACAGGTGCAATCCTGTGGTGGACCGACACTATTGGTCCTCGCTGGCGCGGCGCCGCTCAGCTCACCGTATGGGTAGCCGTGGCGATCGGTATCGCTCAGGCCGCGGCGCTCGTACCAGGCTTGAGCCGCAGCGGTCTGACGATCGCCATGGCTCTGCTGCTCGGACTGCACCGGCCGCTCGCCGCGCAATTCAGCTTCTTCGTCGCGATACCCACGATTCTGTCCGCTGCACTGCTCCAGGCATGGACGGTCCTACAGGCTGAAGAATTGACCATCCACCTGGGTTCGTACGCGGTCGCCTTCGTCGCGGCTGCGGTAGTAGGTGCTGTCGCGCTCGCGCTAGTTCTCAAGCTGCTGTATGCCGCCAAATTCCGATACTTTTCGGTCTACGTGTGGGTACTTGCTGTCGTAGTCCTCATCGTGCAGCCAGCGACCACTCACCTGTGACGATGGGGCGAATGTCGTAATGTGGGTCTGTTAGCCACCGGGCACTACTAAAGCGCAGGGATGACGGATGAGCGAGAAGGAGAAGCCGCAGCGCGGCAAGCACGGGCGGCCCCGCAAGAAGAACAAGCCGCAGGGCGGAAAAGCGTCGGGCGCGGGCAATCCGCACGCTTTCAATTCGGATGCTGCATACGGATCAGGCAAGTCGTATCTTCCGTCCGGTCACACGCCCGCCGACCTATTGCCCCGCCTCGCAGCCCGCGTCATCGATGGGCTGTTCGTTGGCGTGCCGGCGTTGCTGGTGTATCGGGTGCTCGTGGAAGGCCTCGGCGGGCTCGGCGCCGTCCTTGGAGCATTGATCTACGGCCTCACGCTTGTCGCGTACGCCACCATCCTCGAAGCCGGAAGCGGCCAGACCATTGGCAAGCGGATGCTCGGCCTTCAGGTTCTCGGACCGAACGGCGGTTTCCCCACCAAATCCGAAGCGTTCCGCCGGAACTCCTTCTATGTGCTCCAAGCCGTAGTCATGCTGCCTTTCTGGCTCGTTCAGTTCCTCGCCCTGGCTGTTCTGCTCGCCGTGTTCATTTCCATCGTCATCAGCATTGAGCGCAGCCCGCACAAGCAGGGCCGTCATGACGAAGTCGCTGATGGCACGCAAGTGGTCCGTGTCTGAAATGTGTGCTTGGATACCCTGGTGACAAAGGCGACCTACACTCCCGATCAGCCACGCACTGCTGTTTTCGCGCAGGTGAACAGCGGTCTTTACGCAACCGTGGTCGCGGTGTTCGCGTCATTGTTGTTCATGTCGAACATCGCTGCCACCAAAGGCGTGGAGTTCGGTCCTCTTCTCGGCGGCTGGTCGATCATCACCGACGGCGGCTTCTTCCTGTTCCCGTTGGCGTACATACTCGGGGGAATCCTCGCGGAGGTGTACGGATTCAGGGCTGCGCGGCGCGCGATCTTCATTGGGTTTGGTGTAGCCCTGCTCGCGGCCGCATCATTCTGGATCGTGGCCATCCTGCCAGCTGCGGGATTCTATGAGAATCAGGCAGCGTTCGAAGCGGTCGTCAAGGCGTACCCGCAGATTTTGCTAGCCAGCCTCACCGCTTTTCTCGTCGGTCAGTTGCTGAACTCTTACGTCATCGTATGGGTCAAAGAGCGCACCCGTGAGCGCCATTTGTGGGCGCGGCTAATGGGGTCGACGGTCGTCGGCCAGTTCGTCGACACGTTGATCTTCTGCGCCATCGCCGCGACCGCGATCGGCATCGCCACCGGCGGTGACTTCCTGAACTACTTGTTCTTCGGTTTCGTCTACAAGACGGTCCTCGAAGCGCTGTTGTTGCCCATCACGTACCGGGTGGTCGCCTTCATCAAGCGACGCGAACCCAGCTACCAGGCTCAGCTCGCAGTGTCGACGTCGTAGACTTCGGTTGCCGGTTTCGACAGAAGCCGGTCGGCCATCTCCTGCTTGAGGACTGTAAGCCGTTCCGCTTCCGCTGGTGTCCACTCCCCTTTGCGGGCAAGCTCGATGAACTCACGCACAACGAACCCTTCACGAATGATTACCGTGACGGAGCGTTTGCGATAGGTGAGGGTGAATACGTACCGCTGCAACAGGTCTCCACGTTCGGCCCGCTTCAACGTGGGGTCAACGGTGTAGCGATTCTCCGTCACCGCCCTGGTCACCATCTCGAACGCGTCACGCGCACCGGGACCGGGGAACGGGGTGACGATGCTGACTTCGCGGCGCTCTACCGGCTGCCCGGGATCGAGGAGAGGGAACGCACGCTCCATCACTTTGAACGCGTGGGCGACACCGCCTGGCGCTTCCATGCCGTTGTAGCGCAGCAGTTCGTCGTAGCTAAAGGCGATCGCATTGCCGTTTTCCTGCACGAGCAGGGCTTCCCTCACGGAACTCACTCCTCGCGCGTACCCGAAGCCCGCTTCCGGAGCATCTTCAGCGCATCGGTGCACCACAACGCCCACAGCACGAGGACTGGCTGAAACAGCAGTCGGACCCCGCGTGCGACGTCGGAGTCCAGTCCGAACGCGTCCGTCTGGGTCACGAACTGATTGATATTGCCGGGGAAGATCGCCACGAAGAACCCCGCGACGATCCAGCCCACCAGAACTCGCTTGCGCCGCAGGGCAATGAGTGTGGCACCAAGCGCGATTTCCACCAGTCCGGACGCGACGACCACGAAGTCGCCGTCCAATGGCAGCCAAACGGGGACCTGCGCCAGGAATTCGGTGCGCGCCCACGTCAGGTGAGCAACACCGGCTGACACAAGGAAGAGACCAAGAATCCACCGAGCAATCGTCTTCGGGAGTGCGCTGCGCTCAACAACCTCGAACCGTTTGGACATGCACCGAGTATGGCAGCTAGGCGCCGTAATACGTCCCCAGCACCTCGCTGCGGAGATCGGCGAAGTAGCCCCCGTCAATGCTGTCGCGTATCCGGTCGACGAGCCGAACGATGAAGCGTTCGTTGTGAATGGTGGCGAGGGTGGAGCCGAGCAACTCCTTCGACTTGTACAGATGATGCAGGTAGGCGCGCGTGTAATGCGCGCAGGTGTAACAGTCACATGTGTCGTCGATCGGATTGAAGTCGCGCTTATACCGCGCCTTATCCATGTTGACCCGGCCGGTCGGGAGATAAATCGCCCCGTTCCGGGCGACGCGGGACGGCGATACGCAGTCGAATGTGTCGGCGCCGTTCTCGATCGCGACAAACAAGTCGTCTGGTTCGCTGATGCCCAGCATGTGCTTCGGGGTTTCGTCGGGCAATTCTTCGTTCACCCACTGGACAATCGTCCCGAGCTGGTGTTTCTCCAGTGCACCCCCGATACCGTAACCATCGAAGGGGCGGCCATCGAAGCTCCGCAACTCGGTCAGCCCGCGTGCCGCCTTGCGCCGCAGATCCTCGTACTGTGCGCCCTGGACGACGCCGAATAGCGCTTGGTAGGGCCGGTGGGAGCGCTCCCCTGTCTGTCGCTCGTGCTCATCGAGGCATCGTTGCGCCCACGCGTGTGTTCGCTCGACCGAACCCTCCTGATATTCGCGCGTATCGACGAGCGTGGTCAGTTCATCGAAGGCGAAGATGATGTCCGCACCGAGCTGATGCTGAATCCGCATCGACACTTCAGGCGTGAAGCGGTGCTTCGAACCGTCGATATGAGACTTGAACATCACACCGTCGTCATCCACGTGTGCGAGCCGTTCACGCTGGTGTGCGCGGATGTCTTCGGGCTTTGCCTGACTGACCTCCATCGCCAGCACCTTTTTGAACCCCGCACCCATGGACAGCACCTGGAAGCCACCGCTGTCCGTAAATGTCGGGCCGCTCCAGTTCATGAACTGGCCAAGCCCGCCTGCCTCGTCGACGATGTCAGCGCCTGGCTGCAGGTAAAGGTGATAGGCGTTCGCGAGGACCGCCTGAGCGCCCAGGTCCCGCACCGTTTCCGGCAGGACCGCCTTGACGGTGGCCTTCGTGCCCACGGGGATGAAGGCTGGAGTCTGAATCTCACCGTGCGGAGTGCGGAGCGTGCCTGTGCGGCCGAGCTTCCCATTGATGGATGTGTTTACCGTGAAGTTCTGAGAAGTGTCAGGCACACGCGCAATCCAATCCGGTCGCCCCGGTCGTGTGCAAGTTCGTGCATGGTTTGGTAGTTCCCACTGCACGAACTTGCACACGACGACCGAGGTTAGACGCGGGCAAGCTCGGTTTCAGATTTCCGCCCCTCGAGTTGCCGCGTTAGCTTCTCGCCTTCCACGTCGACGTTCGGAAGGATCCGGTCAAGCCAGCGTGGCAGCCACCAGGCCTTGTCACCGAGCAGCGACATAACCGACGGGATGATCACCATCCGGACGATGAACGCATCGAACAGGATCGCCGCAGCCAGGGCGAAGCCCATCACCTTGATGAACGCCATGTCTTCCGCGATGAAGGCAGCGAACACCGACATCATGATCACAGCTGCAGCGGTGACGACGCGGGCACCATGCGAGAACCCACTGATAATCGCGTCCTTAGCGGACTCACCGTGGACGTACGCCTCACGCATCCGGCTGACGAGGAACACCTGGTAGTCCATCGCCAGACCGAAAACCACACCGATCAGGAAGATTGGCAGGAAGCTCACCAGCGGTTGCGGGTTGGACACGATTCCCAGCCAGTTCAGCTGGAAGATCGCAACCGTGGCGCCAAATGTCGCCGCGACACTCAGGAGGAAGCCGAGCGTTGCGGTCAGCGGCACCAGAATTGACCGGAACACCAGCATGAGGAGGATGAACGCCAGCCCCACAACAACCAGGAGGTACGGGATCAGTGCGTCGGCGAGGCGGTCTGAGACGTCCAGTTCCATCGCTGTCTGGCCGGTCACTCCGAACTGGATCCCGGTCTCCTCTGCGAGTGCGGCTTCCGCGTCGCGGATGTCCTCCACTAGCGCCATCGTGTCCTCCGAAATGGGACCGGATAGCGGCGTGACCAGGATCTGCGCGGTGTCACCTGCCTCGTTGATGCCAACGATCTGCGCGTTTTCCACATCACCGAACCCGTACATGGTTTCGACCACCGTGCCGAACGCGTCCATGCGGGCGTCCTCATCGACATTCTGTGCATCCGCGACGACCAGCAGTTGACCATTGCGGCCTTCGCCGAACGATTCGGCCGTGATCTCGTAAGTGTCACGCGCTACCGTGCCGGGCGGTTCAGTTGCTGGCGTGGGCAGCGCAAGCTGCAAATTCGCGGCCGGTATCGCGAGCACACCTAGGAGCGCCACACCACCGAGGAGCGTGACAACCGGAATTCGGGTCACGACGTTGGCCCAGCGGCGACCGTTCGTCATCTTTGTGGGGTGCTCCGGATCGACCTCACGCAGGAACGGGAGCCGGCCGCGGAACACCCACGACTTCGTCAGTCCTAGCACTGCGGGAAGCATGCTGATAGCGATCAGCACTGCGAGCGACACTGTCAGCGCCGCGGCGCGTCCCATGTCTGTCAGGAATGGAATGTTGACGACGCGGAGCGCGAGCAATGCGATGATCACGGTAAGCCCGGCGAACACCACTGCGGAACCCGCAGTTCCGACGGCACGGCCGGCAGCCTCATCCCGGTCAATTCCAGACGACAGCTCAGCCCGGTATCGGGAAAGGATGAACAGCGAGTAGTCGATCGCGACAGCGAGACCGATCATGATCGCAAGGGTCGACACCATGGAGCTGAGCTCCAGGAATCCGGTAGCCGCGGTGATCAGAGCGACACCAATGCCGACACCGACGATCGCGCTGAACAGTGGCATGCCCGCCGCGACGAGGGAGCCGAAGGTGATCACGAGAACGATTGCGGCCACAGCCATCCCGACGAGTTCCGAAGCGCCACCCGGCGGTTCCATTATCTCGACTGCAGTTCCGCTGACCAGGACGTTCAGGCCAGCATCGCGTGCGGCTTCGGCGGGTTCCTGCAGTGCTTCGCGGAGCTCTTCATTGACGTCGGAAAAGTCCCCAGCGACGGGAACATCCAAGTAACCTACGGTGCGGTCTGCGCTGAGTGGGCTTACGGCCGCAGCATCAGCATTGGCCTGTTCTTCGGGTATGCCTTGCGATAGCAGCTGTTCGACGAGTCCGTCATGTGCTGCGACAGGATTGACCAGCGCGCCGGGCGCGTCCGGCCCTGGCTCTGCTTTCGCGAAATCCTCAACCTGCTCGACGCCGCGGATAGCAGTCAGCATGTCCTCCATCGCCGCCTGGTTCTGCGGCTCGTCGAGGGTCTGGCCCTCTGGCGCGGACACCAGGTAGCGAGCGGACAGGGAATTGAAGGGGTCAGCTGCGGCCCCACCGGGGAACCGCTCGGACATGAGCTCCTGGGCTTCTTGCGCGGGAGTCCCGGGAATCGAGAAAGTATCTTTCGTCGGGCCAGACAAGGTCGCCGCAGCCACGCCCGCTAGGACAAGCACAGCCAGCCAGAACGAAAGAACTATGCCCTTCCGGCGGTAGGCGAATTTGCCTAGCCGGTAGAGGTACGTTGCCATCAAAGCTCCTGTCGTGAACGTGCAGACGACATCGTCTGCGCGGAAGGCGGTTGCTGCAGACCGGACTCGATGAGGTCGAAGGCCTCATCGATCAGCTCAGGAAGAGTCCGTCCGGACACATTCCCGCTGAGCCACAATTCGACTGCTGTGCGCAGCGCGGCTGCCGTAGACGCGAGCACAACGTGCGGATACAGGTCAGTTCTTGAGTCTGTGCCCGTCCGCTGCGCCACGATGCGTGCTGCCCGCGCCATTGCGCGCGTGTAAAGAAGCTGATGACCAGCTGCGACGTGTGGATGCACCTCCGCTAGGTGCAACGCACTAGCGAGTTCCCCAAGCCGGATGACGTCATCTTCAGCGGCGACCGCCAGCAGTCGGCGCAGGGAAACGAGGATTGGTTCGCCCTCCGGCATCGCGGCAAGCGTGTCGGTCAGCCCCTCCAGCCGTGTCTCGAGGTGAAACACGATCGCGTCTTCTTTATTCGCAAAGTAGTTGTGGAAAGTCCGCGCGGAGACACCGACCTCGGCCGCGATGGCTTCTGCCGTCGCAGCTTCGAAGCCTCGCTCGCGGATAATCCGGACCGTGGCGGCGCTAAGCGCAGCACGGGTCGCGGCCTTCTTCCGCTCGCGGAGACCAATCGATGGATCCATGACATCGATCTTCGCGATTTTTGCGACAGCCTGCAATATTTCTGCTTAATGCAGAAATATGATTTACAACACGACGTTACTCAACTTGTGACGCCGATTTGGGCAACCCGGGCACCTGATGCCCACACAAGATCAGCTGGAGCCAACTCGAGTTCCACTCCCGCCGCCCCGCCCCCGATCAGTACCGTGGACTCAGCGAGAAGTGCTTCGTCGACCACAACAGCAACATCGGATGGCAGACCGAGCGGTGACACCCCATTCTTGGGATAACCGACCACGCGATCGAGTTCCTCGGCACTCGCAACTTCCATCCGCGTGGACTGATGCAGCCCGTCCGCGATGGCTGCGAAATCGAGCTTGCGGTCCATCGCGCACACTGCCACCGCGTAATGGCCGGAAGACTTCGAGCGCAGAAACACCGCCTTGGTGATCCGACTCAACTGATAACCCAAAGCGTCGGCGAAATCTTGCGGCGAACGAATCGGCGATTCAAACAGCTCGTGGTCGTGAATCGCGACGTTGACACCAGTCGCATCAACGGCACGCAGAACATTGATGTGCGGTGAAGTCACCAGTCTCCCGCTTCCTGCAGTTAATCGTTTTCGGGATGAAGGCGATCGATGATCGCCGAGCGCACCGGCGCTGGGACGGCGGGCGCATAGCGCTTGAGGTACGCGGCAAGCCACTCTCGCCGCGAGGCGAGGAAGGCGAAATCACTCGCCACCATGTGCCGCAACGCGATCAGAGGGAAGGGACAGTCGAGTGGGCGGAAATCCTGGTTCCACAACCCTGCCTCACCGCAACCTGGATAGAACTGACCGATCATCAAACCGTCCGGAACTACCAGCTGCTTGCGCGCTGACTGCACCGCATCGATCAGCGAGTAATCCTTCAGATCAGGGAAGACCACCATCACTGACTTGTAAATCTCCTGCGGACCCTCGACTGGCGCTAGCGTGCTGAAGGCTTCGATCAACTCGTCCGTGTACTGCCCGACCTGATCTTCCGTCAGCTCCGAGCCTCGAACGACGGCCGCCCACAGCATCTTCCGATTGAGCGACGGTGCGGTGTACGGGCAGACAGGGCCCGTGCGGCCGAGATCGGCATGCGGATGTGTCAAGAACTGCGTCGCCCATCCGAGCAGTCCGCTGAGAACCTCGTCTTCGGCGACCTCGGCCTGAGAGGCAAGATTGACCAGCGTGATGGTCCTCGCGAACCTAGTCGGACGCTCAGTCGCTGTCATATCCACCACCCCTCACATGCCCGCCAACATCAACAGCTCCCGTCGCGAGGGTAACCCGCGGCCACCCTTACACGATAAATTTGTGACTTCCGTCATCAGCTTGATACAAGAACCGTGTTCCATGAGGCTATCGGCCCGTATCGCGGATTCGTTGCAGTCGAACCATATTGGGCAGCACGAATGGGCGGAAATGTCCGAAAAATCGGCTCGAATCTCGTACATAACCGCCCACTGGTCGCGGTCAGTGGTGAGACGGTGGCCTGTTCTTGAAGCTCAGCACGTATGCGGTCCGGCCGTATCACCATGCGTCATCCGACTCTTCGAACATTCTGCGCAACGAACTCCCACCGGCCAGGGCAGCGCCGCCCAAGATGGCAACCACCTGAAGTCCAGTGAGCGCGCCGCCGTCGGCCACGTTTGCGAGGAGTCCGAAGTCATCTTTGACCAGGCCGCCGATCCCGTTGATCAGCAATATGATTCCAATAATCTGCAGTGTCACGCGCATTTTTGAGGCTCCTTTCTCGATTGTTCAGAACAACTTCTGCAGTGCATTCACCAGCAACAGCACGCCTACGATGCCGGCAATCCACAAGTGGGTCTCGCCGGACTTCGCTCGCAGCCGCTCATGCCAGCGCCGCAACTGTGGCTCGATGCGCTCCCGCGCGAGCCGATATCCGGCATACATAAGCAACGGGGGCGCCACCATGATCAGGTTGTAGCCAGCGACGAGCGGCAGCCACTGTGCCGCAGACAGATCGGCAGCCGTCATGATCCCGATCGCGGCCAAGTACGGCAGCACCATGCCGACTTCCATCAGCCCGGCACCGAGTCCAAGGCTGATCATGACCGGTGTCCGCAGCTCCATCGGTTCCTGCCGTTCGCGGCGCCGGAACGTCCGGAAGTGTTTCGGGAGGAAGCTGTAGCCGATCAATGCCGCACCGGCGCCCGCCTGCCCCCACAGCACGCCCCGGTTTTCCGCGACAGCGTCGACGTTGGCCAGGACCGCGTCCAGCCCCAGCATCAGGGCAACGCCGACGGCGAAGTAGAAGAGCGCGACCGTTGCCAAGAAGGCCAGCAGCGGCCTGCCGATCCGTTTCCGTCCGCTCAGCAGCACGAACAGACCGATGCCGAGCACAGCCGGGCTCATCGTGTCGAGCAGCGCGAGCCCGAAGACCGGCAGCACTACATCAGGCGACATGGTATTTCCTGTCCTCGAGCGTCATAGCGCGACGGGTGCTTCTTCCGGCTGTTGTCGCTGGTCAGACCGGTCGAGTTGGTAGCGCAGCTGCTCGCCTTCGACGTCGACATTTTGCGGGATCCGGTCAAGCCAGCGCGGCATCCACCAGGCCCGCTCACCCAGCAGTGCCAAGGCGGCGGGGACGATCGGCCAACGGCGCCGGAACGCGAACCGGCCCAGCCGGTAAAGGAAAGTTGCCACAAGGACTCCAGTCATTCTGCTCAAGTCGAAACGCAAGTTCTGAACCCAATGTCGCGTATCCGGCAGATGTCAGGCGTCGGCCGGACGATTGATCCTGTGACCGGCCGGAGCGGCTCACGTACATCCTTCGATTGACGTCCTAGCGGTCGCAGTCTGGTCAAATGGATTGCGTGGTGGTCGACGACGCGGATCAGGCCGGATCGAGGCTCTCCAGAGTGTCCGGCGGGGGCGGCACGATCAAGAGTGCACTGACTTTGTTCGGTATCGGTGTCGCTGCGTGGGCGGTGGGACTGCACGGCATCTGGGCGGGCGTGGGCTGGCGCTGGACGGAATCGGTCCCGGATTCCTGGCACCTGGTGACACTCGCGCTGGCGACGTCAGCTGTCCTGCTCCAGCGCGCGCACTTGGCGATCGCAGTCGGCCTCGGGGGCACGGTGGCTGCCGTCGACACGGCGTTGGGCGGCAGCTTCGGCGTGATGATCGTGCTTTGGGAGCTGCTTTACAGAGTCGGATTATCAGGCAATGCCCGGCTCCGACGGGTTGTGGCCGGAGTGGTCGCTGCCGCCGTGGTGGGTAGCGTTGTCGCGGCACTGATAGCGGAGTCGGACCTGCAGGTGAGCATCGTGACCGGATTCCAGTTCGCCGCACTGGCTTTACCTTTGTGGTGGGCGGCCAACGTTCGGCAGAAGGCCGAGCTAGCGGATCTGGAGGCCCGCCGTGCTACAGACATGGAGCGCATCGGGGAACTGCGCCGAACTGAAGCGGTGCAGGCTGAGCGCAGCGCCATCGCCCGCGATCTGCACGACGCGATCGCCTCCCGGTTGTCCACCATCGCTATCCAATCCGCCGCCGGTCTCGCCACGCCAGAACGGGACCCGGGCGCGATCATGCACACCGTTCGAGTCCAGGCTCTCGAAGCGTTGCAGGAGATGCGGTCCATGATCGTCGTGTTGCGTTCCGAGCCGCACCGATCAGCTGCGGACTCATCGGCCGTGGTCGTGGGATCTCTGGAGCAACTCGATGAGCTGGTCGCTGCCGCTCAAGCGGCAGGCTTGCGGGTTCACCTTGATGTGCCCCGGCAGTGGGCGGACACCACGGCGGTGCTGCCGATGGCTGTCGGGCAAGCCTGTTTCCGGATCGTGCAGGAAGCCCTCGCCAACGCGATCAAACACGCGCCCGACTCAGAAGTGCTTGTCGCGCTGTCCCGCGACGGGGCCGGAGTGCGGATTGTCGTCGAAAACTCGTTCACCAGCGCCGCCGCTGTCGACCACCCGACGCTGTCGGCAGGAACTGGGTTGGTCACCATGCGAGAACGGGCCGAGGTGCTGGGCGGGCGGTTTCGCGCCGGACTGGACGACACGGCGGCTTGCTGGCGCGTCGAGGCGAGCCTGCCGGTATCGGTATCGAACAGCGACGAAAAGGCAGGCACCGCACCATGACCGATCCAGACTCGGCAGCCGTGATCGCGGGTGCCGGGGATCCCGCGTCCACACCAATCAGAGTCCTCCTGGCCGATGACTACGAGCCGCTCAGGACCGCGTTGCGTTTCGTTCTCGACGCGGCGGACGACATCCTCATCGTGGGTGAAGCCGCGGATGGCCACAGCGCGGTCACCAACGCGCGAGCGTTGCGACCGGACGTCGTGCTGATGGATGTGCAGATGCCGCGCGTCGACGGGATCGACGCGACCCGGGAGATCGTCCGCGAAGAACTAGCAGAAGTGCTCGTGCTCACAACGTTCGATCTCGACGAGTACGTCTTCGGCGCGCTGCGTGCCGGTGCCGCCGGTTTCCTGCTCAAGACTGCCGAACCAGGTGACATCCTCTCCGCGGTTCGCCGGGTCGCCGCCGGGGATGGTGTCGTCGCACCCGAAGTGACCCGCCGGGTACTCGCGACCTTCGTGTCGCCGCCCGACCCAAGCGGCGAGCCGGACCCGGCCGTGTCGGCGCTCGATCGCCTCACCGACCTGACGCCTCGCGAACGAGACGTACTCGTCGCGCTCAGCCAGGGACAATCCAACCAGCAGATAGCCGACGGCCTGTTCATCACCGAAGCCACCGCCAAGACACACGTGTCGCGCATCTTGGCCAAACTCGGCTGCGCCAGCCGCGTCCAAGCTGCCATCCTGGCGCGCCAGGCCGGTCTCGTGTAATCCACTGGCGTGGGCAGCTTGCGGGCCTGACGAAACACCGCACATCAACTCCAGCATGAAAAAACCTCCCTGCCTGCACATACAGGCGGGGAGGTTATGGCGGTGGCGGAGGGATTTGAACCCTCGGACGGGGGTTACCCGTCACGCGCTTTCGAGGCGCGCTCCTTAGGCCGCTCGGACACGCCACCGCGCACAACTGTACCCGAGCCTAAACACAGGGCCGAATCCGCTGGATAACGCGGCAAATGGTCATCGGTGGCCGGCGAAGAATTCCGTGACAAGCGCTGCGCACTCAGCTTCCCGTACTCCCCCACGAACTTCTGGCCGGTGCGTGAGCCGCCGGTCGCGCACCACATCCCACAGGGACCCTACTGCGCCGGTTTTGGGTTCCCACGCTCCGAACACGACGCGGGCGACGCGAGCGACGACGATCGCACCCGCGCACATCGTGCATGGTTCGAGTGTGACGGCGAGTGTCGTCCCTTCGAGTCGCCAGCCGTCGCCCACGAGGCGCGCCCCCTCACGCAACACGGATATCTCCGCGTGCGCTGTCGGGTCGCCATCGCGTTCGCGAGTATTGCCTGCCCTTGAGATGATTGCTCCGTCTGGGCCGAACAAGACCGCGCCAACTGGGACGTCGTCCGGACCGGACAGAGCCGCAGCTTCGATCGCGGCACCTATCCAACCGGCGTCGTCGGCGTTACTTCTGGATGGAATCGACAACGGCGGCAAATTCCCGCTCGAACCCGAGCCTCTCGGCGATCATCTGCAGCTGTTCGTCCGGGTAGAGGTCGGTTTCAGCCAGAATCACACCCATCACCGGTTCTGGCAGGCCGAGATCCGCCAGGATTCCCAGTTCGCCCTCTTCCCACGGGTCAGTTTCGTCGAGTTCATCGGGGTCGAGGTCGGGGACCTCCACATTGAGTTTCTCAAGCACATCCGCAGCTATGTCGTAGTCGATAGCCGCTGCAGCGTCGGAGATCAGCAGGTGCGTGCCTGCTGGGCCCGGTCGAACGATAACGAAGAACTCGTCGTCGACGTCGAGCAAACCGAATGTTGCTCCCGAACTTCGCAGTTCGCGAAGTTCCGTTTCTGCCTCACTCAAACTTGTGAGCGCCGCGAGTGGCATTGGGAAGCACCGCCAGCGTCCCTCTTCCCGGACAACCCCAATGCCGAAACCATCGATGTCGTACTCGTCATCATTTTGTGTGCGAGCGCGCTGTGCAGCCATGCGGTGAGGTTAGCGCGCAGGGCCGGCACAAGGAACATCTGCCGGCAAATCGTTGAAGATCGCCGCGAGTGTGGGCGTGAGACACTCCGCGCTGCGGTGTGCGACGCTAATCAGGTGTCTGTTCCAGTGTGTGTTCTCGGCCTCGGTCTCATTGGCGGATCGCTCATGCGTGCGGCGCGCGCCGCGGGGCGAAGCGTTTACGGATACAACCGTTCTGGCGGACCTGTCGCAGCCGCGCAAGCTGATGGATATGACGTCAGCAGTGACCTCGGAGCCGTTCTTTCACGCGCCCAGGCGGAGGGTGCGCTGCTCGTCGTCGCCGTTCCGATGCCCGCTGTGAACACAGTGCTGCAGGCGATCGCCACGACTGCGCGCGACTGTCCCCTTACGGACGTCGTCAGCGTCAAGGGGCCGGTCGCGGATCTCGTGCGTGACCATGGTCTCGACGGACGCTACGTCGGGGGACATCCGATGGCCGGGACCGCGGAATCCGGCTGGGCTGCCGGGTTCGCCGAACTGTTCAGGGGAGCGACCTGGGTTGTGAGTGCGGACGAAGGACGCGACCCAGTGGTGTGGGCTGAGGTGGCGCGACTCGCGCTCGACTGTGGCGCAGCCGTAGTCCCTGCCGAGTCGCAGGAGCACGATGACGCTGCTGCGCGCATCTCGCACCTGCCTCACCTGTTCGCGGAAACCCTCGCTTTGTCCGGCGTTCGGGGCGGAAATCTGACGCTGGCGCTCGCTGCCGGTTCTTTCCGCGACGGCACGCGTGTGGCAGGCACGTCGCCTGCCCTCGTGGACGCCATGTGCGAGGCGAACGCGGCCGCATTGCTGCGGGTACTCGACGAGGCGCTGGAAACGCTCGCGGCGGCCCGTACCGCGCTCGCAGCTGGCTCAACATCTGAACTCACGGAGAGCGGCTTCGCGGCGCACCAGAAGTACCTCGAGCGCGGGGGGCGGCCTTCGATCACTGGGATAGTTCCTGGTGACCACGAGTGGCTAGCACGGCTACGCGACGCGGGGCGCCGCGGCGAAGCGCTTCTCACGCTCCCCCGGGAGGTTTCATGAAATTGAACGAACTAGCTGCCCGGCTCGGCACCGGGCAGATAACCGCGCGCGAGCACATTGAGCACGTTCTTAAGAGGATCAATGATCTCAATGGCACTCCCTGGGAGAATCTGATCGCAGGTTGGGACCATCAAAGTCGCCTGGCCGAGGCAGCGCTCGAACAAGCGGACGCGCTTGACGCTCATTTCCTGGAGCGAGGTCCCCGCGGGCCGTTGCACGGTGTTCCCGTCGCGGTTAAAGACCTCGTTGACGTCGCGGGTTTTCCCACCCGATGCGGCAGCGGTGCGCGTAACCGCGCCGCACCCGCCACGCGGGATGCGGACATTGTCCGGCAGCTTCATGCAGCGGGTGCGATCATCGTCGCCAAGACTCATCTGCACGAATTCGCGTATGGACCAACCGGAGCGGTCAACGTTGATGGACCGGCGGCGAACCCTCGCGATCCCAGGCGCATCACCGGCGGCTCTTCCTCCGGCTCTGCGGGCCTCGTGGCTCTCGGCATCGTTCCGCTCGCTATCGGCACCGACACGGGATGCAGCGTGCGCACGCCGGCCGCTCTGTGCGGAATCACAGGACTGAAGCCAGCTGCGGGCGCCCTCTCCACGGCGGGTGTCTTTCCGCTTTCCACCACTCTCGACCACGTTGGACTACTAGCGGACACCCCGACCGATGCTGCATTCGCCTGGCATGCTCTCACCGGGCACAGCAGCCGCGATGCACCCCGGATGGATCAACTCACTATCGGACGGCTGCACGGACCCGCGTGGACCATTCACGACGCGGAGGCGGCTCATGCCGTCGATCGGGCGGCAGAGAAACTCAGGACTGCGGGGGCCGTTGTGGTCGACGTGGACCTTCCGCATGCTGAAGAACTCATCGCGCTCTACGGCGTTATCACTGGCAGCGAAGCGTACGCAACGCATGAAGAAGCGCTCAGAGGCACTCCTGACCTGTTTCAGCCCATCACGCGCGAACGGCTTCTCGCGCAGCGGGACCGTCTCGCCACCGAGTACATTCATGCGCTGCGACGGCGTGATCAGATCCGGGACGAGTGCTTCGTCGCGATGCGAGACGCGGGCGTTGACGCGGTGCTGACCTCCACCACTCCCCTGCGTGCTACCGCGATCGGTGTGGAGGAAGTCGAAACGACGACCGGGACTGTCCAGGTCCGCGCTGAGTTGCTGCGTATGTGCATCCCGTTCAGCATGCTCGGAGTTCCCGCGGTGTCGGTTCCGGCGCAGCACGAGGATGGCCTGCCGTCAGGGGTGCAAATCGCAGCGTTCCCGAAGGCCGCTGCAGCTGGAGTCGGTGAGGCTGTCGTCCTCGCGCTCGGCGGTGGAGTTGCCGCCTAAATCCGCTGTCCTAGAGCCGGGTAGTCAATCAGGAACCCGTCGCTGTCGACCGTGACGGTCGCGCTCGCTACCGGGGAGAACACGTGAATACCCTCTGCGTGCGAGCTATAGGTCAATGTCTCTTCCCGCACTGTCAGGTCAGGCAGTGACACGTAAACCACAGGTACCTGTACGTCGTTGGCTTCGGTGTGCAGGTCGAGGCGGCGGATCGGCAGTGCGTTGAAGAACGGGCTCAAGATCACGTCCACGTCGAGCGCTCCGCCGAACCGGGATCGCGTCGAGGTGTTGCCCTCGTGGACCGTCCAATAACCCTCAGTGTCACGGCTCACTGACAGGACACGCTCGCCGCGGGCGACGGTCGCACGCAGCGAAAGCCGCCGTGTCGCACCGAACTCATCGGTGATGAGGTCGTACGACGCGCTGAAGGCCGGGTGATCGGCGCAGTCCGCACCGATGATCCGTCCCGCAGCCTTGATCTTCTTGCCGGAAAGCTGGATCCGGACGGATTCCATCCGCGGCGCTGAGTGCGCGCCCCAGGTGAAAACAGCGGGCCAGCTTGTCGACGTAAGAGCGTCTGTCACGCCCCTACGGTATGGACCTCACTGCCATGCGCGCAAGAAACCGGGTGAAGTGCCATGAAGTAGGCGCTTCGGAGCTGTAGAACGGGACGTGAGTTTTCGGCCCTCATCACCGGCTCGTGACCGCCCGGGCTTCAGATCGTTCGGCGAACCGCGTCACAAACGGCAGGATCCTCGCCTCAATCGTCTCGTTGTACACGTAAGGCTGCTGGATGGGGTTCGCGTGTCCAGTCCCATACATGCGGGCCACGAACAACGCACCGCCCGGCCCGCCTACCCGGTCGAAAATCGCCCGCTGGCTGTAATCGACGTCCACGACATCATCGAGAATGCCCCGATGCGGCCGCATGAACACGATCGCCGGGCGTGGTTTGTCGTCGCGTTCCCGGCTCAGCGCCACCAAATTGTCCGCCGCACCAGAGGCCACGATGGTGAGGAACTGCGCCTCGATCAAGCTGTTGCTCGCAGTGTTTTCTTCGAAGATCTTGTCACGAAACACCTCATCAATCGCATCAACGAGCGCATTCGGCTCAAGGATGGGCATGCCGCGAGGATGGTCGATCAAGAAGCGGTCGCGGCGGGCCGCCGTTTCCACCGCAAAGCGCAGAGTGCGACTCTCACGGGCCCCAGGTAACCACCCCATCCAGCGCAACATGTCTTCCCCCGCGTCTCGCTTCGCGGGCCGTACGGCATGCAGGTCAATGGGGGTGCAGTCGAGCACGACCGCCAGGAGGCTCAGCTCGGTGTCGTCGATAATGTGCTGGGCAACCTCGAGAGCGATGATCCCGCCCATGCTGTGACCTGCGAGCAGAAGCCGTTCCACTCCCCGCTGCTCAGCGTGCTCGGCAATCATCCGGCTGATCACCGCAGTGTCGATACCGGCATTGTCATATTGCACAGCCCACACCTGGCCGACCTTTGCGAACGCAGGCAGTGCGCGGGCTGTGTCACTCGCGTCTAGGTTGCCTAAACCAACCAGATCGACGACCGCCGTGTCTTGGTCGGCGGGTTGCGCCGCATCGTAAATATGGTGCAGCGCCGGTTGTGTTTGGGCTAGCCGCTGCTGCTCCGGATAGACGTCGTGCACCCAGTACTGGGCAGAGACGATCATCACCGGTATCAGCGCAAGTCCAGCGCGGGCAAGCAGACGGCGAGAACGGCCGAAACGCCGCCACCTGCGCCCGAGGCGGGTCGTGCGCAGCCGGGCTTTCCGGCGCTCGTCGTTCCAATCGGTCACCGGACAGGGAGAGAGAATCCAAACCTTCATGTACCAACCAGCGTAGCCACGCTCATTTGCTCCAGAGAGGACCGAAGTTCGGCGGCCGGGCCGATACCATCCCAATGTGACGCAATCTCGCTTCGACCAGCCACGTCCGAATTCTCGATTCCTGCTGCTCTCGATCAGGGCAGAGGATGAGGCGGCGGACAACGAATACGAGGCGGTGCGCCAGTTCGGTAGCCTCGAAAAGTCCCAACTGCACAGAATCCGGCTCACCCACGAGCCCCTCGGCGACATCACACTCGATGACTGGTCCGGCATCATCCTCGGCGGCGGACCGTACAACGTCACCGACCCAGCCGAAGCCAAGTCGGCCACTCAACTCCGGGCAGAAACCGAAATCCAGGCGCTGCTCGCTGAAGTCGTCCCGCGCGACTTCCCGTTTCTCGGATGCTGCTACGGCATTGGAACACTCGGCACCTACATCGGCGCTGAAATGGACCGCACGCACAGCGAGCCCGTCGGCGGCACGACAATCCAAATGACCGACGAAGGCCGCGCCGACCCGCTGATGGAAGGCCTCCCCGCTGCATTCGATGCTTTCGTCGGCCACAAAGAAGCCATCAGCGCGCTACCGCCGCACGCGGTGCGCCTCGCCTACTCCGCGGCATGCCCAGTGCAAGCGTTCCGTGTGGGCAACAACGTGTACGCCACGCAGTTTCACCCCGAGCTCGACCTCCCTGGGATGCTCATCCGAATCGCCGCCTACAAGAACCACGGCTACTTCGCGCCCGAGGCGGCCGATACGCTGCGAGATACCGTGCGCCGCTTCGATATCGCTTACCCATCGCGAATCTTGCGCCAGTTCGTCAAACGGTACGGCTAGGAATTCACCTCCACCGTGTCATGAATCTGGAAGCTGTCTCGTTCATAGATAAAGAACAAGACAGGAGCTACGCCATGAAACACCGCATCGTGGTCCTCGGGGCCGGTTACGCCGGAGCCCCCGCCGCCGGAGGCCTCGCTCGCCGTCTGCACCCCGCAGACTTCGAGATCACCGTGGTCAACGCCGAACCCGATTTCGTTGAGCGGATACGCCTGCACCAGCTCGCCGCCGGTCACGAACTGCAGCGTCACCAGTTGGCGGATATGTTCGCCGGCACCGGCATCCAGCTACGACTTGGGCACGTCACGGCCGTCGATGCCGATCGGCGTACCGTCACTGTGACCGGCGACGAAGGAGTTGACCGCCTCGAGTACGACACCCTCCTTTACACGCTTGGAAGTACGGCCGCCAGCCATGGAGTGCCCGGTGTCGACAGTTACGCCTTCCATGTCGCCGGGCACTCGGCAGCGCTGCGTCTGCGCCAGCGCCTCGACGAACTTGGCGAGAATGGAACGGTATTGGTCGTTGGCGGCAACCTGACCGCAATCGAGGCTGCTACGGAGATCGCCGAGTCCCGGCCCGGACTGCACGTCGTCCTCGCCACCAGTGGCGAGCTCGGCGGTTGGCTCGGAGCCAAGGCGCGCCGACATTTACTGCGCGCTTTCGACCGTTTCGGTATCGCGGTCCACGAGCACACCACCATTGATCACGTCGAGGTTGGGGGTGCCCTGGCCTCAGATGGGACAGTTTTCCCGTCCGACGCGACCGTGTGGGCGGCGGGGTTCGCCGTGCATCCCCTAGCCGCAGCAAGTGGTCTCAGTGTCGAAGACGACGGGCGGATCACCGTCGACCGCATGATGCGGTCGGTCTCACACCCGGAGGTCTACGCTGCCGGTGACAGCGTCTACACCATCGGCGATAACGGTCAGCCGCTGCCGATGTCCTGCGCTTCGGCGGGCTTCACCAGGATGCAGGCGACGGAGGCGATCATCGGGCACCTGACTGGTCGCAGGATCACGCAAACCAAGTTGGCCTACTTCGGCAACTGCATCAGCCTCGGACAGAAAGACGCGATCTTTCAACTCGTCGACAACAACGCGACGTCCAAGTCCGGGTCGCTGCGCGGCCGTCCGGCATCGCACGTCAAGGCGGCCGTCCTCCGGGGCACCGTATGGGGCGCAGCCCACCCGACGTATGGGCTGCCGACTCGCAAGCGCCACCTGACAACCGCGAAGGGCCACTCCACGGAGACGGTCGTCGTAGGGTGACGCTCATGGACACCGCAACCGTGGAGCGTTTCGAGGCCAGCCGGACCCGGTTGGCCTCGCTGGCGTACCGTCTGCTCGGTTCCGCCGCCGACGCTGAGGACGTCGTACAAGACGCTTTCCTGCGCTGGCAGGCCGCCGACCGGGACCGCATCGAGGTGGCCGAAGCATGGCTGACCAGGGTGGTCACCAACCTGTCGCTCGATCGGCTCCGTTCGGCAAAATCCCGGCGGGAACGCGCGGTCGGCACATGGTTGCCTGAACCGCTCCTCGACGGCGACCCGATGCTGGGCCCAGCGGAAACCATCGAGCAGCGCGAATCAGTGACATTGGCGGTCCTGACTCTGATGGAGCGGCTCTCCCCGGTCGAGCGGGCTGTCTATGTCCTTAGGGAGGCGTTCTCCCACAGCCACGCCGAGATAGCCCAGATCTTGGATATCACCGAGTCCGCGAGCCAGCAGCACGCGCTGCGCGCTCGGCGCCGGATAGCCGCCGAGCGCAATGTCAGTGAAGTCGACGGTGCCTCCGCGCGCCGAATCGTCGAGGCGTTCGTCGCCGCTGCCTCGTCGGGCCGCACCGAACGGCTACTGGAGTTGCTGACCGACGATGCGACCGCGACCAGCGATGGCGCCGGTATGGCCGAGAAGCTTCTGCGGTTCTCGGGTCGCGAGCGGATCGCGATGGTTCTGCGGGCTGGCTTCAAACCCACTCCGGCGAAACGGAAAGTGGCCGGCGGCACCCCTTCGATTCATTCCGGCGTGGTCAACAATTCCCCCGCGGTAATCGCAGCCATCGATAACCGGGTCGTAGGGCTGGTAATCCTCGAGGTCCGTGGCGATAAAGTCGCGACCATCCGCGGCGTGGCCTCCCCGGCACGTCTCGGTCGCCTCACCGAGGAGTGGGCTCGACGCGAGCACAACGACCCAATTATCGAATCGTGGTGAGGAGCTAGCACTCACTTAGCTCGTCACGAACTTGTGGACGCCACGGGCAATGAGCACTCCACCTACGATGCCGATTGCGGCGCCCGCTGTCTGAAGTTCGCCGACAAAGATGCCGAAGACACCGACGAGCGGTCCGGAAACGCCGAATAGCCAGGCACCTATAGAGGAAACATGCGCAAGGGTGTGGGCAGCGCGAGCCAGGAGGACAGTCGAGAGGGCAAATAAAAGGGCTCCGCCAAGCAAAACTGAGATCGCGATCGGCGAGTACACATTTTCGTAGACAGACTGGGCGCCTGCGTATCCGTCGAGCTGGAGATCGCCGAGCGCGGGCTGGGCGAATGCAGCAGTGCCAAAACCCGCCAGCAATCCGGCGCTGCCGATCAGTCCAGTTGCCACGCCCCACAGGGCCTGCCTGGGTCGAGCGCTACGGAGCACCAGTACCGCCCCGAGCGCTGACACGGCCAGCGCGAACAAAGCCTGCCCGCCGATGCTCCCGATCACGTGCTGTAACAGAAAGCGATCTGTTGTCACGAACTGTGACCAGGCGCTGAACTCGCTCAGCGGATCGGGTTGATGCTCGAACGTTGTCCAGAGCGTGAGCACACTGAATACCGGAAGTAGCCACACGCCCCGGGAGAGCATGCGCAGACGTTCTCTATCGGCGTTGGGCTCGTGCACTGATGGTGGATCACGGTGACTCATGTTTATCCCATGACGCCGGGCTGAGACCTTCGCTGACTACGAGTGGTCCGCGAAATGCATTCCGCGTTCGGTGAGTGCGGCACTAAGCAGTCTCACAGCTTTCGGACCTACACCGTGAAGCGCGAGGAGTTCACGCTCGCTGAGCTTCGCCACCTCCTCCATTGTGGTGATGCCGCGCGCGAGGAGTGCACTGTTAGCTGGTCTGCCGATGGGTGGGAGGTCACCGATTTGCTGAGGTACGTCGCGAGTGCTCACGAGCGTAATTGTCAATGAGAAGCCGCCGGTCGGCAGCAGAATGGGAAAACGCTCCTGCCCTGGAATAGCGATGCATTCGCCGCGTAGTCAGTGGCAAAGGGGCTACCGAGCGTCAACTTCGGTCCGCAGTGCCCGGTAACCCAGACCAACAAACTAAAAAAGTCAGAGGCCCGGTGTAGCGTCAGACAAAATCCGCGATCCGCAGACCCGGATGCGGGCGCTGCCGTATCGCACAGGCAAGGGACAAACCATGCCCTCCGTATCACCAAACACGCTTGACATCACTCATAGGACCGGTCTCGCTGTGATCGCGATTTCTGCGGTTGCCGTGTTGTTGCTGATGGGCCCCAACGAACCGCAGTCAACCCGCATTGACTCGGTGACAAATGCACGCGATACAACTTCCGAGTTCGAGTCGTCCGTTGACAGTGCACTTGCGGCATGGCGCACCAATGAAGTTTCTGCGGACTCTGCGCCCAAGCAACAGGTCGTGAACGGGTGGGTAGCGCGTGATCTGCTCGAAGTAATTGCGCATCAGAACAACTTTCTCATCGAAGAAGTTCGTGACTCCCGCTCGGATGCGGCATGGCATACAAGGGCGACTGTGGGGATGCTCCAGGTTCGAGATGAGCGCTTGCCGTGGCTGCTCGTATTGCTGATCGCTGCGATCGGCTGGTTTGGGATCACGGCACCGCGGCGCAGCTAGATTATGAGTGACTTTCGACGTCCCGCCCCTGAAGGCAAGCCCGTCCGGTCTGCGACCAGAAACGGGCTCACAGGTCTCGTTCTCCCCAACGGGGCCCGGGCATCCACGGTGCGTACTGATGAACCTCTTCGCCCCTTAAGATGAGGACACGAGGCCGCTTCGTCTCGTCCGATGCCATAGTCGCGCTCCGCTCAGCGTCGCCCTCCCTAGGTGGTTCAGGAGATTGACGGCCGGGCACTGCAACTCTCCGGCCGGGCGCGATGCGCGCGTCGAGCCCACGCGCCGGACCGGCTACCTGTATACGCGCGTCAACACTGCATTCACTGCAGTCGAGGTCCGAATCATCAATGTCGTCTTCCTGCCAGTCGATGTCCACATTCCCGCTTCGCTTTGTGGAGATGCCCGGCGAGGTTGTGGTGCTGCTCGGGTGGAGGTCCTGGTCGCCTTCCCACACAATGTCGGTCTTCTTGAGACGCTGAAAGTTCATCATCGACGACCGTGCGGGCGCGAAGAGCAGCAGATAGTTCTCAGTCGGCGCGGTAACTTGCCGATCCCAGTGCGTGTCACGTCCTCGCGCGTATGCCCGCACCCGGTACAGCCCGGAACCCTGCCAGTGCGTATCCGGCACCCAGAGAGCGACCTCACCGTCGAGGGTCCTCACTGCTGGCTTCGCCGTAAACGGGACAGTGACCTCCTCAGCCACCTCCCATTCCGCAATCTCAGAATCTTCAGGCAAAGATTCTATTCCCCGGACCTCAACGGCGGCAGGACCGTACGCCACGCCGGTCTTCAGTGTCACAAAGCCGCGGCCCGCCGAAAGCAGAGTTCCCGACGCACGCTCAGCTAACGTGTCCGCGCCATCACAACCGAACGCGAATTGATGATGATCCACCCCAACAACTCCCGTAACACCCACGCTCAAACAATACGCCGCAACCACGGAGCAGCCGGACGAATACTTGGCCGCGACGGTGCGCCGTATGGAATTTCCATCACCAACCCGCGTTCAGCGAAATAACTGCGATTAGTTTATATTTTCAAGCTTTGACTATTGAAACTAAAGCATTCACAGGCTTAGAGTGCAGGTATGCGCTCCTACCGGCAGTACTGTGCGGTTGCCAAGGCGCTTGATGTGGTGGGTGACCGCTGGACACTGCTTATCGTCCGGGAGTTGCTGCTTAGGGGCGGGTGCCGGTTCACCGACCTGCAACGAGAATTGCCCGGAATCGCCACCAACCTGCTGAGCGAGCGCCTCAAAGAACTCGAACAGCATGCGATCGTCACGCGCGAAGCGGCCGCTCCTCCGGTGGCCACCACGCTCTACCACCTGACGGACACAGGCCGCGACCTTGAGCCGGTGGTACGCGCTCTCCTGCGCTGGGGGGTGCGGTTCATGCCGAATCCCACTGGAGACGAGGCCTTTCGGAGCCACTGGCTTACCTTTCCAGTGTCGGAGCTGCTGCGGGATAGCGAGCCTGACGGCCCGCCCGCCTCGATCGAGGTACGCACCAACGACCAGCCCGCCGTCATCGAGATAGCCGACGGTGAGGTGACTTCTCGAGTTGGCGTTGCGACTTCGCCAGACCTCGTACTCGAGGGTGACGCCCCGACGATCCTGGGGGTACTCACCGGCATGCTCGGCATGACAGAGGCCCACCAGTTCGGACTGCGCTCGGAAGGCTCTGCAGTGGTGCTCAGCAGGCTGCAGTACCGAGACCCAGCCCAAAGCGCAGCCGAACGCGGCATTGCACGACACGTCAGCCATGTTCACCGTCCCGAAGAGGTCTAGCCATGACACATCAGTGGTCCGCCGATATACGTCCGTCCTGGGTGGACGGTGAGCTGTTTCCCTTCCAGAGCCGTTTTTTGGAGATCGACGGCAACGTAATCCACTACATAGACGAAGGATCGGGACCGACGCTACTGTTCCTGCACGGCAATCCCACCTGGTCGTTTGTGTACCGCGATGTAATCCGCGCACTGCGGGACGAGTTCCGCTGCGTGGCACTCGACTATCCAGGTTTCGGCCTATCCGTCGCTGCACCCGGCTATCGATATCTGCCCAATGAGCATGCCGACGTAGTCGTGGCCTTCATCGACCGCCTGGGCTTGTCGAGCACTACCCTGGTCGTCCACGACTGGGGTGGCCCGATCGGCTTATACGCGGCCGAGAAACGGCCGGACAAATTCGAACGCCTCGTCGTGGCCAACACGTGGGCGTGGCCGTTCAACGGCGACCTGCGGGTCGAGCTGTTCTCCCGCCTTCTGGGTGGACCAGTCGGACGCGTGCTGATTCAGCGGTTCAACCTGTTCGTCAACGCGTTGATCCCCGCCGGGCACCGGCTACGGAAGCTCGACTCCGCCGAGATGGCACACTATCGGCATCCTCTCGCCACGCCTGAACGGCGGGCCGCATCAGCCGTGTTCCCACGGGCTATCACGGCCAGCCGCACCTTTCTTGCCGAGGTCGAAGCTGGGCTGGCCGACATCGCATCCCTTCCGGCCCTCATCGTGTGGGGCGACGCCGACATCGCGTTCCGAGCAAAGGAACGTCAACGATGGGAGCAGATTTTCGCCGATCACGAAACAGTGATCATCGAAGGCGCGGGCCACTTCGTGCAGTCCGACGCACCGGATAAGGTCGCGGCGTCGATACGCCACTGGCTGGGTGAAAATAGTTGATCCAAGCGCCGCCAATTCGGTGACGTGCGAGGCTATCCGCTGAAGGGAAAGCCCAGTTCGTCGCAGTCACCAGGATCTACGTAGCATGCCCGGCCCTGGTAAGCGGCGGGTTTCCTGCCCTCCCGGCTCCTGTCCTGCTTCCGCCGGATTCCAGCTTTCTGTGGCGTGAACGTGGTGTGGGTCTAACCCCATCGCCGATATGCCGCTAGTTTTGGGGTCTTCCGTTTTGTCCGCTTCAGTGATGCCCTGGAGTGGAGGCGCCCGGAAATGTCAGATACCACCGTGCGTATTGGCTGACCGGCAACGTCACGGTGGAACAGGTGAGGGGTGCGCGTTGGGCGAGATACTAGTAGTTCTGCTCGTGGTCGGGTTTATGTGCGGGCTCATCAACGGCGCAATCGCTGGCAAAAAGAACTTCGACACCACTACTCATATGTTCGTTGGGTTCCTAGCTGGACCGCTGGGTGTCGCGGCTACCCTCCTGATGGAACCGAAGCCTCCGCAGCCGCCGGGTACGCGATCGGTGGTCTGCACACGCTGCAATACTCGCCAGAACGTGCTGCAGGCGGCGTCACGGTTTGAATGCTGGCACTGCAATCTGATCACCCAGTAGCTCCAATCCACAGCGAGCCCGCGTCAGTCTGGTCGCCCAAGCTCCAAAGGGACGAAGGGACACGAATGGAACTGTTCATCGTTGTGTGGTTCGTCTGCGGTGTCGTGTCACTCGCGATCGCGAGCGAGAAGAACAGACACGCGTTCGGGTTCTTTCTACTGGGGTTCCTCCTCGGCCCTCTCGGGGTTGTATGTGCTGTATTAGCTCCGCGTGGTGATCCGCCCGCACCAGTGGGGATGCGCGTCGTCACCTGTCGCAGGTGCAACGCCAGACAAAACGTTCCGGTGAACGACAATCGGTTTGAATGCTGGCAGTGCAAGACAGTCGCCCCGGTTCGAGTTGCGTATGCGCGCCCGCAAGCGGTGACAGGGCAGAACTCCATGCGCGACTGGCAGGACCGCTACCCGCCCATGGTGCAGGGGGACTCTACCCGTGCGGTCGCTGATCAGAACGAGGGTGTTGTGAAGCGGTGGCAGGTGATAGCACTCGTCGTCGTCTTCGGCGCGCTCGCTGTACTCGCGATCGTCGCGCTTGCCGCTTAGCCAGCAAAATCACCCTCACTGGGAAGGTACTGTTCGACGGAGGCCATAGCGCGCTACCTCGACTGCGGGATCCTTCAGCATTGGAGTCCGCTCTGGCGTATCCGGGCCACCCTTGGGAATGGGCGAGGCGATGACTGGCGTGCAGCAAGCAGCACGAGAGCTAGGCGGTCAGCCAACCAAGCGCCTCCGCCGGGAAGATATCCGTTCTATTGGTGCGTCAGGTTCTTCCGCAGCGATGTCAAGTAAGCACGGGTCCTTGGTGCGCAGACCTACATGCTGGAGCAGCTGCCAGTGATTGAAACCGTGGGGTAAGTGTGGGATCGAGACTCTCAACACGGTCCAGAGATACGAAAAACCCCGCATACTCGGGAATGTTTTCCCTGGTAGCGGGGCATTTCACTGTCTCAACCAGACGTGCGCCCGAGAGGATTCGAACCCCTAACCTTCTGATCCGTAGTCAGATGCTCTATCCGTTGAGCTACGAGCGCGTGTATTCAGTTATACCGGCTAGACCGGCGGCGGAGGCGAGAGGATTTGAACCTCCGGTCCCCTTTGAGGGGGACAACTCATTAGCAGTGAGCCCCATTCGGCCGCTCTGGCACGCCTCCCTGGGCCCCTTGCGTGGGCCACCGGAAAGACTACACATGTCTATACCGCTATTGCAAAACGCCTGCCCACGCCCTGTTCCCTCATCGCAAGTTGCTGTCGAACCATTCGAAGATGTGCTGCCTGGCGGCGACCGCAGCCACTTCGGGTGAACCGTCTGCTGTGGCAGGTATGTCGTCAACGTCATCGGCACCTTTCGAGGTGAACCCGAAGCCTTCGTCGGGCCGGTGCCCGAGCCCTGGATACGTCACGATCAGCGTCGCCACGTTCGCCCGGGCAGCGGATTCCCGCAGTAGTTCGATCTCTGACGGCGGCGTCAGCGGGTCGTCCTCTCCGAAGATTCCCAGCCACGGCACCCGCAGTTCACGGACAGCGTTGGCAAGCGGCAGGGTTCCGGCCGCAACGGGCTCGGATATGCCGTGCGCCGCGATACTTACGGCCGCTCCGATTCGCTGAGTGGTGCTGACGAGCGCCGCCGCCGTGCCTGCACTGTCGAATCCCAGCACGCCGACACGATCCGGCCGAATCCGCTCCCCGAGGAGCCACTTTTTCGCCGCGGCGAAGTCTTCAAATAATGCGTCTCCGAAGACAGGATCGGTTGATTGGGGCTGCCTGTGGAACAGGTCGGGCGCCGTCACAGCCCAGCCCTCCTCGGCAAGATCTTCCATGAATTGAAAGAGGCTGCGGCTGAAGGAATGGGTCTCGTGCAGGAGCACAATGCCCCCGCGCGCCCGTCCCTCCGGTTCCACAACAGTGAGCGGCACTCTCTTTTTCGCGCTACCCGGCAGGGCCGCTGATTCCTGCCGGACACGCACCATACGGATCCCCGACATATGTCTACTCTCCCACCGGTTTGTCCGTTTTTCGAGTGCTGGCTCGGGCTGAGCCTGCGAACACGAGGACCAGATACTCTGACAGGCGTGAGTGATTCCGCACCTACGGCGCGTACCCGTCCTGATCTCGCCAGCATTCCCGTCTACGTTCCGGGTAAATCCTGGCCTGGTGCCATCAAGCTGGCGAGCAATGAAACGTCGCCTGGGCCGCTTCCCAGCGTGGTGGAGGCGATCGGGGAAGCCGCAGCATCGGTGAATCGCTATCCAGATAACGGTGCGATCGCGCTGAAAGCTGCCCTGGCGAACCATCTGAAGGTGGATCCGGCGCGTGTCTCTGTTGGTTGCGGATCCGTCAGTCTCTGTCAGCAGCTCGTGCAGGCGACGTGCGGGCCGGGTGACGAAGTACTCTTCGCGTGGCGCTCGTTCGAGGCCTATCCGCTGGTCACGCTTGTCGCGGGAGCCACTCCGGTGCGTGTGCCTCTTGATTCCAGCGCTGTGCATGACCTCGACGCCATGCTCGCCGCGATCACGGACAGCACCCGGTTGATCTTCGTCTGCAATCCCAACAATCCAACGGGAACCGCAGTCGGTCGTGCTGAGCTGGAGCGGTTCCTGGATGCGGTGCCCGATCACATTCTGGTGGTGCTGGACGAAGCGTACTTCGAGTACTTGCGCCCTGAAGGGTTCGCGGAAGGGGACCAGCCCGACGGCATCGTGATCAGCCGGAACCGATCGAACGTTGTTGTTTTGCGGACTTTCTCGAAGGCCTACGGGCTCGCTGGTCTGCGCGTTGGGTATGCCGTCGGCCATCCGGAGGTCATCGCCACACTCGGGAAGGTGTACATCCCTTTCAGCGTCAACAGCATCGCGCAAGCGGCGGCGATCGCTTCTCTGTCAGTGGAGGATGAGCTGCTCGCGCGAACATCCGCGGTTGTCAGCGAACGGGAGCGTGTGCGTCAGGCGCTCGTCGACGCCGGTTACTCCGTTCCGCACACTCAAGCGAATTTCGTGTGGCTGGATCTCGGTATCGCTACTAGTGAGTTCGCGGCGCGCTGCGCTGAGGCTGGCGTTCTCATTCGCCCGTTTACCGACGAAGGTGCGCGGGTGACGGTCGGAGATCGCGATGAAAACGACGTTTTTTTGCGATTCGCGAGGAGCACAGCCGCCGAGCGCATTTTCGACGTTGTGTGACTAATATCAGCGGTTCATTCCAGCCACACCCGTGACAGAACTGTGACCGCAATGCGCCATGCTTGAGCACCGGTATGGCCTGACACTAGTAGTGATGGCCGAGATGCCGCGTGCGCCTCACAGCGTGCGATGATGCCGCAACGACGAGGAAGGAGGAGGCCATGCCCAAAGCACGCGGCCCTGGCAACTCCTCCCCACGGCGCAAGCACGGTATCGCGGCAGGCGTAGCTGCTGTCATCAGCGCCGCGGCCTTAACGTTGACGTCTGCGCCTACAGCGTTGGCGGCACCTGATATCCACCCACGTAATCAGCCGTCAGACGACGTTGAACTCCGGCTCCTTTCGTTCGGCGACCTCCGGGATGCGCTGCGGCCGCCAGAAGGTGACGCCGGGAGCCTCGTGCAGTCGGACAATTCGCGGGTTGAAGCTGGTGGCGCAGGCCATCTTGCTGCTTTCCTGGATCAACTCCGGCGACAGGCACCGCGGTCGCTGCTGTACTCCGCGGGCGGAAACATCGGGTTCGATAACGACAGCGCGTCCCGCGCCTTCCGGATGTTCTCCGGGGAACCGACCATTGATGTGCTGAACTCGTGGGACATTGCCGCATCCGCCGTCGGCGCACCCGAACTGGCTGAGGGACTGCCTGAACTGCTCCGGAAAGCGCAGGGCGGGTGTCACCCCGATCATGGCTGCCAGTTGAACGAAGAGTTCGCGGGCGCGAACTTCCCGCTCCTCGGCGCCAACCTCGTGGATGACGAGAACGAGCCCGTCACATTGCCTTTCTCCATCAATCACGTCGACGACATACCGGTCGGGGCGATCGGTGTTCTCATGCGCGATGCAGCCACCGGTGCCGCCGAAGCTGGCGCGACCGGGGATGACATGCGGATTGAGGACGAGCTCGAGGCGATCGAGCGAACTGCCGAGGTCTTGGAGTTCTTCGGAGTCAAGGCGATCACTCTCCTGCTTTACGGCGATGCGGGCCCGCGCGCCGAGGAAGGCCCGAACGGGTGCGGGCTGAGCGATGGACCCGCGTATCAGCTGGCCGCGGACGCGAGCCCGAACGTCGACGTCATCTTCTCGGCAGGCGGACCAGATGCGTTCAACTGCACGGTGCGCGACCCTGCGGGCGTCGAACGTCCCTTCATCCGCGCAGCGTCGAACGGGCGCACTGTCTCCGTCGCGGACATTGTCATCAATCGCACCACCGGCGAAGTGCTCCGGGACCGGACCAGCGCATTCAACCAGGTCGTAACGCGTAATGTCCCTCCTGATCAAGAGACCGAAGACATCATCGCCCGCGCTGAGGAACGCGCGAGTGAGATTGGCGGGCGCGAGCTCGGCGAAATCAGTGGTGAAGCGCTGAGCGAACGCACCGACGCCGGTGAGTCAGCCGCTGGCCGCATTCTCGCTGACGCCGCACAACTTGCTGCAGCCGGAGCCGCCGACTCCCAAGCCACCTTGCTGCCCCCATCAGCCTTGCCGGAGGACCTAGCGGAGTCGATCACCTACGGTGACGCGTTCAGCGCTCCGCGCTCCGCCATGCTCGTCACGCTCACACTGACTGGCGCGCAATTGCAAGAGACGCTCGAACAGCAGTTCCGGGACGGTGGCGACGTCGTTCTCCAGCCTTCTGAAGATCTGACCTACGTGTTCGATCCTGACGCGAGCCCGGGTGCGCGAGTCATCGATCTCCAGATCAACGGGGAGGCCGTTCAGGCGACTGATACGTACCGGATCACCGTGACGGACCGGATCGCGGTTGGCGGCTACGGTTTCACCGCACTCTCGTCGGGCACCGACCGGGTCGCGTCGACTACGACGAGTAAAGCGTTCACCGACTACATCAGTACCCGCTCCCCTGTCGCTGTGCCTGAGCAGGAGCGGATCGCGCTGCGCTGACCGCGTCGAGACCCGCCCAGTAGGGTGAGGACATGCCGCGCACCATGACTGTCTCCGAGTCAATCGACATCAGCGCACCCCCGGAGCAGATTTATGCTTTGATCAGCGACCCCACGCAAACAGGCAATTGGAGCCCAGAGAACACGGGTGCGCGGGTGACCAGCGCACCACATTCGGCCGCAACGGTCTTTCACGGGACGAACAAGCGAGGGCCTTTCCGCTGGGTCACAGAATGCGTCGTCACCGTTGCCGACGCACCTAGCCGGTTCCGCTTCCAGGTCCGAAAATGGGGTGTCGGTAAACCTTTCCTGAGGGTCCCCGTCGCCACGTGGGAGTACCAGCTTGCGCCTACGCCGCACGGCACGCGCGTCACCGAAACGTGGATTGACGATCGGAGCGCCTGGCCCGATTCAGTCAGTGCTGTGGTCGACCGCTTGCTCACCGGTGGCCGCACGTTCGCGGAGTTCAACCGTCGCAACATAGCTGTGACGCTGAAAAACTTGAAGGCGGCGGTGGAAGCGGAGCACCGCTAGAAGCTTGTTTGACTGCACGCTTGCCCCGCAGAGCTAATTGGTGAAGACTGTCCCCAAATATTCTGGTGATGCGCGTCACCATTTTGCTCAGCGAGGAGCCCTACCGTGACAGGTGTCTGCAGGCGTGTCGGAGCCGCCGCACTTGGCGTGCTGTTGTGCAGCATTCCACTCATATTCGCGATCCCTACCGCCACAGCCGCACCGTATACGCAGTACCTCGACCTCACCGAAGACAACAGCCTCGGCGAGCGCAGCGGTGGGTTCTCCTCCGAGCTGCCACTCAACCAGCAGACCTTGCGAAGCGCGCTCGACGATGCGCGCGCGGCCGGTGTCGCACCGAGCCGCTACGGCACGCTGCTGCGCCAGTATTGGCTAACCGTGGCCGCCGACAACGCCGGGATCGACCTCGCCGGATGGGAGCCACAACGCGGGCTGACCGCAAACCTCGACACAGTCGACAAGGTCTACATCAATTACCTGCGGCTCTACAACGAGAACCCCGAGTTCTACTGGACCGGGATGGCTGGCCTCGCTGGGATCTCTTTCGCTGCCGGCTTCTGGGACCTCGACGACATCGGCCAGCTCCTCAGCGTTCCCGGCATCCATGAGCTTGGTAACGCAGTGGCGGACGCGCTCGCGGACCTCCCCTGGCAGATCGCGGAAGACATGCCGCGCGACGTCCACCTTCTCGCCACCGAAGGCAGCACGATCACCCAGGCCGACATCGACTGGTACTTGCACCGGCTGCTCATCAAGCAACGCAACATCTTCATGGACATGGCTCCCCTGCACGAGGCCTACATTGCGGGCGGCATGGCAGAAATCAATGAGCTTGCCCAGAGCGGAGCCTACGACCCCTACATCATCCAAGCCTGGCAACTCCTCTCCAGCGGCACCCGTCAAGGGCTCGCCGAGGCGCTGCTCCGAATGGCATCACGCGAACAAAACCAGATCATTGCCGATCAGTGGGACGAAACCGCAGCCGGCCGCGGCAACAAGGGCCGGGTACTGACCTACGTGACGACGGTCGGCGGCAATCCTGACGTGCCAGGCGCGTCACCGCTCGGCGCGTTCCGGCCGCTCTCCGTCCATGCCACGATCGAGGGTCAGCGCGTCGCAGTCCACACTCCGCTCCCTGCATTCAACTGGGCTGACCGTGAGCCGCGCTGGGAGTACATCGAACAGGACCTCGTCCCCGCCTTCCGGACACTTGTGCAAGACAGGCCTGGGGACGCTGCCCGCGCCCTCGGGGTTTCCTTCAAAGACCAGGCGAACTCCAACCGGATCCTCATGCGGCTTCCAGACTTCATCGTGCAAATGACGAGTGGCTGGGCGGTGGTGCCTGCATGAGGGGAACAGGCAGCGCAGCAGAGGGACTAGAGACCGCTCCAGACGCAGCGAGCGGCGGATTCGAGCCCCGCCTCAAGAGCGCGATCTTGTCAACTCCTATGGATTCAACATCCATCGTGCGGCAGTTTGCATAACTATGAGTCAATAATAGATTCACTCTTGCTACTACCATAACTTTGCATAAGTATGGGAGCTATGACACCCGACGATGTGCGCCGCCTCGCCGAAGCAGGCGAGACACTTACTGTCGAATTCAAGCGCGGCACGGTGAACGACGACGCGATCGTCGAAGCTGTCGTGTGCCTCGCCAACGGCCACGGCGGAACTCTGCTGCTGGGGGTAGAAGACGACCGAAACATCACCGGCTGGAAACCCCGCAACGGCAAAACCAATGATGCGCACATTGTCCAGGCAATGATACTCAATAAAACTGATACACCGATTCCCACCGAAGTCGAGGTTGTGAACGTCGACGGACGCGATGTCGCCGTCATCTCAGTCCCAGATATGCCGATGCCCGTCGGCACGAAATCCGGCAAATACGTCCGGCGGACTACCCGCGTAGACGGCTCACCCCAGTGCGTACCGTATCTCCTGCATGAGATGCTGTCTGGCGGCTTGACAGCACAGGGCCGCGACTACGCATCCACCCCTGCGCGGGGCGCGACCGACGCCGATCTAGACTCGGCGGAGTTCGACCGCTTTCGCCGTCTATGTGCAAACGGCAAGGGCGATCGTGTGATCGCCGATTCAACTAATTCCGATATTCTGCGAGCGCTACGGCTGATCCTCCCGGATGAGGGATATCAGCTGACACTCGGCGCGATTCTCTTGTTCGGCACCGAGTCTGCGCTCGCACGATTCGTCCCGACAGCCGAAGTCGTGTTTCATGAGCTGAAGCGAGACGCGATCACCACTGACGAAACACTGCACCAACCGCTGTTCCGCGCCGCAGAACGCCTCTACGCCCTGATAGACGTTCGCAACTCCGAGCAAGAACTCCTGTTCGGCCTTCACCGCATCGGAGTTCCACGCGTTCCCGAAGGCACAATCCGCGAGTCCATCGCCAACGCTTTAGTTCATCGGGACTACTCCGAAGTCGGCCCCGTAACTGTGCAACTCAGTGAAGATCAGTTCCGAGTCAAGAGTCCAGGAGGATTCCCCGCTGGAATCACACTGGCCAACTTCCTCGATGACTCCAAGCCACGCAGCCCAATTCTTGCCGAAGCATTCAAGCGCGCCGGAATCGTCGACCGCGCCGGACGCGGGATCCGCGAAATGTATCAGCAGTTACTGCGCTCCGGACGCGGGGAGCCAGACTACTCAGCAACCAACGACAGAGCAGTGATCGTGTCGATCCCCACCACCGACGCTGACCTGGAGATCGTGCGATTCGTCTTCGAGTACGAAGATTCGACCGGCCACCGCCTCACGCTCCTTCAGCTACGCATCCTGCATGAGATTAAGGCAATGGGGCCTGAGACCGTCGGCGGCCTCGTCGAGGCCTTACATGCACCAGAATCTGCGGCCCGAGCTCAATTAACCCGACTGGCTGAGATGGGCCTCGTGGAGGCGCGTGGAGCCGGCCGCAACCGACGCCATCACCTAACCGCTGCGTTCTACAGGCTGGCACAGTCCAGTGAGTACGTCCGCCTGCAGGACACAGATCCCATCCAGCAGGAACGAATGATTCTCGCGTATGTCGCCCAGTTCGGGAGCATCACGCGGGGAAAAGTAGCCGAACTCTGCCGCCTCAGCCCAGACCAAGCCCGCGTCGCGCTGAAGAAACTCGTCGATACGGGGGATCTGGAGCTGAGAGGCGAAAAGCGAGGAGCTCACTACGTGCGGAGGAGGTCCTGAGCTACGGGTTGTGCCCACCCACAGCACATCACCCCGGCCGTCCCTACCCACCGTAGGGATCTTCATTAAAAGGCCCTGACCTCCAGTGCATCACGAGAGGTCAGGGCACAGAGCGGAAGCGGAGGGATTTGAACCCCCGGTCGCTGTTAACGACGCTCGCTTTCAAGGCGAGTGCATTCGGCCGCTCTGCCACGCTTCCACCGGAGATCCTAACGAACGGCCACCGGGATCCGCGAATCGGCTCGTCAACTACTTTGCTCGTGCAGGAATGAGTCGATTTTCTCGAACACGTCACTGAGGGAGTTGAGTCGCTTCTGATCGAGAAGGTCGATGAAATTCGCGCGGACGCTTTCTACATGACCGGGAGCGGATTCCCGGAGCGTGTCCAGCCCACGCGGCGTGATGCGTGCAATGACACCCCTGCCGTCGTCCTCGCAGGACTCACGCACCACAAGACCTTGCCCTTCAAGGCGCCGCACCTGATGCGTCAGCTTGCTGCGCGAGGCGAGAATGCCCTCGGCCAGTTCGCTCATGCGCAGGGCATTCCTCGGCGCTTCTGAGAGCAGCACAAGGATCCGGTAATCGGCCAGCGTCAGCCCAGTGGCATCAGCGAGGTCCCTGTTCAGGACGGCCATCAGACGCTGACTGCCATCAATGAACGCTCTCCACGCCCGCTGTTCCTCGTCATTCAGCCACCGCACTTGTGTTGGCTGTACGGGGATCATATGCGGTCTCCCTTTGCTCTGGTTTCTGCGTACCGAGCCTAGCTAGGTTCGATGGTTACCAAAGGAAAATACTGCCACAATTTGGGAACAAGGCGGTGTACTGAGAACCGCTAGGCTCGAAGCATGCGTGCCATCACGATCTCAGAGCCCGGTGGACCCGACGTTATGCGCTGGTCCGAGGTGCCCGATGTTCAGCCCGGCCCTGGTGAAGTCCTCCTTCGTGTCGCAGCGACCGCCGCGAACCGTGCGGACTTACTGCAGCGTCAGGGCCACTACCCACCTCCTCCGGGAGCCAGTGACGTGCTGGGCCTCGAATGTTCCGGTGTCATCGCTGAGCTTGGCGAGGGCGTGCACGACTGGGCGGTCGGAGATGAGGTGTGTGCACTGCTCGCGGGCGGTGGCTATGCCGAGTACGTCGCTGTTCCGCAGTCCCAGCTTCTGCCTGTGCCGACAGGCGTTGACCTGCGCGTAGCCGCGTGTCTGCCAGAAGTGGCATGCACCGTGTGGTCGAACCTCGTGATGACAGCGGGAATGCACCGCGGCCAAACAGTGCTGATTCATGGCGGCGCGAGCGGTATCGGGACGCACGCCATCCAGGTGGCGCGTGCAATGAATGTCCGTGTCGCTGTGACAGCCGGATCAGCGGAGAAGCTCACCGTGTGTAAGGAGTTGGGAGCGGAATGCCTCATCAACTACCGTGAGCAGGATTTCGTTGCCGAAATCGCGGCCTTCACCAGTGACTTTGCCCGGCAGGGTGCCGATATCATTCTTGACATCATGGGGGCGAAGTATCTGGACCGGAATATCGATGCGTTAGGCAAAGACGGGAATCTCGTCATCATCGGGCTCCAAGGGGGAGTGAAAGCGGAGCTGAACCTTGGCAAGATTCTGACGAAACGGGCACGAATCGCGGCGACCAGCCTGCGTGGCCGCCCCGTCACCGGCGCGGGCTCCAAAGATGAAATAATCAAGGAAGTGGTTGCGCACGTGTGGCCCATGATCAGCAGCGGGCTCGTCCGGCCGATTGTGCATGACGAGGTGCCCATCGCTGAAGCCGCATCTGCCCACCAGATGCTCGATTCCGGCGGGGTTACCGGGAAAATCCTGCTCAGCGTCGCCTGACCATCAACAAGCACCACCCGCAAGAATAGGAACATGTCCTTGTCAGAGAACGATGACATCGAAGTGATCAGCACCGAGCCAGTAGAGGCCGAGGAGTCAACGGCGGCACAGAACGGGAAGCAGGAATCATCACCCACTGCGCTCACCGACCTTGTCGAGCAGCCGGCGAAGGTGATGCGGATTGGCACAATGATCAAGCAGCTGCTTGAGGAAGTCCGGGCCGCACCGCTTGATGAGGCGAGCCGCACCCGTCTGCGTGAAATTCACGAATCATCCATCCAGGAACTTCAGGATGGTCTCGCCCCAGAACTGCGAGACGAACTCACCCGCATCACCCTGCCATTCGGCGAGGATGCCGTACCAAGTGACTCGGAGCTACGTATCGCGCAGGCACAGCTGGTCGGATGGCTGGAGGGGGTCTTCCACGGCATCCAGACAGCACTTTTCGCTCAGCAGATGGCGGCGCGTGCGCAGCTCGAGCAGATGCGCCAAGGCGCCCTGCCCCCAGGGATGAGCCTTGGACATGCACATCAGGACCCCGAGCACCCGGAGCATGGCGGACACTCCGCGACAGGCACCGGCCAATACCTGTAGCTAGTCCTGTCTCGCCAGCAGAGCTTTTCCTCGCTGGACCCCGGCGCGAAGCTTGCGCCGCACCCGCGGTGGTAACGCCTGTTTGACACGTACCCGCGCTGACTGGCGCGGGTACAACTGACCGGCAAGGCGTCGTTTGCGCGCCACCAGACTGTCGACGTTTCCGGCAGTAAATCCGCCGCGCGACGGCCTGGCGGGGGCGTCGATATCAGCGTTCAGCGGCAGAACTACCCATGGTGATCCTTCGTCGGTGAGCGAGCGGTGCTTGGTGTCGTAATAGTCCTTGCGCCCGCTCAGCGCCACGCCCGACGCGCCTGCCGCTGCGGCGAGCAGGTGCGGATGGAAGCGAGTGCTGATCCATGTTTGCCCTGCCCGCGCTGGCAGCCCGTCACGCCATAGCACGGTGAACGGCACAAATACGGCCCCTTCGATCCGGTGCGCGATCTGATCGTAGGCGACCCGATCAGTACCCGGGATGCATTCAATGACGGCTACTTGATCACCGGTCACACCCCATTCATCGAGCAAACGGATGGCAAGGTCGGCGACGCTCCCGCCGGGCACATCATCTGTGTTCGTCACAAGGTCGGACTGCAGACACAGGACGACGTCGCGTTGAGCGGCGTCACTCGTGATGTCGTACACAGGCACCTCGCGACGCAGTTGTCGATCGGTTCCTGACTTCGGATTTACAGCGAGCCACGCGTCGTCTCCAGTTGCGGTGACACCGAGGAGTTCGGCGGATTCACGGTCCCGCACGTCGAAGACGTCGAAGTCACCAACGCTCGCACGGAGCTCTTCCGCACTGCCCGCCGGCATGAGTCCCTGACCGGTGGCGTACAGGCGGGCGCCGGACCGTCGCGCCGCTGCACGAACAAGCCTCAACAAGCCGAGATGGTGCGGCCACACCGAATTCAGGTAACCACCGCCAAGCAGGTGGATGCTCGACGCCCTGGACAGCAGCCCGATCCCGTCTGCGAGCAGGCAAGCACGCCCCGGTTCATCGATGACCCGGTCCAGCAACTCATGCGATTCTTCCTGCGGCCGGTTGCCTGCCTCCACAGCGAGGCGCCACGCGGTGTCCACGAACAGCACACGCGGATGGCAGCCGTTCAGCAGCACGGAAGCCTGCCCTGGTGTGTGGCAGTCGAGCACGATGAGCGCGTGCGGCCGAGCCCGCGCCAAATATCGCAGCCAGGCCGCGGCGATGAATTCGTCACCGTAGTTGGGGTGCCCACTTGGAGCAATGAGGTAGACGACTTCACGACCTTCGTCGGGCTGCAGCATGAGGACAACTTTGGCGATCTCTTTACCTTTAGGCAACTCGAAGGCTCCTTCCGGGTGTCCCCCGCGCGGCCCTTCCACGATTCCATCGCCCGGCGACTAGGCTTACCGTTCGTGCCCGACTCACCGACTGATCCCCAAGGCGGCGCTCAACAGCCGGATGCCGAACACGCGCACGCGTTGCAGGTCGAGGTTCACGAGATCACCGCGAACTCACGGACCTTTGCGCGGGCGTTCGGTGATCTTCGTACCGGCCTGTCTCAGCGCGAACTGTGGCTGCAGCTCGGTTGGCAGGACATCAAGCAGCGTTATCGGCGCTCCGTCATCGGCCCGTTCTGGATCACCATCGCGACCGGCGTCCAGGCCGTCGCGATGGGGTTGCTCTACTCGGTGCTGCTGGAGGTTGAGCTTCGGACATTTCTTCCACATGTCACCGTGGGACTCATCGTCTGGACGATGATCCAGGGCGCGATCATCGACGGCGCGGAAGTGTTCATCAAAAACGAAGGCCTGATCAAGTTTCTGCCGTCCGCACTGAGTGTCCACGTGTATCGGCTGGCCTGGCGGCTGTTCCTGCTCTTCGTTCACAACATCCTGATCTACGTCATCATGCTCGCGATTTTCCGGCCCTCACTCGACTGGTCGAGCTTGCTCGCGATCCCCGGCCTCGTGTTGATCATGCTGAACGTGGTGTGGGTGACGATGTTCTTCGGAATTTTCGCCACCAGATACCGGGACATCCAGCCGATCCTCAACAGCATGACGCTGCTGCTCTTCTTCATGACTCCGATCGTGTGGACGACGGAGGGCCTGATCGCGCGTGGCGGCGAGGCTGCTGACCGCGCCCGTATTGTCGAGATCAATCCGCTGTACCACTACCTGGAGATAGTCCGTGCACCCATGTTGGGGAACTCCGTCGCGCTATACCACTGGGGCATCGTCATCGCCTGCACTGTTGTCGGCTGGGTGCTGACAATCGTCGCGCTGCGCAACTACCGGGCCCGCGTGCCCTACTGGGTTTAGGAGGGGACCAGTGGCTGACGAAGTACGCATAGACACTGCGCATGCCTGCGTCGACTTTCCGATATTCGACGCGAAAACCCGGTCGCTGAAGAAGGCCTTCCTGGGCAAAGCGGGCGGTTCGATCGGCCGCACCAATTCGAACGTTGTGGTGGTGGAAGCACTCCGGGACGTCACCATGTCGCTGCGCGAAGGCGATCGGGTCGGCCTTGTGGGCCACAATGGTGCCGGTAAATCCACTTTGCTGCGATTGCTCGCCGGGATCTACGAACCCACTCGCGGCAAAGCGCGCATCCAGGGCCGCGTAGCTCCGATCTTCGACCTCGGCGTCGGCATGGACCCAGAAATCTCCGGCTACGAAAACATCATCATCCGCGGGTTGTTCCTCGGTATGACCCGCAAGCAGATGATGCAGCGGATGGATGACATCGCAGAATTCACGGAACTCGGCGACTACCTGAACATGCCGCTGCGCACCTATTCGACTGGCATGCGAGTCCGGGTCGCGATGGGTGTTGTGACCAGTATCGAGCCGGAGATCCTGCTGCTCGACGAGGGCATCGGGGCGGTGGACGCCGACTTCATGCGCAAGGCCCGCAAAAAGCTGCAGGAGCTGGTTTCCCGCTCCGGCATTCTCGTGTTCGCGAGCCACTCTGATGAGTTCCTGGCCCAGCTCTGCGACACCGCAATGTGGATAGACCACGGCACCGTGCGCGAACGCGGGATGATCAAAGATGTTCTCACGCACTACAAGGGGCCCGAAGCCGCGAAGATAGTCGACAAGGTGCAGGCGGATATGGCGGCAGAGGAATGAAGATCATCGCAGTTGTGGTGACACACCGCCGGCGTGAGCTCCTCACCGAATCTCTCGCGGTTGTGGCGGGCCAGGACCGTCCCGTCGACCACTTGATAGTCGTGGACAATGCCTCCGAGCCGGAGGTGAAAGAACTCGTCGAATCCCAGCCGGTACCGGCGACATACCTCGGTTCACAGCACAACCTGGGCGGCGCCGGGGGATTCGCGCTGGGAATGCTGCATGCCCTCGCGCTAGGCGCGGACTGGGTGTGGCTGGCCGACGATGACGGCCGGCCTGAGGGGCCGGAGGTTCTGCAGACCCTGCTGGACTGCGCTGAACGGTACGACCTCGCTGAGGTGTCCCCCGTGGTGTGCAACATCGGCGAACCCGACCGGCTGGCGTTCCCCCTGCGGCGCGGGGTCGTGTGGCGGCGCTGGCGGCACGAGCTTGGCGACGAGGACTTCCTTCCGGGCATCGCGTCGCTGTTTAATGGAGCACTGTTCTCGTCCAAAGCGATCGAGGCGGTGGGCGTCCCGGATCTTCGCTTGTTCGTCCGGGGCGATGAAGTCGACGTCCACCGGCGACTGGTCCGCTCCGGCCTTCCATTCGGGACGTGCCTGCAGACGGCATATCTGCATCCTGACGGGTCAGACGAATTCAAGCCGATTCTCGGCGGGCGCATGCACACCCAGTACCCCGACAACTCGGTGAAGCGCTACTACACCTACCGCAACCGGGGATATCTGCTCGCGCAGCCGGGCATGCGGAAGCTTTTGTTCCAGGAATGGGTCCGGTTCAGCTGGTACTTCCTGGTAAACCAGCGTGACTTCACTGGCTGGAAGGAATGGAACCGGCTTCGGCGCCTGGGGCGCCGCGAGCAGTTCCGGCGCGTGTAGCGGGTCCACTGACTTCGCGGGCTGACGTATCGCAAATCTGCCCGCAGGATGGTGCATCCGCCCGCGAACCCTTCAGTTGGAATTGATAACTGTTTCCATTACTGTCGGCGGTTATGCGCGCGCACTTCCCCTTCACCGCGATTCTCGGGCAGACCGACCTCAAGAATTGTCTCCTATGGACCGCCATCGACCCCGCGATCGGTGGCGTTCTCGCCATGGGTGACCGCGGCACCGCCAAATCGACCACCGTCCGCGCGCTCGCAGATATGCTCCACGCGGCCGGAATCGCCGCGCCCGTCGTTGACCTCCCGCTTGGCGCCTCCGAAGACCGCTTACTCGGATCGCTCGACGTTGACGCTGCGCTCGCCCGCGGCGAGGTCCGCTTCCGCCCTGGACTACTCCAGGAGGCCCACCGCGGCTTCCTTTACATCGACGAGGTCAACCTGCTCGACGACTACCTCGTCGATCTTCTCCTCGACGTCGCGGCCTCCGGAGTCAACCGGGTGGAGCGTGACGGCCTCAGCCATCAGCATGATGCCCAGTTCGTTCTTATTGGCTCCGGCAATCCCGAAGAAGGGGAGCTTCGCCCACAACTGGAAGACCGTTTCGGCCTGTCGACGCACGTCACCACGATTCGTGACGTCGGTGTACGCACCGAGATCGTCCGGCGACGGCTCGCGTTCGACGCTGACCCCGACTCCGTGCTGCACGCCTTCCACGACCAGCAGCAAGACCTCGCTGGGCGAGTCAGCCGAGCGCGGAGCTCACTCGGCGACGTGGCGATCCCAGACAGAGTAAGTGCAGCCGCGGTCCAGTTATGCGTCGAATGTGGTGCCATAGGTCATCGTGCGGAGATCGTGCTCGTGCGCACCGCGAGGGCCGCCGCGGCGCTTCAGGGACGCTGAAGTCACCACGCGCGACATCCTGACCGTCGCCGTGCCCGTACTGCGCCACCGCGTCGCACGTGAACCTTTCGAAAACCCCACTACTGCAAGCGCACGCGTCCACAACATTGCAGTTCGCACATTCGGCCTCCACAGCGCGGCCTGATGAGTATTGAACCCGATCCGCGGGAGCTACTTTCAGCCTCTGATTGGGCGCTATGTGAAATGTGGCTGCGGGGTGGCGAATTCGGGCTCCTCCTCGTGGGCGACAACTGGGGCCGGGAGCAGCTGTGGCGTGAACTCGCACTCGCAGCAAAGGGCCGCGGCACCATGCAACTCGTACCCGCTGCGGATCTCGTCGACACCGAGGACGTAGCGCAATTTCCCATGCGGATACTCGCCGCCGCGCCCGACACTGAATCCGTCCCGCCCATCCTGTTACGACGGTTGACCTGCATAATCGGAGTTCAGGCAAGTCCAGTTCGCAAACCAAAACGGATACCGCCGTCCCCAGACCTCACGCGCGCGGTTGTCGAAGCGCTCGAGGCCAACGGACTTCGCGACCACGGTCTTGACGTCACCGCCGGCCGATTCACCCACGCTGTTGCGCAGATGCGCGGCAGCGCAAAGGCAGGCCTCGAAGCCCTGTACCGCACGGTAATTGCGCCGCGGCTTCTCGGTCCAGCGGGAGCTGACCCCGACGGAGACGTTGGGCGTTCGGATGCAGATGACGATGCTGACCAGCCGGCCGGGCAGCCACTTGATGGGGAACCGCCAGACGAAATCGACGCTGACGGATCGCACAAGGCACCCGAGGTGGACTCTGCTTCTGATCACGGTGACACTGCGGCCGAAGGCAGTTCAGCGGACGCCAGCGAAACGGCGGCCGACATGACCGAGAGTCACGCGGACGCGGAGGGCGCAGCAGAACCCCCGGAACTGCTCGCTGCACCACAGATACGCCGGGTTCCAGAGCAGGTGCGATTGCGTGGGATTACCGCTCGCGCCTCAGCACGTCGTGGCCCCCAGGTCCACAGCGATCGCGGGCGGGCGGGCCGCGTAGTTTCCGTGGAACGAGCACAAGGAAAGGTCGCCATCCACCCCACCCTGGTGGCGGCTGCACGCCGTCACACCGCAGGCCAGGGCGAACAGTACCGAGTGACGCGCGCTGACCTGCGCGGCACACTGCGTACTGGACGCGCGAAGACCGTCACAATCGTGATCATCGATCGGTCAGATTCGATGGGTATGCTGCGGTTACGGCAGGCGACTGCGCTCGCTACGGACGCCCTCGAGAGGGCGTATCAAGACCGCTCTGAAGTGGCCGTCATCAGTGCTCGTGGAGCCAAAGCGCAACTCGTGCTGCCGCCCACGCGGGGGTTCCTTCGCGCGCATCGGGTACTTACCAGACTGCCCAGCGGTGGAGGCACCCCACTGGCGTCAGCCTTTCAACTGGCCCGAGTGGTCGCGGCGCCGTACCTCGCGCGCCGGAACGTGGCGGTCCGGGCCCTCGTTGTCACCGATGGGAGTGCGACCGTGAAACTCGACCCCGACAACGCCGCCAGCGCCGTCGAGCAAGCGACTGAGCAACTGACCATGCTCGCGACGGCGGTGCCCGCAGAGGTCCTGCCGTTGACGCACACTGGCAGACGCGTCGGCACAGAAGATCTGGCGTGGCTAGAGCAAGCTGGGGCTTTTTTCGTCGGAAGGCCCTCATGAGCGCCTTCGCGCGCTAATTGCGCGAGCCCCTCCCTTCGCTCATGCTCTCGCACCATAGCGCACCCGTGTGCGATACTGTGCGTAGAGTTTGTGGAGGTGCAATCCGATGTCGGCAATCAAGGATGTGCTTGACCGGTACAACGTGGGTTTGACGGAGCAAGACCTGGCGAGCGAGCTCGACGCTGCACTGCGATCGGTTCAGCGTCCCGGCTCCGCGCCGCTCACCGCCCATGAACTGGACTACCTCAGCCAGCATGCTGGTGAGGGCACCGATGCGGTGCTAGCGCAATGGGATCCCGCAGACGAACAGCATCGGCACGCCGTCGCCGTCGCCAGCTCGGTTAAAGATCTCGTTGCCAGTTCCCTGAGCCGGACGCAGGCAGCACGGCAGCTAGGGGTCGACCCGTCGGGGATTTCGCGCCGCATCCACGAAGATGCCCTGTGGTCGTTCAAAGTGGGTTCACGACTCCGCATTCCAAGCTGGCAGTTCGCCGGTAACGCCCTACTTCCCGGGCTGGCTGAGGTGGTTGCGGCGATCCCGGAAGGTGCGCATCCCCTCGATATCGCCGCGATGATGACCAGCCCGCACGAGTTCCTCGATGGCCACACGCCAGCGCAGTGGCTTGCCGCTGGCCGCGACCCGGGCGTCATCGTCAGCATGGCTGCAGACTTCGATCGGTGGTGAAACCGAAGGTTCCTCGTGAACCGCATTCGCCGCTAGTTCGCAATGAGGGTGACGTCATCGAGTATGCCGGTCCAGTGTGGAGAATTCACCGAACCCGCGGAACGCATGTCCTGCCGTGGAACTCGTTTCGTGAGTTCGGTCCCGTAGTGAGCTCGCGCTACGATCCGCACCCTCCGGAGCGGGGAATCCACCCTGGTTTCGGCATCATGTATACCGCGTGCAGTGTGCGCACCTCTGTGGCGGAGGTATTTCAGACCACTCGCAGGGTCAACACGATGACCGGTGCGCCCTACCTGACTTCGTGGATGCCGGTCCGGCCGCTGAAGTTACTTGATCTCACGCAGAGCTGGGCAGTGAGAAACAATGCCGCGTACGCGCTCACGGCGGCTCCGCGGCCGACCTGCCGGGCTTGGTCTCATGCCATTCACCAGCAGTGGGAAGACCTCGATGGGCTGTGGGCGCCGTCCACGATGACCGGTGAATCCATGCCGGTGCTATATGACCGGGCAGCAGCGGCGATCCCGTCCGCACCTGATTTTTCGAGGCCACTCTCGCATCCGCTGGTGTGGTCACTGATTGAACGAGCCGCCGAAACAGTCGGCTACGGTGCACATTAGCCGGGCTAATTCAAATAAACCTGGACGATACGGACGAGGGCGACCATTCAAGTCACATGACCCCCACAGGTGTCGTACCGTAGCTCTTTAGGACACTGCGCAGTTCGGTTCGAAAGAACCTAGGGAAGACCGCATATCGCGGGTCTTGTCGGCAATGCCGCAGGCCGACTCGCGGGGAAGGATCCTCATGTCCGCGAACGTGATCGGCTTCGCCCTGCTCCTCATCGGCGTGTTTATGCTCCTGTCAAAGATCATTCGTGTGAAATGGCGGCTGGCACAGCGACTGTTCATCCCCAGTTCCATCATCGGCGGCGGCATCGCTTTGCTGCTCGGTCCAGACGTGTTCGGCCAGATTATGGGCTTGTTCGGGATCGATCGGTTCTCTGAGTCCGGGCTTTTCACCGAGGCTGTACTCGATGTCTGGAGTGCACTTCCGGGGCTCCTCATTTCAGTGGTCTTCGCGGCGCTGTTTCTTGGCCACCGGTTGCCGTCGATCAAAGAAGCATTCCATGTTGCTGGGCCGCAGATCAGCTTCGGCATGGCGCTGGGCAGCGGGCAGTACGTGCTCGGTTTGCTGCTCGCGTTCCTCGTCATGGGCCCACTTTTCGGGCTGCCGATCATCTCAGGAACACTGATTGAGATCGGTTTCGAAGGTGGTCACGGCACGGCGGCCGGTATGGCTGCCACGTTCGAAGAGTTCGGGTTCCCTGAAGGGCAGGACCTCGCCCTAGGCCTCGCGACGATTGGTATTTTGTCGGGCGTAATTGTGGGCATCATCCTTATCAACTGGGGTGTGCGAACGGGTAAAACAACGCAGATTACTGACCGGGCCGATCTCACGGTCGCCGAGCAGGCCGGACTCATCGAGAAGGAGGACCGTCGCCGCGCAGGTACCCTCACCGTTCAGCAGTCCTCGATCGAGCCTCTCACGCTGCATTTCGGTTTGATCGCGTGTGCCGTGCTCATTGGCTGGATGATTCTCGAGAGCCTGCGGTGGATCGAACAGCAATTCTGGGCCGACAGTTTCGAACTGTTCGCGTTCGTTCCGTTGTTCCCGATCGCGATGATCGGCGGAATCATCGTGCAGCTTTTGATTCAGTCCTTTGACAAGCACGAGATCGTCGACCAGCAGTTGGTCGAGCGCATTCAGGGTTTCTCGCTGGACGTACTCATCATCGCCGCGCTCGGCACGCTTTCGCTGCAAGCTATTGCGGCAAACATTGGCCCATTCCTGCTCCTCGCGATCACGGGCCTCCTCTGGGCAGTGTTCGCGTTCCTCGTCCTCGCACGCCGGGTTATGCCTGACTACTGGTTTGAGCGCGGCCTCGCCGACATTGGCCAGTCACTCGGTGTGACGTCTACCGGGCTCATCCTGCTGAGGGTCGCCGACCCTGACCTCAAGACACCCGCGTATCCCGCGTTCGGTTACAAGCAACTAGTACTCGAACCATTCTTCGGCGGCGGTCTCATCACTGCCGGTTCAATACCCCTGATTATGACCTTCGGTGCAGGCTGGTTCTTCGCAGGTATGCTCGCGCTCTTCATCGGTTCTATTGCCGCCGGTTTGCTCTACTTCGGTAAACGGAAACCCCTGCAGGCCGAGACCAAGACCGGTACCCCGGATCAATCTGGGTCACCGTAATCCGCTGTGCCGCGCTTCCAGTACCCCGTGATCAAGTGGTCACACCGCTCAGACGTCACTTCAGCGCGAACCCACCTGCGCAGCGGGCGAATAGACCCCGCTTCTCCGGAGATCCAGATGTAAATGCGCTCACCGGAAGGCAGCACGAGCGTCCGGATCGCCTTTTCCAGAAGATCCGTTGAACCGGGCGCCGCGTCGCCGCGGTGCAGCCATTGCACGTCCAGTCCGGCGGGCGCGTCAAGGGTGACCTGCTCGGATTCGTCCGCAACTTCCACGATCGCCCAGCCGCGCGCATCGCGCGGCAACATCTCGAGCCAGCGAGCGATGGCGGGCAGCGCAGTGATGTCCCCAGCCAGCAGGTACCGGTCATAGCTGTCGGGTACCACGACGCCTCCGGGCGGGCCCGCGATATGAATCCGTGCGCCGGGTTCAGCACGCGCAGCCCACTCAGAGGCGAGCCCTCCCGGATGGATCACGAACTCGATGTCCAGCTCGCCACCCTCAGCATCAAAACGGCGAACCGAATACTCGCGCGAAACGGGCCTTGGCGCTGACCATCGCAGCGACAAACCGTCACGTTCGGGCAACCGGAGAACACCGTCCGAATCCGGAAAGATCAGCCGTACATGTTCGTCGGGCACGTGCGACACGAACCCGGCTAGTTCTGGACCACCAAACGTGACGCGCACGATTCCAGAACCGACGGCTGTGCGCCGCAGCACTGTCAGTTCGCGGAGCCCAATCGGGTACCCGACCTTCGCGGCGCTGTGACCCGCTAGAACCTCCGCCAGCCGATCCTGATAGCCCGTCCGGTTCATTTCGCGCTCCCTCCGCTCGCGGCAGTTACTTCTTCGTTAACTTGCTCTCGCTCATTCACACCCCGCAGTGTCCTGAGCCATGCACACAGCACGAGCGTCAGCACGCACCCGATCAGTCCGTACACCACGAGGGCCGCGGAAATCGGCACAACAAAAGACACTGCACCTGCGGCGATGGCCCCGATGGACGCCCCTGCCGTCATTTGAGCGGACCAGACACCAGCGATGCGCCCGCGGTACTCGTCGGGGGTGCCGCGCTGGATGACGGCGTAACGCATGATGTCGGTGATCGTGTCACCGAAGCCGTGCGCGGCGAGTCCCACGACCACAAGCACGACGGCGGAGGAGGCACCTGCGCCCGCCAGTCCGGCGGCGGAAATCAGCATGCCACCGAAAATCACCCGTCCGCTCCATTGCACCGTCGACGTCCATCCGCTGGTCAGCGACCCCAGAAGCGCTCCAAACGCAGGGGCCGCGTAAAGCAGGCCGATGACTGACGGACCCACACCGAGGACCTCGGTGGCGTATTCGGGTATGAAAACAGCCCACCCGGCCAAGAGCATGGACACGAATCCAGCGACGAGAACTCCGCCGACAACACGGTCACCTAGTGCGTACTTGTAGCCGCTGCTGACCGACGCGGCTGGTGATTCGCGAGCGTGACCTGGAGGCGGCAGCGGTGGTAGTCGCGAAATGCAGAACGTGGTCACCGCAGTCGCCACCGCGGCAACGGTGTAGTTGACCCCCACTCCCCCCGCAGCGATGACGACGCCACCCAGTGCGGGGCCCGCGAGGGCGCCGATGTTCCCCGTCAATGCGACGAGCGCACCTGCGGCGGCGAGCTTGTCGCGGGGTATCAGGCTGGGCGTGACGGCCATCAGCGCAGTGACTGAGATGCCGCCACACACTCCGTCGACGACAGCACAGAGGTACAGCACCCAAGTCTGCGGCTCGGGAAGAACGGCGTTGATTGCGAGTACCGCGAAGAACACGCCTGCGGTCCCGCGCGCGAGCATGATGAGGCGACGGCGGTCACATCGGTCCGCGAGGACTCCCCCGAGGAAGGTCGCCACAAAGGTGGCAGCGCCGAAGACAGCAGCGACCGCGGCGACCTGTGTGGTGGAGCCGGTCAGGTCATACATTTGCACAGGCAGTGCGACCATCAAGAAGCCGATGCCGAGGATCGACACGGCCCGCGCGGTGAACAGGTACCGGAATTCGCGGCTGATGCGCAGCGGGCTGATGTCGATGAGAACTCTGTTGCGCAGTGTCACGCGGATCAGTTCGCCCCGAGGACAGTGAACCAGTGGTCAAGTTCTGGCTGTGTTGATAGCGCCACGAAGTCAACGTCCACGCCAGTCTCACGCCACTGCTCGACGAGCGCGATCAGCCGCACCGAGTCGAGCCCCTGATCCACGAGGCTGATGGATGGGTCAAGCTGGTCCGCGGGAACCTCGAGGATGCGCGCGGTATCGGCGAGGATGGTGGAGCGTTGCAGTCCCATGGTTCTCCTTTAGTGTGTGATGTCAGTTGTGAGATCGCTGACGGCTTGCCGCCAGATCGCCGCGATTCGCTGGGTGGACTCGGGCCCGAGAACACCACTGGCAGCCGAGAATTCGCATTCAATTTCGGGCCCGTCGGCGCTGTCGACGGTCACCGCGTCCACGTGGAGCGGGTGGTTGAGCCTGGTGGCGGGGTCAACGGAACCACCGAGCGCCTCCCCTTCCGGCGCTGTGGTCCAGGCCGCACCGGTTTCTTCGCCGAGCGTCATGCGGCCCAGATAGTTGAACACCACAGAAGGTCGCTGATAGGGCCTCGCCCGGAACTCGGGGTCGTATTCGCGCAACAGCCCGAAGCCGATGCCACCATCAGGGATGGCCCGCAGCGCGGAAGCTGTGTTGTGCAGCGTCGCTGTCAGGTCGTCAGCGACGTCGATCAGCACGGGGAACATTGTCGTGAACCAGCCGACAGTCCTGGAAAGATCTGCGCCGGGGACGAGGTGTTCTTCACGGCCATGCCCCTCGAGCTCGATCTTCACGGCGCACCCCCCGCGCACTTCTCGCACCGCGAATGCCAGTGCGGCGAGGAGGATGTCGTTGACGGCCCCGCTGGCGAGGACCTTCTCGGTGGTTCGAATGGACAGGCGGACGTGAGCGGATCGCATCGTCGCGACAGTGTCCGTTCCGGTCAGCCCACGCGTTCCCAGCACCGGTTCCTCCGCGCTGAGAGCGGGCAGCCACACGTCCCGATTACTGGGCACCCGGTGGCTGGCAGCCAGGGTCGTTGCCCAGGCCCGGAAGGAAGTGCCCTCCGGCTCGATCCCGTCGCCGCGCACTGCGGCGGCCAGGTCAGGAACTAGCGTCCGCCATGAGACCCCGTCAACGGCAAAGTGATGGATCGCAAGAAAAACACGACCGGGGACATCAGGCCCCATGTCGAATAGCACGGCTTGCAACATGATGCCGCGATGTGGATCGAGAGCATCGAGCACACGGTGCCGTTCCACGCGGAAAAGCTCCTCCCAGGGGCTCTGTGCCGCGTCGACCCGGCGTACGAGAACCTCTGGCGCGGGGCCGGTCTCATTGAGTACCCAGCTATCGCGTGCAAGCCTGGATCGGAGTGCCGGGTGCGCTGAAACAAGCTCCCCGATCGCGCTGCTGAGCGCTGCGAGCGTCAGTCCCGCGGGCGCGGTGAGAAGCCGAGATTGTGTGAACCGGCTCAGGTCACCGCCCCATTCAAGGGCGTCGCGCATGATAGGCGTGAACGGGACTTCGCCGGTCGCGGGAATTGCGTCGAGTCGTGCCGCGGCTTCAGCGTCGGCGACGATGGCGTCCGACTTATCGCACGCTGCCGCCATCGCGGCGATGGTGCGCAGTTCGAATACGTCTCGTGCACTCAAGGCTATGCCTGCGGCGCGGACTTTCGACACCAGCTGGATCGAGACGATGGAATCCCCGCCGAGCAGGAAGAAATCATCGTCGATTCCGATGTTCTCCAGGCCAAGAATCTCTGCGACAACACCGGCCAAGGTCGCTTCAGTGGCCGTCCGGGGCGCTCGACTGCTGGTCAACGCGGCGAAGTCAGGATTTGGCAGTGATTTCCGGTCGATCTTTCCGTTGGGCATCGTTGGGATCGAGTCGATCAGGATCACGGCCGCGGGCACCATGTAGTCGGGCAGAAGCGTCTGGAGTTCGCTGCGCACATCGAGCGGGTCGACATCAGCCTCAGCAGGGTCGTCACAAGTTATGTACCCGACGATGCGACGAACACCGGACTCGTCGGTGTGGGCTACCGCGATCGCACTGCGCACTCCGGGCGCTGCGGCCAGCGCCGCTTCCACTTCGCCGAGTTCGACGCGGAAGCCACGTATTTTGACCTGGTCGTCACCGCGTCCGAGGTATTCAAGACGGTATGGCGATCCGGCAGAGAGTCGCACTACGTCGCCGGTACGGTACATGCGCTGCCCCGCGATTCCGTGCGGGTCAGCCACAAACCGGTCCGCGGTGAGTTCCGGGCGGTTCAGATAGCCTCGGCCCACCCCGGCCCCACCAAGGTAAAGTTCACCGGTCCCGCCGGGCGGGACAGGGCGCAGCAGGTCGTCGAGCACGTACGCGCGGCCCCCGTGCACAGCACGTCCGAGCGTCGGTGACGCCGTGTCTGCGGCGAAACCGATCAGTGAGTCGACGGTGCATTCGGTGGGCCCGTACAGGTTCGCGGCAAGCACTGGTGAGGCCCGCAGACGCCGCCACAGATCGGGGTTGACCGCTTCACCACCGAAACCGACAGCGGCCGGACGGTGCGCTCCGCTGAACAGGCCTTCACCTGTCATGTGGTCCAGGAAAGTGGGGGTGACCTCGAGGAAGTCGAGTTCGTGCTCGAGGGTGTAGCGCGTCATCTCTGCTGGGTCACGCATGGTGGTGTCGTCGAAGATATGGACTGTGTGGCCGTCGAGCAGCCACAGCATGGGCTGCCAGGAAGCGTCGAAGCTGAAGGACCACGCGTGTCCGACACCCAGGTTCTCGCGAGCCGCCGCCTGCACGGCAGGCTGGTGCAGATCAGCGTGATGGCTGGCGAACAGGTTCACGAGGTTCGAGTGGGTGATCGCCACACCTTTTGGGCGCCCTGTAGAACCTGAGGTGTAAATGGCGTAGGCGGTGTTGCTGGGCCGCAGCGGGGCGCAGCGATCGTCGTCGGTAATAGGGCGTGCCGACTGTCGTGAGATCAGCTCGCGAGCCGCGTCGAGGTTGAGTACATTCCAGCCACTCAGCACGCTGCCCAGCGTCTCGGATGTCGCGGCGTCGGTGATGACCATGACGGGCCGCGCGTCGTCAAGCATGTGCGCGAGACGCTCCGGTGGATACGACGGATCGAGTGGGACATAACAGCCGCCCGCGGCGAAAACACCGAAAATCGCGGACATCACCGCTGCGGAGCGGGGCAAGGCGATCGCCACTACAGCTTCAGGCCCGATGCCGTGCTGTATCAGCGCCCGGGCCAGTTGATTCGCCGCGCAACTGAAGTCGGCGAAAGTGAGAATGTCACCGCCACAGACGACTGCGGTGCGGTCTGGTGTTGCTTCGGACTGCGCGGTGAGGAGGTCCGGCATGGTCGTCGCGTCAGCGCGGGCGGGAAGCCAGGACGTGAGTTCCTTACGCTCTTCGTCGAGCAGGAAGGACATCTGCGGGACTGGACACTCTGGCTGACCGGTGACTTGTGTGAGCAGCGAGACGAAGCGTCGGCCAATAGCGGTGACGGCGTCGGGTGAGAACAATGCTGGCTGGTATTCGAGCCGGACAATCAACTGGTCACTAAGGCCTGCGACCAGGACGAGCGGGAAGTTCGTCGCATCCGCTCCGTGCACGGCATCCATTCGGATACCGCCTGACTGCTGTGCTCGTTCGAGCGCATCCTTGTCGATTGGATAGCTTTCGAAGATGGTCAGGGTGTCGAACAGTTCACCGAGCCCCTGGTCACGCTGGATATCAGCGAGGGCGGCGTACTGGTGATCGATGGTTCGGGCGTGGGACCGCTGCACTCGCTCTAAGAGATCGGCGGCTGTGTCGCCTGGCTCTATCTGTACGCGAACTGGAACGGTGTTGATGAAGAGCCCGACCATGGATTCCACTCCAGGCAGTTCTGGAGGGCGTCCCGATACTGTCGCTCCGAAGACCACATCGCGACGGCCAGTAAGGCCGCTGAGCAGCAACGCCCACGTTGCCTGCAGAACCGTATTGACCGTTACCCCGCACCGCTGCGCACACGCAAGAACCGCAGCAGTGAGTTCGGTAGGGATGCCGGGGTCGTGAGTATCGATCTGGCGTGCTTCGCGGGTAGATCCGGGCGCCGCAACCAGTGTCGGCTCAGTGAGCCCCGCGAGCGTCTCCTGCCAGATAGCCTGGGCGGCAGCATGATCCTGCTTGTCCAGCCAGGCGAGATAGTCGCGGTAGGGCCGAACCGGCGATAGCTCCCCGGCGCCGGCATACAGTTCGAGCAGTTCACGAACGAGGATCGGTGTGGACCAGCCGTCGACGACGATGTGATGCGCCGTCATGATGAGATGGCATTCGCGTGCACCCGTGCGGACGAGATGCCAGCGGATAAGGGGCGGCTGTGTGAGGTCGAACCATTGCCCACGATCGGCGGAGCAAATCTTCTCGAGTTCGGTGACCTGTGCACCGTTGTGCAGGTGGGTCAGGTCGCTCGTTGTCCAGGGTGCGGTCACACCACGGACAACCAGACCAGCGGTGCGCCCATCTTTACGCTGCCGGAAGCAGGTGCGCAGTGCCGCATGCCGTTCAAGGAGGGCGTGTGCCGAGTCCCGCAGCCGCTGCTCATCGAGGTCACCTGTCAGCCTCAATACTGACTGCACGGTGTACACGTCAGGCCCAGCATCCGCACCATCGTCCGGCCTGGTGACGGCGTGAAGGTAGAGCAGACCGTGCTGCAATGGTGAAAGAGGGACAACGTCTTCGAGCGCAGTGGTGCGGGACATCAGAGATCTAGTCCTTAGCCGTTAGTTGTTGGCTGCGGGCAGGGTTTCAAGTGATTCCTCGATGGAATCGAGCGCGAGCACTGCCGTCTGGTAGGTCGCGGCATGGCCGTGGCGGACGGGGATCAAGTTCCCGGACTGAACCGCTGGAAGCGACTGCCACAGATCAGAATTCATAAGTTCCTCGAGTTCCTCGGTAACGGTGCCGTCTTCCTGAACCGCGTAGACGATGACATCGGCGTCGCCGAGGAGCTCCGGAATGCGCTCGTACGACGCGTACTCTGCATGCTCGATGGAATCGTCGTCGGGTTGACCGGGGAAGTCGGCGCCGAGGTCAGCGAACAAGTTCGTGGTGTAGGAATCCGCATACTCGCGGACGAACTCCCCTGCATTGGCACCACAGATATCGCACACGCCAGCGAATTTCAGGCTGCCAAGACTGTCCTTATACTTCTCCGCGATTTCGGTGGCACGCGCGTCGTATGTCTCTTTGAAGGGACCATAGTTCTGGGCGACTCCGGCAGCGTCGGTTTGCTGTTCACCCAGTTCCCGCCAGTCTGACGCGGTCGTGGGACCGAGGAAGACCACCGGCGCCAGCGCTTCCAGCGCCTCCATGTTGAGGCTTTCCTTGGCGCGAATCGGGACACCCATGATGATCAGGTCCGGCTCGGCCGCGGCGACTGCCTCATAGTTGATCGACTGCGCCGCCCCATCAGGTGCGATTTTCGGCAGCGCATCGTAGGCAGCGCGAGTTTCCTCGGCCATACTGTCGATCTCGCGGGTCCACTCGCACACTGCTGAGAGGTTTGCCTGGGCCTGGATCAGCGGCAGGACAGCGTAGCCGCATGCCACGATGCTCTGCGGCTCTGCGGGAATCTCGATGGAGCCGTTCTGCGCCTCGAAGGTGCGAGTCGAGTCTGATGTGGCTGCCACGTCCGCCGAGTCGGCGGTGGCACTCGTGCCATCTCCGTCATTTCCGCATGCCGCCAGCCCCAGCGCCAGCAGCGACGCTGCAGCGAGTGCCCCCGCACGGCGTGCGCCACTCAGTTTTGTTCCTCGCATGTGCTTGATCTCCCCGGAATGAGAATGCCGGAATTGCCCGACATATTTGGTTAGCCTTACCGAACTTATCATGATCAAGTGTTTAGTTGACGTCCGAGAACTCTGTGAACTCCGCCTCAAACTCTTCGATCTCGTCCTGCTCCAAGCCACTCAATGTGAGGTCAGAGGCGGTAAACCCGCCTGCCGACGCATCCTCGGCAAGTCCGCTCAATTCCCCTGCCCATCGCTCGGCCATCTTCTGCACCACGTGCTTGGTGACGACGCCAGTGCTGAAGCCGAAGCGCGCGCGCAACACTGTTCCTGCATCGGTTTCCAGCGCCACCACCCCCACTTCAATCGCATGGCTCACTGGCATCTCCGCATCAGTCGATCCACCAAGCGCGTCAGCTGCAGCAGACCACGGCTCTCCCGCCTGCTCACCGAGCGTGAAGCGGCCCAGATAGTTGAACCCAATCTCCGGAGCGGGGAGCGGACTGAGTTCCGCACGCCCCGTAACGTCAAGGTGCCGCAGCATCCCGTAACCGATCCCGTTATCGGGAATGGCGCGGAGTTGCTCCTTCACGCGCTTCAGCGCGCTCGCCGCGTCGCCCTCACCAGGGTCGAGCCGAGCGGGGTACAGCGTCGTGAACCATCCCGCGGTACGTGCAAGGTCAGCCCCCGGCACCACGGACTCCTCACGACCGTGCCCCTCAAGATCAACAAGCACACCGCCGGGGCCGTGCTCCGCGACCACCGCCCGGGCGAGCGCGCTGAGCAAGACATCGTCGACGCGGGCCCGGAAACGCTCGGGCAGCACTGTAAGTACCTTTTCCGCTACGTTCACAGGGACGTCGACTTGCACCGTCCCGGTCTGCGACATCGTGTCGCTGGGACCAAGCTCGCGCGACCCGACCCGGACTCGCCCCCGTGCCGCGAGGATTTGCCTCCACAGCGGCAGCTCCGCCCGCCGCTCGCTGGCACGCTGCGTCAATGCCTGCGCCCAGGCGCGCATCGGCATCCCCGACCGCGCCAGCACCCGCCCTTCACACGCCGCAGCAAGGTCCGGAACGACGATCCGCCATGACACACCGTCGATCGCGAGATGGTGCACGACGATGAGGACACGCGGCGTCTCGCCGGTAAACAGGACGACCCTCGTCATTCTGCCTGCCGCCGGATCGAGTTCGCGGTACGCCTGCGCCGTCACCTCCGCGATGAGCTCCTCCGCATGCCCTTCCGGCAGCGCCACTTCGGCGACGACATCTTCCGCGCGAACGGCGCCCGCCGGGGGGATCTCCAGCGTTCGCATCTGCGCTGCGAAACTCGCCCGCAGGACATCGTGGATGTCGAGAACTTGCTGCATGCCCGCGACCAGCGCCTCACGTGTCAGATTTGCGGGGGCATGCAGCAGCCGCGATTGTGCGAACCGGCGATACTCGCCACCGCGACCGATCATGTCGTGGGTGATCGGCAGCACCGGCACCGTTCCTGTCGCTGACTGCTCATCCCAGGTCCACCGTGCAGGATCATCTGGGACTGCCACTCGAGCCAGTCCCGCAGCGGTGCGATGCTCGAACACCTCGCGTGCTGTCACACGGAGCCCGGCATTCCGCGCGCGCGACACGAGCTGGATCGCGACGATCGAATCGCCACCGAGCGTGAAGAAGTCGGCATCCGGATCCACCGAAGGCACCTGGAGCACGTCCGACACGATGTCGCACATGAGTTGCTCCCGCTCGTTCGCAACGTCACGCACCGGTTCGGCAGTGAAGTCCGGTTCCGGCAATGCAGCCCGATCAACCTTGCCGTTAGGAGTCTGGGGCAGGACATCAAGGACGGCCAGCGAGGCGGGGACCATATGCTCTGGCAATCGTTCCGCGAGGTAGCGGCGCAGCGCGTCAGTGGTGACCGCTTCACATGTCGTGACGTAGCCCGCAAGTAAGCGCCGTCCCGGTGCGTCCTCGCGCAGCATCACGGCGGCCGATTTCACCGATGGATGCAGAGACAGCGCCGCTTCGATTTCGCGCAGTTCGATCCGGAAACCCCGGAGTTTCACCTGGTCATCGGCACGACCGAGATAGTCGAGCGCCGCGTCATCGGCGCGCCACCGAACTAGATCCCCAGTCCGGTACAGTCGCTCGCCCGCACCACTGAACGGGCTCGCAATGAATCGGCACGCCGTCACGCCCGGCTGACCCAGGTAGCCACGGCTCACACCCTGGCCGCCCACATACAGCTCGCCGGCAACACCCGGTGGCACGGGCCGCAAGAGGTCGTCGAGAACGTACGCCTGCACCCCCGGGATCGGTCTCCCGATGACGGGACGTCCCCCGCCTATCACAGCAACAGCCGTGTCCACAGTGCACTCAGTTGGACCGTAGACGTTGTACGCGGTGATACCCGGGGCGTGCGCAAGCTGCCTCCACAGCTCTGGCGGCACCGCCTCACCGCCGACCATGACCGTGTCAGGGCGGTGGCCTGCTCCATCGGCGAGCACCCCGGCAGCGAGCAATTCCGCCATCAGCAGGGGCACACAATCGATGACGTCGATCTGGTACTTCCGCACGTAGTCGACGATTCCGTGAGCGTCAGCTTTGAGCTCCGCGGGCAGCACGTGCAGCGTGTGCCCGTTCACCATTGCCATCAACGGATCCAGGGCAGAATCGAAGGACAAGCTGTAAGTCAGCAGAACGCTCTTCTGTCTAGCTGAGCCAAGCACGTGCGCGTCACGCAGATTCGCGAGTCCCGCGTGCGGTACGACCACGCCCTTCGGCAGTCCGGTCGAACCCGACGTGTAGATCACGTATGCGGCGTTCCGCAGCTCCGCGCGGCTGTCGCTCAGAGGCGGGCCAAACGTTTTGTCCTCTAGAACAAATTGGGGCGCCGCATCGTTCAGCATATGGTCGACGCGTTCAGCCGGGTAGTCGGGATCGATAGGCACATACGCAGCACCCACCTGCCAGATCGCGAGAATCGTCGCAATCGCGTCCGCCCCGCGCGGAATCTTCAGCGCAATAAGTGATTCCCGTTTCGCACCCCGGTCAGCGAGGTGCCCCGCGATACGACGCACCTGCTCTGCGAGCGCGCCGAAGGTATAACGGGCTTCCTCCGATACCAGCGCACTCACATCAGGGGTACGCGCCGCCTGCGCGAAAAACGCATCGATCACGGTCATCTGCGGCGCCACTGCACTGAATGCGTATCCAGGGGGTCCATCCACGAGCTGCTGTTCCTCCCGGGACAGCAGTTGCAGTTCAGTGAGCCGCTGATGGGGATTCTCTGCGATCAGTTCGAAAACCCGCGCCACCCGCGCAGCAAAACGTGCACCCGTGCGGTCATCGAACAGGTCGTGGGCATACTCGACACGAATCCGCGCCGAACCGTCACGTTCCCCCACGACGTCGAACACCAAGTCATACATCGCGGCCTGCGTGTCCACTGTCGCAACCTGAGGCTGCAGATCCCCGAACACCTCTACCACCGGTGGCGTCCTGTACTGGACGAGCACCTGGAACAACGGGTGCCGTGCAGCATGACGCGGTGGGCTGAGGACCTCGACGACGCGGTCGAAAGACACATCCTGGTGAGCAAACGCGCTCAGGTCAGAATCGCGGATCCGCACCGACAACTCTTCCAGTGTCGGATTGCCTGAAAGATCGGATCGCAGAACCACCATGTTGACGAAGAACCCGACAAGATCGTCGAGCGCCGAATCGGGGCGTCCCGCTGTGGGAGTGCCCACCACGACGTCCTGCCCGGCGCCGCTCCCATTCAGGGTTACCGTAACCGCCAAGTGCGAAAGCAGGAACATCGTCAGGCCGTTCCGGCGCGCGAAGTTCTGCAGTTCAGCGACGGTGGACGCACCCACAGTCACCTCCGCGACACCCCCTCGGCAGCTCGCCGTGCCAGGCCGCTGGCGGTCGTACGGCAGCGTCATCTCCGGTGGCAGCCCAGCCAGCGCGCCGGTCCAGTACCGGATCTGTTCAGCGGCGAGGCTGTCGGCATCGTCTGGACTGCCCAGCAGAATGTGCTGCCAGTGCGAGTAGTCGGCGTACTGGACAGGCAGCGCCGGTGGCGCCCACCTCGTCCCCTCTGATGCTGCGGCGTACGCGTCACCGATGTCCCGCAACAAGATTGGGGTCGACAGTTCATCGCTGGCGATGTGATGAGCAAGCACGAGCAGAACCGACTCACCGCCGGTGACGAACAGCGTGAGGTGCAGGGGGATGTGATGTTCCAGCTCGAAAGCATGCCGAGCCGCTTCAGTGAGCTCATCGTCGAGCGACTCCGCTGCGACGTTGCGCACCGTAAGCGGCACTTCGGGAAGCGGCAACACGTGCTGACTCGCGCGACCGTTCTCATCCGCGCGAATGACGGTGCGCAACACTTCATGCCGGTAAATGACTCGCCGCAGCGCCTCGGTCAGCGCCTCGATATCCAGGGTTCCACACAAACGCAGTGCGACGGGAATGTTGTATGTCGGCGCCGGGCCTTCTAACTGGTACTGGAACCAAAGGCGCTGTTGCGCCGCCGACAGAGGCGATGCCGCTCCCCTGCGAACAGGCTTCAGGGCCGGGCGGTGGCGCACCTGCCCACCACATTCCCTGGCGAGCCCCGCCACCGTCGGGTTGTCGAAGACTGACCGGATCGACAAGTCACTACCGAGTTTGTCGCGCACCGCTGCGATCAGCTTCGCGGCCGCAAGAGAGTGCCCGCCAAGCATGAAGAAGTCGTCATCTACACCGACGGCACTAAGGCCGAGCACTCCCGCGACAATGTCGGCGACCACACGCTCCACGCGGGTAATGGGCTTCCGCGCCGAAACCATCGTCTGAAAGTCCGGGTCGGGAAGACGTTTCCGGTCGACCTTCCCATTGGACGTAAGCGGCACTGCATCGAGCGGCAGCACCACGGCAGGCACCATGTAGCTGGGCAGCCACTGTGCTAGCTGCTGCCGAATCGAGGCGGCGTCACCGATCTCATCGCCGTCGCCGACAACGTAGCCAACTAGCTGATTCGCTCCGCTCTCATCGGGACGAGCGACCGCCAGCGCAGCAGTAACTCCTCGCAGCCGGCGGAGCGCGGTTTCAACCTCAGCAACTTCGACCCGGAACCCCCGGATTTTCACTTGATCGTCGCCACGGCCGCGATAGACGATCGTGCCGTGATCAGTCCACCGCACAACGTCGCCGGTGCGGTACATACGCCCGTCCCCAAACGGATTGGCCACAAACCGAGCGGCGGTCAGCGCGGCGGCAGCGAGGTAACCCTGCACCACGCCTGGGCCCGCGACGTAAAGCTCCCCGTCGCACCCCGGCGGCACGGGCTGCAGCCCTGCATCCAGCACGTACACCTGCAGATTCGAAACCGGCCGACCGACAACAGGTTCTGGATGGTCGCGCACTTCGGCGATCAGCACATCAACGGTGCCTTCCGTCGGTCCGTAAAAATTGAACGCGGCACCCGGACGTTCACGGAGCTGCTTCCATAGCGAGGCCGTGACCGCGTCGCCGCCGAAACCAAGCACCGGCACGCTGCCCTCAGTCAGCAGGCCATGGTCGATGATGTACTCCAGCTGCGCCGGCGGTAGCTCGACGAAGTCCCAGTTCTCCCGGTTCGCCCACGTCGCGAGCAACTCCGGGTCGCGTTGCGTTGTCTCATCGACGAGGTGCAGCGTGTGCCCATCCAGCATCCACAGGTGCGGGCCCCACGATGCGTCGAACGCGAGCGACCACACGTGCCCGACGATCAGGTGTTCTTTGTGCGCCACCTCTTTGGTGCGGCTGAACACGCGCGCACGGTGGCTATGGAACAGGTTCACCGCACCGGCATGCGGTACCTCAACGCCTTTGGGGCGGCCGGTCGACCCGGATGTGTAGATGACGTAGGCGATGTCGAGTGGATGCGGCCTGCGCCGTTCCTGGTTCGTAAGTGGACCATCAGGGTAGCTACTCACGTCAGCCTCGTCGAGCCAGATTTCGCATGTCCCGGCAACGCGGGAAGCGCAGTCTGCTGTGGTTATGACACTGCCTGGAGCCGTGCCCTCCAGGATGTGCGCGAGCCGCGCTGCCGGCTGGTCGGGATCGAGCGGTACGCAAGTTCCGCCTGCTTCCAGGACCGCGAACAGCGCAACCAGAGCGTCAGCACCGCGCGGCAGAGCAACAGCGACGCGACCCGTTGTTCCCAGCCCATCCACTGCGAGCACGTGGCGTGCGAGGCGGCGAGCGCGGGACGCCAGTTGCCGGTAGGTCATCGACGTAACACCGTCATAGATCGCGGCGCGGTCGCCGTTGCGGTCACAGCAGTCGCGAAACAGGTCGACGAGTGTCAGACCCGCTGGAACACTGGCGTGGTGGCTGTTCCACCCGTGCAGAATGGTTCGCATTTCGGGGTCAGTGAGCACCTGCAATCGAGCGACCGGCGTATCGCTGCCACCCAGCGTGGCGACGTCTCGGAACATTTTCGTCAGCCTTGCTGCATGCACGGCCAGATCGTTTTCGGTGTACGCCGCGGCGTCAAGGTCGAGCCACACCTCGAGTTCGCCCGTTTTGTCGATGGGGCGTGCCGTCACCATGAGGTCCTGGAGCGGACCGCGGGCGATCGAATGAACCGATGCGCGAATGTCCCCGAAGCTGAAACGGTCCGCGAACGGTTTGACGTTGATGGATGCACCCATCACGCCGCGTGAGCCGGCCGGGAGGCGGAGGTCGTTGATGATGTCTTCGCCGCGGTAGCGGAAGTGCGTGCGGCATTGCTTGATGGCCCCGCTCACTTGGCCGATGATGTCAGGGACGGTGTACTCGGGCCGCACATCGAGTCGCAACGGGACAACGTTGACAGCTGACATCGGCACGGCCATGGAAGCGCTGCCCAGCCGGTTCATGACCGGGAACCCCACAGTGATGTCCCCGCGTCCCGTCGCGCCACGCAGATACGTGGTGATCGCCGCGGTGAGCGCGTCACCCCAGCTCGCGCCTGGTACCCCCGTTGCCGCAGCGGCGCTGGCCAGGCCGCGCTTGTCTTCCGCGGCCAGAATGAGGCGGGCGCTGCGGACGGTGCGCGCGATACCGGTTGCTGTGCTGGAAAGGCTGACCGCCTCTTCAGCGCCGTCGAGGTAGTTGAGCCAGAATTGCCTATCCTGCTCCCAGTCGCTGGAGGCGCGGTACGCCGATTCCTCCTCGACAACCGGAGCGAATGAGGCAGGGCCACTGGGGAGTTCACTGCCGTTCACCACTGCGGTGTACCGCTGCGCCATTCGGCGAATGAGCAGCCCGAAGCCGTACGCATCGATCACAACATGGTGGATGCACAAATAGAGCAAGGCATGATCGGGAGCCAGTTGCAGGATGGCCGCGCGGACACATAGCTCTCGCGCCGGATCGATGACCTGCTGGTGATCCGCCGCCATCCACTTATGGGCCTCTGCCCACGGATCCGCGTGGTGACGCAAGTCGACTCGTTCAACGGCCTGGAGGCTGCGCGCTCCTGGGCGAAGTGAGACTCCCCCGTCGGGGTCCGGGATGAACTCCGCAACAAGCACTTCAGCTTCGTTGACTGAGTCTTGCACGGCTGCGGCGAGAGCTTCGTGTTCCACCGCACCGCACAATTCGACACACTCGGCTGTGTTGAAGATCGCATTGGAGGGGTCGAGTTGCTGTGCGAACCACACTCCGAGCTGAGCTCGGGTGAGTGGAAACGCTCCGTTTTCCTGGAAGAACGGGACAGCCATGTACCTTCCTCATCTTCTGCATTTCGGGGGCTATTTATCGACCGAGAGCTGGTCGAAGCGGGCTAATCGGACGCCCACCTGGGGGTATCCCCCAAAAGGTTAGGCTAACCATATATGTTCTCGATTGGCGCGGGGTTCTTCCCCGCGGCGCCCATCACGTTCAGCAATCGGGAGGAAACTGCGGCATGCAGGCACAGGTGATTTCACAACCAGCCCGCGACCTCCACGGGTGTCTCGAACCCGCGCCCTTCGTGCTGTCCAGGCCGCATGGAACCGTGATCGCGATGGGCACAGCAGCCACGTTCGACTGTGCCAATGCGGCAGCTCACGCGCTGCGGTCGGGGGAAGTATCAGCCATAGCTGGAGCACTGCCTTTCGACCCCGAGCGCCCCGCCGCGCTCACCGCGCCGCACGACCTGCTCCGCTACAACACCCCGCTAGACCCCAGAGAAGTTGCGCTGCCGCGACTCTCCGTCACCGGCTTCGCTCCCTCGCCCGACACCCACCTCAAACGCGTTCATGCTGCCGTCAGAGAACTGGGCAGCACCACACTGCAGAAGGTGGTACTTGCACGCGCGGTGGAGCTTCGTGCCACCTCACCCGTCGATTCCTCCGCTCTTCTCGCCCGGCTGGTGCACAGCGACCCGAATCGCAATGGATTCGCGATCAATCTCAGCGCCGCTGGAGGACCGTGGCAGGGCTGCCATCTCGTTGGCGCCAGCCCCGAGGTGCTGATATCGCGCAGCGGCACGACGATCACCTGCCACCCGCTCGCCGGATCGGCGCCGCGTGACCGTGACGCTGAGCTCGACCGCGCGCACGCCGCCAATTTGCGGGCTTCCAGCAAAGACCTCGCTGAACACGCATTCGTCGTAGACCAGATCCGCGCGACCCTGACCCCGTTGTGCCGCGAACTCAGCATCCCGCGTCAGCCCACGCTCACCAGCACGCGGGAACTCTGGCACCTTGGCACACCCATTCGGGGTCAACTCCGAAGCGCCTCAACGACCGCACTTGACCTGGCTCTCGCGCTGCACCCAACCCCGGCCGTCTGCGGCACACCAACGATGGCTGCGCAAGCATTCATTCGCGAAACCGAGGGGGACCGCGGTTTCTACGCAGGCGCGCTCGGCTGGACCGACGCTGCCGGAGACGGCGAATGGATGGTGACCATCCGGTGCGCAACCCTCGCGAGCGACGGTGTCACCCTCACTGCCTATGCGGGAGGCGGAATTGTCGCCGACTCTGACCCGCACGAAGAGCTCGACGAAACAACCAGCAAGCTGCGCACCATTTTCGGCGCATTCGGGGTGGAACAGTGACGGAGCTGACCCTCGTTACCGGCGCCGGAAGTGGCATCGGACGCGCCACCGCCCTCACGCTCGCGAAAGCCGGCCGCACCGTCGTCCTCACTGACGTCGACGAAGCGGCACTCCACGAAACGTCGCACCTAATCGGTGGCCAGCCTGCGTATGTGCTCGACGTTCGGGACACCGCAGAAGTAGAACGCGTGATCAGCACTATCGAAGTCGGCCACGGGCCGATCACCCACCTCGCGCATGTCGCCGGGGTTCTTGTCACTGGCTCGATTCTCGACACGGGCCCGGCGGCCTGGCAGCAGGTTTTCGACGTCAATGTCCATGGCACCGTGAACGTGCTACGCACGGCTGGCGCAATCATGCGTAAACGGCAGCACGGCGCGATTGTCGTCGTCGGCTCGAACGCAGCGGGAGTTCCGCGAGCAGGAATGGGCGCGTACGGCGCTTCCAAAGCTGCTGTCTCCATGATTGTCCGGGTTCTCGGCCTCGAACTTGCACCCTTCGGGATCCGCGCGAATGTGGTGGCACCGGGCTCCACAGACACGGCGATGCAGCGATCGCTCTGGCGCGATGAGGAAACCGGCCTGCGCACGGTGCTCAGCGGCGACCCTGACTCATTCAAAGTGGGCATTCCGCTGGGCCGCATCGCGGAACCCAGCGACATCGCTGATGCGGTCGACTTTCTGCTGTCGGAACGCGCACGCCACATCACCATGCAGACCCTTTACGTAGATGGGGGTGCGACCCTTCGTGCCTGATCACATCCCGTTTCCAGCCGAATTCGCCGCGCGATACCGCGCCGCCGGGTACTGGACGAACGAAACATTCCAGGAATTCCTGCCGCGCCGTGCGGACCGCTTCGCCGACCACATCGCAGTCATTGGACGGGACGCCACAGGCACCGAACGGGCCCTGACCTACCTGGAACTCACCACGTCGGCCGAGCGGATCGCCGGGGGATTCGCTCGGCTAGGTATCCGTACCGGCGACCGTGTGGTCGTTCAACTCCCCAACATCGTGGAGTTCATGGAGGTCGTGTTCGCGCTGTTCCGGCTCGGTGCGCTTCCCGTGTTCGCGCTGCCCGCACACCGCAGCGCTGAGATCGGCTTCTTTTGCGAATTCGCGGAGACAAAGGCATATGTGATCGCTGATCAGTATGGCGGATTCGACTATCGCGAGATTGCCCGGACCCTGCCGTCCACGCTGCACGTCGTCGTTGCTGGGGACGCAGGCGACTTCCTCGCGCTTTCCGGCCTTCGGGCCGCTGGGCCGTCAGATGTCACACACGTCGACGCGGAAACGGTCGCGTTCCTGCAATTGTCGGGCGGCACTACCGGCACACCCAAACTGATACCGCGAACACACGCCGATTATCTGTACTCGGTGCGGGAATCAGCCGCCATCTGTGGCGTCAGCAGCGCGACACGGATGCTTGTAGTCCTGCCCGCCGCACACAACTTCCCGATGAGTTCACCTGGATTTCTCGGCGTGCTGCATGCGGGTGGCACTGTGGTGCTCGCACCAGATCCGAGTCCTTCCACCGCCTTCTCGATGATCGAGCGCCACCGCATCACAATGACCTCGCTCGTGCCGCCGCTCGCACTCACGTGGCTCGCAGCGCGCAAGAACAGCAGCGCCGATCTGTCGTCACTCGAGGTATTGCAGGTTGGTGGTGCGAAGTTCACCGAAGAAGCAGCGCGCCGGGTCACACCAGAATTGGGTTGTACGCTGCAGCAGGTATTCGGGATGGCGGAAGGCCTCGTGAACTACACGCGGCTTGACGACCCCGAAGACGTCATTGTCACGACACAGGGCTGCCCGATCAGCCCGGATGACGAGGTTCGGGTCGTCGACGACGCCGGTTGCGATGTCCGCACCGGTGAGGTGGGCCATCTCCTGACCCGCGGTCCCTATACGATTCGCGGCTACTACAACGCCGCCGAGCACAATAAGACGGCGTTCACCGAGGACGGCTTCTACCGCACCGGTGACATTGTGCGCCTTACCGAAGACGGCTACATCGTTGTCGAGGGACGGAGCAAAGACCAGATCAACCGGGGTGGCGAAAAGATCGCCGCCGAAAAAGTTGAGAACCACCTCGTCGCGCATCCCAACGTGCTCGACGCCGCGATCGTCTCCATTCCTGACGCCTACCTGGGAGAACGCACTTGCGCGTTCGTGGTCGCAGACGGCGAACCACCAAGCCCGATCGCACTCAAATCATTCCTGCGCGGCCGCGGACTTGCCGGTTACAAGGTGCCTGACCTCGTACAGGTCGTGCCTGAATTCCCGGTCACCAGTGTCGGGAAGATCAGCCGCGCTGAACTTCGCCGCGCCCTAACTCGCAGCTGGGAGAAAGTGAAATCCTGATGGCCCAGAGCTCTTTGCCTAAGTCGATCTCGTACGCCTTGCCCTATGAGCAGCCGTCGAACGTCGCGACGTGGACCATCGATCCGCGGCGCACGGTGCTCTTGCTTCATGACATGCAGGAGTACTTCATTCGCGCGTTCGAGCGCAATGCGGAGCCCCTCGCAACGGTTGTCCCGAACATTCAGCGGATCAGAAAGCAGGCGAAGGATCTGCGAGTACCCGTCGTCTATACCGCGCAGCCCGGCGACCAGCACCCGACGGATAGGGCGCTGCTTGCCGACTTCTGGGGGCCTGGGCTCAGCGATGATCCACGTGAAACATCCATTATCGATGATCTCGCTCCCGATCCTGATGACACTCTGCTGACCAAGTGGCGCTACAGCGCCTTCATTCGGACGAACCTCCGTGACCTGATGCGGGAGTGGGGCCGCGACCAATTAGTGATTACAGGCGTCTACGCCCACATCGGATGCCTCACAACCGCCCTCGACGGCTTCATGCAGGACGTGCAGATTTTTCTCGTGTCTGATGCGGTCGCGGACTTCTCCGCGCGCGAACACAACGAAGCACTTGCCTACGCCGCCGCCCGATGCGCCGTCGTCCTGCCCACCTCCGACGTGGACGCAGCATTAGGCGCGGCGCGCGTCTAGCCCCCTGCCCACCCATCCCGCTTCAGCGAGAGGAACTTCATGAGCGACCAGGATTCTACTGAAATCGACATCGCCGGAATCGGTTTCGGCCCCTCCAACCTGGCGCTGGCCATCGCGATCGAGGAGTACAACGAGACTGCGAGCCAACCACTGCGCGCCGTTTTTTTCGAACGGCAGGAACGCTTCGGCTGGCACCGGGGCATGCTGCTCGATGGAACTTCCATGCAGGTCGCTTTTCCCAAGGATCTCGCGACGTTCCGCAATCCCCGCAGCCGATACACCTTCTTCTCGTACCTGCACGATCAGGACCGGCTCGTCGACTTCGTCAACCACCAGACGTTCTTCCCCTCGAGAAAGGAGTTCCACGCCTACCTCGAGTGGGCCGCTGACCGGGTTTGCGCCGACGTCCGCTACGGCACCACGGTCACCAGCGTGACACCGATTTACGACGCGAACGGCCAGGCGGACACGCTCAGAGTCGACACGGAAGGCAAGTCTGTGGTTGCACGTCACGTTGTTGCCGCGGTTGGCCTCCGTGAGCGACTGCCCGAAGGTATCCAGACATCGCGGCGGTGCTTCCACAACCACCAGTTCCTCCACCGGATCGCAGAGATGCCCCCACCTGTGCATCAGCGGTTCGTCGTCGTAGGCGCTGGCCAGAGCGCCGCCGAAATCGTGGATTACCTGCACACTCACCACCCGAGCGCCGAGGTGCATAGCGTCTTTTCGCGTTTTGGCTACAGCCCCGCCGACGACAGCCCGTACGCCAACCGCATCTTCGACCCCGCCGTTGTCGACGAATTCCATCACGCACCCGCCGCAGTCCGGCGGCGCCTGCTCGACCTCCACCGCGGTGTGAACTACTCCGTCGTGGACCCTGATCTCATTGCCAAACTGTACGCGGCGGAGTATCGCGAACGGGTCAGTGGCCAGCGGCGACTGTTCATGCGCCGAGCCTCCCAGCTAACTCGCGTGCAGGAGCGACCCGACGGAGTTGACGTCACCATCCGCTCCGATCTTGACGGCCTCGATGACGAGCTCACCTGCGATGCCGTGGTTTTCGCGACCGGTTTCACCCCGGCTCCCCTACAACCGCTATTCGGGACACTCGTGGCGCAACCGCCTGCTGTCACACGGGACTATCGCCTCAGCACCAGCCCAGGGATTCGCGCCGGAATCTACTTGCAGGGCGGAGTGGAACACACCCACGGCATCAGTTCGTCGCTGTTATCCAACGTTGCAGTTCGAGCCGGCGAAATCCTCCAGTCCTTGACCCGGGCGCCGAGCTTCACAAGAAACGAGACATCGGCGTAGGAAACGAACAGTGAGTCTGTCCCGTTTACCCTGAGTCTGCGTGGGCGCGAGGTGGCACACATACGTCAGCGACGAGGCCGTGGTGATCGGATCCGGGAATCTTCACACGGGACAGTGAAGTGGCGGTCGCACCCTTTGTGACGATGCGGTCGATCCCAACCAATGCCGGGTACCACTTGTCAGCGGGGTAAGTGCTCATCAGCCCTGCACCCAACGAGGCGGCAGCGTCCTCATAGCCGAGCGCCAGCAGATCACGATACTTTTTGTGAAAGTAAGTCGCATTGAAATCTCCGCTCACCAGCACAAACTCGTGTGCCGTGGCGGCCTCCAGTTCTGCTGCGAGCGTTTCGTATTCAGCATGCCAGCGCGCCGCTCGCGGAAATGGCGGCACCGGATGTACCGCGTACAGCACAAGTGGCTGACGCGATCCGATTTCGATTTCCGCAGTCAAGTTCGTGGGCAGAAAGCCGTCCAGTGAGCGACCGTTCTCAAGGGGCAATCGGCTGTAAATAGCGGCGCCTCCCCCGCCCGGGCTCGGACGGAGCAGCTGGTAAGGCAGCAGTTCGTCGATACCTGCCCGTTCCAGGCCCGCGCCAGCTTCCTCCGTTAGCTCCTGCACAGTGAGAATGTCGGCATCGCGTTCCTTCGCCGTCTGCACAAGCGCATCCAGATCCGCAGTGCCGAACAGGAGGTTGGCTTGCATAACGCGCAGGTTGATTGCGCACGAATGCGCGCCAGCCCCGCTCGCTCCGGACGCGACGAAAAGCGGACCGATCACTGCTGCCCCAGCAACCGAAACCAGGGCTGCGATCGTGGCCAGCACCCAGCGCTTGCCCGCAATCGCGATCACAAGAGCAATGAACGCCGTGATCAAGAGCAACGGGGTGAAAGAGGCCAAGGCGACCGCCCTGTCACGTTGCACGTCGGTACTGAACAGAATGATCGCGAAGCCACTCACGGCGATCCCGGCCGCTGCGCTGAGGTCCACCAGCCACCGAAGCGCGCGCCAGCGGCTTCTCATCGGCCGCCGCGTCACGGTGGTGATCTCAGCGCTGCGAGCCACGGTCGTAAGCTCGCTCGGTGGCGTCCTTGAATGGGCGCCACCAGGCCTCGTTGAGCCGGTACCAATCGATCGTGGCAGCCAGTCCGTCACGGAAATCGCGAAACTCTGGCTTCCACCCAAGCTCAGAACGCAACTTCGACGAGTTGATCGCATAACGCAAGTCGTGGCCCGGCCGGTCCGCCACGTGGTCGAAGTCGTCCGCGCCGCAGCCCATCAGTTCGAGGATGAGCGCAAGAACATCGCGGTTCGACTCCTCCCCGTCCGCGCCAATCAAGTACGTCTCGCCCGCAGTGCCCTTATCCAGAATGGTCCACACCGCGCGGTTGTGGTCGTCAACATGAATCCAGTCACGCACGTTCAGGCCCTCGCCGTACAGTTTCGGCCGGACCCCGGTCAGGATGTTGGTGATCTGCCGGGGGATGAACTTCTCGACATGCTGGTAAGGGCCATAGTTATTCGAACAATTCGAAATCGTGGCGTGGACCCCGAAGGAGCGCACCCAGGCGCGGACCAGTAGGTCTGCCGAGGCTTTAGACGCCGAGTAGGGGCTTGACGGGTTATACGCCGTCACCTCACTGAACCGCTGCGGGTCATCGAGCTCCAGATCACCGAACACTTCGTCGGTCGATATGTGATGCAGGCGCACGCCATGCGACCGGACCGCTTCGAGCAACGTAAATGTTCCGACGATATTCGTGTTGATGAACGGCTCGGGACCGCGCAGCGAGTTGTCGTTGTGCGATTCAGCGGCGAAGTGCACGACCACGTCAGCCTGCGCAACGAGACGATCTACCAGCGGAAAGTCAGCAACGTCCCCGTGCACAAACTCGATATGGTCCCCGACCGGCGCGAGCGACTCCTTATGTCCCGCATATGTGAGCTTGTCGAGGACGGTCACCTGAACATCAGGGTGATCGCGCACGGTCAGGTGCACGAAGTTAGCACCGATGAACCCGGCGCCGCCGGTGACGAGGAGTCGCACAGCACCACACTTTCGGTAGGGGTCCCCTACAACCTAGCGAACCACTCAGAACACGCCGGGGTGAAACGCATGCGCAAGCTGTCGCAACACTTCGATGTTGCCCCAAGTTCCCGGCATCACCGCGTCACTGCTGACTGCGACGATTCTGTCCTCACGAACTGCACTGACGTCACCGAACCTGCTAGTGAGGAAGTCGCGAACGGCCCGCTCATGAGCGTCATTCATCACTGAGATGACGATGACCTGAGGGTCCCGTGCGATGAGTGTTTCGGGGGAGATCACCGCTGCAATGAAGTCAGAGAACTCAGGATCAGCTGGATCGAAGACATTGTCTCCGCCCGCTGTACGGATGATGTCGTATTCGAGCCCGGCACCGATGGCAGAAATGGTTGTGCCTTCGATGTACAGCTGAGCTACCGACGGGTTCTCGCGCTCCGCGACAGCCGACTCGATTGCGCTGATCTCCTCCTCAACGGAGCTGGCCAGCTCGCTCCCCTGTGCATCTACGCCAAGTAGTGCCGAAAGGTTCTCGATGTCGATGACCAGGTCCGACACTTCAGCGGTCTTTCTGCGGTCAAAGCAGCCCGCCGCCGCGATATAGACTCCCGCTCCCGCATCGCCGAGCTGGTCGATGCTCGCGAAGCCCTGTTCCGCGGTGAATTCGTAGCTGGTTGGCGATACCACTAGATCCGGCTCGACATTCAGCAGCACTTCTCGCGATGGGGGCGAGTCCTCACTGAGAATCACGACGGCCTCGCCGTCGAGTTCTGAGTTCAGGGCAGCACCCTTGCCCTGCGCCTCACCGACGATGCGATCGGCCACGCCGAGCCGGACAAGCAGATCCGTGGTACCCGGCATCATCGAGACGATTCTCTGTGGGTCACCGTCGAGGGTGACGGGCTGCCCACAACTCTCAACGGTGCGCCTCTCGTGCGCTTCTTCGTCGCTCGCAACCGGGCTCACTGACTGACCACAGGCGGTCAGTGTCAGCAGTCCCGCTGCAGCGGTAGCTATCCAATAGCTCGCTTGCCGCATCCTCATCGTGCTCCTCGGGTGTTGGTCGATATCGGGCTTTCCTGCGCGCTGAACGCGATGACGCTGCGGCCATCTGCCGGGTGCGTGAGAGTGTGCGCAGCAACCCGGAAGACATCGCGCAGAAGATCCGGCAGCAGGACATCCTCGGGGCTTCCCTGGGCAGCCACCGTCCCCTCGTTCAGAACAACCACCGAGTCACAAAATGCCGCAGCGAGGTTGAGGTCGTGGAGAGCAGCGATCGTGGTCAGCCCACGTTCACGCACCATCGCCATCAGTTCGAGCTGGAAGCCGATGTCCAGGTGGTTGGTCGGCTCGTCGAGAACCAGTATCGGAGCCTCCTGCACGAGCGCACGCGCGAGAAGAACTCGCTGTTTCTCGCCGCCCGACAGGTCGGCGAACATCCGGTTGGCGAGGTGCTTCGCTCCCACCGAGCTGAGCATCTCGTAGGCCAGGGTGAGGTCTCGATCGGAGTCGCCGCCGAAGCCACGCTGATGTGGGACGCGCCCCAGCAGCGCGATGTCAAGCGCGGTCAAAGCAAAGTCCTGCGATGTTTCCTGAGTCATTACAGCCACGGTTCGCGCGGTCTGCTTGGCGGTGAGTTCACGAATGTCGTGGTCACCGAGGAAGATCGACCCCCCGGTGGGTTTGTGTATGCGGTAGAGCGTCCTCAGCAAGGTCGATTTGCCGCTGCCATTAGGTCCGAGCAAGCCCGTGAAGGTCCCATCTGGCACGACGAGTGTGACGTCCCGCACGATCTGGGTGCCACGCAGGGCGACGTCCACCTGGTCGAAACGTATGTCCATCAGCTCACTCCCCCGCGGACCGCGCTAGCGCGCCGCATCAGCCAGAGGAAGAACGGTGCCCCAACGACGGCAGTGAGAATCCCCAGTGGAATCTCCGTCGGCTGCGCGAGCGTTCGGGAAAGCAGGTCAGCGAGCATCAGGAAGAGCGCGCCGCCCAGCACTGTTACGGGCAGCATCCTCCGGTGATCCGCACCGACGAGGATCCGCGCAACGTGGGGTATCACAAGCCCGACGAAGCCAATCCCGCCGGCAACGGCGACTGTCGCTCCCGTCAGGAGCGCCGCGGCGAGGAGGAGCAGCTTCCGCATGAGGCCTACGTTGACGCCCAGCGCGGTCGCCGCCTCATCCCCCGTAAGCATGGCATTGAGGGAACGCGACTGCAGCATCACCAGCACCGCGACGGCGGCTAAGCACACCGCCGGGAATGCGATTTGAGAGTAGGTCGCGGCCGAAACACTGCCGAGCAGGAAGAACAGCACACTGAAGACGTTCTGCGCTTCGGTTGTGATGGTCAGGAAGTTCGTGATGGCGGAGAGCAGCGCACCAAGGGCGACACCAGCGAGGATCAGCCTGGCTGGAGCTATAACCCCGCGCTGCTGAGCTAGCAAATAGACAAGCACCGTAGCCACCGTGGCGCCCAGGAACGCGGCGATGCTCAGTGGCACCCCCGCCAATGCGGTCGACCCGAACACAATTGCAAGTACCGCGCCGACGCCCGCTCCGGCGGACACACCGAGTATGTAGGGCTCAGCTAGGGGGTTGCGCACTGTGACCTGCATGATTGCGCCAGCTAGTGCAAGTGATGCCCCGGCGACGCCAGCGAGGATCGTCCGAGGCACCCGGAAGTTCCACACTGCCTGATCCTGGGCCAGCGTCAGCGATCCGTCAGCCATCCACGGCATGTTCGGCAGTAGGTGGCCCACGACGATTTTCAGGGCATCGACGAAGGACGTCTGGAGAGGACCAGTGCTTGCTGAGACCAGCAAAACCGCAGCGATTCCGACTCCGATAAGCCCACAGAGGAGCGCCGTAGCGCGGCCAGGAGGCCGAGCCACGGTGCGAGCTTCAACGGTCGGACTGGGCACTCAAACTCACCAACTCGAGGACTAGATGAAAACAGTAATCATTCTTAGTACCTTGTCGGTGAATGCGCCAATCGGACCACCTACCCGGGCGTCACCAGTCCCGATTCGTAAGCGGCCACAACCGCCTGAGCACGGTCGCGCAGCTGCAATTTCGACAGCACATTGCTGACATGGCTTTTCACGGTCTGCTCCGCAACCACCAGCGCATCCGCGATCTCGGCGTTACTCATGCCGTGCGCAACGAGTTCAAGCACCTCACGTTCACGCGGCGTCAACTCCATGAGCAACGACTTACGACGCTTCGGCGCTGCACGCCGTTTCGTGACCTCGGCGATGAGGCGACGCGTCACCGAGGGTGCTAGCAGCGCATCACCGCTCGCGACAATACGCACTGCCCGAACCAGCTCCTCGGCAGTGGCATCTTTCAGGAGGAAGCCGCTCGCACCGGCGGCGAGCGCCTCGTAAACATAGTCATCGATGTCAAATGTCGTCAGCATCAGCACTTTGACGTGGTCGCGGGCCATCCCTGAGGTCAAGATCTGCCGTGTCGCCTCCAGCCCATCCATCACCGGCATACGCACGTCCATCAGCACCACCTCAGGCTCGAGGCGCCTCACAGCTTCCACCGCGTCGGCACCATTCGCGGCATCACCAACCACGATCATGTCGTCCTGCGAAGCGAGCAGCGCACCGAAGCCTTGACGCACCATCGCTTGATCGTCGGCGATGAACAACCTGATGGTCACGTGTCCACCCTATGCCGGCCGGGGTCGCGCGAAGGTGATGGGCAGCTCAGCGCGAACCTCAAAGCCCCCTTTGGGGGTAGGGCCTGCTTGAAGGGTGCCGCCAGCGCTGACGGCCCGCTCGTTCATTCCCGCAATCCCGTTGCCCGGTACGCCGGACAGCGGCTGCAGCAGCTTGTTCGTGATCACTGCCTCCACCGCGGCGTCGGTGTAGGAAATCTGGACGCGGACCGGAGCTCTGGGCGCATGCCTGGAAGCGTTAGCCAGCGCCTCCTGCACGATGCGGTAGAGGCTCATCCCGGTCAGCGCGCTCAGATTCTCCGGCACCTCACCGCTGAATGACCAGTTCAGCGGCACGCCCGCCCTTTTCGTGCTCGCAAGGAGTTCAGGGAGTTGCTGCGCCCCCGGTTGCGGCGCGCGCTGCACCACCGCATCCTCAGCACGGAGCACACCAAGCAGACCGCGCACTTCGAGCAAAGCGCCCCTCGCTGTTCCCGCTATCGATGTAAATTCGTCGCGCACCTCGCCAGGAACATTCTTCAAACGGAACGGTGCCGTCTCCGCTTGCACCACCACGAGCGACATCTGGTGCGCGACAACGTCATGGAGTTCACGCGCAATACGGGCACGCTCTTCCAGGATGATGCGGCGTTCACGCTCCTCATCCCGCAGTCGCTCTTGATCAGAAAGCTGCAGCCGCGACAGCACCAGGCTGCGGAGAAGCACACCCACGACCATCAGTGCGGTCACGCCTAGAGGAAGCCCATCGGCGCCGTCAGTCAGGTCGAAGACAGCAACCGTCACCGCCCAGACGACCACGCTGACCCATATCCGGCACTGCAGAGCCACCGCCCCAGCCAGCAACATCAGCACGATCACGTGCACCACTTGCCAGGGAATATGCCATCCGGGCAGCGTCTCGATCTGCATGTTGACGATGACCGCCCATCCAGCAGCCGCACCGAATCCGAGCACCGGTTTCCGGCGTGCCGCCAACAAGGGCGCCGCAGTAGTCGCAGCGACCACCGGCTGCGTCGCGAGCGACACATCGTGCGTCAGCTGCAGAGTCGACCACGCGACCACGAACAGGATCACGCTCACGACCGCCAGGGACGCGTCGATCCACACCGTCACGTTCGCACGCACCCTCGACGCAAGGCCCATGCCATTACCGTACGCAGGCACGAGCCCCCGCGCCTCGCTCTGCGGAGCGATCGCAGCCCCATACCTCAGTACTAGGCGGTGACGTTCTCCCCACGCAGACTGACGAGCCATTTCAGTCCCGAAGGTGATGTGAGCCGGCAGCCGCGATCCATACCGTTCCGCCCTATGAACAGCTCAGTGACGCTTCGTCGACGACGAATAAGATACGCGACTGGGGTCGCTATTCTCACCGCACTGGCGCTCGCCGCCGTCACTCCGGTTGACGCCGCGATCACCGCAAATTCGGTTTCCACGCTGCCTCAGCACAACAGTCCCGGTACTTCCATGCGAGCGATCACAGCCTTCACCTCGCCCTACTCGCAGTACGGCTGGTGGCCGTCCGACTTCCCTGAGGTAATTGGATATACACCCCAGCTGCGTGACGGCATCTGGATGAACATCGAGGGTGACTGCTCGTCACCAGTTCCGCTGCCCGCCGAGTTCACCGATCCCTGCCGGGAGCACGACCTCGGCTACGACTTGTTGCGGTACGCGTCGAGCACTGGCGACGCACTCGGCAGTGAAGCACGTCAGGCAATAGACGAACAATTCGCTGCCCGGCTGGAGGAATCGTGCGAGAGGCAGACCACAGATAGGCCAGCGTGGCTCTGCGGCGCCGCAGCGACCACGGCAACTACAGTGGTCCGTGCAAATTCGCTGCGCCAGGCCAATAGTGTCCCCAGACACGAACCGCTTCTCACCCTCCAGCTCGCGGGTATCGTGATCGCCATCGTCGTCGCCGCTGTGGGCTTCTCCAGGCTTCGCGGCTTCAGGAAAAACCCTGAAACTTCTCCGTCCATCCCTGACATTCGTGCGAAAGAAACCCGGGGTCACCCCGGTGCCCCCGTGAATCCTCTCAGAGAAGGATGGACGCCATGGCTGTAGCCCAGCTTCGACACATGACGCCCGCCGTCTCGTACCCTGCTGAGAAGATCTCGCTGGGCACCTTCGCCTGGCCAATTCGTGACTGGTTCATGTTGCGCACCGGCCTGCTCTCCACGAGCGGGATCGCGGTCGCACTGTCCCTCACGCCAGGATTACTGCCCCGAGCGGCAGCGATGCAGGCCTTCGTCACCGGCCTCTTCGTGCTTGTGGCGCTCGCCCTTCACTGCGGTGTTTCCTGGGTACTGCGCTACCGGGGGGTGACGGTGCCCGCTGCGTTTCGGGTGGTGGCCGCGGGACTGGGAGTGGTGGTTGCGGCGTACGCGCTCTGGCGCAATTCAGAGTGGCAGAACGCGCTCAGGAGCGAAATGCGGATGCCGGAGATCGGGGCAACCTACTGGGCGGTGTTCGCCGGCCTAGCCGGAGCCATGATCGCGCTGGCCATGCTTGGTGTCCGCCTCATCGCGCGAGCCTCCCGCTCACCGATGAAGCTCGTGGGGATCGCCGTCGTTGTCGGCGCTGTCGTGTACCTCGTCGCGCTGCCCGCGGGAGGTTCCATGGCCACTCGGGCTGTTCAGCCAGTCAGCCTGGATATGCCCGGCCAACTTGCTAATACCCCGTGGGTTTCGGGCAGTTCGGATTCCCGGGTCTCCTGGGAGGAACTGGGAAGTTACGGTCAGCGTTTCGTGCTGGGCTCGGGAGCCGCCGGGGCATCGAGTGGTGCGGTACGTGTTTATGCCGGCATGTCCGCGGCAGACTCCATCCAGGAGCGCGCCGCCCTAGTGGTGCACGAGCTTGAAAGGACTGGGGGGCTGACGAAGTCGCATTTAGTCGTCGCTTTCCCCACTGGCAGCGGCTGGATTGACCCGGCTGCGGCCAGGGCGATCGAAGATCGATTCGGCGATGACGTGGCGACCGCGGCCATGGCCTATTCGACAAGTCCGAGCTGGATCAATTACCTATTCGGCCGGGTGGAAGCGGAGGAAGCCGCAGCAATCCTCACCTCCGAGGTCGCGGCGCGTCTTCAGGAGATGCCACGCGCGGAACGTCCCCGCCTGTACCTTTACGGCCTCAGCATGGGGTCGATCGCTGGCGCAGCCGCACTGACCGCACTGGATCACGCTGGCCTGGAGCCCTGTGGTGTCCTTTGGGCCGGAGCGCCGCCCGCCGTGGACCGCACGACCACGCGAACCGTTGTAGTCGAGAACCCCAGCGATCCCGTTGCTGTCTGGGAACCGCGCCTCGCTGTATGGCCGACAGAACGCCTCGACGTCTGGCTACCAGTTGTGTCGTACCTCCAAGTGAGCGCTGATCTGGCGAATTCGCTTGCCGCTGGCCCCGGCTTTGGCCACCGCTACGGCGCCGAGCAGGGTGACCTTTTGCCGGACTGCGGACCTGAACGCTATTAATTTCGGGACCGCTACCGATTCGCGGTGCTTGATTCGGGCCCGGAACCTGACACGATTGCCTTATGCGGGGAATAATCCTGGCGGGCGGCACAGGTTCGCGCCTGCATCCGATCACGCTTGGCATCAGCAAGCAACTGCTGCCGGTCTATGACAAGCCGATGATCTATTACCCGCTCTGCACGTTGATGATGGCGGGAATTTCGGATGTTCTTGTGATCACTACCCCACACGAACAAGGGCAGTTTCAGCGTCTGCTCGGTGACGGCTCACAATTCGGAATCAGCCTGACGTATGCGGTCCAGTCCGAACCACGCGGGCTGGCGCAAGCGTTCACCCTCGGTGCGGCGCACATAGGCACAGGTGCTGTCGCACTCATTCTTGGCGACAACATCTTCTACGGCCCGGGAACCGGAACGAGTCTGAAGCGGTTCCACGGACTCGATGGAGGTTTCGTCTTCGGCTACCGGGTGTCGGACCCGTCCGCATATGGGGTGATCGAGTTCGGTGCCGACGGGCGGGCGATATCTCTGGAAGAAAAGCCAGCGAAACCCAAATCGCATTATGCGGTACCAGGCTTGTACTTCTATGACAATGATGTTGTATCGATCGCGCAAGGTTTGGAGCCTTCTCAGCGCGGTGAATACGAGATCACCGACATCAACCTCGCATACCTCAACGCAGGTAGGCTTTCCGTGGAGAAACTCGGCCGTGGCACCGCATGGCTGGATACTGGAACGTTCGACTCGTTCCTCGAGGCGTGCAATTTCGTGCGCACAATCGAGCACCGGCAAGGCATGAAAATCAGTGCGCCTGAAGAGGTCGCATGGCGGTGCGGCTTCATCGATGACGAGGCTCTCGAGCGCCACGGGCATTTGCTAAGGAAATCGGGGTACGGAAGCTACCTCCTCGAACTGCTGGAAAGCGAAAAAGACGATGGAATTTCGTGAACTGAGAATTCCCGGGTCCTGGGAAGTCACCCCTCGCCAATTCTCCGATGACCGTGGCGTCTTTCTCGAATGGTTCAAACAGGAAACCTTCACAAGCACGACCGGTCAGCGCTTTGAACTGGAGCAGGCGAACTGGTCTGTATCAGGCGAAGGTGCGCTGCGTGGTATTCATTTCGCTGACGTACCGCCAGGCCAGGCGAAGTACGTCACGTGCGTGCGCGGCGCGATACTCGACGTTGTCGTGGATGTCCGTGTCGGCTCACCGACGTTTGGGCAGTGGGACAGCGTCTTGCTTGATGACACAGCGAAGCGGGCGGTCTTCATCGACGTAGGGCTGGGACACGCCTTTTACGCACTCGATGAGAAAGCGACGGTCCTTTACCTTTGCACCAGCGGGTACAACCCGAAAGCGGAACACGGGATCAACCCACTCGACCGCGATATCGGAATCGAGTGGCCGCATATCGGACACACGGGACGGCGGCTAGACCCGATTCTGTCTGACAAGGATGCTGCGGCGCCGACCCTGAAAGAGGCTCAGGAGCAGGGGATTCTCCCGACGTTCCGCGGTTAGGAGTGTTGGACGCGGTCAGCGAGGCTATCCGGGATTACTCTCAGAACAGAGCACACCACGCCTGGAGGCCGACATGACGAGCGCACATTCGGCGCGACTGCTGTCCCTGGAAGAGTGGGACGCACTTCCTGAGGACAACAGTGCCCGCATCGAACTCCAGGAAGGTGTGCTTATCGTAAGCCCAAAACCGCAGCGTAGGCACCAACGAGCAGCGGCACGAATCTGGAAGCAGTTGGACTCCCAACTCCCTTTAGGCTTCGAAGCGCTGCTCGACTTCGAGATCGTCGTCGAAGCGGAGTTCCCAGCGACCGTTCGGGTACCCGATGTTGTTGTGACGCGGTCCGACGGCCCTGACAAACGTGTAGCCGCAGCGGAGGTCGTGATTGCCATCGAGATCGTCTCGCCTGGGTCGCGGCGCACCGATACCGTCACGAAACGTTCCGAATACGCCGAGGCCGGAATCCCGCACTACAGGATAGTCGATCTTGATGAGCCCGCCACTTTGACGGCCCTGCACCTCGCTGGAGACTTTGGTTACCAGGAGGCTCCTGCTGTCTCCGGCAGTTTCACGACGGCGGAACCGTTCGCTCTGACGCTCCAACTTGACGGGCTCGCTGACGCCCGCTGACTGTGCACGCGTCAGGAGATCTTGAAGATCACTGCGCGCTGAACGATGAAGTTAATGACTGTCGCCGTCCCTTGCGCAATCACGAACGCCACCGGGACCCGCCACAGCGCGTCTTCGGGGAAGTAATGGTACAGCGCGGTCGAGATGCCCACTTGAAGAGCGAAGGTGACACCGTAGAGCGCGATGACCGCCATGAATCGCGCGTTGCTGTGGGGCGCTTTGAAGGTCCACCGCCGGTTGATCATGTAGGCGGTTGTGGTGCCGAGGATGAAGCTGATCGATTTCGCCAGCCAGAACGGAAGCCCGAGGCCAAGAAATGCAAGCAGGGAACCGAAGTCCACAATCGCAGAAAGCCCGCCCGTCACGCCGAAGCGGATCATCTGTGTCTTCAGGCTGACATCGGCGGTGCTGGTGTATTCGTCGAGCGGCAGCTCAACGGGGAGGGGCAGTTCGTGGTGTTCTTCGGACGCTGTTGCCACGAAGCGAGCCTAGCGTGCCTTTGGCAAGATTCCCGGCACTTGCGCGAGCTAACACCGTTAGCCCACAATATAGCTAACAGTGTTAGCCAAGGAGGCTGTCGTGAAGTTCGCCAAATATCCGCTCATCGCTCTCGGGGTAGTACTTCTTGCCGGAATCGGCAGCTACGCCTGGACAGCAATCACCAAACCCTCCATTCACACATCAGTGGACATCAACGCTGACCCCGATGCCGTGTGGGAGATACTCACGGACTTTGACGCGTACAGCGAGTGGAATCCGTTCATCATCCACTCCTCTGGCGCAGCCGAAGTCGGCGCACAACTGCACAACACGCTGCGCAACGGCGAAACCGAAATGGAATTCGCACCCACGATCGTCGTCGCCGATCCGGGTTCAGAACTCCGCTGGATCGGCCAGTTCCTCCTGCCCGGGATCATCAAGGGTGAGCACTATTTCCTTATCGAAGAGATCAGCCCCGGCAGGGTACGTTTCATCCAGGGTGAAGACTTCCGCGGAGCACTTGTTCCTTTTGCTGGAAGTGCGCTCGACGTCGAAGACGGCTTCGACGCAATGAATCAGGCACTCAAGAAGAAGGCCGAGGAGGAGCGTGACGCCCGAGTTGCCGCTGCGGCCCCAACTCCCTGAACTTTCCGCACGCGCTCGTGAAATCACCAATTGCGCGCGGCGCCTCCTCGAGGCTCACGGCTGGGAGTACGTGACCATGCGAGTTCTTGCGGCGGAGCTGGGCATCAAAGCCCCGTCGCTGTACAAGCACTTCCGCGGCAGAGAGGCGCTGCGCGCCGCACTGATCAGCGATGGACTTGCTGAAACCGGTCAGCGACTATTCGCCGCGATCGCGGAAGAACACTCGATCGCGGCGCTCCTGCAAGCCTATCGCCAGCTGGCACGCGATAGCCCCAGCATGTACCGGCTCGCGACCTCAGGTGAGATGCCGAGAGCGGACCTTCCGGACGGGCTGGAAGAGTGGGCCGGATCGCCCTTTTTCCTGGTCACGGGCGACCCTTACGATGCACAAGCACTGTGGTCTTTCGCACACGGGATGTCGATCCTCGAGATCGACAACCGCTACCCTCCAGGTTCAGAACTTGACCGCACCTGGGAAAGGGGCATCCGGGCCTTCACTAATTCCCTACGGACTGAGTGAGTTCGGCCTGTCCACCGCCAGGTCTCAGAGCGGGCGAGTAACCTCTACCTCGATGTCAACGACTGCCAAATCAGGCGCTCCGGGGTTCAGCCCGGAACTGCCCACTCACACAAAGACGCTAATGGGCTGGGCACGTACCGCGCCGACCACAGCTCAGGTGCTTTCGACGCCCGACGTTGAGCTCATCGCAAAGGCCGTGCGCATGGCCAGCGAAAAGGCCGAAAGCAAGCCCTCTTACCTCCAGCGGGGAATCATCGCGCGGGGGCTGGGCCGATCCTACGGCGACCCCGCACAAAACGCCGGTGGCCTCGTCATCGACATGAATCCGATCAACAAGATTCATTCGATCGACGCGGACACCCAGCTCGTGGACGTTGATGCGGGCGTCAACCTCGATCAGCTGATGAAGGCGGCCCTGCCGTTCGGCCTTTGGGTTCCGGTCCTCCCTGGCACCCGCCAGGTCACCATCGGTGGGGCGATCGGGTCTGACATTCATGGCAAGAACCATCACAGCGCGGGGAGCTTCGGCAATCACGTGTTGTCCATGGATCTGCTCACTGCCGACGGCCAGGTTCGTACCCTTACGCCACACGGAAAGAACTCCGAACTGTTCTGGGCCACCGTGGGCGGTCAGGGGCTCACCGGGATCATCTTGCGGGCAGTCATCAAGATGACGCCGACGGAAACCGCCTACTTCATCGCCGACGGTGACCGCACGCGGAATCTGGATGAGACGATCGCCCTGCACAGCGACGGCAGTGAGGATCAGTACGACTACTCCTCGGGGTGGTTCGATGCGATCTCCAAGGGCCCCAAGCTGGGCCGGGCCGCGATCTCGCGAGGATCGCTCGCCAAATTGGACGAGCTTCCGAAGAAGCTGCAAAAAGACCCGCTGAAGTTCGATGCGCCGACATTGATGACGCTGCCCGACATGTTCCCGAACGGGATGGGCAACAAGTTCACCTTCGGAATGCTCGGTGAGGTCTGGTACCAGAAGTCCGGCACGTACCGGAACAAGGTGCAAAACCTCACGCAGTTCTATCACCCGCTCGACCTCTTCGGGGAGTGGAACCGCGCCTACGGAACAACTGGCTTCCTCCAGTACCAATTCATTGTTCCCCTAAGCGCGGTCAATGAATTCCGGGCAATCATCCGCGACATCGCGCACAGCGGCCACTACTCGTTCCTCAACGTGTTCAAGAGATTCGGTCCAGGCAATGACGCGCCGCTGTCCTTCCCCATGCCTGGGTGGAACATTTGCGTCGACTTCCCGATCAAGCCCGGTCTCCACGAACTCGTCACGGACCTGGATCGTCGTGTTCTCGAAATGGGTGGTCGTCTCTACCTCGCCAAGGATTCGCGTACCACTGCGGAAACCTTCCATGCGATGTATCCGCGGATTGACGAGTGGATCAAGGTCCGCCGCTCCGTGGATCCGAATGGTGTCTTTGTCTCCGATCTCGCCAGAAGGCTGGAACTCCTATGATCGATGCTGTTGGCAATCCCAAGTCCATACTGCTGCTCGGCGGTACGTCAGACATCGCGCTCGCTATCGCTGAGCAGTACCTTGCGGCAGGGCCTGTCCGCGTCGTGCTGGCAGCGCGGCCCTCAGATCGCCGTGAGGCCGCGGCCAGTCGCATGCGACACGCGGGTGCCACCGTCGTTCTGGTCGACTTCGATGCGCTCGACGCTTCCAGCCACGAAAAGTCCATCGACGAGGCCTTCTCCGGTAATGACATTGACGTCGCTGTCGTGGCGTTCGGGCTACTCGGTGATGCCGAAGAAATGTGGCAGGACCAGGTCAAAGCTGTCGAGCTAGCAACCGTCAATTACACCGCCGCGGTCTCTGCTGGCGTGCTCATCGGCGACAAACTGAAAGCCCAGGGCTACGGACGGATAATCGCGCTGTCGTCAGTCGCTGGGGAGCGGGTCCGCCGGTCGAATTTCGTCTACGGTTCGAGCAAGGCCGGATTCGACGGTTTCTACCTCGGGCTTGGTGAAGCGCTGCGCCCGTTCGGTGTTCGCGTCACCGTGGTGCGCCCTGGAATGGTGCGCACCAAGATGACCGACGGTATGGACGAAGCACCCATGACAATCACTGCCGACGAAGTCGCACGGATCGCAGTCAACGCGTCGCGCAAGGGCAAAGAACTCGTGTGGGCTCCTGCGCCGTATCGTTTCGTCATGTCCGCGCTACGGCACGTGCCCCGACCGCTCTTCCGAAAGCTCCCGATCTAATCCGGAAGCACACCCGCACTAGAGTCCTTCTGGCCACGCTCTTCCAGCACCTGTGAGGACTTCCTGACGGTCCCGTAACGCCCAGGTAGTGCAGCAGACACGGCGGCGCGAGACGCTCGGTTTATGTTGAGCACACCAAAGTTCCTGCACGGCGTCTTCCCGTTCAGCGGAAAAGGTCTCGACAAGCCGCGGCTGATCGACGATTCAATGGCGTTCACCGTTCCCTCCGGTCACCTCGCGCAGCCGCTCTACTTTCGTGGCGGCCACACAGGCTCAAACCTTGTCACCGTCACATTGGTTCGAGACGGGGCCACGATGCGGATATTCCCCATGGCCGCGCAGGGCGCGGTAAACATTCCCCTCCGCGTCGTCGAGGACGTCGACCCCGATACCCGACTGGAACTGCACGTCGCCGCACCGAAGGGATGCTCCGGCGAGGTCGTCATCGATTTCGGGCTGGTACTGATATGACGCGGAGGCGCCTTCTCGTCATCGGAAACGGGATGGCTGGGGCGCGGACAGTCGAAGAGATCATCAACCGTGGTGGCCAGGAGCAGTTCGACATCACCATGATCGGCGACGAGCCGTACGGTAACTACAACCGCATCATGCTCTCGCACGTTCTGGCCGGTGAAGCCACAATCGACGATGATGACCTGCTGCTTAATCCAATGAGCTGGTACCGGGACAACGGCGTCACCCTCTATGCAGGTGATCGTGCTACCCGGCTCGACCGCTTCGCCAAGTACGTGCGATGCGAAAGTGGACGGACGGTCAGCTACGACACCCTGATCATCGCGACGGGTTCGACGAGTTTCTTTCCGAACATCGACGGCCTCCGCGCCTCCGATGGCCACCTGATGAAAGGTGTCTTCGGTTTCAGGAACATCGAGGACACCAATGGGATGCTGCAGATGGCGCATTCCCGCGACAAGACTCACGCTGCAGTCATCGGTGGCGGGTTACTGGGGCTGGAAGCGGCGTACGGCCTGCGCACCCAGGGACTTACCGTCGATGTGGTGCATTCGCCCACCTACCTGATGAACCAGCAACTCGACGAGCGCGGCGGAAACGTGCTGCGCAGGGAGATCGAAAAGTTGGGGATCGGTGTCCACACCGGCGCGCGTACGACCTCCGTGCACCGCGACGCGGCAGGCGGCGTCACGGGCGTTGGGTTCGCCGACGGGACCGCTCTCCCCGCCGACATGGTCGTCGTCACTGCTGGTATCCGGCCCAACACCGAGTTCGCGCGAGCTGGTGGAGTGATCGTGGAGCGCGGAATCGTGGTCGACGACCAAATGCGCTGCGAAGACGAAAGCGCCATCTACGCGGTTGGGGAATGCGTGCAGCACCGCGGCGAGGTTTACGGTCTCGTCGCACCGGTGTGGGAGCAGGCCGTCACACTCGCCGATCATCTCACTGGCGCCAATCCCGACGCCGCGTATCACGGCTCTCGTATCACCACGAAGCTGAAGGTCGCGGGCATCGACGTCGCAGCGATGGGCGTGAAGGGCCCTGAGCGAGACGATGACGAGTTCGTCCAGTTCTACGAGCCTTCGACTGGCGTGTACAAAAGTGTCGTCGTCCGCGACGGCAAACTCATCGGGGCCATGCTGCTAGGAGACGTCAGCAAGATCGGGTACCTGAGCCAGGCATTCGATGACAAGGTGCCCCTGCCACAGGAACGCATCACCATGTTGTTCGACCTGGGCGGACCCGGAGAAGCAACCGGCGCCATGGAACTTGCCGATGACGCGCAGGTTTGCAACTGCAACGGCGTCACCAAGGGCGCGATCGTCGATTGCGTCCACCGTGGAGCGGCGTCCCTTTCCGAGGTGATCGCGCAAACCCGGGCCGGAAAGGGCTGCGGGTCGTGCAAAAACCTCGTGGGCGATATCGTCGCGTGCGCCGCAGGCGGAACTCTCGAGCCCGACCCGGCAGCCGACTACTACGTTCCCTGCATTCCGCTGACGAAACCACAGCTCATCGGTGAGATCCGCGATCGTGGGCTGCGGGCGGTTTCCGCGGTCTTCGCCGATCTCGCCGTTGATGGCAAGGAGGACGCCACCGCGAAGATGCCCCTGGCGTCCCTGCTGCGAATCGTCTGGGGACCGGATTGGGCAGACGAGCGTGGTGCGCTCTTCATCAACGACCGCGTGCATGCGAACATTCAGCGCGACGGCACTTTCTCCGTCGTTCCACAGATGAAGGGTGGCGTCACCACCCCTGATCAATTGCGCAAAATTGCGGACGTTGCCGACAAATACAACGTACCGATGGTGAAAGTGACCGGTGGCCAGCGGATCGATCTGCTCGGCATCAAGAAGGAAGAACTCCCCAGCGTCTGGGCAGATCTTGGGATGCCTTCCGGCTTCGCTTACGGAAAGTCGATGCGCACCGTGAAGACGTGTGTCGGCAGCGATTTCTGCCGGTACGGGCTCGGCGATTCAACGGCCCTCGGCGTTGAGCTGGAAACTCGATTACAAGGCCTCGAGGCGCCGGCGAAGCTGAAAATGGCTGTGGCAGGCTGTCCCCGAAATTGTAGTGAGGCGTTGTGCAAAGACGTCGGCGTCGTCGCAGTCGGCTCCGGCTGGGAAATCTATCTAGGTGGCGCGGCAGGAGCTCACATCCGTAAGGGTGATCTCTTCACGACCGTCGAAACTCCGGACGAGGTCGTACTTCTGTGCGGGCGATTCGTTCAGTACTACCGCGAGAACGCCAAATGGCTGGAGCGCACGTATGACTTCGTTCCTCGAGTCGGCCTCGACACCCTCAAATCGGTGCTGCTCGATGATTCGGAGGGGATCGCCGCTGAACTCGACGCACGCCTGCAGCATTCAGTAGAGGGCTACCGCGACCCCTGGCTTGAGCGCGCTGAGCCGCGTTCGCCCGCGCAGTTCGCGTCGGCGCTGCCGTTGATGCCGCTACCACAGGTACCTGTCCGATGAGCTGGGTAACTGTCGGTCATGTCCGCGACCTCACGCCCGGTGAAGGACGCACGTTTGTCGTTGATGGGCACCAGATCGCGGTGTTCCTGCTGCCGGACGGATCACTCCGGGCCACCGCTGCCGTGTGTCCACACAAAGGCGGCCCGCTCGCGGACGGGCAGATCGACTCGAATGTCGTGGTGTGTCCGCTCCACCAATACGCGTTCGCTTTCGAATCAGGTCTTTGCACTACGGGGGAGGTCGAAGCCGTGCCGGTCTACGCCGCGCGCTTGCTGAACGAAGAGATTCACATTCGGCTCTGAGGTGAGCCCAAGGCGGCCCCGCGCGGCAGACCCCGCCGTCACCAGCACTGTCGACTACGGCCGACTACGGCGCTGCCTCGCCCTCTGGTGTCACGACAAGCCACAACCCGCCGAAGCCGAAGACGTTGTGGCATTTAACCTCCCACGGCTCTTCGGCCGCGTAGAAGTACAACGGCCAACCGTTATAGGTGACTTGGGCGGTGCCGTCCGTACGCTCGACAGTTCCCAGCAATTCCGTGTCGACCCCGTCGGCTGCCACGGGTTCGCCGTCGGTCAATACTGGAGGCCAGGCGAGCGCGCACTGTTCGTAGCACAGTGGCTCGCCGTCGCTTTCTACGTCGAATAGGTAAATCGCCTGTCCCGAATCGTCGTAGAGCATGTCGCCGAACTCACTGCCCGCAGCGATGATGCTCGTGCCAGCCGGGCTGTCGTCTGAATCGAGTGCAGGCTGTTGCGGCTCAGCAGCAGTGGCCGCGCCTTCGGTTGCCGGTTCGACGGGTGGCGGTTCCGTGGTCTCCACCGCCGGTTGCTCGCCGCCACACGCGGAGACCGAACACAACACGAACGCTGCGAGCAGCACACGGATACGCATATGACACCTCCAGGAGCCGGATTGAGCATATCGTCCGGATTTGATCTAGCCCAGACCTGGGCCTTGCTACCCGAAATACCGCTCCGATTTGCGCCCTCCAGCGGGATTAGAGGTAGTGAAGTCGCGCTGGCGCTGGACGGGTAGCGACCCTAGCCATGTTCACTACACTGGATGGGCAAGCTAGAAGCCGTGCAGCTCACCAGCGGGCTCACTTCTCGACAGAGATGTAAGGAGGAGCACGATGTCAGCACGAATTCCGTCTTCCCGCAGGGTTCCGTCGACTCCCGAGGATGTTCCCGAGGCTGACCGCCTCGAACAGGAACTCTCAGTGGGCGCTGACGAAGACACCGGCTCGTCTCCGTCCATCCGCGCATCAGAGATTTTCGGTGCGAACGAGGCCGACGTAGCTGAACAGCTTCAGGAGGTCCCCGAAGACGACGATTACCCCCGCGAATAGCAAACTCAGGTTCCCGGCGACGGCCCGTCGGAAGGTAATGCCACACGGTACGAATACCATCGGGGATTGTGCCGAGTTCTGGTGGTTCGAAATCTGATGGTCGCCTCCGCGTCGCGCGCATTGTTGCGCTGCTGACGGGTCTGGCCGGGTTCCTGCTTGCGGTGGCGACGCCGCTGCTGCCGGTGCATCAGACCACCACCACGATCAGCTGGCCCCAAGACGACCAGGCCACCAGCATCGAAGCGCCCCTCATCTCCTACCTGCCCGTCGAGGTCAGCGCCACCATCCCCTGCGCAGTCTTCAACGACCTGCCCGACGAGGGCGGCCTCGTCGCAGCCACCATCCCCGCACAATCACCCGACAGCCAGCGCTTCGGCCTCCAGATCCGCGCCACCGAAACCCACGCTGAGGTGCTGGTCAGGAACGCGCTGGTCGCGTCGCAGCCGCTCGAAGAACTCGCGAACTGTGATCAGCTTCTGGTGGGGATCACAAAGGGCGCGGTCACCGCCGAGTTCGCGGGTATTGATGTGGAGCCCCAGGTCCGGGACGGCAATCAGATGCCGTATGTCGTGGGTGTGTTTACGGATTTGGAGGGTGCCGCTCCGGACGGGCTGAACGTCACCATCGAGGTGGACTCCCGCTTCACCACCAGCCCCACCCTGCTGAAAATCCTCGCCATCACCATCGGCGCAATCGCCACCCTGGTCTCCCTCGCCGCCCTGCACCGCCTCGACCTCACCGACGGACGCCGCCACCGCCGCTTCCTGCCCGCCTCCTGGTGGAAACTCTCCCCCCTCGACCTCATCGTCGGCGCAATCCTGCTCGGCTGGTACTTCATCGGCGCCAACACCGCCGACGACGGGTACATCCTCAACATGGCCCGCGTCGCCGGCCACGCCGGCTACATGGCCAACTACTACCGCTGGTACGGCGTCCCCGAAGCCCCCTTCGGCTGGTTCTACGACGTCACCGCCGCCCTCGCCGCCCTCTCCACCGCCAGCCCCTTCGTCCGCCTCACCACCCTCATCGCCAGCATCCTCTGCTGGTGGATCATCTCCCGCGAAGTCATCCCCCGCCTCGGCCGCCGCGCCCGCCACACCCCCGCCGTCTACTGGACCGCCGCCGCCGTCTTCCTCGCCTTCTGGCTCCCCTACAACAACGGCCTGCGCCCCGAACCCGTCATCGCCGTCGGCGCCCTGCTCACCTGGATCAGCGTCGAACGCGCCATCGCCACCGGACGCCTGCTCCCCGCCGCCGTCGCCACCATCATCGCCGCGTTCTCCCTCGCCGCAGGCCCCACCGGACTCATGGCCGTCGCCGCCCTCCTCGCCGGCTCCCGCCCCCTGCTCGCCATCCTCATCAAACGCGCCAGACAACTCAGCCCCACCAACAAACACACCCCCCTCGCCTGGGCCGCCCTCACCGCCCCCCTCCTCGCCGCCGGCACCGCCGTCCTCTTCATGGTTTTCCGGGACCAGACCCTCGCCGCCGTCAGCGAAGCCAGCCGCCTCCGCACTGCGGTTGGCCCGTCACTGACGTGGTACGAGGAAATGGTCCGGTATGAGGAACTGTTCGGTCCCGCCTCTGATGGTTCGCTGGCACGCCGTTTCGCTGTACTGATTTTGTTCTTCTGCATCACGATCTCCGCGGCGGCGATCATCCGCAGGGGCGGCCTGCCTGGAGTGCCCACCGGCCCCGCCGCGCGCATCCTCGGCGTGACGGTCGGTTCATTGCTGTTCCTGACGCTGACACCAACCAAGTGGACGCACCACTTCGGCGCGTTCGCCGGCGTTGCTGCTGCCGTGGCTGCGCTCACAGCCATCGCGATGGGTCCCGCGATCCTTCGGTCGGCACGTAACCGGCTCCTCGCGCTGTCTGTGCTGATGTTCGTTGTCGCCTTCGCAATGACCGGCACAAACCGCTGGTGGCACGTCTCTAACTATGGGGTGCCGTTCGATGACAGGCCGCCGCTGTTCCTTGGGCGCGGTGTGGCGAATTGGCTCCTGGCCCTGACGCTGCTTCTGCTCATTGCGGCGGCTATCTTCCACTATCTCGAGCTGCGTAAAGGGAAGTTCGACCCGCCCTGGCCGGTCCGTGTGATCACCACTGCACCCGTCATGATTGTGTCCTCCGCTGTAGTGCTCTGGCAGCTCGCGTCGATGACAGTGGGCGCGGTAAGTCAATATCCCGCGTATTCGGTGGCGCGCGCCAACCTTGACGCGGTGAGCGGCGAGCCGTGCGGAATGGCGAGGGACGTGCTGGTTGAGACTGACCCCACAGCAGGGCTTCTCACCCCAATAGGTGACGTCGATGCAGTCACCGCGCTCGACGACGGGGAGAACACTGGCTTCACCGCGAATGGCGTCGCCCGGGACCTCACTCCGGAGTCGCTCGAAGATGACGGCACAGCATCGACGCCCGTAGCCATGGGCGAGAGTGATGCCGAGGAAGAACTGACCACAATAGATCCGACGGGCACGGGAACTTCAGGTCCGCTGGAGGCTCCTGGCATTAATGGCAGCATCGTGCCGCTCCCATTCGGGCTGGATCCGTCGCAGGTGCCACTTCTTGGCAGCTACCGCCCCGGTGGCGGCCGGGCTGCCCTCACATCGGGCTGGTACGAACTTCCTGCCCGATCCGACGACACGCCCGTGCTTGTTATGACTATCGCGGGACGTGTAGCTTCCGTCGATCCGTTCGGCCGCAACATTCGCGGACCGGTCGTCGAGATCGAATACGGCACCCAGGAGGGCCGGGAAACTGACATCGAAGTCCAAGGCAGCATCCAGCCGCTTGATATCGGTCCGATCCCGTCGTGGCGCAATCTCCGCATCCCGATGGCCGCGATCCCGGAGGAAGCCACCGCCGTTCGCGTCATAGCTCGCGATGACGAACTCGCTGAAGATCAGTGGGTCGCGCTGACACCGCCGAGGCTTCCGGCAATGAGCACGCTGGGCGATGTTGTCGGTACCGAATCACCGGTTCTCATCGACTGGTCCGTCGGCCTCTCATTCCCCTGTCAGCAGCCTTTCCTCCACAGATACGGTGTTATCGATATGCCGCAGTACCGCATCACAGGCGATTTCGAACTCAAAGCTGGCACGGATATCGCGCAGGGCAGCTACGGGGGCGGTCCCGTGGGCGTTACCGCGCTCGTGGGCGCACCTATAGCGCTCCCGACTTACCTGCGCGACGACTGGGACAGAGACTGGGGCTCACTGCTCACTTTTGAGCCTTATGATCCAGATGCTGTCCCTGCTGAGCTGACGCTGGATACCACTACGCGGTCTGGGCGGTGGAATCCTGGTCCGATCCGGTAGATAACACTCCGATGAATAACACAGCACTCACGTAAATGAGTTTGTGATCACTCTTAAGCTAAGAATCCGTACGCTCAGGCGGGGATTCGGACGCTGTGCGAATACCATCGTGACTTGTGCCTGTGGGAATGGAGTCGTCGAAGACGGGTGGTTCAGTGACTGACAGTGGTGTGAGGGCTGCGCGCATTGTTGCGCTGCTGACGGGTCTGGCCGGGTTCCTGCTTGCGGTGGCGACGCCGCTGCTGCCGGTGCATCAGACCACCACCACGATCAGCTGGCCCCAAGACGACCAGGCCACCAGCATCGAAGCGCCCCTCATCTCCTACCTGCCCGTCGAGGTCAGCGCCACCATCCCCTGCGCAGTCTTCAACGACCTGCCCGACGAGGGCGGCCTCGTCGCAGCCACCATCCCCGCACAATCACCCGACAGCCAGCGCTTCGGCCTCCAGATCCGCGCCACCGAAACCCAGGCTCAGATCGTCGCGCGAAACAGCGTCCTGCACTCGATCCCGAGAGAGCAGATCACTGGGTGTGACGAGATCCGCCTCAACATCACGACTAACCAGCTCACCACCGAGTTCACTGGTGTTGCCGGTTCTGACGACCTCGCGTCCACCACCCGTGAGGGCAACTTCATGCCACAGGTCGTGGGTGTGTTTACGGATTTGGAGGGTGCCGCTCCGGACGGGCTGAACGTCACCATCGAGGTGGACTCCCGCTTCACCACCAGCCCCACCCTGCTGAAAATCCTCGCCATCACCATCGGCGCAATCGCCACCCTGGTCTCCCTCGCCGCCCTGCACCGCCTCGACCTCACCGACGGACGCCGCCACCGCCGCTTCCTGCCCGCCTCCTGGTGGAAACTCTCCCCCCTCGACCTCATCGTCGGCGCAATCCTGCTCGGCTGGTACTTCATCGGCGCCAACACCGCCGACGACGGGTACATCCTCAACATGGCCCGCGTCGCCGGCCACGCCGGCTACATGGCCAACTACTACCGCTGGTACGGCGTCCCCGAAGCCCCCTTCGGCTGGTTCTACGACGTCACCGCCGCCCTCGCCGCCCTCTCCACCGCCAGCCCCTTCGTCCGCCTCACCACCCTCATCGCCAGCATCCTCTGCTGGTGGATCATCTCCCGCGAAGTCATCCCCCGCCTCGGCCGCCGCGCCCGCCACACCCCCGCCGTCTACTGGACCGCCGCCGCCGTCTTCCTCGCCTTCTGGCTCCCCTACAACAACGGCCTGCGCCCCGAACCCGTCATCGCCGTCGGCGCCCTGCTCACCTGGATCAGCGTCGAACGCGCCATCGCCACCGGACGCCTGCTCCCCGCCGCCGTCGCCACCATCATCGCCGCGTTCTCCCTCGCCGCAGGCCCCACCGGACTCATGGCCGTCGCCGCCCTCCTCGCCGGCTCCCGCCCCCTGCTCGCCATCCTCATCAAACGCGCCAGACAACTCAGCCCCACCAACAAACACACCCCCCTCGCCTGGGCCGCCCTCACCGCCCCACTCCTCGCCGCCGGCACCGCCGTCCTCTTCATCATCTTCTACGACCAGACCCTCGCCGCCGTCAGCGAAGCCAGCCGCCTCCGCACCATCATCGGACCGTCGAATAGCTGGTACAACGAGTTCTTCCGATACAGCGAACTGTTCAGTCAGACTGCCGACGGATCAATTGCGCGCCGGTTCCCAGTCCTGATCATGATCGTGTGTATCTTCACCGCCGCGGCGGCGATCATTCACTCCGCGTCGAAGAGCAAATTGGCGAAGGGCCCCACGCTGCGTTTGCTCGCGGTGTCGATCATGTCGTTCGGATTCCTCGCAGCTACACCCACCAAGTGGGTGCACCACTTCGGCGCGTTCGCGGGTATTGGAGCCGCGATCGCGGCGCTCGCGGCCGTCGCGCTGACGACGCCGCTTTTCCAATCGCCGCGAAACCGCGTGTTGTTCAGCGGCATAGTCGTCATCATCGCCGCGTACGCGGCTACTGGACCCAACGCGTACTGGTATGTGGGAAGTTTCGGCGTGCCGTGGTGGGACAAGCGGCCGTCTATCCAGGGCTACACACTAGCGACGGGTGTGCTCGTTTTCGGTCTGGCATTGCTCCTGGTGGGCGCTTTCCTCTATCTCCGGTACACGGAGGCTCAGGGCAAGCGAAAGTGGTTCCTGGTGCCTCTGGCAGCCCCCATCGCCGTCGTGACAGGACTGGTGGTGCTGTTCCAGTTCGCGTCACTCGCGAAGGGCGCCGTTTCGCAGTACCCGTCGTACTCCATCGGGCGAGCGAATATCGACGCGGTACTCGGTGAGCCGTGTGGCCTCGCCCGCGACGTTCTAGTCGAAACGGATCCCAATGATTCGTTCCTGACACCTGTCAGTACCGACGACCCGGTGGAAGCATTTACCGGACAGTTCAGCCAGGGTTTCGACCCCAACGGTTTCCGGATCGATCTGGCACCTGAAGACATCGAAGTTCGGGCCAACGGACCCAGCACCATCGACCCAGACGGCCCGTTTGTGACCGGCGGTTCCCTTGACGCACGGGTACTGGACGAGCCTGGGATCAACGGTAGCTTAGTGCCGTTGCCGTTCGGGCTTGATCCGTCACGCATCCCCACCGCGGGCACCCACGAGGCTCAGCAGAGCAATGTCGCCGAGCTCACCACTGACTGGTACGAGTTGCCTGAGCGGTCCGATGCGACGCCGCTTGTTGTGATCACCGCAGCGGGCCGTATCGCCTCAGTCGACAGCGATGGAATTGAGACGTACGGACAGCGGGTCGAGCTCGAGTACGGCCGCAGCGATGGTGACGATTATGAGGCTCTCGGCCGCATTCAGCCCATCGACCCGGGCCCCAGCCCCATGTGGCGAAACCTCCGGATTCCGATGGCCGACATCCCGGCAGAGGCCGATGTCATCCGCGTCATCGCACGCGACGCGGACCTCGAGCCCCGCCAGTGGATCGGCCTCACACCACCGCGGGTACCCCAGCTTGAGACACTGCAGGACATCGTTGGCACCACAACACCTGTGCTGCTCGACTGGACTGTTGGTCTGCATTTCCCCTGCCAGCAGCCTTACCTGCACCGCTACGGCGTTGCCCAGAATCCCGAATACCGGATCACCCCTGACCGCGGCGTGATCGCCGGTGCGAACAACTGGCAGAGCCACCCGGCTGGCGGCTCTCTCGGGCTCACCAACACCCTGAATCGGCCGACAACCCTCGCCAGCTACCTCGCTGACGATTGGCGCCGGGACTGGGGTGAGCTGATCCGTTACACGCCACACGTCGAAGAAGCTGCCCCAGCTGACCTCGAACACAGCACCGAGCTGCGTTGGGGCCGGTGGTCGCCCGGCGAGATCAGCTGGTAGCCAGAAAACGGCGGGGCAGACCGTAATGGTCTGCCCCGCCGTTCTCTTTAGTGCTTGTGCTCGGGAGATCGCTCAGCCGGGATGTAGTGAATACTTCTTCGGCACCCGCTCCGGCGCCTTATCCTGCAGCGCACGCAAAGCCCGGCGGAGTTCCAGCCGCGTCGCTGACGGTTCGATCACGGCGTCGATGTACCCGCGTTCCGCGGCGATGTAGGGCGTAGAGATGAACTCGTTGTAGTGGTCGATGAACTTGCGCCGGAGTTCCGGGGCTTTGTCCCCCGCTGCGGCAAGTTCTCTGCGCTTGAGGAGTGCGACTGCGCCCTCCGCACCCATGACAGCGATCCGGGCGGTGGGCCAGGCAAAGTTGAGGTCCGCGCCGAGGTTCTTCGAACCCATCACGGCGTAACCGCCGCCGTACGCTTTGCGTACAACCACGGTCACCTTCGGCACGTCTGCCTCGAGGTACGAATTGAGAATCTTCGCCCCCCGGCGAATGATGCCGTTGCGTTCCTGCTCCAGACCGGGAAGGAACCCCGGAACATCAACCACACAGACGATCGGAATCTCGAACGCATTGCAGAAGCGGATAAACCGGGATGCCTTCTCTGAAGAGTCGATGTCGAGGGCACCACTGAGGTGTAACGGCTGGTTCGCGAGCACACCGACTGGGCGGCCGTCGATCCGGCTGAAACCGACGATTATGCTGCGCGCGTATTCGGACGATATCTCGTGGAACTCGCCGTCATCGAATACCCTCCGCAGGATTTCGTGCATGTCGTACGCGGAGTTGTCCGCATCCGGGATGAAGGAGTCAAGCGACCGGTCTGAATCCGTGATTTCGGGTTCCATACCGGCGTTGACGACGGGCGGTTCCTCATTGCAGTTGGAGGGCAGGTAGCCGAGAAGCGTGCGAACCCAGGCAAACGCATCTGCCTCGGTCTGCGCGACATGATTGACCGTGCCGTACTCGGCCTGCTTGCGTGCGCCGCCGAGGTCTTCTGCGGAGATGGTTTCGCCCGTCACCGCTTTCAGGATCTCGGGTCCCGTGATGAACATGTAGGCCTGATCATCGACGGCGACGACGTAGTCGGTGATAGCCGGCCCGTAGACGGCGCCGCCCGCACATTTGCCGAGCATGACAGAGATCTGGGGGACCAAGCCGGAGAGTTTGATCTGGCGCCTGCCGATCTCCGCGTAGAAAGCCAGCGACGTGACAGCTTCCTGAACACGCGCCCCACCTGAATCATTGATGCCCACCACTGGGCAGCCGATCTTCAGCGCGAAGTCCAGTGCGGCGCAAACTTTCCGGCCGAACATCTCACCGAGGCTTCCGCCGAAAACAGTCAGGTCATGGGAGAACACGACCACGGGCCGGCCCTCGACTGTGCCGTGGCCAGTGACGACTCCATCGCCGTACGGATTGTCGGCTGATCCCGGCGCCTTGACGAGCGCGCCAATCTCGACGAAGCTGCCTGGGTCGAGGAGCATGTCGATACGCTCGCGCGGTGAGGGAAGCCCTTTCGCGTTGCGCTTTTCGATTGCGCTCGGGGCGCCGGGTTCTTTGGCCTTCTCGAGTTTTTCTCGAAGGTCCGCCAGCTTCGCTGCTGTGGTGCTCACGCGCTGGTGCTCCTTACTGTGCAGAACGACGGTTTCTTTCGATCTGATCAAGTCTGCCAGCAAGGTGAGCGGCGACGCGCGCGATCACCGGTTCGTCGACAACGCCGAGGTGATCGCCGGTGAGCTGAACAATCTCCAGATCCTGGGCGACAGAGCCCCAGCCGCCGTCCGGCGCGATCTCCGCGTAACGGGGCTCCAGCTGGACCGCGCCGTCGTGCATCCGCTCAGCCTTATACAAGACCACAGGGCCCTCGTAGGGGTCAGGCTGGAGCATCTGAACAGCACGATTGTCCAGAAACGACGCGCGCTGATGCTCGATGATGCCGCCGCTTATCGTGTGGTTCGCGTCCTTCAGCATGCCGAGCAGGAGCTGAATCTGGCCCTGGTCATCCCTCTTCACGAGCTCATCTATGGGCAACGGGAACTGGAAGCCATAGTTGACTGCAGCAAAGTCGTTGAAACGCTGCCAGCGCAACGCGATCTCTTCGGGCGTGTCGGGTATCGGCTCTGACGGGAAAACCGTGTCGAGGAGGCCGAGCAGCGCCACCTCTTCACCCGCGGCCCGCAATCGCTGGGCCATCGCATAGGCCAATGCGCCGCCGAACGACCACCCGACGAGCACGTACGGCCCGTGCGGCTGAATTTCACGCAGCGCCGGAAGGTACTCGTCGACGCGGCCCACGAGTTCACCCTCGACACGTTCAAAGCCGAAAACCGGCACGTCACCGGGCAGTCGCTTCGTGAGTGGCTCATACACCACCGTCGATCCACCCGCAGGATGGAAAACGAAGACCGGGAGGCGGCTGGACTCCGCGTTGGGGGCACGCAGGGTGCGAACGAGGCCGACGTCCCCTTCTAGGTGCGTGCGGACGAGGTCAGCAAGCTTTTCGATCGTGGCTGCTGACAGAACCTCGTCAGCGGTGATCGTGCCGCCGGTTCTTTCCGACAGCTTCGCGGCGAGCGTAGCTGCGACGCTTTCCCCAACCGGTGGTAGCGGCGAGAAGATACCGCCAGCGGACGTCCCGGTGACAGTCGCCCACTGCGCGAAGGCGAGTCGTTCCGCTGCATCGCGCGGTGGAACTTCCAGCCCCGCTGACTCGGCGACGCTGCGCTGATCGAGCGCGTTCGCCTCTTCCCCTGGCGGGACAGCTGGACTCGCCTGCTCAGGGTTCGCAGTCAGCTGCTCGATCGCGGGAGGTGACGCTGCAGTACCCTCGCGTTGCTGCTCAGCCAGTGACGCGACGTCGTCCGGGTTTTCCAGCGCGAACCTCAAGTACTTGTCAACGTCGTTCAGGCTTGCGTCGCGCAGTACTTGGACCTGGACCTGCGGAATATTGAACTCGTATTCGACACGGTTCTTGATTCGCACCGCCATCAGCGAGTCGAGACCTAGCTCGATCAGCGGTATCTCAGCGGGTAGATCCTCAGCTGAATACCCCATCGCCTCAGCGATGATGCGGGTGAGACGTTCGGTGGCGGGCTCATCTCCTTCGGGATCCCACCGGTCGCCAGTGTCGTCGACTTCGACATCACCATCCGGTGTTTCCGGACGCGCAGCGGGGCGCGGAGCATGGAAAGTTTCGGGAGCATTCAGCGGGCCACCAGCGGTGACGACCGCATCAGCTACCAGCGAGAACTCGTCACCGTGCTGCACGTACACGCGCAGCGATGCGCCACCTGGGTGGGGGTGAAGCATTGTGGTCAGAGTGCCCGCCTCGGGCAACCCACCGTGGTAGATCACCGCGCCCAAGTCCACATCCGACAGAACCTGCGCCGCCGCACCGAGTACCAGGCTGTCGAGATCAGCCACGGCCTCAGCCACGACCTCCCAGGCGTGCTGGCCGTCAGGAAGCGCGACGTGCGCGCCCGGCACACGCTGGTTCCCGCCACCCGTAGCGGCGCGAGCCCGTGTCCAGTGTGGCCGCTTGATCCAGGCTGTCGGCGGCAGTGCCGTGAGTTCACCGGAGCCGGCCACGTGTGCCAAGTCAAGCGCATGCCCATGCACATAGAGCTGTGCCATCGCGTTCACCAGGGTGGCAGCTGAGTCTTCCTTGCGGTTCTGCGTGTAAATAAGCTGCGGTTCGTGCAGCCCAGCGGCGAAGGTCGTCGCAGCGACTGACATCAAGGCGACAGGGTGCGGGGCGAGTTCGACGAACGTCGTGTAACCATCTGAAACGGCGTTGTTCACCGCCTGGGTGAACCACACAGTGTGCCGGACGTTCTTCGTCCAGTAGTCCTCTCCGTGCAGCGGCGCCCCTCGGCGCGGGAATTTCTGCCCTTCGTGGACGGACGAGAAAACTCCACATTCGGGTGCCCGTGCGTTGATACCCATGAGTTCCGCGGCAAGCTCGCCGATGATCGGATCCATCTGCTCGGTATGGCCGGCGCCTTTGGTCTCGAGCAGCCGACCAAGTTTCTGCTGTGCTTCGGCGAGCCCGACGACGGCGCGGACTTCGTCGTCGGGACCACCGATGACAGTCTGCGTTGGCGCCGCATACACACAGATTTCGATGCCGGGATAGTCGCTGCGCAGGTCAGCGAGTTCGTCCGCCGAAAACTCGACGATCGCCATGCGCCTGATGTCGGCACCGCTCAGGCCTGCTTCTGTCTCACCCATGAGGCGGGCACGGGCGCAGATCACACGCACCGCGTCGTCGAGTGGCAGGCCTCCCGAGACAGCGGCAGCTGCGACCTCGCCAACTGAGTGGCCCAGGACGGCGGCTGGGCGGGCGCCAAACGCCTGCAGCGTCGCCCCGAGCGCCACCTGGATCGTGAAAATGCCGAGCTGTGCGAGTTCAACGCCGTACGTGACCTCTTCGTCGAAGAAGAGGTCTTTGATGCTGTGCCCCGACTCGTCGATCATCACCGCATCGATTTCGTCGACGCGTGCCGCGAACACGGGAACCGCCTCATACAGCGCGCGGCCCATACCGCGGAACTGAGACCCAAATCCGGAGAACACCCACACTGGGGCGTTGCCAGCGGGTGAGTTCGCGGAGAAAACACCTGGCCCAGGCTTGCCAGAAGCTATCGCCTGCAGACCGGTGATGAGATCCTCGTGACTGCTTGCCACGACGGCTGCGCGGGAACGACCATGGTTTCGTTTGGCGAGACTGCGCGCAATCACATCGAGCGGCGCCTTCTGACCCTCGTCCGTTTCCAGCCATTCGATCAATTGGCGGGCGGCCAGCCGTCGACGCGACGGAACCGCGGCGGAAACTGGGAAAATGAAGGGCCCGGACTCCGTCAGCGGCGCCAGTGCTGGTGGCTCCGCTGCCGCGTCACGGTGGTACTCCTGCACCACGACGTGCGCGTTGGTGCCGCCGAAACCGAAACCGGAGACGCCCGCGGTTGCTGTACCCGAGTACCGTGGCCACTCTCGTATTTCGTCGACGACCTCAAGTTTCGCGTCATCGAAAGGAATGTACGGGTTGGGTCCGGTGAAGTTGATCGTCGCGGGCAACAAATCATGCCGCATCGAAAGTAAGACCTTGATGAGCCCGGCTGCGCCTGCCGCTGACTCAAGATGGCCGAAGTTCGTTTTCGCCGATCCCAGCAGCGTGGGAAGCAGATCGTCGCGACCACGCCCAAGGACCCGGTTGAGCGCCTCCGCTTCAATAGGGTCGCCGAGTAGCGTGCCCGTGCCGTGGGCCTCAATGTAATCCACCGTTGTCGGGTCGATTCCCGCATCGCGGTAGGCGGCGCGGAGGACTGCGACCTGGGATTCTGGATTCGGGGCGGTCAGCCCGTTGGATCTGCCATCAGAGTTGACAGCGGACCCTTTGATCACACCGAGGATCGTGTCACCGTCAGCCAACGCGTCGTCGATTCGCTTCAGCGCGACCAGTCCGCCGCCTTCCGCACGCGCGATGCCGTCAGCATCCTTCGAGAACGCCTTGATCCGGCCATCCGGAGCGAGCACACCCGCGGCGCCAAATCCCAGCGTGGCAGCCGGCGTGAGGAGCATGTTCACACCGCCCGCGAGCGCAAAATCCGACTCGCCGGAACGCAGACTCTGCACCGCTTGATGCACCGCCACCAGTGACGACGAACATGCTGTGTCCACGGAAATCGACGGACCACGGAGATCGAACGTGTACGACACACGGTTCGGGATGATGCTCGACGATGTTCCTGTAAGCGCGTAGTAGTGCGCGGTCGACGGGTCGCTCACTGTCAGCAGGCTGTAGTCGTTGGACGAGCTGCCGATGAAGACACCGACTTGCTGGCCCCGCAGATCGCTAGCTGGGATGTGCGCGTCCTCGAGCGCTTCCCACGCGAGTTCGAGCGCAAGGCGCTGCTGTGGATCAACATTCTCCGCTTCAAGCGGAGACATCCCGAAGAATTCGTGATCGAAACTCTTCACATCCTCGAGGTATCCGCCGAAAGTGGGAGTTTTCTCCAGCTCCGCAGCGATCACTGGGTCTCCCGCATACTCCTGCCAGCGGCCAGGAGGCAGGTCGCTTATCCCGTCACGGCCTTCCGCGAGGAGGTTCCACATCTCTTCGGGACTGTTCGCGCCACCGGGGAACCGTGCGGCCATTCCGATGATCGCGATATCGACGTGCGCAACCGCAGCGGGCCGCTGGGGTTGAGCAGTGCCCGGCGCTTCTTCAGCCGATTCTTCAGGCCCATCGATGATGCGCTTGGCCAGCGCAGCAATCGTCGGGTTCTCGTACGCGATCGTAGCGCTCAGCGTAATTCCGAGGAGTTCCTCGATTTCACCGCTCAGCGCGACAGCATCACGGGAGGAAAGACCGAACTCCTCCATTGGGCGGTCTGCTGAAACCTGCTCGCGCGGGAGACCGGCGGACACCGCCACCCAATCACGAAGCCAATCGGTCAGCTGGGCAACAGTCATCTGCTGTGCGGTCAAAACTACTCGCTCACGCTGTCAGGGAACGCGGTCTGGGCATGGCCCCCACGAAGGGTCCCATCAATGTAACTGGCCTTGCACGCCCGGCGTGCAATCTTCCCACTCGACGTCCGGGGAATGGAACCAGCGGGCACTAACAGCACGTCGCGAGCGGTCACGCCGTGACGAGACGCGATTGCTGCGCGCACATCGTCGGCGATCGGTCCAGGATCGGCCTTGCCAGCTCCAGGAGCCCGCTCGCCCACGACGACGAGCTGCTCAGATGAATCGTCTGCGTCGAATCCTGACCCGGCGAGCCCGCTGTGCGGGTTGTCGAAGACAGCGCGAGGAAGCTGATTTGCAGGGACCGAAAAAGCGGCAACGAAGCCCGGGCGCAGCGATGAACTCGCCTCCTGAGCTGAATATTCGAGATCCTGCGGATAGTGGTTGCGACCGTCAACGATCACGAGGTCTTTGACCCGGCCGGTGATGTACAGCTCGCCATCGATATAGACGCCGTAGTCACCGGTGCGCATCCAATTCGCGTCCTCGTCCACACCGGAAGCATGACTGCCTTCCTGGAGGCGGACCTTCAGCTTGTTCTCGAAGGTTTCGGCTGTCTCGCCTTCGCGGCCCCAGTACCCCTGGCCGATGTTGTCACCTTTGAGCCAGATCTCCCCCACCCGCTCGTCCGGAAGCTCTTCTCCGGAATCGGCGTCGACGATTGTCGCCCACTGGCTGGTCGACACATAACCGCACGAAACCTGCGGCACGGCCTTCGGGTGAGATGGGTCTACGCGGAGAATCTTGCCGGCATTGAGTTCCTCACGATCGACGTAGAGGACCCGCGCCTCTTCGTCGCGGTGCGGTGTCGAGACGAACAGCGTGGCCTCGGCCATGCCGTACGACGGCTTGATCGCAGTGTTCGGGAGGCCGTAAGGCCCGAAAGCGTCGTTGAACTTCCGCATCGCCGCAGGCGTTACCGGCTCACTGCCGTTGATCAGCCCAATAACGTGGCTCAGATCGAGTTCCTCGCCATCTTTTGGAAGCCCGCGCAGCGCAGCATGCTCGAACGCGAAGTTCGGCGCTGCAGCGAACGTGCCCTCTCCGTCACTTTCAGCGGCAAGTTCCTTGATCCAGCGGTACGGGCGCTGAACGAACGCACGCGGCGACATGATCGTGATGTACTTCCCGCCGAACGCCGGCAGAATAACCGTCAGCAGACCCATGTCATGGAACAACGGCAGCCACGTCACGCCGCGCGAATGCTCGTTGAGACCAAGCGACCAGCACATCTGCAGCACGTTGGTGCTGACAGCGCGATGCGTGATCTCCACACCGGCGGGAACACGCGTCGAACCGGACGTGTATTGCAGATAGGCGATGTCATCGAGAGAGGGGTGCGGCAACGTCCACGACGCTTCCACGGAATCTGGGATCGCATCGACGGCGATGATGCGGGGTCGTTCATTCGCGGGACGGGAGCGGAAGAACTGCCGCACACCGGCCGCTGACTTTGTGCCAGTCAGGATCGCCACCGGCTCACAGTCACCCAGCACCGCGTGGAGGCGGTCGGTGTGGCCAGGCTCATCTGGGTCGAAGAGCGGCACCGCGATTGTTCCCGCGTGAACAGCAGCAAAGAACGCTACGACGTAGTCGAGGCCCTGCGGCGCGAGGATCGCGACACGATCGCCTTTATGCGCGACCTGCTGCAACCTTCCTGCGACGGCACGCACACGCATGCCGAAGCGCTCCCACGTCAACTCGTGTGCAACACCCTCGCGGTCGTGCGAGTAGTCAACGTAGCGGTATGCAAGTTCACCTGCGTTGTTTCGGGAATGCTGCTCAACGAAGTTCACGAGAGTTGCCTCCGGGGTGAGGATAACCTCACCCGCTTCGTTGAAGAACTCGTCCATGCCTCTCCCTAAATATGCAGGTGTGAACTGGCGATTCCAGCAGCCAGTCCCGGGCGCAGCAAATCTGCTCTAACACCACACCCCATGTGACCGATGTACCGTTTCGTATGCCGCTACGGCGTCGGCTTATCCCGTAGCGTGTCGCATTAAGCCCTCTGTATGTTACAGACGCGCTCACAATGCGCGATAAACCGCTCCGAATCGGTTGTCAGCCTCACTTCTTCGTCCGGTAACTGCCCTGCCGCCGCTAAAGTACCCGCCTACCTGCGTCTTCGTGTGTGTAAGAGGGGACCACATTACGTGCCTCTCGGTGAGACGAACGCATCATTCGTGACAGGCCTGTGACTCGGCAATGTCGCGAATGACACGAAACGGCCACCGATGCTCGAAGGCATCTAATCACGGATGCGCAGGTCGTGGCGCCTCATTGATGAGGTCCGTCGACCACTGCGTCAGCCACTGCGGCGTTGTAGTCCCATTCTCATCGATCGCAAACGTGTGATACATCGCATGTACCGGGTTCTGAATATAGTCATTGAACAGCCGATGGATGGCCCCCAGCAGGTCCGTGAGCACGGGGGCGTCACAGATCCCGTCATTCGGTGCACAAATCTGAACTGTCTTGTCGGCAAGATCGCCGAACCCGCCACTGCGCTTGCCGGAGAATGTCGCACCGGGGAGGAAGGGGAACCCAGCGAGCGACACCTCGAGACCGATTCCACGCACGGGAGGCCCGACAGTGGGCGCAGCTTCGGGATCGCGACGGCCATCAGCGACGAGAGCGACACCCAGCACGTTCTCTGCGGGCACTGGGCCGTTCCCGTTTCCGATCTCCGACGCTATGTCACCGGCGATCACGGCTCCCTGCGAAAACCCGACTAGCACGTAGCTCGTGAGCCAGCACTCATCATGCTTTGCGGCAAGCACGTCACGGGCCGCGTCCGTTCCAGCGCGGCGACTGTCGTCGTACGTCATCTCGGGTGGTCCACCCGGCCGCTGAAACTGCGCTGGGTACGGCAATGTGTAGATTTCAGCGCGGTCCGTGCCGAATTGCTGCTGCAGCGGCTGCGTAACGCTCAGTAGCAGAGAGTTCGGGTTGGCTCCCGGATTGAATGGGTCGTCATTTGCGGATGACTCCCACGTGCCCGGGATAGACAGCAGTTGCACATCCGGGCAATGGGCAGGTTGCGTCAGCTCCTCCGTTGGCTCCGGCTCCGGTACGCCAGGGAGTGGGACGTCGACGCGCTGGGCTATGCGCAGCGCAAGCACGACGAGCGCCACGATAGCGGCGAGCACAAGCAGGATGACTAGCAGTCTGCGAAGACCTCGGGACTTTCCGGATTTCTTCCGCCCGCGTCGCGTCGTTGATTGATTTGCCCAGGCCATGCGTCACTCTCCGCAGTAGTGTTGCTCGGCGACTTCAACGTAGGTCTGTGCCACGTCATCGACTGTGTCGTCAGAACCACTCAGTTGCATCTCGAGGCCGACCATGGCTGTCACGTTGACCAGCATGTCCTCACGGGAGACACCGTCACGCACCGCCGCGCACACATATTCAGCCGTACCCACAGCTTGTTGACCTGAACCGTAAGGCGAGGCGCCAGAATCGCGAAGCTCCTTCACGTAGCGGGTGCCGCGCTCGTCAAGCGGCGGGTATTCGGGGTCCGAGGTATCTGGGTCTGCCTCAGCTGTGCTCTCCGGCCGCTCGTTGTCACGGTCGCCGTCGTCATCCTCGCCGTCGTCATCCTCGTCGTCGTCAGCTTCGGGATCGGACGAAGGTGCTTCAGTCACGCTGGTGCCCAGGTCAGGCGTTCCCGAGACGACGGACTCATTTCCACAGGCCATCGTGAATCCACCAGTAGCGATGAGCACAGCGAGCAGCACCGGCAGACGCCAGCGCACGCCGGATCTTGACAGCGTCACTTCCCCATCATGCATTTCGGGCCTTCCCCCATATCAGTCACGGGCGGGCGGCGCGTCCCCGTCAAGCGCCCTTCGCCAATCACCGCACCAGCGTACAGAGCTAGGGCGGGCTGCGATGCGCACCGCATGGTGCACGTCACAGCCCGCCCCCAACGGCGCTGCTGGGGAAGTACGCCGTCAGCCTGTGTTCACTTTCGTTTCGCCATCGCTCACCAGGACGAATCCGTTCTGGAAGTTTTGCCGCAATCCCTCTTCGGTGTCATGGGCATCACTCGTGGGGTATCCGAGGGGACCGGCTTCGTAGCCTTGTTCAGCCCAGGCATCCATGATGTCGCCCTCGAGCACCGCCCAGGCGCCCGAAGCCGGTGACCAGTAAATGTTCCCGTTCGCGAACTCAGTGAACCGGCCGGAACCGATGTTGTGCTCGCCTGATTGCGGGTACCCCAGGACACCAGTTTCCCGGCCCAGCTCCTTGTAGTGGTCCCAGATCTTGCCGAATACGGCTGTCGTACCGCCACGGGTCGTTGCGAATACCGCTCCGCGCTCAAAATTCTGCAGGCGGCCGCGGCGGTCCTCGGTGTTCTCGATGCCAGAAACGGGGTAACCCATGTCACCCGCTTCCCAGCCATTTTCGCCCCATACGTCACGGAAGCCGGAGTGAACCATCTGGGCGCCCGTCTCGGGTGTCCAGTAGATCGCGCCCTTCTCGAATTGAGTGAAGAACCCGCGGCCATCGGGGGTGGGGGTTTCACTCGTCGTGGGCAGTCCGAGCTGTCCGCGCGCGCCGCCTTCCTTTTCGTAGAGCGCTTCGATCTCGCCCTCGATCTGGTGCGCGCCGAGGTCTGGCGACCAGTAGATGGTGCCGTGCTCGAACTGTTGCCGCTTAGCGCCGCCCCGCAAGGTTCTCTCATCTGTCAGGCAGACCCCAAGGTCGCCGCGCTGCTGGGCAAGTTCACCGATCGCGCCGCCAACCTCACACGTCGGTTCGTCGGTGACGGAGGTGCTGGGCGCAGCCGTACTCACCCCAACCGAGTCGACATTGAGAGCCTCGGCGATCTGCGGCCAGGCTGCGTGCAACTCTGACTGCCAGTACGGCCACGAGTGGGTACCGGTGTTCCGGTAGCGGACCGTGGCGTCGATGCCGAGATCGTTGAGACGAGCGGCAAAGTTCTGCGTCGTCAGTCTCGAAAGCACTTCTAGCGCCATGCCCGCCGAGTTCTCGGGGATACCGGGAACTAGGCCTGGCCGGTCATGTGTTCCCTGCGCACCGGTGCCCGCTGAGACGTACAGGCTCATGCCGCGCAGGTTCCGAGCGAGTTGGAGCGGGTCGTGTTCCGCCCATAGCGAGTTGTCTGGCGTACCCCACATGTTGTCGGAGTTGTAGCCACCTGCATCGAGCATCGCAGCCTTGATCGCCCGCTGCATGCCGTAGGTAGTCGTACTCAGATACCCCGAAAGTGACCCCGCGAACTGGAACATTCCCCGGTTTCGGGCTGGCAGGAACATCGCGGCGGTGCCGCCCATCGACAGTCCCAGGATGCCCTTGTTGTCGTTGACGCGATAGTCGCCGTGCAGAATCGGCGGGAGTTCCTTCGTCAGGAACGTTTCCCACTGATAGTTCTTGTCATTGTCGGGCTGCAGCCAGTCCGCATAGAAGCTCGACTGTCCACCGACGGGCATAATCACGTTGACGTTTTTGTCACCGAAGAAGGCGGCAGCGTCGGTCTCCAGCATCCAGCCGGACTGATCGTCCCGTGCCCGGAGGCCGTCGAGCAGGAAGAGTGCGGGAAAACTCCAGTCTGGCTGCGCGTGGTAATCACGCGCGAGCAGCATCTGCACCTGGATGGTTTCGTTCATCGCGGGCGAGTACACCCACAGCGAAAGCTGGCGGTCAGAGATCTTGTCGACACGGTCTACGCGCACCCCTGGCACCGGCGCAGGCGCCATTGGGTGCAGCGCGGGACTCTGGGACGAGATCGCGGGCGGCGCGGCCAGCGCCGCCGGCGCAATCCCGGACGAAATAGCAAGCGGGGCGATCAGGATCGCCGCACATGCTGCTACTTGGCGACGTCCGGCACCCCGGCTCCGGCGGTCGGTTCCGCGATCGCCGTGCTGCAACGAAAGCCGCATGAGGCACTCCTCAATTCGTGGTGGTATCGAGCTAGATCCGGCTGGGCTATTTAGACCGCTGCCAAATGCACAGTCTCTTCATACCTTCCAACACCACTGTTGCACGAGATGCGCCATGCCATGCGTGAGGCAATTGTTACTGGATGTGCGCAGGCTAGTTATCGAAACCCTCGCCGACATCCGGCGAAATTCAGTACATGTGACGTCCACAACTCCGAGCGCTGCCTGTCCCCTCTGATGTAGCCATATCCACCTCAGGGGTGGATCCGACTACATCAGGGAAGTCGGCTAGAGCCCAGAAACGCCGAAACCCCCCGTCCCTAAGGACGGGGGGTTCACGACCGACGAGATTCCCCAGCAGAGGTTCACTCACCCAGCGTTACCGCTGCATCACGCACCAAGTGCGCGGAGGATGCCCGGCTTGGCGTTAGCAAGCTCATCCTGCCAGTAGCCCCATGCGTGGACACCGACCGGCGGGTAGCTGTACGTGGCGTTCAGGCCAAGCGCATCCGCACGACCCTGGAATGCACGGGTGTTGAGCAGCGAAACGACCTCAAGTCCCATTGCGTTCGCAGTGTGGAAGTAGTCGATCGGCTCGCGGATCTGGGTGTGCTGACCTGGAATGCCGCTGCCTGCCGAGATGAACAGCGTCTTGCCGGCGAGCTTCGGAGCGAAAACAGACGGGTCATGCGCTGCCCAGGCTGGATCCCACGGCGGGCCCCACATGTCGTCAACGTTGTAGCCACCCTCGTCAAGCAGGGCGAGGCGGATGAGTGACGGCATACCCGGAGCAGACAGGTTCAGGTAGCCCGAGAACGAAGCGGCATACGTGAAACGGTTGCCGTGATCGGCAGCAAGCTTGAGTGCTGCGCTACCGGCCATGGACAGACCTGCAACCGCGTTGTTCGTGGTGCGGATACCGATCGTGCCGAGGTAGTTCGGGAGTTCCTGCGCGAGGAAGGTCTCCCACTTGTAGGTGTAACCCTGAGCGTTGGTGGAGCTCGGGCCGTACCAGTCAGCGTAGAAGCTCGCGCGACCGCCGACCGGCATCACCAGGTTGATGTTCGAGTCACGGAACATTTCGACCGCGTTGGTTTCGATCGTCCAGCCGCTGCGGTCCTCGCGAGCACGAAGACCATCCAGCAGGAAGAGCGCACCGTTACCGCCACCTGACGAACGAACGATATCCACTGGAATGTTGCGGTCCATCGCCGCCGAGTACACGTTGTGACGTTCAATACCCGGCTGGGCTGAAGCGACAGCACCTCCGGTGAGCCCCGCAATCAGCGGCAGCAGTACGCCGACCGCAAAGGCGGCGACTGTCCGCTGTCTCCATCTTTGAGACAGGCGCGGTTTGGCGAAACGCATGGATAAATCTCCCTCTTCTCGTGTGCACCACCGTGTCGCCGCGTCAGCGTCGGGTGCCGTCGCGACCACACTGGTTCCCTCCCTGACACCAGCGTTACGACCCTTGCGGATCTAGCAACCCTGGCAATCTCCTGAGAGCTCGGTGTGTAGATCGACTCGGACACCATAACCGTTACACGTCGGCAGTATCACATTTCCAACACCGCCCGGTGACGAATACAGTACCGCAGCACCGCGACCTGGGGCAGTGTGAATGGGAGAACTAATGGTGGTCACAATTGCATCACGGAACACTGACGCCTCTGAATTCGCAGGTGACCTGGCTGTTATCCCGAGAAGCAGCGCTCGATCTCGTCGGCAGGAAGGCGCTCAATGCGGTAGGACGAACGCCACATCGAGTCCTTCAGATTGCGGAGGAATTGGCCCGTGTTGAGCTCATCACGGTAGCCACTGAGAAGCTTCTGAGTCTGAGGACAGTTGAGAGCTTCCTGAGAATCCGCGACCCACTCCGGATCGAGGAAACCGGGCAAACCAGCCGCTCGAGAGGTCACGGCACCGCTGTCCGCGATGACCCAGTCTGGCAGCAGAAACTTGTCGTGTCCGATCCGGCCACCGGGGATGCGCTCAGTGTGCCCAGCAAGGGGGTAGGCGAGCCCCACCGGGTCGAGGATACGCACGTCAAGCGATGACAGCATGCTGGTCATCCCCAGCTGCAGGAAGAAGACTGTTGAGGCGGGAGCGTTAGGATCCGCTGGCTCCGCGAGCGGCACGATCTCCCAGTGATACTGGTCTGCAGTCGGCAGTAACACCGCGCCTCGGGGTGCTGCTTCTTGTGCTTCGAGCATTGATTCCATGCGCGGATATTCGATGTAGTCTTCGGCGAGTATGGGATGCGCCACATTTGTCCAGTAGCGGTAGAACTGGCGCTCATCGACGATCCCATGGTCTGGGACACCGTCGACGACTCCGGGATCGCTCACGATGACAATGACGCCCGACCACGTCATCACGCCGACCCAGAATGCAACGATGACGCCGCTGACGCGGTAGCCGTAGTGCCGTCGCGTGGGACCAGAACGAGTCTTAACCCGGCGCGGGACGGTCAGCGGCACGACAGCCACCGGCAACAGCAATGTAAACAGCACCGGGAGCAACGTGCGGCCGTGCATGAAGTCACCGCCGACGCGGATCACATAAGTGCCGAGCAGCAAGCCGTTGGCGAGGAAGAACGCGACGACGAAAGTCGGTGTTTGCAGTCGCGCCCGCAAAACCGGCCGTGTCGCGGGATCGCTATCACCCGCGACCCCCGTCTCGTCCTGGGAATCAGCAGTCCGCGCATCCCTGCCAACCCCGCCGTCACGCCCCCGGAACTGGATGAGAATGACCACCGCAAGCAAGACCAGGACTACCACCGGCAGCCACAGCCAGTAAGGACCGACGAGATCGCCAAGATACATCCAGCCCTTATCCCAGCGTGCACCGCCAGCATCCTTAGCGACGGCTGTACTCGGATACGGCAGGGCGTAGTAGCCCATCCGGAAAACCTGGTATGCGACTGGAACGACGCCTGCAGCCGCGACTATCGCGATCCGGAACCACAGCCCCGAAGGCACGAGCAGCAGGACGATGATCGCGAGCCCGCCGAGGACCGCCAGTTCCGGCCGCACAAGCGGGCCTAGACCGGCGATGAACGCCATAAGCAGTGTGGCTGCACCTGCATGCCGGCCCGCGAACGACCATCTCACAAGTAACCACCACATAAGCCCGATCCACGCGAGCACGAGTCCCGATTCAAGACCTGAGGTCGCGAAGTCACGAGCTGGGGGGACCGCAAGGTACGCGATAACACCCCCAGGCATCAGTACGACAGCCGAGGCTGGGCGTCCGAACAGGGTCTGCCCGTAGAGCCGCGCACTGCCGAGCATCGCGAGCGCGAGGGCGCTCACGCTAAAGAGGAGCGCAAGGGTCAGTACGACGTATTCGAGGCGGCTACCGGTGGCCCAGCCAGCAAGCGTCACGATATACGTCCACAAGGTGGAGGTATTGGCCTCGACCCGCTCACCCGCGTTGAAGACGGGGCCATTGCCCGCGAGAATGTTGCGCACGGTGCGCAGCACGATCAATCCGTCGTCAGAAATCCATCTCCGCTGCCACGCGCCGAACGCAAACAGAGAAATGACAGCGAGAATCCCCCCGCCGAATACGGCACGTGACGCCGTAAAGCGAGGGGACACTGTGTCACGCGACGTAGACCGCGACACCGACGACTCCAATCCATGCAACCGCGAGGAACTGCAAGACCCGATCGCCAAGGGCTATTTCTTCGGGCTCGCCAGCGTGTCCACCATCAATATCAACGGCGTAGCGCAGGATCGCGATTGTAAACGGAATCATCGACAAAACGAACAACCCAAGGCTGCTGCCATCGCCGCGTGGCGCGCCCGGTCCGCCAGCATCCTGCTCGAATGCCCACAAACCATAAAAGATGATTACGGCCGTCGCGGAGAGGGTCCACACGAACCGCAAGTATGTCGCTGTGTAACTCTCCAGGGCTTTCCGGATCTTCGCGCCGGTCTCTTCAGCGATGCGCAATTCGGCATACCGCTTGCCCGCTGCCATGAACAACGAACCGAACGCCGCGACCAGCAAGAACCACTGCGAAAGTGGGATTCCGGCTGCGACACCACCTGCTACGGCCCGAAGCAGGAAGCCTGACGACACGATGAAGATATCGAGCACGGCCTGATGCTTGAGGCCAAAGCAATACGCGAGCTGAACCGCGATGTAAATCGCGATTACCACCGCAAGCCCGCTACTAGCGACAAATGACAGGGCGATAGAAGCGGCAAAGAACACCACTGACAACGCATACGCGAGCGGCACAGGCACAACTCCGGCTGCGATTGGCCGGAAACGTTTCGTCGGGTGCGCGCGGTCCGCTTCCACGTCGCGCGCATCGTTGACAAGGTAAATGCCCGAAGCCGCGAGGCAGAACACGACGAACGCGATCGCGACGCTGGTAAGCACCGGTCCATGGCCAATCGAGCCATCCGCGAGAGGCGCGGCAACGACAAGGCCGTTCTTCACCCATTGACGCGGGCGGATCGCCTTGAGCAGCCCATCAGCCAGCGATGTCGGCGGCTTCCGCGTTCTGGCGCGAGTCGGGTCCTCAGGCTCGACCAGATCGCTCATCCTTACCCCTCTCGACCGCATGTGGTCACAACTAGTCCAGGTGCCGCACTAGCACGCACAGCTTATGCCCATCCGAGCTTTTCCTCGGCCAACCCCACGGCTGCAGCGGAAGCCACGCCCACGGCGGCACCCGCGAGTACATCGGTCGGGTAGTGCACACCGAGTACAAGACGGGATAGCAGCATCGGTGGAACGATCAGCGCCGCTAGTGGAAGCCCGGTGAGCCTACCTATGAGAATCGCTGCGGCGGTCGTAGACGTTGCGTGAGATGACGGAAAACTCAATTGGCTCGGTGTTCCGACATTGATCACGATATCTGGATGCGTAGGACGCGGACGCCGGGCGACACGTTTGATTGCGATCGACGCGGCATGCGCACCAACTGCCCCGACGGCGACGCCAAACCACTGCCGCCGCCTCGCTGGGTCAGCGACGGCACCCACCCCAGCGATACCCACCCATCCGAGTGCGTGCTCACCGAAATGTGACATCAGTCTAGTGGCGGGTATTACCCCGGGCTTACTCACAATCGCGCGCTGGATGGCTACGAGGAGCGCAGCCTCTCCCGCTGGTGGCGCGCCAAGGTCCGGGCGATGATCACTCGCGATCTGGGTCATAGTCCCTCTCATTGGTACTGGGCGAAAAACTGGCCCCAGCGTTCCCGGCTGGTCAGTTCTGGAGCCGCACGCCGGTACGCCGCCTGCACCTCAGGGAAGCGCCGTTCCAGTTCCCTGCGCAGCCGCATCGCTTCCTTGAGGAGTGACTTTGCGAGCTTTTTGTCTCGTTTGCGGTAGACGACTCCCCGCCCGTCAGCAGTCGTGACTGTCACGCCGTCAACCTGTGAGAGCAGGAACCACCGGGCATCCATTGTCGCGACATTCATCTGTGGGCGTTCAAGGTGCTGGTCGTTCACCGGACGCATGTTGTGGATGATCGCCTTGCCGAGCCGCTTCACCTTCGCGGGCATTCCAAGCGGCAGACTTACATCACCGACGTCCGCTCCTGAGGGAAGGGGTAGATCTGTGGCGGAGCCGGCGACTATCGCGTCCGGATACTCGCCGCGGATCTTTTGCACGTTTGCCAGCGATGTAGGCAGCACATCAAACAAACCATCTGGTCCCGCGAGGAAGTCCGCGATCGCGGCGTTCTGAAGTGCAACGGTCGAGTATTCGAGGCACAGCAAATGCTTGAAGAGCGGCTTCATCGTGCTCTTCACTAGTGCTCGAGCCCCACCGGGGTTGTGAAGTGCCGCGACGATCAGGCGGTTGCGCATGTGGTAGTACGCCTGCCAGTCAATAACGTCGTCCTTGTCTGACCAAGCCATGTGCCAGATCGCAGTACCCGGAAGCGTGACGGTCGGATACCCCGCTGCGGCCGCGCGCAGACCGTACTCCGCATCGTCCCATTTGATGAACAGCGGCAGCGGCTGACCGAGTTCCTCGGCGACGTTCCGGGGGATGAGGCACATCCACCACGCGTTGTACGTGACATCGATGCGTCGATGCAGCTCCGGGGACTCGTCGAGCGGCTTTGCCGCGAAATCATGGTCATACTCTGTGTGCGGCGCCGGTCCCCAGACAAACTCACCGAAGCGCACAACCTCACCCATTACGTGCAAATGGGCCCGGTTCTGCAAGTTCAGCATCTGGCCGCCGACGAGGACTGTGCCACGCGCGAAGCGGGAAAATGCGATGGCACGGAGAATGCAGTCCGGCTCGATCTCGATGTCGTCGTCCATGAAGAGAATGAACGGGCTATCGGTCGTCTTCAGCGCCTCGTACATCACGCGGGAGTAGCCACCGGAACCACCGATGTTTCCCTGGTTGTGGATTCGCAAGCGGTCACCGAGTACCTCCGCGGCCTCGTCGAACCCTGCCTGATCCTTCACCTTCCGCGTGCCCTGGTCCGGGATGATGACCGCATCGATAACGTCGAGGACAAGCGGGTCTGAACCCAGCGCAGTCAGTGCTTTCACACAGTCATCAGGACGGTTGAATGTCGGAATTCCGATTGCGACTCGCGCCTCGCCGGGGGCAGGCACTGATGCGTACCACCCGCCAGCCAGGACTTCGATGTCCGCTTCCGCGCTGAGGTCGAACCAGATCCAGCCGCCATCCTCGAACGGCGCCAGGTCGATCGCGGCTTCGATCACTCGCGTACCCGACTCGTCACCGTCTGTCTGGACGCTGGTGACGTGGATGCGGGTGCCGTCCGCTTTCGACCGATAGATATCGGCACGGCAATCGCCGTTGACTTCGAGACGCAGAACCACGCTCCCGAGAGTGCTCCAGCGCCGCCAGTAACTGGCGGGGAATGCATTGAAGTAGGTGCAGAACGAGACTTCTGACTCGTCCGCGATTTGCACCGATGTTCGCGACGTCGCGTGTGCACGCTTGGGGTTCGAATCTGCCTCGACTAGATACAGTCGCCGGACGTCAAGCGGCTCACCGGGGCGAGGCAAGAGTATCCGCTGAAGGAGAGACACTGCCTGGGAGGAACCGTCTCCGGCTGCCTTGTCGGTCTCCACTGCATGCGCCTTTCTGGTGATCTTCGTCGGCCGGACGGCCCTGCTCCGTTGACGATTACTCGCCGCCATCGTGCCTACTCAGAGGCGAACCGTCGGTGAAGTGTGGGGCGAGGACGTTGTCGAACATGGTGAGCGCACTCGCGATCGCCATGTGCATGTCAAGGTATTGATACGTCCCAAGCCGCCCGCCGAACAGCACATTGTTCGCTGCGGTCTCAGCTTTCGCCCGGTCGCGATAGGCCGCGAGCCGTGCACGGTCATCCGCGGTGTTAATCGGATAGTACGGTTCGTCACCCGACTCCGCGAACCGCGAGAATTCGCGCATGATTACGGTTTTGTCGTTGGGATAGTCCCGTTCCGGATGGAAATGCCGAAATTCATGGATGCGGGTGTACGGGACCTCCGGGTCGGGGTAATTCATTACCGGAGTTCCCTGAAAATCTCCCGTGTCGAGCACGTCGAGTTCGAAGTCGAGCGTGCGCCAGCCAAGCTCGCCTTCGCAGTAATCGAAGTAGCGATCAATGGGTCCGGTATAGACCACCGGTGCGGTCGGGGAGGTGTTCTTCAGTTCCTCACGCACGTCGAAGTAGTCGACACCCAGCCGCACTTCGATGCGCGGGTCCGTGGCCATGTTCTTCAGCCAGGCCGTGTAACCGTCGACGGGAAGGCCCTCGTACGTGTCGTTGAAGTACCGATTGTCGAACGTGTAGCGGACTGGCAACCGGGTGATTGTGCTCGCTGGGAGCTGCTTCGGATCGGTCTGCCACTGCTTCGCCGTGTAATGCTTGACGAACGCTTCGTACAACGGCCGGCCAATTAGCGAGATGGCTTTCTCTTCTAGATTCTGCGCCTCTTTGGTATCTATCTCGCTCGCCTGTTCAGCAATCAGCGCGCGGGCCTCGTCCGGTGCGTAGTAACGGCCGAAGAACTGGGCAACGAGCCCGAGCCCCATCGGGAATTGATACACCTGGCCGTCGTGGACCGTGAATACGCGATGCTGGTAACCCGTGAAGCTCGTGAACTGGTTGACGTAATCCCACACGCGCTGGTTCGAAGTGTGGAAGAGGTGGGCACCGTACTTATGTACCTCGATGCCGGTGTGGGCCTCTGGTTCCGAGTAGGCGTTGCCGCCGATGTGGGGGCGCCTGTCGAGAACGAGGACTCGCTTGCCGAGCTGCGTTGCAGCACGCTCCGCGATCGTCAGCCCGAAGAAGCCGGAACCCACCACGATCAGGTCGAACGCGCTCTGCCCGTCAGACTGCCCGTTAGATTCTGAACCCACTTTTACCCCTGTCGATATCCATATGCCCGGCTACCGGGCTTCAGGGTAACGGACCGCTACCGCAGTGACGGTGCGAAGGCGCGCGGCGGGTCCCGTGGTCGGCCCTCATACACATAACCCCGGTCATGTTACGACCGGGTACTCCAGATCTTAACCACATAGAGACGGTTCGGTGCGTTACCTGTGTTGCTGGGGTGCCTATGGTCTTTGCAGTGACTGAAGGGTCTGTTGTGCATTGACGGGACAGCCGTGAATGTGATGGGCCGAAATCGACGTCACGCAAGAGCGACCAGACCGCAGATCAAGGGAGTCACTGCGTTGCCGAAACACCACCCGAAACGATTGCTGTCGCTGAGTGTTGCCGCCGGTGTCGCTGCTGCTGGCTCGCTAGCGGGAATCGGATTCACAAGCAACAGTCCCGGCGTGATCAACGCTGCAGACGAAACCGACCACGAGCCTACGTCGATCGAAGAAGTGCCAATCAACCCAGGCACAACCTCCGCCATCACCGGCATCGGAGGTGCCCCCGGCCACATCTCTGACGACGGCGATGAACCCATCGTTCGCGAGATCAGCCAGGACACCCCCTTCAACATGTTCGGCCTGACCTGGGAGGGTGAAGGCGACCCAGAAGCCTGGGTTCGTGCGCAACTCGAAGACGAAACCTGGACCGATTGGTTCGAAGTCGAGCCAATCGACGCTTCCAGCTACGTCAACGAAATCGAGGAAGGCCGGACCGCGAGCGAGGTCGTCTTCGTTGGCGACACGACCCGCGTACAGATCAGCATCGGCGGGAAGGTCAACCCCGTGCTGAGCGGGGACACTGAACCAAGCGAACCGATCGCACCGGAAGACGCCGCGCCGAACGACGGGGGCGCTGCCGACGAGACCACCGAAGGTTCACCAGCGGAAGGGCCAGCCGACGAGGTGCCCGGCGAAGCACCCGGCGAAGAAGCGCCATCCGAGGCACCTACAGCCGAGGCACCTACGGATGAGGCGCCCGAAGAGGCACCTGGCGAACCAGGCGACATCTCTCGGCCTCTGATCGCGCAGCCACCCGCACCTGAGCGCTCCGGCACTGCTGAGAACCTCACCGCGATTCTCGTTCGTCCGAGCCGAGCTCCGATCGCTGACGCACCATCGGACGTCTCTGATCCCGTTGACATCGCGGGGGTACCGACGAAACCAACAGTGATCAGCCGCGCTCAGTGGGGCGCCAACGAGGGTATCCGCTGCAACCAGCCACGGGTCAACGGTGGCCTTGGAGCCGTGGTCGTGCACCACACGGCCGGCAACAACAATTACACCCAGGAGCAGTCGGCACAGATCGTCCGCGGCATCTACGCATATCACGCGCAAACACTTGGCTGGTGCGATGTCGGCTACCACGCCCTGGTTGACAAGTACGGCCGCATCTTCGAGGGCCGCTTCGGCGGAATGGAACGCGATCTGCAAGGCGCTCACACTGGCGGCTTCAACATCAACACCGCCGGGTATTCCATGATCGGGCACTACAGCAACGTGACGCCACCGCGCGCTCAGGTAGAGGCGATCGGCAAGCTCGCGGGCTGGCGGCTCGCACTCGAGGACCTCAGCGCCACCGGCAACTCGCTCCACTACTCCGAGGGAACCTCGTTTACGTGGATTCCGCAGGGCCAGAGCGTCCGCCTGCCGAACATCTTCGCGCATCGTGACGTCGGTTACACCGAGTGCCCAGGCAATCTCGGGTACCAGCAGATGGCGACCATTCGGAACATTGCTGCCGAATACCAGCAGTCAGCTTCGGGTGGCACTCCGCCACCAAGCAACGGCGGTGGGGGCGACAACCCTCCCACAACTCCGCCGACGACTCCTCCAACGACACCACCGTCAACTCCTCCCCCCGGTGAAGGTTCAGTGACGCCGCCGGTACGGGGGAACTCGGGATGGAGTTCCAGCGACCTGCTTAGCGCGATCGACAACCAGCTGCCGCGACTGCTGGCTCAGCTTCGCACCGACGCTAGCGATCAGGTCGGGGAAGAAATTGCCCGCCGCTGGTACACCCTTGGTGGCGCTGAGGGCCTCCTGGGCACGGTCGTTGAAGGCATCAGCGATGCCTCCGGCGACGTCAGGAATGCCAAGTTCGAGAACGGAACGATCTACTGGTCCGAAGAAACCGGTGCCCGTGCTGTTTGGGGCGCCATCGGTGAGAAATGGGCCGCATTAGGTGCAGAGCAGTCCGATCTCGGCCTGCCGATCACCGAGGAGTTCACTGTGCCTGAGGGAGTTCGGACGAACTTCCAGAACGGATACCTCGTCTTCGACGGTACAACCGGCACGGTCGACGCCCACCTCAGCGCGGAGGCAGCTCCCGCCGAGGGATGATCCGCTGAACACAAAGGTGGCCTGCGTTTCAACGCAGGCCACCTTTCGTGTTTTCGGTGTCATCCCCACCAGTGTTCGAGGACATGGGCAACGCCGTCGTCATTGTTGGTTTTCGTGATCTCGTCCGCTGCGATGACCGCGTCGCGGTGAGCGTTGCCCATCGCAACACCATGCTTAGCCCACGCCAGCATGGGTACATCATTTGGCATGTCACCGAAAGTGACGGTTTCGTCGGGAGTCCTGCCGAGGCGCTCTGCGGCCCATGAGAGTCCCGATGCTTTGGTGACACCAGGTGCCGAGAGCTCAATCAGCCCGTGATTCGTCGAAAAAGTGATGTGCGCGCGATCCCCTACGAGGGGCAGGAGCGCGGCTCGAAGATCAGCGCTCGCAGCACCAGCTTTGCGCACGAGTAGCTTGATCGCAGGTGCGGACAACACTTCAGTTGCAGACAACTCCACGTTGTCCGGGTTCAGCCACGCGTGCTCGTACCCAGGTGCGCTGACAAACTGCGGCGACGCTGCGTCATGGGCACTGCGCCCCACCCGTTCTGCCGCGAGACCGCAGCCCGGGATCGCTGTCAAGGCGCAATCTGCCAGCCATTCCAGCGTCTCAACTTGAAGTGTGTTCGCCGTCAGTATCTGGTCCGTCGAACTGTCGTACACCACCGCACCGTTCGCGCAGACCGCAAGCGGAGCATAGCCAAGTTGGTCGATGATCGGCTTCAGCCACCTCGGGGGACGTCCAGTGGCGAGCAAAAATTGGGCACCGTCGGCGACGGCCGCGGAAATGACTCTCCGTGTGCGGTCAGTGATGCGGTCTTGATCATCGATGAGGGTTCCGTCGACATCTGAACCGATGAGCCGTGGCGGCTCGGGTGGCCGGTGAGGTAGCGAAGTCACCCCACTATCCTGCCTCGCGGTCCAATCCCGCGTTTACTCAGGCGTCCCGGTTCCGCTTCCGGGCACGGCGCTCAGCGATTTCCTCGTTGTCCAAGAGGGTCGCCTCGCTGAGAGTCGGGGCGCCACCACCAAGGCGCTGCGGAACCCACCATGCACCTGCAGGATGGTCACCATACTGCTGCTGAGCTTGCTCGAGGAGCCGCTGCATACTCGATCTGACCGCCACAACGAGCTCATCGAGTGGTTGCGTCGGGAATATTGGCTCGCCTATGTGCAGCCGCAGCGGTGTCCGCGAACGGTGCAGATTCTTCGGTTTACCTTTGGTCGCTATCCGTTGGCTGCCCCACAGCACAACCGGGATGATCGGCGCGTCCGCGTCAATCGCCATACGGGCGACGCCACTCTTGAACTCCTTGAGTTCAAAGCTGCGGCTGATGGTTGCTTCTGGAAACACTCCTACGAGGGCACCTTCACGGAGTGCCGAGACGGCTGCCTGGTAGGACGCTGCGCCGGCTTCCCGATCCACTGGGATCGTACGTGTGAGAGTCGCCATCGTTCGCAACAAGGGGTTTCGCCACAACTCTTCCTTCGCCATATAGCGAACTGCCCGGCGAACGCGAAGCGGCCCGAACCCTGCGTACATTGGATCCATGTAACCGGTGTGGTTGATCGCGTACACAGCGCCACCCTGACGTGGCACGTTCTCGGCACCCACCACGGTGAGCTGGGCTCCCTGGTAGGCCCGAATGATGTACGCGAGCAGCACGAAAAATCCGTATGCCAGCACAGCGATTGAGCTGACGATTGTTTCTCGCGCCCTACGGATCATTGAGGTCCTGCTTGTTCTTTGGCCTTCCTGGCCGCGATGCGCGCCTCCGTGTCACGACGATCCAATTCGGTTGCCTCCTCCAGCGTTGGGGCACTGCCCCCGAGACGCCGCGGAACCCAGTACGCGCCCTCGGGGTGCGGGCCATACTCGTCCTGAACCGTCAGCAGCATTTCCTGCATGGCGCTCTTCAGCTTCGCTGTGAGTTCCGAGGCAGGCTCGAACGGGACGATGGGTGCGCCAACAGATACGGAGATGGGCGTGTTCGTCCTGCCCAGTTGCTTGGGGTGGCCCTTCGTCCATACACGCTGCGCACCCCAGACGACGATCGGGATGATCGGGACGTTCGCTTCGATCGCCATTCGCGCGGCGCCGGATTTGAACTCTTTCAGTTCGAAACTGCGGCTGATCGTCGCCTCGGGGTACACGCCGACGAGTTCGCCATCCCGCAAAGCCTGGACTGCCGCCTCGTAAGCACCCGAGCCGGCTACCCGATCGACCGGAATATGCTTGAGGGAACGCATGATTGGGCCAGTGATGCGATGGTCAAACACTTCCTGCTTGGCCATGTAGCGGATGTAACGCTTCGCGGGAACCATCGCCTTGCCCGCATACAAGAAATCTAGATAGCCCGTGTGGTTCACGGCTATCACCGCGCCACCCTTCCTGGGCATGTTCTCTTCTCCCTTGATGGAGAATTTGAGTCCCTGGGCGCGGAAAAGAACTTTGGCGATGGCAACGACAGGGGCGTAGACAGGTTCCACGCGCACTAGCCTAGCGGGTAATCCGGACATTGTCCTTCAGGGAAGAAGGTACTGGACGTGAGCTCACCGGCTTCGGGGAGAATGACGGGCTATGGCATCTAATGGGTCTTCAAAACGACGCGAGCGCCAGTATTCCTGGGTCGATCCAATGGCGGTGCGCGGAAAACACTTCGAACTAAGCGGTCTCGAGTTCCTCCGCGCGCTCGCCTCCGGCGAACTGGAGCACTCCCCTATCGCACATACCATTGGCTTCCGGGTGACCGAGGCGACGAAGGGCTCAGCCACAATCGAGCTCGAACCCGCTGAGTTTCTCTACAACGCAGTTGGTTCCGTGCACGGCGGTGCCGTCACAGCGATCGCTGATTCCGCGATGGGGTTCGCAGTGAGCACCACGCTCCCAGCATCCGCCGGTTATACGACGCTCGATCTCAACATCCGGTTTATCAGGCCGGTGACCGAGGAGACCGGCACGATCAGAGCGACCGGCTACGCCGAACACAGCGGCCGAACGACTGCGACCGCGCGTGCTGAGATCCGCGACAGCGACGATCGCCTGCTTGCGAGCGCTACTGCCCGCTGCATGATCCTCCGGCCGGAATCTTCCTAGTTTTTCGGCGTCAGCAGTTCAGTGCCCACGAACGGGACGAGCGCAGCTGGCACCCGGACGCTGCCGTCTGCCTGCTGATGATTTTCGAGCAGCGCGACGATCCAGCGGGTGGTCGCCAGCGTGCCATTGAGGGTTGCCGCTATCTGCGGTTTCCCGTTCTCGTCCCGATACCTGATGCCAAGGCGGCGGGCCTGGAATGTTGTGCAGTTCGATGTTGATGTCAATTCCCGATACGTCTGCTGGGTGGGGATCCAGGCTTCGCAATCGAATTTGCGCACAGCCGACGAGCCCAGGTCTCCGGATGCGACATCGATGACCCGATAGGGAACTTCAATCGCGGAAAGCATGTCCCTCTCCCAGCCGAGGAGGCGGTCGTGCTCGGTGGCGGCCTCGTCCGGCCGGCAGTACGAGAACATCTCGACCTTGTCGAACTGGTGGACACGAATGATTCCGCGCGTGTCCTTGCCGTAGCTGCCAGCCTCCCGCCGGAAGCAAGACGACCACCCGGCGTAACGCCGCGGCCCCTCACTGAGGTCAAGGATTTCACCCGAGTGATACCCAGCCAGCGGGACCTCAGACGTCCCGACGAGGTACAGGTCGTCATCGGCGAGATGATAAACCTCGGCAGCATGTGCGCCGAGGAAACCTGTACCAGACATGATTTCTGGACGCACCAGAACCGGCGGGATCATCGGGGTGAAGCCAGCGGCGACCGCCTTCTGGATAGCAAGCTGCAGCAAACCGAGCTGAAGCAGAGCACCATAGCCCGTAAGAAAATAGAAGCGGGCACCTGAAACCTTCGCACCGCGTTCCATGTCGAGCAGACCCAGCGATTCTCCGAGTTCGAGATGGTCCTTCGGGTTCTCGATCGGCCGCGGCTCCCCCACAGTCTCGAGTACCGCGAAGTCTGCTTCACCTCCGACGGGCACGTCAGGATGCACGATATTAGAGATCGCGCGGTGCGCCTGCTGCATACGCTCGTTGGCCGCGCTCTCATCAGCTTCCGCATCCTTAACCCGCTGGGCGAGTTTGGCGGCGCCTTCGAGCAATTCCGCGCGGTCCTCAGGCGACGCTTTGCCGATGCGCCTTCCGAGTGCCTTGTGTTCAGCCCGCAAGTTGTCCGCAGACGCTACAGCCGCTCGGCGTTCGGTGTCCGCCTGCAGCAGCGTATCTACCAGACCGGCGTCTTCACCGCGGGCGCGTTGTGAGGCGCGGACCGCTTCTGGATCTTCACGGAGGAACTTAAGGTCGATCACAGCTGAACACACTACTGCGCGAGGCTGGCAACTGTCGTATCGCGTTACTCGCCTGAGCCAGTTTTGTGCGTCGGCTCTAGCAGTTGTACATAGTCTTCGCGCCCGAACATCGTCGCCGCGGCGATAGCCGTTGGTACGCCCGCGTTGGGGTCCGCTCCCGCTCGCACAAGCGCGGCGACAATCTCGTCCTCCCCTTTGAATACTGCGCCCGCAAGTGGCGTTTGCCCGCGGTCATTTTGCTGATCCACATCGGCACCGCGCTCGATGAGCAGCGCGACGACCTCCGCATGCCCGTGGTACGCCGCGAGCATCAGCAACGTGTCCCCTTTTCCGTTGGACAGATTCACTGGCACTCCGGCGTCCAAGTATGCGGCCAGCGCTCGCGCGTCACCCCTGCGTGCCAGGTCGAAGAGGCGTCCCGCGAACTCGGCGAGTTCGGCATCATCCGTCCCGGCATCGCTCATTCTTCGACCGTACCGGGGGGAAATACGGGAGCCCACTCGTCCCCCCGGCGAAATGCGTGCATCATAGAGGCCGATGACGAACGAACACGATGAGCGTGACGAACCGAGCAGCGGTGACGATGCCGCCGCCGAGCAGCCACTAGATTCGGCTGCTGAGCCCGGCTCCGATGAGCCCGGAGAAGCTGCGAGAAGCGCACCGACAGACAGCTCCGCGACGGCTGCACCCAAACGGCCGCGCAAGGGACTGAGGATCGCGGCGCTCGTTGTCTTACTGATCCTGGTTGCAGGTGGAGTGACGAGTTATGTCCTCACCCAAGACTTCGGTGAGCAGGAGGACGAACCCTCACTGACAACTGTCGCGGCGCCCGAGACCGATGCGGTGGCGGGAGAAGCTTTCGCCTCTGCTGAGGCAGGCGACTGCTTGTTCTGGGAAGCGGGCGACGCTGGTGACCTTTCGCTCGTCGAGTGTTCGGAGGAACATCGCTTCGAAGTCGCATCCGTAATGGACCTCGCGCACTTCCCGGGTACGGAGTTTGGCCCAGAGGCAGAGTTCCCTTCTGAACTCCGCTTCGCAGAGCTTCGCGCTCAGGTGTGCGAACCGGCCGTGTCGGACTACCTCGGAGCTCGTTTTGACCCGCGCGGCAAGTTCAGCGTCAACCTGATCAATCCGGGCGAAGCGGGCTGGAACGCAGGAGAGCGAACGATCCGGTGCGGGCTACAGAATGTGGGTACTACTGGAGAGGTTTTCGCGGTCCGCGGCCACGCTGCTGACCAGGATCAGTCCGTGACCTGGGAGCCGGGTGAGTGCATCGGCATCAACCACGACATCCCAACGGACCCCGTTCCGTGCGAGGACCCACACGCGTTCGAGGTTGTCGGAATCGTCAACCTGGTGGACGAGTTCGGTGAGGGCTATCCCTCGACGGATGATCAGGACCGATTCCTGGATGAGCGGTGCCGCCAGCTGAGCGCAGAATTCCTGGGTGGCCCCGAACGCCTCGAGGAACTCCGCCTCACAGCATTCTGGGATACGCGCACGCTCTCGAGTTGGCTCGCGGGGAGTCGTTTGGTGAATTGCGCGGTCGGTGCACAAACCGAAGGTGCGGGGTTCGCGACGATCGCTGGTTCGGTGCGTGGAGAGTTCACGATCAACGGGCAACCGCCCGGTGATGCCCCGGCTCCTGATGCTCCCGAAGACCCGGAGAACTGAGGACTGAACCCGTCGATGCCCGTAGCTATGACCGACGAGCGTTTCGAAGAGCTCGTATCTGATGCGCTCGATCTCGTTCCGGAGCAGCTTGCGCGCGCGATAGACAACGTCGTCGTGCTCGTGGAGGAACGTAATGAGGAAGAACCGGACCTGCTCGGGCTTTACCATGGCGTTGCGCTTACCGAGCGTGACTCGTTCTACGCTGGCAACCTTCCTGACACAATCACGATTTACCGCGATGCGCTGCTGACGATGTGCGAGTCCGAGGATGACGTGGTCCACGAGGTCGCTGTGACTGTCATCCACGAAATCGCCCACCACTTCGGTATTGACGACGACCGCTTACACGAACTCGGCTGGGCCTGATCTCCAGCACACGAACGCCTTGTGCGGAATTTTGTGACTCCCAGAAATTTCGCAGACTTTCGCGGAACCAAGTCCGGCTTTGCTGCGTCGGTCTATAGCGGGCCGGTGAGATCGATGACATCGCATCTCCCTTGAGGGTCCATGTCCGCTGACAGTGGGAGGTTTTGCGGTGGGGGAACAGCTGTATGTCAATCCGGAAGCGCTTCAGGAGGCCGCACAGCGACTAGAGGCGATGGCGCATCGGCTGAGTGCAGATCTAGCCAGATGCGCACCCGCGCTTAGTCCTATGCCAGCGGGGCTGGACGAAGTCTCAGTCGCGGCAGCCCGCTGGAGCACCTCGGCTAGTTCGAGCCTCAACCATCGCACGCATGCTGCCGTCGCTGAGTTGCGGGCAGCCTCGGGTGCGCTGGCGGCGATCGCGGCGGGGTATTCGACGAATGACGAGACGTTCAGCGCAGCGCTGCACGCCCGTTCGTGACCACAGCTGTCAGGGAGTAATGACATGGGATTCACAGGCATTGTCTGGGCGTTGCGACGAGTCGTGCGGCTCGCGACCGACCTTCGCGGCGGAGCGCGATCAGGCCCGATGGCTACAGCAAGCGCGCAATGGTCTGACATGAACACCACACTTGCCGAGACGGCTGACCAGATCGCGGCAGTCACCCGCTCTCTCGGTGAGAACTGGCGCGGCGATGCTGCCGCGAGGGCGCTGCCCAAGCTCCGCGAAATGGAGGTGTGGCTACGCACAGCCAGCGTCACCGCCGGCTCGGTGAGCGCACAGGCCCGGCTCTGCGCAGCGGGATACGACGCTGCGAACGTGGCGATGCCCACCGAAGCGGAGATCATGGCTGTTCAGGCGATGAAAGCTGCCGGCGCTGCGGCTCCTGGCGTCGCTAGCGGGCTGACTGCCGCGGGCGAGGGCATGGAACGGGCACTCGATATCCGGGCTGCCGCGGCGATGCACGGGTACGAAGCGGCATGCTCCCCTGTCGGTGTTGCTGTCGACTTCCCGGCCCCGCCAGCTCTCACCAACCTTCAGAACTCGGAGCCGCAATCGAATTCGGACGGTGCGATTCCGGATGACGTTTCGCTCTCGACCACGCCTGCGTCTGCGTTCAGCAACGTCGGCAGTTCTGGTGGTACCCACATCAGCCCCGCGCAGATTTCGCCTGTCGCTGGAACACTCTCGGGGCCCTCCACTCCGCTCGCGGCCATCACTCATGGAGCCACCCGCGTGTCGCACGCTGCGCATGCCGCCGCGACAATCGCGGGCGTCTCGGCGACAGCGATGCGTTCAGTTTCCTCAGTCCTCGGAACTATTGCCGGACCTGCCTCCGGAAGCTCTACGTCGTCCGCCGGTGCGGTGCAGTCCACAGCACCACGCTCGAGCGTTACCACGCCCCTTGCGACAGTCAGCGCAAACCTTGCGGCGGGCGCCACGCCTACTAGCGATCGGCCCCTAATATCGCGGGGAGTCACCGGTAGTGAACTTCCAGGGCATGCACGCGACACACATCAGCGAAGCTCCCCGGCGATCCGCACGCCTGATGGCGCTGGGGAGGCTGGCCGGGGTGTTTTGCATCGGACTACACCGGTTTCAGGCGCGCGAGACGCGGTGACGCCCGCGGCAATGCCATATGCACCATTCGCCGGACGCGCAGTCACGTCGGGCGAAGAGGACGAGGTCCGCCCCGTCAGGCGGGGCACCGTTCCCAGGGAATCCTTCGATACGGGGCCAGCCGGGCAACTCGTCTGTCCTCCGATCATCGGCGCGAACGCTGCGGGGCGGTGAACGCCATGCTTGCGCCGCAACTGGCGAATGAGCTCGAGTCCGTAACTGTCACGGTTTCCGAGCTGGCCGCGCTGCAGTCCTTCGCAGGAGTTGAGGAATTGCCGGTGGCTCTGCAGGTCCCGCTCGTGAGCCCCGGCGAATATCTTATCGACGGCCTGTCGAGACGCGGCCTGGTCACCGACGGGTATGTTCACCCTGATCTCGGCGAATGGCTGCGCACGCTCGTGCTTGCCGAACATCAGGTTGCGATACGACGTATCGCGGTAGCCCAGCCCGAGCGAATGGTGATCTCCTGGGGAGGTCGCCGTGGCTCACCGGTGGGTGCCGTCCGCATCGGAGACATCATCAGAATTGCGGCGATCACCGGCGCACCAGCCGCACCCCTGCGGCGGTTCCTCGGCTCTGTTCCCGCTATGCGTGTTCGCGATGTGCGGGCACCGCGCGAGGATCTTCTGGAAGCGCTCGGGATGGCGGGAGAGCCAGCAGGCGCGGAGTCCGCGTTCAGGCGCCTCGGCGTTCCCGCTCAGGACGCCCGCCGCATAGTGGATGCATTTTCACGATTGACGGGGATGTCAGAGATCGTCGCCGGCGCGCCTCGTGCAGGCAGCATGATGACGTCAGGAGTCTTCGACAGTCCATCAGGGCGACTGCTGACGATTCCTGCTTGCCCTGGTGAGCCACCGTGGCTAACGCTATGCGGTGGCAGCGAGGCTCGCATCTCGGCACTTCTGCAGGGGCTATGCCGGGCTGTGCCGGCAGGCACCTGAACAGCACCCCCACTGTCAGCCCATGACGTCACGAACGTGTTCAGCCACGTCCGTGAACGGTGCCTTGAGCTGACCCCACTGGCCAAGTTCCCAGCCACCCCGGGTCGGCTGAAGCTCAACGACCCCCGTGTTCTGAAGCCTATTCATGATCGCGAACATCGGGGTAATGCCAGTGAGCCTTGCAGCGACGAGCCTGATCACCGCGCCATGACTGACAACAACAACAGTTCCGTCGTCCTCTGCCAGGTACTGATCATGAAGGTCGCCGATGACGGGTAAATAGCGGTCCAGAACGTCGTGCCCGCTCTCACCACCGGGGATCCTCACCGAGTAGTCACCGTGCATCCATGCGGAATACGCATCGAGGTAGAGACGATGCGCCTCGCGGTCCGCACGGTCTTCAAGTTCGCCTGCCTGAATCTCGTGGATACCCTCGACGATCTGCAGTTCGCGGCCGAGTGTCCTCGATAATGGGTCGGCGGTCTGCTGCGCACGCAATGCGATTGAACTGACGAGCGCGTTACAGGTCCAGGACTCAGCGTCCTTAGCGAGGGCACTCGCCTGTTCATGTCCACGCGCGGTCAGCCCAGCGCCGGGTGGACGCGTATCCAGTTTCTGGAGGATATTCGATTCTGATTCAGCGTGCCTTACCAGCACCAGGCGCCCACTCATAGTGTCCTGTCTCCCCGGCGCAAACGCTCAAGCCACGCCGATACCGCGGTGTCGTCAGGAGGCGGACACCCTCCTGACACTACTGTCGGCCAGGATCCCAGAAACCTCACTTCTCCGCCACCGCGACGGAGAGCTTTGAGCGCCTCACCGACGGCCGAGTCTTCGATGTGGCCGATGCAGTCGAGGTAGAAACGATACGTGCCCATTGCTGTCCTGGTGGGCCGAGACTGGATTCGGCTGAGATCTATCCCGCGGAGCGCGAATTCGTTCATCGCTTTCGCGAGTGCGCCTGGCTCGTTTGGCAGCCCCAGAACGATCGAGGTGCGGTCACGACCTGTGCGCGGGGGCGGCGGGCCGGGCTTCGTGACAAGGACGAAGCTTGTTCGGGCGCCCTCGACGTCAGCGACTTCGTCCGCGAGGATCTGCAGGGAGCGCTGGCGAGCGGCGAGGTGTGTCGAAACGGCTGCGTCGGCCCGATTTGCGGCAACATCGTCTGCCGCAGCGGCGTTGGAGGCGGCAGGAACGATGCGCGCATGCCCGAGGTTCTCGCTAAGCCAGCTCGAGACTTGGGCGGCGGCAACGGGGTAGGCAGCGATAGTTCGCACGTCCTCGAGGCTCGTTCCCGGTCGCGCCGCGACTGTGAACGCGATCACAAGTTCAGTCTCCGCGATGATCTGCAGCCGCTCGCCACGCGCAAGCGCGTCCAGTGTGGGCACCACCGGTCCTTCGACGGAACTTTCGATCGGAACGCAGGCCATCTCAGCTTGCCCGTTCCGGACAAGATCGAGAGCCGCGGGCGGGCTGGCGGCTGGGATTCGCTCTACCGTGTCTCGCACGGTTCCTGCGGCTTCCATCTGCACGAGTGCCGCTTCAGTGAAGGTTCCGGCTGGTCCGAAGTAGGCGATTCGCTGCACGCATAAGAGCGTACGTGCCGACGCCTCCCGTAGCAGCTTAAGCGCAAGCACTTCCACCCTCAGGATAAATTGGTTAGCCTTACCTCACCTACACTGAGGAGGATGCGATCGATGGCACACCGATCACCGGGCCAATACGGCCCCAACGCTGCGGAGCGGGTCCGGTCCGCATTCAGCCGCGCCCGCACCGCTGTCCTCGCGCTCGACGGAACCGATCCGGTGGCGACGTCCGTTCATCACTTCGACGGCGTCGGCGGCATGATCATTGCGGTCCCTGAGGATTGCGCCGCCACCGCCCTGGCGTGGCAAGCATGTACTGCGGGAATGCCCGCCGTGCTGGAATTGACCGACGAGGCCCCGGTCGAACTCCGCGAGCCGGTGCGGGCGCTTGTATGGATCCGCGGACAGCTGTTTCCCATCGATCCCGACGCGCTCGGCGCGACTGCGCAGCGAATCGCGGCGACCTCCCCTCACATCGCACTCCTCGACGTCGGTCACGGTTTGACTCTGCTGCGCCTTGAGGTGACTTCCACCGTGGTGGCCGATCACACTGGCGCGGAAGCTGTCCCGATCGATGCGCTCGCCGCAGCCGAGCCAGACCCCTTCTGCCACGTGGAAACGTGCTGGCTTCGCCATCTCGACAGTGACCACACCGACATGCTGGCAATGATCACCCGCAAACTTCCCGCATCGACGCGCTCCGGCACTATCCGCCCACTCGGACTTGATCGCTACGGGCTGCGTCTGCGGGTCGAGCATTCCGACGCGAGTGACAACGCTGATCAAGACATCCGCATCGCGTTCCCCGCCCCAGTCAGCACTCCGGACCAACTCAGTCAGGCTCTGCGCATTCTGATGGGCTGTCCATTCCTGAATGGGATACGCGCGAGAGGGCTGTAACGCTGCTAGCTTGACTCAAGGTGAGCATTCGTAGCTGGGTCAGGCCTGACCTCCGCCACCTGCCCGAGCCAGAGCGTGACCCCCGCCAGCGACGACTGCTGTGGATCGAGGTCGGTCTTGTCGTCTTCATCACTCTCGGCATTCAGGGCTTATTCAGTGTTCTCACGTTTGCCGAAGCCTGGCTCGACCCGCGACCGATCGCCGAACAGACCGTCGCGCTGAACGTAACGCGATCTGATTCCGCGATCATCGACTTCGCGCGGAACGCACTTCTCGTCGTGCGCTTGCTCGCGTGGGCTGGGCTTGCCGGATTCCTGTTGTGGCGGACGGGTGCGGCTAGATGGCTGTCCGCACAGGTGCGCCTGCGACGCACTGACATAGTCGCCGGACTCATCCTCGCGGGCGTGATCGGCCTTCCCGGCCTGGGGCTCTACGCAATCGGCCGCACTCTCGGGATCACACTGGAGGTCGTCCCCAGCGCACTGCAGGACAGCTGGTGGCAAGTGCCGATGCTCGTCGCGTCGGCGGTCGCGAATTCCGCCGCCGAGGAAATCATCGTCGTCGTGTATCTACTCATCCGGCTGCGTCAACTCGGCATCAGCCCGAACGCAGCGCTCGCTGTATCTGCGTTCATCCGCGGAAGCTACCACCTCTACCAGGGCATCGGCGCCTTCGGCGGCAACATCGTCATGGGCATAGTTTTCGCCCGGTACTTTCAGAAAATTGGACGCGTATGGCCGCTGCTCGTCGCCCATGCCGTAATCGACATAGTCGCCTTCGTCGGGTACAGCCTTGTTGTCACGCGCTAGCCACCGCTTGCACTCAAGTAGCACTAACCAATACTGAGAGCATGACCGAATCTCTCCCAGACAGCGGTGACACCAACCGCAGTCGCATAGTCATCACCTATTGCGTGCGTTGCGGATGGTTGCTGCGCGCCGCCTGGATGGCGCAGGAGTTGCTCACGTCGTTTCACGGGGATGTTAGTGAAGTCGCGCTGCGCCCCGGGCCCAGCGGTTCATTCCGCATTGACGCGGGGGACAGCACCATCTGGAACCGCGAGACCGACGGCGGGTTCCCCGAGATCGCAGTTCTCAAGCAACGCGTCCGCGATGTAGTAGCCCCCGCTCGCGACCTCGGCCACACCGACCGTTCCACCCTGACAAGCGGCGACGATGACTGAACAGAACGAGTTCTGGCTTGGATACGTGCCCGGCGCGACACCAGCGAAGTGGGCTCAGCGCTGGTCCGAGCGGGTTACCGACGTCCCCCTGCGGCTAGTTCAGATTTCCGTCGCAGATCAGTGCAGCGCACTAGTGCAGCGGCGCGTCGACGCCGCACTAGTGCGACTTCCGGCGCAACGCGACGAAGAATGGGAACTACTCAGCGTGGTGCCTCTGTACGAAGAGGTGCCCGTGGTTGTCGTTCCGCGCGGACACTTTCTCAGCGCTGGTGAGGAGGTGACGTATGCGGACCTTGCCGACGAAGCGTTGTGGTACCCGCTCGATGACACGTTCGCATGGGAGGGAGCCGGCGGCGTTCCTGGTGCAGCGCAGCCGCACCGGCCCGCAACTTCTCGCGAGGCCCTAGAACTCGTCGCGACCGGGACTGGCGTCACGGTAGTTCCGATGTCCGTGGCACGGCTGCACCCTGATCCTGAGCTTGTTTCCCGACCGCTCGCCGCAGGGCCGCGCTCGCAAGTGGGTATCGCCTGGCTCGCCGAACGTTCAACGGACACGGACGCATTGCTCGACGAGATGGTCGGGATCGTCAAGGGTCGCCGGGCGAATTCGAGCAGAGGGCTCCGTAGTCAGGCCCCTGCGGTACAGAAGCCTCCAGCGTCGAAGCCAGCCGCGAAAACGGCGCGGCGCGGCACACCTCGCCAGACCTCGAATCGCCGTAAGCAGCCTCGCAAGCCTGGCCGGTGAGGCTCGCCAGTATCAGGAATCACATCGACAGTCAGTTTTAGATGCGTAAAGTCATGGCATGCCCGGCGATCATCGACGAATTCCTCCATTAGGGGAGGATCCCCGACGCAGTCGCCATCAGCAGCCTCCGCACCCACAGCGGGACCCCCGCGTGCCACCGGAGAACCAGGCGTGGTCAGCCATACCTCCCGGTCAGGCCCACCAGCCGCCTCAGCCAGATGCCCGCACACGGCAGTATCGCGGGCAGCCATTCCCCGCGCAACAACCGCCACCTCCCCCGGCGCGACCTCCCCGGACGCGGCAACACGCTGGCCAATGGGCTGCGGTCCCACCTTCAGGACCGCCCCGGCGCCCGGCCCCGCCGCCACGACAGCACGGGCGCCACTGGAGGCGTCGCCGACGCCCGCTGCGGGTGTTTATGATCCTGCTGCTAATTCTGGTCTTCGTGGTCGGTGTCGGTGGATTCCTGCTCGATCGGTCGATGCCGCGAGTCGACGCGCTCTCTTCCTATGAGGGGCGCATAGGCGATACACCTGGAACCAATTTCCTCATCGTGGGGTCAGACAGCCGGATCGGTCTGACGCCAGAACAGGAAGCTGAGTTCACAACCGGCGGGGACACCGGCACTGATCGTACAGACACAATTCTTCTGGTCCATAAGCCCCGGGGCGGTGACACGGTACTTGTCAGTATCCCTCGGGATTCGTACGTTCCAATTCCGGGGTACGGATACGAAAAAATCAATGCGGCATTCGCGTTCGGCGGAGCTCCGCTACTTGTTCAGACCATCGAAGAATCCACCGGTGTCCATATCGACCATTATCTTGAAGTCGGCTTCGCCGGTTTCGCGGGAATTACCGACGCCGTTGGCGGCGTAGAAATGTGTCTCGAAAATCCAATGACGGATCCGTTGGCGGGCATTGACCTGGCTCCTGGCTGCCAGACTCTCAGTGGACGCGAATCCCTCGGCTTTGTGCGCAGCCGCGCAACCCCCCTCGCCGACCTCGACCGGATGAACAATCAGCGCGAATTCATGTCGGCGCTTTCGGATAAGATCGCTAGTCCCACGACGATTCTCAACCCCTTCCGCAGTATCCCCCTTGCTCGTGCAGTCGGACGGGCGATCGCAATGGACGAGCGCGATACACTCATCGACGCAGTGCGACTCGGCCTCGCCCTGCGCGGCACGATCGTGACGACGACAGTACCTGTCGGCGGTTTTGGTGACCTCGCTGGAATTGGCAATGTCCTCTATTGGGACGCCAACGATGCGCCACGATTCTGGGGGGCTATCTCCAGGGGTGAACCGCTACCAGGGGATCTCATCACTTCTGGCTAGAAAACTGCCCGCCGAGTTAGGAATGGCTTCGTTTAAGAACCCTGTGAGTCATTTTAGGTTATCGTAACTTCACTGTGGGAACACTATCCTTATTTAGGCTGAACTGGCATGACATGTGCGCTGCAAGAGCCTATTCTGGAATCATGACAGACAGCACGGAAACTAAGTTCATCAGCCTGTTGCGCGAACAAGTGAAGCAAGAATTCACTGCATCGCAGCAGTATATTGCGATAGCTGTTTACTTCGATAACGAAGACCTGCCCCAGCTTGCAAAGCACTTCTACGCGCAGGCCAACGAAGAGCACAACCACGCAATGATGATTGTGCAGTATTTCCTCGATCGCGATATGCGAGTCGACATTCCAGGCGTCGAGCCTGTGCGCAACGACTTCACAAATGTGTTGCAGCCGCTCGAACTCGCCCTGGACCAGGAGAGAGAAGTCACCGACCAGATCGTCAAGCTCGCTAGCACCGCCCGCGACGAAGGTGACTATGTGGGCGAACAGTTCATGCAGTGGTTCCTCAAGGAGCAGGTCGAGGAGGTCGCGACGATGACGACCCTGCTTGCCATTGCAAAGCGCGCGGGTGACAACCTGTTCGATCTCGAAACGTTCGTTGACCGGGAAGTAAGTCCTGCTACCCGGGACTCGACCGCCCCGCACGCGGCTGGCGGCGCGATCTAACCGCAATCGCCGGAAGGCCTGGCTCCCAGCGAATTCTCATCCGAGAGCGCCGGGGGCCAGGCTTCTGTATTCAGCGCAGCGTTACCTGGCGCCCGATCAGCCCATCACGTGAGCGTCGTTCTGCGGTATTCAGTGGCGCGTCGTCCGCAAGCGCCTCTAGGAGCCTCTTTTGCAGAGCGACGGCGGGCTGCACCCATTCCTCATGGTGCGATTCGGGGTCGAGATCGAAGACCGGCACGAGGAGCCCGTGCGCCCGGAACGACCCCGCGAAACGTGAACCCTCCCCCAGGGTCAATTCATCGCGGGCGTGCAGCCGCGCGAGCGCGCGCATCAGTGCTTCTTCGTCCTCAGGCCGCACCCACCGCAAGTGAGCCTTTTCCCCTGCATCAACCCACCATGCCGCGACGATCCCATCCGCCGCTAGGCGCGCCGACGGCATGATCACCTCGTTAGCACGCTGGACCGCTGCTGCTACCTCAGCCGCGGGTTCCGATCCTTCAGGAATCCACCAGTTGAAATCGTTGTGGACGGTGATATCGAGCAGACTGTCGGCGTCGAGGATGTCGGCTAGTGCCGGAGTGTCGCTGGATGGTGTCGCTTGCGTCAGTGAGGAGCCCGGCGTCGCGCCAAGGACCCATTGTGTGGCGGCCGCCAGGTCCCGGCCAGGGTTGTCTGTGTGCGCAGCCAATTGCAGCGCTACGTACGCTTCATCGACTCCAGGATCGCCCACTGTGCGTACCAGCGAGGCCACGGCACCGGGCAGGACCGTCGCCAGCTTCAGATCTCGATCACCGGCGCTCTCGCCGGCGGACGCAGCGAGCGGCAACGGTGCCACTGCGGATGGAACGAACTCGCGCAGCGCGACGATGTCACACTCCGCCGCTAGGCCTTCGAAAGGCCTGCGTGCCGGCAGTTCCGCGAGCCGTGCCTGGCGCTGGGCGAGCTTCTCTGCTCGCCGACTTCCCTCTTTCGGGCCTGCATTGCGCTTACTTTTCTTTCCCACACAGCCAACCTACCGGGCGCGCTGTGGGTTACCCCGATTGGCGCCGTGAATGTTGCCCATCAAGCTGAACCCTAGTCCGGAGCGGGAAGTTAGTTGCAAGCCAGCGAACCCCTAGATCACGGCAGAGCGCCACGTCCTGTGGATGGTCCACTGTCCAGCAATATGTTGCGCGGCCCGAGGCTCTTGCTCGTTCAACGATGGACGGCCGCTCCCGCAACATCTTGATGGAGGGCCCAACTGCTGTCGGTGTTCCGCTCGCGCTCGGAGCGACGCCGAGATAACGCGAGTTCTCCCCGAGAAGTACTGACGGCAATCGAGGTGCAGCACGCCGGATCCGGAAAACTGCAGAGGGCGCGAAGGACATGAACACCACGGGTGGATCGGTCTCGGTGCGCGGATTGGCAAGCCCGAAACGCTGCAGCTCCGCGAGGAGCTTGAACTCCACGAGTCCGCCGAACCGCACAGGATGCTTGGTTTCGATGAAAAGTGTCTTTGGGCCCGGCCAATCCACCACCAGCGCTAACAACTCGCGCAGAGTGAGAACGGTTTGCGGTTCCGACGGTTCGGAATAGCGGTCAACCTCCGGGTTCGAGATGTCGGGATCACCCAGGGCGACAGATGTTCTCTCTGAGGCTGTAACCGAAGCATGCCAGCTGCCGTAGTCGTGCGCTTTCAGCGCGTCGAGTGTCATAGAACTGACTACGCCACGCCCGGTTGACGTCCGGTCAATCCGGCGATCATGCATACAGATCAGCTGGCCGTCGCGCGTCAAGCGGACATCGCACTCAAGGCCATCAGCACCTTGAGCCAGTGCGAGCTCATACGCCGCGAGCGTGTGTTCGGGCCGTTCCCCGGACGCACCACGGTGCGCGACTACACTCGGACGCCCACCAGGCCACCCAGCCGGTCGTGTCTTCACACTCTCATCGTTCCCGGACAAATCAACCGGAGCAACAGCCCCAGGTTACGGCGATGCGGCAACAACCCAGCGTTTTGATGAACGCGGGCGGGTGCGGTCCCGTAGCTGGAGGAGCTCACGCATGACAACCAGCGTCATGACGGCGCATGCAGCAGCCAGGAAATGAGTAAGCGCCGCGAACTCGACACCATTCGCCTGAGCTTGCAATGTCGACGCCGTCTCACGCCACAGCAGTGACAAGGCCTGACAGATCCAGGTTGCCACCCACAGCCCCCACCACACTCGCACCCGCAGCAGAGCAGCCTCTGCCTGCTGACCGAAATTGTCACGGGCGCGCGGACTGCTCAGCATTTCGCTCAACAGTGTCCCCGGATACCAGAGCGTCACAACTGGGAGCAGACAGCCGAGCAGTTGCTCTCGAACCGAACGCGTATCGCGGAGCTCCAACCTCGCGAACCACTCCCGCCTGAAATCGACCAGCCAGCACGCGGCACTGACCGCCGCGAGGAGTGAACAGATGATTGCCGCGAGCGCGGTCACCGCAACGAGGAAATCTGAGGAGAATACTAGCCAGGCCGGTACGAGCCTGGACCGGTTGTAGACCAGGAGTCCGAAGCGGAAGAGCTCTGCCATGCCCGCAGCGAGATAGAGTCCGGCCGCTACTACAAGGAATGAAACGGCATATCCGCCCCATAGCCGGGTACGAGGCTGTTTAGGCAACTCCTGCTGCGGTTTCTCATACAAGCTCCAGCCTGGGACAGTTGCCGCCTGAGGAGTCGGCGTGACTGGCGCGGACTTCCGTCCACGCGGCTCAGGAGATTCCGGCACAGCTGGCGGCCCGAGTGCCACCCAGCGGTGCGTGAGCGGGCGACGGAGTACTGGGTGCATCGGCGGTGCGGGCGGACGGGGCTTTGGGGTCACCTGTGCCGGATCACGCATCGGCGCTGCGAGCCGCCCGTTGCAGCGCGGACACCACATCGCGGCGACGTCACCAATCGGCCACACGGCACCGCAGCGCGTACAGCCTTGAACCCAGCCCATTGTTTACGCCATCCGCTAGTAGACCGACCCGGGAGATCCGTCCAGAGCAATCACGCGGCGCCCTTCTTTTTGCCACGCCACCATGCCACCTGAAACGTTGGTCGCCTCGTAGCCGATCTGGTTGAGCCACTGAATGACGCGGAAGCTGCGACCCCCGCTGCGGCAGATGACAAAAAGTTCCGCATCAGGATCTACCTCATCGACTCGCGACGGCACGTCCCCCAGTGGAATGTGCAATGCGCCGGGTGCATGCCCCTGGTCCCATTCATCTTGCTCGCGAACGTCGAGCAGAACGACCGACTCCGAGAACTCCTCCGGGAGGTCGCCGATGGGAACGGAACGCACACTTTCACTCACATCTCGATACTGACACGCCGAGCGCTCTTGTTCCAGGCGGCCTCGCGAACGCGCGCAACGAGAGCGAGATTCGACTGGGCTCCTGCGAATTGGACACCCCATAGCAACACGCCGTTCACTGGCTGTGATTTCGCTAACATTAGTTAGCAAAGTTATCCACAATATCCACAGGTCTATCCACAGAAACGGTGGATAACCCGCCCAAAACTAGCTCTGTGGCCTGGGATGATGAAAACTTGTCCACAAGTTCCCCCTTGTCCACACCCAAGTTGTCACCAGCCTGTTAACTCTCAGCACCGACCGGTTTGCCCGAATATCCGAAATCGGGCTCATCGACCGAAACGGCCCCACGCAACACGCGCCTCAAGAGTCTCGACTGTCGCACCGACAAGTGCCTGCGCAGCTGCGGCACCGAATCGTCCCAGCGCACTGTCCATGCCGAATGGGTCCGGAAACGGCATGCCCAGCCGCGCAAAGAACGGCTTCTTCGGCGCGACGAATTCCACCTCCGCGTGGGGGAACTTCTTCGCAGCGATCTCCCTCAGCGAACCGACACCGTCTATCAGGCCGCGCTGCAATGCCTCGCGCCCGAGCCACACGTCCCCGTTGAAAAGGTCCTCGTCCTGCCGAAGCTGGGGCCCACGACGTTCCAGCACCCACGTGCGAAAAAGATCATGCAACGCGCCTTGCAAGCCCGAAAGCCACTCGACGTCGTCCGCCCGCTCCGCAGTAAAGGGATCGAGCCGCGCTTTCTCAGTTCCAGAGGTATATACGCGACGCTCCACACCCAGCTTCGATATCAAGTCCTGGAACCCAAATCCCGCCGAGATCACCCCGATCGAGCCGACGACTGAGGTTTCCGCCGCGTAGATTTCGTCGGCGGCGCACGCAACCCAGTAGCCTCCCGATGCAGCAACGTCCTCACAGAACGCGATAACCGGAACCTTGTGCTTCTCCGCGAGCTGCCGAATCCGCGAGGCGATCACTTCACTCTGTGTAGGCGAACCACCTGGAGAGTTGATGAGGAGCGCGACAGCCTTGACGCGGTCCATGCCGAACGCGCGAATGAGCTGCTCGTCGATCGATTCTGCGGACACCACGTGCCGTGCGATACCGGCAGGTCCTGCCGCGATCATCCCGTGCACACGGACGACGGCCACAACACCGCGGCCGTCTCCGCCAAGCGCGCTGGGGAGCTTCGCGGTCAGTGGCTTAGGGAGATTCATCAACTTAGACATGCCGCCAGCGTAGTTGCGCAGGGAATATGTCGCCGGTGCCTGATGTCATAGGACACAAGCCGCGCAGGCGGCAAGGGACGACGAGGAGCCGTCATGAGCATGGAAGTCACCGCGTGGACCGCGATGTATAACGCGATGCACGCACAGCAGGATCGCCGCCCCTTCTCGAAAGAAACAGTCAAACGCATCTGGGCATTCGCACGGCCCCACCACCGCGAACTATGGATCTTCCTTGGATTAGGTGTCGTCCTCGCCGTGCTTGCCGTATTGACACCGCTGCTCGCTGGCCGGGTGGTGAACGCGATCGTCGACAACGCTGCCGTCGCAACCGTGGCGTGGCTCGCGGTCATCATCGCAATCATCGCCGTCGCGGAAGCCGCCTTCGGCATCGTTCACCGTTGGCTCTCCGCCCGGATCGGCGAGGCACTGATTCTTGACTTGCGAACCGCGGTATTCGATCACGTCCAGCGCATGCCGATCGCCTTTTTCACGCGGACGCGCACCGGTGCGCTCGTCAGCCGCCTCAACAATGACGTCATCGGCGCCCAGCGTGCTTTCAGTGACACGCTCGCAGGTGTCGTCAGCAACCTCGTCACGCTCATCCTCACGCTAATCGTGATGATGACACTCTCATGGCAGATCACCTTGCTTGCGCTGCTCCTGTTGCCCGTGTTCATGCTTCCTGCGCGCAGCGTTGGTTCACGTCTGGCTCGGCTAGAACGCGAAGCGGCAAACCACAACTCCGCGATGAGTACCCAGATGACGGAACGCTTCTCCGCACCTGGCGCGACGCTGGTCAAACTGTTCGGGCGCCCGCAGCGAGAATCAGCAGAGTTCGCTGTCCGTGCGTCCCGGGTGCGCGACATCGGCGTGCGCTCAGCGATGGTGCAGTGGCTTTTCGTCACGGCACTGACCCTGGTGTCGGCGCTCGCGCTTGCACTCGTCTACGGCGTCGGGGGTTTCTACGCGCTGCGTGGCCAACTCGACCCCGGCACGGTGGTGGCGCTCGCTCTCTTGCTAACACGGTTGTACTCGCCGCTGACCTCCCTCGCGAGCGCACGCGTCGACGTCATGAGCGCCCTCGTCAGCTTCGAGCGAGTCTTCGAGGTGCTCGACCTGAAGCCCCTGATCGTCGAGAAAGACGAGGCTGTCGATGTTCCCGCAGGCCCAGTGGGGGTCGAGTTCTCGCAGGTCCGTTTCGCGTACCCAGCGGCGGACAAGATTTCACTCGCTTCGCTCGAAGAAGTAGCCCAGCTCGATACCCGAGCTGGGACAGAAGTGCTGCATGACGTCTCGTTCCACGTGGAACCAGGCCAGATGGTTGCGCTCGTCGGATCGTCCGGCGCCGGAAAGTCGACGCTCGCCCAGCTTGTCCCCCGCCTTTATGACGTCGACGCGGGGGCCGTTTCGATTGGTGGCCGCGACGTTCGGGATCTGCGGACCGCGTCGATTCGGAACGCCGTGGGCATGGTCACACAGGATGGGCATCTCTTCCACGAATCAATTCGCGACAACCTCCTGCTTGCCGGCCCGGAGGCTACCGAAGAGCAACTGTGGGATGTCCTTCGGCGTGCGCGCCTCGACGACCTCGTCGGCGCTCTGCCAGACGGCCTCGATACCGTTGTCGGGGAACGGGGCTACCGGCTCTCGGGTGGCGAACGTCAGCGACTCACCATCGCCCGGCTCCTGCTCGCACAGCCGCGAATCGTCATCCTCGACGAAGCGACTGCGCACCTCGATTCGACGTCGGAAGCGGCGGTCCAGGCCGCGCTGAACGAAGCCCTCGAAGGACGAACCGCGCTTGTGATCGCGCACCGGCTCTCCACGATCCGGGCCGCAGACCAGATACTCGTCGTCGAGGACGGCCGGATCATCGAACGTGGCACCCACACCGAACTACTCGCGCGCGGCGGCCGGTACGGCGAGCTCTACCGCACCCAATTCGCCGACCAGCCAGGTGTGAACGGTGACGACGTGTGCGGCGCAGAGGAGGCGTGCACTCCAGGAAAAGCTGCCGCGAGCATCTACGGGGCGTGATTGTCAGCCACCCTTCATTCCGGCTGGTTTTGGCGCCATTCGGAGCTTCCCGATCGTCGTCAACACGAGGACAATAAATTAAGCCACTTCGTGTTGAAAATCGAGAAGGGTCGGCCATGACAACCACGAGTGAGTCGACGACAACGACGTCAGCACAGCAGTACATGGGAGCCGTCGCCCCCAAGCTGGCCTCACTCACCGACGATGTTCTGTACAACGACATCTGGGCGCGGCCTGAACTCGCCGCGCGCGACCGAAGCCTAATAACAGTGGCCGCTCTCATCTCTGGAGGCAACCACGAACAACTGCGCTACCACCTGAATCTGGCACTGAAGAACGGCGTCACCGAGACCGAACTCGTAGAAGTCATCACGCACATCGCCTTCTACGCTGGATGGCCCAAAGCTATTTCGGCAGTCACGGTGGCCAAAGCGGTGTTTGGGCCTATCTCTCTCTAACCCGCAATGCTGCTACGCCGTTCGAGAAGGACGGTATCGCGCCAAACTCCGTCGAGGCGAGCGATTTTCTCGCGTATCCCGATCGTTCGGAAACCCTCAGAGTGGTACAGGGAGATTGCGGCCCGGTTCTCCGGGAAGATCGAGGTTTGCAACGTCCAGATCCCGTCGGCGTCGGCGGACGTGACTTGCTTGCTCAGCATGGTTTTTCCGATGCCACGGCCGCGCATGCCGTCGGTAACGTAGACGGAACTCTCGGCAACTCCCCCGTAGCAGTCCCGAACCGACACCGTGCTCAGGGCCGCCCAGCCCGTAACGACATCGTCGATGGTTGCCACCCACCGATGGTTCGGGAGCCACTGCTCATCGAGGTTTTCCCGGCTTGGAACCTCGGTGGTAAAGGTGGCGTTGCGAGTGTCGATGCCCTCACCGTAGATCCGGAGGACCGCGTCCCAGTCGTTGTCGGTCATCGCGCGCACGGTGACGTCGGGCAGATCGCTAGGGCGGGACGGGCGCGGCGTCAGAACACCCATCACCACGTCGGCAGCTTGTGGAAGGGCCACGCAGCAAGTCGGATTCATCGCAACAACGGTGCTGGTTCCAGCCTTGCGCAAGCTCACAAACCCCACCTCGGCGAGCTTGCGTATGTGATGGGAGACCGTCGGTTGCCCTATACCCAGGGCCTCCGCTAGAGCGCCGACAGTGATGCCGCCGGGAGTGCTCGCGACGCGGTGCAAGAGCCGGACCCGCATCGGTTCGGCCAGACAAGCGAACCACTGCGCAAACGTCTCAGCATCACTCTGCTTTAGCACGTTTGAGCAGGCCTGACCCTGGTCCGAATCGCCGACACGCGCGCTCGGGGGCCGCAGGGAGGTCATTCATCCACTATATCGACTCGCATCAATGGTTGCCTTCATCGACGCATGTCGATATATTTCTTTAAAGATCGATCACTGTCGATGAAAGGGGCGGGTATGCCCGGTTCCCCAGTTGTCGCAATCAAAGCCGGATCTATCGGCCTGGGCCCGTCGGGGCTGCGGCGAGTACTTGCGGCGTTGTGCCTGACCGAGATCACCAGCTGGGGAGTCCTCTACTACGCGTTTCCCGTTCTTTCGGTGTCTATTTCCCGCGATACCGAATGGTCGATCGTCGTGATTGTGGCGGCATTCTCCATGAGCCAGCTGGTAGCCGCGGTGATCGGCATTCCGGTTGGTCGTATCCTCGATCGCCATGGCCCGCGGTGGGTTATGACCGTAGGTTCGGTACTTGCGGTGCCCGCACTGGTGGTCATCGCGATGGCGCATACCCTCCCGTTGTTTTTCGCCGGGTGGGTGATCGCCGGAATCGCGATGGGCGCGGTGCTATATCCACCTGCGTTTGCCGCGCTGACCCGCTGGTACGGTGACGGCTACGTCAAGGCGCTGATGATTTTGACCCTCGCCGCGGGACTGGCCAGCGCTATTTTCGCGCCGCTCACTGTGGCTCTTTCCGAAAGATTCGACTGGCGCACGACTTACCTGATTCTTGCCGCCGTCCTGGCCATCATCACTGTCCCGGGTCATGTCTGGGGTTTGCGCGGCGGGTGGCCCGACCCGGTCCGATTACCGCATGCACATCCCGGTGACTATCACCGAACGTCCCGCAGCCGTGCATTTTTTGCTCTGATCATCGCGCTCGCGGCAGGCGCCTTCGCGGCGTCCGCCGGTGTCTTCAACCTAGTTCCGCTATTGATCGAACGAGGTTTCAGCCCCACCCTCGCCGCCCTCACGCTTGGCATGGGGGGCGCCGCTCAGGTCATCGGACGGATCTTTTACCTGCCGCTTGCAGCGATAACGGGTGTGCGGGTGCGCACGATATCGGTCATCACCGTGACCGGGCTTAGCACAGCCTGGCTGGGCCTCACGAGCTCGGTGACTGCGCTAATAGGCATCGCCATCGGAGCCGGACTTGTACGGGGCATCTTCACGCTGATCCACGCCACCGCCATCACCGATCGGTGGGGCGGAGAGCACTACGGACGTCTCAACGGACTCATGTCCGCGCCGATCGTCATCGTCATGGCTCTTGCCCCGTGGGCCGGGACCATGCTCTCCACCTGGACCGGAAGCTATGCCCACGCCTACCTGGTCCTGGGAACAATTGCACTCGTCGGCGCCGTGATCAGCACCGCAAGCATCCCTGCCGTCCGCACCAGCACCACAGCAACTACGGAACATCCCCACGCCGAAAGGTAAATCTCATGACGCACTACGACGCGATCGTCATCGGTGGCGGCCAGTCCGGTCTTGCCGCCGCCTATCATCTGCGGCGCCGCGGACTCGACACCGCGATCATCGAAGCAGGCAGCGAACCTGTCGGCTCCTGGCCGAACTACTACGACAGCCTCACCCTGTTCTCACCAGCCCGATACAGCTCGCTGCCCGGCCTCTCGTTTGGCGGCGACGGTGACCGCTATCCCAGACGCGACGAAGTCGTCGACTATCTCCGCCGTTACGCGAAGAACCTGGACGCAGACATCCATGTCAACGAACGAGCCGACACCGTATTCACGAACGGAGCCGAATACATCGTCCGGACCGACACCGGGGCAAGCTTTACTGCACCGCGAATCATCGCCGCCACAGGTGGATTCGGGACACCTCATATCCCCGACATCGAGGGTCTGAATACGTTCACCGGCGCCGTCGTACATGCCGCCGACTACCGCGCCCCCACCGAATTTGCCGGACAGAATGTCATCGTGGTCGGTGCAGGAAACTCCGCGGTGCAGATCGCAGCGGAACTCGCAGAGACCGCCGATGTGATTCTGGCCAGCCGGAAACCCGTGAGGTTCGTGCGGCAACGGCCACTGCGCCGGGACATGCACTTCTGGTTCAAATACACCGGAATCGACACCCTCCCGATTGGACATCTTCTCTCGCGGCCACCGACATCACCAGTATTCGACACCGGCCGCTATCGCGCTGCCCTCACCGCTGACAAGCCCCAACGCCGTGCCATGTTCACCAAACTCGAAAAGAGCCAGGCGTTCTGGCCCGACCGCACCGTAACAACAGTCGATTCCATCATCCTCGCCACCGGATACACGCCCAACCTGAAGTACCTCGAACAGGTCGGTGCTCTCACTGAAAACGGTTACGCGCGACACAAGAAGGGCCTATCCACCACCCATCCCGGACTTGGCTACGTAGGACTGGAATGGCAACGAAGCCTCTCCTCCGCATCTCTGCGCGGTGTGGGCCGCGACGCGAACTACGTCGTGCGGAGGCTCAAGCCCGCATAGCCCGGTCGTACGTGCATACCTCACCTGCCAGAATTGAGCTCCCGGCACCGCGAGATCAGGTCCTCCATTCGTGTTGCGAGGTCGTCGACCGAGCCCTTCTCCTCGGCGAGTTCGTCCACGAGGTCGGTGTAGTCAGCCACGATCGCGCGGTACTGCGCACCGAAGCCCCGGTGGCGGGCGGCTCCCTCGTATCGGCGGTCCAGGTCGAGGATGTGTTTCGCGAGCACTGCCGCTTTGACGTTCAGCGACGACTGCGCATCACTCGCGGCGGCCCGGCTCTGTGCGCGCTGACCAGCGAGCTTGCCGGCACGGCGTGCACCGAGGTACGCGAAGGCGGAACCGGCCAGGACGGCGGTGACGGCCGCGAGCGCGATCAGGTAGCGCGGCAACGACGGGCTGATCGTGCGCGCGTGATCAGGCACGGTACCGGCCTTCACGAGCATGTCGTAGTTGACTACGGTGACTTTAAGCGCTTCGAGTGGACGGTCGGCGAACACGTTGATGCCCCGACGGATCATGGACTCCGCGACGAATGCGCGGCCGAACGCCTCAGTACCCTCACCTGGCAGTTGCGAGCAGCCGTAGGAGTTGTAACCGTCACCGCCCTCCTTGCGGCTCACAAGCAGTGCGAGCGTGCCCCTCGCCGGTCCGCTCACCTGACTGCACGCGCGGCTCAGGTCAGCGTCCGGTTCGAGAAACGCCACGAAAAGCCTACGGTTGCCGATGATCTCAGCGGCCGCCTCAGTGTCCAGGTCCACGCCTGCAGCGGCGTAGACCGAGCCGGACCGAGCTGTGCGCTGCAGGTCATTATCGGCGATCCCGGCCGTCCACAGCGACCATCCCGCGAGCACCACCAGCGCCGCAACCGCAAGACCGAACGGTGTGCGGAAGAACGTGGTGAGCCGTGATGCACTCATATCTCACCGCCAGCAACGTAGTTCCGCGGCCGTAGATCTTCACGCCCGAGTTTGCGCGCGGTCTCGTCGAGGTCGTGCTGCGCCTGGCCGATGAGGCGCTCGACGTGCTGCGACGGGAGATCGTCATCGATTGCTGACGACGCGGCTTGCAGCTTCTTGATGCCTCGGACCAGCGACGGATCGTGCGACAGGCCTGAGATCTCGACGGCGAGCGTGTTGAGAAAGGCAAGACGTGCAGGCGCCGTGCGCGGCGGCTGGGCCCCGGATCCGAGAATAGGCCGGAGCGACAGCGCGAGGAACACCAGCACGCAGCCCCCGAAAAGCCACGGCAACGCGGGCAGCGCCACCCGAAGCGGATCGAACGGCTGGTACGGGAGCGGACGGTCGAATATGCCCGCGTAGCGGATGTCCGTGACTCGGTTCAGATAGGCGTGGAGCACATTTTGCTGCGGGTAGTCCCAGCGGCTTAGGCGGCTGCCGAACTGCGCGTAGAAGCTGGGCGGCGATCTCGGCGAACTCTCCGGCCTGCGGACCGTGGTACTCGATCCAGTCGCCATACATCACCAGAATTGGCTTCCCGGGGAACCGCTCGGTCAGAGCGCTGCCGTAGTCCGGCATCGCCTCGCCGAACTCCTGCCGTGGGAACGCGGCCACCAGCGGCTGCTCGTCTGGGAATGCCAATTCGGCACTTTCGGGCACAGCTTCCAATGTCGCGCCGTCGGCGGCGTGCCTGCGTCCTGCGCTGAAGTCTGTAGCGACTGCGGCGAGTTCGGAATCTGTGACGATGCGCCGATCTAGGAGGTCGACGTCCGAGGGATGCTCCTCGTCCAGTTCTCTCGCGATGAGTGCCACGAGGAGGTTGGTGACGTCACCCGTTGCGAACTCGGCGCGCCAGCCGGCAATGTTGTTGTTGGTCGCTCCGAATATTCCGCCGGTCACGCTGGTGCCGACGATCTGAATATCGACGCCCTCAACATCGTCAAGCTGGTCTTTCTGCTCCTCGCTCAGTCCCGGGGGCGCCACGAGGATGCGCAAATCGCTGTCGCCTAGCGCGTCGGAGACTCGCCGTTCGTCCCACTGTGCGACCGCGCCCGGCAGGATTACCACTCGGTCGCTGTCGACGCGTTGCTGAATATCAGCGGTCGACGGGATGGTCTGATCGGTCAGTTCATCCCCGTCACCTTCCATCACCTTGTCCACCGACGGCGATTGCCCGTAGCTGACGTCCACGCCTTGACTCTGGCGCTGCGCCACCAGAAAGAGGACAAGCACAGCGACACCAACCACAAGAAACACCCAGCGCACCCACAGGAGTCGCTCACGCATCAGCGGCTGCCCGCCACAGTAGATCCGCGCGGGTGGCGCATTCTTTTGCTTCCAGCGCAGACGTCACGCCACCCTGAGCGGCGATGAGTAGCTCCGCCCGGTGGAACAACTCCTCTGCCTCGCCAACCGACCGACGGGCAGCGTCCCGGCTGACCGCCGCGCTTTCAACCGCCGAGCGCGCAGCCGACCAGGCAGTGCGCCGACGCAACGCACGCTCCCGCATCCGCGGAGCGTAGGCCGCAACGAAGCCAGCACCTACGATGACAGCGGTACCCGACACCGCCAGTATCCATCCGAACACAACCTCAACCTCCAAGCACTCACCGGGCATTCTGCCAGGCACTGCCTCACCGTGATCATGGCGCATTGGGTCCGTCCCGTGGCGCACTACCTCGCCGTTGCAGTAAGGAGGGCTCGTGAAGTATCGGATCACGTCAGCTGATCGACGTCCCCTGCCCGGCTCTTACGCGACTCAGCAGCGTCGGCTGGGCTTCAGCGAAGACGATGCGAGCCGTCCGTTCGCGCATTACTTCCGTTCCGAAGTCCGCCCAATTCAGGCTCACGTTCGCGACGCACTCACCTGCGGCCAAGCGCCGGCCGAATGCGGCTACGAGATCGATGACGCAGTCACTCGGCTATCTGCACCCGGCTACCACCAGATGGAAACCGGCTGGACTCGCACTGATCGCGGCACGCTCGTGGTCAGTTGCCGCACCGATATGCCTGACGTGACCGCCGAGATGTGGGACTGGTGGTTTGGCTGGCACTCCACCGACAGCGCTCGTTACAAGCTCTGGCATCCCGGCGCGCATCTGTTCACTGCCCTAGCTGAGGACCGTAGCGGCGACCGCGCGCTCAGCGCCCGGCAGCGCTACATCAATAACGTCTCGTATGTCGATGAGTACATCGGAACATCGCTGTCGCGCCTGGCCATCCGGTTCATCGACCCCTCCCAGGCTGGATTTTCCGAACGAACGGGCGTCACGCACATTTGTGCGCGTGTAGGGACCAGCGACCTCCCAGTCTCCGCTGGATGGCTCGTCCATCAGGTGCGACCCACCGATCATGGCAGCGAGATGCGGTCGCGGTTTTTCCTCGGCCATGCCGAGATCCTGCCCGTCCCCGCCAGTTCCGTATCCAAACCACTATCCGCGCGGATCCTGACTAGCGCGGTGGCACGCATGACGCTGCCACCGGCGGTGGCGGCGATCGGCCGCTACCGGACGCGTGACCAGTTCGGTCGGGACCTGCTGCTCCACTGCGCGACCGAGATGAACCATCTCGCCGGCTTTCTGCCGGACCTGTATGCCGAATTCCGTTGCGCTCCCTGACTGTCCCGCAATAGCGGGTTCGTCGCTTCCGTCACAACTTGCTGGCTACGGCAGCCTTCAACAGTTCACTGAGCGAGCTCTCAGGATCCGCCAGCTGGCTCGGCGCTACCGGAATCCGGTCGCCGAGGACCCGTCGGCTGAACATGAACTCCTGCGGCCGGTTGACGCAATCGGCTGCAATCATCTCGCCCTTCGTGAAATAGAAGCAGGCGAAGCTGCGACCAGCATCCGGATCACCACGCAAAACGACACTGTCGTAGCCCTCGTTCAGTCCAGCGATCTGCAGCTTGAGTTCGTACTGATCTGACCAGAACCACGGCAGCGCGGTAACAGTCTTCACTTTGCCGCAAATGGTCGCGGCAGCTACTTTTGCTTGCTCGCCGGCACTTGGCACCGACTCAAGTCGCAGCCGACGACCGTAGCGGTGCATGAAGTGGCTGACGCAATCGCCAGCGGCAACGATGTCCGGGTCGTTCGTGAGCGCGTGGTCATCAATGATGATCCCGTTGTCGACCGCCAGCCCCGCGGCCTCGGCAAGCTCGGTGTTGGGTACGACGCCCACCCCAATGATGACCAGATCGGCTTCGATGAGCTCACCATCAGCGAGGCGGACGCCGCGGACACTGTCATCGCCCTCGATCGCCGAAATCGCTACACCGGTACGAATATCGACGCCCTCTTCGCGATGCACGCGAGCGTAGAACGCCGAGACTTCCGGCGCGGTGACCCGCTGCATCACGCGGTCAGCGTGCTCCAGGACCGTCACCTCGACACCCCGCTTGCGCAGCGAGGCGGCTGTCTCCAGCCCGATGTAGCCAGCCCCGATAATGACCACACGGCCAGCGCCCGCGACTCCACTACGGATCGCCTCTATATCGGCGGCATACCGCAGGTAATGCACGCCAGCCAATTCCGTGCCCGCCAGCGGCAGACGGCGCGGCCGGGCTCCCAGGCACAGCGCGAGTTTGTCGTAGCCGACCTTCTCGCCATCACTCAACGTGAGCGAATGTGCGTCACGATCGATGCTCACGACGCCCGCGTGGCGAAACGCGATGTCGTTTTTCGCGTAGAAGTCCGCGGGCCGGATCAGAAGTTCGTCGAGGGTCGACTTGCCCGCGAGGTAGGCCTTGGACAGGGGTGGGCGGTGATAAGGCAGTATCGGCTCGTCGCCGATGACCAGTAGTTCGCCGTCCCAGCCTTCCTGACGGAGGCTCGCGCAGAGCTGGGCCCCGGCGTGGCTGCCGCCAACGATGATCGCGCGCACCGTTACACCTGCTGTTTTCTGGTCAGTTTGACCATCAGCTTGGAATAACCGCGCACGAAGGTCGATTGCACGATCTCCGGCTCCTCGAGTACCTCGATGTCTTCGAAGCGGTCAAGCAGTTCCTCCCACAGAATGCGCAGCTGCATTTCCGCGAGGCGATTACCCATGCAGCGGTGCACACCGAATCCGAAGGCGATGTGGTTTCGCGCATTTGGGCGGTCGATGACGAGCTGGTCCGGATTTTCGAAATGGCGCTCGTCGCGGTTTGCCGAGGCGTACCACATGATGAGCTTGTCGCCCTTTTTGATCTGCTGGCCGCGAAGAACAGTGTCTTCTTTAGCCCGGCGTGCCATGTACGCCAGCGGCGTCTGCCAGCGGATGATCTCCGACACCATGTTCGGGATTAGCTTCGGGTTGGCCTTGAGCTTGGCGAACTCGTCGGGGAACTTGTTGAGCGCGTACACGCCACCGCTCATCGAGTTACGGGTCGTATCGTTTCCGCCCACAACCAGCAGTATCCAGTTTCCGAGGAACTCCATCGGACGGTGGTTCATGTTCTTTGTGTTCTCATCCGAGAGCATCAGGCTGATCAGGTCGAAGCCCGGCGTCTCACCTGCCTCGATCCGCGCTTTCTTCTCATCCCAGAGATGCATGACCTTGCGGAGGAGCGGGACCGCAGCTGAGAACGTTTCATCGAGGTCCGACGTCCCACCCGTCGCTCCCGGGATGCCGGAAGTCAGGTCGGAGATTTTCGTCAGCTCCCGGCGATCGTCGTACGGGTAGTCCAGCAACGTCGCGAGCATGCGGCCGGTCAGCTCGATTGAGACTCGGTCCACCCAGTTGAACGGCTCGCCGACCGGCAGTTCGTCGAGCACTTCCTGAACTCGGGAGCGGATCAGTTGCTCCATCTGTTTGAGATTCTTGGGCGCTACAACACCCTGCACCGCTGAACGCTGCACGTCATGCTGCGGCGGGTCCATCGCGATGAACATCTTGATGTCGAAGCCCGCTGGGGGTTTGCCGATGATGATGTACGGCTCGGCGGAGAATACGTGATGGTTTTTGTCCATCGCGAGGATGTCCTCGTAGCGAGTGACCGACCAGAAAGGTCCAAACGGACTTTCCTTCTGGAAATGGACTGGAGACTCGTCGCGCAAGCGCTTGAAGTGCGTAAGCCATTGCCCCTGTCGATAGAGGAACGGGTTGCTCGTATCGATTTCTGCCAGTGAAATTTCCGCGCCGTCAGGGATGCGGGTTTCGGGGAAGATCGGTGGCCGTTCCCTCGCGTCCACGACCCGGCGCGCACGGTTGTACACGTGTGCTCCGCGGACCAGGAGGTCGATCGGGACGACCTGCTCGACCTTGCTTCTGACCTGACCAATAACGTCAATCATGTCGCCTACCTCGTTGTAGTTCGAGAGTGTCAGGTTTACATCTGGAATTCGGGAAGCTTGACGGCCATTCCGTCCAGGGCTGCGGAGACGTTGATCTGGCACGCGAGCCGCGATGTCGCCTCGCGCTCCGGCGTCATGTCGAGCATCTGCAACTCTTCGTCGCTCTGATCACCGGTCTTACCGAACCACTGTGCTTCGAGAATGACGTGGCACGTACCGCAGGCGGCCTCGCCGCCGCAGTCACCATCAATACCAGCGATTCCGTTGCTGGTCGCGACCTGCATCAACGACTGTCCCTCGGCGATCTCAGCTTCTTGCGATTCGCCGTCGTGCGAAACGAAAGTGATTGTTCCCATGTCCCTGTCTTCGATGACCGAGGCGCAATAAAAGGTCAGAGCAGCCATGTTGCCCCGTTGAAGCATGGCCCGACGCTCTGCAGCCTGCCAGAGCTTTACATACAGTCGCATACATATTTTTCTTTGACAAGGAGGCTCGACGTGTAAAACTTACTCTCGCCCGGTTGCGAAACAACTGAACCCTCGGAGTCCATGCCCGACAGCGGGGTGCTCTACACCGACCGCAGCCTGGATCGCGAACTGCCCTGCAGCGCCGCACTCTAATGTCGCTGAGAGGTGGGCGGAAAGCCAGGGGTTCCGGGCTCCACAGCAAACACCCCCTCAAATCCACCCGAACCGCCGCGCGATCACACACGCCTCATATCGATTCGCCGCGCCGAGTTTCGACACCGCCGACGACAGATAGTTGCGTGTCGTCCCTGCTGTGAGCGACACCCGACGTGCGATTTCTTCGACGGAAGCACCTTCTGCCGCGTGTTCGAGAACGTCGGCCTCCCGAGGGGTGAGGGGACTGTCGCCAGCGCTGATCGCTTCAGCCGCGATCTCGGGGTCGACGAAACGGCCGCCCGCCGCGACTTTGCGGATCACGTCCGCAAGGGTGCTTGCCGACGTTGTCTTGGGCAGGAATCCCCGCGCGCCGACACTGAGAGCACGCTTGAGGTAACCGGGGCGGCCGTGGCTGGTGACGATGACGACGCCGCAGTTCGGAAGATGTTCACGGAGCCGCTCGGCCACCTCTACCCCGTCAAGCACGGGCATCTGCAGGTCAAGCACCGCGATGTCCGGAGTAAATGCTCGTGCTTTGCTCAGCGCTTCGTCCCCGGTAGAGGCTTCGGCGACGACGTCGATGTCTGATTCAAGGTCGAGCATGGTGCGCAATGCCGCGCGTATGAGGTTTTCGTCATCGGCGAGAAGAACGCTGATTACCGCGCGACCGTCGTCCACTACGTCTCCCTTTTGGTGTGCGGAAATTCGGCGCGAAGCTCAAACTCACTACCTGTGTGCCGGGAAACTAGCGCGGCACCTGCCGCGTTCATCCGCTCGGACAGCCCGGCCAGCCCATTGCCGTGTTTCGAGGCACCGTCGTCTGTTTCTCGTGACGGCACACCGTCGTTGCGGAGCGAAATGGCGCCCGCGGCAACCATGATGGTGCAGGTGCGCGCAACGGAGTGCCGCAGGATATTCGTTACGCCTTCGCGCACCATCCATGCCGCGGCCTCGCGGAACCCCTCCGGTACGTCCGCGACGTCCCCCTCGACCGTCACGTCGATGCCTGCCGACTGCAGCAGCGCGCGTGCACCGTCAACTTCAGCGGCGAGATCGAGTCCGCGGTAGCCGCGAACAAGTTGACGCATTTCACGCAGTGAGTCGTTCGCGAGTTCCCGGACTTCCCGCATCTGGTCTGCAGCGCGCTCAATGTCCCTTTCGGCCAGCACAGTGGCAAGCTCGCTTTTTACGCTGATCACGGAAAGTGCCCGCCCCACAACATCATGCAGGTCCCGCGCGAAACGCAGCCGTTCTTCTGCCACCGAGAGCGCCGCTTCTTTCGCCCGCGCGGCATCGAGTTCATCCACGACTCGCAGCATCCACAGGGAGATACGTGTCGTGGCGATCAGGAACATCGCTGCCCCGCCGAGAAGCACAGCGAGCGGCGCTTCCCCGACGATCACATACGAAGTTAGACCCGCCCCAACCGCAATTACGGCAGCTCGGCGCCCTGAAGCCAGCGGCGATACCGCTAGGACACCAAGGAGGAGCGCTGCGTGGGACACCTGGAGCTCCCAGTTTTCCGTGTCTCCACTCCCAAGAGCGGCAACCAGAACCGCTGCAGCTACCAGCAAGGCGAGAACGGCGAACGGCCAGGCCGCTACAGCCGTACCGTGCCTGTTGCGCCGGATGCCGAGCTGGAGCACATACGCCGCTGTTCCCCCAGTAGCGAGAAGCACCGCGAAGCCCGCGAATTCGGACGGCGTTCGGGGTACACCGAGGCCAACGAGGAACACCACCACGAACATCCACGCGATCGTGTGCAGCGAGCCGATCGTGTAGAGCGCTACACGATCGACTTGGGTGCGGGAATGCCACGTCCGCGACATCAGCGTGGTCACTCTGTCGATTCTTGCAGAGCCACGCAGCCAGGACGTATGCGGCGGTCACGATTTCGCACTGACATTTGTCATGGCAAGCCGGTGACATCGCGGACTAACGAACACTCCTGGCGAACGCGACGCTGAATGCATGGAAAGGCTTGCGTCCCCACACCACACAGTCGGCGCCGTAAACGCGTCCCACGATGCAGTGATCGATGCGCGCGGCATTTGTTACTCGTACGGCGCGCACCGCGCAGTGAACTCCGTCGACCTGCAAGTTCAGCGCGGCGAGATATTCGCGCTGCTCGGCACAAACGGCGCTGGGAAGACAACGACACTCGAGATTCTCCAAGGCTTCCGTGCCAAAGAGGACGGAGAACTGAAGGTCTTCGGCACAGATCCGCGCCAACATCCAGGCACCGTCCGTGCCCGCACTGGTGTGGTGCTGCAGGAAGCTGGCTTCTTCGGTGAAATCAGCGTCACCGCGACGGTCAAACTGTGGAAATCCCTGTCGTCCCGCACTGACGACGTCGATCGCGTACTCCACACGGTCGGCCTCGATCACCGTGCCAGCCACACAGTGACGTCCCTTTCTGGCGGTGAGCGGCGGCGCCTGGATCTTGCCCTGGCGATCTGGGGCAACCCGGAACTCATCATTCTCGATGAGCCGACGACCGGCCTCGACCCGGAATCGCGGCGAACCTTGTGGTCTGTCATCAGTGACTTGCGCGGGGCGGGAACAACAGTCGTTCTGACGACGCATTACCTCGAGGAAGCCGAGGCGCTCGCTGATCGCGTCGCGATTATGCATGGCGGTGAAATCGCGGTAACCGGAACGCTCAGCGAAGTTCTCGCGAGCCGCCCCTCGCGCGTCACCGTGGAACTCGACGACATTTATTGGCCGCCAGCGCATCATCGCCCACCGGATGGTGTCGAGATGCGCCGTGAGACACAGCGCGGGAAAGACGTACTTGTTCTCGAAAGCACCGACCAGCAACTCGCCCTCACGTGGCTCATGAATGCAGCCGACACGTCCGGGGTGCGTCTCGGTCCCCTGCGCGCCACACCGGCGTCGCTGGAAGAAGTGTTTCTCGACATCAGCGGCCAGCCGCTCAACTAAGGAGCCAAGCACATGACAACCACAGCACCTCCAGCGCCCGTGCTCGTCCATCCGATCACCCGCACGCTGCGGATGATGCGTTTTGAACTTACGATGATCGTGCGCCAGCGAGTCACCCTCTTAACCATGGTGTTCGCGCCGGCGTTCGTAATGATCTTCCCGATTCTCGCTCAGCCTGAGACGTCGGAGCAGTGGGCGCAGATCGCCGCACCGATGTGCATTCTCGCGTTGTTGTTCTCGGTATACGTGACGAGCGCATCGGTGGTGACGGCGCGGCGCGAAACACAACTGTTCAAGCGGCTGCGGACGAGCGAATTAGCTCCGGCACAAATGCTGAGCGCCATCGCCGGACCACTAATTCTCATCGGTACCGTGCAGGGACTCATCGTGCTTGGCGGATGCCTCGCACTGGGAGCTCCCTTCCCGCAGCAGCCGGGGTATGTGGTGCTCGCGCTCCTCGGCACCGCCGTGCTCGCTGTTGCCGCGGGAGTCGCGACTGGCAGTGTCGCGCCGAACATCGAGCGGGTGCAGTGGACGGTCATGCCGCTAATCATCCTCGGAGCAGTAGGCGCGAACCTGGTGCTGCAGCCACTTGACGAGATGCAGGGCCGCCTCGTCAGCGCGATCCCGTTCGCCTCCCTGACCAGCCTGCTCGCACGCGGTATGGGTGCCTCCGAGGATGTGATCGCGCAGGGCGCACTGACCGCGTTGCCGCCACTTGTCAGCGCACTGTTGATCACGGCCCTGTGGACGTGGATCGCGGTGTCGGTTGCCCGGAAACGCTGGCGCTGGGAACCTCGGAGCTGACGGCTCCTCCGTAGAAGCGCGGGAGGCGGCTAGGCGCCGAGGCCCACTGGGCAGCTGACTCCCGTGCCTCCGAGCCCGCAATACCCGGCCGGGTTCTTGTGCAGGTATTGCTGGTGAAACTCCTCCGCGTAATAGAAGGAGGTCAGCGGCGCGATCTCGGTGGTGATCCGGCCGTATCCCGCCTTGGTGAGCGCCTTCTGGTACTCCTCGGCGGATGCCTGAGCCGCTGCACCCTGCTCATCTCCGATTGTGTAGATCGCTGAGCGGTACTGGGTGCCTACGTCGTTGCCCTGGCGCATCCCCTGCGTCGGGTCGTGGCTTTCCCAGAAGTTGCGGAGGATCTGCGCGTAGCTGATCGCCTCCAGATCAAACACCACCAGTACAACTTCGTTATGACCGGTGAGGCCTGTGCACACTTCCTCGTACGTCGGGTTGGGTGTATACCCGCCTGCGTATCCGACCGCCGTCGCGTGCACGCCAGGCAGTTTCCAGAAGATCCGTTCAACACCCCAGAAACAGCCCTCACCCACCACAGCTGTCTCCGTTTTGGCAGGGAACGGCGGAACGATTCGAGCGCCGTTTACCGCGTGCACACCCGAGATCCGCAGCGGTGTGTCCCTGCCAGGGAGAGCCTGCTCAGGCGTCACCATAGTCGTCTTCTTCCGGCCTGTGAGTTCATCGAACCACGACATACTGCGATGCTACGCGTTCCCCGATGCTCTCTGCCCGACCGAAAGATTGATGTCCGACGTAATTTAATTCGGATACCCGAACTTTTTCATACGCGGAATTCGCTGAGGGCGAAGTTGTTGCAGAAAGTGTGTCGATCAAGAAGAGTTGGCACGGTATTGGAAAAACTCAACAGTCCGCGCTGCGGGCATCTGCATTTACCTGCAGGCGGCCCGCAGGCTCGCGTAGAAAGGACACTCGTGGCTGTCTACACGCTTCCGGATCTGCCGTACGACTACTCCGCTCTGGAACCCCACATCTCGGGCCAGATCATGGAGCTCCACCATTCCAAGCACCACCAGACCTACGTGACGGGCGCAAACACCGCACTCGAGAAGCTCGCTGAAGCGCGTGAGAACGACACACTCGCCGCTGTGGTGAACCTTCACGAGAAGAACCTTGCGTTCCATCTCGGTGGCCACACCAATCACTCGGTGTTCTGGAATAACCTCTCTCCGGACGGCGGCGACAAGCCCGAGGGCGAACTAGCAGCCGCTATCGATGAGCACTTCGGTTCATTTGACAAGTTCCGGGCACACTTCAGCGCGAACGCTAACGCGATTCAGGGCTCCGGCTGGTCGATCCTCGCATATGACTCGATTGGCCAGCGCCCGATCATCGTTCAGCTCTTCGACCAGCAGGGCAATATCCCGATTGGTCTCACACCGCTGCTGATGCTCGATATGTGGGAGCACGCCTTCTACCTGCAGTACAAGAACGTCAAGGCGGACTACGTCAACGCCTTCTGGAACATCGTGAACTGGAACGATGTCGCCGCGCGCTTCGACCGCGCGCGCTCCCAGGCCAACGGCCTCATCGTCTAGAACCGCACGAGAGAGTGAAGCATTTTCCCTCACGAGGAGGGAAAATGCTTCACTACTAAATGCCCAGGACCAACTTCGCAATCACGAAGTAGAGGATAAGCCCTGTGGCATCAACAAACGTCGCAATGAATGGCGTCGACATGACCGCCGGGTCGATCTTCACAGCCTTCGCGAACAACGGAATCACGCCACCCACCGAGGCGGCGAGCGTACAGATCGCGAGCATGGAAGCGGCTACAACAACCCCTATTTCCGCAGTATAGCCATCGACGAATACCGCTACCAGGCTGATCGCGCCAAGCGCGAGCGTGCCGAGTAGTGCACCCAAGACGGCGCCCGTCCGAACCTCGCGGAAAAGGACGACCCCGACGTCTCTCGCTCGAACATCACCCAGCGCCAGCGCGCGAGTAATTGTGACCGCGGCCTGCGAACCCGTGTTACCGCCCGTTCCGATGAGAAGCGGGATGAAGACCGCCAGCGTCACTACAGCGGCCAGATCGTCCTCGAAGTGGTCGAGCACACCCACCGTGGCTACCGCGGAAACCGCGAGCAGCAGCAGCCATACGACACGCGTGCGGACAAGGGTACGCACGGGCGTCGACAAATAGGGCCTGCCCAGGGGCTCCATAGCACCTGCGCGGGCGGCGTCCTCTTCCTCTGCGACCGCGGTGATGCGCACGGCATCGTCGACAGTGAGGATCCCCACGAGCCTGTCCTCTTTGTCGACCACAGGCAGCGCCAAGACTTGCGCGTCGAGACACAATCTCGCTGCAGTCTCGTCAGCTTCGGAGGCGGTCACGCTGATCGGCTCGTTCATCACTTCGCTGACGAGGATCTCTGGGTCCGCCAGCATCAATTCTCGCAAGCTCACAACGCCAACGAGGCGCTTCGCCGTATCTGTCACCGGAACGGTGTAGATCGTCTCCGCATCCCTGCCCCGCTGCCGGATCTGCATCAGCGCGGCTGCGACGGTCTGGCCTTCGAGTACGCGCACGAACTCGGTGCTCATCCAGCGGCCGATCGAACCGCGGTCGTAACCGAGGATCGGGGCGGTGAGTTCCCGCTCATGCTTGGAGAGGCCCTGCAGCAGCTTCTTCGCGACGGTCGCGGGCAACTCATCCATGACGTGGACGCGATCATCCGGATCGAGGTCCGAGAACAGCGACACAACCTGGTCGTCCCGCAGACTCGTGAACAGTTCGCCCTTGAGTCCATCGTCGAAACGTTCGAACACCTCGTGCGCAAGACTTTTCGGGAGCAACCGGAACACAATGGCGCGGTCGCGGACGCGTAACCGTTCCAGCACCCAGACCAAGTCAGGAAGGGATAAATCAGCGGCTTGACGTGCAACAGCAGATAAGGAGCCCTCACGGATCCGGTCAGGCCAATCGTCTACCACTGCATCGAGATCTTCAGTGACCACGCGCCATCCTCTCCTGCTCGCTTCCGCCCACCATCCAAACCCAGCCTTCCCACTTTGGCACGAATACGTTGCATGAGCATGTACAGCCCGCGAACACGGTTAGCACTCGCATAGCCTTGTGTGACAGCGGGATAATTGTTCATAGTCCTATCACCAGGTCTTTCGCCAACCCAACCGGCCGATCGGGAGGTCTCTCCGGAAAAGCAGGAGGTAGCAATGAATCGGGACACAGTAGAGATGTCACCGTTCGAACAAGGCGGCACTCTGAAGGGTTTCCTGCTCAGCGGACGCTGGCCGGAAAGCACCAAAGAATGGGCCCAGCTACTCGTGCTCGCCGTCCGGGTTGCTTCTCTCCCAGGACTTTTGCCCACATCGACGGTCTTCGGCGCGCGTGAGGATCACCCAGAAACCTCCATCCCCGATGTCGTGGGCCTGCTTTTCGCCGCCGGGACAGTGCTAGGTGATCAAGCTCTCACCCCCGGCGTTTTCGCCAGTGAGCAGCCGCCGGCCCTGCTGATGCTGCATCCACCGTCTGAGACCACACCCTCACTGCCCGAATGCAATGGTGCGGCATCGGGGTGCTTACTTCTTCCGGGTTTGCCACATCTCGGGCTGGAGCATCGGGCAACGTGGGCGGAGGCCGAAGCGGACGGCACCGTAACCTCGCTTGTCACCCGAATTGGCGTCGACCCGAACGAGCATCCAGATACAGCGGTACTGGCAATGCTCCTAGCTGCCTGAATGGCCCTTGGGTCATTGGGCCCTTGGGCCGTTGTCCTCTAATTTGCCGACAGCTGATGAACGGTTCGTGTCTCAGTGTCGGCTAGTCAGACGACAAAGCTATGTGATTTGGATCACACTCAGGTAGACGCGTTAAGTTCGCAGTAACAGAAGCGTCAGCCTCAGCGAAACTTCTCCCAACGGGGATGATCACGATTGCCTCGAGATTGACCATTTCGCCCCATTCAAATTCGCACGCAGAATCCCGCCTTCTCGAAGGAGCAACCCCGCTATGCCTGTGACACCATCCCGTCGCATCCGTGCGCTCACCGTCGCTGCAGCACTGGCGGTTTCAGCGGGGGTAGCACTCCCCGCCATTGCCATGGCAGAAGATGAACACGGCGAAGGTGAAACGACGGCACAGCCGATTGAGCCCACGGCACCACCCGCACCGGTGGATCCGCCGGAATCAACATTCACGAATGACGCCGGCACCGCCGTCAACGAGCCGGCGCCCGAAAATTCGGTCTCTGCGACGACCGTCGTCACCACCGAAACGAATGTCCTCGAAGAAGCGGAGAAGAACACCGCGGAAAAGGAACAGGCAGCGGCCGAAGCGCGCCAGACAGCCGAAGAGTCCCAAAAGGCCGCGGAGGAAGCCGGGCAGGCTTCAAGCGAGGCAGAAAAGCGGCTCGCCGAAAAGAGCGTCGAATACACAAAGGCCACAGTCGAGGCTGACCGTGCTGTCGAGGAGCGCAAAGAGGCTCGTCGGAAGGCCAGCGAAGCCGCGGCACAGGCCGCTGAGGCGGAAGCTAAAGCCAGTGCCGCTAAGGCTGAGCTCGATGCAGCGAACCAGGAACTTAACAGCGCCAAAGAGGACCTCGCGGCCGCGGAGGACAGCATGAAGGCGGCGGGCGAGACAGATGCGGAAACGCAGGCAGAACTCGCCGATGCAGAAGCGGCGGTCGCAGAAGCCGAGCAGACTGTCTCCAAGGCCGAGGAAAATCTGAAGCAGGCCGAAGAGGAAGCCGCCGCGGCGAAAAAGGCCTTCCATAATGCGCATGGCACCGAAAAGATCGCAGCCAAGCGAGAGCTCGAGGCGAAGCTTAAAGCCAAGGCTGCCGCAGAAGCAGAATTCCACGCCGCCACCGCAGAACTCGACGCGGCGAAATCCGTCGCTGAGGAAAAACGAGCGGCCGCCGCAGCCGCCACCGACACGCTGACATCAGCTCAGGCCGAGCATGCGGAAGCCGAGCGGCGATACGAGGACGCGAAAACAGCTGCCGACGAGGCAGAGCTGGAATACAACGCCGCCCTGACACAGTTCGAAGCCGCCGCCGACGACTCTGCCGAAGCCCGCAAGATTCTCACCGAGAAACGTCAGGCTGCACGGGAGAAGCTTGCCGCTGCTGAGGAAGCCAAGGCGCAGGCCACCGAAGCGTACGAAAGCTACGAGACCGCGAAGAAGCAAGCCGCGCTCGCGGAAGAGGATGCAGACGCCGCAGCGAATGCGCTCGCTGAAGCCGAAGCAGACCTCGAGGCCGCGAAGCTCGCAGAAGAAGAGGCGCGAAAGGCCATCACGGAGGGTACAGAGGACACCGCCGATATCGACCTGGGCGGAGAGAAACTGGAGGACGTCGACGTCACAAAGGTGTCCGAATCAATCGTCGTCTCGAGTCCGACGGGAATTGTGCTCGCCGGCCTCTACAACGACGACGGGACATTCGAGGTTGTCGACTATTTGACCAGCGACGACACCCTCGCGGGCGAACTCCCTCCAGTCGGCCTCGTACTCGGTGACCAGGCCGCATCAGGCAGTGCCATTCCGATTTCGGTGATCCTTCTCGGCACTGCGGGTGTCGCGGGAACAGCCGCAGCGGGAACGTACTTCCTCCGCCGCCGGACGAACTAGCCGCCGCGCTGCACCCTTTCCTCGTCGCCTGCACCCCTTTTTTCAGGGGTGCAGGCGACGTTGCGTTTCGACGCCGGCATAGAGTTGGTTACAGCGTCTCAGTAACTCCAGATCACGCAGGGAGGACCAGCATTGGACATCTCAGGAACCGCTGCAATCGTCACAGGTGCAGCCTCAGGTCTTGGAGCCGCTACGGCCGCGCTTCTCACCGAAAAGGGCGCGACTGTCTACGGCCTCGACCTCGCTAGCTCCATCGACCGTGCGGGTGATTCCGCCCCAGCGGGTGTCACACTGATCGCCACAGATGTCACCAGCGACAGTGATGTCACCGCGGCCGTCGATCAGGTGTCCGCGAGTGAGAAGCCACTTCGCATCACCGTGAACTGCGCTGGCGTTGGCTGGGCGGGGCGGATCCTCTCCAAGCAGGGCCCGCACGACCTCGAACTTTTCCGGACAGTCGTCACTGTCAACCTCATCGGAACGTTCAACGTCATGCGACTTGCCGCGCAGGCGATGGCTGAGACAACTCCGATGGACGACTTCGGCCAGCGCGGTGTCATCGTGAACACTGCGTCCGTAGCAGCTTTCGAGGGTCAGGTCGGTCAGATCGCCTATAGCGCTTCAAAAGGTGGGGTGCATGGCATGACTGTCCCGGCAGCGCGGGACCTCGCGCAGTTCGGCATTCGAGTGAACACAATTGCACCTGGAATTGTCGACACACCCATGCTCGCCGGAGTCACCGAGGAGTACCGGAAGGGCCTGAGCGCTGGAGTGCCATTCCCGCGCCGGCTCGCCCTCCCCGCGGAATTCGCGCAGCTCACTACGATGATCATTGAGCATGACTACCTCAACGGGGAGACTATCCGTATGGATGGTGCGCTCCGTATGGCCCCGAGGTAATCAGCCCAGGCAACAGCCCCACCGACCACGCAGGAGCAGCGATGACGGCAAACGGACAGAACGTCGACATCAAGCCACGGAGCCGCGATGTCACAGATGGCCTCGAGAAAACCGCTGCCCGGGGGATGCTCCGCGCGGTCGGGATGTCGGATGAGGACTTCGCCAAACCCCAAATAGGTGTCGCGTCATCGTGGAACGAGATCACGCCGTGCAACCTGTCGCTTGATCGCCTAGCGAAAGCCGTCAAGGATGGCGTCCACGCGGCGGCAGGATACCCACTTGAATTCGGCACGATCTCCGTGTCAGACGGCATCGCAATGGGCCACGAAGGCATGCACTTTTCGCTTGTGTCACGAGAAGTCATCGCGGACAGCGTGGAAACCGTGATGTGCGCCGAACGCCTCGACGGGTCGGTACTGCTCGCTGGATGCGATAAATCGCTTCCCGGGATGCTGATGGCGGCGGCCCGCCTCGAGCTGGCGTCAGTTTTCCTCTACGCAGGCTCGATCCTTCCGGGGTGGGTGAAGCTGTCCGACGGCACCGAAAAAGAAGTCACCATAATTGACGCTTTCGAAGCTGTCGGCGCCTGCGCGCGGGGACTGATGACACGCGAGGACGTCGACACGATCGAACGCGCAATCTGCCCGGGCGAAGGCGCATGCGGCGGAATGTACACCGCCAACACAATGGCTAGCGCCGCCGAGGCACTCGGCATGTCGCTTCCCGGGAGCGCGGCTCCGCCAGCTACTGACCGTCGCCGCGATGGGTTCGCCCGGCGGTCAGGTGAGGCCGTCGTGAACCTGCTGCGCCGCGGTATCACCACGAAAGACATCCTCACCAAGGAAGCTTTCGAGAACGCGATCGCGGTAGTGATGGCGCTAGGCGGCTCCACCAACGCGGTGTTGCACTTGCTCGCAATTGCCCACGAGGCCCAGGTCGATTTAACACTCGACGATTTTCAGCGAATCGGGTCTCGTGTCCCGCATCTCGCTGACGTCAAACCCTTCGGCCAGTACGTGATGACAGACATCGACAAACTCGGGGGCATCCCCGTCGTGATGAAAGCACTGCTCGATGCCGGTCTCATGCATGGTGATTGCATGACGGTCACCGGGAAAACGCTCGCGGAGAATCTCGCTGGGATTGCTCCGCCCGATCCGGACGGCAAGGTACTGCGCTACCTCAGCGAACCAATACATCCCACCGGCGGGATCACGATCCTGCACGGATCGCTCGCTCCCGGCGGTGCGGTCGTGAAGTCGGCTGGCTTCGACACGGATGTGTTCACCGGGACCGCACGAGTGTTTGAACGCGAGCGGGCAGCGCTCGATGCGCTCGAAGACGGCACGATCGCCGCGGGCGATGTGGTTGTCATCCGCTACGAAGGCCCCAAGGGCGGCCCCGGGATGCGGGAGATGCTCGCGATCACCGGCGCGATCAAAGGAGCGGGACTCGGCAAGGATGTCTTGCTCATCACCGATGGCCGCTTCTCCGGTGGCACGACGGGACTGTGTGTTGGGCACATCGCGCCTGAAGCAGTCGACGGAGGCCCGATCGCATTCGTTCGGGACGGCGACCAGATTCAGCTCGACGTTGGTACGGGCACCCTTGAAGTTCTCGTTGACCCGGCTGAACTAGAGAAGCGCAAAGAGGGATGGGCACCACTGCCACCTCGGTACGAACGCGGCGTTCTCGCCAAGTACTCGAAGCTCGTCGGCTCGGCATCGTATGGCGCCGTCTGCGGATGATCCGCACCAGAGGTGCGTTGTGAAACGTCGGGGGCGCCCTAGCGAGTTTCCTGCAGCGAATCATCGTCGATAAACGAAGCGCTGCTGGCCGTACGTCCATGCGTTGTTGCTCACTAGGTAGACCAGCACAGCGACCGGCATGAACGGTGCAGCAATGAGGGCCCCAAGTGGGAACGCCCACAACATCAATCGATTCATGATTATTGACTGAGGGCTCGCTGCGGTTTCCGGAGTCTGTCTCGCGATCGATGTCCGGGCGTTCACATGTGTCACGATCGCGGCAGCGACGCCCAGGACCATGGCTAACGCTGCGACTGCGGGGGCCGCGGGCGTAACACCGAGCACCGCGAATGCGTCCGGCGCGCTAAGCGGCCCAACCGCAGCCGCCCCAAGCGGACTGCCGAACAACTGCGCGCTGAGGAAAGACTGCACGTGATCGACGCTGAATAGATAGTTGGGTGTGTTGGCATTTAATTCTGCCGACATACTTAACTGCCCAAAACCAGCACCCGTACGATTGAATGATCGCAGAACATGAAAGATCCCCAGGAACGCAAAAGCTTGCACTAACACTGGCAGGCATCCCGCGAGCGGGTTAATGCCATGCTCCTTCTGGAGTTTCTGCACTTCCATCGCATACCGCTGGCGGTCCTTACCGTAACGTTTCTTCAGCGCATCGAACTGCGGGCGCAGTTGCTGCATCCGCATGCTCAACCGCATTTGAGCAGCGGTGGGCCGATAGAGCAATGCTCGAATGGTGAAGACCAAAAACACGATGGACAAAGTCCAGGAAAACCCCGCAGCCATTCCCGCCATCTCGAGGAACAGATAATGCCAAACCCACAGAATCCCTGAAATAGGGTAGTAAACAAAATTGAACATAAATTTCCTTTTCGCGGTGCACAACCCGCCGAACGAAAAACGTTCGGCAGGAATTAGGGTCAGAGGTCAGGTGAAGAGACCCGAACCTGGTGCACGCGCTTTCCGGGGTCGCCCCGGAGCATCAGCGGCACTGTGCCTGCGATAGGACCCCCGAAGCCGCCGCGCCTCGGGAGACGGCCATTCGGCGGAGTCAAAATAGGCGACGAGATCACGTATGGGTCGCGGAGCCGACACCGCGACAATGAGCAGCACCGCCGCAGCACCAACCGCGGCCGTGGGACTCTGAACCGTCAGCATTACCACGCCGAAGAACGCGAACAACGGCAACAGTGCGGACGCACCAAAGCGCCCCAGGAAATTCCCGCCGCTGCTCACGGACCCAGAATACCCGTCAGCGTGCGCGCTGGTGGGAGTCGTGTCGATGCTTCAGCGTCTAGCGCTGCATCTGGGCGGCGAGGTCGTCGACGCTGGGCACTTGCGCGGTCGCCATGCTGGTCATCCATTCACGCAGCACACGAGTCGCCCATACGTCGTCCTCGTTGTACTGCAGTATGCGCGTGCGCTGGTCCAGGACGGGATCACCCTCGAACCCCACTGCCTCGCGGTACCAGATCATGGACGCTTCACCGCCTGCTTCGGGATCACGCCACGAGAATCCTGCATTCGGTGCGATCTTCTTCAGCCCACGTCCCTGGGGGCAATGAAACTGCTCAGCGACGGCTTCGAACATGTCCACCCACTCATCCGATTCGATGAAGTGCTCTATCTCTGAGACCAGCGGCATATCGTTCATCCCGCGGAACCGGTCTGCGGAATCAAGCAGCCATCGATTCTCCGCCGCCTTCGAGTAGCAGTAAGCAGCGAACGTCAGTCCGCGCTGGGCAGCTGAGCGGCGAACACCCGTCAGCCAGTCCCAGAACTCTGCGAAGTTGCGGCCTTCGTCCCGCGTGGGCAACGGGTCCCACGTCACGAACGGACGATATACGGGGGGTTTACCGGGCTCGGTCAGCAGCGTCCCCCAGAGATACGCCCCGTGGTCCTGGTAGCTTTCCATATCGATATCGACCTCGACATCGGCACGTCGCGCGCTTACCTGGTTCACCTTGCGGACGAGCGTGACGTCATGCAGCCACGCCTGCGCGAATATCTTCGCGTCCGCAAAACCAGAGCCTGGCCACTGCTCGGGCGCTTCCCCTTCCCACCGTGCGAGTTCGTCGATGGTGCTGGCTCCAGCGCTGCGCATCGCGTCTGCCTGCGCACCGTTGACCACAAGCGAAACATCGCGGTCCCGGGTGAGGTCGATGTTGCATTGCGGCCACCACTCACACAAGCCGCATTCCCCGATCCGGGTCGGCTGTGTCACGACTTCACCATTGATGACGGCAATGCGGTCGGTGATTCGCGCGTCATACTCATCGAGCAGGCTGTGCCCGAATGACGGGATCTCACGGGTGAGGTCATGCACCAGAATGCAATCGGCGTCGTATCCGATCGCACCACCGATAGCCTGCGGGGACGCCAGCCCCGAGGCCTGGAGCAGCCGGTAGAGGTGGGCTAGACGCAGCTGATCACGCAACTGACTCCGAACTTTACGCGTAGGGTCACTGCCCGGCGTGAACGTGGTGAGCGGCGAGGTGAACGCTCCCGAACCTGGATCCGTCACCTTGTGATTCACCACGATGATCGGCACGTAACCGCCACGAGCATTATCGCGCATGAGAATCTCGGAGCCGCCTCGCTGCCCATCCGGCCCCAGCGGGAGTCGCGCTCCCCAGATCCACGACACGCCCGAAGCGCATGCTCGCAACGTGTCGTCTTCGCGGTCGCGGGCCGACTGGTCAGAATCGACGGTGACCCAGCTGTCGTGGTGAAGTGCACTCATCGCCTCACGCACAGCCGTCCGGTGCAGCGCCGCAGCTTCCTGACGCTGACGAACGCCCGGGGGCACGGTGCGCCGCTGCACCCCCGGTACGAGCCCCTTCGCGGCCGCGGCATCGAGGTGCACTCGGTGGCGGCAGCGGGACAAAAGGTTCGCATCTAGCAAAATGCGGACACCAGACTTCGGGTTCACGATGACGAAGGATATTCGCTGTCCTAGGGTAGTAGCGAATACTAGAGGTCGCGCCCAGATGCGATCGTCACGGATTCGGCCGCCATAGGGAGGACACTCGGATGGGTTTGTTCAGCAAGAAACCCAGTCGCGCTATGCGAAAAGCTGAGGCAAAAGCCCTCAAAGCGAAGGCAAAAACGGAGGCAAAGCTCGCGGCAAAGAACGAGTCCAGAAAATGGAACAAAGCCTTGAAGCAAGAACGGAAGCTCGCCAGGCAGCAGGACAAGACGCAGCGCAGGTCGGAGAAGGCTCAGATGAAGCTTGCCGACAAGCAGGTTAAGGTTGCTGAGCAGCAGGCGCGCACCGCAGCGGAAGGGCGAGTGACAGTGAGCAGAGCAAGGCGGTTCGTCGGGGTTACCCGCGTGCTGGCGCCAGTCCTCGTTCCCGTGGTTTACCGCGGTGTCACTGCCGCCCGCGGGTTCCTCGACGAACGGCGCGCGCGCCATTTCGGTGTCCCGCTCGACGAACTCGGCAAGTTCACAGGTCACGGCGCAAAACTCAGCGCCCGGATCGCGGGCGCTGAAGCTTCTACCCGCGAGGTTCACGACCGCGATCCGAAGAACGCCGAAGTGCAGCAGTTCTCCCAGGCCATCTCAGGGCGCCTTGAGGAACTCAGTACTGCGGTCCGAGCTGCCGAACGCATGGCACCGCCGCGCCGGCGTGCAGCACATCAGGCGATCTCGACGGAGCTCGACGGAATCGAAGCGGATCTCCTTGCCCGCCTTGGTGTTCGTTAGCGCCACGAGCCTGTACCGCATGATGCTGCAGTGAGTTCCCCATGACCAACGGCCGGTCCATTGCCACGGCGCTGGTGTGTGCGGCTATTACCCTTGCCGCTCACGGCGCTGCGGGCGGCCACCTTGACCCGTCGGGCCTGATTGCGCTGGCACCGATCGCGGTGATCGTTGGGTGTCACGCTATTTCGGCGTTCACCTCGGGGCAATGGTGGAAGCTCGCCGGTGTTCTCGGCGCCGGCCAGGCCGCTGGGCATCTAGTCCTGCATCTCACTGGGCATCCGCATGTGGCCGGCGTCGCGGAAGCGGCGACGCCCGCTGCGCCACCTGACTCAGCGGCGATGCTGTCCGCGCACGCCGTCGCCACGCTGCTGTGCGCACTGCTGCTCATGTGGGCCGATCACCTGGTCCACATGGTTTCCACGACGGTGCAGGCGCTGCTGTTTCTAGTCGTGGGCCCGGTAAAGCATGGCGCCGCCGGCGCACCGCGGATCCCAGGCTCCCAAACAGCCCGGCGCCTGCCGGATCACCTCGGTTCCTGTGTCTCTTGGCGCGGTCCGCCCGTGGTTGTCTGACCACGAGCAACCGCACTTATCCGAGAGACGACACAACATGAACAGAAGAATCCTGCCTGCGCTGGTTGTCACCAGCGCGGCGATTTCGCTAATGCTCACTTCCGCCCCACTCGCGGGTGCACACGTCACCGTGGATGCACCTGAAGCGGAATCCGGGGGTTATACCGTTCTCACATTCCGCGTGCCGACTGAATCAGATGACGCAAGCACGACTGGACTCGCCGTCACCCTGCCGGAGATGCGGTCCGTTCGAACGGAACCCATGCCCGGCTGGACGTCCGAGATCATCCGAGATCAAGAAAGCGGCGGAACAACCGAGGTCCGATGGGAGAATGCGGACGGAACTGGGATAGCACCCGGCCAGTTCGGCCTGTTCCGATTATCAGTTGGTCCGCTACCCAGCGAAGAAATACTGCCACTGCCGACCGTACAGTCATACAGCGATGGCACCCTCGTGGAGTGGTTCGAGGAGGGCTCAGAATCCGAGTACCCGGCGCCAGTTGTCCAACTCACCGCGAACACTGAAGTGCAACCGGCAGCTACTAGTTCGAGCGAATACTCCGACAACACGGCGCGCTGGCTCGGCGGAGCGGGTCTCATGCTGGGAGCCCTAGGCGCTGTGCTCGGGTTCGGTGCCTTCGTCAGGAAAGGACGCGCTTAGATGCTATTCCTGCGTCGCTTTGTCACTTTGTGTGCCGCTGGATTCGTCGGCGCGCTGATGATGCTTGGCTTCGCCGCGCCCGCCTCAGGACACGCGGTACTCGTCGCGAGCAACCCGGAGGCCGGCTTGGAGGTCGAGGCACTGCCCGACCGTGTGTCAGCTCAGTTCAACGAGCCGTTGCAGGAGTCTTTCGCTGCGATCACACTCACCGACGCCGAGGGTAATCAATGGTCGGATGACGACATTGAGGTTTCGGGAGACACAGTCAGTGTCGGTGTCGCAGGTGCTGGAGCCGCTGGCACTTACACGATCGCGTACCGCGTCATCTCTGCTGACAGCCATCCCGTCAGCGGGACGGTGGAGTTCACGCTCACCACCGACGGTAGCGGCGAGCCAGTCACCCCCGCGACGGAAACTGCCGGGGAAGGCTCCGCTCCGGCACCAGCCGATCCAGACGCCACCGCCGAGGAGACCACATCTCTTCCAGCATGGCCATTCGTACTGGGAGCGGTCATCGTCCTTGGTGGCGGCATCGCGCTGATCCTGAAGTCATCAAGCAAGCGGGCCTGAGCACGTGGTTCAGACCGCCCGGGATGCTCGCCACCTGTTGTGGGCCGCCGTGCCCGCTGTCATCGGCGGCGCAGTCGCTGCGACTCTCATCGCGCAGCATGATGCGGCCACAGCCGCCCTCACCCGGGCGGTCACGCTCGGCTGTGGAGTCGTCACGCTAGGTCTGTGCGCCTACCCGTGGCTGCTCCGCACCGAACACGGCCAGCGGGCACGAGCCGCCGCGCGGGATGTGCGGCGGTGGCGCCTGATTTCAGTGTTCGCGGCCGCGTGGGGTGCTGCCGCACTTGCGGGCGCCACCGCGTCGGCGGCGAACCTGGCCGACGTCACGGTCGCTTCGCTCAGTATCGAAGATCTCGCGACGTACTACGTCCACATCCTGCTGGGCCGGATCTCACTTCTCGTTATTGGTTGCGCACTTCTGCTCAGCGTCGCGGCTGTGTTGGTTTGCCGCCAAACCTCTCCGGAGGCCCGTCGCCAGTGGGACGTTCCTGCGGCCTGTGTGGCACTCCTTGGGGTTCTCGCGCTGCCTCTCGCGGGGCACGCATCGCACCAGGCGCTCACCGCCATATTGATCACCGCGCATACCGCCGCGGCGGCGCTGTGGTGCGGCCTGCTCGCCGCGCTCGCGCTGGTCGCCCGCTCCCGCGGGGAGTGGGCGACCGCGCTGCCCGCGTTTTCGAGGCTCGCCGCCATCTGCATCGCGGTCGTTGCCGTGACAGGTATCGCCTCGGCTGCGGCTCTTCTGGAATCACCAACTGCACTGGTCAGCACGGGCTACGGACAGGTCCTGATCGGGAAGGCGATCGTCCTGTCCGGTCTTTTCATGCTCGGCTGGTGGTGGCGGCAGGTGTGGGTCGGGGCAGCACGAAACCATCGCGGCGACGCGAATGTCTCAGCGCGCCGAGCCGCAACCGAGGTTGCAATTATGGCGATCGCATTCGGCCTTGCAGCAAGTCTGGCGACTACGCCGTAGACGTGACGTCAGGCCTCTAGTTCCGCCTTCATCGCTTCGAGTGTCGCCCGCATACCCGCAGTCATCAGTTCATCGCGATCCTTGCCGATCACGCCGGAGCCTGAAAACAGGCGAACCGGGAGCGATGGGCGCTTCGTGATCTCCCTCGTTTCGGTGACCACTGTCGCTTCGCCGTCGGCTTCCAGCCGGTATGTCCATCGGGCTCGCGACTCGAGCACGTCAAAAGCAAAGATGTGCGGGCGGCGTGATTCAACGACTTTCGCGTGTGTCAGCCATGGCACCAAGCGGTGACGGTTGAAACCCTGGAGCCAGGAGCCAGCCTCACCCGGCTTACCTTTGATCCACCAGCCGCCTCGATTCTCGGGGCTGTAGCGGCCCATACGAGCCAGATCGCTGACGAGGTGCCACACTTTTTCCGGGGGAGCTTCGATCCGGATCGACACAACATCAGCGGGGTCACCTGGTTGTTTGGCCATGGCGATCACTTTAGCTCCCTCACGCCACTAAGATAACGTTCGTATCTCGGCGCGCAGCGGGGCATGATGGATCCGTGTGCCCGGTGCACTGGCCGCGACGCAGGTAAGGTCGGGTTGCAGCCAGTCTCAGCAAGCGGTGCCCGGACGGGCATCCGAATTATTGGCGCGAAGGAGCAGTTAATGGCAGACCTCGAGAACACTGCAGACAAGGTCAAAGGCACGGCGAAGGAAGCAGCTGGAACTGTCGCCAACGATGACTCGCTCAAGTCAGAGGGTCAGGGCGATCAGGCTGTCGCGAACGCTAAGGACGCGGCGGAGAACGCTGCGGACTCGGCGAAGACCGCCGCGTCTGATGCTGCGGGTTCCGTTGCTGAAAAAGCGACAGTCGTGAAGGAAAAGACCACGGACGCGCTGAACTCAGGCCGCGCGGCTGCATCCGAAGCTCGGTCCACGGTAGAAGACAAGGTTGCGGAACTACGCCAGGCGACCTTCGACTCGCTGTCAGACCTCGACGAAGGGGACACGCGCAAGGCTGGCGCGGCCATCGCTGCGGTGGTAGCTGCGATCGTGCTGTTCTTCGTCGTGCGCGCAATTCGCAACCGCTAAAGCACAACTCTCCAGGCAACACGCACCGAAGGCTGGAGCCGGCCGACAGAATACCGACCGGCTCCAGCCTTCGTCGTTCGTTACCGCCCAGGCAGGTACTTCATTGCGCGCACCGCCCACGGGAGCGCTGCCGAGAAGTACTTCTGATCCAGCCAGCTCGGGCCGCCGAGGTCGAGTAGACGCTGCGTCGCTACAGTTTGCACCTCGGTGAATTTGGTCAGGCCCTCGGCGCCGTGGCGACGGCCCATACCGGAGGCACCCATACCGCCCATGGGAGCACCGTAACTAGCCCATGCCGGCCCGTAGCCTTCGTTCACATTCGCAGTACCCGAATTGATGCGCTCCGCGATCGCTTCACCATCCGCTTCGTTCGCTGCCCATACGCTGGCATTAAGGCCGTATTCTGTGTCGTTCGCCTGCTCGATGGCCTCATCGATGCTGGCGAAAGGATAGATCGACACGACCGGACCGAAGGTTTCCGTGCGGTACACCATCATCTCCGGTGTCACGTCGGTGAGCAGCGTGGGCTCGAAGAAGAGCGGCCCGAGATCCGGCCGTGCCTTGCCGCCCGCGAGCACCGTCGCGCCCTTCTCAACCGCGTCATCGACGAAGCGTTTCACGGTTTCGAGGTGGGATTCTGAGATGAGACTGCCCATGTCACCGGCAAGGTCGTACTCCGCGGTGAGCGCCATATTGCGCACCTTGTCGGAGAATAGAGAAGTGAACTCCTCCGCGACGTCATCCTCCACATAGATGCGTTCAATTGATATGCACAGCTGGCCGGAGTTGGAGAAGCACGCCCGCACCGCCGCGTCGGCGACGTGGTTGAGGTCAGCGCCTTTAGCGACGATCATCGGGTTCTTGCCGCCGAGTTCCGCGGAGAAGCCAATCAGCCTGCGCCCGCATTGCTCAGCGAGCGTCCGGCCCGTCTCCGTCGAGCCGGTGAACATGATGTAATCGCAGTTTTCCACCAGCGCAGTACCGACAACAGAGCCTGGCCCAGGGACGACCGCAAAGAGATCCTTCGGCAAACCTGCCTCGTACAGGATCTCCGCCACAGCGAGAGCGCAGAATGGCGTTTGACTGTCGGGCTTGACTACGACAGCGTTGCCGGCCAGGAGCGCCGGGATCGCGTCCGATACCGCAAGTGTCATCGGGTAGTTCCACGGTGAGATGACCCCGACGACACCTTTCGGCCGGTAGTTCACAGTCGTCTTCGTGAGCACCGGGAAGAGGCCTTGCACGGTCTTCTTTTCCAGCGTTTTTGCCGCAGTCCGTGCGTAGTAGCGCGACGTCATCGCAATATCGATGACTTCTTCCAGAGCGGACGTCCGCGCTTTCCCTGTCTCTGCCTGCGACAGGTCCAGCAACCAATCACGGCGATCGAGAATCAAGTCGTGATACTTGTTGAAGATTTTCGCACGCTCCGCGACGCGGACCTTCGCCCATTCTTTCTGTGCAACGCGCGCACGTTCCACAGCCGCCACCGCATCTTCAGCGGTGGCCACGGGGATCGTCGCGAGTTCTTTCCCGGTGAAGGTCTCATACAACGGGTGCGTCTCGCGTGCTGCCTTGTCGGTTATCACGGCGAGGTCAGCCAGACGCGCGAACGCCTCGGCAGACGGAGCAGCCATGTCACTCTCCTTGCTGGGAGATTGGTCGGAATTCGTCTTCAGGTTACTCGCCCGTTTCAGCAAAGACCTGACCCCCCACGAAAGCGGAGGATCACCACGTCACAACCCCCAGCGAGGGGTAGGTTTAGAAGCTGTGGCGCGAACACACGGCCTTCACATTCGCCCACTCAGGAGCGCTGAAGTTTCGGTCGCAGTTGAGTGGGCCGCGGCCGAAGGCTGGAATCCCGGCCTGGGCGATGCGCGCATCTTCGCTCTGACCGACCCCGGTGGCTTCTATGGCGGTTTCCTCGAAGACAAACTGGCCGCCACGATTTCCGCAGTGAAGTACACCAGCGATGCTCACACCTTCGGCTTTATCGGCTTCTACATCGTCAAACCGGAATTCCGGGGGCGCGGGTTCGGCTTCGAGATTTGGCAACACGGAATGCGCGCTCTCGCCAAGGTGCCCCTCATCGGCCTCGACGGTGTAGTCGATCAGCAATCCAACTACCGGAAGTCAGGGTTTATCCTCGCCCACCGCAACATCCGGTATGCGGGGGAACTATCGGGTCTCCGCGCAGAGACAGTCGTCGAAGCCGCCACCGTCCCCGCAGACGAGCTGACAGCGTTCGACTACCGCCACTTTCCCGTCCCAAGGCCGGAGTTCCTCCGGCTGTGGCTTCACCAGCCAGGAGCTCATTCGCTCGTGCTGCGATCGCACAGCGGGGTGCGCGCGCTGGGCACAATTCGGCGCTGCCGCAGTGGCTGGAAAGTCGGACCCCTCTTCGCGGCAGACGCCTCATGTGCGGAGACGATGCTGCTGGCGCTCGCCGATCGTGCCGACCTCGGATCTGCCATCTACCTGGATGTCCCCGAAACCAACGGTGCGGCTGTGGCTCTCGCGCAGCGACACGGCATGAGGCCGATGTTCGAAACCGCGCGCATGTACCGGGGGAAGGATCCGCAACTGCCCATCGACCACATATTCGGCGTGACCACCTTCGAACTAGGCTGAAGACGACGGTGCACGCTTCGCAGCGTTCATCAGCTAGTTTGGGCGTCAGGAAACATCACCGGACCACAGCAAGAAGGATGGAGTGTCGTGAGTGAAGTCGAGTTCACTGCTACCGCTGACCTCGCCGACGAGATCGGGCCCGAGATCAAGAGCTGCGATACACAATTCACTCAGTTCGGGGGGCGTCGCGAGTTCGCCGGCCGCGTCACCACCGTGAAGTGCTTCCAGGACAACGCACTCCTGAAGTCGATCCTCGGCGAACCCGGCAACGGTGGTGTCCTTGTCATCGACGGTGACGGCAGCGTCCACACGGCACTGGTCGGCGATGTCATCGCGGAACTCGGTCGCAGCAACGGCTGGTCTGGATTGATCATCAACGGCGCGGTACGAGACGCCGCGATACTCGGGACGCTCGATATCGGTGTCAAGGCGCTAGGCACCAACCCGCGCAAGTCGACGAAGACTGGTGCTGGAGAACGCGATGTGCCGATCGAGATCGGCGGTATCACCTTCACGCCTGGGGATATTCTGCACAGCGACGACGATGGCGTCGTTGTCGTTCCTGCGTGACAATCGAATGAGACTGATGGCGTCCACCCGCAAAATTGCGCGGCACGTGAACTAGGGGCCCGAACAAGCGAGGGAGGAACCCGGTGGCAGGAACCTGGCAGAACTGGAGCGGTCAGGTTTCCTGCACGCCTGCCTCAGTCGAGTACCCCGAATCGGAACTCGCGGCCGCGGCCCTCATCACAGCAAAGCGCGACCAGGGAAACGTTCCCGTGCGTCCCGTCGGCGCCGGCCATTCGTTCAATGACCTTTGCGCCACCACCGGCACACTTATCGACCCTGGTCGCATGAACCGTGTCCTGGGCATCGATACCGCAACTGGCCGAGTACGGGTGCAAGCCGGTATCACGCTTCGAGATCTCACCGAGTCGCTGGCGAGTGCAGGTCTGGCCCTGCGACATAGCGGCGGTGCCTATGACCAGCAGCTTGGTGGCTCGCTCGCGACAGGCACGCACGGAACCGGGACGACGTCCGCGAGCCTGTCAGCGCAAGTCCGGTCCGTGCGGCTCGTCACCGCCGATGGCACTGTGCGCGAGGCCGCGGCTCCCGCCAGCACGAGCGAAGACAGCGATTTCTTCAATGCCGCAGTGCTGGGCCTCGGCGCACTCGGACTCGTTACTGAGGTGGAGCTCGAAACGGTTCCTGCGTTCCGCCTGCACCGGGTACAAACTCCGAGAATCCTTGATTCGCTGATGCCTGAGCTGCTCGACCGCGTCGCGGCAACAGACCACACCGAGATCTTCCTCTTCCCTTATACGCGTCGCGCGCTACTCCTTGAAGCGACACGGACCGACGCCCCAGCGCAACGGGAGAACCCCCTCAGGCTTTGGTTCGAGCGTGACATCCTTGAGTCCACCGCACTGGGATCGATGCTCCGGATCGCTGCGACGAAACCTAAAGTCGCTCCCCTGGTTTCGCAGGGCATCGCGGCGCTCGCAAACTCGGGTGAGCGCATCGACGACAGCACCAAGCTCTCAATTCCGGCGGCGCGCGTCCGCTACACCGAGATGGAGTACGCGATACCCATTCCCCGGGTCATCGAGGCGATTGAACGGATCCTCGCGGTCATTCAGGCACGACGACTACCCGTGGCATCGCCGATTGAAGTGCGGTTCGCAGCGGCGGATACTGCGCTGCTCTCCCCGGCCTCGGGCGGCCCGGTGGCTTACGTAGCGGTGCATCAGTATGTGGGGCTTCCCTGGGAAGACTACTTCGCCGCAGCGGAGAGCATCCTGCTCGAACTCGGCGGGAGACCCCATTGGGGGAAGCGGCACAGCCTCACCGCGCGTGACTTCGCTGCCCGCGTTCCGGGCTGGAACGCCTTCGGCCGGGTGCGGGCTCATGTGGATCCTGACGGGATATTCTCGGGCGAGTACCTTCAGCGCATCCTCGGCCCGGTTCCGTCTCTCCCTGGGGGCCGACCGTGAGGCCGACACCTCTGCAATACCTCGGATACATCGTCGGGAAGTCATTGCCCGCGGAGATGCGTGAATGGGTGCGCAATGATCTCGTCGGACCGGGCGCGACGCGGCGTTATCTGTTCCGGGGAATACTCCCGCTCATCCCGCTCCTTGCGGCATTCCTGCTGATCCCCGGCCCTCGATGGGTCATAGCCGCAATGATATTGCTGCTGCTCATCCCTTACGTGTACTTCCTGGTCGCGCTCACCTACGTCTACCGTCGGCACCGGCTCCTCACCCATGGTCTTGATCCCGCGCTTCTCACTCAGCGCGAAGAACATCGCCGCCAGCGGGAACGCGACGACTATGAGCGGCGTTTCGGAAGATAGCGGCACGCTCGACGTTATCGAACGACCTACACTCGCACTGTGACCGAACGCGATCCCGCAAGCCCGCACGACGTTGTCCCGCCCGGTGGAGCCGGCCGGGAACGCCAGAACCGAATCTATCGCGACGGGGTCAGCGGCCTCGTGCCCAATATCCCCACCGATCCGCAAACTCTTGAGAAAGCTGCAGCCGATGCGCTTCCGGAGAAGGCTTTCGCTTACCTTGCTGGTGGCGCAGGCTCCGAAGCGACGATGCGCGCCAACCGAGCAGCTTTCGAGTCATGGTCAATAGTGCCGCGCGTCCTGCGGAACGTCGCCGAGCGAGACCTCAGCACCGAGATCTTCGGGCGGCGCCTTCCCGCTCCGCTCGCGCTCGCACCCATCGGGGTCCTTGAACTCGCGCATGAGGAGGCCGATCTCGCTGTCGCCCGCGCAGCTGCCGCGACTGGGGTTCCGTTCATCTTTTCCAATCAGGCGTCCGTACCAATGGAGGACACCGCGGACGTGATGGGAGACGCGCCGCGCTGGTTTCAGCTGTATTGGAGCACCAATGACGATCTCGTTGCGAGTTTCGTTGAGCGAGCGGAGAAATGCGGTGCAGACGCCATCGCAGTCACCCTGGATACCACGATGCTGGGGTGGCGCCCGCGCGACCTCAATCTGGGTTCGTTGCCATTCAGCCAGGGCCAGGGGATTGCCCAGTACACCAGCGACCCCGTTTTCGCCCGAATGGTGAAGCAGCGCATAGTCAGCGAGCGGGTAGGTAAGCCAGACGTCAAGATCACGCGCAGCACGGTCAAAACGCTGATCAATATGACGCATCACTATCCCGGCAAGTTCCTTCCGAATCTGCTGTCCGCGCAGCCGCGAACAGCCGTCGAGACATTCCTGGAAACCTATTCGCGTCCGTCGTTGACCTGGGATGACATCGCGAAATTGCGGGAAATGACGAAGCTGCCAATTCTCCTGAAGGGTGTTTTGCACCCAGATGATGCGCGCCAGGCTGCTGATCTCGGTGTCGATGGAATCGTCGTCAGTAACCATGGTGGACGCCAAGTAGACGGGTCAGTCGCATCCCTCGCGGCGCTGCCGGACGTTGCGGAGGCGGCGGGGGGACTCACAGTGGTGTTCGACAGCGGGATCCGTACCGGCGCTGATATTTTCAAGGCGCTCGCTTTGGGCGCAGATCTGGTCTTGATTGGCCGGCCCTATGTGTGGGGGCTGGCACTCGAGGGCGAGCGCGGCGTCGAAGACGTCATACGGAACTTGATAGCGGAGTTCGATCTCACAGTTGGGCTGAGCGGTCTACGTTCGGTTGAACAGATCACCACGGACGCGCTGAGGGAGAAGTAGCAGCAAGCCCCCCAGATTCGGTCTGGGGGGCTTGCTATTCGCTCGGATTACGTCCGATCAGCGGATCGGCATCGTGGTGGTCTTCACCGGCGCCGGCAGCGCTGTACTGCCTTCCAGGTAGCTGTCGACCGCGGACGCGCAGGCACGGCCCTCAGCGATAGCCCACACGATCAGTGACTGCCCGCGACCCATGTCACCGGCGACGAAGACGCCCGGAACACTGGATCCCCAGTTGGAATCACGCGACACATTGCCACGGTCGGTGTACTCGACGCCCAGCTTGTCCAGCAGGTCTTCCGTCTCGGGGCCGACGAAGCCCATCGCTAGGAATACGAGGTCTGCTTCGAGTTCGAAGTCGCTTCCTTCCACCTTCTGGAAGCGCCCGTCCACCATCTCGACTTCGTGTGCACGAACCCCTGTGAGTTTGCCGTCCTTGCCGACGAACTCTTCGGTGTTCACCGAATAGACTCGCTCGCCGCCTTCTTCGTGAGCAGAGGACACCCGATAGACCATCGGGTACGTCGGCCACGGGTTGGCCGAGGGACGCTCCTCCGGCGGGCGCGGCATGATCTCGAACTGGTGCACAACCTCTGCACCCTGTCGTAGTGCTGTGCCGAGGCAGTCAGCTCCCGTGTCACCGCCACCGATGATGACGACTTTCTTGCCCTTGGCACTGATGGGCGGCTCGTCGATGTCGCCGAACTGCACGCGGTTGGAGAACGGCAAATACTCCATCGCTTGGTAAATGCCCTCGAGTTCCCGGCCGGGAATCGGGAGGTCACGCCACTTTGTGGCACCGCCAGCCAGCACAACAGCATCGAAGTCCGAGGTCAGCTGAGATACAGGGAAATCCACACCGACGTTGATACTCGTGCGGAAGATGGTTCCTTCGGATTCCATTTGAGCGAGACGGCGGTCGATGTGCCGCTTCTCCATCTTGAATTCCGGGATGCCGTACCGCAGCAGGCCACCGATCCGGTCCGCGCGCTCGAACACGGTGACGGCGTGGCCCGCACGCGTCAACTGCTGCGCAGCTGCGAGACCTGCCGGCCCCGAACCTACGACCGCGACGTACTTGCCGGTCGTGCGGGTCGGATGCACTGGTTCCACCCAGCCCTGCTCAAAAGCGTGATCAATGATCTCAACCTCGACCTGCTTGATCGTCACAGGGTCTTCATTGATTCCCAGAACACATGCCGCCTCGCAAGGGGCGGGACACAGGCGGCCCGTGAACTCCGGAAAGTTGTTCGTCGCATGCAGCCGGTCGATGGCCTCGCGCCACCGGTTTTTGTGCACCAGGTCGTTCCACTCGGGAATGATGTTGCCGAGCGGACAGCCCTCGTGGCAGAAGGGAATGCCACAGTCCATGCAGCGTCCCGCCTGCGTCTGCAGCAGCGTCTGGTCGAATGGCTCATACACCTCATGCCAGTCCAGCAGGCGCAACGCAACTGGACGCCGGACGGGAAGTTCCCGGCCGTGCTTGAGGAAGCCTCTTGGATCACCCACGTGCGGCCTCCATGATCGCTTCGTTCACGTCTGTTCCCATCCTCTTGGCAGTGGCGATTGCCTGCAGAACCTTCTTGTAGTCGCGGGGCATCACCCTGACGAAGTGGTTCACTTCCTGCGACCAGTTCGACATGATCCGCTCAGCAACCGCGGAGCCGGTGAGATCCCGGTGCCGTTCGACGATGTCGTAGAGAGCACGGACGTCGTCGGACTCGAGGTCCTCGACATCAACCATTTCGGGGTTGACGTTCGCATCGAAGGTGTTGTCCGGGTTGTACACGTAGGCGACACCACCGGACATGCCGGCACCGAAGTTGCGGCCGGTCTTACCGAGAATGATGGCTTTACCACCTGTCATGTACTCGCAGCCATGGTCACCGACACCTTCAACGACCGCCACTGCACCCGAGTTCCGGACGCAGAAACGCTCCCCGACCACACCTCGCAGGAAGACTTCACCCTTGGTCGCACCGTAAAGGATGACGTTCCCGCCGATGATGTTGTTCTCCGCGACGAACTCGTCAGGCGCGTTCAGCGGCGGCCGGACAACGATGTGGCCGCCTGAAAGGCCTTTACCGATGTAGTCGTTGGCGTCACCGAAGAGCTCAAGCGTGATGCCCTTCGGGAGGAAGGCGCCGAAGCTGTTGCCCGCAGAGCCAGTCAGCTTGATCGAGATCGTGCCGTCGGGCAGGCCGTCGCCACCGTACTTCTTGGTCAGTTCGTGGCCGAGCATGGTGCCGACCGTGCGGTTGACGTTCGTGATCTTCGATTCGATCGACACCGGTGTGCCGGTTTCCAGCGCTTCACGCGCCTGGTCGATCAGCTGGTTGTCGAGCGCTTTCTCCAGACCGTGATCCTGAGTCTGCGTGCAGCGCAGTGCCTGATCCTCGAAGTACGAATCCGCCTGAACCAGGATCGGCTTCAGGTCGAGCTTCGAAGCCTTCCAGTGGTCAACAGCGGGAGTGAAATCGAGCATCTGAACCTGGCCGACCGCCTCATCAATTGAGCGGAAGCCCAGGGCAGCCAGGTACTCGCGAACCTCTTCGGCGATGTAGTAGAAGAAATTCTCCACGAACTCCGGTTTGCCGTTGAACTTCTCGCGCAGCGCCGGGTTCTGGGTTGCGATACCCACTGGACAAGTGTCGAGGTGGCATACACGCATCATGATGCAGCCAGACACGACGAGGGGTGCGGTCGCGAAGCCGTACTCTTCAGCACCGAGCAGGGTAGCAACGATGACGTCGCGGCCAGTCTTCATCTGGCCGTCCACCTGCACGACAATGCGGTCACGCAGTCCGTTCATCAGCAATGTCTGCTGCGTTTCCGCGAGGCCTAGCTCCCACGGCGCACCAGCGTGCTTGAGCGACGTCAGCGGTGACGCACCCGTGCCGCCGTCGTGGCCGGAGATGAGCACAACATCCGCGTGAGCCTTGGAAACGCCTGCGGCGATTGTGCCGACACCAATCTCAGAAACGAGTTTGACGTGGATGCGCGCACCCGGGTTCGCGTTCTTCAGATCGTGGATCAGCTGTGCGAGGTCCTCGATCGAGTAGATGTCGTGGTGCGGCGGCGGCGAGATCAGGCCTACACCTGGTGTGGAATGGCGAACCTCCGCAACCCACGGATAGACCTTGTGTCCGGGAAGCTGCCCACCTTCGCCTGGCTTCGCGCCCTGAGCCATCTTGATCTGGATGTCAGTGCAGTTCGTCAGGTAGTGCGATGTCACGCCGAATCGCCCCGATGCGACCTGTTTGATCGCGGAGCGCCGCCAGTCACCGTTCTCGTCTGGAGTGAATCGGCTGATGTCCTCGCCGCCCTCACCCGAGTTGGAGCGACCACCAATCCGGTTCATGGCGATGGCCAGCGTCTCGTGAGCCTCCGCAGAGATCGAGCCGTAGCTCATCGCGCCGGTGGAGAAACGCTTGACGATCTCCTCGACGGACTCGACTTCGTCGATCGGCACTGGCGGGCGAATGCCCTCACGCAACTTGAACAAGCCGCGCAACGACGCCAGCTTCTCCGACTGGTCGTCGACGAGTGACGTGTACTCCTTGAAGACCTCGTACTGTCCTGAGCGCGTGGCGTGCTGCAGCTTGAAGACAGTCTCCGGGTTGAACAGGTGGTATTCGCCCTCGCGCCGCCACTGGTACTCACCGCCGACTTCGAGTTCGCGGTGCGCCAGTTCTTCCTTGCGCTCGAGGTACGCGAGCTGGTGGCGGGTCGTCACGCTCTTAGCGATCACATCGAGCCCGATGCCCTCGATCGCACACCTCGTGCCGGTGAAGAACTCGTCAAGCAGCTCCTGCGACAGACCAATGCAATCGAACAACTGCGCACCGGTGTACGAGGACAGCGTCGAGATGCCCATCTTGGACATCACCTTGAGCACGCCCTTGCCAGCTGCCTTCATATAGTTGGCAACCGCCTGCTCGAAAGAGATCCCGTTGAGCTGACCGCGCTCGACCAGATCCTCGATCGTCTCGAACGCCATGTAGGGGTTGATCGCCGCGGCTCCGTAACCGAGGAGCACGGCCATGTGGTGGACCTCACGCGCGTCGCCGGTCTCGACGATCAGACCGACCTTCGTGCGGGTCTTCTCACGCACCAGGTGGTGGTGGATGGCTGACGTCATCAGCAACGCCGGGATCGGAGCGAAATGCTCGTTCGAATTCCGGTCGGACAGCACGATAACCCGCGCGCCACCGTCAATCGCGTCAGAAACATGACGCTTCATTTCGGCGAGCGCCTTGCGGAGCCCCTCGCCGCCCTCGACAACTTTGAATAGCCCCGACACGACAACGGAACGGAACTCAGGCAGATGCCCGTCATCGTTGGCGTGGATGAGGCGAGCGAGGTCGTCGTTGTCCAGAATCGGCTGAGGCAGCACGATCTGACGGCACGACTGCGCGTTCGGGCTCAGCAAGTCACCCTCGGGACCAATTGTCCCGAAAAGACTCGTCACAAGCTCTTCGCGGATCGCGTCCAGCGGCGGATTTGTAACCTGCGCGAAAAGCTGCTGGAAGTAGTCGTAAATCAAGCGGGGACGTGCCGAAAGAACAGCAATCGGCGTGTCTGTGCCCATAGAGCCGATGGCTTCCGCGCCCGTACGCGCCATCGGTGAGATGAGTATGTTCACCTCTTCCTGCGTGTATCCGAATACACGCTGGCGCAGCAATACACGCTTGTGCGGCATGTGCACATGGACGCGCTTGGGCAGCTGGTCGAGCGGAAGCAGCCCCTTCTCCAGCCATTCGCCGTAGGGGTGCTCCGCGGCTAGTTCGGATTTGATCTCGTCATCGCTGACAATGCGGCCTTCTTTGGTGTCAACGAGGAACATACGGCCAGGCTGCAGACGCATACGCTGCACGACGCGGGACGGCTCGATGTCGAGAACACCGACCTCTGAAGCCATCACGACGAGGCCGTCATCTGTGACCCAGATACGCGAGGGGCGAAGGCCGTTGCGGTCAAGCACAGCACCAACCAAGTCACCGTCGGTGAAGCACACCGAGGCAGGGCCGTCCCACGCCTCCATTAGCGACGCGTGGTACCGGTAGAAAGCGCGCTGCGCGGGATCCATCGACTCGTGACGCTCCCAGGCCTCAGGAATCATCATGAGGACGGCATGCGGGAGTGAGCGCCCACCAAGGTGCAGCAACTCAAGCACTTCGTCGAAACGCGCAGTGTCGGACGCACCTGGGGTGACGACAGGGAAGATCTTCTCGAGGGCGCCTTCACCAAAGATGTCCGACTTGATGAGCGCCTCACGCGCGCGCATCCAGTTCTCGTTGCCGTTAACCGTGTTGATCTCACCGTTGTGCGCTACAAGGCGGAAGGGGTGCGCCAGCGGCCACGAAGGGAACGTGTTCGTCGAGAAACGCGAGTGGACGATACCGAGAGCACTTTCCACCCGATCGTCCTGCAAGTCGAGGTAGAGCTCCTTGAGCTGAGGCGTGGTCAGCATGCCCTTGTAGACGATGGTGCGCCCGGACAGCGACGGGAAATACACCGTCTCCTTACCGGGGCCATCCTGGCCCGGGCCCTCTTTACCAAGTTCATGCTCGGCGCGTTTGCGCAGCACATAGACACGACGCTCGAGGTCCATCCCAGTGAGCTGCGAATCCGAACCCGTGAGGAAGGGCTGCCAGAAGGTCGGCATTGCGTCGCGTGCCATTCGGCCGAGCGAAGACGCGTCGACTGGCACTTCGCGCCAGCCCAGCACCTGCAGGCCCTCTGATTTGGCAAGCTTCTCGAATGCGCTGCGCGCATTCTTAGCCGCCCACGCACCCTGCGGGAAAAAACCGATTCCAGTCGCGTACGCACCCGGGTCAGGAAGGGCAAAGTCGACGACTTCGCGGTAGAACCTGTCGGGCACCTGAATGAGGATGCCCGCACCGTCACCACTGTTCGGTTCTGAACCTGCGGCGCCACGGTGCTCGAGGTTCAGCAGCGCGGTGATCGCCTTGTCGACGATGTCGCGGCTTCGCCGACCGTGCATGTCGACGACGAAAGCCACACCACACGAGTCATGCTCGTTGGCGGGATCGTAAAGGCCGTACCGGCCCGGCATCTTCTTCATAGGTCGCTTTCGCGGCTGGGGTGTTCGGTCATTCTCCGCGCACTCCGATCCTGTTGGACAGAAGTACGTGAGTTTCGCGGACGAGGGCGTTACGGTGAAGGTGCCCCGTACAGTGACGGCAACGGGTTATGCCCGCGTCGTCCCGGTACGTTGTCCAGTGAGCTGGCGCCGCTTTGCGCGCAGTTCAAGCCTCCACGATAAGGCAGGGAGCCACAGTCAGGGCAAATTAGGGTACGTTACCAACGCGATGACCTGCGGTTTTTCTTCTGAATCGTGATCTCGTCAACACCCTCGGCCCCACGGACTGGGATAAGAATATCCCCTGGTCCGAGAAACAACAATGAACGGGCCCAGAACGGCGAGATGTGCTTCGCTGACCGCAGCGATGAGATCAGCTACGGCCAGCGTGGTGGGCGAGGGGGGACTTGAACCCCCACGTCCTTACGGACACTGGCACCTGAAGCCAGCGCGTCTGCCAATTCCGCCACTCGCCCGAGCGACCGGGAAACAGTAGCACGAATCACCAAGGAACGATAAACAGCAGGTCACGGGTATGCTCCGGCGTGTCACGGCTCGGCTAAGACCCGACTGCGAAGGCCCCTCCCGGGACCGATCCGCACTACCATTGACGACAGGAGATATCGCGACCTGGTGCCCACACGAGAATTCGTGCCCACCTGGTCGCTTTCGCCATGTCGCCACGAACGCTATGGAGCACGGCGAAAGCAAGACGTCAGAAAGGAGGCCCCATGGGAATGCTCGACCGGTTCGAGCGAAAACTCGAAGGGGCCGTCGGGGACGCGTTCGCACGTCTCTTCCGCAGTGCTGTAGTTCCTCAAGAGATCGAGTCGGCGCTTCAGCGGTCGGCTACAGACGGCGTCCAGGAACTTGATGGGGGATACCTCCTCGCACCCAATAACTATGTGGTCACGATCGGCGCATCCGACCACGAACGACTCACAAATGACCGAGAACTAACCGAACGAGTGTTTGCGCGCCATCTTGCTGAGTTCATCACCGAGCAAGGCTGGCAGACATACGCCGCGGTTCGTGTGCACTTCGACATGTCAGACGAGCTCCATACTGGGCAATTCCGTGCTTCGGGGATCATCGACCCCGACGTGGCGCCACAGTCAGGCGCGGTCTGGCCGGTCGCTGCAAGCAATCAACCGGCGAGCATTCAAGAGTCCCCCGAAGGAAATCAACAGTCAGGAGCTGGCTCTATGACCCCTCAGCGCGATGCCGTCCGCAGCATCGGTCGGCACCTGTTCGGTACACGCCGCGGACGCAGCCACGAGGAAACTGCCTACCCGTCGGCTTACCGTTCCGGATCGAAGGGGCAGTCGGCATCCGAATCGCATGGCGAATCCGCATACTACGATCCCGATTACGGTGAGCCGATCTACGATGACCTCGATTTCGCCGAGGAGAGCTTCGATCAGCAGCCCGAGGCAGCGTCGCCGCCCGTGCACCGCCGCCCGACCCAATGGACTCGCCAGGCACTAACCGCCGTCCTCGAACTCGGTGATGGCAGCGGCCGGAGTCTCACCATGCGGAAGGGCGCCACCGTCATCGGTCGCGGCCAGGACGCCCAGTTCCGTGTCCCCGACACTGGTGTCTCCCGACGGCACGCGGAGATCCGCTGGGACGGTCAGCTTGCACTGCTGTCAGACCTGAAATCTACTAATGGCACAACGGTAAATGGTTCCCCCATCACGGTGTGGCAGCTTGCGGATGGGGACGTTATACGGGTAGGCCATTCCGAGATCATCGTGCGGATCAACTGAATTCGGCAGGTGTCCCACTCTCAAGGGGATTTCTGTGGACAATAGGCGGTGATCGCCACGGAGTACGGATCCACCGAAGAGGAGGTGTGCACCCATGCAGGGGTTAGTTCTGCAACTCACGCGCGGTGGGTTCCTCCTCCTGCTTGTCCTGTTCGTCTGGGCAGTGCTTCGGGTTCTGCGTGCTGACATATACGCGGGGTCTGGGCTGCGCGTGCCCACCCGCCAGAGCTCAGGAAAGCCCCGCCTGGGCCTTCTGTCGCGCAACAAGGTCGCGCGAACTCTGATCGTGACTCAGGGTGCGCTGGCGGGTACGCGCATCACCCTGAGCAGTCAGCCGATATTGCTCGGCAGAGCCGACGATTCAACACTGGTGCTCACCGATGACTACGCGTCTAATCGGCATGCACGAATATCCCCGAGAGGCAACGACTGGTACGTCGAAGACCTCGGATCAACCAATGGCACGTACCTCGACCGCGCAAAGGTGACTACGGCAGTGAGAGTTCCGCTCGGCACGCCCATTCGTGTGGGCAAGACTGTGATCGAGCTCCGGCCGTGACCCTGGTCCTGCGCTACGCGGCCCGCAGTGACCGGGGACTCGTCCGGGCGAACAACGAGGATTCCGTCTACGCGGGCGCCCGCCTCCTAGCTCTCGCGGACGGCATGGGCGGTCATGCGGCCGGGGAGATCGCATCCCAGCTGATGATCTCAGCGCTCGCACCACTCGACGAAGACGAACCCGGCGGGGACCTGCTCAGCAAACTCGCGTCAGCAACTCGCGCGGGCAACGAGGAGATCGCTCACCAAGTTGAGGAAGAGCCCGAACTCGAAGGCATGGGGACCACCCTCACCGCGATCTTGTTCGGCGGCACCAAGCTCGGACTGGTGCACGTCGGCGATTCTCGGGCGTACCTCATGCGCGACAGCAAGCTCACCCAGATCACCCGGGACGACACCTTCGTTCAGTCCCTCGTTGACCAGGGGAAAATCACCCCTGAGCAAGCCCACACGCATCCGCAGCGTTCTCTGATCATGCGCGCGCTCACGGGCAACGACGTCGAACTCACCCTGACAGTCCGCGAGGTTCGAGTCGGAGATCGTTACCTGCTTTGCTCGGATGGGCTGTCCGACGTCGTCAGCGATGAGACGATCGCGACGACTCTTCTCGAGGGGGATCAGGCACACGCCGCTGATCGGCTTATCGAGCTCGCACTGCGCAGCGGCGGACCGGATAACGTTACGGTGATCGTCGCGGATGTCATTGACGTTGACTACGGACAAAGCAGGCCGATCGTCGCTGGCGCAGTATCGGGTGACGAGGAGGACACTCCCCTGCCCAACACCGCGGCTGGCCGCGCAGCCGCTATGCGGCCGCCGCGAGCGAAGCCACGCCGGGTCGCCGCCGCGCATGCCCCGCCCCCACCCAAAAAGAAGCATCCCTTCCGGTGGATCGCGCTCGCCTCAGTGCTTGTTCTCCTTATCGCCGGCGCCCTGGTTGCGCGAACCGTCGTACGAAGCAATTACTACGTCGGTGAGTCGGATGGCCAGGTCGCGATCATGCGTGGCCTCACCGGTTCCTTCCTGGGCATCCCTCTGCAGGAGGTAAACAGGGTTGGCTGTGTTGATGACGATGGCGAACTCACGCTACTCGATCCTGGGTCAGCCCCGCCTTCAGGCGCGAACTGTTCACCGCTCACCGTGAATGATCTGGTCCCCTCCGCTCGGGAACAAGTTCGCATCGGGCTGCCTGTTGGCTCCTACAACGAAGTTGAGAATCAGCTGACACAGCTCTCCCAGAATGAACTACTGCCGGTTTGCCAGACCCCGCGCCAGACCCCGCAGACTGAGCCTGCCGCAAACGGTGACGAAGACAGCCCCGAAAACACCGACGACGCCAGCGCCTCACCTCGAGGGAGTCAGCTCCAAGTTCCTGGATTCACCTGCAGGACGAGTCGCTAATGACACCACAGCCGCCACCCAACTCAGCCGGCCCGTCCACGCCCCGGCCGTTCTCGCGGCTGGGGCTCACCGGTACTCGAAACTCCGAACTGCTTCTCCTCGCCTGCGTCGCGGTGATCGTGAGTGCTGCGTTCGTGATCGTCCAGGCGAGCCTGGAACAAGCGGTGACCGCAGACTTCGCCCGGTACATGGGTGCGCTCGTGGCGCTGATCGCAATTGCACACGTCGCGATAAGGCAATTCGTTCCCTACGCCGACCCCGTTATCCTTCCGATTGTCGCGTTGCTCAATGGACTCGGCCTGGTGCTCGTGCACCGGCTTGACCTCGCAGAGCAAGAGGCTGCACGAACTGCTGGCCAGGCGATCCCCGCACCCGACGCGTCGAAGCAGATCCTTTGGACCGCAGTCAGCATCATGGTGTTCATCACCGTGCTGTACTTCCTCAGGGACCACCGCAAACTTGCCCGCTACAGCTACACCGTGGGACTGGTCGGCCTGGTTTTCCTCGCCATCCCTGCTTTTCTTCCGGCCAGCCTGTCGGAAGTCAATGGGGCAAAGATCTGGATACGTCTGCCCTTCATCAGCATCCAGCCTGCCGAGTTCTCCAAGATTCTGCTGCTGATCTTCATCTGTGGCCTGCTCGTCGCCAAGCGTGACCTCTTCACCACGGCGGGTAAGCACGTCATGGGCATGGACTTTCCCCGGTTGCGTGACCTCGGGCCGATCCTCGCCGCCGCAGGTATCGCACTGGCCATCCTCGTAATCCAGACCGACCTCGGAATGTCGCTGCTCCTGTACACGACCGTCCTGGTGCTCATGTACATCGCAACGGAACGCGTTGGATGGATCGTTATCGGTGGAGCGATCTTTTTGACCGGGGCGACTGTCGCGTACATGCTTTTCGGCCACGTGCGCGTCCGCGTGAACGTGTGGCGCGATCCCTTCGACGATTACTTTGGCACCGGGTATCAGATCGGCCAGTCACTTTTCAGCCTTGCGACGGGCGGCCTCTTCGGGACCGGACTCGGCAGCGGCCGGCCCTCAGAAGTTCCATTCGCGAAAACCGACTTCATTGTCGCCACTATCGGTGAAGAACTCGGCCTGGTCGGGCTGACAATCGTGCTGCTGCTCTACTTGACCGTGATGATCCGTGGATTGCGCGCGGCGATCGCCGTTCGGGACAGCTTCGGGAAGTTGCTTGCTGCGGGATTGTCGTTCATCCTTGCCATGCAAGTGTTCGTGGTCATCGGCGGCGTGACGAAACTCATCCCGCTCACCGGTCTAACAACCCCTTTCATGTCCTACGGAGGATCGTCTCTGCTCGCGAACTACATCCTCGTGGCGATACTTCTCGTGATTTCACACGAAGCGCGTAATCCGCATGAACCCGCTCGGCGCGCCGGACCCGCTCCGATCGCGGACGCGCCTACCGCGATGGTGAAACGAACGTGAATACGCCACTTCGCCGCGTCTCCCTGGCCGTCATGGTGATGATCGTTGCGCTCATCGCCAACTCGGCGTACGTGCAGGTTTTCCGCGCTGACGATCTACGCAGCAATCCATTCAATTCGCGCGTACTCATCGATGAGTTTTCACGCCACCGCGGGCAGATCTCAGCAGCAGGGCAGGTGCTCGCATCGTCGGTGCCCTCCGACACGCGTTTCCGCTACCAGCGTGTCTACCCAGATGACGCGACCAGCCCGCTCGCTTTCGCTCCTGTCACCGGTTTCTACTCGATGCAGTACCGGTCGTTCGGTCTTGAGAACGCAGAAGACGCGCTTCTCAATGGCTCCGATGACCGCTTGTTCGGTCGCCGGCTCGTCGACCTCGTCACGGGCCGCGACCCGCGCGGCGGCAACGTCGTGACCACGCTGGATCCTTTCGTCCAGCAGGTTGCCTACGATCAGCTGTCCAGCCGCGGTTACAACGGTGCTGTCGTCGCGATCACGCCGTCGACGGGAGAGATCCTCGCGATGGCGAGTACACCAAGTTACGACCCCAACCCGCTCGCCAGCCACGACTCCGCCGTCAGCAGCGAGGCGTGGCGTGCTCTGCAGGCTGACCCCGAGAATCCCCTCGTCAACCGTGCCGTGCAGAACACCTATCCGCCTGGATCGACTTTCAAGGTCATCACCACGGCGGCCGCGCTCGCCGAAGGTGTAACTCCAAACGACCAGTTCACAGCCGCGTCCCAATACACGCTGCCCGGGACAACCACGACCCTGCAGAACTACGGTGGCGCCACGTGCGGCGGCGGCTCGACGGCCACGCTGCTGGAAGCTTTCCGGCTGTCCTGCAACACCGCTTTCGTCGAGATGGGTATAGAGACGGGCGCGAGTGCGCTGCGGTCAACAGCCGAAGCATTCGGCTTTGACTCCGAGCAATCTCAAATCCCGCTGAACGTGGCTCCGTCGACTGTTGGGGAGATCGCCGACGACGCTTCGTTGGGCCAATCCAGCATTGGCCAGCGCGATGTTGCTGTCACACCGTTGCAAAACGCAGTACTTGCGGCCACAATCGCTAACGGCGGTGTGCGGATGGAGCCCCAGCTGGTTCACCAGCGTCAGGGCCCAGATCTGTCCGTGCTGGAGTCCACTGCGCCTCAAGAAGCGGGGCGGGCGGTTTCTCCGGCTGTCGCAGAAACAATTCGGCAGCTGATGGTGGCGTCAGAACAGAACACCGCCGGCGCCGGGAGTGTGCCGGGTGTGCAAATCGCGTCCAAAACAGGGACGGCCGAGCATGGGACTGACCCTCGGAACACCCCGCCGCACGCGTGGTACATCGCATTTGCACCAGCGGAAAACCCGCAGGTGGCCGTTGCGGTGATTGTTGAGGATGGCGGCGATAGAGCGCTCGCCGCGACTGGCGGATCGGTCGCTGCGCCTATTGGCCGGGCCGTGATCCAGGCTGCATTGCAGGGGGGCTGAACGTGACGCTGAATAGCGGAACCGTCATCAAGGACCGTTACCGTCTACAGCGATTCATCGCTAGCGGCGGTATGGGTGAAGTGTGGGAGGCGCTCGACACCGTCCTCGATCGACGCGTGGCAATCAAGATTCTGAAGAGCGAACTGTCAGCCGACTCCGAATTTCTCTCACGGTTCCGGATCGAAGCACGCACGACCGCTCAGCTGCACCACCCCAGCATCGCGAGCATCTTCGACTACGGCGAAACCAGCGATGATGCAGGGCGTTCGACGGCGTTCCTTGTCATGGAGCTCATCAATGGCGAGCCGCTCAACGCAGTGATCTCACGTATGGGCAGAATTCCTGTTCCACTCGCACTAGACATGCTCGAACAGACCGGGAATGCGCTGCAGGTCGCCCACGAGGCCGGTCTTGTCCACCGAGACGTCAAACCCGGCAATATTCTTGTCACGCCTGCTGGCCAAGTGAAGATCACCGACTTCGGCATCGCGAAAGCGATCGACGCCGCGCCGGTTACGCGCACCGGGCTCGTCATGGGCACCGCCCAGTACATCTCCCCTGAGCAGGCGTCCGGGCAGAACGCAACCGCCGCAAGCGACGTGTACTCGCTTGGTGTGGTGGGTTATGAAGCGATCGCCGGCAAGCGTCCGTTCGTCGGCGAAGGTGTGCTCACAGTCGCGATGAAGCACATCCATGAGGCCCCAGCCCCACTTCCCGAGGACGTGCCAGCTGAAGTACGCACACTAATTGAGGTAGCGCTGTCGAAAGATCCCGCGACTCGCTACGCCAACGGGGGCGCATTCGCATCCGCCGTGGCGAAAGTGCGCGCGGGGAAGCAGCCGCCAGATCTCCGCGGTGCCGCGGCGGGCGCCGGTGTCGCTGCAGCTGCGGGCGCGGCAGCGACGCGAGTGATGCCGCCCACCGGTGCGAACACGCGCAGCGCATCACGCGCCGCACCCGCCGCCTACGGCTACCAGCCAGCGACTGCCGCTCACGGGTACTCGTCACCCCCGCCAGCGGGGCTATCTACAGGGCAAAAAGCTGTAGCGTGGGGCGCTGCGGCGCTTCTTGTGCTCGCCCTGATTACCACCGGCATCCTCATGATGAGCCGTATCACTGACACTCGGGATCCGATCGCCCCGCCCGTGCAGACCACCGAGTTGCCAGTACAGCCGGAGCCGGAGCCGATCGTCCCCACCACTCCTGAGGAAACGACGCCGGAGACGACCGAGCCAGAGCCGACAACACCCGAGGAAACCACCGAAACCGACGAGCCCCCGGTTACGGATACCGACGAGCCCGAAACCGTCACGGAAACGCCTGACGGGTTACTGCCACGGATCATTCCTGGCCGTGGTAACAGTGCGGGTCGCGGACCGTCCGAACTTCCGGAGGACGTCTCCACACCCAGCACGGACCCCGAGGCAGCTACCGGCGACGCAGAGGAAGCGCCGGAGGAATCCGGCCCATGATTACGCCGCGGCAGTTGTCCGGCCGATACGAACTCGGCGAGACAATCGGGTTCGGCGGAATGTCTGAAGTGCACCTAGCCCGCGATCACCGTTTGCAGCGTGACGTGGCAATCAAGGTCCTGCGCGCTGACCTTGCCCGCGACCCAAGCTTCTATCTCCGGTTCCGGCGGGAAGCGCAGAACGCCGCCGCACTTAACAACTCCACGATTGTCGCGGTCTACGACACCGGCGAAGCGCACACGGAAGCTGGACCACTCCCCTACATCGTCATGGAATATGTCGACGGCGATACGTTGCGCGATATCGTCCGTCTCAATGGGCCCATGACGCCGATGAAGGCTATGGAGGTTATCTCCGACGTCTGTACGGCGCTCGAGTTCAGTCACTCGAAGGGGATAATTCACCGTGATGTGAAACCCGCGAACATCATGATTTCACGCAGCGGCGCGATCAAGGTGATGGACTTCGGGATTGCGCGCGCGATCAGCGACAGTACGAATACCATTACCCAGACAGCGACGGTGATCGGTACCGCACATTATTTGTCGCCCGAGCAAGCGCGCGGGGAAAAAGTTGGTCCACGGTCCGATATCTACTCGCTCGGCTGCGTCCTCTATGAACTTGCCACTGGTCAGCCACCATTCACTGGCGACTCTCCTGTGGCGGTGGCCTACCAGCATGTCAAGGAGGATCCGCTACCACCGTCGCAGATTGAGCCCACGGTACCGCGTGAACTCGATGCGATCATCCTGAAAGCGATCAGCAAAAACCCCGCGAACCGTTATCAGACTGCCGCGGAAATGCAGAGCGACCTCCGCCGCGCAATCGACGGCCAGAAACCGAGCGCCCCCTCTGTGATGACCGATGAGGAGCGGACGACGATCATCGGGATCAGCGCGGTGCCTGGGGACGAGGCTCCGATGCCGACGGCGGATGTCTTTCCGCGCGGCCGACGCATAGTTCGCCGAAGCATTCTGCTTGTTTTGCTGGTCGCGCTCCTGGCCTCAGCCGCTTTCGCTGTGACATGGATGCGGCGGGACGACGCCGTGGTGATGGTTATGGTTCCTTCAGTCGTTCGATTGTCGTCCGCCGAGGCACAGAGCGAGTTGGGGCAACTCGGCTTCGAGGTCTATACGGAGTTCCGCGCCGACGTTTCGGTCCCTGAAGGAAACGTCATCGGCACGGATCCGCCGTCAGGCACGCAAGTCGCGCGAGGCAGCCAGGTCACGGTACATGTGTCGAGTGGCCCTGGGAGGGTGCCGGTACCTGACATCGCGCAGCTCACGATGGATGAAGCGCGCGATGCGCTCGAGGATGCCGGTCTCGAGCTCGCGGAGGATATAGAACGGGTGGCGTCGTCCGCAGCGGACGCCGACCTGGTGATTCGCCAGAACCCTTCCTCCGGAGTCTCCGTTACTGTCGGTACCGCTGTGCGGGTCACCATCGGTACAGGACCTGAACTCGTTCGCATTCCGGACGTCACTGGCCAGAATGTCGTGATTGCTGAGGCGAATCTCAGTGCCGCAGGGTTTGCTGTGGATATCGACGAAATCGACTCGGACGAACCTGCCGGGACGGTGGCGACTATGTCTCCGCAGGGCGGAACGCAAGCCGTCAGCGGCAGCATCGTCACCATTCGCGTGTCAAACGGAGCCCAGCTGACAATGCCGAATCTCGTGGGCCGGCGACCGTCCGAAGCGCTTGACTTGTTGCGCTCTGCTGGGTGGACGGGCAATGGCCTCGCGGAGAGCACGCGAGCCACCCTGAATCCTGCCGAGGTCGGGCGAATCGTGTCCCAGCAGCAAAGCGCAGGTTCGACCATCACACGGGACGACACCATCGCCGTCGAGGTGGGTGAACTGGGTATTCCCCAGTAGTCGCTCAGTGTGTGAGCGCCGTCCCGAGTGCGGCTGCCATCTCCTGTTCCAGCCGCAACACAAGTTCCTCGGCGGGCCGCTTTCCGCACATTTCCAGCCAGTTCGCGAGCATCCGGTGCCCACCTTCTGTCAACACCGACTCAGGGTGGAACTGCACACCGTGGATCGGCAGCTCGCGATGCTGAAGCGCCATGATGACGCCGCTGTCCGTCTTCCCCGTGACCTCGAGGATGTCGGGCATGGTTTCAGGCCGAATCGACAGCGAATGGTACCGGGTTGCGGTGAAAGGGTCGGGCAGGCCCGCGAGCACGCCCGTACCACTGTGGTGCACCACCGACGTTTTGCCGTGCAGCAACTCGGGGGCCCGGTCCACGACGCCGCCAAACACTGCACCAATCGCCTGGTGTCCGAGACATACGCCCAGCAGCGGAGTCGCTTCAGCTGCTGCTGCTTCGACGAACGGCATCGTGACGCCAGCCCGTTGTGGCGTGCCCGGGCCTGGGCTCAGCAGTATGCCGTCGTAGTTGCGGGCATGCTCACGCAACCGGCCGTCCCCTAGTAACTGCTCGTCGTCGTTGCGCCACACGTCAGCTTCCACCCCAAGCTGGCCCAGGTACTGCACCAAGTTGAAGACAAAGCTGTCGTAGTTGTCGACGACGAGAATTCGCATACTGGGAAGGGTACCGGGTGCAGCTAGTGAACGGGTCGCGCGTATCTGAGCGAGGGTCGCCCTTCGTACGCCGCTACCTGCAGTTCGTCTTCCGGTTCGACCTCGTATCCGAGGCCGTAGCGAGCCGCATACTGCCGGAACAGCCGCACCCCGGGTTCGCTGTCCAGGGAGTCTTCCAGTTCGTCAGGGTCGCCGATGGCTGTGATGACGTATGGCGGGCTATAGGCCCGCCCATGTAGGAGAAGAGTGTTTCCGATACAGCGTGGGGCACTCCACGTCGTGATTCGCTGGTCCTGTACCGCGATCGCAGTCGCTCCGCCCGCCCAAAGGGCGTTCAGCACGCTTTGCAGGTCCTGCTGGTGGACGACCAGGTCGTCTGGCGATGCACCTGGAGGGTAGTTGCCGTGCTGGTCGCGAGGAGCATCAGTCAGTGTCACCACAAGACCCGGCCCCGTGACTTCGGTCAACGCTCCGGGTCCTGCGAGCGGATCAAGTCGATCTAGCGCTTGAGCAACAACCTGATCGGACGCTGCTTCGGACTGCGCTTCGCGGAGCCGTGCGGTCAGAGCATCACGCTCCCGCTCAACGTCGCGCACTGTGCTCTGGACGTCGCTCACGAGATCTGACAGGCGGGAAGTGTGCTGTTGCCGCAATTCGCCACCTTGGGACGACGCGTGGGCGCTAGCCAGGAGGAAACCCGCAGCGATGCACACGACAGGCACACCGTAACGCCAATTCTTCCTCACAACTCGTCCTGTCGATGGTGGCCCGTCGATGGTGACCTAGCTCTACCCGCTAGGTTAGCGTGTTATATAGGCCTCTTTCGAGGTCTGGCTTGCCGGGTTAAGGCTCGGTGGGTCGCTCAAACAAAACTCTCTCGTGGAGAACGACCGAGGAACAGATGCCCAAGTCACGCGTTCGCAAGAAGAACGACCACTCGACCAGCCCAACCACAAGCCGCACTCCGGTGAAGGTCAAAGGCCCGTCGAGCACGCTCTACGTCTCGGTGATGCTCGGCTTCATGCTCGCAGGTTTGATCTGGCTCGTTGTGTACTACCTGGCCAGTGAGGAGATTGCGTGGCTCAATCAGCTTGGCCCGTGGAACTTCCTGATCGGTTTCGGCCTATGGATCGTCGGGCTAGTCATGACGCTGCGCTGGCGATGACAAATTACACACATGTAATTATCCCCAACTGTGGATAACCCCTGTGGATAACAAGCCAGGTTTTCCACAGGGTGTGGAAGAGCTTGAGTGGTCACCGCGTCCCGCCGCTCTCGGTGTCGCGGCGGCGGGCGGCATAACACTGTCCGCTGTCGCTGTCGTGCTGCGAGCCGAGCCGGTCGGCCTCTTCTTTACCGGGCTCGCAGCATTACTGCTCCTCGGCATTGCCGTCGCGGGCTCGGTGGCCCGTCCGCGCCTCGCGGTCCGCAAGCCAGAAGATTCCGACAATCCACTCCTCGTGTTCCGGAGCTTCTTGGGAAAGCAGCACACACTAGGGGAAAGCGAAATCGAGCGGGTGCACATCGTGCGTTACCCACGATGGGGCCGACGCGTGCCCATGCTGGAAATCGAACTGGCGCCGCCCTCAGACCGGCTCATCATCTTGAGCCGATGGGACCTGGGAACTGAACCGCTTGACGTTGCGCATGCGCTAGCGCGGCACGGCGTCCGAAGTGTTGACATCTCACCTGGCGCCGACGGTTAAATACCCCAGATCAGTTCTCTCAACATGACGACCCGGATCGCGATGCTTGCGACGATGACAAGGGTGATCACGCACAAAGCGACCACTCCGATGCGACTCGCCCGCTGCGCGCTCAGCCGCTGGCCACCGAATAGCCGCGGTAGATAAAGCAGGGCGGCCGCCGATGCGGCACCCGCAGCAAGGCCACCGAGATGTCCCCACAGGGAAATCGCGGGGATCGTGACACTAATGAAGACGTTCAGGCCGATAATGACGAGGATGCCGGTGGGATTCTGCCGGAGCCGGGTGAGAATTACCGCGAGGGCACCAAACAACCCAAATACTGCACCACTGGCGCCGGCGGTTGCCGCGTCAATCTGCATCCACATCACTGCTGCTGAGCCGCTCAGCAGTGAGATGCCATAAACCGCGAGGTAACGCCACCGTCCTAGAACCAGTTCGATCTCTCGCCCAACGATGAACAGTGCGAACATGTTGACGAGCAGGTGGATCGGCCCGTAGTGCAGGAATCCGGAGCCAATGAGGCGCCCGAATTCTCCCGCAGCTACATACGGAGGGAAAAGCGCGAATGTCTCGAAAATTCCGGACCCGCGGTAATTCGCAGCAAGATTGCCGGACTGCATCACCGTCAGCGCGAAGATCAGGACGTTCACACCGATCAGGGCTTGCGTGACGACCGGGCGCGTGTGCTCAGTGGGCATCGGAGCTCCCGCAATAGTGCGTGCCTGCGGCGTATTGCGGGCCGCTGCCGCGATGCAGTTCACGCACTGAAAGCCAACCGGCGCTTCACGCAGACAGTCAGGACAGTACGGACGCCGGCACCGTGCACACTGCAGGCCGGTAGGTCGATCGGGGTGACGCACGCACCCCGGCTGGGGCACTGGTGCTCCTCCCCAGCCGGGGTGGGACATGGTGATTTACTCCGACAGAGTGATGCTGTTGATCACCACAGGGTCGACTGGACGATCTGCCCGATCGGTCTTGGTGGTCGCAATCGCGTCGACAACCGCGCGGCTATCGGCGTCAACGACCTCACCAAAAATTGTGTGGCGCATGTTGAGGTGCGGCGTCTTCGTCACGGTGATGAAGAACTGTGAGCCGTTGGTACCTGGGCCGGCATTAGCCATCGCGAGGAGGTAGGGCCGGTCGAACTGGAGTTCCGGGTGGAACTCGTCGCCGAACTCGTAACCTGGTCCCCCACGGCCTGTGCCGGTGGGGTCGCCGCCCTGGATCATGAACCCATCGATGATGCGGTGAAAAACCGCTCCATCGTAGAACGGGCCACTCTTGCTTCCGGAAGCGTTTTCCGTTTTGTATTCAGCGGTGCCGTCCGCGAGGCCAACGAAATTGGCGACCGTTTTCGGTGCATGGTTGCCGAACAGGGAAATGTTGATGTCGCCGCGATTCGTGTGCAACGTCGCGACAGCGGTCTGATGTGGTGAGGTCACGGGTTCCATCGTGCCATCCCGGCGAAGTTTGTGGCGCGCGCCCCGCTCAGAGACCTCGCGGGACCATTAGTGTGGGCAGCGGAGGTACCCACTCCAGTCACAGAATGGGGAGGTTTGATGCGCGGAAAGCACGGCAAGAAGTCGAAGTCCCTTGGCGGATCGCTCGGAAAATCGATCGCCGCCGCAGCGGTGCTCGCAGGTGTTGCAGGTGGCGTGAAGATGTTCATGCGTCGCGGGGAGGCAATTGATGAGCCAGCACCCGCACCGCCCACCTTGCAGGACTACGACAACCCCATCCGGTAGCCGCCGAACCAGTCAGTTCGGCGACAGCCCTAGACTGTCTGCCATGAAGACACTGTTCAGCCTCGAGGAAGTCGACATGGACTTCCTCGCCGCGGCTCCCTATCGCTACGAGTTCATCACCGAACTCCCAGCCCAGATCGACGACGTGTGGGCCGGTCTCGCAGGTGACGCGCCACTCTCTTGGTGCAAGCTCGTCAAAGATGCGCGGTACACCACCGGGCGGCCATTCGGCCCGGGCACCATTCGCCAACTCACCCTGATGCCTGGTCTGGTCACCGTCGAGGAGAAGTTCTTCCTCTGGGATGAAACACCAGGCAAGCGATACGAGCACGCGTTCTCGGTCGTCAAGTCGTCAGCCCCAGGACTGAAGCGTTTCGGCGAAGCCACACTGCTCGAGGCAACGGAATCCGGAACCCGTTTGACATGGACCTTCGGCATCGAGCCACAGTTGCCGCTGCGTCCCGCCCTGCCCCTCGCGAACCCCGCGCTACGGCAGGGGTTCAAGAGCCTAGTCACCGACACCGAGAAGTACTACGCCAAGTGAACTGAGTCCTAGGCTCCGATGGCCCGGAACAATGCGTTCCTGATTCGCCTGTTCCGGGGCTCATCGAGCATCGCCACACCGAGCTGGTTCATTGTGTAGCCGAATCCAATCCCCGTTGCCGGGTCGGCAAAACCCATCGAACCCCCAATGCCCGTCGTCCCGAACGCGCGGCCATCCCCGTCGTCCGGTCCGGGGGCAGAGCCGAACCGAAACGTCGGATGCGGTTTCCGGAAGCCAAGAAGGTAGCGGCTCGGGACGTGGAGAACGAGATCATCATCCGGAACATCGCCCCGTTTTGATGCGGCCGCCAGCGCTGTCCGCACTTCCTCGGTGAGAATGTCGGTCGGCCCGGAACTGACCGCTGCACTGTACAGTTTCGCCACCCCGCGAGCTGTGCCCAGGCCGTTGGACGACGGGAGCTCGGGCGTCAAGAACGAGGGCCGAGTTGCATGGTGCGGAAACCCCACCTTCGGATTGGTCAGCGCCTGCACCGACAGCTGCGGCCGTCGAGCGGCGGCATGAAGGGCGACGTCGACCCCGATTCGCCACGGCACTTCAGTGATGTTGTTGACGACCAGCCGCCGGTGGGTCCGTTCGAGAACTGCAACGTTGTCGAATTCGGTGCCCTCAGGTACGCCGATCATGAACTGCGCCTTGTGCGGACCGGCGATCTCGTCAGCAAGGTACTGGCCCAGGGTTCTGCCACGCGGCTCTGCACGCCGGAAGACTTCATTGAGGTAGAACCCCAGCGAGATCGCGTGGTAGCCGTGGCGTGTGCCGGGCCGCCACCGGGGCTTCTCCGCAGCGAGGACTTCCGCGAGTTGATCGAGATCATGCAGATCCGCAGTGCGCAGAGGGGACTCGATCGCCGCTAACCCCGCCTGATGGTCCAGAAGCTGCCGCAATGTGATGTTTTCCTTGCCATGGCAGGCGAACTCAGGCCAGTAGTCGACAATGCGCGCGTCGTAGTCGAGGAACCCTTTTGAAACGCCAGCGGCCACTACCAGCGCAGCGATACCTTTCGTGGTCGAGAACACGGGCACCCACGTGTCTCGTTCCCACGGGAGCCGCCTGCGCCGGTCACGGACGCCTGCCCAGACGTCGACGATCGGCTTTCCGTGCTGGAACACCGCGAGAGAAGCGCCGATCTCGCCGTGTTTCTCGAAGTTGACACGAAACTCGTCGACGACCGCGCCTAAACCCTCGTCCGCATCGCCATGGATCTCTACCTTGGTGGCTGCCACCGGGCTACCGTAACGCCGAGTCCGCGTATCGGTGCCGAAGATGGTTCCTAATTGAGGTGCGGATCACCAGCTGCGGTGATGGCTGCGCGCGCGGGGCGAGGCTCTGTTGCGCGGCCGGCGCGCGGCGTATTCTCAAGCGAGAGAAGTCCACGGAGCCGCCGGGGTACGACATGGGCATATCACCGAAGCAGGCTGCATCGACCGGGACTGCCCTCGTCCCAGGCGAGGGTGAGCGCGTCACCGGATACGGCGTCATGGCCGCCCCGTTCTCAAGCGGCCACCTCCTCGCGACCAGAACCTTTCCAGTGAGCAGTTTCGGTCCGCCCTACTCCTCCGTCTGGCACCGGGATCCAGAGGGGAACTGGACGATCTACAGCGATGTCGAGCCGGCAGCCAGTTGCGCGCGTTTTTTCAGCGCGGCACTTGTCGAGGCCAGTCAGGCTGACGTTCGTTGTTCGTGGGTTACGGACTCATCGATGCAGGTATCTATTCCCGGCGTACTGGACTGGGAGTTCGAACTGATGGAGTCCCCGCGCACCACGATTATGAATGCGGTCGGCAAGGGCATGCCTGAAGCGATGTGGCGTAACAAGGGTGTTCTCGGCGCTATGGGTCCCGTTGCTGGGAGGTTCCTCGGACTTGGGCACATAGGTCTTGCAGGCAATGTGCCGAACGGGCAGTGGTTCCGGGCCAATCCACGGCTTATGTGGTTCCTTCGAACCATCCGCGGATCTATCAGGGGCCAGGAACTCGGCTATGACACACCGCTTCGTGAGCAGGTCAAGCTAGGCGACTTCTGGCTGCCGAGCCGGGGAATCTTCGCGGTTGGAAACTCGCTTTTCGAGCCACTTGATCCCAACCGCCACCAGCGGCCTGAACGTTCTCGTTAGCCACACTCTCCGTATCTCAATTGAGGTGTGAATCACCGATATTCGGTGTGTAGGCCGTTCTTGCAATAACCCAGGGTGCGGCGAATGCCTCAGTCAGGAAGCTCACGATCGCCGGTGCGACTGCTTGCGGGCGCGTCCGCAAGCTCCACGAACTAGGTACCGGCTGCAAATGCGCGTCCGGGATCTCCCTGGCGAGCTGCAACGCATCGAACCGTGAATGCAGGAACGCCCGTTCCGGGCCAATCACCATCGCTGGCACAGAAATTGAGCGGCGCCGGTTGCGCGGCGGCGCCACGCGGCCCATGAACAGACCTTTGACCAGTGCCGCATGCTCGTCGGCTGGGGTCGCCAGAAAATCCCACAACAGGCGGGTGGCGAGACTATGCGCAGGCAAAAACCCCGCGAGGCGACGTGCCCCCCACAAGACGGGCCGCCCAACCGTGAAGAGCTCGTGAGCTAAGAGCAAAAGAGGAGCGAGCTTCACCGACGACTTATCTAGCATCGGAGACTCAGCGATCACAGCGACTGTTCGATTCGGTTCGCGCAACGCAGCTTCGAGGGCCGCATTCGCGCCCAGGGACGTTCCGCCGAATACAGCAACCTCGCCCCCCATCGCATCGAGCAGGGCGACCATGCGTTTGCCGAGTGCTTCAGAGCTGTACTGCTCGGGGTCCGCTTTCCTCCGGCCGCTCGATAGCACCGAGTTCATGCACACGACGTGGAAGCCCTTTTCCGCGAGCACACGGGCCATCGGCTCCTGCATCCGGCGCGACATCAACAATGAGGGCGCGAGAATGACCAGTCGTCCGCCTGAGCCGAACTCGGTGATTCCGAGCCGTACCCCGCCCACGACGACGTGACCCTCACGACGGCGAACCTTTGCCGAACTAGCGGCTGCGTGCACCTGTGACACTCACACTCCTCTGCAGGCGATGAAATACCCGTTACGCATTGTCGGCGAAGTGCAGATGCGAACGCAACGCAGTAGTTGCCAAAGTAACTATCCTCATCATCACCCCGCGCTACCAGTCCTGCCAGAAAACTACAATCTTGTTGCCGCTGGGCGTGTCCGAGCGGCGACCGGACACCCGACCGGGCACCATTACGGGCATGACCGAAAACTCCACTGTAGGAACACGACCGCGCTGGTCCGCTTCGGAGGCAGCGCGGCGTTGCGGAGTGGGCCGTGCAACTATCCAGCGTGCACTCGATGGGGGGAAGCTTCCTGGCGCGGTGAAAACCGAAGATGGCTGGCAAATCCCCCTAGAGGACCTGCTAGCTGCGGGGTTCAAGCCGGACCGCCCCTCCCCACCCGATGAACCGCCGAAGGATGAGACAACCGACAAAAGCGAGACTCCCGCTGATGCTGGCCACCTCGGCAAGCTGACAGCGCGAGTTAGCGAACTCGAGACCGAGCTGGTGGTCGCGAAAACACGCGCCGAAAGCGAGGCAGCGCGGCGGGCGGCCGCGGAACAACTCGCCCAAGAACGTCTCGAGCGTGTGTCAGATCTGCGGACAGCGCTGCGCATGCTCGAAGCTGCCAAGCCGGCAACAACACAGCCGACCACGAATGGGAATGGGAATACCGGCACCCCCACCCAAACTTCCACCGTCGTGATCGCTGCGCCACGTCACCGACGCCGTGAACGGCGGCGTACGTTCCGCGAGTGGTGGGCGGACCGCAAAGTCCCCGACTACTCGTCGAACCCTGAGACGGCTGCCACCGAGGACACATCACGCAACGCCGGCACTGGCTCCAACAACGCTGCTCAGCAACAAGAGACCGGGCCGGGCTCAACCACGGTGATCGAAGCTGACGAAATCATCGAAGCACCGGCTGCGCCCAAGAAAAACCAATAACCAGCACGTAAATCACTGCGGTCATGACCGTGCAGGCTCTGCGGATACTGCTCGGTCATGACCGCGGTCACCGGGCCAGTGAGTTCTTCCTCACATTCGACGACGGCGGCAGCACGACCGGCTTGCCAGTCCGCGAGGAGCCCTATTCGCAGTTCACGGCCGCTTTCCTGTGCGTGCACTGGTGTTCCACGTGAAACCACCCCCTGCTCCACCGGTGGCGCCGCTCCGCTACACTCAACGACAAGAAGGGGCCATGACGTCCCTTTCGCGTCGTAGACGACTTCCTCTCTCCCCGCGTTGAGCGCGGGTCGATGATTCTTAATACGGCGAACGGATGCGCAGCTGCGCGTTCGCCATTTCCGCTGACGGCAGGGACACAGTATTTACGCTGTGCCGGGCTGCCTTGAGCGCCAATGCCTGAAAGGCACCATGAGTAACACTGCACCCTCCTCCGACTTCGCTGCGCTTGGCGTACCCGCCTCTCTTGTCGCGGAACTCAGGAGTGCTGGGAAAACAAGTCCCTTCCCGATCCAGGCTGAAACCCTGCCCGATTCTTTGCAGGGCCGTGACGTCCTCGGCCGCGGCAAGACGGGATCTGGAAAAACGTTGGCATTCGCCTTGCCGCTGGTAACCCGCCTTAGCGGCGGCACACGCAAGCCGGGGCTGCCCCGAGGTCTCGTCCTCGCACCTACCCGCGAACTCGCCACACAAATTGCTGCCGTCATCCAGCCGCTGGCTGCGGCAATGAATCTGACCACAACAACGGTGTTCGGCGGGGTGAGCCAGCATCGTCAGGTTGCTGCACTCAACCGAGGCGCGGACATCGTGGTTGCCTGCCCCGGCCGGCTTGAGGACCTTATGCGGCAGCGCCACGTCTCACTCGATGCCGTGGAGATCACTGTCCTCGATGAGGCCGACCATATGGCTGACCTCGGCTTCCTTCCCGTCGTCACGCGTATCCTCGCCGCCACCCCGCCGCGCGGGCAGCGACTGATGTTCTCCGCGACGCTCGACAATGGTGTGGACAAGCTTGTTAAGCGATTCCTCACCAACGCAGTACTGCATTCGGTCGATGAAGCCACCTCGCACGTCGCAGCGATGTCACATCACATCTTCGAAATCGACGGTGAAGCGGAGAAGAAGGAACTCGTGCGCACCCTGGCTTCGGGTTCGGGCCGCCGAATTCTTTTCATGCGAACCAAGCACCACGCCAAGCGGCTCGCGCGACAACTGACGGAACAAGGGATCCCCGCAGTTGACCTGCACGGCAACCTGTCACAGCCGCAGCGCGACCGGAACCTCACCGCGTTCGGCAGCGGGAACGTCAAGGTGCTCGTGGCGACCGACGTGGCCGCCCGAGGTGTCCACGTGGACAACGTCGAACTCGTCGTGCACGTGGATCCCCCGATGGAGCACAAGGCCTATCTGCACCGTTCCGGTCGCACCGCGCGTGCTGGCAGCGAAGGTGACGTCGTCACCCTCGTGCTGCCCCAGCAACGCGGGGACATCAAGCGGCTCCTGCGCAAAGCGGAGATCAACGCAACTGGTCGTCGCGTAACGCCGGCCTGCGAAGTTGTCACCTCCCTCGTGGGTGAGGTCGCCGCAACGGTGCCCTACACGCCGCCAGCTCCACGTCCGGAGCGGTCACACACCCCCAGGCGGCCAAGCCGGTCGGGTGCACCACAATCTCGCGGCCGCGGTGGACGCGCACAGACCGGGGCCGGGCATCAGCGCGACAGGCGTGCTGGAGCTCGTACCCGCTAGGCGAGATCCTCGGCTACAGCCCGCCTGATTGGCTCGGGAACCGCGACTGGCTTGCGCGTCGAACCATCCACATAGACGTGTACAAATCGGCCAGTCGCGGCGACCGTGAGGCCGTCGCTACTGTCACGGAAGATCGCGAGCCGGTACGTGATGCTGCGACTCCCGAGCCGCTCGCAAGCTATTCCTACCTGTATCTGCTCTGGGAACGACAGTTCAGCGTGGTACCTGCATGACGTTTCGGCCACGACCCCTATTGCTGATAGGGACCGGATATCGACACCGGTCGCCTGTATCAGCCACGCGTTCACCGCAGTGTCGAAAAACGAGTAGTAGACAACGTTGTTGACGTGCCCGTAGTGGTCGTTATCCGCCCAGCGCGTCGCTATTGGCCACAGCACGGGGAATTCTGCCGCAACTGGGAGTGTCACTCCGTCTCCTGTGTCTGGGGAAGAAGGATCTGCCGTACTGCTGTGCCTTCGGCAAGTCGATCCATCGCCCTATTCACCGCGCTCAACGGATACGTTCCGTCCACCAGCTTCTCGACGGGCAGAAAGCCCTGCCGCCACCACGCGATCATCCTGGGAATGTCACGCTGCGGCTGGCAGGAGCCCATGTATGAGCCGATGAAACTCTTCGCATCAGCGACGAAAGCTACAGCTGGAAGCGTCAATTGCGCGTCCGGCGCAGGCAGCCCAACCGAGACAACCGCGCCGCCACGTCCGACCAGCGAAAAAGCTTGTTCCATCGCCGGGACGACGCCCGCCGCTTCGATCGCCCATCTCGTCCCATCCCTTGTCAGGCTGCCAATAAGGCTAGCGGCATCGCGCGGATGGCACGCGTGGGTAGCGCCAAGTTCAACCGCCAATTGCCGCTTCGATTCCACTGGGTCGATCGCGACGATCGGGGTGGCTCCCGCGAGTACCGCGCCCAGTACGGCAGCAAGTCCTACGCCTCCAAGGCCGATCACGCATACGCTTTCACCCGGCTGCACTTCGGCTGTGTTGAGAACAGCTCCTGCCCCGGTGAGCATGGCGCAGCCGAACACCGCGGCGATCTCGAAAGGGACATCATCATCGATGACAACCGCGGACGAATGATGCACGACCGCATACTCACTGAAAGCTGAAACACCAAGATGGTGGTTGATACGCTGCCCGCCCACAGTTAAACGGTGATGACCGCCCAGCAGAGCACCTTCTCGGTTGCTCTGTCCTCCTGGAATACAGAGCGTCGTTCTCCCCGCAGCGCAATTCACACAGGTTCCGCAATGCGGCATGAAAGCAAGCACCACGTGATCACCGGGGCGGATACCCGGAACGTCGGGCCCCACTTCCACGACGCGCCCCGCAGCCTCGTGGCCAATGGCCATAGGCATGGGCCGGGGTCGCTGGCCCGTGAGAACTGACAGATCTGAATGGCAGACACCGGCCGCCTCGATCTGCACTAGCACCTCGCCCTGACCCGGCGAATCGACGTCCACGTCGAGAATCTGCAGTGGTGCGGTTTCCGCGAAAGGACGCGACTGTCCCATGTTCGACAGAACCGCAGAGCGTGATTTCACAGCCACCCCCAGCGACGATCATTTCTCGCTATCGTTGCATATCGTCACGTCACCGGTTCAGTTACACCTACGACTAGGGCCGCGTTGTTGAACTAGTTGTCACCGACGTGACCCCGAATCTGGGCCGCGCTTGAACTCTGTCTCTGACGGTAGGAGCGCATCTTGGCTCTGGAACCACACATGTCCATGTCACACCAACTACCCGACCGATTCTTAGAACGGTCGTAGAAAGCCCATCCGCAGTCCTTGTTGGCACATACTTTCAGCCGTTCCCAGATCCCAGCGTGTACCGCCCATACGGCACCAGCCACCAATCGCTCCTCGAAGCCCTTGAGGTTAGCTGAACGCGGGGCCAGCTGAGGCTGGCCTGCCGATGAGAATGAGACGTGCAGCGGCACCCGGTCAAGAATGCGGTTGAGCTCCGCAATAGCGGACTCCATTTGTGGAGCCGTTCCCCTGGTGTGTGCGACCAAGATCGTCCGCAAAGTCTCGCGGAGCCTCAACAAGCGTTCAAGCTCCTCAGGTTCGAGGGCCGCATCTGCAAGCCCATAGCCCAGTTCATCGAGCCACTCAGCAAAGCTCCTCGAACTGGCAAGGTGATCCACATTCCGCATCAAGCTCCGGGTGTTCACGAACCGCTGTAGCAGCCTCAGAGGCTCGGGCGCTGGTTTCAGATCGTCAGGCTTCAATCGGGCTTCTCTCGTCTACGACTCACGCATCTCCCTATAGATTACCGTCTAACCGCATTGACCGGTAACCGTTACCAACGTACGATTTTTACCAGTAACAGCGAAGCAGCACGCTGACCCCGCGTGATGTGGACACGACGAAGGAAGCCCCGCCTAGCTGGGCGGGCACGCATAGACCCTGAAAGTGGAAACGATGATGACGGACAAGACCTGGCAGCTGGGCCTCGCTGGGATGGGGATGATTGCGGTCGCGTTCGGGTTCGCTCGCTATGGCTACGGCCTGTTCGTCCCCGTCTTTCGCGACGAGTTTGGGTTGTCGACCGGATCACTAGGGCTCATATCTGGCGGTTCTTACGCCAGTTACTTGATCGCCCTACTCCTAGCTGGCTTCCTCTCCTCCCGTCTCAACCCTCGATTCCCCATAGTCTTGGCGGGGCTATTCGCAACGACCGGGATGATTCTTATTGCCGCGGCTCCGAATTCCGTGGTGCTGGCGGCAGGGGTTCTGATCGCAAGCACCAGCCCGGGCTGGGCATGGGCGCCTTTCTCTGATGCAGTAGCTCAACTCATCAAGCCAGGGGCTCGGAACCGCACGCTTTCGATCGTCAGTACCGGCACCGCGTTCGGTCTCCTAGTGTCTGGACCGATCACACTGTTCGCCGGCTCCACGTGGCGAGTCGCCTGGCTGTTGTTCGCACTAGTCGCGCTCGCATGCACTATATGGAACGCCAGGATACTGCCGAACAAGCCTTTCAAACCTTCCTCCGGCGCAGAGAGTCAACGAGGTGCGCGTGGCGCCAACGTTGCCCTCGATAGGTCCCGACCGACTTGGCGCTGGTATGTCAACACTCGCTCGTTACCGCTGTTCCTCGTGGCTTTGATATTCGGGTTCACCGGTGCCTTCTACTGGACATATGCAGCCGATATCGTATTGGACAATGGCTTGCCACCAGCCACACGATCGATTCTATGGACACTCGTGGGCATAACTGGCGTTGCAGGTCTAGCGACTGGAGACCTCGTCGGACGCTTCGGTCTGCGAAGAGTGCTGGTGGCAGCGCTTCTTTTGCTCACTGTGGCGATCGCGTTACTCGGATTATCACCAGGGTCTTGGCTCGCAATCGGTATCTCGGCGTCGCTGTACGGGCCGAGCTTCATGATGATGTCCGCTCTGCTGGCACTATGGAGTTCTGATGTTTTTCCCGACCGCCCCTCCGCCGGATTCAGCGCGACCCTCTTGCTGCTAGCAGTGGGTTCGATCGGTGGCCCGACGACGCTAGGGCTAATTGCAGATCTCGCCGGTCTTCGCTCGCTCTTCCTTGTCGCTGCCGGACTCACGCTGATCGGTCTCATCGGGGCGATTCCCAGACGGTGGAGCGCGGCGGCGATGTCCGCATCTGGAGACGAGAAAACCCTGACCCGTCTTAACGCGAGGCAGGGTTGAACGTCGTAATTGTGGACGAGGGCGTTGATCGCCCAGTTCTCGCCATCTTGCGCGAGGATTGCCTGGGATCGCTCCGTCTTCAACTCTTCGATTCTCTGCTTGGCGGTGGCCTTCTTGAGTAGATCACCGTGCCGACCCTTGACAGCTGAGAAGAAGGAAGAGAGGTCGTAGTTGTTGTCGGCACGGAAAACGACCTGACCTTGGATGCTCGCAGCGATATCAGCCAGCGAGAACTCCAGATCGCGCCGTGAGCTTGCTGTCGCTGTAGCTGATGTCTCGGCGTCCAGCAATGCGTTCGGTGACATCGTGCGGTGACCCGGAACGGTGCATCGAACTGGAGAGCATGAGCATCGGCGAGCGAGGTGGCTGTGAGAAGCCCCAGGCCAGTCGAGGCACCAGTGATCAAGACGCGCCATCGTCGTGTTGCCTCAGTCGGCCTGTTCGATGGTCACGGAACGCGAGCCGCTCCAGCCGGTGAGGATCGAGACGTCGCCGTCCATCTGCCCGATGCGCACGATGCCGTTGTAGTGGCCCACGTTCGTGTAGTAGAGAACGATCACCCCGCCGGGGGCGTACCAGCCGATCGTTCCAGCTGGGGCGCTCTCGCCCGAGGGCATCCCCTCCATCGTTAAGGGCTGAGGTGGGGTCGCGAGCACTTCCTGTCCGCCGTAGTCGGAGAAGTCAAGGGTGAGCGGAAGCTGGTCGATCAGTGACTGCGCGGCGGGGTTGTTCCACAGTTTTGCGTCGAGCGTCTGATCGCCAATGACGATGCGAATCGGGATCTCGGTCACGGCTTCTCCTGACGGTTCCGGGGCGGTCTCAGTGGGTGTCGCGGCGTCGGTGGTAGCGGTCAACTCGGGCTCGGGCTCGATTGAGCTGCAAGCCGTGAGCATCATGCAGGCTGCGAGTGCGAGCGCAGCCGTGCGTCGAGCAGTTGTCGATTCGTTCAGTGGCCTACCCATGAAGCGGTTTATCCCTTTCGCCTAGATCAGTCGGCTCGTTCGAGGGTGAGCGGAAGCTGCTCGACCTCACCCGCAGACTCCTCCACTTGTGGCACCACGGTTTCTGTCGGTGTGGGCGTGGGGGTCTCCTGTGGCGTGGGAGCGGAGGGGGCGCATGCCGTCAGGCCGCCGCACAGCAGCAAAAGTGCGAGAACCGAGGTTCGGCGAGCGCTCCCGTGCTTGCTCATGCTTGAGTTTCGCCCACGGTCACACGAAATGTGCCGGGTGTGGTGTGGAGCTGCCAGATGCGATCGGCCAGCGCTGCGGGGTCGTAGAGCGGATCGCCGCCACCGATAGCACCAGGGATGATGAGCTGGCGTACGTTCACACCGCGCGGGGTCGCTGCGTCGTGGAGCATCGCACCGTATGCCGATTCGCCCGCGAACGCGGTCGAGGTGCCCGCGACATTGCCGTTCGGCCGGACGGCACTCGATCCGTTGACGAGGAGGATCGTGCCATTGCTGCGGCCGATCATGCCGGGCAACACCTGTCGGGTCGCGGTGGCCAGGCCGAGGATGGAGAGTTCAGTCGCGGCTTGGAGGTCCTCGACGGTGGTGTCAAGGACGGGCTTCAGGAACTCGCGCTCGGCACCGGGCTGAACTGTAAGACCTCGATCGGGCCGAGGTCTGCTGCCGCGCTCTCTAGAGCCGTGTCCAGAGCGGTCCGGTCGCGCACATCGGCCACGTAGCCTCTCGCCGTGATGCCGTTGGCGGCGAGCTGCTGCTCCAGTGCTTCGAGCTTGGCGGGGTTGCGGGCGATGAGCGCGACAGTGAAGCCTTCGCGTCCGAACTTGTGTGCGACTGCGGCTCCGAGCCCGGATCCGGCTCCGACGACAGCTATGACTGGCATGCTTCCACGGTAGAGCCGTCATCGCCGGGGAGGGAGTCCCTGACAGTGCCTCCCACATTGCGCGCGCATCGTGTTCACTCGATGAGTAGAGAAGTCACTGGCACAGAGGAACCTCATCTTGACAGCACGCCGACGAGTACGCGATACCTTGGCAGTCATCAGGCACTTCTGGTTGGGGCAGGACTCACCGCTTGCAGCGGAACTCCCACGGATAGCAGTGCTCCGGTAGAAAGCCCGACCGAAGACGCGGGCGCCAGCGATGAAACCACGTCGACTGCACCCGATGAAGCTGCGGGAACGATTGTGCGCTTCACCGCTGGAGACGTTGTTGTCGAGGCGGTCATCGTGGAAGAAAACCCCACGACACGCTCGTTTATCGCCATGCTTCCGATGACGCTCACGTTCTCCGACTTCGGCGGCAAAGAGAAGGTCGCCTCGCTGACCGGCGACTTCGACTACACCGACGCGGAAGGGCTGAACCCGAGAGCGGGAGACCTGTTCTCCTACATGCCGTGGGGGAACATCGGCACCTTCTACAAGACCGAGGGCAACACCTCCTCGAACTCATTGACCAAGATCGGCGAGACCGACGACATCCACCAGATCGAACTGCTCGACGGTCAATAGGTCACCATCGCCGACTAACCCAAGGAGCACCACCTGATGCGAACCGTGAAAGCCATTGGAGCCGTCAATGCCACCGACCCGCTCGTTCCTCTGACGATCGAGCGCCGCGAGGTCGGCCCACACGATGTACTGATCGACATCGACTACGCCGGGATCTGCCACTCCGATATCCACACGATCCGTGGCGACTGGGGGCCGATCACCTACCCGCAGGTCGTCGGGCACGAGATCGTCGGCCGCGTCGCACAGATCGGCAGAGAAGTCACCAAGCACCAGGTCGGTGACGTCGTGGGTGTCGGCTGCCAGTCGAACTCGTGCCGCACCTGCGCGCAGTGCGAGCAGGGTCACGACCAGTACTGCCTGAATGGCAACACCCAGACCTACAACGGCATCGACCCCGCCGACGGCACGATCACCCAAGGCGGCTACTCGCAGGCGGTCGTGACGAACGAAGACTTCGTGCTCGCGATCCCCGCAGGTCTCGACCCCGACAAGACCGCGCCCCTGCTGTGCGCGGGCATCACCACCTACTCCCCGCTGAAGCACTGGAACGCCGGCCCCGGCACGCGCGTCGGTGTCGTCGGTATGGGCGGACTCGGACACATGGGCGTGAAACTCGCCGCTGCCCTTGGTGCGGACGTGACCGTGCTCTCACGCGGCACCAACAAGCGCGACGACGCGCTCGCTTTCGGTGCGACCCGCTACGTCGACACCACCAACGCCGCCGCTATGGGAGAGATAGCCGGGAGCCTTGACCTCATCATCAACACCGTGGCGGCGGGCCTCGACATCACCACCTACCTCGGCCTGCTCAACGTAGATGGGGCACTGGTGAATGTCGGCGCACCCGCTGAGCCGTTCTCCGTTCCAGCGTTCTCTCTGATCCCTCGCCGCCGTACCCTCGCAGGCTCCACCACGGGTGGCATCGCCGAGATTCAGGAAATGCTCGACTTCTGCGCCGAGTTGGGCATTCACCCCGAGACCGAACTGGTCAGCGCCGAAGAGGTCAACGACGCCTGGGAGCGCGTGCTTTCCGCCGATGTGCGCTACCGCTTCGTCATCGACACCCACACCCTCTAAGGAGCAACCTGACATGTCAGAGGTCACCTACGATTTCACAGGAAAGACCGCGTTCGTCACCGGCGCGAGTTCCGGCATGGGTCTGGCCGCCGCCCAGGCTTTCGCCGAGGCAGGCGCGGCTGTTGCGCTCGTGGACATCAACCAGGAACAGGTCGAGAACGCCGCCGCCGAACTCACCGGACGAGGGCTGAAAGCGCTCGCCATTCAGTGCGATGTCACCGACGAGAACCAGGTGGCAGCCGCTGTCGCCCGCACCGTCGAGGCTTTCGGCAGCCTGGACATGGCCTTCAACAATGCCGGGATCATGCTCCCGCCGGTCGACTCCGCCGACGAGACTGCCGAGGCTTTCGACACCATCGTCGCGGTCAACTTGCGCGGTGTGTGGGCCGCGACAAAGCACGAGTTGAAGCAGATGCGCGCACAGGGCTCCGGGGCGATCGTCAACTGCTCCTCGTTGGGAGGGCTCGTGGGCGGTGACGGGCGCGCCACCTACCACGCCACGAAGCACGGCATCATCGGGCAGACCAAGAGCATCGCCCTCCAGTATGGCCCGCTCGGCATCCGCGTCAACGCCGTCTGTCCCGGCACGATCGACACGCCGATGGTTGCGCAGATGGCCGCCCGAGGGGAACTCGACCGCGAGGCAGCAGCCGCACGGGAGCCGCTACGCCGCTTGGGCCGTCCCGAGGAGATCGCCGCCGCCGTCCTGTGGCTGTGCAGCGACGGCGCAAGCTACGTCACCGGCGTCGCTCTGCCCGTCGACGGAGGCCACGTCGCCTGATGAGACCGTACGTCATTGTCCACACGCACACGTCGATCGACGGCAATCTCAACGGCAAGACCTCGACCGAAGACAACATCACGCACTACGGCACCCCCGCTATCGATGAGAGCGCCACGGTTCCGGCTGGCGACTATGTCGCAGAGCCGGAGGCTGAGATGTACTACGTCTCCATCGACCCGCGTGGAGAACTCGCCTGGCAGCAGAAGCTGCACGGCCTCGGCGTCGAGCGTTTGATGGTCGGCGGCGGCGGGATCATCAACTGGTCGTTCTTGCAGCAGGGACTCGTCGACGAGGTGAGCATGGTGCTCGCACCTGTCGCGAACGCCGAGCCTGACGCGCCACGGTTCTTCACCGCCAAAGAGCCGTACTCGACCATCGATCTCACCGAGTTCACGATCACGAGCATCGAAGACCTGGGCGACAGCGTGGTGTGGCTGCGCTACACCCCGAACGCACAAGCGTAGCCCTGCACCTCAGAACACGAACGGAACGGAACGACCCCACCGCATATGACTGAACTGACCCGAAGAAGTTTCCTTCTGGCCGGTGTCGTGCTCGGCGTCGGAACCCTCGCCGCGTGCACGAGTCCGGAGCCGACGGACCACCTCTACACCGGCACCGACCGCCCCCGCGCCCACCGATACGAACGGGAACGGTCTGACGCCACAGGGTGACCTGTACGGGGTGGGCATCTACAACACCCAGGAAGTCGCCGACGAACTTGCCTACATCGAGGCCAATATCGAGCCGCTCACTGGCGGCGACACGAAGCGAGTCCTGATCACCGGGTCGACCGGCGGCATCGGGCAGCTCGCCGCCGCGTACTTCCTCCGCCAGGGGCACGGAGTCATCGCGCACGCCCGCAACGAGCAACGTGCCGCTGATGTTCGCCGTGATCTGCCCGGGGCTGGAAGACGTAGTGATCGGCGATCTCCTCGACCTCGACCAGACCCGGGCGCTGGCTGAGCAGATCAACGCGCTCGGCGAGTTCGACATCATCATCCACAACGCAGGCGAGTATGGACTCACGGACTCGGAGATCCTGAACGCGAACTCCCTGTCCCAGTACTGGACGGTGTTCGGAGTCGTGATCCTCGCGGCCATCGGCGGCGGAATCCTCTACGTCCGCCGTCGCACCAGACAGGACGGAGCCGACGATGCCTGACTGGCTCGATGCGCTGCTGCGCTGGCTACAGGCAACGCCGCGCGGTTTCGCCGAGACGACCAGCGAGGGCAAGTGTCGCGCGCGACATTCGTTTGTCGGCTGGAGATCCGTGTAGCGGCGGCCGTGTCGTTGACGATAATAAGCCGGAGAGGGCTCCAACTGGCGACCGAGTGATGTGGCCTGAACGTCTACGAGCTAGTGTTCGTGTTGCTCGTCTCGGATGGTACGGAACCGTATTCGCTCGCGGCCCAACAAGCGAGCAGTTGCATACGCTCCTCCGAGGGCGTGCCTGGCTCGGGCGTGTAAATCGTGAGGGTCAGACCCCGCTCTGATTCCATCTCCATCCCTTCGTAGGCGAGGGTCATCTCGCCGACGACGGAGTGCTTGAAGGTCTTGAATCCGGTGCCGTGGTGCCGGACATCGTGAGCGCCCCACAGGCGACGGAACTCTTCGCTGCGAGTGCTGAGTTCGCCGATCAGGTCGTGCAGTTCCTTGTTGCGCGGGTCGCGGCCGGCCTCGGTACGCAGGATCGACGTGGTGATCTCGGCGAACGAGTCCCAGTCAGGGTAGAACTCGAACGCACGCTCGTCGAGGAACGTGAAGCGAGCCAGGTTCGGTGCACAACCGGGCATGTCATAGGTGTCGTTGTAGAACGCACGTCCCAGCGTGTTGCAGGCCAACAGATCCATGCGTCCGTTCCGCACGAACGCTGGGCCAGCGGTGACTGCTGCGAGCGTCCATTGCAGGCTCTGATGTGGTGTCCAACTCTTCGGGTTGCGTCGTCGAGGCGGGCGAGCGACCGGGCTCGCGGCATGGGCCAAGCTGAACAGGTGGGCGCGCTCGGCGTCGTCCAAGCGGAGAGCCTTGGCGATACTGTCGAGGACTTCCGGAGAGGCCCCGCTGATCCCACCGCGTTCGATCCGCGTGTAGTACTCCACGCTCACGCCCGCGAGCGCTGCGACCTCACTGCGGCGCAGACCCTCGACGCGTCGGTTTGTGCCCGCCGGTAGTCCAACCTCATCCGGCGTCACGCGGGCGCGGCGGGTGGTGAGGAAGTCCCGCACTTCGGCTCGGTTGTCCATACCTCAACCTTACGACGGAGCCCACCGATCAAGGATGCCCCGACGGTACCCCCATCTCGACTCACGCAAGAAGGCATCCGAACGGCGAAACACCCACGACCACTACCTGAAAGGCTCGCTGTTCTGCGGGTCGTGCGGGTCGCGGATGCAGCTGGGCCCGGCCAACCGGCAGGGCGTCCGCTACGCCTACTACGTCTGCTCCGGCCGCGCATCGAAGCGGAAGAAGTGCACCCGCCGCGCGGTGCAGGTCGAGGCGGCGTTCGATGAGCGCCGTTCTTCGCGCTCGGACGAGCTGGCTGAGCTGACCGCGAACCGGCAGCGGCTCCAGAACGAGAGCGACAAGATTCTTGCTGCGCACTTCGCCGACGCGATCGACTTGGAGACCCTCAAGCGGCACCAAGACCGTATCCGCACCGGCCTGGCCGATATCGACCGCAAGCTCGCCACCGAGCATGACCACCACGAGGGATCACGCAAGCTACTGAGCACCGCGTTCAGCCTCCTGGTCGACTGCGCGAACCTCTACGCCCGCACGAACCTCTACGCCCGCACGAACCTCTACGCCCGCACGAACCTCTACGCCCGCACGAACGACCAGGCAAGCGGTTGGCCAACCAAGCACTGACCAACGGCATCGACATCAGCGAAGACGAAAGGGCGACGATCCGACTCACTGAGCCGTTCGCCGCCCTCGTACCCGAACCAACATCTTCCGATGTCAGCGGTTCTAGTACGTTCGATCTGGGTGGAGCCTAGGGGAATCGAACCCCTAACCCCCGCCTTGCAAAGGCGGTGCTCTACCAATTGAGCTAAGGCCCCTCGTACTAGCTCCCAGCAGTCCCCTCGAAGGGCAGGGTGTGCCAGGTTTCGGCCGCGTACTCACCCTCACGGGATTTGATGAGTTTAATGACACCAAGTCCCACAGCGATTCCGATTCCAGCCGCGGTAAGGATCTTGATAATTCGCATATCGAGAACCTTACCGGAGTGGGCCTAGGAGGACTTGAACCTCCGACCTCTTCCTTATCAGGGAAGCGCTCTAACCGCCTGAGCTATAGGCCCGTGAACCGAGAAGCGAGACTACCCTACTGCGGACCAAAGTACCAAAACCGCAGTTCACGTCTCGCTTCACGGAAAGTGTGCTGACCCCTAGTCACGGTCAGCGAGCGTGACTTCGATCCCTCCGACGAGGTCCGATGCCAAGTTGTAGATGAATGATGCAAGGGTCAGCAGGGCGGTGAAAAGAATCATATTGATGAAGCCAATTGCCGCTGTCCAGCCAAAGATCTGGCCGGCGCTGATTATCTCTCCCGCAGCCCCTTCATCCACGATCTCCAGGAAGGCACTGTTGAGCCGGTCCCACACATTCATGAACTCGAGGACCAGGTACAGCGTCCCCACGGCGATCATCCACACAAGGAAAAGCGCCGCGGAAATGATTGCGGAGATTTTCAGTGCCGACCAAGGATCGATTTCGCGGATCTGAACGGCCGCTCTCAGTCCCGCCTGGGTAGGTTTCGCCGTGACAGTCACAGGCGGTCGGCGTCGAGGAGGAGCCGCAGCGGACGACTTGCCCTTGTCCGCTGCGGACGTCGTTTGTGCGGCACCTTTTGAACTGGCGCTTTCAGTGGTGCTGTCGGTCGTATTGTCTGAGGCTGCCACTTAGGACTCCTCTGGTGCGTCGGGTTCTTCGGGCTCATCCGCATTACGAGCGATGGCGAGAAGATTGTCACCCTCGCCCAGGTTCATCAAACGCACACCCTTGGTTTGGCGGCCAGCCTTGCGAACCTGGCTGGCGGCTGTGCGGATGATGCCACCACCGGAGGTTATCGCATAGAGCTCATCCTTCATGTCAACGATAATCGCACCCACCAACGTGCCACGACGTGCGTCAAACTGGATCGTCAGCACGCCCTTGCCGCCGCGGTTCTGGACTGGGTATTCGTCGAGCGGAGTTCGCTTCGCGTACCCGCCGGATGTGGCGACGAGGAGGAACATGGTTTCTTGCACGACGTTCAGTGACAGCAGCTCGTCATCAGTGTTGAACCGCATGCCCTGCACGCCCGATGTTGCCCGGCCCATCGGGCGTAACGCCTCGTCTGTCGCCGCGAACCTGATCGCTTGTCCCTTACCCGAAACAAGAATCAGATCATCATCCGAGGAGCAGAGGACCGCACCGACCAGCTCGTCATTCTCACGCAGGTTGATCGCGACGATTCCGCCGCTGCGATTGGAATCGAAGTCCTCGAGACGAGATTTCTTCACCAATCCGTTCCGGGTCGCGAGTACAAGGTATGGCGCATCCTGGTAGCCCTTGATCGCAATGATCTGGGCGATTTTCTCGCCAGGCTGGAAAGCCAGCAGGTTCGCGACATGCTGGCCGCGCGCGGTACGGCTCATCTCCGGCAGCTCGTACGCCTTGACACGGTAGACCCGGCCCTTCGTTGTGAAGAACAGAATCCAATCGTGGGTCGAGGTCACGAAGAAATGCCGCACCATGTCGTCCTGCTTCAGGCCGGCACCTTGCACCCCCTTACCACCCCGACGCTGAGCCCGGTAAAGGTCAGTCTTCGTACGTTTTGCGTAGCCCGTTTCAGTGATGGTCACCACAACGTCTTCGCGAGCGATCAGGTCCTCATCAGCGACGTCACCCTCGCCCTGGATGATTCTCGTACGGCGCTCGTCGCCATACTTTTCGACGATCTCGGAGAGCTCATCATGGACAATCTGCCGCTGTCGCTCAGGCCGCGCCAGAATGTCTTTGAGGTCCTCGATCTCCCGCTCGATCTCGGCGAGCTCATCGACGATCTTCTGCCGCTCAAGCGCAGCGAGACGCCGGAGCTGCATAGCAAGAATTGCGTCTGCCTGAATCTCATCGACATCTAGTAGCTCCATCAGCCCGGTGCGGGCGATGTCTACCGTCTGTGAACGACGGATCAGAGCGATGACCTCATCCAGAGCATCGAGAGCTTTGACGAGACCGCGCAAGATGTGAGCGCGTTCCTCGGCTTGCTTGAGCCGGAATTTAGTACGGCGGATAATCACATCGAGCTGATGGGCGACATACAGGCGGATCATCTGATCAAGCCGCAGCGTACGCGGCACACCATCGACGATCGAAAGCATATTCACGCCGAAGCTGTTCTGCAGCTGTGTGTGCTTATAAAGGTTGTTCAGCACGACCTTGGCAACCGCGTCACGCTTCACCGTCACCACGATGCGCATACCGATACGATCCGACGACTCATCCTGAATCTCGGAGATCCCGGTCAGTTTCTGGTCGCGTACCTGCTCCGCGATCGACGTGATCAAGTTATCAGGGTTCACCTGATAGGGGAGTTCTTTGATGACGATCTGGGTGCGCCCGCGGTTATCTTCTTCGATCTCCGTGACACCCCGCATACGGATCGAGCCACGCCCGGTGGAGTAGGCCTCCGAGATGCCATCTGAACCCACGATCAGGCCGGATGTCGGGAAGTCCGGGCCCTTGATGCGCTCGCACATTGCGATGAGGGTCGTTTCCTCATCGGCCTCGTAGTTCTCGAGGCACCAGAAGATCGCGGCAGCGACCTCACGCAGGTTATGAGGAGGGATATTCGTCGCCATACCGACGGCGATGCCGCCGGAACCGTTGATGAGCAGGTTTGGAATACGGCTGGGCAGGACCGTTGGTTCCTGCGTTTTACCGTCATAGTTCGGCGCGAAGTCGACCGTGTCTTCCCGGATGTCACGCAGCATCTCCATGGCAAGCGGAGTCAGGCGCGCCTCGGTGTACCTCATCGCGGCTGGTGGATCGTTGCCGGGTGACCCGAAGTTACCCTGGCCGTCAATCAGCGGATACCGCATCGACCAGGGCTGAGCGAGACGCACCATGGTGTCGTAAATCGACGTATCGCCGTGGGGGTGGTAGTTACCCATCACCTCACCAACGACGCGCGACGACTTCACATAGCCGCGGTCTGGCCGGAACCCTGCATCGAACATCGCGTAGAGAACACGGCGATGAACCGGCTTCAAGCCGTCGCGGACCTCGGGAAGTGCCCGACCTACGATCACGCTCATCGCGTAGTCGATGTAGCTACGCTGCATCTCCTGCTGAATGTCAACAGGTTCGATGCGGTCGCCGGGAGTCTCCTCCGGCGGCAACGTGGTGTCGGTCATGTGCTCCTTCTTCTCTTCTTCGCCCCAGGCCTCGAACCCGGTACCCAACTGAAGACCCTATGCACTGAGTTCAGCCTATCCGCGCAGGTCAAATCATTGGGCAAGTGACTCGCCACTGAACTTGTGATCGTCCCATTCTTTCGACGTCACACGTCGAGGAAACGGACATCCTTCGCATTCCGGGTGATAAAACTGCGGCGCGCACTGACGTCCTCGCCCATCAGGATCGAGAACAACTCATCAGCGGCCGCCGCATCGTCAAGCGTTACCTGACGCAGAACGCGGACACTCGGGTCCATCGTGGTCTCCCACAGTTCCTTCGCATTCATCTCACCGAGACCCTTGTAGCGCTGGACTCCGTCGTTCGTGTTGATCTTCCGGTTGGCTTCGAGCCCCCGCTGCAGTAGCCCATCGCGCTCACGATCCGAGTACGCGAAATCCGGCTCGCCTTTGCTCCACTTCAGTTTGTACAACGGTGGCGCCGCCAGGAATACGTGGCCCTGCTCGATCAGTGGACGCATGAACCGGAACAGCAGCGTCAAAAGGAGAGTCGAAATGTGCTGACCATCGACGTCCGCGTCCGCCATCAGAATGATCTTGTGATAGCGCAGCTTCGCCACATCGAATTCGTCATGGATTCCGGTGCCGAGAGCCGTGATAATTGCTTGCACTTCAGTGTTCTTGAGCACCCGGTCAATCCGGGCCTTCTCCACATTGATGATCTTTCCGCGCAGCGGCAGAATCGCCTGGAACATTGAGTCACGACCGGACTTGGCGGAACCGCCGGCGGAGTCACCCTCCACGATGTAGAGCTCAGAAATCGAGGGATCACTGGACCGGCAGTCCGCGAGCTTTCCGGGAAGACCGCCTAGATCGGTTGCAGATTTACGCCTGACTAGCTCGCGGGCGCGCCGCGCAGCCATGCGAGCCTGAGCTGAAGAAACAGCTTTATTGATGATGATTTTTGCTTCAGTCGGGTTCGCTTCGAACCAGTGGCCCAGGTTTTCGTTACACGCTTTCTGCACGAATGACTTGACCTCAGTGTTCCCGAGCTTCGTCTTCGTCTGACCCTCGAACTGGGGTTCGCTGATCTTCACCGACACAACGGCCGCAAGTCCTTCGCGGACATCATCACCGCTGAGGTTAGGGTCCTTCTCTTTGAGGAGCTTCTTCTCCTTCGCGTAGCGATTGACCACGCTGGTCAGCGCTGCGCGGAATCCCTCTTCGTGCGTTCCGCCTTCGTGCGTGTTGATGGTGTTCGCGAATGTGTGCACAGACTCCGAGTAACCGTTGTTCCACTGCATCGCGATTTCAAGCTCGTGTCCCGTGCCCTTCGCCGTGAATCCTACGACGGAAGTGTGGATCGCTTGCTTTGTCTTGTTGATGTGTTTGACGAAGTCTTCCAGTCCACCTGGGTAGTGATACAGGCGCTTCTTGACCTTGTGTCCAGACTCCGCTGACTTCTCTGCTTCGTCGCGATGTTTGATCGGCTCCGCGGTGTCACTGACAACCTCATCTGTGACCTCGGAGTCCGACACCCGCTCATCGGTCAGACTTATCGTCAGCCCTTTGTTCAGGAATGCCATTTCCTGGAGGCGCCGCGAGACTGTCTCGAAGTTGTACTCGGTGGTCTCGAAGATATCCGGATCTGCCCAGAAGCGAACGACCGTACCTGTCTTCGATGATGGTTCGACTTGAGTCAGTTCACCCGGGACGGAGTATGTATAGACCTGATTCCATAGGGATCCCTCTCGGTCAATTTCCACCTCGAGGCGCGTTGACAGTGCGTTGACGACTGAGATACCAACACCGTGGAGACCACCGGAAACTGCATACGAGTCAGAGTCGAATTTACCGCCGGCATGCAACTGGGTGAGTACAACTTCGACTGTGGGCCGGCCCATCGAATGCATCCCGACAGGGATGCCGCGACCGTCATCGCGAACCTCAACGCCGCCGTCTTCCAGAAGCCGCACGTGAACCTGAGAGGCATGCCCTGCCATCGCCTCATCGACAGAGTTGTCAACGACTTCCCATATCAGGTGGTGGAGGCCGCGCTCGCCAGTCGACCCGATGTACATACCGGGTCGCTTGCGTACCGCCTCAAGACCCTCGAGGACAGTGATGGACGAAGCGCCATAGCCTGCATCGGCGCCACTTCTCTTTCCGGACTTTTGAGCAGCCACGGGCTGGTAGCTCTCCTTCTACTGAATCAGTACCGCCCCGTTAACGGGCCGGGAGTGGCGGATGATCAATTCGCTATCTTAGTCGCTCGCCGCCCCACACTCTCGGTCCTGTGCTGATACGGCGTGCTGTGCGTCGATACGGTGCCGATTTCGTAGCCCACGCTACCCATAGGTATCGCGCGGACCGCGTCCTCGGACATGGAGCTCGCCCTTTCGCCAGCTAGGTGCAGCCGGCCCGAGAATTCGGAGCTTGGTGACAACACCGTGTCCCACCGCGGCGGCGATCCGCGCGATGATTTGTGACTGCATGTACCGCAGCTGGGTTGCCCACGCTGTTGATTCTGCCTGCACTGTCAAAATACCGTGTTCGAGCGAGCGGGGTTCAGCATGGCAGGCAATATCAGATCCGACGACCGTCTCCCATCGGCCTAGGACCGCGCCGGCCGCAACCTTGTCTGTCCAGCCACGGCGTTTCGCGATGCTCCCAGCTAGTTGTCCCAGTAGCTGGGGATCTCGATCATCGGGTCGCGCACCTGACCAGCTTCGCCGGAGCGACCTGCCCTTGGTGCCACGCTGTCCGTGCGAAGACGCCTGCCTATTGGTCACGGACGCACCCGTACCCGCGCGTGACCGCGCGTCGTCTAGAACCTTCCGCACAAGGTCAATGCCTCGCAGAGGAGCCTCAGCACTATTACCTTGAGCGGACTCAGACTCGCTCACTACGGCTCCAATCTGAGACTCGTGAAACTCGACGCCTCACGTTATCTGCAACCTCTGACATTTCTGCGTGAACAGCGCGCACCCGAGCATCAAGTGTCACCGGAACGTCATCTTCAACGGCAGCTGTGATCAGCACCTGCTCAGCCGTCGCAGCGTGTCGGGCAAGAGCATCACGGCGTTTGCGATCTAGCTCGGCGAATACATCGTCGAGGAGCAGAACCGGGTCCGTGCCATCAGACCGGAGGAGAGCGAAGGAGCCCAGCCTGAGTGAGAGTGCAAACGACCAGCTTTCCCCGTGGCTCGCATACCCTTTCGCTGGCTGATCACCCAACTGGAGTTCGAGATCGTCACGATGCGGTCCGACTAAACAAACACCTCTGTCAAGTTCGCGCTCCCGATTACTGCGCAGCGCCTCCAGAAAAATCTCCTCGAGCGCGGCTTTGTCATTTACGGCCTCCGCCAGCAGCTCCGCATTGAGGCTCGTTCTGTATGTGATGGTTGCCGGCCGAGAGCCCGGAGCGATTTGCGCGTATGAGTCCGCAACGTATGGCCGGAGTTCTTCGACAAGGCCTAATCGGGCGCCCAGAAGCTCCGAACCTGTGTGGGCAAGGTGACCGTCCCACACCTCAAGGGTGGCAAGCGCACCTGGATCGGGCTGGCGGTGACGATTTCCGCCAAGACTTTTAAGCAGAGCAGTCCGCTGACGAAGAATCCGGTCGTAGTCCGACCGGGTTGCCGCGAGCTGTGGCCGACGTGAAACTAGCAGGTCATCGAGGAAGCGCCGGCGTTCCCCGGGATCCCCCTTCACGAGACTCAGGTCCTCCGGTGCGAAAAGAACAGAACGGACAACCCCCAGTATGTCGCGTGGCCGGCGAGTGGGCGACTGGTTGAGACGTGCCTTGTTAGCTTTGCCGGAATGAAGTTCTAGATCCACTCGCAGTTCGCGACCTGCATTGACCGCGATACCGGTGATGCGCGCGGCCTCTGATCCTTCTTGCACTAGCGGCTGATCAGTTGCGACTCGATGCGAGCTCAGAGTCGCGAGGTAGTTCACTGCTTCCAGCAGATTTGTCTTGCCGTGTCCGTTGGGCCCGAGGAACACAGTGCATCCCGCTGCGAGGTCGATTTCGACGTCGTACCACGAGCGGAATGTGTGCAGTGCGAGATGACGAACGAACAACAGCCAATCACCCTGGCAGACGAACGGGCATCAACAGGTATGTGTACTGGCTGTCAATCGCCGGGTACGATCCGTCGGCCTCAGTGGGCACCTCGAAATCTCCTGACGCCGGCTGCAGAACCGCGGGCCGGCTCGGAAGCGTAAAGCCGAGTACGACCTTTTCGGTATGCAATGCGTTGAGGCCATCGAGCAGATATGTCGGGTTGAAAGCGATCACCAGGGGAGTACCCGCGAACTCCACGGGGAGCGATTCTTCAGCCTTACCAGCATCATCTCCGCCGGCCGACAGCTGCAGCCCGTCCTCAGAGAAATCCATCCGAACTTGCGCGCCACGTTCTGCAAGGAGCGCTACGCGCTTGATCGCGTCCACCAGCGGCGCGATCTCAACAACAGCGAGAGCGGTATGAGACGTTGGCAGCAATTGCCTGAATTTGGGGAATTCGGCGTCGAGCAGCCGAGACGTTGTGCGCCGGCCCGAACCCAAGACACCGATCAGTCCGTCTGACGCGAGCGAGGCGCCGGTCCCAAGGGCGAGCTTTACCGTGGCATTTCCGGCCCCGCCAAGGGTTTTGCCCGCTTCAGACAATGTCTTCGCAGGTACCAGCACCGATGTCTCGGTACCTGAGGTTTCAGGAGTCCACTCGATAGTGCGAACTGCGAGGCGGAAACGATCAGTGGCAGCGAGGACTACCGTGTCTCCCGAGATTTCGAGCCGGATTCCAGTGAGCATGGGGAGGGTGTCGTCTTTACCCGCGGCAACTGCAACCTGGGCTATGGACTCGGTGAAAACATCTGCAGGGAGTGAGCCCGTTATTTCTGGAACTGTCGGTAGCTGGGGATAGTCCTCAACAGGCATCGTCGGCAGGCTAAATTTGGCGTTGCCGCAGATGATGTGCACGCGCGCCCCATCGACATCGACGTCGACCGGACGGGCCGGCAGTGCCTTTGTGATGTCAGCGAGAAGCCGGCCCGAGACCAGCGCACGGCCAACACCAGCGATTTCAGCCGGCACGGTTATTTGCGCTGAGGTCTCGTAGTCGAAACCGGAGATCGTCAGGCCCGATTCAGTTGCGTCGAGTAAAACACCGCCGAGGACAGGAACAGCCGGCCTACTGGGAAGATTTCGTGCTACCCAGCTGACTCCGTCAGCAAAATCGTCGCGGGCAACGCGAAACTTCAGGTTCGCAAGCTCCATGGGCTCGACGTGTCCTCTCACCGCTCCAGAAGGGCCACAAGATAGTGGTGCCGGGTCGCTACCGCTCCACAACAGTAGAGCATCGGATCCCCACTGTAACCCGTTCGATGGGCCTTGTCTGAGGTCGGTGACTGCGGTGCCGGCGAGGAAGGCTCGGCCGGTGTGAGCCGGCTGACGAGTCGTCCACAACACCTGCTTTTTGTCTTTCTCCTTTAAAGAGATCTCAGTAGTAGTAATAGGTGTTGTGGATCCTGTGGATACTCCAGCAAGCGTGCTGCTAATGGCGGGTTGCTTGCTGGGGACTAACACGTTGATGAACGGTGGATAACTGGCACTTGGTTGTGCACAGTTCTCGCGCCTGGGGACAGAACGCCGGCTTACCCACAGCAATCCACAGTTGTACACAGCTCTATCCACAGGCCGATGTTGTCGAAGAATCAATAAAAATTAGTACTTTGGTACCAGAACTTGTCGGCGTGTCGTGTAGGTGTGTCGTGCTCAGGGGCAACTTCTCGCCGCAACTAGGCACTGCGTTCTCTCAGAATAATGAGGAATGGGGGCAGTGCTGTCATCCAAGAATGTGGGCATTTCCCCAGTTAATCCACAGAGGCGTCCGCCGGCAAACGACAGGATTGCGACGATCGTGAAGGTGGAATTCTAGATCTTGGAGCGCTGCCTGATGCGAGCAGTGAGTTCCTGTACCTGCTCGTAGACGCGGCGACTGTTAGCCATATCTGCACGCACCTTACGATCGGCGTGCATCACCGTGGTGTGGTCGCGGCCAAAAGCCTGGCCGATCTTGGGGAGCGATAGGTCTGTCAGCTCGCGACAGAGATACATCGCGATCTGGCGTGCCTGCGCGACGGCTCGGGTACGTCCGGGACCGCAGAGCTCGTCGACGCTGATACCGAAGTACTCGGCAACTGTCGACATGATTGTTGCCGCGGTGATCTCCAGAGTCCGTGAATCTGGCGCCAGGTCGCGCAAAACCACTTCGGCCAGACGGAGGTCGATCGCTTGTCTATTCAGTGACGCGAAGGCAGTCACGCGAATGAGCGCTCCCTCGAGCTCCCGGATATTCCGTTCGACTCGGCTCGCTATGAATGCGAGGACGTCGTCAGGTACATCGAGGCGGTCCATCTGAGCTTTTTTGCTGAGGATCGCTATGCGTGTCTCGAGTTCGGGAGGCTGAACGTCCGTGATCAAACCCCACTCGAACCGGGTGCGGAGTCGTTCCTCCAGCGTGGCGAGTTGCTTCGGTGGCCGATCTGATGAGATCAGAATCTGCTTGTTCGCGTTGTGCAGAGTGTTGAAGGTGTGGAAGAACTCTTCCTGGATACCTTCTTTGTTTTCGATGAACTGAATGTCGTCGATGAGCAGCAGGTCAATCTCGCGGTAACGACGCTTGAACGCGACACGTCTGTCATCGCGAAGGCTGTTGATGAAGTCGTTCGTGAATTCTTCAGTGGAAACGTACTTCACCCGCATCCCAGGGAACAGTCGCTGCGCGTAGTGACCGGTCGCGTGGAGCAGGTGAGTCTTTCCCAGACCGGACTCGCCCCAAACGAACAGCGGGTTGTAAGCACGGGCCGGTGCTTCCGCAATGGCGACTGCCGCTGCGTGAGCGAATCTGTTTGAGGCGCCAATCACGAATGTGTCGAAGGTGTACTTCGGATTCAGGCTGGACTTCGCCGAAACGGCCCGCGGCGGCCTCGGAGTTTGCGTGAAGTAGTTCGGCCACCCAGCTGAGGCGTTGTCGATCGTGTCGGATTCAAATGGATCCGCACCGAAGGTGTCAGGAGCATCATCACTGAGCGGCCCGTCGCCGTTGCCTGCCAGAACGTCGTATGGACCGTGATCTGACTCGGACGTGTCATATAGGGACGATGATTCTGCCGCTGTGGCCGTGGAGTCGGCTCCGTGTGGAACGACGTCCGAGGAAGCTGCGATCCGGACCGCCAGCTCGACTGGCTCACCCAGGTGCCGGCTCAGCGATTCTGTTATCGGATCGCGGAGACTGCTCTCGATCGCCTTCTTAGCGAAGGCCGTAGGTGCCGCGAGCAAGGCGAAACCGTTTGAGATATCGAGGGGTTTGACGAGCGGAAGGAGTGCGCGATCCTTGCGGCTGAGAATCCGTGGGGCACCTTCAGACGATGCCCCTGAAGCGAGTTCCTCGACGACTTTCATCCAGACGTCCGCGAGAGCACGTGGATCGTTCTCCACCGTGTAAACCCTCCGCTGCTCCAATTGATGCCCGCATACGTTCGTTGTTGTCCGCTCCCCCGCCATCTCGACTGCCACGGCGTGCGCGCTCGAGCGACTGAACCGAACTTGCTCCGCAACACTGCGGAGCCAACTGTCCACATAGTTATCCACAGGTGTGGAGAACTATGAACGAACCCCGACCCTACACGCAGAGAGACATCTCGTGCGCGGTGAGGTTCGAGGTTTCGAATGTGTCCAGTTTTCGGGCCCGTTGGGTAGTGGTCATCTGATGGACCACTGACCGCAATGAGCATGTGACCTGAGACGCTAACAACATCAAGCGGGCCGGTGCAACGTTTTGGCGATAGTTGCAGTTCAGCAGCTGCAAAGCGCATGATTGCGACGACGGTCTGACAGACCTAGTGCTTGCGCGGGTATGTCAGTGTGCACTCAGTTTGACCCCACGTGCTGGGGTGAGTACTCTCGTGCAGTCACCAAACGTTACAAGAGTAGATGCATCTTCTGATGCAATCATGATTATGAGGAGTGTTGACCGTGGCGAAGGGCAAGCGGACGTTCCAGCCGAATAACCGGCGTCGCGCGCGTGTTCACGGCTTCCGACTCCGGATGCGTACACGTGCTGGCCGTTCCATTATTTCAGCTCGCCGCCGCAAAGGGCGCGCAGAGCTAGCGGTATAACTCTGATTCGCGAGTGGCTGCGAGGTGCTGCCACCAGCAAATCGGATACGGTCGCATCGGGAGTTCACTAAGACGGTTCGCGGCGGTGTAAAAGTTGGTCAGCGCGACATCGTGCTGTACATCTTGCGGAGCGATGAAACCGAACTGGCACGCACCGGAGGACCACGATTTGGACTCATCGTGAGTAAGGCTGTCGGAAACGCAGTTGAGAGGCATCGCGTGTCGCGCGTTCTGCGGCACGCGATTAGTCGTGTTTGCGCAAACGTTGATTGGCGGGCTGATGTGGTAGTCCGCGCCCTCCCACGTTCACGAGATTCCTCCTATTTTGAAATGATTCACCAGCTTGAGCGCGGTTTGAGCCGGGCTGATGTCTTAGCGGGTGCCAGGTGACAGACCAGGATGGTTCAGCGCCCGTCGAGATGTCGCGGCGTTTACGCCGTTATCCGGCTATGGTGCTTCTGGGCTTTGTGAGGTTCTACCAAAAATGGGTCTCTCCGTACCGGCTACCTTCTTGCCGGTTCGCACCCACTTGCAGTGATTACGCAGTTGAAGCATTGCAGCAGCACGGAGCCTTCAAAGGCGGTGCCCTTGCAGTGTTACGACTAGTGAAATGCGGGCCATGGCATCCGGGCGGGTGGGATCCGGTGCCTGAACGTAAGAACAGTGACGATCCTTGCGTCAGTTTCGCTGCGGAGGCGAGTGACGAAGTGAAGAGGAGTGCCTAGACCAGTGCTCAATTTCATCTACTACCCAGTCTCCGGAATTCTCTGGTTCTGGCACAAGGTGTTCGGGTTCATTCCCGGCCTTGGTCCCGATAACGGGATTACATGGGCACTTTCGGTTATCTTCCTGGTCTTCACCATTCGTGCGCTTCTGTACAAGCCGTTCGTCAAACAGGTACGAACAACACGGAAGATGCAGGAACTCCAGCCACAGATCAAGGCGCTTCGAAAGAAGTACGGTAAGGACCGGCAGCGCATGGCGCTGGAGATGCAGAAATTGCAGAAGGAGCATGGGTTCAATCCGCTCCTCGGCTGTCTGCCAATGCTCGCCCAGGTGCCTGTCTTCATTGGTCTGTACCACGTTCTTATGTCTTTCAACAGGACTGGTGGGTACGGCCCGGGCCGCCTTCATCTGGATCCTGAGCTCAACGCGAATCTTGGCAACTACGTTTTTAGCGTTGATGACGTGCGTTCTTTCCTCGACGCAAGGCTGCTTGGATCCCCGCTTTCGGCCGCGATGGCGCACGGTGATGATGTATTCAGTGCGTTTGAGGCATCGGCGCTCTCCTCTGCACCACCAAGCCGGACGGCTATTGGTTTTATCGCCGTCCCGTTGATGATCATCGCTTCGATCATGACGCACTTGAATGCGAAGCATTCCGTGTCCAGGCAATCAGCCGCCGTTGCCGATCAGCCTCAGACGGCGATTATGAACCGGCTCGCACTTTATGTCTTCCCACTCGGTGTGCTGGTGGGTGGTCCATTTCTTCCTGTGGCGATTCTCCTTTACTGGGTTGCGAACAACTCGTGGACGTTCCTGCAGCAGAAGATTGTCTACAACACGATTGACGCTGAAGAGGAGCAGAAGCGACTCGAAGTCATCGAACGCCGTGATAGTTACGCCCCGAAACCTGGGGCAAAGCCGACGAGCGGCAAGAAGGCTGCCGCGGGGCAAGCTGACGACGAGGTCGATCCAGACGATGACGCAGGCGAGGCCGGCCCCTCCCCTACCACGGACCGGCGTAAACCTCAGGCAGGTGCGCGGCCAAGTACTCCGAATCGCGCCCGCGGGTCGAAGTCCAGAAAAAAGAAGCGCAGGGGTCGGTAGGCAATTACCACATGATTCAGCGCGATCCTGAAAATATGCTTCTTTGACAAGCTCTTGGGTACTGAACGTTTTGTAGGTGGCGGGGAAAGCTCCGCTGTAAGTCAGGAGATGGCGACGTGACAAACGCCGAGTCAACGGTTACTAGCGATGCTGGTGACGATATCGAGGAACGGTTAGTAGAAGAGGGTGAACTAGCCGGCGATTACCTGGAGCAACTGCTAGACATCCTTGATTACGATGGCGATATCGACCTGGACGTCGAAGGCGATCGGGCTATCGTGGCGATCGATGGAAGCGAAGACCTTACTAAGCTTGTGGGACGCCACGGTGAGGTCCTGGACGCACTACAGGAGCTGACGCGCCTGGCAGTGCAGCAGGGCACTGGAGTTCGTAGCCGCTTGATGCTGGATGTTGCGGGCTGGCGCGCGCAACGGCGCAACGATCTTGCGTCTCATGGGGCGACTGTCGCTCAGCGGGTTCTCAACACGGGAGTGAAAGAATCACTCAAGCCGATGACCCCCTTCGAACGGAAGATCGTTCACGATGCTGTGGCCGGCGTTGAGGGTGTCAGGAGTGAGAGCGAAGGCGAAGAGCCGAACAGGCGTGTCGTCGTGTCTAAGGTCTAGTCGTTCGGGGTTTGAACTGCTTCCGATGGGGTGCGGCTTTACGGCCGCACCCCATCGGCGTTTCTGTGTGCGATTCAGGCCACTTCTACCGAAGGTGATACGTCACATGACGTATCACCTTGGGTAGTTGTCGGTAATTCAGGTGCGTGGTGTTCCAACATGACTGACCCGTATTGTGCGGCACTTCGTGACGTAGTCTCGCGTGGCTCGCGTGTGTGACCTAGACTGACCATGGAACTACACGCATGTAGTTCGTCCCTCAACACCACACTGGGCGTTTCACGTGAAACATATTCCGGAACACTTGCAGGCTGCCGTCACCGAGATTTTCGGTGACCGTATCGATCATGCGGTGACATACCACGACTATCTCGCAAGCGAAGGTGTCACTCGTGGTGTTATTGGCCCGCGCGAAACTGAGCGGATATGGGATCGTCATATTCTCAATAGCGCAGCAATCGGTGAACTGATCCCCGAAGACAGCAGTGTCGTTGATATCGGGAGCGGCGGTGGTTTGCCCGGAATACCCCTGGCAATCGCCAGACCTGATCTTCATGTCACGTTGGTCGAACCGATGCTTCGACGTACCCAATTTCTCCTGGACTTCTTGGAGACTGCTGACCTCAATGTTGTGGTTGTACGTGGACGTGCGGAGCAGAAAGAGGTCGTTACGGAGATTGGCGGCGCCGACATCGTGACATCCCGCGCGGTTGCGCCGCTGCTGCAGCTGATGCGTTGGTCACTCCCTCTCTTGCATGACGAGGGCATAGCGCTCGCAGTTAAGGGAGAGAGCGCTCGCGACGAGGTTGCACGAGATATGAAGGGACTCCCCGCGATTGGTGCCGGGGAAGTCGATGTCATCCAGTGTGGCAAAGGCGTCCTAGAAGTGCCCACCACAGTTGTGCGTGTGAGGAAGACCGGACATCGCAAGCGTTCACTACGTCGGAAGGGAAACTAGGCCGTAATGCCAACCGAGACTGATGGCCCTGTTTCACGTGAAACCAGCGGCAGCCTCGATTATGCGACATCACCGGCCGCGAAAGCGGACGGTGGCAGTGTGATTGACGATATCCTCGCCGACAGCCCCATCGCGGCCGCGGCTCAGCGCGCGACTCGTGTTCTGCACGGCGCGTACTCACAGCTCCCCCGCCCAGCACGACAGCGCATTCTCACAGTCGCAAACCAGAAGGGCGGGGTGGGTAAGACGACCACAACCGTTAACCTTGCTGCCGCACTGTCCGTCCACGGTCTGCGTGTACTTGTCATAGATCTGGATCCACAGGGAAATGCGAGCACTGCCCTGGGAGTGGACCACAGAGCAGGAGTACCTTCCAGCTACGAAGTACTGATCGGCGAAACGTCACTTGGTGACGCGGTCCAACGGTGTCCGCTGAACGATAACCTCTTTTGTGTCCCGGCGACGATCGACCTTGCCGGCGCTGAGATCGAACTGGTGTCGCTCGAGCAGCGAGAATCACGACTTAAGGCGGCACTCGCAGCAGACAGCACCCGCGAACTTGATTTGGACTACATCATCATTGATTGTCCACCGTCACTCGGTTTGCTCACGCTCAACGCTATGGTCGGAGCCACCGAGGTTGTGATACCGATCCAGTGTGAGTACTACGCGCTAGAGGGAGTGGGCCAACTACTTCGCAACATCGAATTAGTCAGCGCGCACCTCAATACCGACCTGCATATTTCCGCAATTCTGTTAACGATGTACGACGCACGTACGAAACTGGCGGAACAGGTAGCTACAGAGGTCAAGCAGCACTTTGGGGACATTGTGTTACGAACCGCAATTCCGCGGAGTGTCAAGGTTTCAGAGGCGCCCGGATACGGGATGACGGTCATCGAATACGACCCGGGTTCTCGCGGTGCGATGAGTTACCTGGATGCGGGTCGCGAGCTAGCCACCCGCGGCGTGCAGAAACCTAATCGAATGAACGGCGACGCTAAATGAATCAGAATCGCAACAGGGGCGGTCTCGGACGTGGCCTTGCCGCCCTTATTCCGACGGGCCCGACCAATGCACCGCAACTCGGAAACGCGGCGGCGGATGTGATCATTGGCGGTGAGCAGCGCGCCAGTCGACCGTCGAGGGCGGTTGGCGGCGAGCAAGATCGCTCCGCGAAGGACCCTGATGTTCTGCAGCCCACGCCTCCCGTTTCACGTGAAACACACGAACCCGAGGTTGCTGCTGTCTATCGGGAACTTGATCCCAGGCTGATTGAACCGAACCCACGCCAGCCTCGGCAAGTGTTCGATGATGACGCTGAACAAGAACTCATCCATTCCATCCGTGAATTTGGGATGATGCAGCCCATCGTCGTCAGAGAAGTTGGTGACCGGTACCAGCTAGTCATGGGCGAGCGGCGCTGGCGGGCGTGTACGGCACTGGGGTTGGATGCAGTCCCTGCAATTGTGCGTGCCACCACTGACGACGCATTGTTGCGCGACGCGCTATTGGAAAACATACACCGGGTGCAGCTGAACCCCCTTGAAGAAGCTGCCGCGTACCAGCAACTCCTAGATGAGTTCGGCGTCACACACGACGAGCTTGCCGCGCGTATTGGACGGTCACGACCCGTAGTGACGAACATGATCCGGCTGCTGCGTCTGCCTATCGCGGTTCAGCGCAGGGTTGCCGCAGGCGTTCTCTCCGCGGGCCACGCGCGGGCACTATTGGGTCTCGACGGAGGTCCGGCGGCACAGGAAGAGCTCGCAGCACGCATTGTGGCCGAAGGCATGTCCGTCCGTGCGACTGAAGAAGCAGTCACGCTGATGAACCGGCGCAACGGGACGCCGAACGCCGTAAACGAACGCCCCAAGGTGCAGCAGCCGCCCGAGCTTGGCGACCTGGCCACGCAGTTGTCCGATAACTTCGATACGAAGGTGACGGTCAGTCTGGGGAAACGCAAGGGCAAAATCGTGGTCGAGTTCGGTAACGTCGATGATCTTCAGCGCATAGTTTCGCTGATGCAATCAGAGAACTGACGGCCCGGTATCCTTGGAGCGGGAGAGGTGAATCTCCCCGTCGAGGCCGCACGGTATTCGGCGGTGTCGAGCGAGGACATGGAGGAAAGCGAGAGCTGTGTCCACACGGGTTGCGCCCCTGACGCTCGAGACCCTGAACCTCCTCCCCCACCACACGCGCCGTTGTGTGTTCTGGGAGATGGATCCGGGCGCGGTGATAGATACACAGGCCTTTTGTGACACTGAACTCGAGAAGGAAGCGTGGTTGTCCTCGGTTCTGCTCAACTGGGGTTCCTGCGGCCAGCTGCTCTACCTCAATCAAGGGGAAGTAGCTCACCTTCCTCGGGTTTCGGGATGCGCTCTCTATGCCCCGCCCAGCCTGGTTCCGCGCGCACGCCTCTTCCCCACTTCCCCAGTAAGTGCCGACGCGATCCTACTTACCACTCTCTATGTCGACGGAATCGCTGAAGCCGAGGGCTTCCATGAGATTCTCATTCGCGGAGTATTGGAGGACCTGATCAAGCGTGGCGTGCGCGCGATCGAAGCTTTCGGACACATTCGTGATGCCGAGTGCACCTCGCACGCTTATTCGTTGGTTCACCGCAAACCAGGCGACTGTACGCCGGAAACCTGCATGATCTCCGCGGAACGGCTATTGGACGCGGAGTTCAAGGTTGTTGCGCCCCATCATCTTTTCCCGCGCTTCAGGCTTGAGCTTGATCGTGATCACGGCTGGAAGGCAGACGTTGAAGCGGCGCTCATGCGCCTTCTGGAGAGCTCAACACTGTCGATGGCGGGTCCATCATCGCCGGGAACCGTTTAACTCGTGAGAGTCGATCTCAGTCCCGTTTTCCTTCAACGGCTAGCTCGTGTGCAAGCAGTTCCGCGAAAGTGAATGTGCCAGTTGGCTGGTCGTCTTTTCCGAGAAGGTATAAGCGCTTCACCGCCACCACGATGGACTCCGCGATTGTGTCACGCATCGTGGGATCCGCGAGCAGGGCTGTGTCGTCTTCGTTCGTGATGTACCCGACGTCAAGCTGTACCGTAGGCATCTTGGTCATGCGCAGGATGTCCCAGGTACGGCCATGTGACCGGCAATCGAGAAGCTGTGTACGAGCTACGATTTCGCGCTGAAGGAAGCCGGCGAGCACTGCACCTATCATCGATTCAGAGCCATCGGGAACGCCGTAGTGGAAGGTAGCAACCCCCCGCGCTAGCGGTGATTCGCTATGTGCGCACTGCAGCGAGATCATAAGATCAGCATTCAGGTTGTTGGCCATGGCTGCTCGATCGGCGACCGAAGGGTCCTTGTGCCGGGGACGCGACAGGAACGTTTCCATGCCGGTAGCCCCCATGCGCCCTTCAAGCCGATTGGCCAGGTCCCATAGGATGTCTGCTTCGGAAACACTTCCGCGCGGGCCCCGCACGATGCGACCCGTGTTTCTGCCGCCGAGACCGGGATCAAGAATGATTCGCTTGTTTCGGAGTTGGGGCCCGGATTGGCGGACCACCTCTTCCGCGAGGATTGCATGGGGCGAGCCACCTGTCACTCGCGTACCAAGCATCTCCAGGGAGCGGAGAGTTTCAGGCCCGCATATCCCGTCCACAACAAGTCCGAACTCGCGCTGATAGGAGCTGAGGGCTCGATGGAGTCCAGGGCCGAAATAGCCGTCGATGAGGCCGGTGTAAAAGCCGAGATCCTGCAGGCGAGTTTGGAGAGCAGCGACATCATCGCCGTATTGGGGTGCTGACACGTGATACGCGAGGATGCGCGCGCCCAGCCGGTAGCCGGCCTCCTGGAGAGCCCGCGAAGTGGCTTTGCCAACGAGCCCATCCACAAGAAGTCCACGTTCCTGCTGGAAGCCACGCACCGCCGAATCCATTGCTGAATCGAAGACGGTGCGGGCTTCAGCGAGGTCGTCGTCGTCGTGGAGGAAGCCGAGGCTGATCAGTTTTGCCCGCACCTCGGCGACATCTGGACCAGAGTCTCCGAGCTGTAGAAATGGCATCCTGCGGGCCTCACTCTCGAGATCGGGTCTGGCTTTCAAGCGGGAAGGACGTACGAACGAACAATCTATCTTCTGCTTGTGAGCCAGCGATCGGTCAGCAGCATCCCCATCTTAATGGGTATACACCCGCAACCGTGACGTCTAGAGGAGGTCTTCGATTTCTTTGAGCAGAGCGGCCTTCGACTTTGCTCCGACGATCTGTTTGACCGGCTCGCCGTCCTTGAAAAGGATCATTGTCGGGATCGACAGAATCTGAAAATCGCGCGGTACGCTGGGGTTCGCGTCGATGTCGAGCTTCGCGATTGTCAGCGTGTCCGCCTTCTCGTTCGAGATCTCTTCGAGCACTGGCGCGACCATGCGGCATGGTCCGCACCACGTTGCCCAGAAGTCAACAAGCACGGGCTTCTCGCTCTTAAGGACATCACTGGTGAATGTTGAGTCAGTGACGTTGATTGTGGACATTTTCCGGTATCTCCCTCGGAATAATTTCGGCTGGCAGGCTGTGTGGGTGGCTGTAGCTAGGTGAGAGCCATGGCGGGATCCGCGGCGGCGGAGCTGTCAGCATGCTCAGCGAGCCAGCGCTCGGCGTCGATGGCCGCAGCACAGCCAGTGCCCGCCGCGGTGATCGCCTGGCGGTAGGTGCGGTCCACGAGGTCACCGGCAGCGAATACGCCAGGCAGTGAGGCATGTGTGGTAGGTGCCTTTACAAGAACGTAGCCGTCTTCATCGACATCGAGTTGATCTCGGACCAGTTCGCTGCGCGGATCGTGTCCGACGGCCACGAACATCCCAGTAACAGCAAGCTCACGCGATTCGCCTGTAACTGTGTCGGAGAGGCGCAGCCCCGTGACACTGTTGTCGCCGAGCACCTCCTCGACCTTTGCGTTAGTAATGAAGGTGATCTTCTCGTTCGCTTTGGCCCGCTCGAGCATGATTCTGGACGCGCGGAACTCCTCACGACGATGGACAATCGTCACGCTGCGCGCAAATCGCGTCAGGAAGGTGGCCTCTTCCATTGCTGAATCCCCGCCGCCGATAATGGCAATGTCCTGGTCGCGGAAGAAGAAGCCATCGCACGTCGCACACGAACTGACGCCGCGGCCGAGGAGACGTTCTTCGCCAGCTACACCGAGATAACGCGCGGCCGCACCCATCGCAAGGATGACGGCGCGTGCGCGATAGTCGACCCCACCGGCGCTGACGATCTTCACATCACCGTCGAGCGAGATTGACTCGACGTCTTCCGTGCGAATATCTGTGCCGAATCGGAGTGCCTGCTCACGCATTTCGTCCATAAGTGCGGGACCCATGATCCCGTCGCGGAAGCCTGGGAAGTTTTCGACCTCGGTGGTGGTCATGAGGGCGCCACCAAATTGAGTGCCCTCGAACATGAGGGGCGTCAGCTGGGCGCGTGCGGTGTAGACAGCAGCTGTGTATCCAGCTGGTCCTGACCCAATAATGATGACGTCATGCACGTCAGCAGATTCATTGCTGGTGCTGCGCTCTGCGGTAGTCATACAGGCCTTCCGGTCATTGCGATTCGCTTGTTGTCGTGCTTCGCACTCGTAACGTGGTCAACAACAGGGTAGTCTGCGATGTTCCCATCGGCGCAGTGTGGCACCTCGAACTGAAGAACCACGAAGGCGAAATGACGGAGACTCAGTGTGGTGCGATTTCTTCGGCAATTCCGGAAAGCATGATCCGCAGCTTGCTTTCCAGCCATTGGTGTGGCTCTACCCCGATTGCGGCACGCCCCGCAGCGATGATCTCGCTAAGCGATGGCTCTTCTGAATCAGCTGGATCAGACCAGTCTTGTGCCAATTTGTCACGTGACGGCATCGACTGCGATGGAACCCTACCGTCTAGTTGCTCAGTTTTGCGTGAATGGTCCACGACTAGGTCTGTGACGAATTCCATGGCTAGTACCGCCTTGGTGGGTTCGAACCCCAAAGCGACTAAGCCAGCCATCATCTCAGCGCCGCGCCTGAGTACCTGGTGGGTAAATGTTCCCCCCGCCAGTTCAGTCGCAATGCCTGGATAGCGATCGAGCATCCCAGTCAGCGCCACTGCGGTGTCCCAGAGAAACTGTCGCCAGTCCGCGGCATTCGGTTCGGGAAAGTCGGTGCGCTGGATCGCAAGATCAATAGCTTGCCGCACAAGATCATCACGGCTGGTGACATAGCGGTAGAGAGTTGCGTGGTTGACGCCCAGCTGGCTTGCGACCGAAGTCATTGTGATGGTTGCCACGCCCATCTCCAAAGCGGTCTCGCAGATTTGTTCCCCAGTGACTATCGCGGGGCGTCCACGCTTACGCTTGACCGGCGCGGGTGCATCGTCTGTGCCGGAATCAGAAAGGTCGGACTCCAAGTCGTCTGAACGTGTCACAAATTACACGGTACAGGTTTCGGACATAACCTGACTAATTTCAACTATCGATATTTACCCACGTCACGCATGACAACCTGTAATTATGACCCCAGCACAGTGCGGCTGATGAGTGCCGGATTTCCCGCGCCACAATCCGGACGGACCGTCAGCGCAACTACGCGTGTCCCGTGAGTTTCCGGAAGCAGCAGGCGCACTGTCCGCTCCCCGCCGACAACTTCTACACTCGAACCGAGCAGGGGCGTATCCGCCGGAAATCCGTGCTCACCGAGACACGCTCCGAGTGCGGATCCACTGAGCTGACCAGTTTCCGCGCGGGAACCAAACGCCGAAAGCGGGCCGGTGGTCGCGTCCCCAGCTACTTGATTCGATGGCTGCGCACTGAACGCAGGCGACGCAGATGGCGTATCGAGAACCGCTACCCCGGCAAATACCGCGATGCCGGCCGCCGCGGTCCCGGCGAGGACTGCGAGAACTGAACGGTTCCAGCGACGATTGCGATGCAGCTGGCTCACATTCGCGGGCTGTGTCCCCGAAGTCCCCGAAGCTTCCGCTGTTGCCTGTTCGATTGCCGCGGTGAGCCGGGCAGAAAACTCGGCAGGAATGTCCTCACATGCGCCCGGCTGGCACTGCAACTGCGAGAGCTCGCTCCGGATGGTGCTGAGAGCGGCGAGCACCGGCGCTGCGTGCGGATCTGCCTGGATGTGGGCCCGCATGTGCGATGCCACGGCCTCTGGATACACGCCAGCGTCGAGATCGGCGAGGACCTCTCGACTGAAAGGAGGTTCGGGCACAACGATTGGTGCGTTCTGGGTGAGGTGCGCATCCTCCGGCATGGCGTCCTCCTTCCCGGGCCTCTTCTTGGGCTCCCCTACCCCGGGAGCAATTTCTCTACGTGGCACATCAGGGATAGACGCTCCGGTCAAGCGTCTGGTTCCCTTCCACTCGCAAATAATTCAGCGACTGTGCGAGCTTTAGCCGTGCGCGAGCACATCGGCTCTTGATAGTTCCGGTGGGAACGCCCAAACGCTCGGCCGCCTCGGCCACCGAGAGGCCCTCAACATCGACCGCGACGACGGCTGCGCGCTGCTCGCGCGGCAACTGGAACAATGCGCGTTCGACGTCGAGCGTGAACTCGAGTTCCCCGATCGGGTCGTCCCGCCGACGGATATGTGCAGAAAGCTCCTCGTCCAGCGGCACTGTCGCTCGGACGCGATTCCGGCGAATGCGGTCCAGACAGGCGTTGACCACAATCCGGTGCAGCCAGCTCAGTACCGCGGCGTCCGCCCGGAAAGACCCGGCCATCCGGTGCGCTGACAGAAGCGCATCTTGAAGCGCATCGGCAGCGTCATCGACGCTATAACTTGTTCTTTTTGCTACCCGCCACAAGTAGTTGCGATGCCTCTGGACTAGTTCGGTGAAGGCCCGCGAGTCCCCCGACACATGCGCGGCCAACAATTCCGAGTCCGACATCTCCCCTGCGGCGACCCCCCATGTGTGTCGCACCACGGAAGAATAACCCGGAGTGATTCAGAATACGAATCAAACGGACAGAAGCTACAACCTACGCAGTTCGGGCTTACGGGGCGCTGCTTGCTAGGGAGCAGCCCCCCGTAAGCGAATCTCACCGCCGTGCAGTGAATCTCAGTTCGTTGATGGTCGACTGCATACGCCCCTCAGCCTCACTCAATTCATCAATCCAAATGAGGATGTACTGGCTTGCTGGCGCCGCACCCATCTGAATCTGCGTGACCTCATCCTCAAGGACAGTGGTGGCAATGACGTCGGTGGAATCGAAATCTGGATCGGTACTGTCTGCTGTGCGAATTTCGACATTCGACCCTGGACGGTCTGTCCGAACCTCCACCTGAGATAGCTCGAAGGCATCATCAAACGCGACGATGAGGCCCACGCCGCTCTTGAAGGCCGGGAACTGCTGGAAGTACTGCGACGTCGTCCACGCGGTGTCGGGATCGCCATCGATGGCGAGTTCAGCGAGTCCTGGGTTGTCAGCCTGCTGCTGCGGCGAGTAGACAGTGACGCTGGACGGGAAGACGGAAAACGTGACTTGCCGCGTATTGCCTTGGCCCCCTGGAGCCTGCTCCTCTGCCGTGAACCCGAGAGGCTGACGCGATACGGGCGTGTTTGTGCCCGACCCCATCAGTAGCTGGGTCAGCTGGGTTATCGCGATCGTCAGAATCAGCACGGTAGCGATCGCGAGCAGGGTGAGCACCGCGACCACCCGGATTGATCGGCTGCGCCGCTCCTCCGGAGTCATGAGGACCGCTTGCGGCTTGATACGGACAGCTCGGGGACGCACTTTCGCTTGCGATGCGCGAATCACCGGGATCATGTCGGTTGCCTGGTCGGCCATCGTCGCCTGATCCAGAATCTGCTGGACGGTGGCTGCGGTCCGGATACCGCTGCTTGGCTGAAGCGCACGGAGAGCGACAGCAGAGATTTCGTAGGGCACCTCGGGCCGGATGCGCCGCGGATCAACGGGGGATCCGTCCTCGGCGAATTCAGCCGCTGGCAGGCCACCAACAGTTGTGCCTGGCTTGGCGAAGGCCGCGCCTGTGTGGCGCCGGTGGGTATGCGTGGCGACGAGTGCGGGCCCCAGCTCGGCGAGTGGCCAGTGGCCGGTGACAAGCGTGTAGAGCGCCGCGCCAAGGCCGTGTACGTCGGAGGACTGGTCTGCGTCCGCAGCCGTACCAGGGAAGGCGAGCACTGCATCCCCGGACGAGTTGATCCGAATTCGGTCCGGGTGGTCGATGGACAGCGCTGTACCCGTCCGGTGGGCAGCCTCAGCTGCACCCGCCAGCGTGCGCACAGCCCGCGCTGCGCCCGCGGGCGAAGGATTGGTCCGGGCGATGTCCCCCAGGGACTGGCCAGGCGTCCACTCAGAGATCACGATGCCGCCCGCGCGGCCCTTCACTACATCGAGGACACGGGCCAGGCCGGGCGAATCGATCCGTGCAAGCCGCAGCGTCCGCGCGAGCAGCGAATCATGTCGTTCGCCGGACGGGCTGCCCTCCGCTGTCGCCGCCGTGACAAAGGTCAGGGCTACGTCGCGCTCGAGTTTCAGGTCCCAGGCCTGCCAGAACCGAAGGCCCCGTGCGCGGCCGTGCTCCTCCACCAGGCGGTAACGCCCACCTGCGACGATGGTTCCGGGCATCAGTCGTGGCCGACGAGTGCTGTGAGCACCGTCCTGGGCGTCGCGGTTCTCGCCCGATTCCTCTGGATGCCCGGTACTTTCCTGAGCACGGGACTCTCCCGAGTGGTTATCACCCTCGTTATCTGGCGCTGGTGTGTTCTCCAGCTCTGTCAGGGCGTCAGTTGAGTCCTTCATGTTCATTCCTTCAGCCACACGGGGTGACACGTTGGCACGGTTTGCGGCGTCGCTTTGTTCGCTTGACTGAGTGTGTTCCGGCCCAGCGTACGGCAGGTTGCGACCGGAATCAGCGTGCTGTTGCGGAGCGTCACGCGATTCCTTGCTCACAGACCCCCCTGTGGCGGCCATCACAGGCTTTCGGCGGGCTTTTCCAGCAATACGGCCCACCAGACTCCACACGAGGCGCACCTCGGGAACTCCGAGCTTCAGCAGAATGGCGTACGTGATGCCAAAGATAATCACAGCCGAGTAGACGACGCTGACGAGGTCGCCCGTCCGGCCCCATGACTCGGTCACGGTAGGAAGGCCGAATATCAGCGAGGAGAACAGCATTACTATTGCGCCGACCAGCGAGGCGCTGAACACCACGAACATAGAGCTGAACGTGTAGCGCAATCGGAGCGGGCCTAGGCTGCGGCGCAGCAAAGCTGCTCCCACCACCGCTCCCGCAAGAAAGCCAGCGCCGTTGGCGAAGTGCAGCAGCGCAACGACTTGCGTTGGGTCATTGGCGACCGTAGGTGCCAGCACCGAGAGGATGACCTTGACGACTGTGATGCCCACGATGATGAAGTTGGGAATCCATGCTTCATGCCGGGCGTAGAAGACTCGAAGATGAAGGAGTACGAGGGCGTACGGGACGAGTGTGAACGCCGAAATTGCCAGCGTTTGGCCGAGTACCGTCGCGTCATCGTACGAGAAATTGCCACCCGTGAAGAGGAGTCGACCGATCGGAATACCGCTGACGGTCAGGAACATGATGACCGGTATGAGGGCCACCATCGTGATCCGCGTGGCGGTCGTCAAATCATCGATAACGGCTTTGTTGTCCCCGGCAGCAGCGTTCCGGCTCATCCGCGGCATGATGGCTGTAAGCACTGCTACCCCAAGAACACCGTATGGGACCTGCAGCAGGAGCCACACTGTCGTGTAGATCAGTGCCGCACCCTCAGCGGAACCCGACGCGACGTTCATCGTGACGAAGAGTCCTACCTGGCTGATGGCGACGTAGACGACGATCGCAAGCGCCATACCGCCGAACTTCTTCAGACGGTCGTCCAGCCCCCAGAGGGGCCGCAACGGGACGTTCGCCTTGCGCAGGAACGGAATAAGAACGAGGACCTGCGCGATTACGCCTAGCGTGGTCCCGACACCCAGGAATGCGATCTCACCTACGGACAGTTCAGCGGGGTCGTTCCAGATGATGTAGTAGCCACCGAGCGTTGCGATTGCAATGACGTTGTTCACGACCGGCGCCCAAGCACCAGGCCCGAAGATCCCCCGCGTGTTGAGGACGGCCGCAAAGACGGCCGTGAGGCCGTAGAACAAGATCTGCGGCAGCAACAGATAAGCGAAGGCTGTCGCCATGCTTTTGTCGACGACGGACTCGGTCTTGTTCAAGATCAGGGTCACGAGCAGCGGTGCGCATAATGTTGCAATCACTGTCGCTCCAACAAGGAGCGTTCCTGCCAGCGTGATCAGCTGGCGGGTGAACCTCTCGCCCCCATCAGGGTCTTCACGTTCAGCACGAACAAGCACCGGAACGACAATGGCCGCCAGTACGGCTCCCAGGACGAGTTCGGCCACCATGTTCGGCAGCTGGTTAGCGACACTGAACGCATCGCCCACGAACTTGCCGAGAACCATGACGAGCAGCAAGGTCCGGAGGAATCCGGTCAGGCGGCTGATTAGCGTCGGGAGCGCCATTGAGCCTGTCGAGCGCATCAAGCTGCGGTCAGCCTCACCGTGCTTGTTCACCTGAGCAGCGGCGGGTGGGGCGCCGGCAGGCGATTCGGACGGCTGCCCCGGCAATGCGATGGGTGTGGATTGACCAGGAGATTCGGGTTCGTTCTGGTGACCGGACAGGTGTGCGGGCGGGGTATCGGGCATGTCCGCGAGCGGGGGTGTTGCCGGTCGGGCTGGTGGCTTCGGCTCGCGTCGTTCCGTGTGATCGACCAGCCCTTTGTGGCTGGTCTTCGGGCGAACCACTTTGCGCGCGCTGGGCGACCGGTACATCGATACCGGGTAGCGTTCCCACGGCGGTTTAAGGCCGTGGTGCGAAGAGGCGGGTTCAGCGGCGTCCGAACCGGTCGTGCCTTCGCTGCGTGAGGGCAGACCGTCGGGTGTTGTGCCGTCCGTCATGGGCGTTCGTGACCTTCATCTGCAGGGTCGGGCTGACCGCGGAAGCGGTGCCAAAGGCGACGGCCGGCGAGTGCCAGCAACAATGCACCCGCGCAGGCGGTCAGAATCGTCATTATCTGTCCATACGCGGTGGAGCGTACCGAGATCCGGATGGCCTCCCCGAGCACATGGTGGTCAGGTGTGGTGAGCTGAATATCTACCGCGAATTGTCGCGTGTGGCTCACTTCCGTGGGAATGGAGAGCTGTCTATGGCTTCTCGGTGGCAATTGCTCGACCCCAAGGTCCGCGATCTCGATGCCCGGCGGCGCCGACACTTGCAATCGCACCTGGACGGGCACAGGAAGATCGTTGCGCGCAACGAGGAGCAGTGGACTCTGGCCGGACGCAAGTGTGTAGACGCCACCAGGGTTGAGCACTGTCACCTGGGTATGGAGAAAGTTCAGTGTGTCTTGGACTGTGTCGAGGCGTAACCGTGCTGCAGCGTCCGCGGAGCTGTGGTCGGTCCCGCCCTCTGGCGTTATCACCCGCCGATCGGCCGCAGTGAGGGCACGCAATAGGTCTCCCCACAATGGGGCCAGAAAAGCGTCTGGAGTGAGCGGCAGGTTCGGATCGGTGACCAGCGCAGAGCGCAGCTGTTCAAGCTCGCGAGCAGTAATACTGAGCGGCTCGAGGACGTCGTCCGATACCCGGTCGCTGTCGTTCTGCTGGGGGTACTGAACGATTCCCTCTGGATGATTGTTGCGCTCGGCGGCTGTGGCGACACCATCCAGTGGTGCGGGGGTTATCAGACCCGCGCTGAACAACTGAGTAATCGTCTGCAGTATCGCCGAGCCTTCCGCGATGTCGATCCGCCAGTTCTGCGGGGGCACCACCATCAGGGTCTGGGGGCCGGGCCCATTCGATCCATTACCGTTCGCCGCGAGGGCCGGCCACACAAGTGCGCCGAGCGCGTCGTGCATTCGCTGCAATCGGGGTGCCTGCGCGGCGTCTCGCGAGCCCCCTGAAACGTACGAGGGCACCTGAGGGGACCCGCCCACAGCCGCCAAAGCACCGGCAGTTGCCGGATCGAACAGCGTCGCGGTCAGTGCTCGATCCGGATCTTCGGTATTCGGCAGGCTCACGCGTGCGAAGCTGTTCCGTGCCTGTTCAGAGCTGTTTAGTGCGACCTGGTTGGACGCTACCAACGCGGTGCCACCGGTGGTGTCCGCGAGCATGCCCGCGCTCTGCTCGCTGAGCAGCCCGGACTCTGGCAGGGTGACCGCTCGAACCGGGTCGGTACCAAGAACCGCAGCGAGGATGTCGCTAGGTGTCACAAGAGCGCGTGCGGCGAAGTCACTGTTGCCGAGACGAGCGAGCGCCTCGAGGTCAACCTGTCCATACGGTAATGCCACGGTGCATACGTCTTCACTGAGCTGACGCAAACGAGCAAGCCACTCTGACGCGGCAGCAGTGCCGGCACCTGGGCGGGTGACTCCGGTGGGATCGGCTGGATCTACGGCAACTTGATATCCCGGCTGCATAGCGTCAACAGCGATGAGAAGATCGGGGTCGATCGCAAGGCAAACAGATTCCGCGAGCTGCGCAGCGGATTCGCCGTTGCGGCCTATAGCCTCCTCAAGCGCGGTAAGTGCTTCGTCCAAATGACCCCCTGCGCTCAGGGATCCTGCGAGTGAATCGTCCAGCAGGCGCAGATTTCGGCCGTCCCCTGTACCGCCAGGCGCGATTTTCGGAGTCTCTGCCAGCGGCCACAGCAAAGTGATCGGAAGGGGGCGTCTGACTGTCGGCGTCACGGGGGCCTCAGACACAGCACCTGCAGCACGATCTGACTCCGGGGCTTCGCTCACCGAACGCGGCAAACCGATGACTGGGAGCAGAAACCTCGCGGTATCGGAACGAAGTCCGACTCCGCCACCCGTGGTTGCTGTTGTGCTGACGAGCAGCGGATACACGCCAGGTCCTGGGATGTGCAGCGAATTGCCGGTTTCAGATCTGTAGGGGAACGTGATGGTGAAACGTGCGGACTCCCCAGGATCAATGGAAGCTCCCACCGGCACTGTGGGTGTGATGATGCGATAGTCAGCTTCTGTCAGCTCCCCTGTCCTGCGAAGGCCTTCGCTCTCGTTCACCGCAGCGGCGCGCTGTAACCGAACGGCCGCATCCGAAATCGTGCTGCCGCTGTTGTTGGTGATCGTTCCGGTCACAATCAAAGTGGGCGACGAGTTAGGAGTCACAACTGGCGGCGCTACCGAATCGATAGTGACGGTGAGGGGCTCAGTCGCGGTGCCCGCGTCATCCGCACCCGGCTGCCCGAAAGCCACCCCCGAGGCCACAGTGAGTATCAGTCCCAGCGCCAGCAGAAAGGCACAGGGTGCCCGCCACATACTTCTGCGGGAACTGGCCTGGCAACGGTCGCCAGCCCGTGGTGTTTGCAACGATGTCATATCTGGGGCTTGTCCAGTGACTCCGCAGGTTCCGGATCGTTCTGGTGTCCCCGAGTCTGCAGCTTCGGCGCCACGCCTTCATTGCCCGTACCCTCGTGATCCGGCTTCGCGGCATTCGCCGCGTCTGCGGCTAGATTCCTCAGGCCGTCAAGAGAGGACGCCATACTTGCAATCAATTCCGCGGCCATGCGTGCCAGTTTCCGCTCATCCGCGTAGGCAAGGCGCGAATCGAGTTCAGCAAGCGGAACCCATGCGACTTCTGACACTTCCATGTCTGCGTCGGACAGTTCGCCTCCAAGGAACCGCATGAGGTAGTGGTGAACCGTTTTGTGAACTCTGCGTCCTTCAGTTACGAACCAGTAGTCGATACTGCCTAGTGACGCGAGAATCCGACCCTGGATTCCGGTTTCCTCTGCCACCTCGCGCATAGCGGTCTGCTCTGCTGTTTCGCCTCGCTCGATGTGTCCCTTAGGCAGCGACCAAAGGAGTCGGCCTCGCCGGTCGAGCCGGCCGATCAGCGCAGCTCGAAGCTTGTCGCGGCCGCCGTCCCACCCAGTGATGACAAGCCCGCCTGCTGACGTTTCGCGAACGGTTCGCAGCCGGCGACCGCGGTGTCCGCGGTGACCGGGCGCACTGCCATTCTGCGGTTTCGGGCGCGGCTTGCCCGATGGAGTTGCTCCGTGCTGGCTGGCGGACTGCTGCCCAGTGGTCGTGTGGACGTTGGTCTCTTTGTCGCTGTTGACCCCGGAATCAGTGCCGCTGTGTGGCGTTGTACCAGGAGAATCGTGCGTGGCGTGGCGCTGACCCCGGCCGCCGCGGCGCCGCGGGCGGCGTTTGCGGTGCCTCGGGTGCGCTGCACGATCATCAGGGGACACTTTGTCATGGTAGCCGGAAGCGAGCGGTGTCCTTGTGAACTCTACTCTGATGTGCGAAGCGGCGCCGGCGGCAGTGCAGCTGAACTGGGTAAATCCGGTTCTTGGCGCGGCGCCCGGTAGGGTGTCTTGGCGTGGTTCCACCGTTGAGCGATGACACGCACCTGGAAAGCCTCGCCGCGCAGCAGCTTGCGACCGCGGCGGTCGCTTTACGTGACCACGACGCGCTCTTCGCGGAGCTCGGCCGGCGCTTCGACGAGATCGGCAGTGAGCTCTTTCTGGTGGGCGGATCCGTCCGCGACGCCATACTGGGCCGCTTGGGCAACGATCTGGATTTCACAACAAATGCACGGCCAGAGGCTGTGCGGGACGCCCTTCGCGGCTGGGCTGATGCAATGTGGGAAACCGGGATCGCATTCGGCACCATCAGTGCGAGCAAGCACGGTGTACAGGTAGAAATCACCACGTATCGGACCGATTCCTACGACAGGGTTGGGCGCAACCCAGAGGTGAGTTACGGCGATTCGCTGAGTGACGACTTGGTGCGGCGGGATTTCCGCGTGAACGCGATGGCGGTACAGGTTGGCGTGAGCGGGATAGGGTCCTTCACCGACCCCCTCAACGGTCTGGCCGATCTCGTGGCGGGGGTGCTTGATACTCCGGGTGCGCCGGAGGATTCCTTCAATGACGACCCGCTGCGCATGCTCCGTGCTGCGCGGTTTGCTTCCCAGTTGGGCTTGCAGCTCACACCTCGGGTTGATCAGGCAATCCGTGAGATGGCGGACCAGATCAATCGAGTGACGGCAGAGCGGATTCGGGCGGAACTCGACAAGCTGATGGAAGGCAGCGACCCTATCGCTGGCCTTGAGGTTCTCGTCGGCACTGGGCTGGCTGAACATGTACTGCCAGAGGTTCCAGCGATGCAACTCGAGATTGACGAGCATCACCAGCACAAGGATGTCTATACGCATTCGCTGACTGTGCTGAGGCAGGCAATCGAACGCGAGGATGACGGGCCCGATCTCGTCCTGCGCTGGGCTGCGCTCCTGCACGACATAGGCAAACCCGCGACTCGCAAGCATGAACCTGGCGGCGGGGTGAGCTTTCACCACCACGAGGTCGTTGGCGCGAAAATGACGCGGAAGCGGATGCGCGCACTACGCTACTCGAAGCAAATGATCGAGGACGTCTCACGCCTTGTCTACCTGCATCTGCGCTTCCACGGCTACGGAAAGGGACAGTGGACAGACTCGGCGGTGCGGAGGTACGTCACCGACGCAGGGCCTCTGCTGGACAGACTCAATAAGCTTGTCCGCGCCGATTGCACCACTCGTAACAAACGTCGGGCGCTCGCGCTGCAACGCGCGTATGACGATTTAGAAGCCAGAATTGCCCGGATTCAGGAGCAGGAAGACTTGGAGCGCGTTCGGCCGGACCTCGACGGCAACGCCATCATGGAGCTGCTGGGGCTGCCACCCGGACCCGAGGTTGGTAAGGCGTGGAAATTCTTGAAAGAACTTCGCCTGGAGCGAGGACCGCTCAGCAGGGATGAAGCGGAGGCCGCGCTGCGCGAATGGTGGGACGGCCAGAGCTAGCCCCACGACAGCTGATTACTGTTCGCCTCACCAGAACCAGCGATTACGCACGCGTCGCCGGGCATTGAGGGCGATACCGGCCAGCGCGAGGGCGTAGATCACCGCGCCAGCGTAAACAAGGGAAATTGATCTGCCGTCTGGAGCGACGAACGATGCCGCGATCGCGATCGCCGCGACAAACGCCGCATTGAAGACCATGTCTTGCAGCGCGAAAACCCGGCCACGCTTGCCGTCCGGAATCTCAATCTGCATCGCGGCGTCGCTGCATAGTTTGATCGACTGCCCCGCGATCCCAAATAGGAATGCGGCGATGATCAGAGAATCTTGATCGAGCATGCGGACGAACACGACCTGCGCTGCCAGGGCGAGAATCACGCCGGAGACGATTGTTCTGGTCCGTCCGAGGCGCGGAATAACAAACGGCATGAGGACAGCTGCTATGACCATCCCCGTCGCGGTAGCGGCGATCGCGAGTCCGAACCCCGCGAGTCCTCCCGGGAGTCGCAGTGATCCTTCTGGGTCCTGCAGTAGCAGAACCATGATCAGCGTATTGACTCCGAATGTGATGCGGTGCGCGCCGAGTGCTGCGAGTGCTGTGGTTACACCAGGTGAGTGCCAAACCGCACGCGCGCCAGTGGCAAGGCCGGTGGCCACGGCAGCGACCTCGGTACGCCATGTTCGTTGCGAACGCGTCAACAACATCGTCAGCCGGCCAGGCCCGAGTGACCCTTGCGCGAACCCCCAGGCGGCCACTCCACCAGCGAGCGGCGCCAATATGGAAACCGCGGTTGCTGTGCCCGATCCGACGTCCCCCTCCCCCACAAGCGAAACAACCAGTATCGATGCGGAGGCGCCCAGTCCGGCGAACCCGGCCCCGAGCGTGACAAGGACCGCATTGGCTGGCACCAGGTGCTGTTGCGCAACCACGTTGGGCAGCGATGCGGAAAGACCCGAGAGCACGAATCTGCTCACACCTATCGCGGCTAAGGCGATCAGAAGGAGTATTGGACCGTTGATTGACGCAAAGAGCACGATGCTCGCGGCGGCGACGAGGCCACACCGGATCACCGCAGCCCAAACGATGACTAGGCGGCGATCCCACCGATCGAGCATGGTACCGATGAACGGGCCGATCAGTGAGTACGGCAGCAGCAGGACGACGAAGCCGACAGCGATTGCGATGGGTTCGGTCTGCCGCTCGGGATTGAAGAGAATCGCGCCACCAAGCGCGGCCTGAAAGAAACCGTCACCGAACTGATTGACCCAGCGCACGACAGCGAGCCGGGCAAGGCCGGGAGAATGACGCATCGCGTCGGCAAACTCCGACATCCGATTCGTCAAGGTTCCTCATTTCTCTGTTCCCGCCTCGCTGTTTGCGGATGGTGCGGCGATCAGCAAGAACTCTTCGCTTTCCGGTGCCATGATAGGGATGTGTCGAGCTGGGAAGATCCTGAGGACTATCGGGCACGACTCGATCGGACTGTGAAACCGGGCAGCCTGCTGCTTGCTTCGACGGACCTGCTTGAGCCTACGTTCCGTCGCACGGTTATCTACGTCATCGAGCACAACGAGTCGGGCAGCCTGGGTGTTGTGCTTAACCGCGCTAGCGAAACTGCGGTTCACAACGTACTTCCACAGTGGACCGCACTGTCAGCGCGCCCGAAGGCGCTTTTCATCGGTGGGCCTGTCAAACGCGATTCAGCAATCTGCCTGGGAGTGTTGCGTCCCGGAACCCACATTGACGGCCTAGAGGGTATTAGGGCAGTCGAGGGCCGCGTTGTGATGATCGACCTCGATGCGGACCCTGAGGACATGGCTCCGGTGCTGGCCGGTCTGCGGATCTTTGTCGGATATGCGGGATGGACAACCGGACAGCTAGATTCTGAACTCGCCCGCGACGACTGGATGGTCATGCCCAGCCTGCCCGCGGACGTGCTCGCACCTGCCCGCGCTGACCTGTGGGGCAGAGTGCTTCGACGGCAGTCGGTGCCCCTGGCGATGCTTGCGACCCACCCGATAGAGCTTGACCGTAACTGATCAGCGGTGGCGGAGCAGTGTGCGGTCTAAGGCAGATACTGCTGCGTCAAGCTCGTCCTTTGTGACTGTGAGCGACGGTCGGAACCGCACGCTGCGCTCTCCGCACGGAAGCAGTAGGACGTGCTCGCGGATGCGCAGTTCTCGGAGTACCTCGTCCCGTACTCCCCCGTCCGCGAGCGTGACCGCACACATGAGCCCCCGCCCACGGGGATCGGTCACGATCGGATGCCGCGACGCGACCTCTTGGAGGCGCGCGACGAGGTGGGTACCAAGATCCTTAGCTCTCCTGATCAGGTCACTGGTTTCAATAATCTCGAGAATGCGGCGTGCGCGCACCATGTCCGTCAGGCTTGCCCCGAACGTCGAGTTGATTCGTGAGCTCACGTGGAAGACGTTGTCGGGTATCTCATCGACGCGGCCGCCTGCCATGATTCCGCAGACGTGAGTCTTTTTCCCGAACGCGATGACATCGGGCTCTAACCCGAGCTGCTGGTACGCCCATGCTGAGCCAGTCATGCCACAGCCTGTCTGGACCTCGTCCAGGATAAAGAGCGTGTCATTCTTGTGACACAGGTCCTGCATGGCTTGCAGAAAATGTGCCCGCAAATGGTGGTCGCCGCCCTCCCCCTGGATTGGCTCGGCGATAAAGCACGCGATGTCATGGGGATTCTTGGCGAACACCGCCCGGGCCTGCTCGAGCGCGTGTTCCTCCAGCATCTCGATGTCGCGAGCGTGCCCGCTGCGATCGGTACCGGGATAGGGATTGGTAATTCGTGGCCAATCAAACTTTGGAAAGCGAGCAGTCTTGATCGGCTCCGTGTTTGTGAGCGACAAGGTATATCCGGTGCGTCCGTGAAATGCGTCATTGAGATGCATTACTCGCATCCCGAGCCTGGGATCACGACCGCAGGCTTCGTTGAGTCGGCTCTTCCAGTCGAAGGCAGTTTTGAGAGCATTCTCAACGGCGTTTGCACCCCCCTCAATGAAGAAAAGGTGCGGCAAACGATCATCACCGAGCACGCGCGTGAACGTTTGAACAAACTCAGCCATGGCAACGGTGTACATATCCGAGTTGGAAGGCTTGTTGTACGCGGCGAGCAATAGTTCACTTCGGAACTGCTCGTCCTCGGTCAGTCCGGGGTGATTCATTCCGAGCGCCGATGAAGCGAAGAATGTGAACATGTCGAGATAGCGGGTTCCGGTCTGTGCATCGACGATCCACGATCCGTGTGAGCGGGCTAGATCGAGGACAATGTCGAATCCGTCCGCAAGCATCGACCGAGCGATCGTGGGATGGACCTCGCTTGGCACCAGGCTCATCTCTCTATGGTATTGCTACCGGCCCTCTCCCCTCCCCTATTGAGGTGGGTGTGCTCGATCAGGAGCCCGATCACCTGTCCGGGCGGGGTGGGCGTGCAGGCCTGATCGTGGGCATGCCCGCGCGTGCCCACGTCCACCTACGTGACACATCGGACCGGAGAAAACCCCTGATCAATCGGCACGATCGCCCTGCTCGTGGGCATGTCCAATCCGTGACGCCAGGATCGCACACACAACCAGCTGGATCTGATGGAAGATCATCAGCGGAAGGATGATCAGACCGACGGACTGACCGGCGAAGAGCACGGTAGCCATCGGCAGCCCGCTTGCAAGGGACTTCTTGGAGCCGCAGAAGAGGATGACGATCTGATCCTCTCGCGAGAACTTCAGCAATCGACCGGCGAATGCGGTCAGGAGAAGGACAACGCTCAAGAGGACGCAACTGATGAACACGATGATGATGACGTGGCGGACTTCGACGATCTGCCAGATACCTTCACGCATGCTCTCGCTAAATGCTGCATACACGACCAGCACGATTGATGTCCGGTCAACCAAGCGCGTCGGGCGTGCGTGTTTGATGAGAAATCCGCCAATAAATGGTCGAGCTAGCTGACCGGCCAAAAAGGGCAAGAGAATCTGCAGAACTATGTTGATTACCGCGCTGGGACTGACTTGGGCATGCCCGGTCGTGTTCATGAGCATGATCACGAGCAGGGGGGTCAGGAAGACACCGAGAAGGTTTGACGCGGATGCACTGACTATTGCTCCGGCTATATTTCCCCGCGCGATTGAGGTGAATGCAATTGAGGATTGCACAGTCGAAGGGAGCAGACACAGAAATAGCAGTCCTGCGTACAGCCCGGGGGTGACTATTCCTGGCTCAAGGGGCTTCATCGCTATTCCTAGGAGCGGAAATACAACGAAAGTTGCGGCAAGTACGACGATATGGAGCCGCCAATGTGTAAGCCCCTTTAGCGCGTCTTGTGGGGCAAGGCGCGTGCCATACAGAAAGAAAAGCAACGCGATACAAAAGCGTGTTGCCCAAGTGGCGACGGTTTCCCATACTCCCGTGGCAGGAAGAAGGCTCGCGATGACAACGGCACCAAAAATCGCAAGGATGAAGCCATCAATGCCGTAGCGCGAGAGTCTTTTCACGAACACAACGCTAATACCTTGATAGGCGTTGTGTTCTGCGAGGTGTATCACTGATGTTGCGCGAAGCGAAAGCTGTCACGTGACGGAATTAGGCGTACGCCTGTGCACCAGAGTTCCGGCCGTCAGCTTCGTCGGCCACTGTTACCCAGCGGTGACATCCTCGATTGTCGTCTGTGATGGTCATGGGTGAGCCTGCCCGCGGGCATGTTCGGTCAGCGTGTGAGCAGCTCACCGAGCATGCCCGAACGGGCAGGGTTTATTGTCCCGCCCGCCGGTGCCGCCCGCGTGCATGTCCGGGCAGTATCGGGGCGGTCGTCCGGGCATGGCCGCGGGGGGCAGCGGATTACGTCGCGTCGGACAATGGCTGGTTAAGCAGAATCAGATTCCCGCATCCGTCATCGAGAAGCGCTTGAAGATTGGCGCCCATCTCAGTGGGGCGCATGGTGAAAACTACGCCAAGCGCCTCAAGTCGACGATGCTCGGCCACCAAGTCGTCCACAGAGAAAACGGCCGCAGGGATACGCGCGTCGTAGAGGTTCTTCTGGTACTCTGCCGCAATCGGATTGCCGTTGGGCTCAAGAAGAAGCTCTGTCCCGTCGACGTGCGCAGAAGGAACGATGGTCAGCCACCGCGCTTCACCGACGAGAAGGTCTTTCTTCTTGGCGAATCCCAACAGTTCGGTATAGAAGCGCAGCGCCTGGTCTTGATCATCGACGTAGATGCTGAATGCGCCGAAGGTGATCACGCGCAGCCTTCCTTGGGCGAGCAAGCTTCCGCAATGGAACAGCCGCTGCAGGTCGAGCACGCGCCGCCTGTCGCGGCGGGCACTGCGCGGGCTGCGCGAATCCCGAGATTGGCCCCCGCCCCGGCAACCAGGATCGCGGCGACGACAGCGGCCAGCATGGCGACCACGGTCAGCCAGCCGGACAACACCACGCCGCCTGTTGCCCCGATGACCAGAATGGTGCCCGCGCCAATCATTGTGGGCGCCGCGACCTTGTTGGCGACCCGAAAGGTGTCATCGTCGCGGAGCGTTTCAGGGGAACGCACCCCGGCGAAACGGTTGCGTGGGAGACGTTCGATCGCGCCCGCTATCCCGGCGGTGATGAAGAACGCAGCGAGCACAAGGAGGACGATTGCAGCGACAAGCACGGTCACCAGCATACGGCGGAAGGCGGCGGAGTCGGAATCTGGGCAGTGTAGCCATTACTCTTATCGGGGCACAGTGTCCGCCCCAGTGGTGGACCATCGGCGCGACGACTCGGTAGGTAGACAGCCACAGTGAGTGATTCAGGGACAAACACGAGGACTGGTACGGACACATCCGCACGCGATCTCACTCCGCAATTCCGGTATACAGCTGAATTGGCAGGAGAGATCGAGCGCCGCTGGCAGGAGCGCTGGAACGAACTCGGGTCGTTCCATGCGCCAAACCCGACGGGACCACTCGCAGGTGATGTCCCCGAGGACAAGCTTTTTGTCCTGGACATGTTCCCGTATCCCTCGGGCGCCGGGCTCCATGTCGGGCACCCGCTCGGATTCATCGCAACCGATGTCTACGCCCGGTATCACCGTATGCGCGGCCACAACGTACTCCACACGATGGGCTTCGACAGCTTTGGACTTCCGGCGGAACAGTATGCGGTGCAAACCGGGACCCACCCCCGCACCACCACGGAAGCGAATATCGAGCGCTACCTGGCTCAGATCCGGCGTCTCGGCCTGGGGCACGACGAGCGTCGCCGGGTCGCGACAACGGACACAGATTTCTACCACTGGACACAGTGGATCTTCCTCCAGATTTACAACTCGTGGTACGACCGCGAACTCGGGCGTGCCCGCAGGATCGGGGAACTGATCGCGGAGTTCGAGTCAGGTGCCCGGGCGGTGCCCGGTGGACGTGACTGGGCGGAGCTGACGAGAGCTGAGCGCGACACTGTCCTCGAAGAGTTTCGCCTGGTGTATCACTCGAACGCTCAGGTCAACTGGTGCCCTGGTCTCGGCACCGTTCTGGCGAATGAGGAGGTAACTGCGGACGGACGCAGTGAGCGCGGGAACTTCCCCGTTTTCCGCAAAGAGCTGAAGCAGTGGATGATGCGAATCACCACCTACGCTGACCGCCTCCTCGACGATCTTGATCTGCTTGATTGGCCCGACAAGGTCAAGACGATGCAGCGCAACTGGATCGGCCGTTCGCGTGGTGCCAACGTGGAGTTCGCGACCAACTCTGGACGTGACATCGAGGTCTTCACCACGCGTCCAGACACATTGTTCGGTGCGACGTACATGGTCCTCGCACCCGAGCATGAACTGGTTGACACTCTGATTTCGGCCGAGTGGCCGACCGGTACAGACGCCCGATGGACCGGGGGAGCGGCATGCCCAGCAGAAGCCGTGGCGAAATACCGGGCCTCCATCGCATCGAAAACGGACCTGGAACGCCAAGAGAACAAAGACAAGACGGGTGTCTTCCTCGGCACCTTTGCCACGAACCCCGTCAATGGTCACAACATCCCGGTCTTCATCGCAGATTATGTGTTGACCGGCTACGGGACCGGCGCGATCATGGCAGTTCCTGCGCACGACGCTCGTGACTTCGAGTTCGCTACGACTTTCGGTCTGGAAATCGTCCGGGTGATTGCCGCCGATACAGAGGATTCCGACACTTCGGCACCGGAAACGCTCGACGCAGCGTTCACTGGGGACGGAGTGGGTATCAACTCGGCGAACGATAGCGGGCTTAACATCAACGGCCTTCGTGTAGACGATGCGAAAACCCGTGTGATCTCGTGGCTCGAAGAGCAGGGCAGAGGGAAGGGCACCGTTCAGTACAAGCTGCGGGACTGGCTTTTCGCTCGTCAGCGTTATTGGGGCGAACCCTTCCCCATCGTGTATGACGAAGACGGAGTCACGTACGCGCTACCGGACTCGATGCTGCCAGTCGAACTCCCCGACCTGACGGACTACGCACCTGTCACTTTTGATCCCGATGATGCGGACTCGGAGCCGTCGCCTCCGCTTGCTAAGGCAACCGACTGGGTGAACGTCGAGCTTGACTTGGGTGACGGCCTGAAGACCTACCGCCGGGACACCAATGTCATGCCTCAGTGGGCGGGCAGTTCCTGGTATCAGCTCAGGTACATCGATCCGACAAATCAGGACGAGTTCTGTGCCAAGGACAACGAGGCGTACTGGGTCGGGCCGCGCCCCGAGATTCACGGTCCACACGACCCCGGAGGAATCGACCTCTATGTCGGTGGTGTCGAACATGCCGTGCTGCACCTCTTGTACGCGCGCTTCTGGCATAAGGTGCTCCATGACCTGGGGCACGTGAGCTCGGTCGAGCCTTATCGGCGTCTCTTCAACCAGGGTTACATTCAAGCGTTCGCCTACACCGATTCACGTGGTGTCTACGTTCCGGCCGATGAGGTCGAGGAAAAGGGCGATAAGTTCTTCTGGACTGGGCCGGACGGGCAGACCGTTGAGGTCAATCAAGAGTACGGAAAGATGGGTAAGAGCCTTAAGAATTCCGTCACTCCTGATGAAATAGCCGAAGACTTCGGTGCCGACACGTTGCGCGTGTACGAGATGTCGATGGGACCTCTCGACGCCTCCCGGCCGTGGGCAACCAAGGACGTCATCGGCGCCCATCGATTCCTGCAGCGAGTCTGGCGCCTCGTCATCGATGAAGAATCGGGCGTTATGAAAGTCGTCGAGCGAGAGCTCGACGAGACCACGCTTCGCGTCGTGAATCGGACGATCGCCGGAGTTGACGAAGAGTATGGGTCCCTGCGCATGAACACCGCCGGGGCGAAGCTCATCGAACTGACGAACCACCTCACCAAGGCCTACCCGAATGGCGCTCCTCGATCAGCCGTCGAACCGCTCGTATTGATGATGGCGCCACTTGCCCCACACGTTGCGGAGGAGTTGTGGTCTCGGCTCGGCCACGAAACCCCGCTTGCGCACGGACCCTTCCCGAGGGCAGACGAACGATGGCTGGCGGATGAGTCCGTCGAATACCCGATCCAGGTGAATGGAAAGGTCCGCGGCCGCATCACAGTGCCAGCGGATTCATCCCGCGAACATGTGGAACAAGCGGCATTGGCAGACGGAAAAATCACGGCGATCATCGAAGGGAAGACCCCGCGAAAGGTGATCGTCGTTCCCGGAAAAATGGTGAATATCGTGGTGTAGGGGCCACCATCTAGCGTCTGGCTGGCCGGAGGATCACTTCTGTCGGGTGTGCATCGCGGGGAGTGCGAATGGCATTTCCAACGGCCAGCGCCACGGTCGATGTCTTGAGGAAATCGTCGGGGTTGTACTCGTCCTTCCCCTCGGCGCTGACGATCGCACGCTGCATATCGGTGTCGATTCGGCCCGGGTGGATCGAGGTAACCCGCAGCGACGGCTCTTCGGCTCGCAAGGCGTCGGAGAACGCCCTCAGCGCAAACTTCGACGCAGCGTAAGCGCTCCAGCCAGGGTTGACGCGCAGTCCAGCTCCTGAGTTGATGAGAACTACGTGACCACCCGCCCGTCGCAGTGCCGGGAGCAGGACTCGTGTGAGGTGAACTACCGCAAAGAGGTTCACTTCCATTGTGGTGCGCCATGTCTCGAGCGATGTGTCTTCGATGGAGCCGATACGAGCAAAACCGGCGTTGTGCACCAGGACGTCCAATTCTTCGATTTCGCGGGCTGCTCGCTCAACTGCGTCGTGGTCGGTCAGATCCACTGTCCAGGGTTGAGCGTTCGGCAGGTGATCCGCCAGGGGGGTCAGCGCCTCAGCATCACGGCCACCGAGGAGAAGGCGGTGTGTGGACTCGAGTTCCTGGGCGATCGCAGCGCCTAAGCCACGACTTGCTCCGGTTATGAGGGCGACAGGCATAGGTGCCAGGCTAGTCGCTCCTGAATCATCCCTCTGTATGTGGGCAACTTCGATCTCCCTACATGAGCGCAATGCGTCGAGCGGGTTGTTCGAGAACCGGAACCCAACCTTGATGCGTTTGCGACCAACCCCCGCAAGGGTGGTACGCGTGGTCCGTAACGCCACTGGCAGCACCATGACCCTGACCAGCCACGTGACCGCTGCCCGCCCGCGGGCATGCCCGGTCGCATGACCGGACGGGTGCCCGGGAATTCGCACTCGAATGAAACTTCCTAAAACCCCTTTTCAAGTAAGGTGAACCACCTGCTCGCCAAGCCGCCCAGATTGCGGTTCGGGCACCCGACCGACGGAGATGGCATGACAGCTGCGCCGCTGCTCACGATGCTCGTTCCGGACTTCCCGTTCTCGTACGACGAGTACCTATCGCACCGAGCGGGTCTCGGCTCCATACCTCGGGATGCCCATGGGACGGAAGTGGCGGTCATCGGAGCCGGGATGGCGGGTCTCGTCGCGGCCCATGAACTAATGCGCCTCGGATTACGTCCTGTCGTGTACGAATCTGCTCACCTCGGCGGTCGGATGCGCAGCGTACGGTTCGATGGCCCAGAATCGCCGGCGGCTGATCTCGGGGCCATGCGGTTCCCCGCGTCAGGCCGAGCGTTCTTCCACTACGTCGATGCGTGCGACGTCAGAACTAGGCCTTTCCCGAATCCGCTGTCGCAAGCGACATCCAGCACCGTCATCGAACTTGCCGGAGTACGGCACTACGCACAGACGATTCACGACCTTCCTCCGCTTTTCCGGGACGTCGCTGCAGCCTGGGCTGACTGCCTCGATGAGGTAGGGCGCGAAACGATCCAGGCCGCAATCAGTGCGCGTGACACACGCGCCATCAAACTGCTCTGGAACGAACTCGTCTGCCGACTCGACGACGAGTCGTTTTACGGGTTCCTAGCCCGTTCACGTGCTTTTCGGGCGGTGCCCTTCTCGTTCCGTGAGACATTCGGCCAAGTCGGATTCGGTACGGGCGGCTGGGATACCGATTTCCCTAACTCCATCCTCGAAGTACTACGAGTGGTCTTCACCAACGCGGACATCGATCAACGGCGCATCGTCGGGGGAGCGGACACCGTCGCGCGTGCGTTGTGGAAGCAACCAGCAACGGGCCTCATGCACTGGCCACGCGGAACCTCGCTCGCCACGTTGCACCCAGCTGGCCCGCGGGTGGGTGTGAAGGCGGTGCACCGCGTATCACCCACAGCAATCAGCGTTGAGGACCGCCTCGGGAACTCTGCGACGTATCCGGCCGTCGTCGCGACGTGCCAGACATGGTTGCTTTCCGCGCAAATAGACTGCGACGAATCCCTTTTTAGTCAGGAACTCTGGGCGGCAATGGAACGCAGCCACTACATGCAGTCGTCCAAAACGTTCGTCATGGTCGACCGGCCGTTCTGGCTTGACCGGGACCCCACTACTAGCCGGGACGTCATGAGTATGACGCTCACGGACCGGCTCACCAGAGCCACCTACCTACTCGACGACGGACCAGGCCGGCCCGCGTTGATTTGCCTGAGCTACACCTGGAATGACGATGCGCTGAAGTGGCTAGCGCTGGACCCAGACGAACGCGTGCGCCTCATGCTGCACTCATTGCGAAAGATCTACCCCGACGTCGATATAGCGGCGCACATTCGTGGCAAACCGATCACCGTCTCGTGGGAGAGCGACCCGAACTTCATGGGTGCCTTCGGAAACAACCTTCCAGGGCACTACAGGTACCAGCGCCGGTTGTTCACACACTTCATGCAAGACCACTTTCTGGCCCGTCATCGAGGAATCTACCTGGCTGGAGATGACATCTCATTCACGTCCGGCTGGGCGGAGGGGGCAGTAACTACTGCCCTGAACGCAGTATGGGCAGTACAGAAACAGCTAGGCGGGCAGAGCCATTCCGAGAATCCGGGCCCCGGAGACCGGTTTCGCGAGCTTGCACCAGTGGATCTCGATAACATTCCCGGACAGACCAAATGACGAAGGGATCAGCGCTATGGGGAAAATCGTGAGGCTGATGGCCGCTGGGGCGTGCGCGGGTGTGGTCGCGGCCGGGACGATGCTCGCCGCGGGCGCCACAGGTCAAGCGCAGCAACCCGCCGACTGCCCGTACCTTCCGATGGGAGTGGCTGGGCTTTCACTCTGTATGGAAGGAACTGGCGAGCACCGCATCGTCATGGATTGTGTAGACCGGGTCTTCCCGCAAATCGGTGGCAGCAGCCACGGTTTCACCACGATGCGAGTGACTGGCCCTTGGATGCCCGTGGGCCAGCCATCATTCGCCACATGCCTAGGTGAGGGCGGCATGCTGCCCATCACGCAGATGTTGTGGTCGGAAACCCGCTAGCTCTTCCACACAGCGACAACTGCCGGTCGCGGCTGTGAGGTGCCCCCGTCTGGCCAGTGTGACGCCGGTGTCTCCGCCGTGTAGTTGTCGCTTTCGCCGGGATGCTGGACGCAGACGATCACGCGTTCCTCGGTTACGATCGGCCCGCACGTTTCCGCTCCGACAGGAACTGTCAGAAACTGTTTCGTCTCGCCGCGGCGCGGGCCGTCCAGCACCACGGAAAATAGACCGTCGTTCGTTCCTAGTGCGTTTCCGTCCGTGGCGATCCAAAGGTTCCCAAAAGGATCGAAGGCGACATTGTCGGGGCAGGAAATCGGGCTGACCCGGGACTTGTCGAAACCACCAAAGTACGAGTCGGCAGTCGCGGGGTCACCGCAGACAAGCAGTATGTTCCAGGCGAATGTTGTGCCAGCGTGGTCGTCCTCCAGCTCGAGCACGTGACCATTCTTGTTGGTGTGGCGGGGGTTGGCCTCGTCGGCGCGTGGATAGCCTCCGGTACCACGCCGGGTGTTATTCGTCAGCGCCGCGTAGACCTTTCCAGTCTTTGGATTCGCCTCGACGTCTTCGGGACGGTCCATTTTTGTCGCCCCTACTTTGTCCGCGGCCAGGCGCGTGAAAACGGCGACTTCCTCAGCGCTGAAGCCCTCCACAAATGACGTGGCACCGGCGCCTTCCGCACGCAACAGGGGCAGCCACTCGCCGCTGCCATCAAACTTTTCATCCGCTGGCAGTCGTCCTGAACCGTCGATCTCTGTCGCTGGTGAATTACCCTGGAATCGCGCGACATACAGGGTGCCCTCATCGAGAATCGTCATATTGTGACGCATCGACGCCGCCCCGTCACCCGGCATGATCTTCTTTGACGAAACGAATTTGTAGATGTAGTCGAACCGCTCGTCGTCGCCCATATACGAGACGACCGTACCGTCACCCGTGACGTATATGGTCGCGCCTTCATGTTTGAATCGCCCCATCGCGGTGTGCTTCAACGGTATTGACGCGGGATCCCACGGGTCGATCTCGACGATGTACCCAAACCGGTTGGGCTCGTTGAGTTCTCTCGTCACATCAAACCGGGGATCGAAATTCTCCCAGCGACGGTTCGACGTTTCACCCGTGATGCCGTACCTGCGCAACTGGGTGCGCGCCGGCTCCGCAGTAACCCCGTCACCATTGCCGAAATACTGGTTGAAGTTCTCCTCGCCGGAAAGAATTGTTCCCCAGGGGGTTACGCCGCCCGCGCAGTTGTTGAGCGTACCGCGCACCAGCGTCCCAGTGGGATCCGCAGTCGTACGCACGAGAGGGCTTCCGGCTGCAGGCCCGGTCAACCGGAACTCGGACGTAGCGGTGATGCGGCGGTTCAGATTCGACATCACAGGAACGAGAGCACCACCGCTCGGGCGACTTTGCACCTTCACGACTGATAGTCCATGCGCGGCCCACGCAATCCGGACCTGATCCTCAGTCGGTTCGTCCTCGTCGTACCCAAAGAACATCGCCGGCTCCGTGGTGTACTCGTGGCTGACGACCAGGAGGTACTCGTTCAGGGCTCCGGCGATCGGCAGAAGTGCGGCGAAATCGTTGTTGTAACCGAACTGCTTTTCCTGGGCCGCCACCGTTTGATTGCCGAAATCGAAGTCCGGCGCTCCTGGCATCACCGGATCGCCCCACCGAATGATGACACCACTGGAGTAACCGGAGGGGACCACAAGTGCGTCTCGATTGTTCGGTGCGACGGCCTCGAAATCCAGTCCGGGAGGGGGAGGTACGAGATCTAGTAAGAAATCCCCGGATCCGACATCGATCGAGCCTGGCTGCGCTGCAGCTGAACCAGCGCCCAAGGATAGGAGCGAACCACCGGCACTCGCCGTGAGCACAGCGAGCGCACCCCGGCGAAGGACGGTGCGCCGATTGAGGGCCACGCGCGCAACATCCCGAAAGTATTGATTGCCGGACGTATTCGGAACGGGCTGAGAGCATGCGTCGCCGCAGCGATACTGGCACGTCAGGTGTGAACGGGAGGACGTCCCATCATGTTTGACAAACAGGGACAGGGGCTGCAGTGTCACGAATCGCTCCTACGACGGATCACGGGCGGCTGATCGTCCCGGACAGTAGAGACGTGAGGTAAGCGGCAGGGGAGGGTGCGGTAACGGCAGAGGAGACGCCCGGAGAACACGAATGCAGTAGGCCGCAAATCAGGTCTGTTCTGCAGGCGGGCACGCTGATCGATGCAGTGTCGAGACGCAAATGCCGCTATTTGTCGGTGTGAGAGGGCACACTGTTTGCCGACGGTGATTGCTGCGTAACACGGTGTGACACTGTGAGGCACGATAGAACTGGAGTGACGATGTCCTTGATCCCACGAGCGCTACTCGCAGCAGGTGCGGCGACCGCGCTGCTGCTGACAGGGTGTTCTAACCCCTTGAGCGCTGACCAGGCGGCCGAGGAAAACCTCGACGGCCGCGGGCCTATTTCTTTCGCTATGGGCAGGAATGACGCCGCAGTGATGATGCAGGTCATTGATCGCTGGAACGAAGACAACCCGGATGAGCAGGTCGAGTTCATCGAACTTCCTGGTGAAGCCGATGAGCAGCGCAACGCTCTCGTGCAGTCCCTGCAGGCCCAGGACGGGCAGTACGACGTTATGGCGCTAGACGTCGTGTGGACCGCGGAGTTCGCGGCCCAGGGCTGGCTGCAGCCCCTCGAAGACGAACTCGCCATCGAGACATCGGGACTCCTACCCGCAACCGTGGAGAGCGCCACCTATCGCGACACTCTCTACGCGGCACCCCAGAACACGAATGGCGCACTTCTCTTCTACCGGACTGATCTTGTGGAGACACCTCCGGAGACGTGGGATGAGCTGATTGAATCGTGCCCCGCAGCCTTTGATGAGGGAATCGACTGTTACATCGGTCAGTTCCGCAACTATGAAGGACTCACGGTCAATGTCTCGGAAGCCGTCAATGCTTTCGGTGGCGCAATTGTCGGTGATGACGGCCAGACACCCGAGGTTGATACCCCCGAGGTTCGTGAAGCACTTCAACTGCTTGTCGACGCATTCGCAGATGGTGTGATCCCGCGGAGTGCGACAGGATTCTCCGAAGAAGAAACACACTTGACCTTCACGGGCGGCGACGCGATGTACGCCCGCAACTGGCCGTACATGTATGCCATCGGTGAGGGTGACGAGTCAGAGATCGCAGGCGACTTTGCTGTCGCTCCGCTTCCAGGCAAGGATGGCGTCGGAGCGTCGACGCTGGGTGGCTACAACAACGGCATCAGCGTTTTCTCCGAGAACAAGGCCACCGCGCGAGACTTCATCGAGTTCGTGCAGAGTGAAGAGAACCAGCGCTCCTTTATGGAGGCCGCGTTCCCGCCGGTCCTCGAATCGGTCTATGACGACGAAGAACTTCTCGAGGAATACCCCTACCTGCAGGCGCTGAAAGAATCACTGCAGAACGCGGAGCCGCGCCCAGTCACCCCGTTCTACGAGGCCATCTCGACTGCGATCCGCGACAATGCCTATGCTGCAATCCGTGGCGACAAGTCCGTGGATGAAGCGATTGCTGACATGCAATCCGCGATCGACGCCGCAGGACGCTAACTCCTGGGGGACTGAAGGAGATTCACTTGGCTGAATCGGCTAGGGCCGGAGGTGCAAATGCCTCCGGCCCTTCGCTGCCTCCGCAGCAGGCTGGCCCTTCGCTGCCTCCGCAGCAGGCTGGCCCACCGCGCAGGAAACGCGACTGGCGGCCCGTCTATCTCATCGCGCCGTCAATGGTCATCCTCGCTGTGGTCATCATGTACCCGGTACTCCGTGCGGTGTACTTGTCATTCCAGAGTGACCGGGGTTTTGATCAGGACACGGGCCGATTCATCGACGGCGGGTTCGCGGGCCTCGCGCACTACACCAGGTGGATCTTCCAGCAGACAACGAGTTCTCTCGGGGAGACGATCTCCTGTCCGCCGGGAACGTTGTGCTCGAACTTCTGGGAATCGGTCGGCGTCACGTTCTTCTTCGCGGCCGTCACCGTCACGGTGGAGGTCGTGCTTGGATTCTGGATGGCCATCATCATGAGCCGGACGTTCATGGGACGTTCCTTGCTGCGCGCCAGCGTTCTGATCCCGTGGGCTATCCCGACGGCGGTCACCGCGAAGCTGTGGTACTTCATTTTCGCCGATCAGGGCATCGCGAATCGGATAATGGGCAGGCAGGTCGGCTGGCTCACCGACGATTGGGCTGCGCGATTCGCGGTCATCATTTCGGATGTTTGGAAAACTACGCCCTTCGTGGCTCTTTTGATTCTTGCGGGGCTGCAGATGATTCCGCAGGATGTCTATGAGGCAGCGAAGGTTGACGGAGCCAACGCCTGGCAGCGATTCACCCAGATCACACTTCCTCTCGTCAAGCCCGCGCTCATGGTCGCGATCTTGTTCCGAACCCTCGATGTGCTGCGGATGTACGACTTGCCCGCAATTCTGCACGGAGTTTCGGGAGCGTCGCCCACCACGACCGTGTCGATTCTGGTGGTCGCTGATATCAGGCAGGGGAACTTTAACAGCGCGTCCGCGTTGTCCACACTCGTCTTCCTAATGATATTCGGCGTCGCATTCATCATGGTGAAATGGCTGGGCGCGAACGCTATTCGAACGCAGGACGCAGAGCGAAGGGGCGCATGACGTGGTAAGCGCAACAACGGCGCCGCCTAGTCCGCACGCGCGCGAAAATTCTGGAAAGGTCACGGCAGCAAAAGCGATCGCGCAGCGTAAGCGCAGGACTCAGATTCTTCGCACTTACCTAGGCGTCGGGTTCATCTTGGTGTGGGGGCTCGCGCCCTTCTACTGGATGGTGGTTACCGCGTTCCGCGATTACCGGTACACATTCAATACCACGCCGTGGCCGACGCACGTCACGTTCGATAACTTCCGCAGCGCACTCACGCCGCGTGCAGGAAATGATTTCATGGGCGCGATTATCAACAGTCTGATAATCGGTGCGGCCACTACCGCGATCGCGCTGCTCCTGGGGATATTCACCGCTTACGCGTTGGCCCGCCTGGACTTTCGCGGAAAGTATGTCGTCACGGGTGTGATTCTCGGCGCCGCAATGTTCCCCACCGTTTCGCTGGTTACGCCGCTGTTCCAGCTGTTCACAGACATCAACTGGATCGGAACGTACCAGGCCCTCGTCATTCCGAACATTTCGTTCGTCCTGCCGCTGACCGTGTATACGCTCACGTCCTTCTTCGGAGACCTGCCATGGGAACTCGAGGAGGCAGCTCGCGTCGATGGCGCTACACGGGCGCAGGCGTTCCGGATCATCATGCTTCCCCTGGCTGCGCCTGCACTGTTCACTACCGCCATCCTGGCTTTTATCTTCACGTGGAACGAGTTCCTGTTAGCAAGCCTCCTCTCGAACCGGTCTACCGAGCCCGTCACGGTCGCTATTGCCCGATTCTCTGGGGACAATCCGTTCGCGCAGCCGTACTCGGCGATCATGGCCGCGGGAACCTTGGTGACCATTCCGCTCGTGATCATGGTGCTCATCTTCCAGCGGCGAATCGTCTCTGGATTGACGGCCGGCGGTGTGAAGAGCTGATGCACCCGGTCGGATTGCGGCAGCGCCTCGAAGTGCTCCTTGGGTTCTTGAGCTTCTTCACGGCGATAGCCTTCTTCAGTGCAGTGGCCGTTATCTTCCGGGGTGATGTGGCGCTCGGCCCATCGGTAGTGCTGCTCGTATGTGTGACGTTGCTCTGGTTTACATATCGGAAGTGGCGACGAGTCCGCGAACCCGCGCGCGCACCAGACACCCTGAATCCTGACCACACACCCCTTGTAGGCGGGTCCTGGTCGGGGCAGAGGGTGTGTGGCCGACGGGGGTCTGTCCACCCCCGTGCCGACCCCGCCGGGTAAGCGGCGATAATCGGGACATGGACCTCGCGTACCGCGTATTCGGCAAGGGCCCCACTCTGGTGCTGATCCATGGGATTGTGCACTGTCAGGATGCGTGGAATCCGGTGATCCCGTTGCTGGCGAAGCACCGGCGCGTCGTCACAATCGACCTGCCGAGCCATGGGCAGTCCCCCCAACTGCCCAAAGGTGAGAAGTGCCTGCAGGCCCTCGCAGATGAGGTTGAAGGGTTCCTTCCGAAAATCACGCCGGAAGGCGATGAGGTTCACGTCGCGGGGAACTCGCTCGGTGGCTGGCTTGCTTTGGAGCTGGCCGCCCGCGGCGTTGTCGCGTCAGCGACCGCCCTTTCGCCGGGCGGCTTCTGGGTCAGCAAACTTGATCGGGTGCGAACAAATAAGACTTTCCTCGCGATGCGGGCAGTTGCACGCGTAGCGAAACCAGTCAGTCGCCCGTTGCTGAACACCAAAATCGGGCGCAGCGTCGCCCTCGGCGCGTTCTTCGGGCGGCCGTGGCGGGTTAGCCCAGACGACGCGATACGCGATCTCGACTCACTGACCTCGAACACACTGATCGATGTCATCCAGGGCGAAGACTGGGCGTACTCACCGCAGGTTGACCCATCGATCCCGGTCACGGTGCAGTGGGGTGGCGGCGATCTCATTCTGCCCGTCTACGAGTCCGCGAAAGTGCGGGACTCTTTTCCGCAGGCGCGCGTCATCGTGATGCCGTGGATCGGGCACGTCCCGATGATCGACGATCCGGAGGAGATCGCCGCCATTCTCATCGAAGGCAGCAGCGGACGTTAACCGTTGTTTCGGGAGTCCCGCCACTTGATTGCCTCGATGACAGGTGCCATGTCGTAGTCCGGGCCGTTAATGGGAACGGTGAAGAATGACGCGCCAGCAGCGACGAACTCGTCGGCGTCGGCCACGCCGGGGAACTGGATTGACCTCTCGATTTCGCTGGAATTGCGGCCCTCGGTCGCGCAGTGTTCAGCAAGAACACCGGACTTGTATGTGAAAGTTTCGAGGTCACCGAAGCTGTGCCAGATGTCTGCATGCCGCGCGACGAGGCGCAATGTCTTCTTGACGCCACCACCGCCGATCAGGACTGGCATGGTCCGCGTGGGAGGCGGGTTGAGCTTCTTCCATCGCTGTTCGATCCTAGGCAGGTACTCGGCGAGCAGGTTGAGGCGGGAAACCTTGGTGCCAAATTCGTAGCCGTATTCGTCGAAGTCACGCTCGAACCAGCCGGAGCCGATACTGAAGATCAGTCGGCCTCCGGACATGTGGTCGACAGTCCGCGCCATGTCGGCGAGCAGGTCAGGGTTGCGATATGCACCGCATGTGACGAGCGCGCCGAGCTCGACTCGCTCGGTTTGCTCGGCCCACGCACCGAGCATGGTCCAGCATTCGAAATGCGGGCCATCGGGTTCGCCGTAGAGGGGGAAGAAGTGGTCCCAGTTGAACACGACGTCGACTCCGGCATCTTCAGCGCGGAGTACAGCGTCACGTATAAGGCCGTAGTCGGGGGCGTGCTGGGGCTGGATCTGTACACCGATTCGAAGGGGGCGGTCCATGCTTCCACTAATACCTTGGCGGGCGCGGTTGCGCATCATCACCGGTGGCAGATAGTGAGATGATTGATCCGCACGCTGGCTCCGTGGAATTGTCGGCTCAAATTTCTGCACACCTTTCGACCATTACCACGCCAAACAAACTTTTCGTCATGAATTGTGGTATTGACACACAGGTATAGGCAGGCGCACCGTTAGATCAACTACGGCTAAACCTGAGGTGCCCGATGCCCGAGGATCTGGTTGAGCAACTCCCGCGAGCTTTGCTCGAAGTGTCATTCTTGCTGGGTGCAGCCGTTTTGATCAGTCTGATCACCCGTAAGATCCACATTCAGCTCACCGTTGTTCTCGCGGTCGCGGGACTACTCGCAACTGAAATGGGAGCAAATCTCGCCGTTTCTGAACTGCTGAGCGGCGAAGGGTTCAAGGAACTTCTCATCCATCTGTTCTTACCGATCCTCATATTCGAGGCAGCGTTGGGGCTTTCCACTCGAGAGTTCATGCGGAATCTACTTCCGATCAGCGCCCTAGCATCTGTCGCACTCGTGATTTCTGCGCTCATCGTTGGAGCAAGTCTAACGACCTTTCTCGGCGTTCCTATTTTTGCGGCGCTACTATTTGGAGTACTGATTTCGGCGACCGATCCGGTTGCCGTGGTTGCGATTTTTCGTGAACTCGGCGTTCCCAGGCGGCTGCTCACTCTTGTCGAGGGGGAGAGTCTGCTCAACGACGGGGTAGCGATCGTGCTGTACAACATCCTCGCGGTTGCAGCAGTCACCGGAACCCTTTCTGTAGGCGCGGGTGCTGTGGATTTCGTTGTCGTCGTCGCAGGCGGAATTCTGACCGGTGCGATCGTTGGCACGCTGGCGGTCTTGCTATTGCCGCTTCTGGATCGTCTCGCTGCTGCTGCGATGTCCATTGCGGTGGCATACGGTGCCTTCGTCTTTGCGGAGGCGGTACTGCATGCCTCCGGGGTTATGGCTGCGGTCGCGGCCGGTATCACAGTTGGCGGACTCCTCGAAAGCCGTGCGCAGCACGCGGCGCGTGACTTGCTCCATGAGCTGTGGGAGTCACTCGGTTACATGGCGAATGCACTCCTCTTCCTCTTTATCGGACTCGCACTCGATTTCCAGCTGATCCGGGACAATCTCGCGGCGATCGGTCTAGGCATCGCTGCGGTGCTAATTTCGCGTCCACTCGGCGTCATTCCTGTTGTGCTGACGCTGGAGCGGCTGGCGAGGATGCCCCGGGTCGGCAACCGGAATTCCGCGGTCGTTGTGTGGGGCGGTCTGCGCGGTGGTGTCGCACTTGCTCTGGCTCTCGCGCTGCCCCTGGAATTAGGGGAGCTGCGTGACCAGTTCATTGCGATGACGGGCGGAGTGGTGCTTGCCACGTTGCTCATCAACGCAACGACTATTTCATTTGTGGTCCACGCGCTCGGGCTGGATAAACCTAGCCGCAAGGATGAGTATCTGGAGGCTCTTGCGCGCATGGTGGGGGTTCGGTCCGCGCGAGAGCGGCTAGCGGATCTGAATTTCACCGACGACCTCGTCACGGCTCACCTCGATGTGGCAGAAGCTGATGCCCGGGATCAGCTCGCTCGCACCCGGCTCACAGCACAGGAACAAGTGGACGTTCTGGAACTCCGCGGTTTGCATATTCAGCGCGAGAGTTATCAGAACCTCAGTGACGCGGGGTTGTTGCCGCCGATCGCGACGCGCACCCTCATGCAGGAGATTGATGACGAGATCGAGGAGGTCAGTGCGGGAGGGCTTCGGGTCGATGAGGCTAGACGGGCCTGTTTGCCGTGGTATGCCAGACTGCATCGGTGGACCCTGGGGAAACTTCCGCCCCCTCTCGGCGAGGATCTCGACGAGGTCGGCTATATCGAGATCTGCGCCCGGCGGCTCGCATCTCACAATGCAGCGGATGAGCTTGAGTTGTTCAAGTCCCTTCCTAATGTGGAGGTCGCGAACGTCGATATCGCGAAGGGGCTCTTCGCGCACTGGGAGGAAATGGCCAGCGCGACTCTCGAGAACCTCGGTATTTCCGAGAAGCTCGACGAGCGTGTGCTGCGCCGCCGCCAGGCCAAGGCGCTGAGCCGCATCGCGATCGTTGAGGCTCTGCAGCAAATGGTGTCCGCCGGAGTGCTTTCGCAGCAGGTCGCGGACGAAGCATCGGAACGAGTGTCCGCGGAGGTTCAGCAGGCTGGCGAGTGAGTACTCACTCCTCGGTTTCCGCTTCGCGGCGCTCCTCGTAGTCCTCGATGATGTCTTTGTTTTCCTCGTGATCAGCGAAGTCTTCGGCGAAGGCCGTCCCGGTGACCGTGCCTCCGGTGTCGGGCACCCTTACGGTGGGGCGAGCGCCCGGCTTGTACTTTTTGTTGATCCCCGCGACCTCCTCCTCGGCCTTCCGGACGACTTCAGGGTCGAGTTCAGATGTGTCTGGAACAGCTCCTGCAGCCTTACTGCTGCTGCTGCTTGTGCTGTCCTCTTTGTCGACGCGCTGGGCTTCTTCTTCCTCAGTTGCCTCTTCCGGGGTGGTGTGGACGGGGTCGCCGCCGGTGATGTCCCCAGGCTGGCCTTTGTTTTGATCGCTCACGGTCGCTCCTCTCGGGCTGTGGTGCGCTGTCTGCCGTTGGAGGAGTACCCGATCAGGCCCGCGCGATACTTGCGCGAAACAAAGCGGGGTCACAGCCGATGTGACTGTGACCCCGCTTTCCGCAGGCTGTGATGCCTATTCGCCGTCGATGAAACTTTCGAGCTGCGTACGTGCTATGTCATCAGCAAGCTGCTTCGGCGGGGACTTCATGAGGTAGGACGAAGCAGAGAACACCGGTCCGCCCACGCCACGGTCAAGGGCGATCTTCGCCGCACGGACAGCGTCGATGATGATGCCAGCGGAGTTGGGTGAGTCCCATACTTCAAGCTTGTACTCGAGGCTCAGGGGCACATCACCGAACGCGCGGCCTTCGAGCCGGACGTAAGCCCATTTGCGGTCATCGAGCCAGCCGACGTAGTCGGAGGGTCCGATGTGAACGTCCTTGGCGACAAGTTCACGCTTGATATTCGACGTCACTGCCTGGGTCTTGGAGATCTTCTTCGACTCGAGGCGCTCACGTTCGAGCATGTTCTTGAAGTCCATGTTGCCGCCGACGTTCAGCTGCATCGTGCGATCGAGTTGTACACCGCGATCCTCGAACAGCTTCGCCATGACACGGTGGGTGATTGTGGCACCCACCTGGGACTTGATGTCGTCACCAACGATCGGCACGCCGGCGTCCTCGAACTTCTTCGCCCAGACCGGGTCTGAAGCGATGAACACGGGCAGCGCGTTGACGAATGCCACGCCAGCGTCGATCGCGCACTGCGCGTAGAACTTGTCGGCTTCTTCGGACCCCACAGGAAGGTATGACACGAGGACATCGACCTGGGCTTCTTTGAGCACCTGGACCACATCGACGGCTTCGGCGTCCGACTCCTCGATGGTGGCGCGGTAGTACTTGCCCAGGCCGTCTAGGGTGGGCCCACGCTGGACGATGATGCCGCTCGGCGGAACGTCTGCGATCTTGATGGTGTTGTTCTCGCTCGCATTGATTGCTTCCGCGAGATCAGTACCCACCTTCTTGGCATCCACATCGAAGGCAGCGACGAACTCGACGTCGTTGATGTGGTACGGGCCTAGACGTACGTGCATAAGCCCGGGGACGGTGGCGGTGTCATCTGCGTTCTTGTAGTACTCAACGCCCTGTACCAGCGATGAGGCGCAGTTCCCCACGCCTGCGATCGCGACGCGTACCTTATTGTCACCCATGTTCGGGATCTCCTTCTTTCTGGTGAAGCTCGCTGGATGGCTCAGTAGGCAGGGTGGCACCGGCGCTGCGGCTGGCTGCCCTGGCTTCGGCTGTGATGAGTTCGTTAAGCCAGCGCACTTCCCTCTCGCTTGATTCCAGAGAGAGTTGGTGCAGCTGGCGGGTGTAACGGTCGTGACTCGTGGCGCGGCGAATCGCGTCGCGAAGGCCTTCCCGTCGTTCTTCGACTTGCCTGCGGCGTCCTTCGAGGATCCGCAACCGTGCATCGGCCGGTGTGCGGCTGAAGAACGCCAGGTGAACCCCGAATCCATCATCGCTGTAGTTCTGTGGCCCGGTGTCGGCCACGAGCTCTGCGAATCGGCTCCGGCCCTTTTCGGTGATCTCGTACACCTTCCGGGCGCGTCGCCGAAGCCCTGTCCCCTCGGATTGCGGATCCTCCTCGATGAGCCCGTCCGCCTGCATCCGCCGCAGCGCGGGATACAGCGAGCCGTACGAGAACGCCCTGAAGGGCCCGAGGAGTCCGGTGAGTCGCTTGCGCAGCTCATATCCGTGCATGGGCGCCTCTTGGAGGAGGCCGAGAATCGCGAGCTCGAGCACTGCCACCTCCTTCGGGCGCTCATGGGACAGACCTGATGTGTGTGCCACGTGCAGGCGTGGCGATGCGATAGCCAACTGTATCGCACCGATATATTGCTCGCTACCAGAAGCCGCAGCGGGCCGCTACCGAGGAGCCGGTGACACGCCCGGCAGTAGCTTGGTCCAGTTGCACTTTTGATGCAGTGCGATTAATCCTGAATGTCGGGAAAAGCATTTAAATTGGCTAGAGAAATACTATTGATGAGCTCGTAGAAGCCCCCGGTTGAGCTGGCTTTAATCCGAATTGTGAGGCGCTAATTCAAGGGGTTGCTTTCTGCCTTTGAGACATTCAGGTACCGTGGCGTCAGCAGGGGCTGAGTCTGGTTATGCCAGACCATGCCAGATGACGTCTCCGCTGTACGTGACGAGCACTCGCGACGTAAATAAGGAGAGCCGATGAATTTGAAGAGCCCGCGCGTAGCATTTGCCGCCTGTGGTGCTGTTGCCGCACTGGCGCTGTCCGGCTGTGGTGATGACGATGGCACGACGGACGACGGTATTACCGACAACGGCACAAACAACGGTGTGATGAATGACGACGGCGGGATGTACGAAGATCCCGGCATGGACCCCAACGAGGGGGGCATGTACGAAGACCCGGGCATGTATGAAGACCCCGGCATGTTTGAAGACCCAGGTATGCAGCCTGAAGAAGGCGGAATGGGCACCGAGGGCGGATCGGGCTTCTAGCCGCTGGCACGTGAGCCTGACCTCTGACCTCGGTGGTGTGTTCTTCCCCCCGGGGTGCGTGCAGGCGCATTCATAATTCTGTGTCGACAATCCGCTGAGCTGGCATTGAGAGTCGGATAACTCCCTAAGGAATAGTTTCCGGATAGGGCGAGTAATGGCTTCTTTGGGGTGGCTTGCGATAGACACGGAATCGTTTAAACGTTCAGGATAGTTTCACCGCCTGATTCGTTCGTGTATGTTGACGGGCAGTCAGGGATGGCGGTAGTTGCGTTTGGCGGCATACATGCACCACGCGTTATTGTCGTGCTGACTTACTGCATTCGGAGATTGCCCGGAACCAGATAAGGAGTGCGAATGAACCTGAAGAATCCTCGCGTAGTCTTTGCGGCCTGCGGTGCGGCAGCGGCGCTCGCGGTGGCTGGCTGCGGTGACGACGCGAACGGCAACGACGTGCTCGAGGACACGGGTGACACGCTCGGTGACATGGGCGACACCGCGACGGAAGACGTCGAGGACTTCTTCGGTCAGGGGGGCGACACCACGTGCGGCGAGTTTGCTGAGCAGGATCCTGAGACCCAGCGCACAACAGTGACGGACTACCTCGAGCAAGAGGGCCAGCAGGACCCCAGTGAGGCAGAGATTGATTCGGCACTGCTTTCGATCGATGCGATGTGCGCGCTCGAGGGTGACGAAGAAACCCCGATCAGTGAAGCCGGAGTGACCGGTGGTGATACTGGAATGCCTGAGGAAGAGGGGAACGGAGGGACTGGCTCCTAAGCCGGCGACTGAGGTTTCCTGAAAAGCGGCCCGGAGGTGCATACGTATGTACTCCGGGCCGCTTTCGTCTCGCGGGGCGGCCAGTGTCGGACATCACGAAGGTGTCTGGTTTACGAATTGCGCCACCAGCCTGACTGCTCGGTAGACCTCGGACGTACTCTGGTCTATGTGCGATCGCAGCGGCAGACCGTGGACTACGCGCTTCAGCGTCGCTCCGTCCTGGCTGAAGTATTCGCTGGCAAGGTCGGAGTTGCTGAGGTGTGTGACGCGAGCCCCTATCTCCTAAGGGCTGCGAAGTTTCACGGTAGGCCAAGTACTGTGGTGTGCCCGATTTGCCGTAAGGAACAGGTAACGCTCGTATCCTGGGTGTTCGGTGACCGCTTGGGAACCGTATCGGGTTCCGCGCGGAGCAACGATGAGATCATTCGCTTGGCACAAACAAAAGATGAGTTCACGGTGCACGTAGTCGAGGTTTGCCGGACGTGCAGCTGGAACCATCTAGTGCAGTCGTATGTTCTCGGCGAGGCGCCGCCGCGGCGATCGCGATCGACAAGGACGCGGCGCAGTGCCCGGACCGCCAGTGAATGATGCGGGCCGGATGTTAACCGCGAGGACTGGAGTTTCATCGTGAGTTCGACCAGAAGTGCATCTGCTGGGAAGAGGCCAGCAGCGACGAAGGGCACATCGCGCAAGGGCCTGATACTGCGGCTCATCGCGGTTGCGTTCGTCGTCATGCTTGTGCTTCCCATCGGAACCTTCATGGCCTACTACGTTGCGGCGAGCGTTCCGCGGCCGGGCGACATTCCCACCAACCAGGTGGCGACCATTTTTATGGATGATGGTGAAACCGAGCTCGCTCGCATCGTTCCGCCGGAAGGCAACCGTGTCGAAGTCTCGATTGACCAGATTCCGGACCATGTTCTGAATGCGGTCATCGCAGCGGAGGACCGCGACTTTTACACGAACCCGGGGTTCTCTGTGACCGGCCTCGCGCGAGCTGTCAGGGACAACGTTCTCGGTAGTGACGACGCAGGCGGCGGGTCGACGATCACGCAGCAATATGTGAAGAACGCATTGGTAGGAGCGGACCGCTCACTCGTTCGCAAAATGCGGGAACTCGTCATTGCGACGAAGATGGCGCGGGAGTGGTCGAAGGACGACATCCTGGTCGCGTACCTCAACACCATCTATTACGGCCGCAACGCGTACGGAATTGCTTCCGCCGCGGAAGCGTACTTCGGGAAACCCGTCAGCAACCTCACCCCTGAAGAAGGCGCGGTCCTTGCGGCTACGATCCAGCAGCCGTCGCGTCTGGATCCAGCGCAGAACCGCGAAGCTGCCGAAATCCGCTGGGGCTATGTACTCGATGGCATGGTCGCCATCGGCGCTATGAGCGCGAGTGAACGTGCTGCGGCGCAATACCCGGAGTACCGGTCGTTAGAGGAGGCGACGGCAGCAACGACGACGCCGGGGCCCAATGGCCTCATTCGGTCGCGTGTCATCGATGAGCTGCATTCCCTCGGCATCACGGAGCAGACCCTTAACACCGAGGGCCTGCAGATCACCACGTCTATCGACAGCACTGCACAGGAGGGGGCGGTCCGCGCAGTCCAGAACAACTTGTCTGGCCAGCCCGACAATCTTCGTTCCGCGGTGGTGTCTGTGGATCCCCGCAGTGGCGCCGTGCGCGCATACTATGGCGGCACCGACGGTACGGGCTTCGACTACGCGCAAGCACCGCTGCAGACAGGTTCTACCTTCAAGGTTTTTGGTCTCGTTGCAGCCTTGGAACAGGGTATTCCGGTTACCCAGCCATTCGATAGCAGCCCGGTCACTATGCACGGCATCACCGTCCGGAATGTCGGTGGCGCTAGCTGTGGACGCTGCTCGATTGCTGAAGCACTGAAACAGTCGCTGAACACGTCCTTCTATCGGCTCATGCTTTCGCTTGATCGCGGGCCACTCGACGTGAAGGACGCGGCGCACAAAGCCGGCATCCCCCGCGAAATCCGTGGACTGAACCACGAGGCTCTCACCGAAAATGGTGATCCACCGAACAACGGTATTGTGCTCGGCCAGTACCAGGTCCGCCCGATCGACATGGCGTCCTCGTATGCGACGCTCGCAGCTTCGGGTGAGTACCACGAGCCGTACTTCGTCGAGCGGGTCGTGACAGCAGACGGAAACCTGCTGTTCGACCGTGGGAATCCGAACGGTGAACGACGGCTCCGGGCTGCTGTCGCGGACAATACGACCTCCGCGATGGAACCGATCGCGGCCTACTCCAATGGCAACGCGCTCGCTGGCGGCAGACCCTCGGCAGCGAAGACGGGGACGACCCAGCTCGGTGACAGTGGCTTCAACCGTGACGCCTGGATGATTGGCTACACGCCATCGCTGTCCACAGCGGTCTGGGTGGGAACCAACGATGGTGATCCGCTTGTGAACGCCTGGGGCGGCCAGATTTATGGTTCGGGTATCCCCGCGACGATCTGGAAGTCGACGATGGACTCCGCGCTGGTCAACACCGAATGGGAATCGTTCCCGACGCCCGACCCCATTGGTGGTGTCTCTGGTGTCCCCGTCTACGTACCGCCGACTGAGACTGAAGAGCCTGAAGAGACTGAAGAGGCGACGGAAGAGGAGGACGAACCGGCGTCCACCGCGACAATTGAGATCGCCCCAGGTCTGACCGTGGAGATCCCGATCCCGGGTAACAACAACGGCGGAACCCCGCCTGAGCCCAATGACGACGAAGGCGACGAGGGCGAGGGCAGCCCCGGCCAGGGTGGGGCTAACCCAGGCGCGGGCGGTGGCGTGGTACCCGGCGGTGGTCGCAATCCGGCAGGACAGGGTGAGGGCGTGACAACGACGCCCGCACCGGCAACCACTGACGCTGCGTGACGGTCAGCCGGCGACGTCAATCAGGTCAGGCCCTTCGGGCAGGGCTCACGAAGGCCGATCGGGAACTGCCGAGTCTCACCGACCCGACGGTGAGACGCCTCAGTACCGCCATCGGCGGCCCGGTGGGCAAGCACGCACTTATCGGCCGGGCACGTTTCCTCACGCCGCTGCGTGTCGTCCTCCTGATCGCTGTCGCTGTTATGGCGCTCGGCTGGCTCGGCAAAGCTGCATGTATCCAGCAGTATCCCGGGGGCCCGGACGGAGCGCAGACGATCGACTGGCGTGACGGACGTCAGTACGTCGCGATGTGTTACTCCGATACGGTTCCCTTGTACGGAGTGCATCAACTGAATCAGCTCGCCTTCCCCTACAAGACCGCTCTGGAACAAGAGGCGGCAGACGGGTCGATCACAACCCGGTATATGGAATATCCCGTGCTCACGGGTCTCTACCAGTTCGCGGCGGCGGCGATCGGGAGCGTGTGGTCGGAGGGAGCCCGCGCGGGTCTTCTTCCGGGAGCGCTACCGGTAGTTGTCTATTTCAATGTCTCGGCGGTGGGGCTCGCGCTAGCCTGGCTCGTCACCGTCTGGGCGACAGCGCTGCTGGCAGGTAGGCGGATCTGGGATGCTGCGCTTGTCGCGGTCTCTCCACTTGTGATTGTGCACCTTTTCACCAACTTCGACGCCATTGCGACGGCGTTCGCCGCAGCAGGGCTCCTCGCGTGGAGCCGCAAGAAGCCAATGCTGGCGGGCATGCTCCTCGGGCTGGGTACTGCGGCGAAGCTTTATCCGGTTTTTCTACTCGGGGCCTTTTTAGTACTCGCGATCCGGTCTGCGACTCTGCGTTCGTGGATGCAAGCAGTAGCGACGACGGCGGCGACGTGGCTGGCAATCAATTTGCCAATCGCAATGCTCTATCCGAATGGCTGGAATGAATTCTTCCGTCTCAATCGTGAACGCGGAATGGACCCGGACTCCATTTACAACGTCATTCGCACGTTCACAGGCTGGCAAGGTTTCGATGGCCCACTTCTTCCGGGGGAGAGTCCATCAATCCTGAATTTGGTGTCTCTGTTACTTTTCCTGCTTGTGTGCGCCGGGGTCGGTTATATAGCGCTGACCGCTCCGCGCCGGCCCCGTGTCGCGCAATTGTGCTTCCTGCTAGTCGCGGGTTTCTTACTGACGAACAAGGTGTGGAGTCCTCAATACTCTCTATGGCTCGTGCCTCTTGCAGTTCTCGCTTTGCCGCACGTCCGCATCCTCTTAGCGTGGATGGCCGTAGACGCCCTAGTGTGGGCGCCGCGAATGATGTACTACCACGGGATCAGCAACAAAGGGCTGCCAGAGCAGTGGTTTACGGCCACAGTCGTCGTTCGTGATCTCGCGGTTCTTGCCCTCTGCGTGCTGATTATCAGGCAGATCTACCGGCCGGAGGAAGACCTGGTTCGCCAGCATGGTGTCGATGATCCTGTCGGTGGTGTCATCACTGGCAAGCCTGACGCGCCCCCGCGATGGCTGCCGAAATGGCTGCATCCGAGGGGACATCAGTTGCGGCAGGGACAGCCAGACTTTCGGCCGTGAGTTTCTGTGCGATTGGGTCGTCGGCTAGCGACAAGTTCTGGGTGCGGAGGAGATCGTCGAGCCGGTCCTCAGCCGGCGTCCCGATAATGCGTGCCTCAGGAGGCTGCCACGGGCAGACATCCTGCACCGCAACTACCGTCATGGCCGCCAGGGGCGGCGAGTTCTCAGGCAGGCTGATGTGGCCTGCGAGGGTGCGGGCGTCGTTGCTGTGAACGACGGCTGTATAGCTGGGTCCGGTAGGCAGGCTGCGGTTCTCGAAAGTCGAGTACCAGCGCGCCGCGGCTTCGCCGGACGCTAGCAGGGGAGTTGAGAAGCGCGGCGCGATGCTGACTACGGACTTCACCGCGGGGGCAGCGGAAGGCCATTGGTGCAGTGTTCCGAGCGCAATCGTGGCGCCATCGTCGGAACCGACCACGCTGATACGGTCGCCGTGGACCGCCTCCATCGCGCGCACCGCGTTGACGACATACTCGGAGTAGAGATGCGGCTTGCGCGCATGGATATCCGGCGGTGCGAGAACGCACGCGGTGTGACCAGCGCCGAGCAATTCGTCGAGGAGTCCTTGGCTCACGGCAACTCCTGCCCCGGGAACGATGAGCAGCGGTTCGGGCCGCCTGCCCAGCTGTACCTCATGACCGGCGTGGCACGAGACCGCCTGACTAAGAGCTTCACTCGGGAGGGTGAGGTCGGGTTCTTCACTTGCGGTGGCTGGTGGAGCTGACGCGATGAGCAGGCAAATGGTGAGTATGGACATGAGAATGCCTGCGCGGTGCGCGCTCATCGCGGAGATCCCGTTCGCAGGTTCGGCCACCATACCCCCAAGCGCTGTGGTGCAGATCACATTAACACCTTGCGTGGGGGCGGATCATCGATTGGCGTGTGTACGAGATGATCTCGGCTAGGCGGGGCCCTCGCCCCGCAGCAAGAAGAACAGGTTTGACGGGTGTTCTGCAAGTCGCCGCATGAAGTAGGGGTACCACTCCGTCCCGAATGGGACGTAAACGCGGACTTTCGCGCCCTCGGCTGCAAGCCGCACCTGCTCTGCGGGGCGGATGCCGTAAAACATCTGATACTCGAAATCGCCGCGCCCGCACTTGGTGCGAGCGGCGAGGCCCGCCGCGAAATCAATGAGACGGGGGTCGTGCGTCGCCACCATTGGGTAGGTATCGGAGCTCACGAGGATCGAAAGGCACCTGCGAAAGGATTCACGGACCTCCTCGCGGGTGCTGTAGACGGCGTCCGCTGGGTGCTGGTACGCACCCTTGCAAAGGCGCACCCGGGTACCAGAGTTGGCGATCTCGCGGCAGTCACTTTCGGTGCGCCGCAGGTGGGCTTGCAGAACTAGGCCGGTCTTCGGAAAGTCACGGCGAAGTTCACGGACAACGGACAACGTGAGATCCGTGGTCCCAGCTCCTTCCATGTCGACCGTTACGCACGTCCCCGCAGCATCCGCGGCCGCGCAAATCTCCTGCGCCGCAGCCAGCGTGGCAGGAAACGCGTCGCGCGTGAGGGCTGATCCAAGTGAGGAGAGCTTGACGGAGAGCTCGACACGATCGGCAATCCCGTCGTCAGCGAGTTTGTCGAGTACATCGGTGTAGAGGGTGACCGCATCACGCACGATTGAGTCGTCGGTTGTGAATTCACCAAGATGATCAAGACTCACGTACCGGTCCTGGACGAGCTCGCGAACTACGGGCAACGCGGCCTCGAGAGAGTCGCCTGCGATGAACCTGCTTACGAGCGGGCGCGCCATACGGCTGTTCTCGGTGAAGTGCCGGGCGCGCGGTGAATCCGATGCATTCAACAATAAGCGGCGGAGCATTCTTTTACCCCTGAAGTCAATTTTGTCGGTATTGGTTAGTGAGAAAGATCCTCGTAATTACCAGTAGCTCCTCTCCCGGGTTTTGCTGCAGATTATTCTCGCAGGTGTCACCGGATCATCGCGATTGGACCCACTTCCACCCAGGTCTGACCGATTCTGTGGAATTAACTGGGGGGTGTGCCCGCGTTCGAACTGACCGCACGGGTCCGACGTCGGTGCCGTGTTGCGAGGGTACTAATCGTGCTGCCCATGATCCGATTGTGCGCCTATTTCGGCGATCATGTGTCGGTTCTTTGTCCGACAGCAATATTGCCGGATTGTGCATGCCCGTTCTGTGGCGTTCAATGCAGGTAGCGTACGCGTCCAGCAGATGCCTGCGGCGAAACATCCGTCGGGACGTGCAAGCGAGAGGGGCAGTGGCGAAGTGAGGCTTGTCGAGGCGGCAGCGGTGGGCAAGTGGATCGGGATCGTGGGCCGCGGCGATTTCCTGGATGACGCTCTGGCAGCACTGCTGAGGGAACGCGGGTACAGGGCTGCGCAAGTTGACGCGGGAAACGGCTCATCGACGTTCGACCTCGTTATCTACCGCACAGTTGGTGCAGGGCGTGACGCGGACCGTTTCCGGGTGCTAGCACCCCGTGACGCGCCGGTGGTCGTTTTGGGTGCGCGTGACCCAGTGATGGCAACTGCCGTACCAGATGCGGCGTGGCTGCACTACGCAATCGATACAAAGACTGTCGTTTCAACCGTAGAACGCTTGATCGGACCAGCGGACGATGGATTTGCGCGGACTGCACCACAACTTTCTGCGCGGGAGAAGGACGCGGTCATCGCTTACACGATGGGCATGACAGTGCGCGAAGTTGCTGCGGAGCTTGGCGTTGCCCCCACTACGGTGTCCACTCACCTCGACAGGGCGCGAGCAAAGTACATTTCTGCTGGTCGCCCTGCTGAGGGCAAGGTGGGCCTGCTGCGATGCGCGCTGGAAGATGGGCTTATTCCGTGTCCATGCCACAACCGCTGGTCGTCAGCCTAGAGTTCCTCGAGCTGGACGAGTCCATCCTGGAGCGCGCGGGCTACAAGCGCGGCCTTCGTTGGCGCGGTGCGGCCAACCGCGGCGTACTTCGAGCGAACGCGGGCAAGGTGGGTGTTCACTGTACCGAGGGAAACTGAAAGATTACTGGCCACCGTTGTTTTTGAATCACTTGCGAACCAGGCGCGCAGAACTTCGATTTCGCGCGGGGACAGTGCGGGCCGATTTCGGGCCGAGCGGACGAGTGCGAGGTGCCGAAGGGCGGGCTCGACCGTGCGAGCCTGGCCGACCTCGTGCTGTGGATGCAGAGGTGATGGGGCACTCATGAGATCGGACCTCACTTCTGTGTTGTCAATCTTGCCGGAGTGAGGGGAGTACCCACCTCCGATAATGCAAACATTAGGCGATGTCCGATTAGTTGGAAATCCCCTAGTTCTAGTGCCCCTAAAACTAGGGGCAACAGGTAGTTTCTCTGTGCGATCGACTGGTCACAATGTTGGAGAGACGCGGGTCGGTTCACGGTTCCACTCTGTTTCGCCGTGTCTGTTAATTGTGATTCTTGTCGTGAAATCGTTGCTAGTACTGAGAATCGTCGCCAATACGTCGCGCCCATTCGGCAATACTCGGGCCGTGACCCGGCCGTTCAGCGCGTCGTCGAGGACTGAACTGATCGCTTTGCGCACCCGCGACACAATTTCGGCGCTGGCTCCGGTGAGGCCACCGTCATCGAGCAGGACAACGTCGACCCCGCGCTGCCTGGCGTGCTTCGCTGATTCCTGGATGGGCGCGACGGCGAGTGCCCTCGCCCGGAGCGAGTCCCGCAGCTGGCCTTCGATCAGCCTGCACTCTTCTCGCTCGTCCGCAGTGAGCTCCGTGCCGGACGCGATGAGTTCGAGGAGTGGGCGCACAAGCTCATTTAGGCGCTGCAGCCGCTCGTCCCGCTCCTCGAGTATCGCGGTTGTGGATGCTTGTTCCGCGGCTCGCTGCAGTGCCCCCTCCTGCAGCGCGAATACCGTCCGCGCGACGGGCCGCATCGTGAACGCGAGGATGGTCGCGAGCAGCAGCAGGTTGGCTGAGAATGCGGTGCGCCAGAACCCGAACGCTAGCCCCTCACCGTGGCTGAGTCCCCACCACGTCAGCACGGCAGCCATCATGCCCATGCTGATCCATGCAATCAGGATCCGGCCCCGCAGTGCGGTGAAGCACACGATGAATGTCACAGCATTGACGTACCAGGTGGCGTTATGCGGGAGTTCTCCCGGCGTTAACTGAAACGAGAAGAGCAGTGCCAGCACTGGAGCGATGGCGCCAAGCGGTAGCGCAGCGCGCAGAGGCAACGGGTCGCTCTTGGCGAATACGATGGCGAACCCGCCGAGCGCGATCGCCGTGATTGCCACTGCTGCGACGACGGGATATTCGAGGACGCTGGAACTGCGGGCGGCGACGATGACGTATGCCGCCACCACGAACACGACCACACTCCACGCTGCTGAGCTGCGAAGACCCAAGATGGCGGGGATATCACGGTGACGGAAGGGGCTGTCAATCATCGCTGCTCCGCCAGAAAAGTGTGACGTTGGTGCCGCCACCAGGGGTGCTTTCAACTCGCGAGCTTCCCCCTGGGACACGTGCCATTCTGCCTCGGATACTCACTGCGAGTCCTAGGCGATCAGCAGGGGTGCTCCGAGGGTCGAAGCCTTTGCCGTTGTCGTGCACGGAGACCCGGCACCGCTCGGGGTACATCGATATCGACACTGTCCGGTGCGTCGTGCGCCCAGGCACGTCGGCGTGCCGAATGCTGTTAGTAAGCGCTTCAGCGAGTCCCGCACCGATCGCGCGCACGGCATATGCGGGGATTGTGAAGCTGTCCATCTCGTGCGGGGCATCGAGGTTGACGACTGCGTCTTCCGAGATGTCCATTGCCGCTGAGCGTAAGTACGCGACTGCTTCAGAGCCACGGAATGCCTGCGCTGCCTCTACTCCGGCACGCAACCCGTCGATTTGATCGAGAGTGCGGCGCGACTGGCGCGCTAGCACCGCAGTGTCACCGCCCTGTGAAGCGTTGAGGAGCGTGGAGATCACGCCATCGTGGATCAGCCCGTCGATGCGTTCACGTTCCTGGTTCCGTGCTGCGGTGGCGGCCGCTTTCGCCGCGCGTGCTTGTGCGCTCGCTTTGATTTCGTCCAGCCGCCAGCCCGTGTTGAGACCGATCAGCCCCATCGAAACGTAGACGGTAGCCGCTGTTGTCGCCATCGCAATGTCTTCAATGACGTTGCCCCATTCGGAGTACTCGGCCGCATATGCGTTGAGCAGGACGCTCCCAGCGGGGATCAATGCCAGGTAGGGCAGAGCTATTCGGGGCGGCCAGGCGACGGCGGCCGCCATTGCCGCGAGCGCGTTAACAGACCACAGCCAGCAGCGGAAGTCATCCTCGAGCGGCGGCCCAGAGTGCGCGAGTGGCCACGTGATCAGTGCCAGAACATAACCGATGGATATGGTGCGGAGCAGGAAGCACAGAATCCGGATGGGCGCGAAGTATGCGGTAAGAGCCAGGACGAGGGTGGAGGCGAACACGGCGGCCAAGGCGGGGATGCTCCACCACAACGGCAAGATCTCGAATTCACGCGCTACACGCTGCTGATTGAGCAGCCCTAGAGAAACACCAGCGACACCAAGCACGAGCGCGAATGTGCGGAAGACCTTGTGGTACGCGGCCGGGGTTATCGGCTCGGCGACAGTGACGGCCGATTGTTCCTGAGTGTGAGGCGTGGCCAGTACTGCGGTAGACACGGCAGGCTCCTCACGAGCCGGGATGTTCAGGAACGGGCAGCCAGCCGTCTTCGACCGCCCGCTTGAACAGATCAGTTTTGGTCGGGGCGGGCCGGCCTGCCTCGGCGTACTTCTGCCGGATCCGCGCTAGGTAGTCATACACGGTCTGCTCAGCGAGGCCGGTGAGATGCGCAACGCGGGTTGCTTTCTCGCCGGACGCGTACAGCGCCAGCACTTCCTGCTGACGTGGGCTGAGGCCCACGTTGGGCAGGTGCGGATCGCCATCGATGGCGGCGGCCCAGTCGGTGGTGACGACCTGCTCGCCTGCGGCTGCGCAGCGGATTGAATCGACGACCGCCGCAGCCGGCTCGGATTTGCGGACGACACCAAGGACACCAGCCCGGGCGGCCGAGCGAACTAGGAAGGGATTTTCCGCACCGGTAAACGCAAGGACCTTCAGGCCATGTGAATGAAGCGAACTGACGTTGCTTTTCGGCGAAGATCCGTCGCCGAGCCGCAAATCAAGGACGACCAGATCGAGGTCCTGCTCCTTGTCCAGAAGGTTCTGAACGGTGCGCGCCGTGACCACAAGTTCCAGATCTGGGTAATCCGCCAGGATGGTAGCGAGTCCGATCGCCACCGACTCGTGATCCTCAACGAGGCCGATTCTCCGTACGCGTGCGTGTGCCTCCGACGTGTGCCCGGTGCTCGCCGACATCGCTACCTCCCCAGAAGCGTCCCGCCACGACGCCGCCCATTGTCATTCAAACAAATGATCGTACTACGGCATTGAGAACGCAGGATTACGGGCTGGATGTTTTGGTATACGCGTCCACAGGTGACGCGTCACGCGACATTGTGTTGCTTTCGTCCGGCACGTAGGACGCTCGCAGGAAGAGTACGTAGAAGACGACAAGCCCAGCCGCTCGGCCCCACACCCCGACTTGTGTCACAAGTTCCGAGCCGCCAGACGGATCGATGCCTGCGCCGAGATCGTAGAAATACCGGAATACGCCGATGCCGATAGCGATATCGGCGAGAAGATATGCGCCGATCAGTTGCCACGGAACGCGAAGAAGAATGAAGAACGGGATAAGCCACAGAGCGAACTGTGGCGAATGAACCTTGTGGAAAAGCAGGAAACCGCACAGCATCGCCGCCGAGACTCCCACCCACGGGTACGTTCCGTGCCGGTGGTAGATCCACCATCCGACTGCGGCCGCGACGGCGAAGGAAGCAAGGATGAGTGCAGGTGAAAGCAACTCCACCCAGGCGTCGTAGACAGTCTCGTCTTCCATCCTGGGGAGGAGGCCCCAATACCAGATCGAGTTTGTTGTGATATCAGCCCGGCGGAGTGACTGGAACTCGAATGAGGCCCGCCATCCCTCGAAGCCAGCAATAGCGAATGGCGCGTTTATCGCGACTACGGTTGCGACAGCGGCACCGGCAACCGAAATCGCACCTCGGAAATCGAAGTGTCCGCGCTCTCTCTTCCCCTCCGTTAAGACATAGAGAGCCAATGGGAGAACGAAAATTCCGGGATACAGCTTCAGGCACAGGCCGATTCCGAGCAGGACAGCGGCGACAATACCGCGCGTTCGAATGCTCCACGTTTGGGCCGTCGTCACGACGTATATCGCGGCCACAGCGGTGAAGACGACGGGTAATTCCCAATTGTGGAAGCCGTACAGAATGAGCGCGGGAGTTGCGACAAACAGCAGAACGCGGTGGCCGCCCAGCTTGGCAAGCATCCAGGCCGTCAGCAATGCGAAGGGGGTGAGCAGGAGAGCCGAGTAGAAGAGGAACTCTGCGTCGTTCGAGGAGGGGATGGCGCCGAGCCACATCAGTACGCCGGAGAGCACCGGGTATTCAACGGTGCCGCCGAAAAGCCGTCCATCAGGGGTGATACCGCCCTCGATAAATGGGAAGACGTGGCGGTCGATGTCACGTCCCAGCCACAAGAGCTGAATATCCGAGTAGCAGACCAGCTGGTTCTTGTACAGATCGAAATTCTCACTGCGCCCGAATTCGCTGAACACGGGCCCAGCACACCGGGCCTTGTTGAGGTATGCCAGCAGCAGGGAGAATGCCGCCAGCACCACTGCAATCAGTGGCAGGTGCCTGCGCACAGCTGTCATCACCACGAAACTCCTCGCAGACGTCTTGATGCAGCTTAATTGCTGGCGGGTTGTGACTGCGAAAGCGTCTCACGCAGAAATTCGATGTCGTCCTCGAGCCCCTCGGCCGGCGTCTCGAGAACCACAGGTGCACCCGCCTGGCGAACGACTTCGGTGAGTAGTTGCGGGTCGATCGTTCCGTCAGCAAGGTTCGCGTGACGATCTCGCGCAGAGTTGAACTCATCGCGCGAGTTGTTCAAGTGGACGAGGTCGATGCGGCCCGTGATCGACCTGATGCGCTCGACGGCGTCGACGAGGTTCTCTCCGGCCGCCCATGCGTGACACGTATCGAGGCAGAAGCCGGCCCCGAATTCGCCGACGTGATCCCAGAGCCGTGCGATGGAATCGAAGTACCGCGACATCGCAGAGTCCCCGCCTGCGGTGTTCTCGATCAGAATCGGAACAGCGAAACCGCCCTCATCGTCCTGCCGTTCGAAGAGCTTGCGCCAGTTGGTGAAGCCCTCCTCGACGGCCTCCCCTTGCCGCACGTGGCCGCCGTGTACTACCAACCCGAAAGCGCCAAGCTCCGCGGCGGCTGTGGCCTGCTGCTGGACGGCCTTGCGGGAGGGGATCCGAATACGGTTGTTCAAGCTCGCCACGTTAATGACGTACGACGAGTGAACTACTACGTCTATTCCACTTTTCCGCAGCTGATCGGCCTGGGGGTGCGGCTTGGGCTTGTTCCACTTCTGAGGGTCAGTGACGAAGAGCTGAACAACCTCAGCTCCATATCGCTGAGCGGAACCAAGGGGATCAGCATCATCCCGGACGTGGGCACCGATTCGCATGTCACCAGCCTAAGCGACAACTGCCCATGGGACCGGCCGGAACCCCCCGAGGTGATGGCCGGGCGGACGAATTCGCTTTGGCCGGGATGAACTGGTAGCTTTCGGGGGTTACTGACGTAACGACCCTCCTGCCACGGAACGTCCGTGGCCGTACAAGCCCGTAGGAGGTGATGTGGTCCCGTGCGTCAATACGAACTGATGGTGATTCTCGATCCTAGATTGGACGAGCGCACCATTGCCCCTTCACTAGATACTTTCCTCAACGTCATCCGTCAGGGCGGCGGCTCCATCGACACTGTCGATATCTGGGGTAAGCGCCGCTTGGCATACGAAATCAACAAGCACAGCGAAGGCATCTACGCAGTCATCAATGTGTCGGCTGAGCCTGCAACCGTGAAAGAACTTGACCGTCAGCTCGGGCTCAATGAGTCAGTTCTGCGTACCAAGGTCCTGCGGGTCGCGAGCTGATTTACCCAGATCTAGACCCAGTGCCCTGTGGCCCACCCGGGCCGTATGCCCGGGGCCGCCGACGAACGGAGGATTCATGGCAGGCGACACCGTAATTACGGTGATCGGCAACCTCACCGCAGACCCAGAACTCCGCTTCACTCCTGCGGGGGCAGCCGTCGCGACGTTTACCGTTGCGTCGACACCGCGGAAGTACAACTCGCAGACCAGCCAGTGGGAGGACGGCGACGCGCTGTTCCTCCGGTGCAACATCTGGCGTCAGGCTGCGGAGAACGTCGCGGAATCACTGCAAAAGGGAATGCGCGTCATCGTGAACGGACGTTTGCGCCAGCGCAGCTTCGAAACCCGAGAGGGTGAGAAGCGCACGGTGATTGAGCTTGAAGTCGACGAAGTCGGTCCCTCGCTCCGTTACGCGACCGCCAAGGTCAACAAGGCGGGCCGTAGCGATGGTGGTCAGGGAGGCGGCGGACGTGGTGGTGGTGGCTTCACAGCCGGTGCCGCAACCGCAGCCAGTGATCCCTGGGGCAGTGCTCCTCCGGCTGGCGGATTCGCTGCACAGGATGACGAACCGCCATTCTGAGCAGGGTCTGGGTCTGACCTTCAGACACCAGGAATACACGGAGAACGACCATGTCCAAAGCGCTTATGCGCCCGGCAAAAACAAAGGTCTGTGCGTTCTGTAAAGCTACAGAAGCGCAGATCAACTACAAAGATGCGACGATGTTGCGGAAATTTGTCAGTGATCGCGGCAAAATCCGTGCACGTCGCGTAACCGGTAACTGCGTCCAGCACCAGCGGGACGTTGCTACAGCAGTCAAAGTTTCACGAGAGATGGCCTTGCTGCCGTACACCTCAACGGCACGCTAAGGAACGGGAGGACCCAAGAATGAAGCTCATCCTCACAGCTGACGTTGAGCACCTCGGCGCTCCTGGCGACACCGTCGAGGTCAAGGACGGCTACGGCCGCAACTACCTGCTGCCCCGCGGATTGGCGATTCGTGCCACCCGCGGTGCTGAAAAGCAGGTCGAGGAATTGCGGAAGGCACGCGAAACGCGCGCTGCCCGCGACCTCGAGGCGGCCAAGGAAGGCCAGAAGAAGCTCGAGGAGCTCGGCACCCTCACCCTTGCTGTTCGTACGGGTGCAGGTGGCAAGCTCTTTGGCTCAGTGAGCGCTGCCGACGTCGCAGACGCACTCAAGAATGCCACCGGCCTTGCGGTTGATCGCCGCAACGTCGAACTGCCGTCAGCTCACCTGAAAGCAGTTGGCAAGTACTCGGTGGCAGTGCAGCTGCACTCGCAGGTATCAGCGAAGCTGAACCTGCAGATTCAGCCAGCTAGCTGAATTAGCCACAGCATCTAGCCCCAGGGGTCTTTCCCCTGGGGCTAGATGTGCTTGTGGATAGTCTCTTCGCGCCGAATTTTGATGACTCCACAGCAACGCCGCTGCGAGACCTCTCTCGTTCGTCACATCCGTGTTTCGACGCGCTCATCGTCGGACGCTCACTACAGCAAATTGTGGTCCGCATCACTGCAGGTAGGCGAACATTCGGCGACAACACGCCGAAATTCTGGAACTCAGCGACACGCCGTACACAGGGTTGTCCACAGTATCAACAGCCCGTTTCTGGTTCTTACCAGCGCTAACAATGTCCACTATGTTGATTGTCCCCAAGTTATCCCCAGCCTGTACACAGACCGCTCCTGGTCTATCCACAAACTGTGCACAGGTCTGTGCACAGGTGATCTTGCGGTTATCGATCCGAGTCCCTAGCGTCGAGCGCGCAGAGCCGTCAGGGCCGTCCGGCAACATGTCGTACCCCTCGGGTATGAAAGTTTCGAGCGTTCACGATCGGTGCTTAGGAGGGGTGCGTGGGGGTAGTCGACGACCGGGGTTATGTCGCACCGAGCGATGGGGACGAGGCCCCGGGTGATGGCAGCAGCCACAACAGCAATGGGAACCGCACAGATTCCCGCGCTGACGGCCTGCTACGTCAGCCGCCGCAGGACCTCGGAGCCGAACAAGCCGTGCTAGGCGGCATGCTCCTGAGTAAGGACGCGATTGCGGACGTTGTCGAGAAGCTACGCCAGGGCGATTTCTATCGGCCAGCCCACCAGGACATTTACGACAGCATCCTCGATCTGTATGGGCGAGGCGAACCCGCCGACCCGGTCACGGTTGCCGCCGACTTGGAGCGCCGCGGTGACTTGAGGCGCATCGGTGGCGCGCCTTACCTGCACACACTCATTTCCACGGTTCCTACTGCCGCCAACGCAGGCTTCTATGCGGAAATCGTCGCAGAGAAGGCGATCCTGCGTCGGCTGGTTGAAGCGGGAACACGAATCGTTCAGTACGGCTACGCAGGGGCGGACGGCCAGGACGTGGCCACTGTCGTCGACCGGGCACAGGCGGAGATCTTTGAGGTCACTGAACGTCGTACCACCGAGGACTACGTTGCGCTAGAGGAACTCCTCCAGCCCACCATGGATGAAATCGACTCGATCGCTTCCCGCGGTGGCATTTCACTCGGGGTTCCGACAGGTTTTGTGGAGTTTGACGAGCTCACCAATGGGCTGCACCCCGGTCAGATGATTATCATCGCGGCCAGGCCTGGGGTTGGAAAGGCGCTTTCCCTGGATACCCCGCTCCCGACACCGTCCGGTTGGACCACGATGGGTGACGTCGAGGTGGGCGACTATTTGATTGATGCTCAAGGTAAGCCGACACGAGTGGTAGCCACAACGGACGTGATGCGGGGCAGACCCTGCTACGAAGTGGAGTTCTCCGACGGATCGATACTGATTGCTGACGCGGAGCACCAGTGGCTAACCGAGACTCGAGCGTCTAGGAAGTCTGCACAGGCGGCAGCCATCGGGTACAACCGGCACCGCAATCAGCGGACCTTCGCTGAGGTGAGAACCACACGCGAGATAGCCCAGACGATACGGTGCAGGACGAAAGATCTGCGCCTCAACCATTCTGTGGTGAATGCCAAGCCGATCGCATTGCCAGACCGTTCGCTTCTCCTTCCGCCGTACACACTCGGTGCGTGGCTGGGTGACGGAACAACGGCATGCGCGCAGCTCACCTGCGCTGACCCAGAGATCGTCATGAACATCGAGGGTGAAGGCATTCTCGCGATCGCATCCAAGTCAGCACGCCTGCGCTATTACCTTCGGCTGGAAAATGACACCGCGCAAGCTCGGCTGAGGACGATCGGCGTACTCGAGAACAAACACATCCCCACCGAGTACCTCCGCGCATCTGAAGCACAACGAAGGGCCTTACTTGCGGGATTGCTAGATACCGACGGCACGGTGACGCACGGCGGTGCGGTGCAGTTCTCGAATACGAACAAACGTCTGATTGACGACGTGGTGGAATTGGTTGTCAGCCTTGGCTACCGAGCGCACGTTAGTCGCAAGCAGGTCAAGGGCCGCCGCGAGGAAAGCTCGACTGCATTCACAATTACGTTCTCGACCGCGGATGACGTCTTCCGACTTCCACGGAAGATGTTGCTGCATAAGGAGCGGAGGCCATCGCACAGCACGGCGCGTTCCCACTCCCGTTTCATCGTGGACGTGCGATCCATTCCGAGCGTGCCAGTGAGGTGTCTCGAAGTCGATAACGCAGAGCATCTCTACCTCGCGGGGCGCTCGATGATTCCGACCCACAATTCCACCCTGGGAATGGATTTTTTGCGGTCGTGCTGCATCAAGTACGGAAAAGCGGGTGCGCTCTTCTCCCTCGAAATGAGCAAGACAGAGATCGTTATGCGGCTGCTGTCCGCTGAGGCGAAAATCAAACTCGCAGATATGCGTTCGGGCAAGATGAACGATGACGACTGGACGAAACTAGCCCGCCGAATGAGTGAGATCAGCGAGGCGCCGCTCTTCATCGATGACTCACCAAATCTGACAATGATGGAGATCCGGGCGAAAGCGCGTCGTCTCAAGCAGAAGAACGACCTCAGTCTCGTCATCGTCGACTACCTGCAGCTCATGTCTTCCGGCAAGAAGCACGAGTCACGGCAACAGGAGGTCTCTGAATTCTCGCGAAGCCTGAAGCTGCTGGCGAAAGAACTCGAAGTCCCCGTTATCGCGATCAGCCAGCTGAACCGAGGCCCTGAACAGCGCACAGATAAGCGCCCGCAGGTCTCTGACCTGCGCGAATCGGGATGCCTCCCGGCTTCGACGCGAATCTTGCGGGCCGACGACGGATCAGAGGTGACGTTAGGCGAATTACTCGCCACCGGTGAGCAGCCTCTGGTTTGGTCACTTGATGAGCGGATGCGGATGGTTGGCCGACCGATGGTGAAGGTATTTCCCAGCGGGCAGAAGGAAGTGTTCCGAGTACGGATGGCGTCAGGCCGCCAGGTGGACGCCACCGCGAATCACCCGTTCATGACGGTTGATGGCTGGATTAGCCTCGAGCATCTGAACGTCGGGGACAGGGTGGCCACACCTCGATTGGTCCCCGAACCCGTGCACACACGGTCACTTCCAGAAGCGGAGGTGGTGCTGCTCGCGCACATGATTGGCGACGGCTCTTGCGTCAAACGTCAGCCGATCCGATACGCGAGTATCGACGAAGAAAACCTGCTCGCCGTGACCACAGCCGCCCAGCATTTCGGAGTCACAGCGGTGCGCGACGAGTACCCCGCAGCGCGCTGCGTCACGCTGCGTTTGCGGGCGCCGGAACGTCTCGCCCGAGGTAAGCGGAACCCTATTGCTGCGTGGCTCGATGATCTCGGATTGTTCGGGCTGCGAAGCTATGAGAAGTTCGTGCCGCATCCTGTATTCACGCTTCCTAACTATCAAATTGCGCTCTTCTTGCGCCACCTCTGGGCAACGGACGGATCCGTGCGCTGGGACGCTACGGGTCGTCAAGCCCGGATCTACTATGCGTCGACTAGCCGAAGGCTGGTGGACGGTATCGCCCAACTGCTCTTGCGGCTAGGGATCGCAAGCCGAATCAGGGTTGTGCGCAAGCCGGGCTACCGCGACTGTTGGCATCTCGTACTCGAGGGGGCAGAGAACCAACTGAAATTCCTCCATGAGGTGGGTGTCCACGGAAGTCGTGGTGAGGCGGTGCGGACAGCCGCTGATGAACTTGAAGCCATAGCCACCAACACGAATGTGGATACGGTACCGAAGGAAGTCTGGACGAAAGTCCGCGATTTGCTCGCCGCCAAAGAGATGACACACCGTGAGTTCGCTGCAGCCATGGGTTCGCGGTTCTGTGGTTCCACCATGTGGAAGCGCTCGCCAAGCCGCTCTAGGCTCGCGCGGGTCGCGAACATCCTCGATGACGAAGATATCGAAATGCTGGCGACAAACGATGTCTACTGGGATCGCATCGTCGAGATCAAAAGCCTAGGTGAACAAGAGGTCTTCGACGGAACCGTACCGGGGACGCACAACTTCATCGCTGACGGCGTTGCCGTGCACAACTCTCTGGAACAGGATGCCGACATGGTTATTCTGCTTCACCGGCCAGATGCGTTCGAGCCAGACGACCCGCGCGGGGGAGAAGCGGACATCATCGTGGGCAAGCATCGTGCCGGACCGACTGCGACCATCACAGTCGCTCACCAACTGCACTTTTCGCGGTTCGTGGACATGGCGCGAGGATAGGTGCCTTAGAACTGGTGCCTTAGAACTGAGACAAGGGGACAACTATGCCGCATCCGCTGCGCGAGGCTCGCTCTTGGTGGGGATGGGGCGCCTCGCACGAGGAACTGTCTGAGAGGGAGACAGAGGCGCTGGTGGCTCGTGTGCAGGCCTTGCTTCCGGCGCACGACTTCAGCGATCACGCACCGCCCAATCCGGAAGCACTGCCAATCCCGTCTGCCCGGGTAAGTGCCCCGGGGTCACTCGTCGCTACTGCCAGCGATGACCCTGTGGACCGCCTCTCCCACGCTCGGGGCAAAGCGTTCCGGGACGTCATCAGAAATCTGCACGGGGACGTGTCGAGTGTGCCGGATCTCGTTCTGCGGCCCCGAAACGAGCAAGACATCGTGGACGTTCTCGATTGGTGTTCATCGGCCGCGATCGCGGTCATTCCCTATGGCGGCGGCAGCTCAGTGGTCGGTGGCGTGGAACCCCGGTTCGACGGCCCGGCGGTGAGCCTGGATCTCGTGCATCTGAACCAGGTTCTGGAGATCGACGATGTCAGCCGCGCCGCACGTGTCCAGGCAGGTATTTACGGTCCCGCGCTGGAGGACCAGCTTCGGCCGGAAGGATTGACACTGCGGCACTTCCCGCAGTCTTTCGCCTACTCCACTCTCGGCGGGTGGCTCGCCACCCGCGCCGGTGGCCACTTTGCGACCTTGTATACGCATATCGACGACCTGACCGAGTCGTTGCGTGTGGTGACTCCGGCCGGTGTCAGCGAATCACGACGCCTGCCTGGCTCCGGCGCGGGCCCGTCACCGGACCGGATGTTCCTCGGTTCTGAGGGCATCCTCGGTGTCATCACCGAGGCGTGGATGCGTGTGCAGAACCGACCGAAGTGGCAGGTCACCGCATCGATCACATTCGAGACCTACGCCGCTGCGGTCGCGGCGACCCGCGCGATCGCCCAGTCCGGCCTGTACCCGGCGAACTGTCGGCTGCTCGATCCGGCCGAGGCGTTCATCAACGCCGGAGTAAGCACGACCGGCGGGTTGCTCATCATCGCGTTCGAGTCGGCCGACCACCCGGTCGACGCATGGCTGAACCGGGCGATCGATATCGCGACGAGCCATCGCGGCCAGGTGGCCGCGAAGAACCCCGCGTCGCGGACAGGCAGGGATAAATCGACCGGCGATTCTGCCGCTGCCTGGAAGTCGTCATTCCTGAGGATGCCGTACCAGCGCGATGCGCTCGCCCGTCGCTCCATGATCGTCGAAACCTTCGAAACCGCCTGCACTTGGGACAACTTCGAACGTTTCCATGCCGCGGTCACCTCGGCGGCGAACACCGCGCTCGCCGAGGTGTGCGGCGGCGGCGTCGTGACCTGCCGGTTCACCCATGTGTACCCAGATGGGCCTGCCCCGTACTACGGGATATACGCGCCCGGACGCTGGGGAAGCTCGCTTGCTCAATGGGACGACATCAAAGCGGCCGTATCAGAGGTCATCAACGCCTGCGGCGGCACCATCACCCATCATCATGCGGTCGGCCGTGATCATCGTCCCTGGTACGACCGGCAACGCCCAGAACCGTTCGCTGCCGCACTTGCCGCCGCCAAGTCCGCTCTGGACCCGGCCGCTATCCTCAACCCCGGAGTTCTCATCCCCACAGTCGGGTGAGCCACCCGAAGCTGACCCGCGCTCTTTCGCATCCACCGATCGGCTGATTCTCGCCCCGAAATAGCCGATCGTCTTCGCCGATGCCTCCGACAAGACTGGCATCATGAGCAGCCCCGTTGTGTATCCTTCCAGCAAGTTCGGGTCTACCACCAGCAAGCGTGCGCTCGCACCCGACCTCGCGCGCGGGCTGATGCTTGGTCTGATCGCCCTCGCGAACGTTGGGCTCTACCTCTACGCGCGCGAGTACGGGTTCCGGCAGCAGATTGTCGAGAGCGAGCCCATAAACCAGCTGACCCGAGCCTTGACGACGCTACTTGTGGATGGGCGCGCCTATCCGTTGTTCGCGGCACTGTTCGCGTTCGGAATGATGCAGATCTACCAGAATCAGCAGCGGCGAGGTGTACTTCTTCGTCGCTGCGGCTGGCTCGCCGTGTTCGGGCTCATCCATGCAGCGCTGCTGTTTCCGGGCGATATTCTGGGCACATACGCACTGGTCGGATTAATGGTCGTTGCGTTGCGTAATGCGTCTGATCGGGCATTGTTGTGCTGGGCGGCCGGATGGTTCGCGGCGACCGGGCTGATCGCGGCGGCGATCAACTACGATGTTGGTCCGCATGAGGACCGCCACTACATGTGGTCCTTCACAATGGACGAACCATTACAGGCCCTGGGGTGGAGGCTCATCGACTGGCTGCACGTACCCTTCGGTGTCACTGGAGTGTTCAGCGCCGCGATGGTCGGCATGTGGGCGGCACGTCACGGTATCCTTCACAATCCCGGAAACCATCTGCATCTGCTGCTGATTACCGCGGTCGCGGGGCTGAGCCTGGGGTTCGCCGGTGCAGCTCCAGCCGCGTTTGTCGCGGGCGGCCTTTGGGCGCCTGACACTGGCGCGCTGATCGGAGCCCTGCATGCGGTAACTGGAATCCTCGGGGGTATCGGATACCTTGCCGCGATCACACTGTTCGCGCAACACCTGCAGCAGCGCTCGGGTTACGTCACTGCAGCGCTGGCCGCGTGCGGTGCCCGCTCCTTGACCTGCTACCTGGCTCAATCGTTTGTTTTCGTGGCGCTGTTCGTTCCCTACACGCTCGGGCTGGGTGCGACGATCGGCAGTGCGGCGGCCGCTCTCATCGCGCTCTGCACCTGGGTCGCGACGGTTGTCGCCGCTTGGGTGATGGCGCGGTGTCACTACGCGGGCCCGGCGGAGATTGCGATCCGGCGGCTCACGTACCGGACACCGCGAGCGTCTGTCAGGCTGGAGTCGTGACGACACCTCGTTGGTCGCCCGCCGCGGAGGTACCCGGTGGCGCAGCTGTCGATCGCGCAGACACCACTGAACGCTACGACCTGTGGTGGAACCGCCTGTGGAACGCGCTCCCGTACACCGCTTTCGCGCTGACCGTCGTGGTTGCGCTGGCACGGGTGGGTGCGCCGCTCGGGCCACGTCTTACGGCGGTGGCCATCGTCGGCGTAGCGACAGTGTGGCACTGGTGGTGGGTGACGCGGCACCCACAGTGGCAGGAGCGCGTACCCCTGCCGATGCTGGTGTACTTCGTCGGCTTGCTCGCATTGACCGCAGCCGGATTAATCGTTGATGAGGCGCTCATCGTGCTTCTAGTGGCGTGCTTTGCCATCAGTTTCGTCGTGCTTCCCGGCAAGTTCGCCTACCTAGGAGTTCTAGCTACTGCCGCAGCTCTCCCACCGGTCTGGTCGTACGGCGATCTCGCTGCGCCGTGGCACGTCCGGATGACGTTGTTCGCATCGTCCGCAGCCCTCGCCGCCGGTATCGGCTTCGCGATTCGGCACATGGAGGCAGAAGCAGCGCGACGTGCAGAGGCGAACCGTCAGCTTCGTACTCTCCTTGCGCGCAACGCGATGCTGAGCGAGCGGGTCGCCGAACGTGAACGCGCGGCCGGGGCGGCAGCGGAGCGTGAGCGGGTGGCGCGGTCGATCCACGACACCCTCGCGCAGGGGCTGGCGGCCATCAATGCTCAGCTGAGCGCCGCAGAGGCTGAACTTGACCTTGCTCATCCCATATATCGGAGAGTCGTCGTCGCTCGTGACCAAGCTCGCGAAAGCTTGCGTGAAGCCCGCAGATCAATAGACGCGCTCCGCCCGTCCGCGCTCGAATCTGCCGAGCTCGATTCGGCGATAGAGGAACTGGTGAGCGTGTGGAACGAGCGTCACGGCATGGACGCCCGGTTCACGGTCACCGGCAGGCCATTCCCCTTGTCGCACGACGCGGAGGACGCACTGGTGCGGGCGCTGCAAGAAGGCCTCGCGAATATCCACAAGCATTCTCGCGCGCGGAGCGTGTCCGTATCCCTGTCGTACGGGACAGGCGGTGTGCTGCTGGACGTCGGCGACGACGGCGTCGGGTTTCAGGAGCGGGCTGTTCCCCGGTCAAGCTTCGGCCTCGAGGCGATGCGTCAATGGGTCCGTGACGCGGGCGGTGCGGTGTTCGTGGAATCGGCGCCGGGTGAGGGAACCACGGTGAGTGTCCGGATGCCAGCACACACGTCCGCGGCCGACGAGAATGACTGACGTGGCTGCGATCAGGATTGTTATTGCCGACGACCATCCTGTGGTTCGTGACGGGATTCGGGCGATGCTGTGCAGCCAAGGTGATTTCGATGTAGTTGGTGAGGCTGCAAACACGGAGGAGGCACTCCTCGTGGTCGCGCGGAAGCAACCGGACCTGCTGCTCACTGACTTGCGGATGCCAGGCGGGGGTGTCGAACTGATTCGGGAAGTCCGCGTACGGTTCCCAAACACGCATATCGTCGTATTGTCCACGTTCAGCAGCAGTGACGACGTGCGGTCTGCGATCGAAGCTGGAGCTCACGGGTATCTGCTCAAAGACCTTGGCCGCGCGGAGCTCGCTGACGGGATCCGGGCGGTGGCAGCGGGGCAGACGCGCCTGGCGCAAGCTGCGTCAGCCAGCCTCATCCGGGCAATGCAGGCCTCCCATGAGGGGTTAGCGCCCCGCGAGCGGGAGATCCTTTCAATGGTCGCAGATGGTTTGACCAACCGGCAGATTGCCAGAAAGCTGCTCATCTCCGAAGCCACTGTGAAGACTCACCTGCAGCATCTGTACAGCAAATTGGATGTGCGCGACCGTGCTTCGGCGGTGGCTTCGGGCTACAAGCTGGGGTTACTGCCCGGAGGGTCGGAGGCTGGTGACGGCATTTAGCGCGCATTTTTTTGGATCGCGTTTCTGTCTGTCATCCAATGCGGCGCAGCGACGGCCACACGGCGTCCCACTGCGCTGAACGATCGGTGCATAACCATACCGGTCGTCCCTGTTCGTCATTGTCAAGATTCACCTGGTTGTCGATCGTCGCGGCGTGCTGGAGATTGTTGCAAAGCCCTCTCAGCATGTCTTCCGGATAACCCACGGCGAGGAACGGTGCGTCGCGTTCCGGGGGAGGTCCCCACGACCAGTAACTGTTGTGCCCACTGAACACGGGAATGTGCGGCAGGAATTTTTCGATCGCTCCTGCCTCACCGTAGTTCCCCGCAAGGACGATCGTCCCGGTGTCCTCTGTTCCGCGGTGCGCGGCGTCGATTGTGGCAGTGAATTCGCGCCAGCCAATGGTTTCTCCAGCGTCGTAGTTGATTGCTGGAATGGGCGTCTTGTGCAGTTCCGCGGCGGGGACAATAGGGAGGAACAGCAGCGCGGAGGTCACCGCGGTCGTCACTACAGCGAGAACTGCAAGACCACGCCGCACGGCAGAATGCAGCCACCGGATGACGGGCTCCGCGCCGGCCGCAAGCAGAACGGGGTACATGCCGGCGAGGTAGTAGGGTTTACCGCCCGCCACCAGAAATATCACTGCTAGCAGGAAGTACGCGATTGCAAAGAATCGCCACGATCGCATCCTGGGGTCGTGCAGCAGCCTCCAGATTCCCGCAAGCCAAATCGGTGCGAGCAGTGGGCCAATCAGAACGAGCTGAAATGGCAGGAACAGCCACCGCGACTCACTCGTCCCGGAGCCGCCTGCCGCAATCGATTCCGACAATTCGAACTGGGGCCACCCGTTCGCTGCTTGCCACCAGATATTCGGCAGCGCGATCAACACCGTAAGCGTGACGCCACCCCACATCCAGGGATCGCGCAGGACAGTGCGCGGCCCGACTATCACGATGGCGGCGACCAGCGCTGCGAGGAAGAACACCACGAGCGACTTGGTGAGCAATCCGATTCCTGCGACTGCGCCGACGGCCAACCAGCGCGATCCCTGGACCTTGACCGCCCGAATGACCAGCCAGCACAGCAGCGCCCAGACCAGCAGGTCGAATGTGCTCGTGGAGAGCAAGTGACCAACCGCGATGAGAACCGCTGATGCCGCCATCGCCGCTGCTGCCAGCACCTGCCCCCAACGTCCCGCCCCGAATTCTCTTGCGATGAGCGCAGTCACGACAACAACCGCGCTCGCCGCTACCGCCGATGGGATGCGCAGCGCGACCAGCGAGCCGCCAGACAGCGAATCGAGCATGTACGCGAGCAGTGGCACGAGGGGTGGCTGATCCGCGTACCCGACGGCCGGGCGGCTTCCAGCGGCAATGAAGTACAGCTCGTCTCGGTGATAGCCATACCCACCTGCCGCGGCGCACAGTGCGATGAACAGGACGGCTGCGATCGCTGCCGTTCCGCGCCAGGCAAATCGTGGACGCTCCACGTAAGAACCTTATCTACGTTGGATGCTCACTTGCCGTGGTTGTGGCATCAGAACGACGCGACTACCGGATAGCGAGGGGTCAGGACTCGAGTCGGTCTGCCAGCTCCCTGCGCTTGAGTACATGCGCCGCGGTGACATGCTCACCGTTCAGGAAGTGACTGCTCTGTGCTGTATTGCCTGCACTATCGGTGGCTCCGTGACGAGGACCGTCCCTGGTATGTGCAGGTGATGGAAGGCGCTGCCGAGGTGGCTCGTGTCGAGCTGGATAACCCTGGCGGTATCAACCCGGACTACGCAGGGGTGCCGAAACTCTGTCCGGAACGGCTGGAGATTCAGTTCATCGAAGTGGCCAGTGCGGCGGGGGCCGCGGTATTGGAACCCAGGTGGTGCGCGCGCGGGAGCAGCGGCACGGGGATTGGCGGGACACGCACAGCTTCTGGGCATCCCTGGGGTGGGAGCGGTTCGAGCACGGAGAGGGTGAGAAGATCCACCGGCCACTGTTCATCCAGCCGGCACTGTGAATGGCTGATTTTTGCCGGCCCCCTTGTGCCGCGATTCTGCGCAAATGTGCAGGCAGCCTGGTCGAACGGGGTGTTTATGCGCAACGATCCATGCAGGGGAGGCTCTTCTTCCGTAAGGACTGGACTTCGGGCTGGCGAACGCATCCCACAACAGCTCCCTCAGGGGTGACACACTTCGCGGAGGCAATGGGCGGACTGTTGCTGACGACGGGAGTGCTCTGCACGAGTTACGTCCCGACTGCTGCAACCCCAGTCTTCTGAATCCAGCTACCCTTATTCGGGCGCGTACGATCAGATTCAAAATGGGATCGCAACAGATCGCGCGCGCCCTGGAGATGTTATGCGGTGGTTAGGTCACAACAGGCACTGGTCAGTGCGGGAAAGCGATGGTGGGCTTCTCCTGCTGACGCTGCATCTCCGTGATCAACTGGGCTTTAATACCCAAATTTCTGAACCTGTAATTCCGCGTCTGCATCCCCCTGTTGATACTCAGCTTGCTGAAGTGGACCCAGATGCTGCCGGAAGGTTCTTTTCGTACTGGATTCAGCGGGCAATTATTGAGATAGGCAAAGGGTTTCCAATCGAGCGTTACGAAGCCGTTTACTGGCACGACCAGCTAAGCCAGTTAGGCATCCCGGTCGATGCTCTGCGAAGCGCGCAGACGTGGCGAGAATGCCGAGGGAATGAGGCACGCTCAGTCACCAGCCGTGGGCCTGCTGCCGCTGGAGGGCCCACCAATCTCACGGCTGTGATCGAGAAGCTCCTGCAGGCACGCAGACTGTCGTCCTTCCACATCACACTCATCACGCTGCCGCTGGAAGAAGATTGGCAATACCGATCCGGGCAGGCGCTCTTCTTATCCCCATCACTGCGCAACAGCGATACCAGAATGGAGCAACTGCTCGAATCATTTCCGAGCCTGTGAAAGGCTGCAGCCACACGTGTGGAAAGCCTCGGAGGTCGTCAAGCTCTCGTTTGGCGGAGTCCGCGCATATACGAAGGAGATTTCAAGCCGCGTACTCTGCGATGCAGAGTCGATCGTTATGTGTGGCGAGTTTGCGCTGCTGTGCAGCTTGTCCCGTTGCGCAGGCATCTCTTCCTGCGAGGCGCGCCCAGTCTCAGCCTGTTCGGGAAATGGAACGACGTCCCGGCCAGCGGCGTCTCATATACCTAGTACATACCGCACAGTAACGACCGGAGATTTGAGAATGCTTAGTAAACGAGGCACAGCACAACTTTCGCTTTCTGTAACCTTCCTTGCGGCGTCACTGCTAACGGCGTGCACAACACAGCCAGCTCCTGCGGGTGAGGAAAACGGACCGACGGCTGCGCACTCTCACGGTGTATGGACTTTCAACCGATTTGACCAGGAAGAACTTGCAGGATTTGCAGACGCCGTTTTTGTTGGGAGGGTGCTTGAGCAGTCTGGAAGTGAACAGACTGAATCATCGCTGCCGCAAACGCAGTTCATCGTGAGCGTCCGATCCGCGCTCAAGGGTGACGTTCCTCAACGGGTGACTGTTAACCAGCAGGGCGGTGTAAACGAGGACACAGGCCAGCTGGAGCTTCTGGAAGGTGACACGCTCCTTGAGCCGGGCCGGACATACCTATTCGCTGGACGCTACACATCGCTGCACGACTGGTACACCGTGGTTCCGCAAACTGGAAATGTCCTCCTGAATGCCCGCGAAGTCCAAGGTCTTGAACGGGCTGAGCAACAGCGAAATCAGTCGCTAGAACCCGAAGTGATACAGGAAATGCGTGCGGCGATCCGAAACGCAGTGCCGTTTGACGACCCCCAGCCCCGCAGGTACGGACAGGGGACTACGCCTCGGCCCGGTGACGTTCCCACCATCGAGCCGCTCCCAGAGCGCCCGCCTCGGTAAGCCCAACCGTGCTGCTGTGCTCGAGTGTTGTGGTTTCGGGGCTGCAGTGGTCAATCTCGCCGCGATCAGTGCCGCGCGGGACGAGGTCCGTAAGACTTGCAGCAACTGAAAGTGGCAGGAGCTGGCCGCCCTTAGAGCCGTTTCCCATGCTTCTAGCTGCTTTCCGGTGAGGTCACGCCGCCGATCGCCCCGATGAGTTCAGGAACCTGGCCAAGGTCACAGGGCCGTTCGGAAATCGGCCGTCTACCGAACACGAAAACACTGCCGCACCCGACACGCCATTCTCGCAGGAACCGGTGTTCGGGAACCCGTTCATTTCGAGTAGTGCCCGAGTAGGTTGTGGAACACGTTTGCTGAACGTGCGGAGGGTTGTGGGTGGCGCTGGTTGGTCTTGTGCGGGTGAGCACGAGCAGACAGGAAACTCAGCGTCAGCATGATGATCTCGATCCGATCTGTGTGAAGGTGTTCGAGGAAAAGGTCAGCGGTGCACTGAAAATCGCCAATCAGCCTGGTTTGCGGGCCGCGCTTGAGTACCTGCGCCCCGCTGGCATGCTCACCGTTCAGGAGGCTGATCGGCTTGGCCGTAACCTGCTTGAGGGGTTGATCGTGCTGAACGATCTGTTTGAGCGGGGTGGCGGTGAAGATCCTGGCGTGGATCGCTGCGGGTGAGCATGTCGAGCGCAGTCTTATTCTCGACCTGGCGCTCGCGCTGGCAGAAGACCGCCGCCGCGATATTGCCCGCAATACCCGTAACGGTCTGGAGTCCGCGGCGCGGCATGGACGCAAAGGGGGCCGGCCGCGGGTGGTTGATGAGGACAAGCGCCGAGCTATCCTCGCCCGCCGTGTGGAGGGACAGTCGCTGCGTGAGATCGCCCGCGGTGTCGGAGTCAGCCTCGCGGTAGTCCACGGCGAGGTGAAGGCCGCCGAGCAAACGCCGACAGAACAGCCGTAACGGCTCACCCCTAAGGTTTCACTGGTCTTCAGGCCGCAACTGCTGGGAAGCGGTCTGTGTGAAGTCTTCAATGTTCGAGAACCGCTGGCAGGCTCCGGCAGGCGGCATGACTTCAAATTCTGAGGCTGGTTCGAGTTCGATTCGCATTCGATCTTGAGTTCCGTCAGCGCCGGGAAGGCTCACTTCGCATACCGTGAGTGAGCCGCCAGCACACGTCACCGATAGGCGGACCGTGTCAGAGGGATCGAGCAGGTTCGTGGCGGAATTCGTTTCCCCACGCATAGTGCTGAACGTTTCGCCGGGGATGCGAGCGACGGGTACGCCGACGATGGTCACTCCATCACTGGCAAGTGGTTTACCGGGCTCGGCGAATTCGAGGAGCCGTAGCGGCAGCAATTCATTCAGCCATCCGCTTCCGGTATCTGCGAGTTCAATCCAATCCTCACTCCCCGACTGGTCAAACCGCTGAAACAGTTTCCCATCGCAGAGGATCACGCTGACTTGCATCGGCTCTGCTGGAGCGTCTTCCCCGGAGAAGGTCATCGACGATGCCGCCGTGAGGTTCCGCGACTGGATGTCGGCGCGGCCTTCGCTGCTCACTGTGCATCCGAAACGGTGCGGAGTTTCGTGAAGATCAGCTATGAACTGGTACGCGAAATACCGCTTGACTCGTAGATCGCGTACTACTTCACTCACGACGGGCATCTAAGCTCCAATCCTCGGCCCTGCTAAAGGGTCAACCTCGCTTTGGGGTTGTGGAGATGATCGGGCACTCAGTAGCCTGCACTTCCTCCAGGCGTGCCCGGCGTCTCCCAGTCCGTTACGCGCGTGGCCCCCCCACAGTGGCTGGCACGTCCTATGGCACGGCCATACTCGCCATCCGCAGACCCCGGCAATGCAGGCTACCTGGGCCGCGAGGTGGGGAATCAGGCGGCACCGCGCCGCAGCGGTGCCGCACTGGCCACCCACGCAGAACACAACGCAATTAAAGTACGCCTGCGGCGCGCGCGGGGCGATAGCACCGGGTTCTAGCTGCCGACTGAACGTGGTCTCCAAGCTCGGCAGTTCCACACCCTGTTGCTCGTTCGCCACCCTTGGCGTGGCGCCACGACGGAACGTCTCAATCATTAGAGTTTGCGCACCCGATACATCGATTCAGTTTCCGTGACGACCGTTCTGTCCCTCGTCGGCCATGCTCGCGCGCAGGATGACGTCCGCTATCCTCCCGGACAGGGGCGCGTCAACGACGGTGATGCCCATCGCATTCATGATCGGAAGCTCGTAAGGCCAAGGCGTAGATGTCGACGGGCGCACCGGCCGCATTCACTTCGCGCGGCACATGACCGGATGCCCACCTACTGTCTATACCGGCCTTCCGGAGCCGGAGCACGTTGATGCGAGTGGTGCTGACCAGAGTGGATGAGTGACCGTGTGTGTCCACCGCGGAGTTTACTTTAGCGCGGTCGTTGTGGCGCATCCGAGCGAGTGGAGCAATCATCTATCGACTAGTTTGGTAACTAACTAACAGGTGACAGGTTTAGCTAGGTATTAGGAATTCACTGGAACCGAGGTGACACAATGAGCGCTGTCAGGCGAGCTCGCAGACCGTGGCCGGAGTTGGCGATCTTTATCACTGGCTTCGCTGGAGTTCTGTCGGCAATGCTTTTTAAATCTGAGATACTGCTGGTGGGATCTATATTTGCCTGCTTGTTCGCTGTTCTGTCTGCCATTTTTTCTGTTTTCTTGTCACCGCGGAAAGAGCTCGTTGTACATGCGATTGCAATATTGCTTGGGGTCGCAGGAACTATTTATGGCACATACTGGTACCTGGAGAACAAAGGTGGAACGCAGATACTATTTTCACCCGTATTCTTTGCATATCTTGGAGGGGGATTAGTATTGGCCGGCATTTTCAATTTGTCGTATAGGTTACGAAACAAATAAAAAGTTGCTAGTTCTTCGCATCCCTTCGATTGGTAATGGAGGCTATTCTTTAGCTAAGTGGGTTACATCTCCCCACGCTTTTTCGCGAGGTTCAGCATGCATGCGCCCCACAGTGCCCATCGGGCAGTCGAGTTCTTCAGCGATTTCGCGGTACTTTTTGCCCTGGCGGCGCAGCTCGATAGCCCGCAAACGGCGCGCCCTTGCCCTGGCCTCCCACTGGTCGCGAGGCTCAGCCATGATGCGAAACACGGTTCGAGTCGAGCAGCCCATACGTTCCGCAACCTCGCGCGCAGTCCTGTTACGGCGTACTGGATTCTCAGCGACCATCGTTAATCTCCCGAAAGATAGCGCGATCAAAATTGGTTGCGCGGCGACGGTTTGCTTCACTACAGCGTCCGTCGATGCGGCCACGGTCGCGGTTCGCCTCACGTTTGCTTCGGTCATTATCCGCCCGCGCCGCACCTGCTCCTCATTGAAGGTGCGGGCTATGTTGCGCCACGTCCAACGCGAGATGGAGCGGGCTAGGTTGATAACCTCGGTGTCATCGAGAGGTCCACGTGTGTAGTTGTCCGAGTACTTCATTGCGGTCAGCGGCGTAGGCGTTGAGCTGTCCGGTGATTGAGAGATTGGTTGTGAGTCATCAGTTTGCGGTGTTCGGGGCAACCATCCTCATGGGCGCGTTCGTGGGAGTGGTCTTCTTCGTGATCGCCCTGGCGGTCTGGTTTGGGTTGCGTGCCATGAAGATCCGGGCAAGCGCGAATCGGATGCGAGTCGTCGGTTCCATCGTCTCGATACTGTTCTATATCGGATTCGCGGTATGGGATTACAACACTGATATCGTGGTCAACCCGTCGCTGGTGGTCTTTGTCGCCGCGGTTCTGGCTGGACACTTGGGCGCCTATCTCATTCTCTGCGGTTTCTTCGTCCCCGTACGTAGCCAGTCACGCTATGAAGCATAGGTAGCCGCAAGCAAGATGAGCTGTCGGCGCCGGATTAGATGGCTGCCAAAAGGCGCACGCGCGTCGAGCGGTACGAAGGACACTTGGCTAATGATGAGACACACGCTCAACTTCGCTACCCCGCTGCCGCCTGGCTGGGCTGAGTTGGAGGATCAGAGGTGGTACTGGGAGCGGTTCACCGACAAGTTCGGGTTCCGCCCCGGCACGAGCGCGGCTACGTGGCCGGCGATCGCGGAGCCGACACCGTCGATTACTTTCGACCTCGCGGTGCACGACAACATCAGGGGTTCGTGGGCGAGTCGGGTCGACGCGATCAACGCTGAAGCGCTGCGCTGCTTCGTCACCGAGTTCCCCGAGGATCCGGTGTTTGTGGTGCTGGACTGGCAGCACACCTGCTACCGGCTCGATGCCGCGGTCCATGCGGTGACCCTGGACGCCGAATGGCGAGTTCCTGTCTACCCCAACGGGGACTATTACATTTACCTGCGTGACGACCTCAGCGAGGGAACGTTCGGGCACCCGTGGGAGCAGTCGTTGTGCGTTTTCGGGGACCGGCTCCTGGGCTCGCTCGCGACCACGCTTAAGACGTGGCTGCCGGTCAAGCGAGTCGATGGGAAACCCATGTGACTCCGTGTAGCCGGGCTACCGGGCCACTAACCGGCCCGGTTCAGGAGATCACCGGCGTGTGCCCGGGATCTGGTGGTCAGCTCACTCACCGACGGTGGGTCTGGTAGTGGTCGACGATCGTGGTGGGTGGGTTTCCGTGTTGGTGGAGGTAGGCGTCGGAGATCTCGGTGACGTCGAGATCTGTTCGGCTGATACGAATAACTGGGTGCCCGTTGGGCCACACGGCCCATCGTGCGCCGTCGATGGTCGCGATCAGTACCTGTCCCAGCAGCAGTGCTATCTCACTGCCCAGCATGTGGCTGAGTTGTTCGTCGGCCTGTGCTTCGTCGAGTCGGCGTTCGATGGCCGCTAGTGCGTCACGGGTGTTTCCGTGGGGCTCGTTCCGGTCGGCCAGCCACTGTGTCAGTTCTCGGGGTTGCAGCAAGGCTGTGGCCGCGCCGATCGAACCATCCCGCGTACCCGGGCGACCGTATACGGCTAGCCCGCGTGCGATGCCATGGCGGGGACCGATGCGCAGGAGGCGCTGCACGAACCGGGGAAGGCGGGAACTGAGCGCAGTGGGCAGCATCATGTCCAGCATCTCTGCCCAAGCCGCGCGCCGGGGTCGCTTCACACCTGCACGATAGTGGTCTTGTGCGACGAACCTCGCTGCTGAACACCCGCCACGGCTACGGGCGCGGCTGTCGCTCTCGCACTAACCGGCGCCGGGAGTGGCTGGATCGTGGGCGGCGCGTGCTGCTGGTTGACGCCTTCCGGTGTGCTTCGCACTCGGACCGCGGCTTCGGCCCGCGCGGCAGCTGCGGCAATCTCTCTGTCGGGACACGCTCAAGCGGGCAACCGCGATCCGAGCCACGCTCAGCATCCATTGCGGGTGTGCCATCGGTCCGCGCGGACATTGGCAAGCCTTGAGATGCCTCGAAAGAGGGCGGCGGGTCGGCCGGTGACATGACAGGCGAAGCATCCGCCTCAGGTTCCGCGGTTGCTACTGCGGAACCCACTGGAGACCATTAAAACAGCTGCACCCCTGTCCGATTCACTGGCAGTCATGAGCGCGCCAGAACAGGAGCACACCGACGAGCAGCGCCAGCCGATGGTTTCTCCAGCACCACAATAGCGCGGAAGTCACCGCAGTCACAGAACTGCGAGATCTGCAAACGCGACGGACTGCAGAATCCAACCATCGAATGACGGGCTCAGCTCCGACCGCAACCAATATCTTGGGTGGGTCAGGTCTCGAGTCGGTCTGCCAGCTCCCGCAAACCGCGAGTGATTTCTGCGCCAGACGGGGCGTTATCTGGGTCGAGCAGCATTTGTCCGATGAGTCCCGACATCAGCGCCATCTGTACTGAGCCCAGTGTTCGAACAAGGTCTTCGGGTACGGCGTCCTCTGGGATTCCTGCGAGCCACGCGGTCACCCCGCGCCGCCCTTCCTGCTGACCCCGTGCCAGCATCGCGCGCAGCTCGGGGGAACGCTCGCTTTGGAGCAGGGCTTCGTACGATGCCATCCACAACGCGCGCTGCTGCGTACCGGTGCGCAGCATACGGTCCCAGGTACCGGCATAGCCTTCCCCGGAGATCGTGCTTCCGGCGAGTACGGCACCGACTGAGGCGCCCCAGTCTTCGAGGGCGCTGACGAGAGCCTCCATTAGCAGCGCCTCGCGTGACCCGAAGTGGTATCCGATCGCGGCCATGCTCACGCCGCCAGCCGCGGCCGTGATATCGCGGACTGTCGTTCGGTCGTACCCCTTGTCAAGGATGCACTGCTTTGCGCCCTCGAGTAGGGCCTCTCGGTTCCCCATAGGGCGATCTTAGCAATGTGGCAGGCATACGTCTTAGGCATATGAATGATGCAATCGTCTTGCGCATTTGTGCAAGTGCTGCGTATCGTCGAGGTAACTGCAGTTCAAGGGGGTAGATATGCCGAACTCTCGGGTTCTCGTCTCTGGCGCGAGCATCGCCGGTCCGTCCGTCGCGTACTGGCTCGCTCGCTATGGATTCGACGTCACAGTCGTCGAGCGCGCAGCGGCGCTCCGCGAGGGCGGCTTCGCGGTCGACTTTCGCGGGAAACCACATCTAGCGGTCCTGGAGCGCATGGGCATTCTCGAAGAGGCCAAGGACCAGCAGACGAACATGCGCGGACTCACCTTCGTCGATGCCGAGGGTTCTACGGAATTCGCGCTTCCCGGGTGGTTTCTCAGTGGCGACCTCGAGATCGAACGTGGCGCGCTCAGCAAGATCATTTACGAAAAGACCCAGGGCGAAGTCGAGTATCTGTTCGGTGATTCGATCGCTGCCCTTACAAATGGGCCCGACCAGGTACACGTTGCGTTCGAAAGCGGGCTGACGAGAGTCTTTGACCTGGTGATTGGTGCGGATGGCCTACATTCCAATGTCCGGCGACTCGTCTTTGGTCACGAGTCGCAGTTCCTGGAATTTGGCGGGTACTACGTTGCGGGCGGGTTTGACGTCCCTAACACCCTCGGGCTCGACCACATCACACTCGATCATGGCGTTCCCGGGCGGAGCATGTCACTATCCAGTCACCATCGGCCGGAGGCTGCGACACCGGTCTTCGTCTGGCATTCCAAAGAGCAGATTGACTACGACCGCAGGGATATCAAGCAGCTCAAGCGGATTGTCGCCACGGAGTTCGCGGGCCTGCGCTGGGAAGTCCCGCGCGTTCTAGAAGCGATGAACGACGCCGAGTGGATGTACTTCGACTCAATCAGTCAAGTCAAGATGGACACGTACTCCCGCGGGCGTGCCGTGCTAATCGGCGACGCAGGGTACGGCGCAACGATGGGAGGCCTTGGCACTGGGCTAGCGGTCGTCAGTGCATACGTTCTCGCTGGGGAACTGGCGAGAGCTGACGGCGATCACACCCTTGCGTTCGCGCGATATGAGGAAATGATCCGTGACTATGCGAAGGGATGCCAGAAACTGGCCGACGGAGCCGGGCCATTCCTCGCTCCGCGCACCAGGCGCGGCAGGTGGATCCGCAACGCCTCACATCGCCTCCTAACGCGTAGGCCAATGGCGGGATGGCTACAGAAGATGACCGTCAAGGCCGCCGCAGGCATCGAACTCGAGGACTACTCAGGCGTCCTGGCATGAGCGCTCAGCGTTCTCCCTGCTGGTACAAGTCGTAGACGCTAGCGAGCTGGGTGCGAAGGTCAGCAAATGCACGCGCGCCGATATGGTCGCGTATCACGTCATCGATTCGGGCTGTGCACCTGCGTGCGATCGCTAGCGCGTCGCGTCCTGCGTCGGTAAGGGTTACGAGACGAGCACGACGGTCGGCTGGAGCGACCCGGCGTTCAACGAGGCCGCACTGCTCTAAATGAGCCACCAGCTCACCCATCGACTGCTGCGTCATCCCGGCGGCGTCCGCAAGTTCTGTGACACGCACGCCCGGCTGGCTGCTTTCGCTGTCCGCTTCTGCCGTCCGAGCGGAGTCTAAATATCGAAATACGGCGAAATGTGCGGGCCGCAAACTGTCGTCGAGCACCGCGCGCAGCTCACGGTTCAGTTCACGCTCAACGGCCCGCGAGGCGAGTGTGAGCAGCTTCAGCAACGATGCATCGGTTGTAGCTATTGACACAATACGAAGGTTACCTTTATATCTTGAAGGATGGAACAGCGGCCCGAACTCGTTTTTCGTAGCGGTCATCGGATCCGGCTGCTTGCGGAAGGCTCCGATGGTGAAGGCGACTATCTGCGGCTCGAACATCAACTGCCAAAATGTGGCCGGCAGGCTGGTCCCCACTGGCACCCTGTTCTCGGGGAGCGCTGGACTGTCCGGGAGGGCAAGTTGCGGTTCCGCATCGATGGAACTGAGACGGTTGCAACTCCGGGAACCACGGTGAATGCGCCCGCGCGCGCTGTCCACGAATTCTGGAACGAATCCGCCGACACTGTCATTGAGCACGAAATTCGCCCACCGCTTCGTCATTGGGAGATGTTCACCCTCTGGCGAAACCTGGACGTCACAGGGAAGACCACACGTTCTGGCGTGCCTCGTGGCCCTCTGGCACTGGCGCTGCTGTGGGACTACCAGGACGGTTACATTGCCGGTATCCCAGTGTGGATTCAGCGTGTCGCGCTGGGAACTCTGGCACGCGTCGCGCGGCTAGCCGACTATGAGCGCCGGTGGGCAACATTGGACGCAACCTGAGTTGGAACCAGCAGGCCGCACTGCATTTTGGAATTAGTACGTAATTACGTAATATGGCCTTTATGGTCCCCAGTGATGCTCACTCGTTCGAATCACGCATGCACGATCTTGAACGCCGTGTCACTTTGCTCGAGCAACGAGGCACGCAAGGATCCTCGCCAACAGCGCCGCACGCTGGCAGCGCCGCCGACTTCTGGGTTCTGGACGGACTGCGGCAACGCCAGGGTGAAGGCGTCATCTACGCCGGGGCTGTAGAAACCGGGGCGGGACCAGTCGAGTGGCAGTATGCGCACACCGCTGACCAAGTTCTCGATCTCGACCCTGGCCAGACAGACGCCGTGGCAGAGCGACTTGCCGCCCTGGGTTCACCGGTACGGCTGAGGCTGCTGCTGGCTGTCTTGCGTGGAGCGTCAAGCGTGAACGAACTCGCCGCCCTCGAGTCGATGGGAACTACCGGACAGATCTATCACCACATCCGAATCCTGACCGCTGCAGGCTGGTTGCGGTCTGCCGGAAGGGGCGTCATGCACGTGCCACCCGAGAGGGTTGTACCCCTTCTTCTCGCGTTCGCCGCAACGTTCTAAAGGTAGGAACCATGTCCATCATTCGCGCACGGTGGAGCGCAGCTGCCCTGGTTGTGACCATTACCGCGGCGGCGCTCATGCTGGGCGTGTACGTGCGGCCCGCGCCATCGACGCTTCCCGACGAGCCACACGGGGACCGGGAGCTCGCCAGCCTCGTCCGGGAGATTGCTGGCTCCGGGCACCGCGCACTCGCCGCGGCGGTGGTGACGCCGTCTGGGCAGAGAGTGACAAGTGTAGGCGCGGAGCTCGATGATCGATTCGAAGTGGGTTCGATTAGCAAAGGGATCACGGGTTTACTTCTCGCGGACGCCATCAGCCGCGGCGACGTGACGCCCGGAACCACTGCCGGATCAGTTCTCCCCGAACTCGTGGGCACTCCAGCTGCCAGCATCACTCTGGCTGAACTCGCCACGCACCGATCGGGTCTCCCCGTTCAGGTGCCAGGGTTCGGTCAGTATCTCCGTAATTCGTGGGCGACCTGGACAGGCGCTTTCCCCTATTCGGCCAGCGTCGGCGGCCGTCTTGAACAGGTCAGGACCATCGATCCTGATATGCCACCGGAGACGTACTCCAACCTCGGCTTTGAAGTGCTTGGCGCGGCACTCGCTGCGGCAGCTGGGCAGGACTATCCAGACCTAGTGACCGAGCGAATCCTCACTCCTGCGGGAATGACCCGGGCAACCGTGCCGACCAGCATGGACGACCTCGATCGCAAGGATCTTCCAGGGGAGGATCAAGCAGGACGCATGGTCACCCCCTGGGCGGGCGAGGCATTAGCGCCCGCTGGCGGACTGCGTGCCGGCATCGGTGACATGGCTGGCTTGCTGACCGCACTCCTCGAGGGCACCACGCCGGGCTTAGATGCGCTCGAGCCCCGCGAACAGTTGGGCGAGGATGAAATCGGATGGGGATGGATCACCACGACAACTGATGCTGGTGACACGGTGGTGTGGCACAACGGCGCCACAAGTGGGTTCTCTGCGTTTATCGCTGTCGATAGAGAAAACAACGTCGGTGTTGCGCTGTTGTCAGCTACAGGAGGGTTCGTTGACGATGCCGGGTGGGAGCTACTCGACGAAGCGCGCATGGTTGTGAGGGCTGAACGATGAAGCCAGTCGCCGATGTCGTCATCGCGGTCGTCGTCGTGCTCTTTCTTGTGGCCCTTCTTGCAAAGACGTGGACCGCCGGAGGTCTCGCCGCCCGGGACAGGTTTGCCCTCGTCAGCGCTGTGGTTGATGCAGTAGTGCTGCTTGCGGTCGCGCGTGCCATTGTCATGCCGCAAGGCCTGGCATCGTGGCTGTGGGTTGCCGGGTGTGGGCTGATCGGTGTGGGCATCGCTGGGGCTGTCCTGCGCTGGCCGCAAACACCATGGGATGCGAGTCAGCGACCTGGCCGCGATGCCAGGCCTCGGCGCCGGATCATGCAGTCCGCGTTTTACCTTCTAGGAGGTGCGGCCATCGTGGCCCTCGTTATGTAACGACGGGCAGCGAGTGCGCAGCCTGCTAGAGACCGAGCGTCCGGAGCGAGGCCGCTAGAGTGTCGGCGGATCGATGGAGCAGCGCGTATTCATTCGTTGCGAAGGGTGTTTCAGTGACAGGGATCGCGCCTGCCGCGCTGACTATCGAAGGGACAGACAACGCGACGCCGTCGACGCCGTACAGACCACGCAAGACTGTACTTACGGGCAGGATAGCGTGCTCATCCCTGAGCAGTGCCTCGACGATGCGTGCCCCCGCGAGACCGATCGCGTAGTTCGTCGCGCCCTTCCCTCTGATCACTGTGTACGCGGCGTCACGGACATCGATCGCGATGCGATCGAGTTCCTCAGCTGTGAACGGCGGAGCGCCCTCTGGGCTGCGCCAATCGAAGATGGGGACGGAACCGATTCTTGCATTCGACCACACCGGGAATCCTGTATCGCCGTGCTCACCTGCAATGTAGGCGTGCACGCTTGCAGTCGAAATACCGGCACGGTCGGCAAGTAGCCTCCGCAGGCGTGACGTATCGAGAACCGTCCCAGATGAGAACACTCGATGCGGGGGAAGCCCAGACATCCGCTGTGCCGCGACAGTGAGCACGTCGCACGGATTTGTCACGAGTACATAGAACGCGTCAGGTGCGTGCTGAACAAGGTCAGGCATGAGCCGCTCAAGCAGGCGAACGTTCGTCGCGGCGAGGTCGAGGCGAGTCTGCCCCGAATGCTGTTTAGCGCCCGCTGTAATGACGACAACGTGCGCGCCTTCGACAGTGGTGATGTCATTGGGAGCCAACGACTTCGCTCACGCCAGTGAATTGGGTGCCATGCGCGAGGTCCAGCACCTCCGCAGCGACCTTCGCCTCATTGATGTCGTATAGCGCGACGTGTCGCGCCGAACCGCGGATCAGCGCCGCATACGCGAGGCTGGTCCCGACACTGCCTGCACCGACAACGGCTAGCTTTGAATTCTCTACCACGCCCATTCGGATCATTGTCGCAGTCTCACGCTGCGAATCAATCTCTGCGCCCGGGGTAGGCTGGCAACCTGATGACGACGCTGTTGCTGGCGCTACTGGGGTTTTCGCTCCTCGATTCCCTCGACGTTCTGTTGGTGGGGGCGACGGCCGCGATTGTCTACGATGCACGCCTCGCCCGCAGGTCGCCAGTCCCAGGTGGGGTCGGTTTTCTGCTCGGCGTTTTCATGGTCACTACTGCCTTTGGTCTTCTGACTGTGCTGGGCGTGAGTTTCCTGGCTGACCACTTTGAGGTCAGCTTCACCCCAACGATGCGCTACTGGGCCGAGTTATTGGTGGGCGTCGTACTGATCGTCATTGCGCTGCTGCCGGCTTCGGAACGAAAGCCCCCAGAATGGACGGCGAGGCTTCGCCGAAACCCCTTACTCCTCCTCGGCGTCGGTGTCGCGATCGGCATGGCTCAAGCCCCCACGGCGGTTCCGTACCTTGCGGGATTAGGAATGATTGTGGCTCACCAGCCGCTGCCGGGGTGGTGGCCACTCATCGTTGTCGTGTACTGCCTGGTCGCTTTGATTCCGCCAGCGGTTGTCCTCGTCATGGCGACTCGTTCAACAACCGCTGCCCGACGTCGGTACCTGGCGGTCATTCGTTTCGTGACTCGCTACGGACCACGGGCGGTACGTGTCGTGTTTCTGGTTGCGGGTACGGCACTACTGGCCGATGCAGCGATGAACTACCAGCATTTGCTGTGATTTGAGCACCGGCCGGCAAATTTTGGAGAAATTTTGCGGGAATGTCGATCCACTCGTTTCCCAGTCGACGTCAGAGTAGAAGGAGCCAAGAGGGCACCTCAGAGAGCAAAGGGAACGACGATGAAATACATGCTGATTATCCGATCCACCGATGCGGCCATCGAAGCGTCGAAGGACATGCCGTTCGAAGAGATCATCAATGCGATGGGCGCCTACAACGAATCCATGATGAAGGCAGGAGTGCTGCTTGGTGGTGAGGGGCTTTCCGGGGCTGAAGAAGGGTTCGTCGTTGACTTCTCCTCTGAGGAACCCATCGTGACTGACGGTCCGTACGGTGAGACGCACGAACTCTTCAACGGTTTCTGGCTCATTCGGGCATCGTCGAAGGAAGAGGCTGTGGAATGGGCCAAACGCTGCCCGCTGGGCCCCGGGACGAAACTCGAGGTCCGTCGAGTCACGGATGAAAGCGATTTCGAAGACTTCTCCGACAACGAGTACATCCAGAAAGAAGCTGGATGGCGGGAAGAACTCGGCACCAACTGATTAAGCGAGCTGCGAGATGACTGAAATTCGCCGAACCCTCGATGCGATCTGGCGCATCGAGGGGGCGCGAGTGGTCGCCGTAATCGCGCGGATGGTCGGAGATGTCAGTCTCGCTGAGGACCTCGCACAGGAAGCTGTGGCCGACGCGCTCGTCCAGTGGCCTGAGTCGGGCGTACCCCGAAATGCCGGGGCGTGGCTCACCGCTGTAGCGAAACGCAAGGCAATCGACACCTGGCGTCGGCGTGACCGGCTCGATGAACGCTACCGCGCGATCGCTCGTGACCTCGAAGCGCACATCAGCGAGGAGTGGGAGCCGATTGACGATGACGTCCTGCGGCTCATCTTCACCGCGTGCCATCCGGTTCTCGGGCGCGACGCACAGGTAGCGTTGACTCTCCGCGTTGTCGGTGGCCTGACCAGCGAGGAAATCGCGCGGATGTTCTTCGTTGGCATTCCCACGATGCAGCAGCGAATCGTCAGGGCGAAGAAAACGCTGACGGCGGCCAGAGTGCCGTTCGAGGTCCCGGATCCTGACGACTGGCCAGGGCGGTTTAGCGGAGTGCTAAACGTCATTTATCTGATCTTCACCGAGGGGTACGCTGCGACGGCCGGTGACCGCTGGATTCGCTCAGATCTTGCCAACGAGGCGCTCCGGCTCGGGCGTGTTCTCGCCGAGCTTGCCCCGGGAGAGCCCGAGGTGCATGGCCTCGTCGCACTGATGGAGTTTCAGGCGTCACGGTTCGCGGCCCGCACTGGGCCAGGCGGATCGCCGGTGCTGCTCGCTGACCAAGACCGCACCCGTTGGGACCACGCCCAGATCGCGCGCGGTGACGCTGCCCTCGCGCGGTGTGATGCCCTTGGCCGGGGACGCGGCAACTACGCACTCCAAGCGTCGATCGCGCAGTGCCACGCCCACGCGGCGAGTATTAACGACACCGATTGGGAGCGCATTGTGCTTCTGTACGAGGCGCTGGGTGAACTCACCTCCAGTCCAGTGGTGGAGCTCAACCGCGCGGTCGCGGTATCGATGACCGACGGGCCCGCGGCAGCGCTGCAGATTGTCGACCGCCTCGCCGCGGCGGGTGCGCTGCGCGGCTCACACTTGCTTCCCAGTGTGCGCGGGGAGCTGCTCGCGAAGCTTGGGCGGATCACTGAGGCGCGCGCTGAACTCACCACGGCGGCCGGGCATGTGACCAATGAGCGGCAGCGCGCCGTCCTCCTGGCAAAAGCCGAGGCGCTGTGACCAGAGCCGATGAAAATCGTGTGTTCGTCCGGTCTACATGACATGGTCAGAACACCGACAACCCAAACCCTCGATGTCCCAGGCGCAGTGCTGCACTACGACATCCGGGGTGAACTGCCCGAACGCGATGCTGCCGACAGGGTGCTCCTACTCGCAGGTTCACCCATGGATGCGTCGGGTTTCGTTACCCTCGCGTCGCATTTCGAGGAACGCGCTGTTGTGACGTACGACCCCAGGGGAACCGGCCGGAGCCGCCGTACAGACGGAACTGGTGAACTGACGCCCGAAACCCACGCGGATGACTTGCACCGTCTGATTGATGAATTGGGTGCCGGACCAGTGGATATCTTCGCGAGTAGCGGCGGCGCTGTGAATGCGCTCAAGCTGGTTACCGAACATCCAGATGATGTGCGCACGCTCGTTGCGCACGAACCGCCGCTCGCGACTGTGGTGCCTGATAGCGACGTCGTACTGGCGGTATGCGAGGACATCTACCGCACCTATCAGCGCGCTGGCAGTGGCCCTGCGATGGCGAAGTTTATCGCTCTGACTGGCAGGAAGGGTGAGCTTGCGCCCTCGTACCTGGACGAGCCAAGTCCCAGCGCCGCGGACTTCGGTTTGCCGACGGAAGATGATGGCGCCCGCGACGATCCCCTTGTGGGACAGAACCTTCGAGGCTGCTGCGGATATGTACCTGACTTCGAAGCGCTAGCAAACCACCCCGCGAAGATCATCGTGGCCGCTGGTGAGGAATCCAGGGGTGAGTTCGCTGCGCGTGCTGCCGCTGCGCTTGCCCATCGACTTGGGACCGAACTAGCTGTGTTCCCCAGCCATCACGCTGGTTTTCTCGGTGGCGAGTATGGCATGACGGGAGAGCCGGAAGCATTCGCGCGCACCCTTCGTGACGTCTTGGCGGCGCGTTTGTGAGCTCAGTCCGTGCAAATATTGACGACATGGGGATATCGAGGTTGGTGATCCGCGATGCCACCGCTGCGGACGCCGCAGCGTGCGCTGCGATCTACGCGCCATATGTCACCGAAACGGCGGTTTCTTTCGAGACTGAGGCCCCGTCCGTTGCTGACATGGCGGCGCGCATCGTGAGCGCCCGCGATGAGTATGCGTGGATTGTCCTGGAAGATGACGGCGTCGTGGTCGGCTACGCACATGGGGGTTCGCACAAGGCGCGCGCTGCTTATCGATGGTCGTGCGAGGTGAGTATTTACATGCAGATGGGGCGGCGCCGCACAGGAGGGGGCCGCCTGCTTTATCGCGAGCTTTTCGCGCGACTGGCAGCCCGCGGCTACCGCACGGCAGTAGCGGGCGTGGCACTTCCGAACGACGCCAGCGTGGGCGTTCACACGGCGATGGGTTTCGAGCAGGTCGGTGTGTACAAGCGGATCGGATGGAAAAACGGCGCTTGGCACGATGTTGCTTGGTTTCAGGTGGCTCTCACGGATCACGGGGACGAGCCACCGCAGGCGATTAGCTGAGCACACGGTTGCCAGCTCCTCGACTCCCTCAAGTAGCAGCCCTTTGGAGATCCGCCCGCACACCTGAATAATCAACTCCAGCAAGCTATTTCAGAATGAGGGGTTGTTGTGGCCGTATCTGCACGCTGGACTGTCGGAGCTGTTGTTGGAGCGGCTGCCCTGGGAGTTGTCGCTTGCCAGCCGTCAAGCTTCGAGGACACGCTGGGCGAGTGGTTCGATTTCACCGATACCGGAAGCCTCACGCCGGAGGAAGCACCCCCACACTATCCCGATGATCGGGGAGTCCTGGCCCTCATCAGCGAGCTCGAGATGGCTGCTGAATCGACCATGGCCGACTACGACCGAAGCGACTTCCCCCACTGGGAACGCCTGGACCCGCGATTCGGGTTCGGCGCCACTTACACCGCCATCGAAGGGCGCTGTACCTCCCGTGATGCGGTCCTCCTGCGCGACGCTACCGGCGACGTCACCCTCGATCCGGACACGTGTGACTTCGCCGTCGGCCCAGGTGGCGGGTGGTTAGATCAGTACGGGGTGATCGACCGGGGAACTGGCGAGTTGCGGGACTACAAGTGGATGACCAACTCTTCCGATGTCGATGCGGAACACATTGTTGCCCTCGGTGAGGCATGGCGTTCGGGTGCAAGCGAAATGGATCTGGAGACGCGAACGCTGATCGCGAATGACGCGCTGAACGTGGTGATTTCGGACCCCTCAGCAAACCGGTCGAAAGGTGATCAGGATCCGTCGACGTATTTGCCGCCGGGAAACTTCCGTTGCGAGTACGTTGAGCGCTACACGCAGGTCAAGGTCAAATACGGCCTGACGGTAGATCCTGACGAACACAGTGCGCTGAGAAGTGCAGCGACAGAATGCATCACGAAGAGAGAGCTTGAATGAGCGAGTGCGTTCCCGTTCCCGGCAAAGTTGTGGTGATGACTGACGAGGAAGGTTCGATCTCCGGCGAACTCGACGTTCAGCTCGACGGGGACGGCCACGGCCTGGTGCGCTACCGCAACAACGCAACTTGGCTGACTATTGGCAACCTCGACGGACGGCCGCCGCGCACCTGGGACAGTATCGACGAACTCGCGAACGCGATCGACGCCAACAAAGGAGCCGTAGACGCGGCAGGCAATACCATCCCGTTCGAGGCGTGAGACTGCCTGGGCAGTCTGTTAGCAGCCGTCTTCCTGGTTCTGTTGCTGGTTCAGGACAGCTGAATGGATCTCGCGGACTTCCTTCGCGATTGCGTCGAGTTCCCCGAATTTCGCAGTGAGTTCCGGAACTTTGCGCAGTACTTCTCGCTCCTCATCCAGCCGGGAGAGCAGTTTCTTGACGTCACTGAGCGTTGCGGACGATTCAGTGAGCGTCGTGTCCACGTTGCCGAGCACGCTACTCAGAGTCCTGCCGATCCCGGTGAGGGTCGTGTCGACGTTCTGCAGTGTCCGGCCCACGTCAGTCATGAGTTTGTCGACTTCAGCCAAGGTTTGCGCGACGTCGCCCATCGTGTGTTTGACCTCGCCAAGCGTGGCGTCGACTTCCTCCCGAACATCCTGGAATTCCCGGATTGTCCGACTGGGTCTGCTGAGCGCATCGGATAGAGCCTGGGGCAGAAACCGTGCCATCACGACTCCTTCGCTGTACATATGTCGTGACCAAAAGCTGCGATGCGCTAGCGGGGACTTACCCTAGCACGCGGCCGGTGACGGGATCCGCCGTTCTCACGCTCATCTGCGGTGCGCCGACGGTAGCTATTGCGCCACGGCCCGGAGGAATCGTCCAGACGCCGCGACAGCAGGTGCGGAAGAGTCTCCGCCCTCGACGAACGTAGCAAAAGCGACGTCCCCGGCGATTCCAACGAACCAGCCGTTGGAAGCGGCACCGCCAACTTCTGCGGTTCCAGTTTTTCCGCCGAGGCCGGCAATGTCGGCGAGCGCGGTGGCGGTTCCGCTGCTGACGGTTTCGCGCATCATTTCGCGGATAGCGTCGACGACGCTCATCGGGAGCGCGGCGGGCTCTGCATCCCCCGTCGTCTCATCATTCTCGAGGAGGCCAGGCATGATCATGGTGCCGTCGTTGGCGAGCGATGCGACAGCGACTGCCATCCCGAAGGGACTCGCGAGTACTTGCCCTTGCCCGATCGCAGCCTCGACGCGCGCGGGACCACTTTCGGTGGTGGGTACGCTGCCCGTGACTGTAGTGAGCCCTGGGATGTCGAAATCCACTCCCAGGCCGAGTGATTCAGCAGTCTGTGTCAGCGCTTCAGGCTCCAACTGGACGGCAAGTATTCCTTGCGTGGTGTTGCATGACCGCGCGAACGCCGTATGTAGCGGTACTTGCCCCAGGTCGAAGCCTTCATCATTGGGGATGGTGCGGCCTTCGATTGTCGCTTCACCAGGGCACGCCAGCAATTCGTCGGGGGACGTAACGCCGGCGTTGAGCGCCGCGGAGGTCGTGACGATCTTGAATGTTGATCCGGGTGCGTATAGCCCGGTCAGGGAGATCGGACCCTGCGAGTCTGCGGCGGAGTTTTGTGCCACCGCGAGGATTCCGCCGGTAGAAGGCTCGATCGCGACGATTGCCGCTGGCTGGCCTTCACTGTCGACGGCAGCCTGTGCGGCTTGCTGGTATTCCAGGTCCAGGGAGGTAGGCACGTTGGCGACCACACCCGCATCCTCCCCGGCGATGCGTTCAAACGAGTCAGGATTTCTCGCGATGACGGACCAGCCTTGCTCGGCACGCAGTGTCTCTTCCCACGCGTCAGGCAGGCCACGCAGGACGGGTGTTGTGAGTGCCCGGTCCTCTGTCAGCAGCCGACCCTGCTCGCTGAGCTGCACACCCTCTATCGCGGCGAGTTGGTCACGGATCGGTGCTGCCGCGTCCTCCCTGAGCGTAACCACGGCATAGCTTTGCCCCTCAGCTTCGGCCATTCCCTCACGGATGGAGCTCCCGGTAATCGTCGGCGCCGCATCCGACACGGCAGACGCGACTGAATCTGCGCTTGCCTCCGCTCCGGCTGCCAGCGTGACCACAGTGACGGTCTGCCAAGTCATGACTGGCACATCGTTGCGGTCCACGACCGGGGTGTCGTAGTCGAGGAGATCCGAGTAGACAAGGTGGCCCCCAGGTTCGAGCCTGGTATCGATGAGCTGGGGTGACCACACCAGGCGCATGCCCTCCGCGGTTTCTGCGAAGTCGGCCTCGCCGACAGTTTCTGCGATACGCCCCTCCCCGAGGTCCCACACGGTCACTGTCTGCGCGTCGTCTTCTTCGATGCCGATACTCATGGTCCTGCCTGCCGTGACCATTCCGTCAAGGCTGGCCTGGATGGCTTCGGCAGCGGAGTCCGGGTCGGTCGTCATGGCTGCTGCCGTTTCGACGTCGCCGGCGTTCACGGCTTCGGCGAACGCCTCGAGGGTGTCGCGCCGCTCGTCCGTGAAGAGCCCGCAGGAGGTGGCGCTGATCATGACGAGCGCGAGGCCAGCCGCGAGAGCAAGCCTGGGGCGGAGACGAATGTGCAGCGAAGAGTTCAGTCGCGGTGCGCGCATAGAGCCATCGCACCACGCGATCTTGCTGGTGTCGAGTGCGCAGGCGTCTGAGATATGCCGAGACGTCGACCGAGACAAGGCTATCCCCTTGCTAGAGCCTGCTTAGGGTGGCGTCCGGCGATATCTCAGACGTGTGGGCATACCTCGCGGCGCCGAGGAGGAGCCTTATAGATCCCGACGCATACAGGCGCGTGGCCAGCGGTCGAGACCGCGCATAGTTTCCGTGCGTCTGATTTCGCGCAAACCTGGACTGAGTTCCCGATCGTCGAGGTAACGGAATCCGAGTTTCCGATAGTACGGACCGTTCCAGGGAACCTCAGTGAACGTGGTGAGCGTCAGCGTGGAGAGCCCCGCCTTTCGCGCCCAATCCGCCACGTACTCGATCAGCTGTCTGCCAAGCTTCTGGCCTGCATGATCAGGGTGGACGGAGACCTGCTCAATGTGAGCGCAGCCGTCGACGACATCAGCGATGAGATAGGCGACCGGAACGTCCCGATCATCGGTATTGACCCAGGCGCGGCCCACCGATTGGTACCGCAGCAACTCGTCGAGGGAAGGCGGGTCATCGTCGGCCACTGCCCTCATGCCGATGTCCGCGAATGCGAACCCCGCGGCTCGTTCAATCTCCTGCAAGACCGAAAAGTCAGCTCGGCGGGCTGGCCGAATCATGTTCACCACCCCTCACATGTGCTTGAGTGAAGTATGCCTTCTGCTGTGACTTTGATTCGCTCTTCCTCATTGTCCGATATTGCCGAATATGCCTATGCGGCAACTGCTCCGGCTGACGCTCGGCTGGTCTTTCTTGCGGGCGCGTGCCCTCTCAACGCTGACGGCACGACCGCCGCAATTGGCGACTACGCTGGCCAGGCAGCGAAATCGATCGAGAACATGAAGGTCGCGCTGGCTGAGGCGGGTGCGTCGATGGCGGACGTCATTCGTACTCGTGTGCTTGTCGCGTCCTCATCCCAGACGGACCTAGTCACCGCCTGGGAAGTGGTGCGGGACGCGTTCGGCGACCATGACGTACCGAGCACGTTGTTTGGCGTCACGGTCCTCGGATATGACGACCAACTCGTCGAGATCGAGGCGATCGCGGCAATTCGCGAACCGAACGCCTGAACTGCGGGAGCTACATAGCGGAAGAGGGGTCTGATGCTTGAGATTGACGGGTTGTGCAAAAAGTATGGCGACATCACCGCGCTGCGGAACGTCACATTTGACGTTCGCCCAGGGGAGATCCTTGGGTTCGTTGGCAGCAACGGGGCAGGAAAATCAACCACCATGCGCATCGCGCTAGGGGTGCTGACTGCGGATTCCGGCGAAGTGCGACTCGACGGCCGGCCCATCGATTTCGCCACCCGGAAGACGATCGGATACATGCCGGAGGAACGCGGCCTCTACCCGAAAATGAAAGTGGCCGACCAATTGGCGTTCCTGGCTGAACTCCATGGGATGACCCGCAAAGAGGCTTTCCTCAGTATGGAACGCTGGACGGACCGTCTCGGTCTTGAAGACAAACGAGGTCGCGATGTTCAGGAACTGAGTCTAGGTAACCAACAGCGTGTACAGCTCGCGGCGGCGCTCGTTCACGACCCGGTAGTTCTGGTTCTCGATGAGCCGTTCTCCGGTCTTGACCCGGTTGCTGTCGACGTGATGAGTGAGGTGCTTCGCGAGAAGGCACGACTCGGTGCGCCCGTGGTTTTTTCGAGTCACCAGCTGGATCTCGTGGAGCGCCTATGTGACCGGGTAGGCATCATCGTTCGTGGTGAGATGCGAGCTATCGGCTCAGTCGAGGAATTGCGTGCGCGGGGAAAGCGTCAACTCGCTGTTAGCGCACCGAACGCCCCGACAATGTGGGCCGAGCAGATTCCGGGGGTTCGGCTGCTGTCATCCAACGGAAATGCGGTGACTTTGCTGGAACTCGAGGATCATGTCGACGACCAGTCGGTACTTGAGGCCGCGCTGGCTCACGGTCCGGTACGGCACTTTGCGGCGCATCGCCCGACGTTGACCGAGCTCTTCCGAGAGGTGGTTTCCGAATGACCGGAAAGAATCAGTCCCGCAATGTCATATGGCTCGTATTCCGCAGAGAATTCCTGGCGCAGGTTCGAACGAAATCATTTGTCGTAGGCACTCTGGTGACGGTCGCCATCATTGTGGGCGCTCTAGTTGCGTTCTCAATCTTTCGGGGCGACGGGGAAGCGGAGCCATCTCACATTGCGCTGACTGGCGATGCGCCACAGTTGGCGCAGGTGATCGGTGAGACGGCAACCGCGATGGAGGTACCCGTCGAGGTCGAGGAAGCCACGTCCGATGATGAGGCTCGAGCGCTGGTCGAATCGGGCGATGTCGAGGCCGCACTGCTGGCCAACGCCGATGGCAGTTACACGATCGTGAGTGACGACGAGCCAGATCCAATGCTGCGCACCATCCTCGAGACCGCGGTCTCGGCCCTTGCGCTGGATCAAGCCTTAGGCGCGCAGGGCGTTGATGCTGTGGCGTTGCAAAGTGCAGTCGACACCGCCCAGGTTTCCGTGGAAACAATCGCCCAGCCGGATCCAGAGCGTGGTGAGCGGATCATCATGTCCTGGGTGGCGTTGTACCTGCTTTTCGGCACTGTCATGGGATACGGCATGTATGTGGCGATGGGCGTGACCGAGGAGAAGTCGAGCCGGATCGTCGAACTGCTTCTCTCGACTATTCGGCCGCTGCAGCTGCTGTGGGGCAAGATCCTCGGAATCGGCGCTGTCGCGCTGCTGAGCGTGGTGACATACGGCGTCGTCGGCATCGTGGCCGCTCAGCTGCTTGGCTTGCTCACCGTGACGACGACGGCACTATCGGTCTTCGCTGCCACCGTCATCTGGGTAGTACTCGGTTTCGTGTTCTTCGCGACGCTCTACGCGGCTGCGGGTTCGCTGGTTTCGCGTCAGGAGGAGATGCAGCAAGCTGCATCACCGCTGATGATCATCCTCATGGCGTGCTTCGGCATCAGCATTCCCGCGATTTTCAACCCAGAAGGAATGTTGAGCAATGTGCTGGCGTGGATCCCGCCGTTCTCCGCGTTCGTGATGCCGGTTCGGACCGCTGCGGGGGTGACGTCGCCTCTCGAATTAGCAGGTTCAATCGCGGTCATGGTGATTGCCTGCCTGGTCGCGTCGATTCTCGCAGCACGGATCTATCAGCGGACGGTGCTGACGACCGGGTCTCGAATTTCGTGGGTGAAGGCGTTGCGCGGCTGACACTTCACACGTCTCATGTATCAGACCGGTAGAGGCGCTGGTACCGCGCTTTCTCAGCTTCAAACTGCTCGATCTTGCGTCCGTTTTGCAGGTCAGCGGGAAGGCCATGCCGTTCGAGCCGCCTTTTGCGGTTGGGCTCCATGTAGGCAGCGGAATAGAAGAGGGCGAGAAGCACACCGAGGAGAACGACCCCGCCTCTCAGAGCTAGCGGGCCTGGAAGGAGAAATCCCGCGCCGAACAAAGGCAGAAATGGGACCATGCCGCGAATGAGATGGCGGGGCACCGCGTGGTCGCCAGTGAGGTCGTTGCGTACCCACTCATGCATCGAGGGCGGCAGGGTCCGCCCGAATGAGTAGCCGATCCACTGGAGGGGTCCGGGCCGTTTCCTTGCGGGCTTTCGCGTTGCTGTCATCGTGGGAGGGCACCTGCTTTCAGGGCAGCTTGATTGATGTGTGTGAGTGCCCGGTGCAGGTCTTCGAGCGCAGCCTCGCTGACTCCTAGTCGCCCCACTACCGCTGGAGGAATCTTCTCGGCCTCCGCCCGTAGCGCCCGGCCCTTTTCGGTGAGCGTGACGGCGAGTTGCCGCTCGTCGTCCCTGCTGCGTTCCCGCGTGATCAGCTCCGCCGCCTGGAGCCGCTTGAGAAGCGGCGATAGCGTCGTCGAATCCAGCTGGAGCGCCTGCCCGATGCTCTTGACCGTGCGTGGTGATTGCTCCCAGAGGGCAAGCATCACAAGGTACTGCGGGTGTGTGAGACCCATCGGCTCGAGCAGGGGGCGGTAGACAGCGAGTACGCCACGGTTGGCGACTGCCAAGGCGAAGCACACCTGCCGGTCGAGTGCGAGAGGGTCAGTTTCGGGGTTGCTCACGCAGATAGCATAGCGCACGATTAGATTGTGCGCGATCTAATCGTGCGCCTGTCTGTTCACTCCTCGGCGGGAAGGCCGCATGCTTGCCGGACGCGGCGAACGAGTTCGTTTTCGTCGATTCGGCCTTCAACGTAGTCATCAAAAGGCTGCTGCTTGTCGGTGGCGATGTAACCGCCCTCGAGTTCCGCGGAGTGCCGCGCAGCCGCATAGCGGCGCACTCGCTGGGCGCGTTCGGCTGCGCTGATTGAATGCTCTATCGCCATCTTTTAGTCCCCCAGCTTGTGGATTCTACCGTCGGGAGATGCTGCGGAGTCGGGGATTGGGGTGGAAGCCACGGGGGTAGACCAGATCCATGAAGTCTCCGGTGCCTGACTATCTCGAGCATGTTCTCAAGCGCTACGCCCCTGACCACAGTGGTGAGGTGAAAGATGCGTACCGGAATGTCCCGGAGTGCGACCCGGACCAACTGGCGATCGCAATAACCACGGTCGAGGGCGCGACGTATTGCGCCGGTGACGCCGACAACCATTTTCCTATCGAGTCGATGTCCAAACCCTTCATCTACGGACTCGCGCTCGAGGATTCGGGGGAGGACGCAGTACATCGCAAGATCGGTGTCGAACCGTCGGGCGATGCGTTCAACGAGATCTCTCTGGAGTCCTCAACCGGACGCCCATTCAACGCGATGATCAATGCAGGTGCGATAGCAGCACATGCTCTCGTTTCCGGTGCTGATTGCGACGAGCGCACAGCCCGGATCCGGCGGCACTTCAGTCAGCTTGCGGGCCGGGAACTTAGCTTTGATGAGTCGGAGCACAACGTGCCGCATCGCAACCTCGCGATCGGGCACATGCTGCGCACAGTCGACGTGCTGGAGGAAGAACCAGCCGAAGTGGTGCGCGGCTATACACGGCAGTGTGCTTTCTCGGTGACGACGCGTGATCTGTCGCTGATGGCTGCGACGTTCGCGAATGGTGGCCTGCAGCCCATCTCTGGGGACAAACTGCTCAGCCGCGCGACGGTACGTCAGGTGCTCAGCGTGATGCTGACCTGCGGCATGTATGACGCCGCCGGGGACTGGATGTCGGCTGTCGGAATCCCGGCGAAGAGTGGCATCGCTGGCGGCATTATCGGCGTCCTGCCTGGCCAGTTGGGTATCGCCGTTTACTCGCCGCGGGTGGATAGCCGCGGCAACAGCGTACGGGGCGTCGAACTTTTCGAACATTTGTCCCGGGACATGGAGCTTCATTTGATGGAGACCCCGCCGATAGGCCGCTCGGTGTTCCGCGCCAGCGAAGTTCGCGGCACGGCGCTGTGCTATCAACTACAGGGTGCAGTGCGGTTTGCAGGTATTGAAGCCGTGGTGCGCGAGGTTGAGCAGCGCGAACAAAAGGACCTCGCGATCATTTTCGACTTCGTCCGCGTCACCGGCTTCAGCGATGTAGCGCGCCGCCTGACGTTCGAACTGGTTCGCCGGCTTGTGACAGAGGATCACGCGTCAATAGTGCTTGTGGATCCCGATGGCGTCCTGGGAACACCCGAGGACGATGCCGAGCGCTGGCCGACAGTGGTCGATTCGTTGGAAAGCGCTGATGCTCTGATCGGTCAGTGAGCGGCATCGCAATGTGACCTTGGTTGCAAAGCTCTTCAACTTACCTTTACGTGCGCATAACTTTCTAAGGGAATTCTTAACTCATCGCGCACAAAAAGGGAGTTGATCCGATGCGGTCGGCACAGCCACAGCAGAGTTCTCTGCCGCTACCGACTGTTGCCGTGGACGCTCCCGAACCTCCGAGAGTCAAGCCGCGAGTTGAGTGGGTAGACCTCGCTAAGGGTCTGACAATTACCCTCGTCGTGCTGCTGCACACTGTGGGCATGCTGGTCCGGAAGGACCTCACGCCCGAGTTCTGGCGCGACATCAACGCGTTTCTGCAGCCAATCCGGATGCCCTTGTTCTTCGCGGCATCAGGATTGTTCGCGCAGGGCATGATCTCGATGACCTGGGCGAAAATGATGCGCAGCCGCGTCGCACACCTCTTTTACCTGTACACGGTGTGGTTGCTGATGTTCTTCGTTGCCCACAACCTGCTGCCTGAGGAAGTCCGCCACGGGGGCTACGCGAAATTCGAGGCGGTAATTCGCGGCCTTTATCTGCCCAGCAGCGCCTTGTGGTTCATCTACGGGCTCGCGGTTTTCGCGATCGTCGCGAAGCTGATCTCGCGGTTCCCGCTGGCGGTGCAGTTCGGGTTCGCCGTTGCCTTGTCGATCTCCGCGTACGGGCGGTACGGATTTTTCGCCGACATCGGTTTCGGATGGCGAAACATGGCGATGTATTTCGTCTACTTCCTTCTGGCGCTGCACGCGAAGCAGCTTGTCGTTGCGTTCAGTCGTCTCGCGAAGGGCTGGACGGTGCTGGCGGCGCTGGCCGCCTACGCTGCCGTGTACTTCCCGATCGTCAAGCTCAATGTTTTCGAGGCGCGCGAACTGCGGCTGCTCGTTACGACGATCGGCCTGGGGCTGGGAGTTCTCGTCGCGGCCTGGCTTGTCGGCACCATGGTCGGCAATGTATTCCAGAGCATCGGGACCCGGACACTGCCGGTCTACGTGATGATGGACATTCTCATCGCGGTCGTCGTGGCGCTGCTGCTGAAGGTTGAGGTCCTCACCGCGCTCCCAGGTGTGGGGGCCGTACTTCCATTGCTCGTCACAGCCTCGGTGATCATCCTCGCGCTGACCGCGCACAAGCTCATCCTCCTAGCGCGGATGGATTTTCTGTTCGAACTGCATCCGCGGCTTAGGGGTATCGCTCCGGCGAAGCCGCGTGCGCAACTCACGACTTCGTAGCGCCGCGCCACCACGATTAGAACTCCTCCAGTCGGGTACACCACAAGCGTCGCCCGTTTTCGCTTGAGCAGTTGGCGCTGAGCCGCCTGGAGGAGGCCACTGATGGCTGATGCCCCACAACCCCGCAACGTTGCGCAGAAGCTCATTGCTGAGCATCTTCTCTCGGGCGAGATGACGCCCGGGGAGGAAATCACGCTACGCATCGACCAGACACTGACGCAGGATGCGACTGGAACGCTGGTCATGCAGGAACTCGAAGCGCTCAAACTCGATCGTGCCCGCACCGAAGTCAGCGTGCAGTACGTGGATCACAACCTACTGCAGGCCGACGAGAAGAACGCGGAGGACCACGAGTTTCTGCGTACCGCGAGCCAGCGTTACGGATTGTGGTTCTCAAAGGCGGGGAACGGTGTTTCCCACCCGACTCATATGCAGCGGTTCGGCATTCCGGGGAAGACGCTCGTGGGCTCTGATTCACATACCCCGGCCGCCGGTTCGCTGGGGATGCTCGCGATCGGTGTCGGAGGTCTCGAGGTAGCTTTGGCGATTGCCGGGGAGCCGCTCTACCTGCGCATGCCGGAAATCTGGGGGGTCGAGGTTACGGGAGAGCTGCCGCCGTGGTGTTCGGCGAAGGACGTCATTCTCGAAATGCTCCGCCGCCACAGCGTGAAGGGCGGGCTTGGCCGCATCATCGAATACTACGGGCCGGGCCTCGCGACTCTCACCGCTATGGACCGCCATGTCATCGCGAACATGGGGGCAGAACTTGGTGCGACCACGTCCGTCTTCCCGGCGGACGATGCGGTGCTGGAATTTCTGCGCGTGGAGGATCGTGAAGGCGATTACCAGGAGCTCCTTGCCGACGAGGGCGCCACGTATGACGTCGAAGAACACATCGACTTGTCGGAGATCGAGCCGCTGATCGCGAAGCCGTCCGCGCCTGACAACGTCGTTCCCGTTCGCGAAGTAGCAGGTGAGCCAGTGAGTCAGGTAGTTCTCGGCTCGTCCGCCAATCCCGGTCTCCGTGATTTCGCGATCGCGGCTGCGATGGTCGCGGGGCGCCAGATCGACTCCTCCGTGAGTTTCGACGTTAATCCGACCTCGCGCGAAATCCTGACGGACCTCACGAACATGGGGGCCACCGCGGAACTCGTGATCGCTGGCGCGCGAATTCACCAGTCCGGCTGCATGGGTTGCATCGGGATGGGGCAAGCACCGGCGGTCGGCCGGAATTCGTTGCGGACATTTCCGCGGAACTTCCCGGGACGCTCCGGGACAAAGGAAGATTCAGTGTGGTTGTGCTCTCCGGAAACGGCGGCTGCTTCTGCGCTGACGGGCAAAATCACCGATCCTCGCGAGTGGGCGAAAGACGTCGGTCTTGATTATCCGACACTTAAACTGCCCGAGCGCGCCGCAGTCAACACCGCGATGCTGGTCGCGCCTCCCGAGAAGGAGGAAGCGATGAAGATCGAGCCCGTGCGGGGCAAGAACATCAGCGCGCTGCCTGATTTCCCGGCCTTACCAGACAAGCTTGAAGCCCCGGTGATGCTCAAAGTGGGCGATAACGTGTCGACCGACGAAATTTCACCCGCAGGAGCGCAGGCTCTGCCGTTCCGCTCGAATGTTCCGAAGCTAGCCGAATTCACGTTCACGCGGGTGGATGAGACTTACCCCGAGCGGGCCGCAAAAACCGCAGGGGAGGAGGGGCACATCATTGTCGGTGGCGACAACTACGGCCAAGGATCGTCGCGCGAACACGCGGCAATCACGCCGCGATACCTGGGATTGCGCGCGGTAATCGCGCAGTCGTTCGCCCGAATCCACTGGCAGAATCTCGCCAACTTCGGAATCGTTCCACTCGAATTCGTGAATCCCGAAGATTACGAGAAGATCGATGCTGACGATGTGATCGTCATTGACGGAGTTCGTGACGCGCTGCAGAGCGGCAAGGAACTAACTGTGCACAACGCGACGAAGGGTATCGATATCCCGGTGCGTCACCGTATGTCGACGCGCCAGGTCAAAGGGGTCGTGGCAGGCGGTCTCATTCCCTCACTCGCCTTCAAAGACGCTCCGCCTCACGCTTGAGGTTGGCAAGGCCTTTTTCGAAGTCTTTTCCGATCATCTTGTCCATTCCGCCGAAGAGCACCATGACGCGCGAGAAGATGCTCTTGGGCCCCTTCATCGTCCAGTTCACTTCGGAATTGCTGCCTTGCCCGGTGATGGTGAACGAGGTCGTGTTCTCAGATTTGAACGGTTTCTCAAAGGAGAGCGCGATGCGGACCTTGGAAGGTGTGACGGCCTCGATGATCTTCATCCGGCCTTTGCCCGCTTTCTTGTTGCCGGACCAGGCGTACTCGGCGCCCTCTCCGGCCTCGGCGCCCGAAAATTCCCGTTCCATGTTGGGATCCAGTTCCTCCCACGGTGACCAGTTCGGCCAGTTGTGGAAGTTCGACAGCAGTTCGTAGACGGTGCTCGGCGGAGCACCGATCGTGGTGGAACGGCTAACCGTGAAGGTGCTTTCGCCCATGATGACTCCTGATAGATCGCCAAGCGGCAGGATCTGCTCTGCAGCTCAAATCTAGTGCGACGATGGTTTCAGCACCTAGCACACAAGAGTATTAATGAGTATTGGGAAAATCCAAGATGTGCTAAGAGAGGCGGATAATCATGAGTGCTGAGAGCGCGCCGATCAAGATGCTCCTGCTCGATTCGTTTGGGCGAATCCGCGAGCTCGTCGAGGACATCACTGCGGACCTGCCGGATTCCATTGCGGTCTACCGGCCTGACCCTGGCGCCAACTCGATTTCCTGGTTGTTGTGGCATCTCGCACGCGTGCAAGATGACCACATTTCGGGGTTAGCGGGGGTGACGCAGGCGTACACCGAGCTCGGCTGGGCGGGACGTTTCGGCCTCCCGTTCGACGACGCGGACATCGGCTATGGCCACAGCAGCGACGACGTGGGCAAGGTGACCGCAGGTCCGCAACTACTTGCGGAATATCACGCGGACGTCCACGAGCTAACGCGGCGCTACATCGAAACTCTCACCGCCGACGAGCTGGACCGGGTCGTCGACGAGGGCTGGGACCCTCCTGTCACCGCCGCCGTGCGGATCGTCAGCGTCGAAGGTGATTGTCTGCAGCACTTAGGGCAGGCAGCGTACGTCAAAGGGATGGCGATGCGTGCGGCCATTCGCTAGCTAGCGCGAGACATACCCCCTAGGGTATTATTTCGAGAAAATACCAGAGGAGGGTTTGCCATGTGCTACCCAGTGCAATGCGGCGAATGCGGAAAGACGACGTGGTCAGGGTGCGGCATGCACGTCGATCAGGTGATGCGCGACGTTCCTGCCGCGCAACGGTGCGATGGGCACAGAGTCACTCGGAAGGCTCCGCTGCCGGAGCAGGGTTCGTTCCTGTCCAGGCTGCTCGGCCGTCGTTGACAATCACAAGATATCTGCCTCTCTAAGCTGAATCGTAGATTCCCCAAGAAACGCATCACGAGTCTTGCAATTCAGGCGCCAGGGAAGCCAGGGGGAAGTGGCGCGAAGTCTTCCTTAACCTTCGGTCCCGGTGGCAGCCCTCGCAGGATCTCGCTGATCCATACCAATGCAGGCGGGTATCCGGCGACGGCGTTCGTGATGTGTTCCGGTATTGGCGAGGTGTAGAAACGCAAGTCCGCGCCGTTATCCCAGTACTTTTGCACGGTCGGCAGGACCGTGGATTGCGGAACGAGTTCATCCCATACCGAGTGCCACCACAGGACGGGACTGTCCGGAATGTGCTGGCCGAGGCTGTTCGCCCGAAGAACTTCCAAGACGGCCGGGGTGGAGGCGAGCGACCTTCCCGGCTGGAAGTACTCGTCGATCGGCCGGTACACGCCGGTAAGGGCTGCGGTGTACACGCAGCGGCTCTGCAGGTCGGCCACGATCTGCTGGCCCTCGACAGTCAGAAGTTCACTGGCGTCGAACGCATCCGGATAATGGTGCGAAAGGGCCGCGAACCCCAGCCACATTGTGAAGTTAGCAGTGCCAGTTAGTCCAGGCTGCGCTGTCGTGGCGAATTCTGACAATGCCACGAGATCTCCGGGGGTGCCCCCGATGGCGGTGCCACTCAGATGCACATCCGGTGCGTAGCTCTGCCGGAGTTCGGCAGCGCGGATCGATCCAGAGCCGCCACCCGAGTAGCCGTACAAGGCTATTGCTGAATCCGACAGCCCTAACGTGGTGTCATTCTTTACCGCACGGAGACTGTCGAGGACCATCTTTCCCTCGTCATAGGTGTTGAAAGTATTGAACTTTCCGCCGAAGTCAGGAACGTTGATGGCGAAACCCTGCGCTAGCCAACCGGCTAATAGCGGCATTTCCTTCATCGTGCCGACCTGGAGAGTATGCGAAGGGTTGCACGACGAATCGGTCGAATCAATGGCTTCCTGAAACGAGACAACTGGACGAGGACTGCCGGTCCACGGAATGCCGGGAACAATAACCGAAGTGGCAGTCACTATTGGATTACCGTGAACGTCGGAAGAGCGAAACAACAGTTGCCGGGTGTGGACGGGGAACGGTACACCCAGTATCCGGGTTTGGACCTCCCGTGTTCGTACGATTTGGCCAGGAGCTAGATCCGCCATATTTGGTGGGTCGGCGTACCACGGATCCTTGTCAGGGACCGGAATAGGGAGAACGTCGTAGAGCTCTGGTTCGGAGGGCAGCTGAGGCAGCTGATTCTGGCTGGGCGGGAATGACGGAGGGAACTCCGGGTCGGCGGCGGCTACCCCGCCACCTGCCGCCACACCCACGACGGTTAGCAGGGCCACCGTCCGCGTTGCCCACCACCGACTCGTACGGATCATTTCGAGGGATCTCCTATCTGTTTCCGAACCCACCCTTCGGCGGTCCGGTTGCGGTCCTTAAGCTAATTTCGGCGGTGAGCGCGGCCATCGCCCGACGATCAATTTTTCCGGTGGTGGTTCGCGGTATCTCGTCCACGAACACGACGTCGCGGGGAACCTTGAATCGCGCCAGTTCAGAGCGAACATAATCGCGGACAGCGCGAGCATCCAGGTCTGGATTGGACCGGACAATCACTGCCGACAAACGCTGTCCGAACTCCTCGTCGGGCACTCCCGTGACAGCGGCCTCCGTGATTTCGGGATGCGCATAGAGGGCAGCCTCCACTTCGCCCGGGAACACGTTCTCGCCGCCCGAGACGATCATGTCGTCGTCGCGTCCATCCACGAAGAGCAGTCCCTGCGAATCCCAATGCCCGACATCACCGGTGGACATCAGTCCGTGAGCAACGCTCTTGCTCCCACCCGAGGAGTACCCCTGGAACGAGATCGTGTTACCGACGTGGATGGTGCCCTTGCGCCCGGGGCTGTTTACGATCTTGCCGTCCGTATCGACCAGTGCCACTGTGATACCGAGCGGTGGTCGACCGACCGTTCCCGGCGCCGCGATCCAATCCTCGGGCGTAGCAATAGTGGCGGTTCCCGTCTCGGTGCACCCGTAGTAGTTGTAGACGACGGGTCCGAAGTGGGCCAGAGCTCGATCTCCGAGGCTGGGCGCTAGTGCAGCTCCGGCTGTGAATATGACTGAGACACTGTCGGTGCGTCGACGGTTGATGTCGGGGCAGTCGAGCATGCGTCGGAGCATCGTCGGTACCAGCACGACTGCGTCGCATCGGTAGGATTCGATTTGTTCTAAAGCGAGCGCGGCATTGAAGCGCCCGTGAAGAACGATCGTGCAGCCAAGATTCACGGCAATTATGAATTGTGACAACGCAGTTCCGTGAAACAGTGGTGCGCACAGCAGCACTGTCTGTGCGCTACGAAGCGGGACGCGGTCGAGGAACTGCGCAGACGCGAATGTGGACGCGACCTCGCGAGGAGCCCCTTTGGGAGTCCCGGTCGTCCCTCCTGTGAGGAGCACGAATTGGCCCTGTCTCGAAGGACGGGAAACGGCTGCGTCGCTGTTCTCGAAACCTCGGCTATGGGGGATTGCAGTGCTCAGCCTGGCGATATCCGGCGGAAGTGCGGCGACCATGTCGGTGAACTCGTCGTCGGATACCACTGCCGATACGCGTTCACGAACCGCCACATCAACAAACTGCCGAGAGCTGAAGCCAGTGTTCATGAGCACCAGCCTGGCTCCGACTTTCGCGGCTGCGACCATCGCCTCCACGAGTCCTCGATGATCTCTGCACATCACCCCGATCACCGACGTCTCATCGAGTCCGAGAGCGCGCCATCGGTGTGCGATCCCGTTGGTAAGAAGATCAAGCTGCCCGTAGGTGAGGGCGCCCTCCCTGTCCACGAGTGCGATTCGATCGCCATGCCATTGCGCGCCGGTCGTGATTCCACTCGCAATTGGGCCGAGAGTTTTTAGTGCGCTGGATTTTTGCCGTACCCGCAGCGGACGTTTGAGGTCGATGATTCCACTGCGCTGCATCACGGCAATCTGTTGTCCTCGAAGCCGGGCTGATTCGACGACCGTGCGCATTGAGATCAAAGTATGCACTCCCTTGTGAACGGCTGCTGTGCTACTGATCACACATCAGGCCGGTTCGTTCCGACAATGACGAATCGACAAACTTGCGGAGTCTCGGTTGTGCAAATCGACAACGACTGGGAGTGTGCATTGATGGAAGCGAATGCGACGGCCGTGCCGAACTCGACATTGCGTAGCCGACTGAAAGCCGCAATCGATTGGTATGCGAGCCAGGGCGGCCCGGCCTATCGGCGTGTGCCAAGCGAGTTGGTCGTAAGTGACTTCTTCGACGGGATCGCATTCAATGCGGATGCGTTGGTCACGTTCCTCGAAACCGGGAAGCTTCCGACGGCACACGACCTGCGTGCCATCACCGACCTGGCAATGACCCGTCTAGCCAGCGGTGCCACGCTCAGCGAGGTCACCGGTGCCTACCAGGCCGTATCCGCGGCTTTGTGGCGTCGTGTAGTGGCCGAATCCAGTCCTTCTGATCGCGCCGCCCTGGCGGAACTGATGCCGCAGGTAGCCGAGTACATTTTCCAGGTCGTGTCACTCATCGCCACTGAGGCAGCGCACCGATCCGGTGACCCGCTATCGGATGTGCGTGAGCGGAACCGAGCCGCTGCCGATGCGCTGCTGCGCTCGGGAGAAGCCACGGGGTTGTTCGACATCGGCCCGAGCGCGAACTACACGATTGCGGTGTTTCAGATCGCCGGCTCCTCCACCGCCGGATCGGCTCTGGGGGACTTGAAAGCTCGGATTGAGGCTATGGCGAATACCTATTTGCGTCTCGATCTGAACGGGTGGGTTGTCGTGCACTGGTCCTCCGAGAGCGTCGCCTCCGCAGTAGCCAGCTTCCGCGAGAAGCTCGAACATGCGCGCGCGCATACCTCAGTTCAGTGCTGGGCTGGCATCGCACCATCCACAACTGCCCACGACGTGCCCGGAGCGTATCGTAGGGCAGCCGGCCTTGCGGCAACCGCGCAGAAGCTCCGACGAGCGGATTTCCTGGTCGACCTCGCGCAAATGGCGATCGAATACCTCAGTGCAACAGCAGGACCGGACATACCTGCACTTGCCGAGATCGTGGAGCCGCTCTCTCACGCCGATCCAACTTTCGGGGAAACGCTGCGGATCTTCTTCGACAAGAACTGCAACCAGCTCGCAACTGCCCGGGCAATGCACGTTCATCGCAACTCCGTCACGTACCGATTGGCAAAAGTCCATGCCCTGACCGGCCTGAATCCACTGAACTTCGCCGAAGCGACATCGCTGCATGCTGCCTTGATCGCACTGCGAATGCTGCAGGAGTAGCCGACCCTCTACGTTGTTACTGAAATGCACAACCACTGTCCGAGCAGGCCAAGCACTTTGCTCATACGGCGCCGCGGTAGCAGGTCACACTGGCCCAGAAGTCATCTCACATCACCAGTGTGAACTCCTGCGATCCACGTGAAGTCCCGTTGACCTGGAGTTCAAGGAGATGAGCCCCGGGATAGTATCGGCGCGTGGAGATTGGCCGCATCGGGTGCCGCCGTCTCACGCTCCACATGTCGCCCGGTGCGACAGTGCGAGATGACAGTTTAAAGACCTTTGGTGAGCGTGATCCGTTGGCCTTTACGTGATGAATGATGTAGTCCACCGCGATGGATGCATCGGAGTTCCCACGATTCGTGATTGTGAAGCTGAACTCCAGCGCCTCGCCGAAATGAATGACGTCCTCGTCCACGGCAGGTCCAACGACATCAATCTCGACGTCGGACGAGAAGCCGAGCAGCGACAGGGCACCAAGGTCACCTGCCTTGATCCGCGAGCGTAACCCGTGCCGAACTGTTTTCAGCGTGTTTCCATCCGGTTCTGCCAGCCACCGCGCGGCTGTTTCCACGGCGACCTGCGGATGGTCTTTGCTGATGTCATTGAGGTGATTCGCCACAGAGCGACGGACATATTCCGAAGAATCGCGGTAAAGCGCATCAAGGATCGGCAGCGCTGGTGATGGATCAGCCATCAGCGCTGGGATTCGCGCTGCCCACGGCAGCCTAGGGCGCGTTCCTTCCGAAGCGAGGCGCCGCACGTGCGGGTCGCCATGCTCGGTCCAGGTCACGATAACGCCGAGCGCACGATACAGATCAGCGTTGAGAAAATGCCTGACCGCGGTCTCAGCCGTCAACCGTGGGGTCAGCTGGGCAAGGAGTTTCAGCGCCGACTCGAATTCTTGGAGCCCGCGCGCCGCTACCGCCTCCGTGACAGGCATGATCATCCAGCCGTTGAACGCGGGATCGGTCAAAGCTGACTCGATCACCGTTTCAAAGCTCGGAAAATCAGCAGGGAGGTCGTCCAGGATCGCATCTCGCACCAACGCAACGCGCTCGCTGAAACTCTTGTCCGCTAGCACGCCTGATGCAGAATCGACAGATGCTGCGCGAGCACCAGCGCCTCGCAGGCATTCCGAAAGTTGCTTGACTGCATTTGAACTGAGCATCTCATCCGCTGTGGGCACGTCTACAGCTTTCCCGATCTAGGACGATTTGTCGCTCATAGGTGGGCCGAACGTTGTCAGTACTCCCGTCCAGCGTCAGCGGCACTGTTTAGCACCCCGGCCATCTCTGTCGCTTGGGAAGCGGTGACGGTGAATGTCTGTTCCGAAGCGGTGGTAACAACGACCGCAGGGCCGCGGCGAAAAACTAAGCCGTACTGGCCTTTCCCCCGAATGCGCAGTCCGTAGCCGCCAAACTCCGCTGCCGGTGACACCTGTTTGACTTCCGCTTTGACGATTTCCTCGGTGCGAATGTCGAACGCGGTCAGTCCCGCGATGCGGGCCCGTATCCCCGATCCGTCGACGTCGACTTGGCTCCGCAGCAGAAGGAGGATGAGCAGGCTGAGCGGTATGAAAATGAAAAGGGGCGAAAGAGTCTCGGACCCAACTGACAGCACGATACCGAGACCCACCAGGGGCACAACGATAAGCGCCTGGAGTTTGGTTGAGGCAGTGAGTGACTCGTGGATGTGCAACACGGCCTGTCGAGGCAGCTGGGACGGTGGCCGCCTTTTCGCCTGCACTCGTACACGGCCGTCTTTCAACTGGCGCGCAAATAGAACGCCTACCGCCAGGCCCGCCAGCGTGTACAGGCCCGCAGGCCACAGGGGCAGTGCTGCAGCGGCAGGATCAGCGAGATCAAGCTGGACGGCGAGGGAACTAATCCAGATTCCTGTGAGGAGGGCCGTGACAGTTATCGCGACGATGAGCATGATCTGCCGCAGGGCCAGAAGGGAACGCCCCATCGCCGCAATGCCGCCACACGCCGCGCCGGTCAGCGCAGTGATCCCTGCCATCATCCAGGCGCCCGGCCACAACGCGCCAAAACGATCGGGACTGCCTGCCGCATTCCAGTGCTGGGCGACTTCCGCCGGCAGCCGCGGCTCCCATACCCGCGTCAGGACGAGAATGAGCACCGCCGCACCAATGGGTATCAGTAGACCGCCAGCAAACCCAATCGGGTCGAAACGGCGTGCACGCATTCTGCCCCCTGGTCGTGCCACAAACTTTTGTTGTATATCCCGAATGTAGTCGTGGATCTGCGAGTACATCCCGGTAGCACTACCAATTCTTTCTGTTTCCCGTCCGCACTGCCCGCTCTTAGCGTGGAGTCGGCAAGCATGCCGCGAGGAAAGGAATTGTGATGACTGCAAGATCTGTTTCAGGCAAGGTCGCGCTGATCGCCGGCGGGGCGAAGAATCTAGGGCGTCTGTTGAGCACAGGATTCGCTGAAGACGGGGCACGTGCAGTGGTGATCCACCACCACAATTCGGAAACGAAGGATGCCGCTGCAGAGACAGCAGAACTTGTGCGGGCAGCGGGAGCGGAGGCACTCGTTGTCGACGGCGACCTGACGAGACCGGGGAACGTCACGGCTCTCTTCGATCGGGGTATCGAAGAGTTCGGCGGGATCGATATTGCGGTGAACACGGTAGGCCGGGTACTCCGTAAACCGATCGCCGAAACCACGGAGGACGAGTACGACTCGATGTTCGACATCAACGCCAAGTCGGCGTTCTTCTTCATCAAAGAAGCTGGACTGAAGCTCAACGACAATGGATCGATCATCACAGTGGTCACGTCGTTGCTGGCAGCCTTCACCGACGGGTACTCGACGTATGCGGGCGGCAAAGCGCCTGTCGAACACTTCTGCCGGGCTGCCGCGAAAGAACTCGCGCCCCGCGGGATCTCAGTGTCGAACGTCGCTCCAGGGCCAATGGATACGCCGTTCTTCTACGGTCAGGAGACGCCGGAGCGGGTCGGCTTCCACAAGTCGCAAGCGATGGGAAATCAGCTCACACAGATCGACGACATCGCTCCGATTATCAAATTCTTGGCTACAGATGGCTGGTGGATCACGGGACAGACGCTGTTCGCCAACGGTGGCTACACAACTCGCTAGGCCGTCCGCGATTCATTCGCCTGGGGTTGATGTGCGAACGTCGTCGAGGAAGGTCCTCGCCCAGGAAGAAAGCCCCGCGCGCAGCCACACAGCCTCGATCGGTGCGTACGCGGGCGGCTCGAGTTCCACCACCTGGACTGTTCCATCGAGCATGAGGCCAGGCCTTTCTGTGACAAACGCGACCCGTTGATTCCCGGCGACTGACGTAGCTGGCGGCAGCCCCTGATTCGGTGAAATCGACACCCTCGGCTCGAACCCCGCAGACCTGCACAGCGCCGTCAGGAAAGCGGTATACCCGGAAGCGCCGGGCGGAGCCCAGATGACAATCTCTTGATCTCGGAGGTCGCTGAACTGAACCTTCTCTCGGTGGGCGAGTGGATGACCGGCCGCCATAGCGATACGTAGTCGGTCGAAGCGCACTGGCGCGGAAGCGAAGGCCGATGACTCCGGGGTGAGGCTAGGGGCTATTCGAAACAGGGCAACGTCGGCGCGGCCACTTGTGAGACTACTTTCGAGTTCTCGCGGGTAAATCTGCTCCACGATGATCGTGGTGTCTGGATGCGCTGATCGGAACCCGTCGAGCAGTCGATACACCTCTTCCGTGGTGATAGCGGGCGAGTGCGCGAGACGCAGTTGAGGCGGTGAATTTGCCGCGACGTCGCGTAGCCGCCTCTCGACCGCGTCGGCTGCAGCCAGCAGCGGTTTAGCTTCGGTGTAGAGAAGTTTGCCAGCTTCAGTCAGGAGCAGCTGGCGAGGCGACCGGTCGATCAGTGTGACTTTGAGCTGCCGTTCGAGTTCGCTCAACGACGCGCTGAGCGCCTGCTGACTGGTGTGTAAGCGCTGGGCTGCTCGTGTCACATTGAGTTCTTCCGCGATGACGACGAACGCGGCGACCCGTCGGAGGTCCAGCGTCATTCCTGGCCATTCCGCTGCTGGTCTTCTCTGCCCTTGCGGCGCTGTTCCTCGGCACGTTCACGGCAGCGGCGCAAGAATTCCTCATCAGCTTCCGTATTCTGCGCGATATGCCGCCCAGGACGGTCGTACTCCGGGTAGCGCGACCCGAATGGGTCCTTCCGGCGCGGCGAGGAACCATCATTCGGGCGTCCCGCTACCACCCACGCGACGGCACCAGCGAGGGGGAGAATAACGACCAGCAGGATCCAGGCGATCTTGGGCATATTGCGGACGCGGTGCTCCTCGGTCGTGATGACGTCGATGAGGCAAATGATCCATACAGCGGTGACGATGAGCATCAGGTACGGCACAGGTTCTCCTCCGAATTCCCGCTGAGATCAAAATGATCACACCATGAGCTCACACAATCGGCAACTGGGTTCGGGGTCCATCTCAGCAAGAAGGCTTCTGGTTCTGTGTGCAGTGTTCCCGCCACAAGACGTCCAGGAACAGGTGAACTGAATCGAGGACGCGGATAGTGCGTACTGAGGGGATCATGTCGAAAGCATGCTGTCCGCCGGGAAGTTCCGTGTAATACGCCGGCTGGCCGGAGACGTCCTGCAGTTTGCGAACGAATCGTCTCGCTTCTTCAACCGTGATGAGTGAATCGTTCACTCCGTGAATCACGAAGAATGGTGGAGCGTCGCGTGTCATCCGATGCAGCGGTGATGCCTGCCGAAACGGCTCGGGATCCTCGCCTCGGCGGCGTTTGAACACCATACGCTGCACGATCCAGCGCACCCCTGGACTCAGCACACGCTCGTCGTCGACGAAATCGTAGACACCGTAGAACGGCACACACGCGGCGACAGATGTGTCCGCGTCCTCGAATCCCGGTTGTAGTGCAGGGTCGTTGCCGGTCAGGGCTGCCAGCGAGCTGAGATGTCCACCGGCCGAACCCCCTGTGATCGCGATGAAGCCCGGGTCGATGCCGAAGTCGGCTGCATGTGCGCGGATATACAGGATTGCGCGCTTGACGTCGACGATGTGCTCTGGCCAAGTGGCGCGGGGACTTAACCGGTAGTCGACGTTGAAGCCAACCCACCCATTGGCGGCGAGATGCCCAATTAGGGGCACGCCCTGTTCCTTGCGCGAGCCGGTCGTCCAGCCGCCACCGTGCACGTTGATGATCGCGGGCCGCTTACCGGGGTACGGCTTCTTGGGGAGGGTGGCATCGAGTTTGAGTTCGAGATTTCCGATGCGGTGGTACGTGATGTTGTTTCGTTTTTCCACGTCTCGCCGCCACCATGCCAACGGGGGAAGAAGCACATGCAGACGCGGGTACTGGTGGCGTTCTTCGATGAAACGCCCCGGGAGGGGAGGAGTCACTGTGATGGGTGTCGTGAGCGCTTTGACGCCGGGTGCGAGTATCAGCGCAACACCGGCGAGTAGCGTCACCGCGCCGGCCCAGCCTACCGCCGAACCCAATGCGCCAGCCCAGATCAGAACCGCACCTACGAGCACCAACAGCACGCTGAAGTGCAAAGCGAGCTCGGTGAGGAACCATGCGAGTGGCCAGCTGAAGAACATGATGCGTCCGCGTGTCCGCGGCCACCGCGAGTTCACAGCCAAGATCAACGCGATGATCCCGAGCGTCAGCAGCAAAATAGCGGGCACTGGTACGCCAAGAAACACGGTCTCTCCTATATGGCTCTCCACAGCATCCGGGTTACCGTTCCCGCGACCGCTGCGAGTGGGTCATGCCGTCGTAGTTCGCGTGCCTCGGGGGCGGTCTCGGGTGTGCCCTGAAATGAACCGAGGTGACTGAGGACCAAACTCGTGCGCGGCGCGAGGGCTTGCGCGGCGTGCAACACGGACCCCGCAGGCACACCTACAGAGTCCCCGCCCTTTTCCAAGGCCCGAATCACTAGGCTCGCAGCTTGTTCGGGTGCAAGGCGCGGAATACCGCGGTTGGCAGCTTCGCTGGGAGCGATCATTTCGGTTCCCACCAGGGGCATCCGGACGGACGTGAAGGTCACGCCGTCGGCGAGCAGATCCCTGCCTGCGATGCGCCCGAATTCTTCGAGGGCAGCCTTTGACGCCAAGTATGCGGAGTAGCGCGGTGGGTGCCCTTGCAGACCCTGTGTGGATACGTTGATGACGCGGCCGTAACGCTGGTTGATCATGGCGGGAAGCAGCGCGAGCGTGAGACGCACGGCTGCAAAGTAATTGAGCGCCATGGTGCGTTCGTAGTCGTGGAAACGGTCAGTCGACAACTGAACGGAACGCCGGATCGATCTGCCTGCATTGTTCACCAGAACATCGACGGCCCCGAAGTCGTGCAGCACTTGCTTGGCGAGGTCGTCGATGGCGTCATTGTCGGTGAGGTCGCACGGATAGGCGGTAGCCTCGCCGCCCGCCGCCGCGATCTCGCGGCATAGCTCGCTCAGTTCTTCGGCGCGGCGGGCCACGAGGATTAGGCGCGCGCCGCGTCGCGCCGCCCGGAATGCTGTTGCCCGGCCAATACCGGAAGATGCACCGGTTATCAGGACAGTGCGTCCCTTGAGCGGATCACGGTGCGATCGTTTGCGGGCCCTGTCCGGATCGAGGTTGTTTGCCCAGTAGCGGTAGAGAATGTCCGCGTACGTGCGGAGTTCTGGCGCGACGATGCCGCTTCCACTGAGGTGTTGCTGAGTGGCTGTCGTATCAAACTGCACTTCACCGAACAGGATCGGCAGCAGGTCTGGGGGTAGACCGATCTCGGTGAGCACCGCCGTCGTCGCGCCTGATGTGCGTGACTTCTTGTGGGACGCGCGGGCCAGGCGTTTGCTGGAGTCCTGCAAGATCCGGGTGGCAGCGCGGCTGACCGCCCGGGGCGCATTCACTCTGATACGGGGGGCACCAGCAGCTTTCGCGAACGCGTTGTACACCTCGGTGGTGGATTGCGGCTTCGGGGCGCCTAAGTGATATGTGGTCCCGGAGGGTGCGTCCATGTGCGCAAGATGGTCGATTGCTGCAGCGACATAGTCGACCGGCACGATGCTCGTCACGCCCACACGTGGGGCGGCGATAGGTAGCTGCGACGGAAAATGCGCGAGACGGGAAAATAGGGGAAACAGGTAGTACGGTCCATCGATCTTGTCCATCTCTCCGGTTTGCGAGTCACCGACCACGGCCCCCGGCCGGTAAACGCGGTAGGGCACCTTCCCCTGCTCTCGGACCAAGCGTTCTGCTTCGTACTTCGTGGCGTGGTAGGGCGAAGGGAAATCCTGGCCGAGATCGAAATCGGACTCCCGGAAGGTTCCTCGATAGTTGCCTGCAACAGCTATCGAGGAAGTATGGTGCAGCAGCTTTGCGCCGTTGCGTGCCGCGAACTCTATGACGTTGCTCGTACCGGTGACGTTGGCTATGTGGTTCTGCTCAGCGGATGCCGTCACGTCGTAGAGTGCGCCGAGGTGGAACACATGGTCGTATTCGGGCAGTTTCCGGGCGTCGGTGATGCCCAGTGCGTCGCTGCTGAGATCACCGATGACCGGCGTGACACGCGAGCTGTCTGGCCACGGTGTCTTCAGTTCGTTAAGTCTCTGAACGGGTTGCGCCCGGACGAGAACGTGGACGTGCGCGTCCGTTCTCTGGAGCAGCAAAGGGATGAGGCGTCTCCCGATGAAGCCGGTGCCGCCGGTAACAAAGTAGTTAGGCATCGCAACCTCCGTTGGTGCGGCCTCGTAGCCGATGAGTACCAACATAGGTGAGACATCGTGTCTCGGCAATACCTGCTTCCGCGTTTGCGGGGCTAGGCGATGACCTCTTTCGCAATCAGATCGAGGTGATCAAGATCGGTAAGGTCGAGAACCTGCAGGTAGAAGCGTTCACAGCCTTGTTCGGCGGCCCGGCCGATAACCTCCGCTGCCTCAGCGGGCGTCCCAGCGACGCCATGCTTGCGCAACTCATCTGGCTCACGCCCGATCGCCGCCGCGCGACGACGGAATTCCGCCTCGTCCCGGCCCACGCACACGACTAGCGCAGCGGAGTACACCAAGTCGTCAGGGCTGCGTCCGAGTTCCTCGCACGCATCACGAATTACCGTGAACCGGCTCCGGATACTGTCGATTTCAGGGAACGCCGCGTTGTATTCATGCCCAAACTGGGCAGCAAGAGCCGGTGTTCGCTTCGGTCCGTTCCCGCCGACGATCACCGGTAGTTGTGACTGCGCAGGCTTAGGAAGCGCGGGACAGTCGATGAGTTCGTAATGCTCCCCCTTGAAGGTGAACGTCTCGCCAGCGGGCGTGTCCCACATGCCGGTAATCAGGGCTAGCTGCTCCTCGAGGCGGCCAAACCTCTTACTTGGGAAAGGGATCCCGTAGGCCTTGTGTTCTTCCTCGAACCAGCCTGCCCCGAGGCCGAGCTCAACGCGCCCACCTGACATCTGGTCTACCTGCGCAACCTGGATCCCGAGGACACCTGGGTGCCGGAACGTTGCCGACGTGACGAGCGTGCCCAAACGGATACGGGACGTCTCCCGAGCAAGCCCCGCGAGGGTGGTCCAGGCGTCCGTCGGGCCGGGCAGTCCTGATGCGCTGCCCATACTTAGGTAGTGATCGGAGCGGAAAAAGGCATCAAAACCGAGGTCTTCAGTTGCTTTAGCGATCGCTAGGAGGTCGTCGTAAGTAGCGCCCTGCTGGGGTTCAGTGAAAATACGAAAATCAAGCGGCATGTCTATAGCGTTCCATATGCGCCGAAATCCTCAACCGAGTGCACGTAGTGTGCACGTTCTCGCAGTGCCGAGACGCGCTTCTTGCACGAATGTGCACACTACGCGAATGCCGCGACGCTAGCTCACCTGCTCGACCGCCTCTCCGAAAGGTGTCTCGCCCTCGGTGAGCATCAGCACTTTGTGCGCTGTGCCCGGTGCGTGCAGCAGTTCGGCGATCACTAGTGCGACGTCTTCGCGGGTGACGTCCCCTTTTGGGATAGTCGGTTCCGCCAAGTTGACCAGCCCAGTCGCTGTGTTGTCGGTCAGCCGCCCGGGCCGAAGTATCGTCCACTCGAGATCACCGCGCCGGACAAGGTCAGATTCGGCTGCGGACTTCGCCTTCAAGTAGGCGGCCCACACCTCCTCGGCGTCGTCGGGGATTGGCTCACCCGCACCGAACGCCGAAATCTGGATGAACCGCTTTACCCCCGCCGCTTCAGCAGCGTCAGCAAGAAGCACGGCCGCTGCTCGGTCGACGGTATCTTTGCGGGCCACACCACTGCCCGGTCCTGCACCAGCAGCGAAAACCGTTGCATCGGCGCCGCTGAGAACTGCGGTGACGTCTTCGACGGAGGCGGATTCGAGATCGATGGCTGCTGGCTCTCCGCCCGCGGCGCGAACGTCGGCACCATGTTCGGGATTGCGAATCAGCCCCACTGCCTGCACACCTCGCTCATCGAGAAGGCGCGTGAGGTGTAGGGCAATCTGACCGTGGCCGCCGGCAATGATGACTCGCTGCATGACCCCACCCTAGCCGTCGTGCGGTGACACCGTCTTAGGAGATTTAGCGAAACGCTAAAACGGGAAATCGGCATTGTCTACCGCCGCGTGTTACGTCCCAATCCAGTGGTATCGGCGTTCGGGACGGCCCGCTGTTCCGTACTTCAGCCGCACTTCCGCTGTGCCTGATTCCGCGAAATGCTCGAGGTACCGGCGTGCGCTCACTCGAGAAAGCCCCGTGCTCGCCGCGCATTCCGTCGCGGACAGGTCGTCATCGGCGCTGTGCAGGGCGTCGCGAACGAGCTCGGCAGTCTGCACGCTCATTCCTTTCGGCATTATCTCGGGCGTCGTAGGCGCACCGAAGACACGGTCGATGTCGGACTGGTCGGCGATATCAGCGGTATCAAATGTGTTGCAGCTCGTTTCGCTGCTGCTGGTAGTGCAGCAACCGTTCTCGCAGTGTCGACCATTCGAACGGTTTGATGATGTAGTGAGCCACCCCGCCGCGCAGCGCGGTGCGAATTGTCTCAGCGTCACGAGCAGCCGTGATGATCAGGACATCGACGGGGTTGTCGCTGCTGCGTAGTCGCCGAAGCACATCGATCCCGCTCAGGTCCGGCATGTACACGTCGAGCAGGACAAGATCGGGTGCGAGTTCGTCGACCATCGTCAGGGCGGCCGTACCCGTGTGTGCGACACCCACGACGGTGAAGCCAGGCACTCGTTCGACCATGCCGCGGTGCACGCGCGCGACCATGAAGTCATCGTCTACGACCAGAACTCGGATCACCGGTTCTCCTTCCTCGACCCGGAGTCATCCGCCGGGGTCCTCGGCAGGCGGGCGGTGAACTCTGCACCCCAAGGTGCGGAACTCGTACCTTCTGCCCCGGACCGGACCGTGACGGACCCACCGCGCCGGGCGCAGATCACTTGCGTCAGCGCAAGCCCGTAGCCACGGGCGCGGGACTGACTATCCTTAGTGGAGTATCCGCGTTCGAAAATCTTCGCGTGCTGATCCTCCGGGATTCCCGGCCCCGTGTCGCGGACCCGCACACTTACGGCCCCGGCATGTTCGGCGAGAGTCACTTCCACCTGCCCGGGGCCGCTGTGTTGCGACAGGGCGTCGAGCGCGTTGTCGATGAGGTTTCCGACCACAGTGACGACATCAGCGACAAGGCGGTCGGGGAGCGGGCTGAGCGCCGACTCATCAGACACGGTGAGCGTGCTGCCCTGCTCGGCTGCGAGGCTGGTTTTCGCGATCAGTAACGCCGCCACAGCGGGATCCTGGATCAGAAATTTCACGCTATCTGTGAGTTGCGCACGCGTCCCGCCGACCTTGCGGACGTAGTTCTGAACCTCGTCGTGCTCGCCAAGTTCGAGCAGCCCCGAGATCACGTGAAGCTGGTTACTGAACTCGTGTGCTTGTGCGCGCAGAGCATCGGTCGTCGTTTTCGACACCGCAAGTTCGCTTTGCAGCGCGAGCAGATCCGTCCGGTCACGCATCGTCGTGACCGATCCGGCCGGGGCACCCGCCTCCGTCAGCGGCATCCGGTTGAGCGTGATCACGCGATCACGTACCGCAATGACCTGTTCCCCCTGGGGTTCATCGGAGATGAGCGCGGTCTGCAACTCCGGGTCGAGACCGAGATCTGAGATCGTGCGCCCGGTGGCATCGGGTGGCAGCCCCAACAGTTCGCGAGCAGATTCGCTGACCACCGTGATTCGTCCTGCACCATCCAGGCCCAGCACGCCTTCGCGGATACCGTGCAGCATTGCTTCGCGATGGCGGACGAGCCGCGTGATCGCATCCGGTTCCAGCCCGAGAGTCTGACGTTTGACCCGGCGTGACAGTAACAACGAGCCCGCGAAGCCAATGAGACCCGCGATGGCGAGATACGAAAGGATGCCTGGTGCGGCGGTGATCAGACGCTGCCCGATCGTGGGAACGGCCCGGCCAGCCGCAACGATGCCGATTACAGCTCCGTCAGCAATCACGGGGACATGCGCGGCGATGTAAGCAACGTTGTTGTGCTCCATAGAGCCGGACCATGCGCGTCCGTCTAACACCGGGCTCGGACCGACCTCAAAGCGGCGCTCGAGGTCGCTCGGATCGGGCGATGCGTAGATGCGAAGATCTGGGTCGGCGATGATGACGAAATCTGCGCCGGACAAAGTGCGGAGGCTCTCACCCGCCGGTGGCAGCAGCCCACGCTGCGCAGGGTCGGCGATTCCAATACGAATCGTTTCGGTCGATGCGCCCGTCTCGGCGATCGCGCTCATCCGGCGGCCCTCGGATTGCCGGAATGCCGCATCGAACTGAGCCAGCGCTACCCCGGTCACGACGATGAGCACGATCATGATGATCGTCAACTGGAGGGCGAGGAACTGCCCGGCGAGCGTAAGCCTGGGGCGCACGAGCCGAGACTCTCACATTTCCGCCATCTCAGGCGAGCATCTCGCGTGAACAATACGACCACAATGTTCGTTACGAACAGTGGTCCGAACTACTTACACAATATTCACGTGACCCAGCTCACGGCGTGACGATGTGAAGCGCATCACAAGTCCACGTTGGGAGTTCGGAATGAGGAAACGCCTGGCCTTCCCCCTTTGTGTGGTGGCTGCGTTCGCTGTGTTCAGCGCGACCGCCTGCACAGAAGCGGAAGTCTCTGAAGACGGTGCGTGGTCGCCTTCCCAGCCCATCGAAATGGTCGCCCCCGCGGCCACCGGCGGTGGCTGGGACACACTCGCACGAACTAGTACGAGGCTGCTCGATGAGGCGGGTCTCGCCGACAAGCAGTTCCGCGTCATCAACAAGCCTGGTGCGGGAGGCGCAATCGGATGGGCGTACATGGCCGCTCATTCCGGTGACCCGCACAAACTCTTCGTCACAAGTCCACCCATGCTGCTTGTCCCGATGACGGGTCAGGCACAAAACGAGTACACCGAGTACACGCCGATTGCCCGACTCGCGACCGACTACATGGTGTACGTCGTTCCAGGAAACTCGCCGATCACGTCCTTCGACGAGGCAGCAGAACAGCTCCGCTCGCGCCCGCAATCTTTCGCTGTAGCGGGCGGGTCGTCACCCGGAAGCATGGACCACGTCGCCGTCGCGGGGGCGTCGCTCGCCGTCGGTGCGGATCCAACGGAGCTCAACTACGTCGCCTTCAACGGTGGCGGCGAAGCGATGACAGCGCTACTTGGCGGTCACGTCGATATGGGCGTCACTGGTGGCGGTGAGGCAACCGGCCTGATTGAGAGCGGAAAGATACGGGCCCTGGCGGTTTCCGCGCCGGAACGCGTCGAGTCGATGCCCGACGTCCCCACGCTCACTGAGCTGGGCTACGACTTCACATTCGATATCTGGCGCGGCGTGATGGCTCCCGGTGATCTGACCGATGCTCAGATCGAATACTACGAAAACCTGTTCAGCCAGCTCGTGGAACTTGAATCCTGGAAGGTCGAATCTGCACAGCTGGGGTGGGTGGATTCGTACCTCGGCTCCGCGGACTTCGCGCAGTTCCTTGACGAAACCAACGATGAGTTCGCGGAAATCCTTGACGAGGTCGGCCTGGCGAGGAACGCGGGGACGTCATGAAGAGTTTCACATTCAATCAGCGGACGCTCGCGATCGCGGTAGGTGCGCTCGCGCTGGTCTACACGTTCTTCGCCACGCAGATCTCGGAGTTCACCGCGGTCGAGGTGCCCGTTCAGCCTTCCACATTGCCGAAGGGGCTCGGCGCCGTGCTCTTGCTGCTGGCTGCGGTGCTGTTCTTCCAGCGCGGGGAGCCGAAGTCGGTGGCACAAGCCGCGGTCCCCGCGGTCGTGAAAGCACGGGCGGCGGCGACGGAAGCTGTTGCAGCTGAGGACGAGGGGCCCCGCCTGGGCCGTACCGGAAATCAGGCGTACGAGATTGGATTGTTCGTTGCGTCGATGTGCTTGTACGCCTTCGCGTTCGAGCGTCTCGGTTTCATCATCGCGACCGCCGCGTATGTCTTCCTCGTCGCTTGGTACCTCGGATACAAGCGGCACCTCGTGAACGCGATCGTGAGCATCGCCGTCCCGCTCATTCTCTACCTGAGCATCACCACAGGACTCGGTGTGGCGCTGCCAACCGGCGTCCTGCCCTTCTGATCAGGACACTCTCATGGATACATTTGACCAGTTGATGCAGGGGTTCAGTGTCGCACTGACCCCGCAGAACCTACTGTTCGTCTTCATTGGTGTGCTCGCCGGAACGATCATCGGCACCCTCCCCGGCCTCGGCCCAATGAGCGCGATCGCACTGATGATTCCCGTTGCTTTCGGGATGGACCCCACTACCGCGATCATCATGCTCGCGGGCGTCTATTACGGTGCGATATTCGGTGGCTCTACGTCGTCGATTCTGCTGAATGCTCCCGGAGTGGCCGGCACGGTGGCGACATCGTTCGACGGCTATCCGATGGCTCAGCAGGGCAGAGCCGGTAAGGCACTAGCAATCGCCGCGATCTCCTCATTTGTTGGCGGCACGATCGGCATCCTCGGCCTGATGGCCGTTGCGCCCGCGCTATCAAGCCTCGCAGTCAGCTTCGGTCCCGCGGAGTACTTTGCGCTGATGATTCTCGGTCTCACCGCCGTGGTCACCCTAGCTGGCAAGAACATCACGAAAGGCCTCATCGCCGCAGTTGTGGGTGTGATGATCGCCCTCGTCGGCATCGATACACAGACCGCGAATCAGCGTTTCACCTTTGGGCTGCCCGACTTGCTGGAGGGCATCGATTTCCTGATCGTCGCCCTCGGCATCTTCGCGCTCGCGGAAGTGCTCGTCATGCTGACGAAGCGGGGCAAGGAAGGCGAAAAGCGCAAGGTCACGTCGCTACGTCTCACTCGGAAGGAAGCGAAAACCATCGCGCCACCAGTCGCGCGCAGCTCGGTGCTGGGCTTCTTCACCGGCGTTCTCCCCGGCGCGGGCGCTACCGTCGCATCGTTCCTGTCCTACTCGTTCGAGAAGCGCATCGCGAAGGACGGCAAGACATTCGGCAAAGGCAACATCAAGGGCGTTGCTGCTCCCGAGTCAGCCAACAATGCGGCGGCCGTCGGTTCGTTCGTGCCGCTGCTGACGCTGGCGGTCCCAGGGTCCGGAACTACCGCGATCCTGCTCGGCGCGCTGCTCGTACTCGACGTGCAGCCAGGCCCGATGATGATGACGGACCGTCCCGAAGTGTTTTGGGGCGTGATCGCCAGCATGTACATCGGCAGCATCGTCCTGCTGGTGCTGAACTTGCCGCTCATTCCCGTGTTCGCGAAGGTTCTCGACACCCCGAAGACGCTGCTCCTCCCGCTGGTTGTCGTCTTCTGCGTGGTCGGTGTCTACGGATTGAGCTTCTCGACGTTCGACCTGTGGCTGCTCATCACGTTTGGTGCGATCGGTTTCTTGATGCGAGCCAATGGGTTCCCGGCAGCACCGCTGATCTTGGGGCTGATTCTCGGCGGCTTGATGGAACGCTCGATGCGCCAGGCCTTGCAGATCTCCGGCGGTGACTGGACTGTCTTCGCTACGCAACCAATCCCCGCGATCTTGCTCGGGCTTGCGATACTGTCACTGCTCCCCGCCGTGATCGGAACAGTGCGACGGTCCCGCCGCGGCGCAGAGCAGGACATCGACGGTGGGCAGGAAAAGGAGAAGGTCTCCGAAAGGATCTGACGGTCGTGACACACAAGCTCCGTTCCCTCCCAGGGAAGTTCGCTCTCTTGATGATCGCCTTAGCGTCGATTATCGCGGGGTGCGTCCCTGGCGGCGGAACGGAGCTTTCGCCGCTACGCATCATTGTTCCGACTCCACCAGGCGGGGGATTCGATCAGACTGCGCGCTTGACGGGCATCGCTTTAGAGGATGAACGGCTCGTGGAGAGTGCATCGATAATCAACATGCCCGGCGATGGAGGCCTCGCAGCCCTGCATCGCGCGCGATTTGAGGAGGGCGACCCTTCGCTGCTGCTGCAAATGGGTCTCGCGACGATAGCGAATGCCGAAGTCTCAGGGCAGGGCGAAGTGCTCCGCGAACTGACGCCGATCGCCCAACTGATGGACGAGCCGGGTGCGATCCTCGTGCGTCCTGATTCGGAGTTCGCGACGATCGATGACTTTGTGGCCGCGGTACGGGCTGAACCGGACGCCGCACAGATTGGTGGGGGCTCTCAGCCTGGCGGCCCCGACTATCTCGCCGCGATGTTGTTCCTCGAAGCTATCGGCGTCGAGCCCACCCAAAGTGGGTATCGCGCGTACGACGGGGGTGGCGATATGCTCGGGGCTCTTGTCTCTGACCAGGTCGATGTTGCATTCACGGGCATCTCAGAGCATCTCTACGAGATCCGGGACGGTGAAGTGCGTGTCCTCGCAATCACGGGGGCGGAGCGATTGCCAGGAATCGACGCCCCGACCCTCATGGAACGGGGACTTGACGTGGAGTTCCACAATTGGCGCGGCCTCATGGCACCACCAGGCATCTCACCATCTGAGCGTGACGCGCTCATCGACGTGTTCGCCAGCCTTGCCGGGTCAGCGACCTGGGGTCGCACGGTGAGTGACAATCACTGGAACAACACGTTCGTCGCCGGAGACGAGTTCGCGGACCACATCGGCCGGGAGACGCGCGAACTGAATGAGTTGTTGAGACGCTTCCCTGCGGGTGGATGACGTGTGGAGTTGGAGAGAAATGTTTGCCTCCGCGCTTCGAAGGGTAATCGGTAATCGTTAGGGTGCGTGTACTCGAGCCGTCGCCCACCTCATACTGCCGGTTAAACAGCAGCTGGCAGGGCCGATCTTGGCTCGTCTTGGCCCTTCGCGGCCAAGCGGGCCAAGATCATTAGGCCCCTGCGCAGAGCGCCTGCCGGTGTGCCATCTGCGAGATGTGATCGAGCAGCACGTCAGCAAAAAGTTTCCAATTTCCTGGTGAGTTGGCCTTGACCCTGCAGGCCGTCGTCCACGCGACCCTGTTGTCGCCGAGTTCGACCAGCTGCGCTGCCTACTTTTCGCCGAGATCTGCGCAACTAGAAGGTCAGCGTCGACATGGGGTGGCTGACCGCCCACGACCACTAACCGTGTGAAGACTTGCTGAACTAGAGTTTCGGGTGTGATAACTGGTGAGCTGAAGAGCAAGATTGACCGCGTTTGGGACTCGTTTTGGTCTGGCGGCATCAGCAACCCGCTTGAAGTGATCGAGCAGATCACCTACCTACTGTTCATTCGCCGCCTCGACGACTTGCAGACAACCGCCGAGAAGAAGGCCCGGTTTACCCGTAGCGCCGTCGAAGATCCGATCTTTCTGCCAGCGCAGGCCCATTTGCGGTGGAGTAACTTCAAAAATGAAGCTCCAGAAGTCATGTTCAAGATCGTCGCTGACGAAGTCTTGCCGTTCCTTCGCGGCCTCGGCGGTGGCGGATCGACGTATTCCGAGCACATGCGTGACGCGCGGTTCACAGTCCCCACACCGGCGCTGCTATCGAAGGTTGTCGACATGCTCGACGGCATCCCGATGGAAGACCGGGATACCAACGGCGACCTGTACGAGTATTTGCTTTCGAAGATCGCCTCCGCTGGCGTAAACGGGCAGTTCCGCACCCCGCGGCACATCATCAACCTGATGGTCGACATGACGGCGCCCAAACCAACTGACGAGATTTGCGACCCAGCTTGCGGCACAGGCGGCTTCCTCGTGACTGCCAGCGAATACATCCGCGCGAAGCATCCTTCCGCGCTGACGGATGCGACGCAGCGGCAGCACTTCCACCGATCCATGTTCCACGGCTACGACTTCGACTCAACAATGCTGCGGATCGGCAGCATGAACATGCTCTTGCACGGAATCGAGTCACCTGACATCCGCTACCGCGACTCGCTGTCTGAAGGCGCCGCCGGGGATGCCGAGAAATACACCCTGATCCTGGCCAATCCGCCGTTTGCGGGGTCGCTCGATTACGAGTCGACCAGCAAAGACCTTCAACGGATCGTGAAAACCAAAAAGACGGAACTGCTGTTCCTCGCACTCTTCCTGAAGCTCCTCAAGCCAGGTGGCCGAGCCGCAGTAATCGTCCCCGACGGAGTGCTGTTCGGCTCATCCAAAGCGCACAAGGACCTGCGTCGGGCCCTAGTTGAAGAGCAGAAGCTCGACGCCGTCGTGAAGCTCCCATCAGGTGTGTTCCGCCCCTACGCCGGGGTGTCGACCGCCATCCTGTTCTTCACCAAAACCAACTCCGGCGGCACTGACCATGTGTGGTTCTACGACGTCCAGGCCGACGGTTTCTCGCTCGACGACAAACGCAACCCGGTTGAAGCCAACGATCTGCCCGACGTCCTCACCCGGTGGGCGTCAAGCGACACGACTGAGCGTGACCGTGCCCGCACAGAGCAGTCATTCTGCGTGCCAAAAGACGACATCGTCGTGCAGGGATACGACCTCTCGCTGAACCGCTACAAAGAAATCATCCACGACGAAGTTGAGCACCGACCACCGTTAGAGATCATCGCCGACATCGAAGTTCTGGAAGATGAGATCGCCAAAGGTCTGGCTGACTTGAAGGCGATGCTGTCGTGAAGATGGTGGCGCTGGGTGAGGTAGTAGATTGCTTGGATCGACAGCGGGTTCCCGTCACAGAGTCGGAGCGCATTCCGGGGGACGTCCCGTATTACGGAGCAAATGGTCAACAAGGATGGATTGATCGGGCCATCTTTAACGAACCACTGGTGATTGTCGCTGAGGACGGCGGTCACTTTAGTAATCCATCGAGAGGTGTGGCCTACCGAATAGCTGGCCCATCATGGGTGAATAATCACGGACATGTCCTTCGATCAAGGAGTCAAATTGACCACGATTTCTTGTACCATACACTTCGCAATTACGACTTCGCGCCCTACATTTCCGGATCAACGCGGTCAAAGCTGACGCAAGGGCAGTTGCTCCGGGCCGAGGTCCCCCTCCCACCTCTTGACGAGCAGCGACGCATCGCCGCGATCCTCGACCACGCCGACGCCCTTCGTGCCAAACGACGTCAAGTGCTCGCCCACCTCGACGATCTCACCCAGGCGATCTTCCACGACATGTTCGGCGACCCTGCCACATGGGCTAGCCGATGGCCGATGGGGGTAATTGGAGACATGACCCAGTCAGTTCGGTATGGGACATCCGCGAAAGCTGGCGACTCCGGTGAGTGGCCGATTCTCCGGATGGGGAACGTAACTGACAGCGGCCGTCTGGATTTGAGGGACCTCAAGTACATCGACCTTTCGGTGGCCGACGTTCCTAGGTACACCGTTCGCCGGGGCGACATGCTTTTCAATCGAACGAACAGCAAGGAAAAAGTCGGCAAGACAGCAGTGGTTCGTACCGACCGGTCGCTCGCATTGGCTGGCTACCTAGTTAGAGTGCGATGCAAGCCTGAGCACCAATCCGAGTTCGTGTCGGCATATCTCACGAGTCCTTTTGGGCAGGCTATTCGGCGGCGCCTCGCGAAAGCTGCTGTCAATCAGGCAAATATTAATGCGTCTGAGCTGCAAAGGATCCCAATTGCCCTACCGAGTTCAGATTTGCAGCGTAAGTTCACCGCCAGGATCGAAAGCGTAGATGCTCAGCGGACCGCAGTGCAGAATCTCCTCATTTCAGATGACCAACTTTTCACTTCCCTTCAGTCCCGTGCGTTCCGAGGGGAGCTGTGACTGATGCCTGTTGAGATGCGGATGTGGCGAATCGACGGTGAGCTGCCGCGTCCGCTCAAATCGTCAATGCTGCCGAGTGAGGCGGCTCTTGAGGATTTCTTGGAGCAGGATCCTTCCTTGCTGGGCACGCGACTTCTTGTTGTTGGGCGGCAGGTTCGAACGCCTTACGGAAAGTTCGTTGATCTCCTTGCCATTGACGGCGACGGTAATCTCCATGTCCTGGAGCTCAAGCGTGACAAGACTCCGCGCGATGTTGTTGCTCAAGTGTTGGATTACGGTTCGTGGGTCTCCACTCTCACTCGCGAGCAGATCATTGACCTCGCCAGTGACCATCTTGGGCAACCCTTCGAAGCGGCTTTTGAGGAAGTGTTCGGCAGTGCTCCTCCCGATGAGTTGAATGCCGAGCTTGAACTCACGGTTGTTGCCACAGACCTTGACGCAAGTTCTGAACGTATCGTGACGTACCTGCGTGACTTCGGTGTCCCCATAAATGCCGTGTTCTTTTCCTACTTGAAGGACGACGACCGTAGTTATCTCGCCCGCTCCTGGCTCGCAACCTCAGAGGAAGGCCAGCCCGCCACGCCGGGAAAGAAGGAGGGCAAGCGGGCGGAGTGGAATGGACAGGATTGGTTCGTATCGTTCGGAGATGGCCTAGGGCGAGCGTGGGAGGATGGCCACGAATACGGATTTGTGTCGGCGGGCGGCGATATTTGGTATTCCCGCCCCCTTCGCTCGCTGCCGGTCGGGGCTCGGATCAACGTACACATCCCATCCCACGGCTACGTCGCGATTGGGGAAACGCTGGGCGAGGCCGTTCGATTCGACGAAGCGAAGGTGCTTGTCGAGGACCTCTGGGTTCCGCTAGCTGACCAGGATCTCCATGCGACATACTCCCACGGAGCGGTGGGACTACCGCAAGCGGATGACATCGCCGAGTACGTGGTCCCTGTCCGTTAGATCGCCAGCAGGCCCCAGTCCGACGCCTACTGGGAAAAGGGCATGTTCGCCAACCAGAACAGTGCCTGCAAGCTCCGCCAGGAATTTACGCTCGAACGGCTGGCGAGGCACTTCGGTGCGGACGGAGACAATTCATGAGTGAGCTGGGCTGCGTCGATGATGCCTTGCCGCTTACCCAGCTGAGTGCGAACGCGCACATGAGCCCGCGAGCAAATTATGAGCAACATTCACAAGCAGGTTCTGCCATAATTTAGGGGCTGTCTAAATTATGGTGTGGAGGTGAATGCTGCGATGTCTATAAGATTCGGGCCTAGTCCGATAGAGGACGCCGTCAGCGAAGCGCTTCGGCTTCTCGCTTCTGGCACGTGGGACCGCTCAGAGACTTCGCTCGTTGACCTTAAAGAGGAAGCCGGGCGGCGAGACAAGACGAAGAGCCTGCTGCCTGGAGCGCCCCGGAATGAGAGGGCAGCAGAACAAGTTGCGGGCGAATCGGCATGTATGGCCAATACGCCAGGCGGTGGTGCACTTATCCTCGGAGCCGCTGACGATGGAACCCTGATTGGTACAGCCCTAGACGTCGAATGGCTCAGGCACCGGGTGTATGAGTTGACTGACCGAACCTTGACGCTCGACGTACGGCCAGTGGAGGTCGATGGAACCCGCCTTCTTGTGATCACTGCACCGCAGGCGATTGAACCGATCCGTTGGCGAGGACGGGTTCGATGGCGTGTTAGCGACAAATGTGTGGAGGTTGATCCTGCATCTTGGCATGCCGAACGGATGATCCGGACGAATTTTGACTGGTCTGCTCAGCCTTCACATGTGCCAGCATCCGAAGCTCGTGAGGCAGCAGTTGATGTAGCGCGCAGATTTCTGCTCAACAGTAACGACTCCCACGCCTTCGACCTTGCAAGGCAGCCAACTCCGGAGCTTCTCCGTCGACTGAATGTCGTCACGGGTGATGGCTTTCTCACCAACGCTGGAGTGCTCGCATTTGTCGGCCGTGGCGAACCGGGGCTCGATTACATTCGCCGCGACATCGCCGGTGGTGACAGTCGGCAACGCGTGCACGTGGGCGCTCGGGGCCTGCTCGAAGAGTTGCACGAGGTCTTCACTCATATCGCGGCGAACAACGCCGTGCGTCACCTGCCGCGAGGCATCACTATCGGGCAGGTCCGAGACCTTCCAGAGCAAGCAGTTCGCGAAGCTGTGGTCAACGGGTTGGCGCACCGTGAGTGGGGTCTCGCCCAGCCAACGACTATCGAACACATAGGTCGAACCCTTCGCGTCACTAGTCCCGGCGGATTCTTCGGTGGCGTCACTGCGGCGAACATCATTACCCATCCGTCCCAATCTCGGAACAGGGCGCTGACAGAGTTGTTTGCAGCGATTCGCGTCGCGGAACGTGAAGGAGTTGGTGTCGACCGCATGGTCCGGGAGATGCTCCGGCTCGGCCACAGAGTGCCTACCATTGAGCAAATCGAAGGACCCTTCGTGCGAGTTTCTCTCGTTGGCGATGCGATTGACTCTTCATGGATTGGGTGGCTGTCGAGCCTGGAACCAATCGAATTATCTGAGGACGTCAACGCGCTACTGCTACTTCGCCATGTGGTTGATGAAGGCTGGATCGACGCCAATGGTGCGATGCCGATCCTTCAACTCAATCGTGCTGAAACGGTCGGCGCGATCACCCGGTTGACACAAGGAACTATCGACAACGTCGGCATCGTGACACTCGTCGCAGGAATCCCTGACGACGAGTCTCCGGCATGGAATCTATCTTCTACAGCACGCGACAGCCTTCAGTCGCGGGACCGTGATGCTCAAACGACGCGATCATGGCCGACACGCGCCAGAATTGCGCGCTCATACGCGCGTTCCCGGGGCCGCATCAGCACAACGGAGCTCGGCGCTCTCACCGGTGCCAGCCCTACCAACGTGGGTAATGTGTTGAAGGATCTTGAAGAGGCTGGAGAACTCCGTCCGTCAAGACCAAATCGGCGAGGTCCAGGTTTCTATTACCTGTCAACGTCGAATCCAGATTTGGGAAAGGGGAACCGTGGGTAACTTCGAGTTTCTTCGTGTTACCTTCCCCGGGCTGCACCCTGAATGCGCGAGGGCCGAGTCGTATTTGATGGCCGATCCGCGCTCGGCTTGTTTCTATAGTCGTCGTGCTGTTGAGACGCTGGTCGGCCATTTGTATGACCTTCTTGGTCTGCCGCTGCCGTATAAGAATGACTTGGCTGCGCGGATCAACGACGCGGGGTTCAAGGCTCGTGCGGGCGTCACGATCAACACGAAGCTGAATCTGATTCGCAAGGCCGGTAATGCGGCTGTCCATGACCAGAAGCCGATCAGGCCTGATATTGCGGCAGCAGTCCTTCGTGAACTGCACCATGTGATGGTGTGGGCCGCGTTCCACTACTCCGCGAACCCTGGGGCTGTGCCGACACGGTCGCAGTTCGACCCCAAGCTCGCTTCAAAGGCCGCACCGCTGTCTCGCGCGGAAGTTGTGCAGCTCGCACAGAAGTTCAAGGCTCAAGATGAAGCTAACGCGAAACTGCTAGCCGAGAAGGATGAGCTGCTCGTCTCCCATGAGGCTGAGATCGCGAAGTTGCGTGAGCAGATCAAGGCAGCGCAAGCGGCGAACACCAAGGCCGACGACCACGACTACACCGAGGCGCAGACCCGAGACCTGTTCATCGACATGCTTCTGAAAGAAGCTGGCTGGCCTCTTGGCCAGAATCGGGACCGCGAGTTCGAAGTTACCGGCATGCCCAACGCAAAGGGCGTCGGGTATGTCGACTATTTGCTGTGGGGTGCCGACGGGTTGCCGCTTGCGGTCGTGGAGGCGAAGCGCACTACTAAGAGCGCGCAGATCGGTCAGCAGCAAGCCAAGCTTTACGCCGATTGTCTCGAAGCGCAATTCAAGCGCCGCCCGGTGATTTTCTACACCAACGGGTACGAGCATTGGTTGTGGGATGACGCGGCGGGGTTCCCGCCGCGCGAAGTTCAAGGTTTCTATACCCGTGATGAGCTGGAGTTGATGATTCAGCGCCGCCACACTCGTCTGCCGCTTGCTGCCGCGCCGATCAAGAAAGACATTGTCGGACGCTACTACCAGGAGCGGGCAATCAAAGCGGTCGGCGACGCCCTGACGAAGAAGCAGCGCGAAGCCTTGCTGGTCATGGCCACAGGTTCAGGAAAAACTCGCACCGTAATTGCCCTGATAGATCAGCTGATGAAGGCCAACTGGGTCAAGCGAGTGTTGTTTCTCGCTGACCGCACCGCGTTGGTTAATCAGGCTGCGAACGCTTTCAAAGCACACCTGCCGAGTGCCCCGCCTGTCAACTTGGTGACGGAGAAGGCCACTGACGGCCGGGTGTACCTGTCGACGTACCCGACGATGATGAATCTCATCAACGACGTAGGCGAATCGGGGCGTCGGTTCGGGCCAGGCTACTTCGACCTCATCGTTATCGACGAAGCCCACCGGTCGGTTTATGCGAAATATGGGGCCATCTTCGATTGGTTTGATGGGCTGCTCGTGGGTCTGACGGCGACGCCGAAGGACGAGGTCGACCACAACACGTACCGGCTTTTCCACCTTGAGGACGGCGTCCCCACCGACGCTTACAGTCTTGATGAAGCGGTGGCGGACGGCTTTCTTGTGCCGCCCAAGGGAGTGGCCGTCGGTACGAAGTTCCTCCGCCAGGGCATCAAGTACAACGACCTGTCGGAAGAGGAGAAAGACCAGTGGGACACCCTCGACTGGGGTGAGGACGATCCGCCGGACGAGGTTGGTGCAGAGGAACTAAACCGCTTCCTGTTCAACGAAGACACCGTCGATAAAGTGCTCGGCACGCTTATGCAGCACGGGCACAAAGTCGCCAGTGGGGACCGCCTAGGCAAAACGATTGTTTTCGCCAAGAATCAGGCCCACGCCCAGTTCATTCAGCAGCGCTTCGACATCAGTTGGCCCGAGCACGCGGGCACATTCGCGCGCGTCATCACCCACGGCACACCGTACGCGCAGAGCCTTATCGACGACTTTTCCCAACAGGACAAAGCGCCGCACATCGCCATCAGTGTCGACATGCTCGACACTGGTATCGACGTGCCCGAGGTCCTGAATCTCGTATTCTTCAAGATGGTCCGGTCGAAGTCTAAGTTCTGGCAGATGATTGGCCGCGGCACCCGGCTGCGCCCCGACTTGTTCGGGCCAGGCCAGGACAAGAAGGACTTCCTCGTCTTCGACTTCTGCGGCAACCTCGAATATTTCAGCCAGGACCTTCCCGGCTCGGAGGGCTCAATCCAGAAGTCGATCACCCAGCGAATTTTTGAGGCGCGCCTCGGGCTGATCACGACATTAGGTGAATCTGAGCCAGATCTGCGCAAAGCTACAGCAAATGCGCTGCACGAGTTCGTCGCTGGCATGAACCTCGACAACTTCCTCATCCGCCCGCACCGTAAATGGGTCGAGCGGTACTCCGACCCGAAGGTATGGGAGACACTCACCACCGAAGATGCCAACGAAGCCGCAGAACACTTGGCCGGTTTGCCATCGACAGCCGTCGACCCTGACGAGGACGCCAAGCGATTCGACCTCCTGGTGCTTCGCCGACAGCTCGCTCAATTACAATCCGATGCAGTCGCAGCAGAGCAGCTCCGCGAAACTATTCAGAACATCGCCTCTGCACTGTTGACCAAAACGGCGATCCCGTCCGTCGCGGAGCAGGCCGTGCTGTTGGAATCGGTCGCGGGGGATGAGTGGTGGATTGATGTCACCCTCCCAATGCTGGAACTTCTCCGGGTCCGGGTTCGGGGCCTCGTGCGGTTCATTGAACGAACCAAACGCAACCCTGTCTACACAGACTTCGAGGACGAACTCGGCGAATCAATCGCTGTCGACCTCCCGGGGACCACCCCGGGCACCAACTTCGAACGCTTCCGCGCGAAAGCGGCTGCGTACCTGAAAGATCACCTCCACCATGTCGCTCTTCAGCGTTTGCGTCGGAACAAGCAACTTACACCTGAGGATCTTGAGGCCCTAGAGGCGATGCTCGTGGAGTCGGGCGTTCAGAAGGCTGAACTCGTGCGGGCTGGTCAGCAGAGCGGGGGGTTGGGCGTTTTCATCCGCTCGCTTGTTGGCCTCGATCGCGCGGCTGCCATCGAAGCATTCGGCAATTACCTTGACGGCACGAAGTTCACGGTAGACCAGGTCCGCTTCGTCCAATTGATTGTCGAGGAACTGACAGCGAACGGCATCATGGAGCCCGGTCGGCTGTTCGAGTCGCCCTACACCGATCATGGTCGGCCCGACATTATCTTTCCCGACAAGCATGTCGAAGCCATAGTAGAGATCCTTCATGATGTGAAGTCTCACGCCATGCCAGCCGGCGCTGCCTGAGCGGGGAGCGTCGAGGTGGTCGCGGGTGAAAACTGTCGAACTCCGTGCACGTCAGGTGGCCGGTTCGGTGCTGGGACGAAGAAGTCGTGAGCGAGCAAGAGCGGTCGCACTGTGTTCAAGGGCCATCCATAGTGCGGTGATGTCGTCGACGAGTTGGTCGCGGGTTATCGGTAGATCTCCGTTGGCCCAGGACAGGATCGCCTGGGCGGATCCGCCGATTACGAAGGCGGGTGCAGTCGAGGCCAGGGAGTCTTCTTCGAGCGCCACGTCGTGGGTTGTACGGGCGTGTGCGATTAGCGCGGCGGTGAGGCTGGCGATTACGGCGGTGCGTTTCTCGTGTGTCACCGGTGTGGCCGGTATGCCGCCGAGGAGGACGAGCGCTTTGCGGGGGTCGTCGCCGAGAATGTCGACGACGGCGGTGATGGCGCCGCGCGCCTGCTCTTCCACGGGCCGGTCGAGCAATGGGATGTAGCCGCTGATGGCTGCCTCTGCGACCTCGGCCGCTATGGATTCGATTACGGCGTCGGCCAGTGCGTCGAGGCCGTCGAAGCTTTCGTAGAAGTAGCGTTTGTTGAGCTTGGCTGATCGGCACAGTGCGTCGACTGTCGCTGTGCGCCAGCGGTTTTCGGCCATAGTGGTTAACGCGACGTCGAGCAGTGCGGTGCGTCGGCGCAGCGTCCGCTCCCCGGCGGAATCACCTGCGTACTTGCGTTTAGCGGTCGACACGCGATCATCCTCCCATTTCTGGCGCCGAGCCGTTGACAGGCCTCCCATTAATCTGGCACAGTTCCGTACCAAATAAACTGGTACGAACTCGTGCCAGAAGGGAGAGGGCGATGACGGCACATCTGGAACGAAAAATCTCGGCGCCGCGAGCGATGCTGGAGGAACTGCGGGACCGGGCGGCGGCGCATCCGGTTTCGGTCCGTGCCGCAGCGTGGGATTACCTCGCCGGTCTCGGTGCACGTAATGACCGCGACGCGCTGGCGGAAATGTTCGCCGCGGGTGCCGCACCCCAGGGGCCGGACGGAAAGATGGAAGGCCTGATCGTCGGGAAGTTATTCGGAATCCCCGAAGCGCATCTGGCAAACCTGTTGATGCGCATCGAACCGACCTGGCGTGGCAAGACCTTCGACCTGGAGGGCGGGGTCGGCTGGAACAGGCTCGCGCCACTCGCCCGTTTCGTGATGCCCATCATCACCGCGGGCTACCTCGGGCTGCGCCGTGTCGGCGCGGAAATGGAAGGCTTCGACTTCGCGCACGCACTGGCCGCGAGCTGGATCGAGCCAGACAAGACGGTTCGCGCCCTGGACTACGGAGTACCCGAATACCGCAACCCCAGCATCCGGACATTTCCGATCGCTTGGACCCGCGACGAGGTCGTGGAAGTGGTCCCCGGCGTCTATCTGGGCCGTGCCCTGCTGCGGATGTACGACGACGAAATCCGGCTTATCGCCTACTTTGCGCTGCGCGAGCCGATCGGCAGCCACCTGTGATCGAGCTGCGCGGCGCAAAGGTATGCGTCACCGGCGGGGCCCGCGGGATCGGACGGGCCACCGCCGAAGAGCTGATCGCCCGCGGCGCCGAGGTGTGGATCGGCGACCGCGATCTAGCGGCCGTAGAAGGAACCGCCGCCGAGATCGGCGCGACCGCCTATCCTCTCGACGTCACCGATGAGGTCAGCTTCCGCGCCTTTCTGGCCGCCGCGGGAGCCGACGGCCCAATAGACATGCTGGTCAATAATGCCGGTATCCAGCTCATGGGCGGTTTCGCTGATCAGAACCTGGCCGCGGTGCAGCGAGAACTCGCGGTGAACCTCGGCGCTGTCCTTACCGGTGTGCACCTGGTCCTTCCTGGGATGCGACTGCGGCGGCGCGGGCATATTGTCAATGTCGCTTCCATGGCAGGCAAAGTCACCACACCCGGTATCGCAACCTACTGCGCATCCAAATTCGGCGTCGTGGCCTTCTCTCGTGCCCTGCGCGCCGAACTCTCGGGCTCGGGCGTCACAGTCACCTCGGTACTGCCCGCCGCCACCCATACCGACCTCACTTCGGGGGTGCGTCTGCGGCTGCAACCCACCCTGACACCGCAGCAGGTTGCAACTGCCATCGCCTATAGCGCCCGCCACAACCGTGGCGAGGTGACAGTGCCCCGGTGGCTCGCGCCGCTCGGACTCGTGGAAGAACTCACGCCGACACCGATCCTGTGGTGGCTCAAACGCTTCGTCGGCGGCGCCGAGTACGGCGGATACGACCCTGTGCAGCGGAAGGACTACCTGGACCGCATCTATCCAGGGTGAGCCGCTCCACCGTAGTGTGCTGAGGTATGGATCTGGAGGCGTACCGGCACCTCGACCTGACTTACCCGGAGGTTGGAGCCACCGCGAAACGACTACCCCCGGGATACCGCCACATGGTGGTAAGTCATCGAATCGGTACGGGCAGAGAGTGCTTTGAGCGGGCCGCCGAACGTGTCTCAGCTTGGGGTATGCAGCGTGGCGTAGGGCTGTCGGTGCGCGCATCCACACCCACGGCGCAGCAGAACACGATCGCGGAAATGCGAATGTTGTGGATGCGCATCCCGTGCCGGGTTGTGTATGTGGTGCGCGAAGACGATTGCAGCGGGTTCGCGTACGGCACGCTGCCGGGGCATCCCGTAAGTGGGGAAGAACTGTTTCTCGTTCACATCGATCCGCAGAGTGGTGCGGTTTTCGCCTCGGTCACCGCGTTCTCACGCCCAGCGTCCGCTTTCGTGAAGTTGCTTGGCCCGCTCGCTGGATGGGGACAGAAGCTAGCCGCCCGAATGTACGTGCGCGCTCTGGTCCGTTGAGGTTCTCCGGTTACGCAGACGTGGCGCTATCCGACGGGCCATCGTCACGAAGCAGTTGCGTAAGGCCGAGATTCGCGCAAAGGCGAGCAGCGGGCGCGAGCACCGCAGCAGATTCTTCGGAGTGGCCGGCAGCATGGAGGCACGTGGCGTGCAAAAGCTGCGCTTGGAGAAGCGCCCTGGGCCGGCGTGCGTCTGCGAGTCGGTTGACCAGATTCTTCGCATGGCGGCATGCGTCTTCGATCTCAGCGGGGTCGCCGCATCGGATATTCGTGCGAAGCGCAGAATTGATTCCGAGTTCAGCCGTACGCAGGGCGATTGCGTAGTTCTCCGTATCGCTATCGGGGTAGGTCGGGACGTGCAGGTAGCCCTGGTGGAGCCCGGCGCGAACCCGTTCGTTTTCTATCCTTGCGGCCAGCCGCGGCAAGGAGAGCGCCTGGGCAATGCGGGTACCGTCCTGAAGACGAGCGGAAGCCGCTTCGAGGTTTTTCCGCAAGGCCTTGACGCGCGATCCCGTTCCGTAGCTAGCCAGCATGAAGTCAACGGTTCCGCCCTCAGGTCCGAGCGCATAGCTGTCGTCGAGCAGCCTCTCAGCCTCGTCTATCGCGCCCTGTTCGTACAGCAGGTCACCGAGAACGGCGCTGGCGAGCCTGGCCGCGTGCGAATTGGCGCCGCCGGTCGAGGTGAGTGCCGTATTCAGCGCCGTTCTGAAATGCAGTTCAGCTGCCGCGATATCGAGTTGCTCGTGTGCTGCCAGACCAGCGATGCAGTTCCCGTAGACGACGGTGAACGGTCCCTCTGTGTGGTCGAAGTAGCGGCGTGCTCGTTCGTGCCATTTTTGTGCGGAATCGAAATCGAAGTCGTAGTACGCCTCGGCTGACGCAACGTTTGCTGCGGCGGCGGCAACGAAAGGCCGCAAAGACTGTGGACGCATCAGGCAGTCTTTGATGGAGTCCCGGATCCCGTCAGGGCGGTCCTTGAATAGTTCGCGGATCCCCTGCAGGAGCGCTGTTTCGCGTGATACTGAGTCACGCTCACTATCGGACAGCGATGCCGCTTCAAGGCCTGACGCAATTGCGCTGAATGTGTCATCCAGCTGCTGATCGGGGCGGCGGAGCAGCACCTGGGCCCACGCTAAGTTGAGGAGAAGGCGTGGGCGCGTGGCCACGAGCTGGGGCGACAATTTGGAAGTCAATCCAACAATGGTTGATAGGTGTGAAAGCTCCAGAAGATCAATTCCGGAACTCTCCACGAGGTCAGCGGCCAAGTCGGCGGCCCCTGCCGCGACTGCGTGATCGACGGCTTCGCGGAGCATCGAATGGGCAGCGAACCAGTTGGCGGCGATACGGTGCAATTCGGTAGCCCGCCCAGGGTGGTCGCGCTCGAGTCGGCGCTGCAAGAATTCCGCGAAGAGGTGGTGGTAGCGGAACCACTGGCGTTCCTCGTCGAGCGCATAGAGGAACAGGTCGTTGTCTTCGATTTCCTCCAGTCTGGCCTGGCCATGAAGGGTGCCGCTGAGGCTTTCCGCCAGGCTGTCGCAGACCCGTTCTGTCACCGAGATCGACAGCATAAAGTCCAATGTGGGCGGGTCGAGAGTGTTGAGCACGTTCTCTGCAAGATATTCGGCGATGGCGCGATGCCGCCCCGACAAGTGGCTGATCAGTTCGGCGGGATTGTCCTTGCCACGTAACGAAAGTGACGCTAGTTGCAGTGCGGCAACCCAGCCGTCGGTGGTGGCGCACAATGCCGCGGCATCCGCAGGGGTTAGCGGGGCATCGCCAGATTCGGCGAGGAACTGCTCGGCTTCTTGAACGTCGAACCGGAGATCACGGGCGTCGACCTCGATGAGTTCTCCCCGCACACGCATTCGTCCCAGAGGCAGACCCGACCGCGAGCGGCTCGTGACGATCAGTGTCAGATGGTGGCAGCCGTTGTCGAGGAGGTATTCCACGGCCCCGATCGTCGCTTTCGAGGTGACTCGGTGCCAGTCATCGAGCACCACCGTGATGTGCTCGCCGCTCTCATGGATCTCGTTGATGAGCGCCGTCAGGACATACCGCTGGGCTTCACTGCCGTGTTCCTCGAGTGTCTGCTCCAGACCCGCGGCCACTATCGGTTTCGCTTTCCGGACCGCCTCGATCAGATGTGCAAGGAACCATACGGCGTTGTTGTCGTCCGCGTCGATACTTAGCCACGTCCACTGTTCGCCCTGTTCTCGAAGCATGTGGCACCACTGGCTTGCCAGCGTGGTTTTGCCGAATCCGGCTGGCGCGTGAATGACGATCAGGCGGTGGCGTTCTCCATCAATAGCGTGGAGGAGCCGATCGCGCTGCACGAGCGTCCGAGGGGTTGTTGGTGGCCGGAACTTCGTCGGGGCTGTAGGTGGAGCCAGTTGTGTCGCGCCCGGACGGCCCACACCCATTGCTGGAGACTTCTGTATGGGCGGTTCGTCGAGCTCTCCCGACCGTGTAGGAGACTGGCCGAGGATGGCCATCTCATCGCTGCCAAGCCGGTGGCTCTTCTGGACCGCGCGGAGCAGTTCGCCGAACTGCGCTGCTGATTGAGGCCGCTGCTCAGGCTCGATCGCCATCGCATCCTCTATGACCCGGCAGAAGTCATCTGGCACCCCGTATGGCCGGAGGTCCGGTACAGGTTCACTGGTGATCCGAAGAAACTGTGCAACGACCTTCTCCCCAGCCTTGCGCGTGAACGCCGCCTGGCCGGTGAGGAGGCAGTAGAGCGTCGCGGCGAGTCCGTACACGTCCGAGGAGACCGACGGTGTGTCACCACCCAGAATTTCCGGTGCGGTGAATGCGGGCGTGCCTGCGCCGAGTCCTTGCGTGGTTTCGAACGCACCCGCCATGCGAGCGATCCCGAAGTCGGTCAGTTGGGGTTCTCCGTAGCTGGTGAGCAGTATGTTCGCTGGCTTCACGTCGCGATGGAGAATGCCGTGCTGGTGTGCGGTTGCGAGCGCACCCGCGAGCCGGACGCCGATCCGGAGCACTTCGGGCCATTCGATTGGCCCCGATTTGTTGAGTACCGCCTGTAAAGAACCGTACGCGTGGAAGGGCATCGCCAGGTACGGGCGGCCGGCAAAGGTCACTCCGGCGTGAAGCACGTCGACGACATGCGGGTGGCCTGATAACCGCGCCATTGCGTGCTCCTCGCGGAGGAACCGTGCACGACTCGATTCATCGAGCTCGGAATGCAATATTTTGACAGCAACTGAACGCCCGAGTGACGTTTCCTGGCACCGGTACACCACGCCGTAGGCGCCACGGCCGATCTCGGTAGCAGAATCAAACCCCTCGTCAGCGAGTTCGGCGGCAATACCCAAAGGAATGCCCGACGGAAGGTCCTGCTGAGTCTCCTCAGGTTCGCGCGTGCTCATCGGCGAAACACCCCGGTCCCAGGCGTCAACCGTGCTGTCGAAACTCTGTCCTGTCCAAATTCTACGTCAGGCGACGATCTTAGTTTCGATTCTCAGCCGGGAATCCAACAGCGCTAGTAGATCGATCAGTATACTGAAATTCAGTCGCCTGAGGGGAGGCCGAATGTCAGCACGAGAGTGCCTCATCACAGCCACGATCGACCTGGTCCGCCGTCACGGTGTCGCTGCGACCGGGCTTGCGGAACTGATCGAACGCAGCGGCCGGTCACGCCGCACGATTTACCTCAACTTTCCCGAGGGGAAGGCGGAACTGGTCGCAGCCGCGGTGAGCGCAGCAGGAGCCGCTGGGGCGCAAATGATCAGATCCTTCGCAGAGAAGCCGACCATCGGGGCAGCCTTCGCCGCTTTTGCAGACACATGGACCCAGGTCCTCACAGACAGTGGTTTCACTGCGGGATGCCCGATCGTTGCCGCAACGCTCGGGCGTTCCGACGCTCCCGAGGCGGCTGACGCTGCTGGAGAGGCTTTCCGCGATTGGGAGACGATCCTCGCGACGCGCCTTCAGGAGGACGGCGTTGCCCCAGAGGCGGCGCAGTCGCTCGCGACCACCATCATCGCCGCGACCGAGGGCGCGGTGATCATGTCGCTTGCTGCGCAATCAACCGCGCCGCTCGAGCGCACTAGTCAGCAAATCGCCACGCTGATCGAGCACCAACTCCGAGCGGGCGCACCCGCAGTGTAGAGCCCGCGCGGAGTTCGTTTTCGGGCTCAGGAGTCGGTAAACGAGATCCGCACGGATATCGGCGTGCTTTGCAGAGCCTGAAATCCGGCAGCAGTAATACTTGAGATTGCCTGAGGACCGAACGTCCGGGCGCGAGCGGTGACGTCGTCTTCGGGCCGGAATTCCGCGATTCCGGTGCGCCAGCGGTTGCCTTGCCGGATTCTGACTGTGGGGTTGGCAGTGATGTTGAGTCCCCATCCGGATCGTTTGCCGTGCTGGGAGATCACCCAGGCACCGGTCTCGTCGAAGGCTGCGGAGACGGGTACACGGCGTGTCTGCCCAGACTTACGGCCGATCGTCTCGAGTTCGGTGGCGAATGATGTGCGTAAACCCAGGCTGCTGAGAACACGGACAGCAGGGTTGGCGATGTAGCGCCCGACTGCACGTTCAAACTTGAACTTACGCAGCGTTTTGTCTTTCGTGGACGAGTCTGGCGCGGATGAGCGGCGGCTGCGGAACGCGTCGAATCCGTTGCGCTGCACCATAGTCACTGCAGTACGCCATTTGGCGCGGGAAGGATCGGTGTCCGCGCCGGCGCCGAGGCGGTGCAACTGGTCGGTGTGCCACTGCAGATCAAGTGCGCCATCGAAGGCTTTCAGTGGACCACCCGCGAACTGTCGCGGCAGGCCGAGCGTAACGCGTGGTGAGTTGAGCCGTTCGCTGCGCTGCTGCAGCAGCGCCTCTGCCGCCTCAGGGATGACCGCCGCTGGCCGGCCGATCCCCACGACGTCACAGTCACCGCTTCGGACTGCCTCGCTCATTCCGGAGAATGTACGGAAGCCACCAGTCACAGCGAGCGGCACGCCTGCGGTCACGCTGCGAACGGTACGGGCATATTCGAGGAAGTACGCTTCCCGTGCCTGAGTGCTCGTGGACGCAACTTTCGGGCGCCCCATCATCGCGGGGGATTCGTAACTGCCACCGCTGATTTCGATCAGGTCGATACCTTCACTCGCCAGCCGCTGGGCGACCAGCCGTGATTCGTCCTCCGTGAACCCGCCGCGCTGGAAGTCAGCGGAGTTGAGCTTGATGCCGACTGCGAAGCCAGGACTGACGGCACTCCGGATTCGCCGGACTATTTCGAGGACGAACCGCATGCGGCGCTCCGTGTCACCGCCCCATTGATCCTCACGCTGGTTGGCGAGCGGTGACAGAAACTGGGAGACCAGGTAGCCGTGCGCGCCGTGGATCTGCACACCGTTGAATCCTGCGGTTTCCGCGATGTGCGCGACACGGGCGAAACGATCGATGATGTCTTCGATCTCGGCATGCGTCAGCTCACGGGGCACCGGTATGCCCGGAATGTTCGGCGCAATCGCTGACGGTGCCACCGGCTTGCTTCGTGAAGCGAGTGGATTCGCCTGGCGTCCAGGATGATTGATCTGCATCCAGATCGGCGTGCCACCGTCCTGTGCTGATTTCGCCCACCTGGTCAAAGCGTCGAGGTCGGTCCGGCTGTCGACGACAACATTCCCAGGTTCGCCCAGGTGTGCGCGATCGACCATCACGTTGCCAGTGATTACGAGACCGAATCCGCCTGTGCCCCAGCGTGTATAGAGCCGTTCGAGTCGTATGCCGGGTCCGTGCGTGCTGTCGCCGAGTCCCTCGCTGAGTGCCGCCTTCATCAGCCGGTTAGGAAGTACCTGCCCGCAGGGCAGAGGCAGTGGATCACTCAGCGAGTCGCCCGCGAGGGCAACTGTCTGAGTGGCGTGGGCAGGGTGCGCAGTGCCTGCCCCGTCAGTCCCGCCTGTCCTGTCAGCACGACGCTGTGCCATACGAACCTCCAAGGTATACCGAACGGTTTACCAGGAGCTTAGTAGACCGAGCGGTTTACCACAATCCCAGGGATCCGTTCTTGTGCCCAGGGACTTCCCGGCAGGCTCGAGACTGAGGAGACTCGGTCATGGTGGATGATCAGTATCGGAGATTCCGGGTGACGCTCAAGCGTCCGGCAGGCGAGAAAGGCGGCAGTACATGGTTGGTGCTGGCGGAATGTGGCGGCGGGGTGCTGCCCTCGGCGGGTTAGGTCTGGCCGTTGCGGGGTCGACCGCGTGGGCGATGCACCGCAGACTCATCTACTATCCCGACGATCTTCCAGTCCCGCCCGCGTCAGCGCTCATCCATGGTGCGGAGGACGTGCAGTTCACTACCGACGACGGGCTGACGCTGCACGCCTGGTTCGTTCCGCCGGCCACTGATGTGACGAGCCGCGATGTCACCGTGCTCATGGCGCACGGCAATGCCGGAAACCGAGCGGATCGCGCACCGCTGGCCGCAGAGCTGGCGCGCCGCGGCATCGCCACCTTGCTCCTCGATTACCGCGGTTATGGGGGCAATGCGGGCCAGCCATCCGAGCAGGGCCTCGCGCTCGATGCCCGCGCGGCCTACTGGTACCTCCGCAACAATCGCGGCGTCGCCCCAGAGCGGATGATCTACTTCGGTGAAAGCCTCGGATGTGGAGTCGTGGCGGAACTCGCGCTGCGCTACCCGCCCGGCGGCTTGGTCTTGCGCTCGCCGTTTACCGACCTGGTAGAAGTTGCCAAGCTGCACTACCCGATGATCCCGGCGCAATTGCTCCTGCGCGACCGCTTCCGAGTCCTCGAAGCTGTCCGGAAGATCACGGTCCCCACGGTGGTTGTGTACGGCGCCTCGGATGTCATTATTCCAGCTGAGATGAGCGCCAAGGTCGCGGACGCCACCAGGAATCTGAACAGCACCGTCGTGATGCCCGGGGTGGGGCACAACGACCCGCACATGCTTGTCGGCGAGGACCTGATCGACGCCGTGGAGTCTCTTATCCCGGACTAGTCACAAGAATCTCACTAATTCTAGGACTCTCCGTAGAGAGTCATAGATATCGGTAGCGTCAGCGGTACGGTGGCCGCATGGATCCTGTGCGCAATCCGTACGCCCCAGGTGCGGGGCAGAAACCACCTGAACTGGCGGGCCGGGCTAAACAGCTTGCTGCGTTTGATGTGGTGCTGGAACGCATAGCGCGTGGACGTCCCGAACGTAGCGTCATGCTTACCGGTTTGCGTGGCGTTGGGAAGACGGTGCTGCTCAACCAGATGCGCTCCGCCGCGATCAGCCGCGGTTGGGGAACCGGAAAGATCGAGGCGCGGCCCGACCAGGAACTGCGGCGTCCCTTCTCTTCCGCCCTGCACATGGCGATCCGCGAGATAGCCGCCGCGCACCGTGACCCCGAACGAGTCGACGAATTCCTCGGTGTGCTCAAAGCTTTCGCGCTGCGCGCTTCAGCTGACAAAGGAATGCGCGAGAAGTGGCAGCCAGGTATCGATGTTCCTGTCGCCAAAGGCCGCGCGGACTCCGGGGACATCGAAATCGATCTGATGGAACTGCTGGTTGATGCGTCATCGCTAGCGCAGGACGTGGGCGTGGGAATCGCGATCTTTATTGACGAGATCCAGGACCTCGGCCCCGCCGACATTTCGGCGCTGTGCGCAGCATGCCACGAACTCAGCCAGCTCGGCGCCCCGCTGATCGTTGTCGGAGCGGGCCTCCCGCACGTCCCAGCGGTCCTGTCAGCCTCCAAGAGCTACTCGGAGCGGCTGTTCACCTATCACCGCATCGACCGGCTCGACCGAGCCGCGTTCGACCTCGCGTTGCTCGCTCCGGCGGAGCGAGAGGAGGTGACGTTCGAGCCCGCGGCGCTCGACGCTCTTTATGCCGCAGCGGACGGCTACCCCTATTTCGTGCAGGCGTACGGCAAAGCGACATGGGACATGGCGGCCCAGTCACCGATTACACCCGATGATGTGCGTGTCGCAGCGCCCGATGCCGAGGAGGAACTGGCTGTCGGGTTCTTCGGATCCCGCTACGAGCGCGCCACCCCCGCGGAGCGCGAATACATGCGGGCGATGGCTGATCTCGCTGGCGACGACGGACCTGTCCTGACAGCGGAGATCGCGAAACACCTCGGGCGGCGGCCCGCGTCCCTCTCTCCATCGCGGGACGGGCTCATCAAGAAGGGCCTTATCTACTCTGCGGAGCGGGGATCGATCGGATTCACCGTCCCGCATTTCGGGCGTTACCTGCGAAGTCAATCAGACTGAATGCCCGAACAGGCGAATTAGGGGATGCTGGTGCAATGACGGTTTCACCGATGTTTCCGCTTGGAATGGCGTTGCTGCCAGGCGGACGGTTGCCGCTGCACGTGTTCGAGCCGCGCTACCAGGAATTGGTGCGCGATTGCCTCGCCGCGCCGGAGGGCCCCTTTTTCGGAGAGGTGCTGATCGCCCGTGGCGCCGAGGTAGGTGGCGGTGACCTCCGGAACGATGTCGGGACGCGGGCCGAAATCGTGGCCAACGTCGACCTCGGAGGCGGCCGGATCGCAATGGACTGCCGTGGCCGCGAACGAATCAGGGTGACGCGTTGGCTGCCCGACGACCCGTATCCGAAAGCAGAGGTCGAGCCGTGGCCGGACGAGGACAGCAACATCGACGAATCTGATTTCCACGCGTTCAGTGCTCGTATCGCGGAGCTGTACAGTCTGCTTGCCCGTTTGGCCGGCAAACAGCACGTACCGTCTCCGCGCGTGCCTGACCTCGGGGGTCTGCCCGAAGATCCTGCCCTGCATCTCTATTCGCTCGCAGACCGGGTACCGCTCGGTGATGCGGACAGGTATGCGCTGCTCGCTGCACCAGGTTTGAGCACGAGGGTAGGGGTTTTCTCGGACGCGCTCGATGGGCTAGTCGAACTCGCTGAGTTTGGGCTCACGAAGTGAGTGTCCGGCCTCCATACGCATTAGGGAGAAATGTCATGAACACAAACGCCTTGGTAGACCGTGCCGCCAAGCTGATGAACGTCGCTCACCGAATTATCCTCAAGGTCAGTGGGAACCGACTGCTGACGAACCCATTCGGGATGCCGGTGGTCGAACTGCACACAGTTGGCCGCAAATCGGGGCTTCCGCGGTCCTGCTACCTGACCTCTCCGGTTCACGACTCCAATCGAGTCGTGCTCGTCGCGTCGAAAGGCGGTGATGATCGCAACCCGGACTGGTACCGGAACCTCCAGTCGAATCCAGATGCGGAGCTGGTGATCCACGGCAGTCGGCGGAAAGCGCACGCACGTACCGCCAGTGCCGACGAGAAGGCCGAACTCTGGCCTCAGATCGTTGCGGCGTACAAGGGTTATGCAAACTATCAACAACGAACCGACCGCGACATACCGGTGGTGATCTGCGAATTCCGCGACTAGTTCGCTCGGTGGGCGCCTAGCCGCGCCGTGAAGGCGCCCCAGATGGGGCCCATGACGCACCTTTCATGGCCGCGCCAGATGTGGCTGCCGTAACATTGGGGCCGCCGTTACCGCGGAATACTCCTGAAAACTTGCCACCAGCGAATGCGAGACGAGACAACCATGAGTGCTCAGCAGCCGACCATCATTTACACGCTGACCGACGAGGCGCCGCTACTCGCGACAGGTGCCTTTCTGCCGATCATCCGCACTTTCACTGATTCGGCGGGTATCAAGATCGAGACCAGCGACATCTCTGTCGCGGCGCGTATTCTGGCCGAATTCCCGGATTACCTGACCGAGGAACAGCGCGTGCCGGACAACCTGGGTGAGCTGGGCCGTCTGACGCAGTTGCCGGAAACCAACATAATCAAGCTGCCGAACATCAGTGCCTCGGTGCCGCAACTCGTGGCCGCGATCAAGGAACTGCAAGCCAAGGGCTACGAGCTTCCGGACTTCCCGCAGGATCCGAAGACGGACGAGGAAAAGGAAATCCGGGATCGCTACGCAAAGTGCCTGGGCAGCGCGGTGAACCCGGTACTGCGCGAAGGTAACTCAGACCGTCGCGCACCAAAGGCGGTGAAGGAGTATGTGCGCAAACATCCGCATAGCATGGGCGAGTGGTCCATGGCCTCGCGCACACACGTTGCCCACATGCGGCACGGCGACTTTTACCACGGTGAGAAGTCCATGACCGCGGACCGCGCATGCAAAGTAAAGATGGAACTGCTGACGAAAAGCGGCAAGACCATCGTGCTGAAACCCGAGGTATCGCTCGGGGAGGGCGACATCTTCGACAGCATGTTCATGAGCAAGAAAGCCTTGTGCGACTTCTACGAGGAGCAGATGGAGGACGCGCGCAAGACCGGCGTGATGTTCTCCCTGCACGTCAAGGCAACGATGATGAAGGTCTCGCACCCGATCGTGTTCGGTCATGCGGTGCGAATTTTCTACAAGGAGGCCTTCGCGAAGCACCAGGAACTGTTCGACGAACTGGGTGTGAACGTCAACAACGGCCTGGGTGATCTCTACGACAAGATCGAGACGCTGCCCAGTTCGCAACGTGACGAGATCATCAAGGATCTGCATGAGTGCCATGAGCACCGGCCCGAGCTGGCTATGGTGGACTCGGCCCGCGGAATCTCGAACTTCCATTCACCCAGCGACGTAATTGTGGACGCCTCGATGCCGGCGATGATCCGGTCGGGCGGCAAGATGTATGGCGCTGATGGGCGAACGAAGGACACGAAAGCGGTCATCCCGGAGTCGACGTTCGCCCGCATCTACCAGGAGATCATCAACTTCTGTAAGACCAATGGCGCGTTCGATCCGACGACCATGGGGACCGTGCCAAACGTGGGCCTCATGGCGCAGAAGGCGGAGGAGTACGGGTCGCACGACAAGACCTTCGAGATTCCCGAAGCCGGTGACGCCAATATTGTGGATCTCGACACTGGTGAAGTGCTGCTCACCCAGCATGTGGAGGCCGGGGACATCTGGCGCATGTGCACCGTGAAGGATCAACCGATCCGTGACTGGGTGAAACTGGCTGTCACACGCGCGCGCGACTCCGGGATGCCGGTCCTATTCTGGCTCGACCCGTACCGCCCGCACGAGAATGAACTGATCAAGAAGGTCCAGACTTGCCTGAAGGATCACGACACGAGTGGTCTCGACATCCAGATCATGTCGCAGGTGCGTTCGATGCGCTACACGCTAGAGCGTCTGATACGTGGACTCGACACGATCGCTGCGACAGGCAACATTCTGCGCGACTACCTCACCGACCTCTTCCCGATCCTGGAACTCGGTACGAGCGCGAAGATGCTCTCCATCGTGCCGCTGATGGCCGGTGGCGGTCTGTACGAAACGGGAGCGGGTGGTTCGGCTCCCAAACACGTCAAGCAGCTGGTGGAGGAAAACCACTTGCGCTGGGATTCGCTCGGCGAGTTCCTTGCGCTGGCTGTCAGCCTTGAGGACCTGGGCCGCAAATTCGATAACAAGCAGGCCGCCATTCTTGCCAAGACTCTTGATGCGGCGACCGGGAAACTACTGGAATACAACAAGAATCCCTCCCGCAAGACCGGCGAACTGGACAACCGCGGAAGCCAGTTCTATCTCGCCCTCTACTGGGCACAAGAACTTGCCGGACAAAACGAAGATGCAGAGCTGCAGAAGCACTTCGCCGCACTGGCTGAGAAGCTGGCGGAGAACGAGGAAACCATCGTGCAGGAACTCGCCGAGGTGCAGGGTAAGCAGGTGGATATCGGTGGCCACTACGCACCCGACCTCGACAAGATCAGCGCGGTGATGCGGCCGAGCAAGACGTTTGACGATGCGTTGGCGGCAACGGTCGACTAGTGATCGAGGTACCTTAGCGCCCTCTTCGCGGCGTGGTATCCGCACATGCCGTGCGCACCAGGCCCCGGAGGGGTCGCGGCTGAGCAGATGTACATTCCGGGCACGCCGATCGAGTAGGGCGCTAGGGTGGCTCGTGGCCCAAATACTAACTGCCGGATGTCTTTTGATCCGGTGAGGATGTCGCCGCCGATGTAGTTGGAGTTGTATTCCGCCATCTGCGTCGTGGAACGCACCGCGGTCCCGACGATGCGCTCGCGGAAGCCTGGTGCGAAGCGCTCGATCTGGGTGATGATCGCTTCGGTTGCGTCGCCGGTGTAGCCGTGTGGCACATGGGCGTACGCCCAGAGCGGGTGGACGTTACCCACGGATCGCTGCGGGTCGGCGAGATATTGCTGGCCAACGAGAACGAACGGGCGTTCGGGCATGGTCCCCGCATGGATGGCACGTTCGGTCGCGGCCACTTCCGCGTATGTGCCGCCCACATGCACGGTTCCTGCCTTGCGCGCCTGGGAGTTTGTCCACGGCACGCCACCCTCGACCGCGAAGTCGACCTTGTACGCGCCCGGTCCGCGGCGGAAGCGTGTGAACGGCCGTGCGACGCGTCGAGGTAGCTGGTCGCCGAGGATGCGGGCGATCGCCGCGGGGGCCAGGTCGAAGAGGGTGACGTCCGACGAGGGCAGTTGCGATGCGCTGTCGATTCGTACCCCGGTCTCGATCTTGCCGCCGTGGTCAGAAAGCGCTGCTGCCATCGCGTTGGTGATGGCCTGGGAGCCACCTTTTGCCACGACCCAGCCATTCGCATGACCTGCAGTGACGATACCGATACCGATCGCGGACGTCATGGGATAGTGCAACGGACGAAACGCATGGGCTGCGATACCCCCGAACAATCCCCGTGCCTGTTCGGTCCGGAACAGACGGGCCACGACCGACCCGGGCAGCGGAGCCGGAAATCCGAACCGGGCCATAGCCAGCGGGTGGCGGGGAACACGAAGAATCGGCTGCATCATTCCGTCGGCGAGTTTGCTGAAGTTCGCCGAGGTGCGGCCAAACAGCAGCCGCCATGGATCGCCATCTTGCCCGAGGCCTGCGGCGGTGTCGGCGACGGACCGGTACAGGAGGCCAGCCGTTCCGTCATCTAGCGGATGCGCGCAATCAATCTCCGGGTGGCACCATTCGAGGCCGTACCGGGCCAGTTCGGCCTCCACCATGAATCGGGAGCCGACCGCCATGGGGTGTACTGCCGAGCAGTGGTCGTGGAGCAACCCTGGCACGATGGCCTCGCTGGAGCGCGCGCCACCGCCGATCTCGTCTGTGGCCTCCAGAACGGTGACCTGCACCCCCGCGCGTGCGAGGATCACCCCGGCAGCGAGCCCATTGGGCCCGCTGCCGACCACCGTTGCGGTGCTCACTTGGAGGCTCCTTCACGGATCCAGGTGGGGTTCAGAGGAATTGGGCCGTTAGGTAACCACGGCTGCTCGACAACCGCGTCCGCCACGTTCCACGTTCCCTTCTCGATCACCCCGACTGCGGCATCTATCACTTTGTAGTGTTGCACGCCACTGCCAAATGCTTCGGACTCCACCCACACGACGATCAGTTCACCGGGCTCGAACTGTGCTTCGTCCTGAACGGCCTTGATCATGTCGACGTCGTGCATGTGCCCGTCACCAAAGTTGAAGCCAAGCACCGAGTTGCAGAGGAACTCAGCTTCGCGAACAGTGCGCGTTTCGATATCAGGCAGGCGGGTCAGAAGCAGTGAGAACAGTCCGCGAGCTTGGCTGTGCAGCGAACGCCAGGCGATGGTTTTCTGCATGGTGACTTCTGCCCATTCGCGTTCCGTTCCAGTTTCGATCAGCTGGTCAATCTGGTTTCCGGCGGAGCGGGTGACGCGGTTGAGTTTGTCCTCGCACCCCGGTTCGAAAGCCCACAGGGCGGTTGCCCAGTTACCGGCGTACTGCCGCATCGAGGGAAGGAACGACACTTTATCTGGGCGGAGGTTGCCGAGTACCGGGAAGAAGAGCAGCCCGCCCACAACCAGGACCAGCAGCCACGGTGACGACATATCGGTGATGTAGTAGCCGTCCCGGTTCGGGAAGCCGAGGAAAAGGAATGCGGTGGCGTAGGCGAACAGCACATTCCATTCCAGCGGCACAGCGAGTGGGAATGTCGAAATGATGAACAGGTGGAAGCCGATCATGAGCAACGCGGCAGCGAGGCTGACCCACTTGTTTGTGGAGAAGAACAGCACCAGCGGTGCAGCAATTTCGACAGCGGTTCCGTTGACGTGGGCCATGAAGTGCGCCAGTTTCGACGGGCGCAAGTCGTTCGGGTAGTTGCGGTAATGCGCGCGTTTGAGCGACTTGAATGGCATCGACGGACTGTTGCTGACCATTGGCGGGACAACGTTGGCGAAGTGCTTGCCGAACTTAGAGAACCCGGCACCAACCCAGACGACGAGGATCAGAACCTTCAACGCGATGATCATGTCGGTGAACGACAGTGCGGTGAAGAAGATCATTGCTGGCAGGTACTGTTCCCCGCGTGCCGCAAGGAACACGACCTTGTCCCGTAAGCCCAGGACGATCAGTAGGACAACGGAGAGTCCCACTAGTGCAGGGCTGACCAGTCCGCTCGTGTTATTCGGCATTGCTTGGCTCAGGGATTCGCTGGAGACTCCTGGCATCGCGAGAGCAACAACGAGACTGGCAAGCAAAGCGAGGTAGAGTCCGACATCAACGCTGGTGCGGCGATCACCACTGGTGAGCGGCACCCATTTCCATGGCCGGAGCCGGATGGTGCCCCGTTTGGCGTAGAACTTCCAGCCGCCTGTCATGGGTTTGAATTTGCCGGCGAGCGGCCCCCATGAGCCCGCTACGTTCAAGCATTCCAGTAGCACAGTCCAGAGGATGAGCTTCTGGTAGACGATCGGCTGGTTCCACCATTCGGCGACGTTCCAGAACGCTGGCAGCCCCGAGGTAGTAGTTGCGAAGATGACGCCACCAAGCGCATACAACACGACGATCTTGAAGATGTAGATGGTGTGGACCATTTTCGGCGCACCGAAGCCATAGTCAACCCAGTCTGTCGCCAGGATGCGCATGCGCTCCATCAGCGGCTTCTTCAAGAATTCTTCGGGCACGACCGGAGGGACGTGCGGTTTTGTGAATCCCATTGTGGTTTCTCCTCGTGCGGGATGATCAAGCGTCGGCGAGCGACCGGCGCAGTGTGGGCTTGTCGAGCTTGCCGACGGGGTTCTTTGGAAGCCCGTCGAGGATGGTGACTTCGACTGGGACTTTGTATTTCGCGAGATTGGTGCGGAGGTGCGCCAGAATGTCGTCGACAGTGAGGTCAGACTGAGGCGTGAGTGAGGCGAACAGAACGGGCTCTTCGCCGTAGACGTCGGTGGGACGTCCCACCACCGCGACCTCCGCGATACCCGGCATTTGATAAGTGACGGCTTCGATCTCTTTGGGGTAGATGTTTTCGCCGCCCCGAATGATCATGTCCTTGGCCCGGTCGACGAGTACGAGGTAGCCGTCCTCATCGAGTCGGCCAATGTCGCCGGTGCGTAGCCATCCGTCGACGATGGTTTTGGCGGTTTCCTCGGGGCGGTTGAGGTAGCCGCGCATGATGTTCGGTCCAGTGATGAAGACTTCACCAACCTTGCCGTCCTCAACCGGGGTGCCGTCCGCGTCGACGATCCGCACCTGTTGCCCGGGGAACGGCTTTCCTACGGTGCCGGGTTTCCGCACTCCGTGCAGCGGGTTGATGGTGCTGGCGCAGGTTCCCTCAGACAGGCCGTAGCCTTCGATGATCGGGACACCATACCGGCCCTGGAACTTTTCGATGAGTTCAACGCTCGCGGGTGCGGCACCGCAGATGCCGAAGCGGATCGACGACGTGTCCGGCTGCACCTCATCGGGCAGATTGGACAGAATCGTGTAGATCGTCGGTACGGCCGAGAAGTAGGTCGGACGTACACGTTCGACCAGATTGAAGAAAGTTTTCGGACTGAATGTCCCGGCCACAACAGTGCTGCCGCCGGACAGTAGCGGTGACAGCGTCGACACTACGATGCCGTTGACGTGGAAGAGCGGGAGAATCAGCAAACTGCGATCGGCGACGGTCAGTTCGAGGGCTTCAATAACCATGCTGCACATGGCATTCAGGTTCTTGTGGTCGAGCATGACGCCCTTGGGGCGGCCGGTGGTGCCGCTCGTGTAAATGACGAGGGCGAGTGCGTTCTCCGAATAGGTGACGGGACGTGAGCCACCGTGAGCAGCGCCATTAGCCAGATCGGTGGTAGTCACAACCGTTGCAGGCGAGATGATTTCGTCGTCGGTGACGAGCACCTTCGCGGCCGCATCCGTGACCTGATACGCCACCTCAGCGGGCGCTAGTGCAGGGTTTATTGGTGTGACCGCAGCGCCTAGGCGCCATGCCGCAAACAGGGTAGTCACGAGGGCTGTGGTATTCGGTAGCATGACGGCTACCACATCTCCAGCCGATACACCGTGCGAATCAAGCGTCGCAGCGTGGCGGTTCACCGTGTCGAGGAACGCAGCGTTGTCCAGATCGGTGTGGTCGTCCGAAACAGCTGATCCTGTTGGTGACTGTTCAGCTCGTAGCTCGGGGACTTCGGTGAGGTTCATTGTTCTCCTCGCAAGAGATTCGCGGTGATGTGCAACACACGGTATGGCTGAGGTGGTAGGCATCACACCGTCGCGTGGCGATGAAGTTCCGGGCCGCGTTTGTCTCGCGGAGACAAAACAACCTTCCGAAAGGTCTGGTTTCGGCAGTAATCGGAGTTACGATTCGGCGGTGCGCGAGAACCCCCGCCCAGAAGGAACCAGTGCTGCTGCTGCGGCGATCATCAGCAAGCTTGACAGTCAGCTTAGCGAGGTGACTGGGGTAATCCAGCAGTATCTCGTTGCACAGATCACTGAGCTGCGGGGCGACGCACAACTATTGGACTTGCTGCGCGACAGCGTCGAGGGCAACATCGAAACGATATTTTCGGCGATCGAACATGCCATCCCGATCAGCCAAGTGGAGCCTCCAACGGCAGCACTCGAATATGCTCGACGTCTCGCACAGCGAGGAGTCTCCGCGAATGCGCTCGTGCGTGCTTATCGGCTGGGCCAGCAGGAGTTGCTACGCGTCTTGCTCGACGACATTCGCAGCTCCGACCTTCCAGCGCAGAACAAGCTCGATGTGTTCGAGCAGGTTTCATCGACCACGTTCGGCTACATCGACTGGATTTCGGAACAAGTCATCGCGGTGTATCAAAACGAGCGTGAGCAGTGGCTCGAAGACCGTAACCGTGTTCGTGCACTGCAAGTGCGTGAGGTCCTCACTGCAGATGCGGTGGACGAGGATGCGATGACCACCGCTATGCGCTACCCACTTCGCCGCTTTCACCTCGCACTGGTCGTCTGGCGGCCTGGAGTGGACAGCGCGGCCGGCCTCGGACAAATGGAAAGGTTCGTACGTGACCTTGCAGAACACCTAGGCGCAAGCCATAACCCGCTATTCATCGCGGAAGATCGGCTCACCGGCTGGGCGTGGATCCCGCTCTCGGCTAAAAGCGCAGCAGCCGAGGCAGTTTCGGCAGCGCGCGCATTCACGCGCGGCCAACCTGATCCACCGTCACTCGCATTCGGGGCAGCATTGCCAGGTTGTGCGGGTTTCCGCCGCTCTCACCAACAGGCGCTTGATGCGCGCGCGGTCGCACTAGCATCGAATACCGAGGGTGCCGCTGACCGCCATGATGTCGTCGCGATCTCGGACCCGGGTCTTTCTGCCGCCGCGTTGCTGGGTGGGGACGTGAACGCGGCTCGCGTATGGGTCTACGAGGTACTCGGCCCACTCTCGTCGGACACGGAGAACGACGAAAGGCTGAGGCATACACTCGAGGTCTTCCTCCGGAGTGGTTCAAGTTTCAAAGCGGCGGCAGGGCAACTCAATCTCCACTACAACTCGGTGAAGTATCGCGTCGCGCGCGCCATCGAGCGGCGTGGGCTACCTATCGAAAACGATCGGCTAGAAGTGGAGATCGCCTTGCTGTTATGCCGGTGGTACCGGGGCGCCGTCCTGAGCTGACATGGTCACTGCGCTACTAGGGAAATGTGCGGCTCTCTTTCTCGCGCCCGTGTAAGGCACGAGCGACATTTGGTCAGCCCTCGGCAGGGTCGAGGAAGATGTCAAGCTCGAGTTCGCAATCGCCGGACACCGTGCGATAGTGCTCGAAGTCGGTCGTGCCGTGCATCGCGAGCACAGCGTCATCGATGAAGAAGTTCGCTGTCTCCGCGGTGTTCAGGATCAGGTATGCGGCGTCAGCCATGATCTCAGGCTTACGCGACACAGCTATCGAGGTATCACCACCGAGCACGTTCTGAACGGCAGCGGTGGCGATCAGTGTCCGCGGCCACAGCGAGTTCACTGAGATGCCATCACCTTTCAGTTCTTCCGCTAAACCCAGCGTGGTGAGTGACATCCCGTACTTCGCGATGGTGTATCCAAGGTGCTTACCAGCCCATGCCGGGTTCAGGTTGAGCGGTGGAGACAATGTGAGGATATGCGGGCCGCGCCCAGCCTTCGCGGACGCCTGAAGATGCGGGAGCGCCATCTTAGACAGGAGGAAGCTGCCACGGCAGTTGATGTCCTGCATCAAGTCGTACCGCTTCATCGAAATCTCGTCGGTGGTCGACAGATCGATGGCAGAGGCATTGTTCACGACGATGTCGATGCCGCCGAACTCGTCGACAGTACGCTGTACCGCTGCTGCCACAGATTCGTCGCTTCGCACATCCCCGACGATCGGTAAGGCCTGCCCGCCCGCGCTTTCGATCTCGCTCGCTGCCGAGAAGACCGTACCTGGAAGTTTCGGGTTAGGGGTATCGGTCTTCGCGAGCATCGCAATGTTCGCGCCATCTCGCGCTGCACGCAGCGCGATCGCCAGGCCGATGCCGCGCGATCCGCCCGACATGATCAGGGTTTTACCTTCTAGCGACACGATGTACTCCTTCAGGACGCGAACGTAGATAACAGGTCGTCAGTCTGTACCTCGTGCCGCGCGGACCGTTAGGGTTCTCGTGACGAACTTGATTGTTGCTGGGCCACAGTGCTCGAGCGCGCTTGGTGCTGTAGCAACTCCGCCGCGACACAAAGATCCCATCACGTGCCGTCTCCAACGGGTCGGCGGCGGTCGTTGGTGGGCCGGTGCACCTTCCCAACGGGGCGACAATAACTCCTGTGTGCTGTCACGTCCAGATTCGCGGTGTACCGATCGGCGGGTGCGCATTTCCTCGGCGGGTGCACGTTTCCTCGGGATACTCCACATTTCCTCAAGAATCTCCTTGCGTAAATGTGCAGTATCCCGAGGAAATCGAGGTGGCACGTCCTCGTCGGCCACCTGCACCAGCCGGTGCTGCCTGAAGCGTGGACCTGTATGACGTCGAGCATTACGTCGCCCAGGCGGTAGAGAAGCTCAATACCTTCTTCGCGAAGCACCTCGCTTCGTGATCTAGCCGGGTGGTCTGCCTGCCTCAGTCCAGGCAGAACTCATTCCCCTCGGGGTCGGCCATGACGATGAAGCCAGCGTTCATCGGGGGAGCAGGCTCGTCGCGTCGTATCTGGGTTGCGCCCAGCGCGACGAGCCGTTCGCATTCTGCCTCCAGCGCCGCCATCCGCTCCTCAGCCCACTCAGCCGGGGGCACGCCACACTTCATTCACTCCCCCAACAACCCCCACCAGCCGTGGCCGTAAACTTCCTCCCAAGCAAGGCCTTGGGGGTGTGCATGAGAACAATGAGAACAACAGGAGAACTCGCCCCTCAACGAGTACTCGGATTGGCGTTTAGACGATGGCGGTTTTCGGCTTCGAATCGCAGACGTTTGAGAACGCTTCATTCCGCGCTGAACTGGCGGTACCACCCGCGCTCTTCGCTGCGCTGCTGCACTTGGATATTCCGCTCGTTCAGCTGTTTCGCGTTGAAAACCTCACGGCAACTGAGCTTTCCAACGTCACCGTCACACTCGACGTCTTCAGTGGAGAAGAAAACCTGACCACCCCATGGGTACGTTTGATCCCTACGCTACAGTCGGGCACGTCTCTTACGTGGGATCGGGCGCTCGACCTGCGATTCCTCACCCCGGAATCGGTGCTGGGCTGTACCGACGCCTTCCCGATCACCTACCATGTTGCGGTCTCTGCGCCCGGTGTCGAGACGCTACATGTCGCCGTGCCTTCGCGCATTCTCGCTCGCGATGAATGGTTGGCTGCCGCGCCGGTGTATGACGTGATCAGCGTGTTCTCGCAGCCCACTGCCCCTGAGGTGGCGCAGGTTCTTCGGCGTGCATCAAATATTCTCCTCGCTGAGACCGGGTCGGGGGACTTTGATGGGTATGACGCTGGCGCGACGCGAGCCGCACTCGTTGGCGCTGCGATCTACGAAGCGTTGCGGGTCAGCAATTTTGCGTATGAGGAACTCCCACAGCCGTTGGATAGCTCCAGCATCAAAGTTCGTACCACATCGCAGGTTTTCGAACAGCTCGTCGGCAGTTGTCTTGACCTGGCGATCACCTACAGCGCGTGTCTCGACGCCGCCGGTGTACGTTCGTTGATCTTCTTCGCCGATGGCCACGTCTTGGGTGGGTTCCATTCCCGTGATGAACGCCTCCGCGATGTCGTCACCACCGACGCCAATTCCATTGTCACTCTCGTGCAGACGGGCCGCGTGGTGCCGGTGGAACTCACTGGGATTGCTGGGAACCAGCCGGCAGCGACGTTTGCCGAAGCGCATCAATTGGCTGTGCAACGACTTGGGGTGCCCACCGACATTCGGGGGCTTGTCGATGTGGCGTATGCGCATCGCAGCGGGATCCAGCCGTTCCCTCACAGCGACATCGTAGAATCCGCAACACTAGCGAGTGCGAGGAACGGCGCCGAAAGCCTGATAGGCCTGCCCAGTGCGCTCACCGAACTCCTCACCGAGGACGACGATACTGACAACCTACAGCGGCGTGCCGTTCGCGACGACGATGCGCCCGACCGGATTCGGGCATGGCGACGTTCGCTGCTCGATTTGAGTTTGCGTAATCCGCTGCTGAAGATGCCGACGTGGCGAGGTGTCGATTGTTCCATCCCCGAGGGATCGCTGGCGTTACTCGACGATCTGATTCACGATGGGAAGGCCATCGACCTTAACCCCCACGATCGTCTGACCCGCGTCCAGAAGCTGACTGGTGCCCGCAGGGTCGAGGATCTAGAACCAGAGGTCCGCGCGAATGATCTGCGGCACCAACGTTGGCTGTATTTGAACATTGGGGAAACTGCATACCGTAACCGGCTCAGGTATCTCAAACACCAATCGGACCTTGCACAGCAGGAAACCGGAGCCAACTACCTCTATCTCACGCTCGGCTCGCTTGTGCATCCCACCGCGACAGGTGACGCGCACGCACCGCTTTTTCTGCTACCAGTGAGTCTCCAGAGCGGTGCGGGAAACCGCCCCTACAGCATTGTGATCGACGGTGATGAGATCGCGGCGCCTAACCAGTGCCTCGTCCAGTGGCTAAGGGTGCGGCACAACGTCACGATAGATGCGTTAGCCAATCCCCCGATTGGTGAATCGGGCATCGACATCACGACCTCGCTGCGTGCGATTCGCGAGGCACTGGTGGACACTAAGCTCGACTTCCGTATCGAAGAAACCGCGAGCATCCGGCTCCTGCAGTTCTCAACGTTCCAAATGTGGCGTGACCTGGTAGACCACTGGCCTCAGTTCATGCAGAACCCGGTTGTACGCCACCTCGTCGAACGTCCTGGCGATGCATTCGCCGACCCGGCTGGACACCCAAGCGACGTGACCGTTGATGAAGCGGCCATGCCGCTGCCTATCCCGGCGGATGGTTCCCAGTTGCGGGCGATAGAACTCGCCACACGTGGACATTCGTTCGTCCTCGAAGGACCGCCCGGGACGGGGAAGTCCCAAACCATTGCCAACCTGATCGCCCACGCAGTACAGCACGGGAAATCGATTCTTTTCGTCGCAGAAAAACAAGCGGCGCTCGATGTGGTGAAACGCCGCCTCGACGCTGCAGGCCTCGAAGACTTCTATCTTGACCTACACGGTCGCCAGCAGTCGCTGCCCGCCATCCGAAAACAGCTTCACTCTGCGCTGAATCACCGGCCAGCGGGTGCTGGTCGCTTCGCAGCGACATTTGCGCAGTACCGTGCCCGGCATGCCACGGTTGCCGCTTACCCGCCGCGCGTGCACGGACGTAATCGCGCACACTACTCGTTGTGGGAGGCCTACGAGCGCAGTCATGCACTCGGCGACGGTCCGGTGGCTGCTGTCCCCGCAAGTTTCTTCACTCTCGGTGAGAACGAACTCACGACCGTTGAGAATGCGGTGATGGCGTTAGCTCCTGCGGCGGAGTCTGCCAGGCTGCGACCGCGGCACCATTGGCGGATCAGCGGACTTCGAAAGGTCGAAGCTGATACGCGGGATCTGCTGTCCGCGGCCCAGGATCTGGAGGCCGCGCGGGACGTTTTCGACCATCTCCCGGCCGACGTCTCGCATGCACTGCGCAACGTTGCCTCGCCCACGCAGCTCGCGCTAAGCGCCGAATGCGCTACCTTCGCTGCGGCAGGTCTGCTTCCTGATCCGGACCACACAATCCCGGTTGAGGCTGTCGAAGCTGTCAGGCAATTCCATCAGCGCCATCTCCCCGCGGTGCAGTTCTTTTCGGAGCAACTGTTCACAGATCACGACTTTGATGACTACGCTGAGGCCGCCGAGAACGCCACGCGCGGGATGCTGGGCAAGAAGCGCCGACGCCGTCACCTCGCAGACCTACTCAACCATTACGTGCCGGGTGGCCACAAGCTCGATGAATCGACAGTGCTGGCCGCATTCGATGCTGCTGCCGCAGCCCGCGCTGATGCCCGCGCCCTCGCGTATCGCACGCTGCACGTGCCGATCGGCTGGTACCCGACCAACGCGGACGCGGTTGCCGAACTCGATTCCGCCCGCCGTCGTGCAGAAACATCAACCGCGCTGCATCGGGAACTGCCCGACGTGTGGGCATGGTTGCGCGCCACCGGCAAGGGGACACTGGCAGCACAAATTCAGCAGATCGGTCGTGCCTGGACGCGTTGGTTGACCGAGTTGAACGCTGACGACGCGACTGTGGATGCATGGCGAGGCGACCTGCATTGGGCGGATGCCTGGGATCGTGACAGCTCAGTCTGGTTCGCTGATCTCCGCGATCACGGCATACTCCCCGTGCAGCGCTGGGGGCAACTGCTCACCCTGACAGACATCGTGGCCGCCCACGGGCTGATGGATTTTGCCACGCAACTCCTCTGTGGCACGTTCACATCCCACGACATTGAGCTGGCATTCTTTCGTGGTGCAGCATCAGCGGCGATCGCTGAACGTATCGCGACAGGGAGACTGGAGTTCTTTGACCGGCGCGAACATGAAAACGATATCGACGCCTATCACGACCTTGCGGCCCAACTTCGCACGGAAGTACCCCACGTATTGGGTGCGCGCATAATTGCCCATCGCCCACATATCAGCGGGACGTCGGGTGGTGGTTTAGTCCGGCAGCTACAACGCAAGCGAGGCGGTCTACGTTTTCGCGAACTTCTCGCGTCATACCCAGACGAGATTCTCGGACTCACTCCATGTTTCCTGATGAGCCCGGCTTCGGTTGCGAAGTTTGTTGATCCCTCCGCTGTGTTGTTCGACATCGTTGTCTTCGATGAGGCGTCGCAGATTCGCGTGCAGGAAGCGATCGGTGTGATGGGCCGAGGCCGGTCGATCGTGATGGTTGGGGATTCGCGGCAGATGCCACCGACGAGTGTCATGCATGCCAGCACGGACAGCGAGGAGGACGATGACCTTTCCGTGCCACAGGACCTCGACAGTATCCTCGCCGAGTGCGTGGAATCTGGCCTGCACCAAGAATGGCTGTCATGGCACTACCGCAGTGCCGACGAAGCACTGATCGCGTTCTCTAATGCTCATTACTACGACGGTCGTCTCGCCTCACTTCCGTCGCCTGGGATTAGTCGCGACACCGGGATTTCGTTGCGCCGCATTGGAGGTGTATTTGATCGCGGCGCGCGCGGGACCCGAACGAATCGGGCCGAAGCGGACGCAATCGTCGCGGAGGTGTCGCAGCTCGTTGTCGCCACGAATCAGTCGATCGGCGTAGTCACGTTCAACGTGCAGCAACGTGACCTGCTAATCGACCTCCTCGAAGACAGCCCAGACCCCCACATACAGCGGGAGCTCAACCGAACCGATGGTGAAGCGCTGTTCGTGAAGAACCTCGAAAACGTCCAGGGAGACGAACGAGACATCATCCTCTTCTCGCTTGCGTACTCGAAGGACCCTGAGACCGGCACACTCCCCCTGAACTTCGGTCCGCTCACACACGCTGGTGGGGAACGCCGTCTCAATGTCGCGATAACCCGCGCGCGCCGCCGAATTGTTCTGTTCAGCTCTTTCGGTCCCCGGGACATCGACCTTCGGCGGACCAACTCGGTTGGGCTGCAGCACCTGCGGGCCTATCTCGAGCACACACAGGGGGATGCAGTCTACGGTGGTGAACCTGCTCATACTTCCGCCGATGTCACGACAATGGGGCGCACGATCGCTACCCGCCTGCGCGAGCGAGGCATCGAGGTTCAGCACAACCACGGCCTGTCAGCGTTCACTGTCGACATGGCTGTGCGGCGTGCGGGCGCCGCACACTGGCAGGCTGCCGTGCTGTTTGACAGTCCGCAGTGGGCGAAGCGTCCTACTGTCGCCGATCGTGACGGCGCACCCCGGCTCCTGAGCACCATCATGGAATGGCCGCATGTGATTCGTGTGTGGCTGCCCGAGTGGCTGATCGACTCTGATGGGGTGATCAGCCGGATCGAGGCAGCAGTAGCCGAGGGCCCGCAGTCGCCCTAGAGCAGCGGAGTTGCCGCGTCGTCAGCAACTACCTCCAAGGTCTGCCCGCGCGTTGGTCAACCCGGGACCGGCTTCAAAACCGCGCTGCAGACCCTCGACCACACCCGCCCGACAGTCGGCGCGCAGGCAGTCGGTATCGCACAGGGCGCGCTCGACGCCGCGATCGAATACACCAAGGGCCGCAGCCAGTTCGGTCAGTCAATCTCGAAGTTCCAGGGCGTGCAGTTCATCCTCGCTGACATGGCAATGAAGCTCGAAGCCGCGCGTCTGATGGTGTACCACGCCGCAGCGCGTGCGGAGCGCGGCGAGAAGAACCTCGGTTTCATCTCTAGTGCTTCGAAGTGCTTCGCTTCGGACATCGCGATGGAAGTCACCACCGACGCTGTGCAGTTGTTCGGCGGCGCAGGGTACCCGCGCGACTTCCCTGTCGAACGAATGATGCGTGACGCGAAGATCACCCAGATCTACGAGGGCACCAATCAGATTCAGCGCATGGTCATGGCGCGAGCGTTGCTGAAGTAGTGCGTCGCGTGTTCGTCCTCTGACGTCCTCCGCAGGTGCACATTTCCTCGGGATACTGCACATTTCCTTAAGAAACTCGGTAGCTGTCAACCTGTCTGAGACAGGTGGGGTGGTTTGATGTTGATTCCGGTGGCTTCGGGGAGCCGGGGTGCTTGTGGGGGTTGCCGGAATCGTTTGGGGTGGGCGGCGTAGTACTGGTCGAGGTGTTGTTGCCGCTGGTGCTGCACGTGGTGGGCGGTGCTGTGGTAGACGCTGGCGGGGGTGTGCCAGTTCAGGCCGCTGTGGCGGTGCTGGTGGGCGTAGGTGTGCAGGTACTGCCCGGTCCATTCGCGGGCGTGTTCGATGCTGTCGAAATGGTCCGGGCAGTTCAGGTCGTATTTCAGGGTTTTGAACATTGATTCGGAGAACGGGTTATCGTCGCTGACCCGGGGCCGTGAGTACGACATGGTGGCGCGGTGGGGGATATTTTCGAGCAGGCTGGTCAGCTCGCTGGCGCGCATGGCGGCGCCGTTATCGGAGTGCACGATCGCGGGCGCGCCGTGCGCGGTGAGCGCGGCGGTGAACATGTTTTTCGCGTCCGCGGCGTTCTCGCTGTAGCCGATGTACCAGCCCACCGGGTAGCGGGAGTACACGTCCACGATCAGTCCGAGCCGGTAGCGGTCCTGATTACGCGGCCCGCGCAGTTCGGTGGTGTCCCAGGTCCACAGCTCATTCGGCGCGGCCGCTGGCACGACGGGTTTTACCCGTTTGCTGCTGGCGCCTCGGCGGATCCGGCGTCGGTCCCCGGTGAGCTTCTCGCTGCGGGCAACGCGGTAGAACGTGCTCAGCGAACAGCCGATGTTCTTCGCATCGAAGGCCCGCCAGTACGCCTGCAGCACCGACAAATCCATGTACTCCTCGCAGCCGAGCAGGTCAATGATCGTGTCACGCTCGGTGTGACTCAGCGCCGCGGGCTGCTCCCGCCGGGCTTGCGGTGTTGGATCGGTGACCGGCCGATAATGCTGATAGCCACGGGTGATGCGGTAAAACGACGACCGCGCAACACCAATGAGCGTGCATGCGGCGAGCACGCTCATCCCGGCCGCGATAAGAGCGAGGAGCACGCCGGTCAGGACAGGTTCTTGCGCTGCAGCCACCGTGCGTACTCGTCCGCGCTCATCAGCGCTGGCGGGATCTGTTCGTGCTGCTCGCTGGAGCTCTCGTTGATCCCATGCAAGAGCTCGTAGGCTTTTCCCAGGATTTCCTGAACGGCTTCAGCCTGGGCGACCTTCTTCTTCAGGGCCTCATTCTCGCTGCGTAACCGCGCTAACTCGGCCCGATCACGATTACTCACACGGTTCCTTGACTTCTCTGAGGCAGCCACCATCGCGGTGGTGTATTGCCCCCGATCATATGCCTGCAGCCAGGGGCGAACAGTTGCCTCATCCAGGCTGAACTCGCGCAGCAGCCGGGCCTTCGCACCACGCTCGGTGCAGTCCTGCCAGCGCCGCACAAAATTTACCCGGAAGGCCAGCGGAAACATCCGCTTTCCAGTCGGGGACCGGCCGATCTCAACATCACTCGTCACGGGGATCCAATCCCCGCCCTACCCGTCAGACGGTGTCTCACCACCATCCTGACAAATACGGAACTTCTTGCGTAAATGTGCAGTATCTCGAGGAAATCGAGGTGGTACGTAGGAGCGTCTAGTTGTTGTTCGGGTGCGTCACACTGGCGTTCGACACGGCGTATCAGGGTGAGCCGCGAGGCCTGGAGGATCCGTTCCAGCGTGCGGAGGACTTCCGCAACGCGGTCACGTACCTGAGCACCCGCGAGGACGTGGATCCGGAAAGTATTGGCGTGCTAGGGATCTGCGCTTCTGGTGGATATGTTCCATTTGCTGCGCAGACCGATCACCGGATGAAGGCAGTGGCTACTGTCAGCGGCCCGGACGCCACGTGCTTCTTCCGTGTTCCGGATCCTGAGGGCTTCGCGAAGCTGGTTGAGCAGGCCGGTCCTGCCCGGGTCGCGGAGGCCAGGGGCGGGGAGGTTCCGATGGTGCCGGTGCTGCCTGAAGCGGTGGACGATTCGACACCGAAGGCAGTACGGGAGTTCTTCGACTACTACAAGACCCTGCGAGCACAGCACCCGCGCTCGATCGGCAAATTCGCGTTGCGCAGTGTCGACCAGCTTGATCAGTTCGATGCGTACACAGGCGTCGGGAAGATCGCGCCGCGGCCGCTGCTGATGATCGCCGGTACCGAGGCTGAGACGAAGGGGTTCAGTGACGGTGCGGTCTCCGCTGCCGGGGAAACCGCCGAACTGTTCGAGATCGACGGCGCTACCCATGTGGACCTGTATGACGTCGAGCATTACGTCGCCCAGGCGGTAGAGAAGCTCAATGCCTTCTTCGCGAAGCACCTCGCTTCGTGATCTAGCCGGGCGGTCTGCCTGCCTCAGTCCAGGCAGAACTCATTCCCCTCGGGGTCGGCCATGACGATGAAGCCAGCGTTCATCGGGGGAGCAGGCTCGTCGCGTCGTATCTGGGTTGCGCCCAGCGCGACGAGCCGTTCGCATTCTGCCTCCAGCGCCGCCATCCGCTCCTCTCCCTCCAGCCCCGGAGCCGCGCGGACGTCTAGGTGAACGCGGTTCTTGACGACTTTGTCCTCCGGCACCTGCTGGAAAAACAACCGGGGGCCGTGTCCGTCTGGATCCTCGATTGCCGATCTAGTGTTGCGCTCCTCCTCAGGTACGCCGATCTGCTTGAGAAAGTCGTCCCACGCAGCTAGGGGATCGGCATTCTCAGGCAGGTCAACTCCAGGCGGAGCTGGGTGAACGTACCCCAGTACGTCACGCCAGAACGATGACAGCGCCCGCGGATCATGGGCGTCGAAAGTGACCTGGATTTCGCGGCTCATCTGGTTGCTCCGTCCGGCTCGGAAGGCAGGGATTCCCCGGAAAACTGTTGAGGAACCCTCGGATCTCTGCGCAGAGGTCCATCGTGCCCATAGCTCAACGGTAAGCCCGCAGAAGGGGTGATGGCAGCACTATCAAAACCAGGCTCAGCATCGTGTCAGCCACCTCTTTCGAAAACATCTGCGGAGGTCACGAGAACTCACCGAATACGGGTGGTCAGCTGCTTTGTGCTTTACGCCATCAGGGCGCTGAAGCGCCAGTCGAGGACCTGGGTCGCGGGTGCGGACGGGGTGTGTAAATAGACGAGCGACCGCAGCTGGAGAATGCCTCCGCCGTTCTCGGCCGGTGTCGCGGATTCTACGTGGAGTTCGCTGGTCAGGGTGCCGCCCTCATGTACCGGCGCGACGTGGTCGCAGGACGTCCAGTTCAGGACGGTGACCATGTTCGGCAGCGCGCGGGTTGCTTGTGCCAGCGCGATTCCGATGGTGTGCCCCCCATAAACCAGGCGTCCGTTGGCGCCGACTCGTTCATCGTGGTGCGTCGCTGCAATGTTGAGAGTGAGCCGTGCGAGTTCGGGTGCGTTCGTGACAACGTCACCGGTGCTCGTAAAGACCGTGCCCGCGAGAGATGGGGAGAAGTAGGGGCCGGGTACTTTCGCACGGTACGTGGCGAGGTCCCAGTCTGGGAGGATCGGTGCGGCGTTCTCGGACGGTCCAATCTGACTGAGGTCGTCCGCATGAATCGACCGATCCGGAGCGGGGCTGTCGCGCAGCGGCAGCATCGCGCAGCGGTAGAAGTCGAGCACGAGGTTGCCGTCCTGGTCGGTCGACGTGATACGCAGCGCGGCAAGACCCGTTGGCTTGCGTCCATCCTTGGGCCCGTTTTCGCGCAGCCCTACGACTGCAGTGCGCGTGTGGAGGGTGTCGCCGATCAGCGGGAAACGGAAAAAGCGCAGGCCACGATAGAACAGATTCGCTTTAACGCGGTGGGTCGCCAGTGTTGACTGCCCGATTGCGATGTCGCAGACGAGAGACGGGCTGGCCACCGCACCCAAGCAGCCGGTGACCGCTTGACTGAGATGATGGTCAAGAGGCAGACGCAGGCGGGTGCCCAGGATCGCCTGGTGCGTGGCAGCAATGCCGCTGGTCAATGTCACAGCGGGAGCAGTGTCGAATACCTGGCCGACCGAGAGATTGTCGAAGTAGGGTCCGCCGACATGAATACTCTCCATTACTCTCCTGTCTTTGCGAATGGCTCGCGACAATGACCGTATATCCAGTGCGACGATGGCGCTGACCGAGCCCAGTGGTGGATCCGACCTGCAGAGCATGACGACAACAGCGAAGCCGGACGGCGACGAACTCGTCATCAAAGGTGCGAAAACGTGGATCAGCAACGCTCGCCATTCCCAACTCGTCGCATTGCTATGCAAGACCTCGCCTCCGAGGTCGCGATGGAGATCGCGCTCAACGGTGTGCGCATCCACGGCGGATATGGTTACTCGACGGAATATGACGCCGAACGCTACTTCCGCGTCGCGCCGCTGATGATCGTTGGTGAAGGCACGAACGAAATTCTTCGGAACGTGATCGCATCACAGCTCGTCAAGCGGGGTGGCACTTAAGAGATTGAAGGCTGCCTCGTATGACAACAATGAATGCTCCCCGTGTGCTGCGCGGCGTCGACAGCGTCGAAGCCGCTGTCGGAGAACACCTCGGCTACAGTCAGTGGGAGAAAATCTCACAGGAACGTGTGAACCGCTTTGCTGACGCGACGGGCGATCACCAATGGATCCATGTCGATCCGGAACGCGCGGCGCAGGGGCCGTTCGGTGGCACGATCGCGCACGGCTATCTGACTCTTTCGCTTATCCCGGCGCTTGCCCGTCAGGTCGTGGTCTTTGAGGGCTTCGCAATGGTGATCAACTACGGCTCCAACAAGGTTCGCTTCCCGCAGCCAGTGAAGGTGGGCGCGATGGTGCGTGTCGGAGCAAAAATCACTGCGGTAGAACGCACTGTCAAGGGCGCACAAGTCACTGTCCGGTATACCGTCGAAATCGAGGGCGCCGACAAACCGGCCTGCACCACTGACGAAGTCCGCGTATTGGTGGCGTGATTGAGGAGCTAAGGGAACGCTTTTACCGCCTCGCCCAGCGCAGGACGTGCGGCTTGTATTTCATGAACCGCCGCAGCCGCGTTGACTTCACCGATTTGATCGAGAAAGCGGGATGGTTGCCGAGGATTTCCGCAAGGTTCCCATCGATCAGGGTGTCGCCGCCGCGCGCTGCGCTTGTGAGTCGGGCCGCTGTGTTCACGACTGTCCCATACAAATCTCCGTATCGTGCCAGCGCTTCCCCGTACGCGAGACCGACATGGAGGAGCGGCAGCGATTCGTCTTCCTCTGTCGCCGCATGAAGTTCGAGGGCAATCCGGGCAGCAGCTGCGGGCTGCTCCACGGAGAACATGATCTCGTCACCGACATTTTTGATCACGGAACCGCTGTGGTTCGCGATGATTGAGGTGACGGTCGATTCGAACGATTCGAGTAACTCGGCAAGTCCAGTGACGTTGTTGAGGCGTGTGAGGTCAGTGAAGCCGACCATGTCAGCAAAACCGACCACCAATGATTGGCTGGTCGTGTCCTCCCCAGGGCCGGCCAGGTAGCGGGCGGCGCGCGCTGCTAGGTGACGCCGCCACACATACGTTTGCAGGGAGTGGACGACTGGGACCCATTCGTCGACGAGTTCCGCAGCGTCGTCGAGGATTTCGATAGGGGAGATCGGCGGGTTGAGTTCCATGCGTTCCCGCACCAGTTCGAGGACGAGCTCGTTCAGGAGTGGGACTTGCCATTCCGCCGTCCGCGAATAGGTCTGGCCGAGAGCGCGGGTCAGGCCGACCGCGAGATCGCGGTCGAGAACCCCTGACGACTGCAAATTGGTGAGGGTTTTCAGAGCGTCGATGTCGCTTTCGGTGAACAACACGGCCTGCTCGTTTTCGGGGCTCGCGAATCCGAGTGCGCGCCAAAGGGTGCGTGCGTACTCGGGTGTGACGCCCGCTCGCTCAGCAACCTGGTTCCGCGTGTAGCGGCGCGCTTCACCGAGCAGGCTCTTCTCGACTTCTGTTTGAATGAGCCGCATGATCAGCGGGCGAGGCTCGGTTTGTTCCATCCCGCTCTTCGTCCGGCGCGGCACGATGAACAGCGGCTCGGTGGGCGCATTCGCATTAGCGATGTCGTCGTTCGGTGCCATCTGAGAGGTTCCCTGCGGTCGCGTCGGTGATGTCTTACAGATACTCCCCCAGATCAGTCTCGGGTACGACGAAAGCGACGTGATTGTCATCTCAGAGTGGTATCTGAACCGTAACAAGATCAGACGTGGGCCCGATGTTCCGGCCGTAGCGAGAAATTACCTTCTACCTGGGTAAACAATCTCATTCGGCAGGGGTGGACTGTGATCAGCAGTGTTGAAGTGGTGACGGATGTGTGGGCGCAGGCGGATCCGATGGTCTTGATGGTGGCTGCCGGCGTGTTGGCGCTGTGCGCGAGCGTGGCCACGTGGGGAGTGGCGACCGACGAGCGCTGGCGCAGCTTATGGCTGATGCCATTCCTGCTCATTGTTGCGGGCGGGACAGGGTTCGTCGCGGCGGTGCTGTTCGATGCTGGGTCACTGCTCCCCGGATCGTGGCCGGTTTTGCCGGAACTCAGCGCGCTTGTCGCGTTCGCGGCGGTTCCCGCCACGGCATTTGTCCTTGTGACGACGCAAAGCACGCGGATCGTGCGTGCGGTAGCGCAGGCTTCCGAATCGCGGGATATGGCACCTAGCGCCTCATAGCTGTTGGACGAATTCGATGCGGGCGGTGCGGTCGGGCTCAAGCAACTTCAGGAGCCGGACCGCCTCCGCTTCGACGGCGGGCTCTGCACGGCGAGGCACATCGATGAGACGGATACGCATCTCTACAGGTTCTCGCTTCTTCCCAGTGGTGACGCGATAGCCACCCTTGATGAACCCATCAATGAGCACCGGGGATATATTTCGGGTTTCGCGCTCCCAGATCTGGGCCGTCACCTCAGTGCTCACAATGCGCGAGCGATCTTTATGGCCGAGGAAGACGTTGTCGTACCAGCCGAGGAATCGGACTGGAGCCGCAAGCTCTGGATCGGCTAGCTCCGCGTCAGCCACGTCATACAGGGTCTGCCCACTCGCGGTCTGGTACGTGCGCAGTCGCGTGCCAAGCTGCTCAACCAGCTCCGCAATTCCAGGTAGCCGCGACCATGCGGCGATGTCTTGCGTTGACGCTGGCCCGAACGCCGCAAGGTAACGTGCGACAAGGTCGGCGGGCGAATAGTCGGTGATCAACGGCTGTCCGAGCCATGAGTCAATCCGGGACCATATGGGCCGTCCAGATTTACGCCACATCCCTCGCGGCGGCACCTGCAGCACGGGCACCTGGTAGTACCACGCCTGAGCGACGGCCTGGGGGTCGCGGTCCGGGAAGGCGGCTTCCGCTGAAGCGCGAACCTGCGCTGCTGTTCGCGGCCCGTCATCAAGCGCGGCTTCTCCATGTTTGCGGATCTCCTCTGTGTCGAGTCCGGAGAGCGCGCCAAAGAAGAACCCGGGACGCTCGAGGGTCTTCTCGAACTCGGGCTGGAAAATCGATCGCATGCGCAGCGCGTCTTCAGCGACGACGAGGTGAATGGTGCCGCGCATCAGCGTTGCCCGGACCAAGGAGCGCGACTCGAGCCCGTCGGAGAGGGTCAGCGGGTCAAAGTTCGTGACGCGGCTGAACATTCCGATATACGGGGGCAGCGCATCTTGCGCCTGCAATCCAACGAGGTGGACGGCCAGTTCCTCCGGCGATAATGCAACGCGTTCGAGGAGGTGCTGACGCTGCAGCAGCGTGCGGTTCAGGGTCTGCAGCTCATCCGAAGGACGCATGTGTCCCGCCGATGCCGTGCAAGATCGTGTGCACGACCGAGTCATCCAGGAAGTACCTCATGTTTCGCCCGTCGCGCTGCACGCTCACCCATTCGTGATGCCGAAGCAGACGCAGCGCATGGGAGACTGCGGTGTTGGACATCCCCAGGGCAGCGGCAAGTCCGTTGACGGTGATGCCAGGTGCGCGATGAATCGCTAGCAGTAGGCGCAGCCGGTTGGGATCAGAAAGAAGGTCGAACCGGCGGGCCCATCCGTCGAGATCCTCGACCGCGTCGATCGACGCGCGGGCTTCACGCTCAAGCAGTGGATCCTCAGCGATGGGCTCGGGCATGGTTACATTGTGCCGCTTCCCTTGGCATACCGGGTGCTCCTCACGCTGTGCCGCGTGGCAGAAGTGACGTGGCCCCGGACCAGCTGGGGGTCGGTCCGGGGCCACGGGATGAAAGAGCACCTTTGATCTTTCACACCAATGAGGAGTGCCTGGACCTCGACAATGAAATCCGGCTGTGATTCTCCTGAGGCTGAGTCTAGGAACTAGGAGCGCAGAAAGAAAAAGATTCTCCGATGATTGTTTATGAATTAAGTCACCCGATAGATGTCAGAAATTTCACATCACATTGCGGGCCCTGCGAGCGGCATTCAAAAACCAAAACTGTGTGATTCATGTAATACAACACTGCAATTGTGATTTGCCGCATAGTCCGCCACCACGGGTAAGGTACTCAGTGTTCTCGCCCCGGCCGCATGCTGAGGAGACCGGAACCCATGAATGTCGCGTATCTCGTGGTCCCCTTCGTCGGCGGGCTCATAGCTATGGGGCTGCGGCTGCCCCCACTGGTAGGTTTTCTCGCGGCGGGATTCACCCTCAACTTCATGGGGTACGAAGAGACCGAAGCGCTGAGCGTCATCGCAGACCTGGGTGTAACCCTGCTGCTCTTCACGATCGGCCTGAAACTCAACGTCCGCACGCTGCTGCGCAAAGAAGTGTGGGGGACTGCGACCGGCCACATGATCGTTTCCACGGCCTTTATGGTGGGCGTGCTGTCACTACTAAAAGTAATCGGCTTTGCGGCGCTCGCTGACGCTGACCTGCGCGTGCTCGCGATCCTCGGTTTCGCTCTCTCCTTTTCAAGCACAGTGTTCGTCGTCAAAGTACTCGAGGAACGCGGCGAGTCACGTGCGCTCTACGGCCGTCTCGCCATCGGCATCCTCATCATGCAGGACATCTTCGCCGTCGTATTCATCACCGCTTCCACGGGGGAACTGCCCAGTCCGTGGGCGTTTGCCCTGTTCGCCCTGGTCCCCCTGGCACCGGTGATGCGCCGCCTGCTTGAGCACGTCGGCCATGGTGAAATGCAGATCTTGTACGGGGTCGTTCTCGCGCTTGCGGCGGGGTACGCGCTGTTCGAGTTCGTGGGCATCAAGGGCGACCTCGGTGCCTTGATCATTGGCATGCTCCTCGCGCCGCACGCATCCGCTGCCAGTATGTCGAGGGCACTATTCAATATGAAAGAGCTATTCCTCGTCGGATTCTTCGTCTCAATTGGACTCGCTGATTTTCCGACGTGGGGAACATTAGGGGTCGCTTCATTACTTTTAGTGCTGATTTTCGCGAAGGCGGGCCTGTTCGTCGCAATCTTTGCGATCTTCCGGCTACGCCGCCGCACTTCATTCCTCGGCTCACTGGCGCTGACCAATTACTCAGAGTTCGGACTCATCGTTGCGGTGCTCGCAGGCAGCAACGGGTGGCTCACCGACGACTGGCTCGTGACGCTGTCCATCGCGGTGGCACTGAGCTTCGCCGTTTCTGCGGTTCTGAACCGCCGGTCTACGCAGGTCTACGAGAAGGCAATGGAACTGCTGCCCGATCAGGATCCGGCCAAGCTCAATCCGATCGATCGCCCCATCGGAGTTGGTCAGGCTGAGGCCGTCGTGCTCGGAATGGGCCGTGTCGGCAGGGGCGCGTACGACCGGCTCGTTGAGCATTACGGGCTGAACGTACTCGGCCTCGATACGGACGATGAACGTGTTGTTACGCTTCGCGACCAGGGCTACACAGTGATCGAAGCGGACGCCACCGACCCGGACTTCTGGGAGAAACTGACCCTCGCCGACACGGTCGACATCGTCATTCTTGCGCTTCCGCACCACGATTCCAATGTTGTTGCGCTAGATCAGCTCCGGAAGCTCGATTATGACGGTGAGATCGCCGCGGTGGTGCAGCACCGGGATGAGATTGAATCGATCCGGGAGCATGGTGCGGACGACGTCTTCCATCTGTACGCCGGTGCGGGTATTGCGCTCGCGGACGGCGCCGCTGAAGCTGCTGGGCTGGAACTCCGGTAAGCGGAAGCGGCCACGGATTTTTACTCCGCGTGGTTGAGCGCGTGCGCGACCGCTTCCTTGGTCAGCCCTAGTTCTGCCATTCCCGTCATTTCGTCTCCATCAAGAACTGCTAGAACGATGTGGTTCGGTTCGACGTAGTCGCTTTCGCGCCGGAGGGCTTCGCGGAATGTCAGCTCGAGCGCTTTCTTAGCGGCACCATCGAACGGGATCAGCTCCGGGACGGTGTCCCCAGCGTCGGGGAGGTGCTTCGCCACAGCTCTGCGGATGTCGTCACCGCTGATATTCAGGGCGCGCGCTCCCGGGAACTCGGAAGCGGTGAGAACGCCGAGGATGAGGTGGGCTGGTGAGATTTCGGCGTTCCCGGCGGCGCGTGCCTCATTCTGGGCGGCCACAATCGCATTGCGCGCATCAGGCGTGAAGCGCCGGAAATCTTGCGGTGCATCCTTAGGTACGAAACGTTTCTGCGCCGCCTGTTTGGAAACACCCATACTTTTTCCGATATCGGTCCACGATGCGCCGGATCGCCGTGCCTGATCGACGAAGTGGCCGATGAGGTGATCAGAGATGTCATCGAGATGCTCGGCGAGCAGCATCGCTCCGGAGAGGCGGTCGAGCGCATCAGAGTGTGCTGATGTGATCGCTTCGATCAGGGTGTCGAGGCTTATGGGGTTGTCTACAGGCATAGGTGAGTTCATGCGTCAACTGTAGGTTGACGCGTGAGAGTCGTCAACCTTTGGTTGACGTTTTCGGGGACTCGGGTGTCACCAGGTAAACCGCGTGCTCGCCGTCGAGTCCCTTCAGCGCCACTCGACGCTCCTCGCTGAACTTGACGGGAACCCCGTCGCGGATCGCTGCACGTACTTGCCCGCTAACCAGTGTCTCGCCGCCGCTGGCCTGGTCCGCGACGCGCGCGGCGAGGGCGACGTTCCGGCCGAAGAGATCGTCACCGCGGCGAACCGACTTCCCCATATGGATGCCGATCCGGACCCGGATGGCATGGCGCCGGGCCCAGTTCAGCGTGTCGAGCGCGTTCTGAATCTCTAGGCTGCACAAAACGGCCTGGTCAGGGCGAGAAAAAGCAACCATGAAGCCATCACCCTGGCTCTTGATCACGTGCCCCCCATGAGCGTCGACACACTGCCGAATCAGCTTCTCGTGCCGTTCGAGTAGTTTCACCCATGCGCGATCACCCAGCTCTTCGTTGAGGGCAGTCGACCCCTGTATGTCCGAAAAGAAGATGACGACGGAACCGTTCTTGGTGAGTCGCGCGAGGTCTGGCCGCTCAACTTCAGCCCAGTTGGCCAGTTCCTCGACCGACGTGCGCATCGCTGCGCCCAACCCTTTCGAGCGGACGAGGTTCGCTGTCTGCCACACCGTCTTGACTGCCTCGCGACTGCCGCTGAGGAAACGCTGGGCTGGCTTCCATTCGAGCTCATTTTCCAGTTGGCTGATTCGGCGCTGAGCGTGAAAAAGCAGCACGCCGAGCACGATGGCAACAACAATTGCGCAGATTGCAATCGTTGTGAGTGCTGTTTGGCTCATGCCACAACCATCTCCCTGTCTGCCCGGGCGCCGACGTCGCAATAGTAAACACGTGTACACTCAACCGGCAAGGCGGGGGAGATTCACGCTGCGAATTGCACAAAAACGGGACGGAGCACGCCCCTATGGCAGACGATGAAAATGCCTGGGAGCTGGATGAGATGCGCTTGCGCATAAAGCAGCTCGAGCACGAAAATACGCAGCTTCAGCAACTTCTCGCGCAGCACGTGGGAAGGGACGTCGCTCATCAGGCGCTCGTAAGTGGTTCAGGTATTGGTGGCGAAACTCGATTCGTTGCGGTGTTGTTCGTCGACCTCGTTGGCTCGACAACAGCGGTATCGACGATGCGGCCCGCCGAAGTCGTGGCGATGCTCAACACATTCTTCGAACTCGTGATCAGAGTCGTCGAACGTCATGGCGGATTCGTCAACAAGTTCGTCGGCGACGAGGCGCTCGTCATCTTCGGTGCGCCCGCCTACAGGGCGGATGCTACGACCTCAGCACTGACAGCTGCCCGAGAACTCGTCGCCGAACTCGAGGCAATACCCGGTATACAGGTCGGGATCGGTGTTTCAGCCGGCACAGTCCTAGCGGGCAACATCGGCTCTGCGGAGCGCTTCGAATATACGGTCATCGGCGACCCTGTGAACGAGGCGGCCCGGCTCACTGAGCTCGCCAAGAAACAGCCAGGAAGTATTCTCGCGTCCAGTTACGCCGTCGACTTTTCCGGAGACGGTGAGCAAGCACTATGGGAGACAGGCGAATTAGTCAAACTGCGCGGCCGGAACAAACTCACTCGGCTCGCATGGCCGCGCGCGAACTGAGCGGGCATGCGCGAAGTAGCCGCCCCGAGCGTCATCGGCACTATTCTGTGAGCGTGACGGACGAACTAACCGATGATGAGGGCCACGGATCCGAAGAGTTGCTCGACGCGCTGACGGACTACATTCTCGATCAGCTCAGCGGGGACGCGTTCGTCAAATGGGTCCACATCGAAGTTGGGCACGCGCTCAAAGCAGCGCAGCAGGTCACTCTTGGTGATGTCGTAACGTCGAAACAGGTCAGCGGCGCAGCGATCAAATACGCGCTGGAGTGGCGAATTGAGGGCACGATTCCGGAGCTTGTCGGTGAGATCGCAAGCCGGATCCATGAACGCACCTTCAATGAAGCCGACGACGAGGTCGATTTCGTTTCGGAGCAGAGCTTCGCGGCGATCGCGGAAAAGTTCATGTCGAACCCCGCATTCCAGCGGGTGGTGGACCTCTTCTATCACAGCCCGCTGGTGCGGAGTTCGGTCGCATGGCTGCTGTATCGGATGGCAGTGGATTCGTTGCAGCGCAACCGCCAGCAGGCCGGTGCGGTGCCGGGCGTCGGGGCGCTCCTGCGCCTTACGAGTTCGGTGAGCACACGGGTCGCGCCGGGGATCCCGCACAAAGCGGACGAACTCTTCCGGGAGTTCATCGCGCGCATCGTCTCCGGCGTGATCTCCCACGTCGATACACCTGACATGAGTGACGCCAGGGAACCGGTTGTCGCGGCTGCCATGGAGATGTTCGAACAGCATGCATCGGAATCCTTCAGCACAGTCGGCGCAGCCATCGGCCCCGACGATATAGAAGACTTCCTGATCCTTGGCTTCGAGTTCTGGCGCGAATTTCGCGGCACGCGGTCGATTCGTACGGCGATCGAGGAAGGCGTGGCAGTCTTCTTCGGCAAGTATTCACGCCATACCCTCGCCGAGTTGCTCGACGAGATCGGTGTGACGCGAGAAGACATGATCGAAGAAGCACTCCGATTCGCGCCACGCGTGATCAGTGTCGTACAGGACAACGGCATGCTCGATGCCTTCGTGCGGCGCCAGTTCAAAGACTTCACGGAGTCAGAGCGGGTGCTGAAACTACTGAAATAGACAACAACATGTCTATCCCGCCCAGCCGCCTCGACGGAGGGCGGCCGAAACAAGCTCACCCACCCAGGACTTCCGGTGCCGGACCGAATGTGACGTGAACTGTAAGATCCTCCGTCCCGATGCAGTGAGGGCAGCGTGTCTGTCCAGGTCAGCGTCCCAGTGGGCAACATCGAGGTGCTGCATTCCGTGCACTTCCACCGCAACACCGTACTCCTCCCATTCGGTGTCCAAGTAGAAGTTCTTGCCGGGGCGTCGGTAAACAGACTGTCGCTGGGGCTCAGGCAGCCTGAATAGACGGCAGATCGACGCGAATTCCTTCTCCGGAACCGACGCGATTCCGCCTTCAGCGTCAATGATGGCTTCGGTGATCAGCGCGCGACGGTGGCATCGACCGCGGCGGCTTAAGGCCGTGCGCAAATCTTGAGAGCGCACCAGCCGCTGCTGTACCCCGGAGAGAATTAGCGCACACGCTTTGCGGTCAGTGTTTGCCCAGGATGCGGCGTCAATCAGGCTCCGCGGCAGTCGTGTCCGGCGCGGCAATCGTGCCGGGTGAACGTCAGTGTCGGCGAGGTGCTTCGACACATGGGGAATGACACCTCGGCCCTGCACTCGTGAGCCAGGCGGTACGACAAGGTGCACTGCGTTGCATTCAAACCCGCGCAGACCTTCAAGACTCGCGGCGGTCAAGCCAGCTAGCGCGGAGCCGGTTGGTGTTGAGAGCACAGCGATCCAGAAGCGTTGCTGTTCAGTCAGCACACCATTGTGGGCGACGTACACTCCCCGCGAGGGGTTCTGCCAATGCCCACTGCGCGCGCGTCGCTGTGCGAAGCATTGATCCCGCGGTGACAATTGCCTGCGCGCGACGACGCTATCCTGCAACGCGAGCAGAGCACGCAGGTCGCTGAGTTCACTGTGGTCATGGTGCACAGCATCGAGAATGCTGACAGTCGGCACTCAGCCGCCTCGCCGATGCTCGGAATGTGGATAACTACCCATCCTGTGGAGAACAGGTAAGGCATGTAGTTGGCACCTGAATAGGTCGCAAACAACATGCCTTGCACCAGTGCCTCAGCTGACAAACGTAGATGCCCGCTCAGCTAGGTCGAGCACACTCTGCGGCATTACACCCAGCACGACTGTCACCACCACGCCGATGGCAACAACAGCGGAAGTCATCGTCTTCGGCGCAACTATCGCGCCCTCTTCCACTGGCTCGCTGAAGAACATCAGCACGATCACCCGAATGTAGAAGTACGCCGCGATCGCGCTGCTCAGGACACCGATGATCACCAGCGCGGCTGCTCCGCCTTCGACAGCGGCCGAGAAGATGACAAATTTGCTGATGAAACCGCTCGTCAGGGGCACACCAGCCAGGGCGAGCAGGAACAAAGCAAACGCCCCAGCGATGAGCGGCGACTGCCGGCCAAGCCCGGCCCATGCGTTCATATCCGCAGTTTCGATCCCACCCCGGTCGCGCACCAGGCTTACCACAGCGAACGCGCCAAGCGTGCTGAACCCATATGCGACAAGGTAGAACAATGTCGCTGAGACACCCGCGTCGTTGGCAGCGACGATGCCCGTCAGCAGGAACCCTGCATGGGCCACCGAGGAATACGCGAGCATGCGTTTCACGTCGGTTTGAGTTACCGCGATGATCGTCCCGACCAGCATGGTGATCGCGGCGATAGCCCACAGCATGGGCCGCCAATCGACCTGCAACTCCGGCACTGCGACGTAGAAGACGCGCAGCATCGCTCCGAACGCGGCGATCTTCGTCGCAGCCGCCATGAACCCGGTGATCGAGGTGGGCGCGCCCTGATACACGTCGGGAGTCCACGTGTGGAACGGCACTGCGCCCACCTTGAAGAGCAGTCCCACTGACAGCATGCCCACACCGATCAGCGCGAGGGGGCTGCTGCCCTGTTCGGAAACGGCATCCGCGATGCCAGCAAATTCGAGGGTCCCGGCGAACCCGTAAAGCAGCGCCACCCCGTAGAGGAAGAACGTCGAAGAAAACGCCCCGAGCAAGAAGTACTTGAGGGCTGCTTCCTGAGAAAGAAGGCGACGGCGCCTCGCCATCCCGCACAGCACATAAAGGGGCAGGGACAGCACCTCGAGCGCGATGAACATGGTGAGGAGGTCATTCGATGCGGGGAACAGCATCAGACCACCGACCGCGAACAACGCGAGCGGGAAAACCTCTGTCTGCATCACCCCCGCTTTGGTTGCTTCACGCTCGGCGACACTGCCCGGCACGGACGAAGTTTGCGGTGCGAAAGCATCCATGAGAGCGGCACTTTCGCGGGTGCGTTCTCCCACCATAAGCAGCGACACCACCGCGACGAGCACGATGGTGCCCTGCAGAAACAGCGTTGGCCCGTCAACAGCCACGGAACCGACTGCAGTGACACTGCTCGTTCCGGCCAGCATCAGCAACGCCACGAAAGCAACGACGAGACCGGTGAGGCTCAGCACCATCTGCGTCATATACCGGTGACGTGCGGGCAAAAACGCCTCGACGAGCACGCTGACGATTGCCACACCGAACACCACGAGCATCGGCGTGAGCTGACTGTATGCGATATCAGGGGTCACTGGCCTCCACCTCCGATCAACTGGTCACCGGCGAGGGCAGGGGCTGGATCCTGCAGGTGCACGGTGGTGAGGGTGTGTTCAACGGCCGGGGTGATCACATCGAGCGCCGGCTTCGGGTAGACACCGAGGACAATGAGCACCGCGATCAACGGTCCCATCACTGCGGCTTCTCGTAGCCGCAGGTCGCGGATGTGCTCGTTCCCGGCGGTGACGGGGCCCGTCATCATTCGCTGATAGGTCCACAATATGTAGATCGCGGCGAGCACGAACGTTGTTGTCGCAAAGATCGCGGCGACTGGGTAGCGCCCGAATGTGCCGATGAGGACGAGGAACTCGCTGATGAACGGGGCGAGCCCAGGCAGCGATAGCGTCGCGAGGCCGGCAACGAGGAAAGAGCCCGCCATGATCGGTGCGACTTTCTGCACGCCGCCGTAGTCGCTGATCGCGCGGGTCCCGCGACGCGTCACGAGGAAACCGGCGACCAGGAACAGGGCGGCAGTAGCGACGCCGTGGTTCACCATGTACAGCGTGGAGCCAGCTTGACTCTGGCTGGTCATCGCGAAGATGCCGAGAATGATGAACCCGAAGTGCGAGATAGACGTGTACGCGATGAGTCGCATCACATCTGTCTGGGCGATCGCGAGCACCGCGCCGTAGATGATTCCGATGACAGCGAGCGTGATGATGAGCGGCGCAAAGTACTGCGACGCGTCGGGGAACAACTGCAAGCTGTAGCGCAGCATCGCGAACGTCCCGACCTTGTCGACGATCGCCATCATGAGCACCGCGCTCGCGGGCGTGGCTTGGACGGCGGCGCCCGGCAGCCAGGTGTGGAACGGCCACAGCGGCGCCTTCACGGCAAAGGCGAAGGTGAATCCGAGGAACAGCAGCTTCGCGATGGCGGGGTCGATTCCGAGCTCACCAGTGGAGACAGCGGCGACCACGGTCCGGAAGTCGAATGTGCCGCGGCCGTTCTCCCCGATGTCGGCGGTGACGACGAACAGTCCGATGACAGCCGCGAGCATCATCAGTCCGCCGAACAGGTTGTACAGCAGGAACTTCACGGCAGCGGCCGCACGGTTGGGGCCACCGAAACCACCGATGAGGAAGTACATCGGGATCAGCATCGCCTCGAAGAAGATGTAGAACAGCAGGATGTCGAGGGATGTGAAGGTAACCATCACCATCGCCTGCACCATGAGCATCAGTGCGACGTAGGTGTGAGTCGGTCGGCGCCGTCCGGGGAAACCCCCGCCGGGGAGGCTGTCGTCGTCATCCCGCCACGCCGCGAGCAGAAGCAAAGGCATCAAGGCGGCTGTAAGGAGGACGAGGATCAGGCCGATACCATCCAGTCCCAGCGTGTAGCTGGCACCAAGCGCGGGGATCCACGTGCGCGACTCGACGAACTGGTATTGCTCGCCCGCCGGGTCGAAGCTGACGAGGAGTGCGACGACGATGCCGAGCACCACGATTGACGCGCCCAGTGCGATGGACTTTGCGAGCTGCCGGGCCGGTGCGGGTACGAACATGATCGCGAGTGCGCCGATGAGTGGTGTCACCCATAGGGCTGTCAGCCAGGGGAAACTGTTCATAGCGCCCCTCCTAGCAGCATCGCCGCGATGACGAGGGCCGCCCCGATCAGCATGTACAGCGCGTACGACCGCGTGAAGCCCGTCTGTATTCGCCTGACCTGCGATGATAAACCGCCGACGAGCACGGCCACGCCGCCTACAGCGCCGTCCACGACCTTGTCGTCAACGACAGCTGCGGTATGGGTGACTTGCTGCCCGGGCCGCATGAAGACCGTTTCGTTCACTGCGTCCCCGTACAAGTCGCGGCGGGCAGCCACGGTGACGGCCGAAACGTCGGCGGGAGCGACCACCGGAATGTCGCGGCCCGCGTACTGCCGTACGGCCACTGCGACGCCGATGGCGACAACTCCGAGCGCAAGCGTCGTGATCACCCACACGGGGACCACATGCTCACCGTCGTGGGAACCGACAACGGGCTCCAGCCAGTGTTCGAGGCGGCCTCCGAGTGCGAGGAAGGCGCCGGACGCGACGGAACCGATGGCGATCAGAATCATCGGTACGGTCATCACCCCGGATGATTCGTGAGGTTCAGCTTGCGAATCCCACCGGCGCTCCCCGAAGAAGGTCAAGATCATGACGCGGGTCATGTAGTAGGCGGTGAGACCTGCACCGAACAGCACTGCCGCGCCGAGCACGACGCCCTTCACGCCACCCGAGTCGATGGCGACTTCGATGATTCCTTCTTTGGAGAAGAACCCGGCAAATGGCGGGACGCCGATGATGGCGAGGTACCCCAAGCCGAACGTCACGAAGGTGATCGGCATGACGGTCCGCAGTCCGCCGTACCGGCGCATGTTGACCTCGTCATTCATTCCGTGCATGACGGAGCCCGCGCCGAGGAACAGCCCGGCTTTGAAGAAGCCATGGGTGAGCAGGTGCATGATCGCGAACGCGTAGCCCGCGGGCCCGAGCCCAGCTGCCAGCACCATGTAACCGATCTGGCTCATCGTCGACGCAGCGAGCGCCTTTTTGATGTCGTCTTTCGCGCAGCCGATAATTGCGCCGAACAGCAGCGTCACCGCTCCGACGATCACGACGGCCATCTGCGCGGTGGGGGAAAGGTCGAAGATCGGGCCGGACCTGGTGATCAAGTACACGCCTGCGGTCACCATCGTGGCCGCGTGGATCAGTGCGGACACCGGTGTCGGGCCTTCCATGGCGTCACCGAGCCAGGATTGCAGCGGCACCTGTGCTGATTTGCCGCACGCACCGAGAAGCAGCAGGAAACCCAGGGCAGTGAGTACGCCGTCGCTGGCGCCATCCGCGCCAGCGAAAACTTCGCTGAAGGCGACCGTACCGAACGTCACGAACATGATCATCATCGCGATGGCGAGACCCATGTCTCCGACGCGGTTGACGAGGAACGCTTTTTTCGCGGCGGTCGCCGCGGACGGCTTGTGCTGCCAGAACCCGATCAAAAGGTACGACGCAAGACCCACGCCTTCCCAGCCCACGTACAGGCCGAGGTAGTTGTCGGCGAGGACGAGAAGCAGCATCGCGGCGAGGAAGAGATTCAGGTACGCGAAGAACTTCCGGCGTTCGGGATCATGGTCCATGTACCCGATCGAGTAGACGTGAATCAGGGAACCAACACCGGTGATCAGCAGGACGAAACACATAGAGAGCTGGTCAAGTTGCAGACCGAAGTCCACCTGCAGATCAGCCACTGGCACCCAGCTGAAGAGGCTCTGGTGCATGACACGGTCGGCCTCATCACGTCCCGCCATGTCGAGGAACAGCGCAACTCCGAGCGCGAACGACGCGATGGCGGTGGCGCAGCCGAGCAGGTGACCCCACGGGTCGCTGCGTCGGCCAGCTAGGAGCAGCACCAGCGCGCCGACCAGAGGGAGGGCCGGCAGCAGCCACACGGTCGACGCGATTCCCCCGCTCATGCGGTCTGCCCCATCGTCCGGGCGTGGTTTATGAACACAGTCACCTTCTTCTGCATGGCGTCAGTTCTTCAGGAGGCTGGCTTCGTCGACCGAGGCCGAACGGCGGGACCGATAGATGGCCATGATGATCGCGAGACCGACGACGACCTCCGCCGCTGCGACGACCATGGTGAAGAATGCGAAAACCTGACCGTCCAGGTTTCCGTGCATCCGCGCGAACGCCACGAACGCGAGGTTCGTCGCGTTGAGCATCAGCTCGATGCACATGAACACGACGATCGCGTTGCGGCGGAGCAGAAACCCTGCTGCACCGATCGTGAAAAGCAGGGCTGAGAGGAAGAGATAGTTCTCGGGACTCACCGGGGACTGTCCTCCTCACCTGATTCGAGTTCAGGGTGGGACGACGCCTGCTCCTGGGCCTGCTTGCGGAACACTTCGCTGACCGAGCTCTGCGCGTACGATCCGTCAGGGAGCCGCGCGAGCTGGTTCACGGCGTTGTGCCTGGCGTAGACCCCGGGGCTTGGCAGCGGTGTAAGGTGTCCGCCCTCGCCGCGCTGCCAGGCCTGGAACCGTTCTTGTGACTGTTCCTTCTGCGTGCGGCGGGACGTGAACTTCTCCCGGTGCGCGAGAACCATCGCGCCCAGGGTGGCGATGATGAGCAGTACACCCGTCAGCTCAAATGCCCAGACGTACCGGACGAAGAGGAGTTCGGCGAGCGCCGGTACATTGTTTTCCTGCTCTTCGAAACCAGCGAACGTGGGGAGCGCCGCTCGTGCGATGCCTGCCGCGAGCAGGAGGCCGAAACCGAGACCCGCGGCGACAGCGGCGATGCGGTGACCGCGCAGAGTCTCGACGAGTGAGTCCGACGACTCGATTCCGATCAGCATGACGACAAAGAGGAACAGCATCATCACGGCGCCCGTGTACACGACTATTTGCACGACGCCGAGGAATAGCGCGCCCTGGGCAATGTAGAAAATCGCCAGGATGATCATGGTCATCGCGAGGAACATCGCCGAATAGACGGCCTTTTTCGACGCCACCACGCCGAGCGCCCCGACGACGGCTATAGCGGCGAGTATCCAGAATTGAACGGCCTCACCAGTGGAAGTCTCGGTGATCGGTTGCGCAAGGACGAGCGCAGACGCTGCGGCACCCACTAGCGGCTCTCCTCTCGAGACGCGTCGCCCTGCTGCGGCGAGGCTTCAGTGACGGAGCCACGGTAGTAGTCGTCTTCTGTGGTGCCGGGATACATGGGATGCGGCGGTGCGATCATCCCCTCGTTCAACGGAGCGAGCAGCCGATCCTTTTCGTAAATCAGATCTGCGCGGTTATCGTCTGCCATCTCGTAGTCGTTGGTCATCGTCAGGGCGCGAGTGGGGCAGGCCTCAATGCACAGTCCACAACCGATACAGCGCAGGTAGTTGATCTGGTAGACGCGGCCGTACCGTTCCCCGGGCGAATACCGTTCGGCTTCAGTGTTGTCGGCCCCTTCGACGTAGATGGCGTCGGCGGGGCACGCCCACGCGCACAGTTCGCAGCCGATGCATTTCTCGAGCCCGTCCGGGTGGCGGTTGAGTTGATGCCGCCCGTGGTACTGCGGGCTGGTCGGTACCTTTTCTTCGGGGTATCGCTCAGTGATCGGCTTCTTGAACATGGTTGAGAAGGTCACACCGAATCCCGCAAGGGGTTCGATGAATCTGGGTGTCTTAGGCATTTCGGGCCTCCTCAGCCTGCGCGGATGTCTGGCCGGGTAGCGGCGGGACGGGGAAGCCGCCCGCCATCGGGTCGAACCGGGTGTCCTCGCCTGCTACGGGAACTCGGATTGCCTGTGCCCGTGCGCCCTTCATCCGGAACCACACGGCGATGAGGATGATCGCGGCGAGGGTGAAACCTGCAACGACGAGGGTGAGAGTCTGCGCGTCGTAGCCGGCGTTGTAGAAGCCGCGAACCGTCGCGACCACCATCACCCAGGCCAGCGAGACGGGAATCAGGATTTTCCAGCCCAGGTTCATGAATTGGTCATAGCGGAGCCGCGGCAGCGTGGCGCGAAGCCAGATGAAGACGAAGAGGAATCCCCACACTTTGAGAACGAACCACAGCACCGGCAGCCAGCCGGTGTTGGCGCCCTCCCACATGCTGAAGGGGAAGGGTGCGCGCCAGCCGCCGAAAAACAGCGTGGTCGCAAGCGCTGACACAGTAACCATGTTGATGTACTCGGCGAGCATGAACATCGCGAAACGCAGTGACGAGTACTCCGTGTGGAAACCTCCGACGAGTTCGCCTTCCGCTTCGGGGAGGTCGAACGGTGCGCGGTTCGTTTCGCCCACCATCGAGGTGATGTAAATAAGGAAGGATGGCAGCAGAAGGAAGACGTACCAGGTCCCTTCCTGCGCGGCGACGATCCCCGAGGTCGACATGGTGCCAGCGAAGAGGAACACACCGACGAACGACAGCGCCATAGCGATTTCGTAGGAGATGACTTGCGCTGTCGAGCGCAGCCCGCCGAGAAGTGGATACGTCGAGCCTGAGGACCATCCTGCGAGGACAATTCCGTAGACGCCCACGGAGGTGACTGCAAGGATGTACAGCACCGCAACGGGCAGGTCAGTCAACTGCAGTGGGGTCTGGTTCCCGAGGATCGAGACGTCAGGACCGAAGGGGATCACCGCGAATGCCATGATCGCGGGCACCACGGCGATGACGGGAGCGAGCAGGTAGAGCGGCTTGTCGACGCCCTTGGGAATGATGCCCTCTTTCAATGCCAGCTTGACGCCGTCAGCAAGGCTTTGCAGCAGGCCCCACGGGCCGACCCGGTTGGGCCCGAGCCGCATCTGCATCCAGGCGATGATCTTACGTTCCACCAGGATGGCGACGAGCACAGTGAGCACGAGGAACGCGAAGACCGCGACCGCTTTGGCCACCACCAGCCACACGGGATCCTGGCCGAAAAGGGACAGGTCCGCGTATCCGACTGCGAGGGTGTCTTCGTTCATCAGTCGCCCTCCTGGCCTCGACCGTTGAGAGCCGCGCTAATTTGGACGACACTTCCGACGGGCGCGGCGAGGACGGTGTTGACGAGCGCGCCAGGGGAGTTCTGTGGCAGCCACACCACGCGGTCCGGCATCTCCGTGACCCGGAGGGGGAGTGTCACCGTGCCGCGCGCGGAACTCACTGTGACGAGCGTGCCCTCATCAGCCCCGATTTCGCCCGCGGTAGGGGCGGAAAGCCGAATGACAGGTTCGCGTGCCGTGCCCGCGAGGTGCGGTTCACCGTCTTGCAAGCGGCCCGCGTCGAGCAGCATCCGCCAGGTCGCAAGAATCGCTTCACCTGGCCCTGGCTGCGGTATTGGCCCCGCGGCTACCTGTGGTGGCGCGGCACTCGGCCCGTCCCACAGGCTGAGTGTGGCGAGTTCGACCCGTGCGGTCTCCGCGTCGGGCAGTCCCAAATGAACACCCATTTCGTCGGCGAGCGAGTTGAGCACACGCTGATCGGGCATCGCGCCTGTGTTCCGGAGCGCCGCCGCGAAGGGTCGTTCGCGCCCCTCCCAGTTGAGGAACGTTCCTGCTTTCTCCATGACGGGGGCAATGGGGAAGACGACGTCCGCTCGATCTGTGACGACGCTTCGGCGCAACTCGAGACTGACCACGAACCCGGCTGCGTCGATGGCTACCAGCGCTGCCTCTGGGTCGGGCAGGTCAGTGGGTTCGACTCCGCCCACAATCAGCGCATCGAGGTCTCCGTCGGCTGCAGCGGTGAGGATCGCGCTGGTGTCCCGACCGGTTTCGCTGGGAAGGTCAGACATGCCCCATGCTGCTGCGACCTCACGCCGGGCGGCGGGATCGCTGAGAGGCCGCCCACCGGGCAGCAGGTTCGGAAAAGCACCTGCCTCGACGGCACCGCGCTCTCCCGCTCTGCGCGGCACCCAAGCGAGCGCGGCGCCGGTGTCTTCAGCAAGCTGGCTTACTGCTGACAGCCCGCCCACAGCGCTTGCCAGCCGTTCACCAGCGAGGATCACGGCACCGGGCGTCCGCAGCAAGTCGGTCACCTCCGCAGGCAGAGACCCAAGAGTGTCCGCTTCGCGGCCAGGGATTGTCTGGATCAGTTTTCCGGCCATCTTCGTGAGGCCCGGCGTCGAGTAGGTGGCGAGGGAGTAGACCTTGAGCTGGTTCTTCCGGACCGCTTTGCGCAGCCGGAGGAACACGATCGGCGACTCTTCTTCTGGCTCGAAACCAGCCAGAAGCACGACAGGTGCCTGTTCCAGGCTCGTGTAGGTAACTGCGCCGCGAGCAGCGACACGCGCCGCGAGGAAGTCCGCTTCCTCCGCGGAGTGGACGCGGGCACGGAAATCGACATCGTTGGTCCCCAGCGCTACTCGCGCGAATTTCGCGTACGCGTAGGCATCCTCATAGGTCACGCGGCCCCCGACAAGCACCCCGGCGCGGGTTTCGGCGAGGCCACGCGCTGCCACGGTGAGAGCTTCGGACCACGACGCGGCCACGAGTGAACCGTTCTCGCCGCGGATCATCGGTGAGGTGATCCGGTCGTTCTCGGTGGCGTAAGCGAACGCCCAGCGGCCCTTGTCGCAGTTCCACTCCTCGTTTACTTGAGGGTCGTCACCGGCGAGCCGCCGCAATACTTTCCCGCGCCGATGGTCAGTCCGCTGTGCGCAGCCGCTGGAACAGTGCTCGCAGACACTCGGGCTCGAGACGAGGTCGAACGGCCGGGCCCGGAACCGGTACGACGCTCCAGTCAGCGCACCCACCGGGCAGATCTGGACCGTGTTCCCCGAGAAATATGACTCGAACGGTTCATTCGTGTAAATGCCGACTTGTTGCAGCGCGCCGCGCTCCATCAGTTCGATGAACGGGTCACCCGCCACTTGCTGCGAAAAACGGGTACAGCGCGCGCACAGCACGCAGCGTTCCCGGTCGAGCAGCACCTGCGACGAAATATTGATCGGTTTGGGGAAGGTTCTTTTGACGTCGGTGAAACGGGACTCGGCTTGCCCGTTGGACATGGCCTGGTTCTGCAGCGGGCACTCACCCCCTTTGTCGCACACAGGGCAATCGAGGGGATGGTTGATGAGGAGCAACTCCATGACACCCTTTTGCGCCTTGTCCGCGACCGCTGAGGTGAGCTGGGTTTTGACGACCATGCCCTCGGTGACGGTTATTGTGCAGGACGCGAGTGGCTTGCGCTGTCCCTCGACTTCGACGATGCACTGCCGGCACGCGCCCACCGGGTCGAGGAGGGGATGGTCGCAGAAACGCGGGATTTGAACGCCGATCAGTTCGGCGGCGCGGATGACGAGCGTGCCCTTGGGGACGCTCACCTCGATGCCATCGATGGTCAGCGTGACGAGGTCAGCGGGAGCGACATCGCTGCTGTGCGAGTTGCTGGTGACTGTCATAGGGCTCCCTCTTCCACTCGTTCGGCCATGAGAGTGGACTTGTACGGGTCGAACGGACACCCATCTGGCAGATGCGCAAGGTACTCGTCCCGGAAGTATTTGATCGACGACATGATGGGGCTTGCCGCACCGTCACCGAGCGCGCAGAAGGATTTACCGAGGATGTTGTCGGAGACGTCAAGCAACTTGTCGAGATCCGCTTCCGTGCCAAGCCCGTTCTCGAGGCGTTCGAGAATCTGGACGAGCCAGTACGTGCCTTCTCTGCACGGTGTGCACTTCCCGCACGACTCGTGTGCGTAGAACTCCGTCCACCGCAGCACCGCGCGGACCACGCACGTAGTGTCATCGAAGATCTGCAGGGCCTTGGTGCCGAGCATCGATCCCGCCGCGCTGCACCCTTCATAGTCAAGCGCGACGTCGAGGTGTTCCTCAGTGAAAATCGGGGTAGAGGAGCCGCCTGGTGTCCAGAACTTCAGCTTGTGCCCGGCCCGGACGCCACCGGCATAGTCGAGTAGTTCACGCAGTGTGATGCCCAACGGGGCCTCGTACTGCCCCGGACGGGTGACGTGACCGGACAGTGAATAGAGGGTGAAGCCGGGCGACTTCTCAGTGCCCATCGACCGGAACCAGTCGATGCCGTTGAGGATGATCGGCGGAACGCTCGCGATCGACTCCACGTTGTTGACCACGGTCGGGCAAGCGTAGAGCCCCGCGACGGCTGGGAACGGTGGTCGCAGCCGAGGCTGCCCGCGTCGGCCCTCGAGCGAATCGAGGAGCGCGGTTTCCTCGCCACAAATGTAAGCCCCAGCTCCGGCATGCACCACCAGTTCGAGGTCGAACCCGCTACCGAGGATGTCACGACCCAAATACCCGGCCTCGTACGCTTCCGCGACGGCTGCTTGCAGGCGTCGCAGGACTGGAACGACCTCACCGCGCACATAGATGAATGCGTGGCTCGCCCGGATTGCGTACGCGGCGATGATGACTCCCTCGACGAGGGCGTGCGGCGTTGCCAGCATCAGGGGGATGTCTTTGCAGGTGCCCGGCTCCGACTCATCCGCGTTGACGACGAGGTAGTGCGGTTTGACGGTGCCATCCTTCTCGGGCCCCTGCGGTATGAACCCCCACTTCATGCCAGTGGGGAAACCAGCACCGCCACGGCCGCGCAAACCAGCATCCTTGACGGTCTGAATCACCTCGTCGGGAGGCATTTGCAGTGCTTTGCTGACGGCCTGGTAGCCGTCGTGACGGCGGTACGCGTCCAGCGTCCATGTTCCTGGAGCGTCCCAGTACCGGCTGAGGAATGGGGTCAGCGGCATGTCACTCTCCCTTCGCTTCCGGCGCGTCCGTCACGTCCGGGCTGGTTTCGGAGGTCGCGGATTCCGGGGGCACCGTGGCTGACGGTGCGGGCGCGGGGGCATCCGCAGTTCGCGCCGCGGCTTCCGGCTCCGTCCCCTCGGCTCTGGATGCCGATAGCGTGGGGCGGTCCGGCGCCTCGGGTGCTTCCATTCCACGTTCCCGGGCGATGCGCAGTCCGATGAGTGTGGGGCCACCAGGTTCGGTATCGAGCGCACCAGGCCGCGGATCGGGGAAACCAGCGAGGATGCGTGCTGTCTCGCGGAACGTGCAGAGCGGAGCGCCCCGGGTGGGTGTGACGGTCTTGCCTGACCGCAGGTCGTCGACTATCTGCTTTGCCGACTGTGGGGTCTGGTCGTCGAAGAACTCCCAGTTGATCATCATCACTGGGGCGTAGTCGCAGGCCGCGTTGCACTCGATGTGTTCCAGCGTGACTTTGCCATCGGCTGTTGTTTCTCCGTGGCCGATGCCCAGATGCTTTTTGAGTTCAGCGAAGATCATGTCTCCGCCCATCACAGCGCAGAGAGTGTTGGTGCAGACACCGACGTGATAGTCCCCGGTGGGCGTTCGCCGGTACATCGAGTAAAACGTCGCGACCGCGGCGACTTCGGCGCCGGAGAGTCCCAGGTGCCTCGCACAGAAGTCGATTCCCGCGGGCGTGATGCAGCCGTCTTCGGACTGCACGAGATGTAGCAGCGGCAGCAGCGCTGACCGGGACTCGGGGTAGCGCGCGATGATCTGCTCAGCGGCCTCACCCAGCCGTTCGCTCACGTCCGCTGGGTAGCTGCCGCGGGCGCCCTCCCGGACGATGAGACCTTTTTCCTCGGGCTTCTGCCCGAGCTGAAGGAAAACTGGCTCCTGTGTGGTCATCGGTCTACTCCACCCATTACGGGGTCGATGCTGGCGACCGCGGCGATCACGTCGGCGACCATGCCGCCCTCGCACATCGCTGCAACGGCCTGAAGGTTCGTGAACGACGGATCCCGATAGTGCACCCGGTAGGGGCGCGTGCCACCGTCACTTACCATGTGCACGCCAAGTTCACCGCGCGGCGATTCCACCGCCGTGTACACCTGCCCAGCGGGCACCCGGAAACCCTCGGTGACGAGTTTGAAATGGTGGATCAGCGCTTCCATCGACGTATCCATGATCTTGCGAATGTGCTCGAGGGAATTCCCCAGACCGTCGGGGCCGAGCTTCAGCTGTGCAGGCCAGGCGATCTTTTTGTCTTCGACCATGACGGGGCCGGGGCGGAGCCGGTCGAGGCACTGCTCGACGATCTTCAGCGACTCCCTCATCTCTTTCACTCGGATGAGGTAGCGACCATAGCAATCACATCCGGTGTCCGTGATGACATCGAATTCGTAGTTCTCGTACCCGCAGTAGGGCTGTGACTTGCGCAGATCGTGCGGCAGCCCGGTGGAACGCAGGATGGGACCGGTGATTCCGAGGGCCATGCAGCCTGTGAGGTCGAGGTAGCCGACGTCCTTCGTCCGCGCTTTCCAGATCGGGTTCTCGCTGAGGATCAGCTCCATCTCGCGGAGCCTTTTCGGCATCAGCTCAAGTAGGTCACGAACCTTCCCGAGGCCCTCCTCCGAGATGTCCTGAGCAAGCCCGCCTGGTCGGATGTAAGCATGATTCATGCGCAGCCCAGTTACCGCCTCGAAGACGTCGAGTACCTGTTCACGTTCACGGAAACCGAACAGCATCGGGGTGCTTGCGCCCAGTTCGAGGGCGCCAGTCGCGAGGGCGACAAGATGCGAAGAAATCCGGTTCAGCTCCATCAGCAAGACACGGATCACGCTCGCGCGCTCGGGGATCTGCTCAGTGATGTCGAGCAGTCGCTCAACACCGAGGCAGTAGGCCGTTTCGTTGAAGAAAGGGGACAGGTAGTCCATGCGCGTCACGAAGGTGACGCCTTGCGTCCAGTAACGGTATTCGAGGTTCTTTTCGATGCCCGTATGGAGGTAACCGATGCCGCAGCGGGCTTCTGTGACGGTTTCCCCTTCGATCTCGAGGATCAGCCGCAGCACTCCGTGCGTCGAGGGGTGCTGTGGCCCCATGTTCACGACGATCCGTTCGTCGTCAGCCCCTTTGGCCGCCTCGCTGATGCTCTCCCAGTCCTGACCGGACACGGTGAAGACGGACTCGCCGCGCGTGTTCTCGCTCATCAGTTGTAGGCCCTCCGCTCGTCCGGTGGCGGAATGACCGCGCCCTTGTATTCGACCGGGACACCGCCGAGCGGATAATCCTTGCGCTGAGGATGCCCTTCCCAGTCGTCGGGCATTTCGATGCGGGTTAGCGAGGGGTGACCGTCGAATATGATCCCGAAGAAGTCGTAGGTTTCCCGTTCATGCCAGTCATTCGCCGGGTACACGCTGTACAGCGACGGAATGTGCGGGTCAGCATCCGGTGCAGCCACCTCCAGACGGATGCGCCGGTTGTGGGTGATCGACATCAGCGGGTACACCGCGTGCAGTTCGCGCCCGTCATCTTCTGGGTAATGAACGCCGCTGACCCCGAGGCACATTTCGAAACGCAGCAGCGTCGCGTCGCGGAGTAGCTTCGCGACTAGCACCAGATGGTCACGGACCACGTGGAACGTCATTTCGCCGCGGAACACGACCACCTTCTCGACTGCTTCGTCGAAAGCCACACCTTCAGCGTTGAGTGCTGCGGCGAGTGCATCCGCCACGTCGTCGAAGTAGCCGCCATATGGGCGAGGTGAGCTGCCGGGCAGCTTCACTGGTCGTACGAGCCGCCCGTATCCGGAGGTATCACCGCTGCCCCGCACTCCGAACATGCCCCTGCGGACGTCGATCACTTCGGATTGTGCACTGCGATCGGGGACGCTTCCCTCGGGGCCCGCTGTCGCCTCTTCCTTGCGATTCTTGTCGTGAGAGTCCGTCAACGAAGCAGTCCCTTCAATTCGATCGTCGGACGTGAGGCGAGCGCAGCTTGCTCGGCCGCGCGCACGGCTTCGTCGCGATTGACACCGAGGGGCATTTCCTGGATTTTGTCGTGCAGCTTGAGGATCGCGTGCAGCAGCATCTCCGGCCGAGGCGGACATCCGGGCAGGTAAATGTCAACGGGGACGACATGGTCGACGCCTTGCACGATCGCGTAGTTGTTGAACATGCCCCCAGACGATGCACATACACCCATCGAGAGCACCCACTTCGGCTCTACCATCTGGTCGTAGACCTGACGCAGGACCGGCGCCATCTTCTGGCTGACCCGGCCGGCCACAATCATGAGATCGGCTTGGCGCGGTGATGCCCGGAAGGCCTCCATACCGAACCGCGCGAGATCGTAGCGTCCGCCACTGGTCGCCATCATCTCGATAGCGCAGCACGCGAGCCCGAACGTCGCAGGCCACAGGGACCCTTTACGCATGTAGCCCGCTAATTGCTCTACGGTGCTGAGCAGAAACCCGCTTGGCACCTTCTCTTCAAGACCCATTGTTTTTCACTCCCGGCACGCTTTAATCCCAGCTGAGACCGCCGCGGCGCCACTCGTAGGCGTAGGCGACGGAGACGTTGAAAATGAACAGGGCCATCGCCGCGAGGCCAAACAGGCCGAGCGAGTCGAAGTGGATGGCCCACGGATAGAGAAATACGATTTCGATGCCGAAAATGATGAACAGCATGGCTGTCAGGTAGTACTTGATGGGAAAACGCCCTGCCATCGGCTGCGCTGCGGGCTCAATGCCGCACTCGTATGCCTCGAGCTTCGCGCGGTTGTATCGCTTCGGTCCCACAGCGGACGCGATGACGACGGAAACTACCGCGAAGATTACGGCGATCGCTCCGAGTACAAAAATCGGCACAAAAACGTTCATCGCCGGAACTTCCCCTCCTCGCGCTACTGTTCCGAGCCGCCTGTGGGCGGGCTCGTCCTGCAACCGCATGGTGACGGGGCGATCGCTTTGAGGTGGGCTGGCGATCACTCCATCCCTTGAAGCCGAACATCTTTCGGCCGCACTCTTGTGAGCTAGGTCTCAGCCTACCGGGAGGGTGACGTAGTTGGCTTGATCTTTAACAAGTCCAGTGTCGCGGGAGAATGCCGGGGATGTTTGACTTCCGGCGCGACGGGCTACGTTACGGGAGTAGCTTCTTTACTGAGTGTTCCCTTTTGGCGGCGGGAGGGCATTCGTGCGCCGTGAGGTCTACCTCCCACCCCGCGCTCAAATCCATCGGCGCAGGTCAACAGAACCTGCGGAAATTGCCGTGTTTAGACGACCTGAGCAGATGGATTTTGAAACGCGATGAGCCGCCGTGCCGCCTCAATTGCCGCAATGCGCCGGTCAGTCCGGACGGAATGAGCGAGTTCTGCGGGCGCGTTCCGCTCCGCGACAAGTACCGACGCCGCAAGCGTGCGCGGGATATCGGTAAGCATGATCAGCAGGTCTGTGGCCTTCCACGAGGCATCGATGAGACCGGCGTGCTGGCCGCGCCGAATCTCTGCGAGTTTGACTTCGCGGGCGGCGCGGAATGGGCCTTCCCGGAAGAGTATTTCCGGTGACTCGAGTTCGATCCATGTTTGCAGCTGCAGGTTGTGCGGGTGAGACAGGAAGCTGTCGTAAAGACGCCCGACGTACCCGGGGAGATCATCGGCAGTCAGGGCGGCTTCGCCGACCGTTTCCTCTACCCACCGCGCAGTGACCGCGGTGTACAGGTCTTCTTTGTTTTCGAAGTAGGTGTAGAGGCGATCTTTGCTCGCCCGGGCTGTCTTCGCGATCCGGTTGATGCGCGCACCCGCGAACCCGAACTCGGCGAACTCTTCAGTTGCTGCCACGAGTATGCGCTCTCGCGTCGCTTCTCCTGCTGCTCGCATTCCCGTCAGTGTACCTTGCCGAACCATCTGGTTCGGCGTACCGTCGAACACCAATCCGAACCAAATAGTTCGGGAAAGGAGTGGATGATGAATCTGACCGATGCACGCGCTCGTTTTCACGACCTGCAGCAGCACGACGGTCCCGTCGACCCGGCAGAGCTTGACCAGATCTGGGAGGCACTCGAACCAGTTCGGGCTGAGGAGATCTTCGGCGAATGGGAGGGAGCTGAATTCACGACCGGGCATCCACTATGCGGCACCCTCGAGAAGATTCGCTGGCACGGAAAAACCTTCAATTCCCTACTTGATGCCCAGCCTCTCATCTGCCGTGACGATAGTGGGGCGCTCTACTCCAATACCGCGACAATGGGCGGGGAAGCCAGCCTGTGGAATATAGAGTTCCGCGGCGAGATCACTGCCACGATGGTGTACGACATGAGGCCCGTTTTCGACCATTTCAAGAAGGTCGATGCCAGCACGCTGATGGGAATCATGAACGGTAAGGGCGTCACCCCCGGAGGGCAGCATTTCTATTTCGTTCTGACTCGCGCCTCATGAAGACGCTCGCCGCGGTTTCACCTGCCCCGGACGCTCCGTTCGTGATCCAGCCGGTGGAGTTAGCCGCACCGCGTGCCGACGAAATACTGGTCCGCGTCGAGGCTTCGGGGGTGTGTCATACCGATCTGACGTTCAAGTCGAGGGTGCCCACGCCCGCTGTCTTCGGGCACGAGGGTGCGGGCGTCGTCGAATCCGTGGGGGTTGCCGTTGAGGGTATCCATCCCGGTGACCGCGTGCTGCTCAGTTATCGGTGGTGCGGGGAATGCCGGCACTGCAAAAGCGAGTTGCCAAGCTACTGCACGCACATGCAAGCACTGAACTCCGCGGGCGGCCGCAGGGACGGCACACCGACCCTCACGCAGGATGGGAAACCGCTGTTCGGCGCGTTTTTTGGGCAGTCAAGTTTTGCGCAGCATGTGCTCACATCGTCGAGCAATGTGGTCGTGGTTGATGACGATGTTGCGGACCTCGCGACAGCGGCTCCGCTGGGCTGTGGATTCCAGACAGGCGCCGGGGCCGTCCTCAATGTGCTCGCACCCGGCGCAGATTCATCGCTCGTGATCTTTGGGGCAGGAGCGGTCGGGCTGGCTGCAATCATGGCGGCGAGAGCTCGCGGTGTCCGCACAGTGGTGGCGATCGACCCCGTCGAATCGCGCCGTCATCAGGCCATCAAACTGGGCGCGACAGTTGCGCTGGAACCCGGCACCGCTATGGTCGGCGCAATCAGGGAGGTCACCGACGGCGGCGCGTCGCATGCGCTGGACACGACTGGGATTCCAGCTGTCGTCGCGGAGGCCCTCACGGCTCTGGACTCGTGCGGCACACTGGTCGTCGTCGGGCTCGGGAAGCCGATGGCGGAAATCAACATCACCGATCTCATGCTCAACGGGAAAACGCTCCGCGGATGCACGGAGGGAGATGGTGTTCCCCAGGACTTCATTCCCACACTGCTCGATGCGCACGCGGAGGGACGATTCCCGATGGAACAGCTTGTCACAAAGTATTCCTTTCATGCCATCAACGAAGCAGTGGCCGACATGCGGGCCGGAAGTACGATCAAACCGGTCCTGGTCTGGGAGGAAAAGAACTGATCTCCGTGAAATGTTTCGCGTGTCCGGTTACGGGATTTCACGGCGCTCGATAGCCTTGAAAGCAGGCAAAGCTGACGAGAACAAGAGGTGGCTCACATGCGGATCTCGGATTTGCTGCGAAACAAAGGCTCAAACGTCTCGACCGCGAACCCCAAAATGACGGTCGCCGAACTTATCGCCGCCCTTGCGGAAAACAACGTCGGCGCCCTGGTTGTCGTGGAGGAAGGACGCGTCATCGGGATTGTTTCCGAACGTGATGTTGTCCGGAAACTCCATCGGAGCGGTGCGGCGGTGCTTAAAGCGCCGGTCTCCGCGATTATGACAACGGACGTCGTCAGCTGCGTGCCGACCGATCACGTTGATAGTCTCGCCGAAATCATGACCGAGCGCCGCGTCCGCCACATGCCGGTAGTTGTAGACGGCCACTTGACCGGAATCGTCAGTATCGGTGACGTCGTAAAGAGCCGGATCAGTGAGCTCGAAAGCGACCGTGAGCAGCTCGAAACCTACATCGCAGGTGGGCGGTAGCGGTCACGAAGCAAATCCGTGACAGCTTTGCTCAGCCTGATCGGATCGAGAGGGTGCGGCACTGCCGCCTCAGCGCGTGACCACTTCGCCAGCCAGGCGTCATCGGCTCGCCCCGTCAGTATGAGAATGGGCGGGCAAGGGTCAATCTCGTCCTTGAGTTGTTTCGCGATTCCCATACCGCCCACAGGAACTGCCTCGCCGTCCAGAATCGCGAGGTCAACGCCGCCAGCGTCTAGATGTTTGATCACGACGGGGGCCGTCGCGACGTCGATGTACTCCAATTGGGGCAAGTCCGGGTGTGGACGCTTACCCAGCGCCAGCCTGACCTGTTCACGGGTGCTGGCATCGTCGCTGTATACGAGCACGCGCAGTGCGAGCGTCGAGCCTGATGGGCTGGAAGCAGCGGTGGCATGGGTCACAATGCCGATGCTACAGCGAGATTCGCTCGCCACGGCAGTAGACGTTGCTCGTCTCGTCCCACAGAAATCCGGATTGAGAATTACCCAAGCCAGTCGAGCACCGCCGCGGCTGTCCATGATTGCTGCATGCTTCCCAGCGGATTACCAGTGAACGGTTCGTAATACTCCGCGAAGCTTCCATCGCTCGCCTGCCGCAGCCCTTCGGACCTCAGCAGGTGGGCGCGTTCCGCCCAGCCGCGGCGTGCGAACACCCAGGAGAACAGCCACGTCATCACGGGCCAGATGGGTCCGCGCCAGTATTCGAATGGCCGGAAGTCTTTGGAGACCGGAGAAGTCGACGGGGGAACCGCGTACCGGAGATCCGGGTGACCGCAGAACTTCGGCCCTTCGAACGTGCGAAGCAGTGCGCGTTCGGCTTCACGATCAAGCCCTCCAGATATCAGCGGAGCGAAGATCGCGATCGTGTCCGTCGCGATCCAGTTGCCGCCGCGCAGGTCATAGTCACGCGCGGCGCCGGATCGCTGATCGGTCGTGGAGATGACACCCTTGCGGAATCGCTCAGCCCAATAGTGCAGTTCCCGCACATCGGAACGTGGCTTGGAATGATCTTCACCGATGATGGCGAGGATCTCACACGCCATCGAGAACACGGCGCTGACGAAGACGTCTTCCACCGCGAAACTCATTGTCGCCGATAGTTCCGTGTCCTCGTACCGTGCCGTCTTCATCTCTTCCAGGAGCCACAGGTATCGGTCATATTCGCGGTTCGTTGGCCGTTGCGCCGCATCCGTGACGTGCGCGAGATCTTCACGCGTGTACGCGGGAACAGCGCCTGCGATGACGTTCGCGTATGCGGTGTCCCATCGCGGCGAGTTGTCCATGCCCGATTCCCAGCCGTGGAAGAGAGTGATCCGGCCGTTCTCCGATGTGTCGCGCGCGTGAGCAAGCCAGCGGTGCCAGCGCACCAGGTCAGGCCAGCGGCGATCGAGGAACTCTTCGGCGATCGCCCGTGTAGTGCGGCCGTGGCGCCGGGAATGGTCGAGGATGCGCTGAACCGCGATGGCGTGAACTGGTGGCTGGGTGATCCCGGAGGTCTGCATACCTAGGGGTGCATTCGCCGCGAGATCCCGGCATCCCCAACGTGCGGGACCAGGGAAGTAACCGTCAACGCCGTTGGCGAAGACGATGTGCGGAATCATGCCGTTGCGCCACTGCGCCGAAAGAAGCGTATCGAGTTCGACGACGGCTCTTTCCACGCTGAGTGGGGCTAGACCGATTGCGACAAATGCGGCATCCCAGCTCCACATATGTGGATAAAGCCGTGGCGCGGCGCTGGTCATGGTCCCCAGATCATTGCCGCGCAGCAGGTACGCAGCACGGGCTGCGAGCTGTGTGGGAGTAAATCCTCGGTCCGGCATTAACCCAGTTTGTGGCCTAGACGGTGTTTCCGCGAATTCAACGGGTCCATGAAAGGAGTTCTTGTAGCGGCCATGTGTTGATCACGCGGCTGGGATCAACGCCTCGTTCGGCCGCGCGTTCGCATCCATAACCTTGCCAGTCAAGCTGTCCGGGGGCGTGGGCGTCAGTGTCGATACTGAAAAGGCAGCCGATGTCGAGGGCGAGATCTATCAGGCGACTGGGCGGGTCCCTGCGCTCCGGACGCGCGTTGATTTCGACCGCAGTCCCGAATTCCCGGCACGCGCTGAACACACGTTCGGCGTCGAATTTCGATTCGGGGCGTTTTCCGCGCCCGCCTTCGACAAGACGGCCAGTGCAATGGCCCAGAACATCGACATGGGGATTCTGGACGGCGCGGACCATGCGCCGCGTCATCGCGTTCTTCTCCGCCCGCAGGTTCGAGTGCACGCTTGCGACGACGATGTCGAGTTCGGCAAGCAGTTCCTCATGCTGATCAAGGGAACCATCGTCGAGTATGTCCACCTCGATTCCGGTGAGAATCCGGAACGGCGCGAGTTCAGCATTGAGCTCCGCGACCACGTTCAGTTGTGTGCGCAGCCGTTCCGCGGACAGGCCGTTCGCTATCGTGAGGCGCGGTGAATGGTCGGTGAGTGCGCAGTAATCGTGGCCAAGCGCCTTCGCTCTCGCCATCATCTCGGCGATCGGGCTACCGCCATCGGACCAGTTCGAATGCGTGTGTAAATCACCCTTGAGCGCGGTCCTGAGTTCCTGCCCGCCGAGACCAATCGGCTCCGCGGCCTCTTGCAGGGTACGCAGGTATTCCGGTACCCCGTGGAATGATTCGCGGATGACGGCAGCGGTTTTAGGGCCGATCCCCGGCAGCGACGTCCACGTATCTGTTTGCTGCTTCTTCGCTCGCTGATCCACCGATAGGCCCGCGACGACGTCGGCTGTCCGGCGGAACGCCCGGACCCGGTGGGTTTCGGCCCGCGAGCGTTCCAGCCAGAACGCGACCTCACGCAGCGATTCGACAGGATCCATACCCTCAATCGTTACAGATCCAGGACGAGCCGTTCTGTCTTTGCTCTGGACACGCAGATCAGCATCGAATCCGCGCGTTCCTCCTCGGTGAGGCGGCCGTCCAGGTGTTCCGGCGTACCACTCACCACGCGGACTTTGCAGGAGCCGCAGAAGCCTTGCTGGCAGGAGTAGCCAACATTCGGTTCGTGCTGCTTGATCACCGCGAGAGCTGATTGATCAGCAGGAACTGGCAGTACCTTGCCAGTGCGCGCCAGCTGGATCTCAAACGGCCGCCCGTTGCGTACCGGGGGGGCGCTGAAACGCTCCGAATGGACCGACACCGCGCGATCGTCGGCGGTTGCAGAACGGATGATCTCGATCAGCGGGGGCGGGCCGCACACATATACGGCACCATCTGTGGGCGCTTCAGCCAAGACATCACCCGCAGTGGGGACGCCCTGCTCGTCATCGAGCCGGATAGTCACCCTTTGTTGATCCCACGTACTGATTTCGGCGAGAAACGGAATTGACTGGCGATTGCGCCCGCAGTACACAAAATGCCAGTCGATTCCGAGGCGCTGTGCGGCGCGAACCATGGGAAGGATTGGTGTGATCCCGATTCCGCCCGCGACGAAAAGCATGCGTTCACGCGGTACAAACGGGAACCCGTTGCGTGGGCCGCGGATCTCGACAGACGTGCCGACAGCGAGCGAGTGCATTTCGAGTGAACCGCCGCCGCCGTCAGGAATCTTCCGCACCGCGATGCGGTAGTGCCCGGTATCTGAAGGGTCGCCGCACAGTGAATACTGACGCCGTCTGCCGGACGGCAGGTGGATGTCGAGGTGGCATCCGGGCTGCCAATCAGGCAGTGGGGAACCATCAGGTGCTGCGAACGTCAGCTGCACAACGTCCTCGTCGTGAGCGACAACTTTGCGGTCCACCAGTTCAAGCAGCAAGGTGTGTTCGCGTGCGTGCGCCTTACGTCCTTCCGGGTACTGGGAGGAGGTGACGAGGCGCATCCACAAGGTTTCAGCGACGGCGCCGAAGATGTCGAGAACGCGGTCTGTGTGGGTTCGCTCCAGCGCGAGCGGGGGCGTGCCAGGGGGCCGGTGGAGGACGCTCATTTAGCTGGCCGCCCTCGCTGCTGGTGACGATGCCAGGTACGCGACCGCTTGCGCTGTGTCGCCGACACCTCCGGGTGTGTAGCGCGGCGAGAAATACTGGGCCATGCGTTTAACCAGGTGTGGCAGCGAGGGAAGGACCCCCCGATTCGCTGCCCTGAAGAAGTTGCGCCAGAAAATCTTGCGCTCAGATTCGGGCATGTTTCCGAGTTGGGGGTCGACACTCATGAGGTACCGGACGCCGCGCCAGAAGAGGAAAATCAGCACGGGGCTAGCGATGAGTTGTGTGCGTGCCCGCCGGATGTAGCTGTGGTCGAAGTACTTGAGCGTCTCGTGGGCCACCATGCGATGCTCGACTTCCTCAGCACCATGCCAGCGCAGCAAGTCCAGAATGGTGGGATGCACGCCCGCCTTGTCGAGGCCCTCCGCATTGAGAACCCAGTCCCCGAGGAAGGTGAAAACGTGTTCGAGAGCCGCGATCACGGCGAGCTTCTCAACGAGGTAATTCTGCTTCCGCAAGCCAGTCAGCGGCCTTGGGCCAAGGAAACTCTCGAATATCCAGGTCGCCTGGTCGATAAACGGAGCGGTGTCGATCCCCTTATTGCGAAGCAGATCCCGGATGCCGGAGTGTGCGTGAGCGTGCATCGCCTCCTGGCCCATGAACCCGATCACGTCTTCACGCAATTTTTCATCTTCGATGAGCGGAAGGGCCTCCTTGAACGTCTCGACGAACCACTCTTCGCCCGCAGGCAATAGCAGGTTCAGCACGTTGAGGACGTGCGTGGAGAAGGGGTCTCCTGGGACGTAATGCAGCGGTAGTCCGGAAAAGTCGAAGGTGACTTTGCGTGCGTGCAGTGCAACGTTGTCACTGACGGGCACATCGCTGTCGAGCAACTTCATCGTTGGCTCTTGTGTGGCCATGGCGGACGCGTACTCCTCGTTGAGTCGGGTCTATGATGGACGTAATATTACAACGTACATTGTCACAATGCACGTGGAGTAGATCCGCGCTGGCTGACCTTGCCTAGACATGCCGAACGGCGCTGCCCCGACAGCAGCGCCGTTCGTCTGGAACCCTTGCGGGGAGGTATCTACTTCTTCTTGAAGGTGTCCTTGATGTTCTCGCCGATCTTCTTCACACCTGCGGAAGCCTGATCGCCCTTGCCTTCGGCTTCGAGGTCCCTGTTACGCGTCACCTCGCCGATCTTCTCCTTCGCCTTGCCCACAGTGTCTTCGGTGGAGTTCTTAGCCTTATCGATGAATCCCATGATCATTCCTTCTACGTGATCCGAACTGCTTCTCGTTTTAGTTGTTAAAGCTCAATCCACTGGCGTCGCCCGAGCCGACGTGCAGCGCGCGCCTGACGCAGCCATCTGCGCCATCGCTGCCCTCTGCCTGCGGGATATCCAGATATGGTGTCGTTAAACCTCAGGGTGTCAGCAAGGTAGATCCGGTCGATTTCGGCGAGCGCCCTGATGTAGATCTCCGGGTCTCCGCCGAAGTCGGGGTGGTGTTCGCGTGCTACTGCCCGACGGGCGGCTTTGTAGCGTGCCCGCTGGTCAGCCATGTGACGCTCCCCTTCACCTCATGCAGTACTAGTTAGTCGTGGTGAGCCTGGAGGACTGCACGCCTGAACTTGTGTGATCCCCACCATAGCCATGCCGTGACCCGTCCGGATCTAGCGCGCGAGCAAGCACAGCAGCGCAACAGAACCCCGCAAGTGCCTTCAGGGCCGCCATTGCGATGGCTCCAGCGGTGACGGAGTTTTCGGCAGTGAGGTCTTTGGGCACGAGCAGTACGACAAGCAGGTAGCAGCCCCAACTTGCTAGCGCCCCCGAGCTGAAGAATGCCGAAGCGATAGCGACCCAGCGTCGCAGCGACTGCGGCCGGCCTAGTGCTAACGCCATCGCCGACACCGCCGCGATAGTGAAAACGATGATCTCACCGATAAGGCGGCCTAGGTCTGCACGGTCCGCTGTCATCAAGTGGACAGTGGATGCCACCGCTAGCGCAATCGGCAGGATGAATGCGGTGAACTCGACGGGGCCGACTCGCCGACCTTCGGCGAGCCCTTCGGCCCATTTCTGGCTAGCCGACCACCGTTCCCGCGCGTAAAGCGCGAATCCAGCGATCAGGAAGATGCCTAATACGGCGAATCCCGCGTACACGACAGCGAAGACCCATGACTCGATCGGCGGGTCGGCAAGGTGTTCATCGACTGCGGGCTCACTCGTAGCCCCGATCGCCAACTGAATGGGCAAGGTGATCAGAATTTGGCCGAGTAGCCCGGTCGCCACCCACATTGGGGCGACAACCAGCAAAGACGGCAGCCTGCGTCCCCACGCGGTGACGAACGCCAGCGCGAGCACCACGGCCACGATTTCCATCGCGGCGGTGACCGCATTGAGAGCGAGCATTATCGTGCCCGTACCAAATTCTGGATCGTTCAGACCGATCCGCCCGCCGAAGAGCCAATGAGCCTTCAGGGCGAGATACGGAACCGTAGCGGCGATAGCGATCAGCGAAATCCCCCAGCGAGCCGTGCCTGCTGACGACGAGTGACTATTTCGATGTGTCATAGCCAATACGCTCGCGCGCCGCGCTCATGCATGGATCCCCCTCGGGTGCTCGACGTCTCCCCCGCGCGGGGGATATCGCAGCCACGGCGGCACTGACAAGATGTGCTGTATGCGCGGCGTCAAAATCACCAGCACTATCCACGTCCTGCTCGGTGCTGCGCTGCTGCTGCCTTTCGTGCTGCTGGTCTGGGTTTTCGGCGAATCTATGCGGCTGGCAGATACGGTCAACGCCGCCCTACTCTGGGTGATCGCCTGTGCCACGGCCGTTGTCGCTATGGCCGTCGTGCTGGCTCCGCCCGTCAGACAGCTCGAAGTTGCTGCGGCGCGGCTCCTGCTCGGAACGACACTGCCCGACGTCGGCAATCCGCGGTCGTGGTCATCGCGGTGGCGTGGTTTCTGGTGGTTCGTGCTCAATCTCGCAATTGGTGCGGCCGTGATCTTCGCGCTCCTGATCGGCGTGCCAGTCGCGACTGGCTTGCTGGCCTTCCCGTTCCTCGACGAGACGGAGCTGCGGTTCGGTGCAGCGGACGGTGCAGTGATCGAGGCGGGCGGCGGATGGTCCGCCGCGTGGGTGCCGGTGGCCGGGGTGCTCGTCGCGGTGGTTACGGTCTTGCTAGTGCTGGCGGCTGGGGCGCTGTTGCACCGCGCTGCCCCTCGAATTCTGGGACCCACCGCTGCCGACCAATTGGTTCTGGCCGCTAGCCGCGAACGTGAGCTCGCGGCCCAAAATGAGCTTGCGCGGGAACTGCATGACTCCATCGGCCACGCATTGACTGGCATTCTCATGCAGGCTACCGCTGCGGGGCGGGTCGCAGATTCCGGTCGCGGTGCGGATCCACTTGTGCGGCAGGCGCTTGCTGCGATCGAATCGACTGGGCGAGGTGCTCTTGAGGAGCTCGATGAGGTGCTCGGAGTGCTGCGGACGGGCGGGATGGGCCGCACACAACCTAAGACGCTGGCTGACGTTCATGAACTCGCGGAAAGGGCATCTGCGACCGTTGATTTCAACCAGCGGGGCGATGTCGCGTCCGTGCCCCTCAGCATTTCCCGGGAATCGTTCCGAATTGTGCAAGAGGCGCTGACGAACGCGACCAGGTATGGAACAGGATGGGTGAGCCTGGAAGTCGCAGTTGAAGACGGCGTAGCAATCTTCGTGCGAAACCGGATCAGTCCGGCCGCTGCGCCGTCGCGAGACGGCAATGGGCTGCGGGGCATGCGCGAGCGAGTCCTCCTCTTGGGAGGACGTGTTGATGCTGGGCAGCATGACGATGAGTGGCATCTGCAGGCCAGGATTCCCGTTGATCGGAGACAACCATGATTCGTGTCGCGGTCGTCGACGATGATCCACTGGTGCGCACCGCGCTCGTGGCGATCCTGGGAACAGAGCCCGACCTCGAGGTCGTTGGTGAGGCTGGTGATGGTGTCGACGTGCCAGCGCTCGTTCAGAACTGCAAGCCTGACGTCGTCCTGATGGATGTCCGGATGCCGCGCATCAACGGCATCGAAGCGACACAACGCATCACCACAACTGGCGGGCCCCGCGTGCTAGTGATCACGACCTTCGAGAACGACTCGTACGTATACGATGCCCTGCGGGCTGGTGCGGCTGGGTTTCTCCTGAAACGCGCGAAGCCAGATGTGCTGATCACGGCGATCCGTACGCTCGCGACGACCGACGCGCTTTTGTTCCCCGAGTCCATTCGGCGGTTGGCAATGCAGCAGACCCGCGCCCGGCACGGGGCGTCCTCGAAAGTGAACTTGACGGCTCGCGAGTCCGACGTGCTTCGTGCTCTCGCCCGCGGCCGCACCAACGCTGAGATTGCTGCCGAGTTGTACCTATCGGTCGAAACAGTGAAAACCCATGTCGGTGCGATTCTTGGGAAGCTCGGCGCCCGTGACCGCACCCAAGCCGTGATCTTTGCGTACGAATCGGGCCTCATCAATGTCGGCGAAAACCAGTAATGGAAACCCTTGCGGTTGACGTAGCGTCAACGCTTACTGTCTCTACATGGACTGGCCAATCCAAGAGATAGCCCGCCTATCGGGAGTAACGACGCGCACGCTGCGGCACTACGACCAGATCGGGCTGCTCGCACCCACCCGCACCGCCGGGAGCGGTCTGCGCTACTACGACGCGGACGCGCTCACCCGGCTGCAACGCATCCTGATGCTCCGCGATCTCGGGCTCAGTCTGCCCACTATCGGCGACGTGCTCGACGGGCAGAAAGACGATGTGGCCGCATTACGCGTCCATCTCGCCTGGCTCGAAACGGAACAGCAGCGCCTTGCACGTCAGGTCCGCGCGGTGCAGCACACCATCGAAACGAAGGAACGAGGTGAATCTCCCATGGCAGATCAGATGCTGGATGGGTTCGATCACACGCAATACAAGGAAGAAGTTGAGCAGCGCTGGGGTAAGCAAGCCTATGCCGACGGTGACCGCTGGTGGCGTGGGCTGAGCGCCGAACAAAAAGCCGACTTCATGACCGAGGTCAAGTCGCTGAACGAAGACTGGCAGCGCAGCTACGCTGCCGGCCATGTTCCCGAGAGCGACGAGGCGCAGGCCCTCGCCGGTCGGCACTACCGCTGGCTCACCGCCGCATACCAGGGCAAAGCGCCTGTCAAGGAACACCTGACGGGACTCGCCCAGATGTATGTCGACGACCCGCGCTTCGCCGCGAACTATGAGGCATCGGCAGGAGACGGCGGTGCTGTGTTTGTGCGTGACGCGCTTGTGGTGGGCAGATCGGAATCTGCCATAGGTTAAGCGTGCTGGGGCGGTAACACGCCCCAGCACGCGTGGTCGGGTTAGAGCTTGTTGTGGGATGCGCGCAACGCGAGCACCTGCACAAGCGCAAAGCCGCCCACCACGATCGCTTGCAGCACTACCCAGATGCGGCCCACTGTGGTCAGGGCGAGGAGATCTGAAGCCGCTACGACCAAAGAAGCGGCCACCCATGTCACGTTCAGGTAGACGATCAGTGTGGCCATCTGCTTTCTAATTGGGTCGCGAGCGCCTGCCCACGCGACAAGCAGTGCGTATCCGATAAGGAACACGCCAATTCCAGCCAGAACTAAGGCGGCGGGGCCCAGCAGATCGTCGAGTACGGTCGCCCCGGCAATGTAGGCGAGGCCATTAGCGCCGGTGACGACCGCGTCGAGCTGCAGGGTGGTACGCAGCGAAAGGAGGGCGGGGCGAGATTCACGGTATGTTGTCATTGTTAGAGCGTGGGCCCCGCAGGTAGGTGTGACAATTACCTGAAAGGTAAGGGCTGCCCCTGATCAGCGCCCCATCTCATAGCCGCCCGCGATGCTTCGCGCGTCCGCCACGACCTTGTCGAAGCGCGTTTGATCTGCCGCTGGCTGCCGTACAAGATCGAGCGCCCGCGTCTTTTGGGCTTTGGTAGCGGTGGTCGTGCAGTGCAGCTTGGTCGCGTGGCCGGAAAAGTCGGTCACAAGTACCTCGAAGAGGTGGTCAAGAATGTAGTCATTGGTGTTTTCGATCTTTGCCTGCTCGAGGATCAGCTGCGCGTACGGCACGAGTGTGAACAGCTCCCCAAGGGTGAAGAGGAAGTCGACGTCTTTCTGCTGCGCAGGCGTCGGAGAAGCGGCGACCAGGAGTGTTTGGAGCGCCTCCGCTTGGGCGAGGAAGATCGCAACGTTCGGGATGCGGGCGTATTCGCGAAGCACTGGACGCCAGTCCGCGAACTGAATTCTGCTGAGACCAGCGCTCGGGCCCTGCCGGAATAGAAAGTCGTCATTAACGGCATCGTGCCGGGTTGGGACAGTGGGGATTTCAGCGCGCATGCTGGGCAGCGCTGCCAGTGCGGAACTGGTACCGCGCAAGCCTCTTGAGAGTGTCTTCACGACGCCCCGTGGCGCGCGGCCCACGGGCAGCACGCGGAGTGCCGCGAGTCCGGCGTCGGTGGCACGGAACATGTAGTTCTGCATGAATTTCAGGGACAGAGCCATGTTCACGTGCACGGTGCCTTCGAGGCGCGGCAGGCCAGTGACGCCGAGCAGTGCCATTGTGAAGTACATGTCGCTCTCGAACGCTCGCGCGGCGATCGTGTCAGCTAGCAGGGTGACGATCTTCTCGCCTTCGCGAGTGACGTTCATCTTCTCGATCGCGTTGAACAAGAGGTACCGCCGGTCATCGGGTGCTGCCGAGCGCATGTAGTCGATAGCGCGTTCGCTGTAGAGCTTCATTCCGACTAGGCGTACGTACGCTTCGGCTGTCATGCGGCGAATCTGGGAAAACTCGGTGACGCGCTGTCCGAACAGAATTCGGTTCTCGGCGTGGGTGAGTGCTTCGAACATGGCGTGCTCACACGCCCCGATCGCGCCGAATCCGAGGTTGAACTTACCGATGTTCACCGTGTTTATTGCGGCGTGAAATGCGCTCTTGCCGGCGTGAAGGATGTCGTCCTCGGCGACCGGATAGTTTTCGAGATCGAAAGCGGCGACGTACATTTGCGCGTCGACGACGTTCTTCCGCAGCTTGTAGTTCTGGTGCTGGCTGTCGGCGGCGAAGAACACGTAGCCTTCGAAGTCTTCCGCTGGGCGATGCCGCTCGATGTCAGCGCTGTCGATGATGGGTTTATCGGATCGCCGCCCGAAGACGGACACCATCGCGGCGAGGTTGCCGTTTCCGATGTAGTACTTGCCGCCGTTTGCGGTGTATCCGCCTTCTGCCGCATCCCGGGGGTCGAGCACCATGTCGGTGGAGTAGACGTCCGCGCCGTGTTCTTGCTCCGAGAGGCCGAAGGCGAAGATTTCTCCCGCCTCGAGCAATGCGGCGGCTTTCGCTCGTGCTTTCGCGTTCTTCGACTGCCAGATGGGCCCAAGTCCGAGAATCGTTACCTGCCATACATACCAGTACTGCATGCCGTAAAAGCCCAGGATCTGGGAGTACATGGCGTTGCGTGCGGTGTCCCAGCGCTTGTCGGGATCCCCATTCGCTTCGCTCGATGGCGTGAGGAATGTGGCGAATATCCGTTCCTTCTTCACCAGGTCAAGGAACTCGGAGTACCAGACCCGGTCCCGGTCCTGCTGCTTCAGCCAATCCTTGCCACGCGACTCGAAGAAGTCGATGGTGACGCCGAAAAGTTCCTGCGTCTTCGCGTCGAAGTGGGAGAAGTCTGGGGACAAGGGGTTGAAGAGGTTGTCGGATGCAGTAGTCATCGGGGTCCTTTCGGAGGGTGCTGTGCACGCTTGCGGGCGGACATTACTACACCGATGAATATTTTTGCTAGATTGCTGAATGAACTATCTACAATGATGTAGAATTGGTGACTTCATGCAAAGGAGCATGCGATGCCATCACTGAGGGAACACGATTACGGCTTCTTCGGCCCGGACTCACCGACATGGAAGGTGTGGTCACACCCCACCGCGCTGATCGGCTTCCAGCGCTCTGTGACGCTCGAACACTTCGACCCGTTTCTTGCCGCGGCCGTCGCGGATATGGAGGGGATCTACAGGGACCCCCACGGACGTCTGGACCGGACGCTGGCGTACTTCCTCACGGTTGCTACCGCAGACAGCAAGACGGCGATCCGTGTCTCCGAGCATCTGATGAAGGTTCATGCGAAAGCGACAGGGATCGAGCCGATTACCGGCAAACGGTATAGCGCGAACAACCCTGCTTCACAGCTCTGGATCCATGTCACCGGCTGGCATTCAGTCCTCAAGTGCTACGAGATGTACGGCCCAGGCAAGCTCAGTGCCGAGGAAGAGCGCCGTTACTGGGCTGAATGTGTGATCGCCGCGAACCTGCAGACATGTGATCCGGCGGATGTGCCCGCGTCGAGGGAACAGGTGACTGAGTACTTCGACCGCGTCCGCCCGACGCTGTGCGTCTCCGAGCGTGCTTATGACGCGATGCACTATCTGCTCCACACGCCGAGGAGCAAAGGCATTCTGATCTGGGCTGCTAGCCGGATCATCGCCCCGGCAACGATTGCGACACTTCCCAAGTGGATGCGTGTCACTGGGGGCTTCGATCAGCCTGCGATCGTCGACAAGGCTGTCGTGCCCCTGACACGAGCCGCGGTGCGTGTCGCCACGATCCCAGCGGTCGCCGACCGCGTTCTCAATGTGATCGCCCCAATGACAGGTGCGACTCTGCGGCAGCACCGCGCGGCATCGCCACCCGCACGTGCAGCGGTCGTGAGCCCCAGCGACGCTAAGGCACGGTACGCGACGCTGGGCACGCGCACTGGCCACGACAGCATCGCTGGCGCAGCGGTGTAAGCGACAAGTCGGAGGCTGACGGAAGTGCCGTACCCTATCGATGTGTCACGTGCCCCTCGTAGCCGGGTGCGCGCCGCCCACCTCGGGCCAGAGCGGCGCCGTCCGCAAATCCTCGATGCCGCTCTCGCGATCGCGGTTTCGGATGGCGTGGGCGCGGTGACAATCGGTGCTGTCGCGGAGCGCCTTTCTGTAACAAGGCCAGTCGTGTACTCGTGCTTCGAGGATCGCGTCGAACTGATCGACGAACTATTGACACGAGAATCGGACACACTGCTGCAGAACACTCTTGCGGCGTTGCGGGAAGCTCGTGGAGGTGACCTGGAAACTGCTTTCGTTCACGGATACCAAGCGCTCCTGAGGGTTGTTGCTGAACACTCGGATTCGTGGCGCCTGCTGTTCTTCGCTCAGCCAGACCCGGCCGTTTCCGACCGTTTCACAAAGGCCAGAGCAGTCGTCGCGGATCACGCGGCAGCGCAGTTGCGTCCCGTGCTTGCCCTGCGCGAGACACGCGACCTGGAACGGAAGCTTCCCGTGCTCGTCGAGCTGTTCATTTCGTCATGTGAGGCGTCGCTCCGCTCTCTGCTATCAACGTCCGGCAACTGGCAACCGGAGGAACTGGGCGAACTGTACGGGCGAGCGATGTGGCGTGCCTTCAGCGACGTTTGACGGTTACCCGCGAGGTAATGGCTTAACCGCTGATCGTACGGTTAAGTGAACCCATGCCACAGAAGGCGCCGGTGAAAAGCGCGATCGGACCGCTGTTGCGCGAGTGGCGCACCAGGCGGCGCCTCAGCCAGCTAGATCTGTCGATCGAAGCTGAGATGTCTGCCCGGCATCTCAGCTTCGTTGAGACAGGCCGGTCCCGGCCGAGCCGCGAACTCGTCCTGCGCCTAGCGGACGTCCTGGAGGTACCGATGCGGGAACAGAACCAATTGCTGATTGCCGCAGGCTTCGCCCCCGAGTTCACTGAACGCTCGCTTGACGACCCGGATCTGGCGCCGTTCAGCGCGGGCATCGATCTGGTGTTGCGCAGCCACGACCCGTATCCGTGCCTGGTTGTTGATCGTTCGTGGACTCTGTTGCGAGCCAATAAGGGTGTCCAAGTCCTGCTAGCACAGATTCCCGGTGACGCGCCCGCACGGTTGCTTTATCCGCCGATCAACGTGCTGCGGCTGAGCCTTCACCCGCAGGGACTGTCGTCACGGATTGTGAATCTGTCCCAGTGGCGCGCGCACGTGCTCGGACGCCTCGGCCGCGAAGCCGCCACGAGTAGTTCGGGGCCCCTGCGGGAGCTGTTCGACGAACTGATGGAGTATCCGGGCGGGCTCGATGCCGAGTCAATTGAGGGTGTCGCGATTCCGCTCATCCTTCGTGCGGACGCAGGCACGGAGCTCGAGTTCGTCAGCATGGTGAGCACGTTTGGGACCGCGCACGATCTCACGCTCGCTGAGCTCAGTATCGAGACCTTCCTTCCAGCGAACACGGAGACGGGGCGGTATATGAGTGAGATGACAGCCAGCGACATGTCGCAACAGTGAAAGCTGTTTACAAAATTTTTCGCGAGGGTGTCGAATGCGTGTGCCCCTGTTCGACATAGCAGTGTAAGCAGTCAGATACGAGAACAAAGGAGCACTCCGATGCGCTACCTCATCACGGTGAACCACGAAGGTGAACTGCCCACAGACGTACCGAATGAGTTGTTCGAAGCGATGGGGGCATTCGTTTCCAAACTCGCTGAAGATGGCATCCTCATCGACGCGTCAGGCCTGGCCCCGATCGAAAAGGCAACACGCGTCGAGCTCCGCGGCGGAGATATCAAGATCGTCGATGGCCCATTTGCCGAGACGAAGGAATGGCTCGGCGGCTACTTCATCCTCCAAGTGCGGTCGGAAGCCGAGGCAATAGAATACGCACGGCAATCGGTTGAGCTGCACCAGAAACACGTCCCAGGAATGAACGTCGCCCACGACGTGCGGCAGATCATGGACGAAGAGGACTGAGCGTGGCGGCCGGCGCCATTCACGAAACGGTCGAAGCGATCTGGCGGATGGAATCCCCCCGCATCATCGCTATTCTCGCCCGCACCGTGAATGACGTCGGCCTCGCTGAGGACCTTGCTGCCGACGCGGTCATTGACGCACTCGATCAGTGGCCGCAGACCGGGATACCCGCTAGTCCAGCGGCGTGGCTCACCGTGACCGCGAAGCGACGCGCAGTCGATCGGATCAGGCGCGACCGCAACTTGCGTCTCAAGTACAAGAGCATCGCGGCGGAACTCGCCACTTGGGCGGCGGCGGTGTCAGACGGCGGATTCGCTGAAGCAGAGGCGGAACTCGACGATGACATTGGCGACGAATTGCTGCGCGTCGTGTTCACTGCCTGCCACCCGGTGTTGTCCGTGCCGGCCAGAACCGCGCTTACGCTTAAGGTCGCGGCCGGTCTCCAGACCGGCGAAATCGCTCGCGCATACCTCGTTCCCGAAGCGACGATCGCGCAACGGATTGTGCGAGCGAAACGGAAACTACAAAAAGAAGGTGTCCGATTCGAACCACCGCGAGCCGCTGACTTCGCCGAACGACTCGCTGCTGTGCTTGAGGTTGTTTACCTCGTTTTCAACGAGGGGTACACCGCAACGAGCGGAGATGACCTCATGCGTCCACAGCTTTGTGAAGACGCCATCAGGATGGCACAGCGGCTCGCGTCGCTCTTACCGAACGAGCCGGAGGTGCTCGGGCTCGCTGCGCTGCTCGACTTCCAAGGCTCGCGCACCCGCACACGAATTGATGAGAACGGCGACATCGTGCGGCTTGCGGACCAGACTCGGACCAAATGGGACAGACTTCTGATCCGGCGCGGAATGAGAACGCTTTACCAGACCAGGCACGTCACATCTGAACCCGGGCCATACCAGCTGCAAGCCGCCATCGCTGCCTGTCACGCTCGCGCTCTGCGAGCGAGCGACACTGACTGGGTGCGTATCGCCGCGCTGTACACGCGTCTCCTCGAGGTTGAACCGTCGCCGATCGTCGCGCTGAATCGTGCCGTAGCGTTCGGGATGGCCTTCGGCCCGGTAAACGGCTTACGGCTCGTTGACGAGATTGCGGGTATACCGGCGCTTGAGGGTTACCACCTTGTGCCGACGGTTCGTGCAGAGATGCTCGCGAGACTTGGCCAGGACAGCGAGGCCCGCGCCGAGTTCCGGCGGGCCGCTGGGATGACCGCGAACGAGCGGGAGCGGCGGGAATTGTTGCGCCGGGCTTTGTGAAACGAGTCACGGCTCCAGGTAGGCTCGAACAGGTGACGCTTGTAGCTGGCATCGATTCGTCCACCCAGTCCTGCAAAATCGTGATCTGCGAAGCGGAAACGGGCGAAATTGTGCGGGAAGGTCGTGCGACGCACCCGGTCGGCACGGAAATCGACCCGGCGTGCTGGGCGAAGGCACTCAAGGAAGCAACGCACGCCGCGGGCGGGTTAGGCGACGTGGCGGCACTATCGGTAGGTGCGCAGCAGCATGGCATGGTGTGCATCGACGAATCAGGCGATATCGTGCGGTCGGCGTTGCTGTGGAACGACGTGCGATCCGCGCAGGCCGCGACCAGCCTGATCGACGACCTCGGTAGCCCGGGGCAGTGGGCCGACGCGGTCGGTGTGGTGCCGCTCGCCGCGATCACCGTGAGCAAGCTTCGCTGGCTGGCCGACGCCGAACCCCGGAATGCCGACCGTACGGCCGCGGTGTGCCTGCCGCACGACTGGCTTAGCTGGCAGCTCAGCACTAGTAACGACCTCTCGGGCCTCGCGACGGATCGCAGTGACGCCAGCGGCACCGGCTACTTCTCGGCCGCAGCCAACGATTATCGTCGCGATCTACTCACTCTCGCCAGCCGCGGGCGCGACTATCACCTGCCACACGTGGCCGCCCCGACCGAGCGGATCGGCGAGACGGACTGGGGTGCAGTGATCGGTCCGGGCGCAGGTGATAATGCGGGAGCTGCCCTGGCTTTAGCGGCCGCGGAAGGCGATGTGATTGTGTCGATCGGAACTTCAGGGGTCGTATCGGCAGTATCCAAAGTGGCACCGCATGATCCGGGAGGTTTCGTTGCCGGGTTCGCTGACGCGACAGGCAAACATCTGCCGCTGGTGTGCACCCTGAACGGTGCGCGAGTTCTGGATGCGGGAGCATCGATGCTGAACGTGGACTATTCCGAGCTCTCACGGCTCGCGCTGTCCGCGCCGGTGGGGGCGGAAGGGCTGGTGATGGTGCCGTACCTCGAAGGTGAGCGGACACCGAACCGTCCTGACGCCACAGGCGCGGTGCACGGCTTGCGACTAGCCAACTCCACACCAGCGCACTTTGCGCGTGCAGCGATTGAAGGGTTGCTGTGTGGGCTGGCAGAAGGCATCGACCACCTAGTTTCACAGGGCGTCGAGGTGCGGCGCATTCTGCTGGTCGGTGGCGGGGCGAAGTCCGAGGCCCTGTGCGCGATCGCGCCAAGCATTTTTGGTGCACCTGTTGCTGTTCCGGAGCCGGGGGAGTATGTCGCGACCGGCGCTGCCCGCCAGGCGGCCTGGGTCCTGGCGGGCACGTCTGAGCCGCCGACGTGGGAACAACCGCCGAACGCGACCTACGATGCCGAGACGGCTCAGCATGTCCGCGACCGCTACGCGGAGGTGCGCGACCTCACCGACGGTGCAGCGTAGGTCCCCGCTCCCGAATCCATCTACGCAGGTCAACGAAACCCCTTGAAAACGGCGGGTTCTGTTGACCTGTACAGATGGATTTCAAGGGTGGTGCGTCAGTGCTTCCAGGGTCGCCCGGGCACCGTTGTCGTGGAGAGAGCCCAGTGCCCAGGTGTAGGCCTCGGTGAAGCGAGGTTCCTCAGCGAGGGTGCCGAAGACTGAGGTGTTCTTCACGAACGCGAGCGACTCCTCATGCTGACGCTGCGCGAGTGGCATCAGCGAGTCACGCAGCTGGTCGACGACCTCGATCGGCTGCCCTTGTTCGTCAACACCCTCGGCGTAGCGCGCCCAGCTCGCGACAATCGCCGCGGAAAGGCGGACGTCACCACCGGATGCGAGGTTCTCGCGAACAACCGGCAGTAGCCACTTCGGGATGCGATCCGACGATTCCGCGCACAACCGCGCAATGGTGTCAGCAATCTCAGGGTTGGAGAACCGCTCAATCAGGGTCTTCTTATAGTCGTCGAGATCAACACCCGGCACTGGCTTCAGCGTCGGCGTCGCTTCCCGGTTCATGTAGTCGAGAAGGAACTGCGAGAACAGTGGATCCGACGCGGCTTCGTGCACGAACCGGTACCCCGCAAGGTAGGCGAAGTAACAGAGTCCCTGGTGGCTGGCGTTGAGCAGTCGTAGTTTCATCAACTCGTAGGGTGCGACGTCATCGACGAGGTGTACGCCGGCCTCGTCGAGGTCTGGGCGCCCGTCGGCGAAGTCATCCTCAAGTACCCAGGATGTGAATGGCTCTGCGACGACAGGCCACCGGTCGTCGATCCCTAGCCGCTCTGCCACTTGGGTTGTGACCTCGGGTGTGGTGACCGGGGTGATTCGGTCGACCATCGAATTGGGGAAGGTGGTGTTCGCGCGCATCCATTCCGCGAGGCTGGGATCTTTGAGTTCCGCATACGCGGTGAACACTTTGCGTGCCACATCGCCGTTGCCTTCAATGTTGTCGCAGGACATCACGGTGAATGAGGGAAGCCCACGGTCACGTCTGCGCGCGAGAGCTTCGATCACCAGCCCGAAGGTCGTGGCAGGGGGCTCATCGCTCGTAAGATCATGCTGTACAGCCGGGTTTGAAGCATTGAACTCGCCAGTATCGTGCTGCAGGTTGTAGCCGCCTTCGGTGACTGTGAGTGACACGATGCGGGTCGACCGCGCGGCCATTTTCTCGATGACCGCTTCCGGATCGTCAGGGGCGTAGAGGTAGTCGATGATTGAGCCGATTATTCGCGCGTCCCAGCTGCCGTCGGCGTGGCGCGCGACGAGCGTGTAGAGCCCATCTTGCGCGTCGAGGGCGTCTTTCATGCGTTTATCGCCCGGCATGACACCTACGCCACAGATTCCCCAGTTGGCTGCTTTGCCTGCGCAGAGCAGAGCGTCGATATACATGGCCTGGTGCGCTCGATGGAATCCGCCGACGCCGAAATGGATGATGCCGGTGGTGATCTGATCCCGGTTGTAGGTGGGTGTACTGACGTTTGTGGGCAGGCTGGCGAGAGTTGCGGCGCCGAGCGTGACGGGAGCTTTCATGTGGGGCTACTCCTGGTGATTAAAGGCGTACGACGGCTTTGATAGTGCCGGGCGTTCGGTCCGCGTTGAGGGCGGCTTCGGTCTCTTCGAGCGGGTAGGTCGCGGTGACCATGCGGTCGAGGTCGATGCGTCCACTCGCGGCAAGTTCGATGGCGGTCGGCCAGGTGTGGGCATAGCGGAAGACGCCCGTGAGGACGAGTTCGCGGTTCTGGATTGTCTGAACAGGGAGTTCCACGGTTTCGGCGCCCATCCCGACAAGGACTACTGTGCCGCCCGGACGGACCGCGCCTATGCCTGAGGTGATGGCAGCGGGTGCACCGGATGCATCGATAAAAACGTCAGCACCGAGATCTTCGAGGCTGTTTTCGCGCGGGTCAAGCACGGTGGTCGCGCCGAAATCCGCCGCAAGCTGGCGGCGCTGGTCATCGAGGTCCGTGACGATGATCGAAGTCGCTCCGAAGGCCGCCACGACCTGGATGGTGGCGATGCCGATAGGCCCGGCACCGGTTATGACGACGTGCGAACCAGCGGTAACGCCCCCTTTTCGCGCTGCAGCAATCGCCACTGACAGCGGCTCGCAGAGAGCGGCAGCATCATCGGACATGGTGTCGGGCACTGGATGTGCGAACTCAGCTCCGATTGTTGCGTAGTCACATAAGGCGCCGTCAATCGGTGGTGTGCCATAGAAGCGCATGTGGGGGCAGAGGTTGTATTCGCCCCGGCGCGTCTCCGCACTGTTCGGGCTTGGGCGCTGAGGCTCGATCGATACACGCTGGCCGATGCGTGATGCTGGCACGCCCTCGCCAACGGCGACGATTCTTCCAGCTGCTTCGTGGCCAAGGATCAGCGGTTCTGTCACCACATAATGGCCGATCCGTCCTTCGCGCAGGTAATGCGTATCCGAGCCGCAGATGCCCACAGAACTGATTTTTATCAGCACATCTCCGGCTTCGGGAGAGGGTACGGGGCGCTGCTGCATCTCAACCTGGCCTTTGGCGAGCAGCACACTTGCCCGCATCGTCTTGGGGATCGCCCAGGTGTGATCACGAGCGCTTTGTGAAGAAGTTGTTGTCTGAGTCACATTAATCATGCTAGCGTACTGAGCAGAAGATCGCACTATGAACATTTGTTCAATCGAAAAGGAGCTGGGGATGGTCACTTCAGGCGCATCCGGTTCACCAGACCAGGCGTCAAGTGCCGAGGACTTGCGCGTATGCCTGCGGGCCGCCACGCTCTACTATCTCGACGGCCTCACGCAGGCTGATGTCGCTACACGCCTCGGAGTATCCCGGCCCACCGCGGGGCGGCTCATCGCCCGGGCGCGCGCCGAGGGACTCGTATCAATCGACGTGCACATTCCAAAGCATCTCCGTGACGACTTCCATAGCGAAGAGGAGCGTGCTCTCGAAGAGAAGTTCGTGCTGGCCGAAGCGATTGTGGTCACCGACAACGTCGACAGTCTTGATGGCAGCTTTACGAGCGTCGGACGTGCGGCTGCAGGCCTTCTCACAAGGCGTATCCGGTCCAGCGACGCACTCGGTTTCACCTGGGGGCCGGAAACGGTCGCGGTGGCGCAAGCACTGCCCGCGAACACCGCGACGGCGAAAGAGATCGTTCAGCTCGATGGTTCGATGAGTGCGATCAACTACCAGACCGGCGTGGAGTACATCCTCGGCCGGTGCGGGGCGCAACTTAAGGCAGCGACTGTCCGCCTGCCTGCCCCGCTCTACGCGGACGCGAACACGGTTACCGCTATGAAGTCGGATTCCGTGATCTCCGCGGCTCTCAAAAAGGGCCGCGAAGCCAACATGATGATCTTCGGTGTCGGTGCTGTCTCGACAGCCGGCACGCTGTTCGAAGGCAGCTTCATCGACGCCGGCACCCTCGGCACTCTCACGCGCCTCGGCGCTGTCGGGGAGATCGGCGGACAGTTTTATGACCAGGACGGCCACGCCGTCGATGGCCCGCTCAACGACCGCACGATGTCTGTCGGTCTCGACGAGGTGAGAGCCTGCCCTGGCGCGATCCTCATCACCGGCGGCCAGGCGAAACACGAAGCGGTACTCGGTGCCGTACGAGGAGGGCTAGCGAAGATGCTCGTCTGCGACCTCGAATGCGCGCAATGGCTTCTCAACCAGAGGTGAACCAGTGAAAGTAAGAAAGAAACAAGCATTCAAATGCATCGCTGGCGCGGGTGCGCTCGTGTTTGCGCTGAGTGGATGCGCCGGGGCAGGCTCCTTCGGTACATCCGATCAAACCGTGACGATCGCGATGGTCTCCAACTCGCAGATGCAAGATGCGCGGGCCCTGTCAGCCCAGTTCCGGGCCGATAACCCAGACGTCGACCTGCGTTTTGTCACTCTGTCAGAGAATGAGGCCCGCGCGAAAATCACCGCGTCGACGGCGATGGGCGGTGGGGAATTCGATGTCGTCATGATCAGCAACTATGAAACCCCACAGTGGGCGGAGTACGGCTGGCTGACAAACCTCTCCGAATTTGCCCGTGAGACAGAGGGATACGACGAGGACGATTTCATCCCTTCGCTGAAGGACTCGCTTTCGTACGAGGGTGACATGTACTCGGTGCCCTTCTACGGTGAATCATCCTTTTTGATGTACCGCCAGGACCTGTTCGACGAAGCCGGAATTGAGCTGTCGAATCCACCGACCTGGACGGAAGTTGCCGCGGCCGCAGAACAACTCGACCGGCCGGGCTTGCCAGGGATCTGCCTTCGCGGCAAGCCAGGTTGGGGTGAGGTGCTCGCGCCTCTGAACACGGTGATCAATACGTTCGGTGGTCGCTGGTTCGACGAGGACTGGAACCCTCAGCTTACAAGCCCAGAGGTGCAGCGTGCTGTCCAGTTCTATGTCGACCTCGTCCGTGAACACGGTCAGCCAGGTGCGGCCACCAGTGGCTTCAGTGAGTGCGCAACTCAGCTCGCCCAGGGCCGCGTCGCCATGTGGTATGACTCCACGGCTGCCGTATCAACCATTGAGGATCCATCGTCGAGCAACGTCGTTGGGCAAATCGGTTACGCGCTGGCTCCTGTCGAGGAGAAGGAGAATGCAGGCTGGCTCTACACCTGGTCGCTTGGCATCCCCGCCACTAGCGAGAATAAGGAAGCCGCGTGGCGCTTCATCTCCTGGATGACCAGCCAAGACTACATGCGATTGGTGGGCGAAACACTCGGCTGGGACCGTGTGCCACCCGGCAGCCGGAACTCGACCTACGAGATCCCGGAGTATGCCGAAGTATCGGCAGCCTATGGTCCACTCACCCTCGAGGCGATGGCGAATGCGACACCGCTGCAACCGACTGTCGATCCGGTGCCCTACACGGGTGTGCAGTTCCTCGCGATCCCGGAGTTCCAGGATTTGGGGACGCGCGTGAGTCAGCAGATCAGCGCTGCGATCGCTGGTCAGAAGTCCGTATCCGAAGCGCTTGAACAGGCACAGCTTTATGCCGAGGCTGTTGGCGCGAGTTACAGGGAGAACCAATGACATCCGTCGCGGTGAAAGACACCGCTCCCAGCACCGCGGATCGCGTCCGCGCCGTCCAGAAAGCCAAGCACGACAGCGTGTCACGCGCCGAAGGCTGGCGCCGCCGAGGGCCGCTGCTGCCCGCACTGATCTTCATGATCGTGGTCACCCAGATCCCGTTCGTGTTCACTCTGTACTACTCCACGCAGTCCTGGAACCTCGTACGCCCAGGGTCACGGAGCTTCGTTGGTTTCCAGAACTACGTTGATGTCTTTCGGGACAGCGTGTTTCGCGGAGCTGCCACCACTACAGTCCTGCTGATCGTCGGTACGGTGCTGATCTCGGTTGTCCTGGGCTTGCTTCTCGCTTTGCTGCTCGATCGGGCGTTCCTCGGTCGAGGTATTGTACGAACCCTGCTGATCACCCCGTTTCTTGTCACACCTGTCGCTGGCGCACTGATGTGGAAGACCGCGATGCTCGATCCAGTTTTCGGCATCGTCAACTTCGTGCTCTCACCGTTCGGAGTGGAACAGATCGACTGGGTCAGCAGGTTCCCGCTCGCCGCGGTCATGGCGAATCTCGTGTGGCAATGGACTCCGTTCATGATGCTGCTGATCCTCGCCGGTCTGCAGTCCATGCCGCGTGACATCCTCGAAGCAGGGCGCGTCGACGGAGCGAACGCATTCTCTCTGTTCCGGGAATTGACCTTGCCGCATTTACGCCGCTTCATCGAACTGGGGGCGGTGCTCGGAGCAATCTACCTGGTCAACACCTTCGACTCGATCTACATGATGACGCAGGGCGGACCCGGCACCGCGAGTTCTAACCTGCCGTTCTACATCTATCAGCGCGCGTTCCTCGGCTTCGATATCGGCCAGGCAGCGGCAATGGGCGTCGTTACGGTCATCGCGACGATCATTGTCGCGACCCTGGCGCTGCGCCTGATTTTCAAATCTTTCACCGGCAAAGAGGAGGCGGCGTGATGAGTACCGCTACGACAACCACACAGGCATCATCTGCCGCTTCCCGGAATGGGCGCCGTCACGCCAAGAAGTCACGCAAGCCAAGCATCTGGGGGCTCCTCGCATGGATCGCCGCGCTCGGCTTCTTCTTTCCCGTTTTCTGGATGGTGCTGACGGCCTTTAAACAGGAAGCCGACGCCTATTCCGACCCCCCGAAACTGTTCTTCACCCCCACTCTCGACCAGTTCCGTGGAGTGTTCGAAGCTGGCGCAGGCATCGCTTTGATGAACTCGGCGTTCGCAACGATCGTGTCAACGATTTTGGTGCTGCTCCTCGGTGTTCCCGCGGCCTTCGCGCTCTCCCTCCGGCCGGTAAAACGTACCCAGGACGCACTCTTCTTCTTCATGAGTACGAAGATGCTCCCGATCGTCGCGGCGATCATCCCCCTATACGTGATCGTCAGCAATATCGGGTTGCTCGACAACATCTGGGCGCTGGTCATCTTGTACACCGCAATGAACCTGCCGATCGCGATCTGGATGATGCGGTCCTTCTTCCTCGAAGTGCCGGGCGAATTGCTCGAAGCCGCCAGCATGGACGGCGCGAGTATGTGGACGTCGGTGCGGGAAGTGATCCTGCCACTCGTCTCTCCGGGCATCGCAGCGACCGCATTGATCTGCGTGATCTTCTCCTGGAACGAATTTTTCTTCGCCGTCAACCTGACAGCTATTCAGGCACAGACGATCCCGGTCTACATGGTCGGCTTCATCACCGGGGAAGGACTCTTCTGGGCACAGCTCTCCGCAGCAGCGACTCTCGCGGCCCTGCCCGTCATCCTCGCCGGGTGGCTCGCGCAGAACAAGCTCGTACGTGGTCTGTCCTTCGGCGCCATCAAGTAACCCAACCAGGCCTCTCAATCAAGGAAAACTCTCATGGCTAACATCAGCTACGAAAACGCCTCGTGCATCTACGAGAACTCTGACTCACTTGCGGTCGACTCACTGAACCTGAATATCGAAGATGGTGAATTCGTCGTCCTCGTCGGACCGTCCGGTTCCGGGAAATCGACTGCGCTGCGTATGCTCGCAGGCCTTGAAGACATCGACGAGGGCCACATCCGTATCGGCGGAAAGGACATGGTCGGCGTTCCCTCCAAGGACCGTGACATCGCGATGGTCTTTCAGAACTACGCGCTCTACCCCAACAAAACGGTTGGCGAAAACATGGGGTTCGCACTGAAAATGCGTGGCGTGTCCGCGGACGTGCGCAAAAAGAAGGTAGAGGAAGCGGCGAAGCTTCTCGATCTCACCCAGTTTCTTGACCGCAAGCCCGCGAAACTCTCCGGCGGACAGCGCCAGCGCGTCGCCATGGGGCGCGCGATCGTTCGTGAACCTCAGGTGTTCTGCATGGATGAGCCCCTTTCGAACCTGGATGCCAAACTGCGCGTGCAGACTCGGACGCAGATCGCTGCGCTTCAGCGGAAGCTCGGCACCACCACTGTGTACGTGACCCACGATCAGGTCGAGGCTATGACGATGGGCGACCGCGTCGCGGTTCTCAAGCTCGGCCAGCTGCAGCAATTTGCGTCGCCGACCGAGCTGTATGACCGGCCCGCCAACGCGTTCGTCGCGGGGTTCATCGGGTCGCCTGCGATGAACCTGATGACGGCGCCGATCGTGGCTAATGGCGTACAAATCGGCAACTCGGTTCTCGAACTGGAGCGTGACCAGATTGCTGCGCTCAGCCGTGCCGGTGTTGATACGGCAACGGTGGGTGTGCGTCCGGAACACCTCGAGCTGAGTGTGAACGGTGACGGTATCGAAGCAGTAGTCGATCTTGTGGAGGCGCTGGGCAGTGAATCCTACGTCTACGCGCACATCTCAGGTACTGATCAGCAGCTGGTCGCCAGGTCTCTGAGCCGGGCACCCGCACGGCTGGCGGAGTCGGTCAGGCTGCGGAAGCACGGTGGTGCAGTGCACGTCTTCCATCCGGAGACGGGCGAGCGGATCGAGTGACGCCCAACTGATCTCGCACCCCTTTCGTGTCAGCCACAACGGCCCCGGCCGTTGTGGCTGACATGTTGCTGTGGTGAACTCGAGTCAAGCGCCGAGGTATCGCTGAATCGCTGCCACGGTGTCCCGGGCGGTCCGGCCAACGCCAAGGAGGGTCGCTGAGGCCGGACCGGTCCAATCGCCGTATCCGACGAGAAACACCCTAGAATCCGCTGCTGCCTGCGTGCCATGAGTCGCGATGTGACCGTCGATAGTGCGCAAATGCAGGTCTTTAAGGGGTCCGACCGCAGGCCGGAATCCGGTGCACCAGATGATGGTGTCGAAGGCCCGGGTCGTGCCGTCCGCCCACGCCGCGCCGTCAGCGGTGATGCGTTCGAACATTGGCTCGGCGACGAGAATTCCGGCATCACGTGCTTTCCGCACTTCGGGGACTGCGACGATGTCACCGAGGTCAGTGATTTTATTTCCGGCTGGCCGCCCAGCTGTCACATTGCGTGCGTACTCCGTGGCTACCTGAAAGAGGATTCGCCCATCCACATCGTCGGGTAAGTACCGAGGTGGACGCGATGTGAGCCAGCTAAGCGTGGTGAGCGGGGCGAGTTCCGCAGCGATCTGGGCGCCGGAGTTGCCACCCCCGACGACGGCGACGCGCTGCCCGACGAAACTGTCGGGCCCTGTGTAGTGCGCGCTGTGGATATGGCGTCCGGAAAAATCAGCGAGGCCCGGGTACGTGGGGCAATGCGGCTGGCGCCAGGTACCGGTCGCGCTGATGATTGTTCGTCCCTGGAATATCCCGCCACTCGTCTCGACTGCGAAGCCGCTCGCATCACTGCTGACCGAATGCGCAGTGACGGGACGTCGTACAGGGAGTTGATAGCGGTGCTCGTAGCGGCGCAAATAGTCAAGCACATGTTCGCGGGGCGGAAAGCCACCGGAATCGTACTCCGGCATGAACCATCCCGGCAGCGACGCGAAGGATGCGGGTGAGAAGAGGCGAAGTGACGGCCAGGTGTGCCTCCACGCGCCGCCGGGTTCGTCCTGATCATCAAGGATGATGTAGTCGAGTTTCGCGCGCCGCAGGTAGTACCCGCACGCGAGACCGGCCTGCCCTCCGCCGATGACGACTGCGTCGAACGTGTGCGTCTGGTCGGGACTAGCCACCTGTTGAGTATGCCGTCAAATGGTGTGGTCGTGGCGCTCTTGTGCCGCAACGATTTCTGGAACGGACTCTTCGACGAGACCGATGAGCGCAAGCAGCGGTTCCGTGATGCGGCTCCCGAGGCCGGTGAGTGAGTATTCGACATGCGGTGGAATGGTCGTCAGCACATCGCGGCGCACCAGCCCATCACGCTCTAAGTTCTGCAACGTTTGAGCGAGCATTCGCTCACTGACGCCGTCGATGCGCCGACGCAGTTCGGAGAACCTGCAAGTGCTGTCGGCAAGCGCTGCGAGGACCAGCACGCCCCATCTTCCCGTGATGTTCTGCAGCACAGGACGGGACGCGCATTCGCGTGCGAAGACGTCTGCCGAAGGCAATGGGCCTGTGCTCATGCGTCAAGAATACCGGACTAGCAGATCTAAAGCGCTTACGGATAGTTTGCACTTACTATTAATAAGTGCTCCAATGGGGAGAGAAGATTGCATGAACAACGATCTAGCGCTCCGTTAGGTCTCACAACAGGAGGATTCGCATGACCATCGCCGTTACCGGAGCAACCGGACACCTTGGCCGCCTCGCCATCGATGCACTGCGGAAGCGCGGTATACCCGCTGGGCAAATTGTGGCGATCGTCCGCGATGCCGGGAAAGCCGCTGACCTCAGTGAGGCTGGCGTACAGGTTCGCGTCGCCGATTACAGCGATTCTCAGGCGCTCACCGCCGCGCTTAGTGGGGTCGGCAACTTGCTGCTGATTTCCGGAAGTGAGGTCGGTCAGCGAGTAGCGCAGCACGCGAACATCATCAACGCCGCCAATGCGGCTGGCGTCACATTCGTTGCTTATACATCGATCCTCGCTGCGCAGACGAGTCCGCTGGCGCTCGCTGAGGAGCACAAAACTACCGAAGACCTGCTCGGCGAATCAGGCCTGCAGTACGCGTTGCTACGCAATGGCTGGTACTGGGAAAACTACGAATCCGCTGTCGAAACCGCCCGGACGACGGGCGCGCTGTTCGGTGCAGCCGGACGTGGGCGGGTTGCTGCTGCCTCCCGAAAGGACTACGCCGAAGCGGCCGCAGAGGTTCTTACCTCCGACAAGGATCAGGCCGGCAAGGTCTACGAACTCGGTGGCGACGAGCATCTGACTTACGGAGAGTTGGCTGAGGTGCTATCCGGCATCGTGGGTGTGCCCGTCGCATACAAGGATCTACCTGAAGACGAGTATGCGAAGGTCCTTGAGGATGCGGGTATTCCGTCGCCGTTTGCCGCGGTCCTAGCGGACTCCGACGCTGGCATCGCTGTTGGTGCTCTCGATACCGACAGTGGTGACCTTCAGCGCCTGATCGGGCGCGCTTCAACCCCAGCGGCCGAGGTGCTTGGAGGCTGATTTCCGAAACCTGTGCCGGCCCCTAGCCGCACGCCCGCGGATGCGACTACCTTCGGAACTAATACTCATATCGAACTATCCGAATATGAGCACCTAAGGAGCTGATCCGATGCCGCAGCAGGTCCGTGGAGTCGTCGCCAGGTCGAAAGGGGCTCCCGTCGAACTCGTCGACATAGTTGTTCCAGATCCGGGTCCGGGTGAAGCCGTCGTCACCGTCGCAGCGTGCGGTGTCTGCCATACCGATCTGACGTACCGCGAAGGCGGGATCAACGATGACTTCCCCTTCCTGCTCGGGCACGAGGCGGCCGGAACAGTTGAGGCTGTCGGACCCGGCGTGACATCCGTCGAGCCAGGCGACTTCGTCGTCCTCAACTGGAGAGCCGTTTGTGGGCAATGCAGAGCGTGTAAACGCGGCCGCCCGCACCTCTGCTTCAGCACGTTCAACGCATCCCAGAAAATGACACTGACGGACGGAACCGTGCTGAGCCCCGCCCTCGGCATCGGTGCGTTCGCTGACAAAACTCTCGTCCACGCGGGGCAATGCACGAAAGTTGACGCCTCCGCGGACCCGGCAGTGGTAGGTCTGCTCGGTTGTGGAGTAATGGCCGGATTCGGCGCTGCCGTGAACACGGGCGGTGTCACTCGCGATGACTCCATTGCCGTGATCGGTTGCGGTGGTGTCGGCGCCGCAGCGGTGATGGGTGCTCGTCTGGCCGGCGCGCGACGAATAATCGCGATTGACCGGGATCCCCGGAAGCTCGAGTGGGCGCGTGCGCTCGGAGCAACCCACACGATCGACGCCACCAGCACGGATGCCGTCGAGGCGGTCAAAGAACTCACGAACGGTGACGGTGCGGACGTCGTCGTTGATGCCGTGGGCAGGCCAGAAACATGGAAGCAGGCTTTCTACGCTCGTGATCTCGCTGGGACTGTGGTGCTGGTTGGGGTGCCCACGCCTGACATGCGCCTGGAGATGCCGTTACTCGACTTCTTCTCCCATGGTGGCGCGCTGAAGTCCTCGTGGTACGGCGACTGTCTTCCGGAACGAGACTTCCCCACCATGGTCGACCTGTATCAGCAAGGCCGATTGCCACTGGAAAAGTTTGTCAGTGAGCGCATTTCACTCGACGGTGTGGAACAAGCATTCGAAACGATGCACCGCGGTGAGGTGCTGAGATCGGTGGTGGTTTGGTGAGAATAGATAGGGTCGTCACCTCAGGGACGTTCAGCCTCGACGGTGGGACGTGGGACGTCGACAACAACATCTGGCTGGTCGGTGATGACTCCGAAGTGGTCATCATTGATGCCGCGCACTCCGCGCAACCCATTATCGAAGCTGTAGGCAACCGCAAGGTCAAAGCCATTGTCTGCACTCACGGTCACAACGATCACGTCACCGTTGCCCCGGAGCTGGCGGAGAGGCTCGATGCGCCGATTCTCATGAATCCCGCAGATGATGTCCTGTGGGAGATGACGCACCCTGGCATTGCGTATCGGTCACTTGAGGATGCGCAGCGAATCGACATCGCTGGCACCGAGATCCAAGCGATCCACACCCCGGGGCATTCACCAGGATCGACCTGCCTGTACGTGCCCGAAGTCGGTCAGCTTTTCACCGGTGACACCTTGTTCTCTGGCGGGCCTGGCGCGACAGGACGGTCGTACTCCGACTTTCCGACAATCATCGGCTCGATTCGGGACCGATTGTTCGCTCTCCCGCCTGAGACTGTCGTCAACACCGGGCACGGTGACGGTACGACGATCGGGAAGGAATCCCCTCACCTCGAAGAATGGATCCGAGCGGCAGCTGACGACTAGTCACCCTGGCTCCGTGCGAGGCTTGTCGCCACCTGCTTGATGAGCTGCGGCAGTTGTGGACCCGCGCCAGCGTCCGAGATCTGCTGCATGGGGCTGATGAGATGTGCGAGCAGGGCTGGGTGCAGTCCTTCGCTGGTGGCGAGGATGTTGTTCAGTGCGACTGCCTGCATCTCCAGGGAGACTCACTGTCATCGCCGCCGAGAGCTCCGGTCATAGCCGTGAGGAAAGGAACGAGAAGGTCCCGAATGAAGGTGGTCGCTCGAGCCTCTCCCACAAGTTCGGTGGCGTGACGGGCTCCGGCGAACATCCCATACATGGCGCTCAGCAGTGCGATGTCGTATGCCGCGGCGAGACCGAAGTCTGACCCCAGGTATATGGGTGTGCCGAGTGCGGCGAGTGTTTCGCGTCTGGCGGTGTACGCGCCTTTGTCACCGCTGTAGAGGATTATCGATTCCTTCGCTCCCACCATCGAGGGGACCGTCATGATGCCGCCATCGATGTAGCGCGCACCAGCCTGCACGGCCCGTGCGGCCATTTCGCGTGCCTGTGCCGGTGTCCCGTTGCTCAGGTTGACGAGTGTTTTCCCGGCGAGTGCGTCCCCGGCAGCCCGTACCACCTCCTCTGCGGCCGCGTAGTCGAACACGCAAAGGACGACGAGATCGGCGCTCGTGGCAGCGACCGATGGTGCATCTGCGACAACCGCGCCCGCGTCAGCGAGGGCGCTGCTTCTTCCGGACGACCGGTTCCAGACGGTCATCGGATGCCCTGCCCGCAGGAAGGCCTGCGCGAGGGCTGAACCCATGGCGCCGAGGCCAAGGACAGCTACGGATTCGTGCGGCGCACTACGGGCAGCGGAAATCTGTTCAGGCACAGTGCAACTCCATTCATTGTCGGTGGATCCAGCATCGACGACGAGCACTACAATCATCAAGTACCCACTATTTTGTCTGATACCTACGAAAAGGTAAGTATATGAAGCGGACCTCGTACAGTTGCGGACTTGATGCAGCAATGGATGTTGTCGGAGGCAAATGGAAAGCACTCATCCTCTGGGCACTCGATACATACTCCCCATGCCGGTTTGGCGAGCTGAAACGGCTGGTAGCGGGGGTCAGCGAGAAGATGCTGATACAGCAGCTTCGCGAGATGGAGAGTGACGGCCTCGTGCATCGTGAGGTGTACCACCAGGTACCGCCGAAGGTCGAGTACACGCTGACAACGTTGGGCGTCTCCCTGAACAAGGCTTTAGAGCCATTGAGCGACTGGGGATTTCAGAACATGGACCACATCGTGGCAGTGCGGATAACTGAGACACGAGACAAGTAGCTCTATAAGAGTTATTATCTGCGTATGAATGCAGATAGGAAGGCATGCCGCCGACGCCTGCAGGATGACGAGGTGAACCTCGTCGTTGAGATCTTCCGTATGCTGGCTGATCCGACCCGAATTACGATCCTTTGGGCGCTGGTGGATCGGGAACTGTCCGTCAACGAAATTGCGGCAGTAGTAGGCAAGCCAGGACCGTCAGTGTCGCAGCATCTCGCGAAACTCCGCATGGCGCGGCTCGTTCGCACGCGGCGTGACGGGACGCAGGTTTTCTACCGGATCGAAAACGAGCACGTGCGGCAGCTCGTCACCGACGCTGTCTTCAACGCCGAGCATGCAGGTCCCGGTGTGCCACCGCACCATCGTGCCGAGAGCGAAATTCGCCTCCTTCATCCAAGCGAGCACGTGGAGGAGGCATGACCACGGAACACGGCCACGGCCACGGCCATGGGCACGGTCATGGCGGAGTGCGGAATGCGGTACGCGAGTTTTTCGTGCCGCATAGCCATGATCATGCAGACCGGGTTGATGATGCGCTGACGTCCAGCCAGATCGGCATTCGCGCCGTCAAAATCAGCCTTGTTGCTCTCGGCGCTACCGCGTTGCTCCAGCTGATCATCGTTGTGATATCCGGCTCTGTCGCACTTTTCGCCGACACAGTCCACAACTTTGCTGACGCGATGACATCGGTGCCGCTTTGGATCGCATTTGTGCTGGGCAGGCGCGCAGCCACCCGGAAGTTCAACTACGGCTACGGCCGCGCCGAGGACCTGGCCGGACTCTTCATTGTGGCGATGATTGCGCTGTCCGCGCTGATAGCCGGTTTCGAGTCAATTCGCCGGTTGATAAACCCGGTGGCAATTTCACACATCCCTTGGGTCGCCGCCGCCGGTGTTATCGGCTTTGTTGGGAATGAACTGGTCGCCATGTACCGGATTCGTGTGGGCCGCAGGATTGGGTCCGCAGCGCTGGTTGCCGACGGTTATCACGCGCGCACGGACGGGTTCACGTCGCTGGCGGTCGTCGCCGGTGCGGCCGGTGCAGCGTTAGGTTACGACCTCGCTGATCCCATTGTTGGGCTCCTGATCACGGCCGCGATCGTCGCAATTCTCTTCGCATCAGGGCGGGAAGTGTTGCGTCGGCTCCTGGACGGTATCGACCCCTCGATCTACGACACCGCTATGGAGGCGCTGCGTGCTGCGCCCGAAACTTCAGAGGTGCGCTCCCTTCGTATCCGCTGGATCGGGCACGAAATGCATGCGGAAACCGAAGTGGATATCGCCCCCGAGTGCACACTTGCGGAGGCCCACGAGATCGCGCACCGCGCCGAACGCCGGATTAAGGAGGCGTTGCCCCGTGTGAGCGCCGCAGTCGTACACGCCTACCCGGCGCACGGACGCGTCCGTGGATCCAGCAGACGGTCAGGCCGCGATGGCGGGTGACCAGGAGACCGTCAAACCGTCGCGTTCGCCGAATTCCGCGAGGTGGCGAGCGAGGATGTCTTGGACGCTCACGAGGTCATTGGCTGAGCGCGCTTGTGCAGTGAGGACCAAATAGCCGCGGCTGGCGTCGGCCACACCGTAGCCCATGTCGAAACTGAATTCCGCGTGCGGCCCTTCGCGGACGACGGGGACTTTGTGCCCGAAGTGGCTGGCGAGCTGCTTCAGGTAGCGCTCAGCGCGGTCTGTGGCGACATAGGCAACCGATTCAGGCATTTCTTTTTCTCTGGCTTTCTCTGTGCTCGACTTTGAACGGAGAGTGTTGGAAATGAAAGGTACCTGTGAATTTCTCGAAACAGGTATCAGCTGGGTCACAAAACGCAGGCCCAAAAAATGAGCCAGGCCGAAACCTCCGAGTAGGGAACGATTCAGAGCGATTCCGATGTGGCAGGAGTCACGCCGTTCCCGGGCGCTGAGCTGCTTCCACGTCTTCTCCCGGATTATATGCATGTGCTATGCATATAAATATGGCCACGACAACAGTCGACTTGACGTTCCTCGACGAGCAGGTGCTCCGCCTCTTCCGCGCGTTGCGCAGGCCTGGTTTTCGCAGCCGCGTGCTCGAAGGCGTCCCGGAGATCCCCGGGGTTGGGGACCTGCGCGTTCTGCGCTCAGTTGAACGTCACGAAGCGCGAGGTGAAAGTCCGTCCATTGGAGTCGTGGCGGCCGAACTAGAAGTCGAGCAGTCCACAGCAAGCCGCGCGGTGAACGCCGTGATAGCACGGGGACTTCTGACCAAGGCTTCATGCCCGGACGATCAGCGGCGCTCACGGCTGCACCTGACAGCCGAAGGTGTCACAGCTCTGAACAAGGCCACCGAGAATCGTGCCACGCTCCTGGCGGAGATCACCGCCGCATGGACTGTCGACGAGCGCCGGACGCTCAGCACGCTGCTTAGCCGATTGCTCGACGGCTACGACGAGATAGAGGCGGCGTATGGCGCACGCTGAAATCGCTGCGCCGCCAAGGTCCGTGGCTCGCCTTCTCGTCGACCGGAACTTTGGCCTATTCACGTGGGGCCGGTTCTTCTCCACCGCTGCTGTGTGGGTACATGGTGTGGTCGCGGCGATCGCCATCTATAGCGCCACCGGCTCGGCACTCGCGGTTGGCCTCGTCACCGCTGTGCAGTTCGGGCCGCAACTGTTCACCCCGCTGAGCGGGAAGTGGGCGGACCACGGTGATGTGAAGCGTCAAATTCTCCTTGGCCGTGTGGTGTGCGCGACGGGCGCAGGCGGAGCGGCTCTCTTCTACGCCATTGGCACACCGGTCGGCTGGACCGCGGCGTGGGGCATCCTCTTCTGTTCCCTTGTCGTGGGGATCGGGTTCGTGATTGGCGGCCCTGCCATGCAGGCTGCGACACCAGCACTTGTAACAAGGGAAGAACTGCCGGCCGCGATGACGCTGAATACCGCTCCGATGACGGCCGCAAGGCTCGCAGGCCCGGCGCTGGGAGCATTCATCGTCACGGTTTCCGGATCTGTAGCTGGATTCGCGTGTGCCGCCCTCGGCCATCTTCTTTGTATCGCTGCGGTCATGCTCGTAAAGATTCCGCGAAAAGCGGCTCCGAGCGAAGACGTCGACTACAGCGTGCGAGCTGGGCTCCGCCACGTGTGGACAGACCGTCCGTTGCTCTTTCTCCTCATCGCAATCGCTGCCGTGGGATTCGCATCGGAACCTACGATCACGCTCGCCCCCGCACTCGCTGCAGAACTCGGCGGCGGACCCGAACTCGTCGGTGCGCTCACCATGTCGTTCGGAGTCGGAGCGCTCGCCGGTGTCGGCCTTCTTGCGATTTTCGCGCGGCGGATAGTCACGGAGGTCTTTGTCGCGACGGGGCTCGCCGTAATGGTGTGTGGCGCGGTCCTTGCGGCAGCAACCGCGGCCACTCCAATTGTTCTTGCTGGATTTGGCGTGATCGGAACTGGATTCAGCCTCGCAGTTACGGCGATAGGAACTGGTATACAGCTGCGGATTCCTGTCGAACTGCGCGGGCGCATTATGGCTCTGTGGCTCGTGGCTTTCACCGGACCCAGGCCAGTGGGATCGCTGCTCACCGGCCTGATCGCTGATTTGACGACCGCGCAGTTCGCGCTGGCGACGATGGCCGTTGCGCCCGCGCTGGCACTCGTGCTGTGCCGACCGAGTTCTCTTCGCCGGACCGCGGCGAATGAAGTACCCGCGCCGTAGTGACCTACTAACATCAACAAATGTGCCTGATGGTGACTATCGGCAAGGCGATCACACCGGCGAAGACTTCTTCGCTGGTGCCGGTCTGCTCGATGGGCTGGACGGCAAAGCCCGTGCGCTGCGCGTGATGGCTCTCGATGCGCTGATCTGCGAAGGCGTCAGCGTCGATGAACTCAAGTCAGCTACGGCTGACGGACGATTACCCATGCTGATCCTCGAGCATGCGCTCGAACCACCAGGGACACTGACGCTCGCCGACCTTGCCGCGAAATCGTCTGTCGACGAGGTACTGCTGCGATCCTGGTTCAGGGCACTCGGGCGCGGCGTCCCCGGTGACGATGCGCCCGTCTACAACACAGACGACGTCGTGGTCGCGCAGCAATTGGCTGATTACCTTGCGCTTGGATTCGAATTCGAGCAGCTCCACGCGCTCGCTCGTGTCTGGGGACGGAACCTTGCCAGCTTCATTGACGGGTTAGCTGAACTCGTCGCGGACGGTTTGTCGCGTGCAGAAGGGGACCCCGACGTCATCCTTCGCTATGCGCTCGAAGTGCGTCGATTCGCTGAGGTGGAGGCGCAGATACTTGGGCATATTCTGGGTACGACATTGGCGCAGCGAATCCGCTCGGAGGCGGTGAGTACGGCCAACAAGCAGAACATGCGTATCGGCGGAACGCAGGACGTCGCGATCTGTTTCGCGGATCTTGTGGGGTTCACAAAGCTCGGCGGACAACTACCGGCCGAGGTGCTCGGTGGAGTTGCTGACGAGTTGTCCGCGCTCGCGACGGAGTTGGTTGATCCTCCCGTGCGCGTCTTCAAGACCATCGGGGACGCGGTGATGTTGATGTCGCCCGATGTGGATGCGATTGTGGCTGTCGCCATCAGGCTCGTTGATCAGGCACAGACGCGAGGCTTGCCGCCGCTGCGTGCGTCGGTGACGTTCGGCAAGGCGGTTCCGAGGTCAGGTGACTGGTATGGGCACCCCATCAATTTGGCGAGCCGAGCCCTGTCTGTCGCGACTGCCGGACAGGTCGCGGTCACCAAGGACGTTGTTGCGCGCCTCGATCCCGAAGGTTTCACGATCGAGCCGCTAGGTGCGTTTCCCTTCAAGGGTGTTGATGGTGATACGGAATTGTTCTCCGTGTGGGTGGGATCGGACGACGCAGTCGCGCCACGGTGAGCGCCCACGCTCGCGCCGCTAGATGCCTGCGCGTCGAATCATGGCGTCAGCGAGAGTTGGGGCGAAGAGGCTGATGTGCCGGAGCATCGCAGCGTAACGGGGATGAATCTCGACCGGGCGCGTCAGGGTCGCGGTGAGGATCCAGCTCGCTGCCTGCCGCGGAGTCAGCGCGGGCATGGACTCGTACTGCTTGGTGGGTGCGATCATCGGTGTCCGGATCAGCGGGAACTGGACTGTCGTCACGTGGACCCCAGAACCTCTGGATTCGGCCGCAATGCTGCGACCGAACGCGGTGATCGCTGCCTTCGACGCGTGATACGCCGTGAACATCGGCATTGAGCCAGCATGTACACCCCACGTCGCGACGTTGATGATGTGGCCTTCACCAGCCTTCAGCATTGACGGGAGCAGCGCGAGCGTTAGCCGGGCCGCGCCGAAGTAGTTGAGCGCCATGGTGCGCTCGTAATCGTGAAAGCGTGACACAGAATCTTCTGCGCTCCGGCGGATTGACCGGCCCGCGTTGTTGACCAGCACGTCGACCGTGCCGAACCGTGCGATCACGTCATCGACGAGGGTTGTGACGGCGGCTTCATCCGTAACGTCGCATGAGAAGGTCTCGCACGAGCCGCCTCTGCGCCGGATCGTTTCTGCGACCGACTTCAGCCGGTCAGTGTTTCGCGCGACGAGAAGCACGTTCGCGCTGTGGTCTGCAAGCAATTCTGCTGTGGCAGCCCCGACGCCCGAGGACGCGCCGGTGATCAGTACGTTTTTCCCCAGCAGCGGGGAAGACCTCCCCGGAAGCATGGTGGCGGCCAGACCGCGCAGCGTTACGGGTGGGCTGAGAAGAAATGTTGCTGTGGCCTTCTTGAGCGCCGAGGGCATTCCGAGATCCATCTGTGTATGTCAACACAAACGGCCGCGAAAAGCGCGTTTGCGATGACATGCGCAGCTGGATTCGTCCGGTGCAGGGCGCCGTGCAACCCTCTGCAACGCTTACTGCCCAATCCGGTGAACGTGTACCACTAGGTGTGGTCCACGAGACCCAGATCACACTCAGGCGTCACACCGGCAGGACCGGGCGACCACAGGGAGCGCTCGTCCTGGCCACTTCTGACGTCCTGTATCTCTCACTTCGCGATCGAGGTATTCGTATGTCCCAAGTGTCAGTATCCGCCGACGTCACCACCGCACCGTCCGCACCGAGACGGTCGATCCCGTGGTACGCCTTCGGCGCTGCGAACCTGGTGATCGTTACCGCGCTGTCTCTTCTGTTCTGGTATCTCCTCGTCGACCCGGCTTGGAGCGGCCTGGGCCTCTACCCGCAGCCTTTTCTGGCACTGCTTTTCTGGACTGTCCTCGCTGTCGTATGGATTGGGTTCAATCTGGAGTTCGTTGGCTTTGACCGGCTGCGTCAGCCTGCCCGCGGTCTAGCCGTAATGGCGGTATCCCTCGCTATCGGTGTGGGCATTACGTACCTGCTTGCATACGGCTGGGGGAGAATTGATCCCAGTTTCGCAGCCGATCGCGCCGACGGTGCGGGCTACCTGACGGGCGCATTGTTCGTGCTGTTCGGGTTCTTCTTCTTCGTCACCGGTGTCGTGAACTGGCAGCATTGGCCGTTCTCACAGGCTGCATCCTCGCAGCCCTGGACAGGCCTGGGGCAGATCGGCTTACTGATGGTGCCGACACTGCTGGTGTATGCCGTCCTCGGCCTGCCTGGCCTGGCAGTGTGGGCTGACCCTGCGACGGCATGGTTCAGCACCGACACGCTGATCGGCTGGTTTTACTCAGTCATCGTGTCGGTCGTGCTGACAGGGTTGATCACGGACAACTGGCCGTGGCGGCTCGCAGGTTCTCCGGGCCGGGTGGCCGCCGCGTCGATCGCGGGAAACCTCGTCCTGGGTACGGCGTTCTACTACCTGTTTCTGAGCGTCGGGAAGGTGATCATAGGTAGCGATGCGGTGGCGGCCATAGGCCCGGGCATCACTGCCTTCGCGGCGCAGGTCGGAGTCTGCTGGGTCTTCTGGATGATCTTCTGGGCGAACGCATGTGGCAATCGCCCGGACGGATTGAGTCCTGCGGTGAATTATGCGGTCCGAATCGGGGTGACATTCGCTCTCGGCGTGGGGACTTTCCTCGCCTATTACTTCCTGTTCGCCGGGACGCTTCTGCACGAATCCGTTGTGGCGGGAGCCTTGCACGGTAACGCCCTGGGCTGGATGAACTGGATGGTGCTCTGGACGCTGTACTACGTGGTGTGCCTCGAGTCGTACGGCCTGCCCCGGCCCTTCCCCTCCCCGTGAAATCCATCTGCACAGGTCAACTAAACGCCGCCCAAACCGGGCGTTTAGTTGACACCCGCTGATGGATTTGGACGGGGGACGAGAGAGCGCACGTCCTCCGCCCGGGCCAGTCGCAGTGCCTGCTGTGCGAGTTCACGGCACTCTTTCACGCTGAGGCCACGCACAGCTTGCTTTACGGCGGGGATCGAATAAGGAGCGACGCTCAGTTCGTCGACCCCGAGACCGAGCAGTAGCGGCGCAGCTACCGGGTCGCTGGCGATTTCACCGCAGACCGCGACACGCGCCTGACCGTGCGCGGCCGCGCACACCTCTGCAATGAGGCGCAGTACGCCAGGGTCGAGCGGGTCCGAAAGGGCGCCCAGGCGCTCGTTGCCGCGCTCGGCGGCGAGCGCGTACTGCGTCAGGTCGTTCGTGCCGATGCTGAAGAAATCGACATGGGGCGCAAACGATCCGGCTTTCAGTGCGGCAGAAGGCACCTCGATCATCATTCCGATCTCGGTGTCGCCGCGCATCGGCTCCGCTGACGCTTCCTCCAGCAAGTGTTTCGCTGCGGCGAGTTCGTCGACGGTGCTCACCATCGGGAACATGACGCTAACGGGATACTGCGCGGCCACGCGACGCAATGCCGTCAGTTGCGGAGCGAAAAGCTCCGGCTGGGCGAGCGCTAATCGGAGGCCCCGCACGCCGAGGAATGGGTTCTCTTCGTGTGGCTGTGAGACGTAAGGCAGGGGTTTGTCCCCCCCGATATCGAGGGTCCGGAAGGTTGCTCTACGGCCATCGAGCGCCGCAGCTATGCGCTGGTACGTCTCGAACTGTTCGGCTTCCGTTGGCGCCGTGTCCCGGCCGAGGAAAAGGAACTCGGTACGGATGAGACCCGCGAGGTCAGCCCCGTTCACCACGGCAGCTTCAGCGTCGGCGAGGCTGCCCAGATTTGCGGCGACGTGCACGGTGACACCGTCTTGGGTGACGGCGGGGTCCACGGCACGAGCGAGCGCTTCTGTGAACTGTTGCTGCTCCTTGTCTGCACGATCGCGAAGGTCGGCCAACAGTGAGTCGTCTGGGTCGACGTGCAACACACCGGTGTCGCCGTCTACGGCCACCATGGTGCGCGGCACTACCGCAAGCACATCTGGACCCGCGCCGACGACTGCGGGAATACCGAGTGAACGCGCAAGAATAGCGGCGTGCGACGTCGGGCTGCCGTGCGCGAGCACAATGGCGTTCACGACGGTTCGGTCGAGCAGCGCCGCCTGCGCCGGTGTCAGGTCGGCGGCAATCAGGACACCTTCCTGTGGTGTGAAATCACCGGAAATGCCGAGTAATGCACTAAGGACCTGGTTGCGTACGGCCCGCACGTCGGCGGCGCGAGCTCGCAGGTACTCGTCGTCGAGCCGCTCGAAATCCGCTGCAGCACCGTCGAGGACGTCGGCCCAGGCGCGGGGAGCTGACGCGCCAGAGTCGATCTGTGCGTGTACGGCGGCGAGGAGTTCGGTGTCGTCCAGGAGCATCAAATGTGCGTCGAAAACAGCTGCCTCGGTTTCACCGACTTGGCGTGCTGTGGTGGCGCGCGTGTGGGAGATGCTGTGCCGTGTATCAGCGGTCGCGCTGCGGATCCGCCGCCACTCCGCTGCCGGATCAGCAGCGGTCGCATTGATGCCGGAGACGTCGATTTCGTCGGAGGAGGCGAACCAGGCAGGTCCGATGCCGATGCCTGGCGATGCTGCTCGTGGTCCTAGCTGAGATGCCTGCCGCGTGATGGTGGGGGCCTTCTCTGCCGGCGCGGTCTCATCGAAGTGGCGTGCGGCCAGCGAAAGCACGTGATCGATCGTTTCTTTGGCCTGTCTGCCGGTGGCGGAGATTTCTAGCTTGTGTCCGGCGAGTGCACCGAGTGTCGCCAGGCGGGTGAGGCTCGACGCGGGTACGGGCGCTGACCCAGTTGTGACGTTGCGCAGATGAACCTTCGCGTCACGTCCGCGTACTTCAGCCGCTAGCCGGGCAGCGGGCCGGGCGTGCAGCCCGTGCGCGTTCTCTACGACGAATGTCGCTGTCAGCCCATCGTTCGTCTCCACTTCAGCGACCGGTGCGGGCTCTGCGGACCCGAGGTGCGCTTGTTTGCCGGCGAGGCCGCCGATCGCCTCTGCCTCGACCTCGGCGAGTGAGGCGCCCCCAGCGGCGGCAACGGTCGCGGCGACGAGGCCTTCGACGATCGGTGCGGAGCACAAGCGCACATTCGCGGCGATGTCAGGGTCAAGCAGGTCGAGCGCGAGTTCGGCGGACAGCACCGCGGAACCAAGGTCCATCAGGACGAGTACACCCTTATCACCAGCGACTTTCTCGATCGCGGCTTGCACTTCGATCGCATCAGTTCCGAGTGTGCGTTCATCGAGGCCCGCTGCCACCGCGATGCGTAAGCTGCGTCCGTGCGCCATTTCGGACGCGAGGGCGACGGCAGCATCGGCGAGTTGACGGCTGTGAGATACGACGACAAGTCCCACCATCGCCATCACCCGAAAGCTCTTGCTGCGGCGGTGATCAATAGTGCTGCGCTGGTCGCGCCAGGGTCTTGATGCCCAACGCTGCGCTCTCCGAGGTAGGACGCGCGTCCTTTGCGTGCGAGCATCGGGATTGTGGCGTCGCGGCCAGCGTTGGCAGCGGTTACGGCTGCGGCGAGTGCGTCGCTGAGCGATGCGCCGTCGTCAAGGGCGTCGTCGACCGCTTCGACTGCTGGAGCCAGCGCATCGAACATGGTTTTGTCTCCGGGCTCAGGTTTGCCCCGCGCGACAACGCCTTCCAGCCCCGCGTGCAGGAGCTTCGCGAAATCGTGGGAGCTGAGTTCCGTGACGGCGCCCGCGGACGCCGCTGCTCGAATGAAGAACGTGCCGTACAGCGGACCGCTTGCGCCGCCTACTTTGCTGACGAGCGCCATTCCTGCGGTTTTTAGTAGTGCGGCAGCGTCGTCGGCCGGGTTGGCGTCGATGGCGGCGAGGACGGCCGCGGTACCGCGTTGCATGTTTGTGCCATGGTCAGCGTCGCCGATCGCCGAGTCCAACTGGGTGAGTTCCTCGGTGTGTTCGTTGATGAGTTCCGCGTAGATGCGCACCCACGAGCTGAGTTGGGTAACAGTAATCGTCATTTTCAGACCCCCCAGCGCAGTGCTGGCGTGTTCACTGGTGCATCCCACAGCGTCATGATGTCGTCGTTCGCTTTGAGGAGCGTGACAGAGCATCCGGCCATTTCGAGGGACGTCATGTAGGAACCCGTCAGAGACCGCGCGATTTCTATGCCATGACCTTTCAGGATGCGAGCGACTTCACCGAACATGAGGTACAGCTCCAGCAGCGGGGTGCCACCCATACCGTTGATGAACGCGATGACGTTGTCGCCCGCTTTGTATGGAAGATCGGAAAGGATTGGCTCCATCAGCATTTCGGCGATTTCACTCGCAGGTGCAAGTTTCACAGTTGCCCGGCCTGGCTCGCCGTGAATCCCGACACCAACTTCCATTTCGTCTTCGGCGAGAGTAAACGTTGGTTTGCCTGCCGCTGGGACGGTGCACGGGGTCAAGGCGATGCCCATGCTGCGGCCGTTGTCATTGACGAGCTGGGCGACGTCAGCGACCTCTTTCAACGGGCGGCCTTGTTCTGCTGCGGCCCCGGCCAGTTTCTCCACGAGAACGGTCACGCCGACCCCTCGCCGTCCAGCGGTGTAGAGGCTGTCCTTGACAGCAACGTCGTCGTTGGTGACGACTTGGATGACCTCGGTGCCGGTCTCTGCGGCTGCTAGTTCAGCGGCCATTTCGAAGTTCATGACGTCACCGGTGTAGTTCTTCACGATGTGCAGTACGCCCGCACCGGAGTCGACTGACTTTGTTGCTTCGAGCATCTGGTCCGGGACTGGTGACGTGAAGACCTCGCCAGCACAAGCGGCATCGAGCATTCCCAGTCCGACGAATCCGCTGTGCATCGGCTCATGCCCGGAGCCGCCGCCGGAGATCAGGCCGACTTTTCCTGTCACGGGAGCGTCTGCGCGGTAGACGATTCGGTTCTCGAGGTCGATGCGGAGCTCGGGATGTGCGGCGCCCATTCCGGCGAGTGCTTCGGTGACGACACCGGCGGGCTCGTTGATGAGTTTCTTCATGAGGTTTCCTTGCTATGCAGGTGCTGTAACAGTCGTGGTGGCCATGGGCTGGGGAACTCTTCGCGCGGTCGTCAGCGCCAGATAGACCAGCGCTGCGGCGGCTCCAGCTGAAAGTTCGGCAGCGAGGTACACCGGTGCCTGACTCCACGCTACGTCGCCGCCGTAAAGCTGGTGGATAATCATGGGTCCGAGTGTGCGGGCGGGGTTGATGGATGCACCCGTGGCTGGTGCGAGGGGAATGATTACGGCGAAAACGACAAGGCCGATGGCAATTCCGGCGAAGCCGGGCGTCGCTGCACGATGAATCACAAGCAGGACTGTCAGGACGAGGATAAATGTCCCTATGAACTCCCCGGTAAATGCTTGTCCAGCGTTGACTCCTTCGCCGTAGGAGGCGACGCCTAGCCCCACGTCGTTTGCTTGCTGGCCGAGGACGCCGACGATCGCGAGCGCGCCGAGTGTCGCACCGACTACCTGGGCGGCGAGGTATTCGGGGACGCGACGCCATGGGAATTGCCGGGTGACGGCTAGCGCGAGCGTGACCGCGGGGTTGATGTGGTTGCCCGAGATATGGCCGAACGCGTAGACGGTCGCGACGACGATTGTGCCGAATGCGAGCGAGATGATGCCCAGGTCAGCCATGGTGAACGGGCTGTCGCCGTTGATGATGAGCGTTGCAGGTACGGCGCCGACGCCGATGAATACGAGAAAACCCGTGCCCAGCGCTTCGGCTGCGAGTTTCTGTGGGGTGCTTGGAGGAATGTGATCGTCCATTGGTGTCTCCGATGCCAGCCATTAAGAGCTTCTGCCGAATGACATTCGACATTATCGAATGATGTACGTCACACTACGCTGCCGGTTAGGCTGTTCGCAATAGCTTTCGAAATTCGTTGTGAGCGAGAACCGAGGACTCACGTGATTCAGTCGGTCGACCGCGCGATCCGCATCCTGACGGCGCTTCAGGGAGCTCGTCGGATGAGCCTTTCAGAACTGTCTGCGCATCTAGAGCTGCGTCCGCCCACCGTGCACGGCATCGTGCGCACTCTCGTCTCCCATGGACTTGTCGTGCAGGATCGGCCCACGGGGCGGTACCAGCTGGGGCCTGCGACGCTGCGGCTCGGCAACGTTTATCTCGACACCCTCGACCTGCGGTCACGGGCCATCACGTGGGCAGAGGAACTGGGCCGACGGACCGGATTCGCCGTGCGGGTAGGTGTGCTGCTGCCGGGAGAAGCACTGGGCGACGTCGTGATCATCTACCATCAGCCGCGGCCAGACGGCGGACGCTATATGCCTGAGGTCGGCATTGTGATTCCAGCGCATGCGAGTGCCCTCGGCAAAGCTCTGCTCGCGTTCATGCCGGCCGTCGAGAGCCAGGGGCAGGCTCTACGGGGGATGACGGGGGAGACGATAACCAGCCGCGGGGAATTGCAGGACGTGCTCGCGCAGGTGCGGCGGACAGGGATCGCGGAGGAGTGCGATGAAGCGGTGCTCGGTGAATCGGGGCTGGCCGGTGCCGTGTTTGACTCGCACCAGTTGGTCGGTGCAATCGGAGTCGTGGTGCCCACGACGGAATGGCCGGTTGGCGACTCAGTCGTGGAGGCGGTGCGGTCTGCAGCGCGGACAATTTCGCGCGAATTGGGTGCGACCCAATGGCCGCACCCAGGTAATGAGTGACGCCGCGAGCGAGTGCTGATCGGGCTCCCCCTATCGTCGCACATGCTCGCGGCGCCGAACTTACTCGTTATCGGCCTCGTCGGGGTGGAGCTGAAGGTGGCGGAGCGCCGCCGCCAGGCCACCGAGAGTGATACCGAATGACACGATCATCATGATGACTGCGGATATGTTCATGGTCGTACCCCAATCTGAGAAGGTGCCGTCGGCAGGAACCCGGTTTGCTGTGCGCGGCACGGCAGTGTCGCGGCGATGATGGCAAGGATGACAAGCGCAGCTTGCAGGGCCCAGCCGAACGTTCCCACAAACCCTCCAGGCAGACCGCTGTAGCCGTCACGGAGCAGCGTGTTCAACTCCGTAACCAGCATCGTGCCGATTACGGCGGGCGTAAGCACACTCACGCAGATGATCCAGGGTGTGCCGAGCTTGAACGTAGAGACTGAGTTCAGATGAGCCTGAAGTTCGGGGAGCCGCCGCAGTAGCCAGCTCAGCGTGACGACTGACACCAGTGCAACACCCACGATCCCGAGGTTGTTGGTGAACTTGTCGACCACGTCGAGAACATTCACCCCCGTCGTCGTCGGAAAGAACGCCAGCGAGACGAGCGCCATCGGTGTGCCTACCGCGACTACAGCGGCGACCCGAGAGATTCCAAGCTTTTCCTGTACGGCAGCGACGACTACTTGCACGAGGCTGATCAGAGACGTGTAGCCCGCGAACACGAGGCATCCGAAGAAGAGGACGCCGAAGAATGCGCCGCCGGGCATCGCGGAGATGATCTGCGGGAACGCGATGAACGCCAGTCCGATTCCGCCTGAAACCACCTCGTCGACCGGAACGGACGCCAATGTGGCCATGTAACCAAGGGCGGCGAATACACCGACACCAGCGAGAATTTCGAAGCCGCTGTTCGCGAACCCCACGACGAGGCCCGATCCAGTGAGATTGGTTTTCCGCTTGAGGTACGACGAGTACGTGACCATAATGCCGAACGCGACGGAGACCGAGAAGAAGATGTGGCCGTATGCGGCAATCCACACCGTCGGTTCACGGAGAACTGCCCAGTCTGGAGTGAAGAAGGCATTGAGCCCCGCGATCGAACCCGGCAAAAACAACGCGCGGCCTACCAGCGCGATGAACGTGACAATGAGTAGCGGAACGAAAACCCTGTTCGCTCGTCCGATTCCCCGCTGGATTCCCAGACCGAGTGCGATCAAGACGGCCAGCCAGATGAGGATCAGGGGGAGTGCCACGCCAGGCACCAGGGAAGTGCCAACCTCTGCGCCTTCTTGCTGCCGAAGGAAATCTGTGAAGAGGAAACCTTCAGGGTCGTCTCCCCATGCCTTGGTGATCGAGAAGAAGGTGTATCGCACTGCCCACGCGACGATTACTGCGTAGTAGGCCGCGATGACGAAGCAGATGCCGACTTGCCACCAGCCAATGAATTCAGCGCGTTTATGGAGGCGCCGGAAGGCGAGGGGTGCTGAAGCGCGGAACTTGTGCCCGATCGCGTAGTCAAGAAATAGCAGCGGAATCCCAGCGGTGAGCAGCGCAAAAAGGTACGGGATAATGAATGCGCCTGCGCCGTTTTCATAAGCGACGTAAGGGAACCGCCAGATATTTCCCAGACCGACGGCCGAGCCGATCGCCGCCAGAATGAAGACTGAGCGGCAGCTCCATGCCTCACGGTCTGGTTGTTCCGCTGTTCGTGTTTGCTGCATGCCTGTTGGTGGCACGACCACTCCTTGTGCGGCCCGCTGCGAACAACCGCATGTAACGCGGATGCGGGCCTGCTTGATTGTCGGTTGGACTCTCCATTTCGCCCATTAGGCTGGTGGCCCTCTGAGCGCAACTCAGTAGCTCCGCAACGCGCGTGGTGAGCGTCGAGAGCGCCGGACTAACCGGATGCTCAATACGAGCATCAAAGTGCTCTACATCACAACCGGTCGGGTAGATCTGCCGGCCAAAACGCAAAAAAAGGCGGAAATTCAGAATTATCCGAAGAAATGTTGCGCTGGTGCTCGGGTGGAGTTTTCAGCCTTCACGGCGGTACGCGTCTAAGACGATCATCGACTTGGTGCCGGTCGCGCGGCCCCGGCGCAGCCGTTCGATCACATTCTGGAGATGGCGATTGTCCCGTGCCCGCAGTTTGACGAGAACGTCAGGATCGCCCGCGATCGTATAGGCGGCAGCCACTTCCGGGATTTCTGACATCGCGCGCAGCATGTCTTCAGGGGGTGTAGTGCCGACATAGCGAACCTCGGTGAATGCCTCTACTGCCCACCCGAGTTTGGTTTGATCGACGAGGGCAGTGAAGCCTGTGATGACACCTGCGGCACACAAACGGTCGATTCGCCGTTTGGTTGCGGCCACTGAGAGTCCGACTCGTCCTGCAAGTTCTGAGTACGTAGCACGGCCGTCCGCCTGAAGCAGTCGCAGTAGATTTTGGTCAATCGAGTCGATCGCCTCCATCGCCAGTTACCCTGCGATCAGTTTCTTCGCCATTTCCCGCATCTCGACCTTGCGGATTTTTCCAGTGATCGTCATCGGGAACTCATCGACGATGTGGACGTAGCGCGGAATTTTGTAGTGCGCGAGTTTGCCGGTACAGAACTCACGCAGGGCCTCGGCTGTGAGTGGCTCAGCGTCTTCCCGTAACTGCACCCACGCCATAAGCTCCTCACCGTATTTCTCGTCCGGGACGCCAATCACCTGGGCATCGAGAATGTCGGGGTGCGTGTAGAGGAACTCTTCGATTTCACGCGGATACACGTTCTCGCCGCCGCGAATGACCATGTCTTTGATGCGTCCAGTGATGCTGACGTACCCCTCGTCATCCATCACTGCGATGTCGCCGGTGTGCATCCAGCGTGCCGAGTCGATTGCTTCGGCAGTTTTGTCGGGCTGATCCCAGTATCCGAGCATCACGGAGTAGCCGCGCGTGCAGAACTCTCCCGGCGTGCCCCGGGGCACTGTCTGGCCGGTGGCGGGATCAACAATCTTGATCTCGAGATGCGGGCCGACCTGACCCACCGTTGAGACGCGGTGCTCGATCGAGTCATCCTTGCGGGTCTGTGTGGAAACCGGTGATGTCTCGGTCATGCCGTAACAGATGGATACTTCCGCCATGCCCATCCGCTCGATTACCTGCTTCATGATTTCGACGGGGCACGGTGACCCAGCCATGACGCCGGTGCGCAGATTCGAGAAGTCGTAGCCATCGAAGTCAGGTTCGTTCAGTTCAGCGATGAACATCGTCGGTACGCCGTAGAGCGATGTGCAGCGTTCTTCGGACACGGCTTGCAACGTCGCTTGGGGCTCGAACGACGGTGCAGGGATCACCATCGTTGAACCATGACTGACACATGCGAGGTTGCCCATCACCATGCCGAAACAATGATAGAAGGGCACCGGAATGCACACGCGGTCTTCTTCTGTGTAGCTAAGCAGTTCCCCGACAAAGAAACCGTTGTTGAGAATGTTGTGATGGCTGAGGGTAGCGCCCTTCGGGAATCCCGTAGTGCCAGACGTGTACTGAATGTTGATGGGATCGTCAGCGCTGAGCTTCGCTTGGGCTTTCTTCACTATGTCCGTATCCGCACGGAGAGTGTCGGCGCCGGACGTGTAAAGGCTGTGCCACTCGGATGAGCCAAGGAAGATCGCGTGTTCGAGCCGGGAGGTTTTCGGGCGAACCTCGGCGACCATTGCCTGGTAATCGGAGGTTTTGAAGGCCGGTGCCGCGACAAGTACTTTGACGCCGGCCTGGTTCAGCACGTATTCGAGTTCTTGCGTTCGGTACGCCGGGTTGATGTTGACCAGGATCGCACCAATCTTGGCTGTAGCAAGCTGGGTAAACACCCACTCCGCGCAGTTGGGAGCCCAAATGCCGACGCGGTCTTCCTTCCCGACGCCCAGCGCAATCAGGCCAGCCGCGACTGTGGTCACCTCTTCTGCGAGCGCGGCGTACGTCCATCGTCGGCCGCTCGGCCGGTCGACGAGCGCCTCGCGATCGCCGAAGGCTGCCACCGTCTTGTCGAACGTATCGCCGATTGTGTCGCCGATCAAAGGTGTATCGGAAATGCCAGATGTGTAGCTGATCATCACCGCTCCGGGGTAGTCGTCGTCGTGGATGCTTCCAGTGTGATCCACGTAACTCAGTGAATCAAGGTTAACTGGAATTTTTGTGAAGCACAACGCCGGGATGTTTGTGACGTTCAGCCTGAGGAGAGGTTTGGGCCACTCGGGGCGGTCAGGTACTCCTGCAGTCCGGTCATCGCGCGGTCAAGAACGACGAGTAGGTCCTCGGACGGATTCTCAAGCCAGTGTTCGTACGCGGTGACGGCGAGAGCAAGGCTGACATGCCCAATTGTGCGCGGGAGGAGATCGCTCGCGGGAAGGCTCATCCGCACGGCGACGAAGTCGGCGATAACCGCTCGCCATTCCGCATATCGCAGCACCGAATGCGCTTGGAGTGCAGGAGTTTTAAGAATCAAAGCCATGCGCTGCCGATGCTGGGGTACCGCTTCGGGAGGGTAGGTGTTGAAGGCCAGCACGCCTTGGTGGACGGCAACATGAACGGGGAATGTGCTGGGCATCGTGCGCAGTGCTTCCCGGAAGGACACAAGGCTCGCGTCGAACTGTCCCCAGGGGATGTCGTTCTTGGAATCGAAGTACCGGAAGAACGTGCGTCTGCCAATGCCGGCGGCACGCGCAATATCGTCGACTGTGGTTGCCTCGAAACCCTTGCTCTCGAACAGTTCAAACGCGACGCGCTCGATCCATGCGTGACTCGTCACCGAGGGGCGGCCCTGGCGGCCCTGCTGCGGTCGAGTCACCAAAAGAAAACTACCAGCGCGATTTAGCGAAGTGCTAAACACGCCGGCCGGCAATCCCGGCATGGTTCGACTACCAACACTTGAATTATGACCCCGAGTGCCATTAATGTGTCTGTCATCACAAGCCCCTACGACTTTTAGGAGTAGTTCATGTCGACTGCACCCGAGAATTCAGTGACGGAAACCAGTTCCGACGTGCTCGCCAGCGATGATCTCGTCGAGGAAGTGTCCATCGACGGCATGTGCGGCGTGTACTGACATGTCCGCCTTCAGTGAGGAAGCGTTTCTGAGTGAGGGCTGGGCGTTATCCCCGTCGGTAGCGCTTCGTCCTGAACCCTTTGGTGCGCTCGCGTATCACTTCGGCAATCGGCGGCTGACGTTTCTCAAGCGCCCCGAACTCGTCGAACTAGTGCGCGGGCTCGCCGCGAGCGATTCGATCCGGGGCGCGCTGAGCGCCGCCGATGTCCCGGCCCAGCAATGGCCGGCGTACCTCAAAGCCCTGCGCGGACTTGCCGCCGCGGACATGATCCGCCCCCAGCTAGCCTCAGGAGCCACACCATGACGACCGTTGAACAGCGCCCGGCCGGCGGATCGCTCGTCGAGCAGTTCGAATACGGGCTCGACGCCCCCATCTGCCTGACCTGGGAATTGACGTATGCGTGCAACCTCGCTTGCGTGCACTGCCTTTCTTCGTCCGGCCGCCGTGACCCGCGCGAACTCACTACCGAGCAATGCGAAGCGGTGATCGACGAACTTCAGCGTATGCAGGTTTTCTACGTCAACATCGGCGGCGGCGAACCGACCGTTCGTTCCGATTTCTGGCACCTGCTCGAATACGCCGTCAGCCATAACGTCGGCGTGAAGTTCTCGACGAACGGCGTCCGGATCACGCCTGACAAGGCGCGCTTCCTCGCATCCACAGACTACGTGGACGTACAGATTTCCCTTGATGGCGCTACGGCGGACGTCAATGACCACGTCCGCGGCCCCGGCTCGTTCGATATGGCCATCCGGGCACTCCAGAACCTCAACGACGCGGGATTCAAGGACGCAAAGATTTCCGTCGTCGTGACCCGGCAGAACGTCGGACAGCTCGACGAGTTCAAGGCGATCGCCGACAGCTTTGGTGCGACACTGAGGCTCACACGACTACGCCCCTCCGGACGCGGCGCGGATGTGTGGGACGAACTGCACCCGACCGCAGTCCAGCAGCGGGAACTCTATGAGTGGCTGCTCAGAGCCGGTGACAACGTGCTGACCGGCGACTCGTTCTTCCACCTCGCAGGGTTCGGTGAGACTCTGCCTGGACTGAACCTATGCGGTGCGGGGCGTGTGGTGTGCCTCATTGACCCGATAGGTGACGTGTACGCGTGCCCATTCGCAATCCACGACCAGTTCCTAGCGGGCAATATCCTCGCTGACGGCGGGTTCGCCAGCGTCTGGCAGACATCTGAGTTGTTCCGCGACTTGCGGTCGCCGCAAACGTCCGGCGCGTGCACCTCATGCCATGCGTTCGACAAGTGCCGAGGCGGATGCATGGCCGCAAAGTTCTTCACCGGCCTTCCCCTTGACGGTCCCGACCCCGAATGTGTCCAGGGCCACGGAGAGACTGCGCTAGAGTCACGCGGCGCTATTCCTAAAGCGAGCCAGGACCACTCCCACAGCGCGCAGCCTCGCCCACCTAAGAGGAAATCGGAACCGGTGCTCCTCACACTGGGTAAACCTGTCCCTCCGGTCCGTGCGTGCGCGGAGAACCCGCTCGCCGGGTTCGATCCCCACTCGAAAGGTTCATGATGACGCGAAATTCCTGGTTCGAAAGCGTCGCGATCGCGCAGCGGCGGGCGAAAAAACGTCTCCCGAAATCCGTGTACAAGGCGCTCATCGCGGGGTCCGAAAAAGGAGTGAGTTACGTCGATAATCTGACCGCTTTCTCCGAACTCGGCTTCGCGCCACACGTCGCGGGCCTTTCTGCGAAGCGTGAAATGTCTACCACCGTAATGGGACAGGACATTTCGCTTCCAGTTCTCATCTCACCCACGGGTGTTCAAGCCGTGCACCCCGAAGGTGAAGTTGCCGTCGCGCGTGCCGCTGCTGCCCGCGGCACCGCGATGGGGCTGTCGTCCTTCGCCTCGCGCACACTTGAAGACGTGGTCGAGGCGAACCCGCAGACGTTCTTTCAGATGTACTGGATGGGCGACCGCGACTACACGGCGCGGCGTATGGAGCGCGCAAAGAGTGGGGGCGCGAAGGGCATCATCGTCACGCTCGACTGGTCATTCTCGATGGGCCGAGACTGGGGCAGCCCGACTATCCCTGAGATGATGAACCTCAAGGCGATGCTCAGGCTCGCCCCAGAAGTCATCACGCGCCCGAGCTGGCTGTTCGACTTCGCGAAGTCGGGCAGCATCCCAGATCTCACTGCACCGAACCTCGACGATCCCCAAAACGAGACGCCTGCGCCAACGTTCTTCGGCGCGTACGGACAGTGGATGCAGACACCGCCGCCCACTTGGGATGACATCGCGTGGATGCGTCAGCAGTGGGACGGCCCGTTCATGCTCAAAGGGATTTCGCGTGTCGACGACGCGTTGCGGGCAGCGGAAATCGGGGTCAGCGCGATCTCCGTTTCTAACCACGGCGGTAACAACCTCGATACGACCCCGGCGCCGATCCGGATGCTCCCCTCCATTGTGGACGCGGTCGGTGATGACGTTGAGGTGCTGCTGGACGGTGGCATCCGGCGCGGTAGCGACGTTGTCAAAGCTTTGGCGCTGGGCGCGCGTGCGGTGATGATCGGGCGCGCGTATCTTTGGGGTCTTGCTGCGAACGGTCAGGCTGGTGTCGAGAATGTACTGGACGTCATCAGGGGCGGAATGGATTCGGCGCTTCTCGGGCTCGGTCACTCGACTATTCACGACCTGAGTCCCGACGATGTTGTCATCCCGCCGGGCTTTACCCGTGAACTCGGAGTGCCCGCCCGTCATAAGTGAGGTGGAACGTGAACGACCTCAGCCGCACCCACTGGAACGACATTGCGGAGCAACCGATTGTGCTGCTCCCCCTTGGATCCGTGGAGCAGCACGGTCCGCACCTGCCGCTATACACGGATACAGCAATCGCAGTGGCTGTCGCCAACGGGGTGGCGGGAAGGATGTCTGGGAACTCATACGTCGCGCCGGCACTGTTCTATGGCTCCAGCGGTGAGCACCAGTCGTTTCCCGGCACGGTGTCAATTGGGCGGGATGCGCTCAAGGTGATGCTCGTCGAACTGGTCCGTTCACTCTCGCACTGGGCCAGTCGGATCGTGGTCATCAACGCGCACGGCGGCAACGTGCAGGCTCTCGCGGCTGCCGTGAAGCAGATGCGTTACGAGGGGCATAACGTTGCATGGGCGGCGTGCGCGACCGAGAACGTCGACGCGCACGCCGGATACACCGAGACGTCGCTCATGCTTCACCTTGATCCAGGAAGCGTTGACCTATCACGTGCGGAGGCGGGGAACACCGCACCGATCGGTGAATTGCTGTCCCAGATCATCGCTGGCGGGGTCGCAGCAGTCTCGCCGAATGGGGTGCTCGGCGACCCGGGCGGTGCTACCGCAGAGGAAGGCGCGCGCGTGCTCGAGTGCATGATCACGGAGATCGCGCAACGGGTTGATGCGGGGGAGCCAGACAGCAAGGGTTTCTTGACCCTCCCGGATCGGAGCTGGGTGTGAATGATGGCACGGTTGCACTTGTTACGGGCGCGGCGCGCGGAATGGGAGCAGCGACCGTCCATGCGCTCGCTGCTCAGGGATACCGTGTCCTTGCCGTGGATAGCTGTGCAGGCGATGGCCCGGCGCGTCCACACGAAGTCAAATACGCACTCGCGTCAGCAAGCGAACTCCTCGCTGTAGCGGAGAAATACGACGATGCACAAGTTCAGCCCCACATTGCGGACGTGCGAGACCGAAAGGCGATGGAACACGCGGCGGCGGCCGCGGTCACTGCGTTCGGGCAACTGGACGTCGCAGTAGCTGCAGCGGGTGTGATTGCTGGCGGACAGCCACTTTGGGAAACCTCCAACGCGGAACTCCACGGCATGTGGGAGACCAACCTTGTCGGCGTGTGGAACACGGCGGCCGCGTGCGTCCCGCACATGCTGACGGGACCAGACCCATCACGATGCCGGTTTGTTGCAGTCTCCTCCGCTGCGGGAACGCATGGCCTCTACCACCTTGCCGCCTACACTGCGTCTAAACATGCGGTGGTCGGGCTGGTAAAAGGGCTGGCGGCCGATCTGGCAGGCACGGGTGTCACAGCAGCGGCGGTCGCCCCCGGCGCTACCCAGACGGACATGCTCGAAGGTACTGCGCGGCTTTATGGCCTCACCACATCGGAAGACCTCGGCAAATCGGCATTGATCAGGCGCCTCCTCGCGCCCGAAGACCTCGCCGGAGTGATCGCCCTGTGCTGCTCCCGCGAGGGGGCAGCACTGAATGGTTCCGTGGTGAGTGCGGACGGCGGGTTCCGCCCGTGACCGCGACACCGTGTCCCGCGGATAGCGTGCGAGTCAAGCTCCATCGCGACGTTCGCGTCTATGGGGACACCAGCATCCTCATGGGCGGTGAGCCACTGCGTGTGCTGCGGCTCAAGCCCCAGGCAAGCCGCCTAATCAGCAACCGCGAACTGCGGGTCAACGATGCGCTGAGCCGGTCGCTCGCCGAACGGCTCGTCAGCTCTGGCCTCGCTTCAACTGTCACGGAAACACTTCCCGAAACCAGCCTCGCTGACGTTACCGTCGTCATTCCCGTAAAAGATCGCAGCGACGAACTCGATCGGGCATTGAGCGCGATCACCGGTGCCGTCGCCACGATCATCGTTGACGACGGATCGGAGGAGCCACAGAAAGTCGCTGCGGTGGCCGTGAAGCACGGCGCTCATCTGGTGGCTTTGCCGGTCAATCAGGGCCCGGCGGCTGCGCGCAATGCGGGGCTTCGTGAAGTGACAACGCCGTTTGTCGCCTTTGCTGATTCTGACGTCGCAGTGACCCCGGATGTGCTTGCGCTGTTGCTCCGCCATTTCGCCGATGACCGGATCGCGGTGGCAGCACCGCGCATTGTGGGCCGGGCGGGCACGAACTGGATCGCGCGATACGAGGCGGCGTGCTCCTCACTTGACCTCGGGCCCGAACCCGCGCTGGTCAAGCCGGGCTCGCGTATCGCGTGGCTTCCGAGCGCATGTTTTGCCGCGCGCGTGGCGGCGCTGGCTGACGGTTTCGATGAGCGGCTGCGCTGCGGCGAGGACGTCGACCTGATGTGGCGTTTAGCCGAGAAATGGCGGATCAGATATGACCCCTCGGTTCACGCGATGCATGAACATCGAGAAGAGTTGCGGCCCTGGCTTGCCCGCAAGAAGTTCTACGGTACGAGTGCCGCTCCTCTCGCGTCGAGGCACGGTGATGTCGTCGCCCCAGCTGTGCTGACACCGTGGATCGGCGCGGTCAGTGGACTGTTGCTCGTGCAGCGGAAATGGGCGGTCACCCTACTTGCTTTGCTGCTTGCCATCACTGGGTATCGCGCGAGCCAACTCGTGGAAGCACCCCCACAGACGCGGGCCGAAATCGGTGCGCGACTGGCGGTTCGGCTGCTCACTGGCAGCGCGACGCAAGCAAGTGCGCTCTTGGTGAGGCATTGGTGGCCAATCGCGCTGACGTCGGCACTCTTCTCGAGGCGCGCCCGGCGCGCGCTGCTGCTAGCGGTGTTGACGGACGGCCTCACAGAGTATCGCCACACCAAACCCCAACTCGACCCGGTGCGGTTTCTTGTCGCGCGAAGACTCGATGACCTTGCGTACGGATCTGGTGTGTGGGCCGGCGCGATTAGGCAGAAAGCGCCGCATGCGCTCCTTCCGAGAATGAGGGGGTTCACGAGTGCATTGCTCACCCAACGCGTCGCGCGATTTGGGGATAGTCGATGACCACCCCGTTGTTATCCACCGTCAGGCAGCTTTCGAACTCGCGCAAGTAGCTTGTGTAGCGGACGCGCTGTTCCCCCGTCGGCAACGGGGGAACAGCGGCATAGCGCTGGTGCGAAGCGATGACCTGCAGGCTTGGGACGTCGATCCACGCCATCGTCAGCAGGTGCTCCTGACTGTTGCCGCTCGAGCTAGGCGGGCTGTCGAGAAGTCCAAGCCGCCGGATGGGCATCGTGTTGGTGAAGGGGCACAGTGCGAGGTCGCAGTCCAGTGCATCTACGAGGTCGACGTCCTCGGCAAAACCCGGTTCGGGAAGGTCGGTGTCTCCGTATTGCGTGGTCTCGGCATCCCATGCGGCCCCGTTCCCGGCGCCATCTCGGACGAGGCGCAGCGAGCGGTTCCAGCCCACCGCCGCTACGCTCACGTGAATGGATCGGGTTATCCAGTGTGGTCCCGTTTCTAGTGACCAACTGAGGGCGTAGTCGCGTGTCCGGGAGACACCAGTCGCTGTAAGTGCCTCATCGAGGAAGGTGACCGCTGCAGCGTCGAGACGGTGTGGGTCGTCCTCGCCTCTCCAATGGACGTATTGGGTCACTGGCTCTCCCACCCCCTGCTCCTTCCCTGCGAAACCTGTGCGCCCTCAAGCTTTCGGTGGGGTTCATTTTCCCTGCTAGACAGGATGCGCCGCGCGGAGCCGCTTCGCAACAGCAGTCCCGCCCAGATGAAGATCGCGACATAGATCGGGAAGAGGGTGTGGCTCAACAGCGGGGATTCGACACGAAGGTGCGTCGCGATCGCACCTCCGAGATAGCCCGTCAGCAGGATCGCGCCGGCAAGCTCGGTGCGAGGCACAAGATACAGAACCAGGCAGACGAGAAGGATCCAGCCGACAGTCGGCATCTGTTCGATTGTCCAGCCGAGGTTGTTTGCCCCTTCGAATGCTGATTCGACGGTGAAGATTTTTATCACGCTGTCGAACAGCAGGAAAACGCTGATTAGTCCGGTGAGAATCCAGCCGGTGATGCGCTGCGTGCGAGTGGGGACGAGTGACATGGCTACTCCTTCGAGGTCGTGTTTTTGTACTGACCCTGGGGAGAGCGGGGTTTCATCGCGGCTAGGAAGCGAGTGCCGCTTTAGCCATGTTGCGCAGTAGCTCTCGCGTGCGTGCGGCCGGTGCCCGGGCACTGTGCGGGGTGGAGTTGATGAGCCCGAATACCGCGTGGGCCTTGGTGCGTGCGCTGACCGCGTCAAGATCTTGATTGAGTTCCATGAGGACCTGCACCCAGCGTTCCACGTAGCGCCGCTGCATCATTCGGACCTGATGCTGGGCCTCGCGCGGCAAGCTGTGCAGGTCGCGGTCCTGGACCCGGATGAGGTCGGACTGGTTAATCGCGAAGTCCAGGTGGAATTCGATCAGGCCCGCGAGGGCCGCTTGTGCATCGGACGCGTTGTCAGCAACCTCGGTTCCCCCGTAAAGGAGGTGATCGCTGACGCCCGTCAACAGTTCAACGAGGAGGGCTTCCTTGTTCGGAAAATGGCGGTAGATCGCCGGGCCGCTGATGCCGACCTCAGCACCGATGTCCTCGAGCCGCACTCCGTTGTAGCCGCGTTCAGCAATGAGTTTGGCGGCTGCGGAGAGAAGTTGCCTCCGGCGGTCCGCCTTCATTTGGCTGCGGCGGGTAGGCGCTGCTTCCTGCGCAGTGGCGCGCGCATCCATCCTGATCACCTCGCTCGCGAAACCCCTCGGCACCTTTTTGGTGAATAAAGATTAACCGATATTCGGCTGAGGTGGCAGCTTCGATGGAGCTGCAGGTGCGCTTTCCGCTGTTCAAGGATATTTTCGAGATGGCAGGATTCGTTGGATGGGGGACGCGATGCGCGGGGTGCTCACATGGCTTGCTGCCGAAGCGGAAACCGGGGCTGAATTCGCGCTTGCGACTGTCGTCGCGGCGTCGGGCTCCGTCCCGTTGCCGGTGGGCAGTTCGATGGCTGTGACCAGGGAGGGGCAGGTCTTAGGAGGCGTGTCGGGCGGCTGTGTCGACGCCGATGTCCATGCGCGGGCTGAGGAGGTGCTCGTTACGGGAATCGCGCAGCTCACCAGATATAGCCCCTCGGGTGACTTCGGGAATATCGCGCTGACCTGCGGAGGCGAAATCCGGGTGTTTGTGGAGCGTATATGTGGCGAGAAGCTGCGTCTTTTCAGAAGAGCGAGCGCAGCTGTGCTGGCGGATAAGGCCGTCTGCAGTGCAGTGATAACGCGGAGCGACGATCCAGGCCGAGTGGGTCTGCGGCAGTGGCTAATCGACGGCGAGGCCTGCGGGGATATATCCGCATTACACCGCGTTATGGCGTCAGCGAGTTCTGCGGCGGAGTCCGCGGAACTCTGGAATGTGGGGGCCTCGGAGGCTTTCGTGATTGTCCTTCCCCCGCGCCCGAGGATGCTGATTTTCGGGATGTCCCCGTTTGTCGCGGCGATGTGCGACATGGGAACGATGCTTGGCTACAAGGTCAGTGTGTGCGATTCGCGGGGAGCATTCATGGAGCCCGCCCGGTTCTCTGCAGCAAGCGAGGTCGTGATCGAGGACCCCGCTACGTACATGCGGAACCAATTGGCGGCAGAGGGTCTGGATGAGCGGACGGTGATACTCGCGATGACGCACTCGGGACGGTTTGACACCGCGGTTATTGCTGCCGCGCTGCGCGGCGAGTGCTCCCCAGCATTTATCGGGGCGCTTGGATCCACTGCCACGGCACGAGAACGTAAACAGGCGCTGAAAGAACTCGGAATACCGCTTGACCGCGTCGACCGCGTATCGATGCCGGTGGGACTTCCACTTGGCGGGCGTTCGCCGCAGGAGGTTTCAGTCGCTATTGCTGCGGAGTTAATTGCGGCTACGACGGGGAGGCGTGGTGTGCAGCGAGCAATGCGGGTTGAGGCTGAGAATTGATTAACGCGTACGGTTTGCGAATTGCTCTCACGGTCCGGACGTGAAATAGAGACAGCAGGAAAGGGCTGGACAGTTGTCCAGCCCTTTCTGCTGTTCGAATTAGATTCAGGCTGGTGCCTGAGCGTCTAATTAGGAACCGAAGTTCGCGCCGCCGCCGAGGTTGAGGCCGAGGAGATCGCCAACGTTCAGTCCGCCGTCGACGCCGCCGCCGAGACCGAAGTCGCCGAGGTTGAAGCCGCCGCCTGCACCGAGGTCGAAGTTGAACTCAGGGAACTGGGGGCCCTGGAACTCGACGTTAACGCCGCCGCCACCCTGTGCAGCGAGGAAGGCTTCCCAGTCGGCCTGAGCCTGTGCCCAGAAGCGGTCCCATTCGGCCTGGAAATCGAAGTTCGCCTGTGCGCCACCGTTGCCGGTGCCACCCTGGCCGCCGAAGTTGGCCTCGAGCCACAGCTGCCATTCGCGCTCGACCCATGCTGCGAAGTCAGCACCGGCGTTGCCCTCAACATTGAAGTCAATGCCGGGGAAAGCGAGATCGAGGTTCAGGTCACCCATGCCGCCGCCGCCGCCAAAGCCGAAGAATGCACCGAGGTCGGCGCCGGCGCCGAGGTCGAGGCTGCCAGCGCCGAGGTTGAGGTCGCCCCCAATGCCTCCGCTAGGCTGTGCCGCGGCGGTGCCGGCGAATGGAATCATCAGCGCAGCAGAAGCTACGGATGCGATTGCGATTTTGTGGAGACGTCCCACGATGATCCTCCTAAGAATGAAGCGAGATCAGTTGTCTGCAGTGTGTCACATTTTTCTTAGCGGGGAGGTCGGTCTCCACGCGGCGCACACCGGCAACTGGGATATCGGCGGTTGAACGAGGAATGTTACAGCTTCTATTAAGTAGTACTTATTCAACGTTCAGGTGTGGATAAGTGACGCATTGTGACGGGTTTGTGATAGCCCCTGAGCCATTCTGGAAGCCCGTTGTTTCAGGGTGTAATAAACAATAGCCAATCTGCGCAACTAGGAGAAAACGGTCGTCTGCCAGCGGATTTGAGTCATGCGAACGGCCGACGCCGACGCGGGGGGCGCGAGTGCCGGGCGGGCGTCGGCCTCAAAGCGGGGGCGCGACGTCTAGTCCAGGTGTTATGTGTGTCACACCATGGTTGGGCGGACAGTGGGTTGGCCTGTGATCTAGACAACGGCTCGCTCGGGCGCTACTCTCAACTCAGTTATTCATCATTAACTCAGTTCGGAGAGTGGAGATGGCCTTCGACCGGGCAGCCAACCGTGCAGAACACCAGCGGATCGTCGCTGAGTTGCGTGACAAACTTGCTCAAACCGCGCTCGGCGGCAGCGAGCGGGCCAGGGAAAAACACGTAGCCCGCGGGAAGCTTCTTCCGCGGGAGCGCGTGAATCGGCTGCTCGACCACGGCAGTCCCTTCCTGGAGCTAGCGCCACTCGCGGCCAACGGGATGTACAACGACGAAGCCCCCGGCGCTGGAGTTATCGGCGGCATAGGCAGGGTCGCTGGACGTGAATGCGTGATTCTCGCCAACGACGCAACGGTTAAAGGCGGCACGTACTACCCGATCAGCGTGAAGAAGCACCTGCGTGCGCAGGAAGTGGCGCTGCAGAACCACCTGCCCTGCATTTACCTCGTTGACTCTGGCGGCGCCTTCCTGCCCGAACAGGATGAGGTGTTCCCCGACCGGGAGCATTTCGGTCGCATCTTCTACAACCAGGCGAACATGAGCGCGCGCGGCATTCCGCAGATTGCGGCTGTCATGGGCTCGTGCACGGCTGGCGGCGCCTACGTGCCAGCTATGAGTGATGAGGCCGTCATCGTCCGGAATCAGGGAACCATCTTCCTTGGCGGTCCGCCGCTAGTGAAAGCCGCGACGGGGGAAGTTGTTTCCGCGGAAGATCTCGGCGGCGGTGACCTGCATTCGAAGGTTTCTGGCGTGACTGATCACCTTGCGGAGGATGATCAAGATGCACTCAGGATCGTCCGGAACATCGTCTCGACCTTCGGCCCTCGCACCGAGCCGCCGTGGGACGTCAAGCCTCCGTCCGGCCCGGAACGTGACCAGACGGAACTGTACGACCTAGTCCCAACCGACCCGCGTATCCCGTACGACGTCCGGGACGTCATCGAACGGGTCGTTGACGGCGGTAAGCACCAGGAGTTCAAGGCGGAGTACGGCAAGACTCTCGTCACGACTTTTGCGCGAATCCACGGCCACCCGGTTGGCATTATCGCGAACAACGGAGTGCTCTTCAGCGAGTCAGCACTGAAAGGTGCGCACTTTATCGAGCTGTGCGACAAACGGAAGATCCCGCTGCTGTTCCTGCAGAACATCACGGGGTTCATGGTGGGCCGCGACTACGAGGCCGGTGGCATCGCGAAGAACGGTGCGAAAATGGTGACAGCGGTCGCGTGCGCGCGGGTCCCGAAGCTCACCGTCGTCATCGGCGGTTCGTACGGTGCGGGCAACTACTCGATGTGTGGGCGCGCCTACTCGCCCCGATTCCTGTGGATGTGGCCCAACGCGCGGATCTCCGTGATGGGTGGGGAACAGGCTTCGTCTGTCCTCGCGACCGTCAGGCGCGACCAACTCGAAGCTCAGGGCAAGGAGTGGACCGCCGAAGATGAGGAAGCGTTCAAAGCCCCGGTCCGGGACCAGTATGAACGCCAGGGCAATCCGTATTACTCGACTGCACGGCTGTGGGACGATGGCATCATCGATCCTGCAGACACCCGCACGGTTCTGGGTCTCGCTCTCAGCGCCTGCGCCAACGCGCCGCTTGAACCGGTCTCGTACGGCGTCTTCCGCATGTAGTCACTGATAGGGCGGCGCCGGCGGGTATCCGAACGGTGGCGGCTGGTGTTCTCGAAGAAACTTGCGGCGCCTCGCCCAGACAATGGCAGCGGTAATGCCCGCGCCTGCAATCCCCGCGAAGACCGCGCCGATGGCGGCGAACACCAATCCAACGAAGCCGAAGACCGAACTGTGTGGTCCAACGGCGTAAACAAGTGGAGCGTCACCGGACTCGCACGTTACGTCGAATCGGCCCGGGCGGACCGGCTCCTCAGAACGCAGTGCGACGAACCAGGTAGTGCTCCCGACTGAGATTTCCTCAGTGCCGCCAGGTCGCCTGAGCGGGACCTGCGTGCCACGGTTGTTCAGCACGGTGCAATCGACTGAGGAAACCGGCCGGTTCGTGAAAACCGTGAGTCCCTCGCGGTCGAGGTCCGCCGTGAGAGAGGTCCCTGCTCGTGCCTCGGCGACCGGGCCGGGAAAGGTGTCGATGATCCGCCATACGAAAAAACCGGCCAGCGCGAGACTAGCGATCAGGATCGCTAGCGCGAGCAAGTACCACGATCGCGCTGGTTTCACGTCCGGCTGCATAGACGAATCTTGCCATTGTATGCACCACTTCGCGGGCCTAACGTTCACGTGGCGGTGAGTCGTCCCCATTCAGCGGCCAGCCTGACTGCGTGAGTCCACCGAATGACCTCGCCGTCACGGGTATCGGGCTTCATATGCGGCTGCCACTCTGCGGCCTTCTTCCAGTTGCGCCGCAACACAGCTTTGTCGGCCCAGTATCCGGCAGCAAGACCAGCGCTGTAGGCGGCGCCGAGCGCGACGGTTTCCGCCATCATGGGACGGACGACAGGGACGTTCGTGAGGTCGGCGACCATCTGCATCAAGAGGTTGTTGGCTGTCATACCGCCATCGACCGCGAGGTAGCGTGCCTGCGCGAGCGTCCCGGCGTCACGCGCGTCACTGTTCATTGCCTCCACAAGGTCACGAGTCTGGAACGCGGTGGCCTGCAATACAGCCCGGGCAAGGTGCGCGCGTGTGACATAGGAGGTTAATCCGACCACGATTCCTTGCGCGGTGGTGACCCAGTGGGGTGCGAGGAGGCCAGAGAATGAGGGGACGACATAGCATCCCCCGCAATCGTCAACCTGGGAGGCGAGAGTTTCGATCTCAGCTGAAGAGCGGATCGCGCCGATGTGATCCCGGAACCAGTCGACGAGCGTCCCCGCGGCGGGGTTGGCGCCTTCGAGGGCGTATACAGGCGGCTCGCCTTCGGCTGTATACGCAACGGTGCTGATGAGTCCGCGGCGCGAGCGCACGAGATCCGCGCCGGTGTTGAGGAGCAGAAAACTGCCAGTTCCAAACGTGCATTTCGCTTCTCCCGCACGAAGTGCTGTTTGGCCGATCAGTGCTGCCTGCTGGTCGCCGATGACACTGCAGATGCGGATGCCTGGTACCGGGTCGACGGTGATGCCGACGGCGCCGAGCGATGGACGGATCTCAGGCAGTACCGACTGCGGGATGCCAAAGACGCCGAGCAGAACGGGATCCCACTCGAGCGTCTCGAGATTCATCAGCATCGTGCGGCTCGCATTCGTGGCATCAGTCATGTGGATGCCACCGTTCGGCCCGCCTGTGAGGTTCCAAACAAGCCAGCTGTCCATTGTGCCGAACAGGACGTCGCCAGCCAGGACGCGCTCATGCAGGCGGGGGTCCGATTCGAGGAGCCACTTCAAGCGAGGTCCCGAAAAGTAGTTGGAAAGCGGCGCCCCTGCGCGATGCGTGATGTCCTGAAGGTCGACGTGGGACGATAGATTCGAGATCATTCCCGAGGTCCGGGTGTCCTGCCACACGATCGCACGATGCAGTGGCGTGCCGGTGGTGCGGTCCCACAGCACAGTGGTTTCGCGCTGGTTTGCTATACCGAGCGCTGCAATCTGCCTGGCGCTGATCTTCGCTTTTCGCAGCGCCTCAGGAATGATCCGTCTGGTCACAGCCCAGATCTCAGCCGCATCATGTTCGACCCATCCGGGCTGAGGGAAGTGCTGGTGGTGTTCGTGCTGCGCGACGGACACCATCCTCCCGTGCCGATCGAAAACGATGCACCGCGTTGATGTGGTGCCCTGGTCGAGAGCTGCGATGTAGTGCTCGGTCATAGCGACCGTCCGTGGCCGAAGTCGTGAGAGATGCTGTGGGCAGCACGTGTGACCTGCTCGATCAGTTCGGGCCGTGGCGCCCCTCGGTTTGTGCAAATGTCGTCGAGTGGCCCCTCGATGCCGATAGCAGCGATCACAGCGCCCCCTTCGTCCCGCATAGGTGCAGCAATTGCCGCTGCATCAGGAGCCAGTTCCTGAATTGCTGCCGCCCAGCCCAGGTCGCGCACCTGGGCGAGTTCCCGTGCGAGGGCAGTGCGGTCCGTGATGGTCCGGAATGCGATGGCAGGCAAAGGCTCCACCCCCAGGCTCCGGGAGGCACGAGCATCATGAGCGAGAAGGACCTTTCCCAGCGCGGTTGCGTGCAGGGGCAGTGTCGCCCCGGTGGTGCTGGTTTGCGGGGCCGAATCAGTCCGGAATACGTGATGGACGATCACGAGCTGGCCATCTCTGAATGCGGCGAGGCGGGTCGTCTGACCGGTACGCGCGGCCAGCGCGTCAGCCCAGTTCATGGAGCGGGAACGGATCTCGTTCACATCCCAGAGGACGGATTCTGGCGTTAGTGGGTCGGGCGCCAGCCGATACTTGCCTGACTCCGGGTGTTGTTCGACAAAGCCGACGTGAATGAGCGTTTTCAGTAGCCCGTGCGCTGTTGCTTTCGCGATGCCGAGCGCGCCGCAGATCTGGTTGAGGCCTAGAGGTTCCCGCTCTGCGGCGAGCAAGCGCAGCAACGCCGCGGCGCGTTCAACAGATTGCACCAACCCTGGCATGTATTGAAGGCTACAAGACGAAGGCGTATGTCATTACCGTCTCACGTTCGGCATTGTCGAATGAAAGACCATTCGACAATGCCGAACAGTTGTAGTTTCCGCAGCTGGCCTTGCGCTCTACATTCCAGAGACCAATTGAGACACACATCACATCGGAATGGGGAAGCGTGGCGAACTACGTCGGTGCCGTTGACCAGGGCACCACCAGCACAAGGTTCATGGTGTTCGATCACGATGGGCAGGAGATCGTGCGCCACCAGCTCGAGCACGAGCAAATCATGCCGCAGCCGGGCTGGGTGGAACACAACCCGGTTGAGATTTGGGAGCGGACGTCGTCCGTAGTCCAAACCGCGCTGGGCAGGGCAGGCCTTTGCTACAGCGACCTGGCGGCGCTCGGTATCACCAATCAGCGCGAAACCACCGTCGTGTGGAACCGTAGAACCGGTCGGCCCTACTACAACGCGATCGTGTGGCAGGACACGCGCACCGACCGCATCGCGTCGGCGCTGGAGCGTGAGGGCAAAGGTGCCGTCATCCGTCGCAAAGCGGGCCTGCCGCCCGCCACGTACTTTGCGGGCGGAAAAGCGCAGTGGATTCTCGACAACGTCGCAGGAGTACGGGCGGATGCGGAGCGCGGTGAGGCCCTCTTCGGCACGATAGACACCTGGCTGCTGTGGAACCTTACGGGCGGACCGCACGGCGGAATTCATGTCACCGACGTGACAAACGCGAGCCGGACCATGCTGATGAATCTCGAAACCCTGGACTGGGACGATGAACTGTTGTCGTTCTTCGGGATTCCCCGTGTGATGCTGCCTGAGATAAAGCCGTCATCCATATCCGGCGGTTACGGGCACACCACGGAGAGCGGGCCGCTCGGCGGCCGTGTCCCGCTGACTGCCGCACTGGGTGACCAGCACGCGGCGATGGTCGGTCAGGTGTGTTTCGCGCCCGGAGAAGCGAAGAATACGTACGGCACCGGCAATTTCCTGCTCCTCAACACAGGCACCGAACTCGTGCATTCGGACAACGGTTTGCTGACGACTGTGTGTTACCAGTTCGGTGAGGAGGCGCCGCGATACGCGCTCGAGGGATCTATCGCGGTGACGGGCTCTGCGGTGCAATGGCTGCGGGACCAACTTGGCATCATCCAGGGTGCCGCGCAGAGTGAATCGCTGGCTCGTGAGGTGCCTGACAATGGCGGTGTCTATTTCGTGCCCGCCTTCTCGGGGCTGTTCGCTCCCTACTGGCGCTCCGATGCGCGCGGCGCGATCGTTGGCCTCTCCCGGTTCAACAGCAACGCACACATCGCCCGTGCCACCCTCGAATCGATCTGCTACCAGAGCCGCGATGTCGCTGACGCGATGGCGAAGGACTCGGGGGTGCAACTCGAGGTGCTCAAGGTCGACGGTGGGGTCACCGCAAACTCGCTCTGCATGCAGATCCAGGCAGATGTGCTCGGCGTTCCGGTGAGCCGCCCCGTCGTCGCGGAGACAACCGCCCTAGGTGCCGCCTATGCCGCCGGCCTCGCGGTCGAGTTCTGGAAAGACACCGATGAGTTGCGCCAGAACTGGAACGAGCACAACCGCTGGGAGCCCCAATGGAACGACGAGCAACGAGCTGTGGGCTATCGGCGCTGGCAGAAAGCCGTCGAGCGAACCTTCAACTGGGTTGACGTGGCGTGAGCGCCGCCCGAAATCTCGCCGTACCCAACACAAGAAAGAGAAACACCATGCTTACCCCAGTCGCGCTTGGTCCAGAAAATCGTACGCAGGCGCTCAGCGCCATGGCCGAGGGCGAACTTGACATTCTCGTCATCGGTGCCGGAGTTGTTGGTGCTGGCGCAGCTCTCGATGCCGCATCACGCGGCCTCCGTGTCGGGCTTGTAGAAGCCCGTGACTACGCATCCGGAACGTCGAGCCGCTCTTCGAAACTCGTGCATGGTGGCCTGCGGTACCTCAAGCAGCTCGAGTTTCCTCTAGTCTTCGAAGCCCTCCGTGAACGAGCGCTCATCCTGCACACACTGGCACCACACCTCGCACGTCCCGTTCCGTTCTTGTTCCCACTGCAGCGCGCCGGAATCGATCGTCTGTGGGCCGGGGCAGGAATCGGTGTCTACGACATGCTCGGTGCAGGAAAAGGAGTGCCTGGTCACCACCGTCACCTCGGAAAGAAGAAGACGCTCAAACTATTCCGCGGCGGCAAGGAAGGCGCGATCAAGGGTGGCGTTCTCTTCTATGAAGGACAGTTGGACGACGCCCGGCACACCATGATGCTCTCGCGAACCGCAGCGTCATACGGCGCGCTCTGCGCGAACAGCACTCGTGTTGTGGGGTTCTTGCGCGACGGAGGCAAGGTCGTTGGCGCTCAGGTCTGCGACCTCGAAACCGGCAGCCTGATCGATATTCGAGCCCGTCATGTGGTCAACGCCGCAGGTGCCTGGACAGACGAAATCCAGAACATGCTCGGGGGCAAAGGCAAGCTCAAGGTGCATGCGTCGAAGGGTGTGCACATCGTGGTGCCCCGTGACCGCATTCCTTCCGGCGTCGGGCTCATCACAGAGACCGAGAAGAGCCTCCTTTTCATCATCCCCTGTCCATGGAGCGACGATTTCTGGATTATCGGCACCACCGACACCACATGGAACCTGGACCTCGCGCACCCAGCCGCGAGCAGCAAGGACATAGATTACATTCTCCGCGAGGTCAACTCGCTGCTGAAGCGTCCTCTGAGTCGCGACGACATCGTCGGAGTGTTCGCCGGGCTGCGCCCTTTGCTCGCTGGTGAGTCAGACGACAGCAGCACTCTCTCGCGTGAGCACGCGGTCGTGAGCCCATCGCCGGGGCTCACGATTGTGGCGGGCGGGAAATACACCACTTATCGTGTGATGGCCAAGGACGCCATCGACGCTGCCACAACAGATTTCGGCACGCCCGTCGAACCGTCACGCACAGAGTTGGTGCCGCTCGTAGGTGCCGAAAACTTTGAGCAAATGTGGGCTGCCCGCGCCAGACTCGCGGCGTCGGCAGGCATCACGGTCGAGCGGATGGAACATCTCCTTCGGCGCTACGGTTCCGCAGTCATCGAAATCCTTGGACTCATAGCGGAGAACCCGGAACTGGCGCACCCGCTTCCTGGCGGTGAGCGTTACCTCAGCGCCGAGATTGTGTACGCGGTGGAGTTCGAGGGAGCGCTGCACCTGGACGACATTCTCGCTCGCCGAACACGGCTGTCCATCGAGACGGCCGACCGCGGCAAAGCTGCAGCCGATGCTGCAGCGGAACTGGTTGCGTCACGGCTGGGCTGGGATCAGGTGGCCACTAAGCGGGAAGTTGAGCACTACACAGCGCGTGTCGACGCCGAGATTGAGTCGCAGCGCCAGCCAGATGACCACACCGCAGACGCCGCTCGGCTGGGTGCTCCAGACGTTCGAGTCAGCGTCGCGACAACAAAGTGAGGCGAATTCAATGGACTCCCTGACGATTCCGCAAGTTCTCATCTTCGAAGCTCTCGGCACGGGACTGCTAGTCCTGCTCGGCACGGGTGTCGTTGCGACTGTTGTGCTGAAGCACTCCAAGGGTGCTGGCGGCGGCTGGCTCCTCATCAACCTCGGTTGGGCGATGGCCGTGTTCGCGGGCGCGTCGGTGGCGTGGAAGTCGGGCGCGCACATCAACCCGGCCGTGACCTTCGGGCTTGCGGTGTCCGGTCGGACAAACTGGGACCTGGTCCCGTTTTACGTTTGCGCGCAGCTAGTGGGCGCGTTCATCGGCGCTACGCTGTGCTGGCTGGCGTTTAAGAAGAACTTCGATGTCGAGCCGGAACCTGGCAAGACACTAGGAATCTTTTCGACCGGCCCCGCGGTGCGTAGCTACGGGTGGAATACCGTTACCGAAGTCATTGGGACATTCGTCCTCGTGCTGTGGATTCTATTGGCCGCGTCAGACCCCGCTGGAAATAGTCTCGGTTATGCCGCAGTGGCTTTCGTGGTGCTCGGGCTCGGCGCGAGTCTGGGTGGACCCACCGGTTACGCGATCAACCCGGCTCGTGATCTGGGACCGCGGCTCGCCTATGCCTTGCTGCCGATTCGCGGCAAAAGTGGAGCGGACTGGGCCTACTCGTGGGTGCCGATCGCCGGCCCGATCGCCGGCAGTTTCCTGGCAGGAATGCTCTACGTTGGAATTGCTGGATACCTCGTCTAACCGCGTACGGAATGCAGCGGGGGTGAGATCATAGGCGATAACTGCAGCCGACCAAGGAGACAAAATGCCCGAGGAGCGGACGATCGCAGCATGGCTGACAGATATGGACGGGGTGCTGGTCCATGAAGAGCGGGCGATACCTGGCGCGAACGAATTCATCGCCAGGCTCCGGGACACGGGTACACCGTTTCTGATCTTGACGAACAATTCCATCTATACGCCGCGGGACCTGCGTGCCCGCCTCGCGAATTCGGGTCTCGACGTCGATGAGAAGTCGATCTGGACGTCCGCGCTCGCCACTGCCAAGTTCCTCAGTGATCAAGTCCCGAATGGCAGCGCCTTCGCGGTGGGCGAAGCGGGGCTGACCACCGCCCTTTATGAAGAGGGCTACACGATGACCGACCGCGACCCGGAATACGTGGTGCTTGGCGAGACCCGGACGTACTCGTTCGAGGCGATCACCAAGGCGATCCGGCTCATCAAGGGGGGAGCGAGGTTTATCTGCACCAATCCCGATACGACAGGTCCGAGCGCGGAGGGTCCGCTGCCCGCGACAGGTGCGGTGGCCGCGCTGATCACCGCCGCGACGGGGCGTGAACCGTACTTCGTGGGGAAGCCCAATCCAATGATGTTCCGGTCCGCGCTCAACCGGATTGGCGCGCACTCGGAACACACCGCGATGGTCGGTGACCGCATGGACACGGACATCATCGCCGGAATGGAAGCGGGGCTGACCACCTTCCTGGTGCTGACCGGCTCGACCTCCCGCGAGGAAGTTGGCCAGTTTCCGTTCCGGCCGAGTGTGGTCGTCGACTCGGTCGCCGACCTTGTTGGACGCGTATGAGGGTCTAGCCCCGCGATAGTTGCGTGCAGCCGCGATAGGAATAACTAGCGCGGCTGAACGCAACTATCGCGCCTGTTCGGTCCACTTTCGCAGTGGAGCAAGCGCAGCCCGCGCGATGAAATTTTGCTTACGATCTGGACAACTCAGTGAATCGCGATTAACCTAAAATCAGTGATTCGGAGTTAACTCAGTTCGGAGTGTGGCATGGGCGAATCAGCTCTCTTCAGCACCATCCTCGTTGCCAACCGCGGCGAGATCGCAGTGCGCGTTATGCGGACCTTGCGTGCGCTCGGCATCCGTTCGGTCGCCGTGTACAGCGACGCAGACCGCGATGCGCGTCATGTTCGTGAAGCCGACACCGCGGTGCATATCGGGCCGGCGCCTGCTCGTCAGAGCTACCTCAGTGTCGACAAGATCATCGCTGCGGCGAAAGAAACTGGGGCACAGGCGATCCACCCTGGCTACGGTTTCCTGTCAGAGAACACTGCATTCGCTGCCGCGTGCGCCGAAAACGAGATCGCATTCCTGGGGCCGTCTGCGCGTGCTATCGAAGTCATGGGCGACAAGATCACGGCAAAGAACGCTGTGATCGAGTTTGGTGTGCCGGTGGTTCCCGGCATCGCCAAGCCAGGCCTGACGGACGATGAACTCATCGCAGCGGCCGACGAGGTTGGTTACCCGGTCCTCGTCAAACCCTCTGCAGGTGGGGGTGGCAAGGGGATGCGGCGCGTCGAAGATCCCAAAGACCTGCCGGAAGCGCTTCGTTCGGCGCGGCGCGAAGCAGGGTCTGCGTTCGGGGACGACACGCTTTTCCTCGAGCGGTTCGTCACACGCCCTCGGCACATCGAGGTTCAGGTCCTCGCTGACACACACGGCACCATCGTGCACCTCGGCGAGCGCGAGTGCTCATTGCAGCGCCGCCACCAGAAAGTCATTGAAGAGGCGCCTTCGCCTCTGCTTGACGAGGAAACGCGCGCGAAGATCGGCGAGGCTGCGTGCAATACCGCACGCAGTGTCGATTACACCGGCGCGGGCACGGTTGAGTTCATTGTTTCGGCGGACAAGCCGGACGAGTTCTTCTTCATGGAAATGAACACCCGGCTGCAGGTTGAGCATCCTGTCACGGAACTGGTCACAGGCGTTGACCTGGTCGAGTGGCAGGTGCGCATCGCGGCGGGCGAAAATCTCGGCTTCGCACAAGAAGATGTCACCCTCAGCGGCCATGCGATCGAGGCCCGCGTCTACGCGGAGGACCCAGGGCGGGGTTTCCTTCCGACTGGCGGCACAGTGCTGGGTCTTAACGAACCCTCTTCGGTACGCGTCGATTCAGGCCTCCGTGTGGGCACAGTCGTGGGCAGCGATTACGACCCGATGCTCTCCAAAGTGATCGCGCACGCGGCAGACCGTGCGACTGCTCTGCACCGGCTTGACCGGGCACTCGCGTCGACTGCGGTTCTTGGCGTGGGCACCAACATCGAGTTCCTTCGGTTTTTGCTCGCGGATGAAGATGTCAAAGCGGGACGGCTCGATACTGCACTCCTCGACCGTCGACTCCCGGACTACGTCGCGGAGCCAGCACCGGACCTCGCTTTCATCGCGGCAGCCGTATCCCGCTGGCTTCGCCACTGGCCGGAAGCGCCCAACAGCATCTGGGATGTTCCCACTGGGTGGCGCGTTGGCGAGCCCGTGCCCTATCGGGTGCGGCTCACCGCAGGTGACCGCACTGACATTGTCAAACTTACAGGGACTCCGGAGCTGGGCATGGCGGTCATCGGAGAGTCCGACCCCATCGCTATCTCCGCTGAAATGGAAGATAGCACCCTGCTTCTCACCGCCGCTGGACGCAGACACCGGCTCCGCGTTGCCGAGGACCACCACCATTTGTGGTTCGCCAACGGCGAAGGCGCCTGGTCGCTTCAGGTTGTTCGCGAAGCGAGCGTTCGCCAGCACGAAGCGCATCGGGGTGACGCCGAGATCCTCAGCCCCATGCCGGGCACCGTGATCGCGATCCACGTCGCTTCTGGCGACGATGTCGCAGCCGGCACACCCGTTGTCGTCGTCGAAGCAATGAAGATGGAACACACGCTGACCTCGCCCGTGGACGGCACCGTCGTCATACATTCCTCGCCTGGTGACCAGGTGAGCGTCGATCAGCTACTTGCCCGAGTCACCGCGTCCGCGACGCCGTCCGAATAAGGAGCATGCACCACATGACCAGCTTTCTTTCCACCGCACAGCTGCCAGACGAGTATGAGCAGCTTCGCCGTTCGGTCGCTGATTTCGCAAAGACGGTCGTCGCGCCGGTCGCTGCCGAGCATGACGAAAAGAAGACATTCCCCTACGAAATCGTGTCGGGTATGGCTGACATGGGGCTGTTCGGTCTGCCGTTCCCCGAGGAGTACGGGGGAATGGGCGGCGACTACTTTGCGCTGTGCCTCGCCCTCGAGGAACTCGGGAAGGTTGATCAGTCGGTCGCCATCACGCTCGAAGCAGGGGTCTCCCTCGGTGCGATGCCGATTTACCGGTTCGGAACCGAGGAGCAGAAGCAGGAATGGCTACCGCTCCTTGCCAGCGGTAAGGCGCTCGGCGCTTTTGGGCTCACCGAGCCTGGCGCGGGCAGCGACGCGGGCGGCACGAAGACAACCGCGAAGCTCGACAGCGGGGAGTGGGTGATCAACGGCAGCAAGCAATTCATCACTAACTCCGGTACCGATATCACTCGGCTTATCACCGTCACGGCAGTGACCGGTACGAATGCGGCTGGCAAAAAGGAAATCTCGACGATCATCGTTCCTGCCGATACTCCTGGTTTCACCGCCCAGCCCGCGTACTCGAAGGTGGGCTGGCACGCGTCAGATACCCATCCGCTTTCCTTCGATGACGTGCGCGTCCCCGAAGATAACTTGCTTGGTGAGCGTGGCCGTGGGTACGCGAACTTCCTCCGGATCCTTGACGAGGGACGTATCGCGATCGCTGCGCTCGGCACGGGCGTCGCGCAGGGTTGCGTCGATGAATGTGTCCGGTACGCGAAGGAACGCAGCGCGTTCGGCAAGCCGATCGGGCAGAACCAGGCAATAGCCTTCAAGATCGCGCGAATGGAAGCCCGGGCTGCTGCTTCTCGCGCCGCCTATTACGATGCGGCCGCTCTGATGCTCTCGGGCAAGTCATTCAAAAAGGCTGCCGCGATCGCGAAGATGGTGTCCAGTGAGGCTGCAATGGACAACGCGCGGGACGCTACTCAGGTGTTCGGTGGCTACGGGTATATGAACGAGTACCTGGTGGCGAGGCACTACCGCGACAGCAAGATTCTCGAGATCGGCGAGGGTACGACTGAGGTTCAGCTGATGCTCATCGCGAGGGAGCTTGGACTATGAGTCAGCAAGGAAGCCGCCGGATCGTCCAGCGGGGCTTATGGTTCGAGGAGTTCGAGGTTGGTGCGATTTATGAGCACCGTCCCGGCCGGACGATCACCGAAGCTGACAACGTGCTCTTCACCACCCTCACGATGAACACTCAGGCCCTTCACCTGGACGCAGCCTGGAGCGAAACGCAGAAGCCGTTCGAGCAGCGACTGGTGAACTCGATGTTCACGCTCTCGACGCTGGTGGGCCTTTCCGTAGCCCAGCTCACCCAGGGCACCATCGTCGCGAATCTTGGATTCTCGGACATCAGCTTTCCGAAGCCAGTGTTCCACGGCGACACCCTGTATGCCGAAACGCTGATTCTGGATAAGCGCGCCTCGAACAGCCGTCCCGGCGAAGGCGTCATCACGTTCGAACACACAGGGCGCAACCAGCACGGAGATGACATTGCCAAGGCGGTGCGCAAAACCCTGGTGCGGATGGCACCTCATGGCTGATGCTGGTGCTCGGGCACTGTTATCCCCCATTCGCGACCGGACGTGGTGTCCCATACGGTGAGGAGGCGCGATGACGTCATTGAAGTACGGCCCGGCCTGGTTGTTTTGTCCGGCTGACAGGCCTGAGCGATTCGCTAAGGCCGCTAAAGCTGCTGACATTGTCATTCTTGATCTCGAGGACGGCGTCGCGCCCGCGGACAAGCCTGCCGCGCGCGAGGCTTTGATCGACACACAGCTCGATCCGGAGCGAACTGTGGTGCGCATCAATCCGCACGACACCGAAGACCATGCGCTCGATTGTGAAACTCTCGCCAAGACGGGATATCACGCCATTATGCTCGCGAAATGTGAAGCGCCAGCACAGCTCCGTGACCTCTTCGACTATGAGGTCTTCGGATTGATCGAGACTCCACTCGGTGCGGTGCGCGTTGCCGATATTGCGCAGACCCCGAACTTGCGCGGTTTGATGTGGGGTGCGGAGGACCTCATTGCGGGTATGGGTGGGCAATCCAGCCGCCGCAGGGACGGGACCTACCGCGATGTGGCCCGCCACGTGCGCTCCTCAGTCCTCCTTGCGGCCACGGCGTTCGACCGCTTAGCTCTCGATGCCGTGTACATCGACATCCGCGATATCGACGGACTTCGTGACGAAGCGATTGACGCTGCGGCAACCGGTTTCGACGCGAAAGTGGCGATCCACCCATCGCAGGTCGCCGTGGTTCGAGAGGCGTTCGCTCCCGCGCCAGAAGAAGTCGGCTGGGCGCGCCGCGTGCTCACCCAGGCGGATGGTGAACGCGGCGTATTCGCGTTCGAAGGGCGAATGGTGGACGCGCCGGTGCTGCGGCACGCGGAAGCAGTCGTTGCACGCGCGGAAGCAGCACGGCAGGAGGGGCCGAAGTGAGCACATCTGAGTCACAAGAACTGTGGACGCCCGCGCCCGAGGACATCGAGTTCGCGCAGGTCACTGAATTCACGCGGTTCGCTGGGCGGTTTGGGGCGCCGTCCGGTGACTATGACGCCTTGTGGTCCTGGTCGGTGGCAGATGTGGGGCGGTTCTGGGAGGTCGTGTGGGACTACTTCGGTGCGGGTGAGCGCCGCGGCCCGGCGTTGACCGACGACCGGATGCCCGGCGCCCGGTGGTTTCCGGAAGCGCGACTGAACTATGCCGATGTGGTGCTGCGCGCCGGCCGGGGTGATCAGGTCGCGATGCTTGATCTCGCTGAGGATGAGCCCACACGGGAAGTGACCTGGCAGCGACTGCGGTTCGAGGTGGCGTCATTGGCGCAGTCCCTGCGCGACGCGGGCGTTGGCCGCGGCGATCGCGTAGTGGGGTATCTGCCGAATATCCCCGAAGCGATTGTGGGTCTACTCGCGACTGCATCCATTGGCGCGGTGTGGGCCGGGTGCGGTCAGGACTACTCGCCGCCAGCGGCGGTGACGCGGCTGGGGCAACTGGAGCCGAAAGTGCTGATCGCGGCGGACGGTTACCGTTACGGCGGCAAGGCCCATGACAAACGTGAAGCAGTCGCCGAGGTCGCGGACGCGCTGCCGTCAGTGAGTATGACGATTCTTGTCCAGCGGCTCGGCCTCGACGTTCCAGAGGGTATGGAAGCCTGGGATGCGGTGACGAGCAGTCCTGCGGAACTCGCGGCGGAACCGGTGGAGTTTGATCACCCACTATGGGTGGTGTTCTCTTCGGGCACAACAGGTTTACCAAAAGGCATCGTGCACGGCCATGGTGGCGTGGTGCTCGAACATGCGAAGCATCTTTCACTTCACCTCGATCTAGGTCCAGACGATAGGTTCTTCTGGTTCACGTCCCCGAGTTGGATGATGTGGAACTTTCTTGTTGCGGGCTTGATGGTGGGTTCGGTCATCGTCACGTATGACGGCAGCCCAGCTCATCCTGGAGCGGATGGATTGTGGAAGCTGGCCGCCGACAACGCGGTGACATTCTTGGGGACGAGTCCGGGGTACGTGCTTGCGTGTAGCAAGGCGGGCGTCGTGCCGCGAGATTCCTACGACCTGTCGGTGCTGCGATCGGTGGGCATCACGGGTGCGACGCTGCCGGCGTCGTCGGCTCAGTGGCTGGCCGAGAATGTGGGCGCGCAGAAACAGATCTGTTCGATCAGTGGTGGTACGGATGTGGTGTCGGCGTTTGTCGGCCCGGTCCGGACAGTGCCTGTGTGGGCAGGGGAGATTAGCAGGCCCTGCCTGGGCGTGGCGCTTGATGCGTTCGACGGTGCAGGCAAGCCGGTGCGAGGCGATGTGGGTGAGCTGGTGATTACCCAGCCGATGCCATCGATGCCGGTGTCATTCTGGAATGACCCTTCGGGGGAGAAGTACCGGGACGCTTACTTCTCGGACTTTCCTGGAGTATGGCGCCATGGCGACTGGATCACCATCACCGAGCGTGGATCGATCGAAATGCATGGGCGTAGCGATTCGACGCTGAACCGGCACGGAATCCGGATGGGCAGCGCGGACATTTACCAGGCTGTGGAACAGGTTGAGGAGGTAACCGAAGCGCTAGTGCTCGGTATCGAGCTACCTGACGGCGGATACTGGATGCCGCTGTTCGTTGAGCTGGCCGACGGGGTAGAGCTGACCGAGGCTCTCGTTTCGAAGATCCGGACGGTGATCCGCGACGAGCTTTCACCGCGACACGTTCCCGACGAAGTCATCGCCGCGCCAGGCATTCCGCACACCCGCACCGGCAAGAAGCTGGAAGTCCCGCTGAAAAAAATCCTTCAGGGTGCGGACCCGGCAAAAGCCGTCGATCGCAGCGCGATCGATTCTCCGGACCTGCTCGACTGGTACGCAACACATAAGCGGTGACAGGCCTGGCCACCGGTCAGGAGATACTGGGACGTTACTGCCCCAGTATCTCCTTGATCACGAGATAGTCGGGCCGGACGGGAAGTGCTCGGCGGGTACCAGTGACATCGGCGGGCAGTGTGCCGCTGGGATGTTCCGCAATCGCTCTGATGAAGGTGCTGACGGCTTCCCCTTGCTGCTTGGTCAACTGCCACGCTTCCCTCGGCGGAGTCCAGAGGTAATCATCGTGTGGCGGCGGAAGGTGGGCTGCCTTGTGCAACTGCTTCAGCGGGATCCCCAGCAGACGTGAGAACGCCCGGAGAGTGCGGTGAGTGGGCTTCCCGTGCTTTGAGCTGAGATAAAGCGAAATGGTAGCGATCGAAAGTGGCAGTCCATGGGCTTCAGCCATTTCCGAGAGCTTCCGGACTCCCCAGCCGTGCGGGATGTGGTCCTTCAAGAACTGTGACAGGTCACTCATCACCCAAATCTCCAAAATTAACTATGCCAATCAGCTAGACACTGATACTAACCGCGGCCTGATCCAATGGGAATGGGCATACTCAGCGAGCTACCGCGTCTTGCGCCGGAAGATCGCCATCGACCAGAAATACCCCACGACTCCGATTCCGAGGCACCAAGCTAATGCAATTGGCCCACTGCTGCCGATTTCCGTGCCCATTAGCAGACCACGCAGCGTCTCAGTGAGTGGCGTAAACGGCTGGTGCTCGGCGAAGTGCCGCATACCGGCCGGCATCGTCTCAGTCGGCACTAGGCCGCTGCCGAGGAACGGCAGCATCACTAGCGGAAACGGCATGTTGCTGGCACTTTCGGGATTGGCGGCAAGCAATCCCATCGCGACGGCCAGCCAGGTCAGGGCGATAACCAACAGGGCGATCAGTCCGAATGCGGCGGCCCATTCCACGGCGGTAGCGGTAGGGCGGAAACCAATGAGCAACGCGACACCGACCATCGCGGCAACTCCGAGGAGTGCCTGTATCAGTGTCCCGATGACGTGGCCCGCGAGTATCGATGACTGTGTGATCGCCATCGTGCGGAACCGGTTGACGATCCCCTTCGTCGCGTCAGTGGCGATGGAGACTGCCACTCCTACCGTGACATAAGCGGGTATCAGCAGCATCATGCCGGGCGTGAGGTAGTCAATGTACGCGCTGTCACTGCCTCCGACTGCGATACCGAGCGCACCGCCGAAAACATAGTTGAAGACCAGGAGGAGAATAATTGGCATGACGATGAGGCTGAACGTCATGCTCGGATACCGTTTGGCGTGAACCAGGTTGCGGCGCAGCATGGTCGCCGAGTCAGCTAGTGGATACGTCAGTGTGCTCATCGTGCGGATTCCTTAGTTGTCGTGGTGTGGCCCGTGAGGGACAGGAAGACGTCGTCGAGGTCGGGTGTGTGAACGGACAGGCCCTCCGGCTCGATGCGTGCAGCGTCGAGTTGGTCGAGCACCGAGCGCAATGATCGGACTCCGCCGTCGCTCGGAACAGCGAGGGATAACTTCTCTTCGTCCCTGGCGCCGGTGCTCAGGAGACTGGCGGCAGCTTCGAGTCCGGCACGGTCCGTGAATTGCAGCCGGATATGTCCACCTGGCACGAGCCGTTTGAGCTCGGCTGGTGTGCCCTCTGCGACGATCTTCCCCTGGTCAAGCACCGCGATGCGATCAGCCAGCTGGTCCGCTTCCTCAAGGTACTGGGTGGTGAGGAAGATGGTGACTCCGGTCGCGACGAGTTCGCGGATGATCTCCCACATCGTGCGGCGGCTGCGCGGATCCAGGCCGGTTGTGGGCTCATCGAGGAATATGATCCGGGGATCTCCCACCAGTGTCATTGCGAGATCGAGCCGCCTGGTCATGCCTCCTGAGTAGGAGCTGGCCACGCGGTTCCCGGCCTCGGTGAGGCTGAATCGCTCCAGCAGTTCGTCGGCGAGGCGCCGGCTTTCCCGTCTCGGAAGGTGGTGCAGATCGCCCATCAGAATCAGGTTTTCTCGGCCCGTAAGGAGCTCGTCTACTGCTGAGAACTGGCCCGTCACGCCGATCGCCGACCGGACGGAGTGGCGTTCGCTGGCGAGGTCGTGGCCATCGATCTGAATGACACCGCTGTCCGCTTGGATCAGTGTGGAGAGGATTTGCACGGTTGTGGTCTTGCCCGCTCCGTTGGGGCCGAGCAGCGAGAAGATCGTGCCTTCGCCGATCGTGAGGTCGATGCCGTCGAGCACGATGTGTTCGCCGAATGATTTGTGGAGACCGGTTACCGAGATCGCCGGTCTGCGAGTCGTCGCAGTCATGGTCGCCTTTCATAAAGTGATGCGCATAAATGCATGGATTTAGCCAGCTGTGGCCCCGGTTGTGGCCAAAGTGTGCTGGAGTGTGATTATTCGGTTGTGGGGCAGACCTTGTTAGATGTCGAGGTCCTCGATATGTGGCAGGTCGGCAACGCTAGCGACTCGCTCGTAGAACTTGGCTGACAGGTGTTCGCGGAGTTCTTCGATCGAGTCTGTGATTGTCAGCGTGAAGTCGCCCCAGTCTTGATCGCCGACGCTGAGCATGCGGCGCCAGTTCTTCAGGTCTTTCAGCCAGTTGATGTCAGTCGGGTACTCGGCCCAGTTGGAGTGCTGGGCATGCATCGCAAACTTCCCCTTCCGGCCGCGATACACCCGGATGTGCTCGATGCGGTGCTCATTGAGATCGCGCCACTCGCCAAGCAGCGTGCCGGAGAACCGCACCTGGCGGACGCCGTTGTGGCCGACTTTGAGGACCACTTCTTCGAATCCTTCTTGTCGTCCTTCCTCGAGTTCGATGTATCGGCGCAGGGCTGCCACGACCGCTCCGGAGAGGTTTCCGCCGACCAGTTCTTGAGCGCGCTGAAAGAGCGGCAGATCGTCGTCGGCGACATAGATGGTCTTATTGGGCATGAGATGACTATACGTAGATGTATACATACATGCAAGAGTCGTGTGTGACTTTGCGACTTTGCGTGCGGAAAACGAAATCGCCCCTCGTCCTGATGCAGGCACCAGGCGGGCGAGGGGCGAAATCGTCTCCGGGTCCGAAGAGGATGGGGTCGCTGTTGTTACTGTCAGGGCACCTGGTCAGTGGTGAAACCAGGGATGACGCCGCACGTCTCGCCTGCCGCGTTCTCGTAGATTCCGTAGACCGCGGAGATGACCATCCCTGGCCCGGTTTCTGCGAGGGCGAGGGGCACAAAGACGTCGTCGGCGAGGAACTCAGTGGGCACCATCGGCTGCGTCCCAAACTGGAATGAGTCGATGTTCAGCCAGCCGACGTTGGCGCCGTCGCCGCCCTGTTCGTTGATGACATAGAAGACGTGCTCGGCTGGCACGGCGTCGTTATCGGAGTTGACGACCGATTGCACGCCAGCTATGCCGCTCTCGCACAGCACGACTGTCGGCTGATTGTCGAAAGGTGCTGCCCCTGCTATTGCTGGGACAGCAATAGCTGCTGCTGCGGCTGCACTGATCGCGAATGCGGAACGGGTGATGGTTTTGGTTGTAGGCACGCGAATTCCTTCCTGAGATCCTTCGTGACAACTTGAGGCTAACCCGAATTCCAGTACGCGTATGCAGGTTTCAGGACGTCAGCCAAGATCCGACAAAATGCCCGAGATGATGCGCCTGCGCGCATCGGCGCTGACGTGACTGGTGTGACAGCGTCGCGCAGCCACAGCAAGCCTATGCGCTGCTTCATTGAGCGGGTGCCCGTTGTGCCCGCGCACCCAATCGAACGTCACGACCCGCCCGGACCGCTTGATATCAACACGTGCGAGCACTTCGATCACAGTATGGTCGTGCAGGTACGAGCCACTTTTCACATATCCGAGTGCGGTTTGGCTGTCCATCAGAATATGGAGCGGCTCATCAGCGGGGAAAGTGTCCAGAGCGAGCTCGACCGCCAAGAGCTCCGCAACATCCACGCGACCAATATTCGGGCGGAACCTGGACTGTGCGACACCGTCGGTACTCACGCATGCGATGCCAGCGCCCTTATGTCGTGCGCGCAGCGACGCATCGGTAGCGACCACATTTCGTCGTGGCTCGGACCGGGCGACGCCCGCGCACTGGGCTTGACACCGATGCACTTCGCCGTCGACCCAGTGCCCCGCGATTTGATTCAGCCGGGCGAGTACCGGGTCATCCGCTTCCACGACGATCTCGGACTGGGGAAAAGCTGCCACTGCAGGGAGGAACAGGTCGCGCAGAGGTTCCTGATGCAGGTAAACGCGGAGAGTGCGCGGACGGCCTTCGACAAGCTTGTAGAGGTACTCGAAGGCGTCCACTCCCGCTAGGCCCAAGGACGAAAGATCACGGCCGTTGCCGCGCGGATTCTCCCGTGCAAAATGGCTGAGAGTGACGAATGTGCCGTCACTGACGGCGGCGACCGCGCGTGACACCGTCCGTACTGCGGTGTCTGTCACCTGATCAGAGGTGAACGTCCGAACGACGCCATACCATTGGCCAGCGCAATTGTTGGAGGTGCGACTTTCTGGCGGAGGAGCATGGCGCAGCAGATGCTGCAGCTTGCTGTACAGCACAGGCGCTCCTTCCTTGCGAAAGTAGCGTCAGGTTACGACAGTTTGTGTCGCACCGGGCGAAAAATCATCTGTCGTGGCGATTTTCCGCGTGAGTCGGCGCGCCTGTGCTGTGGTTTGCTAGCAGCCTGTCGACTGAAGCAAGTTCAGGATCTGATCCGCACGGGCGTCGTCGATCTCGGCGTCGCCTGATTCGAACGAGTCACGCACCGAGTCGATGAGATCGTCCCGATCGTCGCCGTCGCGCACGTCGTCGCAGACATCTTCGGCCGCAGAGAGGATTTCGTCGTCAGTCATGTCCGCGGCAACATCGGGATACTGGTTACGCAGTGCCGAGACGAAAGCAAGGTCAACGATCGCATCCACGGCACCGCCAACCGCATTGGTAGTGGTTTCCTCCGCATCACTGCCGTTGTCGTCCGCACCGCAAGCCGGTAGCACCGCGGCGAGTGCAACGATCGCAGCGCCAGCGAGTGATTTCTGGATGAAGCGAGTGTTCACAGGTTCTCCTATGAGCTAGGGCTGGAGGTCAGCGTCTCGGATTGGTGTTTCGTCATTGCCTTCAATAGCACAAAGGGCCATTACCGCGAGGGATGCTCCCTCGATCTGTGCGTCGGTCGGTTCGCCTTCCTCTTCTTCGGCCAAGAAATCTTCCACCGTTGAGCGCTGTTCATCAGGGTCCTGTTCCGAGAACTCGCGGCACGTGGTGTCGCCACCAGTCCGGAAGACGTCACCGACTTCCTCGGTGAAGTCTCCGATTGTGTCTTCTACATCGGTGTCATCACCACAACCGCTGAGAACAAGCGCAGCTGCCGCAGTTGCGGCAACAAAGGCGGTGCGGATACGGCGTGAAGCAGTCATGTTTACCTCCAAGTGAGCCCAGGGGAGAACAGCAGGACGCACTCATGAAGGTAACCGCTTCCGGCGAACTTCATACCTTTCGGGCGAATTTGACGAAGGTTACGTGACGGCGGACCGGGCTTCAGCGACGACGTTGGATGCCACAGTGCGCAGTTTCTCCTGGCTGCGCTGGGAGAGAGTCACCAGCAACGAGAACGCTCGCTCGTCGTCAATCTTGAACCGCTCCATGAGAATTCCCTTGGCCATACCGATCACGTCCCGGTTGTCGAGCGCTTCGAGTAGCTGGACTTTTTCTCGTGAGTGGGAGAGTGCGATCGAGGCGTGTGCGGCGAAGGGCTGCCCGGTATAGATGGCCTCATCGTCGAAGGCATCTCGGTGGCGCGAGTAGAGGTTCAGAGCACCAAGAATCTGTCCGTCCGAGTGCAGGCGAAACGCCAGCATCGACTGCACACCCTCCCGTACCGCCGCTGGCGAGAAGCGCGGCCAGCGCGATTCGGCAGCCATGTTGTTGGTGCGGAAGGTATCAGCTTCCAGAATCGCGTCGAGGCAGGGGCCCTCGCCAAACTGGTACTGGAACTGGTCTATGTGCTCAACGAAGTCTGACGACGGAGCCGCAGTTGTGATCCGACCGTTCGAGAGGAGGGATAGGCCGGCCTCGTCAGTCCCGGGGATACTCTTCTGCGCTTCTCTGACGATCGCCTCGAGCGTAGCGTCATGGTTCGGTTCGCCGCCCATTGACATTGCAGCGTCGGCAAGCAGGGCAGCAAGATCCGGGCGAGTCTGCGATTCCGTCATCGGAACTCCTTGTGAGCAGGAAGGGACGCACCGCCGCCGACAAGCCGGGAGCGGGGTGATGCGAACAATTATGAGGTCTGCTCGAGGACCTGAACCGTCGGGTCGTGTGAAAGCTTGTGCACGGCGTCACTGACGCCACGCATAACGTTGAGCTTCTCGTCGAGTTCCGCGGCGCAAAGCAGGTGGCGAACCGCGCGACTTCCGACCGTCGCGAATCTCGTGCCGTGCTCCATGAGCCTGTCACCCGCGCGCAGCAGCACCTCAGCGCCGCTCACTCCGAGGAAAGTGATGCCAGTGAGGTCGAAGATCCGGGGTCCACCGGTCTCCAGGTGGGGCGCCAGGGAACTCCAGACGTCGAGCGCGTTCGTCGCGTCGATCTCGCCTGAGATCCGGATAATGACTGCCCCGCTGAAGGTGCGTTCGGCTGAGACATGCGCGTCCGCCACTGCCGTCGCGTGGATACGTGTTGAGTATGACCTCATCGCTGAAGTGTCCTCCCATCTAGTGAGTGGATGGGAGCGCGAAATCGGACCTAGCAATATACGAGCACCAGGCTAGGTATACCGTGACTTCACGCATCCCGCAGCGGCTGTGTGCTCAACCGTCTTTGATGTTACCTGTGCCACGTGAGCTGTTACAACGATTCGCAACTAAATCTCATATAACCGGGCGTATGACTTTCTACCATCTGGGTACCCTCCTCCGTGCACCGGGCATTGCGGTGCTTGACTAATGAACACCAGCTCACGTGGAGTAAATATGACCGACGGCGTGGGGTTTGACCACAACGCCGAGGAACGAGTGGAGCTGCGTTTCCCGGCAACCCTGACTCAGCTTTCTCTTGCTCGTCTAGTCACTGTGGCCGTCATGACGCGCGCGGATTTCGACGGTGACTCCGTTGAGGATCTGCGGATGGCCGTGGACGAGGCCTGTACCCAGCTCATCGCTACTGCTTCTGAAGATGGCGAAGTTCATTGTGTGTTTGTTTCAACGGACGAGGGTGTGACCGTCACAGCAGGCGTCACCCCGAGCGGCAATTCTGACCTGCAAAGGTCGGGACTTGGCTGGCACATTATCGAGGCTCTGACGGATTCCGCAGTCGTCCGTTCCCTCCCGGCCGGTGCGATTTCGGGCGGCGATAGTGCAGGTACGTCAGTCATCGAGTTGCAGAAGCGGAAGTGTGGCGTCAAAGGGTGACGAACGACGATTACGCCGACGTCGTCCCGCTATTGAGGGAACTTTCGGCGATTCCTGAAAATACACCGGATCATGGTGAGTTGCGCGACAAAATCATCGTGCGCTGCCTTCCGCTCGCTCAGAACATCGCCCGACGTTTCGCGGGCCGCGGTGAAGACCCGGAAGACCTTCTTCAGGTTGCTCGACTCGGTTTGGTGAACGCGGTGGAACGGTTCGATGCGGAGCGCAATTCCGAGTTCCTCGCATTCGCTGTGCCGACCATCATGGGGGAGGTTCGACGCTATTTCCGTGACAGTTCTTCAGCGATCCGATTGCCGCGGAGACTGCAAGAACTTCGTGCGCAGATCGCCGCGGCAACCCCAGAATTGACGCAAAGGCTTGGCCGATCGGTGACTACCAGCGAAATCGCAGCCGAACTGGGCGAATCATTCGGGGATGTGGCTGAAGCTATCGCGGCTGCCGCGACATCACACCTCGTGCCTCTCGACGCTGACCCGAACGATGACGGTTCCGCCGCAGGCCGGTGGGAACGCATCGGCATCAATGATGAGCGACTCGAAACTGTTGATGATCAACAGCTTTTGTTACCTGCGATTGCCGAACTTCCTGAACGAGAGCGCGAGATGATGCGGCTTCGTTTCATCGAACAGCAGACTCAGAGCCAGATTGCTCAGCGATTTGAAATCTCCCAGGTGCACGTGTCTCGCCTGCTCGATAAGGCTATGCGGCTGATTCGGGAACGTATTACTGATTCCGAATGAGCGCACTATGTTTGACGCTGTCGACAGCGGGGTATTCCTTTCGCGGTGGGGTGTGGAGAGGAGGTAAGTGATGAGCGACCGTAGCAGCAGAGCGCCTTTCGGCAACATTGCCTTTCTTCTGATAGGTGCTGCAGTTATTGCACTAGCGCTAGCCCTGGTGGCGGCTGCAAACTCGGTCACTGGTGGCGCAGTGGCTGGCGGAGTCGCTGCGGTGGTGTTGTTCGTCGCGGGAGCGTTGCTGTGGCGTAAAAACGCGGCAGTGAAGGCGGACGTGCTTCCAGACACCCACGATAGGCAAACGTCCTCGGAGGGCAGGGGTCCGTTAGATGCGTGAGGTATAAAAACGATCTTTTTGGGAACCCTGCTATTGCCGCTGATTAGCGCCCGTCACACAGCCGGGAGTGCAGCGGTCTGAGATCGAAGGAGTGAGCTGATGGCTGATTTCACCGACAGGCTGAAACACAAGGCCGAGGAACTCTCCGGCGAGGCCAAGCAGAAAGTCGGCAAGCACACTGACGACAGAGACCTGCAAGGCGAAGGTGCCAGTGAGAAGGCGAGCGCCAAGGCGAAGCAGGCAAAGGACAAAGTGACCGATGCCTTCAAGGATGCGAAAGATGCCCTGAAAGGGGACGAAAGATGATTGCACTCGGCTTGATTCTTCTGATTATCGGCTGGCTGGCCGGTATTCAGATTTTGTGGACAATCGGTATCGTGCTGCTCGTCATAGGTGCGATACTCGCTCTGCTCGGCGCGATCGGGCGCCCAATCGGTGGACGCAAGTACTGGTATTGACGCGAGATTCGGATCCCAGTGTGCTGAGCTGAGGAGTCCTCGACAGAAAGGTCGTTGCCATGCGTGGCGGAGGGCTAATTCTTACCATCGCGCTCATTTGGCTGATTATCGGCGCAATCGCCGCGGGGCAGCGGGGATTGTATACCGACACCCCAGAGAATTGTCCGGGGATCAGCACCCTCGCGGTCACTGTGATCGCGGGCCCGCTCAACTACTTCGGCGTTAACCCGGAGGTCGAGGAATGTATCCTGCCTGAGCCGAGCCAGTAGTTATCAGCTCACAAAACGACGGGTAACCCTCCCAGCGCTCGACGCCCGTCGTCTCCCAAGGTGTTGCGCCGGTTAAGAGGTAGCCGGCGCAACACCGCTTTTTGGGGTGTTTATCAGAAAACTGGCAGATTAAACGCTCCGCCAGTGACGTCATTGACGAACACGGATACTGCGAGCAGGCCGTCGATGATGGCCGCGTACAGATCAGACGGAGGAAAGCCCAACTGCTCTGCGCCGAGCGTAGATAGATCGAAAACCATGATGGGTGGCATTTTTCCTCCGCTGTTTGGGAGTGGGACTGGCCGGGCGGCTGCCCCGGAGTTTACGGGACGCTGCATGCGGGTACACCGCAGTCGGCCCATGTAGTGTGGTCTGCATCACAAATCGAAGACGGGAGGCCGATTATGGCCGAGGAGAAGAAGGAACGCCCAGAACCTACGAACACGGTCGACGCGATGAAGCACATCGCCCAAACCTCCCTTGATAAGTCCGGAGAGATCGTCGAGGGAGCCGCTGACACGCTCAAGGGGAACGTGTCCGGTGGCATCGGCAAGATCATCAAGGGCAGTACTGACATCGCGACGAACGCTGCGGGGAAGGGCACTCGGATCCTCACCCAGCAGTTCAAGAAAGAAGAAAAGGACGACTCCGCGTCACCACCTTCCGGTGAGAAATAGCGGTAGCGGTCGCTAGATTTTCCGCTTGGTCACATCCCGCGCGTGAAGTTGGCCGGGATGACGATGTCGTCTGGCGTGAGTTCGTGGATTGACGACTTCCCGAGGCCGAGGAGCGCGGAATCTATCCCGGCCCGCAGAAGTTCGATCACATTATTGACACCTCTCTCACCGTTGGCTGCCATGCCCCACAGGTAGGCCCGGCCGATCATGACTGCGCGTGCGCCCAGCGCAACAGCCTTGACGACGTCGCTCCCGCGTCGTATACCGCCGTCGAGGACGATTTCGATCTGGTCCCCGACGGCTTCTGCGATGCCCGGTAGCGCCCGGATCGATGCAGGCGTGCTGTCAAGATTGTTGCCACCATGATTTGAGACCGAGATCGCGCTGGCTCCGATATCGACCGCGCGGCGCGCGTCATCGGGGTGCATGATTCCTTTGATCATCAGCGGCCCATCCCATTGGTCGCGCAGCCAGGCGAGGTCAGCCCAGGTAGGTGACGGTGTTTGCATCCATTCGTAGTACGCGCCGAAGAAGGTGGGGCCTGGTTCGCCAGGTTCAGCGAGGTTGGGGGCGGTGAGGTCGGGCAGCGCGCCGCTGCGAACGAAACGCGAGAGCCAGCGGGGACGCTGTATCGCTTGGGGTGCGAACTTCATCATCGTCCTGAAATCGAGGCGCTCAGGAAGCGCGGGGCTGCCCCAGTCGCGCCCTGTCGCGAACGTCCAGTCGAGCGTGACGATCAGTCCTTTCGCCCCAGCTCGCTTCGCCCGGTCGAGTCGCGTACTGAGGACGTCGCGTCCTCCCATCCAGTAAGCCTGGTAGAACGTCTTTGGATTCGCCGCGACGACATCTTCTACGGGTTTGCTCGCGAACGAGCTCAGTCCCATAGCGGTGCCGGCCGCAGCCGACGCGCGTGCTACCGCCAGTTCGCCGTCCGGGTTAATGGCCTGCACACCCGTTGGGGAGATGAGGACGGGAAGCGAGATGTCCTGACCCAGCACTGTGGTCGACTGTTCACGATGTGGCGGCAGGTCAGCGATGTGTGGGCGAAATCCGAGCTCACCGAACGCATCGACGTTGTCTTTGAGAGTGACTCCGCGCTCGGAGCCCGCGAGTAAAGCGAGATATACCGACTTGGGGACCTGCTTCTTCGCGCGCTGCTGAGCTTCGGCGATGGTTTCGAACCACTCCTTGCTGCTGGCCATGATGTTCCTTTCGAGGCTACGTGTGGTCAGGCCGGTCAGGTGAGGCCAGCGAGTGGGCTGGCATTACACGGCCGGTCGGGAACGGATTTGCGAGGCGCCAACGGCATGCCAAGTTGCACTCCCTTTCGTCTCGCCGTGTGCGTGTGATCTTTTTCGGGACGGGGAATTGACCGGGACCCCACTGCTGCCAGCGCGAGTTCACCATTGCCGCGGACGCATTCAGGATCTGGCCCATCTAACGGCAGGCCGGTGAAGAACTTGGCGGCCATACAGCCGCCCTGGCATGCATCGAATGCTGGGCAGGACTTGCAGACACCACCTGTCTGAGGCTGCCGTAGTTGTTCGAAGAGCTCAGACGTACGCCAAACGGATGCGAACCCGCCTTCCTCACGGACGTTCCCGGCGAGGAACTCGGAGTGAATCGCGAAGGGACACGCGTACACGTCACCTACCGGATCGATGAGGCACACGACTCGGCCGGCGCCACACAAGTTCAGTCCAGGCAGCGGGCTCGAACCGAGAGCATTCAGGTGGAAGAATGAATCACCTGTCAGGACGTCCTCACCGTGATCGAGGAGCCACTCATAGATTCGAAGCTGTTGTTCAGCCGTGGGGTGCAGGTCGTCCCACACATCAGCACCGCGGCCGGATGGGCGCAGCCTCGTGATCCGAAGCTGGGCGTCGAACTTGTCCGCAATTGCTTTGAACTCGTCGAGCTGCGACACGTTGTGCCGGGTCATGACCACGGAAATTTTGAAGCCAGTGAATCCCGCGTCGGCAAGGTTCTCCATAGCGCGCATGGCTGTGGCGAATGACCCTGGACCGCGTACGGCATCGTTCACTTCAGCCGTCGCGCCGTCAATCGAAATCTGAATATCGACGTAGTCAGTCGCCGCGAGCTGCCGGGCACGGTCCGGCGTAATACGAACGCCGTTCGTGGAGAACTTCACCCCCACGTGGTGGTCGATCGCGTAGTCGAGCAGCTCCCAGAAGTCCGGGCGGACAGTCGGTTCACCGCCGCCAATGTTGACGTAGAAAACCTGCATGCGCTCAAGTTCATCGATGACGGCCTTGCATTCGGCCGTCGTCAGTTCGCGTGGGTCGCGCTTTCCGGAGGCTGACAGGCAGTGCGTGCATGAGAGGTTGCAAGCGTAGGTCAATTCCCAGGTCAGACAGATGGGGGCATCAAGTCCCTCTTTGAAATGCTCGACGAGTCTCATCGCGCGTGCCCTTCATTGGTGATGGTTCCTGTCGCCGCAAGGCCGGCTAGTGCGTGCAGATAGTGAGGCTGATCCTCTGTGTGCACTCCTGCGGAACTGAGCGCGGCATGCACCGAGCTGTGGTTGTGCAAAGTGCGTACGACGGTCACGAGTTGTGGTGACTTCAGGAAGGCCAGGCGGCGGGTGTGGAAGTCGTAGAGAAGCGCTCCAAAGGGTTCGGGACGAACCGATACTGACGCGGATAGTGCGTAGCGCGAGTGGGGATCGAACGCTTCAGCTCCACGTTCGGTCTCAGTAGACGCCGCACATTCCATCGATGGACACCTCCTCGACGAGCAGGTCCTCAGACGTGAAGCCTGAGTCGTCCGTGGAGGTTTCGCTGGCGGGGTTGATGTTCGACGTGCTCACGATCTTCTCCTAAGGGTGATGTGGATCACTGCTGACGTCGAAGGTAAATGTCTTGGTGGCGACGACGGAAGGGGAAACGGGGAGAACCGTCCGATCGCTGACAATGAACTATCCGGATGGACGGGGCCGACCCCGAATGCCCCGTCCAGTACCTATCCGATCGGGTAGGTACCACCTCCACCTGCGGGCGGTGTGGCGGCCGTCACAATGCGACTACGCTGAGATAAGTGACGGTCCATCTAGCGGAGGAGTACTCGTGATACACGCGCCCGAACCCGCACTAGCCGCGTCACGGCGGTGGACGGAGAATGCGCAGATCTTCACTGATCTGGCGCAGGGTGACGTGCAGGTGCACTCTGATTTGGCCGGTCCGGGGCAGTTGCACAGTGACGCGTGCGCCCCGCAGCTTGCGAAGTTTCACACTCCGGAGATTGTGTTCGGTCCGGGAGCGCTCGCCGAACTAGGGCACGCCGCCCTTCGAGTGGGCGCTCGGCGACCCTTCCTCATTTCGGATCCCGGGATTGAGCAGGCCGGCTGGGTCGACGAAGCGTTCGACCACCTCGAACGCGCTGGCCTGCATCCGACTTTGTGGACTGGCATCACGCCGAACCCGAAAGACTATGAGGTTGACAAGGCGTTCCATCATTACGAAGAAAGCGGCTGCGATGTCATCGTGGCGGTTGGGGGCGGCTCGTGCATCGACGCTGCGAAAGCGGTGGCGATTCTCGCGCGCAACGGCGGCAACATACTCTCGTACGCCGGTGTGGACCGCGTCGTGAAGCCCATCCCACCATTGGTGATGGCCCCTTCCACGTCGGGGACGGGTGCTGACGTTTCCCAATTCGCAGTGATCACGGATACCACGGAGCACGTCAAGGTCACCATCATCAGCCGGACACTTGTTCCGGACATCACAGTGGTCGACCCACGTCTGCTGATCACCATGCCGGATGAGCTCAACGCTGCGACTGGCCTCGACGCACTCACTCACGCGATCGAAGCATTCACCTCGCGAGCCCACAATCGCCTGACGGACTTGCACGCGCTGCACGCGGCCAGGCTGATTACGCAGAATCTCGGCGAGACGATGGTCCACCGGCGCCGAGCTGAACCGCGGATCGCGATGGCACAAGGTGCGCTCGAGGCGGGCATGGCGTTTACGAATGCGATCCTCGGCATCGTGCATGCGATGAGTCACCAAGTTGGGGGTCTGCTGGATGCCCCGCACGGGGTGCTCAATGGCATCTTGCTTCCGCACGGAATCAGGTTCAATGCGGGAGTTGCACCGGAGCGCTTCACGCCCCTAGCCAGAGCGGTGGGAATCGACACCGATGATATGACGGCGGGCCGGGTGGCGGACGTTCTCGCTGACCGCGTGCGTAAGCTCGCCGATGACGTGGGTGTGCCGAAAGGTCTTGCTGCACTTGGTGTTCGAGAGTCGGACATTCCGATCCTGGCGCGCACGACGTTGCACGACGCGTGCCTTGCGACGAATCCCCGTGAAGCTGATGAAGCGCAGGTTGCTGCGCTGTTCCGTGAAGCCCTGTAAGGAAGGCCAGCTATGACCATCGCCGGCCCCACAGGTGGCTACGGACGTTCTGAGGCGGACCTCGGCGCCCTGACAGGCGTCCGGTCTGGGAAACGTTCCTTCTACCCGGAGTACTTGCGCTCGGCCGAGCGCCTCGAAAATGCGGTGCGCGCGCTCGACAGTATTTCTCGGGCGCTGGTGCGCACCACGGAAGGCCCCCGTGCGCTGATCGAAGCGATACTGATCGCGGCGAGTGAACATCTGCAGGCCGATTGGGTAGTCGTCGTGCTCGCTGACGGTGCGCTGAAAGCTGCGCGACCACGTCAGCTATTGCTCTCCGGTGGGGAAATCAAAGAAGAATCAGGCGGTCCCGTCACGGTCGAGCATGCCGAAGTGCTGCGGGCCCGCCCATGGGAGGCGGAGGACTACACCGGTGCGGACGGTGTTGTTCGTGTCGGCATGACTCTTGACGGTGAGTATGTCGGCGGCATCGCTGGTCTCCCCGCAAGACATGTGTTGGTGTCGGACACGGATTTGGCTATCCTCCGGGTCCTTGCCAACCATGCGGCTGTCGCCATGCACAACTCGTATCTTCTGCATTCGACGACGAAGCTGCGCGGACGCACAGAGCAATTGTCCGAGGCGGCAGCGCAAAAGGACCGTGATCTCGCGGCCCGTGAAGCTGAACTCGCCGAAACGCACCGGCGCCTGATCGAAGCGATGCAAGCGCAAGCCCTCGATTACGAACGCCACCGCATCGCACGCGAGTTGCATGACAGTGTCGCGCAAGACGTGCTGTCTGCTGGCATGACGATCGAATTGTGCCGAGCACAGCTTCTTGACGACGAAACGGATACTAGCGGGCTGCTCGAACGGTTAACCGCGGCAAAAGGTCTCACGCGGAAAGCAGTTGAACGTTTGCGGGCGGCCATCTACGCGCTGCATCACGGTCCGGACGAGTGCCTCGGATCGCTGCCGGACATGCTCGAACGATTATCGACAGTGCATCTGCCCAGTGATGTGAAAGTCCGGGTTGTGGTGCGGGGTGCGCCGATCCCACTCCCAGGGGAGGCGGAGCATGCGATTCTCCGAATTACCGGCGAGGCGCTGTTCAACACTGTCGCGCACACCAACGCAACGCAGGCGGTAGTGCGGCTGAACTATCGCGAGAACAAGATTGCGTTATCTGTTTCGGACGATGGCAATGGTGATCCAGTCAATCTGCGCCGGATGTTGCGATTAGCCGAAACGACGGATCTAGCGGGCGCGCACCGTGGACTCGCGAACATGCTCGCGCGTGCGCAGGACCTCGGCGGAACGCTGATGATCCGCCGCTCGCCGCTCGGGGGAATTACCGTGCTACTTGATGTTCCACTTCCACTTTCTGGGTTGTCGCCGGACGAGAGGGCGTAACAATGCACGCCATGCAACGCCAGCAGGAGCACGTACCGGCAGGGGGACAAGCGCGAGGCGCACTGAAGATCGTCCTCGTGGACGACCACGCCATCGTCCGCCAGGGTCTCCGGTCCATCCTGGAGCGAGAAGCTGACATGCGCGTGGTCGGGGAAGCGGCGACCGCGTCTGAGGCGATCGCCATTGTCGAGCGGGCCAGACCCGATATCGTGCTGCTCGACCTCAAACTCTCGACAGGCTCGGACACCGAGGGCCTAGAGGTGTGTTCGGAACTCGTTGCCCGGTATCCACAGACAGGCGTGCTGGTCCTGACAACATTCCTCGACGACGCACTGGTGCTCGACGCAATCCATCGCGGAGCCAAAGGTTACGTCCTCAAAGACGTCGACACCACGGAACTGGTGACGTCCATCCGTGCGGTTTCCCGTAACGAAAGCGCTTTTGACGCCCGGTCCGCATCGGTGATGGTTCGATCCATCCGTACAGCATCTACCGAACCCACGCTGACTGAACGGGAGCAGCGAGTGCTCGAACACCTCGCACACGGCATGAGCAACAGGGATATCGGTGGTGCATTGTTTATTTCAGAAACCACCGTCAAGTTCCATGTGCGCAATATTATGCGCAAACTGGGTGCATCCAGCCGTGCTGAGGCCGTGTACGAGGCGAGCAAGCTCGGGCTGATTTAGCTCACGACCAGCCCGAAATCTGCGCAAACACCAGGAATCCGAGCCCGATTCCCATCCACGTCAGAAACAGCGGGAAGAAGAAGCGCACCCACTTCTGCCATGGCACACCTGCGATGGCGAGGGTTGCCATGAAGTACCCAGATGTCGGGAACAGAATGTTTCCGAAGCCGTCACCAAGCTGGTAGGCAAGAACTGCGGTCTGCCGCGTCACGTCCAGGACATCCGATAGCGGCGCCATGATCGGCATCGTGACCAGTGCTTGTCCGCTGCCTGAAGGAACTATGAAGTTGAACAGCAACTGCGCGAAGAACATCCCCACTGCTGCCAGGACGACGGGGAGGCCGCCTACAAGATTCCCGAGCCCATGCACGATGGTGTCGAGGATTTCGCCGTTCTCTAGGACGACCGCGACTCCGCGCGCGACACCCGCGATGAGTGCTCCGACGAGTACTTCACGGAATCCTCGATTGAAAGCCTCACAGATATCGGTACCGCCGAGACCGGCGATGAGGCCGACGACGATGCCCATGAGAATGAACAGCCCGGCCATCTCCATCATGAACCAGCCTTGCTGCAGAACGCCGTAAACCAGCAGTGCGAAGAAGCCCAGAGTGGCAGCGGACGCGAGTTTCTGCCGCAGTGACGCGACGGGACTTCCTTCGTCGAGAGTGTGCTGGTGGAACTCTTCACGTTTACTCGCCTCGAGTGCGTCCCCGGCGAGGAGGCTGAGCTCGGGATTGCTCCGCACCTTCCGCGCGTACCTGATCACGAAGAAGATGGCAGTGGAGAGGGTCGCGACGAGGATGGTCGCGCGCAGCGCCCACCCTGAGTACAGCGGCAACCCTGCAAGCTGCTGGCCGAGACCTGTATTGATCGGATTCAGCACCCCGGACGCGAACCCAGCTGTCGTGGCGCACAGGGCGATCGCCGCAGCGGTCACTGAGTCGTACCGCAGCGCAATGATCAGCGGGAGGATGACTGGCACATAAACGAGCGAGAGTTCCTGTGTACCAATGAGCGTCGCGATGATGCTGAAAAGGATCATCAGAAGCGCGATCATGACAAGGCTTCGGCTCGCGAACCTGCGGGATAGCTTGTCGACGCCGAGTTCAATAATGCCGGTGGCGCGCAGCACCATGAAGACACCACCGATCATCAGCGTGAAGAACACGACTTCGCCTGCGCTCATGAGCCCCTGGGGGATCGCGAGCATGAAGTCGGTGAAGCCGATCGGGTTCGAATCGATGAACTGGAACGAGTCCGGGTCAATGGTGATGCGGCCATCCGGTCCGTCGACGCGTTCGTAGGTGCCGCCCGGTACGAAGTAGGTGGCCGCGGACGCCAGCGCGATGAAGCCGAAAAGGATGATGTAGATGTGTGGGACCTGGAACGATTTTCTCGGCGCATCTATTTCGGGTGTTGCTGTGACTTGCGAATCGGATCTATTGGACATGGCAGCCTCGCTTGGCTTAGCAAATTTGTAAGAACGAATCCGGTAAACCGGATGGAAGGGAACGGTACACCGGGGAATTCCCACGGAAAGAAGCTGAGAGGGCGCGTTACAGAAAATTCACTGGACGCACACGCAAGGTAACGTGACGCACCAGAAGCCGTCGGATATATTCTACGTGCAATTCACCCGAAACACCCAGCTTGTAGCGTTCTCTTCATGTCAAATCCAGCCACGTCAGCTGCGGCAATACCTGCTCCTGATCCGCTTCTCATTGCGGAAAAGAACCCCGCGCTCTACAACGACGACCTGGCACCGCTTTCCCATGCCAAGCGCCGCTGGGGTGCGTTTGAGATCTTCAATGTGTGGTCTAACGATATTCAGAGCCTCTTCGGCTACACCCTTGCTGCCACGCTCTTCATCACCTCCGGACTGAACGGCTGGTGGGTGATGGCGGGAATAGTTCTCGCGGGATTTATCGTCATGGTGCTGGTGAACCTGACGGGGAAGCCCAGCGTGAAGTACGGCATTCCCTATCCGGTCATGGCCAGGGCCAGTATGGGGGTGCACGGTGCGCAATTCCCGGCGCTCGTACGCGGTATCGTTGCGATCTTCTGGTACGGCGTGCAGACGTATTTTGCCTCCACCGCAGTGGCGCTGCTGATCACTGCGGTGAGCGGGTACGACGGCACCGCTTCGTTCCTTGGAATGTCACCTGTCGGCTGGTTGTCGTACGTCATTGTTGCCGTCTTCCAGGTAGCGCTATTCCTCAAAGGCATCGACTGGATTACCCGATATCTCAACTGGGCGGCGCCTGCGGTCTACATCGTGATGGTCGCACTGATGATCGCGATCTGGGTTGAGGCTGGCGGTGGTCTGCTCGGCGGTCTCGGTGACATTTTCGCCGGAGGTGAAGGCGGCGGTATCAGCGCTTTCAGCGCGGTCGTCGGCACGATGGTCGCCTACTTCGCTGCAGTCATCATCAACTACGGCGACTTCTCACGATTTGTGAAAACTGAACGAGGGATGAGACTGGGGAATCTTCTCGGTCTCCCCGTCAGCCTTGCATTTTTCTCGTTCATCGCCCTCGTCATTACCGCGGGGACGGGCGTGCTCTACGGGGAAGCCCTCACCAACCCGGCGGACATTGTCGAGCGCGTCGATAATGTGTGGCTGACGATAATTGCCGCGCTTACGTTCTTCGCTGCAACTGTCGGAATCAATCTCGTCGCCAATTTCATACCACCGGCTTATGACCTTGCCAACATGGTTCCATCAAGGATCAGCTTCAAGATCGGTGGAATCATCACAGCATCGATTGCCTTCTTCATTGGTGCGCTGTGGGTGGCGCTGATCAGCGATATGGGAGTAGCGCGATTCGTCGATACGCTGGGGGCGGTGCTCGCTCCGCTCTACGGCATCATGGTTGTCGACTATTACCTGATCCGGAAGCAGAAGCTTCGCGTGCAGCACCTGTACTCGACGGCTGTAGATGGGTCGTACTACTTCACCAGGGGCTGGAACCTTAAGGCCCTGGGTGCTTTCGGTGTCGCAGGGGTGTTCTCCGTTTCCACGGTGTGGGTACCCGCGCTGGAGGAACTGACAGGTTTCGCATGGCTGATCGGTGCGGCGATCGGCGCCGCGCTGCACTACGCGCTCATGCGAGCGGCGTCGGCAGCTCCAGTGCATGCCGAGTCGCACTAGCCCGTCAATCCCCTCCGGAATCCATCAGCGGAGGTCAGGTAAAACGGCCAAGATTGGGCAGTTCCCATGACTTGCGCCGATGGATTTTCTGGTGGCCGAACGCGGCGGTGTGATACTTGCACGCATGACTGAACGTGACGACGTACCTGGACGCTTTCGTGTGCGGGTCGTTGCTGAGGCGATCGATCGCTTTGCTGAAGGCGGGTATGAGGCGACGACGGTCGACGAGATCGCTGCGGCTGCGGGCATTTCGCGGCGAACGTTCTTTCGGCAGTTCCGGTCGAAAGAAGACGTGATCTTCGCCGACCATGAGCAACTGCTTGATGAGGTGAAGCAGTATCTCGCCATGGGTCACCAAGATCCGTGGGCAGCGATCTGTGACGCCGCGAGGCTGGTCTTTACGCACTTTCGGGAGAGCCGGGACCTTTCGCTACGGCGATATCGCGTCGTCCAGCTTGTGCCCGCGCTGCGTGACCGCGAGCTTGTGACGGTCCACAGTTATGAACGGATTTTCATCGATTATTTGCGTGAGGCACGGCCTGATGAGGGTGTGCTCAAGATCGTCGGTTATGCCGCGGCTGTCACCGCGTGCCACAACTATCTCCTGCGCGCGATGATTCGAGGCGATGCGGATGCGACGGTCGAAGCTCTTGATGTGGCTCTCGCGGACCTGCGCACGACTTACGGTGTCGCGCCAGGCAGTGGCACCGATCAGGAGGTTGTGGTGGCGAAGTTCCCCGCGGGCACCCCGGCAGACGTGATTGCCGACGCTGTTCGCCGCCAGCTCGGGAGCGACGGCCGCTGACGAACCCCTTGACTGGCACTGAGTGCCGTGTTTCACTGGCTAGTGGTAGCTGTACTGGCACTGAGTGCCGCACACGAGGGAGTGAATCCGCATTATGGCTGGCAACCCCGATTTTGACCTCTACAAGCTGAACGAGGAGCATGACGAGCTTCGCGCGGCGATCCGAGCGCTGTCGGAAAAGGAGATCGCCCCGTATGCGAAGGATGTCGATGAGTACTCCAGGTTCCCTGAGGAAGCGCTATCGGCGCTGACCGCTAGTGGCTTCAACGCAGTACATGTACCCGAGGAGTACGGCGGCCAGGGTGCAGACTCGGTTGCTACGTGCATCGTTATCGAAGAAGTTGCCCGTGTGTGCGGCTCGTCATCGCTGATTCCTGCGGTCAACAAACTCGGCACGATGGGCCTCATCCTGAAGGGCTCTGAAGAACTCAAGAAGCAGGTCCTGCCGCAGCTCGCCTCCGGGGAGGCGATGGCCTCGTACGCCCTCTCCGAGCGTGAGGCTGGCTCCGATGCCGCATCAATGCGGACCCGCGCGAAGCAAGACGGCGACGACTGGATCATCAACGGGTCGAAATGCTGGATCACCAATGGCGGCAAATCCTCGTGGTACACCGTGATGGCCGTGACTGACCCGGAGAAGGGTGCAAACGGAATCTCGGCGTTCATGGTTCACGAAAACGACGAAGGCTTCACAGTCGGGCCGAAAGAAAAGAAGCTCGGCATCAAAGGTTCCCCAACGGCGGAGCTGTACTTCGAGAACTGCCGCGTCCCTGGGGACCGGATCATCGGCGAGCCCGGCACCGGGTTCAAGACCGCGCTGCAGACTCTCGACCACACCCGCCCCACGATCGGCGCACAAGCCGTCGGTATCGCGCAGGGGGCGCTGGACGCGGCAATCGATTACACCAAGGATCGCAAGCAGTTCGGTCAGTCGATCAGCAACTTCCAGAGTGTGCAGTTCATGCTCGCCGACATGGCGATGAAAATCGAAGCGGCCCGTCTGATGGTGTACAGCTCGGCAGCGCGCGCGGAGCGAGGCGAGGCGAACCTCGGCTTCATTTCCGCCGCCGCGAAGTGCTTCGCTTCTGACGTGGCGATGGAGGTCACCACTGACGCCGTGCAGCTCTTCGGCGGCGCAGGCTTCACCACGGACTTCCCGGTCGAACGTATGATGCGTGACGCCAAGATCACCCAGATCTACGAGGGCACCAACCAGATCCAGCGCATGGTCATGTCCCGCGCGCTTCTGCGCTGACGCGAGCTGCCCAGAAACGGGACAAACTCCCAGTTGTACTTGTCTCGTCAATTGTGAATCCTTGGGTGAGCACGATGTGCGCCAGCCAGAATCGAACGACAGGAGCGTCAGTGCAGAAAATCGGAGTCATCGGTGGCGGCACCATGGGTGCAGGCATCGCGGAGGTCTGTGCCGCAGCAGGTAGCGAGGTCCTCATCCTCGAGACCAAGCAGGATTTCGCGGACGCTGCGGTGACGCGGCTCGAGAAGTCGATTGCGCGCAGCGTCAAAGCAGGAAAGCGCAGCCAGGAAGAGGCGGATGCGACCCTGACTCGCATCGGTGTCACCCTTGAGGTGGAAGAACTCGCCGACCGGGACCTCGTCATCGAGGCGGCCCCGGAAATCGAGTCGCTGAAGACCGAAATCTTCGCGAAGCTCGACAAGGTAGTGAAGCCCGAGGGCATCCTCGCGACAAACACCTCGTCGATCCCCGTCATCAAGATGGCACAGGCGACGCAGCGACCCGGCCAGGTCGTCGGAATGCACTTCTTCAACCCAGTCCCGCTGATGCCGCTCGTGGAAATCGTCGAGGCGCTTAGCACTGACGAATCGACCACTGACGCTGTCTTCAACTACGCGAAGGACGTGCTGAACAAAACCGTTGTGCGTGTCGGTGACCGGGCTGGCTTCATCGTCAACGCGCTACTGATTCCATATCTGACTTCGGCTGTGCGGATGCTGGAAACTGGATACGCCAGCAAGGAAGACATCGATGCCGCGATGAAGGCAGGCGCGGGCTACTCGATGGGCCCACTCACCCTGATCGACATGGTGGGGCTCGACGTCACGCTCGCGGCCGCGCAGTCGCTGTACGACGAATTCGGTGAGCCGCACCTCGTGCCGCCGCCGCTGCTGCGCCGCATGGTTGAGGCAGGACGCCTCGGCCGGAAGGCTGGCAAGGGCTTCTACGACTACAGCTGACGGGCTGAAGCCGCCGATGTAGCCAGAACCACCTGCGAGGTGGTTCTGGCTACATTGCTTTAGGGCAATTACTCGGTGTCGAGTATCAGCCAGCCGCCGTGGTACTCCGACACAGTGAACGGTCGTCCGGCCTCATGTCCGAGGGCACGGAGTTCTCGTATGTTGAACGCCTGGATGTGTCCGTACGCCGGGTCTGGTTCATCTTCGAATGGCACCGCGATGACCACCCACTTCGAAGCCAGCCGGACTGCCTCATGAATTACTGCGCGCGCATGGTCATGCGGCAAGTGCTCGATGAGGTGCAAGAGGGTGACAGTGTCGAACGAATTGTCTGGCATCGGGACCGATGCAGCGTCGCACACCAATGTGTCGAGCTGCGCGCGGCGCTCTTTGACGACTTGGCTGAGCAACTCCATGCTGCCGCCAACAACATCGGAGGCAGTGACGTGATGCCGTCCCGTTTCCGCGAGCAGCAGTGGAAAAAAGCCGAAACAGGAGCCCAAGTCGAGCACGTGGCCCGGCGGGACGAGCCGCAGCGCGCGGCTATACACGGGTGCCATGTCGGAGATCTGGCCTCCGCCCGCCCCGGGGCGTTGCCAGCATGCGCGAACCTTGCGGATAGTGTTGCGGTAGAAGGAGCTCCACGCACCCAGGGCGTCAGGAACTGTGGACCGAACCACTCCAGTGAACACTCGCTCGAACATGTCGGTACCGCTGAGGAGACCCGGTGTGAAGAGTTCATCGAGCAACAGTCCTGTGAGGTCATTGTCGATCTCCTCAGCGCCGAGCCAGTGCCGTATCTCAAGGCGGCCCGCCACCGTGCACACATGAAAGTGCCGTGTCCGCGCGATCATCGGAGCGCAGTCATTGCGTCCCCAGCGGTGCTCGAGATGGCAGACGCGAATCACACCATCGTCGTACTCAAATGGCCGTTGTGGTGCCAGCGGATCGATGTGTCTGGTGTCGGTTATCGATGTCGTCATTACCGGCCTTCTTTCCCTGCGAGATCGAGCGCGACATGTTCGAGCTGCTGAAGATTGCGCACTATCCGTACGCGGTCGCAGAGGTCCTCGTACTGTGGCATCGCTGAGTGTCCGAGACGCCAGCTGTAGCGCGGCTCCGGTGAGAGCCAGATAGTTTCGCGGGCACGCCGGGCCAATTCCTCGAATTCCGCGACGCCAGGGTCGTTTCCATTGCTGCGCCCGTCGCCGAGCACCAGGAGTGTGGTTTTCCGGTTGATCGCAGACGAGTGTTCGGACAGCATCGTCCGGAATACCATCCCGTAGTCGGAGTTCGCGTCGAGATCGATTGCGTCGCCACCGATGATGAATCCGAGTGCGTCATCGCGATACTCAGCGAAAAGCTCCGTCGTTTCGGTGACGTCAGCAACGAATACGAACGAGCGTACTTGCCGAAACAGATCGGAAAGCCCATGGAGCACATTGAGTGTGAAGCGCGTAGTCGCCCGGACTGACAGGCTGATATCCGCGAGCACGACGAGGTGTGCACGGTCATCGCGGCGCGACACCGTTACCGGCGTGAAGGGGACCCCTCCAAATCGCATGCTGCGCCGCATAGTTCGTGCGGCATGAATACATCCTCGCCGTGAGACAGTGCGGCGATGCGTTGGAGCACCACGTATTGTCTGCGCGAGCCGCCGAAGCGTCTGGTCGAGCTCCCGTTGCTGCTGCTCATCGATGTGCTCGACGGCACTGCGGCGCCAGTCTTCACGTGGGCGTTGCAAGGCGAGAAGGGCCTCGGCGTGACGCTTCAGCGCAGCGGAAAAGTCACCACGAATATCAGCTGCTTCACCCCCGCTTGAATCCTGCTGTGGGCCAAGCCAATCAAGCAGTGCATCGGTCTCTTCAGCGCTCAGGCCAGTGCTGACACTTGTGCCTTGTGCCGCCGACAATTGCCCTGCGGCGCCCGAAGTGTGCAGCCGGTCAGTGTCCAGCTGGATCCGGAAACCCGCTTCACCCGTAGCCTGGTTGTTCTGTGAAAAGGCCATCTCGTCACTTGGAGACGACAGATCGATCATGCCCTCGTCTTCAGTGAGATTGTGCCGAGAAGCAAGATCGTCGGTGTCGAAGAAGTTGTGGACGTCCTCTGGCGCTGGGCCCTCCGCGAGCGGGCTCGCAGAAGCATCGTCTGAGAGCACAAAGGGTGCGTGTGCCGGTGCGGACGCATCTGTGGCGGCATCGCTGTCGGCAGTCTGCTCGGTGAGGGCAACTGACTCGGGCCGGGCGGGATCACGGCGCACATCGTCAAGACCGAAGAACGCATCGAATACCTCATCGAACTCCGGGGCATCCCGCTGTTGTTTGAGCAGTGCGGCTTTCAGCGCGCAGCGCAACGTTTCGCGGTCCGAGAGCATCCCGGGCTGCATCGCGCAGCGAATCGCATCGAGCACATCAGGTACGGAGATGCGCATGCCCCGAGACCGCAAGATTGCCGCGAAGGCCTGCACCGAAGCATTCATCAGACGCTCACTTCGCTCCGCGGCGGCTGGCGAACGAACGTGAACCCTGGCTGCTGGTCACCGACGCGGGTGCGGAAGTTCTGGACGCGCTGGATGTGCCGTAATACCCGTCTGCGAAACGCCCCGGCTGGTCCTTCAGCGCCCGGACGGTGCGCCCGTCATCGAAATCGACGAGATGGCCGTTCGCCGGGGCAGCTGGGCTAGGCACGGGGTGCACTTCAGGGTTGAGCAAATGGGGCAGCGCAGCCTGAGCGGCCTTCAGATCTTTCTCGTACTTGACGACAACCGACATGGTCTCGCGCAGCAGTTCCTCAGAAAGAGACGTGGCTCCCAGCACTGCAAGAGTCCTGGCCCAGTCGACGGTTTCCGAGATGCTCGGCGCCTTCCGCAGGTCGAGATTGCGCAGCCCGCGTACGAGTTCAACGAGGCTTTCTGCGAGCGCGTCGTCGAGGCCAGTTTCCTTGGTTCGGACGATTTCGAGTTCACGTTCGGCGGTGGGGTAGTCCGCGAATAGGTGCAGACAGCGCCGCTTCAGGGCTTCAGCGAGATCGCGGGTGTTGTTCGAGGTCAGAATCACCATTGGCGGGTGCTGGGCACGAATCGTGCCAAGCTCCGGGATCGAGATCTGGTATTCACCGAGCATTTCGAGTAGTACCGCTTCGAGCGCTTCGTCGGCGCGATCCACTTCATCGATGAGCAGCACGACCGGTTCGTCGGACTGTACCGCCTCGAGGATCGGCCGGGAACTCAAGAATCGGGTCGAGAAGAAGACGCTGTCCTGCGCGCTGATCCGGTCAACAGCGGTTTCGATATCCTCAGCGTCTGCGATGATCTCGCCGATCTTGTCGCGCAGGATCTGGGTGTAGAGCAACTGTTTGCCGTAGTCCCATTCGTACAGTGCTTTGGTTTCGTCCTGGCCTTCGTAGCACTGCAGGCGAACGAGTCGTCGTCCAGTGATCGCCGCGAGTGACTTCGCCAGCTCTGTTTTGCCGACGCCCGCAGGACCTTCGATGAGCAGCGGCTTGCTGAGCCGCATCAGCAGGAACAAGGTTGTCGCGAGCTGCTTGTCCGCGATGTACCCGGTCGACTCGAGCGCGGTTGTCACGTCGTCAACGGTGGCGAAATGGGGTTCATCGAAGGTCATGGGGCGTCCCTTACACGGTTGGAACAGGCTGCGGGCGGGGAGTCAGCGTCCGCCCGCAGCCCGGTTCTGGGGTTAGCTGAGCAGGTCGTCCAGATCGCCGTTCATGCTGTGCTCGACCACTGGCCGCACAGTTTCGAACGTGCATTCCTTCGGGTTGCCCGGCGTGCACGCGTCACCGAGAACGTGGCGAGTGATGCGGTCAATGTCCTCGTCGTTGCCCTTGATGACGTTGGCGTTCTCGTAGAACTTGGTGGGCCCCTTGCCGAGGCGGTTCTTCGAATACGTGTCTTGCGTGATATCGGTGAACTTTTCGGGAATTCCCACGTCACGCAGCAGTCGGATAGCTGCCGCGAGTGCTGCATCGGCTGCCTGTACGTCGGTCATGCCGTAGGTGTCGACACCCATCGCCCCTGCGATCTGCGCGTACTTCTTGTATGCGACCGGCATGTTGAACGCCCACACGCGGGGCAGCGCGATCGCGTTGTTCAAGCCGTGGTGCGTGTCGTAGAACGCGGACACCGCGTGCGAAATGGAGTGGACGATGCCGAGGCCGCCGGAGTTGAAGGCCTGGCCGGCGATGTACTGCGCGTACATCATGTTCTGGCGGCCTTCGAGTTCCTGCCCGTTCCACGTTGCGAGGCGCAGGTTCTCGGCGACGAGCTTGATGGAGTACAGGGCGCTGCCCATCGACGGAGTGAAATTCAGTCGCGACACGAATGGCTCCGAGCCGTGTGCCAGCACGTCGAAACCGCACTGCGCGGTGTAGTCGGTTGGGCAGTCGTAGTACAGCACCGGGTCGTCGATCGCGAGGGTCGGTACGCACGCGTCATCGAAAGCCACATACTTGTGGGGGTTGTCGGGGTCAGTCGTGGTGTCGGTGATGACGTATGCCCACGACGTTTCTGAGCCAGTCCCAGCGGTAGTGGAGACGGCGATGTGCGGCGGGTTCTTGGGGTTCTCGGACTTGTTGAAGCCTTCGAACTCGTTGACGTTGCGGCCGTCATGTGCGACGGAGATGCGCGCGCCCTTGCATGCGTCGTGGGACGAACCGCCACCGATGGAGACGAAGCTGTCGCACCCGTGTTGCTGGTAGAGGGCCGCGCCCTCCATCGAGTTGTAATCCTTCGGGTTTGACTCGACCTTGTCGTAGAGGACGACTTCGAGTCCGTGGTATTCCAGCGATCCCACGATCTTGGGAACGATGTCCGTGCCGCGAAGCCCGCTCGTCATGACGAGAACCTTCTTGAAGCCGAGCTTCAGAGCTTCAGGTCCGATGATCTCGTGCGCACCGGGGCCCAGAAGCGCCCTCGGGAATGGGTGGAATTCCTTGATGGGAAACGGCTTGATGAGTTCGTCAACCTGCATGTCAGGACCTTTCGTAGGGGTCGATGTGGTGTTGGCCGGCGGGCGATGTGAACGTATGACGCCGATCACAGCTGCGGGAATGGTTTTGTCCCAGAACCGCTCGGTTGGATATCGCGATTTAGCCCTAGGGATGGGCTCGCACTATCCGATCGGTCAGGTGATTCACGCGGCGGGTGGCAGGGACGTCTGGATGTCGTTGTGCAGGTATGCCCAGCCATTCGGAGTGAGTTGCGCTGGCACGATCTCGTGCCGCTCGGCGACGCGTGCAGCCTGGATGAGCGCAGCCGCCGTCAATCGATGCACCGCGAACTGGTCGCAGAAGCACCGCCCGTCGATGTAGAGGGCGGGCTCGCAGCTGTAGCTCATGGTGGCTCGTCCCGCTGCCACAAGGCGCAGCAGTCGGCGCTCACGATGGCTGAGTTCGATGTCTGGTTCGATGCCGTCTTCCAGTTGGTTCAACTGAAGGGAGTTCATGTGATCCTCCTCACTCCGTTACTTCAGTGAACGCCTAATTTCAGCTGGTCACGCCTTCCTTTAGGGTCGAGTAAGAAGGCTGATAGCAGGGTGTGCTGCCTACCTGAATGGACAGGTATCACGGAGGTGCGCGATTGCTCTCGCCTCGCCTGGTAGATGTGGAACATGCGAGCAGTTCAGGTGACAACCCTCGACGGGCCGGACGCGATCGAAATCGCGGACGTTGCTGATATCGAGGCAGCCGGAAATCAGGTACTGATCGATGTCCACGCAGCAGGCGTGACCTTCCCCGATGTGCTTCAAACGCGTGGTCTCTATCAGATCAAACCCCCACTCCCGTTCACACCTGGATCCGAAGTAGCGGGAGTGGTTGTCACCGCGCCTGATGGGTCACAGCTCAAGGCAGGGGACCGGGTGGCTGCCTTCCCAGGGCTGGGCGGCTTCGCGGAGCGCGTCGCGGTTGATCCCACAGTAGTGTTTCCGCTCGCGGACAACGTCTCGTTCGAGGCCGGCGCGGGTATCCCGATGAATTACCTGACGGTGCACTTCGCGCTGCTGCGCCGCGGGCGTCTCGCCGCGGGCGAGAAGGTCCTGGTTCACGGCGCCGCCGGCGGCATCGGCACGGCTGCAATCCAGGTCGCGAAGGCTTTCGGGGCTGAGGTCATCGCGGTGGTTTCATCTGACTCAAAGGCAGCGGTCGCACGTGACGCGGGCGCTGACCACACAATCCTCTCGGCCGGGTTCCGGGACGCGGTGAAGGAACGGTTCCCTGCCGGTGTCGACATTGTGGTGGACCCCGTCGGTGGGGACAGAATGACCGACTCGCTGCGCTGCCTTCGCGCGGAAGGCCGCCACCTCGTTATCGGTTTCACCGCGGGAGAAATCCCTTCTGTCCGGGTCAACAGGTTGCTCCTCAACAACATTGATCTTGTTGGTGTTGGCTGGGGTGCCTTCTGGCTGAGCAATCCCGGGTACCTCCAGGAGCAGTGGCGTGAGTTGGCGCCGCATTTCGAGTCGGGTGCGCTGGCACCGGTAGTGGGTGAGGTCGTTGCGCTGGACCGCGCGGCTGATGCGTTGCGTGCGCTCGACGAACGCCGTGCGACCGGCAAGGTGATCCTGGCGACGCGGTGAGTCGTTTCCGCTTCGTGTCGGTGCCCGGAATATAACCCGGGGTCTCACTGTTGGAAGTGCTGGATCAGCCCGTCGTATCCCCCGGGCTCAAACAGAATTGCCTTCGCGGAATACCGTTCGGCTGGAGCCGCGTCGCGCCACTCGCCGTGAGGCGAATAAGGCGGGCTGGTCCTCACTCTGAGCTTAGATAGACCGCTTCACGTTCGCGGATTCGCGCCACGTACGGCTGCGTTTCGCTCGTGTATTCGCCGCCGGCCGGCAGGCCGCCAGATCGCTGCACGGCACCGAATCCGGCGTTGTAAGCGGCGAGCGCGAGGTCAAGTGGGTCACCTTCCAGCGTTCCCGCAGCGACACCTTCAGCGGCTCGTCGGTGGTTGTCGCACATGAATGCGGCCTGAGCGGTCACGGCGTCGGGGATGCTGTAGGGATCGGCGACACCGTCGCCGTCCGCGTCGACGCCCCAGATTTCCCACGTTTCCGGAATGAACTGAGACGGCCCCATTGCTCCGCGTGGGCTGAGCGCATCGGTGCGGAAGCTGCTCTCAGCTTCGATCTGCGCCGCAAGGATCGAAGGTGTGATCGCCTCGCACTGGTCCGCTGCCTGGCTGATCCACGACCGGAACTCATCGTTGAACCCGGACGAGATCGTTCGCGGGTAGTAGTCCGGTGATTGCGCGAAATCGCCGCAGCCCGCTAGCGCGAATGTTGCGGCCAGCGGGAGAAGCACGATTGCACGTTTCATCCTCCGCGAGTGTGCCCACGAATCGCCCGCCGCGCCAGCGACTGTGGTGAAACACATTGCTAACCCACGCTGTGCCGAACAGAATGGAGTGTGACGCTAGTCACTTACAAGGAGGGGTAACTATGCACGCTGTAGCTGGTGACCGTATCCATTTCAAGAGCGGCACGGTTGGTGCGCCTGAGCATGAAGCCGAGATCCTCGAGGTTCAGGGCAACAATGGAGAACCGCCTTACCGCGTCCGGTTCGATGACGGGCACGAGTCAATCGTGTACCCCGGCTCGGATATCCAGATCGAGCATCCGTCAAGCGGCTAACTAAACAAGCCAGATGAAGTGCGCGATCACCACAACGAATAGCGCGTAGGTAATGGGGTGGACGTCGCGCCACCGTCCCTTCGCCACCATCAAAAGCGGGTACAAGAGCAAACCGAACGCGATGCCGTTGGCGATCGAATAGGTCAGCGGCATCGCCACGACGGTCGCGAAGGCCGGGATCGCGTACTCGAGTTTGTTCCATTCGATGTCTCCAAGCGCTTTCGCCATGAAAACACCCACGATGATCAGCGCTGGCGCTGTCACCTCAGGTGTGACGACGGCTAGGAGAGGCGAGAACAAGAGCGACAGCAGAAAGAAACCGGCGGTGACGACCGAGGTCAGCCCAGTGCGTCCGCCGGCGCTGACACCGGCTGAGGACTCGATGTACGACGTTGTGGTTGACGTGCCGAGCACGGCGCCACCCATCGTGGCCACCGAGTCTGACATGAGGGCACGATTCGCGCGCGGCAGTTCGCCATTCTTGAGGAACCCTGCCTGATTCGCCACCGCAATGAGAGTGCCGGACGTATCGAAGAAGTCCACGAACAGCATCGTCAGCACAACGACGATCATTTGCGTCGTGACGAGGTCCCCGAGGCTGCCGAACGCAACACCGAACGTCGGGGCAAGGCTCGGCACTGAACCGACGACGGCATCAGGGGCGGAAATCAGGCCGGTGACCATGCCCGCCGCTGCGGTGAGGATCATGCCGTAGAAGACGCCGCCCTTGAAGCCGCGGATCAAGAACACGGCCGTCACGGCGACACCAAACAGCGCGAGAAGTGTTTCGGGCCGCGACAGGTCGCCGAGCGTCACGGTGGTTGCTTCGTCCGGCACGACGATTTCGGCGTTCCGCAGGCCGATGAAAGCGATGAAAAGCCCAATACCGGCGCCGGTCGCGAATTTGAGGTTCAGGGGGATTGCGCGGATTATCGCGCCCCGCACACCAGTTACAGCGAGGATGAAAAATAGCACGCCAGACACCAACGTGCCTGCGAGTGCGGTTTCCCAGGGGATGCCCATGCCGAGCACCACGGTGAACGCGAAAAACGCATTGAGCCCCATCCCTGGAGCCATGGCGATCGGATAGCGCGCCCACAGTCCCATGACGAGCGATCCAAGGGCCGCTGCGAGCGCCGTCGCAACAAACACTGCAGGCACATCCATCCCCGCGGATCCGAGGACCTGCGGGTTGACGAAAAGGATGTAGGCCATCGCGAGGAACGTCGTCACGCCTGCGACGAGTTCGGTCCTGAAGGTGGTGCCCTGTTCAGTGATGTGGAAGAAGCGGTCCGTAGCGCCCGAGACACGCTTCGGCGCCGTTTTCAAGCTCGTCATTGCGCGACTCCTTGCCTCGTCCCCGAACCGCCTGGTGTTTCGCGTGCTGATTCTGCCGATCTGTGATGACGATAGTGTTGCGCGGGCGCAACATGGCGAGCGAGATCACAATTGCTGCGGCCTCAGCTAGCTCGCCCGGCTTTATCGAGAATGACCGCGATCGCCTCGGTCACTTTCCCCGCATATTCCAGATTCAGCGACTCATCGGGAACATGCGCGTTACTGTCCGGGCCGAGCGCTCCAGTGATCACGAACTGGGCGTCGGGGTGCGCTTCATGCAGCAGACCCATGAACGGTATGGATCCTCCGACACCGAGCGCACGCCAGGGCTGACCGAAAACGCCGTCACTCGCGCTGTCGAGGGCGTCTTTCAGCCACTCCGCAGTAGCGGGTGCGTTCCAGCCGTTTGCGGCCTCAGCGTCCGTTACGTCGACGTGCGCACCGAGTGGAGGGTCGGTCGTGAGGGCGCGAGTGATCGCGTCGAGTGCGACGTCGGCGTTGACCGTGGGCGGGAGACGGAAACTGAGCCGCAGCGTCGTCGATGGGCGCAGCACGTTTCCCGCATCGCCAGGGCTGGGCAGCCCAGCGGCGCCGATGACTTCCAGCGCTGGCCGCCAGGTGTTGCGCAGGTGAAGTTCCACCTCGTCGTCGCTGTCGAGTTGCACCCCCTCGAGGAGGGGGAGCAGGACCTGCCACGCGCCCGGAACGGTAGCGGCGGTAGCGCGGGTTTCCTCAATCCGGTCGGCTGGAATCTCGGCTGTCAGTTCCTGCAGCAGAATCGATCCGGTGGCGGAGTCCTCGAGCCGGTCGAGCAACTGCCGAATGACCCGGAATGAACTCGCCACTGGACCGCCCGCCATCCCAGAGTGAACACCGGATCGCAGCAGCGACACCGTCACGCTCACCGACGCCAGGCCGCGCAGCGACGTGGTCAGCCACAGCCGTTCGTAGTCTCCTGAACCGGAGTCCAGGCACACCACGAGCGCAACGCTGCCGAGACGGGCAGCGAGGTGGTCGAGGTACGCGGGCAAATCTGGGCTGCCAGATTCCTCACTTGTTTCCAGCAGCAGCACACAGCGGCCATGTATCCCGCCGGCCGCACGGACCGACTCGATTGCGGTAATCGCGGCGTAACCGGCGTAGCCGTCGTCGACGGCACCGCGGCCAAATAGCCGGCCGTCACGCTGCACCGGTTCCCACGCGCCGAGGCCTTCGGACCACCCGTCGAGTGCTGGCTGTTTATCGAGGTGCCCGTAAAGAAGTGTGGTGCCGCCGGACGCGGCGGCTGATGTTGCGGGCACATCCACGACAAGCAAGGGCGTCAGTCCGGGGAGTTTCTCCACGGCGATTGTCGCACCCGGGAGATCTCTTGTGCGGATCCAGTCGTGCAAGTGGTTGATCGCCGAGTTGAGGTGACCGGACAGTTCCCAGTCCTGGTCGAATGCGGGAGACAGTGCGGGGATGCGCACGAACTCTTCGAGGCTGGGCACTGCCTCGTTCCATCGGGTACTGACTGCCTCGTGTAATGCCGTCCTGTCCACGAAATCGATGCTAGCCGCTCGCGGGTATGACTGAACCCTGGCTGGTCGGCTAAGCTCCGCGCGCAGACAGTCGTGAGGTGGACGAGATAATGGCAGTGCAGACGGAACAGACCGAGGTCGGCAGCAGTAGTGACGCAGGCTGGCGAGTTCGGCTGGGCGAACGAATCGAGTCACAAACGGCTCGGCGAATCATCACCGCGCTGATTCTCATCAACGCGGCGATCCTTGGCGTCGAAACGTCGGATTCTGCACGTGAAGTAGCAGGCGCGCCACTGCAGTTGATGAACCAGTTGATCCTCGCCGTCTTCGTGGTCGAGATCCTCATCAAGCTCGTCGCGTTCGGTCCCCGTTTCTTCAAGTCGGGCTGGAACGTTTTCGACTTCCTCATCATCAGTATCTCGCTGATCCCCACTTCGGGTCCGTTGGCGATTCTCCGTACGTTGCGCATCCTGCGTGTGCTGCGCCTTCTGTCAACGGTGAAGCGTCTGCGCCTGCTCGTCGAGTCGCTGATGCAAGCGATGCCCGGGATCGGATGGTCAGCGGCGCTGCTGCTCATGATGTTCTACATCTTCGGCGTGATGGGCACCGAGCTTTTCGGGCGCCAGTTCCCAGAATGGTTCGGAACGCTGGGGCGAAGTATCTACAGCCTCTTTCAGGTGATGACACTCGAAAGCTGGTCGATGGGCATCGCGCGACCGGTGATGGAGGAGTTCCCCTACGCGTGGGCATACTTTGTGCCGTTCATTCTCATCTCGAGTTTCATGGTGCTGAACCTGTTCATCGCCATCATCGTCAGCGCCACGCAAGAGGTGCACGAGATGGAGCAGCGCGCCGAGCGTGCGAAGTCGGAGCAACAGGCGCATGTTGAGCGTGAGGAGATGCTGGATCTGCTGCGCAGCATGAATACCCGGCTGGAGGAACTCGAACGGAGGCTGTCGAAATAGCCTTCTACGCAGAACACCACCCCAATGTGCTTTTCACCACGGCCATAGCGGTTGTGGCTGACACAGAGGGGTGGTGTCTGCTGTTTGTTAAACGGGATCAGCCCTTCAGCGCCCGGGCCATTCCCCGGCGTACCGCACCGATGATGTGCGGCCGGAGCTCAGCTGCCGGGATGATCGCGTCGACGGAGCCGACCTGCTGCGCTCGCTGAATGTTGTGGATGGCCTCGAACTCGGCCGCAACCTCGCCGAGCTTCTCCGAGCGCACCGCTGAGCGCTGTGCTGCGAGCGCGACCTGCAGGTGAGCTTTGTCTGCCTGGTCCTCGGCTGCCGAGAGCTTCGCTTCCAGATCCTGCACCGTGGGGTCAGCGGCGGTGCGCGTGTTCACCTCGCGGGAGAACACCACTGCCGCTGCTGGAGCGCCACCGATGACGGAAGCGAAGGAGCCTTCGATGGCGAGGACCTCCATGTTGTCATTCAGGGCCTTTGAGAAGACCACGAACGCGCCTCCGTGGTAGCGGGATACCACGCAGAAGACAATCGGGCCGTCGAAGTTGACGATCGCTCGGCCAATCTCGGCGCCGTATTCCAGCTGGATGCTACGCAGCGACTCGGGGGAGCCGTCGAACCCGGAGAGGTTCGCGAGGACCACGAGCGGCCGGTTTCCGGAAGCCGCGTTGATCGCGCGGGCAGTCTTTTTCGACGATGCGGGGAACAGTGTGCCCGACGTCCACTGGTCGGGACCGTCAGCGGGGAACCAGCCCTTACGCGGGATCGCGCGGGACTCGATACCGATGACACTGACCGGCTGTCCGCCCAGATGCGCGTCGAACACGACGGAGGTGTCGGCGTCGGCCATATCTGCCCAGCGCTCGAGTACACCATGGTCCTGATCGACGACGGCCCGCATCACGGTGCGGATGTCGAACGGCTTCTTCCGCTCCGGGTTGGTCTCGGACGAGAAGATGTCGCCAACGGTCGTGAAGTCGCTGCCAGGGTGGACGTGCGGGTAGGTCTGGACGTCCCGCTCGATTGGGTCTGTCGACTCGGCACGGCGCGGGAAGCGCTCACCGGGCAGGACGAATGCGTGATCGTAGTGCGCGAACAGGATCTCGCACGCAGCTGTCAGGTTCGGTGCCCAGTACTGGGCCTCGCCGTTCGGACCCATGACACGGTCGTAACCACCGATGCCGAAGTTGTCTTCGGCCGAGACTCCACCTGAGTAGTCAAGCGAGTTCTTGCCGGTCAGCACCATCGCGCTGTCCGGGGTCATCACGAGGATGCCCTTCGTGTGCATCAGCATCGTGGACTCTGCGTTCCAGTACGGCTGTGCCCCCACGTTGATACCGGTGACGATGACGTTTACTTCGCCACCCTTCTGCGTGAACGTGATGAGCCGGCGCAGGCCGCGCGACACCCAGTCCATGTTCTCGGTACCGCTGTCCATGGAGATCTTCGCGCCGGAGGAGAGTGCGAACCACTCGACTGGAACACCAAGTTCCTCAGCGAGGTCAACTGCCGCGACGAGGCGGGAGCACTCGGCTTCCGCGACCGTACCCAGCGCTTTTGTCGGATCGCCGAACAGCGCGATGCGAGTCATGCCCTCTGGGTAACGCGGTGTGGGTGTGGTGACTTTGCCGACGATCAGGCCAGCTTTGTTGTCGCCGTAGGGCCGGTCTACGGGGGCGAGCACACCACTCTCGTCGATGTCGTATTCGACGAAGGAACCCTCTGGGCCCGTCAGCAGCGGAATGAGCTCGTACGGGTAGACGGTCCCGCGTGCACGAGAGCTGCGGACCTTCTGGGTGTACGCGTCCATGGGCTGCAGCGGCTCAGTGGGCGGCTCGGTGATGTTGAGAACGACTCCGTCGCCGGTACGGTACGAGAACCGCAGCGCGCGCCTGGTGAGTTCATTGCCCTCACCTGGCATCCACACGATGACGGTGATCTCCTCGAGTCCCGCACCCACGGTGAGGGGCGTGAGGTTTCCGGCGACAGTCCGCACATCGTCGATGCTGAGGTCCAGCGTGGGCCAGTAGTAGATCATGACGCGGTTCGCGTCGAGGCGGCGTTTGCTGCCGCGTTTGGCCTGGGCCCGGCGCACGCCGTTGAGACATGCGGTCAGCGTGCGCTCAAAGGAAGGCAAGGAAACAACCTGGCCAGACTCATCCCGCTGGACGGTCGCATCACGCACTTCAGCGAGAGCGATGAGGCGCTCATCGGCGGGGTTTTCCTTCGCCTTGAGGTGGAAGAGGAACGTGTCGGGTGCACTGGGTACGCGTACTCCCTCGAAGTTCTTCAGACGCCACAGGTCGAGACGCTGCCCCGTCAGTGGGTGCATGTCACGGATAATGCGGTCCTCGCGAAGTCCGCCGTTCTCGGGACGGAAGGTGAACTGGCGGCTCGCGGCGCCAGCACCGAAAACGGTCACGGTGAACCGGCGCACGGTCACAGTGCCCGTCAGCTCCGTGAGAAGAGTCTGGGCAAGCGCGTCCGAGTCAGCGGGCGCTCCCGGCCAGGACAGGTACAGGTCGAGAACGAGGTTCTTCCGGTCGGCAGGTGCGACAGCATCGACCGCTCGGAGCGTCTCGGACAGCTGGGAATATTCACCGACCGTAGAGACGAGCTCGATCCGATCGCCGAGAAGCTGGAATGAGCCGGTGACGAACTGCTGCCCGCCACGTTCGAATGCCTCGACGTTCTCAAGCTCGCGGATCTTGTAGTAGGCGCGAGTGATGACTTCGAGAAGCGGCCCGGGCCGTTCGATGCGCCCTGCGAGGAGATCGATCAACGGCTCAGGCGTGCGGGTGAGTTCGCGGACACGTTGTGTGTAATCCGCTGACTCGGGGTTCTCCGAGAGGTACTCGAGAGCACCGCGCACCCGGTCGGTGACTTCGCTGCGGGTCTTTCTGACAACGGGTTCGTCAAAGATGCGGAAACGCACGTTGCGGGCCAGGTCACCGATGACTGGGTAGCGGAGCTGGGTCGCTGTGATGAGGCGGTCGAGGACCTCCTCGAGTTCGTCAGGCAGTGTGGTTGCAGTGCTGACGAGCCACCGCTCGAGCAGCGCAGACACAACGGGCACCTGGTTCTCCATGCGCTGCAGTGCAAGGAAGAGGCGATACACAGCTTCAGCGAGCTCGGGTGAGGGGGTGAGGTCTGTGACACCGTAGTGGCGGAGTGCTCCACTGAGCTTCGACCGGAAGGATTCGGGGAGCCCCTCGATGTCCGCGTCGAACGACTTCAGGTAGGTGTGGAAGTGTTCGCGCGGGCTGTGGACACGCTCATCGGATTCGAAATCACCGGTGATCGGCCTGTTCCGTGAAATTTCGCAGATGTCCGCGAATGTCGACAGAAGGGCGAGTTCCGCGTGGACGACTTCGCTGTTGGAGTCGGTCAGCGCCGTGTGAGCGCTGAGCAGCCGCTCGTACTCAGCGAGCAGTGACCGGGCCCGCGTCCCGTCAACGTCGTACCCGGTGAGAAGCGCACCGAGCGAGGTGAGCAACTCCAGTGCGTCGCACTGGGATTCAGTTGATTCCGGGAATTCGACGCTTGGTGTCTCGACGGCTTCCGTGGCCTCGCTGTGTGCATCGACACGAATCAATGACGCACCGGCGTCGACCTGTGAGTTGACGACCGCGAACACCTCGCGAACGCGGCCAGCCACCTGGGCGCGGACTGCGGTCTCCATCTTCATGCTCTCGAGCACGACGAGCGTGTCGCCGACCTCGACGTCGTCCCCTTCAGCGACGGGAACGGCGACGACGACAGCGGGTGCAGGCGCGCGGACTACGCCAGCCTCATCTTGACTGATCTGATGGCTGATGCCATCGACCTCAACGAGGTAGTTGGCCGGTCCTTTGACAGAAACCACGTGGTGGCGCGTACCAGCGACGACGACGCGACTTTCGAACTTGCCCAGCCGCTCGATGTCGACCTCAAGGTCGCCGGAGTCGCCTTCGATGCGATACCGGTTCGGGCCGATCTGCGTGACGAAAAGACCATAGGCGTGGTTCTGGTAGTTGAGTTCGATCTTCCGGCCGATGGCGTGGCTCGCACGCGGACGTCCGCCGCGCGCTGACAAGCGGAAGGCCTCACGCTCAACCGCCTCTTCCGCGTCGTAGACCTCGATTGCGGTGGCGAGGAGAGCGGTCGCGGCTTTGACGGAGGTGGTGGCCTCGGGATCGCTGGAAGTACCGACGCCGGAGCGGTCGAGCCAGCCAGTGTCGGCGGAAGCTGAAATCACTTCCTTCCTATCGAGGAGCGCGAGCAGGAACGACTTGGTGGTGGTGCCACCGTGCAGGACGACGGTCGTTTCGCGCAGCGCCGTGCGCAGGCGGGCGAGCGCTTCAGAGCGGTCTTTGCCCCACGCGATGATCTTGGCGACCATCGAGTCGTAGTCGGGGGGGATGATGTCACCTTGCGCGATTCCCGTGTCGACGCGCAGCCCCGAGCCGAGTGGGAACTTGAGCAGCTGAACTGAGCCAGGAGCCGGTGCGAAGCCGTTGTCTGCGTCTTCGGCGTTGAGTCGGGCTTCGACAGCATGGCCGAACTCGGACGGGCATTCGCCCGTGAGTTCGCCGCCATTGGCAACGTGAATCTGAAGCTTCACAAGGTCGAGACCAGTGGTGGCCTCGGTGATGGGGTGCTCGACCTGCAGCCGTGTGTTGACCTCGAGAAAGGTGAAGATCTTCTGCTCGGGCTGGTACAGGTATTCGACGGTTGCTGCGCCGCAGTAGCCGGCCGCGCGGACAAGCTCGGCTGAAGCCTTCCGTAGATGATCGGACTGCTCCTTGTTGAGCAGCGGTGATGAAGATTCCTCGATGACCTTCTGGTTCTTGCGCTGGATCGAGCAGTCGCGAACGCCCGGTGCCCAGACGTTTCCGTGTGAGTCGGCGATGCACTGAACCTCGACGTGGCGCGCTTCTGTTACGAGTCGCTCGATGAAAACAACTGGGTCCCCGAAGGAGCGCTGGGCTTCGCCCTGAGTTCGCTCGAGCGCGAGTTCGAGTTCGTCCTCCGAGTAGACCTTGCGGATCCCGCGTCCGCCGCCGCCGCTGCGTGCCTTGATGATCAGCGGATAGCCGATTGCGTGTGCATGGCGGCGCGCATCCGCGCGGGTCTCAACGGGGCCACCGCTCCATGGCGCGACGGGTACGCCGACTTTCTCGGCGAGAAGTTTCGCTTCGACCTTGTCACCAAGCAGCCGCATCGCGTCTGAGTTAGGTCCGATGAAGGTAATACCAAGGCGGGCACAGAGATCCGCAAAGTTGGGATCCTCAGCGACGAACCCCCAGCCGACCCACACGGCGTCAGCCTTCGACTCGACGAGGGCGCGCTCAAGTTCGGCATGGTCAAGGTAGGGGGTCGCCGCAGTGGTGGAGGGGCGGAGTGTAACGCCCTCGTCCGCCTGCCTGACGAAAAGTGCGCCGCGCTCAGCTTCTGTGTGCAGCGCGACTACGCGAATGCCGTAGTTGTGCTCAGCATTCAGTTCGCGAACAGCCCTAATCAGGCGTACAGCGGCCTCGCCGCGGTTGACAATCGCTATACGTTTGAACATCCCTGCCCCGTTTCTTGTGGAACCTAGTGACGACGTGATTGGTCGTAATACATCAAAGGACCCCGTCGTCCGGTGTCGCTTTGGCCTAATGTGGCCGTGAGTCAGCGCCTCTCCTCGCTGAGCGAATGCCTACGCGCACGGGAATGCCGTCAGCGCGCAGAACCGGCTCACACAATTCACTCCCGCGCTGGCTTCCCGCGCGGTGAGTGTGTGTCAGCCGTGATGCCGGAACTGTGCACCTGCTCGGCCGCAATCAACCCTGAGTGCATCCGTATCCTTTTGGATATCAGCCGTCCGGCACCACAATCATGCAGCATGGCGAACAGATTGTCACATGTAACCAATTGCGATCAACCAGTCTTTTACATTAGAGCTGCACTGTTTCACGCGAATTACCCTGATATGCACTGGCCTTGGCGTTGTGGGTGAATCAAATCACACTTCAGTCACGGTTGTTTGTTACCCGGAAGTAGCTGGCAGAATGCGAAATCCAGGCAGCTTACCCGCGGGTAAATTACTAGCGAGTAATAAACGGTTTCGAACGCACTCGAGCTTACGTGCGAAGCGGCAGAAGGCGCCGGAATGTGAATTGTTACCGACAGGTAGTTCAAGAAAAGTCGGCTCGCGCAATCACAAATTGCGGCACTAGTTTTTGTGGGTACCCGCTAGTGCCAGGTCATTTCGTGTGCTAACTGTCTGCGCCAGGAGGGGGCGTCCAGCCCCCAGCCGCGCGTTCCAGTTCCAGTGCCGCGCGGATCGCGACATGATCATTGCCTGGTGCGGCGATGACCTGCACACCCGTGGGCAGATTATCCGCGTTGAGGCCCATCGGCACTTGGGTGGCCGGTAGCCCAAGGAAGTTGAATGCGGCAGTGTTCGCGAGGAGCCACGGCTGACCGTACGTCGTGTAGTGCCGTGGTGCGAGCCGGGGAAAAGGCGGGTGCAACAGGACTCCCTCGCCGACCGCCGCAGTGATCTGGTCGGATGCACGCTGAGCGGCACTGACAAGCCGCCGCATCGCTCGAGTGCGGACAGCGCGAGCTGGGGCGGCTTCAGCGAGGCGCAGAACCGCGACGGGAGCACTGGCAATACTCAGCGCGACGTTGCGTGGCAGGTAACGCAGTTGCCGCTTACGCGGCACCGCAGTGCCCAGCACCTCCTCTACCGTCGAGGCAAAGTCCATTTCACCCGCAATCGCGGCGAGCGCGTATCCCATCGCCCAGCGCAATTCCGGCAGCGGAAGTTCCTCCACGCGTGCGCCGGCGCTCTCTAGAGCCTCGGCTGCGCGTTGTCGTGCCTCCTCGACTGCCGCACGCGGTTTGGTCACCGAAGACGCCGTGGAGAGGAAAACCGACAGCCCCTCCAACGACACGGTCGAGGGATTGTGAAGCTCCACCGGAGAACTATGCGGATCGGAGTCGTGCGGCCCGGAAATCGTTTGCAGGATAGGGAACAGGTCCTCGGCGTGGCGCGCCAGCGGCCCAAGGTAGAGCGATTTCCGGACGCCACCTGCGGTCATCGGGAAGTGTCCGGTGTTAGGAACGAGGCCGACCGAAGGAAGGTGCGCGAACACGCCGTTGAAGAATGCGGGAACCCGTAGTGAACCGCCTAGATCTGACCCTAGCGCCGCAGTTGCGCCACCGATTGACACGGCGGCTCCGTCGCCACCGGACGATCCGCCAGCTGTGCGGCGGGGATCGTACGGATTGTTGACCCGACCGTACAGCGGGTTGTTCGTCTCGATCCAGTACACCGGTCCGGCAGCATTGGTGATTGCCACAATGATGACACCAGCCTCGCGCAGCCTCGAGACGGCAGGGGCGTCGGTTCGCGACCTGATGCTGCGCCGGTGCGGAAATCCGCCAGAATTCGGCATTCCTTCGACGGCGATCAGTTCCTTGATCGTCATGGGCACGCCCAGCAGAGGCGGAAGGTCCGCATCTGGGGCTGAGTTCGCGACCAACTGGTCGGCTTCGTCAGCTTCCGCCCGCGCGGCATCGAATCGAGGTTTCGCGACCGCGTTGAGGGACCGGTTGCTCTTCAGTACATCGATGTGCGCGTCAATTACAGTGCGTGCCGAAAGTGAGCCGCTTCTGATCTTGGCGGCTAGCTGCATCGCCGACTGGGCCGTCAAAGCATCAGACACGCGGCACCTCACAATCGCTGGGAGTCGCGGAGTGCCGTACGGCACCCACCGACTCAACCTAGCGTGTTACGAGTTCTCCTTGCGGAAGGTTCGTGTACCCCACCAGACCGCGAGCACGAAGAGCAGCAGTGACCAGCCCGTACCCCACAACAACGGGCTGGCCGCGAACGTGCCATCGAACGAGGTGCGGACCGCATCCACGATGTGTTTCGTGGGAATGATGTTCGCGAGAGTTTCCAGCCAGGCCGGACCCATGGTCATGGGGAGAAAAATCCCGCTGAGCAGGAAAACGGGCATGGTCACCATCTGCGTCACCGGTGCCATCACGTCCTCGCTTTTCACCGTGAGGGCGAACGCATTCGACGCGGCGGCACACGCACCACCGATCAGCAGCGTGAGCGTGACACCGAGCACGACACCGAGAATTGGCGCACGCATGCCGAGCAGGTATCCGAGACCCACCAGGATGAGCGCCTGGACCAACAACTGAGTCAGGTCCCGCAGTACGCGGCCAACCAGCAGTGCCGTGCGGTTCGCCGGGGTGACGCGTTCTGCTTCGATGACGCCCTCACGCCACTCGTTGATGAGCCCGAACCCGGCGAAGAACGCGCCGAAGAGCGCCTGCATGATCAGGATGCCAGGCACAAAGAACGTATACGCGTTCGTTGCGCCGATCTGTGCTGAGAGTGGCTCGAGCAGCGGGCCGAAGAGGAACAAGTAGAGCATGGGCTGAACCATGCCGATGATGACCCACGCAGGATTGCGAAGGTTGGTGCGCAGTTGCCTGCGATAGACAATGGATGTCTCGCGGGAGAAGGTTTGAACAGTAGTCACAGTCGTTCTCCAGAGGATAAGTCGTCGTCGCGCAGCGACCGGCCCGTCAGGGTGAGGAAGACGTCGTCGAGCGTGGGTTTACGTACCTCGATCGAGGTCAGGTGAACGCCGCGGACATCGAGTTCCCGCATCAGCGTTTGCATCTCTTTCCCCGCGTTGCGGACGCGTGACCGCACTCGTTGCCCTTCGATTTCGACGCTTCCCAAGTCCGCGGGAGTCAGCGCGCCAAGGGTTTCCGCTGCAGCCTGCACCTTCCCGGCCTCGGCGATTTCGAGGTCGATCAGCTCACCAGAAACCTTGGATTTCAGCGTGTTTGCGGTGTCCGAGGCCACGATCTCGCCGTTGTCGATGATGATGACGCGGTCGCTGAGAGCGTCCGCCTCATCGAGGTAGTGGGTTGTCAGAAAGATTGTGGCGCCGCGCTTTTCGCGCAGGCCACGAATGTGCTCCCACAGATTCGCGCGGGCCTGCGGGTCGAGGCCAGTAGTTGGTTCGTCAAGGAACAGCAGCCGAGGTTCGTGAACGAGCCCCATCGCGATGTCCAGTCGGCGGCGCTGGCCACCAGACATCGCCTTGGGCTGCCGTTTCCACAGACCGTCCAGGTTGAGCTGTTCGAAAAGGTACTTTCCGCGCCGTTCCGCCTCGGCCCGCGAGATTCCGTAGAGCATGCCGTGGTCCATGACCTCTTCGCCCGCGCGTGCGACTGAGGCGGTGGAACCAGACTGGGACACGTACCCGATGTTGCGGCGCACCTGTTCTGGCTCGAGGCCTATGTCATAACCAGCCACCTTCGCTTCGCCCCGAGTGGGCTTGAGCAGTGTGGTGAGCATGCGTAGCGTCGTCGTTTTTCCGGCGCCGTTGGGCCCCAGGAACGCGACGATTTCACCCTCAGCAACGTCGAGATTGACTTCTTTGACTGCGTGCACTTCCTTCTTCTCGCGACCTTGGCCGGTGAGGAAGGTCTGTGCGAGTCCGCGGGCTTTGATCACTGTTCCACTCCCGTGTGTTCCGCGCTGGGTTAGCAGCGCGGTATTAAGTATTCAAGTTTGAATAGAGGCGGTCAAGTGATTTCTGCGTCTGACCACTATGGGTGATTGCTGTTTAATCTCGCCCACAGCAGGTACCCCTCGTATTCAACGCCGATAAGGGGGTATTGACGATGGAACGAGGACAGGGCAAACACGCCCCGCGGGTCGACGAGGAACTCAAGCATGAGCAGCAGTCAATGCTGCAGGGCAAGGGCGCGCAAACATCCCGAGCGGAGGAGTGGCGTGAGCCGGAACCTCCAGCGGATGACGATCCCGAACTCCGGGACCCGCGCGAGTAGAAAGCAGCCGTCCGGTAGTGAGGACCGTCTTTCGCTACCGGACGGTCTCGTCCAGCCCTAAAATACTCCGGTAACGCTGCTGGTCTTCCATCATCTGCCAGCCCGGATCGTTCGGTGGCGGCTGCCACGTCAGCGGCTCTCCCGCGAACGCGAACTCGCCAGCGCGGATCCTGTCCGCCATGCTCTTCGACCACTCAAGCTCGAGTGTCGCCTTCGCATGCCACATACGCGCGACTTCAATGATGTGTTCGGGCGCATCGATGCCAGCAGCCAGCTGCTGCTCGCTTTCTTCGATCAGTTTTTCCGAACGGCGAATGCGTTCGTCGAGGCTGCTCAAAAAGTCCTCGCGGGTCACGAGGAGGAGCAGCAGCCATGCGGTATGCGCCGGGATTGGCGCCATCGCATCGGGCTCGCGCAAAGCTTCACTGAACAGCCGGTGAAACTCCGCGCGGCCCTGCGCCGTCGTCACATACACGGACACCGTGCGGGCGCCTTCGTCGACTTCGTGACGAATGACACTGCCGTTTTTGGTGAGAGTCCTCAGCACAGAGTAGATCGACCCAGGTTTGATCTTGGCCCACTCTTCGATGTCCCACGATCGCAACTCACGAAGCACCTGATAGCCGTTGACCGGCTCAAACATCATGACCGCGCCGAGGATGAGGAGTCGGGTCTCGATCGCGGCCATGACTTCGAGTTTATGCCAGCGGCGTTTTGCTGCGGTTCCGGCCGCTGCACCCAGACCCGTTTGTTCTCGCAGCCAATTCGGGACCGGCGGGTTTGGCGCAGCGTCCATGGCCTTTTGGGGCATAAATGCAGACCATCAATATGACCCGAATCATGCTGCCGTAGTCGAATGCGCGGAGATCACACTAGGTGGACTACGTGGTCTGCGGGCAAGGGTCACCAACCACACCAACTGGAGTAATACGAATGCACGCGCCCCGACCCGTCTCGCGGTGGCACCGTTCGCGCACAATGCGAATCGTCCTCTCGCTCGTCATCACCCTGCCCTTGGCGTTCGCCGCCCTCTTCATGTGGGCGATGTGGAACCCGACAGAAAAGCTGAAGCACCTTCCCGTCGCGCTCGTTAACTCGGACCAGCCCGCCGGTGAAGGCGACGACACGATCCGCGCCGGTGACGAGATCGTCAAGACGCTGCTGGACGGTGGTGCCCTGGACTGGCAGGTCGTCGATGCCGAACAGGCCGCCGAGGGGCTGCGCGCCGCGGACTACTACTTCACAGTGGAGATTCCGGAGAACTTCAGCAGCACCCTCAGCGGGCTTTCGAATGGTGTTACTGATCCAGCGAGCATCAGGGTCACCTACAACGACAACAACACGACGATGGCTTCCACCGTCGGCGCCAGGGTGATGGCCACGCTCAACGCGGCGGTACTGAAGTCCACATCGAGCCGCGCCGTCGGCACCGTTTTGACCGGGATGAATGACCTCGGTGGTGGCATCCGTGATGCGGCTGATGGTGCGGGACGCCTCGCGGATGGCACTGGTCAGCTGACCGGGGGTGTTGACCAGGTCGCAGATGGGGTGACCGGCCAACTAGCTCCGGGCGTCAGCGAGGCCAGGGCGGGCGGTGTTCGCTTGGCCGATGGCGCTGAGCAGCTCGCTGACGGACTAGTACGGCTGCAAAACGGCACTGGTGAGTTGGGGGACGGCGCACAACGCCTGTCCGACGGGCTGAACACGCTGGCCGGGACCGTCGACCCCGACGGAACACTCGCTGGACGGGTGGCGGCGCTGCAGAACCAGCTTGCCACCCTCCCAGACCCCGTGGGCAGCGAAGGTGCTGCGATCCTCGGCAAGGTGGAACAGCTCCTTGACGGCATCGCGCAGCTCAACGCAGGAAGTGCGGAGCTCGCGCGCCAGCTGAATGATCCGGCAGCGCAATACCGCTCGGGTGTCGATACGCTCACCGTCGGCGGAGGAGAACTCGCGACGGGTGCGCGAACACTTGCCGACGGCCTTGGCCGCATCGAGGCAGGAGTGGGACAGCTTGCGGCAAATCTTCCCCGTTTGCAGGACGGCGCGCGCCAGCTCAATGACGGAGCGGGACAACTCGCCGACGGACTGGGGGCAGGCGCCCAGCGCGTTCCGGATCTCGGTGATGACGCAGCACGCACACAACTGGCCTCACTGGTCAGCACTCCCGTCGCACTTGACGCGAACAATGTCGCGGACAAGACCGTTGCGGGAACCTCGAAACTCGGGCCGGGTGCCGTGCCAGTCCTGCTAGCGATTTCGTCAGCCCTCGTGGCGCTGCTCGTGTGGATGTCGTTCCGGGCATCGGGCGAGGACCGAGGCGCGGTTCTATCGGGTGGGGCACATCCGAAACGCCCCGTCCGGCGACTCCTTGCTGTGACTGCGGTCAGCCTCACCGCTATGGCGGCCCTCGCGACGGTGGTGTGGTCAGTCGTCACACCTGCACCGGCTCCGGCGAGTTTCGGCCAGGTGATCGTTGTCGTCGCCGCAGCGACATTGATGTCCGTGGCGCTCACGGGCGCCGCATTCAGGATCTTCGGCTACGCCGCGGGCATCCTCGTCACGCTCGCAGTGTGGATGCTGCAAGTGTTCTCGTTCGGTGGCGTCTGGATGCTGGAAACGATCCCCGCGCCGCTGCGTGCACTGCACCCGATTGCGCCCATGTCCTACACGCGTGACGGCTTGATCGCAGCATTCAACGGCAGCCCTGGGTTCGCGTCAGCGGTGGCGACAATGGTCGGCATCACCCTGTTGGGGCTGGCCGCGCAGTACCTCGCGCACCGCAGGCACGCGGCAAGGCTGGGCAATCAGCTGGATATGTCGGTAAGCCCGGCGGAACCTGCGGAGCTTGTCACGGTTGGCGCGAGCGAGCGCTAACGCGGACACTGCGGCCTGATTCGGCCGGAAGACCGATCAGCTGAGTGGTGAGCTGGCTAGGATCGCGGCATGACCGCGTCGCCCGAGCCAGCTCACCAAGCGCTCGCGAATCTGGCGGACGCCCTACTCAAGCGCCTCGACGAACGCACGGACGCGGTGGTTGCTCTGCTGCGCCGCGAGATACCGGAGTACGACGTGCTGCCGACGGAGGATGTGCGCGGGGCCACCGTGGCTCTGATGCGCGACGTCATCACGCACGTCGCTGCATTACGGGTAGATGCAAGCACGCTGGAACCCCTGGCAGATCTTGCGCGGCGGCGGGCGGAACAGGGATTTCCCTTCGGTGCGCTCACTCGCAGCATTCAGCTCGCTGCGAGGTACCTCCTCAACGAGGCCGACGCGATGGCCGCCGAACACCAGCTTGACGCGGCGACGATGCTGCGTGTGCATGATTTCGCCTGGCAATTTGTCACGGACGCCGCCGGTGTAATCGCCGAAATCCAGCGTGAGATGGCCGTCGATGCCGGGGAACGCGAAAGTGGCCGTCGCGCCGACTTCCTGCGGGCGACGCTGCACGGGACCGTCGCGCCAGCCAGGCTTGCCACAGAGGCCCGATTGTTTGGTCTCGATCCGTCGGCACGCTACCACCCGATGCGTGCGCACCCTGCCGACGCCAAAGAAGAAGAACGCATGTCGTCCGCGATCCGACGGACCACAGCCACGCAGCACCATAAGCCGGTGCTCGCTGTGCTTGAAGGGGACTTGGTGGGACTCGTTCCGCAGCCTCCCACCCTGCCCGATGGCAGCCTCGCCGCGATCGGTTCGGCGGTCCACCTGCATAACGTTGCTGCAGCGTTCCGGTCAGCCAGCGTCGCGCTCGACGCTGCCGCAGCTTTCGGCCGCACCGGGGTGGTCACCCTGGATCAGCTTGGTCCGCTGCCACTCGCGCTGATGGCCGACGAACTGGCAATCGCGGTGGAACAGTTGCACTTCCAGTACTTAGATAGTGACAACGAGGCCAACCGGGAGATCGAGCAGACCGTGTGGACGCTGCTCGAGTGCGATCAGAATGTTGACGCCACGGCGGAGAAGCTGCATGTACATCGCAATACGGTGCGCTACCGGCTGGGCCGCTTCCGTGAGATCACCGGCCTGGACATAAGAGCGAGCACCCACGATCTTGTCCTCGCATGGTGGTCACTAGCGCGCCGGGCCGCGCGGAGCTAAGGAGCCCCTGAAATTCATCTGCGGGCGTCAATGACAACCCCGGAATCGGCGTGTTTGGGCGACATCCGCAGATGGATCAGGCAGCTGGGCGAGGCCACCAACTGTCGATTCGGTCGAGCGACACCTGGGTCCCCAGCTCCACCCGCGCCGGAGGGCTGTCAAAATAGAAGGAGAAGACCGCATAGAGCACGTCGGGCGGAACCCTGAACTTCCGGGTGTCGACGTCGATCATCGGGACCACAGTCAAACGGTCGATGCGCCACAGGCGAACCGTGTAGTCGTACTTCCACTCCCGTTCGGGATCACCGATCACGAGGACCTGAGGGTGCTTCTTGTCGTGCTCTGCCTGGACCGTGAGCACTTGACGCCACGGCATGCGTGACTCGAAACTCCAGCCGCGGTTGAAGATGCCCTGCGGCGAGAACTCGATAAACCCGGGCATCAGTCCCTTCGTGGCGACGGCGAGGACGTACGAGCCGAAGAACACGGCGATGATCAGATAGATGAGCGCGCCGAGGACGCCCGCGGTCCCCTCGGATAGGTAGTGGTCTACCGCAGAAGCGGTGAAAAGTACCGTGAGACCGATCATTAACGCTGTACGCAGGTGAAACAGAACTGGCGACCGAAGTATTCGGGTTACGGGCTCACCGTCACGATTCGTCGTGAGAATCACGTCGCTGCGGCGCCGTTGCGGCTGAACCGCGTGGTAGAAGTGGTAGACCGCGCCCACGCTGAAGAGCGCCGCGACGAGGACACCAAAGCCGAGCACTTGCGGCTGCCCATCTCTGAACCCCATAACCCCTGCGACTAACGAGCCCGCCGCCGCGATAATCAGCCCGCCCAGAAGGGCGATGTCCCGGCGCCGGGTCCGGGGCGTCGGCCATTTCTCGGGCCACCTGCCTGGCCGATGCTGGGAACGCTTCCGGTCCACGTCGCTCCTTTGCTTTCGTGCTCGTGGTACCGATTGTGGCAGGTGCCCCAGCGTTCCCACCGTCAGCCCTGCAACCCCCCGCAACCCTCCCTGGTGTGATCCAGCTCATATAGGACTGAGGTGTCAACCGTTTCAACGGGAGGAGCGCACCAATGCGCGCGGCTGTGTATTACGGACCAAACAAAGTTTCCATCGACGACGTGCCTGACCCGGCGCCTGCTCACGGAGAGGTGAAGGTACGCGTGGGGTTCAACGGGATTTGCGGAACGGACCTGCACGAGTACTTCGCCGGCCCGATTTTTATCCCGACCTCACCGCATGCGCTGACCGGCAACCAGGCGCCCCTTGTCCTCGGACACGAGTTTTCGGGAACAATTACTGAAATTGGGCCAGGAGTGGACGGCTTCAGCGAAGGAGATCGGGTAGCTATCGAACCGATCTACCGTTGTGGCACGTGCGGCCCATGCGCGTCGGGCAGGTACAACATCTGCAAGTTCATCGGCTTTCATGGGCTCATGTCAGATGGTGGAATGGCCGAGTCAACCGTGGTTCCACAAAACATGCTGCACAAGCTGCCTGACTCGGTGTCGCTGCAACTCGGCGCTCTCGTCGAGCCGATGTCTGTCGCGTACCACGCTGCGAAGCTCGGAAATGTGCGGGCCGGGGACACCGCCGTGGTGATGGGGGCCGGGCCGATCGGTATCGGTGTGTGGTTCGCGCTGAAGGGACTCGGACTCGACGACGTGTATGTGGTGGAACCATCCCCGGTGCGGCGCGCGTCGATCGAAAACCTGGGCGCGAAAACCCTCGATCCGACGTCGGTGAATGTCGCGGAGTTCATCGGCGACCACACTGGTGGCAGCGGCGTCGACGCCGCCTATGACGCCGCGGGTGTTCAGCCCGCAGTCGAAACGGCGCTGCAATGCATCGGCGCCCACAAACCTCTGGTGAGCGTTGCCATCTACGAAAAGCCGCTGGAAACGCCGTTGCTCAACCTGGTGATGAACGAATCGCGCATTCAGGGCTCACTCTGCTACACCGGCGACGACTACCGTGCGGTCATCGACCTCATGGCGAACGGGCATTACGACACGACCGGCTGGGTCACCACCATCCCCATCGAGCAGGTAGTCGATGAGGGATTCCATGCGCTGCATGCGGGCAAGAAGATGAAAGTGCTCATTGACCCATCTCTGTGAGGTCTCTCTCCGAGAGTGACGTGGGTTACTCTCGGTAGGGAGGAGGCACAGACATCAATGACCCAACCGCGGCCCACCGGTAACCCGTGGCTGGCGCTGCCACCGGGCGAGGACATCACACGGCTCGCCCGGGACCTGTCTGCGGCGTGGCAGTCGTTCCTTGCCACGCCGAATGGCGCAGCGCCCGCGTCGGTGCGCAAGGTTGTGCGCGAGTCCTGGTTGCGCGCGAAGGAGCGCGGTATCTCCCCGGAAACCGTCGACCAGACCGGGTTTCTTGTCGAGGAGGAACTCAAGGGCTACCGATCTGCGCATCCGATGGCGCTGATCCGCCCAGTGGTTCGCAAGCTCCTCGTCGAAGATGCCGCGGACAGCGAGCTGCTCGTCGCGATGACGGACGAAGCGGGCCGTTTGCTCTGGGTTGAGGGTGACCATCTCGCACGCGACCGTGCCGTCGGAATGAGCTTTGTGGAAGGCGCGGACTGGAGCGAAGAACGTGTCGGAACGAACGCGCCCGGCACAGCGCTCGCACTCGATCATTCGGTGCAGATCTTCGGTACGGAGCACTTCAATCGTTCCGTGCATGAGTGGAGCTGTTCAGCCGCGCCCGTGCATGATCCACTATCAGGCCGGATCATCGGCGCGATCGACATCACAGGCGGTCCCCGCGTCGCCGCGCCGGAAGTGCTGCAGCTCGTGAAAGCAACCGTGATGGCGGCGGAAACCGAATTGCGGCTGCATCTGCTTCGGTCGCCGCATGCCTTGACGGAGGCGGTGCCGCGGCTCGAAACGCTAGGGGCGGTCCGGCCCGTGCTGCACTTGGGTGCTGACCACAACAGGTTGTCGCAGCGGCATGCGGAGATTCTGTTGCTGCTTGCTGAGCATCCCGAAGGTCTCACGTCGCAGCGCCTCGCGGTCCTTCTTGACGAAGAGGAACTGGACGACGTCACTGTGCGCGCCGAGCTTTCCCGGCTCCGCAAGGTTATCGGGGCAGAGCGGCTCGGTTCGCGTCCGTACCGGCTGCTCACCGAGCTTCGCACCGATGTCGCCGAAGTGCGCTCAGCTTTGGACCGCGGTGACGTCCGCGCCGCTTTGCGTGCCTATCCGGGGCCTGTCTTGCCGGAGTCTTTTGCGCCGGGCGTCGTCGACCTGCGCGAGGAACTGCAAGTACGGATCCAGGCTGCGCTGCTGCGAGCGGGTGATACTGAGTTGCTAGCCCGATGGACATCGTCCGTGCACGGGCGAGAAGACATCGTTGCCCTCACCGCGTATCTCAGCTCTCTCGATCCGGCGGCTCCGCTGTTCTGCCAGGTCAAAGCGCGCGTCGACCGGCTCAATCGGGAGTACAGCCGCTAACTCGCGATCATGCAACTGTGTTGCAACGTTAGTGCGCCTAGTGTCGTGGATCACAACCCACAAGCACTGGAGGAGTTCATGACCGAGTATTCCCGTCCCGGTTCACCTGACGCGCTGATGTCGTACCCGTCGCGGTATGACAACTGGATCGGTGGCGAATGGGTAGCGCCCGCGAAGGGCGAGTACTTCGAGAACGTCACCCCAGTGACCGGCCAGCCATTCATCGAAATTGCACGTTCCACCGCTGAGGATATTGAGAAGGCTCTCGACGCGGCGCACGCGGCCGCGCCCAAATGGGGCAAGACGCCCGTTGCTGTCCGCGCCAACATCCTCAACAAGATCGCTGACCGCATCGAGGAGAACCTCGAATCCATCGCACTCGCGGAGGCGTGGGACAACGGCAAGCCCATCCGCGAAACACTCAACGCAGACATTCCGCTCGCGATCGACCATTTCCGCTACTTTGCCGGTGCGATTCGCGCTCAGGAAGGCTCGCTGTCGGAACTGAACGATGACACCGTTGCCTACCACTTCCACGAGCCACTCGGGGTGGTCGGACAAATCATTCCGTGGAACTTCCCCATTCTCATGGCTGTCTGGAAGCTGGCTCCCGCGCTCGCTGCTGGCAACGCCATCGTCCTGAAGCCTGCGGAGCAAACCCCAGCTTCGATCATGTACCTGATCTCAATTATCGGTGACCTGCTGCCGCCCGGTGTCCTCAACATCGTCAACGGTTTCGGTGTGGAAGCCGGGAAGCCGCTGGCATCGAGCAACCGGATCCGGAAGATCGCCTTCACCGGTGAGACCACCACCGGTCGTCTGATCATGCAGTACGCGTCGGAGAACCTGATCCCCGTGACGCTGGAACTCGGCGGAAAAAGCCCGAATATCTTCTTCTCGGATGTTCTCGCCCAGAACGACAGCTACCAGGACAAGGCGCTCGAAGGCTTCACCATGTTCGCGCTGAACCAGGGTGAAGTGTGCACCTGCCCGTCACGTGCGCTGATCCAGGAAGACATCTACGACGAGTTTCTCGAGCTCGCCGCGATACGCACCAAGGCAGTACGCCAGGGCAACCCTCTCGACACTGACACGATGATCGGTGCCCAGGCATCCAACGATCAGCTCGAGAAGATCCTCTCGTACATCGAGATCGGCAAGAGTGAAGGCGCACATGTTGTCACCGGCGGTGAGCGTGCGGACCTCGGTGGCGATCTGTCCGGTGGCTACTACGTGCAGCCGACGATCTTCACCGGCAACAACAAGATGCGCATCTTCCAGGAAGAGATCTTCGGGCCGGTTGTTTCGGTGACATCTTTCAAGGACTTTGATGATGCGATCCGCATCGCGAATGACACGCTGTACGGCCTGGGAGCTGGTGTGTGGTCACGGACCGGTGACACCGCATACCGCGCGGGCCGAGAGATCCAGGCGGGGCGGGTGTGGACGAACACCTACCACCAGTACCCAGCTCACGCTGCGTTCGGTGGATACAAGCAGTCGGGTATCGGTCGTGAGAACCACCGGATGATGCTCGATCACTACCAGCAGACCAAGAATCTGCTGGTGAGCTACGCACCAGGCGCACAAGGCTTCTTCTGATGCACCGTGTGGTGATGACCGTGGCGGCTCGCGATCTGCTTAAGCAGCTCGCTGGCCGCCACGGCCCGTTGATGCTCCATCAATCTGGCGGCTGTTGTGATGGCTCAGCACCGATGTGCTACCCACTGGGCGACTTCATCGTTGGCGAGCGCGACGTCCTCCTCGGCGTGCTTGAACTCGGCGACGGAAGTGTTCCGGTCTGGATATCGGGCTCCCAGTTCGAAACCTGGAAGCACACCCAGCTCGTGCTTGACGTGGTGCCGGGCCGGGGGTCGGGATTCAGTCTGGAGTCGCCCGAAGGCGTGCGATTCCTGAGCAGGGGACGCGCGTTCGAGGCGGACGAGTTGTCGGCGCTCGCTGCGGAACAGGTGATTGATGGCGCTGGCTGGAAAACCGGCGTGCGGCCGGAGCCAGCGGAGGCCGGGCAGGTAGTTGTCGATGTCGCCGACGCTTGTCCGGCCCCTGGGCTGCGTGATTTGTAGCACGTGTGCTCGGATCGTGAAGGATCTTCCCTCTCACGGAGGGTAAGTCCTTCACGATCTGGCGGTAGTCGGGTCAGCGCGCCACGGCGGTTCCCAAGGAGAGCGCACCCATCGCTTTCGGTGCACCATTCTCGTAGAACTGGTCGAGTTCGTCGACGCTGAACCCAGCTTCCTGCACCAGACTGACTATCTGACGGTTGAGATTGCATCCACCGAAGAGGCGCTGCTGCATGGGGTTCAGCCGGTGCTGCCACCGCTGCACGTTCTCGTCCGGGGCGAGTCCATGTTCCACGAAGTGCAGCCGCCCGCCGGGTTTCAGCACCCGGCGCACTTCTTTGAGCGCGGTCACCGGGTCGGGAATGGTGCACAGCGTCCACGTCGTCAATGCCGAATCGAAGCTGTCATCGTCGAGTGGGAGCGACTGGCCGTCCAGTCCGGAGCGTCTGATTGGTACCGGTGAGCTTTGCACCCGCTTCTGGGCCAGCTTCCACGCAACGTCTGCCGGTTCGATCGCG